>NZ_LNNB01000046.1 GCF_001747895.1 Staphylococcus equorum | reverse complement strand
TTCTGATGTTCCTGTAGAACCTGATGCATTGTTTGTTGCTTCTGATGTTCCTGTAGAACCTGATGCATTGTTTGTTGCTTCTGATGTTCCTGTAGAACCTGATGCATTGTTTGTTGCTTCTGCTGTGTTTGTAGAATCTAATGAATTGTTTGGATCAGATGAAATCATTGATTCGCTCTCGCTTAATGACTCTGATGTACTTAATGACTCACTTTCAATTAGTGATTCCGATGTGTTCATTGATTCACTTTCTACTTCGCTTAATGAATCACTTTCACTTAATGATTCCGATGTACTCATTGATTCGCTTTCTACTTCACTTAGTGACTCGCTTTCGCTTAATGATTCCGATGTGTTCATTGATTCACTTTCTACATCGCTGAGGGATTCACTTTCACTTAGTGATTCCGACGTGTTCATTGATTCACTTTCGCTTAGTGATTCTGACGTGCTTAACGATTCACTCCCGCTTAACGATTCTGACGTACTTAATGATTCACTTTCACTTAATGATTCTGACGTACTTAATGATTCACTTTCGCTTAGTGATTCCGATGTGCTCAATGATTCACTTTCGCTTAGTGATTCTGACGTGCTTAATGATTCACTCTCGCTTAGTGATTCCGATGTGCTCAATGATTCACTTTCTCTTAGTGATTCTGACGTGCTCAATGATTCGCTTTCGCTTAGTGATTCTGAAGTGCTTAACGACTCACTTTCACTTAGTGATTCCGACGTACTCAATGATTCACTTTCGCTTAGTGATTCTGACGTGCTCATTGATTCACTTTCGCTTAGTGATTCCGATGTACTCAATGACTCACTTTCACTTAACGACTCTGACGTGCTCAACGACTCGCTTTCACTTAGTGATTCTGATGTACTCAACGACTCACTTTCACTTAACGACTCTGACGTGCTCAACGACTCGCTTTCACTTAGTGATTCTGATGTACTCAACGATTCGCTTTCGCTGATCGACTCCGACGTACTCAACGACTCGCTTTCACTT
>NZ_LNNB01000045.1 GCF_001747895.1 Staphylococcus equorum | reverse complement strand
TGGCTCAGGGTCTGGTGTTGGTTCAGGATCTGGTGTTGGCTCAGGATCTGGTGTTGGCTCAGGGTCCGGTGTTGGTTCAGGATCTGGCGTTGGTTCAGGATCCGGCTCAGGAGTTGGTTCTGTTCCTTCTCCATTTGCATTATTTTCATAAAATAATACTCCATTATTCCAACTAGCTTGAGCGTAATAATCATAGTAATAAGGAGAATACCCTGAAAGGGTTGTTCTAAATTGTAATGATTGTGAATCTCCTTGATAGTCACTTTCAAATTGTACAACATAGGTTTCATCTAACTCATCAAAATCTATTTGGTAATTGCCATTTGCGACGGATAAATTTATATCATTTGTGACATCCTGAAACATTGTAGTATCCGTAGTATCTGCGTATACACTTTGATTTAATTTATTTTCGTTAATGACTTTAAATACTTTTACTTTAGGTACATTTCCATCGTTTTTATTTCCTTCTATGATTTGACCATAAACAGTTGCTGATGGAATTTTAAATTTATCAGGGTTTATATAAGCAATGTGGGTGAATTTGTTATTTTGTTTATCTAAAGACACAATACTACCATTAACACCCAAACCAGCATTATTTACACCATTAAGATATTCTACTGTAATATCTTTTTGTGTTTTGTGGTTACCTATAGTTGAAGTAATTGTTTGAATGCTATTTTCTGTTACAACTGTTGGATCGATGAATAAATTTAGAGATAAATTGGCTTTTAAATTATTTTTACCATTAACATAATTCGTAAAGACATATCTGATTGTTCCATTTTCTAAAACACTACCTTTTGCAATAACCATTTCCCCATTTTTGATTTCTGGAACTTTACTAATTGTTGAAACACCATGAGTATTGACATTGTTAGAAATTATAATATCAAAATAATTTCCTTCTTTTAAACCATTTTCAAACGCTAAATCATATTTTAAAGTAGATTTTTCTCCTCTATGGGGGTTAACAATATTATTTGATTCTATATCATTTTTGTTTACTTGAACTTGATTACTAACATCTTTGTTTTCTCTATTAATTGATAGATTTTCACTTGTATTGTTCTTAGATGTAAATGTATTTTTTAAAGGACTTTCAACTTTAGGTGTCTTATTATTATATAAATTATTTTCTGTTGTTTTTTCCTCAGTTGCAGAAGGATAGTCCTTGTTATCTACATTTTTATCGCCAGAATGTACTGTGCTTGGAGCAACAGTATTTGTATTAGACTTTTCCTCAGTAGTAGAGGGAATTTCCTTGTTATCTACGTTTTTTTCATCAGAAGATACAGTATCT
>NZ_LNNB01000044.1 GCF_001747895.1 Staphylococcus equorum | reverse complement strand
ACTTTTTATTTTTAAAATTAAGTTATATTTATAAAAAAATAAACCAAATGCCTTTACAGCAAATGGTTTGTCTACGTTCTGAAACAAACAAAATGCTATAAGAGCATTTTGTTTGTTTTGATTTGTGAAGCTTATATTTCAGCATTAAAGATGAAATTCACCCGCGTTTGAACCGGCAACATTACCAGTGACTAAAGCGCTTGTGATATTATATCCGCCTGTGTAACCATGTATATCTAATACTTCACCGCATAAAAATAACCCTGGTACGTGTTTTGACATCATAGATTTAGGGTGTATTTCTTTTAATGACACACCACCACCAGTTACAAAAGCTTTATCGATGGGCAACGTTCCATTGACAGTAAAAGTAAATCCTTTAAATAATTCAACTAATTTATTAATTTGTGCATTTGAAATATGGTGAGCAGTTAAGTCATCACTAATTTGTGCTTGTTCAATAATGAATAATAAATAACGTTCTTCGATTAACCCGTGCAAACTATTTTTAATATATTTGTCAGGTGTATCTTTTAATATATTTCTAATTTGTGCTTCTAATTGAGCGACACTCAGATTTGGAAAAACATCAAGTTGCATCTGAATCTCTTTTTGTTTTTGACTTTTTTGCTCTTTATATACAAATTGACTACATCTCAGTGCGGCAGGGCCACTTATACCAAAATGTGTGAATATCATATCCATTTGATGTGTGATACGTTGTTTGCCATTCTTTTTTAATACGGATAGTGCAACATCTTTTAAACTTAATCCTTTTAAACGTTTATTCTTAATAAATGGTTCAGAAGATGTTATAGGGACTTCGGTTGGAAATAATTCTGTAATTGTATGCCCTAAATGTTTAGCGAATTTATAACCATCTCCAGTAGAACCAGTTTTGGGTACACTAGTACCACCAGTCGCAATAATAAGACTCTTACTTTCAAATTGTTGTTGATCATTTAGCATAACTTCAAACGTTTGTTGGGGCGTATATTCAATAGATTGAACAGTTGATTCTTCTTTAACGTCGACATTATTTTGTTGTAACGTATGAATGAGTGCATCTACCACGTCTTGTGCTTTATTAGATACTGGAAACATACGACCATGATCTTCTTCTTTTAAACCTACACCTCTGGATTCGAAAAATTGAATGATGGATTCATTATCAAATACAGAGAAAGGGCTATATAAAAACTTTCCATTACCCGGTATGTTTTTAATAATTTCATCATAAGGAAGGCGGTTAGTAACATTACAGCGGCCACCACCAGAAATTTTCAGCTTGCGACCCAATCCTTTTTTCTTTTCAATTAATAAAACATTTTCACTATTTTGACTTGCTGCAGCGGCAGCCATGAGTCCACTTGGCCCACCACCGATTATAATTGTTTGATACATTTTATTGCCTCCCTTAGCTATATAGTGTTATTTTATAGTAATATACTTTTGAAAAAAAGTAGTTATAACGTTATTATTAAAGTTATGAGTGTAAAAATTAATTTGAGATAGGAAGATCTGAATGAGTGAAAGTAAAGAATTAGTGAGGGGCACCTTTTTAATTACGCTTAGTATTTTGATTACTAAGGTTTTAGGTGTTATATATATTATCCCATTCTACTCGATTATTGGTGGAGAGGAAAATTTGGCGCCTTTCAACTATGCATACACCCCGTATAATATAGCGATTGCTATTGCAACTGCGGGCGTCCCATTAGCAGCGTCTAAATATGTATCTAAATATAATGCAATGGGCGCATATAGGGTAAGTGAGAAACTGTACAAATCAAGCTTTCTTGTTATGACTGTAACAGGATTTATAGGATTTTTCATCTTATATTTATTAGCTCCAACAATTGCATCTATTACTTTAGCAAATAAAGCAGGTGCAAATGGCGGATGGTCAGTAGATGAAATTACATGGATTATTAGAATTATTAGTATGGTAGTTATCTTTATTCCGCTACTTGCTACATGGCGTGGTGTGTTCCAAGGTTACAAATCTATGGGACCGACGGCAGTGTCAGAAGTTATCGAACAAATCGCACGTATACTATTTATTTTAGTTGGTAGTTATTTAGTACTTAATGTATTTAACGGTAGTGTACTTGCAGCTAATGGTATTGCTACATTTGCAGCGGCTGTAGGAGCAATTGCAGGGATTTTCACGCTATGGTATTACTGGAGAAAAAGAAAGCCTAATATTGAAAAAATGGTTGCAACGGATACAACGGGTATCGATGTATCATACGGTAAAATGTATAAGGAAATTATTTCTTACAGTATCCCGTTCGTCATTGTGAGTTTAAATTTCCCATTATTTAATTTAGTCGATCAATTTACACATAACAGTGCACTCGGTTTAGCTGGCGTTCCAAGTCATATGCATGACTATTTCTTTACAATTTTAAACATGACGACAAACAAAATTGTGATGATTCCAACAGCATTATCAGCAGGTTTTGCAGTAAGTTTAATTCCATTTATTACGAAAACTTATGCAAAGGGTGAATTGCATGAGATGCACAGACAAATGCGAACGTCGTTAGGTGTTTTAATGTTCATCACAGTACCTGCAAGTTTAGGTATTATGGCATTAGCGTTACCATTATATACAGTCTTTTATAGTTATAATGTTGATGGTAGCCAAATGCTATTCTACTATGCGCCAGTAGCGATTCTAATTGGTTTACTGAGTGTAACAGCATCTATGTTACAAGGCATTGATAAACAAAAATTAACAGTATTTGTTATATTAGCAGCAGTTGTAATAAAAGTAGTATTAAATACGCCATTAATTTTAGCGTTCCATTCTGCTGGTGCGATATTAAGTACGGCAATTGCATTGTTATTTGCAGTATCATGTAATCTGTATATACTTAAAAAACACGCTAAATTTGATTTTTCAGAAACATGGTTACACTTTGGTAAAATATTCTTATATAGCTTAATTATGATGATATCAGTTGAGTTAACATTCTTTATCTTACAATTATTTATTTCAACACAATCTAAATTTGGTTCGCTGATTATAATTATTGTTAGTGTAATTGTAGGTATGTTAGTTTATGCTAGTATGACAATGAAGACAAGACTTGCAGATCAGTTTTTAGGTGATATTCCACAGAAAATTAGACGTAAGTTAGGTATTGCAGAATGAGAATAGATAAATTCTTAGCTAATATGGGCGTAGGAACACGTACAGAAGTGAAACAGTTATTAAAAAAAGGCAATGTTACCGTGAATGATAAAAAAGAGAAATCACCAAAAACTCAAATCAATCCAGAAACGGATATTGTAAGCGTCAATGAAACGCAAATTCAGTATATAGATAAAATCTATTTGATGTTAAATAAACCAAAAGGGTATTTATCAGCTACTGAAGACAATAATCAACAGACTGTTATAGACTTAGTAGATGAATTTAGATATTTAGAACTATTTCCAGTTGGTCGTTTGGATAAAGATACTGAAGGGTTATTGCTCATCACGAATGATGGGCAGTTTAACCACCAATTGATGAGTCCAACAAAGCATGTTTCTAAGACATATGAAGTGATTTCTGAAAAAACTATTACAAAAAATGATATAGAATCCTTTAAAACGGGTATTGAATTAAATGAGGGATTGGCGAAACCTGCTCAATTAGTTGAAGGTGATGAAAAGAACAAATCATTTGTCACAATATACGAAGGAAGGTATCATCAGGTTAAGCGTATGTTTCATGCTATAGATAATGAAGTTTTAGCTTTGAAACGTATTAGCATTGGCGACTTAAAGCTAGATTCAGCATTAGCGCCAGGAGAATTTCGTCATTTAACTCAACAAGATTTTAAACAATTAGGATTAAAATAATGAAGAGGTGTTTTTATGTCAAATTTATTTAAAGCAGTATTAGGTATCGGTGGAGCAGCGGCTGCAGTTGTTCTTTCTAAAAAAGAAAATAGAGATAGATTGAAAGATGAGTATGGCAAATACAAATCTAATCCAGAATCATATAAACAAAACGCGAAAGATATCGCTAGTCAAATTAGTTCAAAAGCAGGCGAAACTTATAGCGAAGTAAAACAAGATCCTAAAGGTTATGCTTCAAAAGTAAAACAAGACCCTAAAGGTTATCTTAAAGATCAAAAAAATAATTTCAAAAATAGTGTTAAAAAAGAAGACGTAGAGATTGAAGAAGCTAGATTCGATGATGAAGGCGGAGACCCTTCTAATAATCTACGTGTCGTAACTGAAGAAGAATTAAAAAATAATAGTAATAAACGTGATAATAAATAGTAAATTACTATTTGGCGACCTAGTTCATTTTAATGAACTAGGTTTTTTTATACGTGTGTGGCAGAAATTTATATTTTTAACAAGATTTCGTCGTATGAACCCAGTCCGGCAAAGCAGACTAGAAAATGGAATACAAGCGCTGAAGCGCTTTTTCAATTCAGTCAACCACTGCCAAATTAATCATTGAGGCTGAGATATGTATTTTATCTCACCTCTTTTTTATGTTAATACAGTTTTTGAAATATATTAATATATATAGGTTGAACTGTTTTATCTGTTAGCGAAACAGTTGGAATTTTTAAAAAATAATGACATCTCACTGTAGTTTCTGCCACACATCATGTAAAATATTAAATATATAAGTTTGGAGAAGGAAGTGGATCACAAATGTGGAAAGACAAAGTGAAAGAATATGAAGATCTAATCATTGAAGATTTGAAAGGTTTATTATCTATTGAGAGTGTTAGGGAAGATAATAAAGCATCAACAGAATATCCAGTTGGACCTGGTCCACGAAAAGCCTTAGATTACATGTACAAAATAGCTGAACGTGACGGATTTGGCACACATGATGTAGACCATATTGCTGGTCGAATTGAAGCGGGTACTGGAGAAGATGTTTTTGGTATATTATGCCATGTTGATGTCGTGCCTGCTGGAGAAGGTTGGGATTCTGACCCATTTGATCCAGTTGTGACAGATGATAAAATTATTGCAAGAGGTACGCTTGATGATAAGGGACCAACAATTGCAGCGTACTATGCAGTTAAAATATTAAATGATATGAATGTAAATTGGAAAAAACGTATACATATTATAATAGGCACTGACGAAGAATCTGATTGGCAATGCACTGAGCGTTATTTTGAAACTGAAGAAATGCCTGCTTTAGGATTTGCACCAGATGCAGAATTCCCTGCAATTCACGGCGAAAAGGGTATTACTACTTTTGATGTGATTCAAAACGAAAAAGCAGAAGACCAAGACGAGCCAGAATATGAATTAATTTCATTCAATTCAGGACAAAGATATAATATGGTACCTGATGAAGCTGTGGCGAATGTATCTGTAAAAGAAAACATGACTGATGTCATTCAAAACTTCGAACAATTTGTTCACGAGAACAATATTGAAGGGGAAAGCATCGTTGATAGTGGCGTACTTGTATTAAAAGTTCAAGGAAAAGCCGTACACGGTATGGATCCTTCTATAGGTGTTAATGCTGGTTTGTACTTGTTGAATTTCTTATCTAGTCTAGATTTAGACAAAACAGCAGCTAATTTCGTGAATTTCAGTGAAAAATATTTATTTAATTCTCATTTTGGAGAAAAAATGGGTATGAAATTCCACACAGATGTTATGGGTGATTTAACGACGAATATAGGTGTCATGTCTTATGACAATGTTGAAGGTGGAACATTTGGTGTTAATTTAAGATATCCACAAGGATTTGAATTTGAAGAAGCAATGACGCGCTTCAAGAGTGAAGTTCAACCACTTGGATTTTCAATTGAATTAGGTAAAAACCAAACACCGCATTATGTAGAAAAAGATGATCCATTCGTTCAAACGTTAGTACAAGCCTATAGAAATCAAACAGGTGACGAAACAGAACCATACACAATTGGTGGTGGCACATACGCACGTAATTTAGACAAAGGTGTTGCCTTTGGCGCAATGTTCAGTGATTCTGAAGATTTAATGCACCAAAAAAATGAATATATCAGTAAAAAGCAATTGTTTGATGCGACGAGTATCTACTTAGAATCACTATATACTTTGTGTGTGGAGGAATAAATATGACGAAAGTATTAATAAATGAAAGATTACTAGAGGAAAAAGATGCAAATGTAGCTTATAACGATAGAGGATATGTATTTGGTGATGGTATTTATGAATATATAAGAGTTTATGACAATCATCCTTTTACTGCCAATGCGCATTTTGAAAGATTATTAAGAAGCGCTAAAGAAATTGGCTTAGAATTAAACTATACAGTTGATGGGCTTATAGAACTTGTACGAGAACTGATAGCTGCTAATGGTATCGTTAATGGCGGCGTATATATTCAAGTGACGCGTGGTACTGCGCCGCGTGATCATGCCTTTCCTACGCCATCAGTAAAAGCGAATATCACAGCTTTTACAAAATCTTATGACCGTCCATACAAATTATTAGAAGAAGGCATAAATGCCGTAACAACTGAAGATATCCGTTGGTTAAGATGTGATATAAAAAGCTTGAATTTATTAGGCAATGTATTAGCAAAAGAATATGCTGTTAAATATAATGCACAAGAAGCAATCCAACACCGTGGTGAAACTGTTACAGAAGGATCTTCGAGCAATGTTTACGCAATTAAAGATGGCGTGATTTATACGCACCCAATCAATAACTATATTTTGAATGGTATTACGCGTATGGTAATAAAAGAAATTGCTGAAGAAAAAGGTATTTCTTTTAAAGAAGAAACGTTTACTTTAGAATTTTTGAAAAATGCGGATGAAGTTTTGGTTTCAAGTACATCAATTGAAGTGATGCCAGTTGTTAAATTAAATGGTGAAGCTGTAGGTGATGGAAAAGTAGGACCAATCACTAAATCGCTACAAGAAGGATTTAATAGATATATTGACACGCATAGTTAATAATTTCAATAAATGGATAGAAAATGTAACATATATTAAGGTCAAATTATGTTATAATTCTTACTGAGCCGTTTAATAGAATTCCATAAAGGTATGGAATCAAAATGTGAATTTTAATTTCTCATTTATAGTTGAAATAAAGTATTAAAGATTATAAAATCTTTTATAAGTCGTGAAATTTGGAAGTAAAAAATTTCACAAAAAAAGATAGAGAAATATTAAATTAATACTCTGTTAAGAGCTAATTTATGATATGATGTAAAAGTTATTGTAAATTAGCTCAGATAGTATGAGTATTAATAAATTAAAAAGAACTTGAACCATGATGGGACAATGTGTTAGTCATAAAACTTGAGGCTGCACAATTTTGGTTGGAGTTTATAATTTTGAATTAAAAAATTATTATATATGGCTCTCGAAAATTCTTTTCAGGAGCCATTTTCTAGTTGAAAGTGAGGTGAACGTGTTGGAGCAGTTTTATCAATTAGGATGGACGCTTGATTCAGCAGGTGGTGCATCTGGTGAAGCTTATATGGCTGAACAGGATGGGCAGAAATTATTTTTAAAAAGAAATTCAAACCCCTTTATCGCAGCCTTATCTGCTGAAGGTATTGTGCCAAAACTAGTTTGGACGAAACGAATCGAAACTGGAGAAGTTGTAACGGCGCAACATTGGAAAAATGGTAGAGAACTTACTTTCAATGAAATGCATGAACAAAGAGTAGCTAATTTATTGAAAAAAATTCATAGTTCTAGAACACTATTGAATATGTTAAAACGAATGGAAATGGAGCCGATTACACCAGATATTTTGTTAAATAAAATTAACGCTTCATTATCTAGAGAAGTTTTAACGCATCATGTAGTAAGAAAAGCATTAACGTATTTAGAAGACCATATGCCTAATTTAGATCCGCGTTTCTTTACCGTTGTACACGGCGACGTTAACCATAATAATTGGCTATTATCAGATCGTGATGAGCTTTACTTAGTTGATTGGGAAGGCGCGATGATTGCTGATCCTGCAATTGATTTAGGCATGCTGCTATACAATTACGTTCCTGAAAAGAAATGGCCTCACTGGTTAGATGTTTATGGAACTAAAGACTCAATGGACTTACAAAAACGTATGAAATGGTATACAGTTATTCAGTCTATAGGTATGGTCCAATGGTATGAAGAACAAAAGCGCTACAAAGATATGAATATGTGGCTCAAATTCTTAAATGAAGTAATGAATAACAATGCTTTTATATAAGGAGTTATCAGAATGAGAATGCGTTACAAGCCTTGGGCAGAAGATTATTTGAAATCACATCCTGAACTAGTGGATATGGATGGTAGTCATGCAGGGCATATAAGTGACTGGTTTGATAAAGACCAAGAGATATACATTGAAATAGGATCAGGAATGGGACAGTTTATTACAACACTTGCCGGACAAAATCCTGACATAAATTTTATTTCTTTAGAACGAGAAAAAAGTGTAGTAGTTAATATTGTAGATAAAGTTAAAGAACTTGGTCTTACAAACATTAAATTGATTTGTAACGATGCACTGGAGCTCAATGAATATTTCAAAGATGGCGAAATTGATCGCATATATTTGAATTTTTCAGATCCATGGCCTAAAAAACGACATACTAAACGCAGATTGACGTATCATACGTTTTTAGCACTGTATAAGCAAGTTTTGAAAGAAGACGGAGAACTTCACTTTAAAACTGACAACAGAGGTCTTTTTGCTTATAGTTTAGAGAGTATGTCTCAATTCGGCATGTATTTTACTAAACTCAATTTAAATCTTCATCAAGAAGATGACGAAGATAATATAGAAACTGAGTATGAAAGAAAGTTCTCTGACAGAGGTTCAAGAATTTATCGAATGGAAGCAAAGTTTCATAAAAATTTATAATGATTTTCAAATGAGAATGTGACATAAATATCCCATTCCCAAATTAAAAGCAGCAATCTATTAGTTTCTAATGGATTGCTGCTTTTCTATTTAAAACATTTCGATTTTGAAAGCATATGCTTGCCTGGGGTATGGGA
>NZ_LNNB01000043.1 GCF_001747895.1 Staphylococcus equorum | reverse complement strand
CTTAACTACCAAAAACAACTGGTTTAAAATATGAACACATAAGCTGAAGCTCATGTGTAAGAACTACTAATCCCAATGAGATTGGGAAGTAGTTCTTTAGAAGCTGACGAACTCAGCGAAAGACGCGACGAGCTTACAAGCGGTAAGTGAGTAAGTGTCTTTTTTTTGAGTGAAAAATTAGTGAAGCTTGATTAAAGACAAATTTTTTTATATGCAGTACATTTAGGATTAGAGATAGGGACAAACACATATTCCACTCTCTATATGTTAAAATATAATGAACTATAGGAGCTGGAATTATTGTTTGAAAAGCGAGGATACATATGAAATTACCATTAACTAATAAACTTAATGATATATTAAATAGAAATCCGATTTCGATGCATGTACCTGGGCATAAAAATATGACAATCGGTTATTTAGAACAATTAAATTTTAAAATGGATATGACTGAGATTACAGAATTAGATGATTTACATCACCCTGATGAAGTGATAGCACAAAGTATGGAAGGTTTAGAGAAACATCCTGACTATGATGCATATTATTTAGTCAATGGGACTACGTCTGGGATTTTATCAGTAATCCAAGGATTTTCAGGACAAGAGGGGCATTATTCCATAGTTCGGAATGCACATAAATCTGTATTTCATGCTTTGGATTTAACATCAGAGCAGTGTCAATTATTGGAAATGAAAATGAGTGAAAAAACGAACCAATATTTAGGTCCGAATTTGGATGCATTTTTTTCTCAAATAGAACAAACTAAATTAGCAATTCTTACATATCCTAATTATTATGGTGAGTGTTTTGATGTATCTATTGCTATCAAAGGTCTAAAAGAGCACAATATACCTGTATTGATAGATGAAGCACATGGTGCTCATTTTGATTTAGAAGGCTTTCCCAATTCCACTTTAAATATGGGTGCGGATTACGTAGTGCAATCGTATCATAAATCATTACCAGCACTAACAATGAGTTCTATTATATTTATTCATAAGAATGCACCGAGACGGGAAAAGGTTATTAAATATTTGTCCTATTTTCAATCTTCAAGCCCTTCCTATCTATTAATGACGAGTTTGGAATTAGCGCATCAGTTTTATAAAGATTATAACAGTCATCTCTTTTTTGAAAAAAGAGGTCAATTAATTCAAGAGTTAAAAGAAATTGGAGCTGAAATCGTTAAAGTTGAAGATCCACTGAAATTGAATATACGTTGTAATGGTTATACTGGTTTTGAATTACAAAAGCATTTTGAAACTAAAGATATTTACGTTGAACTTGCTGATGAACATCAGGTATTGTTCGTTTTGCCTTTATGGCATAAGGAAGATACATATCCATTTGATTTATTAATAGAAAGAATACGACAGATTGAGTTGGAAGAGAGAGACACACAATCACCTGCTCAGTCCGCGTTTAGAACTGAAGAAGGTACATACCAAGCGGGCGATATAGTTGATACAAAAAGTATCAATATTAGTCATGCTGAATCTAAAGTTTTAGCAACAAATATCGTTCCATATCCTCCTGGCATCCCTGTTATGTTTAAAGGAGAAAAAATTACAGAAAATATGATAAAATTAATGAATTATTGGTATGATAATAATATAAGAGTAGAAGGAATTAAAAATTATAAAATAGAAATTAAGGATGAATAAAATGTCAGCTTTTATAACTTTTGAGGGCCCAGAAGGTTCAGGTAAAACTACAGTCATTCAACAAGTGGCAGAACGGTTAGAAACAGAGTATGATGTTGTACTTACTAGAGAACCTGGTGGTGTTAAAACTGGAGAGCAAATACGTGAAGTATTACTTGAAGGTGACGATATGGATGAGCGCACTGAAGCCTTATTATTTGCGGCGTCAAGGCGAGAACATCTTGTTGGTAAAGTTATACCATCATTAGATGAGGGCAAGTTAGTATTATGTGATCGTTATATAGATAGTTCATTAGCTTATCAAGGTTATGCACGGGGTATAGGAATAGAAGAAGTGAAATCTATTAATGAATTTGCTATCAATGGTTTATATCCAGATAGAACCATTTACCTTGATGTGAGCGTGGAGGTAGGTCGTGACCGTATACAAAAAAATCAGCGAAATCAAAATCGCTTAGATCAAGAAGATGTAATATTTCACGAAAAAGTAGTTGAAGGTTATAGGAAAATTATTCATAATGAGTCTAAACGTTTTATTGTGATTGATGCAAATCGAAGTTTAGAAGAAGTAGTAAATGCGACGTATAAATCTATCAGCAAATACTTAGAAAAATTGTGATATAATATTTGGAAGAGGTGTTTAGTATGAAAATGATTATAGCAATTGTACAAGACCAGGATAGTCAGGAACTGTCGGATAAACTTGTTAAGCATAATTTTAGAGCAACAAAACTTGCAACCACTGGTGGATTTTTAAGAGCTGGTAATACTACGTTCTTATCTGGTGTTGAAGATGATCGCGTGGATGAGATGTTGAAAGTTATCAATGATACTTGTGGTAACAGAGAGCAACTTGTCTCACCTATTACACCGATGGGTGGTAGTGCAGATTCTTATATACCGTATCCGGTTGAAGTAGAAGTTGGAGGAGCAACGGTATTTGTAATGCCTGTTGAAACTTTCCATCAATTCTAAAATCATGGTTGCTTAATATAGTAGCCTCTCAAATTACATTTTAGCTAAAGAGATTTACCTATGGTGATCTTTAGAATGTTTTTTGTAGAGCAACTATATATAAGCAGCCTTTTTATATAAAGGAGTAACTTTATAATGGATGAACGAGAAAGACTGACGAAAGCCTATCAATCAAATAAATTGTCACATGCTTATTTATTTGAGGGTGATGATGGTCAGACAATGCAACAAGTCGCTATTGATTTTACGAAACTTATTTTATGTAATCAAGACAATCAATGTCAGTTAAAGGTAGAAACATTTAATCATCCTGATTTTATGTATATATCCTCTGAAGAGACTACAATAAAGAAAGATCAAATAGAACAGTTATTACATCATATGAATCAATTACCAATAGAAGGTGACTATAAAGTATATATTATTGAATCCTTTGAAAAGTTAACAATTCAAGGTGAAAATAGCATTTTGAAATTTTTAGAGGAACCTCCTGAAAATACCATCGCCATCTTATTAACTACGAAACCTGAGCAAATCTTAGACACAATACATTCGAGATGTCAGCATGTTTATTTTAAACCTATTAATAAAGCTAATTTTATAAATAGATTAGTAGAGCGTGATATTTCGCGTCCAGTAGCTGAATTACTAAGTACATATACTACGCAAATTGAAACGGCAGTTACGCTAAATGAAGAAGCAGATTTAATGGCGCTACGTAAAAGTATTATTAAATGGTGCCAATTACTTTTAACAAATCGACCTATGGCATTGATTGCTATTGTAGATTTATTGAAACAGGCTAAAAACAGAAGGTTACAAATGGTCACATTAGCTGCAGTTAATGGTTTCTTTCAAGATGTTATGCATGCTAAAGTAGGGATGACTGATGATATGATATATCAAGATTTACAAGTCGATGTACAAGAATATACGAAAAAACTAACATATAATCAAATTATTTTGATGTATGATCAAATAACAGAAGCACATAAAAAGTTGAATCAAAATGTGAATCCAACTTTAGTGTTTGAGCAAATCGTAATAAAAGGGGTGAATTAGTTATGCAAAATGTAGTAGGCATTGATTTTCAAAAGTCAGGAAAAATGGAGTATTATTCGCCTCAACACTTTAATTTAGCTGTAGGAGACTGGGTGGTAGTAGAGTCTAAAAGAGGCTTAGAGATGGGGCGTGTAAAATACGAACCATTAAATGTTGCGGATCAAGATGTAACGCTACCATTAAAAGAAATCGTACGTATTGCAACTGAAGAAGATTTAGTTAGATATGAACAAAATGAGCAAGCTGCAAAAGAAGCTTTGGAATTGTGTAAAGATACGATTCAACAACAACAATTAGAAATGCGTTTGGTTAACTGTGAATTCACATTAGATAAATCAAAAGTAATATTTAATTTTACTTCAGATGAACGTGTTGATTTTAGAAAACTCGTAAAAGTCTTGGCACAGAAGTTGAAAACACGTATTGAGTTAAGACAGATAGGTGTTAGAGACGAAGCAAAATTATTGGGTGGCATTGGACCATGTGGACGTTCTTTATGTTGTTCAACATTTTTAGGTGATTTTGAACCAGTATCTATAAAAATGGCTAAGGACCAAAACTTATCTTTAAATCCAACTAAAATTTCGGGAGCATGTGGACGTTTGATGTGTTGTCTCAAGTATGAAAATGATTATTATGAGGAAGCACGTGCACAATTACCTGATGTTGGTGATCCGATTGAAACACCAGAAGGTAACGGTAAAGTGATAGGGTTAAATATTTTAGACATTTCCATGCAAATTAAAGTGGAAGGCCTAGAGCAACCACTAGAATATAAAATGGAAGAATTAGAAACGTTTAATTAGGAGGCCGTTGCAACATTGAATCGAAGCGAGATATTTGAAAAGTTAGCACATTTAGAAGAAAATATTAATCAAATCAACGGTGATATGGTTAATTTGAAAAATCTTACTGTCGAACTCATAGAAGAAAATGTAGCCTTACAAATAGAGAATGAAAATCTAAAAACTTTAATAGATAAAGAAGAAAAACCTAAAAAAATAGAAAGTGGTCATAAAGCACAATATAAGCGACCACTTCGCAGTAAAGATAATTTAGCGATGCTTTATAAAGAGGGTTTTCATATTTGTAATGGTGAGTTATTCGGCAAACATAGAAAAGGTGACGACTGTTTATTTTGTTTGGAAGTGCTGAGTGAATAATTGAAAGAACAAAATTGCCTATAAAACAATATGGAGGAAATGTGATTGAGGATGAGATGTAGCGATAGGCTTGGTTATTAAGCATCGCAGTCTCGTCCTTTTTTTGGAGGATATAATGAATATGCATATGGAAAATGAAAGATTAGATTATTTAATTAAAGAAAAACTAGAAATTATTCAAAATGATGATGTGTTTTCTTTTTCAACAGATGCTTTACTACTTGCACATTTCACAAAATTAAAAAAACAGGATACAATCATGGATTTGTGTTCGGGTAATGGCGTGATACCTTTATTACTTTCTGATAAAGGACAGCAGGCTATAGATGGAATTGAAATACAACAACAACTCGTAGATATGGCACAACGCAGTATCGTACATAACCATCTAGAAAATAGAATTCAGATGCATCATATGGATTTGAAAGAGGCACACAAACAGTTTAATCCAGCGAAATATAGTCTTATTACTTGTAATCCACCGTACTTTAAAGAGAATCAAGCGTTCCAACATCAGAAAGAAGCACATAAGATCGCACGACATGAGATTATGTGTACATTAGAGGATTGTTGTTTTGCAGCAAGACATTTACTGAAACAAGGTGGACGCTTTGTGATGGTACATCGAGCAGAACGTCTTATGGATGTCTTAAGCTATATGAGAGCATACCAGATTGAACCTAAGAAACTTTATTTCATCTATAGTAAGCAAGGCAAAGTTGCGCAAACAATTGTTGTTGAAGGTAGAAAAGGTGGCAATCAAGGGCTAGACATCCAAACGCCATTTTACATATACAATAATGATGGAACGTATACTAAAGAAATGAGAGAAATATATTATGGATAAACATTATATATATATTGTTAAGTGTAAAGATGGAAGTTTATATACTGGTTATGCAAAAGATATAGAAAAAAGGGTAGAAAAGCATAATAAGGGACAAGGCGCCAAATATACTAAAATAAGACGTCCAGTAGAGTTAGTTTATCAAGAAATGTTTGATACGAAATCAGAAGCTTTAAAACGAGAATATGAAATAAAAACGTATTCTAGGCAACAAAAATTAGTATTAATAAGTGAGGGATAACTAATGGCGACACTATATTTAGTAGGAACACCCATAGGGAATTTAGCAGATATTACATATAGAGCTGTAGATATTTTAAGGTCGGTGGATTTGATTGCTTGTGAAGATACAAGAGTGACTAAAAAGTTATGTGCACATTATGATGTTCAAGCACCCCTGAAATCCTATCATGACCACAATAAGGAACAACAAACGGATTACCTAATAGAACAACTGCAGCAGGATGTTAGCATAGCGCTTGTATCAGATGCAGGCTTACCATTGATTAGTGATCCGGGTTACGAACTTGTTGTTGCAGCGAGAGCAAATGAAATTAGAGTGGAAACAGTGCCAGGTCCTAATGCTGGATTGACGGCACTGATGGCGAGTGGCTTACCCTCATTTACTTATACGTTTTTAGGGTTTTTACCACGAAAAGAAAAGCAGAAATTAGATATTTTAGAGCAGCGGATGTTTGAAGATAGTACGCTAATTATTTATGAATCGCCACATCGTGTGAAAGAGACGTTGAAAACAATTCAAAAAGTAGATGAAACTAGAAAAGTTTCACTAGGTAGAGAATTAACTAAAAAGTTTGAGCAAATTGTCACAGGAGAAGTTGGAGAATTACTAAACCAGCTTAATGAAAATCGAATTCCAACTAAAGGTGAATTTGTTGTAGTCATTGAAGGTGCGATAGCTGAAGAAGATACGTCATGGTTTGAAGATATGTCGATACAAGCACATGTGGATTACTATATAAATGAAAATATGAAACCTAAATCTGCAATTAAACAAGTTGCTGAAATGCGTCATATGAAGACTGGCGAAGTTTATGATATTTATCATGAGGTTTCCAATAATTAATCTAAGTCAGATGGATTATTCTTAGGATAAAGTTTCTAAGATAAAGCGAAGAACTTTTACAGGATAAAATCACGTTTAATCAAGAGAAATGAGTTGAAAAACTCCCATAACACGCGTGATTTATGGTAATGTAGACAAGATAGAGATTATTAATCATATTAAAATTTTAGCAAAATTAAGTCATGAAAAGTCCGATGTGAATAGTAATCTATCCATATCATTTTAAAAGTGGCTAAATTAGAAAACGAAATAAAAAACATACATCTGTTTCATTGAGGGAAAAATGAATTTAGATATATTTAAAGCGTAGGAAACGAGGAGGAACATTGATGGCGAAAGAAACATTTTATATCACTACACCAATATATTATCCAAGTGGGAATTTACATATCGGTCATGCATATACAACAACAGCTGGTGATGTAATCGCACGTTATAAAAGAATGCAAGGCTATGATGTTCGTTATTTAACAGGTACGGATGAACATGGTCAAAAAATACAGGAAAAAGCACAAAAAGCTGGAAAATCTGAATTAGAATATTTGGATGAAATGATAGCAGGCATTAAAGATTTATGGAATAAATTAGAAATCTCAAATGATGATTTTATTCGTACAACAGAAGCACGACATAAAGAAGTGGTACAACAAATTTTTGAACGTTTATTAAAGCAAGAAGATATTTATCTTGGTGAATATGAAGGTTGGTATTCTGTACCAGATGAAACTTATTATACGGAGACGCAATTAGTGGATCCGATATTTGAAAATGGTGAAATCGTTGGCGGTAAAAGTCCAGACTCAGGTCACGAAGTAGAATTAGTTAAAGAGGAAAGTTATTTCTTCAATTTATCTAAATATACAGATCGTTTATTAGAATTTTACGATGAAAATCCTGATTTTATTCAACCACCTTCACGTAAAAATGAAATGATTAATAATTTCATCAAACCAGGGTTGGAAGATTTAGCAGTTTCACGTACATCATTCGATTGGGGCATCCATGTGAAATCAAATCCTAAACACGTTGTTTACGTGTGGATTGATGCGCTTGTGAACTACATTTCTTCATTAGGTTATTTATCAGATGATGATAGCTTATTCAAAAAATATTGGCCGGCAGATATTCATATCATGGCGAAGGAAATTGTGCGTTTCCATTCAATTATCTGGCCAATCTTGTTGATGGCATTAGATGTTCCACTACCTAAGAAAGTCTTTGCTCATGGCTGGATTCTTATGAAAGATGGCAAAATGAGTAAATCTAAAGGTAATGTGGTCGATCCTAATGTACTTATAGATCGTTATGGACTAGATGCTACGCGTTATTATTTAATGCGTGAATTACCATTTGGTTCAGATGGTGTCTTTACTCCTGAAGGTTTCGTTGAACGTACAAATTATGATTTAGCGAATGACTTAGGTAATTTAGTTAATCGTACGATTTCTATGGTTAATAAGTATTTCGATGGCGAATTACCAGCATATCAAGGTCCAAAACATGAGTTGGATGAAGATATGGAGCAAATGGCGATAGACACAGTGAAGACGTTCCATGAGAATATGGACGATTTACAATTCTCAGTAGCACTTTCAACGGTTTGGAAGTTAATCAGCCGTACTAATAAATATATTGACGAAACATCGCCGTGGGTATTAGCAAAAGATGAGAGTCAAAAAGACATGCTAAGTAATGTTATGGCGCATTTAGTAGAAAACATTCGTATTATAGCAGTGTTATTAAGACCATTCCTTACGCATGCACCAAAACAAATTTTTGAACAGTTGAATATTAATTCACCTGAATTATATGAATTTGATAGCGTGAAACAATATGGTGTTTTAACTGCACCAATTGTTGTTATTGATAAACCACAACCTATCTTCCCACGCTTAGATAGTGATGCAGAAATTGATTATATTAAACAATCTATGCAGCCAGAAAAAGCGGCAGAAGTTTCAGAAGAAACTGAAGAAGTACCTAGTAAGCCACAAATTGATATCAAAGACTTTGATAAGGTAGAAATTAAAGCTGCTACGATTACGGATGCTGAACAAGTTAAAAAATCTGATAAATTATTGAAAATCCAAGTCGATTTAGATAGCGAACAACGTCAAATCGTCTCAGGCATTGCAAAATACTATCAACCAGAAGATATTATAGGTAAAAAAGTTGCAGTTGTAACAAATTTAAAACCTGCTAAATTGATGGGTAGAAAATCAGAAGGTATGATTTTATCTGCTGAAAAAGACGGCGTACTGACACTTGTAAGTTTACCAAACGCAATTCCAAATGGTGCAATAATTAAGTAATCACAAATTAAGGGAGCGATATAATATGCTTATCGATACACATGTTCATTTAAATGCAGAACAATATGATGAAGATTTAGAAGCGGTCATTGAACGTGCAAGAGACAATGGTGTAGATCGCATGTTTGTTGTTGGGTTTGATACACCAACAGTCGAGCGTACGATGGAACTCATTGACCAATACGAATTTATCTATGGCATTATTGGATGGCACCCTGTAGATGCGGTTGATTGTACAGAAGAACGATTAGAATGGATAGAAAAGCTTGCAGCACACCCTAAAGTGATTGGTATAGGTGAAACGGGATTAGATTATCATTGGGACAAGTCGCCTAAAGATGTGCAACAAACATTATTTAGAAAACAAATCGCATTGGCTAAACGCGTCAATTTACCAATTATTATTCACAATAGGGAAGCAACGCAAGATTGTATAGATATTCTTAAAGAGGAACATGCTGAAGAAATTGGTGGTATCATGCACAGCTTCAGCGCTTCTCCTGAAATTGCAGATGATGTAATTAATAAATTGAATTTCTATGTATCTTTAGGTGGTCCAGTCACTTTTAAAAATGCGAAACAACCTAAAGAAGTAGCGAAACATGTTCCATTTGATCGATTATTAGTTGAGACAGATGCACCATTCTTATCACCACATCCATATAGAGGCAAAAGAAATGAACCTGTCCGTGTGACATTGGTTGCAGAACAAATTGCTGAATTACGCGGTGTTAGCTATGAGGAAGTTTGCAAACAAACAACTGAAAATGCAGAACGTTTATTTAAATTAGAAGGATAGACACATTACAAAAAAGGTATCGGTCTGAAATAGGGCTTAGTTCATAGAGTAAATGCTAAGTAGTAACCATTATTTGCGACGATACCTTTTTTATTTTTATCTAAAATCGAATTAAAGTGATGAAAGGTGTAACAATAAATGAAGATTAACGAATTTATTGTAGTAGAAGGTAGAGACGATACGGAACGTGTTAAAAGAGCGGTAGAATGTGATACGATTGAAACAAATGGGAGTGCGATTAACGAGCAAACTTTAACTGTTATAGCACAGGCATTTGAAACAAGAGGTGTAATTGTATTAACAGATCCTGATTTCCCGGGTGATAAAATACGTAATACTATTCAAAAACATATACCAGGCGTAAAACACGCATATATCGACAGAGAAAAAGCCAAAAGTAAACGAGGCAAGATTGGTGTAGAACATGCACAACTTGCAGATATTAAAGATGCCTTAATGAATGTAAGTACACCATTTGAAGAAGGACACGAAACAATCAGTAAATCAGTGTTAATTGATTTAGGATTAATAATTGGCAAAGATGCACGCAGAAAAAGAGAAATACTTGGGCGTAAGCTACATATAGGACATTCTAATGGCAAACAATTAATAAATAAGCTCAATGCGTTTGGCTATACTGAAGCAGATGTTAGAAATGCATTAAGTGATAACGAAGGAAGTGAATGATAAGTGGATATTAAAGATGTTGCTACACCATCGCGTACGAAAGCATTGCTCAATCAGTATGGTTTTAATTTCAAAAAAAGTTTAGGACAAAACTTCTTGATTGACGTTAACATTATACAAAAAATTATCGATGCGAGTGATATAGGTGAAAATACAGGTATTATAGAAATAGGACCTGGTATGGGTTCACTTACAGAGCAATTAGCTAAAAAGGCAAAGAAAGTTGTGGCGTTTGAAATTGATCAACGTTTGATACCGGTATTGAAAGATACAATGGGACCTTATGAAAACGTGGAAATTATAAACGAAGATATATTAAAAGCTGATATTGCACATTATGTCACGGAGCATTTAGCAGATTGTGACAATATCATGGTGGTCGCTAACTTGCCATATTATATTACAACACCGATATTATTGAATCTAATGCAACAAGCTTTACCTATCGATGGGTACGTAGTTATGATGCAAAAAGAAGTCGGTGAAAGATTGAATGCCCAAGTTGGAACAAAAGCTTATGGATCACTATCAATTGTTACCCAATATTATACTGAAACAAGTAAAGTGTTAACAGTGCCGAAGACAGTCTTCTTACCACCGCCAAATGTAGATTCAATTGTTGTGAAATTGATGAAGCGTCAGACGCCGGAGGTAGATATAGATGACGAGGATAGATTTTTCAAAATGACAAAAGCTGCATTTAGCCAAAGACGAAAAACAATCAACAATAACTATCAAAGTTTGTTTGTAGATGGTAAAGCGAACAAAGAAATTATTAAAAAATGGTTGGAAACTAGCGATATAGATCCAAGAAGACGTGGAGAAACGCTTTCAATAAAAGAATTTGCAAAATTATACAATGAATTGAAAAATTTCACAGAATTAGCATTTTAAATTATTGACAAGCTTGAGTTACATTGCTAAAATTGATGTTTTGTTTGACAAAAGCTCGCGATTTGTGTTATTATACAACTTGTAGCGAGGTGGAGCAATATGCCAAAATCTATTGGAGACATCAAAAATTCACTTGATTGTCAATTAGGAAACCGAATCGTACTTAAAGCGAATGGTGGTCGTAAGAAAACAATTGAGCGTAGTGGTGTGTTAAAAGAAACGTACCCTTCTGTTTTCATTGTCGAGCTAGATCAAGAAATTTACAACTTTGAGCGTGTATCTTATACATACGCTGACGTTTTAACTGAAAACGTACAAGTTTCTTTTGAAGATGATAATCAGCAAGAAGCAATTGCACACTAAATAAAAGTGATTTAAATAAAGTTCGTCTCTTAGGAGTCATACTTTTTAATTTAAACTTTAATATTAAGATCATTAAATGAAAAGGTATGTTGGTGTAACTTCGCCAACATACCTTTTTCTGTGCCACAATTTATGGTGTAGGAAATGGATATAATTTTAATAGAAGCGTACTATATTGTAGAATAGTAAATTAAGAAATGATTTATTGTCCAATATAGTTAAATGTATATTTATAAAAATATTTATCAAAATATCGAAAATAAGTTTTAAAAAACAGACAATGCAACTATAACAATATGTTAAAATCATTTTATTACCATATCGAATTGGAAGAGGGTGGGAATATGATTTATGAAACAGCTCCGGCAAAGATTAATTTAACGCTGGATACACTCTTTAAACGAGATGATGGTTTTCATGAAGTTGAAATGATTATGACGACGATTGATTTAAATGATCGCTTGTCATTTGAACTACGCAACGACAAAAAAATAGTTGTTGATGTAGAGCAAACTTACGTTCCCTCCGATAATAAAAATTTGGCGTATAAAGCTGCAGAATTAATGAAAAGAAATTATAATTTAAAGCAAGGTGTCACAATCACTATAGATAAGAACATACCTGTGTCAGCAGGGCTTGCAGGAGGCTCTACTGACGCTGCAGCTACAATGAGAGGGATGAATCGCCTGTATGAGCTAAATAGACCGTTAAATGAGTTGTGTGAGCTCGGTATTAAGATAGGCACAGATATCCCTTTTTGTATTTTTGGTAAAACAGCATTATGTAGAGGTAAAGGTGAACGTATTACGTTTCTGAATAAACCTCCATCAGCATGGGTTGTTGTAGCAAAACCAAATTTAGGTATATCTTCTCCGAGTATTTTCAAAAAATTAGACTTAAATAAGCCGCATCATGTGGATACGACAACTTGTAAATCAGCTTTAATTTCAGGAGATTATGAATTACTTTGCAAAAGTCTTTCAAACCGATTGGAACCTGTCTCGGGTAAGATGCATACTGAGATTTTAAAAATAAAAGAAAATATGTTAGAAAATGGTGCGGATGGTGCTGTTATGAGCGGAAGTGGCCCATCTGTTTATGGACTAACACAAAAAGAACGCCAGGCAAGACATGTTTACAATGCAGTCAATGGCTGTTGTAATGAAGTGTATATAGTAAGATTATTAGGCTAGTGAGAAGGGATGAGTTAAATGCGCTATAAAAGAAGCGAACGAATTGTTTATATGACACAATACTTGATGAATAACCCTAATAAATTGATACCATTAACTTATTTCGTACAAAAATTTAAACAAGCGAAATCATCTATAAGTGAAGATGTTCAAATTATTAAAACCACATTCCAAAAAGAAAAATTAGGGACAGTGATTACCACAGCTGGGGCTAGTGGCGGTGTGACGTATAAACCTGAAATGAGTAAAGAAGAAGCGAGTGAAGTCATTGATGACGTTATCGCACAACTCCAAGAGAAGAATCGTTTGCTACCAGGTGGGTATTTATTCTTGTCTGATTTAATGGGAGACCCGACGTTACTTAACCGTGTCGGAAAACTGATCGCTACACTTTATATGGATGAAGAATTAGATGCAATCGTTACGATTGCTACGAAAGGTATTTCTCTTGCCAACTCAGTAGCTAACGTATTGAATTTACCAGTAGTTGTCATTCGAAAAGATAACAAAGTGACTGAAGGTTCTACGGTATCAATTAATTATGTGTCTGGATCTTCTCGAAAAATTGAAACTATGGTGTTATCCAAGAGAACATTACCAGAAAATTCTAATGTCCTTGTAGTAGATGATTTTATGCGCGCAGGTGGATCCATCAATGGTGTGATGAATTTAATGAACGAGTTTAAAGCACATGTGAAAGGGGTATCGGTACTAGTAGAATCAAAAGAAGTTAAACAAAGATTAATTGAAGATTATACTTCCTTAGTTAGATTATCTGATGTAGATGAATACAATCAGGAATTTAAAGTGGAGAAAGGCAACAGTTTAACTAAATTTTCTTAAAGGAGCGATTACGGCATCATGAAAACGATTAATACAACCAAAGCACCGGAAGCGTTAGGGCCATACTCACATGCAACAGAAGTAAATGGTCTAGTATTCACATCTGGACAAATCCCATTAAATTTAAATGGAGAGATTGTTAGCGATGATGTAAAAGAACAGACGACACAAGTCTTAGAAAATTTAAAAGTTGTACTAGACCAAGCTGGATCAGATATAGATTCGGTTATAAAAGCTACTATTTTTATTGCTGATATGAATGAATTTCAAAATATAAATGAAGTTTATGGCAAATATTTTGAGCATCATCAACCTGCGAGAAGTTGCGTTGAGGTAGCGAGACTACCTAAAGATGTTAAAGTAGAAATAGAAGTAATTGCACAAGTGAAGTAAGGATTTATAATTTTTAATAAAATTGTTAAGCTTCTAACAAAGAGATACTATGGGGGGCTCACTACATGAAAGTGACAGATGTAAGACTTAGAAAAATACAAACAGACGGAAGAATGAAAGCGCTTGTTTCAATCACTTTAGATGAATCATTTGTGGTACATGATTTACGCGTTATTGAAGGCAACACAGGTCTATTCGTCGCAATGCCAAGTAAACGTACACCAGATGGTGAATTCCGAGATATCGCACATCCAATCAATTCAGAAATGAGACAAGAAATACAGGATGCTGTGATGAAAGTATATGAAGAAACTGATGAGGTCATCCCTGATAAAAATGCTCAATCATCAGAAGATACTAATGAGGAAGCTTAATTTAATTATTTGAGATTATAGTGAATTTAATATCGTTTTAAAGAAGATTGAATTTCTAAAACTGGGAAATTCAATCTTCTTTATTTATGTAAGCGTGACTAAAACATAAAATATTAAAATTATTTACAAAATGTAAAGGTGACAAAAATTATAATTTTGAAATTTATAATAAATAACCAAAACTTACATGTTTTTACTTAACTATATTATTATGAATGAAACAAATGTCTAAAGAAGTGACACCGTATGTTTCATTCATAATAATATGTTAGAAATTATCGATAATAAGAAAAGTTACTGTAGAAAATGAAGCGGCTTTCAAAACCTAAATAGATGACAAATACTATGCACTTTATTTATAACAATTGTAATAAAAAACGCGTTAATAAAAAACATTGGCACTTTGAGCCTTGAAAGTGTGACTAGCGTTAAATTATAATAATAAAGAAGTGTATATTTTAATGGAGGGTTAACATACATGCAAAGACATGCAATAGTACTCGCAGCTGGTAAGGGTACACGTATGAAATCAAAGAAATACAAAGTACTACATGATGTCGCTGGCAAATCAATGATTGAACATGTCGTGGATAACGTTAAACAATCTGGCGTAGAACAGCTAGTAACAATCGTAGGTCATGGCGCAGAAAGCGTGAAAGAAACATTAGGCGATGCATCGCTTTATAGTTTTCAAGAAGAACAATTAGGTACTGCTCATGCCGTTAAAACGGCTAGTGAACATTTAAATGATAAACAGGGCACAACGTTAGTAGTTTGTGGAGATACACCATTAATTACGACAGAAACACTTAAATCTTTAATTGAACATCACGAAAATAACCAAGCACAAGCTACTGTATTAACAGCTACAGCAGCAAACCCATATGGTTATGGCCGAATTATACGTGATGCAGACAATCAATTAGTTAAAATAGTCGAACAAAAAGATGCAACAGATACAGAACAACAAATTAATGAAATTAGTTCAGGTATTTTCGCATTTGACAATCAAATGCTATTTGAAAAGTTAGAGTTAGTGAATAACAATAATGTACAAGGCGAATACTACTTGCCTGATGTACTTTCATTAATTTTAGAAGATAAAGGCACAGTAGGTATTTACCATACAAATGATTTTGAAGAAATTATGGGTGTAAATGACCGAGTGATGTTGAGTGAAGCAGAAAAAGCATTTAGAAAACGCATCAACGAATTTCATATGAGAAATGGTGTAACAATCGTGGATCCATCAAATACTTATATCGGTGCAGATGTAACTATTGGAGAAGACACAATTATAGAACCTGGAGTTAAACTTGCAGGACATAGTGAAATTGGAGAAGAGACAGTTGTAGGACAATATACGGAAATCACGAATAGTAAAATAGGTGATAATGTTACAATTAAACATTCAGTGATCAATGAAGCAATGGTTGATGATTATGCGATAATTGGACCGTTTGCACAACTTCGTCCAGGTACAGACTTAGGCAAAAAAGTGAAAGTCGGCAACTTTGTTGAAGTTAAAAAATCAGTCGTAAAAGCGGGAGCTAAATTACCTCACTTGAGTTATATTGGTGATGCAGAAATAGGCGAACGTGTGAATCTTGGCTGTGGTTCAATCACAGTAAACTATGATGGTATTAACAAATTCAAGACGGTTATTGGTAATGATTCGTTTATAGGGTGCAATACGAATCTGGTAGCACCTATTACGTTAGGCGAACGTTCTTTAATTGCTGCTGGCTCTACGATTACTGATAGTGTACCAGAAGACAGTTTAGCATTAGCGAGAGCTAGACAAACAACCAAAGAAGGTTATTTGAAAAAATAAAAGGTGTATGTTTAGACATGCATGCTTGAACTGTTAAACTTAATGTAATTGAGTAACTTGTTAACCACAAAATGCTTTATATTGAAAAACAATGTAAGTTTGCGCTTGTATTTAAATGAAAACTAATTGAATGAATTAATTGGAGGACTATAAATGTTAAACAATGAGTATAAGAATTCTGCTTTGAAAATATTTTCTTTAAAAGGTAATGAACCTTTAGCCCAAGAAGTAGCAGATCATGTTGGAATCGAACTAGGAAAATGTTCAGTAAAACGTTTCAGCGATGGAGAAATTCAAATCAACATAGAGGAAAGTATTCGTGGTTGTGACGTATTTATTATTCAACCTACATCGAATCCTGTAAATTTACACTTAATGGAATTATTAATTATGGTTGATGCTTGTAGACGTGCATCAGCAGCTAACATTAATATAGTTGTCCCGTATTATGGTTATGCGCGCCAAGACAGAAAAGCACGTAGTCGTGAACCAATTACAGCTAAACTTGTAGCAAACTTAATCGAAACTGCAGGCGCAGATCGTATGATAGCGTTAGATTTACATGCACCTCAAATCCAAGGTTTCTTCGATATGCCAATTGACCACTTGATGGGCGTGCCAATCTTAGCAGAATACTTCAAGAATGAGTCAGGTATTGATCTTGAAGAGTGTGTTGTAGTCTCTCCAGACCACGGTGGCGTAACAAGAGCACGTAAACTTGCAGATATACTTAAATCACCGATTGCTATTATTGATAAACGTCGTCCAAAACCAAATGTTGCAGAAGTGATGAACATTGTTGGTGAAATAGAAGGACGTACGGCTATTATTATTGATGATATCATTGATACAGCAGGGACAATCACATTGGCAGCTCAAGCATTAAAAGATAAAGGTGCTAAAGATGTATATGCTTGTTGTACACACCCTGTATTATCAGGTCCAGCTAAAGAACGTATTGAAAATTCAGCAATCAAAGAACTAATCGTAACAAATTCAATTCAATTAGATGAAACACGTAAACCAAGCAATACGAAAGAGTTATCTGTAGCTGGTTTATTAGCACAAGCAATTATCCGTGTTTACGAACGCGAATCTGTTAGTGTGCTATTTGACTAATATATTATATGAATGTATAATGGTTTCGTTCGTGAATTCACGAGCAAAATAAACGCTTGCAAGCAACATTATGTTGATGGGCAAGTGAGGGGCTCATATTTGAGCAAAACGAAAGGTGGAAAATGAATATGACTGCATTAAAGTCAATTATTCGTCAAGGTAAACAAACACGTTCAGACCTTAAAACACTAAGAAATACTGGTAAAGTACCTGCAATCGTTTACGGTTATGGTACAAAAAATACTTCTGTTAAAGTAGACGAAGTAGCATTTATTAAAGTTATCCGTGAAGTTGGACGTAACGGTGTTATCGAATTAGGCGTAGGTTCTAAAACAATTAAAGTAATGGTTTCAGACTACCAATTCGACCCACTTAAAAACCAAATCACTCACATTGATTTCTTAGCAATCAATATGACTGAAGAACGTACTGTTGAAGTACCTGTTCATTTAATTGGTGAAGCAGCAGGTGCTAAAGAAGGTGGCGTGGTTGAACAACCATTATTCAACCTTGAAGTTACAGCTACTCCAGATAATATTCCTGAAGCAATCGAAGTTGAAATCAGCGAATTAGAAATCAATGACAGCATTTCAGTTGAAGATATTAAAGTATCAGGCGATTTTACTATCGAAAACGAAGCTACTGATTCAGTAGTTACAGTAGTAGCTCCAACTGAAGAGCCAACTGAAGAAGAAATCGAAGCAATGGAAGGCGAAGCACAAACGCAAGAACCAGAAGTTGTAGGCGAATCTAAAGAAGACGAAGAAAAATAATATACTTCATGCTTCATTGTCAACATAAGTTGATGATACCAACATTGTAATATCTTATAAAAAGCACCGTGCTTAATACGTTAAGCAGGTGCTTTTTTATGTTATTATAGTCAATGATATGAAAAAATAATTTTTAATTGTTTATTAATTCAAATACATGAAAATGATATATATAGTTAAGTGACAACAACAATTGGAGGTAACATAATGAAATGTATTGTAGGCCTAGGCAATATAGGTAAACGTTTTGAACAAACAAAACATAATATTGGTTTTGAAGTTATAGATTACATGTTAGATCAAAATCAATTCTCATTAGATAAACAAAAATTTAAAGGTGCCTATACGATTGAACGTATGGCTGGAGAAAAAGTCATGTTTATTGAACCACTAACAATGATGAATTTGTCAGGCGAAGCGGTAGGCCCGTTAATGAAATATTATGATATAGATATAGATGATTTAGTTGTTTTATATGATGATTTAGATTTACCACAAGGAGAGATTCGCCTAAGACAAAAAGGCAGTGCTGGTGGACATAATGGTATTAAATCAATGATTCAAGTACTAGGTACGGACCAATTCAAACGCATTAGAATCGGTGTAGATAGACCTTCAAATGGTATGTCAATTGTCGATTATGTGTTACAAAAATTTTCAAAACAAGAAATGCAAATAATGAATAAAGTAATAGAACATTCTGCGCGTGCAGTTGAGGCTTATATAGAAAGTTCTCGTTTTGAGCGTGTGATGAATGAATATAATGGTGAAGTCAAGTGAAATCAATAATTACACAATATATAAATGAAGACAAACGATACCAAGAATTAAACGACGTATTTGGTAAAGAAAATGTACTGGTCACTGGCCTATCTGGCGCAGCTAAATCAACGATTATAGCCGAAAAATATTTGCATAGTACTAAACAATTACTAGTTGTTACAAATAATTTATATCAAGCAGATAAATTGGAAAGTGATTTATTGCAATTTGTAGATGCAGACGAGGTCTACAAATATCCAATGCAAGATATCATGACAGAAGAATTCTCAACACAAAGCCCTCAATTTATGAGCGAGCGTGTACGTACACTAACGGCACTTGCTCAAGAAAAGAGAGGGTTATTTATCGTACCATTAAACGGTTTGAAAAAATGGCTCACTCCAGTTGAAATGTGGAAATCCCATCAGTTAACACTATCTGTAGGTGACGATATTGAAATTGATGAATTTTTAAATAAATTAGTAAATATGGGTTATCGCAGAGAAAGTGTAGTGTCACATATAGGTGAGTTTTCATTACGTGGAGGCATTGTTGATATTTACCCTTTAATTGGTCAACCAGTAAGAATTGAACTATTCGATACTGAAGTGGATTCGATTCGTGATTTTGATGTGGAGACACAAAGATCAAAAGAGAATATAGAAGAAGTCAATATTACAACAGCAAGTGATTATATTATCACAGACGATGTACTTAAACATACAAAGTTAAAATTAAAAGAAGCTTACGAAAATACACGTCCAAAAATTGAAAAATCAGCTCGTAATGATTTGAAAGAAACTTACGAAAGTTTCGAACTTTTTGAATCAACGATGTTTGACCATCAAGTATTACGTCGACTTGTGTCATTTATGTATGAACAGCCAGCAACTATTATGGATTATTTTAAAGATGACGCTATTGTTGCAGTTGATGAACATAATAGAATTAAAGAAACTGAACAAACACTTATAACTGAAGTTGATGAATTTATGCAAAACCTGATAGAAAGTGGTAAAGGATTTATTGATCAAAACTTCTTGCAATATGATGGATTCGAAGCATTGTTGAAACATTATCCAGTGACGTATTTCACGTTATTCACAGCGACAATGCCTGTTCAACTCAATGAAATCATCAAGTTTTCATGTAAGCCCGTACAACAATTTTATGGTCAATATGATATTATGCGCTCAGAATTTCAGCGCTTTATTCAAAATGATTATACTGTCGTTGTGCTTGCTGAAACTGAAGTGAGAAAAGAACGTATTCAATCTATGCTCAATGAAATGCATATTCCAACATTTATCGATACGCCAAGTCAACGAAACGATGGGGGCAATGCAATCATTACTGAGGGTAGTTTATCAGAAGGCTTTGAGCTACCATATATGCAACTTGTCGTTGTGACGGAACGCGAACTATTCAAATCCAAACAAAAGAAAAAACCAAAACAACAAAAGACACTAACAAACGCTGAAAAAATTAAATCATATCAAGATTTAAAAGTAGGCGACTATGTCGTTCACGTGCACCACGGTGTTGGTAGATATTTAGGTGTTGAAACACTTGATGTCGGTGGCGTACATAAAGACTATATTAAACTTCAATATAAAGGGACAGACCAATTGTTTGTACCAGTTGATCAGATGGACCAAGTTCAAAAATATGTGGCATCAGAGGATAAGACACCTAGGTTAAATAAACTTGGTGGTACGGAATGGAAAAAAACAAAAGCTAAAGTACAACAAAGTGTTGAAGACATGGCTGATGAATTAATCGATCTATATAAAGAACGCGAAATGTCTGTTGGCTATAAATATGGTCCAGATACGGCAGAACAAAACGAATTTGAGATAGATTTCCCTTACGAATTAACGCCAGACCAAGGTAAATCAATTGAAGAAATTAAGCAGGACATGGAAATTGAACGCCCAATGGATCGATTGTTATGTGGTGATGTAGGTTATGGTAAGACAGAAGTGGCAGTACGTGCAGCCTTTAAAGCTGTTATGGAAGGAAAGCAAGTTGCCTTCTTAGTTCCAACTACAATTTTGGCACAACAGCACTATGAAACATTAATTGAGCGTATGCAGGATTTTCCAATCGAAGTCCAACTCATTAGTCGATTTAGAAGTACTAAAGAAGTTAAAGAAACAAAAGAACGATTAAAATCAGGTTTTGTTGATATCGTCGTAGGTACTCATAAATTATTAAGTAAAGATATTCATTATAAAGATTTAGGATTATTAATCGTGGATGAAGAACAGCGATTTGGCGTACGTCATAAAGAAAGAATTAAATCATTGAAAACGAATGTGGACGTTTTAACACTGACGGCTACGCCTATACCACGTACATTGCACATGAGTATGTTGGGTGTTCGTGATTTATCAGTGATTGAAACACCGCCAGAAAATCGTTTTCCAGTACAAACTTACGTATTAGAACAGAATACGAATTTTATTAAAGAAGCACTAGAAAGAGAATTATCTAGAGAAGGGCAAGTCTTTTATTTATATAATAAAGTGCAGTCTATTTATGAAAAAAGAGAGCAATTACAAATGTTAATTCCAGAAGCGAATATTGGTATTGCACATGGACAGATGAAAGAAGGAGACTTAGAAGAAACAATGCTAAGTTTCATTAATCATGAATACGATATTCTTGTGACGACTACAATCATCGAAACTGGGGTTGATGTTCCAAATGCCAACACACTCATTATCGAAGATGCGGACCGTTTCGGACTCAGTCAGTTATACCAATTAAGAGGTCGTGTCGGACGTTCGAGCCGTATTGGTTATGCTTATTTCTTACACCCTACGAACAAAGTATTGTCAGAAACAGCTGAAGACCGTTTGCAAGCAATTAAAGAATTTACTGAGTTAGGCTCAGGATTTAAAATTGCAATGCGTGATTTGAATATTCGAGGCGCAGGCAACCTCTTAGGTAAACAACAACATGGATTTATTGATTCTGTCGGTTTCGACCTTTACTCACAAATGCTAGAAGAAGCGGTGAATGAAAAACGTGGTGTTAAAGATGAGAAACAAGATGCACCTGAAATTGAAATTGAACTCAACATTGATGCTTATTTACCTGCTGAATATATTCAAAATGAACAGTCTAAAATAGAAATCTATAAAAAATTACGTAAGATTGAAACTGAAGCACAACTTATGGATGTAAAAGATGAATTAATAGATCGTTTCAATGATTACCCAGTAGAAGTAGAAAGACTGTTGGATATGATGGAGATAAAAGTTCACGCTTTAAATGCCGGAGTGGCGCTTATTAAAGATGTAGGCAAAAAGGTGGAAGTTTATCTGTCTGAAAAAGGAACGACAGATATTAACGGAGAAACGTTATTTAAACAAACCCAACCATTAGGCCGTGCAATGAAAGTTGGCGTTCAAGATGGTAAAATGAAAGTAACTTTAAATAAAGTAAGTAATTGGTTAGATAGTTTGAAATTCTTAGCGAAATGTTTAGAAGAAAGTATGGTTATATCAGATGAAATCTAAGGACGATAAGAATACGGCCTTCAACGGCGTAGTTGTTCTTACAATCGCACTTGTTATTGTTAAAATATTAAGCGCAATTTATCGTGTCCCATATCAAAATATACTTGGAGACGAAGGATTATATGCTTATCAACAAATATATCCGATTGTTGCTTTAGGTGTTATTTTAACAATGAATGCAATTCCAAGTGCAGTCACACAAACGTTTGGCACACAAGGGCAATCAAGACAATACACTAAAGTGTTGCTGAGGTTACAACTCATTAGTACTGTTTTTTTCTTGATTATTTTCATAGGTGCGCAGTGGATCGCACTTCTAATGGGTGACACTAATCTCACGCCAATGTTAAGAGCAGCAAGTTTTAGTTTCTTGTTTGTTGGTATATTGGGAGTGTATAGAGGTTATTATCAAGCGCATCAACATATGACTGTTCCAGCGATATCACAAGTCATAGAGCAAGTCATACGCGTTGTAATTATCATCATTGCTATTGTATTATTTATGACACAACAATGGTCTGTTTACACTGCTGGTACAGTAGCTATCATCGGTTCAGCAGTAGGATTTTTAGCATCCAGTATATTCCTAATGCAGAGCAAGCCTTTTAAGCTCAAGCAAGGGAATAAACTAAATGACAAAGCCATAGTAGAGTGGAAAAAGTTATCATTGGCCATTATCATCTTTGCTGTAAGTCAGCTTATCGTCATTGTTTGGCAAGTGATAGATAGCTTTACGGTCATACATGCACTTCAGAATGCAGGCTTAAATTTTCAAGAAGCAACCACGCAAAAAGGTGTCTTTGATCGTGGGGCTTCATTTATACAAATGGGCTTAATTGTGACAACGACATTTTGTTTTGTTCTTATACCAATGCTTACCGATGCGATTAAAGCGCGAAATAACGTTCTGGTTAATAGATATGCGAATGCCTCTATCAAGATTACAGTTATGTTTAGTGTAGCAGCTGGTATTGGATTAATTAATTTACTACCGGTCATGAATAGTGTGTTTTTTAAAAATGATAGTCTGACTGGTACGTTATCTATCTATATGCTGACAGTTATATGTGTTTCGCTCATTATGATGGACATTGCTTTATTACAAGTGAAAAACCAAGTTCGCCCTGTGCTTTATGCATTTATCATTGGTGTGGTCAGTAAAGTAATACTCAATGTGATATTAATACCACAACTATTAATGCTAGGTGGTAGTATCAGCACTGTAATTTCACTTATTATATTTACACTCGTACTACATTATCACGTACTAAAACACTATAAATTCCAGATGATGAAAAAATTTGTGATTAAATTGGTTGCTACGATGGTGATGCTGTCAGTGGCTGTTCAAATAGGAATGTGGCTTGTACCTACACAAAGTAGAATCACAGGTTTGATTGAATTAGTCATTGCAGCAGTGATTGGTGTATTGGTAATCATTTTCGCTATTGTACGTATGCATTTATTGAGTTATAGAGAATTAAAACATTTACCATTGGGCGATAAACTTTATCATATGAAAAGAGGGGAACATTAATGTCAGGTAAAATAACAATTGTTGGATTAGGTAACTACGGTATTGATGATTTACCTTTAGGTATCTACAAATTTCTTAAAAAACAAACAATGGTTTACACACGTACATTGGATCATCCTGTAATTAAAGAGTTAACCGCAGAAAATATACAATTCAAAAGTTTTGATAGTGAATACGAGGCACAGGCATCATTTGAGGGCGTTTATGAACGTATTGTGTCACAACTCATTGAAGCGGCCCAAAGTGATAATGTCATTTATACAGTACCTGGGCATCCGCGTGTAGCTGAAACGACAACTGTAAAATTAGAAGCTTATGCACAAAAGCATAATGATGTTCAGGTTGAAGTTTTGGGAGGCAAAAGCTTTATCGATGATATATTTGAAGCGGTAAAGATAGACCCTAACGATGGGTTTACATTACTCGATGCGACAGCGATAAAAAAAGAGCAGTTAAATATTCGTACCCATACGCTCATTACGCAAGTTTATAGCCCTATGACGGCAGGCGATTTAAAAGTGACGTTGATGGAACGTTATCATGATGAGCAAACAGTATTTATCGTCGACGGCGCACAAAATAACGCTGCAAATGTAATAGAAACACCGCTTTATGAATTAGACCATCATGCATCTGTTTTCAGTAATTTGACGAGTGTATTCGTTCCGAAAGTAGAAAAAGAAGAAGCGTATTATAGTGATTTCTATTTTGCTGCGAACATTATAGATCAACTTGTCGATGACGAAACAGGCTGTCCTTGGGATAAAGTTCAAACACACCACACATTAAAACGTTATCTATTAGAAGAAACGTTTGAATTGTTTGAAGCAATAGATAACGAAGATGATTGGCACATCATTGAAGAATTGGGGGACATACTTTTACAAGTACTATTGCATACAAGCATTGGTAAAAAAGATGGGTTCCTTGATATAAATGAAGTGGTTCAAAGTCTTTCAGAAAAAATGATACGTAGACATCCACACATTTTTGGTGACGCTGAAGCGGAAACTGAAGAAGACTTAAAACATATATGGTCAGAAGCAAAAGCAAAAGAAGGTAAAACGAAACGTGTTAAATTTGAAAAAGTATTTGCAGAGCATTTCTTGAAGTTGTATGATAAAACAAAAAATATGTCGTTAGACGCAGATGCTTTAAGAAAAATTTTAGAGCAAGGAGGAAACAAATCATGAGATTAGATAAATATCTCAAAGTATCACGGTTAGTGAAACGTCGTACTTTAGCTAAAGAAATTAGTGATCAAGGACGTATTGCCGTCAATGGTTCAGTAGCGAAAGCAGGCACTGACGTAAAAGTAACAGATGAACTTGTAATCCGATTTGGACAAAAAGTAATCACAATTGAAGTTACTGGTTTAAGTGAACATGCGACTAAGGAAAATGCGAAAGGTATGTATGAATTAGTCAAAGAAGAGAAGGTTAGTGGAGACTAAAAAAGGAGGTGACAAGCAATGAGTAAAAAAGTTGAGAACATAGGGAATACGTTCACTTCTGCTGAAAATAAAAAGAAACAACAGCAAAAAATGAGAAGACGAGTCGTACGTAAACGTATAACTTTATTTGGTGGCATATTACTTATCCTCATTATTATTTTAACTGTAATGCTTGTCACTCAAAAACAAAGTAATATAGATGACGCAGCTGAGCGTCAAGAAAAAGAACAACAATATCAAAAGCAACAAGATGAAGAACTCGCATTAAAAGAACAATTAAACAATCTCAATGATAAAAGTTATATAGAGAAAGTTGCGCGAGATGATTACTATTTGAGCAATGATGGAGAAGTGATTTTCAAGTTGCCTGGAGAGAAATCCGAGGAAGATTCTAAATCATCAAAAGAGGATAAATAGTGAAATTTGTCATTTAAGTCACAATACCATTGTTAATTTATGCAAACAGGCATATAATAGGGTTAAAATCGAAACAAATCGGGAGGATTTATTTACAATATGTCAATCGAAGTAGGAAACAAGCTTAAAGGTAAAGTCACTGGTATTAAAAAGTTTGGCGCTTTCGTCGAACTTCCTGAAGGAAAGAGTGGCTTAGTTCACATAAGTGAAGTTGCAGATAATTACGTGGAAAACGTAGAAGATCATTTATCTGTTGGAGATGTAGTTGAAGTTAAAGTGCTTTCAATCGCTGATGATGGTAAAATTAGTTTATCAATTAAAAAAGCAAAAGATCGTCCACGTAGACCTCAAAGTAAACCCAATTATAAAAAACCTCAACCAAAAGGTGAGGACTTTGAAAAGAAATTAACAGATTTCTTGAAAGATAGTGAAGATAAATTAACATCTATTAAACGTCAAACAGAATCTAGACGTGGTGGAAAAGGCGCGAAACGTTAATCAATATATATATCGTAAGACTGTTGACACAGGAATTAATTTAATGACTTGAAAACAAAGTACAATAATTTTTTCCAAAATTAAGTTTGATTGTAACAATCTAAGACTGTTTTCTTACTTGAGGAAACAGTCTCTTTTTTGTTGTATATAAGTCATAATATTACGAGCATTTGCAGTGTTAAGGTAATATTAAGGGCAAGGAGGTAGATAAGTTGAGAGTAAATACTGAAGGCTGGGATAAAAGTAATCATATTGTATTGGCAGTTTCTACAGGTGTAGATAGTATGGTGCTTTTACATCAATTGATTACACGTTTAGCTGATTCATATACTAAGTTGACTTGTCTCCATGTAAATCACAATATCCGTCCTGTTGCAGCAGCAGAAGAACAATTTATTAAAGCGTATTGTGATAAACATCAAATCCCATTGCATATACAACATCTGGATTTGTCTGCTGTGATTGAAAAAGGTAATAGTATTGAAAGTGAAGCGAGAGCCGAACGTTATCATTGGTTTGATGATATGATGACTGAGTTAAATGCAGATGTATTACTTACGGCACACCATCAAGATGATCAGATTGAAACGATATTTTATCGACTTATGACTGGACGCTCTACGAGAAGTAGCTTGGGGATGACATATCTTTCTTCAAGAGGCCATTATAATTTATGTAAACCATTTTTAGAAGTCACGAAATCAGAAATACGTAACTATCAAACAAAACATAATGTTCCATATTATGAAGATGAATCGAATGCAGAAAATCATTATGTCAGAAATGATATTCGCAACCGCATATTACCTGATATAGAAAGTAATAAACACTTATCTACAGAACAATTGCTAAAATTACAAGACTGGCATGATGAACAATTATCAGTTGTGCGACATGAAGCTACAACATTTATCTCGGCATTTGTTGATTTTTGTAATGATGGCAGTGAAGTTACTTTTTCAAGAAAGCAGTTTTTAAATTTACGACATAGTGTCAAAATGGCAGTCTTAGATAAACTTTTTGCTGATTTACCACTAGATAAGTCGTTTACTGAGAAAATTTACAACGAATGGTTTCAACAACTTACAGAAAATGTAACACAATGCACATTATATGCGACACATGAATGGATAATTCACATCGCTTATGATAAATTTATAATAATGGCAAATTGTAAGGAAAAACTAGCTCCGACTAAGATTGATCAACCAGGTGCATACAACTATGGTCGCTATAGCATTGATATTACTAATGAATTTCCTACATTCGAGTATCCTATAGTTATCCGTACAAGAAAAGACGGCGACAAATTTGAACTGAATGGTATGAAAGGGCATAAAAAAATAAGTAGACTGCTTATTGATAAAAAGGTTATACAAACTGAACGTAACCAAATGCCAGTTATAGTTAATGCATACAATGAGATTATTGCTGTTGGCACATTATATTTAAAGCGTAAATACAATCAATCAATTTTTATACGAAATATGGGAGAGGAATGAAAATATGCGAGATGATTTAAAAGACATTTTATTGTCAGAGGAAGATATACACCAAATTTGTGAAGAGCTAGGTAAGAAAATAACAGAGGAATACAAAGGGAAACCACTTGTATGTATTGGCATATTAAAAGGTTCTGTTATGTTTATGGCAGATTTAATTAAATATATTGATACGCATTTAGCTATCGACTTCATGGATGTTTCTAGTTATCACGGAGGCACTGAATCAACAGGAGAAGTAAAAATCTTGAAAGACTTAAGTGGATCTATTGAAAATAAAGATGTTTTAATTATTGAAGACATTCTAGAAACGGGTACTACTTTAAAATCAATTACTGAATTACTTGAATCACGTCGTGTTAACTCACTTGAAATTGTTACGCTACTTGATAAACCTAACCGTCGTAAAGCAAACATTGAAGCAAAATACGTAGGTAAAAAGATACCTGATGAATTTGTAGTAGGCTATGGTTTAGATTATGCTGAACATTATAGAAATTTACCTTACATTGGTACATTGAAACCAGAAATCTATTCAAAATAAGCAGTACAATTTATTCATAGAAAAAGTTGTTATATACTGTAAGTTACAGTCGAATTAAGTTAGTGAATGTAAAAAGTAGGGTTAGACTTAAATCATTTGAAATTTAATACATAAACTTGTAGGTACGTGACAATATATAATATTCATTTAACTTTAAGCATAATAGAAAAATAAAACTAAAGGGTAAAACAATAAGAATTGTAAACATAATGCAAAAGTTGAAATAGTAGCCGAAAACTCGAGTGTTGTGTTACAATTTTTGTTAGTTTTATAATTGAAGTAGGAGGAAACGACGCATGCAGAAAGCCTTTCGTAACGTGCTAGTTATCGCAATCATTGGCGTTATTATTTTTGGCTTGTTTTCGTGGCTTAACGGAAATGGGAATATGCCAAAACAGCTTACATATAATCAATTTGTTAAGCAGTTAGATAAAGGTGAGTTAAAATCACTTGAAATTCAACCTGAACAAAATGTATATATGGTAAGTGGTAAAACAGATAAAGATGAAGAGTATTCTTCAACTATTTTATATAACAACGATAAAGAGCTAGAAAAAATAACTGATAAAGCACAAAGTCAAGACGGATTGAAATTTACAGTTAAAGAAGAAGAAAAACAAAGTGTATTTGTAAGTATATTAACAACATTAATTCCTGTATTAATTATCGCACTCTTATTTATATTCTTCCTCAGCCAAGCCCAAGGTGGCGGCGGTGGCGGTGGTAATCGTATGATGAACTTTGGTAAATCCAAAGCTAAAACGTACGATAATCAACAAAAACGTGTACGCTTCACTGATGTAGCTGGTGCAGATGAAGAGAAACAAGAATTAATTGAAATAGTCGATTTCTTAAAAGACAATAAACAATTTAAACAAATGGGTTCTAGAATTCCTAAAGGTGTTCTTTTAGTTGGCCCTCCTGGTACAGGTAAAACATTATTAGCTCGTGCAGTTGCTGGTGAAGCCGGTACGCCGTTCTTCTCAATTAGTGGTTCAGACTTCGTTGAGATGTTTGTGGGTGTTGGTGCAAGCCGTGTACGTGACTTGTTCGAAAATGCTAAGAAAAACGCGCCTTGTATCATCTTTATTGATGAAATCGATGCAGTTGGTCGTCAACGTGGTGCCGGTGTAGGTGGTGGCCATGATGAGCGTGAGCAAACATTGAACCAATTACTCGTTGAAATGGATGGTTTTGGTGACAATGAAGGTATCATTATGATCGCTGCTACAAACCGCCCAGACATTTTAGACCCAGCGTTATTACGTCCAGGTCGTTTCGACAGACAAATTCAAGTAGGTCGCCCAGATGCTAAAGGTCGTGAAGCAATTCTTCATGTTCATGCGAAGGACAAACCATTTGATGAAACAGTTGACTTAAAAGCAGTTTCAGAAAGAACACCAGGTTTCTCTGGTGCAGATTTAGAAAACTTATTAAACGAAGCATCATTAGTTGCTGTACGTGAAGGTAAGAAAAAAATTGATATGCGTGATATTGAAGAAGCGACAGACCGCGTTATCGCTGGTCCAGCTAAAAAATCTCGTGTAATCTCTGAAAAAGAACGTAATATTGTAGCACACCATGAAGCTGGTCATACAATTATTGGTATGGTACTTGATGAAGCTGAAGTTGTTCATAAAGTTACAATCGTACCTCGTGGACAAGCTGGCGGTTACGCAATGATGTTACCAAAACAAGATCGCTTCTTAATGACAGAAAAAGAATTATTAGATAAAATTTGTGGTCTACTTGGTGGACGTGTATCTGAGGATATTACCTTTAATGAAGTATCTACAGGTGCATCTAACGACTTTGAACGTGCAACACAAATTGCACGTCAAATGGTTACTGAATATGGTATGAGTGAAAAAATCGGAACGGTTCAATTCACAAATAGCAACGGTGGCCAAGTGTTCTTAGGAAAAGAAATGCAAGGTGACACTGAATTTTCAGGACAAATTGCATATGAAATTGATAAAGAAGTGCAACGTATCATTAAAGAACAATACGAGCGTTGTAAGACTATCTTGTTAGAGCATAAATCACAGTTAGATTTAATTGCTGAATCATTATTAACTGAAGAAACGTTAGTTGCCGAACAAATCCAATCATTATTTAACGATGGTGTCTTACCAGAAGTTGATTATGATAGCGCCAAAGTTGTGGAACATAAAGACGATAACTTTGAAGAAGGAAAATACGGTAAATCTTACGAGGACGTTCGTAAAGAACAACTATCTTCAGATGATGAAACACAGGATAACGATAAAGAAAACGAACAACAAGACAGCGATGACACTGAAGAAACAGGTCATGAACAAGCACCTAATATCGATAAACCTAGCAATCCAAGCGATCCGAATGATCCAAGTAACAGAAATTAATAACTGAACTTAAAGCTTCTTTCTGCTATCATATTGATAGTAGAAGGAAGCTTTTTTTAATAACAAGATATGATGGAACAATTTCCAAACAGATGTTTCGCATTTTCTACTTCGAACGATTACAATAAATTGCATTGATAAAAAGTGTAAAAACAATCTTAGAGTAAAGATATAAAAAACATTTTTAAAACTAGATGATATTAAAGGAGAAATAAACAAAATGACGAACGATTATATAGTTAAAGCATTAGCTTTTGGAGGACAAATTCGCGCTTATAGTGCGTTAACAACTGAAAGTGTTCAAGAAGCACAAACAAGACATTATACGTGGCCGACTGCTTCAGCAGCCCTTGGACGTACGATGACAGCAACAGTGATGATGGGTGCAATGCTCAAAGGCGATCAAAAATTAACAGTTACTGTTGATGGTAAGGGCCCAATTGGTAAAATAATTGCTGACGCTGATGCTAAAGGGAATATAAGAGGCTATGTTTCAAATCCTCAGACACATTTCCCTTTAAATGATGCTGGTAAATTAGATGTTAGCCGTGCGGTTGGTTCAGAAGGCGCATTGACAGTTGTAAAAGATGTTGGAATGAAGGATTATTTTTCTGGTTCTAGTGAACTCGTTTCTGGTGAATTAGGAGATGATTTCACTTATTACTTTGCTAAAAGTGAACAAGTACCATCATCAGTAGGTTTAGGCGTATTAGTTAATCCTGACAATTCAATTAAAGCTGCAGGTGGGTTTTTAATACAAGTTATGCCAGGCGCAGAAGATGAAACAGTGGATAAACTTGAAAAAGCAATCAATCAAATGACTCCAGTTTCGAAACTGATTGATCAAGGTTTAACGCCTGAAGAAATTCTTTTCGAAATACTAGGGGAAGAAAACGTACAATTATTAGAAAATCTTCCTACACGTTTCGATTGTAATTGTGGTCATGAAAAATTCTTGACTGCCATTAAAGGTTTAGGAGAAGCTGAAATTCAAGATATGATTGATAAAGATCATGGCGCAGAAGTTGAATGTCATTTCTGTAGAAATAAATATGATTTTTCAGAAGATGAGTTACATGGATTAATAGAAAATAGTAAGTAAAAGGTATAAACTAGATATAGAATATACTATTGAACAAAAAAATTGCTACATCAAATCTTCATAGTTGTATTTGCTGAAAAATCTGATAAAATATAAAGTATATCCGAGAGAAAAAGTAGGTTTTAAACTTTTTAATGAAAAGGAGCAATACTAAATGACAAATAAACCAGTAGACAATATCGTAAAAGCAATTGGCAATACACCTGTTGTTAAGTTAAACAACGTTGTGGGGGAAGATGCCGCAGACGTATATGTGAAACTTGAATATCAAAATCCAGGTGGCTCTGTAAAAGACCGTATTGCATTAGCAATGATTGAAGAAGCTGAGCAAGCAGGTAAAATTAAACCAGGCGATACAATTGTTGAACCGACAAGTGGTAACACAGGAATCGGCTTAGCTTTTGTTTGTGCAGCTAAAGGTTATAAAGCAGTATTTACGATGCCTGAAACAATGAGTCAAGAACGTCGTAACTTATTAAAAGCATACGGCGCAGAATTAGTATTAACACCTGGATCAGAAGCAATGAAAGGTGCAATCAAAAAAGCTAAAGAGTTAAAAGAAGAATTTGGTTATTACGAACCACAACAATTCGAAAACCCAGCAAATCCTCGTGTACACGAATTAACAACTGGACCAGAATTAGTTGAACAATTTGAAGGCAAAACAATTGATTCATTCTTAGCTGGTGTAGGTACTGGTGGAACACTCAGTGGTGCGGGTAAAGTATTAAAAGAAAAATACCCAGACATCAATCTTGTAGCGATTGAACCAGAAGACTCACCTATCTTAAGTGGTGGCGAACCTGGTCCCCATAAATTACAAGGTTTAGGTGCAGGATTTGTACCAGATACTTTAGATACAAACGTTTATGATGAAATTATCAAAGTAGGTAATGAAGCTGCGATGGATATGTCACGTAGAGTTGCTAAAGAAGAAGGTATCTTAGGTGGTATTTCTTCAGGTGCAGCGATTGTTGCAGCGATTGAAAAAGCAAAATCATTAGGTAAAGGTAAAACAGTTGTTACTGTATTACCAAGTAATGGTGAACGTTATCTTTCTACACCGTTATATTCATTTGATGACTAAACGATATATGTTTAACAATTACCGACCACATTTGCATGTGAGTCGGTTTTTTTGTGTATATAAAGCAATATAAGTAAGCAAAGTAAAAACAATAAACTAGTATATTTGATTTCAAGTTTTGATTACTGAAAAAAATGAAAATTAACGTTATTATAGAATAGTAAATAAAATACATAAGAAAAAATCATTTATAAAGTGAAAGGAAGAAGAATAATTATGACGCATACAAAAATTATGGGCATATTAAATGTAACGCCTGACTCTTTTTCCGATGGTGGTAAATATAATACAGTTGAAAAAGCGATTAAGAGAGCAAAAGAAATGATGGAGGAAGGTGTAGATATTATAGATGTCGGTGGGATATCTACCCGTCCAGGCTTTGAAGAGATAAGCGTTGAGGAAGAGTTGGAGCGTGTTGTGCCTGTTGTAAGTGCGTTGGCTGAATTAGATGTACAACTATCTATAGATACTTATCGTAGTGAAGTGGCAGAAGCTGCAATGAAATTAGGCGCCACGATGATTAATGATCAATGGGCAGGACACTATGACGAACGTATTTTCAACGTAGTAGCGAAATACAATGGTGAAATTGTACTCATGCACAATGGTGATGGTCAAAGAACAGAACCTGTAGTGGATGAGATGTTGTTATATTTATTAAAACAAGCGAATAAAGCGGAAATGGCAGGTATACCTCAACATAAAGTATGGATTGATCCGGGTGTTGGCTTTGCAAAAACACGTGAAGAAGAAAAAGAAGTTATGTCACGTTTAGATGAACTTGTAGCAACGGGTTATCCTGTACTATTAGCAACAAGTAGGAAAAGGTTCATAAAAGAAATGATAGGCACAGAAACAACACCTACTGAACGTGATGAAGCAACGGCAGGCACTACTGCGTATGGTATAATGAAAGGCGTAAAAGCGGTAAGAGTTCATAATGTCGCATTAAATGTTCGATTAGGGCAAAGCATGGACTATTTAAAGGAGAATGACGATGAGCGACACAATATTTCTTAATGGCATGAGATTCTATAGTTATCATGGTGCGCTTCCAGCTGAAAATGATATCGGACAAATATTTATTGTTGATGTCACAATGAAAGTTGATTTGAGTATGGCTGGACAATCTGATGATGTTACAGATACAGTCCATTATGGTGAAGTTTTTGAAGAAGTAAAAGCAATCATGGAAGGCAAGCCTGTAAATTTATTAGAGCATCTAGCTGAACGTATTGCAAAACGTATAAATTCACACTATAATCGTGTAATGGAAACGAAAGTTAGAATCACTAAAGAAAATCCACCTATACCTGGTCATTATGATGGTGTGGGCGTTGAAATAGTGAGGGAGAATCTCTAATGGAATATGCTTATTTAGGATTAGGAAGTAATGTTGGAGAAAGAGCGGCACAACTTGATGAAGCAATCCGTATATTAGATAATACAGATGGCATTCAAGTAACGCAAAAATCCCCGATATATGAAACAGAGCCAGTAGGTTATGTCGACCAACCACAATTTTTAAATCAATGTATTGAGATTTATACATCATTAACACCACAAGATTTATTAAAAGAATGTCTGCATACTGAACAACAGTTACACCGAGTAAGAGATATACGTTGGGGCCCTAGAACTTTAGATGTTGATATTTTATTATTTGGCAATCATATTATTGATGAAGAAGATCTAAGCATACCGCACCCACGTATGCTGGAGCGTGCGTTTGTACTTATACCATTAAATGATATAGCATCTGATTGTGTAGAACCTCATTCTAATAAAAAAATTGGAAGTATAGTGACTGCAGACGATTCAGTCAAAATGTATAAAGGTTAATAGTTATAAAATGTGTGGAAAATGGGAGTCGTAGAGATATATAATAGAGTAGTTCTTGCTCCTATGGCTAGTGTAGATAAAGTTACATTTCAGCTTACAGTCAAAATGGATGTAGGCTGAATATGTACTTTATGTAAATGGTAAGACTGGAAAAGCTTTGAAATAAACAGAACAACAAATGATAGATAACGATCAAACGTTCCAAGTGAAAATAGAAGCTAAAGTAGAATAAAAAATAGAACAAGAAGCATAAAGGAGAGAAAGTAATGTCAGAAGAAATGAACGACCAAATGCAAGTTCGCCGTCAAAAATTACAAGAATTATATGATTTAGGTATCGATCCTTTTGGTCAAAAATTTGAGCGTACTTCTACAGCTGCCCCATTGCATGAAGATTGGGACACATATACAAAAGAAGAATTACATGACAAAGAAGATGAAAGCAACGTAAGTATCGCCGGTCGTCTAATGACTAAACGTGGAAAAGGTAAAGCTGGATTTGCCCATGTTCAAGATTTAACTGGTCAAATACAAATTTACGTAAGAAAAGATCAAGTTGGAGACGAACAATTCGAAGTTTGGAATTCTGCAGATCTTGGAGACATTGTAGGCATAGAAGGTGTAATGTTCAAAACGAATACAGGTGAATTGTCTGTTAAAGCTAAAGCGTTCACGTTGTTGACTAAAGCATTACGTCCATTACCTGATAAATTCCATGGTTTACAAGACATCGAACAGCGTTATCGTCAACGTTACCTTGACTTAATTACAAACCAAGATAGCACGCAAACATTTATTAACCGCAGTAAAATATTGCAAGAAATGCGTAATTACTTAAATCAAAGAGGATTTTTAGAAGTAGAAACGCCTATGATGCACCAAATTCCTGGTGGAGCTGCTGCGCGTCCTTTCGAAACACATCACAATGCTTTAGACGCAACATTATATATGCGAATTGCAATCGAATTACATTTGAAACGTTTAATCGTAGGTGGATTAGAAAAAGTTTATGAAATTGGACGTGTTTTCAGAAACGAAGGCGTATCAACGAGACATAATCCAGAATTCACTATGATTGAATTATATGAAGCGTATGCTGACTATCACGATATCATGGATATAACTGAGAATATGATTAGACATATTTCTGAAAAAGTACTTGGTACTGCTAAAGTAAACTATGGCGAAGAGATTATAGATTTAGAGTCTGATTGGAAACGAGTTCATATGGCTGATGCAGTTAAAGAAGAAACAGGTGTAGACTTCTTCGAGGTACAAACTGATGAGGAAGCTAAATCATTAGCTAAAGAACATGGTATTGAAATAACAGATAATATGAAATATGGTCATATCTTAAATGAGTTCTTTGAGCAAAAAGTTGAAGAGACATTAATTCAACCAACATTTATTTATGGGCATCCAATCGAAATCTCACCACTAGCTAAGAAAAATCCAGAGGACCCAAGATTTACGGATCGCTTTGAATTATTCATAGTAGGTAGAGAACATGGTAATGCATTCACAGAATTAAATGATCCTATTGATCAAAGAGCAAGATTTGAAGCGCAATTAGTAGAAAAAGAAGAAGGTAATGATGAAGCACATGAAATGGATGAAGATTTCATTGAAGCATTAGAGTACGGCATGCCTCCAACAGGTGGTTTAGGTATTGGTATTGATAGATTAGTTATGCTACTTACTGATTCTGCTTCTATCCGTGATGTATTGTTATTCCCTTATATGAAACAAAAATAAATTATTAAAAGCTGGGTATAAGCTAAGTAATAATTGATTTAGTCATTTAATCTAGATCATATGTTGCGATTTCACATTGGTGAGACGTAATATATGGTCTTTTTTTCTTTTTGCTTTCTATAGACAAGCTACAAATGAGAGAAAATAGAGGATAATAAGTCTAAATAAATTAATTAAATTAGTAATAAGATACAATTAAGTATTATAATGCTATTAAAATATAATAATATACTAAAAAAGGTATGGTAAAGATAGATTCTATGTGATAAGATTATTCAAGTCGAGTTAAGGAAACGAAACAAGACATGCATAAACATTTAAAATATTTCTTTTTGAGAAATGTTCGAAAAGCATTGACTTTAAAGTGAAAATGAATTAATATATAAAAGTCGTCAAAAACGACAAGCACTACATACATAACTCAAGTAAAAGTCTTGTAAACAAATCTTTAAGATAGTGTAAAATTGACTATTGCAAATGATTAACAAACAATGTATTATTAATTGAGTAAGTTAATTTGTCTGGTGGCAATAGCAAAGAGGTCACACCTGTTCCCATGCCGAACACAGTAGTTAAGCTCTTTAGCGCCGATGGTAGTCGGACTTACGTTCCGCAAGAGTAGGACGTTGCCAGGCTTTATATTAAAATTATGTGGAGAATTAGCTCAGCTGGGAGAGCA
>NZ_LNNB01000042.1 GCF_001747895.1 Staphylococcus equorum | reverse complement strand
TCTTGAACATCTTCATTAGTAGTATCTTCTTCAGATTGTTGAGCGTCTTCAGAATCTTGTTCATCTAAGTCAGAAGAAGTGTTGTCTTCTTTATTATCTTCGGAAGCTGTAGCATCCTCACCATCTTTAACGTCTTCATTAGAAGTATCTTCTTCAGATTGTTGAGCGTCTTCAGAATCTTGTTCATCTAAGTCAGAAGAAGTGTTGTCTTCTTTGTTATTTTCAGAAGGTTGAGTATTTTCATCATCTTGAACATCTTCATTAGTAGTATCTTCTTCAGATTGTTGAGCGTCTTCAGAATTTTGTTCGTTTAAGTCAGAAGAAGTGCTGTCTTCTTTGTTATTTTCAGAAGGTTGAGTATTTTCACCATATTGAACGTCTTTATCAGAAGTATCTTCTTCAGATTGTTGAGCATCTCCTTCAGATTGTTGTTCACTTACATCAGAAGAAGCGTTGTCTTGAGCTGAATTTTGTTCAGTAGATTGCGAATTTTCAACAGCCTGAGTGTTATCAACTGGAGTAGTTGTATCATCAGTTGAATTGTCTTCATTGTCTTGATCATTTTGAGCAGAAGTATCTTCTTCAATTTGTTGCTCGCTTACATCAGAAGAAGCGTTGTCTTGAGCTGAATTTTGTTCGGTAGGTTGAGAATTTTCAACAGCTTGAGTGTTATCAACTGGAGTA
>NZ_LNNB01000041.1 GCF_001747895.1 Staphylococcus equorum | reverse complement strand
ATGGCGGAGGAAGAGGGATTCGAACCCCCGCGGGCCGTTAAGCCCCTGTCGGTTTTCAAGACCGATCCCTTCAGCCGGGCTTGGGTATTCCTCCAAAAATATTAGGTAAATAAATTATATTCAATTATTATAAAAATGGCGGAGGAAGAGGGATTCGAACCCCCGCGAGCCGTTAAGCTCCTGTCGGTTTTCAAGACCGATCCCTTCAGCCGAACTTGGGTATTCCTCCAAAAAATTATATGGACCTTGCAGGATTCGAACCTGCGACCGAACGGTTATGAGCCGTTAGCTCTAACCAACTGAGCTAAAGGTCCTAAATATAATTTACAACTAATAATTAGTGGCGGTGGAGGGGATCGAACCCCCGACCTCACGGGTATGAACCGTGCGCTCTAGCCAGCTGAGCTACGCCGCCGTTGTAATTTAGATTGCATTTAAATATATGGTGGAGACTAGCGGGA
>NZ_LNNB01000040.1 GCF_001747895.1 Staphylococcus equorum | reverse complement strand
GTAGGACGTTGCCAGGCAATTAAGGACCCGAAAGGGTCTTTTTTTTATGGATAAAAAGAGCTTAACTACCAAAAACAACTGATTTAAAATATGAACACATAAGCTGAGATCATGTGTAAGGACTACTAACCTCAATAAATTGAGAAGTAGAAGTTTTTACAGCCACTGTTATAGGATACGAGGAGTCGAGACTGAGAGGTCTCTTTTTTGTGGAAAAATAGTGTGAATCTCATCCTAAGAGATATGAGAATAATTTAAGGATTACAAGAGCTGGTGCTCTTGTATAAGAACTACTAATTTCGCAAGCGAAAAAGTGGTTCTTTATAAATTAAAAAGTGGTAGTTTATAGGAATATAAGAGTTGAAGGCCATATTAAATGTGATTTATTTTTGGGTTAGGTAAATAAAGTATTCTAGAGTTCTAGTTAACATTTAGTATTCACTTAATTTACTACTGCATAGAGTAAAAATTTTTTCGCTTATATTATCCAAAAGGCTTATCAATATATAACTTTTCAACTGATATAAGAATTAGAGTATCATCTCTTTTATGTATGGAATTTCCATTTGTGAGTTTTCAATGTGTTAATATAAATTTATTTAATAGTTCTGATATTCATAAGATTAAAGACATAGGTTGTTTTTTACTTGATCTATAAATTTTTAAGTATGTTTTAAAAGATAAAAATTATTGGAAGAATAATTAGAGCAATATTTTCGAGATTTTCACTTTTATTATTTGGAAGAATTGAGTATATAAATTATGAATAGAGAAAAAGTTTAAAAAAACATAGTGAGCAACGAGAAATAAAATAGTGAATAATCTTCCAAATAGAGTGATATATAGTTATTTTAGAAAGGGATTAGCCTTCCTTGTATTTGGATTTATTACATTGAAAAAGCTGTAGTTACTAGAGATTCGACTATAATATAGTCTTAATGAATTAGATTTGTTTAATAAATGTAAGTTTTGTAGCGATAGTGTAAATTTTACTGTTGTTAAAAGCTTTTTATGCGTGTATAGTATTACTAGTCGAGCGAAACAACACGACAAACACAAAAAGAAATACGAAACACAA
>NZ_LNNB01000039.1 GCF_001747895.1 Staphylococcus equorum | reverse complement strand
TACAGGCTGAGGCTGTGCCCGCGGAAAGCGTGCACAAAAAAGTGCCAACAAAGTCGGAGACTTTGTCGACACTCTGAAAGCTACCAATCATAAAATTGATTGGTAGCTTTAATATAATATATAAGTTTAGAAGAAACGTTTTACCGCTGTAGACATTGGAGGTAACTCCTCTAGGTCTAATTTTCCATCTTCTGTAATTGATCTAAATGCCCATTTACCATAATTCATTGCTTCATCCATCACAATCTTACCTGGTAAAGGCGCTGCAGTTTCATCAACGTACACATTGACAATTGTTGGACGGTCTTGTGACATTGCATCTTCAACTACTTCATCAATTCTATTTGGATCAGTTAATGTGTAACCAACGCCACCACAACTTTCAGCAAATTTTGCGTAATCAATATCTGTGAAATCAATTGCATATTCTAATTCACCAGCTGCTTGTTGTTCATATTTAATAAATGAAAGTTGTTGGTTATTTAATACAAAGAATGTCATTGGTAAGTCATATTGTACTGCTGTTGCAAAGTCTTGCATTACCATTTGGAATGCACCATCACCGGCAATACCGACAACTTGACGGTTAGGATATGCAGTTTTAGCAGCAATGGCACCTGGCAATGCACAACCCATTGTACCTAACCAACTAGATACAATAAATTTATTGTTAACTGTTAAGTTTAAATAACGCGTTGACCATACCGTTGACGTACCCACATCAATAGAAAAGATTGCATCGTCTGTTCTCACTTGGTTAATCGCATCCATTAGACGTTCTGGTCTAATTGGCTTACTGTTATCTTCTATATCTTTTGCCATCCATGCATCCCAAGTTGCTTTTCTTTCTAATGTTTTAGTTAAGAAGTCACGCTCTGATACATGTTTAACTGAATCTGTTAATTGTAGCAATGACAATTTACTGTCACCAACAATACCCACATTCACATCGAAACGATGGCCAATATTTTCAGCATTGTTATCAATTTGAATTGCTTTAATATTTTTCTTAGGTAAATAATCCACATAAGGATAATTCGTACCTATCATGATTAATAGGTCAGCATCTTGTATTGTTTGGTAAGATGTTTTCGTACCGATTTTACCTAGATTACCAATATTATAAGGATGCGCATCTGCTAATAAACCTTTCGCAGGTAGCGTAATAATTGAAGGGATTTTCACCGCTTCAATAAATTGAAGTAGTTCATCTTTGGCATGTTTAGCACCCATACCGACAAGTACTACTGGACGTTTACTTTTATTGATAAGCTTAGTTGCTTTTTTAATACTACGTGGTTTTGGTGTTACACGTGCTGGTGGCGCAGTGTCCACTTTTGTATTTGTTGTATCTTTAACTTTATTTGTTAATAAGTTATTCGGCAAGATTAATACGGCTACACCTTTTTTCTCATATGCAGTACGAATCGCTTCATTGACAATACCAAATATATCTTTGTCATTTTCAGATATTTGACGGTTATAAACTGACACGTCATCAACTAATTTGCTAATATCTGTTTCTTGGAATGCTTTCGTACCTAAAGCCGTGCTATCTGTTTGACCAGCTAAAATAAGTTGAGGTACATTGTCCATTTTTGCATCATACATACCATTAAGTAAGTGAATTACACCAGGACCACCAATACTCAATGCTACCCCAATTTTACCAGTCAATTTTGTATAACTTGAAGCAGTTAGACTTGCTACTTCTTCGTGTCTAACATTAACAAATTTAATATTATTTCTAACTGTTCTTAAACTATCTACGACTGCATCTATAGAATCTCCTGGAATACCATATAAATGATCAATATCCCATGCTTGCAACGCTTTTACTAATGCTTCATTTGCTTTTATTTTTGCCATTTTTAAAATAGCTCCTTTCAAATTTCAATCATTTTAAATCGTTGATTCTTTTGATGTTGTTTTCAGTAAAATATCTAGTTCGTTTTTAAAACTTAATATAATAAGAGGACGAGTATCGGTAAGACAATAGAACTTAATACGGCTGTTAAAATCATGCCGATAGAGCTAAAAGCACCCGACTCACCATCTATTTCAAATGCTTGTGCCGTACCAAATGCATGTGAAGCATTACCGTACGTTAAACCTTTTGCAATAGCGGTCTTAAATCTTCCCACTTTTAATAAATAAGACCCTAATATACTACCAATTAATCCTGTTGCGACGATAAACATAACAGTAATCGTATCTACCCCGCCCAGTTGATTTGAAACTTCTATACCAACTGCGGCAGTCATGGAGCGTGGTAACATCGTCATAATAACTTCTCTTGAATAACCTAATATTTTCAACAAGCAGAATATAAATACAAAGTTTAATATCACTGCTGAGAAGACACTACTGAATATGATATTGGCATGTTTTAATATTTTATGACGGTTCTGATATAACGGAAAAGCTAAACAAACCACTGTACAGTTTAATAGATAGTTAATCCATTGACCGCCAACCATATAACCTTGATAATCTACATTAAATAGAAGCAAGATAGCAATAATACCAATAGAAGATATGAGTGCTGGATTTAAAAAAGGGTTTTTAAATTTTTGCTGTAATTTTTTAGCTCCAACATACATAACAATTGTTAAGACAATCATTATCAAACCATTTAAAAGTGTCATCTAATCTTGTCCATTCCCATATTCCGTAGTTCTAACCATTTTCTCCGCTATAAACCCTGAAATTAAAGCAACACAGCAAGTTCCTAAAATAATCATTGCGAAGAATAAAATGAAATTTAAATTAATCTCAGATACGACATCCATGACGCCTACAACGGACGGTACAAAGAAAAATACCATAGTTGTTAAGAAAAAATTCGAACCTTTACTAACCCATTGTGATGGGATAATTTTAAATTGTAGTAAGAGAAAAAATAAGATTAAGCCTACGATACTTCCTGCAATTGGAATGTGCAGAACACTTTGCAAGACATTTCCAGCATACGTAATAGCCATAATCATTAATATTTGAAATAAAACTCTAACTACCTTTAGTGACATCTGCATTTTTATCATCCCTTTATCGTCATTTTTATTTGGTGTTTTGTTGATTACATATACTAGTATAAGCCCGTACGTAATATAATAAAAATATTGATTATCAATGACACCTATTACTTTTATTCATGTAAGCGATTGAGCCTATTATATTTCATTATATTAAATACTAAAATTAAACTTTTAATATTTACCCTTTTCATTCAAAAGTCTTTGTTATCACAACACTTACATGACTTTGTATTTGATTATTTACGTTGTTGTAAACAAAACAAGGGCAGGAAGAAATCAAAATTTGATTTCTTCCTGCCCTCTCAAGACTGACTAGAAAAACGATAAGCTATATAAGTACTTTTTATAATCGTTGTTTCATAAATTCAATCCACTTTTTAGTCGCATGGCTTAAATATTTATCCTTCTTCCATATAACGCCTAACTCCCAACGCATTGCTGGGTCATCAATTTTTATACTTTTAAAATTACCATCAAGTAAATTCACAATATTCTCTGGTAAGATACTCACACCAAGATGTGCACTTAATAAATTTTCAATAAAGTTCCACTGAGAAATTTTAGAAATTGTATTTGGCACAAATCCTGAATTTTTAGCCGATTCAATAATTTTGTCATTTAAATAGAAATCTTCATTAAATAGTATAAAGTCCTCATCTTTTAACATACTCATGTCTACTTGTTCATAATTCGCCAATCTGTGCTCTTTATTCAATACGAGTTTCAATTCTTCTTCGTATAGTAACACAGAATGAAAAATGGACTGATCTACTGGAATTGTGGTGATACCAATATCAAGCTCATCTTTAATTAACTGAGTCTCAATCATCTTCCCGCCATTTTCCACTAAATTGTATGTTACATTTGGATATTTCTGATGAAACTCACCAAGTATATGAATAAACTTATTCATGTTCATCACTGCAGATAAACCTATACTGATATGACCTGTTTCTAAACCAAGTAGACTATTAACCTCTCTAGGCAAATCATTATAGAGTGTTAAAATTTCTTTGCTTTTTTGATAAAACACTCTTCCTGCATCAGTCAATGCAAGTTGTCGTTTACTGCGATCGAAAAGTGTCATGTTCAATTCTTTTTCTAAATCTTTTATCGCTTTACTAATTGTTGGCTGAGCAATATATAAAGATTTGGAAGCATTTGTCATACTATTTTGGTTTACAACTTCAACAAAATACTTCATCTGTTTAATATCCATGCACGTTCTCCTCTACTTGAAACATAATTAATACTTTCCAGTATACGTTTAAATTTCAATATTTCAATATTAACTCGTTACAAAAACGTTAACACACAGACCCTTATTACTTTTAAATACTTATCGAAAACGAACCCTAAACATGAAAAATGCACTCCTAAAAATTGAAACTACATTCAACTTTGGAGCGCATTTATTTTTCAATATATTCGGATAATTTTAATTAATCAGATATATATCTATAAACTGAGTTCATATTATATTATTTACCTTGCTACACTGGTATTAAATACAACTGTTACAAATCAACATGATGACTGATTTTAAAACACAATGCTGTATTATGTTAAGTTCGCTTCTTCTTCTTTTCTATTTTGTTCAATTTCTTCTTCACTTAATCCTATAATTTTAAAACCGATATATCCAAATATAATAGATATGATTGGTACTGTGTAATTTAAAATTGCATAAGGCGCATATTCTATAACAGACACACCTAATGTTGAAGCAATAAATACACCACATGTATTCCATGGTACAAATACAGACGTTAACGTACCGCCATCTTCTAAAGCTCTGGATAAATTTTTAGCATGTAAATTTTTCTTTTTAAATGCCCCAGCGTACATTCTAGATGGGACGATAATGGATATGTATTGTTCGGAACATGTAAAGTTTGTACCAATACATGACACTATTACAGATGCAATTAATGATCCAGTAGTTTTAGCAAATTTTAAAATAACTGAAATTAATGCAGTTAACATGCCTGAATATTCAAGTACGCCACCAAATGTCATTGCGACAAGTGTAAGTGAAATCGTATAGAACATCGATTCTAAACCACCACGGTTAAATAATTCATCAACCAGTGAATTGCCTGATTCAATCGTGTAACCTGTTTGTAGTGCTGTTAACCCCTCTACAATGGAATCACCTTGTATAAACAGTTGCGCGAAGAACCCTAATATAATACCTACGCAAATCGATGGGATTGCTGGTACTTTGACTACTACAAGTGCGATAACTGCCAATGGTACTATGAGTAACCACGGTGTAATCACAAAACTATCTTGCATCGTAGTCAGTATTTCATCTATATTTTTGGTATCAAAATTTTTATCACCAAAACGTATACCGATAAAGAAAAATGCGACTAGTGATATTACCAAAGCTGGTATCGTCGTAAAAAACATGTGTTGGATATGTTCAAATAAATTAACACCAGACAAACCAGAAGCTAAATTTGTCGTATCAGATAATGGGCTCATTTTATCTCCAAAGTAAGCACCACAGATGACTGCGCCTGCAACCATGCCTGGTGATATACCCATGCTCAGGCCAATACCCATAGATGCTACCCCTACTGTCGCCATCGTAGACCAACTACTACCTATAGCTAAAGCTACAATACCACACAGTACAATTACTACGACTAAGAAATATCTCGGGTCGATTAACTGAAGTCCGTAATAAATCATAGTAGCTACTACACCACTACCTATCCACGAACCAATAACTAAACCTACAAGAATAATGATTACAATAGCAGGTAACGCATGTCGAATCCCCTTATACATCATTTCTTCTACTTCGCTAAACGCGTATCCATGTAACATGGTTATAATAATCGCAACTGCCGTACCAATCATTAATGGTATATGAGGCTCTTTTTCAAGCACAGCTACCGTAAATAACATTGAAGTTATCATAATGATTAAAGTAATTAAAGCAGACGTAAGTCCTAATTCTTTCTTTGTCCTAATCTTTTCGCCATTATTTTTAGTTTTCTTATTAAAAATAGTAGGCACCCCCTTTGTTATTTTATATCATACTTAACTTTTTATGCGCTTTCAACAGCGTATTTATTATTTAAAGGTAGTTATTATCACATTTGTAGTTATTTTACATTATCCAAATCACTTTTTTTATACACATAGGTCACTATTTTTTACAACTCGCTTTTTTTATAAAATAATACGCCAAATTATATTTCCCGATTTTTATTAAAGGGCATTACTACGTATTAAGAACATTAATATAGAAAAAATGTAACTCCGAGTCGAAGTTACATTTTTTCTATATCTATTTATTCAGTTGAAAATTAATGAAATTGATAACTATGATGGCCTTTAGCAAAACCTTTAGCAGTAAATAACCAAGAGTCCCCACCCATTTCTATATCGTTCGCACTAATAATTAATTGATCTGTGCCAGGAATAAAGGCAGGATGCGTTGATCTCAACATGTGTCCTTGGTCACGTCCTGGTATCAAGATTTGACCTATTGGATAGCCTTTTTTATTAAAAACAAGTACTCTTCCTTGGCCATACATTGCCACATAAAGGTTGTCATCGCTATCAATGCAACAAGAGTCTGGGCCTTCATGTCCTGTGAAGTGATAAGGAATAGAGGCACCAAATGGCGCAATCGTAACACCATCACCCAATAAATCTATTCGATGTAATCGATTTGCATTTGTCTCTGTAACCCACAATGTTTTTTCATCAGTACTTAAGGCCACACCATTGGCCACAGCAAGATTTTGAATGACAGGTGTAATCGTTTTATAATCTGGTGACACATAATATACGCCACCTTTAGGGTTTGTAGAATAACCACGAAAATCTGTAAAATAAAATCCACCTTTGCTATCAAATACTAAATCGTCAACGCAATATTCAGTATCAATATCTGAAACAATTGGAACTTCTTGTTCTCCTTCTGAATCTACTGCGAAGATGCCTCCTGAGCTTTCAAAATCTCCCAAATAGCAAACAAAAAGTCTTCCATCTTTATGTATTTTAACTGCTGCTGGATTTTGTTTTTGTGATTGAAATAGTGTTGTCACTTTTTTCTCTGGTAAAGCTACGTGAAAGACTGTGCCTCCAAATACTTCACATAAAATTAAATTTCCATCTTTATCAAAGCATAGCCCTTCAAGTTGTAAACCTTCATCAGAAATTTTTAACCATTGTTCTGCCGTAACCGTTTGGATATCCGCTTCATGTGCAAGTATTGGCACAGCTGTACTTGCATTCCCTTTATACGATAATGCCGGAATGTCGTTATTTTTCATTATTCATACCCCTTTTCTACTTTTTCTTATATAACAAGTATATGATAGTATTTTCTTAAAATAAAATCATAACCGTAGCATTGCGTATTAGAAATAACGTTTAACATTTTAATCAGAGACATCTATTTCTGTTCAGACTAAGCACGCTAAAAGGGAGTAGACATTATTATGTCTCCCCCCTAATATATCCAACTATGGTTCAATGATAACTATCAAATTGAAAGTGCTTTATATATGCTACTTCTATTCGTTCTCTCTTAATTGGTCTAACAATTGCTGTGCTGTAGCTGTATTGGCTCTTGGCTCATCTTTCAACATATCTGCGACTTGTGCGATTTCTTTACCTTCTGCACCCACGACAATGGCTAATGATTTATACTGTAAGCTCATATGTCCTTTTTGGATACCTTCTGATACTAATGCACGACAAGCAGCAAAGTTTTGTGCCAAGCCAACAGCAGCAACTACATGTCCAAGTTGTTCAGCGGAATCTACTTTCATTAAATCTAGCGCTGTTTTAGCAATTGGTAACACTTTTGTACCGCCACCGACTGTCGCTAATGTCATAGGAACTTCAATCGTCCCAACTAATGTCTGACGTTGCTCATCATAATGCCATGTTGCTAAGCCACGATACTGACCATCTTTGCTTGCATATGCATGTGCAGTTGCTTCAACACCACGTGTGTCATTACCTGTTGCCAAGACCACAGCGTGGATACCATTCATTACACCTTTATTATGCGTAGCTGCACGGTGAATGTCTACTTGAGCTAATACAGAAGCACGTTCCATACGTTTCGCTACTTCTTGTCCATTGCGGCCACCCTTGGATAAAGCGGAAACTTCAATTTCACCTTGTACTTTAACTACTGACGCTGTCGCATGGTTAGATAAAATACTCATTAAAATATCAATATTGTCTAATTCATTTTTTAAATAAGCTGTAATACCTTCTAAAATTGTATTCAGCATGTTCGCACCCATAGCATCTTTTGTATCTACAAATACTTTTAATGACAATAAGCCTTCCGCTGAAAACGTGTCGATTTCTATGCGGCGGTAGCCCCCGTCTCTTTCTATAATTGAAGGATATACTTCGTCAGCAATTTGTTTGATTTGTGGTTCTAGCTGATTAATTTTTTGTGCAAGTGCCTGTGTATCATTTACGCCATCAAAAACAATTTGGCCAATCATTAAGCGTTCACTAGATACCACTTTGAAACCACCCGTTTGATTGACAAGTTTAGCGCCATAGCTTGCAGCCGCAACAACTGAAGGTTCTTCTACCATCATTGGCACGACATATGCTTTTTGATCAACAATAATTTCTGGTAGTAATCCTACAGGTAAAGAACCTTGGCCAATCACATTTTCAATTAGACTATTCGCAATCTCTTCAGGAATAAGTGGGTTATTTAGCAACACCGCTTTATTTTCATTACTTAACCAACCTTTTTGAACAAGTTGCTCTAATTTCTCTTCACGAGATAAATGACGAAATGACTTATCTAACGCTTCCATTATTTATTCCCCTTTTCAATTTCTAGTGCTATACCTAAGCCGCCGCCAATACAAGCAGTAGCGATACCACTTTGTTTACCTTCTTGAGACAATACATTCACAAGTGTCGTCACCAAGCGTGTACCAGTTGCACCGATTGGATGACCCAACGCAATCGCACCACCATATAGATTGAGTTTTTCTTCAGCTATGCCTAAATTATCTCGAACAGGAATACTTTGTGATGCAAATGCTTCAGTCATTTCAACAACATCTACATCATCAATATGTTTACCTGTCTTATCTAATAATTTTGTAACTGCATGATAGGGTGCATAACCCATATAATCGGGGTCACAACCTATTTCAGCATGCTCTCCTAGAAGTGCTAAAATTTCATGTCCTTGTTCTTTTGCATAAGCTGCGTCCATTAAGATAATCGTTGAACCACCATCATTAATACTAGAAGCATTACCACCAGTAACTGTGCCATTTTCTTTGAAAATTGTTTTTAAAGTTGCAAGTTTTTCTATACTCGTATTACCACGTATACCTTCATCACTTGTCATCCATTCACCATTTACGTCTTTTAACGGTACGATTTCATTATCAAATTTACCCGCTTCAGTCGCTTGATGTGCTTTTTGATGAGAATCATTTGCAAATTTATCTTGTTGTTCACGTGTCACATCGTATTTCTCAGCTATTTTTTCTGCTGTAATGCCCATTGGCACATTTGAAAAAGCATCTGTTAAACCGTCATGCATAAAGCTTTGAACAGGTGATTCTCCCTCTTTTAAAATAAGTTGTGGTGCGTTCGTCATACTTTCTACGCCACCAACTGCAACTACTTTCGCTTCTCCCAATTGGATCGCTTGTTTACCGAGGATAATTGATTTTAGTCCTGAGCCACACACTTCATTAATTGTCATAGCTGGCGTTGTATTCGGTACACCTGCATTGATACTAATTTGACGCGCTGGATTTTGTCCACTTCCACTTTGTAACACATTGCCATAAATGACTTGATCTATTGTATTTGGATCCAATTTAATTGCTTCTATCGCTGCTTTTAATGTTTTCTTTCCGAGTTCAACTGCTGAATAATTACTTAATTTCCCTTTAAATCTTCCAATTGGTGTACGTTTTGCACTTACGATTGCTATTTTATTCATTTTCAATCTCCTTTATTTACAGTTAATTTTAAATCATTGTATTTTATAAGCGTGATTTGGTATGATACAGGTGCTTATTTATATATAGAAAGGTGTCGATACGCTTTATGACAATTGGTATTGATCAAATTAATTTTTACGTTCCAAGATTTTATGTAGATATGGCTAAACTTGCAGAATCACGCCAAGTTGACCCAAATAAATTTCTACTTGGCATTGGCCAAAATGAAATGGCAGTTAGTCCAGTAAGCCAAGATATTGTTACAATGGGCGCAAATGCCGCAAAAGACATCGTTACTGATGAAGATAAAAAACAAATCAGTATGGTTATTGTTGCAACAGAATCTGCAATTGATTCTGCGAAAGCTTCAGCAGTACAAATACATAACTTGCTTGGCATTCAACCATTTGCACGTTGTATTGAAATGAAAGAAGCTTGCTATGCTGCAACACCAGCAATTCAATTAGCTAAAGATTATTTAGCGCAACGTCCAGATGAAAAAGTATTAGTTATCGCTAGCGATACTGCACGTTACGGTTTAAACTCTGGTGGCGAACCTACACAAGGTGCAGGTGCAGTTGCTATGATAATATCACAAAACCCACGTATTCTTGAACTAAATGATGACGCAGTTGCCTTCACTGAAGATGTCTATGATTTTTGGCGTCCAAGTGGACAACCATATCCTCTCGTTGATGGTGCATTATCTAAAGATGCTTACATTCATTCGTTCCAAGAAAGCTGGAATGAATATGCTCGTCGCTACAATAAAACATTAGATAATTTTAAATCATTATGTTTCCACGTACCATTTACTAAAATGGGTAAAAAAGCACTTGACTCAATTTTAACAGATTCTGTTGATGAACAAACAAAAGCGCGCTTAACTTCTGGTTATGAAGATGCTACATATTATAATCGTTATGTAGGTAACATCTATACTGGCTCTTTATACTTAAGTTTGATTTCATTATTAGAAACACATGACCTGTCTGCAGATGATACAATCGGACTATTCAGTTATGGTTCTGGTTCTGTAGGCGAGTTCTTTAGTGGTAAAATTGTAAAAGGCTACCAAGATGCACTTGATATTCAAGGACATAAAGACCTTTTAAACAACCGTACTGAAGTTTCAGTTGAAACATATGAATCTTTCTTCAAACGTTTTGATAATTTAGAATTCGATCACGAAACTGAATTAGCTGATGAGCAAAAGAATATTTTCTATCTTGAAAGTATTAATGATCATATCCGTAATTATAATACCTTAAATTAAATCTGAAATCACTTAATCGTATCATGATTAAGGTACATAATTTAAATTATGTGCTGAGACGTCTTAACTGAATTTAGATAAATTTATGTATATAAAAAAGGGAGTGGGACAGAAATCTAATTTTTCTAATAAAATTTCGTCGTCCCACCCCGGCACAGCTGACTAGAATTGAAAAAAGCTTGATATAAGCGCATTT
>NZ_LNNB01000038.1 GCF_001747895.1 Staphylococcus equorum | reverse complement strand
TCAGAACGTAGACAAACCATTTGCTGTAAAGGCATTTGGTTTATTTTTTTATAAATATAACTTAATTTTAAAAATAAAAAGTGGTCTTTCAGACCATTTCTGGCCCTTTTATGAGCCACATTGCCATTTTTTTAAGATTCATGGCAGCACAAATCAGCGTGGTATCCATGGAAACTTTTTTGATACCTCTATATCGTGTCCATCTCATACCATGCTGCTCTTTTGCATCTCCAAATCTTCTTTCAATTGTTTGGCTTCGCAATTTATATTGAGTTTTTATAGTATCAACAAATCTCAAATCTTCAACTATATCTAAATCATTTTGCCATACGTGTCGTCTTATTTGTTTGATAGCATCTTTACTCTCTGTACATTGATTTAACAAAGGACAATGACGGCATTTATTAGGATTGGATACATACAATCTGTGACCTGTTGGCATTGTTCGTTTAAATATCAATGTTTCATCGTTAGGACAAATATAATTATCATAGTATTCATCGTAGATGAAATCCTTAGTTCTAAAATAACCTGGTTTTCCTTTAGGTCTCGTGTAAGGCATTGCTGGGATAATCGTTTTTCCAAGTAAGTAATGCGCGTTAAAAGGTGTTTTATATCCAGAATCAACAGCTAATGTGATGGGCAACATATTTTTCACTTCTAATCTTTCAATCATTGTTTTGAGTTGTGTACTATCATGAACATTACCAGGTGTCACGTGTTTATCGATGATAAAGCCGTTTCTATCTACGCAAGCATGTAAGCTATAAGCAAATTGTTTTTCGCGTTCTCCTTTTACATAGTAACCAGAGTCTGGATCAGTCGTACTTACTTTTTTACTTTTGTATTCCTCCTTCTTTTTCTTTTTTATAGGCTTTTTTCCTTGAGATAATCTTTGTTCATTAATTTCATTATCTAATTCTTCTTGGAAATGGAGAGAATCTTTTTTCACTAATTCAGTTATATATTTATTTTTATTTGCGTTTGCCTTTATATGTGTTGAATCAATGAATAAAGATGAATGATCTATTAAATTATTTTTGATTGCGATTTTAAGAATTCTTTCAAATATTTGTTCAAATAAATCTGTATCATGAAAACGACGTGTATAGTTTTTACTAAATGTACCGAAATGAGGTACTTTATCTAAAAAGCTATAACCTAAATACCAACGGTAAGCTACGTTCGTTTCTATTTCTTTTATCGTTTGTCTCATTGACTTTATTCCAAATAATCTTTGAATAAGTAATATCTTCACTAAAATTACAGGATCAATTGATGGTCTTCCATTATCAAGACAATAT
>NZ_LNNB01000037.1 GCF_001747895.1 Staphylococcus equorum | reverse complement strand
TAATGAGCATTCAAAACTGAATGCAATATGTCAATGTCATTCCTCTTCATCTTCTCAAGGAAGATGTTCCGAATATATCCTTAGAAAGGAGGTGATCCAGCCGCACCTTCCGATACGGCTACCTTGTTACGACTTCACCCCAATCATTTGTCCCACCTTCGACGGCTAGCTCCATAAATGGTTACTCCACCGGCTTCGGGTGTTACAAACTCTCGTGGTGTGACGGGCGGTGTGTACAAGACCCGGGAACGTATTCACCGTAGCATGCTGATCTACGATTACTAGCGATTCCAGCTTCATGTAGTCGAGTTGCAGACTACAATCCGAACTGAGAACAACTTTATGGGATTTGCATGACCTCGCGGTTTAGCTGCCCTTTGTATTGTCCATTGTAGCACGTGTGTAGCCCAAATCATAAGGGGCATGATGATTTGACGTCATCCCCACCTTCCTCCGGTTTGTCACCGGCAGTCAACCTAGAGTGCCCAACTAAATGCTGGCAACTAAGTTTAAGGGTTGCGCTCGTTGCGGGACTTAACCCAACATCTCACGACACGAGCTGACGACAACCATGCACCACCTGTCACTTTGTCCCCCGAAGGGGAAGGCTCTATCTCTAGAGTTTTCAAAGGATGTCAAGATTTGGTAAGGTTCTTCGCGTTGCTTCGAATTAAACCACATGCTCCACCGCTTGTGCGGGTCCCCGTCAATTCCTTTGAGTTTCAACCTTGCGGTCGTACTCCCCAGGCGGAGTGCTTAATGCGTTAGCTGCAGCACTAAGGGGCGGAAACCCCCTAACACTTAGCACTCATCGTTTACGGCGTGGACTACCAGGGTATCTAATCCTGTTTGATCCCCACGCTTTCGCACATCAGCGTCAGTTACAGACCAGAAAGTCGCCTTCGCCACTGGTGTTCCTCCATATCTCTGCGCATTTCACCGCTACACATGGAATTCCACTTTCCTCTTCTGTACTCAAGTTTCCCAGTTTCCAATGACCCTCCACGGTTGAGCCGTGGGCTTTCACATCAGACTTAAGAAACCGCCTACGCGCGCTTTACGCCCAATAATTCCGGATAACGCTTGCCACCTACGTATTACCGCGGCTGCTGGCACGTAGTTAGCCGTGGCTTTCTGATTAGGTACCGTCAAGATGTGCACAGTTACTTACACATTTGTTCTTCCCTAATAACGAGTTTTACGATCCGAAAACCTTCATCACTCACGCGGCGTTGCTCCGTCAGACTTTCGTCCATTGCGGAAGATTCCCTACTGCTGCCTCCCGTAGGAGTCTGGACCGTGTCTCAGTTCCAGTGTGGCCGATCACCCTCTCAGGTCGGCTACGTATCGTTGCCTTGGTAAGCCGTTACCTTACCAACTAGCTAATACGGCGCGGGTCCATCTATAAGTGATAGCAAAACCATCTTTTACTTTAGAACCATGCGGTTCCAAATGTTATCCGGCATTAGCTCCGGTTTCCCGAAGTTATTCCAGTCTTATAGGTAGGTTACCCACGTGTTACTCACCCGTCCGCCGCTAACTTCAAAGGAGCAAGCTCCTTATCCGTTCGCTCGACTTGCATGTATTAGGCACGCCGCCAGCGTTCATCCTGAGCCAGGATCAAACTCTCCATAAATGAATTATGATGTTTGATTAGCTCATAAAATACTAATTTGTGTGTTATCTCTAACACGTTTGAACCAACAATTTAATGTTGCGTTCGGAATTAACGTTGACATATTGCAATTCAGTTTTCAATGTTCATT
>NZ_LNNB01000036.1 GCF_001747895.1 Staphylococcus equorum | reverse complement strand
CAACAATCTGAAGAAGATACTTCTGATAAAGACGTTCAAGATGATGAGGATGCTAAAGCTTCCGAAGATAATAAAGAAGACAGCACTTCTTCTGACGTAAACACACAAAACACTATAGAAGACAGTAATGCAACATCAACTGCGACAGCTGTCGCAACTAAATCGAGTGCGCCAAGTGCTACTGCGACAACATTAAGTCCAGAAGCTACTCCTAAACTTAGAGTAGCTTCTGCAGATACAAATAATACGTTTTCAACGCGAGCTGCAGTAACAAAAGAGGCAGGTACAACAAGTTCACTGCCAGCATATACTCCACAAGTGAATTCATCACTTAATGACTATATTCGTAATAATAATTTTGTAGCTCCAACCTATGAACAAGATATTGCAAGCTTTTTACCACAATATAGCTATCGTTATGGTAAACCAGAAGGTATCGTTTTACACGAAACTGCAAATGATAATTCAACTATTACTGGTGAAATTAACTATATGAAGAACAATTACAATAGTGCTTTCGTACATGCTTATATCGATGGTGATCGTATTATAGAAACAGCAAATACTGATTATCTTGCTTGGGGCGCTGGTCCAGCTGCAAACGATCGTTTTATCCATGTTGAGTTAGTTCATACACATGATTATGATTCATTTGCACGTTCAATTAACAATTATGCTGACTATGCAGCAACAAACTTACTCTATTATGGTCTGTCACCTGATAGTGCTGAGTACGATGGACAAGGTACAGTATGGACTCACCAAGCTGTTAGTACTTTCCTAGGGGGATCTAATCATACAGATCCGCACGGCTATTTAGCTTCATTTAACTACAGTTATGATGAATTATATGACTTGATCTATGAAAAATATTTAATTAAAACTGGTCAAGTAGCACCTTGGGGCGAATCATCTTCAGGTAGTACAAGTGGTTCAGACGATTCAAATGAAAATGTTGAAACAGATACACCAGATAATAATACTGGCTCAGAAGAACCAGACAACACTGGAAATACTAACGAACCGAGTAATGGTTCTGGATCTGTAGAAGATAACGACAATACGGCAAACAACGATACGACAAGTAGTAATCAATTAACAATAACTGAGCTTACAAATAAACAAGGTACTGTATCTAAATCTAACCATGGTGTTTACACTTCTGTTTATGATAAACAAGGTGTTCAAAAATCATACGTAAATGGCAACACTTTTAAATTAAGTAAAAAAGCTATGCTAGGTAATAATGGTTTTTATTTAATAACTGATAATGATACAAATACGAATTTGGGTTGGATGCAAACTGGTGATATTACAGTCACAGAAGTTGCAACGAAACCTGCAACGAAACCTGAGGCGAAACCTGCAGCGAAACCTGTGACAAAACCTGTATCAAACAATACTCAATCTCAAAACAATACTCAATCTCAAAATAATACTCAATCTCAAAACAATACTCAAAATCAAACTCAATCAGTAAGTAAAATTGGTCAATTAAATAATACAAATTCTGGTATTAAGACTACAGTTAATGATACAAAAGCCAAAGATGCATCTAAATTATCAGGCCGTACATTTAATGTTACAAAACAACGTACACAAGGCGATAATACTTACGTATTAATTCAAAACGCTAACCAAAATACACCATTAGGTTGGGTTAATACAAAAGACATCAATACACGTGATTTAAGTAAAACATCTGCTAAAAATGGTCAGTTCACAGTTAAATCTACGAATAATGGACTTTATGCAGTGCCTTGGGGTACAAAATCTCAACAATTAGATTCGTTAAAAAATGTTAAAAACAATCAATTTAATGCTTCTAAATCGGTTCAAGTTGATAAAGATGAATACGTATACGGTAATGTTAATAACAAGACTGGATGGATTGCAGCTAAAGATTTAAATACAAATACAAATCAAAATAATAAAGTTGTAACCGAAGCTCAAACATCTGACGTAACTAAATCGGCAGTTACACCTTATAAATTTGATTATGTAATTTATAATGCTGATGGTAGTTATTACTTAGATCCAACTTCTGCTCAACCAGCAGGCTCGTTAAAAGATTTCTATGAAAGTATCTTTACAGTATTTGAGAAACAAGTTATCAATGGTGTGACTTGGTATCACGGCAAATTATCTAATGGCCAAATGGTTTGGATTAAAGAAGAAGACTTACGCAAAGAATTAATCAAATATTATCAATCTGGTTTAACGCTAGATGAGGCTGTAGCAATTCAAGCAGGTTTGAAAACTAAACCTCAAATTCAACACACACCAGGTAAATGGGAAGATGCTACACCTATCGAGATAAAAAATGCTATGGATACGGGCAAATTAGCACAAGATCCTACTCAAAAATATCAATTCTTACGTTTAGATAAATCTCAAGATATCTCTTCAGCAGATTTAGATAAACTTTTAGTCGGTAAAGGTATTTTAGAAGGTCAAGGTGAAGCATTCAGCGAAGCAGCTAAAGCTTACAATATTAATGAGGTTTATTTAATCTCACATGCCCTATTAGAAACAGGTGATGGTACTTCAGAACTTGCTAACGGCGGCGATGTAGTAGATGATAAAGTCGTAACAGATGGTCCAAACAAATATTATAATATGTTCGGTATCGGAGCAGTTGATAGCGATGCAGTTAAACAAGGTTTCGCTACTGCTAAATCTAACGGTTGGGATACAGTTAAAAAAGCAATCGTTGGTGGTGCTAAATTCATCTCAAGTTCATATATCAGCCAAGGCCAAAATACACTTTATAAAATGCGTTGGAACCCTGAAAATCCAGGTGAACATCAATACGCAACTGATGTAAGATGGGCAGAGCACAATGCCACACGTATTAAAGGTTTCTATGATTCAATGGGTAAATTAGGTAAATATTTTGATGTAAATACTTATAAAGCTTAATTTACACCTAAAATATTATACTTGCTTTTATATAATTAAAATAAGAGTACATGATCACTCAATAGATATTTTCTATGAGTGAAACATGTACTCTTAAATTTTTATATTCTGATGCTCTCATATAAATTACTTGGTCCCAATAACCTAGCGTAAATAAGCCTGATGGACGTTTAATTTATACAGCAAATGGTTTAAGTCTTCTATATCTTGTGAAGTTAAATTTTGGCAGCGCGCTTCAATTAAAGCTACCCTCACCTCATTAATTTGTTGTACGAGTTTCTTTGTCTTATCCGTTACCATTAAATCTTTACATCTTAAATCTTTATTAGATTGTTTACTAGTTATGTATCCCATTTGGCAAAGTTTTTTTATCCAACGTGATACAATTGATTGTTCTTTATTAATTTTCATAGTTAAGTCATATTGAGATAAAACTTCATAATTGTATAAAATTCTTAACATTTCTAATTGCTCTGAAGTTAAATCTGTACGTTGGCCAAACCTTCTACTTACTAAGTTCAAATCGTTACTTGTCAGTGTAATTAATTGTTCTAGTTGTTTGTACATGTTGCTTCATCTCCACTATGTTAATTTACTTGTTATCACCAATCAAATGACACTATTATATTTCTTAATATTATAATGTCATTCTACATAATATACAATAATAAAATACAAATCGATCTATTTTGTTGCATTTCTCATATGATTTATAATAAATTAGTATCAGTGATTATAAAATTCATCCGGCACTTTTAAAGGAGAAAAAGCATGGCACAATTAAAAAAAAGAGATTACTTTTTTGACAATGCAAGAGCAGTGTTGATATTTCTTGTTGTCTTTGGTCATTTATTACAACCATACAATGAAGCAAGCACATATCTATCTTCGTTGTACTTAACAATTTACAGCTTCCATATGCCAGCATTTTTATTTATTTCTGGTTACTTTGCAAAAAAAGCAGGAGAAGCTGGTTATTTAGAAAAAGTCTCTAAAAAACTATTAATACCTTATATTATTTTCTTTGGTTTTTTCTCTTTATATTATTATTTAACTGGTAAAGAAGATAGCGTTCAGTTCGATCCTTTCGATCCCGTGTTCGCACTTTGGTTTTTACTTACATTATTCTTCTTTCACGTAATTTTAGTAATTGTTAAAGACTATAAACCTTATTTTGTCTTACCAATAGCAATCATTTTTTCATTATTTGCTGGTTATTCAGACAATATTGATAATTATTTAAGTTTTTCAAGAACGATTATGTTCTTTCCAATATTTTATTTAGGTTATTTATTTACAAGTAAACATACACAAATTTTAAGAAATAAAAAGTTCGTCCCTATTGCTATTATAGTTTTAGTCGGTTTCTATGTAATCTATACCATTCATCCAATCAATTCAGACTGGTTGTTAGGTGATTCACCTTACATGTCATTAGAAGGAAAACACGATCTTTACAGTCCCTTCAAAAGATTACTCCTTTATTTTATTATTTTAGTAACTATGTTTTCTTTCTTAAATTTAATACCTGAAAAAGAAAAATTCTATACTTATATAGGACGTAGAACAATGCATATCTATTTATTACATGGTCTTGTAATCGGAGTAGTTCGTGGTTTTGGTCTTCATCCGTTTAAAGATGAAATATCCATTTTAACTTATATTTATCTTTTAAGTGCAACCTGTATCATTGTCTATGTTTTATCAACACGTTTTGTATCAAAATGGACAAACCCAGTTATCAATTTACAGTCACCTTCTAAATTTAAAGGTTAATAAAGGTTTTTACCGAATTGTATTTATTTTAAATATGTTATGATAGAAATACTTTGATGATATCTATTAATCATACATAAAAAAATACAATTCGGTATTTTTAATCTTGAGGTGAAATATTCAATGAAACTTTCTTTAAACGATAATGCTAAATATTTAAGTGCACCAAGCATACGTCAATTTTCAAGTCGTATAAAAAACATTGATAACTGTATCAATTTAACGATTGGTCAACCAGATTTCCCTATGCCAGATGTAGTTAAATCTGCATATATTAACGCGATAAATGAAGATCAAACAACTTATTCGCATAATAAAGGGTTAATTGAAACTAGAAACGCTGTAAGTGAATATTTTGAGCAACGCTACCATTTTAAGTATAGTACTGAAGAAATTATTATTACTAATGGCGCTAGTGAAGCATTAGATACAGCATTACGAAGTATTATTAATCAAGGCGATGAAATTATTGTTCCTGGCCCTATCTATGCAGGATATATTCCCTTGATTAAAACCTTGGGTGGCGTTCCAATTTTCATAGATACAACTCAGTCTGAGTATAAAATCACTCCTGAGGCCATAGAAGCTCATATTACGAACAATACAAAAGCAATATTACTCAACTATCCAACTAACCCTACTGGCGTCATATTATCGTATAATGAGGTTCAAGCAATCACTGAGACATTGAAAGACAAAGAAATTTTCATAATTAGTGATGAAATTTATGCTGAAAACACATTTAGTGGAAAACATACTTCTTTTGCAGAATTTAATGCAATCCGTGATCAACTTTTACTCGTAGGTGGTTTAAGTAAATCACATTCTGCAACTGGTATTCGTATTGGATTTTTAATTGGACCTGAGTACTTAATTGAAAAGTTAACATTTATGCATGCATATAATTGTATTTGTGCAAATGTACCTGCACAAATTGCTTGTATTGCTGCTTTAAATGAAGGCTTGGAAGCGCCACAATATATGAATAAAGCTTATATTGAACGTCGTGATTTTTTAATTCATAAATTAGAGTCACTTGGATTTGAACTTGATGCTAAGCCTGAAGGTGCTTTTTATATCTTCCCTAGCATCAAAAAATTTACTGATGATGATTTTGAATTTTGTATTAATGTACTTGAAAAAGCACACGTAGCAATGGTACCAGGTTCATCCTTTACTGATTTAGGTAAAGGGCATGTACGTATATCCTATGCTTATGAACTTGATGCCTTAAAAGAAGGCATGAGAAGGCTAGAAGAATTTCTTAACGAATACTATCAACAATAATTTTTTATAAACACAAAAATACCCGCTAAATATTGAATAACCTTCAATGTTTAGCGGGTACTTTATATTATAAATCTTCATCTTTTTTAAAAACATTTTTTTCAGCAAACGCTTTTAAAATTTGATAATAGGTAACCGACTCTTCACCTTCCATATCAAATTGTTGAATAACATCTTCGGAGATTTTGCTGAATTCTTCTTTAAGTTTCAATCCTTTTTCTGTTAATCTCACTTTAACTCTACGTTCATCTTCTTCTGTTCTGATACGATTAATAAGGTCTTTTTTTTCTAAACGTTTAATTATAGGGCTTATAGTACCAGAATCTAAATAGAGTTCATCACATAACGTTTTAATATAAACATTCTTATCGTTTTCAATATAAAGCAGTACAATATAGTTAGGAAAGCTTATATCATATTGTTTTAAGTAACGATTAAAACGATTTACAACTTCTTTACTCGTTATATAAAATAAGTAGCACATTTCTTTTCTTATTTGGTCGTTAGTGTCTGATGTCATTGTTCTCCCTCATTTCTTTTCATTATAATATTAATATATTTTTAAATTACAGTCAAATATATTAGAACTATTAAAAGAGTTTTATAAATAATAAATTTATACCTATACATTGATACGCTATTTGATTTTTACATAATAATAAACTCCTTTTAATTATTCCCCTCATTCATTTTTGTTTATTCTCTTTCTAGGAGTAAAATCAATGAATAAAAACGCAGTATGAGTATACATAATAATATGCTAAAATCGTGTCCTAGGTGATAACATATGAAAATATATAGTAAAGTCGGAGTTGCACTTGTAAAAAGCGCATAAAAAAACTGCCGACAAAGTATAATACTTTGTCGACAGTATGTACTTAACCTTCAATAAAGGTTAATATATTAATTCCTTATGGGAATTTAGGGAATTGGTCAAAATCAGGATCACGTTTTTCTTTAAACGCGTCTCTACCTTCTTTTGCTTCATCCGTTGTATAGTAAAGTAATGTTGCATCTCCAGCCATTTGTTGAAGACCAGCTAAACCATCTGTATCTGCGTTCATAGCAGCTTTTAAGAATCTTAAAGCAGTTGGTGAATGTTTCTTAATATCTTCACACCATCTAACAGTTTCATCTTCTACTTCGTCTAGAGGTACTACTGTATTAACTAATCCCATATCTAATGCTTCTTGTGCATTATATTGGCGACATAAATACCAAATTTCACGTGCTTTTTTATGTCCTACGATACGAGCTAAATAACCAGAACCGTAACCAGCATCAAATGATCCTACTTTTGGTCCAGTTTGACCAAAGATAGCATTATCTGCAGCAATTGTTAAGTCACATACAACGTTTAATACATTGCCGCCACCTACTGCATAACCTCTTACCATTGCGATAACTGGTTTTGGAATTACACGAATAAGTCTTTGTAAATCTAATACGTTTAAACGAGGAACTTGATCTTCACCTACATAGCCACCGTGTCCACGTACTGACTGGTCTCCACCAGAACAAAATGCTTTATCTCCCTCACCTGTTAAAATAATAACAGCAACACGTTGATCATCACGTGCTTTAGTAAATGCGTCCATCATTTCTTGTACCGTGTTTGGTGTAAAAGCATTACGCACTTCAGGACGGTTAATTGTTACTTTAGCGATTCCATCGTAATATTCATACTTAATCTCTTTATATTCTTTAATTGTTTCCCACTGTCTAGTCATTTTGCTCCTCCTTTTGAATAAAACCTAATACTATTCTATCAAATTCTGCCATTTCTTCCACATGAACAGTATGACCACTCTGTGCTATTTCAAAAAGTTCAGTTTTCGGTATAATTGAAACTATTTTTTGAGCAATTTCACAAAATTTACCATCTAAAGTTCCAACAATAATACATGTCGGGATTTGTATTTGATTCAATTCCGACCATAAATTAGGCATGTTGCCAGTACCGTAATCTCTCAACGCTTTTGCTAATCTTGATGCGTCTTGGCGCATTCTCATGTTACGAATACTTAATTTAGTAATCTTATCTAAGTCATGTTGTGTATAAAATAGTGGCAGTTTTTCCCAATCATTAACAAAAACTTCTAATCCTGCAATTTCTAATACTTGGGCACGTGCATAATCAACTTGTTGTCTTTCTATCTGTGCTGTTTGATCTTCAATGCCTGGAGATGTACTTTCCAAAACAAGACCTGTCAATTTAGTGTTGCCATGAATTGCATGATACAACGCTATTCTACCACCCATTGAATAGCCATGTAAAAATAATTGATATGCACTAAACACTTCTAGCGTTTCATCTAACTGTTGGCTAATAAAAGGAAAGTCCCATTCTTGATTAAATGGAGATTCATCTACACCATGTCCAGGCAAGTCAATTGTTACGATATTTACACTTTCTTTCAACATTTGAATATGATTATCAAATGCGTGCTGATCACTAATAAAGCCGTGTAGCATCACTATTAATTGATTGGTTGATTGATTCGCTCGATGAAATTTATAATGTAACATTGATAATATCACTCAACTTTTTATAGAGTTTAAGATGTTGTTGTAGGTTATCTTCTCTATGCGTCATAATTTCATAAATATGTGCGCCAAATTTGGATAACTCAGTGTATTTAAATGCTTCAATAGATTCAAATCGTTTAAATGTAAAGTCGTAAAGTAGCGCAGTATGTTCAAAATCCAATCCTGTTGGTGTGCCAAATAATCTTTCAAAATATGCATCAGCTGTATCTTTCTGTGGTAAATATGAAAAGATTCCCCCACCATCATTATTTAATAACACTATATTCAAGTTGATATCATTTAATTTAGACATGAGTAAGCCATTCATATCATGATAAAAGGCTAAATCACCAATCAACAATGTCACTTTCTTGTGCACCGCCATGCCTAATGCTGTTGAAGTAACACCATCGATACCGTTAGCTCCACGATTTGAATAAATCTCTGCTTCACAGTCAGTAAACAAATTATCTACATCACGAATTGGCATACTATTACTCACAAATAATGCATCAGCTGTTGTTAGTTTGTCTAGTACATTTGCTACGTAAGCCGCTTCATCTGTCGCAGTTCTCACATAATCTTTAATTTCAACTTTGGCATGTTTCTCTAATGATTGCCATTTTTCTAACCATTGCTTCCGTTCAACTGTCGTCGTCTCAGATAATTGTCTAAAGAAATCATTTGCAGACATCTCGTAAGAAACATGAGGTGTTATTGGAAATGCATCTGGTCTATCGTTATTCTGCACTAAAATTTGAAATGCCTTCGTCTCTTTTAACCATTGGTTTATTTTTTTGGAAATAACTGGTTTACCTACTCGAATTATAAAATCAACATCCACTTCCAACCCTGCTCTAAATAAAAGATCATAGGTTGTTATTACATTAGGATGATGCTCACGACGTAATTGACTTAGAGGGTCAGCAAGTATAGGCATATCATGTATCGTCGCAAATGTGAGTATTTGATCTACATCTTGATGCTGCATATCGCCAACGATAATAAGACCTTTGCGTTTTTTAACAATTACATTTATTTCATTGAGACTCGTCGTTTTTTGGTAATGTGGCATAATCTTCGTATCTGAAGTTAACCATTCAACTTTTTCTAAATCAGGTGTCAGTGGCTCTCTAAATGGTAAATTCAGATGAATTGGACCTCGATGCGGGCCATATAAATACTGACTCGCTTTTTGTAATTGGAATTTAACTGTATTCGTCATAAAGTCTTGGTCATCATTACTATCAGCAATTGGGAAATCAAATTGATATTGTGTATAATTTGCAAACATATTTGTTTGATCTATTGCTTGTGGTGCCCCAATACCTCTGAGTTCATGTGGACGATCACTTGTTAATACCACGAGTGGTAAATGACTCAAGCTACTTTCAGAAATGGCTGGTGTATAATTCGCAGCAGCGCTACCAGATGTACAAAGAATCGCAACTGGTCGCTCACTGCCTTTCATTAATCCCATCGCAAAGAAAGCGGCACTACGTTCATCTGGATGAATCCAAGATTTCATTTTAGGGTGTGCTTCAATTGCAATTGCCATTGGTGTTGAACGAGATCCTGGACTTATCACTATTTCTCTTATTCCGTATGCATATAGTTCTGAAACAAAAGTAAATACCTGTTTTGTTAATGCAGTTGTATGGTTATTCATATTTCTCGACTCCTAATGCTTTCATCATTGGGCTAAATTTAACAGCAGTCTCTTCTACTTCACTATCCGCATCAGAATCACTTACAATTCCACAACCAGCAAATAATGTTGCTTGATTTTTCTTAATCAACATAGATCTAATTGCAACGATAAATTCACAATTATCATACATGTCAATATAGCCAACTGGCGCGCCATAAAGCCCACGTGTTCCAAACTCATTTTGTTCAATATATTCAATTGCTTCCTCTTTTGGGTAACCTCCAAGTGCCGGCGTCGGATGAAGATTATCTAATAAACCAATGTAAGATTCACTAATCAATTGTCCTTTAATTTTCGTATACAAGTGATACAAATGATCATTTGTTAAAATTTGTGGCTTTTCATTGTAAGTAATATCTTCTACATACAATTCAATGTCATTCAATATGCTATCTACTACAAAGCGATGTTCATTTAAGTTTTTTTCATCATTTAAAAATGCATTTATATTTTCATTATCCACATCATCTTGATGTGTACGTTTAATCGTACCTGCAACTGCTTTTGTAGATAATATTTCATCATTAATTTCCATTAATTGTTCAGGTGTTTGTGAAAAGAATACACTGTCTTGTGATTCTAATACAAATAAGTAACTATTATGTTCACCTTGTGTTGCTTGGTTTAAGATATAAGGGATGTTTATATTTTTATCAAACATAATCAATCGTTTTCTTGCAAGCACAATTTTTTTGTTTTCATCTAATATATCTATTGTATCTTTAACTAAATCACGCCACTCATCTTTATAAATATCCTCAATGCGTTTAATTTCACCTTTTTCAAAATCTGGGCTAACATTTTCTTGAGTTAACTTATCTATAATCGTTAAAAATGAGTCAATTTCAAATTGATCTGCTTCTACAGTATAGGTAATATACGTGTTTCCTTCTTCCATAGTTACCAATACTTCAGGTAATATAAAATGATTAATACCAAATTCACGCCACTCATCTCCAGATTTATGTGTTGAAAATTGGAATCCGCCACATATTTTTAAATGATGTCGTTCTGAATTTGGATGAATTAAATCAATATCACTTTTATATTTTTCCCATTCTCGGAAAATAGATTGTTTACTTTCAAAGTCATTTTTAAATCTTTTAATAGCATGATAGCCAAAGAATGAAGTTTTGTTGTCATTTTTTTTAAAATAAAAACGGTCTCCTGCACTGTCTTCCGTAACATGGAATAATACAGTAGGATCTAATTCATAATTTAATTTTGCTTCTACAGAAACCCAAGTATGATTACTTTCGTATACCGCTTCGACAATTTCACTTTCCTTGACGTCCAAAGTCATCTATTTCACTTCTTTCATTTATCAGTTTGCACTCATTATAATATTGTACCACTTTTCACAATATGTGTATGGTATCTAGCCTATTTCATTTATATAATTTTCACGTTATTTGACCTTTACAAGTTCTTCCATTAAAATAAATTTGATAAAAAATATTTTAATATAAAAGAATTCGAGGTATAAAATTTTATGGCATCTCAATATCAACAATATTCTACTGTCAGAAAATACTGGCACTTAATGAGACCACATACTTTAACCGCTGCTGTGGTACCAGTACTTGTTGGTACTGCTACTGCAAAAATATTCCTACTCGGTAGTGAAGATCATCTAAGTCTTGCTTTGCTTTTAGCCATGTTAATCGCTTGTTTATTAATTCAAGCTGCAACAAACATGTTTAATGAATACTATGATTTCAAAAAAGGGTTAGATGACCACACTTCTGTAGGAATCGGTGGTGCAATCGTTCGAAATGGCATGAGTCCTAAGTTAGTCATGAATATAGCCATTGCATTTTATGTCATTGCTGCTTTACTAGGACTATTTATAGCCATCAACAGTTCGTTCTGGCTCATACCAATTGGACTTGTGTGTATGGCAATCGGCTATTTATATACAGGTGGACCGTTCCCTATTTCTTGGACTCCTTTTGGTGAAGTATTCTCTGGAATTTTCATGGGTATGATTATTATTTTAATTGCATTCTTCATTCAAACAGGTAATTTACAAAGTCTAGTTGTTTGGATCAGTCTTCCAATTGTTATAACAATCGGTTTAATCAATATGGCTAATAATATTCGTGACCGTGTTAAAGATAAAGAAAGTGGTCGTAAGACATTACCTATTTTATTGGGTAAAAATAACTCTATACGCTTCTTAGCATTAATGTACATTGTCGCGTATGCATTAGTTATCTATATTACGTTCTTCCAACCTGGTGGTTCAATTTTCTTTTTACTTGCTTTACTGTCATTCCCGCTACCTATCAAGGCTGTACGTAGATTCAAAAAGAATGACACGCCAGCAACTATGATGCCAGCAATGGCTGCAACAGGAAAAACGAACACATTCTTCGGTCTACTGTATGCACTTGGTATTTATATTAGTGCTCTGCTCGGTGGTATTTAATATATTTCTCAACAAACAACTTTAACCAAGCAATCAAATAAAGTAAGTATTACTTTTTCGATCTTCATACTCATGAAGATCGATTTTTTTACTTTTTAAACAAATAAAAGCTCAGTCTTTTACATGTACCATGTGATAATGCATATGACCGTATAAATCAAATTCACTTGTAGGTTGGAACCCTAATTTTTTATAAACATGTAACGCCCCATCATTGAGTAAATCACAATTTAAGCTCCATTTTTCATCTGGATACGTCTCTAATACATGTTTAATTAATTTAGTAGCGACACCTTGCCCTCTGAATTCTGGAAAGGTAGCAACTGTTTCTATATACCATTCATCATCATTAGCTTCTTTCATTGGCATCGGCGTCCCATAAGCTCTAATGTCTTCATCTAATTCCATATCTAACCAAGCCTTTTCAAGCTCTAACTCTTTATCACCAGGGTATGCAATTAAGCAACCTGCAATTTCACCATCGATTTCGTATATCCAAGTGTTACTATAATGGCCTCTATATTGTACATCCACCATACTTTGTTCCATAATTTTTAGTAATCTCTCTTTTTCAGTATATTCCACTAAGTCAATGTCTAATTGACTCCAAATGATATAACATAATTTTGCAATTTCATGCTTATCGTTAGGTTTAGCTTTTCTAATCATTTGTATGCTCCTTATTATGTTTATTTAACTATATTATATATGAATTAAATAAAAAGTTCGAAACAATAATTGGCTTTTTACGAGAATTTGTTTTTCATTGATTGTTTTCGATTGTTGAATCACTTAATATAAGAGATAATTAAGATAACAATTTTAAAATGAAAGGACTAGACATATGAAAGTAAATAAAGTCATTTACGTTGTACTTGCATTTATACTCGGTTGGTGTGGTATTCATAAATTTTACTCAAATCAACTTTTACAAGGTATTGTACATTTAGTGTTCTTTTGGACAGGCATTCCATACGTTATCGCTATCATTAGTGGTCTCATTACGATTTTCTTTAACAAAGCAGATGAAGACGGTCTTATTTCTTTTGGAAAATAAGCATTATTTTATTAAAAGTTAAAAATTTTTCTGTTTTCTCCAATATTTCATCGAAAATTGGGTAAAGAAACTATACAGCAAATTAAGGAAATTTGAATTGTAACTTAGGAGGATTAATAATGAAAAATATTATATCACGTGTTTTCAGATCTGTAGTAGTAGGCTTTATTATAAAAGGAATCAGAAACTTAATAAGCAAAAAATAGATTTCACATACATTGAAGTTTATGAAAAAAAGAAAAAAAGCTAATCGTTTCTAAAAAAAACGGTTAGCTTTTTTATTTATATACAGACCTATCAATATTATTAAAATTTAAAAAAACGCCCACCAAATAGTGAGTAGCAGAGTGTCGACAAAATCTATGACTTTGTTGGCACTTTTTTGTGCACGCTTTCCGCGGGCACAGCCTCAGCCTGTAGTCTTCGGCTAGTGCTTTTCCAGCAGGAGTCGGCACAAATCACTGCTGTTTTTTAAAACAAAAACAATATCATCAATTACAATTATTCATTGATTGCATTCATATAAAGGCAAAAACACAAAATAAATATATACTTGAATTAGAAAAAACATTCATTCCATTTCATGTAAGTATTAAACAATGAAATGAAAGAACAAAGATTCCCTCAAGGGAATAGTATCTATTAAAAAAACCAAATGCTTTATAGCAAATGGTTTGTCTAAGTTCTAACACCCACCAAGTGGTGAGTGATTATATACTATTTTCTAATTGCTTTCATAATAAGTGAAACAATTAGGATTAATACGATTGCCCCGATTAAAGCTGGTAAGATTGGAACGCCACCTAAAACTGGTCCCCAAGTGCCTAATAATCTACTACCTATAGCTGAACCGATTAAACCTGCAATAATATTACCAATAATTCCACCTGGAATATCTTTACCTAAAATTGCGCCGGCTAACCAGCCAATTAAACCGCCTACTATAATCATAATAATAAAGCCCATATATATCTCTCCTATTTTCTTATTTTATCACATTGCATAGCTTACCACTTTTTTTGTTTATATACAACATCGTAAACAATATTCATTGTAAAAAATAATTTTATTTTTTCTTACAATATCTTGAGTTAAAATCAAAAACTTATTACCTCGTATTATTGGTAAAGATCTAAGCATATCTAATTTTTATAATCTTATTGTTTATAATATACTTTTTCCCTAGTTAGTTCTCAAAAAACATTACTATTATTTAAAACTTAAATTCCTATCTACTGTAATTATTAATACATCGCTACTTTGACATAAAAAACCTTCAAAGTTTTCACTTTTAGTGGCTACTTTGAAGGTTTTTCATTATTTTTCTGATTTAATTCATACTCATTTTTAAGTTCATCATTTAAAAATAACAAATAAATTTAAATGCTTATAGCTCTTTAAATCGTTTAATTGTATCGCCTATTTCATCTCTTACACGTTGAAATTCTGACCATTCTTTACCTGCTGGATCATCAAAGCCCCAATGTTCTTTTTTTACATTAGGTGGGATAACTGGACAATTATCATCAGCATCACTACAAAGTGTAACAACGAGGTCCGACTGTTTTAAAATATTACTATCAATCATGTCGGATGTATGATTTGAAATATCAATGTTTACTTCTTTCATCGCTTCTATCGCCTTGGGATTTACGCCATGCGTTTCGATACCTGCTGAGTAAACATTCCATTCTTCGCCGAGTATTTCTCTTCCCCAGCCTTCAGCCATTTGACTACGACAAGAATTACCAGTACATATAAAGTAAATTGTTTTTTTATTCATCTATTACTACCTCTCTTTTTAGAAAATAATTAGTGTTAAATATAAACCTAATAGGGTTACAAATAAAACAGGGATCGTGATAATAATTCCCGTTTTGAAATATACACCCCAGGATATTTTCACTCCTTTTTGAGTTAACACGTGTAACCAAAGAAGTGTGGCTAAAGAGCCGATTGGTGTTATTTTAGGTCCTAAATCAGATCCAATAATGTTGGCATAAATCATGCCTTCTTTTAATAATCCTGTGGCACTCGATTGACCAATTGCTATTGCATCTATTAATACAGTTGGCATGTTGTTCATAATAGATGAAAGAAATGCAGCTATAAAGCCCATGCCCATGATACTACTAAACAAGCCGTAACTTGAAATATTTGTTAGTACATCTCCAAGTAAAGTCGTAATGCCGACATTCTTCAAACCAAAGACGACGAGATACATACCAATGGAGAATAAAACAATGTTCCATGGCGCACCTTTAATTACTTGTTTCGTATGTACCGCTTTAGATTTACGCGCTAATAATACAAATATTAAAGCAATGATACCAGCAATAATAGATACTGGAATATTTATAAACTCGCTTATTAAATAACCAACGAGTAAGAAAGCAAGTACAATCCAAGAGATGTTAAAAAGTTTTTTATCTTTAATCGCTTCTCTTGGTTCTCTAATATTTACTTCGTTAAATTTGCCAGGAATAGATTTTCTAAAATACAACCATAAAACAAGAATGCTTGCAATCAACGAGAATATATTAGGTATAATCATTTTACTGAAGTATTCAATAAAACCTATATCGAAATAATCCGCAGAAACTATATTAACTAAATTACTAACAATAAGTGGTAATGAGGTTGTGTCTGCAATAAAACCACTAGCAATGATAAATGGAAATATTGCTTTTTTATCAAAGCCTAAATTACGTACCATTGCTAATACAATAGGTGTAAGTATTAAAGCTGCACCATCATTTGCGAAGAAGGCTGCTACAACTGAACCCAAGAGCATGATAAAGATAAACATCTTCAAGCCATTACCCTTTGATGCTCTAACCATATGTATAGCAGACCACTCAAAGAACCCAATTTCATCTAATATGAGTGAAATTAGAATAACAGCAACAAACGTTAAAGTCGCATTCCAAACGATTCCAGTAACTTCCAGTACATCTGAAAAGCTCACAACGCCGGTGATTATAGCAACTACAGCACCTATTAATGCAGTAATACCAATATCTAAACCTTTAGGCTGCCAAATAACAAAAATTAACGTTAATACAAAGATTGTGATTGCTAATATCGTCATCATTAACACTCGCCCTTCTCTACTGTTTCACAGATGCATGGAACAGTACTTGAACCCAATAAAGTAAGCCTTGTCGTAATATCATCTAATACATCATGATTCAATTTGTATAAATTTTTATTACCATCTTTTCTGGATGTAATTAAATTATTGTCTTTTAAAACTTTCATATGATGACTTAACGTGGGTTGAGAAAAAGAAAAATGTTCTAATAAATCACAAGCGCATAATTCACCACAAGATAACAAATCTAATATTTCAAGACGACTACTATCAGCAATCACTTTTAAATATTGTGATATTTCTTTATAATTCAATTTTTCTTCTTCCTTTCTACTTGAAATCTTTTATATCGTTGATAATTTTTATTGCCACCTGATAAATTATATACATGTTTAAATCCTAAATTAATCAGTACGTTTTGTGCAGCATTACCAGTAGTACCTTTATTACAATAAGTCACTATCGCTTGATTTTCATCTAGCGTTTCGGCATAACTTCTCAACGTTTTCAATGGGACGTTAATAGCTCCATCAACGTGATCGACTTCAAATTGCTTTGGAGAACGTACGTCTAAAATCAATAAATCGTTTTTTTGTTTTACGACTTCTTCAGGCGTTATAATCTTACGTCCTCGAGTAATATTGTGACCAATCATCCCTGTATAAATAACAGGGTCTTTAGTTGTAGAAAAAGGAGGAGCATATGCTAAATCTAAATGAAATAAATCTTCTGCTTCGGCACCGAATGTTATAGCAGTAGCTAGTACATCTATTCTTTTGTCTACCCCCTCATAACCAACTATTTGCGCACCAAGTAATTTAGAATTATTTTTATCAAATATAGCTTTAATTACCATTTCTCGACCTTGCATATATTCTGGACGATTCGGTTTCACATTGTGTAATACATCTATGTCAATTTCTAACGCCATAGCTTCTTTTTCGGTTAAACCTGTTTGAGCAATTGTCATATCAAATATACGGACAATACCTGTTCCTAAAATGCCTTTGTGTTCTAGATTCCCACCAGTTAATCTATCCCCTAAAATACGTCCCATTTTATTTGCTGTAGAACCCAATGGTCTATATATAGGGTTACCAGTAATTAAATTATAACTTTCTGCTACATCACCAATTGCATATATATGAGGAATATTTGTTTCCAAATACTTATTGGTTTGTATTGCTCCAGATTCTCCAATATTAATACCAATTTCTTTAGCTAATTTAGTATTTGGTGTGACACCAATCCCAATAATGATTAAATCTGTATCAATTAATTCGCCAGTTTTTAAGCTGACTCTATTTATCGTATGAGTCTCATCATAATCAATAATATCAATTTCATTATAGGCATATACATTAGTTTTATCTTCAATATATTCTTGAATCATAAAACTCATATCGTGATCTAAATGAGGCATAAAAGTGTTACGTTGGACAATCGAAGTATTATAATTAGATAATTGTTCTAGCATCTCTAAACCAATAAACCCGCCGCCAACGATTGTTATATTCTGAACATCATTGTCATTAATATAATTATAAATTGCTTTGGCATCATTAATATTTTTAACTTTAAACACATTCTTATATTCTTCGCTATTTAATTGAGGGAGTTCTTTAGGTGATGAACCTGTTGCTAATACTAATTCGTCATATTCTTGAATCATCTTTTCATCATTTACTAAATTGGTAACTGTTATTGATTGATCAGTATCATTTATCTGATTCACTTCATATTTTGTATAAATATCTATATTAAAGCGCTCTTTAAACCATTTAGCATTTCGTGGCGTGAGTTCATCAATATCAGATACATTACCGCCTATATAGTAGGGAATACCACATACTGAATACGAAATATCACTATCTTTATCAAAAACAGTAATTTCCACATCTTCACTATTTCTTCTTGCTTTAGCCGCGACACTTGTACCGGCAGCAACTGAACCAATGATTACAATTTTTTTCATTATGATAACCCTCCATAAGGTATGACAAAGTAATTATTAAGACTTTCATTTTTAATCTTGTTTATCCAAATTGATTCATCTACTTTTTTATTACTAAAAAGGTCATCACGTTGATTTAGCGTAACTAACGATTGATTAACAACCCACCAAGTATGGCCTATATTAGCTCTATTTAAATCTTCTACTAAACGTCTAGATTCTAAATAAGGCGTTTTTTCTGCTAGTGTTACGATTATCATCTGTGTTAAATTTTTATTTTGAATTTTGGGTAATAATGTTTCAACATTACTGGTAGTTTGAGTTGATTTTTTCTTTAGTTCTTTATGATGATTTTCACTAGAATCAAGTAACAGCAAGGTATGGCCTGTAGGAGCTGTATCTACAATTACGTAATCCATGTCTTCTTGATTCTCCATAATGTCACTAAAGGCTTTGAAAAATGCTATTTCTTCTGTACAAGGTGATTTTAAATCTTCCATAATATAATCAATATCGTCTTGTGGTGTATCATCAGTCACTGTGGCTAGTACTTCTTTTTTATACTTTTCTAATGCTTGTTCTTCATCAATAAAAGCAGTATTTAAATTACTTGTGGTTTCAACGTTAATTTCTTTAGTAGGATCAGTCGTTGCTAAAAGAATGCGGTATCCTTTATTAGATAATACCGTAGCTAATTGCGTTGCTACTGTCGTTTTACCGACGCCACCTTTTCCCATTGTAAATAAATATTGGACGTTACTATTTTCAATCTCATCTATCAAGTTACTAAATTGCGGATGATTCTCAACATTAAAGTCATCATTTTCAATTAAGTTATTGTCATTGAATAGGTTAGACACACTCTCTATACCTTCATTCTCCTGATTTTTATATGGAACGTAATAGACATGATTGTTATTTAACCATTCAGTAAAATGATTAATATTTTTATCTTGTTCTGATTTCATCTGACTAGAAATTAAACCATGTCTTTCTTCTATATAGTTGTTAATGACTATTTTGAATTTAGAAATTGATAGTTGTTGTAATTCTTGTTGTGCTCTCTGAATTTCATAAATAGAGGATTGGTTAGGTTTAGCAACTAACACTATTGTCGTATCTTCTTGGTTGCGTAATTTTTTTAGTGCTACGTTATATTTACCTCTATTTTCATTTAAACCAGATAATTGACCTAAACAAGAAGCATCATTACTCGTTGTATTTAAATAATCTGTCCATGCAGAAGGTAATTCAAGCATTCTCAAGGTGTGACCTGTTGGAGCTGTATCAAATATAATGAAATCAAATTCTTGTTCTAAAGTTTTATCGGATAAAAAATTTGTAAATTCATTAAATGCTGCCACTTCAACTGTACACGACCCACTTAACTGCTCTTTCATCTCAGACAATACACTTTCCGGTAAAATTCCCACGTATGGTGCTATAACTTGTGCTTTATAATCATCTGCTGCTACAATCGGGTCAAAGTTGGCTATAGCGAGATTAGGTATAGGTGGGTATGTAGTTAATTTATTAGATAATTCCATTTGAAATACGTCCTGTAAGTTACTAGCTGGATCAGTACTTACTAGAGCTACTTTCTTTCCATCCTTTGCTAAGTTTAAAGCGAGAGAACTTGATATCGTTGTTTTACCTACGCCTCCTTTACCAGTAAAGAATAAAAATTTTGTTAACTCAATATTATCTATGTTCAATTTATTTAAGCGTTTAACAACATCCATCTCCACCACAACATCCCTCATTCCTTAACTGATTAACAGTGATAATTTCATCAGCTTCCTCTTCAGTAATATAATCTCCTGTTTTAGCTATATTGCCTTCTATGAAAGTAATTGGTAAAACTTCATTACCTTTTTCTTGAACCAAACGAATAACTTCCTTATTTTTTATAAATTCATTTGGATTATTATTCATATTATAGCGGTGTACTTCGATTTGATTTTGTTTTAAATGTTCATTGATTTGATTCGTCTTTATTAGTGTTTCATCTGGTTCTGGACCACATACGCCAGTAGAACAACACATTGCTTCTTCGTATATTTCAATATTTAACATTAAGTTCACCTCATTAATTATTTTACTTTTATAGACTAACATCTATATAGACTAATGTCTATGTACTAGTTTTATTTCGAGTTTCTAATCATATTCTTGAAAAATTTTGTATTGTTCTCAAAATTATACTTTTATAATCTTGCAATAATGACCTCGTTGTTTTATAGTTAATATATCAATAAAAGTTGATGTATCAAAAAATTATAGATACTATAAATAAATGAGGTGACATTTTATGGAAGTTATTAAGCCTAATCCTGATTTGAATGAAGAACAGCAACTAGATTTTTATGAAAATATGTTCAACGCACTTGCCGACAAAAACCGCTTAAAAATACTTAATCAAATTAGTCAGAGTCCTAATAAATCATTATGTGTATGTGACTTAGAAGCATTATTAGATTTAAAACAATCTAAACTTTCTTATCATTTAAAAAAATTAGTCGATGCACAGATTTTAATTCTTGAAAAGCACGGTACATGGAACTACTACAAAATCAACGAAGCACAAATCCAAGTCGTATTAACTGAAGATACTTGTTGTAAAATATTGTAGTTTTCATCTTATTTAACATTAAATTAATTAATTTTATCGATTAATATATCAAAAAAAGTTGATTAATATATTTAGAGGAGCTTCACCAATGACAGAGTCAATCATCGAATTCATCAAAACATTTTTAATGTTATTTTTTGAATTGTTAGTACTATTTATAATTGTAAGTTTTATCGTAAGTTTAATTCAACAACTCGTTTCGGAAGATAAAATACGAAGACTGTTGAGCAAACCTAACAAAGCAACAAACTATGTATTGGGTATGGCTTTTGGAGCTATTACACCGTTTTGTTCTTGTTCCACTATTCCTATTCTTGCCGGATTATTAAACTCAAAAGTTCCATTTGGTCCAGCTATGAGTTTCTTAATCGCTTCCCCGCTCATGAATCCACTCATGATATTTATGCTTTGGCTTCTATTAGGTTGGAAAGTTGCTGTTGCTTATTTTATTGTCTTAGCATTTTTCAGTATTTTAACAGGTCTTGTATTTTCAAAAATGAATCTGGCAGAGAGTTATAAAGGCGTTACTGTTAAAGGCGATGGTTTCTTCTCAAATAAATCAGGATCTCGTGTTAAGCAAGCGTTAAATGATGCTTGGGCTTTCCTATATCCAATGTTGCCTTATTTAATTATTGGTGTATTTATAGGAGCATTTATTTATGGATTTATTCCTGAAGCATTTATAACTCAATATGCAAGTGGCAATGGTATTATCTCAGTTGTTATTGCTTCTGTTATTGGTATTCCAATGTATATCAGACCAGAAACAATGCTGCCTATAGCTGAAGCACTAGTATCTAAAGGGATGTCATTAGGTACGGTGGTTGCGTTAATTATAGGTGGTGCAGGCGCAAGTATTCCTGAAGTCATATTGTTATCCAAATTATTTAAAAAGAAATTTGTAATATTTTTTATTATAGCAATTTTAGTCGTAGCAATTGCTACTGGTCTAATTGTTAACTTAATTATTTAAGGAGGTGTAGTAATTGGGTATCAAAGATGCATTAAAAAAATTAAAACCACAAGAACAATCATGTTGTTCAGTAGAAATTGAAGAACATATGGATAAAAAAGAAGAAAATAACGAAAAAAAAGAAGAAGACAATAAAAATTGTTGCTAGTTTTCTCAAGTTTTAAAAATTAAAAAAACGTACAAACAAAGGAATCTTCCATAAATTCAGAAGATTCCTTTGTTTGTACGTATCTTTATTTCAAAGTCGACTACTTATATTTTAACTCGACATCATTTTAATAATATTTTACTTTACGATAATTACAGGGATTTGCACGCGTTTTGCAACTTTATGACTCACGCTACCTAATACCATTTCTTGTAAGCTATTTAGGCCACGGGTTCCTAAAATTATAGCTTGATACTCACCCTCATTAGCAATTTTAACTACTGTATCAGCAGGAACGCCATGTGCAATTTTAACTTTATATTCGACACTCTGTTTCGTGAAAAATTCAGTGATATTTGATAATTTATCTTCTCTTTTATTATTTAAACCCTCACCCTGATTACCATGTAATACATCAGTTTTCGATTCATCAACATCAACAACTGTAAGTATCGTAACAATCGTATTTTCATCTATAAAATTTAAAACTTCTTTTGCTGAACGCAAACTGTTTTCTGATCCATCCGCCGCTAACAAAATTGACTTATACATAAATAGCACTCCTTTAATTTAAGTGATTTTCATTTAATTGGCTTAACTCAGACACAATTTTCCGACTATCTGAGTTCAATTTTTCAACATAGACAACATTATGCTTCTCTTCAAATTTTCTTACTATAGTATCTATTGCATCTACTGCCGAGTCATCCCACAAATGTGCATCATTAAAATTTAATTCTATTGTTTTATTTTCAACGTTAAAATTAATTTGTTCCATCATAGAATCAATAGATACAAAAAAGATTTGACCTTTGAAATACAAATAATTCACATTACTGTATTCTTCTAGAATAACATCAATTTTTGAAATTTTAGTAGCAAAAAATAATGCGCTGAAAACGACTCCAATTATTACACCAATTGCCAAATTGTGTGTCATTAAAACGATAATGACAGTTATTATCATAACGATAGCATCTGTTTTAGGTGCTTTTCGGATATATTTAAAAGAATTCCAATCTACAGTTCCTACAGATACCATAACCATGATACCTGCTAAGATAGGCATAGGAATTTGTACAACAATGTTACCTAATACTATAATCATAAATATCAGAACAATGCCGGCAGTAAAAGTAGACAATCTACTATTTGCACCTGATTTCACATTAATGACTGATTGACCAATCATGGCGCAACCTCCCATACCACCAAAGAAACCAGTAATGATATTAGCAATGCCTTGGCCACGTGATTCTCTATTTTTACTACTGTAAGTATCTGTAGCATCATCGACAATTTTAGCTGTAAGTAGACTTTCTACTAGACCTACAACAGCCATTGATAATGAATAAGGAAAAATAATTTGTAACGTTTCAAAAGTAAATGGCACATTAGGAATTAAAAAATGTGGTAGTGATTGCTTAATCGTACCTAAATCTCCTACCGTTCTCACATCAGCTCCAGTGTACATATAGATTGCAGTTAAAACGATAATAGCAATTAATGGTGCAGGGACTGCTTTTGAAAAACGGGGTAAAATATAAACAATTAATAATGTTATGATGACATATACATATGTTGATATTGATATACCAAAGATATGTTCTATCTGGGACATAAATATCATAATGCCTAAAGCATTAACAAAACCAATCATAACTGAGCGGGGTATAAATTTCATCAATCGGCCAATTTTCAGCAAACCTAAAATCAGTTGTATCGCACCCATAAGTATAGTGGCAGCTAAAAGGTATTCTACGCCATGTTCTTTAACTAAAGGGACCACTAATAGTGCTACAGCCCCCGTCGCACCTGAAATCATAGCAGGCCTTCCGCCTACAATAGCAGTTACAGTGGCTATTATAAAGGCTGCATATAACCCCACCATAGGATCAACTCCTGCTATAATTGAAAATGCGATGGCTTCAGGAATTAATGCCAATGCAACAACTATACCAGCAAGGATATTTTTACCTGGCTGATTTAACCATTCCTGTTTTAATGTTTCAATCATATTTACTCTCCTTTATAATAAATTATAAAATAAAGTATAACAGAATAGTTTCATATGTATACCCCTTTATGAAACTAATTTCAAAAAATCTATAGGTGGTGCTTTCCAATGCATTTGGGCTACGTAAGGCCAGTCATAATAAATGATTCAATGATAGAACAAAATAAGAAAATTGCAAATTATACAAAGAATATTTTTGAGGAGTCTCACGCTCATAATAAAAAAAGAATTCAATTAGAATTACTTTTAAATGAAAACTTATCTACAGGAGATACGTTATATATAACTGATTTATGCATACTTGCTGATTCTACCAAACATTTAGTAGACATATTAGATAGACTTTCAAAGATGGACGTTTCACTATACGTGATAAATTTAAAAAAATACATTAATAAAGCAACTAAAGAATCATTCTTAGAAATACTACATAATATAACTGATTTTCAGAGTGATATCGTTAAATTTAGAACCCGTATAGGGTTAGAAAACCACACCAAAGAAGGAAAAAATATGGGGAGACCAAAGCGAGATGATAAGAATCTTAAAGACGCTATAGAAATGTATATGAGTAAAAAATATACTTTAAATGAAATTAAAGAGAAAACGAATATAAGCAGAGCAACTTTGTATCGTCATTTAGATAAATAGTATTTTGTTAAAAAATGTAAAGTTCAAAATAAATTGGCCTTTACATTTTCTTTTTAGAACAAAAAAATACCGAAATCCTGTTAAGGACTTCGGTATTAAAAATCTTGTTTTTATTAACGGAAACGGAGAGATTCGAACTCTCGCGCCGCTTGCGCGACCTACACCCTTAGCAGGGGCGCCTCTTCAGCCAACTTGAGTACGTTTCCAATGGCTCCACAGGTAGGACTCGAACCTACGACCGATCGGTTAACAGCCGATAGCTCTACCACTGAGCTACTGTGGAATAATTGATATCTCAATCAAGCACAAATACTATTATATCAACTACAGAGAAATTTTCAAGTACCTTTAGCAAAAAAATATGCGGAATATTTACACTAAATTAATATAATATTCCACATATGACATTTTTACATTTATATTTTAGAAATGTTTTGCTATTTATTTTCAAATAGAGAATATTTTGCTAATGCTTCATAAATATTTAATTGTGGTTTCGTATAGTCTATAGGAGATTCAGGATCAAAAGTAGCCACCCTAGCTGCTCTATCCATCATATAGTAATAATATATGCCATTTAAGTATTGATGATGCATACTGTGCGCTGAAATATTAACAACTATAGTTTGGTTATCGACAAATGTGACTTTACATTTTTTATCTTTTAAAGCTCTTATCGTTTGTACATAATGAATATTGATCCAAGTGTTTTCTTCTTTTCGGTCTGAATGTGTAGGAAAAAAGTAAGTAGGAAATAATGGAGTGAATAAAATTGGGGGTTTACTATTAATGCCAGTAATTCTCATTGTGTCTTCTTTTTTAAATACATAACTACTACCATAAAATCTACATGAACGATCTATAATTTTATGTGTCCGTTCCTTTACGATATCACGCTCCTCTTTGTACTTTAATACACAAGTACCTTCATTTAGTCCTATAGATAAATTACATGGTTGAAGAACCATATCACCTTTTTTAATAATGTATTGTTGAATCATAGCTGACGCCTCCTTAAAACTTATGGTGATACTCAAATAATATAACACAAAGATTTTAAAAGCAACTTATATAATAAAATATTTTATAAGTTTTCTACAATTGATTTTCAGTTATTATACTTTTACATTTTCTTATTTTTTGAAAAGTTGCAAATTACACTTATATTTTCGGAAAAGTCTGACTATTTATTGATTTCAAAAATAAAAGGCTGTATACTATATGTAAATATAGATAGAGGGGCTGTGTTGAAAATGAAAAACAATACAAATGTTAAATACAATTCATTAGAATCTTTTGTATCAACGATTAATGATTTAGGTATTGAGTTAATCATTGATGAGTCGTTAAGAAATGTCCGTAAACAGCAGTTAGAACACCTCATTGACCACGCACTTAAGAATAAAAACGAGCAGGATTTCAAACGTTATACTGAAGAATACAGAAACCTGGAGGAATTTCTCGTTGGATAATTTAATAGATTGTTATTTAAAATAAGGTCTATTCCCTACTTACACCAATAAGTTAGAGAATAGACCTTTTTGAGTTTTATTCTTATTAATAACACTTACTTATGACATTAATCTAATGAGTTCATGGCGGTCGATATCGCCAAAATAATGATAAATATCGTAGTTTGAAAATGCTTCTTCAATACTATCAAATTCGTGTAACGTACCTTCTAATGCATTTTCAAGTTCTGTAATATCACCTTCGCCAAAGAAATCTCCAAAAATTCTTGCATGCTCAATACGACCTTGTTTAACATCTAATTTAATTTGAACGAAGCCTTTTTCAAACTTCTCTTCTCTTTCAAAGTTATATTTTGGATTTCTACCATAATTCCAGTCCCAAGTACGATATTTCTCGTTACTCAATTTTTCAATATTTTTCCAATCTTCATCTGTAAGTTGATATGTTTCGACTTGATTTGCTTCTCCAAAAATAGTTTTTAAGATAATATCCTTAAAGTCATCAATATCAATAGGTTCTTCAAGAAATTCTGAAATATTTGCGACTCTACTACGTACAGATTTAATTCCTTTAGATTTAATTTTTGCAGGATTTACTTTTAATGCATTCTGAACTTCGCTCAATTCACTATTTAACATTAATGTACCATGGCTAAACATACGCTCTTTCACTTTTACCATAGCATTACCTGAAATTTTAGCTTTACCTACTTGAATATCATTTCTACCAGTCATTTCAGCATCAACACCCAACGATTTTAATGCTTCAACAATTGGTTCAGTGAATTTTTTAAAATTATGGAAACTGTTACCATCATCATCTGTTATGAAACTGAAGTTTAAATTACCTTCATCATGGTAAACAGCACCCCCACCTGAGATACGTCTCACAACATCAATATTATGTGCATCAATATATGGTTTGTTAACTTCTTCAATCGTATTTTGGTTTTTACCAATTATAATAGACGGTCTATTCACATAAAATAGAAAATAGCTGTCGTCTTTCGGCATATTTTTTAAAACATATTCTTCCATTGCTAAATTTAATGTTGGATCTGTAATATCATTATTATTAATAAACTTCATCTATTGCACTCCTTTTCCCTATAAATATACCCTTACCTTATTTATGCTATATTTGCTCTGAAAATGCCAATCATTTACTTTAAATATGATAAAAAGTTTCAAAATCGGTTTATATCACACAATTTAATGGTTATTTGTTTATTTGTCCTAATTTTTTTTGTATAATACTATCTAGTTAGCATTTCTAGGGAGGACTAAAAATGACTGTTGCAGAAGTTGGAAATATAGTAGAATTTTATGATGGTTTAAAAGGACGTGTAGAAAAAATTAATGATAATTCAGTAATTGTTGATTTAACAATTATGGAGAATTTCAATGATTTAGACTTGCCTGAAAAAACTGTTATTAATCATAAGCGATATACAATCGTTGAACAAGAAGGATAGTAAAAAATGCATAGAATTTCAAAGGCTTTAATCTGGTTTCTTTTAAGCTTTATTGTATTTCACATCATCCTCTTCATTATGTGGGGAGAAAAACAAGAGTATTGGTATTTATATACTGGCATCATGCTTATAGCTGGTATTAGTTATATCTTTTATCAAAGAGATATAGAATCTAAGAGATTACTTACTTCTCTAGGTGTTGGAATTATTACTGGTATCGTATTAATTATTATTCAGCTGATTATTGCAGCAATTTCTTCGGATATAAAATATCTTGAATTAATTAAAGAATTAACACGAACTGGCGTATATTTTAAATGGCAAATGTTAATAACATTAGTCTTTGTTATACCTTGTCATGAACTCTATATGAGAACAGTTTTACAAAAAGAATTGATTAAATTAAACATACCAAGTTGGCTTAGTATTATAATTACGGCGCTTTGTTCGGCTTCATTATTCTACTATCTAGATAATTTATGGATTGTTTTCTTCATCTTTATCGTACAAATTGCACTCTCAATAAGCTACTTTTATACGCGTAGAATTGCTACCACTGTAATAGCACAAATCGTTGCAGTAGTAATTCTATTAATATTCCATGCTTAACTTATTGTGGAGCTTTATACGTTCTATTAAAAATTAAAAACTGGAAGATGCTCATTAAAATAATGGTCATCTTCCAGTTTTTTTGTACTATATAAAATAAATATATTAGCAGAGTAAGCATTTTCAATAATTTCAACACTAAGCCATAAAAACGCTAGCCGAAGAATACAGGCTGAGACTGATACCTGCCTTATACAAGCACGTATGAAGTCGTATTTACATTACAATCTTTCAAACTATGTTATTACATTAAAGCTTTGTTTTTGATTTATCTTATACTGCTCATTTTTCAAATTTCTAGATATTAATTCTACCATTGTTATTTCGCCAGTTTCATGAATAACTGCATTTTCTAAATACTGTCTATAATTTCTATAACAATAATCTGTCATACTTACACGATACATATGATTCAGCCTAATGTTTTTTAAATTAACACGGTTAAACGGTGCAGCATTCATATCAATAGTGTAATCCACGCCTTGCCAAAACGTACATAATGTTTCATCAATAATTGTTAAACTGAGTTCACCTTGGCTAAATTCTATATGTGAATAACCATATTCTAGAATATCTTTAATCTGCTGTCCTTTTATAGTTAAATCGACTGGCACGTCAGGATGTGGATACGCTTTATATAATGCTTCATTGGTTACTGTTGCCTCTAAGCCCTCTTCTCCACTGGTAGGTAAATGTACACATGAAATATCATAATCAAACTCTGAGCGAATACCGTCGTGTAAAAGTTGTGTGAAAGGATGAGGTTTTGTAATAACATCTCCTAAACCATTTACTTGAGCAGAAACAGGTGTAACATTTAAAACTTCTTTCCCCCAATGTTCAACAGTTTTTCTATCATAAAATGTTAAGTTTAATAAATCCTCATCTTCCTTATACTCATTTAAATCAACGATTTGTGACTCCACATCGTCTAACTCATAAGAGGTAGTTCTTTGCTTAAAGTTAATTTTCACATGAACTAATTGTTCCGCATTTTGACCTGCTTGCACATACAAAGTTTGATCATCTCTACCAATAAAGGTTTGATGTTGATGACCAGTAATCAGTAAATCAATCACACCTAGCGATTGCATAATTTTTTCCGCTTCATTTACGTTTTGCTCGCGTTCATTTGCGGATTTATTAAGTTGGTTTATACCACCATGATATATGACTATGAGAAAATCCGGCATTTCAGTTTCATGAATAAAACGAATCCACCTTTTAGAAGCCACTAAAGTTTTATCAATTTGCAGCTCGTTCTCCATTTCAAAGTGTTCGCGGTTCATCAATCCGTCTGAAGTCAATCCAACAATAGCTATCTTGACCCCTTCTATCTCTTTTATCGTATATGGTGTAGAAAAATAAGGTTCTCGTGTACGCTTATATTCAATATTCGCCGATAGCCATGGAAACCTGGATAAAGAGACTGCTCTTGAAAAGAAGGATAAACCGAATTTAAATTCATTAGGACTGATACCACTTGCATCATATTGCATAGCATTCATCAGCTTTATCATAGGATGACGCTTATACGGCGCAACAACAGCATAATAAAATGCAGCCAATGAGCCTGCCAAACTACCGCCACTATCCAACAAAATCACATGTTCATTTTCTTTTCTTTTCGTTTTAACGTAAGTACCTGCTCTATATATATTAGAACCATGATCCCCGTTTAGAAAATGACTGTGCATATCTGAAGTTGTGATAACATCTATTGTAATTCTCTCGCTTTTTTTCATATGCCTCTCCCCTCATTTACCTAAGTTTAACATGTTTCTAAATACCCATGATAGCAAAAGGAAATATTACATTCTAAGAATTTTAATAATTAAAAACCCCTCTCTTGCACTATCGTTACAAGAAGGGGTTAACTTTATATTTAATCATCATATAATTATCAAAATGGGGTTTTAGCCAATTTGAATGCGTTCTTTCGGATAATGGTATTTGTCTGGCTCTCTACGGCCACCAATCATAATAATGAAACTGATAAGCCCTACACGACCAATAAACATCAGTATCATCAATACGACCTTACTCATCCCGCTTATATCATCAGTAACGCCTAACGATAGTCCACATGTTCCAAACGCTGACATCACCTCGAAAAATGCTTGTAGAAATGATAGTTTGCCATTTTCAACTACAAGTATCGTAATCGTACCTGCAAATGTAAGCATTCCTGCCATTGTAAAAACAGCAAATGAGCGTTGTACATCTGTCGTATGAATTTCACGATTAAATGCTTTAATCGAAGTTTTTTCATTATTATTGCTAAAGTTCAATAAGAATAAAATTAAGATTGCGAAAGTAGTCGTTCTGATACCACCGCCTACTGAACTTGGAGAAGAACCAATAAACATTAAGATACTCATAATTACATTCGTACCTTCTCCAAAATCACTTACATCAATAGTTTGTAAACCGGCACTTCTCGTTGTTGCAGATTGGAACAGTGCATAAAATAACGATTTATGCCATGTCATATTTTGAAAAGCATGATTATGTTCAAATAATAAAATAATTATAGCGCCAAATACAAACAATACTAAGTAAGTCATTGTTGTAATTTTTGCAAATAATGAAAATCTAAAATTAGGAATTCTATTTTTAATATATGCTTTAACTTCAATTAATACTGGAAAGCCTATAGATCCTAAAATGATTAAAAACATAACTATAGTTTGAACAAAATAGTCATTGGCATAAGGTATTAACGATTGTCCTGTAATGTCTAAACCGCCATTTGTCGTTGCAGATACTGCTACAAACATGCCCTGCATAATTGCATATTGCAAATCTGGATTATCTCTATAAAAATAAAATGCTAATAACGAGGCACCAACAAGTTCTATAATTAAAATTGTACGCACAATATCTAGAATCAGTTTAACTGTACCACTCATAGTATCTTTATTATTATCAAGCATAATAAGCTGACGTTCACGCATACCAATATGTTTTCCTAAAAACACCCATAGCATCGTACCTATGGCCATGACACCAATACCACCGATATTTAGAATAATCATAATTATGATTTGTCCAAATGTAGTATACGTCTCGACGATATTAACAGGTGATAAACCAGTCACACTCACGCCTGAAACTGCTACAAACAAGGAATCAATCGGGTCAACATTAACCCCAGATTTATGAACAAATGGTAAATTAAGCAATAAAAATGCTACGACAATTGCAACAATATAATACATCACTATCCCTTGTTGAGGGCTTGATTTTTTTAACAATTGATTGAAAATGGACAACGTTTATTCACCTCAACGCTACTTCAATTTAATCTTGATATCCTTAAGCTTACCGTCTCTGTATATTTTAGCTGGTAATGTATCCAAATCATCTTTATGATTAAAAATAATTTGTCTATATCTTAGATTATCTTCTAATTCTTTACCATCTAATTCTACTATGACATCATTTTTTTGCAACCCAGATTTTTCACCTGTTGAGTTTTCTTTAACATCACCAATTAATACGCCTGATTTCACATCTTCAGGTAGTTGTATTGATTGACGGGTTTCATCATCGATATCGGCAACATTCATGATACGAATACCTGTATTAGGATATTTGACTTCACCTTTAGCTTCAAGTTCTTTTGCTATTGATTCAGCTTGATTTACTGGAATTGCAAATGCAATACCTTCTACATTATCCATATCGATCTTCAATGATGCAATACCTATTAATTTACCATCTCTATTAATCACGCCGCCACCTGAGTTACCAGGGTTTACCGGCGCATCGATTTGAAATGCATCCATTAATACATCATATTGTTCATCTTTATCAATATCTACAGGTATATGACGGTTAAGACCTGAGACGATACCTTCTGAAACGCTACCTTTAAAATCAACACCTAATGGATTCCCTACAACGATAATAGGTTCCCCTAATACTAAAGTACTTGAATCACCCATTTTGATTGGTTTAACGTCGCTCCCAGACTTAACTTTGGCTTTAACTACTGCAATATCAGAGTATTTGTCTGTGCCAATGACTTTTCCTATTGAGTAGTCTCCATTGCCATATGTAATCTTCTGTTCTTTCTTGTCTCCTACTACATGCGCATTTGTCATGATAAAAATAGAGTCGCCTACTTTTTTGTAGACGACACCTGATCCTAGCTCATTTTCTTTACCTGCTTCTTGTGTCTCTTTCTCTGCAGAAGAACCTTTGTTGCTTGTATCATTCTCAACCGTTACTACTGATTTTGTAGCACTATTTGCGCTCTTCATCGTTGCTGTATATGACTTTTCTTTACCATTATTACTTTGGAAAATACTATCCTTATCATTACCGTTTTGATCAACATTAGTAAATATTGCGTTCATCAAAGTTAATAATACTATAACTGCAATAACAATAAGTACTTTCGGCCAATGCTCCTTAAAGAAATATTTAATTTTATCAACGCCACTTAATTGTCCATTTTGATTGGCGTGACTTGGTTCTTGTTGTTCAGTTGCATGCTTATTACGTTCTGTTGTTTGCTCTTTTTCCTGTTCTTTTGCATCTGGATCTGCATCTTCATCTTCAACGTATGCTTCAACTCTCGATTGTTGTGCTTCTTCTGAATAAAAATTATCTTCTTCATCAATTGTTGACGACTGATTGTTTGATAGTGTGCTTTGGTCAGTAACCACAGTATCATTTTCTTTATTGTCTCGACGATAATCCGTATCTTGCTCAGACTTACTTTGAGAATGATAATTAGCATTTTGCTTCTGTGTGTAGCTTGAAGACTGTTCGATATCTGATGTCTGTTTATCACTTGATGTATCTATATCTTCTTTAGAACCACTTTGTTTAGCCATCAATGCCTGTTGTTGCTGTATCTCTTCTTGTGTTAGCTTTTCGATACGTGCTTTTCTTAAATTTTCTTTCACACGCTCCTCATTATTTTTGGCTAATTTTTGCGCTTTTTCTTCACGCTGTTCTCTGGCCTCATGCTCTAAATGTACACGTTGTTCACGTTCTTCATTATGAAAAAACTCACGTCGTTTACGTCCATATTTTTCTTTAGGAATGACGTGTTTTTTATTTTGAGTCACCTTAATTCCCCCTAATCTTACATAAATCTTCACACTCTATTATGACATAACATAATAGATAATTCTTCTTTATTTTGTTTTATAAAAATAGATACATTCTGATTATAATCACTTTCTTACTAAATTTCTAACTTTAAATGATATTATCAAATATTTTGACATATCCTTGCTCAATTTTAGTAAACGACACTATTAAAATTCCAAGATAATACCTTATTGTCTCCACATATTGTTCCATAAAAAAACTGGAAAAACTCTATGAGCTTTTCCAGTTACATTAATATTTACTTTTGTTTTTCTTTTTTCTTATTATTTCTTAATGAAGTTAACCAACCAATAACTACTAATAATATCATGACAGTCCAGAAAATAGATTGCCATAACGTACTATGTGGGAAGTCTTCAGGTAAAACAGCGATTTTTTCATGTGCGAGCACCATAACCACCAATTTAATTCCTACCCAACCAACAATAGCAAAAGCAGCGCCTTCTAAACCTGGGTATTTGTTTAATAAATTTACAAACCATGTTGCAGCGAAACGCATAATTACAACGCCCAACATACCACCTAGGAACATAACAGCAAACTGACCTAAGTCCATGCCGCCGAAGTGGATGCCAACAGCAGGTAATGTCACTGCAATTGCTAGAGCTGCAAGCATTGAATCAATAGCAAATGCGATATCTGCGAATTCAACTTTTAATACAGTGCCCCAAAACGCTTTAGGACTTGCGTGAATCTCTCCACCATCTTCATCAAAGTGGTGATCATCTCCAGCTTCTTGTTCCTCCTTGTCTTTATTTTTAAAGAAGGATATTAAATTGCTAATGGACATGTATAGTAGGTATAGCGCACCAAGTGCTTGTATCCACCAAAGATTTGCGATAATACTGATTAAGAATAAAGAAATAAAACGGAATACTAATGCACCTAACAAACCATAAAACAAAGCTTTTTTACGTTGCTCAGGCGGTAAATGTTTAACCATAACTGCCATAACTACGGCATTATCTGCAGCCAATAGTCCTTCTAAAAATACTAGAACAACGAGCACCCATAAATAAGGTAAAATCATACTTGGATCCATATAGGACAACTCCTTAATTTTTTAAACATAAAAATAGAGACCTAAGCTAAGTTAGTGTATTGCCGCTATTTAATTTAGTTCACTTAGTTTTTTACACTAAAGAACAAATCGATCGCGTTATTCACTATTAGCAAAGGTCTCACTCGACAGTTTGTATCTGCCCATTTCACCGGAAGCAATTAAGCTTCGTAATGACGATAAAATGACTATGTTAAAAAGATATATAAAGTGTTTTCCTTAAGCATATAAATGCATGCTTCATATATCTTTTTAATAACAGTTGAGTTACTCCCCTCTGACTACAAAGTCATAGGTATTCTATTAATATCGTTATTATACACAAATTATAGTTTTATAACAAACCATATAATTTAATTTCTGGAAACTTCTCTTCAAACCATCTTGTTGCAAATTCATTATCAAATAAAAATACATAATTTTCATAAATATCTTTAACTAAAATTGAACGCGATGTGCTCATCTTATCTTTAACTTCTTCTTCATTTTCAATCCAACGTGCAATTTTCGGACCGACTGCCTCCATGACAACATCGACGTTGTATTCATTTTTCAAGCGATGTTCGAACACTTCAAATTGTAACTGCCCTACTGCTCCAATAAGAATTTGGTTTGTGTGTAGTGCTTTATAATATTGAATCGCACCTTCTTGAACTAATTGTTCAATACCTTTATGGAAGTGCTTTTGTTTCATAACGTTTTTAGCTGAAACTTTCATAAATAGTTCTGGTGTAAATTGTGGCAGTTCTTGGAAACTAAATTTTTGATTACCACCGACTAACGTGTCACCAATTTGGTAATTACCAGTATCATACAAACCAATGATATCTCCAGCTACCGCATGGTTTACTGTTTCTTTATCATCAGCCATAAATGATGTTGAACGTGTGATTTTTTGTTTTTTCTTCGTACGTTGTAATGTAACATCCATGCCACGTTCAAATGCACCACTCACTACACGCATAAAGGCAATACGGTCTCTATGTTTAGGGTCCATGTTCGCTTGGATTTTGAAAATAAATCCTGAAAAATCTAAATCATAAGGTTTTACTTCAACTTCCTCTTTTGTTTGACGACTATGCGGCATTGGTGCATGATCCACATAAGCGTTTAAGAAGTTTTGAACTCCAAAATTAGCTAATGCCGAACCGAAAAATACGGGCGTTAATTCACCATTTAATAATGCTTCATTATCAAAGTCTTCTCCCGCTTCTTCTACTAGCATCAATTCCTCAATAGCTTGAGAAAACGCGCTATCATTTTTCATCTTGTGATCTTCTTCTAATTCAAAATCATCATTTAAGTGCAGTGTATTTTCTTCATCTCTAAAAGGTTCAATTGTATGTGAGTCGCGATCAATAATACCAAAGAAATTTTGTCCCATTCCTATCGGCCAATTCATTGGATATGTTTCAATTTCTAAAGTAGATTCAATTTCATCTAATAATTCAAAAGGTTCTTTACCAACACGGTCAAGTTTATTAATAAAGGTAAAGATTGGAATACCTCTCATTTTACAAACTTTGAAAAGTTTTAGTGTTTGTGGCTCAATTCCTTTTGCACAGTCAATTACCATAACAGCACTATCTACTGCTAAAAGTGTTCTATATGTGTCTTCTGAAAAATCTTCGTGTCCTGGTGTATCTAAAATGTTGATTTTATAGTGATCATAATCAAACTGCATCACTGAACTTGTAACTGAAATACCACGTTCTTGCTCAACTTTCATCCAGTCACTTGTTGCAAACTTCCCACTTTTTTTACCTTTAACAGTTCCTGCTTCTCTAATCGCACCACCAAATAATAATAACTTTTCAGTTAATGTGGTTTTACCAGCATCAGGATGAGAAATAATTGCAAAGGTTTTTCTAGATTCTACTTCTTCCTTTATACTCATTTTTAATCTCCTTTAATCCTCAAGTATCAATCTGACAATGTCTGTACCAATCTTAGTTGCTGTAGACTCATCAAGTAACGTAAACAAGTGTATCACAAGTTCATCATTGATATCATCTTCATTTAATGTTGTATCTATTTCTAATGACCAATTTAATTCTGGGAGCGCAATTAAATAAATTTCCGCTTTCGTATCTTCATAAATATATAAATTTGAATGCACATCATTACAATTTATATTGCTAATCTTCAACGGGCCCACCACCAAATTTTTTATATGCCGCTTCTAAACCAATTAAATCATCTCTATGAGGTACTTTTACATGGCCAGGCATAATTTGATACGGTTCCCTACCTTTCGAAGCTAACACTACGGTATCTCCAGGCTCGGCTATATCAATCGCATGGCGTATTCCTTCTGCACGATCCTCAAATTCGATGTAATTATGATGTGTCGCACCTTGTGCCAGTGCTTGTGTTAACACTTTAGGATCATCGTTAGCTGGATTATCTGGTGTGAAAATCACATAATCTGCACGGCATGCAATGCGTCCCATTTCAGGCGCTTTGCCCATATCTCTTTCTCCTGCCAAACCACATAAGAAAATTAATTTTTGTGAAGTAAAGGGCTGAACCGCATCGATTAATTTATCCATACCATCTGCTGTATGTGCATAATCAATAATCAAATCAATTGGCAGCGCTGGGTCTAATACTTCAAGTCTGCCTTCCACTGGTTCTAAGCTTTCAACTGCTTTTACAATTTCACTTAACTTAACACCCTTACTCCAAACAGCAATCATTGCGGCCATAATATTAGAAACATTAAAGCGTCCAACATAAGGTGATTTCACATAAAAATCACCCTCTGGCGTTACGAAATTAAAAGTCACACCTTGTAATGATTCATTTATATCTTCAGCCATAAATTGTGCTTTATTGTTAATGCCGTAAGTAAACGCTTCAAATGGTGATACTGATGCAAGATATTCAGAAAATTCATCATCTTGATTTAACACAACAAATTTTTCTTGAGACAAATCTTGGCCAAGTTGACTAAATAATAGTGATTTTGCATGGCCATATGCTTCCATTGTACCGTGAAAATCCAAATGATCTTGTGTTAAATTTGAAAAAATTGCCACATCGAAGTTAACGCCACTTAAGCGCCCCAATGACAAACCATGGCTTGAAACTTCTAAAGTCATAGCCTCTGCTTTCTTTTCAACAGCTTCATTGATTTTTTTAGTTAAAGCTACAGTTTCTGGTGTAGTATTAGAGCCTTTTGATTTATCTTCATTAATCTGAAAACCATTTGTGCCTAAGTAAGCACTGCCTTTACCTAATTTTCTATAGATATGGTGTATCATTGTAGCGATTGATGTCTTGCCATTTGTTCCCGTGACACCATAAGTTACAAGTTGTTTGCTTGGATAATTAAATAACTGATTTGCTAATAGACTTGCTGCGCGTAAAGTATCAGGTACTATGATTTGTGTCACGTTACCGTCTAATTCTTGCACTTGACTTACAACGACGATTTCGCAGCCTTGGTTTACTACGTCTTGACAGAATTTGTGACTATCAACGGTATAACCTTTTGATGCTACAAAAACGCTGCCTTGTTGTGCAGTACGAGAATCAGTTGTGATATCTGTTACATCTCTCTCTAACGTACCGACAACCTGTTTTACTCTAATTTTTTCAAATAACAAATTTGCATCCAACATTTATCGCTCCTTTATTTCCAATACTTCTATTATACACATTTTTCTTTGATTTTATAGAATCTAATATCTAGATTTTAATAATTTCTTCCTATTATATGTGTGTTTTTATAATATGAAAATTACATGATTTTTTGAGTTTAAATTAGCTTTAAATTACTTTGTTAATTTTATGTAACCCGTTTGTTAATATTTTTTATATATTCGCTTAATTTTTGCTTTTCAAGCATACATTATATTAAGCGTGGTAATGTATTAATATACAATGACTTAATTTTCTGCATACACATTTCTGAATTCAGTATGAATCATTTCATATCAGTATGTAAAATGATATAATCTTTTGTAATTATGTTTTTTCTTTCGCATGTCAAGAAAATGCGTTAAACTTAGCATGAGCTAAATTTATACTATTGGAGGGTGGCTTAAATGGTTACTCAAAACAAAAAAATACTAATCCTTACTGGATCCTTTGGTAATGGTCATTTACAGGTTACTCAAAGTGTAGTGAACCAGTTTAACGAAATGAATCTAGACAATTTAACAGTTATTGAACATGATTTGTTTTTAGAAGCTCACCCAATACTGACTTCTATATGTAAAAAGTGGTACATTAACAGTTTTAAATATTTCAGAAATATGTACAAAGCATTTTACTATAGTCGTCCCGACCAATTAGACAAATGTTTCTATAAATACTATGGACTTAATAAATTAATAAATTTACTGTTAAAGGAAAAGCCTGATTTAATCTTGCTTACTTTCCCGACACCAGTAATGTCTGTTCTGACAGAACAATTTGACATGAACATTCCAATTGCAACTGTAATGACAGATTATAGAATGCAAAAGAATTGGATAACTCCCCATTCTCAAAGATATTATCTAGCTACTGAAGATTTAAAAGAGGAGTTTGCTAGCATAGGTATTCCTAAATCGCATTTAAAAGTTACTGGAATCCCTATTGCAGATAAATTTGAAGAGGATATTGATAAAACTTCATGGCTTCGTCAAAATCACTTAAACCCTGACAAACCAACGATACTTATGTCTGCAGGTGCCTTCGGTGTATCAAAAGGCTTTGATCAAATGATACAAGAAATATTAAATCGAAGTCCACACTCTCAAGTCGTAATGATTTGTGGCAAAAATAAAGAATTGAAACGTACGTTATCTGCGCAATTTAAAAATTACGACAACGTACTCATCGTAGGTTACACTAAGCATATGAATGAATGGATGGCTTCAAGCCAATTAATGATTACTAAACCAGGGGGCATCACAATATCCGAAGCCTTGACACGTCAGACTCCAATGATTTTCTTGAATCCTGCTCCAGGTCAAGAATTAGAGAATGCAAATTACTTTGAAGAAAAAGGATTTGGTTTGATTGCTGACACACCTGAAGAAGCAATACAGCAAGTTGCAACATTAACAAATACACCATCAAAAATAGCAGAAATGACTCAGTCTATGAATGAATCTCGAATTCCATATTCAACTTACAAGTTGTGTAATGACTTGTTAAATTTACTAGATCATTCATCTCGCTATGAAGAAGTTTACGGAAAGGTTCCTTTATATGCAAAGCTCTTCGTTAAATAAAGATAATTATCATTCAAATAAAAACTTTATAATCTTGTTAGTAATTTTGTTCTTAATGGAATTTGCCCGAGGTATGTATATATTAAGTTACTTAGCATTACTTCCAACAGCAACCTCAATTGCGGTAGGTGTCACATCTATCGCTATTTCTGCTCATTTTATAGCTGATGCAACAACCAACTTCGTGATTGGTTTTTTACTTAAACGATTAGGCACAAAACTCGTACTCACATTAGGTTTTCTACTTGCATTCGGTAGCTTATTCTTAGTCATTTGGTTCCCGACTTCTCCGATTGTTCTAATTATCAGTGCAGTACTACTTGGTATAGCAGTTAGTCCTATTTGGGTTATTATGCTTGCAAGTGTTGATGAAAAAAATCGTGGCAAACAAATGGGTTATGTTTATTTTTCATGGCTCCTCGGTTTACTTGTCGGCATGGTTGGCATGAACCTTATCTTCAAGTTCCACCCGACGAAATTTGCGTTTATGATGTCATTGGTTGTACTTATTGCTTGGATTTTGTATTACTTCGTGAAGATAAGACTGACGAATTATAATACGCGACCAGTCAAGCAACAATTAGGCCAAATCGTAGATGTTTCAAAACGTCATTTAATTTTATTCCCAGGTATTTTGTTACAAGGTGCTTCAATCACGGCATTAGTACCTATCCTACCTACATATGCAACGAAAGTTGTCGGAGTATCTACTGTAGAATATACTATGGCGCTTGTCTTTGGGGGTATTGGTTGTGCGATCTCGATGCTCTTCTTATCAAAAATCATTGATAGACATGGCACATTATTTATGTACAGCGTCATTTTTGGTGGTTTTCTACTATATACGATAATGATATTTGCTTTATCACTGATTACAGATATTACACTTGTATGGATATTGGCAATCTTTATTGGTCTGATGTATGGTATATTACTACCTGCATGGAACACATTTATGGCAAGCCATATACATATAGATGAGCAAGAAGAAACTTGGGGTGTATTTAACAGCGTACAAGGTTTTGGTTCAATGATTGGTCCACTTGTCGGTGGTTTAATCACTCAATTCACAGCTTCTGTAAATAATACATTTTATTTCTCAGCATTATTATTCTTATTCTTAGCTATATTCTATGGTTTATATTTTATTAAAAAAAGAAAATATCATCTAAACTCATAATATTTTCAATGAGATTAGAGCCACAAAATAAGGAGCTTGGACATAAATATCCTATTCTCAAATTAAAGCAGCAATCCATTAGTTTCTAATGGATTGCTGCTTTTCTATGTTAAAATCTTCCGATTTTGAAAGTGCATGCTTGCCTGGGGTATG
>NZ_LNNB01000035.1 GCF_001747895.1 Staphylococcus equorum | reverse complement strand
CGGAAAGCGTGCACAAAAAAGTGCCAACAAAGTCGGAGACTTTGTCGACACTCTGAAACAAACAAAATGCTCTTATAGCATTTTGTTTGTTTTTTTGATTTGTATTTTTCTTTGAAGTAATCTTTGTCTTCGACAAGTTCATAGCTGAAGACTATGAGATGATGTTGCGCTTATGGAATAACTGCACAAAAAAATGCCAACAAAGTCAGAAACTTTGTCGACATTTTAAAATTGCAATTAACGCTCTAAAAATAAAACTTACAATATTTTCAATTCAATATTATAAGCTTTATTTTAACTTAAATACTATTGATTTCTAAACCTTCGTCGCCCCATGCATCCATGCCGCCTTCAACGTTAACTGCATGGATATCATTTTGCTCAAGGTATTGTACTACTTGTGCACTACGACCGCCCACTTTACAGATGATGTAGTATGTTTCATCTTTATTAAAATGATTTAATTCATCCGGAACTTGATTCATCGGTATTGTTTCTGCGCCTGGTATCACACCCATAGCTGTTTCTTCATCTGTTCTAACATCAACGATATGAATTGGGTCACTATCTAAAATTTTCTCTTTTAATTCATCAATTGTTATAGATTCCATAAATAATTCCTCCTGTTATTATTGAGCTACAATGTTAACTAATTTTTTCGGTACTGCAATGACTTTCTTAATTTCTTTACCTTCAATTTCAGCTTTAACATTTTCATTACCAAGTGCTAATTGTTCCATTTCTTCTTTTGAAGTGTCTTTAGGGACATTAATCTTAGCACGTACTTTACCGTTCACTTGAACAACAATCTCGATTTCATCATCAACGAGTAATGATTCATCATATGAAGGCCATGGTTGATAAGTGATTGTTTCTTCATGTCCAAGTTGCGTCCATAATTCTTCAGATATATGTGGCGCAATTGGTGCCAACATTTTAATGAAACCTTCAATGTATGGTTTGTAAATTTCATCTGCTTTATAACAATCATTAATAAATACCATAAGTTGACTTATTGCAGTATTGAAATTCAACGTATTATAATCTTCAGTTACTTTTTTCACTGTTTGATGATAACTCTTATCTAAAGCTTTACTGTTATTGTTTACCACTTTATCAGAAATCAAACCATCATCAGTTACTAATAAGCGCCAAACTCTATCTAAGAAACGTCTAGAGCCGTCCAGACCATTTTCGCTCCATGCAATTGCTGCATCAAGTGGTCCCATAAACATTTCATACATACGTAAAGTATCAGCACCATGTGATTTCACGATATCATCTGGGTTGATTACATTACCTTTTGACTTACTCATTTTTTCATTACCTTCACCAAGTATCATGCCTTGGTTAAATAATTTTTGGAATGGTTCTTTAGTAGGAACTACACCTAAATCATATAAAACTTTATGCCAGAATCTCGCATATAATAAGTGAAGTACTGCGTGTTCTACACCACCAATGTATAAATCAACCGGTAGCCAGTGTTTTAATTTTTCTGGATCTGCAAGCATTTGGTCATTATCAGGATCAATATATCTTAAATAATACCAACAGCTACCTGCCCATTGTGGCATCGTATTTGTTTCGCGACGACCTTTCATTCCAGTTTCTTCATCAACCACATTAACAAAATTTGAAATGTTAGCTAATGGAGATTCACCTGTACCTGAAGGCTTGATTTCATCCGTTTCAGGTAAAAGTAATGGTAGTTCTTCTTCTGGAACAGTGGTCATTGAACCATCTTCCCAATGAATTACAGGTATTGGTTCACCCCAATATCTTTGGCGACTAAATAACCAGTCTCGTAATTTATAATTTACTTTGCGAGTACCCGCACCTTTTTGTTCCAACAATTCAATTGCTTTTGCAATCGCTTCTTCGTTGTATAAACCATTTAACTCACCTGAATTAACATGTGGTCCATCTCCATCATAGGCTTCTTGCGATAAGTCTCCACCTTCGATAACTTCTAAAATTGGCAAATCAAATGTTTTTGCGAATTCATAGTCTCTTTGGTCTCCACTTGGTACTGCCATAACTGCACCAGTTCCATATGTGGCAAGCACATAATCAGCAATCCAAATTGGCACTTGTTGCCCCGATAAAGGATTCGTTGCATATGCGCCAGTGAACACACCTGATTTTTCTTTAGATAAACCTGTACGTTCTAAGTCTGACTTTTTAGCCGCTTCTTGTTGATAATCTTTGATAGCTGCTTCTTGATCAGCTGTTGTAATTTCATTTACTAGTTCATGTTCAGGACTTAACACTAAGAAGGTTGCGCCGTATACAGTATCTGCACGTGTTGTAAACACTTCAATTTGGGCATCACTGTCTTCTACGTCGAATGCGATAGCAGCCCCTTCTGAACGACCAATCCAGTTACGTTGCATGTCTTTTAAAGACTCAGGCCAATCTAAATCATTTAAATCTTCAAGTAAACGATCTGCATATTCAGTAATTTTCAATACCCACTGTTTCATTGGTTTTCTTACCACAGGGTGGCCGCCACGTTCAGACAAACCGTCAATAACTTCTTCATTTGAAAGTACTGTACCAAGTTCTGGACACCAGTTTACTGCAACTTCATCTACGTAAGCGAGTCCTTTATTATATAATTGAATAAAAATCCATTGCGTCCATTTATAATATTCTGGGTCTGTAGTATTCACTTCTCTATCCCAATCATAACTGAAACCTAATTCTTTAATTTGACGTTTAAACGTCTGAATATTCTTTTTAGTAAATTCACGAGGATCATTCCCAGTGTCTAAGGCATACTGTTCTGCAGGAAGACCAAATGCATCCCACCCCATTGGATGTAACACATTATATCCTTGCATACGTTTATAACGAGAAATAATATCTGTAGCTGTATAACCTTCTGGATGCCCTACATGAAGTCCTGCACCTGATGGGTATGGAAACATGTCTAGCGCATAGAATTTTTTTTGACCTAAATTATCGCTCGTTTTAAAAGTTTTATGTTCTGCCCAATAATCCTGCCATTTCTTTTCAATTTCATTATGATTGTAGTTCACTACTTTTCCTCCTATTCAATAAAAAAACACCTCAAACTATTATCGACTTCAAAAGGGACGACTTTCACCGCGGTACCACCCAGTTTCACATTAAATGTGCGCTCATTTAAATTAATAGTTAGAGATGTTATAAATTCATTTAAGTCCTGGTAAGTTCACTCAATGCTTAACACTAGGTTCCACCTTTCCTAGTTCTCTGTAGAAAAGCTTTCAAGTTACTACTCCTATACATTACTAATGATATTTGAAAAAAGGTTTTATTTCAAGTGGAAAACGTGAAATAAAGCTACACTAAAAGTTTCTGTGTGGCGATTTATTAGTTTTTATAAAAAAATCGAACAGGCGCCTTACACCTGTTCGAGAAAATGATTAAACTTTTTATTTTCCACGTATAACTTATACGTCTTTTGGTAATTTCCTATCATAAATCATTAAGAAAAACACTGCAATAACTAATAACCCTATCATACTTAAAAACATCGCTTGCATATTTAGTGTATCTACAAGGACCCCACCTATAAGTGGACCAAAAGCCTTACCAACAGTTGCTGCTGAGTTAACATACCCTTGAAACGCTCCTTCTTTCCCTTTTGGTGCTAATTGGTTTGCAATTGTTGGAACAGCTGGCCAAACAAACATTTCACCTAATGTCAGTATAATCATACCTATCATGAACACTGAAAATTGTTCAGCAAAACTCGTCACTAAAAATGACACTATGAAAATCGATATACCTACTAACATTTGATATTTCAAATTACCTTTTAGCAACCTGATCACCGGCATAATTAGTGGTTGTGCAACCAGAATCATAATACCATTAACAGTCCATAACAAACTGTATTGGCTCATTGACATATTAATTTCTTGAGTGAAAGAAGCAATCGTACTCTCCCATTGAATATATGCAATCCAACAAATACTAAACATCACGCATAAAAGTGACAACGCAGTAAATTGAACTCTATTTTGTTTAGATAATAAAGACATCGTATCATTCGATTTTACTTTCACATCAAGTTTAATATTAAATTGTGTAATTGCTACCACTGCAAATGCTACATACATTAATAAGTTAGCTATAAATATATAATTGAAACTCAACTCTGCCACAAAACCTCCGGATGCTGCCCCTATAGCGACGCCTAAATTTTGCGCTAAATAGATTGCGTTAAATGTTTGACGGCCACCTTGAGGCCATGCAGCGCCTGCGAGTGCATAAATAGCTGGAATAATCATACCCCCACCAAAACCTAATGCTACGAGCCAAACCGCATACCAAGGCCATCCGTGGAAGAAATTCAAGAGTGTTGTACTGATTAAACATATAACAGTACCTATCATAATTGTTGGATAGCCACCTAATTTATCAAATAAATTACCACCTAACAAATTGCCAATGACCATACCAAACGAATTAATCATTAGGACAAAGCCAGCCATTGTAAGACTTTTATCTAATTGTTCATTCATATAAATTGTATTTAAGGGCCATAAAAAACTTGAGCCAGTGATATTTAATGCCATCCCAATAACTAACCACCACACTGATTTAGGCATTTTCATAACAGTAAGCTCCTCTCTATTTTAAAAATTTCTAATTTTACACTAAACACTATATCATTAAAATATGTTAAAATCTTTAACTAGAATGAATTCAGAAAGGAAAATGTTTTATGGGACAATTTTTCCCTTACGCATTCGAGAATAAAAGATATCACACTTGGAATTATCACTTAAAAAATAAATTCGGACAAAAGATTTTCAAAGTAGCAATTGACGGTGGCTTTGATTGTCCTAATAGAGACGGTACTGTAGCACATGGAGGATGTACTTTCTGTTCAGCTGCAGGTAGCGGAGATTTTGCAGGTAATCGTGTGGATCCAATCGATGTACAATTTCAACAAATTAAAGATAGAATGCACGAAAAATGGAGTGACGGTCAATACATTGCTTACTTCCAAGCATTTACAAATACGCATGCACCTGTCGAAGAATTACGTGAAAAATATGAAACTGCTTTGAAGGAACCTGGTGTTGTTGGCCTTTCAATAGGTACAAGACCTGATTGTTTGCCTGATGATGTGGTTGAGTATTTGGCAGAGTTAAATGAGCGTACATATTTATGGGTAGAGCTTGGCTTACAAACGGTACACCAAGAAACATCAGATTTAATCAATCGCGCGCATGATATGCAAACATATTATGAAGGTATCGCTAAATTACGTAAGCATAACATTAATATTTGTACGCATATTATTAATGGTTTGCCAGGCGAAGACTATACGATGATGATGGAAACGGCTAAAGAAGTCGCTCAAATGGATGTCCAAGGTATTAAAATTCATTTACTTCATTTACTTAAAGGTACGCCAATGGTGAAACAGTATGATAAAGGCATGTTAGAATTTATGACACAGGATGAATATACTAAATTAGTTTGTGATCAATTAGAAATCATTCCAAAAGAAATGATTGTTCATAGAATTACTGGTGATGGTCCGATTGATTTAATGGTAGGTCCAATGTGGAGTGTTAATAAATGGGAAGTATTGAACGAAATTGATAATGAACTAGGTCGCAGAGAATCATATCAAGGAAAACATTTTGAAAGTACGATAAAATCATGAAATTAGAACGCATTTTACCATTTGCGAAAACGTTGCTTCAACAACATATGACATCAGAAAGCATTGTCATAGATGCTACTTGTGGTAATGGCAATGACACACTTTTTCTTGCGCAACAAGTGCCTCACGGTAAAGTATATGCATTTGATATCCAAACAGAAGCTATAAGTAATACAAAACAAAAAACTGAAGGTTATGACAATGTAATGTTGATTCAAGATAGTCATGCGCATGTAAAACAGCATATTCAAGAGATTGAAGCTGGTAAAGTGGATGCTGCCATTTTCAATTTAGGATATTTACCTAAAGGTGATAAATCGATTGTTACCCACCCTGAAAGTACATTATCAGCTATCAACTCAATTTTTGACATATTAGCTCCGGAAGGCGTCATTATTTTAGTGATCTACCATGGTCATGATGAAGGTAAATTAGAACGTGATGCTGTAATTGAATATTTGTCACAGTTTGATCAAACTAAAGCACATGTATTGCAATATCAATTTATCAATCAACAGAATAACCCGCCGTTCATCTGTGCACTTGAAAAAATTTAGACTGTGAATACCTCATGAGTTCAAGATATAATTTCTTAACACAATCACGATTATTAACAATTTATTCGAAAATAAAATAAAAAAGACAAACAAAAGCCTCGGTATTTGACTACCGAGGCTTTGCTTATTCCCTATAAGTTAATGATAGATTTAAGACTAGTTTGAATGCTAGTTGATTTTGATTCAATTTCTTCTTTGAAGAAATTTAAAAGGCTTTCCCGTTGCGCTTTTAAATCTTCATTGAAATGAATGATAACTGTACGTTCGTCATTTTGTGGTCTTTCTTTAATGATCCACGCTTTTTCCACTAAATCATTATAAGTTCTTGTACGCTTATAAGATTTAATGTGCACAAAATCATCCATTTCTTTTAAAGTCATCGATCCTTCTTTCCAAAGCGTTAAAAGAATCAAAATTTCTTCTTTCGACATCTTGTACTGCTTTTGAACTTTGTTAAAGATATCTTCGATGTCATTCAACACCATTTCTAATCTTAAAACGCCATCAACATTATCAGTAAATGTCTTCCCCATAGAATAATCCCCCAATCATAGTATAAAGTTAAACATGTAAAATTAATTTATCAAAAAACATCATTCTTAGTAAATAAATTCTTCACTGAATTAACATTAGAATTTTTAATAAAATTAATCTTATATACAGTTTAAATTTAAACTATGAATTATGCAATTATATGAGATATTTTATTTTGCATTTCTTTCAAAATAGTAGCTGATTTTTCGAATAATTCGCGCTCATGGCTGTCTAGAGGCATTTCAAAAACTTTTACAGCACCTTCTTTATTTACTTGTGTTGGTACACCAATATAGACATCTTCTTGGTTGTATTCACCTTCTAAATAACTCGAAACTGTTAGTACAACATTTTGGTTATTTAAAATTGCTTTTGTAATGTGTAATAGCCCCATTGCAATCCCATAATACGTTGCGCCCTTTGCTTGTATTATGTCGTAGGCTGCATCACGCGTATTTGTAAAAATCTCTTCTACCCTGTGTTGTTTTTCAGGGTCATCTTTTAAAAATTGATATAAAGATTGACCGGCTATATTAGCTTGAGACCATACCGCTAATTCTGAATCGCCATGTTCACCGATGATTTGACCATGCACACTACCTGGTGAAACGCCAAATTCTTCAGCTAATTCATATTTAAAACGTGCTGTATCTAAAATTGTCCCAGAGCCTATCACTTTTTCTTTCGGTAAACCAGACACTTTGTATGTCACATATGTTAAGACATCTACCGGATTGGTTGCAATTAAGAAAATACCATCGAATCCAGATTTCATAACTTCAGAAACAATTCCTTTAAAAATTTGGGTGTTTTTTTCGATAAGATCTAAGCGTGTTTCACCTGGTTTTTGAGCTGCTCCAGCAGTAATAACTACTAAATCTGCATTTGTACATTCATTATATGCGCCTGCTTTGATTTTCACTGGTGAATCACCATATGGCGCACCGTGATTTAAATCCATGACGTCGCCCTTAACTTTTTCTTCGTCTAAATCAATAATTACTAATTCATCAGCAACACCTTGAGCTACTAACGCAAAAGCATAACTTGAACCTACTGCCCCATCACCTATTAAAACTACTTTATTATTTTTAATTTGTTTCATTATATGACGCTCCTCACGTATTCAATCATTTAGTTAATGTTTGTGATTTGTTTCACAATATAAATATAACAGTATTTCATGAGTTTTTCAATGACTTTGTTATATTTTTCACAAACTTCTTTTGTTAATCTTTCTAATAGATGCGCATACACCATATTTTCGATAATTTTATAAAAAAAAGCATCAGATAACATTTAAAGTTTTCCGATGCTTTTCTTACTCTATTTTAGTATAAGGGTTCTTTTAATTAAGATACTTCATGTTCATCATGAACGATAAAGCCGTTATTGCTTGCACTATTATTTAAAAATGCCAAAATATATCTCATTACTTCATCTCTTTCAGGTTCATTATGTACCTCATGATAAAGTCCTTCCCATGCTTTGAAATATAATTCTTCGGTTGTGACTTTGTCTTTAATTAATTCCATTGTTGATACATCTGCAACTTGATCTTCTAGACCATACATTAACAATAGTGGTAATGGTTTAATATCAGTTAAATGTGTTACCGTTTCTTTCATAATTTCTATGATTTGTTTATACCAATGATAAGTTACTTTTTGCAACATCAACTGGTCATTTTTTGTTTCTTCAATTACTTCTTCGTTTCGTGTTAAGTCTTCAACTGTAATCCCTACTTTAAACCTTGTATCTTTAGCTACTTTACCTATATTTGAAATTATTTTGTCTTTACGAGATTTATTACTCTTTTTAAATTCTAAAAGTGGAGATAAAAGCATCAAACCTTCAATTGGTACTTCTACTTTTTCAAGTAAATTAAGTGTAATTAAACCACCTAAACCGACACCTAACACGTAAGTAGGTATTTTATACTCATTCGCTATTCTAATCCACTCTAGAATATGCTCATGATATACATCAAAACTGTCAATTTGACCTTTGTTAGAACGTGACGTTTGCCCTTGTCCAGGTAAATCGCCCATAATAACATGATATCCATTTCGGCGAAGCATCGTAATTACATATGCGTATCTTCCCGTATGTTCAAGCATGTTATGTGCAATTACAACGACACCTTTAGCTTCCTTTTCGGTTTCCCATTTCCACATAATACATACTTCCCCTTCTCGTTAAATTTCATTATATTTATTGTATCAAAATACGATGTACTTTTTCCATTTTAAAGATAACCATAGACGCGAAAAACTCAATTTGTTTTAAAAATTAAAAGCATCTTATAATCAACACTTTGCCATAAGTGTATTTAATAAAATAAAGTGTAATATATTCTATTGTAAACGATTTCATTCCCTTTAGATTCATGCTACACTTATATTGAAAGATCAGCTGTAAGCAGAATGGGAGGAATTAATATGCCAATTGTGAAAAATTTTTTTATCGGGTTATCTAACAACCCTTTTTTAAATAAGACTGCTAAGGAAATCGGTCCAATGCTCGGTGCTAATAAAGTGGTTGCCGGCAATACAATCGAAGCCTTATTAAACACAATTGAACGTCTAAACAGCAAGGGAATTACAGTTACTGTAGATTGCCTTGGAGAATTTGTTGTAACTGAAGGTGAAGCAATTCAATCAAAAGATCAAATATTAGAAGTGATGTATGCTATTTATAATCATAGCTTAGATGGTCACATGTCTATTAAATTAAGCCAGTTAGGCTCTGAATTTGATTTAGATCTTGCTTATCGCAATCTACGTGAAATATTATTAAAAGCGAATGAGTTTAATAATATGCATATTAATATCGATACTGAAAAGTATGATAGTTTATTTGACATCACGCAAGTGTTAGACCGTTTAAAAGGTGAATTCAAAAATGTAGGTACCGTAATTCAAGGTTATTTATATGAAGCTGATACACTTGTAGAAAAATATCCGGAATTACGATTGCGCATGGTTAAAGGCGCATATAAAGAAATTGATACAATAGCTTATCAAACTAAAGAAGACATTGACGAAAATTACATACGTTTAATTGAAAAAAGACTATTAAACGCTAAAAATGTAACTTCAATTGCCACTCATGATGATAAAGTTATTACACATATAAAACAATTTATCAAAGATAATAATATTGAAAAAAATCAGTACGAATTTCAAATGTTATATGGTTTCCGTACTGATTTAGCGGAGAAAATAGCTGGTGAAGGTAACAATTTCTGTATTTATGTACCATATGGGGATGATTGGTTTAGTTACTTTATGAGACGACTAGCTGAACGACCTCAAAATTTAAATTTAATGTTTAAAGAGTTAATGAAACCCGAAGTAATGAAAAAAGCGGGTATCGTTACAGGTGTAGTTGCTGCCTTTGGAGCAGCTAGTGCTTTAGTATATCGTCTTTTAAAAAAATAATCTTTAACAAAAAAGAATTGGACAATAACGATTTCGTTAAGTCCAATTCTTTTTATTTTAGTAGAAACACCTATATCCCTTTATAAAAAAGTTAGTGCTTCAGTCTGATTCTATTATATTTCTTTTAATAAATTAGCCATTTCTATTGCACTAATTGCTGCATCTGCACCTTTATTTCCTGCTTTTGTGCCGGCACGTTCTATTGCTTGTTCAATATTTTCAGTTGTCACAACACCGAAGATAACTGGTGTATCAGCAATATCATTTGCCTTAGAAACACCTTTCGCCACTTCATTACAAACATAATCATAATGAGAAGTAGATCCTCTTATTACACAACCTAAAGTGATTACAGCATCATATTCACCTTTTTGAGCTAATTTTTTAGCTACTAATGGAATTTCAAATGCACCTGGTACATATGCTACATCAATGTTTTCTTTCGGTACTTCATGTCGCACTAAAGTATCTTTAGCCCCGTCCAATAAACGATTTGTAATAAAATCATTAAACCTACTTACCACAATTGCTACTTTTAAATCTGAACCTATTAATTTACCTTCAAAATTCATCTTATTGCCCTCCTATATTAAATGACCCATTTTCTCTTTTTTTGTATCCATATAATCTTGATTAAATTTATTTGTTGGAACTACTAGCTCAATTCTTTTCGCAATATTTACACCATAAGTTTCTAGACTTTCGAATTTTTTGGGATTATTGCTTAACAAATTCACGCTTTCAATACCAAAATACTTTAAAATTTTTGCGGCGTCTTTATAATCTCTCAAATCTTCGTCGAAACCTAAAGCAATATTAGCTGTCACAGTATCATAACCTTGTTCAATAAGCTCATATGCTTTCAACTTATTAATTAAACCAATACCTCTACCTTCTTGAGGTAAATATAAAATAATGCCACCATGTTCACTTATATATTTCATAGAAGCTTCAAGTTGTTCTCCACAATCACATCTTTGACTATGAAAAATATCGCCTGTCAGACAAGAAGAATGAATACGCACATTCTCAGTTTTCTTTATGTCTCCACTTACAATCGCCACAAGTTCTTCGTCACTCGTTTGTGAAGTAAAACCATACATATCAAACTTACCATGTTTAGTAGGCATTTTTACTTTTGCTTTTGCTTCTAACTTAGATGTGAGTGATTTTCTATATGTTTCTAAATCTTCAATAGAAATCATTACAAGCTCGTGCTTTTCCTTAAAGGCTTCTAATTCTTCACCTTTAGCCATAGAGCCATCTTCATTCATAATTTCACAAATTAATGCTGCTGGCTTTGCTCCTGTTAGTTTTGCTAAATCAACAGATGCTTCTGTATGACCACGTCTTTCTAACACACCATTATCTTGTGCAATTAACGGAAATAAGTGACCTGGTTTATTAAAATCACTAGCTGTTGCATTTTCTTCTATTAACGCTTTTGCTGTCATTGTTCTTTCTCCAGCACTAATACCTGTCGTCGTATTAATATGATCGACACTCACTGTAAACTCTGTACCATAAACATCAGAGTTATGACTCACCATTGGATTGAGTTCTAATTTTCTGGCTATATCTTTGCTAATTGGTGCACAGATGAGTCCTCTACCATATTTCGCCATGAAATTAACGGTATTATCTTGCATCCATTCTGTCACAGCTACTAGGTCGCCTTCGTTCTCTCTGTTTTCATCATCAACGACCACAATACTTTTACCTTTTTTAAGCTCCGCAAGCGCTGTATCTATACTATCTAATTTCATATTACCCCTCCTAAAATCCAAATGCTCTAAGTTTTTCGGTGCTTAATCCTGATTCATTATTACTGACAATTCTCTCTACATATTTGAATAACATATCAGTTTCAATATGGACCGGATCGCCTACACGTTTTTGATTTAAAATAGTGGATCTTCGCGTTTCAGGAATGAGATGAATGTCGAATTCAGCATCTTTTAATTGAAAAATAGTTAAACTTACGCCATCTACAGTTATGGATCCTTGTGGCACCATTTGTTTAATAAGTGTAGTAGTAGGCTTTATTGTTACAATTTTAGAATTATCTGATGCTTGTATACGTGTAATCTTAGCTACTTCATCTACATGCCCGAGCACAAAGTGTCCTCCAAAACGACCTTGACCACTCATCGCTCTTTCTAAATTCACTTCTGCAGATTGGTTTAAATGATTTAGATAAGTCTTATTTTCTGTACCTTTAATTACTTGTACAGAAAACGAATGCTTATTAAAATCAACAACAGTTAAACATGCGCCATTCACACTTATAGAATCTCCTATATGCATGTCTGATAAGATGGTCTCACAATCAATCGTTAAGTTAACTACAGATTGTTGTGTCGTTATTTTTTTAATCGTGCCTATTTCTTCAACAATACCGGTAAACATGATTATTCACTTCTTTCGCAACTCTAATTTAATGTTTTGCTCAAGCATTTGGGAATTAACAATTTCGAATTGTGGTACTTCTGATAATCCAAAAATGTTTTTAGTTTGATAAAATTGATAATTACCAGAACCACCTATAATTTTCGGGGCATAATATAAGATAAGTTCATTCGTATATTGAGATTGTAGAAATGCTGAAGATACGGTTGGACCCGCTTCTACTAACAATTTCCCAATTCCCTTTTGATATAAATCTATTAAAATATTTTCAATTGAACAATCAGTTAAAATAATAATTTCTACATGTTCAATATCTGTTTTCAAGTTTTTATTTTGTGTATAAATCCAAATAGGTGTATTAGCATTTTTAAACATGTCTAATTCAAAATCAATTTGGCCTGATCGCGATAAAATCACTTTTATAGGATGCTTACCTTCCTCAATTCGTGTTGTATATTGAGGGTTATCTGCATCTAACGTGCCTCTACCTGTAAGTACAGCATCATGCGTATGACGTAAGTTGAATACATCATGCTTAACGGCTGTATTCGTAATCCATTTACTTTCACCTTCATCAGTGGCCTGTTTACCGTCTAAACTACAAGCTACTTTAACTGTCACTTCAGGAACCTCTTTACTTTTGCTTATAAAGAAGTCTTTGTACAAGTGTTCTGCTTCTGCATTATGACGAAATTCAACTTCTACTCCTGCATGTTGTAATATTTCGTCACCGTTAGACGGTAAAGTCGTATCTTTTACAGCATATATGACTTTCTTTATGCCAAAATCAATAATTTTATTTACACAAGGTGGCGTTGAACCAAAATGTGTACATGGCTCTAATGAGATAAAAATGGTACCATCTTTAGCTTCATCTTGTGCCATATCTAACGCTTGTACTTCAGCATGTTTATCGCCCTTTTTTAAGTGTGCGCCCATCCCTACGATTCGGCCGTCTTTAACAACTACCGCGCCTACAGGTGGGTTTACACCCGTTTGACCATTCACCATTTTTGCTAATTGGATTGCATAATTTAAATATTGACTCACGTTATCACCTCTAAATAATAAAAAAACACCTGAAATAAAATATTTCAGGTGTGGGATATATATTGATATAACATCATTAGCTTCAAGTTAAATACACTTATCCATTTTCAAACATAAGTGTATGCCAAATAAACACTTAAAAAGTGTCGTTTTTGTTATACTTCATTCTTTCTCCCATCCAGACTTTACTGTCGGCTCTAGAATCTCACTAGATCAGCCACATTTGAATAATCAAATGCAGGTCGCAGGCTTTGTTTACTGCCGGTTGGGAATTTCACCCTGCCCCGAAAGAATATCTATGAAATTGTAATTAATGATTGAGTCAAGTAACTCTTACTAAGTTACACCAATATCGTACTACATTTTAGGCAGAATGACAATTCATATTATCTAAGTCGGCTTTATTTTTAACGTATTCTTATTATTAAAATGCTTTAAATACTAATAAGAAAAGCTTTTTACTTAAATTAATGAAAAAATAAATTAATTTTTATTATGATTTTTATAACCTTAATAATCTAGTTATCATTTAACAGATTAACCTCTCGAAACCATACAGTTAATGTTTTTATTTTTGTAATTACTTATTCGGTAATAACTGATTTACTATGCTAACTGCTTGTTTAACTATCATTGCTACACCATTTCGAGACTGATTGATTCCATTTGTTAATTGACCTAATGCGTACATGTGTTTAAGTGTTCCATAGCGAGGGCTTATAATTTGATTTGTTTCAGCAATAATTTGAATACCACCAAGTGGATGCGCTTGTACAACCTGTCTATTTTCAAGATTCAAAACCAATTGATCATCACTATCAAGATCTGAAAGTTGGGTTTTTGAACCAGTTGCGTTGATTACGACATCAAATTTATGGTTTGCCTCTGTTTCATTTTTATATTTGAAACAAAATTGACTTGCTTCATATTGAACATCCTCTAGACCACTTTTAATTTCAATAGTCCCATTTTTGATATGATCTATAATTAATCGAGCTGTGCGTGGAGGCATTGGATTAGAATTATCCTTTAATATAGATTGGTAATCTTTTAAAAATTGTTTTTGATCTTCCCTACTGAAACTATTCCAAATCCAATTTAAATTCTCTTTTACTAATTCAAGTATACTTTGGAATGCCCCTAATTCAGTTGCGTGTTCTAAATCATATGTTAAATCCTTCACAGGGTCATTTTGTCTACGGTGCACTAATTTTTCAATTGCAATATCATAATATGCACAATCTTTCATAAATAAATTTAGTGCTTTTTCCAAAGGTACGTTTCCAAAATTTTCGTTCTTTATTGCATTAAAATTTTCAGGTGTTAAGTATTTAAATTCAATGTCAGGCATTTCGCCTCTCACGCTTGGCAATTGACCTTTGCGACTTGTTATAGTAATTGGTAATTTAGGATGATGTGCAGTAACATAACGAATTACATCTAAAGATGCTAAACCTGTGCCAATGATCGCAATTCTGTCAGTATCCTTCACATCATCTAACGTATTATAAGTTGGATATGGTGTGTGAATATATCCTTTTTTTCCTTTCAAATGGTATGGATCATGGTATGACAGTGTACCAATCGTTAAAAATACAGCATCATACTTTTGACAATTCGACATGTCTTTCGACGTACAAACATAATATTTAACATTCGTTTGACCTACATCAGCCTCAATGAAAACTTCTGACACTTCTTCTTTAATCATCTGGACATTTTCAAATTGCTGATTATATTTTTCTAAAAAATCTTTCATATAATGACCAAATATAAACCTTGGTAAATACTCCGGATTAGAAAACTTAAATATCGATTGAGATTTGTACCATTCGTAAAATTCACCTTGATTATCTAAATTTAAAGACATTTGTTTCGCAGGCATATTGATTAATAATTGATCACTGTCATTTTGAAAAGGTACACCTTGCCCCATATTTTTAGGATTATCGTACATGTCTATATTCATTGTTGCAAAATTATCATGTTTCACTAATTCCTTTAGCAAGCTTACACCCGCTGTGCCCATTCCTATGATAGCTATTCGCATTGTACACATCCTTATTAAATTTATTTATATTCATTATAGCAATGATTAACCTTATATTACATGCTAATGTATTCAACTACCGTACAATTTAGCGTTGTTATAATATTTTGATAAATATGTTAATATTAATATATTGAAAAAATATTATTTCTGTACTTATTTTAAGGAGCTAGACAATGAAATTTTTAAAACATTTATTATTTTTAATTATAGCAAGCACAATATTATTATCCGGTTGTGGATTGCCAGGACTTGGTGGAAGTCAATCAAAGAACGAGATTAAAGTTTCAGCTTTGGCTACGAGTGAGTCTCAAATCATGGCGTATATGATTATAGATCTTATCGAACATGATACAAAAGGTAAAACTAAAGGTTCAATCATTAATAACTTAGGCTCAGCTACAATCCAGCATAATGCGCTAATGAATAACGATGCTGATATTTCGAGCACGCGATATACTGGGACAGATTTAGTGGGTGTCCTTGAGTCTGAACCCGTTACTGACCCTAAAAAAGCGATGGCTTTAACTAAAAAATTGTTTCAGCAAAAATTTAATCAGACCTTTTTTGATTCATATGGTTTTGAAAATACCTTTGCCTTTATGGTAACCAAAGAAACTGCTGAAAAATATGATTTACATACTGTTTCAGATTTAGAAAAAGTAAAAGATCAGGTAGACGTAGGCACAGATACAACTTGGATTAAACGTGGGGGCGATGGTTATGCACCTTTCCAAGCACATTATGGTTTTGCTTTTGATTCTATTAAACCGATGCAAATCGGACTCGTTTACGATGCTTTGAAAAGTAAAAAATTAGATGTTGCACTAGGCTATACGACTGATGGTAGAATTGCAGCTTATGATTTAGTAGTACTTGAAGATGATAAAAAGTTCTTCCCAACATATGATGCAAGTGCTGTAGCACCAAATAAACTTTTAAAAGAACAACCAGAAGTTAAGAAATCACTTAATAAATTGAACGATAAAATAAGTACGGAGCAAATGCAAAAATTAAATTATGAAGCAGATGGAGAAGGCAAAGAGCCCGCAGTTGTTGCAGAAGAATTTTTAAAAGAGCACAATTACTTTGAAAAAGAATAATGCTCAGTATATACACCTGTATGTAGTTATTGATGTATCTTCACACCCATTTAATGTTAATATGTTGGCATAGATTAGGATGTGATAATATGAAATTTACTATAAAAGTGTTTATATCAGCGCTCATGTTCTTCATTCTTATAAGCAAAAAAAACAAAGTAGAATAATAAAAAAGAGTTTCCAAAATTGGAGACTCTTTTTTTTATATAAATTATGAAATTAATAAACAAGGCTTACTTCAAGAGAATAATATCAATTAAAAAATAGGATTTATAGATGTTCTTCCATTATCAATTGATTGATTCAACATAATAAACACCACCACTGTTAAATTTATATATATTATAATATTGCCAGTAATTTGGTCCGACTCCTGACTCGTTAATAAATCACTAGCTGAAGACTACAGGCTAAGGCAGTGCCAGCGGAAAGCGTGCACAAAAAAACTGCCAACAAAGTCAGAGGCTTTGTTGGCAGTCTGAAACCAACTACTTTTATAGCAATTGGTTTTCTTCGTTCTATTGTATTAGAACTAATATTTCAAATACTTATCTAATTTTTGTGCTTTTCATCATCTTTATAAACAAAATATTTATAATATTTGCCTTCTGTTTTCATATCTTCATAGAAATGAGCCATTAAAGTCGCATTACTTTCAGCCCATTTAATGTCTGTAGCATATTGATGTTCTCCTGGATTTTTAGGATTCCATCTCATACTATAAAGCGTATTTTGATCTTCATTAGATAAAAAGTGATCATGAATGAAGTTAGCCCCACCACTAATCGCTTTTTGTGGTGTGTCCCAGCCATGTTTTTTAGCATATTCTGAACCTGTTTTAATCGGATCTTCATCAAGTGCACCTACACCAAAGAAGTTATAATATTTTTTACCATCAATTTCTACACCACTTGCAAGCTCACTTTTAGCAGAGCCTGTTTCAAGTAACGCATGTGAAATTAAATAAACTTCATTAACGTGCTTGTCTTGTGCTGCTTTTATAAAATCATCTGAATGCTCTAACAACGTAGGGTTATCTATGAGCATGCGTTTTATTCTATTTTCATCAATACCTTGATACTTATCTAATTCTAAAAATTGGTATTTTTGCGTATCACTTTCAATAAATTCACTACTGTTCATCGCAGCTTTTATCTCAGTAGATGACGCATCTCTCCATGTTTTATTATCTTTGCTTGAAACTTGTTGGCTAGTATAATTATCAATTTGTTTTTTAGATGCTTTATCCAAAGTTACTTTAAGATTTTCTACTTTTTCTTGTTCGTCAACTTCTTTAAAAAAGATTTGATCTGAGATCATTGAAAAAACAACAACCGCAGCTACACCTAAGACTATCAATAAACCAATGATTGATAGAATTGAGCCTTTTTTATGCTTCGTCATGTTTACACCTCTTAGGTAATAATTAGGAAGGACACGCCTTCGTCATATGTATCATAGCTTTAAAGCCATCCGATAATAAAGTTTAACACTAATTACTTGAACAGACAATTTAATATGAACGTTGTTACATATTCATAAAAAAAGTAATGAAATTTTAATTTCATTACTCTTGACTTTTATAATAATCCATTATAATAAAGCTTGCAGCTTGTGATCTATTTTTATAAAAATAACGATTTAAATCAATCGTACCTTCTATTTCCCCATCTCGATACATCATTTCTTTTGCCATGTTGTTTATCATAACAAAATCTGATTTATCTTTAATCGTATCCAAATCATCATGCCTTGCAAAAAAATGTTCTAAATTTAAATATGCGTAATCCATATAAACCTCCTGATAATTGTCCGAAGATAATAATATACCTCTAAAGTGTTATATCTTTAAGTTGAATACGCGCTAATGTTATAAAACTTAAAATTTATCTATCTTATGACTACTATTTAACACCTATTATCCCTATTTGGCAAATGAAAATTACTATTTCTTATAATAAAATAATAACATCCGGAAATATATGTTGTATATACGACAATGGAGAGCATGAATGATCTTTGAAGAAATTTATAAAAAGTACAAACATATTATTCATTATCTATTAAAAAAGTACAATATTCAGTACAATTATGATGAATATGCTCAACTCCTCTTAATTAAAATGTGGGAGCTAAGCAAAATCTACAATTCACAAAAAAGCAGCTCATTAAACACCTTCTTATATTCACGATTAAATTTCTATTTGATAGACCTTTTCCGCAAACATCAACCACTACTTCTAGTTAATCCTTTAGAACAAGAAGTTAAAGCTTCTTTAAGTAATGATGATTATGACAGTATGCTAGTTTTCCAACAATTTTTATCGTTATTGACTGATAAAGAACGACAATGGTTACGATTAAAATTTGCAGGACTTAAACAATATGAAATTGCAAAACTTCTAAATTGTTCTGTCTCAACTTTAAAAAACTATCAAAAACGAATTCAACAAAAACATTTAAAATTTTATACCTAAGATTGAGGTGAATATGATATGACGCCACTTACTCAATTACTTTATTTCAAAACAGTTCTTGGACCAGAAACATTAACAATATGCCAATATACTACACACCAATTCACTTACCCTACTACAATTAATCTCACATTAAATTATTTTTTAGAATCACGACATTTATCTTTAACACTTCAGACGAAACAAGCCAAACAATTACTAAAAATACGCAAGATCGTTCCAATATTTATTAATAGCGATATAACATTATTTCCAGTAAAACCACAGCGCTCACCAATACAATATTATATTAACGCAATCCCAATCACTGGATTAAAGTCAAAAGGAACACAAACAATTATATATTTTGGGAACGCTACCTATATTACAGTTAATGCTTCCTATGTATTTATTCATAAAAAATGGCAAGAAAGTTTAACACTTTCTCACCATTTAACTTAACACGATCCAACTATAGCGCTTTATTATGCTTATATTCTAATAATTTTTTCGTAAAATAAGCAGTTACCATTTTAATCAAATATAAACTAACGATTAATAGTAATATTGAGCCAATCAAGGTCAAAATAACAGTGGTTGTAGATAATTGCACTTCAGGTTTAATAAAGTATTGCACAGATGATAGACTTGTCAAAAAACCAAATAAAAACAAACCTAAGAGCACGATATATGTGATTAAAATACCTATAAGCAATGCAAATAATTGTGTTGATGATACAACTTTCTCTTTAAAGACATATTCCTTTAAAAATTGATTTGAAAATGCAATAGGACGATTAAAATTTTGTCCATCACTAGACTTAGTAACTTTCTCTAATACTTCATTCAATTGATTTTTTTCTTTTTTATTTAAAAACCATAATTGCTTTTTAACTTTTTGTTTAAAGATATCTAGTTTCATAAATGTTTCTCCTTTAGAACTTTCACAGTACACTATACTCATTAAATAATAAATCAATTATCTAAGTTATTCAATTAAATTTTATAATATTTGTATTAACTTTAATTTTATCGATTTTTATTTCATCTAATCTACGATAACTAAGCCCATTAATGCTGCAAATTGTACAGCTTGATTTCTAGAAACTTTGCAACCTAATAAGTCTTCTTTATTAACCACAAATGACTCAAAATAAGATTGGCTCAAATCACAATCTTTTAATGAGGTTTGGTAAATTGATAAATGCTCTAAATTACTATTGTCAAAAACAACCTTTTTCAAATTTGAATTATGAAATTCAGCATTTTCAAAGTTACTTTTTTGTGTCATCAGTGCTTCTATCTTAGAGTCCACAACACTTATAAAATCAGCTTTCACTTCATCAAACACTGTATTTCCAAACCTCATATAGTTAAATAAAGTTCCGGTCATACGACAATTTTTAAATGTCACTCTATGTATGGAACCATGATCCATTTTCGTATTCGAGAAATCGCAATTTTCAAAAATAACATCTGTAAAATCAGCGCGACCTAAATCAGAGTTAGAAAAATCACAATCCTTGATATATGAACCATAAACTACAAATCTTTGTAAAACTTTATTACTTAAATTAGCATTTTGTATTTCCGCAACTTCGACTATATCATCTTCATCTTGAAAAATTTCTTCTAATTCTTTGAGTTCTAAATTTGCGCTGATTTTGGGTTGTTGTATTTTCATAAATCATCTTCCCCTCTATATCATTCATAGTTTAATCGAACAAGTATATATATTTTAAGAACTTCAACAGTATAACAGATATCCTAGCATCCTATACTTATGCTCAATATAAAAGCTGAGACAACTCATTTAGAATGAATTGCCTCAGCTTATTATTATTTGAAATTTAAATTTCTTAATCTTCTATTAAAGAATAGATAATCCTGAACTTTGAATATCTTTAGCAAATCCTTGTACTGTATCAACTGATAATTCGTTAATATCACGGCCAAGGTTGTTATTTACTTTTTTAACAACGTCTGCAGGACATGTAATGATATCTGCGCCAACTTCATCCGCTTGGATTACATTGATTACTTCACGACAGCTTGCCCAAAGTAATTTAACGCCTTTTTTACTATGTGTTACTTCTGCTGCATCTTTCATCATTGGAACTGGATCTACACCAGTATCAGCAATACGACCAGCAAATACTGATACATATGTTGGAACACCTTCTGTTACAGCTTCTGTAATTTCTTTAACTTGATCTAAAGTATAAACAGCAGTTACATTTAAACGTACATTGTCTGCTGATAATTTTTTAATTAGAGAAATAGTTGATTCACCTTTTGTGTTTACGACTGGAATTTTAACAAATACGTTTTCACCATATTGTTTCAAAATTTCAGCTTCTTTTTCCATTGTTTCTAAATCATCTGCGAATACTTCGAATGAAATAGAAGCATCAGGAATTTCACGAACAGCTTCTTCTGCGAAAGCTTTATAATCTGTTACACCTGCTTTTGCCATTAAACTAGGGTTAGTAGTAAAACCATCTACTTGTTTATTTTTGTAAGCTGTTTTCATTTCTTCAATATCTGCACCATCTGCAAACACTTCAACATTTAATTTTGCCATTACTAATTCCTCCTGACTTAAATAAATAATTCAATAAAGAATTATTCTTATAACGGTTATTAACCATACAACTCATTTATACCACCATTAATCACTAAATTCTAATTTTTTGCTTAAATTGTCAAAATCTTTAGAGTAAAAAGAAACATTAAGCTACTTAAAGCTCTATATTGTTATGTTTTACTATAAATCTAAATATATATATATTCTAAATTTACAAATTAGTTAATTTTTTGTAAATCTATGGTATTATTATTTAATGAATTGTACTAGGAGGTAAATATGGCACGTTCAAAACTTTATTTTTATTTATCTAGTTTATTGGTTATTATTAGCTTGTATTTTAATACTAGAAATCCTCTAATTACTATGCATTTTAGTTCAATGATCAAATTAATTTTTGTTTGTAGTATTATTAACGCTATTATTTTAATAATTTCAATTATTTTAGCAGATAAATCAATTAAACACTTACATGAAAATTCTGGATGGGTTAGAAAAGCGAGTAAAATATTACCTTATGTGATATTAGTAGTGCTTATCATCCATATCGTTGCTTCACTATCAACGTTTGGTATTATTTTCTAATTAATGCTACAAAAGTTATAATACTTTTGTAGTTTTTTATTTTTTGTCGAGAGGAAGAATAAAAACAATGCAATACTTATATATTTTTATAGGCGGTGCGATTGGTGCTTTACTAAGATATCTATTAACATTCATCAATCAAACTACTGAATTTCCAGCAGGCACATTTATTGCTAATGTTGTTGGCGCTTTCTTAATGGGACTTATTGGAACGATGACTATAAAGTATTTTAGAAATAATCCATTACTTAAAAAAGGTATAACTACTGGATTTTTAGGCGCACTCACTACCTTTTCTACTTTTCAATTTGAGCTTGTTTCATTTTTAGAACAGCAGACATATTTATTAATGATTCTATACGCTTTAAGTAGTTATATTATAGGTATACTTGTCTGTTATCTTGGTGTGAAAATGGGGGCTCGTATATCATGACACAATTACTGTTAGTTATGTTAGGTGGCGGTCTCGGAGCTGTAATCAGAGGATTTATTACTAACGTTTGTACAAGTAGATTTAATAGTAAGTTACCTATTGCAACGCCAATTGTTAATATATTAGGCAGTTTAATAATTGGTTTATTGATGGGTATGACATTAAATATAGATTGGGTCCATCCCTTTATAGTTGTCGGCGTTCTCGGAGGATTAACGACATTTTCTACTTTATCTTCAGAGTTAGTCAAATTACTAACATCCGAAAAGAATATTTTTAACTTTTTAATTTATTCTTTACTACAATACGGCGTTTCATTTTTATCCTGTTTATTAGGATACATCATGATTTAGCCGATGAATTGTACTTCAGATGCATATAAATACAATAGGTATTAATAACTTCAATCGCCATCCCTATTATAAAATTATTTAAACATACGGTTTCAAAATAAAAATATTTAAAAAGGACCAATCTATTAGTAAAACGAATAGATTGGTCCTTTTTTATTTAAGAAGTGCGTATTTGTAACTCACTCTCTTCTTTTCTTACTAGTGCCCACTATATTCAGATGGATCTGGTCCAATTCTTCTATCTTCGTTGAGTTTATCTAATTTTTCAATTTGTGCTGACGTTAATTGGAAATCAAATACATTTAAATTTTCTTCTATTCTAGAAGGCGTTACTGATTTAGGTATTACTACAACACCATGTTCTATGTTCCAACGAATAATCACTTGGGCTGATGATTTTCCTACTTCAGATGCAACACTTTTTACAGTATCATCTTCTAAAATTTGCGCATTCATGAGTGGCGACCATGATTCCATGTGAATATTTTGTACTTCTAAATATCTGCTTAATGATTCTTGCAATAAATATGGATGGAATTCAACTTGGTTAATCACAGGTTTAATAGAAACTTGGGCTAACAGCGCTTCAAAATGCTCTGTTTTAAAATTACTTACACCAATGTTTTTCACTCTGTCATTTTTGTATAAATCTTCCATACCTTGCCAAGTATCTATCATTAAAGCTTCATCTGTACCTGGCCAATGCATGAGGTACAAGTCTAGGTAATCTAATCCAAGTTTATTTAAACTCGTTTCATAAGCATCTGCAACGTTTTCACGACCATAATCTGCTAACCATAATTTAGATGTGATAAACAAATCACTTCTTTGCTTACCTGTAGCTGCTAAACCTTCTGCGATACCTTCCCCTACTTTTTCTTCGTTTTCATATACCATTGCCGTATCTATATGTGTGTAACCATTTTCTATCGCATGTTTTACTGATGCTTTACATTCGTCACTGTTTTCGACACGAAACGTACCTAAACCAACAATTGGCATTTCATTGCCATTATAAAAAGTTACATGTTCCAAATTAAAATCCCCTTTTCTATTTAGATAACTATTATATTAATCAATTTTCTTTAAATTATAAATTAAAAGGACTTTAATTTACCAAATTATCTCGAATTAATACTTAAAATGCATTGTTCTGGCATTTAAAAATTCAACAAAAAAGATAGATAACCTATATGGCTACCTATCTTTTTTAAAATTAAGTATTTCACATTAATTAAATGTTTCTATTTCATCCATAACACGTTGTAAATCTTCAACATTGTATTGAATTCGACCGTGGAATACAAATTTATTAAAGAACTCATCAAGTTGCTCTGCACCCACTAGCACTTTAGTATTTGAACTTTGTGCATAATTTGAGATTGTTACAGCACCTTCATTTTTAGGATTGAAGTATAAAATAGTAGTTGGTGTGAATTTTAAATTGAGTTCTGTTTGAATATCACCGGCAAGTTTTTCAATTTCATTTAAGTGCGATGTATAATTTACAAACGATAATGATTGCGTATCTTCATTCTGATCTAACACAAGTGTTTGTGGTGTATGCTTATCAAGATCTAAAGTATTAAATACCTGCTCCATCATTGGTTGTTCTTTGAATTGGGCTGCACTAACACCATTATAAACATGCCCTTTCAATAATTGAGAATCTATGATGTATAAACCAGTACGTGTCAGTACTAAATGACTGATACGTTGAACATCGCTAAATTCATTTCTAGGTAAAAATATATTAGCCATAATGTGCATATCTTCAGGACGTATTCTTTTCTCATTTACAAGACGTTCGCGGATACCAATCAATCTCATGTCAGTTACATATTCACTATGGTTCTTAGAAAATAATTTTAAAGCATCAATTTCTCTATCTTTAGAACTAACTGTAGCTGCATATTCTTCCTTTTGCTTCGTTACAGTTTTTTTATTTTCTATTCTTTCTTTTTCCAACTCTTCTTCATGCTCATCGCTTAATTTTTGTTCTCTAGATTTATACTGCTCTTCAGCGTTTTTTTGCGCTTTCTTTTTACTTTTTAAAGCAAGCATAAATAATATCAAACAAATGACTGCTACGATGATTGCCACGATTAAACCAATTTCTATTGGCCCTAATGAATTCATAACAAAAACGCTCCTTTATGTGTTCAGTAACTTAATTATAATAGATAATAGCTCATCATTCGATAGAAAAGTCCAGAAAATTAAATTTTAGTTTTTTATGCTTCTACAGAATCTTTTAATAGGTTTACTTTATCTAATTTTTCCCATGGTAATAAGATATCTGTACGGCCAAAATGACCATAGGCAGCTGTTTGTTTATAGATTGGATGTTTTAAATCTAACATTTTAATAATGCCAGCAGGTCTTAAGTCAAAATGCGTGCGTACCGCTTCTACTAACTCATCTTCACTTACGCTACTTGTTCCAAATGTATCAATAGAAATTGAAACTGGTTCAGCAACACCAATTGCATATGCTAATTGTACTTCACATTTGTCTGCTAATTTAGCCGCTACAATATTTTTAGCTACATAACGTGCAGCATAAGCAGCAGAACGGTCAACTTTTGTTGGGTCCTTACCACTGAAACAGCCGCCACCATGACGTGCATAACCACCATATGTGTCTACAATAATTTTACGACCAGTAAGTCCAGCATCTCCTTGAGGACCACCAATCACAAAACGACCAGTAGGATTAATATAAAACTTAGTATCTTCATCTAATAGATGTTCAGGCACTGTTGGATAAATAACGTGCGCTTTAATGTCATCTTGTATTTGTTGCAATTCAGTATCTTCTGCGTGTTGTGTAGAAACAACGATAGTGTCTATACGTTGCGGCTTATCCTGTTCATCATATTCAACAGTTACTTGCACTTTCCCATCTGGGCGTAAATATTTTAATATTTCATCTTTACGCACATCAGATAATTTCTTAGCAAGTTGATGTGATAAGAAGATTGGTAAAGGCATATACGTATCCGTTTCATTTGTAGCATAACCAAACATTAAGCCTTGGTCACCAGCACCAGTTGCTTCAATTTCTTCTTCTGATGCATCTTCACGATACTCTAATGCTGTGTCAACACCTTGCGCGATGTCAGGAGATTGCTCATCAATTGCAGTTAATACGGCCATGGTTTGACTGTCATACCCATATTTTGCACGTGTGTAACCAATCTCTTTAATTGTTTCTCTTACTACTTTTGGAATATCAACGTAAGTTGTTGTAGATATTTCACCTGAAATTAACGCCATACCAGTAGTTACCGTAGTTTCACAAGCGACCCTTGCATTAGGATCGTCTTTTAAAATCTCATCTAATATTGCATCAGATACTTGATCCGCTATTTTGTCCGGGTGCCCTTCTGTTACAGATTCTGAAGTGAATAATCTTCTATTGTATGTCATAATTTGCTCCTTTAGTTTTAAATTACGAAAATTCTCTCTCTGTTGAGCTCATTAAAAAAGGCCTTCATCACTATATTAAATAGAGAGAAGGCCCTTATACGTCCATTCGCTCTTATCGTTCAGACGATATATGTCTGCAAACGGTTTGGCACCTTTCTTCGTATTAACGAAGAGGTTGCTGGGCTTCATTGGGTCCATGTCCCTCCGCCACTCAGGATAAGAGAATCCGTTAAGTCCTATAGTACCTAATCTATGATATATTGTCAATTTAACAATTATTAATATTTATTTAAAATTTCTAAAATTCCTTTTAATATGATGTGGACTATTAATGCATATGTGTTATACTCTTTAATTGTAAAGGCTTACATTAACTAAATAGCGTTGGAGGGATTAGTATGGCGGTAGATACATACACATACACAAGCAAGATTGAAAGTATATTAGAGAAACCATCATCATTATTTCAACTATCTACAACACAGTTGTATAACAAAATTTTAAATAATGATGAAGGTGCATTGACTGAACTTGGAGCAATTAACGCTAAAACAGGTAAATACACAGGTCGTTCTCCAAAAGATAAGTTTATTGTAAATGAACCATCTTATAGAGATGACATCGATTGGGGAAACATAAATCAACCTATCGAAGAAGAAACGTTCTTAAATTTGTATGATAAAGTTTTAGCCCATTTAAACAAAAAAGATGAACTTTATGTATTTAATGGTTATGCAGGTAGTGATGAAGATTCACAATTAAAACTCACTGTCATTAATGAATTAGCTTGGCATAATTTATTCGCACAAAATATGTTCATTCGCCCAAGTACTAAAGAAGAAGCTAGCGAAATCAAATCAGATTTCACTATTGTTTCAGCACCTTCTTTTAAAGCAGTTCCTGAAGTTGATGGCACAAACTCCGAAACATTTATAATTACCTCTTTCAAACATAAAGTGATATTGATTGGTGGCACTGAATATGCTGGAGAAATGAAAAAAGGAATTTTCTCAGTAATGAACTACTTACTCCCTAAAGATAAAATCATGAGCATGCACTGTTCGGCTAACGTTGGCGATAAAGGTGATGTAGCATTGTTCTTCGGTTTATCCGGCACAGGTAAAACAACACTTTCTGCTGACCCAACACGCAAACTGATTGGTGATGATGAGCATGGTTGGAATGAAAACGGCATTTTCAATATTGAAGGTGGCTGTTATGCTAAAGCAATTAACCTTTCATATAAAAAAGAACCGCAAATTTACGACGCAATTAAATATGGTACTATTTTAGAAAACGTAGTTGTCGATGAAGATGGTGATGTAGACTTCGATGATAACTACTACACTGAAAACACTAGAGCTGCCTATCCAATTGATCATATCGATAATATCGTGACACCATCTAAAGCAGCACATCCGAATACAATTATTTTCTTAACTGCTGATGCTTTTGGTGTATTACCACCTATTTCTAAACTATCTAAAGATCAAGCGATGTACCATTTCCTTAGTGGTTTCACAGCTAAATTAGCTGGTACAGAACGTGGTGTCACAGAGCCAGAACCATCATTTTCAACTTGTTTCGGTTCACCATTCTTACCTCTCAACGCAAAAGTATATGCAGACTTATTAGGAAATTTAATTGATAAACATGGTGTAGATGTTTATCTAGTTAATACAGGTTGGACTGGTGGCCAATATGGGCTCGGACGTCGCATTAGCCTTAACTATACAAGACAAATGGTAAACCAAGCTATTACTGGGCAATTAAGTGAAATTGAATATATGAAAGATGATATGTTTGGATTAGATATCCCAGTAGAAATTGAAGGTGTACCACAGACATTATTAAACCCTATTAATGCTTGGAGTAAGCCAGAAGCATATAGAGAGCAAGCCCAAGATTTAATTAACCGTTTTAAACATAATTTCGAAAAATTCGGTACAGAAGTAGAAGATTTAGCTAACAATGGCGGTTTCAAATAAGTTAAATAAATAAAAAAGGCATGAACTACGAAAGAATTGTAGTTCATGTCTTTTATTTCTCATTATAATTTTGTTTAATATGCTGAGCTTCAACATCTTTCATCCATTGTTTGATGGTCGACAATGTAGATTTTAATGCAAAAGGTCTAGGAATATGCCCTTCTTTCATTTGATAAAATGTGCGATAAGTCATACCTATACGATTTAATTGTTCCGCTAAATAATGCGCTTGATGAATACCAACTTGATGATCTTTTCCACCGTGTACTATTAAAATTGGTGGGCTATCCTCAGTAATTTGAGAAACTGCATCTCGTTGCCTATACGCTTCAGCGTTCTTTTTAGGATGACCAATCATACGTTTAAGCATTCCTCTTAAGTCTACACGCTCTTCATACATTAAATATATATCAGAGACGCCACCCCAAATTATATAACTAGATATTGGTAAATCTTGAAATGTTAATAATCCTTGTAGACCACCTCTAGAAAATCCAACCATATGAATATGTACCTCTGGATACATATGGTTTAACATTCTAATAGCAACAGTAACGTCGTTTAAATCCTCACCGTAAAATGCATCTTTTCCTTCACTGCCATTATTCCCTCGATAATATGGACCGAAAACTAATGTATGATCGTCTGCAAATTGCATTAAACGTCCTGTACGTACCATACCTACTTGCCCTTTTCCACCTCGTAAATAAATTACAATTCTTTCAACATTAGCTTTAGGTGCCATTAAGAGGCCACGCACTTTTAACGCATCGACACGATATGTGACTTCTTCAAAAAAATGTGTTGATGATTCAACTGGCATACGTTTTCTATGAATAAAATCCAAGCTCCATCACTCTCTCTAAACATTGTAAAATTGCTGCATCTTTCAATAAATAGCTTTTACGTTCTTCTGGAATATCATAAACATTATTATAAAATAAAGGTCCATTTGTTTCTAAATAGTCGTTTTGTTGCGCTACATCCTTAACGACAACCATAAATACATCTTTAGTAAAGCTTAATCCATTTTGTCTTTCTACACGATATTGCGCAATATAATTACACTTTTTTATCGTTGCACCTGTTTCTTCAAATAATTCTCTAGCTGCTGCTACTTCACTGGATTCTCCTATTTCTTTTTTGCCACCAGGAAACTCTATACCTCTCAATTTATGATTGGTAAACAGCAACTGTCCTTGAAATATAGGTATGATCAGGACATGGTTACCATCAGCATGATTTTCGTCATTTTTATATGATAAAAACACATCATCATTTTCGCTATCTTTAAACTTCACGTTCATCCTTCTCCCTTTAATTATGTTAAACTATCTATGCTAAGTTATTTGTTGGAGGCAAAATTATAATGAAAACATTGTTCCTAGGACTTATACGTATTTATCAACGTTTCATTTCGCCAATGACACCTGCTACATGTCGCTTCTATCCTACTTGCTCTGAATATACGAGAGAAGCGATACAAGTCTATGGTGCATTTAAAGGTACGTGGTTAGGTGTTAAAAGAATTTCGAAATGCCATCCACTTCATAAAGGTGGCTTTGACCCAGTACCATTAAAGAAAAAAGAAAAGAAAAAAGATTAATAAACGCGCTTTAATTGTGCTGTATTAACAACGGGAGGTTCAAAATATATTGAATCTCCTTTTAATATGCCTGCATTATTTACTATATCATTTTTAAAATAATAACCTTCTGGTGTGATATCGCTTGGATAGTCAGCAAATTGAGCTAACAATGCGGTGAAATATCTACTCAATCCATATTCATACATACCACCGATAACAATTTTGATATCTTTTGCTTTTAATACGTTAATGATTTCTAATACTTTATCTACGCCACCCAATCTAAATGGTTTCAACACAACTACATCAATAGGATTATTAGCAATGATTTCCATAATTTGATCTTGAGATAATGCTTTTTCATCAATTGCAATCGGTGGTAGTTCAGACTTAGTAAAAGCCTCTAGTTTATCTAACGATTTAAAAGGTTCTTCGATATAGAGTAATGATTTATTAGCCAGTTGTTTTAACTTGTGCGACTCATTATCTTGAATAGATTCATTCGCATCTATTGCGATATCCGGTTGAAAATCTAATTGTTTTAACATTTCAATATTTTGTAGTATATGCTGTGACCATTTTATTTTAACACGTTGTGGTTGGGTATCTACAAGTTGCTTTAAATTCCCTTCAGTCAAACCACTGACTGTTGCGCCATAAGGAACATTAAATGAATGCATTTCATAAAACATTTGATAAAAAGCCATTACTAGCATGCTTCTTGTAGCTGGATATGCCATCAAACAACCTAATGTTGCTTGTGCCTCTCCAAAATGATTAAACGTTTCATTTTGGTATTGTTTAATCCATTTCTCAGTTTGGCAGCGTACAACTTCTATCGTTTCTGGTGAGTACCAATCCGTCTCAAAAGCATTACATTCTCCAAAATAATGTTGATTCGTATCAGTAATTAATTCAATAATTAATACCTTCCGACAACTCAATTTAATTTTCGGCGTCACAATAGCATGTTTAAAACTAGCATTATATTCGTATAATTTCACTGCTTGTAATTTCATATCCACCTCGAATTTAAAGTTTCAAACGGTTTCTCTGTAGCTTTCCTGTTGATGTATAGGGTAATGATTCAACACGTACAAATTGCTTAGGTATTTTATATTTTGCTAAATTTTGTTTGAAATGTTCTAATAATTGCGCCTCAGATATTGTTATATTCGTAACGTAATATAAAGATGGGACTTCCCCCCAAGTAGCATCTTCTATGCCGACACACATCGCATCTTCTATGCCAAAATAATTCTTAGCAACTGACTCGATTTGATAAGGATAGATATTTTCTCCACCACTGATTATTAAATCTTTTCTGCGATCATAAACCATGACATAACCTTCGTCATCTATTTCTGCAATGTCACCAGTATTAAAATAGCCTGCTTCAAAAGTATCTTGCTTATTTTCAGGATATAGATAACCTTGCATAACGTTATCTCCTTTGATTAACAATTCACCATGACCTTGCGTATTTGGAGCTTTAATTTTTACATCAACATTTTCACTCGGTTTACCTACTGTATCATAACGATGTGCTAACATCTCTGGTGAGGCAGTTAAAAACTGTGAACACGTTTCTGTCATACCGAAGGAATTATATATTGGCAATCTACTTTGAAGTGCTTGATCAATCAAAGCACTAGAGAGTTTCGCACCACCAAGTAATATCTTTTGAACATGATAAGGTTGATTAAACCCTTCATCCATTAACCATTTTAATGTTTGTGGTACGAGTGACACATGTGTAGGTAATTCTTCTTTTATAATATTTAACATAGCTACAGAATTAAATTTAGATGCTATACGAACTGTAAAGCCTTCAATTAATGCTCTTAATACTACGCTTAATCCTGAAATATGATAAATAGGCAATACCGATAACCATTTAGTATTCTGATCAAACCCAAGGCTTTCTTTACAACCACTTGCACTTGCATAATGATTGCTAAATGTCTGTGGCACAGCTTTTTGAGGTCCCGTTGTCCCTGATGTAAACATAATCGATGCAATACGTTCTATTGAAAATGATGCTTCAAATTGCTTATCATCCAAATTAGTCCATAAGTTTTCAAAATTAACTATATGAATACCTTCTAATTGTATTGGCTCACGTGCTATCACAGTATCAACCTCAATTGATGCCATTTGTGCAAGCATTTCCTTCTTAGTCAGCCTTGTATTTAACATAGCAATTTCAATTCCAGCTAGCCACGCTGCATTAATTAAAATGACAGATGCTATCGAATTATCGATATATAATCCAATTCTTGGCTTATCTAATTGTTTTAATTGATATGCTAATCTCGAAGCATATTGATAGGTCTTATTAAATGAAATTTGCTTTGTGCCATCATCTATAAACACCTTTTCACCATTTAGTTCTGCTTGTTTTTTCAACCAAAATTCCACGCCTACATTCCTCCATCTCATATTATATTATAACGCTTTTATTATTATTTAACATGGTCCAAATCTTCACTTTAATGTTATGACCACGCAAAGGTTTTATAAGTTAAATTTTTAGTCACACATTCTATTTTTTAAAGTTTGTTTTTATTTCAAATAGCTTTTGAATTTTCATACATAGGTTTTTTTACATTTACCGTTATATTTTTCACACTTTACTAAACTTTATTCCATCTCATATTTAACTTTGCTATTTTAGTTTAAAGGAGTGATTTCTTATGAAAAAGATTAGTGTCATTATGCCTACATATAATAATGGAAAAATGATTTCTCGTACTATCGATTCAATTCTAAATCAAACTATGAGTCATAAAGATTTTGAATTAATAATTATAGATGATCATTCAAACGATATTGAAACCATTGAAACTATTAAAGCATATTGGGTTAATTATAAGCATTTAATAAAATTTAAAAGATTAAATAAAAATACAGGAAGCGCAAGTGCTCCAAGAAACAAAGGCATAAGCATGAGTAATTCGGAGTACATTTTCTTTTTAGATTCTGATGATTACTTGCATGAAAGAGCGTTAGAGGACCTTTACATATATGGGAAAGAAAATAATAGTGATTTAATTATTGGTAAGTATGGTGTGGAAGGAAAAGGTAGAGGTGTTCCGAAAGCAGTGTTTGAAAATGGTAATGTGCCAAGAGCAGATATTATAGAAAACAGTTTATTTTATGCATTATCAGTTTTAAAGATGTTTAAAAGTAATATTATACATAAAAATAAAATTCGTTTTAAAACAAATGCTAAAACTGCAGAGGATCAACTTTTCACTATAGAATTCCTAATGAATTCAAAAAATTATTCTATTAAAACTGATTATGAATACTACATTGTTGTGAATGATTTCTCGAAAAAAAATCATCTATCTACTAAGAAAAGCACACCGAAACAATATTTTTCTACTATAAGTAATATCTATAACGCTATATATTGCAGTAAAGTATACAAAAAGCGAGTGCTCCGTGACAAACTTGCAGCGAAGTATACGACAAGACTATTTAGACATGGACAGAACAAGCATTTTTCAATTAGTAAAATGAGTTATAGAGAGAAAAAAGAATGGCTTAACTATTTATCAAAAACTATAAATGAAGTTCCCAGAACCGCAGATACATATGTAACACCTATATTTAATTTAAAATTAGAGGCTATACGACAAAATAACCTATTAGCTGTGATGACTGCAGATAAAATATTAAAAGGTGGTTAAAGATATAATTGGAAAACTTTAATTATGAAAATAGATATTACTTAGCATTGAATCAAGAAGATTTAAAACTAAACAAAGAAAAAATTGAATGGATATTCACCAATTATGAGCAAATTACATTTTCAGTTAAATGGAACAAAAATAAAACACCAATATTAATGATGAATGGGTATAAAATAGCAAGTATTAGCAATTTAAAAAGTCATATAAACATTCATGATTTAAAAGGAGAATTTAATTTTAATAATACCCCTCTTCTCCGTGTATCTTGTAGATTTTAAATTTCTTTTATACTAATGGAGGATTTATATGAAAAAATTAGCAAATTTCATAATAAAATTTATAATAATTTTATTACTTATTCTCGCATTACAAAACCATTTAGTCACTGATAATCAAATAGAAGCTTCGTTACAACCTACTATAAGTACTACGTATAATATTACTGAACCTACAAATTCTATCTATCTTCCTACACCTGTAGATTATGAAATTCCTCAAGAGAATCTCCAATCAATTGAAGATTCTCAAGGCGAATCGTTTGATAGAATATTAGGTAAAGATAATCGTTCTATCGTTAAAAATTATACAAAAGCACCTTATAAAACAGTCGTTCTTTTAAACATGTCTTTTAACAATAATGTATATATTGGTTCAGGAGTTATGATTTCTCCTGATACAGTCCTTACTGCTGCTCACAATATTTATGAATCAGATTTAGGCGGTTGGGCAGATAACGTCACTGTATATGCTGGAGCTAATTCCCATAAAGCTACAATTGGCAAGTCAAAAGCAGATAAAAAATACGTGCTTCCCGAATGGATTAAATCAAAATCCAAAGAACATGATTTGGCAATTATAAAATTAAATTCTCAACTTGGTTTTAAAACAGGTACATTAGGTATAACTGACCAAATGCAAATCAATGAGCATTTAGAGACAGCTGGTTATCCAGCTGATAAAGGGGGAACCACACAATATAAAGTTACAGGATTGCTAAAAAGACTAACAGACACTAATATTTTTTACGATATGGACACTTACGGAGGCCAAAGTGGCAGTGCAGTTTGGAATAGAAACAAAAAGATTGTCGGAGTTCATGCATATGGTGCTACCCCTTTAAATTTCGGCACAAAAATCACAAATGATAATTTAAAATTAATAATTAATTGGGGATCTACCCCTGTTGGCTATAAATATGACAAAGATGTTACTATATCAAAAGAAAAAATTGTATTATGGAGTGACTTTCTATTTTCCAAAAAAATCTCATTAAAGAACATTAAATTAGGTAATGTCTATAAAGCAAAATATTTTTTCAAACACAATAATGGACATACATATTTATCGCTATACGATAATAAAAATAAATGGATTGGGTATTTTAATAAAAGAGATGTTACTGACTTAACACCAACTTACTTTAATAAAAAAGTAAAAGTTTCAGAAAAAAACTTTCCTATATGGAACAACCTTTATTTTGATAGTCAAAACAATATAAGTACACATTATTATAATCAAACATTCACCGCTAAGTATATTTATACTTTAGGTAATAAAAAACAGTATTATTCTATATATGACTCTAAAAATAGATGGATTGGCTATATCGATGTCAATGCTACAAAACAATAAATATTATTTGTGAAATCACTTACTAATGTATTACGCATTAATCTAATATCAATTTTCAAAATGACCACCTATTCATATAAGTGGCTTATTTTTGTATACTTGTACCAATTTCAAAATAGAAAATATGTTTAATTTATCATTTTTAGTTATTCATACTCAAAAACATAAATTTTTCCACGCTAAAATCTCTCAAAAACTATTTTTTCTTTTATTTTATAGTTTAAAAGTATTATTAATGGGTATATACTAGTTAATGAATCATTTACAAGGAGAGATAAAAATGAAATTAAAATTGGTGACTGCGGTTGCACTATCAGGTATTTTGCTTACAGCATGTGGTAATGGAGATTCAGAGAGCGATACTAAATCTGAGGATTCTAGTAATAAAGATACAGATAAACAAGTTATTGCTTTAGATAAAATCAAAACAAGCCCTGAAGATGCTATTAAAAAAGCACAAGATGAATATAGCGGACAAGACTTAAAAGGCATCTCTTATGAAAAGAGTAATGGTGAATGGGCTTATAAAATAGAGCAACAAAAAAATGGTGAAGAATCAGAAGTTATCATTTCTGATAAAAACAAAGAAGTTTTAAATAAAAATACTGAAAATGAAGATTCAGTAAATGAAAATGAAGCCTTTAAATATAGTGATGCCATCGATTATAAAGATGCTATCAAAAAAGGACAAGAAGAATTTGATGGCGACATCAAAGAATGGTCCCTATCTGAAGATGATGGCAAACTCGTTTACGATTTAGACCTAAAAGATGATAGTACTAAGCACGAAATCACAATAGATGCTAAAAGTGGCGATGTACTAAACAATGAACAAGATGATTAAAACGCACTAAATAATAAAGGAGAATCAATATTAAATTATTGATTCTCCTTTATTATTTCTATAAATTTATGACTTACACGATATGTTTATTCCCCATAGAAATAGATAATCTATTCCACATATTAATTTGATTAATGATTAATATTAAGTCTGTGTACTCCTCTTCTGTATACACTTTACGAACTTCGTTAAATAGTTCCTCTGTAACGCCATTTACAGTAATATTTGTCACTGCTTCTGCAAGTTTAAAAGCTAGTTTATCTTTTACAGAATATATATTTGTTTCATGCCATGCGTTTAATAAATAAATTTCTTCTTCTGATACTTTCATTTTTCTAGCATCTGCAGTATGCATACCAATACAAAAAGCGCAGCCGTTTATTTGAGAGACGCGTATTTTAATCAACTCTTGTAACTTTCTATTAATAGATGTTTTCTTTAATTGTTTTTCCAAATCCATAATTAATGCCATTTCTTCCCTAGCAATTTCATAATAATCTATTCTATTTTCCAAGTATGAGCCCCCTGTAATTATGATTTTCAAGCTTTCTAATTTCTAATTCAGTATAGTTTTTAAATATAAAAATCACAATTTCTTTGTTTAGCACCCATCTTTTAATAGTTAGACGAAATAAAAAACCCCCACTACATCAACATTCTAAGGAATGATGAGTAATGAGGGTAATCATAATCAAATAGCGGAGAGTGAGGGATTCGAACCCTCGAGACGCTTGTGACGTCTACACACTTTCCAGGCGTGCTCCTTCGGCCAACTCGGACAACTCTCCAATAGAATATAAAAAAACAGAAGCGATATTTCACTTCTGTTTGTATGACCCCGACGGGACTC
>NZ_LNNB01000034.1 GCF_001747895.1 Staphylococcus equorum | reverse complement strand
CTTTAAGTCTACTTAAGGGCTCTCATCGAAAAATAGATTTTCTCGGCATAAATACGTGTTCTACTTTTATATAAAATCATCATAATTCAAAACTGAAAACCCTGAAAATTTATTAGGAGGGAATTATCACTCTGGTAGGGGGGGAAAAGTTAGACGGGTAGGAAAAACCTAGTAATGACAAGGAACTTAAAATTTGATGGCTCTGGAATTTGATCTTTATTTACATGTTCTACTTTTTATAAATCCAAATCAAAACCTTTATCTTGCTCTTTTACAATACTTTGTTGTTCAAATTGTTTTTGAAGTATTACTCTATCTTTTTTCTCAAAAAAGGATTTATCATTTTCATCTACAGTCATAATATTTCTTATTTTTTGATTTCTTTGCATATGAGTATCAACATAATCAATTCCCTTATGATATATCTTTTCTCCAACCCAACCTTTAATAACTCCACACGTTTTATTTAAAAGTTGATTCGTTTCTTTCTGATCTTTTATCATTTCGTCTTTTTCTTGTTTTATTTTATTATAATTCCGTTTTGCATTAGCCATTTTGTTGTCTTGCTCAATTATCTTTTCTCTTTGCAATTCTAAATCTTCTTGTAATTCCTGATACCTTTCTCCATTCATTAATTTTTCATAGTCTGGGGCAATGCGTCTGCCATATTGTGCTTGTTCACTTAACTGATCCATTGTTGCTTTAGAAACAATAACATTATCTGTTTTATATCTCTCTTCACTAAATAAATTAGGTTTTTTATATTCATACTCATATTTGGTATTTACAGGCTCTTTTAGAGCTTTTATCATTTTTTGATACTCTTGTTCTTCTTTTTCTCTATTTGCTTTTATTTCGTCTAATTTGGCTTTCTCAGTCTCTTTTTCTACTCTTAATATTTCAAGCTGCTCAATTAACAACTGATTATCTGTCTGAAGCTGTCTTTTATCGTTAAATTTATGTTTAATTTCTTTTCCTAATTCATCACGTCTCTGCGCAAATTTATCATAGTCCTGCTTACTGTTTTCTAATTGCTTTTGATGGAATTCTGTTTTTTGTTTGAAACTTTCAACTTCATCATGTTTCGCCTTTGTTTTATGTTTCGATGTTCCACGCTCTAAGTCATAACCTTTATCATTTAAATATTCGTTAAATCTATCTTGAAATTCCGTTAATGCTTTTTTATTACCTACAACATCTTTAGCACTTAAACGTCCATCAGTAGTTATTGGTACAACGCCATAATGCATATGCGGCGTTCTTTCGTCCATATGAACTGTTGCATAAATCAAATGCTCTTTTCCATACTCTTTTTCTATAAATGTTTTTGAGTCTTCAAAAAAGACTCTTATATCGTCTTGCGACTTACCTTCAAAGAATTCATTATCCGATGTAATCAAACCATCAATGTGTTTAACTGCATCACTTCGTATTTTTCTTTTTCCTGTATAATTTTCTTCGATTTTTTTATCAATCGTTAAATTATAATTAATTGGATCGTTATTAACTAAATCATAGTTTAAATGTGATTTTTCTAAATCTATATCCAAATTTTCATAGTTTTTATTTTCTCTTTGAACATGTTTTTGTAGACCTGTTGTATTTGTTTTTGATTTAACTTTAGCAACTCGAATTATGGAGTATGACACATTAAGTTCCTCCTAATCATTATGTTTTACGCGTACTTTATCTATATAAGTATAACACACTAGACTTATTTTATAAGTCGTTAGTTCGTGTGCTCTGCGAGGCTCAAACATGTTTTTGTGTGAACACAAAAAATAGACGTGTAAATTACACGTCCATAAAATTAAATTCAAAATCCCAAAAACTAAAAATGCTAACTGCTAATGATTTCAAATTTATTTCTTATAAAAAATAGGTAGCTCAAGTAAATTATCTTTTTCTGTTTCATTAGCATTAGATCTAACATACTTTACACCTTTATTTTCAACTGGTTCTAAAATAGGATAAGGAGTAATATTAACAGCAATTTTAAATCCTTTTTTAGAATTATTTAAAAGCCAACGATAGACAGTTTCTTTCTTATACCACCCATTTATCAATTCATTTTCTATCTTCCAAGTTTCATTTTTATCTGAAACCAAATGAATATCAACAATTGTTCCTAAACTTTTCTCATCTTCTCGATTAAAACTAATTTTATCTGCATAAATCATAAAAATCCCCCTATGTATAAGTATATTATTAATATAGCATTACAATAATTTTTTACATATTTTAAGTTCTATTTGAGAGCCAAAAATCAATATGTTTTTGCAGTTGTTTTTCGTTTTCTTTCAAAGTCATTTTCATTGAATTAGTTAAATCAATTAATGATATATCTTTAACTAATTTTTTATATTTATATTTAGCATGTCTTTCTAAACGTCCCCACTCATCTTCTTCATTAATTAAAAGATATATCATGGCTCTATCTTTTTGCTTTTCAATAGATTTCCAATCTGGTTTTAAAATATGTAAATCATTAAAACAATCATCCCAATAATCAACCATGTTTCTTTTAAGTTCAATCTCTACACGCCATAAATGTTCTGAATCTATTTCAATATCTGCATTATCTTTACGTTCCTGCTTTTTATTATATATACGTATAAATCTATCACTATCTTTAACACCAAAATATTTTGTTTCTGCTAAACCATTACGTCCATAAAAAACAGTTTTTTTAACTGCTTTATCAGTCATAGCATAATAATCATTTAAATCATCTTCAAAATCAAAAGCTAAATCTAATCTAGTAAAACCATCATCTTCCATATAATTAATAACGTTATCTTTAAGCCACAACATCTCATCAAGTGATAAATTATTAGGATTAAATTCAACTCGCATATTACGTCTGTCCCATGCATCTGCTTTAATTCTGTCATATTCTATATAGACTTTTTCTTCTAATGCTTTAGCTTTAAATTTAGTTTGTAGAATGTCCCAAAGTCTAAATCTAGGCTCATAAGACATAAGATCAGCGAGTTGTTTAGCATTACTCTTATTAAGATTTCCAACGATAGTCATACGGTCAAAACTCAATTTTGGTTGAGAGGTGGTAAAAAAATTACCACTTAACCGGCTATTAGAGTATCCGGTTTTAGAAATATTGTTTATTTCGTGATTCAAATGATTCGTTTGCTCTTTTTTACTCATAAAAAATCGACTCCTTATTTTGTTTAAGAAGTCGCTCACCCGAAATATATATCTTGAAGAATAAACTTATATAGTTTAATATCTAGATATACAAAATTAATAAAACATATCTCTTTATATTTTTATTTGGATGATGTCGTTCACAAACTTTGGTCAGGGCGTGAGCGACTTCTTTTTATTTGTTTATTAATATAACACTATCAAAAGACTTGGTCTAATAAGATCAAGTCTTTTTTTATTTTTAAAAATTACAATACTTGTACCAAAATCAAAAAACTAAAATTTCTTAGGGAGGAAAAATTCAACAGGTAGAAAAACCCAGTAAAGACAAGGAACTTAAAAAAATGCACATTGGGTTTTAAATCTTAATTGCTTTATTCCAATTCCTCTATTTGCCGACGATTCTGCGCTCCTTAATAATCCTAAAGCTGTCCATCGGTCGATTTAATAGCTGACGCTATCTCCCGCTGGCGCTTTAAGTCTAATTAAGGGCTCTCATCGACAAATAGATTTTCTCGGCATAAAT
>NZ_LNNB01000033.1 GCF_001747895.1 Staphylococcus equorum | reverse complement strand
AGCTGACTAGAATTGAAAAAAGCTTGATATAAGCGCATTTTCAATTCAGTCAGCCACTGCCAATATAAAAAACTGAGGCTAAGACATGTGATATGTCCCAGCCTCTTTTCTTTTTATTCAATAAACAAAATCAGAGGAGATATTTGTCAATTTACGACTGTATCTCCTCTGTTTTATGTACGTATCATGTTATAACGTAATTATTTTTCCGCTTGTTCTTGTTGTTGTTGTTCTTGTTCAATTTTACGAGTATATGCTTCGTATCGCTCTTTATTGGGCTGTAATGTCAAACCTAGATATTTCCGTTCTTTGTTTGCATCTTTATATAAAGCAATCATCATTAATATCACTACAAAACTAAACGGCAGTGCGGATATAATGGCAGCTGATTGTAAGGCGTCTAAACCAGTATCCCCACCAGCTAATAATAAGACATATGCAATAGCTGCTAATGCTAAGCCCCAGACAATTTTAACAAAGCCTGAAGGGTTTAACGTGCCACGTGCAGTCTGCATACCTAATACATAAGTTGCTGAATCTGCAGATGTAATAAAGAATGATGCAATAAGCGCTAAGGCAATGATTGAAAGGATAAACCCAAAGGGTAATTCATTAAAGATTCCAAATAGTTGCGTCTCAGGCGGCATCTCAAATATTTTAGAGTTTGATTGACCCACTGTGATACCTGTTACACCAAAAGCACTAAACCATATAATACTGATTACTGTAGGTACACCTAATACTGCAATAATAAATTCTCTAATACTACGTCCTTTTGAAATTCGAGCGATAAATATACCAACGAATGGACTCCAACTCAACCACCAACCCCAATAATATATCGTCCAAGATTGTAACCAAGTCGCCTTTTGTTCGTTTAATGGAGCAACATCAAAACTGTTAAATACAATGGTATTTAAATAGTCTCCTGTACTGCTTGTCATCATATTTAAAATGAGTAGTGTCGGTCCCACTATAAAAACGATTACGAGTAGTAAGCCTGCTAATACCATATTTAAATTACTTAAATATTGGATACCTTTACTTAAACCACTCCACGCACTATATAAAAACAAGACAGTAACCACTGCAATAATAATACCTTGAACTAATGAATTAGCTGGTATGCCAAATAAATAATTTAGACCACCGTTAATTTGAATCGCACCTATACCTAACGAAACCGCAACACCAATTACTGTTGCAAAAACTGCTAATACATCAACAAAAGTTCCAATAGGTCCATCTACTTTATCTCCTAAGATAGGACGCAACGTTTTTGAAATTAGACCATTTTCTCCTTTACGAAACTGGGAATACGCTAGTGCTAACGCAACAATACCGTACACAGCCCAAGGATGAAAACCGTAATCCATTAACGTGCCTTGAAATGCTTCACCCATTGCAGCTTTCGTTTCTGGATCTGCAGTTGGCGGTGCTAAATAATGCGAAATAGGCTCTGATGCGCCATAGAATACTAAACCTATCCCCATACCTGCACTAAATAACATTGCTAACCATGACACCGTATGAAACTCAGGTTTGTCAGATGGCTTACCTAGCTTTAATTTACCGATTGGGCTAAATGCTAGAAACACACAAAAGCCTAATATTACAGTATATAACAACATATAATACCAACCGAATGTATCTGAAACCCAAGTAGACACACTACCTGTAATACTCCCAAATTGTTGTGGGAAAATTGCGCCAACCAAAACAAGTAATCCTATGATGGCAGCTGAATATATAAATACACTTGAAAATTGTTTTTTCTCTTTTGGCAAAATGCTCACCATCCCTTAAATTTTTAGCAAAGACGTGTAATAGAATACCACACTGAGTTAAATTATCAACTTAGTTAGAGATTTTTTACAACTTACAAGCGTATTTAAGAGTGGTTTTTGAAAAAATAATTTACTTCTCAATACTACGGGCTCAAGGCTTCGTACTGTATTTCGGTCTATAAAATGCATCCATATCCATTTTTTCTAATTTAAGTAACTCGATTTTGGTATCAATGCCGCCACCATAACCTGTTAAGCTACCATCTTTACCAACAACTCTATGACAGGGAATGATAATTGAAATTGGATTGTTGCCTACTGCACCACCCACTGCTTGTGACGACATTTGGGTTTTACCTCTTTTTTTCCCTATTATTTGTGCGATTTCTCCATAAGTTACTGTCTTGCCATAGGGTATTTCTAAAAGTGCTGCCCAGACTTGTTCACGAAATTCCGTACCTGACGCTTTTAAAGGAAAATCAATTTCCGGAATATTTCCTGAGAAATACGCGTCTAACCAACGTTCTACTTTATCAAAGATCGGTTGTTCTGTTTCAACTAACTTATCATCATATTTTAATTCGAAATCGGTTTGATTGGGTAGCCACAAGCCAGTGATATGCTCTCCGTCAGATGTTATTGCAATGCGTCCTATAGGTGCTTGATAGTATCTTTTATAATGCATGATGCTCCCCTCTTTCTGTCCTTCTGAATTTGTTTTATCATAAATCTTTCTTGGTTTTATGTAAACCATTAAGGGAATGAGTAAGACAACTCAAGATATGTATGGGAGGCCTTTCTATGTCAAAATCAAATCAACAAAATCCTATTAACAAAAGTGCTGATTTAAATTTTAATACACCTCAAAGATCTGAACGTCTCACAATGATTTATAAAGCACTATACCAATTAAACGATGTTGTTCTTGGCATCATATTCTTAATAGGTAGTTTTTTATTTTTTAGTGATTCTACTGTCACATTAGGTACAATACTGTTTGTAATCGGTAGTGTACAGATGACGGTTAGACCGCTTATTGCATTGTCGCATGATTTACATTTGGCACATAAATATAAAAAATCAGAAATGCATGATGAATAGTGTATTTTATCATCCAACATAACAAAGACCATTGCAACGATAACGTTACAATGGTCTTTAATTTTAATATTTACGTATTTATTTTACGTGTTGGTATGATTAATGCACTTGCTAGAACACCACAACCAACGATACAAGCACCAACGATAAAACCTGTTGTTGCCGCTGTATGTACGCTTTGTCCGCTTTGCATAATCGCTGTGTAAATAGAAGTCATAATCGCAATACCAAAGGCACCACCAAGTGTTGAGCCCATTTTAAATATACCGGAAGCAACGCCCACTTTTTCTGGTGGTGTAGTTGAAACTGCAGTACTCAATGCAGGTGTTGCAAAGAGACCTGTACCCCCACCAAAAAAGACTGATGCAATTAACGCTACAACGATATATCCTGAGGTACCAAAGAACGTTAAACTAAATAATAATATACCTATTGCTGTAAATATTGGTCCGATAACCAACGCACGTTTCGCACCAAATCTTTTAATACTCTTTTCACCTAAGCGCACAACAATAAGTAGTGTAATTAAGTACGGTAAAGTAAGTAAACCTGCTTGGAACGCACTAAATTTCAATCCACCTTGCGCATACATATTAAATAAAGCAATGACACCAACGCCTGTGTTAAGTAAGAAGTTCGCAAGTACTGCGCCTATATAAGGTTTATTTTTAAATAATTCCAAATCGATAAACGGCACTTTTTTGCCACGTTCTACTTTGAAGAACATAAATACACATATGATAAAGACAGCTAATAATACTAATGTCGGTGTGCTCAGCCACCCCATTTTATACCCTTGCGTAATGACAAAGCTAATACTCGCGATCATAATCACAAATATTGTCAGTCCAACATAATCAAAACGATTTGTTTTGTCTTTAATTAATTCACTTTCTGGTAAATGTTTTAATAACATCATCGCTACAAGCGATAATATAATCGACAAAATAAAAATAGATTGCCATGATATAAACGTTGCCATCGCTCCTGCAAAGAAGGATGATAAACCTGTACCACCAAACGCACCAATTGACCAAAAACTCAATGCTTTTTGTCTTTCGTCCCCTTCAAAAAAGTCATTGACGATGGAAATCGTCGCTGGCATGATAATTGCTGCTGATAAACCTTGCACAACTCTACCTAGAATCAGTAATACAACGTTACCTGAGACGATAAGCATAAGTGAACCAACGATACTTAGTATGAGTGCAATACGTGTCATCTTTACCTTACCAAATTTATCTGAAATATTACCAGCTACTACCATAAACACACCGGTAACAAATGACGTTAAACTTATAGAAATATTGACTATACCTGGACTAGCTCCAAAAGTTGACTGGATTTGAGGCCCAATATTTAAAAATGATTGGGCAAATAACCAATAAGTTAATATTGATAATACAATACCCGTCAACAATTTACCCCCTGAAATTTGTTTCATTTTTTCTACCATAAAAGCATCCCCTATGTTTGTTAATAATATAAAGTTAGAATTTCAAAAGACACTTGTATTCGTATTTTACAAATGAGATTATTACACATTTTAGTGCACGATGATTTCTTTTAAAATTTCTTACACTTTAAATATTATCATTAATTAAACATAAAGGTCAGAATTTACATGCCGTTATTTTGAATTTTCTGATAACTAATGACTATAATTTGTCATATTTTCGTGGGTATATTAACTAAAATAATTTTTTTACCGCTTTATTAAAGTATTTTTTAAAATACATTTTCTGATGTAGCCCTTTATTACTTGTAACGAAGTGAAATGACATTTGCTCAGAAATTAAGAGTTCATTTAAAATGTCTACGCCTTGCTCAGTTTGAGCTAAGATATTGGTATTGATATCTGGATGTTGCTCATCTTCAAGCATGCCAATGTACCAGTAAACATGTTCTTCTGCTTTAATAATATGTTGTTGCTTCATAAATGTTAGAAAGCCTGGATACCATATTGAAGGTGAAAGCAGTATATATGTGCCAAAAGCATCAGGTTTCTTGAATAAAGCATAAAGCGCAACTAATCCACCTAGTGACGCCCCAGCAATACTTATATCCCTACGTTGTTCAGATATATTGAAACATTTTTTTAAATAAGGCAACAATTCATCAGAAATCCATAAGATATAATCATCCGCTGCTTTATAAAATGCTTCATCCTCGACTACATCTTGCCAAGACGCATAAATTGTATCATCATCATTCGGCAGTAACCCCACAAATATGACTTCTCGTTCAATATCTTTAAATAAATCATCGCCATCTTGAACAACAACTAAAGGGTATGGACCAGCGTTACGCTTAAAATATCCTTTAGGTAATTTCACTTTAATATCATGGTGTTGAAACCGAATATTGAAATTTCTTATATTCATAGCAATCAACCCTCTTCCTATTCACCGCTTTGACTTCAGGTGATTTTATAGAAAATTATATAATTCGACATCATTTTCTTTCGCATATTCTAAAGCAAGTATTTCCAAGATATTAATGAGTGCTGGGTTACCTTTAACTTTAATATATTGGAATTTCAAATTATGTTCTTCAGCTTTAATATTTTTTAATTCTGATTCATCTAAATTTTGTTGCGCTACATAGGCTTTTCTAAATTTTGCTGTACCAGCATCTGATTTCACATTGAATTGTGCCAGCTTATCATTTAAATCTTTTTGAGTAAGTTTATATCCCGTCATAAACCCACCTGCTTGCCCTACATATAATGGTTTTTTATTTTTAAAGATAACAAAAATACCTTTTTGTTCTTGGACTGCACTTCTACTTTCTTTATCAAATGTAAGTGCCTTTGACTTATCATATTTGAATAATTTTTTTAATGGCTTATTATAATCTTCAAGCAATTCACTTAATTTTTTATCCGCATTCATTTTAATCATCCTTTTTCATTTTTTTATTATTCTATATATACACTTTAATGTGACTACATAAACTACATGTAAAATAAGAATAAAATCATAGGCGCACAAAAATAAAGGTTGTAGCCCAGTATAATAAGCTACAACCTTTATTTGATGTTTTAATAATTTATTTTAAGTAATTGAATACCGTAACGCCTACTGCTTCAGCTGCTACGCGTAATGATTTTTCACTGATATCAAATTTAGGATGGTGATGAGGATGAATGTCACCATTATCAGGGGCAGCACCCGCATAAATAAATGTGCTAGGTATAGCTTTAGCATAATATGCAAAATCTTCAGATGGTGGTTGTGCTTCACATCTTTCTATACCTTTAATCGCATCTGTATCAGCGTTTTCAATAGATTCTGCAACAAATTTTGTGAACTCTGGATCATTGTATAATGCAGGGTAATCATCATTATATTCTAATTCGCATGTCACACCAAACATTGCCTCTAAGCCTTCAGTTAAACGTTTAACCTCTTTTTTAATCGTATGTTTGGTATCATCAGTCAAGGCACGTACATCGCCTTCTACTTCAATACTATCTTTAATCACATTAAATTGTCCTTTGCCATCAAATGAACCAATCGTTACGACGCCTGTTTCAAAAGGATTTAAGCGTCTCGAAACAATCGTTTGTAAAGCATTAACAAAATATGCTCCAGCTACTATACTGTCGTTTGCCGTATGTGGTGAAGAACCATGTCCTCCCTGCCCATTCACTTTAAGTTTAAAGAAATCTCTACCTGTTTGTACATTGTCTTCACGGTAATATACATTACCAGATGGCATATGACTCATCACATGGACACCTAATACATGGTCGACTCCATCTAAGACACCATCTTTAATCATCGCTTGTGCACCGCCTGGAGGCACTTCTTCAGCAGGTTGATGAATAACAACAACTTTACCCTTAAATTGATCCTTCAGTTCGATAAGTGTTTCAGCAAGAATTAGCATGTATGCTGTATGTGCATCATGACCACAAGCATGCATCACACCTTCATTTTTTGAAGCAAATGCTAACCCCGTGTCCTCTTGAATTGGTAGAGCATCAAAATCAGCACGTATTGCTATCGTCTTACCAGGTTTCCCACTATCGATTGTCACCTTCAAACCATTCGGACCTACATTCGTTTCTACTTCACAATCTTTATCTTTATAAAAATCTTCAATATACTTAGGCGTTTCTTCTTCATGGAAAGATAACTCAGGATATTGATGAAGATAGCGGCGTATCTCAATCATTCGGTTTTCTTTCTCTTTCAATATATCTATTAATTGTTTCACCATGACAATTCCTCCTACATTAAATATATTTAACTTATTTACATTATATACTTTTTGAGTGTAATTTATGTGTTAGACCCTTTGGTAAATGACGTAGATGTGATGCTTCTTTAAATGATGGGAGCATAATCAATATAATCATCAACAATAAAAATATCGCCTTTCTGGTATCCATATATTTCATTCTATTTCCATACCGTCAATCTACTTCTCAGCACTAACACAAAGCGTAATCCATCCTTTATGCTGCTGTTACATTGTTTGGTTCATTAAAAATTAAAAATTAAAAATCCGGCTATAATCTATGCTATTTTATTGATCTTTGGACAAAAAAACTGCCAACAAAATCCGGGATTTTGTTGGCAGTAAGAGATGCTCTTAATAATTAAGCATCTTAATATAATTAAACTTATTTTTTATTTATCGTTTTCTCGATTAATTCATTCAACTTGTTAATGTTTTTACTTTGTTGTGCTAACAGCGACATAACGTCTTCATCTTTGTTTTCTGTACTTGATGTTGTATGACGTTCTGTACTGTTATCTACATTGTTAGCATCATTATTATCGCTGTAATAATGCGGTTGTTTTTTACCTGCTTGATAGTCTTCTAATGCTTGATATAAGAAATCTGTCTGCGCCGTTTGTTGCGCAATCTCGTCATATAACATTTTAGTTTTTCTATCAACTGGAATTTCATTGTTATTTTTAGTTGTTGTAGTTGATTGTTGGTGAATGTTGAATGTACGATCATAACTTTCTTTTGATGCGCTGAATTTTTGAGCAGGCATCATACTTTGTAATTCATGACCTTCAATATCTACACTTGGTAAAATTCTGTTTAACCATGCTGGCATATACCACGATGCTTTACCAAACAACTGTGTAAGTGCAGGTATCAATAGTAAACGTACGATAAATGCATCGAATAACACACCGAAACCGAGTGCTATACCCATTGATTTAATCATCACGTCATCTTGGAAGACAAATGCGATGAACACACTGAACATAATCAATGCTGCAGCTACCACAACTGGGCCACTTTCTTTAATACCTACTTTGATAGCATGTTCGTTGTTACGTGTCTTACTGTATTCTTCATGAATACGTGACATTAAGAACACTTCATAATCCATTGCGAGACCAAATAATAAACCGATTGTTATCACTGGTAAGAATGCGAGTAATGGTCCTGTAGTGTCAACACCAAATAGACCAGACATAAATCCTTCTTGCATGATTAATGTCGTAAAGCCAAGTGTTGCTACTAATGATAATACAAACCCTAGCACTGCTTTCAATGGAATAATGATTGAGCGGAATACTACCATTAATAGAATAAATGCCAACGCTACAATGACACTCGCAAATAATGGAATTGCTTCATTTAATTTTTGAGACATATCAATGTTGATTACACTTTGACCAGAGACTTCTGTTTTGAAATCATATTTATCTTTTGCATCATCATTATAATCTCTTAAATCATGGACTAAATCATTGGTAGATTGCGCGTTAGGTCCTTTTTCAGGAATTACAGCAACTAAGGCATAATCTTTACTATCACTTAGTTGTGGAGGCGTCGCCATATCCACGTTATCCATATCATTAATATCTTTTGTCATATCTTGTAAATCTTTTTGTAATGCTTGAGGATCATCTTTCTTATCTTTAACATTCACAAGCATAGCAATTTGACCATTATAGCCTTCGCCAAATTTGTCAGAAATAATATCATATGCTTTTTTCTGTGTTGTATCTTCCGATTTCATACCATCGTCTGGAATGCCTAAGCGCATATCACTAATTGGAATTGCTGCTACTACTAAAATAATAAGACCAATTAAGACTGCTGCTAAAGGTTTACCTACAACAAATTTTGACCAAGCTGTATCAACATCGCCTTCAAATTCTGATTTACTTTGTTTAGGCTTAATACTCTTATGGAAAATACTGATTATTGCAGGTAATAATGTTAATGCACTAATTACCGCTACTAATACGCTAATAGCTGATGCATAACCCATGACTGCTAAGAAGTCTATGCCAACGAGTGCTAACCCACAAACTGCAATAATTACAGTTACACCAGCAAAGATAACAGCACTACCTGCTGTACCTACAGCTAAACCGATAGCTTTAATATGATCTGGTTCTGTCTTCACTATTTGACGATATCTAAATAGTATAAACAGTGCGTAATCTATACCAACTGCAAGTCCAATCATAACGGCTAACGTCAATGTAACGTTTGGAATATCAAAGGCGTAAGTAAGTAATGAAATAATTCCTACACCTGTGCCTAAGCCAAGTAATGCACTAATGATTGGCATACCTGCAGCAATAAATGAGCCAAAAGTAATTAATAGTACGACGAATGCTACGATAATGCCTATTACTTCTGAAGCACCACCAATTTCAGTAGATTCCATGCCTGTACCCATTAATTCAGCTTGTACGTTATGTTTGTCTTCTAATTTTTCAACTTCATCTTTCACGTTATCTTTAGAATCTGCTTTTAAAGCTGTAGCAGACACATCATAATTGACATCTGCAAAAGCAGTTGTTTTATCTTTACTTATTTGTTTATTATCATAAGGATCTGAAACATTCTTGATATCATCATCATTGTCTTTGATGTCATTCAATGTGTCTTTGATATCTTTAGTCATGTCTTCCTTAACTATGCCGTTCTCAGAATCGCTTTTAAATACAATCCTTATTTGAGCTTTTTCACTATCCTGGTTAAATTCATCTTCAATTTTTTTGTTAGTATCGAGTGACTCTAAACCATTCATAGTGATGTCATTATCAAATTTAGGTGAACTTATTGTAAGCGGTATAATAATTGCTACGAGTAAAACGACCCATGCAACTACACTCCACCATTTATGTTTTGCAATAAACGAACCTAATTTATACAAAAACTTTGCCAAACTATTGCCTCCTAATTTAATCAACGTTATAGTTTATACATATAGTGTAGATTATTTATATTAACATTTTACAAGCTCAGCCGCATTATAAAAAGAACTAATTATGCGAATGTGTCTATTTAAACTACAAAAAAGGAGAAGTGTAGAATGAATGAAAAAGATCTTCGTGTTATTAAAACCAAACGCGCGCTGTCTAAGAGCTTTTATGATCTCTTAGAAAAACAACCCTTTTCAACAATTACTGTAAACCAAATTTGCAATGAAGCTTTGGTACATCGAACAACTTTTTATAAACATTTTTACGATAAATATGACTTACTCATTTATTTAATTACTTATTTAATGAAAGATTATTTTTCAATTGATTTTAAAGAACGTATTAACAATCCATTTACTATTATGGAAAAAACAATAACAGATATCGATGAACTTAACAAAGTTAAAGAAAAGCAAATAGAAGACAAAGATTTTGAACGAACGATTACAAATTATTTCATCCGTGTATTACAAAATGACATTAAAGATAATATGTCACGTATTTCTGTAGATCCGAGTGTTCCAATCGAACTGATTTTTTATGTATATGGCGCAAGTTTATTTGGTTTTATGGAGTGGATGCGCGACCACAATATCAAACGTCCCGCACACGAAATAGATGAAATCTTTCATAAAATGATTAATATCAAAGTAAAGACGTAAAACAATAAATTCACACCAAAAAGCCTCTCACTGCAAAGCAATGAGAGGCTTTTAAATTATTTTATAATTTTAATTAGAACATTTCTGAAGCGACTTTTTGTTCTAAGAAGTTTAATAGGTAGTCTGGGCTACCTGTCTTAGCGTCAGTACCTGACATTTTGAAACCACCGAACGGGTGATAGCCAACAACTGCTGCAGTACATCCACGGTTAAGGTACAAATTACCTACATCGTATTCTTCAACTGCATGAATCCAGTTTTCACGATTATTAGTAATTACAGCACCTGTTAAGCCATAATCTGTATCGTTAGCAATGTCTAATAGTTCTTCAAAGTCATTACCTTTAACAAAGCCAACAACTGGGCCAAAGATTTCTTCTTGCATGATTTGGTCTCTTGATTTTAAGTCTGAGATGATTGTAGGTTCAATAAAGTATCCAGTAGTACCATCCGTACCACCACCGAACTCTAATTTACCTTCTTTACTGCCAATTTCAATATAATTTTTAATTTTGTCGAATTGTTTTTTATTAATAACTGGTCCCATGTTCGTGTTATTCTCAGTATTGCCTAATGTTAAATTCTTAGTTAATTCAACTGATTTTTTCAATACTTCATCATATACATCTTTGTGTACGATTGCACGAGAACATGCTGAACACTTCTGTCCTGAGAAACCAAATGCAGAACTTACAATAGATTCTGCTGCTAAATCAGTGTCAATATCTTTATCAACTACGATTGCATCTTTACCGCCCATTTCAGCAATAACACGTTTTAAGAACTTTTGTCCTTTTTGTACTTTTGCAGCTCTTTCAAAAATTCGAGTACCTGTAGCAAGTGAACCTGTGAAAGTTACAAAATGCGTGTGTACACTATCTACAAGATAGTCACCGATTTCTTTTGGATCGCCTGGTACAAAGTTAACAACACCTTTTGGTAATCCAGCTTCTTCTAAAATTTCAATTAATTTATATGCAGTTAATGGTGTATCTTCTGCTGGTTTTAAAAGTACGGTGTTTCCTGCAACTACTGGCGCTAATGTCGTACCAGCCATAATTGCAAACGGGAAGTTCCATGGTGGAATTGTAACGCCAGTACCAATTGGTTTATAGAAGTATTTATTATGTTCTCCTTCTCTATCCAATGTTGGTTTACCGTCCGCTAATTCCATCATTGATCTCGCATAGTATTCAATGAAATCAATACCTTCTGCTGCGTCACCTACAGCTTCATCCCATGGTTTACCTGCTTCGTAAACCATCACTGCTGAGATTTCTTCTTTACGACGTCTAATAATTGCCGATACTCTAAGTAAAAATTCAGCACGATCTTTGTGTGACCATTTCTTCCATGATTTATAAGCTTCATTTGCAGACTCAAATGCTTTATCTACATCTGATTGAGTTGCTCTTGAAACTTCTGCAATAACTTCAGTAGTATTGGCAGGGTTGATAGATTGATACGTATCTTTTGTGAATATTTCTTCCCCATTAATTACTAAAGGGATTTTTTGATTTAATTCACCTTTAACTTTCTTTAAAGCCTCTTTAAATGATTCTACATTTTTACTGTCTGTAAAATCGATACCTGGTTCATTCTGATAATTAACTACCATTTTTCTACCCCCATGTAAGTTTGTAAATAGAAAACACAAATGGAATTATTCCATTCTTGATTTTATTGTATATGTATCACACCACAAATGCAATCGCTTACAATCACTTTTTTTTAATTAAATCGTATCTAACCTATTTCGCATTATTCCTTATAATTTGCTATTATATGCATTGATATTTATTGTTGTTATTGTATAAATAGTAAATGTTAATTTAATAAATTTTATTCTAATATTTACACTGAATTCTCATTACGTATGTTACTATTTAAACTTAAATATAATCATATCAATATTTATTTCAAAAATAAAAGAACAATCGAGAGGTTAAGCTATTTATGAAAACATATACGTCTGTTATTTTTTGGATGCGTACCATAGCTTGTTTAAGTATTGTTCTCATTCATTCGATTACAACCACGTTTTCCAAAATGGATTTTGTGGGACATGGCACTGGCATTAGAATATTTCAATTATTGCTAATGTTTAGTACGCCGTTATTTGTATTCATTTCAGAATTTTTATTAGCGAAAAATTATCATGTTAAAACAAAACCTGGTTTCTTTAAAAACAAATTGATTTATTTAGGTATCCCTTATATCGTGGTTAATCTAGCTATCTCATATTTCTATTTTGAACCTGAGACATTAGAAGATTACTTTGGACATGTTTCAAATACGATGTTTCACGGTGGCGCTGTGACATACTTTATTGTAATTATTTTCCAATTCTATATACTACACATTCTCTTTGCTAAATACATCATCAAATGGAAACCTATTCCTGTAATTATTGGTGCAACAATATTCGCTACATTGTATTGGGCATTTAGAGAATTTGTACCCCCATCAGAAAATCCAATTTTAGGATTGTTTTGGGGAAGAGAAGGTTGGATGCTCTTTTTAGGTTGGATTAGTTATTTCTTACTTGGTTTTTACACAGGCATATATTATGAGTCTCTCATGAAGAATATTAAAAAATATACTTGGCTTATTGTTTTTGGCACAATCTTGTCAGCGGGTATATTAATTAGTAACTATTTATTCGGTGTTAGTACTTGGGTAGAATCTAAACGCTTTGATATACCATTTTATGTCACAATGGTGATCTTGCTATTTTTCTTATTCTCATCCTATGTAAAATATGTACCAAAATTCGTATTATTTATAAGTAACTACTCATTCTGTATATATTTAGTTCATTACTTCTTTGTCCATGATTTAGGTTTATTGAGAGCAGATAGTTCATTAAGAAATATTGCTTTCACTTTCATCCTCACAGTTACAATATCAGTTTGTTTAGCATATGTATTCAACTTATTCAAACTCGGAAAATTTATGGTAGGTGGTATTGGACACATCAATTATGACAAAGTATACGAAAGTTATAAACACGGCAAAATGGATTAGTAAACTAACAAATTATAATGAAAAATTATATATAAAAATGCAATAATTAAAAGAGGACTAGCTAATTGTAAAATACAGCTAGTCCTCTTTCTTTATTTTATTATTCATAGTGTTACCGTTCATCAACTTACGTTCACCATGAAAGTCTCCCATTTAATTTCTTAAAATGACTTTGTTCCATTTTTATTTATCTTTACGATCTTGGCGACGTTGATACGTATGTTCACCAGAAGTCGATGCTTCTTCTTTATCATCGCCTAGTTCCCCTTGCTCTGTAAAGTCTCTGTCATCAGAATGTTGTTCAGGTGATTCATCTTTTAATTCAGCATTTCTCTCTTGATAATGATTGTCTGTATTGCTTCTGTTATTTGAATGATTAACGCCTTCATAGTTTGGTTTATCGGCTTTTCTTACTAATAATAAAATACCAGCTACTAACCACAATAATGCGGTAATCCAATTAAATGTAAATACTGTAACAATTGCAATTAATATCAGTACTACACCTGATACCTTAGGAATTTTATTGATTAATAATGCAAATATAATCGCAATAATTGTACATACGATAACCGCTCCTAAAGCTATAATAAACAAACTACTCGCCATCTCTAATAATTGTGACGGTGTCATTTGACTTGATAACTGGTTAAATTCTTGACTATTATTCATTGATTGTATGAGTGAGTCTTTCACACTCGCATCATTTAAAAATGGCGTTACGATAGCCATTAAAAATATTAAGATAAACTGTAAGATAATGCCTACCCAGGTTAATATTTTTTCCACAGTTCTTTTCATAATTTTCCTCCTCAGGAATTTACTTCTTGCTTCATTGATTATATACCCCACACAAATAACGTTATGCAATCTTATGACTACTCAATCTATTCTATTGTATTTAAACCTTAAAACAAACAAATTTAGCCCAATGAATATCAAGATAATAATAAGGGTATCTAATTATTACCTAAATAAACAAAGGAATGATTAAAAAACGCCATGAATAATAAACATAAAAGAAAAAGAAAAAATCGTAATTTGGTCTATATTATCTCAGTAGCTATCATTTTACTCATCACTTTAGTTGCTGGTATTTTCCCAAAGGGGTTTGGAACATACGCACAACAAGTTTATGACTACATATCAAATTCTTTCGGATGGTTATTCTTAGTTATTATTTTTATTTTAGATATCTTTTTAATAGCGCTAGCTGTATCGCGTTACGGACGCTTTAAATTAGGTAGAGATGATGAAGAGCCTGAGTTCTCTATGCATTCTTGGATTGGGATGTTATTTTCAGCAGGCTTAGGTGTAGGGATTGTCTTTTGGGGTGTGGCTGAACCATTAAGTCATTATTTACATTCTCCCTTCCCAGGCACGGTCGCAGATGAGTCCGCTGAATCTGCAAGAGTAGCAATGGGTTATACATTCTTCCATTGGGGTATTTCACAATGGTCTATATTCGCAATTGCCGGACTCACGGTTGCTTATTTCCAATTCAGAAAAAATCGTGACGGACTCATTTCAACAGCGATGGAGCCTGTATTTGGCGAAGCATATAAGCGTCCTTACAGAAACATCATCGATATTTTAGCTATTATTGCGACAGTGATGGGTATCGCAACTTCAATAGGATTAGGTATTATGCAAATTAGCGGCGGGTTAGAACACGTCTTCAACGTACCTAATAATAATATTACTAAAATCACTATTACTGTATTAATGGTAGCTATTTTCTTAACTTCAGCAGCAACTGGTTTAAATAGAGGCGTGAAATGGCTAAGCAACATAAATATAGGATTAGGTGCCTTGCTCCTTATCTTTATGTTCATTTTTGGTGATTTAAAATTTATTTTCGAATCATACACTTTAGCAATTGGTGATTATTTGCGCCATTTTATTGAGTATAGTTTACGTATTAGCCCATACACTGGAGACAATGGCTGGATTCAACAATGGACAGTCTTCTATTGGGCATGGGTGATTTCGTGGTCGCCATTTATCGGTGGATTCGTTGCGCGCGTTTCACGCGGACGTACGATAAGAGAATTTATCGTTGGCGTACTCATTATTCCACCACTAATTTCATTTACTTGGATTGCTGGTTTTGGGGGCACTGCAGTTAAAATTGCACTCAACGAGAATGATAATATTGCTAATGTTGTAGATCAAGACTATACCGTAGCCCTGTTTGAATTATTGTCTAAATTCCCTCTTGCTGACATTACGAGTGCTTTAGCAATCGCACTGATATTTATATTTATTGTCACAAGTGCTGATTCAACAACACATATTGTCTCGGGCATGGCAACAGGTGGCATAGCAAATCCTAAGACGAAGCACAAAATAATTTGGGGCGTTTTAATCGGGGCAATTTCAGTATCTATGACAATTGCTGGTGGATTAACAAGTTTACAAACCGCTTCTGTCGTCACTGGGCTCCCGTTCTCTATTATCTTACTCTTAATGATTGTGTCACTAATGCGTGCGCTACGTAGAGAACCAACGAAACATTTTAAAATGACACATATAGATGATGACAAAGATTATTCAATTCCACTTGAACAGCGTGAAGATGAGGATACTAGCGATTCAAAAGATGATTCAGCAAATGATAAACAAAGCACTATTAGTAATGATAAAGAAACTGAATCAAACAAAGAACATAGAAATGATAAAGAAAACGAAAATAATAACGACAAATAAAATAATCCCCCTCCATTCTCTAACTAATGGAGGGGATTTTTATAAACTTGGAATATACATATATTTAACTGTTATGACTTATTTTTGCTAAACTAACGCTAAGTCTTAAATTAAGGGGATGGTTTTATGAATTTAGATAATATACAACCACATAAATTAAGAGAAATGATTAGTAATGGCGAGCTTACTGATCCTACAAGTGGTATGGCTAAAGGTTACGTACAAGCTAATGTCGTTATTCTACCTTCAAGCTATGCATATGATTTTTTAAGGTTTTGTTTTAGAAATCCGAAAACATGTCCACTTTTAGATGTATCAGAAAAAGGTTCTACCACATTTCCTTTCTACGGAAAATATGCAGATATTAGCACAGAAGTGGCAGAATATCGCGTCTATCGTTATGGAGAGCTTGTTGAATCACCAACAAATGTCACACATCTATTTAATGATGATATGGTTAGCTTTTTAATCGGTTGTAGTTTCACCTTTGAACATGCGCTATTAGAAGCCGGCATTCCGATTCGACATATTGAAGAAGAGCACAACGTACCTATGTTCATCACTGATATACCTGCAGAACCAAGTGGCGAATTCACAGGTAATATCACCGTAAGCATGCGCCCTATGACAATGCAGCAAGCCATTAAAGCAACTGAAATTACTTCGCGTTTTAAAAATATGCATGGGACTCCACTACATATTGGCGACCCGTCTAAAATAGGTATTGATAATATTACAAAACCTGATTTTGGAGAACCTGCCACAATAAAAGAAAATGAAGTTCCTGTCTTTTGGGGATGTGGTGTGACACCACAATCTATCGCTCTAAATGCGAAGCCAGAATTGATGATAACCCACGCACCAGGACATATGTTTATTACAGATATACTTAATAGTCAAATCAGTGATTAATAACTAGTTAGCTATTACTGTTTCAACTATCTCAAAAATAAAAGGACGTTTAGATTTCATTTGAAAAATCTAAACGTCCTTTATTCATCAATATTTTATAGTTCAACGCATTACAGCGTATGTTTTAACGGGATTCTATATCCTCTTGCGTTACAATTGGATAATTTTTGAAAATTTTAGAACATACATAGCCTACAATTAGACCAATAACAGCGATAATTGCGCCATAAATGAAAATTTTCAATGGATCATTAAATCCAAACATGACTAAGAAACCAGCTAGTGGTGTTGCCGTACCAGTTGCATCATTTACCATTCCAGAAGAAGCGATAACCGCACCTGCCAATGCACCACCTATAAAATTCGCAGTATATATTGGAACGGGATTCGCCGATACAATATCTGCTTGAGATAGCGGTTCAATACAAACAGCAATTCTTGATTTACGATCACCTAATTTCAATTTATTAAACATTGTGCCGTTAATAAATGATGATGAGAAAGAAACCATAGCAGCAATTGCCATTGGCATACCAGTCAGACCAAGTAATGCCGTTAAAGCCATAGAACTTAACGGTGCTGTTCCTACTACTGTAATAACACCACCAAGAATAATACCCATAATAATTGGGTTGATTTCTGTAGAACTTTGAATGATATCACCTATTTTTAACAATGAATTATTTACTAATGGGGTAATACCCGTCGCAACTAATCTTGCTAATGGTGCAATAATTAAAATACCTACGATCAAATCTATACCATCTGGTACTTTTCTTTCCGCATATTTCATTAGATAACCAACAACATACCCAGCTACGAAACCAGGTATTAAATCTAGCCCTCCACATGACGCAGCTATAACTAAAGCATATACAGGTGAAACACCGATAGCTAATGCTACAAGTCCAGCTGCAGCTACACCGCCAAGACCTCCAGCAGCATCACCAAGTTCACCTAAAAATTTAATACCTAATAGGTCGCCACCTACGTATTTATGAAATGCCTCAACTAAGAATGTTGCTATTGCAGCATTTGCTAAAGCACCCATTGCACGCATACCCATAGGTGCTCGATATGTAAACAGTGTAAATAACGCTAATACTACAACTAAAAACAAAGTTCCAATTAATATATCCATCTTTGAAATGCCTCTTTCCTTTTCTTGAAGTAGTTATGTTTTCTGTGGAAATAATTGTTTCAATTCTAACTATAAGCGGATTTATCGATTCCTTTCTAAAAATCAGATTCATCTATCTTATATATTAATCTACAATTATACTACTTACCTTTTCACTCACATTTTTATATCTTAACACATTTCACTATTATATTCCGAACAATTTTATTATTTTAAATTTAAGCTCCGCGGAATATTTTTCTACATTGTTTTAATTTGTTTTTTAATATTACACGATTTAATGATAATGACTATTGTAGATTATTTTTATATTTCATGATTATTTACACTATGTACAAGAAAAAAGCGGTGGTAACATCCATTACGTAATGAATGCTATCATCGCTTTTTATCTATTAATTATCTATTTTACTGATAGGTTTTGCTGGCATCCCGACTGCTACTACATTTGCTGGAATATTTTTCGCCACAAGGCTACCTGCCCCAATGACTGCTCCATCACCAATCGTAACACCGGGTAAAACTACAACATTGGCCCCTAGCCACACATGATTTCCAATAGTAATTGGCAATGCTTGCTCTAATCCTGAATTTCTTTGTTGATATTGAAGAGGATGAACAGCCGTGTAAAGTCCGCATTTAGGACCTATAAAGACATGATTTCCAATGAAAATCTTTCCGCCATCCATAAAATAACAGTCATGATTTACAAATACGTTATTTCCTAAAAAAACATTATAGCCATAATCTACTTGGAATGGACTTAATATTTCTAAATTATCTGGCTTGTTATTGAGTAAGTCAGTTAAAATTGCATTGCGTTTTTCTGAATTGCTCGGCTTTGTGTGGTTTAATTCAAAGCAAAGATCTTTCGCTTTATTTCTTTCAACATCCAAAGCTTCATCAAAGTTAGCGTCATACCATTCACCTGCTAACATCTTTTCTTTTTCACTCATACATTTACCCCTCCCTCACTAAATTTCGTCAAATACAACTACGTATTCTAGCACCTTTTACAATTTATCCTAGTTGGATAAGTAATTGATACATTATTGTTCCGGCATAATTACCTATTACATAACCCAATGTACCAATAATAAGTATCGGTCCCACTAAACCAGACCAGCCTTTTCCAATAGCTAATGCTGCTGCAGTAGTAGGTCCTCCCGCAGTTGCATTACTTGCTAACAATATTTCTTCAATTTTAAATTTAAAGAGCTTACCTAAAATAAGACTTAAACCTAAATTGAAAATCAAAATAATAATGACAAAAACAAACAACAATGGTGCAGTTGTAATAATTGTAGCAAATGAAGCCGGTGTACCAATGACTACAAAGAATATATAAATAAGGAAAGTGCCGATTTCTGATGCACCTGCTAACTTCTCAAAGAAATCTCCCCAGACAGCAACAACGATTAATGTCAATGTTGTTAATAATAAATATGAATCACCAAAGAAAGATACAATAATTGTTAATATGAGATTACTTTTAGGTACCCATAGTTGTATCAATTCTGCTATTTTGAAACTAACTGCCACAAGCGCAATCGCACTTGCCATTGAAAATGCAATATCTAATAATTGAATTTTTTTCGGTTGCCAAAATGACTGATGTGTCTCAGGTGTCGTTTCAGTTTTATAATTAGTAGTAAAATGTTTTTTTATCCAAGGCATTGATGGAAGGGCTATAAGTAATATGAAATACAGTGCCATAACACTGTTATCAGCAACTACTGTCGAAGAAACCATGTCTCCAGGTGTTTGAAATTTAGAACTCAAAGCTGCAAAATTCACGCCACCACCAATGTAACTTCCAGTCATCATGGCACCTATTTTAGAAAGATAAGGTATCCATTGATTTAAAGTAAGAAATGCGACCACTGTACCTATCATTGTCCCTACTGAAGCAATCATGAAAATGAATAATAATCGTCTACTTTCTTTCCATATCTTTAAAATATTTGAACTGAATAATAATAATGGAATAGAAAGTGGCACGATAAAATCCCATACCGTGTCATACACTGGTGAACTCGTTGGTATCACTTTAAAGTTTGATAAGAGCATTGCCCCCACCAGTGCTATAATTGCTCCTGAAATTGTACTTGCCCACTTGTATCGCTGTTCTAGGAATAAACTAACTGTTGCCCAAACTATAATAATAGCCCATAACGTCCACGTGTCATCTTTAGCTATAAGTGCACCTAATACCATGAACTTCCCCCCTTGAAATAAATTTTTATTTTAAGATATTAAATACATTTTAACAGCATTTTTCATTAATTTTTATAATTTTCTGAAAAAATACATTGTTTTGCTCTTTTTAAATTGATATTCTTGCAACTGTAGACAATAACAAGGGGGGATTTTTGCATATGAAAGAAAAAATTGGTTTAATCTTAGGACCATCACTTTTCATCATTTTTTATTTTATACCTAGTATTACAGGTTTAGCGGATGAACCACGTGCTGTTCTTGCAGTCACACTTTTTGTGGCTACATGGTGGATTACAGAAGCAATTCCCATACCTGCTACCTCACTCATTCCACTGATATTACTACCTTTGAGTGGTGGTACAAATGAACAAGTAGCTGCGAGTGCTTATGCTGATCCAATCGTATTTATGTATATGGGCGGCTTTATTATCGCACTGGCAATTGAAAAATGGAATTTACATAAACGAATTGCTATGACCATCATTTCTTTGATGGGTTCAAATAGTAATCGTATTATTTTAGGTACGATGATTGCAACTGCATTTATTTCAATGTGGATTTCCAATGCAGCAACTGCACTCATGATGTTGCCAATTGCTTTAGCATTAATAAAAGAAATTAAAGATGCACAATTCCTCAAACCAGAATCAGCGCACAAATTCGGGAAAGCATTATTATTAACTGTCGCTTATTCTGCATCTATCGGTGGCTTAGCAACGCTTATTGGTTCAGTACCAAATGCAGTTTTCGCAGCCATCGCTTCCTCTACTTTAAATAGAGAAGTGTCCTTTGCGCAATGGATGTTATTCGCCTTACCATTAACAATTATATTGTTAATCATTTTATACTTATTAATGACAAAATGGTTATTTAAAATTGAAGACTCCGATAAAATATCTTCAGATTTTGCAAAGAAAGCTTTACATGATTTAGGTCCAATGAGTTTAGAGGAAAAGTTAACAGGTATTGTTTTCCTTTTCGTTAGTATCTTGTGGATTGGTGGCGGTCTCTTGCCTGCTTCCTTAAACTTATCAGACACAGTTATAGCAATGTTAGGTGCTGTGTTACTCTTCCTTATTCCTGCTAAGTCATCTAACGGCGCGTTACTCGTATGGAATGACATGAGTAAACTACCATGGGGTATATTGTTATTATTCGGTGGTGGCTTATCCTTAGCTGCTGCATTTGAAGATTCAGGACTGACAAAATGGTTTGGTGGTATGTTAGGTTTCGTCGAACCACTACCATTAATCCTTGTCGTCATCGTATTATCGACGGCTATTTTATTCTTAACAGAAGTGATGTCTAATACAGCTGTTTCTAATATGTTAATGCCAATCAGTATTGGTTTAGCCGCAGCAATTAGCCAAGACCCATTTATTATTATGGGAATTGTCGCAGTATCCTCAACCTGCGCATTTATGTTGCCAATTTCAACACCACCAAATGCTGCTGTATTTAGTTCTGATGAATTAGAAATGCAAGATATGGTTAAAGCTGGATTTATTTTAAACATGTGTGCAATTGTTATCATCTCACTATTCGTATATTTCTGGTTACCTATTGTTTTTGGTTTATAAATAGACGTTACTTAATAGCTTGTAACGTCGTGATACATCTAAGGTATGATATAATTTCGATACTAGGGACGCATGTCACAAAGTACAAAATGGTATAGAATAAGTATATAAACTTATAGAAGGAGTCATTTATTATGAAGACAATCATTAAAGGGGCCATCGCAGTATTACTGATATTAGGCGTAGTTAAAACATTCCAAGACCATGACGTACAAGCAGAAGTAGTTAATTATTATAACCAAGCTAAAAATGGTGAATTACTTCAAAGTATAGAAAGTGTGAATTTCGATTCATTAAAGCACTTACAATTAGATGATCTTATCCCTTCTGATTTCTTTTAAAGTTTATCAACTTTCTTCTAGATAATTACAGAACAAACGTTATCTGATATGCTGGGTGTCAATCTTGTCCAATTTCGTATCGATAGTGTAATTGTTTTACCTTATTAACATAAATTTCAACAAATAGATTTTCCAAGACGACCTTGAAACGAATAAATTAAGCGCATCTCCTAATATTTAAAGGATATGCGCTTTTTTTGTGGAAAAATATAAATTTTTAAAGGGTAAGTGTAAAAAAAGCATAATGACATATTTTGATAAAAATTATATAATAATATAAATTAATACAAAAATAGGCTATGTAAATTAAAAAGACTATTATAAGTATTTTATTGTATTTAGCAATAGTATTAGGCTCTGGAACAATAGCAAATGCAGCAACTATCTATGCACAAGGTGGAATTTGGAATTATGGAGTAGGAAGCAAATATGTTTGGTCATATTACAGTAATAATTATAAAGCACATGGCTCTACAGCAGTGGGTAAATATAAATCCTATAGCGGAAAAACAAGAGCAGGCATCCAAGCTAGAGCATCTGCTCCAAAATCATTCTTCGTAAATAGAACATATTACAACGTTTACTAATAATAGCAAGGAAATGAATACAAATTGCATTCATTCCCTTAATTGATGAGGTACTGTATGAAAATAATAAAATTGACCTTAGATATTATAACGCTTTGTATCATTACTATATTAGTCCTGATATTCACATTAAGAGAAGAGGAAGAATTATTACCTGGTACTCATACCATATTAAACATTTCTGCTTGGAATTATAGTCACAATAAGCAAGAAATTTATAAAACAATTGAATCCATTTCCCAAAAGGAAGATATAACAATATATAAATCTATCTCAAATACGAATCAAGACACATACAAATATATATACTCATTTAACGAAGAAAAACCAAAATTCCAAAATCATATTAAGTATAAATATATCAACTACGATACCCTTCTTAGTAAAGATGTCCGAGGGAATTATTTTGTAATAGGAGATTCATTTGATTCCCATAATATTAAACAGCTACTACAGGAAAAAGGCGTAGATTCAGAAATACTTAGTTTAAATAAATTCGTCTTATTTTTATCTGTCATAAATGATAAGGGGCTGCTATTCCCTATGGTTTCAATATTAATACTTTATATTTTTTATTTTTTACAAATAGCCAATATAAAATTTAAAGAATATGGTATTAAAAAATTACATGGTTATTCAATTTCAAAAATAATGTCTGAAGATATACGTAAGAAATGTTTATACTACATTTTCTTATTAAGTTTCTTTTTAATTTCTATAATAATTTTATCACTAGCATTGGACATTTCAGACAATACTTTTATTTTTATAGTACGTGTTTTCTTAGGCATAATCATTTTATTCAGCGTACTTTTTTTAATTTCACTTTGCTCTTATACACTATTTATAAAAACAGATATACCACTAATTATCAAAGGCAAAAAACCCTATACATTATTACGAATGATAACTGTATCGTTCAAGATAATTATTCTAATTGTATTAGCAATTTTGTTAGTACAAAATTTAAGTTCATATCATGAATTGAAAAATATTAAAAACACTGAAAAGTACTGGACAAAGTTAGATGATTATTACGTTATTGAAGTTGCACCACTTAAGTACACTCATTCAGAAGAAAGTGATATATCCAAAAAATTTCATAAATTAATCTTAAATACTGAAGCAAAACATGAATCATTACTTATTAGACACAATAATTTATATCATCCCCACCCTACGAATTACACTCCCGAAAATGGTAATGTCGTTTTTTTAAATAGCAATTTCGTAGATTTCTATAATAGTGCATTTAATAAACGATTGGAGCTTTCCAATTCTAAAAATACAATTGACTTATTATTACCAACTAAAGCACATAACTTTAAAAAAGAAATTAAAAAAGATTTCAAAGATTGGATTAACTTCCAACAGGATAATAATCGAAATAAAGAAATTAACATGAAACAAACAAATGATAACTTTGAAATATATACTTTTGATACCAGATCTAGTTTAAAAAATAACTTTAGTAAAAACCCTCTAGTTGTATTAATAGATGCAACAGACCTAGGAGATAACTTTTATTATTCATCAGTCACACAAGGTAGTTACTTGTTTAAAGATTTTAAAAATACCAATAAACATTTGAAGGAATATGGATTAGAAGATGTTGTAAGTGGCATTACAAATTACAAAGACATCGTATTAAAGGATTTTAAATCACTTAACATAAAAATGCTTATTATATCTATTTCAATACTTTTATCTTTTATCACACTGGTATTAACAATACTTTTTGATATCCAACAATACTTTGAAAAAAACATGAAATTTTTAATGATAAGAAAAATACATGGTTTCAATTTGATTAAAAATCATAGTGAATACTTACTATTGAGTAATGGTTTAGTCATTTTAGTTGGTGTTATATCTATAGCAGTTATGAATAATAGCACAATCCTCCTTTTATTTATCTTTATTATAATTATTCAAATATTAATACAAAGTATATATATAAATAAGTTAGAAAAAAATAACCTAATCAATTTAAAGGAGTTAGAATAATGAGTAAAAAATTAACTATCGTTATTATTGTTATCATAATACTTGCTGTTACTACATTCCTAACAAATGATAACTTTGATAGATTTAACCCTTTTCTACAAGAAGAAAAATCGTATGCCATAGTTAAACAACACACACAGCAATATAACGATGTCACAGCGTATTCCAAGAATGGGGAAAAATTGAACTATAAATTAACATTCGGTGGTTATGATCCAAGTAAAAAGTTTGTAGAAATCATTCATAAAGGGACATACGTGAAAGAAATACACTATATTGAGAAACAAGCGCTTCCCAAAAATATTAGGTGATGATAATGATAAAAATACAAGGATTAACAATTACAAAAGAAGAAAATACTATATTTAAAGATTTAAATTACTCATTTAAAAATGGTAAGTCATATGCCTTAATGGGGTATAGCGGATCCGGTAAATCCACATTATTAAATAGTATTGCTGGATTTGAAAAAATAGATTCAGGTCATATATATCTTAATGGAAAAAAATTAATTGCTGATAACCATTTCTATAAAACGCAATTAGGTTATCTATTTCAAAACTATGGATTAATAGATAATTTATCAGTTGATGACAATTTAGATATTGGACTAGCCTTCCAAAAACATTCGAAAGCAGAAAAACGAAAACGTAAAAATATATTATTAAAGGAATTAAATGTAAATGTTGATTTAAAACGAAAAATATCAACATTAAGCGGTGGAGAACAACAACGCATCGCTTTAATTAGATTGTTGTTAAAAAAACCTAATATTATACTAGCCGATGAACCAACAGGATCATTAGACAGAATAAATGGAGAAAAAATTCTAGATAAGTTATTAGCATGTTTAAATGACAATAAAATTATCATAATAGCAACACATGACATTGATGTTGCTAAAAAGTGCAATGTTGTCGTAAACATGGAAGATTTAAATGATTCGTTATTCAACAATCTCGATACATTTTAAGGAAAACAAAAACAGCGAGACCTCTTTTCAATAGGAGTCTCGCTGTTTTACTCTCTTAATCCTCATCTATAAATTTATGACGTCATATAATCTCCACCATTGACGTGTATGACTTGCCCAGTAATATACGAACTATCTGCGTATGTTGCTAAAAATACATAAGATGGTGCCAGTTCAGCTGGTTGCCCTCTACGTCCCATTGGTGTGTCAGAACCTTGATCTTCAACTTTGTCTTCTGTGAATGTTGCTGGAATTAAAGGTGTATAAATCGGGCCAGGTGCCACTGCATTGACACGAATGCCTTTTTCAATCAACGTAGTTGCCAACGAGCGTGTGAATGCAACAATCGCGCCTTTTGTCGCTGAGTAATCTATAAGATGCCCCGAACCTCTATAAGCTGTCACACTTGTAGTATTAACAATCGCGTCACCATCACTTAAATGTGGCACTGCGGCTTGAGATAAAAACATCATTCCAAAAATATTTGTTTCAAATGTTTCTTTTACCTGTTCTGGTGTGATATCTTCAAAATTGTCTTTTGGAAATTGAACGCCACCATTATTAACTAATATATTCAATCCACCAAAGTCAGTTACGACTTTTTCAATTAAGTTTTGTGATGATGTTACATCTTTCAAATCATGTGCATAGGCTTTTACTTTTACACCTAAAGCTTCCAAACGATGTACTACTGCTTCAGCATCTTCATGTTCATCATAATATCCAATCGCAACGTCTGCGCCCTCTTTAGCATATAGTGTTGCCACTGAACGTCCAATACCTGAATCTCCACCGGTAATCAAAGCAACTTTTCCTTTCAATTTACCACCACTCTTGTAATCTTTCATTTCTGAAAGTGGCTGTGGATTCATATCTTTTTCAATTCCTGGCTGTCTATCTTGCGTATAACCTTTAATTTGTTTATGAAATTCAGTTAAGTTCATTTGTAATACCTCCATTTTTTACCCCTATTACTTGCTAGATACCACTTCAGAACATATACAAACATTTTGAATTTTTAATTAGTTTTGAACAATATAAAACGAATGCACTAACAACACACTATAACTGCTCCGTTATAGTGTGTTGACTAAACTTTTAAATTATTAATTTTATTATTCGGATTTAGATAGAATGTTTAACGATTCTACTTGAATGGATAAATGACATAACTGCAAATATGCAATAAACGATTGAATATGCACCCATAACAATATAGACAGGTAACATATTTGTAGTACTGAGGATCAACATAAATGCTTTAGCTGCAAAATATGCATGTAATAATGACACAACAAGTGGGAGTCCAAAATTAAACATTACTTTAAGTCCTAACCCTTTGAGCATATCACTATGCGTATATCCAATTTTGCGTAATATACGAAAACTCGGTATCTCATCTTCTGTTTCATCCATCTGTTTAATATAGATGATACAACCTGATGCAACTAAAAATGCTAATCCTAAGAATGATGTGACAAATAATAAAATACCTGCAGAGTCATTCAATTCTTGACGTACTAATTTTTGAGGATAGATATCAGAATGAACGGAATGAGCGATTTTATTAGCTTCTTTCCAATTATTTTGATTCTTCAAATCATAACCATATTGCGCACGTGTTTCTTCGCCCTGTGGTTTTAATTGATTATATTGCTGTTCACTTATGAGTAATACTGGTGAAGCAAAGCTGACATCATTTTTAAAATCCACTTCTTTTTTAGCATCAATTACTTTAAATGTTTGCGCTGGTTTAGTGTCAAATTGAATTTTTGTATTTAAATTGAATTTCATTATACCTGCAGATGAAGCCATATTTATCATTTTAGCTTTATGATCCGTAATACCTTTATCATTAAAATATTTATTACTTGTTATAAACATTTTATCAGTTTCACCAAAATTACTACTGTAATCATAAAAATTCTCTTTAGTTACTTTTAATTGAGTAACTTCTTTATATACTTTGTTATAACCTATATCCTTTTGTTTTAATTCATCTTCAAATTGTTGTGCTTGTTTATTTTTTAGAAAATTGAAATCTTGTGGTGAGGATTGTTTCACTGTATCGTCAATCGTTGACTTACTGATTGCACCAAAACACAGCACGGTTACAGTAACAGCAGATATCGTCGCTATTATTGTGAGTGACAATGCATTTTTCTTCATTCTATGCATAATTGAAGACGTAAATACAACATCTGTTATAGACACGTTACCATTTTTTGAACGTTTTACTGTTTTAAAAATTAACGACACTGAACTTCTAAAGAACAGATATGCACCTACAATAGTTAAAAACAGAATAGCGAATGGTGCGAACATTAATTGCTCCGCGAATTTGCCAAACAGTTCAGTAGACATGTAGTAACCCAAAACAATCATGGCTATGCCTAAGATACCCGAGATAACTTCAATAACTGTCATCTTAGATTGAGTTGCTTCAGATTTTGTACTATCATTCATCATTGATAATATACTGCGCTTACGTAAAAAGATGAAACTTTGTGCCATAATCAATAGGAAAGACACGATAATTAATAAAATGGTTTGTATAACAGCAGGTAATTGGAACGTTAATGATACACTCGTGTCTATAGTTAATACCTTGAGTACAATCATTAAGAGAATCTTCGAACCAAAGACACCAATAATGATGCCCATCAATCCTGTTATTAAAAACATTGCGGCCTGTTCAATTAATAATATGCGCATAATATTTCTTCGTGTTAAACCTATCAATTGATATAAAGCAAATTCGCGTGTCCGTCGTTTTATAAATAATTGATTTGCGTACATTAAAAATATAAGTATGATCGCAAATAAGAAATATGACCCTACTTCAGACCCTTTTCTAATAATAGACATTGAATTTACATTGTTTATACTCTCTGTATACTTTAATGTAACGAAACTAAAATATAATACGATACTGACAATCAACGAAAATATATACATCGCATAATGCCGTATATTTTGTCTGAAGTTCTTAATTACGATTTGATTAAAACTCATTCGCTACACCACCCAAGGCAGTTTGCATATGAATGATATTTTTGTAAAATGCTTGATTCGAGTCATCACCTTGGTATATTTCAGAATGAACACTACCATCTTTCAACATAATGACACGATTAGAATAGCTTGCTGCCACTGGATCATGTGTGACCATTACAATCGTTGCATCTATGCTTTCATTCAAATCTTCAAGTCTATTAAGAAGATCTTGTGCGCTTTTTGAATCTAATGCGCCTGTAGGCTCATCAGCAAAAATAATAGCAGGTTTATGTACCGAGGCACGTGCTGCTGCAGTACGCTGTTGCTGTCCTCCAGAAATTTCATTCGGATATTTATGACCCAGTTCATGAATACCTAGCGCTTTTGTTACTTCATTATAATTTTTTTCTTTTTCTGCTTTAGACATTTTTTGAATTGATAAAGGAAGCATGATATTTTCTTTTACTGTTAATGTGTGTAAGACACTATAGTTTTGGAAAATAAAACCTATCTCTTTTTTACGAAAATCTGCTAACGCTTTGTTGCTCATGTTATTTATTTTATTGCCATTAATTTCAACTGTGCCACTCGTTATATAATCAATAGAACTTAGGACGTTTAAAAGTGTTGTTTTACCAGAGCCTGAAGGCCCCATTATGGTAACAAATTCACCTTTTTCAATTGAAAAATCTATCCCTTTTAACACTTCTTGTTGCTGATGTCTGTTACCGTACTTTTTTGTTAGTCCTTCTACTTTTAATATCGACATGTTTATTCACTCCTTGTCATCTTTTTCTCTATATAACTATCATAGCTAATTATTTTTTTCTTTTCGTTTGTTATAACTAACAAAAAGCTATTTTAAAATGACAACTTTGTCACTTATATGAAATTGTTTTGATTCTAATTTTTTAAATCTACACTTCTGTCATATGATATAATAGTCTAATTGAATTTTAAATAAGGAGTACAAGAAGATGTTAAATAAACTTAAACGAGAATGGCTCACTGCTCCGGGCACCAATATCCTAGCTGGTATCCTTGTGGCGCTCGCACTCATTCCTGAAGCCCTCTCATTCTCTATCATTGCCGGCGTAGATCCTATGGTCGGTCTATATTCTTCATTTATTATAGCAGTTGTTATTTCTTTTGTTGGCGGTAGACCAGCAATGATTTCAGCAGCTACAGGGTCTGTTGCCTTAGTCATTGTGCCATTAGTAAAGGACCATGGCGTTCAATATTTACTGGCAGCAACAATCTTAATGGGTATTATACAAATTATTTTTGGTGTATTAAAAGTTGGTCGTTTAATGAAGTTCATCCCAAACTCTGTCATGATTGGCTTCGTTAATGCTTTAGCGATTCTTATTTTTATGACACAGATTAAACATATATTTGGTATATCGATACCTACATATTTATTTGTTATTGCTACACTACTCATTATTTACTTATTGCCACGAGTATTCAAAAAAATTCCCGCGCCACTTATCGCAATTGTTTTGCTTACTATTGTTTACTTAGCAACTGGCGCAAAAGTCGAAACTGTTGGTGATTTAGGACAAATCACACGTTCATTGCCACAATTTTTCATTCCTGATGTGCCATTTAACTTAGAAACATTACAAATTATTTTGCCTTATTCGTTATCTATGGCAATTGTTGGACTTGTGGAAAGTTTATTAACTGCACGTATCGTAGACCAAGCAACTGATACGTATAGTAGTAAAAATAGAGAATCACGTGGACAAGGTATTGCCAACTTCATTACAGGATTCTTTGGTGCAATGGGTGGCTGTGCTATGATTGGTCAATCCGTAATTAATGTTCGCTCTGGTGCAACAACGCGCCTTTCTACTTTTACAGCTGGTGTATTTTTGATTGTTTTAATTATCGTATTTGGTGATTGGGTCGTTCAAATTCCTATGCCTATATTAGCTGGTATCATGATTATGGTATCCGTAGGGACGTTTGATTGGCATTCATTCCAATTTATGAAAAAAGCACCACGCACTGATGCATTAGTCATGGTACTTACTGTAGCTATTGTGCTATTCACGAGTAACCTTGCCTTAGGTGTTATCGTTGGTGTCATTGTAAGTGCCCTTTGTTTTGCTACAAAAATTTCAAATGTTACTGTAGATTATGAAGAAGTCGATGAAACTATTCACTACAAAATCAAAGGACAGATTTTCTTTGTCTCTATAGATTCTATGATGAATCAACTTGATTTAGAATTACGTAATAAAATAATTTACTTAGATTTTAGTCAAGCTCACTTATGGGATGATTCCGCAGTGAATGCGATTGATACTTTAATAGAAAACTATCATAAGAAAAAAAATACAATTTATGTACAACACCTCAACAAAGACAGTCGTAAAATTGTTTCAGAATTAAGCAAAGTAAACAAACAACATCTTTTATAAAATATGAATCTATGAGATTGAAATATCGGTAAGTTTTTAAAACTAAGCCCTTATTTCAATCTCTTTTTTTAAACACAAAAATTGACATTTATACCTAGTGGGGGTATATTAAAAATATAGCAATTTAAAAAACGACTCTGTCACTAATATTTAATTATATATATGAAAGGAGGTTGTCTTCATGACCGAAAAGAAAAAAACGACTTTAGGTATCACCGGTATGACTTGTGCCGCATGTGCAAATCGTATAGAGAAAAACTTAAATAAAATAAATGATGTAGATGCCACTGTGAACGTTACAACTGAAAAAGCAACGGTTGCTTATAATCCTGAATCAACAACCATAGAAGATCTTACGCATTCCATTGAAAAAACAGGTTATGGTATCTTAACCGAAAAAGCGGAACTCGATGTTATCGGCATGACTTGTGCCGCATGTTCGAATAGAATTGAAAAAGTATTAAACCGTGACACTGGCGTTGCACATGCTAATGTCAATTTAACTACTGAAAATGCAACGATTGCTTATAATCCAGAAATGACTTCTATTGATGATTTGATTAAAAAAATTCAAAAAATAGGTTATGATGCAAAACCGAAACAAGCTGCCAGTGAAAAAAGTTCGCAAAAAGAACAAGAGTTACAACACAAACGTACTAAACTTATTATTTCAGCAATTTTAGCAGCACCCTTATTGCTTACAATGTTCGTGCATCTTTTTGGTATGCAAATTCCGCATATTTTTATGAACCCATGGTTTCAATTTGCATTAGCTACACCCATCCAATTTATTATCGGTTGGCAATTTTACGTAGGTGCCTATAAAAATTTACGCAATGGCTCTGCCAACATGGATGTGCTTGTCACCTTAGGTACAAGTGCCGCATACTTCTATAGTTTATATGAAATGATTAAATGGTTAAGCTTTGCGAATTATACACCGCATTTATATTTTGAAACGAGTGCAGTGCTAATTACATTGATTCTCTTCGGAAAATATTTAGAAACGCGCGCAAAAACACAAACTACAAACGCTTTAAGTGAATTGCTCAACCTTCAAGCAAAAGAAGCACGTGTGTTACGTAATCAAGAAGAACTAATGATTCCATTAAGTGAAGTTGTACAAGGTGATTACCTTGTCATTAAACCTGGTGAGAAAATACCTGTAGACGGTAAAGTCATTAAAGGAACCACTTCTATAGATGAATCTATGTTAACTGGTGAATCTATACCCATTGAGAAAGTTCAAAATGATAATGTCATCGGTTCCACAATGAATAAAAATGGTTCTATTACAGTAGAAGCAACTAAAGTTGGGAAAGATACAGCGCTCGCTTCAATTATTAAAGTTGTAGAAGAAGCACAAGGATCTAAAGCACCTATTCAACGCCTTGCTGACATTATTTCTGGCTATTTTGTGCCGATTGTAGTTGGCATTGCTTTACTCACATTTATTATATGGATTACACTCGTACAAACAGGACAATTCGAACCTGCATTAGTTGCTGCCATCGCAGTGCTCGTAATCGCCTGCCCTTGTGCACTTGGGTTAGCTACACCTACTTCTATTATGGTAGGTACTGGAAAAGCTGCGGAGAATGGTATTCTTTTTAAAGGTGGCGAGCATATTGAACGTACACACCAAGTCAATACTGTTGTATTAGATAAGACAGGTACAATTACAAATGGTAAACCCGTAGTCACTGATTTCGATGGTGATGATGACGTGTTACAACTACTCGCAAGTGCAGAAAAAGGTTCTGAACATCCTTTAGCGGAATCTATTGTGAATTACGCTAAAAAGAACCATATACCATTTTTAGAAGTAGCACATTTCGAAGCAATACCAGGTCACGGTATAAAAGCAACAATTGATGGTAAATCATTACACGTTGGTAATCGCAAATTCATGATAGAACAAGATATTGCAATAAACAGTGCAGAAACACAATTATCACGTTTTGAACAAGATGGAAAAACAGCAATGATGATTGCCATAGATAGCGAATTAAAAGGAAAAATCGCTGTTGCAGACACTGTTAAAGCTTCAACAAGTGAAGCAATTCAACAACTTCATGATTTAAATATTGAAGTCGTGATGCTCACTGGAGATAACGAATGTACTGCACAAGCCATTGCAAAACAGGTAGGCATCGATACAGTAATTGCCGACGTACTACCTGAAGAAAAAGCCTCAAAAATTGTAGCGCTACAAGATCAAGGCAAGACAGTAGCCATGGTTGGTGATGGTGTCAATGATGCACCAGCACTTGTACAAGCAGACATTGGTATTGCAATTGGTACAGGTACAGAAGTTGCCATAGAAGCTGCTGACGTTACAATTCTTGGTGGAGACTTATTATTAATTCCAAAAGCCATGAAAGCCAGTAAAGCAACGATACGCAATATTCGTCAAAACTTATTTTGGGCATTTGGTTACAATGTAGCTGGTATACCGATTGCAGCATTAGGGTTACTCGCACCATGGGTCGCCGGTGCTGCAATGGCGTTAAGCTCTGTGAGTGTCGTCACTAATGCATTGCGACTTAAACGCATGAAATTATAATTCAATTTTAAAATAATCATAATAAAGACATTCATTATTTTAAGGAGGTGATTTGTATGACTGCAGAAACAATTAAAGTAGAAGGCATGAGTTGTGATCACTGTAAACAAGCAGTAGAGTCAGCGCTTACTAACCTTGATGGTGTTAACACAGCAGATGTTAGCCTTGAAGAAAATAATGTTAAAGTAGATTATGATGACAGCAAAGTCGAAATGTCTCATATGAAAGAAGCAATCGAAGACCAAGGTTATGATGTAAAATAAATGAATAGTACACAAATATAGTGGACGCCTCATCTCTGATGCGCCCACTTTTTTATTGCTTATATTACTTTTAATATTATGTTAAAACCACTTTATAAAGTATTGACACGCAGTCCTGTATCACCCGTGTTCAATACTTCTAGTGTTGCATCTAGTGCATCCACAATTAAATTTTCGACTGCTGCATCTGTATAAAATGCAATATGAGGAGACACTATAACATCTTGTCTTTCAATTAATTGAGTTAAAATATCATCTTTAAGTTCTGTGCCTCTTTGATCACTAGGGAACAATCCTTTCTCTCCCTCATAAGTATCAAGCGCTGCACCTTTTAACTTTCCATTATCCAAGGCTGCTATAAGTGCACTTGTCTTTACAATCGTGCCACGTGCACAGTTGATAAATACAGCCCCCTTCTTAAACATATTAAATAAATCTTCATCAAATAAATAATCATTTTCTTTACTAGCTGGAATATGTACAGTGACAATGTCTGCATCTTTTACAGCTTCAGTCACACTATCTTTATAAGTTAAATATGTTTCGCATTGCTCATTCGGTTCAATATCATATGCCACAACTTCAGCGTCAAACCCTTGAGCAAAAATTTTACCTACAATAGAACCAATACGTCCTGTGCCGATTATGGCGACTTTTAAATCTCTGATAGAACGTGATAATATCGCAGGTTGCCATCTAAAATCATAAGATGCTGTTTTTTGTTGAATATCATTATAATTACGAATTAAGTTAAGTGCTTGAGACACTGTATATTCTGCAATTGAATGTGGTGAATATGAGGGTACATTTGAAATAATCAAATTATATTTTTGAGCTAAATCTAAATCATAGCTATCAAAACCTGCACTTCGTTGCGCAATTTGTTTAATACCAAAATCATGTAATTTTTTGTATACTGCTTCATCTAATGAAATTTGCTGTGATAAAGATAAACCATCAAATCCTTCTACACGATCTACTGTATCTAAAGTAAGTAAATCTTTATCTAAATCCACCTCTACTTTGTTTGTTGTTGCCCATGCTTCTATGTAAGGAATATCTTCTTCACGCACGCCAAAAAGTTTGATTCTTGTCATCTAAATTCACTCCTATTTTATTATTGATAAAGATATTTAAGCGATTGAATACGTTCTGCTGCTTCCATCAATATTTGATCATCAACTGCCAATGAAATACGTACATAGTCACGCCCATGTTCACCAAAAGGTATGCCAGGTGCAACAAGTATAGATTGTTCTTGTAATAAATATTCAACAAACGCTTCGCCATCGTATTCAGATGGTGTTTTCAACCATAAGAAAATACCGCCCTTCATCGGTTCAAAAGGTATATCTACTGCTTTGAGTTTTGCTTCAAATTGGTTTCTACGTCTTTTAAATGTTTCGTTTTGTTCTTCTAAAAAATCATCATAATGATTCAGCGCGTAAGTAGCTGCATCTTGTAACGCACCGAACATACCAGCGTGTGTATGCGATTGATATTTCTTCAATGATTGAATCATGTCTTTATTCCCTACTGCAAAACCCACTCTGAATCCTGACATGTTGTAACCTTTAGATAGTGAAAAAATTTCTACGCCTAAATCTTTCGCACCTTCAGATTGAAGCAAACTTGGGTTCTTACCATCAAAACCAAATGCACTATATGCAAAATCATGAACAATTTTAGTTTTTGTATTTTTAAATTTTGCGACAGCTTCATCAAATACAGCCTTTGTAGCTACTGAACCCGTTGGATTATTAGGATATGTTAAATAAACTAGACGTGTATTAGCTAACACATCTTTATCTACTTTATCCCATTCAGGTAAATAATACGGCGCTTTAAGCACCAGTCGCTCAGGCTGCGCATCAGCCAACATCACACCTGCCAAATAATCCGTATAACCAGGATCTGGTAGTAATACATTTTCTCCCGGATTAACAATACATGTTGGGAGTGCTACTAAACCATTCTTCGTTCCATATAAAATACAAACCTCATCTTCTTTATCTAATTCTACTTGGTACTGTCTTTCATAAAAATCTACAATTGCTTGTTTCAAGCTATCTTTACCATGAAATGCTACATACTTCTGATTCTCAGGAAGACGTATCGCATCAGCGAAACAATCAATAATACCTTTTGGCGTTTCGCCATCAGGGATACCGACTGCCATATTGATTAATGGTAAAGGCCCATGTTCAACCTTTTGCCCCATCGTTTTACCAAAGTAGCTATCGGGAATTTGTGCTAATCTATCTGAAATTGACATTAAAAAGTCCTCCTATATAAAAAAACTATATACCCAATGAAGTGGCATATAGTTTTCACATGTCACCTATCTATCAAGTTATGTCACTTGTTGGAAGTAGCACAGTACTTACGACATAAGTCTGCTGCTGAAGTCTCATAGGGCCAAATCCCTCAACTTCTCTGGATAAGTTTTCATTTATTTAATTAGCTTTAATTTTATCAGAATATTCACTCTTGTCAATAAACTTTAAAGTATATAAAAAAAGAGCGACTCTTGTGAGTCACTCTCTTGATTTATATCACTAAATTTTATGATTTAGCGATATAAATCCTACCACCAACCTTGTTGTTGACGTTTAGCTATTGCATTATCAACTGAACCGTAACGTTCTTTAGCGTAATTTAACATACCTTTAGTTTGAGTAGATACTGAACCAGTACCCCATGCTTCTTTAGTTTGACCTAAACCACTGTAACCAGCTGGGTTAACAGCATTTGGGTTACCGCTTGATTCAGGTAATACGATAGTATTCCACATAGCTTCTGTACCACCAGCAGCTAAGAATTGAGCTTTAACTGATCCACCTGTTGCAGCAGCTGAAGTTTTTGCAGCTTCGTAAGTTGTAGTTGTTGTACTTGTTTGTGTAGTTTCAACTTTTGTAGTAGTTGAAGCTTTAGGAGCTGCAACTGGTTTTACGTCAACATTACTTGATTGTTGTTGCGTACTTACTTCGCTTGCTGATTTTTCGTTCGTGTTAGTAGTTGCTTGTGTGCTAACGTCTTGAGTTGTATTTGTAGAAACGTTAGAAGATGCAGTTTGAGCACCTGCTACATCATAATCCCATGACCATGATTGACCGTCTGAAGTGAAAGTATATTCATAACCGTCTAATACGAAATCATAGTTGTACGCACCAGCGTGTAATGGTTTTTCGTTTAATTCTGCAGCACCACTTTGTGCTAATTCAGCTAAATGCGCTTTGTCGATGTTTTCTTCTGAAGCGTGAGCTTGATTGTTGTCTGCTGTTGCTGCGTATCCTGTTACACCTAATGCTACTGCTAATGATGATGCTAAAATTGTCTTCTTCATAATTAAAAAATCCTCCATTTAAATCTTTTTAAGTAAAATTATATTTTCGTTAATTAAATTATCCTATGTGCTTCAAGCAATTAATTTTTATGTATTATTTTTTCGCCACAAATAATATACCATAAATTTCGGTCAATTATATTACACTAAGATAACAAAACGTTACAGATAAAGCTTCTCTTTGTAACATTGAAATATAATCGTTTTGTTTTGTTACGCTCTAAACAAATAAAATATACTTTTCATATACCTCTAAATGTTATTATATTGCGCTTTATATCAATTTTCTTACGAGTTTTTCATATAGTCTGAAATATTACAAATCCATCTACTGTTATCAAACTGTAAAATTAAAATTCGACATAAAAATTATAATTTGGGGAGAAACTTGCAATTAATTTTGTCGAAATATAAAAAAGACCACTGTTATGTGGCCTTTTAGATTATCTAAATACATTTTTAAAAATCAATTTGAATGTTAGTTTATTACAAATCATTACTCTCTTCATATTCAAAATATATAACATCTTATGCTAAGAATTTATAAATATTACTATCATATAGTTTTAATACTTTCATATAGAATAGATTAATTAAGTACCCCATAATAAATGGAACTACAAAGAATGTGATAAATACAAGTAATAAATTCATTAATATCGAGTCTTCCATAAATTTAAAGGCACTAATGGGTCCTACAAGTCCGATAATACCAAATCCGGCAGATTCTTTTGTACCTTCTATACCAATAAGTCCACCTACAAACCCTGTGATAAGTGCATTTGTAAAAATCGGTAATAAAATAATAGGATGTCTTACCATATTCGGTATCATCATTTTAACGCCACCTAGAAAAATTGTAATCGGCACGCCTGGTCTATTCATTTTCATTGTTCCTGCAACAAGTGCACCTTCACACGCTACGATACCAAGCGAAGCAGAACCAGCTGCTAAACCACTTATACCTATGGCTAGGGCTGTAGCCACGGTGGATATCGGTGAAATAATTATGAAACTGAATGCCAGTGCAATAAGCATAGACATTAATATAGGTTGTAATTCTGTAAATGAATTTACCAGATTACCTATACCTGTAGTAATCATTTGTACGTATGGCAGTATGAGTACGCCTATAAATGCAGCCAAGACTCCAACAATTGTTGGTAAAATAATTAGCGTTAAACTACCAAAACGTTCTCCTACTATTAATATAAAAAACACTGCAATTGCTGCAGTAATCATTGTATTGATTAAATCCCCAACGCCTACAAGGGTCCATACACCATCATTGAATTGTGCAACGCCACTACCAACAAATGCCGAACTTGCAACTACTGCTGTAGCTAACGGCGTTAGATTGAAGCGCATTGCAATCAATGCTCCTACAAGAAGTGGTACTGTAAATTGTATACTTTCTACTACTTGTAACATGGTTTCGAATATTGGATGCGTTGGTGAAAGAAATTTAAATAGTTCACCTAAAATTGCATTTGGAATCAGACCTGCAACAATCGCTATTGCTACACCTGATAATACATTATTTATAAATTGTTTCGGACTGATTTTCATCATAGCAGTTCCTCCTAAGTTGTAATAATTACTAATATATCATATTATCTTAATTTTCAGAATATTACTTTTGTATTTAATTTTTTAAAATAAGCTGGTAAAACAGCAAATAAAAAGCCAACAGATAACGATTAAGTAATCTGTTGACTATTCATTATATATTTAGTTGGCATCTTATGATTTTTAGTTTCTTCCATAATAGCTTTTATTTTTCCATTAATTCAGAAGTTATAACAAGACCTTGTGTTTCAGTTTCAAAAAATTCCAGCTTTTGCAATTTATTATTTTCTGGTAATAAACGATCGAATTGTTCCCAAATCCAAAAAGCGATATTTTCAGCAGTTGTATTCATATCCGGCAACGTTTCATTCACTAATTTTCCATCTAGATAAGGTGCAATTTCTTTTTTATATAACTTATCAACTTCATTAAAATCCATTGCTAGACCGTAATCATCAATTGCAGATAAAATTTCAATATTAAATTTATATAAATGATGCTCTAAATCTTTGTGGAATTTTTCAGTGAAATAAATACGATTGTCACATGTGAATTCATAATAGTTTTTTATACATACATCGTTATCTCGATATTTGAATTGTTGAGGTGGTTGCACATTATCGAAATTTGTCATTAAACTCACTCCTATTCTACGCTTTGTATCTATATACCCTTTCTCATTCTTCTATAATTAAAATAACTATGTTTTTCTCTATTCATTATAGGTAATTAAGTATTGTAAGAAGTTTTTATTTATAGAAAGGATGAATGGTATGACTATTCACATTCAAAGAATTTATGATAAAGAACAAAAAGATGGTGTACGTATACTTGTAGACCGAGTTTGGCCAAGAGGTGTATCTAAGGAAGATGCAAATTTAGATCATTGGTTAAAAGAACTTGCGCCTACATCTGATTTAAGAAAATGGTTCGATCATGATCCTAAATTGTACGCCGCTTTCAAAGAAAAATATGAAAAAGAATTACGTGAAAATGACGATCAGCAAGCAGCATTTAACGAACTTAAAGAAATCATAGCTAATACTAAAAAAGATATTATTTTATTATTTGCAGCTAAAGATGAAGCGCATAACCAAGCTGTCGTACTTCAAGACTTGTTAAAATAAGGTGGTGTTAGAAATGACCACATGGGATATTCATGTACAAGATGACTGTGTTCAACAATTAATAAAAAAAGATGAAACATTAGCACTACTTATTAAAAAAATTGGGAATATCCAAATCAATATTCGTCCTGATCCATTAAAATCTTTAATTCGCTCTATAATAGGACAACAAATTACAGTAAAAGTGGCCGCATCTATTTTCAAGCAGCTAACGGATGCTCTCAATGATGAATGGACAGTTGATAAACTGTCTGAAATCGAAGATACGCAAATGAGATCTTTTGGTTTATCTAAATCTAAAATTAATTACATTCATAATTTAGTAACACATATACAACATGGAAAACTAGATTTAGAAAATTTACACAAGTTAAGCAACGATGAAGTTATTCGTACGTTAACTGAAGTGAAAGGTATTGGACAATGGACTGCCGAAGTTTTTTTATTATTTACATTACAGCGTCCAGATGTTGTCCCTGTACATGATGTTGGCCTACAAAGGTCAGCGCAATGGTTGTACGATACAACTAAAGCGCAACGAAAAGCACAGCTTTCTTTATGTTCGGAACGTTGGGAGCATTGCGCTTCTATTGGTGCGTTCTATTTATGGGAAGCTATACATCAAGATTATTTAGCTTACGATTCCATACATGACATCAATGACTAATATGTATACAGAAAGCTTTGCCAACTGCAAAGCTTCATAATGTCGACAAAGTCTACGACTTTGTTGGCATTTTTTGTGCACGCTTTCCGCGGGCACAGCCTCAGCCTGTAGTCTTCGGATAGTGCTTTTCCCGCAGGAGTCGGCCCAAATCACTGCCACTTTTTAAAATAATAATAATAATATAATCAATCATTGGTTGAAATTATGTAAAGACAAACGAAAATAAAATTGAATTTATAACTAAATTAGAGAAAAGATATTCCCTACATTTCCAATCATAATTAGCCATTGAAATTAATGAACAAAGATTGTCTCAAGGAAAAATATCTATAAAAAAAACCAAATGCCTTTACAGCATTTGATTTGTCTACGTTCTGAGCTTTGGCAACATATTACCAAAGCTTTTTATTATTTTTTATATAAACTTTTTTCGCCATCAGGCAGTTTTTCTACAAATGATTTAGGATCTTCAGCATACGTATTACCAACGCCACCATTCATTCTTTGGAAATGAAGATGAGCGCCTGTAGTTTGTTCACCAGTATTTCCTGAAAGTGCAACGACATCGCCAGCTTGCACTTTGTCACCCACTTCAACCTTAAAATCATTTAAATGCATATACCACTGATGATACTGACCATTTGATTCCGAAATTTGTAAGACTTTCCCACCTAAGTCGTTATTAAATATACGTGTTACCGTACCATCTGAGGCAGCTTTTATAGGCGTATCTTCTGGTAAATGATAATCTATACCGTAATGTTTGCCATCAAAATTACTTCTCTCGTATTCACCAAATGTTTCTGTTTCTCTACTTCCATCAAATAACATGCTAAATGAGTTGTCACTATCTTCATCAGCCTCGTTACTACTTTCTTCAGTAAAAGTTTTATTCATACTGTCTTGAATGTCGTCTATGTTAATAATGAGTAGTGTTAACGGAACTATAATAATAATAAGTAAGACAATTGTTTTTATCGTATTTTTCACTATTCAAATCACCTTTAATATATTTAAGTTGTGATATATTAGTATACTTTTTATAGTTTTGATACGCTAATCATAAAGCTTGGACACGGCTCATACTTTAGTTTGACGTAACTAAAAAGTCATCGTATATCGTTTATACAATGACTTTTTTCACTAATCTAATCTTATTTTAGATTACACTTCTTCAATTTTAAAATTATACATTGCATTAAGAACTATAACTTCCAAGCATATTTTCCATCAGTTTCCATACGCTTTCGACATCCACTGCAGTAGCAAAATAAGCATTTTTTTCTTTATGTGTAATATCATTTAAATCGACTGCCATCGTCCCATATGTAAGCGGACTTTGATGTTCAATATCTATGTGTGTATGTTGCATCGTAAACAAATCTGGTTGTAATAAATACAAGATAGTACAAGCATCATGTATTGGACCGCCATCCATATTAAAATGTGTTTTGTAAGTTGCTTTGAAAAACTCCAGAAGTTCAACGACAAATTTAGCAATTTGATTGTCGATTCGCTTAAATCGATTAATCACTTCATCCGTTGCCAATACTTGGTGTGTAACATCTAGTCCAAATACATTAATCGTCACTCCACTATCAAAGACACGTTTAGCCGCTTCAGCATCTACCCAAATATTAAATTCCGCGTTAGGCGTCCAATTACCAAATGTACCGCCTCCCATGATTGTTATAGAATCGATATATTGCGTGATACTTGGATCTTTAATTAATGCAGTTGCTATGTTAGTTAATGGGCCTGTCGCAACAATGGTAACTGGTGCTTCACTTTGCTTTAACGTTTTAATAATGACATCAGCAGCATGATCAGCCGTAGGTTTAAGGGACGGCACTTCAGGTAATTTTGGACCATCCAAACCAGTGTTGCCATGAATTTGCGAGGCAAATGAAGCTGGCTTAATTAACGGACGTGTTGCACCAACTGAGACATTGATATCCCCTCTCCCCATAACTTCGAGCACATTCAATGCGTTCTTTGTGTTTTTTTCAACAGATTGATTACCTGCCACTGTAGTTACTGCTAAGACATCAAGTGAGCTGTTTTTTGCACCAGCTAAAATTAAAGCAATTGCGTCATCGTGTCCTGGATCACAATCCATAATAATCTTTTTACTCATATGCTTCACTCCAATCAAAATATTTTAGACGTGCTGCTCATTTCAAACCTTAAAATTATAACTAATACTAAAATTTCATTTGAAAATTTGCTATAACAAAATATTCCTCTTAAACTTTGCGATATTTCCAATTCTTTATTTCGAAATCTTGCTACATTACTATCATACTACTTTTTAACATGGTATTAATAACAATAACTAACCCATATTCACACCAAAAACCATATTAATAATTCAAATATGAAATATTTAAAATAATAAAAAACAGGGAACAATTACAATAGTAATTAAAAATTTGAAAAGTTTTTATGAAAATTTTTATTTAAATGATACAAATATAAACTTGATCATTTAGGCTACGTTTAAAAAACTAATGAATTTACTAACGTGTTACTAAAAACCTGTAATTAAATTTATAGAACATGTGCTAATTACAAAAATTAAAGGAAGTGTTATCAATGAAAAAAATAGATTGGCATGCGCATTATATTTCACCTGGTTACAATGATTATTTAGATGAATGTTTTAAAGGTAAAGGCGACGGCATATCCACGCCCACTTTTTCATTGGATGCATATCTGGAACTAACGCGTGCTTTAGATATTGAATTTGGCGTGTTATCTATTTCTAGCCCACATATTAGTGCTGCACTTGATGAAGATATCTTGCCACTCACAGAAGAAGTGAACCAATATGGCGCTCAAATTGTGGCAGAACATCCTGATAAGTTAGGATTTCTCGCAACATTACCGTTACCATTTGTGGAAGAAAGTATTGAAATCATTGACCATGCACTAGATAAACACAACGCTTTAGGTTTCACATTACCTACAAATGCGAGAGGCATTTATCTAGGTGAGCCAGTGATTGACGATGTACTAGCTAAATTAAATGCTAGACATGCGATTGTTGCAATCCATCCAAATGAACCAAAGCCAAGTGTAGCGGTCATGAAAGATGTGATCTTGCCACCTTTAATGGAATTTATTTTTGATACGACCCGTACAATTATTTATATGAGTCAGCAAAACGTTTTTAGTAAGTATCCTCATATTCAATGGATTGTCCCTCATGGTGGGGCTGTATTACCAATCATAGCGCAACGTGTGAAGATAGGTAATGAAACGTTTAATCATAGCAACAACACTGATGATTTGGAGCAAGTAATGAAACACCTTTATTTCGATTTGGCTGGTATTGTGATTCCTTATCAGTTGGCTAACCTTTTACCTTGGGCCGATGAAAACAAAATTATATATGGCTCTGATTCGCCATACACGCCACATAAAGCAGTTCATGTACTTTCAGAGCAACTAGAAGAAAATGACATTGTCTCAAGTTCAACTTTAGAAGCCATGTTATACCAAAATGGGAAAGATTTGCTCAATAAATATAAAAAATAATATATTTAGATATATACTTTATCTAGCCATAAATAAGAGGCTGGGACATATCACATGTCTTAGCCTCAGTTTTTTATATTGGCAGTGGCTGACTGAATTGAAAATGCGCTTATATCAAGCTTTTTTCAATTCTAGTCAGCT
>NZ_LNNB01000032.1 GCF_001747895.1 Staphylococcus equorum | reverse complement strand
TTCAGCGTTTATTATGAATAATTATATTAAACCTATTAGACATAGAAGGAGATGAATTTGAATTAGCTAGCCAAAATGGCTAGCTTTTTGCGTTAGCAAAAATAAAGGGTCTGGGATATAATCCCAGGAAGGGTATTTGCAGAACGAAATGAGCGTTAGCGAATGAAGTGGCTAGCAAATACGACGCTTGCCAAAACTTCAATTAACTTGTGATATGAGAAATACTTTTGACGAGCAAAGAAATAATGATAGCTACTTCAGTAGCGATTGGTGCAGTTGTAACTTGGATTAATCCAAGTTAACAACCAATCCAAATCATTACTTTCGATATCGTGAAGTCAAAAGGAAATTAAATTACAAGTTAATTGAAGTTGGGATTTGATTTATGGATTTTAGTAATCACATTTTTGATTACTGTTTTTGTATTTAATCTTTGGATTTTTCGAACCTAGGGGGGCAACTACGACCCCCCCTAGGTTGGTCACTGGTCAGAGGTCAAAACTCTGTATCCCTTGCGCCTCTAAGGCTGAAAGGGTATAAATCGCGAAACATCAACGGAGAGTAAGGCTCAACCCGGTTTTTTGATAAAAATGCATAAATTTCTTACACTTTAGTTATAAATGTGTTAGATTGTTTTATAAGGGAATTCGTATTTATAGAAAATTGTTGAGGTGAAAAAATATGGCTGAAAAACAAGAAAAAAAACGAATTATGATAACTTTGAATCAAGAAGTTTTTGAAAAAATAGAAGTTTTATCTAAAGAAACAGGTTTAAGTAAATCTGCTTTGATTACAATGTGGGTTAATGAACAAAAAAAGGCATAAAAATAGTCGCCAGGGCAAATGGCGACTAAGAAATAAATTATACTTATAAGTGAGGTAATTATAACATGAGTGAAAAGAGAGATACAAGAACACGTAATTGGACATTTTTTGTTTATCCGGAATCTGCACCTGAAAATTGGAGAGATGTTTTAAACGAGATGCATATACCGTGGATAGAAAGTCCATTACATGATAAAGATGTAGATTCTAATGGAGAACTGAAAAAGGCTCATTGGCATATATTAATATTATTTGCTTCTAAAAAGTCTTATGAGCAGGTTAGAGAGATTACTTTAAGGTTAAAGGCACCAAATCCTCAAAAGGTTATGGATCTGAAAGGTATGGTGCGTTATTTTGCTCATATGGATGATCCTAATAAGTTTCAGTATAGTAAGAGTGAAATAATAGGTCATGCTGGTGCTGATCCTTTAATATATCTTTCTGCCAATTCTGGAGAGAGATATCAATTAATTAAAGAAATGATTAGTTTTGTTAAAGAAAATGATATTGATGAGATTCAAGACTTAATAGATTATGCTATGGAAAATAGATTTGATGATTGGTTTCCGTTACTTTGTGATAATTCAGCGTTTATTATGAATAATTATATTAAATCTATTAGACATAGAATTAGATGAA
>NZ_LNNB01000031.1 GCF_001747895.1 Staphylococcus equorum | reverse complement strand
GACTATCTGCTGTGCCTGTTGTCACACTTCCATCTGGGAATTGAACTGTAATCGTCGATCCTGCTTCACTTGTTCCTGTTACTTGTGTACCTTCACTTGTGACTTCATTCACCACTGGTGCGTTTGGTGCTGTTATGTCTGTCACAGTTACTGGGTCTGATGCATAGCTCGTTTTTCCATTCTTTGTAGCAGTAGCAGTAGCAGTCAAAATTGTTCCGGCTTTAAGTGGCTGGGTCAACTGCAACGTTTTCGTTGTCTCGCTGTTTCCTAACACCACTTTTCCAATAACCTTGTTATTATTATCTTTGACCACAATAGTAGATCCTCCAACACCATTGACTTGAAGGCTTGTACTTTGATCGTTAACCGGGGCAATAATTGGTTTTAATAATGATTTTATATCAATTACCTTAAATGTATTTACCTCATCATTTCGATAGTTAGGTGAGTCTATAGCCACCTTATAAGTACCAGGTGTTAATTTCGATACGTTTAATCTAAATGTACCGTTACTATTCACAGTACCTTGACTTACTACCGTGCCATTTGCGTTCAAAATTTTCACTTTTTGATTTGCTGCATATTGATCTAATGGGACATCACCGTTAATGATGGTATCCTCTGTCGTGATATCATTTACAATAGGTTTGCCTACTAATGGAGAGGTCTGATATCTTAAAACTTCGTCTCCATCATTTTTACCATCTCTATCTGTATCACCGTTAAATGGATCAGAATGAGAATTATGAATTTCAAAATTATCTGTCAAACCATCTTTATCTATATCTTGAATGTAGTACGTTGAAGAACCAAAAGTATTAGCGATCATTCCTCCATTTCTATCTGTTAAGTATCCATTAAAAGCAAAGTCTTCTTTTACTCGTGTTGTACTAGGTATTAAATTACCGTTCGCATCATAAGAAGCACCCCTAGTTAATATATTATTAGGGCTTTGATTATATACAAGTACAATTCTAATACCTACAGTTTCTGGTAATGAATTATTAAATTCTATGAGTTTATTTAAATCGATATCTGCAATAGTTCCTCTACCATTTGCATCAACTGCAAGCGTTGCTACTCTATTTCCTTTATAATATTTCTTATCAAAACCACTTACACCTTTAAAATCTAATTTATGTAATTCTATTGAAGAAATATATGGTAATAAAGTAGGATCAATTTGATAATTATATGCCCATTGTTTATTTAACCCAAGATCAAGTATTCTTCCACCATAGTTAAATATTCCATTCTTTAATATTTGATGATCTATGATTGCACCACCGAAATTACCGATTGTAGAATCAAATTGTACTGTTCCACTACTTGCTTTAAATGCACTATTAGCATTATTAGATTGTGATGGGATAATGTTATTTATTTCCGTATCTGATGGTGTTAAAAAATAACCGCTCGTTTCTGAGGTTTGTATTTTTTTATTTTCAAAATCGTCTTTAACATATATGAGATAATTTAACTTATCTTTTTTATTTTTCATACTGTTCAAGATATTTTTAACGGTAGTGTCAAGTTCCATACGTCCTCCAGTGGCTGTATATTGCGATAATATTTCTGCACCACCAAATAAACCACCATTTGCTCTAATGAAATTAACTTGCCAAATGTTAGTCAATTTACCTTGCTTATTAGATAATCTAACTAACTTTACTGGTGATGTAGAACCAACAGGATTAACAGTAATTCTTGTCACATGGTTAGCAATCACTGGGTCTAGTTGTAAATTTATTTTATATCTATCTCCAGAATTTGCTCCAGTCAAATAACTATGGATTTCAAATGGAATAGTTTTACCATTTAAAACTCCGTTACTTGTTAATGTACTAGGATCAAAAATCAAGGTTTGGAATGTATAGTTATCTGAGTAATCTAATGTTTCCAAAGAACTATCTTCTGTCATTGCTCTGGGTGATTTTTTTCTGATTATGACTGAACGAGTTCTTCTCACTTTAGCAACATTATTATTGGATTCATTTGTATTCAGCGCTCTTGCTCTTTCACTTCCACTTCTATCTACGCCAGTGTTCGCATTAGCTGAATTAGTATTTTCTCTTTGTGTATTTACTTCATCTTTTGCTTTTATTTTATTACTAGTATTATTTGCTATATAACTATTAACATCTCTTGTTTGTTTAGATTGTGCCTCGCTTTGGTTTATTGTAGTTTCCTCTGCTACATCACTTGTTTGTCTATCCTCGTAATTTGGAGATGTGTCATCAACATTATTAACTTTTTTATTTTCGTTTTTTATAATTTCACTATTTTCTTTGTTTTCTTTTTCAATTACATTAGTTTCTTTTTCACCATTCGCTTTATTATCAGCTTTTAGTTTATTCTCGATTTTTACAATTTCACTATTCTCTTCATTAGTTTTATTAGATTTTGACGCTGCATTTTCTTTTTCAATTACATTCGTCGCGTTGTTATTATTCTCTTTATTGTCAGTAACTTTACTTTCATTAGTGTTTACAGCTACTTCTGGTTCTTTATTGTTGGTGTCAATTTCATTTGTGTTATTTGCTGTTGGCTTACTTTGAACAATACTTTGCTCTGAAGCACTATGACTTGCTTTTAAATTGTCCTTCTGAATATCATGGCTTTCTGAAAAGTCATTGACTGGCTCTTGTTCGTTGCTATTTGCTTTTTCTGTATCAACTAAGTGGTTATCATCTTCATTCACATTAGTATTGAGTGCTTTGGAATCTTTTGGAAGATCGTTTTCTGCTGCATTCGCATCGTTAGATAATCCGAATACTAATACGCTTCCTACTAATAATGACGCTGTGCCAACTGAAAGTTTTCTAATAGAATATTTATTCTTTCTATTAGGTGTTAAATCATGATTGTTTTTCATTATTTTCCTCCATTAATCTTAGTCGATATTACAATATCACAATTGTATTATTTTTTTAAGAGTTTTATATGGATTTAAATATAAAAATTAAGTTAGAAAATTATTTATTAGGTTCACGAAAATATACAATTGGAAATAATTTTAGTAACAACAAAAAAACTATCACGCATTAGCGCAATAGTTTTAAATTTCTCATTATATTTATTTCTTTTTCATTAAAATAGACCTGTTGGTTTTGTATCATAACTTACAAGTAAATTTTTAGTTTGTTGATAATGGTCTAACATCATTAAATGATTTTCACGACCAATACCACTCATTTTGTACCCGCCAAAAGCAGCATGTGCTGGATAAGTATGATAATTATTCACCCATACACGCCCTGCTTGAATTCCTCTGCCTATGCGATACGCAGTATTTTGATTTCTCGTCCAAATACCTGCGCCAAGACCGTAGATCGTATCATTCGCCATTTCTAGAGCTTCTTCATTTGTTTTAAAAGTTGCGACAGATAATACTGGACCAAATATTTCTTCTTGGAAAATACGCATACTTTGGTCGCCTTTGAATATCGTTGGCTCAATATAAAATCCATTTTCTAAATTCTCGTTTTCTTGTCTAACATTTCCACCTACAAGAATTTCAGCGCCTTCTTCCTTACCAATATCTAAGTATTTTTTGATTTTTTCTTGTTGCTCATTTGAAGTTTGTGCACCAACCATTGTTGTTTCATCTAAAGGATTTCCTAATTTTATTTTATTCACTTTTTCTATACATAAAGCTATAAATTTTTCATAAATGTCTTCATGAATAAGTGCTCTTGAAGGACATGTACATACCTCACCTTGATTTAGTGCAAACATGACTAAGCCTTCAACAGCTTTTTCTAAAAATTCGTCATCTTCATCCATGATATCTTTGAAAAATACATTCGGTGATTTACCACCCAGTTCAAGCGTGACCGGTATGACATTGTCACTAGCATTTTTCATAATAATTTTTCCAGTTGTCGTTTCACCTGTAAACGCAACTTTATTTATGTTTTTATGGGTCGCTAGCGCTTCACCAGTTTCATTGCCGAAGCCATTTACTATATTAAGCACACCTTCTGGTAAAATATCTTCTATCAGTTCAATAAAATGTAAAATCGATACTGGTGTTTGTTCTGCAGGCTTAAGTACCACTGTATTGCCTGTTACAATCGCTGGAGCAATCTTCCAAGTTGCCATAAGTAAAGGGAAGTTCCAAGGGATAATTTGTCCAATTACACCTAAGGGTTCTTTGTAATGATATGCAACTGTATCATTATCTATTTGGGAAATGCCGCCTTCTTCGGCGCGAATCACACCTGCAAAATACCTAAAATGATCTACTACTAATGGTAAATCTGCTGTAAGTGTTTCTCTCACTGGCTTACCATTATCAAAAGTTTCTATCACTGCTAAATATTCTAAATTTTCTTCAATACGATCAGCTATATCTAATAATAATTGTGATCTTTCAGATAATGATTTTTTACCCCATTCGACTTGCGCTTTCTGAGCAGCTTCAACTGCTAAATCAACATCTTTTTGTGTGGACTTTGGTATCTTGGCATAACTTTCACCTGTAACTGGTGAAATATTATCAAAATAATTTCCTTCTTGGGGTTCAACCCATTTTCCACCTATAAAATTAGCATATTTCGATTTTACTTTGTATTTTGCATCTTCTTGATTTGGATTTGTATATATCATTGTAAAACCTCCTTTATTGGGTCTTATACCCTCATTAAAATAAAGTAAGCGCTTTCTTATATAATACTTTAATTTTATAAGAGAAATAAATGATATTTTATAAGAAATAATAGTAAAAAAGAGTACACTTTGTATTAGTTTAACTTGTTAGACGAAAATATATTAAAATTAGATACAAAAATCCCTTGAAGCATGATACTTCAAGGGATAGTTTATTACTTATTATTTATTGTTTAATTCAAGTTCAGCATTATTTGCTTGTCGTATTTCTTTTAATAATGCGTAATCTTCAATTAATGATTTACCATAAGATGGAATGATTTCTTTCAACTTAGGTTCCCATTCAGCCATATAATCTGGGAAGTTTTTCTCGATTACTTCTAATGCAACTGAAACTGAAGTAGAAGCACCTGGAGATTCACCTAATAATGCAATTACAGAATGGTCTTTTGAATTTACAACTTCTGTACCGAATTGAATAAATCCTCTACCGTGTTCTTTTGTATCTTTGATAACTTGAACACGTTTACCAGCTTGCATAATATCCCAATCTTTATCTTTAGCATCAGGAACAAATCGACGTAATTCTTTCATTCGATCTTCTTTTTTAGCTAATACTTCTTGAATAGAATATTTAATTAACGGGAAGTTTTTCGCCGCTGCAGCTAACATAGTGATTATGTTGCTAGGGTTAATTGATTTAAATAAATCTAAATTAGAACCATTTTTCAAGAATTTAGGGCCAATCGCTGCGAATGGTCCAAATAATAATGAGTTTTCATCTTGGATATAGCGTCTATCTAAGTGAGGTACCGTCATTGGCGGTGTACCTTCAGGTTCTTTACCATAAGCTTTAACTTCATGCTTAGCTACAACATCAGGATTATTACATACTAAGAATTCTCCTGTAATTGGGAAACCACCTAAATGCTTACTTTCTGGAATACCAGTTTTTTGTAGCATTGGAATTGCAGCACCACCTGCACCAATAAATAGATAGTCAGTAATGTGATGTTCTACTTTATTAGTTTTAAGGTCTTTAATTTTAACTTCCCATTTACCATCTTTACGACGGCTGAAGTCTTGAACTTCATGTTTGTAGAAAAGTTCTGCATTTTCATGTTCGTTTAAGTTTTTAGCCATTTTTCTTGTAAGTTCACCGAAGTTCACATCTGTACCTTCGTTTATTTTACTAGCTGCAACTACTTCTTCTGGATCGCGGCCTTCCATCATTAATGGCATCCACTCTTGTAGTTTTTTATGGTCTTCTGTATATTCTATACCTTTAAACATTGATAAAGGCGCAAGTGCTTCATAACGTCTCTTCAAGAAATTCACATTTTTATCGCCTTGCACAAAACTAATATGCGGTAATGGGCGTATAAATTCTTGTGGATCTTGAATTTGATTACTTTTTACTAAGTGAGACCAAAATTGTTTTGAAATCTCAAATTGTTCGTTAATTTCTTTTGCTTTTTCGATATCGATTGAACCGTCTTTTTGTTCAACTGTATAGTTCAATTCACATAATGCGGCATGTCCAGTACCAGCATTGTGGCGTTCGTTAGAACTTTCAATTGCAGGTTTTTCGAGTCTTTCAAAAAGTTTGATATTCCATTCTGGTGCAAGATCTTTTAACATCGTACCGAATGTTGTACTTAAAACACCAGCACCAATTAAAATGACATCTTTTGAGTTAGATTCACTCATTTTTTTACCACCTCTCGTAATCACTTTTTAATTAATTATATAAGATAAAACATAGTTGTTTAGTTCTTGAGATAACACATACATCATTTTCACTACTGTATTTATACCCTTAAAACTATTTAATTATCATATAATCGTTTTCTCGATAAATATCTCTCTCTTTATATGATAAATCAACACTAAGAAAATGTAAATTGTATATTGAGAGAATGTTGTATCTAACTGAATTGTTCGCTAAACATGTAAATACATTAAGACAAATTAATCACCGATAATAATATTATCTATTAGACGTGCCTGGCTAAATTTGACTGCCAGCGATATAAAAATTCTATCTGTAATTTCATGTTGCTCGACAAGTTGAGGATAGCTATAAATTGCTACTGTTTCGATATCCCCGCTCGTATATTGTTGTATATAATCACGGGTAGCTTCAATGATTTTCAAACTGCTGCGTTCACCTTGATTATATAATGATTGTGCTAACTGCAAACTTTTATAGAGGTGAGGCGCTTCTGCTCTTTCATCTGGTGTTAAATAAATATTACGTGAACTTTTAGCTAGACCATCCGCTTCACGAACAATGTCTACGCCTACAATATCAATTGTATGATTAAAGTCTTCAACCATTTTTTCCACTATAGCTAACTGCTGTGCATCTTTTTTTCCAAAATAAGCACGCTGTGGTTGTATAATATTGAACAGTTTATTTACTACTGTCACTACGCCGTCAAAATGACCCGGACGCTGTGCGCCTTCTAATACTGACGCTAAACGTCCAGCCTTCACTTCAATTGTAGGTTGTTCCGGATACATTTCTTCTTCACTCGGATAAAAAATATAATCTACGCCTACTGATGCTGCTTTTGCTGTGTCACTTTCAATGTCTCGAGGATACGCATCTAAATCTTCCTCAGGTCCAAATTGCAGCGGATTTACAAAAACACTAATAACTGTCACATCATTTTCAGAAATAGATTGTGACATCATTTTTAAATGGCCCTCGTGTAAGGCGCCCATCGTAGGTACAAAGCCCACTGATTTATTTGATTTTCTCCATTGCTTAGACATCTCAGTCATTTCTTCTATAGTAGTAATTAACTCAGTCATTCAGACACCTCGTTCATGACCTGCTTTTTGTAAGTGTATGCATCACTCGGAAATTGTTGTGACTTAACTTCAGTATCATATTGAGATAATGCTTGAACACCTTTTGAAAAATCACCATATTGTTTCACAAATTTTGCTTGATGATTCACTTCATAATTTAGTAAATCATGATACACCAATACTTGTCCATCCGTGCCTTTACCAGCGCCAATTCCAATAACTGGGATATCTAAATTTCTAGTAATTTTAGCAGCTAAATCGCTTGGAATAGCTTCTAACACTAACATAACAGCACCTGCTTGTTGTACAGCATACGCATCATTTATAAGTTGTTGCGCTGCTTCTTTGGTATTTGCCTGCATTTTATACCCTGTTATACCAACACTTTGGGGTGTTAAACCAAGATGTGAAACAACTGGGATACCCATATTGCTACAACTTTCAATATATTGAGTTAAATGCGCACCTTCAGCCTTAATCGCATTAGCTTGAGTTTGTTGATATAACTTTACAGCTGTTTCTAAATCCGACTGCTCGTTTACACCTACCGCACCAAAAGGCACATCTACAATTACAAATGTGTCTGCCGCACCTCGTCGTACAGCTTTGGCATGATGAATCATATCCTCTACTGTTACTTGTACTGTGCTGTCATAACCTAAGACGGTCATCCCTAATGAATCACCAACTAATATTGTATCTATCTGTGCTGCTTCAACTTGCTTCGCACTAGGATAATCATATGCTGTCACCATTGATATCTTATCGTTACTCTGTTTCATATCTATTAACTGATTTAATGTTTTCAATTAAAATCATCTCCGCAGTTTGTTATATTTGTATTGTTATCCATATACTAACCAATCTACTTAGAAAAGGAAATTAAAAACATGAACAAAATTGCAATAATTGGACCTGGCGCAGTAGGTAGCACGATTGCAATTGATCTTTTAGCAACACATCCTGATTTACGCTTACTCGGTCGCCGACCTCAAACGCTCACTTACTATGCCAATAATAATACTGAACATGAACGTACTTTACAGGTTACGCCATTAATAACTGATCAAAATCCAGTTGATGTTTTAATTATTGCTGTTAAAATACCTCAACTTGATGATGTATTAAGAGAAATGGAACATTTAATCCATGAGCAAACCATTATTATACTCGCTCAAAATGGGCACGGTCAGTTGTCACGCTTTGAACATCCTCACGTATTTCAAGCTGTTGTTTATATTAGCGGACAAAAATCTGGTTCTACCGTAACGCATTATCGTGATCACAAACTCATTTTAGAAGATGGTCCAGAAACGCGTGCATTCCGTGATATTGTAGCGGGCTCTTCTTTAGAAGTTGAACTCACAAACGATATTGATTATGCCATTTGGTATAAACTGCTTGTTAATTTAGCCATTAATAGTGTCACTGCATTAAGTCGTCGCACTGCCGAAGTACTTCAAGTTCCGGGTATCAAACACCTTTGCAAGCAACTATTAGTTGAAGGTGTAGCCATTGCACAAGCTGAAAATGTGTATTTTGATGATGACATTGTCGATGATATTATGACAATTTACAAAGGTTATCCCAATCAAATGGGCACAAGTATGTATTATGACATCATCTCAGCTAATCCATTAGAAATAGCAGGCATCCAAGGCTTTCTATTCAAAAAAGCAAGAGAACATCAATTGGTTACACCTGTACTCGATACTATTTATCCACTATTATTGGCACAACAAAAATATTAATATGTTATTTTTTAAAATTTATTCTACTTGATATACCAATATTAAAATTTATATTTCATTCGTTATCGTGCTTTTCTTTCATATTGCTATAAACTGTTAATTTATTTTTATGCTGTTCATAAACAGTTCATAAAAGCACTTTATATTATAGTTATTAACAATTTGGAGGAAGAAAAAATGAAAAAATTAATGTTCAGCTCTGCCTTTTATACTTTATTAGGGTTACTTAGTGGTTTGTTTTATAGAGAAATGTCAAAAGGAGAAAATTTCAGCGATTATTCGCAATTAAATGTAACGCACACACATTTATTAGTTTTAGGTACAATTATGTTCTTGATTTTCATGGTTATCGAACACCAACTTAAATTGACTCGTAATAGTAAATTATTTAATAGTTTCTTTTATATTTTCCACTTAGGCGTATTAGTAACTGTAGCAATGCAATTTGTGAATGGTATTGCTACTATCAAAGGATTCAGTGTAAGTCCTGCAATCGCGGGCATTGCTGGTTTAGGCCACATCTTTATTTCTATCGCATTCATATTATTCTTTGTGTTATTAAACAAAAGAATTAACGCCACTGCAGAAAAAAGAAAATAGCATAACAAAAAATCTGTTCAAGTCTCAATAATAGAAACTTGAACAGATTTTTTTGTATTTTTTCAATTCACTCCATATATAAAATTATTAAAAATTAATTCCATATTTTAATTCATTAAAATGTTAATGAATTAATTGACACTCTTGCTCACAGATTTCAGACGTGTACAATTGCGAGCAAGCGCTTACATAAGTCAGTATAAAATCCATTTTATGTTAGGAGAATTAATTTGATTACAGAATTCATTGATTTCTTAGATAAAATTATATGGAGTCCTCCGTTAGTTTTTGGTTTATTAATAACAGGACTGATATTTTCACTTATTACTCGCTTCGCACAAGTGAGACAATTTAAAGAAATGATACGTTTATTATTCAAAGGAGAAAAATCTCCACAAGGTATCTCTAGTTTTCAAGCTATTTCATTATCTTTAGCAGGCAGAGTTGGCACAGGGAATATCGTTGGTGTGTCAGCAGCCATATTTATTGGCGGCCCCGGTGCAGTCTTCTGGATGTGGGTGACAGCTTTACTAGGCGCAAGCACTGCATTTGTAGAGTCTACATTGGGACAAATATATAAACAAAAGGAAAATGGGGAATATAGAGGCGGCCCTGCTTATTACATTGAAAATGGTATTGGAGGAAAGTTCGGGAAAATATTTGCGTTAATATTTGCCATAGTGACTATTATTTCAATCGGACTTTTAATGCCAGGCGTACAGTCCAATGCAATTGCAACTTCATTACATAGTGCTTTTAGCGTTCCAAAATGGGCAGTCACTATTTTTCTCGTGATATTACTATCGCTTATCATTTTTGGTGGAATTAAACGCATTGCCAGTATGGCAACAGCAATTGTCCCTTTTATGGCTATAGCTTACATTTTATTAGCTGTTATTGTAATTTTTTTAAATATTGAAGAAGTTCCTGCATTGTTCGCACTTATTTTTAAATCTGCACTAGGGTTGCAATCTACTTTTGGTGGCATTATTGGCGCAATGATTGAAATTGGAGTAAAACGTGGATTATATTCAAATGAAGCAGGTCAAGGGACAGGACCCCATGCAGCTTCAGCAGCAGAAGTATCTCACCCAGCAAAACAAGGGCTTGTACAAGCTTTCTCAGCTTATATAGATACTATTTTCGTCTGTACAGCTACCGCATTAATTATTTTAATTTCAGGAACTTATAATACAACAGATGGCACAGAGAATGCACAGGGACAGCCTAATTTAATTGAAGATAATGGTGTTTATGTATTGAATGCAGATGGCTCTAAAGATTTTTCTGGGACTGCCATGTATGTACAATCTGGTATCGATAAAGCATTTCAAGGTGATAGCTACCAATTTGATCCAAATTTTGCTGGGTTCGGCTCTTATTTTATAGCTATTGCATTGTTTTTCTTTGCATTTACTACCATATTAGCTTATTCGTACATTACTGAAACAAATATTGCGTATCTTACTAGAAATATGAGTACTAAAAAATCAATTTTTTATATTACATTGACCCGTTTCCTACTTATTTTTGCCACTGCATACGGCACTATTAAAACCGCTGATGCTGCGTGGGCCATGGGCGATGTAGGTGTTGGTATGATGGCATGGCTAAATATTATAGCTATATGGATTTTATGTAAACCCGCCTTTCGTGCTTTAAAAGATTTTGAAAATCAGAAAAAATCGAAAGGCTCTGGCAGCTTGGCTGTTTATAAACCCACTCAACAAGATGCTCCTAATGCATATTTTTGGTTTAACAGAGAAAAAAATAATGAAGATGCTCATAAACAAGAATAATAAATATTCAGAGCAAAACTTTATAAACTTATTTTATAGTATGAATTATATAACAAAACCCATGCCCTCAACTACATCGAGGAACATGGGTTTTAATTTATTGATAGTCAATAACCATAGATATTAGAGTCATATTTTCTCCATTATTAATATAACTATGAGAGATATCTGATTTGAACCTCAAGGCATCGCCTTCGCCTAAATGAAGCGTTTCATGTTCTAAATGCATTTCTAATTGCCCATCAATTACAATAATCGATTCCTCTGAACCGGATAAATGGGGTTCTGCATCTAATGTTGCTCCTGGATCGAGCTCTACATAAAAGAATTCAAAGGACTTACTCTTTTCAAATGGGAAATATGGATAAACACGATATTTCCCCTCATCTTCAGTAACAGGTACAACATCTTCTTTTTTTAACTGTGTATAATCTGACTCTGCCTCATTCATTAAACTACTAAACGATAATTTTAAACCGTTACTAATTTTCCAAACAGTATTTATTGAAGGAATCGTATTACCTTTTTCAATTTCATTCAATGAAGATGTGCTCACCCCTGTGAGTTTTGATAATTTGTCCAAGCTAATCTTATTTTTCTTTCTATATAAGTAAATATTCTTAGCTACTATTTTATGAAATTCCATTATTTGCCCCCTTTTATATTGACTTTCCTGTTTAATGGATATAAAATCCTTTTAAAAGGAAATATCCTATTGAGCGGAATTTTAATGATTATATTTCCATAATACAGGATAATGAAGGGAGAATGCAATTTGTTTATATCATTTATTTTTTATACGTTTTTTATGAGTTATACCCCTGGGCCTAACAATTTATTAGCATTAGACGGCGTTTTAAAATTAGGTCTTAAAGGCACTGCGAAATTCTTAATTGGTATTGGATTAGGTTTTTTAACGCTTTCCATGTTTTGCTTGTTATTTAGTGAATATATGGCTGCTTACTTTTCAAGTTTTATATTTGTAATTAAAATAGTGGGATTTATTTACTTATTGTATCTTGCTTATTCTGTATTTAAACATGATAGTAAAGACGCTCAACAAAGCAATACGTATCGTATGAGAGATGGTTTGCTTCTTCAATATATGAATCCTAAAACAATCGTTTATGTACTTACTGCTATCGTGACCTATGTCACTACTCAAAATATAAGTTTTCTTGCTACACTGAGTTATACAATTATCATTGCACTTATCGGTGTTTCAGGTGCAGTCGCCTGGGCCGTTATGGGTCTTTGTTTTAAAAAACTTCTATTAAAATATGAATTCATCTATAAAGTTAGTATGTCTGCATGTCTTGTAGTTTTAGCATTTATGATGATTTTAGAATGATTATTATCAAATTGAACTTTATTAAATTTTCTCAGAATTTACTTTTTAATTCTCATTATTAGGGAATAAAATATATAGAGGTGATTCATATATGAATAATACTAATTTAACTAACAAGATTAATGAAATACTCAACACATCACGTGTCGGGGTGTTATCTACCGCATATAATCATATACCTAACAGTAGATATATGATTTTTTATAATGACGGTAACACGCTTTATACAAAAACAAATGTTAACTCAATAAAAATTGAGGAAATTGAGTCAAACCCACGTGCACATATTTTAATTGGTTACGATGATACAAATAATCGTAGTTTTCTAGAAATTGATGCCACATTATCAATTGTTCAAGATCAAGAAACAATTGATTGGTTATGGCAAAACCAAGACAAATCATTTTTCGATAATAAAACTGACCCAGAACTATGTGTAGTTAAAGCTCAGCCAAAATCTATTAAGATAATGAATGATAAAACATTAGTCGAACCACAAACTATAAATTTTGAGGGTTAATTTTCAAAACACTTGTATAAGTAATAGCTTATACAAGTGTTTTATCCTTCATTAAATAATCTACGATTTAAGATACACTGTCTTTTTCACATAGAAAATGAATACATTCTATATTTAAATAGGTTATTATAGAAGTAAGCTTTATAAAATAAGTTGAAAATGAATTTTTTAATTTATATAAATCTAGTGACAATTTACATATAGGAGGTAATTTATGTTTTTAGCATGGAATGAAATTAAACGTAACAAGTTGAAATTCAGCTTAATTATCGGTGTCTTGATTATGATTAGTTACCTACTCTTCCTTTTATCTGGCTTAGCAAGCGGACTGATGAATATGAATAGAGAAGGTATCGATAAATGGCAAGCCGATGCTATTGTATTAAATAAAGATGCAAATGAAACTGTAGAGCAGTCTTCGTTCAATAAAGATGATGTCGGAAATACATATGATAAACAAACGACTTTAAAACAGACAGGTGTTATCGCTTCTAATGGTAATGCAGAAGAAAATTCCTTACTATTTGGTGTCACTTCTGATTCTTTCCTAGTCCCTGATATGATAGAAGGCAAAAAAGTTAAATCTGACAATGAAGTAATAGCAGATAAAACTCTAAAAGATAAAGGATTTAAAATAGGAGATAAATTATCGTTATCACAATCAGATGAAAAATTAGAAATTGTAGGCTTTAGTGAAAGTGCTAAATACAATGCCTCTCCAGTGCTGTTTTCTAATAATAGTACAATACAAAAAATTAATCCTTCATTAAATGAAGATAAAACCAATGCGGTCGTGGTCAGAGATAAAGATTGGAATAAACAAGATTTAAATAGTGATTTAGAAGCTATAGAAATTGAAAGTTTCGTTGAAAACTTACCAGGTTATCAAGCTCAAAACTTAACGTTAAACTTTATGATTACATTCTTATTTATTATTTCTGCAACAGTGATTGGCATCTTTTTATATGTCATTACGTTACAAAAAACTAATTTATTCGGTGTGTTAAAAGCACAAGGTTTCACAAATGGATATTTAGCAAAAGTTGTATTATCACAAACGTTCATCATTGCGATGATTGGTACAGTGATTGGTCTTGCGCTAACTTTACTTACTGGTGCCTTTTTACCAAGTGTGGTCCCAGTTAAATTTGATGTTACTACGTTATTAGTATACGGCGTCGTCCTTATCATAGTTTCTCTATTAGGTAGCCTCTTCTCGATATTGACGATTAGAAAAGTAGATCCACTCAAGGCAATAGGATAAATAGGAGTGTATAAATAAATGCTAGAATTTAAAAACGTCACTAAAAGTTTTAAAGATGGGAATCAAACAATTGAAGCTGTAAAACCTACATCTTTGAAATTTAATAAAAATGAACTGATTGCCATTATCGGACCCTCTGGTTCTGGAAAAAGTACATTCCTAACAATGGCCGGCGCATTACAGACGCCCACATCTGGTGAAATTATCATCAATGATAAACAGGTATCTCAACTTTCGCTGAAAGAATTAGCAAAAACAAGGATGCAAGAAATCGGTTTTATTCTTCAAGCTACGAATCTTGTGCCATTTCTAAATGTAAAACAGCAATTTAAGTTACTACAAAAACAGAAAAAAGATGTGCTAGACGAAGCAAGTTATAACCAACTTGTTAAGCAACTTGATATTGCGGTGCTTGAGAATAAACTCCCAAGTGAAATATCTGGCGGACAAAAGCAACGCGTTGCAATTGCTAAAGCACTTTATACAAAACCATCAATTATTTTAGCTGATGAACCAACCGCTTCATTAGACACGAACAATGCAATGGAAGTAATGAAAATTTTAAAAGAACAAACGATGGAACAAAACAAAACTTGCATCGTTGTTACGCATGATGAACGACTAACTGAGTATTGTGATAGTGTATATCACATGGAAGATGGTATGCTTACGCTCACTCAGGACAACAAAGCATAATAAAATCCCTTCATAGTATTCACATTTAAGTGCATATTTATGAAGGGATATTTTTATTTTAATTAATAATTAAAATCATATAATTAAATTTGTGATTAATATTAAAATAAGACCTACCACAGATAATATAGATTCTAGTAGTGTCCATGTTAAAAATGTTTCTTTCATAGTTAAACCAAAGTATTCTTTGAACATCCAGAAACCTGCATCATTAACATGAGAACAGAAAATACTCCCTGCTCCAATTGCTAATACTACTAAAGAGATATTCACATCTGCTGTTTGTAATAATGGTAATACAATTCCTACTGAAGATATCGCCGCTACAGTCGTGGAGCCTAATGCTGTACGTAATAAAGCAGCAGCTAGCCATGCAAGAACAATTGGTGACATTTCTGTGCCTTTAAATATTTCTGATATCGTGTCGCCAACGCCACCATCAATTAATATTTGTTTGAACGTCCCACCACCACCAATGATAAGTATTAACATAGCAATTGGTGTAATTGCGTTAGACACAGTGTCCATAATTTCCTTCATTGTTTGATTACGTCTAATTCCCATTGTATATATCGCAAACAACACAGCGATAAGCATTGCAGTTACAGAAGTACCAATAAAGTAAATAAAACCTTCTAATCCGTTGGCATTACCATCATCATTACCCGTAATGAGTTGTACCACTGTCGCCAATAACATCAATATAACTGGCGCAAGTGCTGTTAGTAGACTAATACCAAAACTAGGTAATTGATCTTGATCGTATTCCTTCATTTCTCCAACTGCTGCTTGATTTCCTTCTCTTTTAAAAGCTTCTGGTGTCAGCTTATGTGCAATTATAGGAAATGTTCCGCCAACAATAATTGCTAATGGAATTCCAATAATAATTCCATACATTAACACATAACCAATATTTGCATTAACAGCTTCAGAAATCGCTACAGGACCTGGATGAGGTGGTAAAAATCCATGTGTTATAGCAATTGATGTTGCCATTGGTAATCCGACTTTTAAATTTGAGATTTCCATTCTTTTTGCTAATGTAAATACTAATGGAATTAATAATACAAATGCTACTTCTAAAAATAATGAAATACCAATAATGAATGATGCAATAATCATAGCCCAAGTCACATATTTTTTCCCAAACACATTTATAAGTGTGTCCGCAATACGTGTTGCGCCGCCACCATCAGATAACAGTTTTCCTAGAATTGAACCTAACCCAAAGATTATAGCAATATTGCCTAAAGTATCACCCATACCTTTTTCAATAGTTGTGACAATCGTGTCTAAAGGCATACCAAGCAAGATACCCGTTACCATTGAAGTAATGATTAATGCAATAAATGTATTTAATTTAAACCAAATAATTAGCATTAATAATATAAGTACCCCTATTACTACAGCAATTAATGGCCACATTTCTCCCATCATTTTATCTCCCTACTTTCTAATTCTCTTTTATACTACTGTTCATTTTGTATAAATTTGTTAACGTGTTTGTACTACCGATATTTCCCGGGAAAATAACATAAGGCATATTAGAATATTTTGCTTCTTCACCAGTCAGCCACACAGGTACACCCTGTGTTATTTGTCCGATTACTTGTGCTTTTTTAATTTCCAAACCTTTAGTTGCAACATCACTAGAAGTTATTCCGCCTTTTGCAATAATAAACTTTGGTTTTATGCTTAAGCCCCTTACAATTTCTACCAAAGCATTTGAAATGTTTGTAGAAATCCCTAAATTATTTGTTAAATCTTCAGTTTTTATAACATCTCTAGAAGTATACACAACCACATCTTTACTATTTTTAATTAAATCTTCTACTTCTCGAATTCTTTTATCTATATATATGTTTAAATCTGCTTTATTAACTGACTTAACGTCAAATTCAATTGGAGTGATATGCGTGTTATTTAGTAAATGATGTAATTGTAATGATGTTTTCTTCACATGTGATCCAACGATAATCAAACCACCATGGTTATTATTACTAAATTGATTTAGATTAATGATTTCACCTGGAGTCTGACACATCGATTTCACAAAGGACGCTGCTGTTCTAAACATAAATTTCTTATCATCATTCGCTAAAAATGCAGTTAAACAAGAGACAAAATAATCCATATCTTCATCATTTAATGCATCTACCACTACTGCATCAAAGTTTGATACTTCGTGAAATGTTTGTAATATGCTTTCCTTATTTCTTTCTCTTATTTGAGATAGTGTAATATGGTGTACATTTTCAGCTTTAACGTCACCAGAACTCTTCTCTTCTATAAAATCTGCCATCGTTTGGGATTCAAAACCAAATGTAGTATCATTGGCAAATTCACTTTCAGAAACAGGGGTATATTTCCCATCTTCTTTAAGATAATGGACGCCGTTATATGTATACCTCTCACCTTCAAAAAATTCCGGTAAATAAAACACCGCATCAAATGCTTGTTCTGAAGCTTCACTTAAGACCTTAGGTTCTAGGTAAAAGTGACCTCTTAGAGTGGAATCACCCCTACTAATTACAATAAACGGGTAGTCTAAACGTCGAGAAACCAATTCTATATTTCGACTAATCTCCTGATGCAATTTTGTCGTTTCTTGTTCATTCAATGCTCTAGAATTAGTTAATATATAAAACATATGATTCTCTTGCTTAAATCCATCTTCAATTAAATCTTCCGACCAATCTGTATACACAGGTAAGTCTTTAACTGTTTGTGTACCAGTTGGATCATCATCCAAAACTATGATTTTATATTTAAAGTCATCCAACTGCTTATGAATCTCGTCATTGTTTTTTTGGTTAATTAAATCTTCAGTTAGCACTTTCTCACCTCATTTATATATTATTAATTTTTTCAAAATATTTTATAATACCAGAATGATCATTTGCGCCATTCCCTTGGGCTACTTCTGATTTATATATTTCTTTGACTTGGTTTGCTAAAGGTAATGTTAGTCCAACTGTATCTGCTGTTGAACTTACATTCTTCATATCTTTCAGGTTTATATTAAGTGTGCCACCAGGTTGATAATCTTCTTCAATCATCTTAGGAAATTTTGCTTCCATAACATTTGAACCTGCAAGGCCGCCTTTAATTGCCTCATGCATACTTTCTAAGTCAATATCAAATTTTTTCGCAAGTACAACTGCTTCAGAAAGTGCTGCAATATTTGTATTTACTATAATTTGATTCGCCAATTTAACAACACTTCCCGCACCAACATCACCGACTCTTATCACAGATTTTGCAATTGGTTTTAGAACGCTCTGAACGATTTCTAAATCTGATTCATCACAACCAATCATGACTGAGAGTTCACCAGTAATTGCTAATGGCTCACCGCCACTTACAGGTGCGTCTATATATTTAATTTGCTTTTCTTTCAAAACTTTACTTATCTCTAATGACTCATTTGGCGTTAACGAACTTGTATCAACAACTGTCTGAACACTAATATCTGACTGATTTAAAATTGCATCTTTTCCACTGTATAAAACTGCTTTTACAATTTCACCATTAGGTAATGAAGTAATAATGTGATCTACTTCTTGAGCCATTTGTTTTACAGATACTGCTTGTGCCCCCTCATTAATAACTTCTGCTTCTGCTTCTTTATTTAAATCATTAACGAGAACCGTTACATTCTCTTTCAAGTAATTCTTAACCATTGGTTTTCCCATTATACCGAGACCAATAAATCCTATTTTCATAAATTACACCCTCCTGAAAACGTTTACAAACATTATTGTATACTAAAATGATTAAAATGTATACATTTATTCAAAGAATTATTTATAGTACACTTATTATAATGAGGTGAAGAAATTGAACACTAATGAATTAACTGTTTATCAAAAGATTAGAAATGATATTATTTCTGGTGAATTAAAAAAAGATGAAAAGATTACAGAAGCTAAACTTGCTAAGAAGTATGATGTAAGCAGAACACCTATACGCGAGGCTTTGAAACAACTAGAATTAGAATATTTTATTAAAAACTCTTATATTTTCATGCCAACAAGTGAAGAATATAGACAAATTTTTGAAATGCGTATTTTATTAGAAACCTATGCATTAAGAAAAGCAGCAGTAGTATACACAAAAGAAGATTTAGAAGAATTAAATAATTATGCCGAAATAAATATCGATAAAGAATCTGAATCTCAAATTATTGAAACGAATGACAAGTTCCATCAAAAGATTATTGCAGCTACAAATAATCAATTTATACTCGATACGTATCAAAAATATAAAAGTTTTATCTATCTATTTAGTCAAACTGTGATTAATCAACGCCGTCCTGGATTAATCGAAGAACATAAGGAAATTGTTGCGGCACTATTTAACAGAGACATAGATTTAGCTGTTGAATTATTAGAAACACATCTAAAAAATGATTTAGAATTCAGTCTCTATTATTTAGATTTTAAAAAAACTGAATAACATTAAATAGGCATAGATACATAGTAATTCAATGTATCTATGCCTATTTTTATTTCGACTAATTATAGATTTGTAAAACTAATATAATTAAATGAAAACTATGTATTACTTATAATAGTTCACAGTTATTGCTTTTTTTCCACTTTCGACATATATTATAGATAACTAGTATACTTTTTATACTACATTGGTTTATTTCCTTTTAAATAGGTAATGAGTATTAAAACTAGAAATTATCATAATGCGGGGGTACACATATGAATATTGTCGGTCATCATCACATTTCAATGTATACAAAAGATGCTCAAATAAACAAAAACTTCTACACTCAAATATTAGGATTACGCTTGGTTGAAAAATCTGTGAACCAAGATAATCCAACTATGTATCACTTATTTTTCGGTGATGAAATTGGCTCTGTCGGTACGTTACTAAGTTTTTTTGAAATTCCAAATGTAGGTAAGAATCGTCCTGGTACAAATTCTATCCATCGTTTATCACTACTTGTTCCAAATGAAGCTGCACTATCTTATTTCAAGTCACGTCTTACAGATGCTAATATTACGACAACTGATATGACATATTTAAATCAGCCAGCACTATTATTTAAAGATGTCGATAATCTAGAAATCGTATTGCTTGTTAACGATGATTATAAAATCCCCACAACTTGGAGAAAAAATCCTTATACGGATGTTCCTGTACAACATCAAATATTAGGTATGGGACCCGTTGAGCTTAGAGTACGTAAAGCTCAACCAACAATCGATTTTTTAAAAAACGAATTAAATTACGCACTTCGTCAAGACACTGACGAAACAGTTATGACATTAGATCAAGAAGGTTTGTATACTGATTTTGTAGTTATTGAACAACAAGGGGAACGTGCGCGTCCTGGTCAAGGATATGTACATCATATCGCCGTGAACACACCAAAAGATTCAAATTTAGAAGCCGTATTAAATACAATCAATCATAACCCAGGAAATAATAGTGGTATTATAGACCGCTACTTTTTCAAATCTCTTTATTATCGACATAATAGTATTATGTATGAATTTGCAACTGCCTCACCTGGATTCACGGTTGATACAGATATTGAAAACCTAGGAAAACAACTCAATTTGCCAGATTTTATGGAAAACCAAAGAACAGAAATAGAGTCTAAACTACATGATTTATAAAGGATGATACGATATGGCTAAATTAAAAATGAATGAAAACACCCCATTAGAATTTGGTCTTTATTCACTTGGAGACCACTTACTTAATCCTCATAAAGGTGAAAAAGTAAGTTCTGAAAAACGTATACAAGAATTAATCGAAGCGAGTCAATTAGCTGAACAAGCAGGTATCAATGTTTTCGGCGTTGGTGAAAGCCATCAAGAACATTTTACTACACAGGCACACACTGTTATTTTAGGTGCAATCGCACAAGCAACAAATACGATTAAAATCTCTAGTTCATCCTCTATTATTAGTGCAGCTGATCCAGTTAGAGTTTTTGAAGACTTTGCAACACTAGACCTTATTTCTCACGGTCGCGCAGAAATCGTAGCGGGAAGAGCATCACGCACTGGTATATTTGATTTATTTGGTTTAGATTTAAATGACTACGACGAACTTTATGAAGAGAAATTAAATTTACTTTTAGAGCTTAATAAAACAAATAAAATTACTTGGTCTGGTAAGTTCAGACCTGACTTAAATAACATAGAAATTTATCCAAGGCCTGTTGATAATGTGTTACCCATTTGGAGAGCGGTAGGTGGCCCTGCTGCTAGTGCCATCAAGGCTGGTCGTCAAGGTATTCCAATGATGATTACAACTTTAGGTGGTCCAGCAATGGCATTTAAAAATGCTATAGACGAATACCGTTTAACTGCCAAAGAATATGGCTTTGACAATTCTGCAGAAGCATTACCTGTTTCTACAGCAAGTTTATTCTATACTGCTGATACAACCCAAGCAGCTTTACGTGAATTTTACCCTCATATTAATGTCGGTATGTCGTTTATAAGAGGTACTGGTTATCCAAAACAACAATTTGCAAATACACCTGATTATAGAGATGCCCTAATGGTAGGAAGCCCTCAGCAAATCATTGAAAAAATACTTTACCAACATGAACTATATAATCATCAAAGGTTTATGGCCCAAATTGATTTTGGTGGTGTACCTTTCGATAAAATTATGAAAAACATCGAACTTATCGGTAATGAAATTATACCTGGAGTCAAAAAACATCTGAAAAAGTAGGTGACTTAGTATGAAGATCGTAATTCTATCCGGTTCAACTGTCGGTTCAAAAACAAGTACAGCTATGACATATTTAAACGAAGCAATTTCTCATCAAAATGAAGAACATGAAATTCAATTTTTTGATTTAAAAAATTTGAATTTGTCATTTAGTGATGGTCGCAATTATTTAGATTATTCAGGCGATACTTTAGAATTCACTACTACCTTAATGCAAGCCGATATTATTTTTATTGGTTTCCCAATATTCCAAGCTTCAATTCCTGGCACTTTAAAAAACGTATTTGATCTACTTCCTGTTAACGCTTTTAGAGATAAAGTTATCGGAATCATAGCCACGGCCGGTTCGCCTAAGCATTATTTAATTCCTGAAACACAATTAAAACCAATATTAGGTTATATGAAGGCACACATTATTCAAACTTATGTCTTTATAGAAGAACGTGATTTCTCACAAGGTACGATTGTAAATGATGATATCTTATTTAGAATAGATGAATTAGCAACATCAACATTACGCGTCGCCAAAGTGTATTCACAAATAATAGAAGAAGAAAATGACCAGTATGACTTTTAATGTGTGAATTTCACGAATTAAACTTAAGTACGCTAATTTTTAATTATAAAATTGTTGTGTTTTTATAAAAATACGGAGAAACGATAAATATCATCGTCTCTCCGTATTTTTTAATCTTTCATCATTATAATCAATGTGTTATTAATTCAATTTATTGGTAACTAAACCTTTAGCTGTTTCAAAAACTATAATATCTTTTTTTGTGATGAGGTCTTCAGTTAATTGCAATTCAGTTATTTGGTTTGTATCGTACCATTTAACATACATTGTGCGTGTTGTTAAATTGAACACAGTTTGGTAAAGGGTATAATGCAATTCTCCATTTTCATCAAGCACAGCCCCTTTAGGAATACTAATGCCATCTAATAATTTGAAAGCATCTAATACATCATACTCAGGTTTGTCACTGTTTATAAGATAATTTTTTAAAAATGCAGTACGCACGAATCGCTCTGGTGCTGTATAGCCACCTGGCAACCCATAAGTGCCCCCTTCATTTCCTAAGGATTTTAGCGGTTGCCCCATAAATGTACTTTCCTGTGGTTTATGCGGTGTAATATTTGTATAATTTCTTAAATTTTCATAGTGCCAATTTAAATCTGGATTATTCGTTAATACACCGATTGGGTTTTCATTTATGATGACACGACCATCTTGAAAAGTAAGCTCGACAGATCTGCCTGTATCATCAGAAATGTGATAATGCAGTGGTGGAACTTCTGCAATCTCGTTTACTACATGCGCTACCACATTGACTGATTTAGCATTTTCGATTAAATCCTCAATATCTTTATTATAGCCAAGTATCCACGTAATAATTTCGTTTTGGCTAATATTTATAAAGCCTTCTCGTACTTCAGAAGCATACGATGCATAACCTCTAAAGTACTGTACGGAAGCGCCCACGCCGTGTTCATTCACGCCGTCTCCAAACACAAAGCCTGCCATATCACTGCCTGCTCCGATAAAACCATACAACGTCTCACCTTTATATCCAACACGCGATTCCCAATAAAAATGACGTGGTTGTACTGCGGGTTGTCCGTCCAAATGATAGACAAAATCCATTGTTCGTCCTAAAATCGCCTGGTTACTTTTTGATAAGAATGAAAATCCTGTACACATTCATAATCTACTCCTTTACGCTATGCTCAATCTCTATCTATAGTGATTACATTCAGTTTCTTGTTCTTCTCTATATTAGAAAACTTCTTACTATATTAATACTAATTCGCTTGCGTAACCGAGTTAAAATATTAAAAACTAAGTTCTTTTTTAATTCGTAATATATTCGCATCGTTTGCCTGTGCTCAATGAAGTTGGTACATCAATAATGCGTTGATTTAATGAACCTTTATAAGGTAAGTTCGGTTGAAACAAATGATTGATAAAAGGCCCATCTACTAATACATCGATGAGCTCAAGTAATGCCCTTCTCTCAGCAGTATCTTGAACTAAATATTCATATAAAAATCCTGTCCATACCCATAACGATTTGGAATTACCAAAACGTTGTCTCAATACTTGGGCACATTTTAAAGTAATATCTACATTACAGAAAGGTTCGCCACCTAAAATGCTTAAACCTGAAATATAATCTGGTTCGCAATAATTCATAATTTCTTCTAAAATCGAGTCATTAAAACGCTCTCCGTATCTAAAGTTTTGAGCAGCTTTGTTATAGCAATTTTTACAAGCAAAAGGACAACCAGAAACATACATACTGCATCTCACCCCTTCGCCATCAACAAAGCTCTGTGCTTCTATTTTAGCAATGTAACCTTGTCCCTTAGTAATTTCTAAGATTTTCATAATGTCGTATCTTTCAAGTGTTTAACGCGTGCACACATTTCTTTATGACGACCTTCAATTGTCGGGCGTTGTACAGGATTGCCTAAATAACCGCAAGTTCGTTTAACGACATCTACAGTTGTTGGGTCATCATTACTACATTCAGGACATTGATAACCTTTAGCTGTTGTTTTGAAATCTCCTTTAAAATCACATTTACGACAATGGTCGATAGGAATATTCGTCCCTAGATAACTCACCTTGTCATAGGAATAATCCCACACCGCTTCCAAAGCTTTCAAATTATGATTGAGCTTTGGATATTCGCAATAGTGAATATACCCACCGCTTGCATACACAGGATAATCTTTTTCAAAATCAATTTTCTTAAATGGTGTAATATCTTTACGTACATCATAATGGAATGAATTTTGGTAGTAACCTTTATCTGTAATATCAGCAACATCCCCAAATTTTTCTCGATCTAATCTGCAAAATCTATCTGTTAAAGATTCGCTCGGTGTACTATAGATGCTGAACCACACATCGTATTTGTCTGTCCAACGCAGTTGATAAATTTTCATAGCTTTTAAAATAGCTAACGTAAATGCTTTACCTTTGGATTTACTTTCCCAATTCGGACCAAAGAATACTGTAGCCGCTTCATATAAACCGATATAACCCATAGATAATGTTGCACGTTGACCTTTAAATAGGTCCATCACATTATCATTGTCTGTTAAGCGATGCTTAAATGCGCCATTTTTATATAAAATAGGAGCATTATCAGGTGTTGCTTCTGTTATTCGCTCTAAACGATACACTAACGCATCATGCATGATATTCATACGTTCATGGAATAATTTCCAAAATAGTTCTATATCACCATCAGATTCTAATGCAATACGTGGTACATTGAGTGTTACTACTCCAAGATTACATCTACCATTATTTTCATATTCACCTGCTTCATTTTTCCATGCTGGTAAAAATGAACGGCATCCCATCGGCGCTTTGAAATCACCTAGCAATTCCACAGTTTTATCATAATTTAAAATATCTGGGTACATACGCTTTGTAGAACATTCTAAAGCAAGTTGTTTAATGTCATAATTAGGATCTGATTCACTGAAATTCACGCCTTTTTTAATGGAAAATACTAATTTAGGAAAAATTGCGGTAATGCGGTCTTTACCTAAGCCTTTAATACGCGTTTGAAAAATTGCTTGCTGAATCTTACGGCTATATTTATCTATACCGAGTCCAAAACCAAGTGTTACAAATGGCGTCTGTCCATTAGATGTATATAAAGTATTTATTTCATACTCTAAGCTCTCAATAGCATCACCTATATCTTGTGTCACTTGATTATCCACATATGTATCAATATCCGCTGCATTCACAAATTTTTCTGCAACTTTGCGGTGTTTTTGCTCATTAAATTGAGCGTACTTACTTAACAATTCATCTACTCTATCAATCGTGCAACCACCATACTGACTACTCGATACATTCGCAATAATCTGTACTAACTGCGCAGATGCTGTTTGAATCGATTTCGGTGAAGTCACTGTTGCGTTACCTATTTGAAAACCATCTTCTAGCATACTTTCAGCATCAATTAAGCAACAATTCGTTAGCGGTTGAAAAGGATGATAATCTAGATCATGAAAATGAATATCTCCCTGTTTATGTGCTTCAGCCACATGCCTTGGAAGTAAATAGTCCAGTGCATATGATTTAGAAACGACCCCCGCTGTTAAATCCCTCATTGTTGAAAAAGTAGAACTATCTTTATTGGCATTTTCATTAACTACTGTAGGATCTTTAGTAATAAGATTTTTTAAATTCGTTTCAAGTTTATTCATATTATCCCTCTTCACTATATATTGTGTTTTATTTTAATTTATAACACTATATATAGCGATTCAAATATGAACATCTACGTTAACGAATTTGTCATATATTTTTAAACATTTCATGAACTTTAGTTTGTTTTTGCAATAAATGCATTAGCTCATTTATCACTTTAAGCATTTTAGAAATTCTTCATATAATGCTACTGCTTGGCCTTCATTTTCAATACCATACACGTTCATTCTGCCGTCTTTAAATAGCGTTATTTGATAATCTCGATAAGATATCATTTTAGCGAAATGATTACTTTTCATAACTTTCACTGGAAGTAAATCTGTATATTTAAATATTTGAGGAGTAAATCTCAGTAGAAATACATTACCGCACTGTTTTTCAATAGAATTTGGTTGAGCCATGTTGAGATATTCATAATTTCCTTCGTTACAGATAGGGCAGTTACTATTTTTTAATGAATCTATATTGAGTGTTTTATATTGCATCGTAAAGCAATCCATCGTTGTTAATTTTTTAGAAAAACCTTTTCCAGACAGCCACCTTAATAACTCTGAGACTTCCATGCTTGCCACTTGGTGAATCACTGGAGGAAGCACACCATTTATTGCGCAACTTTCCCCTGTAGATGGCGTTGTACTAAGCATACATTTTAAGCATGGCCCCTGATAATCAATGGCATATACTGTGCCCTTACTGCCTACAGCTGCACCATAAATCCATGGCACACCTAATTTATGACAAACTTCATTAATCAAATATCTAATCGCAAAATGATCCATTCCATCTAGAACAATGTCAGGTTGATGTTGACAGAGTAATACTTCAATATTTGTATTTGTAATCTCTTGATATAACGCCTGTACTTGAACTTCACTATTAATTTGTCCAAGGTGCATTTTTAACGCTTCTACTTTAGGCAGCATTTGCGTGGCATCTGCTTCAACATAAGTAGCCTGTCTGTGTAAATTGGATTGTTCTACAATATCCATATCGATAATAGTGAGCTGACCAACACCCATTCGAGTTAACAGCTCTGCACATTGGCTTCCAAGCGCACCTGCGCCCATGATCATGACATGTATCTGTTGCAATTGTGCTTGTCCATATTTACCAAATGCTTCATAACGCATTTGTCGATCATAGCGTTGTGTCATAGGAATCCTATACCTTTAGTAGGGCTCGAAGCTTGTGCTGTGTATTTCACTGGTATTCTTCCCGCTTCATAACTCAACCTACCTGCATTAATACCTAATTTCATTGCTTCGGCCATTTTCACTGGATTTTGTGCACTAGATATTGCCGTATTAAGTAGGATACCATCTGCACCGAGTTCCATTGCATGACAGGCATCTTTAGGAGAACCGATACCCGCATCAACTATGACAGGAACATTTACTTTTTCGATAATATAACGTAAATTCAAAGGATTATTAATACCTCTGCCCGTGCCTATCGGTGATGCGAGTGGCATAATGGCATGCACACCTAAATCTTCTAATCGTTTTGCTAATACCACATCATTAGAAATATAAGGACAAACTGTATAACCTTTATCTAACAAGATTTCACAAGCTTTATACGTTTCTAACGGGTCGGGCAATAATGTTTCATCGTCTCCTATAACTTCTACTTTAATCATGTCACAGACACCTGCATGATTTGCGATTTCAGCTATGCGGACTGCTTCTTCTGCTGATTTTGCACCTGCAGTATTAGGAAAAGTAATGAATTTAGTTAAGTCTACTTTCGCTAATGGATTGGGTAAATTTTTATCGTATAAATTCATTCGACGTACTGCAAAGGTCAAAACCTCTGTCCCGGACGCCTCGATTGCTTCCGTTTGTATCGCTTCACTATCAAATTTCCCTGTACCTAATAATAATCTTGAATTCAACTTAAATTCGCCTATATTGAACATGTTATCCGCCTCCTACAAATTCTAATAATTCCAAACGATCTTCATCCGTAACCTTTTGCTTTGAAAATTGTTCACGCTGAATTAATTGGTCATTATGTTCCACAATCATACGCGTCTCATCCAAATCTAGTTCTTGAATCACTTCCTGAATACTTAATACCTTATCAAAATTAAAGTTGTCACCATTTATAATGCACTTCATTGGTCTTACCCCTTTCACTTATAAAATCTGCAAATTGTTCCGGCTTACGATCATACTGAATCCAATTGCTCATCCATTTTCCAACGTAAGGTGATAATAAAATGCCATTGCGATAATGTCCTGAAATAATAAATAAATGCTTAGCTACTTCATCCATAATGGGTTTTTCACCTGAGGTATAAGGTCTAACACCTGACCATTGATTGATTAATTTACCTGCTCTTAATTTAGGAATATGCGTCGTAGCCTGTTGTAACAACCATTTTTTCCCTAATTGCGAGACGCCTACTGAATAATCATCAAAGTAACTTGTAGCGCCGATTAAATAACGATTTTTCATTTTCGGAACAACGTAACAACCATTTGTAGTAAATAACGTTGTTTCTAAAGACAGATTGGGATGCTCTACAAGTAACACTTCACCTTTAACTCCTGTAACACTACTGTTTGGCATGTAGCGGCGCAATAATTTCCCACTCCAAGCTCCTCCAGCGACCACTACCTTTTCTGCAGTTAACACATCTGTATGGGTTACCACACGATAGCCTGGATTTAATGGTGTTATTTCACTAACTTCTGTGTTGTAAATACGGTGAATGCCCCGTTGTTCTAACGATTTTAATAATGCTTTCGTGTATTTATTGGCATTGATTTGATTATCATTCGGTATATACATCGCGGATAAATTGTCTGATATTACGTTGCCATTCGTTCTTTGTTTCAGTGACTTTGCAGGCAATAATTCCACAGCTCGGTTGTATTGATGCAGAAATTTGTATTGCTTTTCAACACTTGGGTTATCATCAATACTACTTGCGAGTTTAATTAAACCACTATCCAGATATTCAATATCTAGGCCTACTTCATCTAGCAAACTATCCCTCAGTGGCTCGAACATTTCTTGAGCCTCTCGCGCTATATGAAACAAATCACTGTCTTCAGTAAATTCATTTTGAGCACCAAGCATTCCTCCAGCTTTAAATGAAGCATGTTTCCCTGGTATATCACGATCTATCACAGCAATTTTGATATCTGATTTACTTAATTCTCTTGCGATTGACATACCCATTACACCGGAGCCAATGATTATGACATCATACATACGTCTTCCAAGCCTCCTTCAGCTGTTTGATTTCATTTATGTTTTGTTGCGCAAAAATGGAAATCCCTGCAATGCCTTTGAATCCATTAGGTAGCTCTTTTAAAGTTTGTGTATTGATACCACCTAACGCGATAATTGGGATATTGAATTTTAACGCTTTATTTATTTCATTTTCTGTTCTTGGATGTTGATTCGGTTTAGAACTGGTTTTAAAAATATGTCCATATAAGACAAAAGCTAACTGTAATGCTTCTGCTTGCGCTATATGTTTTGTGTCGTGTGTAGACATACTGACTTGGATGTCAGGATGATTATATTTAAAATCCGCTATGCGTTCATCTTTTTCTTTAAAATGAATCGCACGTAACTTGCATCGTGTTAATACAGTTAAATTGTCATGAATAATTATTTTACTTTTAGGAAAGCCGGATTGGCTAAGCAAATTAACCCAATCAATCAATTCAGTCGTCTCCATTGGTGTTCTGATAATTAAATAGTCTATAAACTGCGCTATATTGATATACTGCTTAATGTCTACTGAATTTAAATACTTATACTGTGTAATTGCTATAAACAATGTTTTCACTCCAAATAAAAAACGTCATTTTTCTGGTAAGAAAAATGACGTTGGATTAACGAATTCGCATGTTTATAACGCCACTTTCCTACGCCAGTACAAACTGGATCAGGTTCAAGGAATTCCCAAGTTACTACTTCGGTCTCAGCCTTATGCAAGGCACTTCCAGTGGTTATTTAAGCTATTTAATTTTTTATAATAATTATTAAATATGTGTTGAAGAATTATTACATACAACTTAACCTATTCCATTGATTATTTCAAGTGGTATTATAATTTAAGTTGATTTCTAAGTGTTAAAGTCGATACTATTACTTATTTTTAAATAATTCAACTCGTAACTATGTTTTAGCTTTAGAAATTTTAAGTAAACCAGCTGTAAGACTTTGAGTTTGTCGATATACACTTTGATATAAATCAAAATACAGCATATATTGTTTGTGCTTCTCACTATCTGGTTTAAAAGATTTTTCATAACGTATAAATTGCTTTGTAGCCGCTTCGATACTTTCATACCATCCTAGACCATATACAGCCAAGATTGCTGCACCCATACAAGGTCCTTCTTCATATTTCAATTTACTAATTTCAGTATTAAATATATCCGCTTGTAATTGCAACCAAAAGTCGCTTTTTGCAGCGCCACCGATAGACACGATATGTTGAATATCTTTACCACAATCGCGTAAATACTTTATCGACTCAAATAAAGAAAAGGTTATACCTTCAATAACTGCCCGTGCCATGTCCCCTCTACTGTGTAAGGCGCTTAAACCTATAAAGCTCCCTCTAATGTTGGAGTCCCCATGTGGCGTACGTTCTCCCGATAAATAGGGTGTGAATAATAATCCATTACTGCCAACCTGTGATTGGCTTGCCATAGTAATAATTTCATCATAGCTTAAATGTCCTAATATATTTCGGCGTAACCACTGCAAACTGTCTCCTGCAGCAAGTGTCACGCCCATAACATAAGACATATCTTCTAATGCATGATTAAAGTAATGCATATTTCGGCGATATTCCGTATGTTTTTCACTTTCACATGATAAAACCACGCCTGAAGTGCCAATACTGCAGAGTGTTTCATTCGTATTAATCATTCCCGCACCAAGCGCTCCACATGCATTATCACCACCACCTGCTATAACAGCCACTTGCGCATTTAGTCCGAGTTCTTTTGCTATCTTGTCATCCATATAGCCTACTAATTTATGTGAAGCTACAAGTTCAGGGTAAATATTATGAATACCAAATTGTTTACCAATATTTTCATCCCAAGCTTTGCACTTATGATCAAATAATAATGTACTCGAGGCATCTGAATATTCCATATTTAACTTGCCAGTTAATTTGAATCGAACATAATCCTTAGGTAATAAAAATACTTTAGTATTGCGCCAATGTTCAGGTTCATTTTCCTTTATCCATAATAATTTCGTAAGTGTAAAACCTTCTAATACAGGATTATCTAACACATAATCACCTAGTTTTTCTTTAATAACTTCACATTGAGGTGTAGTCCTTGTATCGTTCCAAAGAATGGCATTTCTTAGGGGTTCTTCATTATCTTCCAATATCACCAAACTATGCATTTGTCCTGAAAGTGATAGTCCACTAATATGTATATGCTTAACTTCATCTGTCACCATTAATCGCTTAATACATCGTTTAGTTGCTTCAAACCACGCTTCTGGATGTTGCTCATTAAACCCATTTTGTGGCTGTATGATATCTAGAGATTCGCTTGCACTCTGTAAAACTTTACCTTGTCTATTTACTGCTATTACTTTAACGGAGCTTGTTCCAATATCGATACCTAACACTGCATCAGTCAATTTAATCGGTCCTTTATAAATAGATTTTAAATTTTTATTTCGTAATATGTGATATACGACCTATTTATAACACGTTCGATAAAAAAATCAAAATTCTAAAAAAAAAGGGAACGGAACAGAAATCAAAATTTGATTTCGTATTCAGGACCCCAAATGTTGACTAGATATTTAAAATAGAATTCTAGAAAAATAGATGACGATGACTACTGTTACTGCACTTAGTAATGTTGATAAGAAGACCAATTGTGCAGCAAGTTCTGGATGGTTATCATATTCTTGTGCAATAACTGAACTATTTACCGATGTTGGCATAGCAGAAGCAATAAATAACGTTTGTGCAATCACGCCTTCTAAACCAAGTAACTTAATAATCACTAAAGCAATGAGTGGGCCAATAACTAATCTCACAAATATATAAATATAAGAAATTGACCATTTAAAGCTGAATTTAATATTTGCAATTTGAGCACCTAGCAATAATAACGCAACAGCAATCATTGCATCCGCTACGTAATTTGCTGGCGTCCAAATAAATTCTGGGATTGGCACATTATTATAATTTAAAATAATAGCTAACACCAAAGCGTATAAAACTGGCATTTTAAAATATCCAAGTAGCGCCTTTAATTTCCCAATTTGCAATGACTGAATCGCAAAAATCCCGTATGAAAAAGTGAATATATTTTGTAATGACAACACAATAACCTGCACAGACATAGCCAATGGATCGCCCTTAAAAACTAAATCATTAACTGGAACGCCGTAATTACCTGAATTGAAAAACAGAATACTATTCGTCAGCGTTGTAGCTTCCCCTTTATCTGTTTTACGAATAGTAGACAACAGTTTACCAATGACATATAGGACAATCATATACAAAATAAAGAAAATAACTATGTAAAATAAAAGCTTTATAGCAAAGTCTGTTTTATAAAACTTCACAAATATAAACCCTGGAACAAACACATATATATTTAATTTAGCTAGTGTTTTTAAATCTAAAGTGAATTTCTTTTGTAAAATAAATCCTAAAAAAATCATGATAAAAATAGGTAAAAGTACAGTTTGTAAAATATACAACATTTCACTCATTATATGCCCCCTTTGTTCAAAATCATATATGAATTAGACTTATATAAATTAATTATTATAGTTTATCATAGCAGAATATTAATTAATTTACCGTTTGTCTGACTAATAAAATCTTTTTTCACCCTTACATTTACGTAAAAAAATAAAACAACAAATTGTTTCACGTTAAACAATCCGTTGTTTTATAAATATTTTATGTATGGAATTTCATTTTTAGGCTTCTGAAATCCAGGCTCTTTTTAACTTGGTCATCTGGAATTTTGAATAGCTAAAACGCTATAATTTCCACATATTGAGTCGAGAATTAGACTTCCACTAGTCTTCCTTCACTCAGAGGTAAGCCTAACCTTCAACTAAATTGCTGATTTCACGAAGAAATTAGCTCTATTTTGTAATTAAGCATTCTAAGATTAGTGTTTCTTTCCAATACTTAATATATTATTTTTTGCGATTTCTTTTTTTCTCTTCTAATACTGACATCACTATAAATCCAACTACCAAAATAGGTAATAGCATTCCAATTACCATCATCATATTTTTCACCCCATTTTAATATCAGAAAATAGCCCTGATAACAATTAATTTAATTGAATAGCTCTTTATTAAAATATAACATATTTTTTACGATTTTATGAATGTGAATATGACTATAATATGTCTATTGTATTTGTAATTTGAAAAACCAGATTCCCAATCATCTGGAAACCTAGTTTGTTTTGGTTTATTTAATTGTCGCGTTTAATTAGTATTTATATGGATCATTATGATCTTGTTTCGGTTTTCCATCTAAATCATCAAAGTCTTTTAAATCTTGATCTTGATTAGAGTTAGATCTTTCATATGGCTCATTCACTGCATCTTGCTTATTGTCATTATACATTTCACCATGAATCGGTTGTTTTGGTTTTCTTACTAATAACATAACACCTGCAACAATCCATAATACCGCATTTATCCAGTTTCCTAAGAATGAAATGACACCTACTAGAATAAGTAAGATTCCTGCTACCTTAGCTTTTTTATTTATTAGAATAGCTCCAATGATTGCAATGATTAAAATTACTATAGATAAAACCAAACCTGCTGTTAATAAACTACTCAACATACCGAAGATATTTGTACCATCTTCATATGAGAAGCTTGGATCATCCGCCATCATTTGTTGAATGACTGTTTCTTTCACCTCATTGTTACCTATCATTGGTATGAAAACTGCGATAAGTACTACACCAATTAATTGCAATGCAATACCTATCCATGTGAGTACGCGTTCAGTTGTTCTTTTTATCATAATCGTGCGCCTCCTATTTCTATTTATTCGCTTCAATTACAATGCTAATTATACTAATTGTTAATATTTAAGTCTATTCATTCTAAACAAAATATGTTTGAAATAATTAATAATATAATAACAAAAAAAGCTCGCATTGTATGCGAGTCTTTTTTGTCAGTTTTTATGTGCTTTAAATGCGTCATTAAGTCGCGCCAATTGGTCTACAAACTCATGTACTTCATCTGTTGTGAATTTGTCACCTATACGTTCTTTAACAGCTTCAATCATAACTGAATTTGCCTTTTTTAAAAAAGTCTCCCCTTCTGTACTGAGTTTAACTAATTTAATACGTTTATTATCTGTATAGGCTCTTTCAACGTAGCCCATTTCTTCTAATTTAACGATACGTTTAGAAGCTGCCGTTTTAAATATATTTTGCAACATTGCAAGTTCATTAATCGTCACTTTACCTTCAGTTTGTATTATTCTCATTGCTTCAATTTGTTCTCTTGATAGAAAATTACCTAAACCTGTTTCCTTAATCATTTCTACAATTTCTTTATTTAAATGCAACATAACAAACTGAAATTTGGTAATGGCCTCTTCTATCGTTTGATTGATGTTTTCATTTTCCATACTTTTCACCCCTATGTTGCTTTAGCTTTATTTAAATTCCACTGAAAACGGAACTTTTTCTCTCTTGTTAAACCATAATAGTACTAAGAATTGTAATAATATCATTCCAACAATAATAGCACTTAATAGTATTACAATGAAACTAAAGCTAAAGTGGCCAGCATTGGTAAAGATTGCTTCTCTATATCCTTGAATCGCATAGGACATTGGAGAAAATGGATGAATCCATCTAAAGAAACTGTCTGAAAGTTCAATTGGGAACATACCTTCACTTGAACTCAATTGTAATATGAGTAATAACATGGATAAGAATAATCCAATTCTATCCAAGAATAACGCTAAGAATGACGTAATTGTTATTGCAGCAATAGCCCATAAGAAGCTCACTAATAGGAAATGGCCTACGTTGTCAATCGACATGTTGAATGCAAATATAACCCAGCTACTCATAAACAATGCTGATAAACTACCTTGTAGTAGATAAAGTAATAACTTACCAAGCGCTTGTTTAGTTGAGGAAACACCTTTGTTTAATGTTTTTCTCAATGGATAAATCGCACTAAATGACACTGCTCCAACAAATAAACTTACACTCGCCATATAAGGTACAATTGTTTCGCCATAATTGCTAGCCTCAGTAGGGTTATTTTCATTTGTTTTTGTCACATTATTTAATGCTTTTTCATTGTCATCTTCAAGTGAAACATCTTGCTGACTCGTGATTGCTTCATCTAACTTAGCTTGTAATTGATTATTATTTTCCTGTAATTGATTTAAACCATCAGTAACTTGGTCATTACCTGATAATAATTGCTGTGCAGGTTGACCTACGGCTGGGACTAATTGTTGTAAGCCATCACTGACTTGCTGATTACCATCAATTAATTGTGACTCTGCATTAGACATTTCGCCAAGTGCGTCAGATGTATCTTGATAACCATCTTGTGATTTTTTCGTACTCTCAAATATTTCAGTTAAGTAATTTTCACGAATGTCATCTTTAATTGTGTCTGTTACTGTATCAATTGCTTTCTGAGCAGTTTGACTACCCGTGTAACTTGATCCCGGATTAACTTGCGTTTCTAAATTAATTTTTTTAGGATTTTCATCTAATAATGTCGTTGCATTTTTAGATGCATCTTTAGGTACAATAATTGTTCCGACACTATTACCTTTTTCCAATTCATGTGCAGCTTTTTTCTCGGAAACTGCTTGGAATTTAAAATCCTCATTATCTTTTAATTCATCTACCAAATCATCGCCAATTGTTATTTTTTCACCATTTAATTTGGCTGATTCGTCTTGATTTACAATAGATATTTCCAATTGATCTGTCTTATCATAAGGGTCCCAAATTGAGCCTACAAATAGTGCCACATAAATTAGAGGGATAAGCGCTATGGCTATAAGAGATACAATCAACATTTTATTTCTAAATATAAATTTAAATTCATTAAACATTTACTATCTACCTTTCTTTTTTTGAAAATGTACACCCCATGTACTATTAGTTTGAAAATAATCCCAAACGCTATAAACATTACGTTATGGAGCGTGTTAATCCTTGAATTCGTCCATTTTTTTAATATGTGGCGTGTTTTTATTTATACAGTACACCCCATGTACATTTTTATATAATACGCTCTTGAAAATAACTTGTCAATCATAAAATATTAGCGAAATCTAAAAATATCTCTATGGTAACTTAGCTCAGTTTAATAGAAGTACATATTGATATTTCTAGGTTGCGTTTTATTCTAAAAAATATATAAATTTGATAAATTAATTGCATTCATCATACATAATTTGTTCATAAAATATGTATTTATATATATTGACCACCCCTTATATATTCATTATATTAAATATAATATTAACCTTAAACGTGTTATTTATAGATTAATACTAGTTAAGTAAACTTAATTTTATCTTTTATTCTCAATATCATGAAACCTGATATTTTTATTATACAAAGGGAGGTAGTAATTATGCTTGAAATAGATAATCTTTATAAACGCTTTAAAGATTCTGAATTTAATGTGCTTGATGGTGTTTCTTTAACGATTAATAAAGGCGATATTATTGGATTAATCGGTAAAAATGGCGCTGGTAAGACTACATTAATGAAAATTATTGCTAAGTCTAAAAAACCAACTTCAGGATCTATCACTTTAAATGGTATAGATATTTTTAAAAATAATAACGTTATGAAAAACGTAGGCATTATGATTGATACAGTTTATTTCAAACACTTTTCCGCTAAAAAAAATTTGATTTACTACTTAAAAGTAAATAATAAGGAAAAATATCTTGATAATATCGATAATGTTCTAGAACTTGTTGGACTTGCACATACTAAAAATAAAAAAGTGAAAGACTTTTCCTTTGGTATGAAACAAAGGTTATCTTTGGCGATGTGTTTACTAGATGAACCTGAATTAGCAATTATGGATGAGCCATTTGTTGGTCTCGATCCTGACGGTGTTAAAACGCTCATTAGCGCTTTAAGAACATGGGTGGAAGAAAGAAACATTGCGCTTCTTATTTCAAGTCACCAGTTAAATGAATTATCCGAGGTTTGTGATAAATTCGTGATTATAAAAAATGGCAAACTTCATCATATTGATTACAACAAAGACCAAGCTTTAAAAATTGTAGTTAAGGAACAAATTTATCCTGAGCATAGACAAGAATTATTAGACCTATTTACAACAATCAAAAATATTTCTATGAATGAAATTTCTATTGAAATCGATTCTGCGGAGTATAACGATATTATGAAATATGTAGTTAATCATTACACATTAATAAATACAGTCAGCCAACAAGATAATTTATATCACCATTATGATGAATTTGAAAGGCAGTGAGAAAATGCTTACTAAACATATATTTTGTAATATATCCACTCGCAATTCAGCTTTAATTTTTTACTTAATTGCACTTTATCCATTTTTATATTTAATTACACTCATCCTCCCTACTAACTTTATGCAAATTAATGGAGAAACAAATGGACTCACCGGACTAGATTTCTATTATGGCGTTTTAGCTGCTCAATCACAATTTGCTGTACCATTAATTTTAGTTACATATTTTATTAGTTTTCTTTTTTATGAAGAATATGAATCTGGTCGTTTAATTTTTTATAAAGATATTAGCCGTACATATCTCTATAACTCTAAAATAGCTGCTTTATTATCTATGTATGTTATTTATTTCATCCTATTGTTCATTGCTTCTCAAGTTTTATATTTTACATACATTATTAAATTCAATTATGCTTCGGGAGATTTTTTATCATCTTCTGCGAGTATTAACTACAGTGATATTTTAGGCATTATAGGTATCTATGGGATTACATTAATAGCTGTTTTCTTTGGAATCATGTTATCTATGAAACTCTCAACTGGTTTTAACATACTTGGCGTGGTGATATTATTAATGATAATGTCTGCTGCCCCGCTCATTCATGGATTTAAATACTTCTTTCCTAACAGCTATGAAGAAGCAAATAATATCAATGAATTCTTTACTAAACTCGTAATTATTATTTTAATAACACTCGTTTACTCTATCGTATGTTATCTCGCAGGTTTAAAACTGTTCAAACGCTTAGAATATTAACTTAAAACATCACAATGAATAATTGGTTATAATATATTTTTAAGAATGACAGTGATTTGAGCCGGCTCAAAGTACTAGCTGGATACTACAAGACTGTGCCCGTGGAAAGCGTGCATATAATGATTGCCAACAAAGTCGGAGATCTTGTCGACACTATAAAATCATCTAAACATTTAAATGTTTAGATGATTTTTGTGTTTTATCTCATCTTCAATTACCATTTTTTAAATCTCTCTACTATAATATATAATATAAGACATGTATCACTAATATTACTCGCTAACATAACTTTATCTATAATCTATAACTTTGGAGCAATGTGTTACACTGTTGTAATATTAGACAAAAATCGCATTTAAACCCTGTTTAAACTTATATGAGGTAATAAAAAATGGAAAATAATTTAAAAATCAGTATGAACGAAAGACGCGTATTAAAACAAATCTTCAACAATCATAATATTTCACGCACTCAAATATCTAAGAATTTAGAAATCAATAAAGCTACTATTTCTAATATATTAAACGCTTTGAAAAAGAAATCCTTAGTCATTGAAGTGGGCGAAGGTAATAGTACGAAAAGCGGCGGACGCAAACCAATCCTCCTAAAAATCAATAAAAATTATGGTTATTATATTTCTATGGATTTAACATATAGCTCTGTAGAATTAATGTACAATTATTTTGATGGTACCGTGTTAAAACATGAATCATATAGCTTACCTGACAAAAAAGTGAGTAGTATCTTGGCTATATTAAAAACAAATATACCTACTTCTGAAAGTTATGATACTTCCTATGGCTTGTTGGGTATGTCTGTCTCAATTCACGGTATTGTAGATCACAATCAAGCTATTATTCACCTTCCCTTCCATGAAAGTGAAGGTATTTCCATTACAGATGAGTTAAGATCACTGACTCAAGTTCCAGTAATTATTGAAAATGAAGCAAACTTATCAGCAATTTATGAAAGAAGTATCCATAGTAATTCAGAAATGAGAAATTTAATTGCTCTAAGTATTCACAAAGGCATTGGTGCAGGTTTAATCATCGATAAAAAATTATATCGTGGCTCTAATGGTGAAGCTGGCGAAATCGGTAAAACGCTCGTACTTCAAAACGGTGAAACATACAACACAATTGAAAATATTTGCTCCCAAGAAGCATTAATTCAAAGTATTAGTAATCAATTTGAACGAAATATACCACTTTCAGAACTTATTGAACTTTACCATCAACATAACGATATTGTTATTCAAGAAATCGAATATTTTACAACCAAAATTGCAGTATTAGTTCACAATTTAAATACGCAATTTAATCCGGATATGATTTATGTTAACTGCACATTAATCAATGAATTACCTGTTATTTTAGATTCGATTAAAACACAGCTAGATCAATATTCGACTCACTCCGTACAACTCAACCTTACTACGAATGTGAAACACGCAACCTTATTAGGTGGCTCAATCGCAATTATGCAGAAATTATTAAACATTGATGATATTCAATTAAAATCTAACTAAGCAAACACACCCTTTTACATTTTTGTAGAAGGGTTATTTTTTGAAATATTTTAGAAAGCGTTTACAAAAATAATTTTCCGTGCTATATTATCTCTAAAGTTAGTTTGTTTAATAAACTAACCAACTAGTTATAGGAGGATTATCATGACATATTTCAATATTGATAAAGTAAATTACGAAGGACCTAAATCAAATAATGTTTTTAGTTTTAAATATTATAATCCCGAAGAAAAAGTAGGCGACAAAACAATGGCAGAACACCTAAGATTTGGTGTGGCTTATTGGCATACATTTACAGCTGACTTATCTGACCCATTCGGCGTTGGTACGGCTGAACGTGATTGGGATAACTTAAACGACATGGACAAAGCTAAAGCAAGAGTTGATGCGATTTTCGAATTTATGGAAAAAACACGTATTGATTATTTCTGTTTCCACGATATAGATATCGCTCCAGAAGGTGAAACATTAAAAGAATCTAATGAAAATTTAGATATCATTGTAGACCTTATTAAAGAAAAAATGGATCAAACTGGTAAAAAATTACTTTGGAATACGACAAACAACTTTACACACGAACGTTTTGTACATGGTGCAGCAACTTCTTCTAACGCTGAAGTTTTCGCATATGCCGCTGCAAAAGTTAAGAAATCATTAGAAATCGCTAAAAAATTAGGCGCTGAAAACTTTGTTTTCTGGGGCGGACGTGAAGGTTATGAAAGTTTATTAAACACAGACATGAAATTAGAGTTAGACAACTTAGCTAATTTCTTAAAATTGGCTAAAAGCTATGCAGAAGAAATTGGTTATACAGGACAATTCTTAATTGAACCTAAGCCAAAAGAACCTACAACACACCAATATGATACTGATGTTGCGACTTCACATGCTTTCTTACAAAAATATGACTTAGATAAAACATTCAAATTCAATATTGAAGCAAACCATGCAACATTAGCTGGGCACACTTTCCAACATGAATTAAGATATGCACGTGATAATGATTTATTAGGTTCAGTAGATGCAAACCAAGGTCACCCACTATTAGGTTGGGACACAGACGAATTCCCTACTGACGTCTACGATACAACATTAGCCATGTACGAAATCTTAAAAAATGGTGGATTAAATCCAGGTGGTTTAAACTTTGATGCTAAACCGAGAAGAACTTCATTCAAACAAGAAGATTTAGTTTTAACGCATATCGCTGGTATGGATACATTTGCACTTGGTTTAAAAGTAGCACACAAAATGATTGAAGATAATTTCTTTGAAAACATTGTAGATGAAAAATATAAATCTTTTGCTGAAGGTATTGGTAAAAAAATAGTTGAAGGTAACACTTCATTTAAAGAATTAGAGGAATATGCTTTCAACATTAATGAGATTGATAACACTTCTGATCGTTTAGAAGTAATTAAAGCTCAAATGAATCAATATATTTTAAACATTAATAATGGAGACTGATAAAAATGACTTATGTAATCGGTATAGATATTGGTACAAGTTCCTTAAAGTCTATTGTTGTTAATAAAAATGGAGACGTTGTAGATTCATACAGCGTCTCTTATCATACGCTGCATCCTAAATCTGGATACAGCGAAATGAATCCAGATATATGGTATGACGCAACAATTAAGAGTTTAAAACATTTATTAAACAAATATGCACAAAAAGAAATCACTGGTATTAGTTTTTCAGGTCAAATGCATGGCCTAGTGGTTATTGATCAAGCTGGTGCAGTCATTAGACCTGCCATTTTATGGAATGATACACGTACTTCTAATGAAGTTGATGAAATCAAAAATAAATTAGGTCTCGACGCACTACTGAAATTCACACAAAACACTGTGTTAGAAGGATTTACATTACCTAAACTAATGTGGCTGAAAAATAATGAAATTGATAATTACAACAAAATCCATAAATTCATGCTGCCAAAAGATTACATCGTTTATAAATTAACTGGCAACATTTTTACAGAACCTTCAGACGCTGCAGGTACAATTATGTTTAGCGTGAAAGAAGAAAATTGGTCTACCGAACTACTAAATAGTTTAGATATTGACGCATCTATTTGTCCTGATATCATTGCTTCTCATCAAAAAAGTGGTCAATTAACTGAAGATGTGAAAAAAGCTTTAAATATCGATTGGGATATCAATGTCTATCAAGGAGGCGCAGATAACGCATGTGGCGCTTTAGGCTCTGGTATCACAGATGAACAAAAGCAATTGGTAAGTATTGGTACTTCTGGCGTCGCACTATCTATTGAAAATAATGCTGACTATGAAAATGATGGCAATGTGCATTACTTTAATCACTGTGTACCTGACCAAAAATACATTATGGGGGTTACTTTATCCGCTGGTTATAGTCTGGAATGGTTAAAACAACTACTAGACCCTGATGCAGATTTTGGTGCATTCTTAAAAGCGATTTCTGATTCTGATGTTGGATCTAATGGATTAATGTACACACCTTATTTACTCGGTGAACGTACACCACATAATGACGCGGCAGTTAGAGGCAGCTTTATCGGCTTGGATGCGAATACCACACAACTCGATATGAAACGTTCTGTTATCGAAGGTATCACATATTCTATAAATGAAAGCATTCAAATTATGAAAAACAACGGTATTAACATTAAGGAAATTGTTTCTATCGGGGGCGGCGCAAAAAATCATGAGTGGCTCCAAATCCAAGCAGATGTTTTCGATGCAGCAATTACCACAAGAACTGAAGAACAAGGTCCAGCTTATGGTGCAGCGATGTTAGCCGCCATGGGTGAATCGTGGTTTGATACTTTCAATGAAATGAGTCAATCATGGATTACATATAATCAAAAAGTATCTCCTATTGAAGAAAATAGTAAATCATACCACAACTTATTTGATATTTATAAAACAATCTATGACGCTACACAACTAGTAACTCAAAAACTAAGTAAATTTAAGTGATTTATCAAGGGGATGGATATATGTCAACTTATAATAATAAGAAGTTTATCTTTAAAATAGCTTTAATCGCAACGCTTGGCGGGTTGTTATTCGGCTATGACACTGCAGTTATTTCTGGGGCCGAACAATCCCTCCAGAAATATTTAACTAAAGATTACGGTAGCTTTGTCCATGGTATTACAGTTTCTAGTGCCTTAATCGGCTGTATTATTGGTGGCTTGTTATCTTCAATTTTCTCAAGTCGGCTCGGTCGTAAAAAATCATTACAAGTAGCAGCTATTTTATTTATAGTTTCTGCGCTTTTATCAGGCTATCCTGAGTTTTTATTTTTTGAACCGGGTGAATCTAGTCTTGGTTTACTGATAACATTTAATCTATATCGTGTCATCGGTGGTATTGGTGTAGGATTAGCCTCTGCAATATCTCCAATGTATATTAGTGAAATTGCCCCTTCTTCTATAAGAGGAAGACTTGTTTCATGGAACCAATTCGCTATTATATTTGGTATGTTAGTCGTTTATTTTGTGAACTACGGTATTACTTTTGGTCAATCTCAAAGTTGGATTGAACTAATCGGATGGCGTTACATGTTTATGACTGAAGCAATACCAGCACTTGCATTTTTCTTTTTATTATTTTTAGTACCTGAAACACCAAGGTATTTATCTTTAAATAATAGAAACACCGAAGCACTTACAGTATTAAATAGAATATACTCTTCTAAAAATCATGCACAAAACGTTTTAAACGATATATTATCAACTAAAAATAAATTAACAGATGTAAAAGCACCATTATTTAGTTTTGGTAAAACTGTGATTATTATCGGTATTCTATTATCTATCTTCCAACAATTCATCGGTATCAACGTGGCTTTATATTATGCACCTCGTATTTTTGAAAATTTAGGTGCAGGTGAGAATACCTCAATGATACAAACTGTTGTGATGGGATTAGTAAACGTAATCTTCACCGTTATTGCTATATTATATGTCGATAAATTTGGTCGTAAGCCTTTATTAATTATCGGCTCTACTGGTATGGCAATTGGAATGATCGGAATGAGTGCACTCGCTGCTAATGGCGCGTTTGGCATTACAACTTTAATATTCTTAGTTATATATACTGCATCATTTATGATGAGTTGGGGTCCAATTATCTGGGTGCTATTATCAGAAATATTCCCTAACAGAATTAGAAGTGGCGCAATGGCAATAGCTGTCGCAGTACAATGGTTAGCAAACTTTACAATCACTTCTACTTACCCATCTATGATGGAAATTAGCGGTACAATGACTTACGGATTTTACGCACTGATGAGTATTCTAGCTGGCCTGTTCGTATGGAAATTCATTCCAGAAACAAAAGGTAAAACACTAGAAGAATTAGAAAAAGTTTGGATTAAAGACAAAGATAAACAAGTTTCTAATCATGCAGAAGAAGTTCAAAGTAATAACTCAGCACATTAAAATTCGAAGTTAATGTGAAGATATTTCCACCAGATTTAAACTTAAAAAACAATCATATATTTATACGAACTAACCTAAATCGTAAAAATTAATTAAAAAACACTTTCGCTAGATTCATTTAAATGAATTTACGCGAAAGTGTTTTTCTATGAAAAGTTACTGAATGTATTTTGTGTTACTTTATTTAACATAATAATGGTTTATTATAGAAGTCTATTTATGATAAAAGATAACTAAATCGCTGTCCAACCGCCGTCTATTTTAATCGTTTCACCTGTAACAAAATTTGATAATTGTGAACTTAAATATATGACTGCGCCTGAAATATCTGTAGGTTTTGGCATTTTATGAAATAAGATACGATCCAATACGTCTTCTTTAAACGCTTCATTCTTGAACATCTTCTCTGTTAATTCTGTTTCTACAAATGTTGGAGCAATTGCGTTAACGTTGATATTATATTGCGCCCACTCAACAGCAAGTGCTTTTGTTAGTTGAATCACGCCACCTTTGCTTGAAGCATATGGTGCTCTATCATAATAACCAACAAATCCAACTTGTGATGCCATATTTACTATTTTGCCACGCTGTTCTTGTGCCATGTATCTCCCAACAAACTTAGAGATAAAAAACAACGATTTTAAATTGATGTCTAATACGTTTTCCCAATCATTTTCCTCAATTTCAAATGCAGGTTTACTTATATTTATTCCAGCATTATTCACAAGTACATCAATTTTTCCATATTTTGAAACAATAGCGTCTATTACTTTTGAAAGTTGATCAATTTGAGTCATATCCAACGCATAAACTGTATGTTGACCACTAGATTCATTCAGTATATCTAAGGTTTTATCTAATGAATATTTATCTCTAGCTATAACGATTACGTTGGCACCTAACTGAGCGAAATCGATTGCAATTTCTTGCCCAATACCTCGGTTGCCACCAGTTACAATAACAGTCTTACCTTCTAAATCATTAAAGTTTTTTTGCACTATAAATCATCCTAATTATTTTCTTGATCTTTCTTCAAAAAATACATCAATACTTCGTCACGCTTATCAATAATTTCTTGAGACTCGCTTGCACCCCAATCATAAAACCCTTTCCCCGTTTTATATCCAAGGTCGCCTTCATCAACATGTTTATTCAAAGTTTTACCAGATGCTTTTTCAGTACTTAAATCTTCAAATAAATAATCAGATATAGCACTAAAAACATCCAATCCTCCTAAATCCGCGGTCATGAGTGGACCAACGACAGGGTATCTTCTACCTACACTATAAGTTACTGCAGCATCAATATCTTCCTTAGACGCTACACCTTGGTCAAGTAATGATTGTGCTTCTCTAAAAAGCGCATACTGTAATCTATTACCGATAAATCCTGATATTTCTTTTTGTATTAATATCGGCTTTTTGCCTATAGCATTAATTACATTTTCAGTACGTGCAACAGTTTCAATATCTGTGTCTTCATTTTTCACAATTTCTACTAATGGAACTAAATGTGCGGGATTCCAAAAATGTGTGATGATAAAATGATTGGGAAATTTATAATTTTTAGTTAGTTGTTGTAATGTAAAACCAGATGTATTGCTAGCTAATATGGTTTTTTCATCTAATAAAGCATTTAATTTTTCATATAGTTCACTTTTAATAGTTAAATCTTCTGGCACAGCCTCTATGATAAATGTAGTGTCTTCCACTACCGCTTCAATATCTGTGTCTAAGGTAATATTATTTTTGATGTTTTGCATTTGAACGTCACTAATTAAATCATTTTTATATAATAGCAGTACTTTTTTATCAATTTCTGTTTCAGCTCTTTTTAAATCTTCCAAGTTGATACTGTAAACTTTAACTTTATAATTCGCCCAAGCAACGGATAGAGCGATTGAATGTCCCATCGTTCCACTACCTAATACAGCAATATTCTCCATCATTACACCCCTTTTGGCTAAACTATTTTAATTTATTTATCTCAGTAAATTTCCAAGTGTTTTATAGACCTAACATAAATAGACCGATTGCGATAATGACTGCTACGAGTGGAACAACGACTGTCATAGCTCCAAACGCCCCGTATGCATCTTTATGTGTTTCACCTGCGATAGAACGAATCGTCGTTACGGTATATCCACCATGTGGCAGTGAATCTAACGTGCCCGAAGACATCGAAACAGTTCTATGCATTGCATCAGCATCTACACCCATATCTAAATAATGTGGTGCTAATATAGGTAAGGCTATCGATTGTCCACCAGAGGACGAACCGGTTAAGCCGGCAATAACCATGACCGCAAATGCACCAGTAATTAGGGGAGAACCTGGCAAATTCGTAACGTAATCAATAGCGTCATTAAAAGCTGGTGTCACTTTAGCAACACCCCCAAAACCTACAACTGCTGACGTATTACCTAACGCAATCAATGCACCTTCAGTACCATTTCCGACTGCTTTCCAAAAATCTTTAAAATAACTTTTATTCAATAACCACGTTGCGATGATACCACTCGTTAAAGCGACTATTAGCGCAGATTGCTCTAATGTGTCATGTAAGAAAAATGATACTAACAACACAATAAATAACGGAATCATACTTAAAAATGGATTAGGTAGTTTATTCCTATCTTCCATTTGATCCCCAGTTCTACTAATAAAATATTCACCTTTTCGTTTTGCTTTTTTAATCATATGCATCAACCATAGATAACCTGCAACTAACATAAACAATGCAGTGATGATACTAACAGTCCATCCTGCATATGGACTTGTATGTAAGTATGGTATCGGTATCCAGTTTTGTATTTCTGGAGACCCAGCTGAAGTCATTGTAAATGTAGTGGAACCTAAAGCTAAAGTAGCCGGAATAAATCTTCTTGGAAAATCAGATTCCTTAAATAAATTTACAGCCATTGGATAAACAGCGAATGCGACTACAAATAGACTAACGCCACCATAGGTCAAGACACCACAGGCTAGTACAATTGCCAAAACGGCTCTTTTCATACCTACTTTTTTAATAATCCAATGTGATACACTTTCTGCAGCACCACTATCTTCCATGACTTTTCCAAAAATTGCTCCAGTTAAAAACATTAAATACCAAGATGTCACAAAACCAGAAAATCCATCCATATAACTTGTAACAAAATCCATTTCCTTACCTGTAGCCAGTTGAGAAAATAAAGGTAAACCATTTAAAACACCAACAAACAACGCAGATAAAGGCGCTGCGATTAATAGATTCACGCCTCTCATTACTAGAATAGTTAAAATAACTAACCCACCAACTAATCCTATAACACCTAACATATAAGTATGTCCCCCTTTAGAACATAAACGGTTTTATTTATTTCCTTTATCTCCATACTTTCTTACACGTAATAATGCTTGTTCTGCGTGTCCCGCGAAATTCTCATAACCGCATAGTCTCGCTGCATACTCACCCATAACTGCACTTTGGTCTTCAGATGTAATACGTTGATAAGTCACTGTTTTAATAAATTTACCTACCCATAAGCCCCCTGTATAACGTGCTGCTTTTTTAGTTGGTAGTGTGTGATTCGTACCAATGACTTTATCTCCATAAGCTACGTTTGTTTCTGGACCTAGGAATAGCGCGCCATAATTTGTTAAATGATTTAAAAAGTAGTCTGGTTCTTTAGTTAATACTTCAACATGTTCAAAAGCGAGTTTATTCGCTTCTATTACAGCTTCTGCTTCATCTTTCACAATAATCACTTGCCCATAATTTTCCCAAGATTCACTTGCAATATCAGCTGTTGATAACGTTTGTAATTGTCTTTCTATCTCTTTTAAAGCTGCTTCAGCAATTGCTTCAGAAGTAGAAATAATCGCACCTGGAGATGTGGGTCCATGTTCCCCTTGACCCAGTATATCTGTAGCAATCATTTCAGGTTCTGATGTTTCATCTGCGATTACTAATGTTTCTGTAGGTCCCGCGAGTAGATCGATACCGACTCTGCCAAATAGTTGGCGTTTCGTTTCTGCCACAAAAGCATTACCTGGCCCAACAATCATGTCTACAGAATCTATCGTTTCTGTACCTATCGCCATACCACCCATGGCTTGAATACCACCGAGAATATAAATTTCATCGGCACCTGCTTTGTACATTGCGTATACAGTTGTTTCTGGAATTTTACCATCTATTGGCGGTGTACAAGCTATAACACGTTTCACCCCAGCAACCTTGGCAGTTAAGATACTCATATGCGAAGAAGCAATCATCGGGTATCTACCACCTGGAATATAACACCCTACACTATCAACCGGTATATTCTTTTGACCAAGTATGACACCAGGTGAATTTTCTGTTTCGAAGTCTTGTAAGGAAGCTTTTTGAGCTTCAGCAAATCTTTGAATGTTATTTTGCGCGAATGCGATATCATCTTTAACTTGTTGTGGAATATCATTAACAATACTTTCAATTTCTTCGTCACTTAATTTAAAACTTTCTGGACTCCAGTTATCAAATTTCACTGACAAATCGCGTAAAGCTTTATCCCCTTCAGCTTCAATCGTTTTAATCGTATCACTTACAATTTGACTAACCTTCTCATCAGATTGTTTTATTTCTTCTTGGCTTTTACCATTTTTTAGTTTGTAAGACATTTAAAAATCCCCTCTCCCAGAGCATGAGCATGCAATTAAACACAAAAAAAGAACTTTGCATACGTATGCAAATATTTCACTTTATGTTATAGTAAGCGCTTTCAAATGTCAAATTGTTTTCGTTGTTTTTCTGAATTTAAACTTCCCTTTTAACTTTCTTTGTTCTATCTCATCTAAGTTATCTTTTAATAGGATTTCAATTGTTTCATCGATCATCTCATTCAGTGGCTGTGACCAAGTAGACAACTGATGATTGGGCCATGAAGCCATTCGTATATCATCGAATCCTATCACTTCAATTTCATTAGGTACCTCAATATTCATTTTCTTCACTGCCTCTAATACACCGAGTGCTGTAATATCATTTGCGCCAAATATACCTCGAGGTCTGTTGCCATCCCTTAGATATTTCAATGTAGCTTTATACGCTGTCTCAAAGGTGAAATCTCCCTCAACCACATCTATATCTTGTTTTTTTTCACTAAAATACTGCCTAAAGCCATATAATCTATCTCTATTTGTAGAGGTGTTATGTTGACCTGACACGTACAAGTTGTGCTTGTATCCTTGATTATAAAAATATTCGGCTACCGATCTTGCTGCAAAAATATTATCACTTGAAACTGAATTACAATTTAAAGTTTCATCATATCTATTAAATAACATGACTGGAATATTTGAGCTTTTCAACTTTTTCACCAAATCTGACGATAAAACTGCGTCCGTGATAATAATTGCTTCAACATTAAACTCAATAAATTGGTTAATTTCTTCTTGTTGAATTTCTTCATTTTCTGTATATACAAATAGTACAGAATAACCAAATTGTTTCAGTTTTTGTGTAAATAACGCTAAAACTTCATGATAGAATGGGTTCTGTTTATTTTTCATAGCTAAACCAATGAGTTTAGATTTGTTAGTGATTAAACCTCTAGCTAAAGCATTGGGTTTATAATTTAATTCATTGGCAACTTTTAACACTTTTTGTTTTGTTTCTTCTGACACACTTTTACCAGGTGTAAAAACTCTGGAAACTGTAGATTGTGATACATTCGCTTTTTTAGCTACCAATTCTGCTGAAACATTCTTCTTTTTCAACTTTACCACCTCATCTATACGTCTTCATATTTGTATGTAGCACACTATATTTTACAACTCTTTATATTACATTATAGAATAAGAATTTCAAATGTTGCACTATTTTAATAGTAAAAACACTTCCGTAAGCATCCATAACATATGAATTTACACGAAAGTGTTTTTAGATTTTTATCTTAATGTGTATAAAATTTCAATATCATTCTTTATACTTTTCTGTAACGTTTAAGTCCAATGATATTTAGTATTGTAAATATCAAAATAAATAGCAACAGTATAACAATATCGAACCAAATAAATTCAAATCCCTGTCCCTTAATCATTACATTGGTCAGAGCATCACCGGCATATCTTAACGGAAATACATAGCCAATAGCACTAACCCAATTAGCAATGCTATCTAAAGGGATAAGACCAGAGAAAAAGACTTGAGGTATAACAACTAACGGTATAAATTGAACCATTTGAAATTCTGAATTTGCAAAAGTTGAAACAAACAAACCTATAGCTAAAGCAGATAATGCAATAAGTATATTAATTAATAATACCCACCATATACTTCCTACAACCTCAACTTTCAGTAAGTATATGGAATAAAATACAATAATTAATGTTTGTAATATCGCAAACAAACCATAACCTGCTAAATAACCAAAGACAATTTCACTTCTTTTAACAGACGTTGCAAGTACACGTTCTAAAGTCCCTCTCGTACGTTCTCTTAAAAGTGCTATACCAGAAACTAAAAATACAAAGAAAAAGACAAAGAAACCAATGAGAATTGGAAATATTTTATCAAAAAATGTACTATCAACATCACCATAAAGATAGTGACTATCTACGCTCAACGACTCTGTCTCTTGTCCATTGCTTTGTTTCATATTGTCCGGTATCTTTTCAACAATTTTAGTCATATCCTGCATCTTATTCTTTTGGATTGCACTCGCTAACAATTGTTTCGTTGACCCTGTAAGACTTGGATCTTCATTTTTATAAGTGACTTCTAGATTAGACCCTTTTTGTTCAATATATGCATCCAACTCTGAATCCACAATTGTATCTTTAATTGAGCTAGACGCATCATATTTTTCAATATCTACTTTATCTGGGGGCAAAGCGTTCACAATTTCATCTGGTACTGAAGCATTCATACCTATTTTTATATTTGTTTCATTATTAGTATCAAATATAAAATACATCAGTGTTAAAACCAAAATAGGTGCAAATAACATTAAAGCTAATGTTCTTTTATCTCGTAATAATTCTTTAATAACTCTGATAAAAATCGCCTTAAATCTCATTATCGCACCTCCGCTTCTGCTTTTATAAACACTTCTTCTATAGAATCAGCGTCAAATTTATCCTTTAATTCTTGAGGGGTTCCAATCGTAAATAGTTTCCCTTCAACAATTAAGCCTATATAATCACAACGTTCCGCCTCTCCCATAACATGGGTTGTAACAATCACCGATTTACCCTCATTTGCTAAACCATTCAATTGCTTCCAAACATCTTTTCTGAGTTTAGGATCAATACCAACCGTAGGCTCATCTAAAATAATAAGGTTGGGATTAGCTAACAGTGTTATAGCCAAAGAAAGTCTACGTTTCATACCACCTGAAAAATGAGAAACGACCTTTCCTAATTCAGGTTCTAAATTTACTATTTTTGTATTTTCAGCAATTGCTTCTTCTAATTTCTTACCTTTTAACCCCATCAAATTACCGAAAAACACTAAATTTTCTCGAGCTGTTAATGACTCATATAACGCATCACTTTGCCCCATATAGCCTACTTCATTCAGTACTTTACGATTTGGTATTTGTTTATTGAAAATTTGAGCCTGTCCTTCATCTAAACTTTCCATACCCATTAAACATTTTATTGTCGTAGTTTTTCCTGAACCACTAGGACCAATCAATCCTAAAATTTCTCCCTCAGTTAATTCTATATTAATGCCATCTAAGACTTTCTTTTGATCATAATATTTTACTGCGTTTGTTAACTTTGCTACAAGGCCAGCCATAGAGTTCCCTCTCCCATGTATATTATTGTTTATAAAACGAGTATATACCTCTCATTTGTAAAATCAATTTAGCACAAAAAAACTGTGCCGTACTTCCATAATATGGGTGTGCGGCACAGTTGAATCATAAATACACTTTTTGCTAATTTATTTTTTAATTAAACATACAATATTACTACTTTGATTTCACTGATTCACTAAAAGCTAGATAGCCTTCTCTTACATTAACGATATGATTAAAACCTTTATCTTCTAATATCCCTACTGCTATAGAACTTCTTACACCTGATTGACAGTGAACATATATTTTATCTTCTTTATTAAATGGTATATCTTCAATCATCAATTTGCCATGTGGAATATGAATCGCTTGTGATAGATGTCCATTCTGCCATTCTTCTTCAGTACGCACATCTAATATGTGTTGTTCTTTGCCAGTTATATCAGTGCTATGAATAGATGCTGTCATCGTTAAACTCTGTAGCAAACGGTATCCGCTAACATAATCGAATCCTATTAATTGTAGTGTGTGTACCGCTTCTTCTACAATTTCTTTGTCACCTATTAAATCAATGGGTTGATTATAATTTAAATACCACCCGATTTGGTTAATAAAGTTCTTATTGTAAGGGATATTGATTGTACCTTTAGTATGTCCACCATGAAAGGCTTCTTTAGTACGTAAATCAATTGCTAAATTATCTTTATTCAAACTAGGATAAACGTTATATGAATGATATAAGTTCATCCCAAACTGATTGATTTTTTTCATTTGCGCAAAGTGATGTGGTGGCGCGGGTTGATTTGACGTTAATGTCTCAATGAACGTTAGTTTATTCGTTTCATTAAACGCCCAATTGTTTATTTTTTCATAACCTAAGGTAGACATTGGCACCGCACCTAGTGACTTACCACAAGGACTGCCTGCCCCATGTCCCGGCCATATTTGAATAGAGTCAGGTAACTCTTTAATAGTCTCAATAGAGTGATACATTTGTTCCGCACTAACTTCAGTAGAACCTTCCATTTGAACTGCTTTTTCTAATAAGTCAGGTCTACCGATATCACCAACAAATATAAAGTCACCGCTAAATAACCCCATAGGTACTTGGCTACCCCCACCTTCGTCAGTTAATAAAAAACTAATACTCTCCGGGGTATGACCTGGCGTGTGTAACACTTTTAATTTAATGTGACCTACTTTAATTTGATTTTGGTGTTTAACGTAATGTGTTTGGTTTGGCATATTTTGATAACTTAATTGGTTATCACCTTCTCCAGATACATAAATTACTGCGTTTAAACGCTCTGCGACATCACGAATACCTGAAGCAAAGTCAGCGTGTATATGTGTTTCTGCGGCATGTGTAATCGTAAACCCTTCACTATCTGCTACTTCTATATATTCTGCTAAATCGCGTATCGGATCTATCACTATTGCTTCACCTGTACGTTGACATCCTACTAAATAAGAAGCTTGCGATAATTGTTCATTATAAAATTGTTTGAAATACATAATAAATCCTCCTTTTTAAACGTTACACTCTTACTAAATAAATAAATTATGACTCGCGTTTTCAGTGTCGCCGATATACGTACCTACGCCGCCATATGCAACTTCATCTCTCAACTCTTCTTTTTTAATGCCCATAACATCCATACTCATCGTACATGCAATCAGTTTGATATCTTGATCTATCGCTTGGGTGATAAGTGATGGTAGTGAATCAACATTTTTCTTTTTCATTACATAACGCATCATCACATTACCCAATCCAAACATGTTCATTTTAGAAAGTGGCATTTTTAAAGGAGACTTTGGCAACATCAAATCAAACATTTTCGCAATACCTTGTTTACGCACTTTTGAAGTTTTTTCCTTTTTCAAGGCATTAAGTCCCCAGAAAGTAAAGAAGATAGTAACATCTCTGCCAGCAGCTTTAGCACCATTAGCGATAATCATCGCTGCAACTGCTTTATCTAACTCTCCACTAAACAATACAATTGTAGTGCCTTTAGTTGTATGCCTAACTTCCATAGTTTTGGGTTGTTCTTTTTGGATAATAGCTTTAACCTCATGCCCATCCTCATTTAAATTAACCAAGGTATGACCTGTTTGTTTCACCCAACTTTTAATATCACTAGAGAAGCCTGGATCTGTAACAATAACCTCAATTTGGTCACCTTCTTGAATATTCTTTAATTCTTTACTGATATTAACTATAGGTCCTGGACATTGAAGATTACTGTAATTAAATTGTTTACGGTCTGACTTAATATCTCTTTCTACTACTGCGTCACCTTCACTCACATTGTTCTGTACATAAGCTTGATAACCACCTTCTAAATTAACTACATCATAGCCTTGCTCAGATAAATATTCGCTCACTTTAGCACTGCGATTTCCACTTTTACAGTGTATATAGTAAGTTTTATTTTTATCGTGATTAAATGTTTCAATGTTATCTACAGGATGTAGTATGGAATCGTTGATATGTCCTAATTCATATTCTTCTTCTGTTCTAACATCAATCAGTTGGCCCCCAGAAGCTAATCTTGCTAATTCTGATTCACTTAAATCATTGATATGTTTTTTGTTATATTTTTTCATATTCATCCTCCTAAAAATACCTACAGGGGTATCATAAAGTCTGTATACACTATTGTCAAATACCCCCTACCCTATTTGACACTTCTAATTTATTCACTTAGTATGTAGGTAATTAGTTTTTAATATGGAGGGAAAAGTATGGATTACGATAAAAAAATGGTTAACCGTATAAAACGAGTGCAAGGTCAGTTAAATGGCGTCATTAAAATGATGGAAGACGAAAAGCATTGTAAAGATGTCATTACTCAACTTAGTGCATCTAAAAGTTCTATCCAACGATTAATGGGTGTCATTATTAGTGAAAATTTAATTGAGTGTGTAAGAGAAGCAGATGAAAATAATGAAGATTCACAAGAATTAATTAACGAAGCCATTGAATTATTAGTGAAAAGTAAATAATGGATATTCTCACAATAACTATTATGTTGTTTATTGGAATATTTGGGGGATTTATCTCTGGGTTCGTAGGTATTGGAGGCGCAATTATTATTTACCCAGCTATCCTATTATTACCACCATTATTTGGTGCCCCTGCATATAGTGCATATATCGCATCAGGCCTTACTTCAAGTCAGGTTTTCTTTAGTACATTGAGTGGTTCAATAAAAGCCAGAAAAAAACCTCAATTTTCTCTACAACTTGTAATTTATATGGGTGGGGGTATGATTGTAGGAAGTATTTTTGGTGCGCTCCTAGCAAATTTATTTAATGCTGCATTTATAAACGCTATATATATTATAATCGCTGTACTAGCGCTAATACTGATGTTTATTAAAGTGAAGTCTTCTTCACAAACTTCTCAATTTAACGGTCCTTTACTCATAAGTATTGGAGTTATAATCGGTATTATTTCAGGTATAGTCGGTGCAGGTGGCGCCTTTATTATTATTCCTATACTACTCGTAGTATTTAAATTACCAATGAATACTGTTGTCGCTAATAGTATTGTCATTGCTTTTATGTCTTCAATAGGAGCTTTCGTTATAAAGTTTATGCAAGGTTATATACCTATGACAGATGCACTATTTTTAATTATTGGGAGCATTCTTTTTGCGCCATTAGGTTTAAAAGTAGGCAATAAAGTGCCAAGCTTTGTACAAAAATGGATTGTGAGTATTTTAATTATTATCGCAATTATGCAACTGATAATCTAACTTAATTTAAAAGGAGGCTTATAATGAATCATTGGGATGAAAAATTCGACTCAGACAATTATATCTATGGCGAGGAAGCAAACGAGTTTGTGAAAAATATTTTTCAAACTAACACTACAAACAATGAAAATATAGTATTATTCGCAGAAGGTGAAGGCCGAAACGCGATCTATCTTGCACAACTTGGTTACGATGTCACAACATATGATATGTCTAAAGTAGGTATCGATAAACAATATAAGCTAGCACAAGAGACCGGTGTTAATATAAAAGCAAATTATGGTGACATCACACAACCTGACCTAACAACTCAATCAACATTTGATTATAGTATTAATATTTTTGGTCATGTCCCTGCCGAGGGCAAACAAGCTATGTTTAATAATCTTATTCAATCATTAGTCAAAAACGGTCACAGTTATTTTGAATTTTACTCAATAGAACAACTAGAATATCGTACAGGCGGTCCTAAAGATAAGTCAATGCTTTATGAAATAGACGAAATTAAGCATTACTTATCTCAACACACTATTAAAATTCATATGCTAAAAAAGCGTGAAACATACCGCTACGAAGGGACAAAACATACAGGTCTGGCTTCTGTAATACAAGGTCATATTGAAAAATTATAATTCATCAATAAATCACCAAATTCTATTAATAACCCTTCTATGCAGTTCACAGCAGTATCTAAATTGTATAGAAGGGTTTAAATCACTTAAATCCCCCTCTATATTCCTCGGCTATTTAAAATGCTGTTCAATAAAAAATTATAAAAACCAAAGGAAATACCTAATTCTTACAAATCCAATAAAATAAGTAATATTACACTTAGGCATAAAAATCCTCTAGTTAGGCAATTTCGCGCAAATTAACAGTGAAATATTTTATATTGTAGTTGATAAATTAAAACTTTGTTTTAATTTTAAATACTTGGAAAGGGGTGTTTTATATGTCAGCAATCATAGAAGCACTAAATAATGCCATCCAAGCAGGTATCGCTCATGATTGGGTAACTATGGGTACAAGCATTGCAAGTGCATTAGCTAGCGGTGTAGACTTTGTTTTAGGTTTCTTAAAATAAAGTCATTTTCCTCACAAAAAGGACCTTCTCTAAAATCACGTGTGATATTTTTAGAGAGGGTCTTAAATTTAACTTCTAAACATTTGTAGTTTTTGAAAATAAAAAAAGGCTGAGACATAAACATATGTCTCAGCCTCAAAGTAATATTTTAACTATACTTTTTCAGTTTGTGCTTGTGCTTTTTCATTGTTTGACGCATGTGTAGCACCGATTGCTTCGATTTCTTCTAGTGTGCGTCCTCTAGATTCTGGAACGAATTTTTTCACAAATAGTACACCGAGTATACAAATAATGCCGAATATCGCAAATACGATTTGTTGAGGGAAATACACTGTCATAATTGGGAATAGTAATCCAACTAAGAAAGAACCAATCCAATTTAATGAAGATGCAGCACCAGAAGCAAATCCTCTAATTGCTAACGGGAAGATTTCTCCTACGATCACCCATGTTAATGGTGCCCATGTAAATGAATAGAATGCTACATAGATACTTAAAAATACCACGATGAGTATCGGATTCGCATTTGGTAAGAACAAATGGATGATTGCCGGTAATATGAAGGATAATCCCATCACAGTACCACCTAACATAAGCAATGTTCTTCTGTTAAATTTATCCGCTATCCAAATGAAGAGTAATGATCCTAATACTAAAATTACACCTTGAATAATTGGCCACATTAAAGCTGTACTTGCTGAGCTACCAGTAGCTTGTTCAACAATTAATGGAATATAATAGAATATTGCATTTGCCCCTTGGAATTGTTGGAACGCAGCTACACCCAATCCAGCGATAACTAAATATTTATATTTGCCACTAAATAATGTTGCTAATGATTGGTTTACTTTATTCTTACTTTCTATTTGAATTGTCTTGTTTATTTCTTCAAATTCTTTATCTACATTTTGGTTATTTCTAAGGTTGCTTAAAACCATTTTAGCTTCTTTAAATTTATTATTTTTAATTAAAAATCTTGGAGACTCTGGTAATTTTAATACGCCCCAGAATAAAATGATTGCCGGAACTGCTGCTGCTCCTAACATTAATCTCCAACCCATTTCAACAGGTAAACCTCTTAAGAAATAGTCTACGATGTATGATAACAACATCCCAGATACAATCATTGTTTGGTTCATACCAGACAATTGGCCACGGTACTTGGCAGGAGCCATTTCTGACATGTAAGCTGGTACTAATGCTGATGCAGCACCAACTGCTAACCCCAGAATTACCCTTGATATAATTAAGAAATAACTACCATCATGTGGTGCGATACCTGACAAAACAGAACCAATTACGAAAATAATTGCAGAAATTAAAATCATTTTCCTTCTACCAAGCGTATCAGATAATTTACCTGCTAAAATACCACCAAATATTGCGCCTAGCATTACTGACGAAGTAATTAAGCCAATTATAAATCCACTATTAATATTCCAGTCTTCTCTTAAAAATGGTAACGCTCCGGTCATAACACCTATGTCATAACCAAAAAGTATCCCACCAAAAGCGCCGAAGAAATAGATAAAGCGATTCGAAACTTTACTGTTTATTTTCATCCCATTCACCCTTTTTTAAAACAAAATATGCCTTACATTACGTCATTTGATTAACGACAAATCTACTGTAATTTAATTTATTAATGTATATTCTGAATCAAACATGTTTAATAATATTTCTATTTGCGATGTATTCAATTTAAGTGACAGTACTGTGTGATGACCGCCGCCTTCTTCAATCCAACGTTTCACGCCTTGTTCTAATGATGGTTTAACATCCCATAACACTCTAGCTACTGGTAAGTTAGGTGCAGGTTCATCTAATTGTTTAGCAGTAATTTCATTCACAATAAACTTGAAGTGTGTACCAAGATCCATCATTGTGACAACTACGCCGTCGCCTGCTTTTCCATCGAATACTAATCTTGCTGGATCTTCTTTACCACCTATACCTAGGGGATTTACAACGATTTTAGGTTTCGTATTTGCTAGTGTTGGATCAACTTCCAACATATGTGCACCTAGAATATGTGATTGATGACTTCTTAAGTCGTACGTGTAATCTTCCATGAACCCTGTTGCTTCATTTTCTGCAGCAATTTTAAGTAAGCGGTCTAAAGCAGCAGTCTTCCAATCGCCTTCACCTGCAAAGCCGTAACCTTGTTCGTTAAGTCTTTGTACTGCTAAACCTGGTAATTGTTTCATGCCATGTAAATCTTCAAAGTTAGAAGTAAAAGCAGTATATCCACCGTCATCTAAAAAGCGTTTAATCGCAATTTCATATTTGATTTGTTCTTTAACAGAAGCATTAAATGCGTCTTCACTGTACGCTCTGTAATCAAAGTCATATAAATCTTCATATGATTTAAATAATTGATCTACTTCAGAATCTGTTACTTGATTCACATATTCTACTAAATCACCTATACCAAAATAATCTACAGTCCAACCGTATTGGATTTGTGCTTCGATTTTATCCCCTTCAGTAACAGCTACATTACGCATGTTGTCACCAAATCTTGCAACTTTTAAGTTAAAGCTTTCATTATAAGCATTGGCTACAACCATCCATTCGCTTAATTGTTTTTGTACACTTTCATCTTTCCAATGTCCAAAAATGATTTCATTTTTCTTATTAAGACGGCGGTTAATATAACCGTATTCTCTATCTCCATGCGCTGATTGATGTAAATTCATATAATCCATATCAATGTTTTCCCATGAAATATCATTGTTGTATTGAGTTGCTAAATGTAACAATGGTTTTTGTAATAATTTAGTACCTCTAATCCACATTTTCGCTGGTGAAAATGTATGCATCCATGTAATAACGCCTAAAATATCATCACGATAATTCGCTTCTTTCATAATATCTGTAATAACATCTGCAGAAATTGCTAATTTCGTTTGTAATTCAATTTCAAACGGTAATTGTGCCTGCGCGTTTAATTCGTCCGTAATATTTTGTGCATTTTGTTTAACTTGTGCGAGTGCATCATCACCATAGAGTTCTTGTGATCCAATCACAAACCAGAATTTTTTTGTTGTAGCCATTTTATTTCCTCCTTAGTTTTGTCCGTAATAGGCATTAGCGCCGTGTTTTCTTTCAAAGTGTTTATCAAGTACTGCTTTAGGTAATGTTTCAGCGAATGGATTTAATTGTCTTGTGAAGATATTCATCTTACATACTTCTTCTAACACTACTGCGTTCATCACAGCTTTTTCGCAATTATCTCCCCAAATAAATGGTGCATGACCATGCAATAATACTGCAGGTACTTCATGTGGGTTAATATTTTTTTCTTTAAATGTTTCAACAATGACATTGCCTGTTTCATACTCATAATCTTTATTGATTTCTTCAGTCGTTAAAAATCTAGCACACGGAATTTCGCCGTAGAATGTATCAGCATGTGTTGTTCCCATAGCTGGCACGTTTAATCCTGATTGCGCCCACGTTGTTGCCCATGGTGAATGCGTATGTACGACACTGCCAATATCACCAAATTCTTTATAAAGGACAGCATGCGTTGGCATGTCTGAAGAAGGTTTTAAATCTCCTTCAACCACTTCACAATCTAAATTACAAACCACCATATCTTCTGGTTTCATGACATCGTAATCTACGCCACTCGGCTTTATAACAAATAATTGTGATTCTGCATCAAAGGCACTCACGTTACCCCATGTATATTTAATCAATCCTCGGTTTGGCAACTCTAAATTTGCTTTATAAACTTCAGCTTTTAACGCTTCTAACATGTTATTTGCCTCCTAAATACTTAACTATCGATTGTTCTATAGGTAAACCTTTTTTAACTTTTTCTACATAGTTATTAAAGTTAATCACTTCTTGTTCTGCTGGTTCCACAGTTACTTCTTCTGTGTTTAAAAATACAACTTCATTTAAAAATGTAGCTAAAGGTTTTTGAGATTCTTGTGCGCTATAGTAAGCTAAAACACTGACACCCCACGCGCCACCTTCACTTGCCGTATCCATTACGGTAATTTTATTTTCAAGTGCTGATGATAATACTTGCTGTGCGACACCTTTCGTTTTAAAAATACCGCCATGTGCTATTAATTTATCTATGTTAATCGATTCATTATTTTTCAATAAATCCATTCCAATTTTTAAAGTACTGAACGCACTATATAAATGCATTTTCATAAAATTAGCTAAATTGAAATTATAGTTTGGTTCACGTACAAATAATGGATAACCTGTCTCTACGTCTGTGATGTTTTCGCCTGAAACATAGTTGTATGAAAGTAAGCCACCAATGTTGTCATCACTTTCCAATGAACGCTCGAATATTTGTCCGTACAACTCATCTGATGAAAAATCAACACCCACGACACTTAATACTTCGCCAAATATGTTCATCCAATCATTAATATCAGAAGTACAGTTATTGGTGTGAATCATTGCTACTTCACTACCATCGGGCGTTGTTACTACATCAATTTCCGGGTACATACCTTTTAATGCATCAGATAATACAACCATTGCAAACGCACTAGTACCGGCTGATATATTACCTGTATTCTGCGCTACTGTATTCGTTGCTACCATACCAGTACCAGCATCACCTTCTGGAGGGCACATCACGCTACCAGCTTCAAGATTTCCTGAAGGATCTAATAATGTTGCACCATCACTTGTAAGACGACCACCATTTTCACCTGCCAATTTAATTTCAGGTAATATAGTTTCTACTGACTTTGCAAATCCTTTACTTTCAAATAAGTCATTGGCTTTATTTAATAAATCTGACCTATACGTTTTGTTGTTAACATCTATTGGGAACATGCCTGAAGCCTCGCCAATACCGACAACTTTTTCACCAGTTAAGTACCAATGTACATATCCAGCTAACGTTGTTAAATATTCAATTTGATTCACATGGGCTTCTTTATCTAATATGGCTTGATATACATGCGCAATACTCCAACGTTCTGGAATATTAAATTGAAACGCTTCGCTAAGTAACGTAGCTGCCTTTGCTGTATTACCATTTCTCCAAGTTCTAAATGGTACAAGTAAATCTTCATTATGATCAAACGCTAGATAACCATGCATCATACCGCTGATACCAATCGACTTCACTTGTTTTAATGTTAAATTATGTTTTTCTTTCATTTCTGTTGTCATTGCATTATAACTTTTCTGTAAACCGACCCAGATATCATTAATTGAATATGTCCAATATCCATCTACGAATTGGTTTTCCCATTCAAAATGTCCAGATGCTACTGTATTCAAATGCTGATCAATTGCTACGGTTTTAATTCTTGTAGAACCAAGTTCAATACCAATCGATATATCTTCACTACTTAATGCTTTCTTCAAACCATCCATTTCCAACACTCCTATTGAAACCGTTTTCAAGTATACTTTATAATATTTGTCCGTACATGTCAACATTTATTATTTTGTGTCCGTACATGTTTCTAGGAATAAAAAGACTCAAACCAATAGCGTGATTGATTTGAGCCTGCTTTTATATTTTTTTTACAGAATTACGTTCGATAATATATGTATCGATAAGTTGTGACGTTTGGTTTTTTTCTGTATCTATCGCGTTAATCATCCATTCTGCTGCTTTTCTACCAAGTAATTCTTGGGGATGTGACGTTGTAGTCAAATCCATCTCACTCAATTTACTTAGTACTGAGTTATCTTCGCCAACCACAGATAAATCGCTTGGTATCTGCACGTTTCGCTGTTTCAATCTTTGGATAACCTCGTAAGCAATTTCATCGTTATAACAAACTAAGCCAGTGATATTAATCTTTTTATCACAAACATGCTGAACAATTTGTTCGATGACTTGTGGCTTACTTTCGGTATCGAATGTATAAATATGTTCACCTTTAAAAAGAATATGATTACTTTCAAAAGCATTAAAATAACCCTTCATTCTTAATTTACCTTGGTTATCGTCTATTTTTGTGATTAAAGCAATATTTTCATGTCCTTGATCTATTAAATATTTTGTTGCTAAATAGCCAGATTTCACATCATCGATTGCGATATAAGGTAAATTCAACTCATCATACTTAGCATTAATCATTAAAATCGGAATATCTCGCTGTTTGAATAATGAATAATAGGACAAGTTCGGGTTATAGACATTACTCTTAGTAGGTTCTATAATAAGTCCCGTCACACCTTGATTCAGCATCATCTCTAAACATTTACGTTCTTCCTCATGATTATTATTCGTACTTGCTAATATTAAAGAATAGCCATGTTTTTTTAATACATTCTCAATGCCTCGAATAATACTCGGGAAAATATAATCCGATAAGTAAGTCACGATTACGCCTATTTTTTTAGTTTCATTGTTCTGATTTGTATTTAAGTAATTGTAACTCACATATGATCCAGAACCTTTTTTCTTTTTAATGTATCCTTCTTTGACTAATAAATCCATTGCTTGTCTGATTGTATAGCGACTTAAATTATATCTATCCTGAAATTGCTTTTCTGTAGGTAAGAGCATTCCAACTTGATAGCTTTTGTTAATTATTTTTTCTTTAATTTCGTCCGCTACAATTTGATATTTTGGCTTATTCATAATCGAAAATCTCCTAGTCTCACCAATTTGTCTTAATACCGCATATTATAGCATACGTCATATTTATTCAATGAATCAAATTTTAAGAAAAATTGAATTTCAACGCTAAATTCATCACATAATCTTAAGCATTTACGTACTTATTTAAACGTCGTATTTTATACTACATTCTCTCTTTAAAAACTACTGTAACACCATTGAAACGTCACTCACTAAAATCTTTTGACTTATGAATTAACTGTTGTTATATTAAAATTAAGAAGGAGATATGCGTGAACATACCTCACTCACAGACCCGTTAAAATACGGTGGCTTTTTAATTAATGTCAAAATAATGTTCCAACATTTATTAGCCTAAAGTTGGAACGTTATTTTTTTTGGCTATTACAAACTAATATGAGTCCAATGATTGTTAACACAACCTTTATGATTTCATAGTCAGTCATTTACCCCCTTTTTATGAGTAAAAATAAAATAGCGTTTTAAAGGCTCTAGTCCCTCTACAAAAGCCTCCATGTAGGAATTAAAATATATAATAAAATCTTTTGACTTATGAATTAACTGTTGTTATATTAAAATTAAGAAGGAGATATGCGTGAACATACCTCCCTCACAGACCCGTTAAAAAGACGGTGGCTTTTGGTTAAAATAACCTTAACTTGTCCAAAGTTGGAAGGTTATTTTTTTTGGCTATTACAAACTAATATGAGTCCAATGATTGTTAACACAACCATTATGATTTCATAATCAGTCATCTTCTATCCTTTCTAGGAGGAGAGACCAAAATCATAGGCATCACCCCATTTTTTATGAGATTAGCCACCTTTATTCCAACTTGTCTGTAAAAATATTTTACTACATGAACTGCTTCACTCCTATCTTTTCTTCACTTTTTGAAAAATTTAACTATCCCTATATGAATCATTCTAATGAAGTCTTAAAACGTCTCTATGTAAGCTTTTAAAAATATAATAAAATCTTTTGACTTATGAATTAACCGTTGTTATATTAAAATTAAGAAGGAGATATGCGCTAACATACCTCCCTCACAGACCCGTTAAAAAGACGGTGGCTAGACAAAGTGAAAACAACGTCCCAACATTTATCTGCCTAAAGTTGGAACGTTATTTTTTTTGGCTATTACAAACTAATATGAGTCCAATGATTGTTAACACAACCATTATGATTTCATAATCAGTCATTTTCTATCCTTTCTTGAAGTAGAGACCAAAACCATAGGCATCACCCCATTTTCAATGAGATTAGCCACCTTTATTCCAACTTGTCTGTAAAAATATTTTACTACACGCTCTGCCTCACTCCTATCTTTTCTTCACTTTTTGAAAAATTCCTCTCAAAATATAAAACGTTTTCATTTTATTAATAAGAAATTGATACATTTTACTTTGTACATGGTACGCTATAATTAATAAAAATATTACTTATTATATTAAATGGATAGATTGTATAAGGAGTGAACTTGGATGAAAAAAGTTTCTATCAAAGATGTAGCTAAAGCAGCAGACGTGTCTTTGACTACGGTCTCGCAAATTTTAAATAAAAAAAGTAACCGTTTTTCAGAGGAAACAGTAAACAAAGTCATTGCTGCTAAAGAGCGATTAGGCTACTTCCCTAATAAAAATGCGCAACAATTACGTGGTAGCAATACAAAATTAATCGGTGTGCTATTACCAAATTTAACTAATCCATTCTTTTCCACGATGATGCAAACTATGGATGATCATAAACCAGATGATGTCGATCTATTCTTCTTAACCACAAAGGAAGATAAAATCGAAGAAGGTATTATGCATCTTGTCGAACGAGGCATGGATGGTCTGATTATTGCGCAGATGATTAAGAACCCGTCTCGTTTAAATCAATATTTATTAAATCATAATATTCCCTATATCGTACTAGATCAAAGTGATGACCATGGATTTACAGATATCGTAAAAACAAATGAACGCAATGGTGGTGAACTTGCAGCCGCACATCTTATTGATTACGGCCACACGCACATTTCAATCATTCAACCTTATAATTTAACGAGTAATATGAAAGCAAGAACAGATGGTTTCATCAAATATTGTGAAATGCATGAGATACCATCGCCTATAATTATCGAAACCCCTTTAAATAAAGAAGGTGGATTTGCAGTCATCGATGAGATTATAAAATCCAAATCCAGTGCTATTTTTGCAACGAATGATGAGATGGCTATTGGTATTATGCGTGGTCTCGCTGATAAAGGGGTTCGCGTGCCACACGATATTTCAGTAATTGGGTTTGATGATATAGATATTGCAAAGTATCTTGTTCCTTCCCTTACAACAGTTGCACAACCGATTAAAGAAATAGGCGAGTCAGCATTATCTTTAATCACGCATAAGCTAATACAAAATGATGCAACTTTACATAATGTTGCTTTACATAATGAGTTAATTATTAGAGAAACAACGCAATATTTTAAAAAATAAAACACACATAATATAAGACCAAATGATATGTCATTGATGCTTAATTCGAGTTAGCAGTAATCAATTTTCAGTTTATCATTTAGGTCTTATATTTTTTTGCATGAATGAAAGCGTGTACAAAAATATAAATTGATGTTACTATGACGTAGTAAAACGTTTTACTAAATCGTTTTACCTAAAAATTATCACTACATAAATATATATAGAGGTGTCTTATGGATATTATAGCAATTTTAATTGGACTTGGACCATTACTAGGTTGGGGGCTATTCCCTACCATCGCATCTAAATTTGGTGGTCGACCAGTTAACCAAATATTTGGTGCAACAGTAGGAACGTTGATTTTCGCATTATGTTTCGCATTCATTCAAGGTATCGATTTCCCAACAGGAATGAATCTTATATTTTCATTGATCTCAGGTGTTGGTTGGGGCTTTGGACAAATTATTACTTTTAAAGCATTTGGTCTAGTCGGTTCTTCTAGAGCTATGCCAATCACAACCGCATTTCAACTTTTAGGTGCATCTCTGTGGGGCGTTTTCGCATTAGGTGATTGGCCAGGAGTAACAAATAAAATTATCGGATTCGCTGCCCTACTTGTTGTACTCATTGGTGCATATATGACAGTTTGGAGTGAAAAATCAGGACAACAGCATAATAAGAAATTAAGAAATGCAGTTATTTTACTACTTATAGGTGAAATAGGTTATTGGGCCTACTCTGCAGCACCTCAAGCAACTAATATCAGTGGCATGGAAGCATTCTTACCACAAGCAATGGGTATGGTGCTTGCTGCAGTCATTTATGCATTTATGAATATGAAACAAGGCAATGCTTTCTTAGAGAAAGTCAGCTGGAAACAAATTATTTCAGGATTATTCTTTGCATTTGGTGCATTAACATACTTAATTTCTGCTCAGTCAGATATGAATGGATTAGCGACAGGATTTATACTGTCACAAACATCAGTAGTGTTAGCGACGTTAACAGGTATTTATTTCTTGAATCAGAGAAAAACATCAAAAGAACTTATCGTTACTATTATTGGACTTGTGATCATATTAATAGCAGCAGCAGTTACAGTATTTATTAAATAAAGTATAAGATGGGAGATTTAATTATGAAAAAAACAAAGGTATTAAATAGTCATGTATCACATGCAATTGCAACATTGGGGCATTTTGATTTAATAACAATTAATGATGCGGGTATGCCGATTCCAAATGACGAACGTCGTATTGATTTGGCGATTACTAAAGATTTACCACGCTTTATCGATGTTTTAGAGAACGTGTTATCAGAAGTTGAAGTTCAAAAAATATTTCTTGCAGAAGAAATTAAAACGCAAAACGCTGACCAACTTAAACAAATCAAATCATTAATTGGTGACAATGTAGAAATTTCATTTATTCCACACGAAGAAATGAAACAAAATTTAAATCATTCACTAACAAAAGCTAATGTTCGTACAGGGGAAACGACACCATTTTCAAATATTGCACTTGAATCTAACGTGACATTTTAAAGAAAAAAGGAGAATATACTATGACAAATAAAGTTGTAATTATTGGTTCTACCAATGTAGATAAAATTTTAAACGTAGATCGTTTTGTTAAACCGGGAGAAACGTTACATCTTCAAAATGCTCAAAAAATTTATGGTGGCGGTAAAGGCGCAAATCAAGCACTTGCAACTGCACGCTCAAATGCCCAAACAACTTTTATTTCTAAGATTGGAACTGAAGGCGACGCAGATTTCATGTTAGAAGATTTTGAACAAGCGCATATGAATACAGACTACATCATGACAACAGATACTGCTCAAACAGGTCAAGCATTCATAACAATTGATGCTAATGGTCAGAATACAATTTTAGTTTATGGTGGCGCAAATATGGAATTAAATGACACAGATGTAAATAAAGCAGCTGACGCGATTGCAGAAGCTGATTACATTATTGCTCAACTTGAAGTGCCTGTACCTGCGATTATTAGTGCTTTTAAAATTGCTCGTGAAAACAATGTCACTACCATTTTAAATCCAGCTCCAGCAAGTGAATTGTCTAAGGATTTACTTACTTTAACTGATATTATTGTGCCAAACGAAACAGAAGCAGAATTATTAAGTGGTATCCCGGTTACAGATCGTTCATCAATGCATCAAAACGCAGAATACTTTTTATCTTTAGGTATGAAAGTTGTCATTATCACACTTGGCGAGCAAGGGACTTATTACGCAACAGCAAATTCTGCTGGTTTAATACCTTCGTTTAAAGTGAAAGCAGTTGATACAACAGCAGCAGGTGATACTTTTATCGGTGCACTAGCAAGTCGTCTCAATATGACAGACTTTAATATAGAAGAAAGTATTACTTACGCAAATAAAGCAGCTTCGCTTACAGTCCAAGTTGAAGGCGCTCAAAAATCAATTCCATTAGAACAAGATGTATTGAAAGCTTAAAGATATACTACTTATTTTATGCATCATCAGATAGTTCATAATCATTGCACATAAATAAAGGCGGTTCTCATTATTCTGAGAACCGCCTTGTTCATTTATTTATATTTATTTACAAGTGCTTTAGGAAGATGACAGTAATCATCAGGGAATCTTGTTAGTCTATCTTGATTTTCTTCTGCACTTTTCACGTAATTTGTCAGTGGTAATACTTCTGTTGCAATCAGATGATGGTCTTCAATTGCGTCTATAAACGCTTGCGCCTCTTTTAAATGCTTGGCGTCTTCGCTGTATAATCCTGTTCTATATCTTAAGCCAACATCTTCACCTTGCTTGTTTACACTATAAGGATCAATAATTTCAAATAGGTATCCCATTAAGTCTGTAACTGTTACTTTTTCTGGATCAAATGTTGTCTTAATGACTTCTACATAACCATCATATTCTCCATCGAGTGTATCTGTAATACCGTTTGCCCTACCGCCTTCTGTATCTGCGACGCCAGGCAAAGTTTTAACAAAGGCTTGTACACCCCATAGACATCCGCCTGCCAAGTATACCGTTTCCATTTACATCTCTCCTTTTTCTACTAACAATTATCAATTCAGTATAGTAATAACCACATCTATTTGCAATTACTTATAGTTTAGCGCTTTCAAAGGTATATGATTGATTTTTTGTCAAAAGGGAAAACATTAAAGTAGTACACAAGGAGGAATTACATGCCTAAAGTTGAAGAAAGAATGTTAGAAGATATCGAAGAAAAACCTTCAAGATCACAAAGCGATTTAAGCTCTGAAAAAGAAATGCAGCAAAATGCCTTTGAAAGATTAGGCAAAGACGTCGTAATCATCGAAACTTTAGCAATTATGAACATCATTTTTGCTATAAGTACAATTGGCTTAGTGGCTGCACTTGTTTGCACAAACAAAAAGAAATAAGTTCATCATAGCTACTTCTAAATTTTAAGAAGTATAAAATAAATGCTATACACCTATGCTCTTTTCATGGTTATCACTTTTAAAGTGACGGCTTTGAGAAGAGCATATTTACTTTTCTATTTCTTAGAATGTACTTTTCATATATAATAAAAATATTGCACTAATTTAAATTAATAAATTGAATATTATCCTTTTTTTGTTATAATGCAATAAGGAGAATTTTGTTCTTTTACTCGAAATAATGAGTAAGTAAATTATAAATGAAGCATCACACTGCTTCAACACAACCAACCACTTCAACCATAAATTTTATATTAATAATAATGAAAAGAATAGATTAGAGGAGAATCGAATTATGGATTATAGAGTATTATTGTATTATAAATATACAACACTTGATGACCCCGAAACTTTTGCCACGGAGCATTTAGAATTTTGTAAGGATTTAGAACTTAAGGGTCGTATTTTAGTATCTACAGAAGGTATCAATGGTACTGTATCTGGAACAGTCGAAGCTACTGATAAATATATGGAACAATTGAAATCAGATGAAAGATTTAAAGGGATTACTTTTAAAGTTGATGAAGCTGAAGGACATGCTTTCAAAAAAATGCATGTACGTCCAAGAGAAGAAATTGTTGCACTAGATTTAGAAGATGACGTTGACCCAAGAGAATTAACAGGAAATTACTTATCACCACAAGAATTTAGAGAAGCTTTATTAGCTGATGATACTGTAGTCATTGATGCAAGAAATGATTACGAATACGATTTAGGTCATTTCCGTGGTTCAGTTCGCCCTGATATCACGAGATTTAGAGACCTACCTGATTGGATTAAAGAAAATAAAGAGCAATTCATGGACAAAAAAATTGTCACTTATTGTACTGGCGGTATCCGCTGTGAAAAATTCTCTGGTTACTTATTAAAAGAAGGCTTTGAGGATGTTGGCCAACTTGAAGGCGGTATTGCTACTTACGGTAAAGATCCAGAAGTAAAAGGTGAATTATGGGACGGTAAAATGTACGTCTTTGATGAACGTATTAGTGTAGAAGTTAACCAAGTAGATAAAACAGTTGTGGGCAAAGAATGGTTCGATGGTACGCCATGCGAACGTTATATCAACTGTAGCAATCCAGAATGTAACAAACAAATTCTTGTTTCTGAAGAAAATGAAGAACGTTATTTAGGTGCTTGTACACACGAATGTGCAACTCACGAAAATAATCGTTATGTAAAAAAACATGACATTAGCGAAGAAGAAAAAGCAGCACGCTTGGAAAACTTCAAAAATCTTGTAAGCCAATAAATAATATAAAACACTGTTATGCATGATGCATAACAGTGTTTTATTTATCGTTTCACTCGTGTTATCAAACTTTCTACTAACCCTTCAATACTCTATTAATAACTTCTATATTTTTGTCAATTATGTTTTTGTCACCATTAAACCAAATTGGTTTCATGCCTACATTAAGTGAACCAGAAACATCATTTTCCCAAGAATCTCCTACAAATATTGTATGTTCAGGTTTGATATTTAGCATATGAGTCACTTTTAAAAAAGCAGCACTATCAGGCTTTTCACTTCCAATATCTTCAGATATAAATATATTACTTTCAAAAACCTTATTTAATTCTAAACGCGCTATCTTAGTCGTTTGTTCTAAATTTTTCCCGTTAGTTAATATACCTATATTCACCCATTTTTTAATTTATTAAGGTGATCATTTAATATTATATTAGGTTTAATATGTTGAATAATAATGTCAAAAAATGCTAAGAAATATTCATGAGCTTCTTTCGTTGTAATATTTTTCTTAAAATATTTTAAGCTTTCAATTAATCGTAGTTGCCTAAGTTCATCTAAAGTTATCTCTCCACGACTATGTTCCGACCAAAATTTTTTATCGTAATAAGTATAAATTTTCAGGAATTCATCATATGCAATATCTTCTGCATATGATGAATTCCTGAAAATTTGTTTATTCGCAATTAACCATAAATCATTGAAAGGAAATAAAGTATTATCTAAATCAAATAATACTAATTCTGCATTTTTAATTAAAAACCCCTCCTTAAGAGTAATTAACGTCGTTACATAATAATTATAAACCGCATTTTCACTTTTACTATGATAACTTTTTAACAAAATTATGAATTTTAAAGCTTGCTCTCCATAAATTTAATTCCTTTATGCGTGCAAACTAAAAATATTATATGTGCAATAGTCCAACAGATATAACCTGTATAATGAAATTGAAAAATTGGGCTAACTGCCATATAAATTAATAATGGATACAGTGCTAAAAATGAAATCATGGCACAAATTAATGCCATATAATAATAATCCCCCCACTTTTTATAAATAAAATAGAGTGAAGCATAAAGTGAAATTGTAATACCTACATGAATTAAAAATTCCAAAATAACATTTGAAGCATTGTCATCTATTAAAAAATCTATATTCAGTAATAATGCCGTTAAGTGCATCGATTTAAATAAATCGAATAATAAAGTAGTCAAAAATAATATAATTGCTAACGTCAAAACTACGATTAAATGTGCTAAAAGTTTTTTCATAATATCATATTATTCCCTTACACCCATTCGTTAATCAACTTTTAAAATAAATTTACTTACATATAAAAATCCCTGCCTCTACATGTGTAGAAACAGGGATTAGTTTATTCACTGAACTATATTTAATTTTAATTAGATATTACTGCTTATATTATGCAGTAACCCATTGTGAAGCACCTTCAGATTCGTAAAGATCCATTGCTGCTTGATCTTGTACTGATTCTGGAGCTTCAGTTGGTGATTGACCTTGGTATTCTTCAGGTGCTACTGAATCCCAAGTACTTTGTAAGAATTGGTATTTACCTGCTGCACCTGATGAAGGGTTAACAGCTTTAAGGTCGCCACCTGATTCACGTTCAGCAATTCCTTTTAAGTGATCATTAACTTCTACTGATGAACCACTTGAAGCTTCACTTGAGCTTGACTCATTTGAACTTTCTGAAGATTGAGTTGAAGCTGCTTCTTGTTGTGGTTGTTGAGTTTCTTCAGTTTGTGGAGCTGATTGTTCAGTTGGTTGCTCAGCAGTTGCTTGTTGTGCTTGCTCTTGTTGTGGTTGAGCTTGTTGTTGACCACTATTAGTTGAAGCTTGTTCTGATGAACCATTTGAACCTTCACCATAGCTCCAAGTAAAGTTTGTACCATCTGATTGGAAGTTATAATTTACGCCATCTTGAGTAAAGTTATGATTATATGAACCCTCTTGTACGGGTGCTTGATTTAATTGTTCAGAGTTTGATTGAGCTTGTTGCGCTAATTGTGCTTGGTCTAGGTTTTGTTCTGAAGCGTCAGCTGAATTTCCTGCTGCTGCTCCTGTTACGCCTAATCCTACTGCTAAAGTTGATGCAATTACTGTTTTTTTCATTATTAATAATCCTCCTAAGAGATAATTTCCATTTTATAGTTTTAAAATTAATTCGTAATTTCAATCATCGCTAAGACGATTTACTTTCCTCAATTAATTTACAAGACCTACTGTAACATCTATAAATAGCTCGTGGGTTACAGTGAAGTTAAAAAAACAATCGACTTTTTACACTCCCATTACACTAAAAATCTTAATAATTTCCAGAAAATTCAACCAAAATCCTCTCATGATAGTTCATAAATAGAATGCTTGGCTTTACCTTTATGTAATCTCTATGTAATTAGTGTGACAACGGTGTATCTTTACACCAATAGTATACAGTTACTTTTTACTTCATTTTATTTTTATTTCACGTTATTTTAAATACTTTATTTTTTATTCTTACAATATATTTATGTCATTGAATTTATTCTACAATATGATAATATACTATGTTGATATATTTTTAATTATTTTTTAATATTGCGTACTAACTATGTAAAGCATTATATCGATTTGGAGGAGTTCAATGTTGATCAATGTCCTTTATGAGGATAATCATTTACTTATGGTCGAAAAACCTATTAATATACCAGTACAGGCTGATGACTCAAAAGATGAAGATTTATTATCTGTATTAAAAGATTACATTAAAGAAAAATATAATAAACCAGGAAAGGTTTACCTTGGTTTAGTACATCGTCTTGACAGACCAGTCGGTGGTGCTATGGTTTTTGCCAAAACATCTAAAGCTGCATCTCGTTTATCAAATGAATTAAGAAAACAAAACTTTGATAGAACATATTTAGCGGTTGTTCATGGTGCACCTGCAAAAAAACAAGGTGAACTTAAAGATTATCTCTGGAAAGATCGGAATAAAAACATCGTACATGTGGTAGATTCAAGAAAAAAAGAAGCAAAGCAAGCCATCTTAGACTATAAGATGATTCATAATGCTGAAAAGAAAAGTTTAGTCGAAGTACAATTACGAACTGGACGCTCACATCAAATTAGAGTGCAATTTGCGAATCAAAACCTACCATTATATGGAGACCAAAAATATGGACAACATATTAATAAACCTGGTCAACAAATTGCTTTATGGGCATCGCACCTTAGCGTAAAACATCCGACTAAAGATGAAATTATATCTGTAGAATCGATCCCAAGCGAAGGCATCTGGTCACGTTATTTGTAATACTTGCATTGCATTCATACTACACTTGCATTTCCTCGGAAATATTTTAATAACAAAAACAAGCACGATCTAGATTATTATCTAAATCGTGCTTGTTTTATTTATCTCAAATTATTTATTAAATCAAAAAACCTGCCTCTATATTATAGAAGCAGGTTTTGAATACTTTATTTAAAATAATTAATTACTGTTTAAATTATGCAGTAACCCATTGTGAAGCGCCTGCAGTGTTGTAAAGTTCAACTGCTGCTGCATCTTGTACTGATTCAGGTGCTTCTGCTGGAGATACACCTTGGTATGCTGCTGGAGCTACTGAATCCCAAGTGCTTTGTAGGAATTGGTATTTACCTGCTGCACCTGATGAAGCATTGATAGCTGTAATGTCGCCACCTGATTCACGTTGAGCAATTGTTTGTAAATGAGAGTTAACATTTACTGATGAACCACTTGAAGCTTCACTTGAGCTAGATTCTTTTGAAGTAGATTCTTGTTGTGGTTGTTGAGTTGTTTCAGTTTTTGGAGCTTCTTGTTGAGCTGGTTCAGCCGCTTGTTCAGCTGGTGCTGATTGTTGTGCTGGCTCAGCTGGTGCTTCTTGTTGAGCAGGTGCCTCAGTTGAACCTTCAGTTGATCCTCCACCAAAGCTCCAGCTAAAGTTTGTACCATCTGATTCGAAGCTATAGTCTGTACCGTTATGATTAAAGTCTATGTCATATGAACCATCTTGAACAGGTGCTTCATTTAATTGCTCTGGATTTGATTGAGCTTGTTGCGCTAATTGTGCTTGGTCTACGTTTTGTTCTGAAGCGTCAGCTGAATTTCCTGCTGCTGCTCCTGTTACGCCTAATCCTACTGCTAAAGTTGATGCGATTACTGTTTTTTTCATTATTAATAAATCCTCCCAGAAAGATAATTTTCATTTTTTATTTTATACGGTTGAATTTCAATTATTTAATTAAAAAATAATTTACTGCTTCAACCAACTCACAAATAATACTATAACATCCATAAAATGTTTGTAGGTTACAGTCAAATTAAAATATACGCATGTTCATTACATCTAAATTACAGTGAAAAAGTGACTCATAATGAATAAAAAGTGAAGAAAAGCTTTGATGAAAGTCTGTAATCAGATTAATTTATAATATAAACACGTAATATTTATGTAATTTGTTTGTCAATTGTGTACAATTCCACCTTATTTTTCCATTTGCAATTTATTAAAAATCCTATTTGCCCCTTTTTAAGAGTTATTTTACATTAGTTCTATATAAATCATACAAAATAACTAGATAACAAATTAAAAAAACCGTTCAAATTTTCATAATTTGAACGGCCTTCTAGATTCTACTATTTAGATAGTGCTATTTTAATATGTGCTAAGTGATGTTCTTCATGCCAAGATAGTTTTGCAACTTTTTCAGCTACGGTTATCTCGCCACTATCTTTTAACGTAAATGTTTGTGTTAATTGATCTTCATTTAAATTGTTAGCAATTGCTACGATACGTTCGTTCATACCTTCTAGCATCTTAATCGAGCTTTCGATAGGTAAGTCGTTATCCGGCAACATCACCCATTTATCTTGGATAAATGCTGGTACTGTCGGATTATTATCTGTGAGTGCTAACTTCAAACGCTGATACATATTTAATTGAGAGTCAGCAATATGATGTACAAGTTGACGCACTGTCCAACTCCCTGCACGATACTTTGCATTCAACGCTTCATCATCTAATGAATCTACAGTCTCTCTTAAACGTTCAGTATAACCTTCTATTTCTTTCGCCCATTTTTGAATATCATCTAATGTTACTTTATCTGGAATTTCTAATTCTCCTATTGGAAACCTTACATCCATTTAATCACCTTATTATTATTTATTTAAATACCGCACATTGCTCTACATCATTATTATTCTCTGTTTCTGTATAATTAAACATTTTATAAAATACACACAAACTTTTCAGTCATTGTAATGTAGGTTCTCATCCTCTTCTTTTTATTTTCTGCTTAACTAAAGGCATTTTTATGAACTTTTCAATATTATAGTGAGCACGTTTTAGGTATTTGATATTATAAAATTGAAAAAATAAGAAAAGGAGCACTTTAAAGATGAAACAGCATTCAACAAAGAAGAAAAACACCACATTTAAACCGCTTTGGTTAATCATTAGCGTCATTGCGCTTGTGGTTATCATGGTATTACCAACGCCAGATACCTTGCCCTTCATGGCTAAAAGTGCATTAGCTATCTTAATATTCGCCGTTATCTTATGGGTAACTGAAGCAGTCACTTATCCTGTATCTGCAGCGATGATTGTCGGTTTGATTATCTTGCTCTTAGGATTTAGCCCTGTACAAAATTTAACTGAGTCTCTAGGCAATCCACAAACAGGCGGTAAAGTTTTAGAAGGCAGTAGCTTATTCGGTACGACTAACGCATTGAAGCTTGCTTTTAGTGGCTTTTCATCTACTGCTATTGCACTAGTAGCTGCAGCACTGTTTTTAGCTACTGCAATGCAAATTACAAATCTACATAAACGTCTCGCACTCATCGTTCTTTCTATGGTAGGTAATAAGACCAACCGCATCGTTATTGGCACAATTATTGTTGCCATTTTTCTAGCTTTCTTTGTACCTTCAGCAACTGCGCGTGCTGGGGCAGTTATTCCTATTTTGTTAGGTATGGTTACTGCTTTTGGCATTTCTAAAAATAGTAAACTTGCCGCTTTACTTGTCATTACGGCGGTCCAAGCTGTGTCTATTTGGAACGTAGGTATTAAAACGGCAGCCGCTCAAAATATCGTTGCCATCAATTTTATTAATGATCAATTAGGAATAGATATTTCATGGGGGCAATGGTTTCTTTATGCTGGTCCGTGGTCTATCTTGATGTCTATTGCACTTTATTTCATTATGCTAAAAGTAATGCCACCAGAGGTACACGAAATATCTGGAGGCAAGCAACTGATCAAAAAACAATTACATGAAATGGGCCCTGTCACTGCTAAAGAATGGCGTCTCATTGCTATTTCAATTGCATTACTTTTACTTTGGTCTACAGAAAAAGTGTTACATCCGATTGATTCATCTTCTATTATTTTATTAGCGCTAGCAATCATGTTAACCCCTAAAATTGGTATTATGACATGGAAAGAAGCTGAGTCTCGCATTCCATGGGGTACGATTATTGTATTTGGTGTGGGTATCTCCTTAGGTAATGTGTTATTAAAAACAACTGCTGCGCAATGGCTAAGTGATCAAACCTTTGGACTTATCGGCCTTGAACACTATCCATTAGTGATGACGATTGCTTTAATTTCTTTGTTTAATATATTAATTCATTTAGGTTTTGCAAGTGCCACAAGCTTGGCTTCAGCATTAATTCCAGTATTTATTTCACTCACGATGACATTAGATTTAGGAGAGCAGTCTATGGCCTTTGTGCTCATACAACAATTTGTAATTAGCTTTGGCTTCTTACTTCCTGTTAGTTCACCACAATCTATGTTGGCATATGGTACAGAAACATTTACCGTTAAAGATTTCTTGAAAACAGGTATTCCAATCACCGTTATTGGTTACTTACTTATCGTATTATTTAGTTTTACTTACTGGCAATGGATAGGTTTCATTTAAACACTTTTAGTTATCTAAAAAAGCGAACGCGCAATGATTAAAATTGAGCGTTCGCTTATATTTTCATATCTATTTCAACCACTTGCCTGTTTCTAATTAAACGTTTTTCCAAAACCTACAATGATATCTTTATATTGATCTAATGAGTCTACTACGGCATATTCACCATCTCCATGCCACGCATCACCAGAAGGTCCAAATTCAATTGCTGGCACATCAAATCTTGAAAAGTATCTTGTATCTGCAAAGCCATGCTGACCAAAAATATTGGCTTCTTGATTGCCAGTTACAGTTTTGATTTCTTTTACAAGGTGTTGAATATAAGGATTGTCAATTTCATTTTTCACACTAGGACCTGACATATGCACAGCTATTTCATCATCTGTAACACCTTTAATTTGTTCTAGAATGTCATCTTTATCTTGGTTAGGTAAATAACGAATATCAATTGAAAGCGTACATGTATCTGGTACTTTGTTATAGACCTCACCACCAGAAATTTTAGCGAGATTAATCGAGGGGCCATCAAAAATATCTGTAGATTGTTTCGCAAACGGTAAATCAATTATTTTTTCGTATACTTCATACGCTTTTATAATGGCATTGTCACCTTCCCAGGGTCTACTACCATGTGCTGACTTACCGTTTAATTGAATATCAAATTGTAAAAGGCCTTTAGATTGATAGCCAATTCCAATTTGAGTTGGTTCAGCACAAATCACGAAATCACCTAAATAGCCTTGGTCAGTTAAATAAGCAGAACAATTATAGCCACCAATTTCCTCATCTGTGACTAATTGAAGTTGAACACTTGTATCACCTAAATCAGCATCTTGAAGTTCAGTCATTGCAACCATAAATGAAGCGACACCTGCTTTCATATCAGCAGAACCGCGTCCATAAATTTTGCCATCTTTAATTTCAGGATCAAATTGTGCTTCTTTACCACTCACCACATCAACATGTCCATTTAGAATGAGTCGCTTACTACCTTCGCCTACATTACATATAAGCATCTTATAATCATTGTTCGTTATAATTTCAGGTTTGAGTCCCTGTTCTTCTAACCACTGCTTACAATAATCAATGGTTTCATTTGCAACTTCTTGATTAGAACTATCAAAAGTAATTAATTTTTGTAATAAATCCAACGTTTTGCCCATTCAATCTACCCCCTATGCTTATTTGTGCAAAGTATAGTATATTATCTGAATATTGACAAGATTTAAAAATTTTAGTAACATTTGGTTAACACGAAATTGAAAAGGGTTTCAATAATATGATTTTAGTTTTTTCCAAGTGAATAACAACTAAGCAAAGGCGCTTATATCTCAATTAACAAAAATTGAGTATATAGGCGTCTTTTTGCGTATTAAGGGGAGATTATATGACACGTAATTTAAATTATAACTGGGTAAACGGTGAAAAAGTTGAAACAGACAATAGCATCGCCGTCGTTAATCCAGCGAATGGAAACTCAATTGGCAAAGTACCAAGTGTAACTGAGGACATCGTGCAACAAGCAATTGATAGTGCGTCCACTGCTTTTGAAACATGGTCGAATTATACTGCTGAAACAAGGCAAGGTTATTTAGAACAATGGGCAGTCAATTTATTAAATAAACAAGAAGCACTCGCAACGATTATGAGTGAAGAACAAGGCAAACCTTACGCAGAAGCTTTTGGTGAAGTCGGAGTTTGTGCTAAATTCATTCGTTGGTTTGCTGAAGAAGGGAAACGTATTTATGGTGAAGTCATTCCACCTTCATCAGAGAATCAACGCATTTCAGTCACGAAACAACCTGTAGGCGTTTGTGGATTGATTACACCATGGAATTTCCCTGGCGCAATGGTTGCACGTAAAGTGGCACCTGCATTAGCTGCTGGATGTACTGTAATCGTCAAACCATCAAGTGAAACACCAAGAATTGCAATTGCGATTTTCGATGAATTAATGGCAACCGGCATTGATAAAGGAGTCGCAAATATTGTTACTGGCAGTTCTTCAGTCATTTCAGACAAACTATTTGAGGACAAGCGTGTTAGAAAAATGTCGTTCACAGGTTCCACACCAATTGGTAAGAAATTAATGAGTAAAGCTTCTGATCAAGTCAAACGTATCTCGCTCGAACTCGGGGGCAATGCACCAGCGATTGTGTTACCCGATGCCGATTTAGATAACGCTGCAGACGCGATTGTTGATAACAAGTTCGAAAATAGTGGTCAAATGTGTAATGGTATCAACGTTGTACTTGTACACAAAGATGTTAAAGCAGAGATGACACAGAAAATTATCGACCGTGTAAAAACCATCAAAGTCGGCCCAGGTGATCAAGAGGATACGCAAGTAGGACCGCTCATTAATCAAAAAGCGATTGATAAAGTTGAACACTTAGTCGCAGATGCTATGAAACAAGGTGCTCAAGTTGAAACTGGCGGAGATAAAGCTGACATTTCTACATCAAGTCTTTTCTATCAACCTACTGTCATAACAGGAGTTGAACGAACGATGGCTATTGCACAGGAAGAAATATTTGGCCCTGTCGCACCGATTATTACATTCGACGACGAAGATGAAGCGATTGATATTGCAAATGCTTCACCATATGGTTTAGCTGCTTACTTCTTTTCTAATAATATTAATACGGTTTATAAAATCAGTGAAAAATTAGAATTTGGCATGATTGGTGTTAACGGTACTCAATTAAGTGTCCCTCAAGCACCATTTGGCGGTATTAAAGAAAGTGGAATGGGTCGTGAAGGCAGTCACTTTGGATTAGATGGGTTCTTAGAATTGAAATATATTTCATTATCTTTACTTAAATAAACTAATAAGGGGTTGTCATATATGAATAACAATATTAAAGGCAAAAAAGTAACTGGCGATATTACAAAGGAACAATTACTTGAATTAGTTAAATCTGATGATATCGATACACTTATCATGGGCTTTTGTGACATGCAAGGCCGTTTGATGGGGAAACGAATCACGGGTGATTTCATTTTAGAAAATGATATATCTGATGGTACACATTTCTGTAACTACTTGTTAGGTACAAACTTTGAAATGGATACGAACGATAATTTTGAATTTATGAACTGGGACAAAGGTTATGGTGATTATTTAGCTGTGCCTGACTTGAATACTTTAAAAGTGGTGCCTTGGTTAGAACACACTGCGATGGTCTTTTGTGATGTGTATGCCGTAGATGGCAGTGAACCGATTGCAATTGCGCCGCGTAACATTCTCAAACAACAAATTGATAAAGCAGAAGCACAAGGCTTGTCACCACATATGGCAAGTGAACTTGAATTCTACTTATTCAATAATTCATTTGAAGATATTTCGAAACAAGGATACGACAATTTAGAAGCTGCCGGTCATTTAAATGAAGATTATAACTTATTGCAAGGTAGTAAGAATGAACCAATTTATCAAGAAATTAGAAATCAAATGCACTTAATGGGCATTACTATCGAATCTTCAAAAGGTGAAGCGTATAAAGGACAGCACGAAATCAACTTAAAATACTCAGACGCCTTAGATGCTGCTGATCAACATATTATGTTCAAACATGGTATGAAAGAAATCTGTATCCAAAATGATAAATCCGTAACATTCATGGCTAAACCTTACGAAGCATGGACAGGTTCAAGCGGTCATATTCATTTAAGTATGATGAAAAAAGGCACGAAAACGAATGCTTTCTATGCAGGTGATGACGCAGAAGAACCAAAATCTGAAACGATGAAACATTTCTTAGCAGGTATCATTAAATTTACAAGAGATTTTTCATTAATGTTTGCGCCTTACGTAAACTCTTATAAACGTTTTGCGCCTAACTCATGGGCACCGGTAAGTATTGCATGGAGCCAAGACAATCGTTCTGCTGGCTACCGTGTTGTAGGAGAACAAAATGCATTACGCTTTGAATCACGTATTTCAGGTGCAGATATGAATCCATACTTAGCTTACTCTGCTTTAATTGGTGCTGGTTTATATGGTATAGAAAATAAAATCGAACTTACTGATGAACTAGTTGGTAATGCTTATGAACAAGATAATATCGACCGTATCCCATCATCGTTACACGAGGCTATCTTAACTTGGAAAAATAGTGATGTTGTGACAAAAGTCCTTGGTGAAGATGTCGCGAATCATTATTTAGAAGCTGCACAATCAGAACAGAATGACTTCGATTCTTTCGTAACAACTTGGGAACGTTCGCGTTACTTTGAACAAAGCTAAATATACTACTGAGGAGGAAAACGATTATGAGATTACAAGACAAAGTATGTATTATTACAGGTGCTGGCGGTGGCATGGGTAAAGTAGCTGCACAAATGTTTGCAAATGAAGGCGGTAAAATCGCAGTATTCGAAAGAGATGAACAAGCCGGTCAAGCGACTGTGAAGGCAATCACAGATAATGGCGGAGAAGCTTCTTTTTTCAAAGTGGATATTGCTAATGAAGCCAATGTTAAAAATGCGGTCGCCGATACAGTTGAAGCTTATGGAAAAATTGATGTGCTATATAATAATGCTGGCGTCATGCCAGAAGCAGATAATTCTGTCGTCAATACAAGCGAAGACGTATGGGACTTAGTTATGAATATTAATGTTAAAGGTATTTTCTTTATGACGAAATATGTTATTCCAGAAATGGAAAAAAACAACTCTGGATCTATTATTAATATAGCTTCATTTGTTGCAGAAATGGGTTGTTCAGTGCCTCAAGATGCGTACACTGCTTCAAAAGGTGCCGTCGTATCTTTAACGAAATCATTAGCCATTCAATTCCGTCCTAAAGGCATTCGCACAAATGCAATCAGCCCTGGTCCAATTGAAACACCCTTATTAATGGAATGGTTAGTTGCAGATGAAGAAGCTAAAAATGCGAGATTAAACAGACAACCTACTGGAAGATTTGGCAAACCAGAAGATATTGTCAACGCCGCGTTATACTTAGCGTCAGATGAATCGGATTGGACAAACGGTGCAAACATGAACGTAGACGGCGGTATCACTGCAAACTACTTCTAATACCTCTCTATAGAATCAGCCTTTAAGGAAGCAGGAACACGAAATCAAATTCTACATTTTGATTTCATATTCCCGCTTCCTTTTACTGTGTTCTAAATAAATTTCATGACGTGTTTCTTCTATTATATATAGTTATATAATTGAACCATTTTTGTAAAGCGCTGACGCCT
>NZ_LNNB01000030.1 GCF_001747895.1 Staphylococcus equorum | reverse complement strand
TCGGTTAACAGCCGATAGCTCTACCACTGAGCTACTGTGGAATAATTAAAATGGAGCGGGTGATGGGAATCGAACCCACAACATCAGCTTGGAAGGCTGAGGTTTTCCCATTAAACTACACCCGCTTAATTAATCATTATGGGGCGGATGATGGGGATCGAACCCACGCGTGTCGGAACCACAATCCGATGTGTTAACCACTTCACCACAACCGCCAAAGCTAATATTAAAAAAATGGTTCAGGACAGAGTCGAACTGCCGACACATGGAGCTTCAATCCATTGCTCTACCAACTGAGCTACTGAACCATAATGATAATGGCGGTCTCGACGGGAATCGAACCCGCGATCTCCTGCGTGACAGGCAGGCGTGTTAACCGCTACACTACGAGACCTAAAATAAAAAATTGCGGGAGGCGGATTTGAACCACCGACCTTCGGGTTATGAGCCCGACGAGCTACCGCTGCTCCATCCCGCGGTAATATTATTAATGACGCCTACCCAATTAATATACCATGAATCTTTACTTAATGTCAACAACTTTTTAAAAGTAATTTACATTGGCTTAATCAGGAGTTAAAACTTTAATGCGATAATTGATGTTTGCACATCCCCTATCAATCAATACTAACTTAGTATATAAATTTCCAACACTTTAGTCAATAACTTTTATAAACTATTTTGTGTAAAAAAGGAATATAATAATAATATTTTATCTTTAGTTCCTTATTTATACAAAATTCTATTGTTTTCATACTTAAATACTACATTTATAGTGATGGCATTACATTCAATATTGTACATTAAAGAACAATAACTAACTAAATAATGTTCTTTAATGTACAATAGTAAATTACTTACTCATAATGCCTTGCATTTTTCCATGTAAAATTGTGAATGTAGTGAAACCATCATCTTCTATAAAGTGGCCACCGTTCTCTGTAACTTTACATACACCATTTAATGTATCCATTAATCTTTTAGTTTCTAAATACGATACATATTCATCATTTTTAGAACATAAACCATAAAATTGATCTACTTTATTTTTAACAATCTCATAATCGATTGCTTTTGTTTCAGGATCGATGTAAGCATCTATTTCTTCCGCGTCATCCATAAAGCCTGCAACACTAAACAATCCTTCGATGTGGTTTATATTCATTTCTTCTATATACTTTAGTGATGCTAAAGTACCAAAACCATGTGTTATAAAATACGTTTCATATTTTTTTACAGTGATCTGGTCTTTCATTCTTTCCACCCACTGCTCAAGATTATCATTTTCTTCTACTGGTAAATCAAATAATGTTACATTGTAACCTTCTAAAATAAGATTATTAGCTAACCATTTATACCAATGATTTGTGGCATCTCCAATTTTTGAATGTACAATTATAATATCTGTCATAACTACTCCCCCTGTACAATAGCTCATAAACCATTGTTATATTGCTACTGCATACGTTTCTACTACACTATATATTAAGTATCTCACAATTATTATAAATATTAAATTATCCAACAATTAAAAATATAAAAATAAGCCGCTACTTCGATATAATAACTTATTATATCGAAAAACGGCTCTTTAAACTTTCTATTATAGTTCAGCTATTAATTCTTCGACAGCATTTTTGCCTTGTTGAATACAATCAGGTAACCCTACTGCTTCAAATGAGGCACCAGTAATACGTAGTCTTGGATAGCTTGTTTTAATATGTGTTTGTACTTCTTTAATACGATCTATATGGCCTACATGGTATTGCGGCATGCTTTTAGGTAATCTATTCACGATGCTGAAATCTGGTGCACCTTTAAATGTCATCATTTGACTCAAATCTTTTTTAACAATGTTTACAATTTCCTCATCTGTGTGATCGTCCACGACCGTGTCATCAGGTTTACCTACGTATGCACGAATAAGTACTTTACCTTCTGGTGTTGTAAATGGCCATTTTTTACTTGTCCATGTACATGCAGTGATACTTGTCTTACTTGTACGCGCAATGACAAATCCGGTACCGTCATATGTGTTTTCAATATTTTCTTCATCAAAAGCTAATACGACTGTTGCCACAGTCGTAGAATTCATTGTATTGAAATAGTCAAAGGAAGGATCATTGCCAAACCATTGCATAAATGTTTGGTGTGGCGTAGTAACTAGGACACCATCATATTCAGTTTTCGTTTCTGATGTGACGATTTCATAAGATTTTTGAGCAACAATAATATCTTGAATAGGCGTATTAAACTCTATTTTGACACCTAGATTTAATACATATTTTGTTAAAGCTTCTATAAATGAACTCAGACCCTGTCTGAATTGCTTGAATTGCCCTTTTGGCGCACCTGGATATAGTTGACGTTGTTTTTGTCGCTGTTCTTTTTCATATCGCATACCTTTAATTAAACTGCCAAATTGTTCTTCTCTTTGTTTGAATTCTGGAAACGTACTCATCAAACTCAAGTCATCTATATTCGTACCGTAAATGCCACCCATTAGAGGTTCTATTAAGTTTTCTAACACTTCATCCCCTAGACGTTGGCGGAAAAATGATCCTACTGAAATATCATGGTTCATTTCTATCGATTTCTTAAATAAATCTAATCCAGCTGTTAATTTACCCGTAGGAGAAATTAATTTTGTCTTTAAAAATGGTTTAATGTCAGTTGGTACACCTAAAATTGATCCGCCCGGTATTGGAAATAATTTATTTTTAGCATATATAAAAGACTGTCCTGTTTGGTTTGTAATAAGGTCATTTTCTAAACCAATTTCTTTAGCAATATCTGTCATTATCTGTTTGCGTCCTAAATAGGATTCTGGCCCAAGTTCAATGGTGTAACCTTCAGTTCTATATGTTTGAATTTTACCACCAGCTCTATTAGATGCTTCATATATAGTGACATCAATATCAGGTCGTTGTTTTTTAATAAAATATGCACTTGATAAACCTGTAATACCAGCACCAATAATCGCAATACTTTTAGTCAAAACAGTTCACGCTTCCTTTAATAAACATTTTTGATTTCATCAACGATTGCCCCAATAAACAATGGGTCCGTATTAGGCATTGAGGGACGGAAATAGTTAACGCCTAATTCGTCGCAGACTACTTTACATTCATAATCATTATCGTATAACACTTCTAAATGTTCACATACAAAACCAACAGGAGTGTAAATGAAATTTTTATAGCCATATTCTTTATATAATGCCCTAGTTAAATCTTGAACATCAGGCCCTAACCACGGTGTGCCAGTATTACCTTCAGATTGCCATCCTTCAGCTACATGGAGAATATTAGAATGTTCTTCTAATAATTGTGCCGTATGGTGTAATTCATTTGGATATGGATCATTATTTTGCTCAATAAGTCCTTTTGGCAGGCTATGCGCTGATACAACTAACACTGTTTCATTATGTTCTTCTTCTGGAATTTCCGATAATGACTCATTCACTTTTTCTGTCCAATATTGAATGAATTTAGGTTGTTGATAATAGTGTTCTACATGTTTAAATGTAATACCATATTTATCCGCTTCTTTTTGCGCTCTCGTATTATACGAACCTACTGAGAAAGTAGAATAGTGTGGCGCCAATACTACTGTAACTGCTTCTTCTATACCTTCATCATGCATTGATTGAACCGCATCTTCTATAAAAGGATGTATGTGTTTCAAACCAATGTATAATTTAAATTCAACCTCACTGTAAGCTTCGTTTAGTGCATCACAAAGCGTTTCAGCTTGGCGATTGGTTGTATTAGCTAATGGTGATAGCCCACCGATATGTTTGTATCTGTCTTTTAAATCTTGTAATTCTGCTTCAGTAGGTTTTTTCCCATGTCTAATATCTGTGTAGTAAGCCTCAATATCACTTTCTTGATATGGTGTTCCATATGCCATAACTAATAAGCCTATTGTTTTTGTCATTTTTAAATCATCCTTTTGTATAATAAATTTTAGATGTATATGACATAATAAATTGTTACTCTTGATGACGTGTGTTTATGTCTACTATCTCTTAGTATAATCATGAACGAATGTTGTTATACGTTTAAGTGTTTCTGGTTTAACTTCTGGAAAAACGCCATGTCCAAGGTTGAAAATGTGCTGTCCATGTTCCATACCTTGATCTAATATTGGTTTTAATCTTTCTTCAATAACGTCCCATGGTGCTAATAACAATGATGGGTCTAAATTGCCTTGCAGTGTTTTAGTGATATTTAAATCTCCAGCTTCTTTGATAGAGAGTCTCCAATCTAGACCTAATACATCGATAGGTAATGAATTCCACTCCTGTGCTAAATGACTTGCACCTACACCAAATAATATTACAGGCACATCATGTTTCGCTTTTATACCCTTAATAAGTTTCTCCATCGCTGGCTTAATATAATAACGATAATCTTTTACATTTAACGCCCCAGCCCAAGAATCAAACACTTGTATTATCTCTGCGCCAGCCTCAACTTGAGCAGAGGTATATGTGATGGACATGTCTACTAAATGATCCATAAGTGCAAACCAAGTTGCTTCGTCACTATACATCATTGCTTTAGTAAAATTATAATTCTTTGAAGGTCCACCTTCAATCATATAACTTGCTAATGTAAATGGCGCTCCCGTAAAACCAATTAATGGCACATTTAATTTTTCTTCAGTCAATATTTTTATTGTATCTAAAACATATGGCACGTCACGCTTAGGATCAATCTTTCCTAACTTTTCAACGTCGTGTATATTTTTTATAGGGTTGTGAATTACTGGACCTATACCAGATTTAATCTCTACATCTACCCCTATCGGCTGAAGTGGTGTCATAATATCTTTATACAGCACCGCTGCATCTGTATTATAATTATCAACTGGTAAATGTGTAACATAAGCACATAACTCAGGTTGATGTGTAATTTCAAATAAAGAATACTTTTCTTTCAATTTTCTATATTCAGGCTGTGATCTACCAGCTTGACGCATAAACCATACTGGTGTGTGGTCTACCGCCTCACCATTTATCATATCTAGGATTGTATTATTTTTATTATGCACCTTGAATCCTCCTACATTATAATCATTCTTATTTATAATACCATACTGTTATATACCCCGTATTTCATTGTGTTAAAATGTCATAAAAAAGACAAACAGTCTACTTTTACCATCTTAATCATTTGACTATTGTTTTCTTTTAGAAATCTATTATAATGTTATCAAAGACTATTATTATATTTATTTGATAACATAGATATATCTATAGTACAGTATAATAGTTATATGCACTTTCTTAAACAAAGCAAGGGGGAAATCTTATGAAAATTTATGCATCTTATGGTACTTTTGGTTATTTGAATCAAATCAGACTTAATAACCCTGATCATAACTTATTACAATTTTCAGCTTCTGACTCTTCAGTAATCATTGAAGAAACAGATAATCAATCCGTTTTAAAACAACCTTTAGTTTATGAAGTTCTAAAGGCTGAAGGCGATTTAGATGAGAATAACTTTTATTCAGTAATATTTATTCCGACTTCAGAAGATCATGCTTATCAATTAGAGAAAAAATTGGAAGGCTTTTCTACTGATTTCAATCAATTTGCTGGTTATAGAAGTTATCGTTTCTTAAAACCGGAACAAGGTTTAACATATAAGATTTACTTTGGCTTCGAAAGTAGAAATGCTTATGAAGATTTTAGAGCTTCGTCTTTATTCAAAGACAACTTTGATAAGCTGGCACTAAGCCAGTTCTTCGGCTCAAGTCGTCAACATTCGAGTTATTTCGAAAGATATTTATTCCCGATTGATGATAATTAATATTGAAAATTACAATTTTTAAAATAAAAAGTCGTTTCTTATGCGCTAGATAAACTATCTAACACATCGAGAAACGACTTTTTTTAATCTCTTAACAATGTTTCTTGATATTTTAGTTTTTTAATGACATTTACAATTGTTAGCCAACCTACAAGGAAGTATAACAAACCAAAGTAACTATAGAGTGGAAATACTACAGCATAGATGATAATAAATAACGCTCCTACAATTAACATTAATCTATACAAGAATTGTTCATATCCTTTTATTACTTTCGATTCAGTAACGGGCCACACCTGGGGCCACAACCCATAGGCTTGTTGTGTATAAAATTGTGCCATTTGTAATAAGATAATGTACATAAACAAGCTACCAATAATTAACATGATAATAGGTTGTTCTAACCAAAACATTAAAACAAGTGCAAGCATTACTAACCTTAAAATAATATTAAAAGCATCTTTACCACGTACAAAACTTCTTATAAATAAATAAAGATACATATAATTTGAATTAAACTTTTTACGCTTAGGCGTAATCAACAATGGATCTAGATAACTTCTTCTTACTGCTGTTTCTTTAAGATGTTTTACATCTGTGAACATATTAACGAATTTATAATAATTCATATGATGTTGATGTTCTGATTTAATCATTTTTTCCCAAGGATATAAATGTGTCTTATTTTGATAATGGATTAACATTGTTATACCCACGAGGACGAAAACAGAAGTAATACTTGATAATTGTTTCGGGTCTAATGCTAAGTAATATCCCGAGGTGAAAATAATAAAGAGTAATACATACAGAGACCAACCTTCTAATCGGTATTTATACCATTGCCATTTTAATAATAAACCTAGTAATGGGAAAATGAGTGCTAATACAGCAAACAAAATATAAAAACCAAACGTTTGATTATTAATCACAAAAAACAATGGGAATAACACAATTAGTATTAATACTTGAAACCCTATTCGAGAAAAGTAACTATAAATCAAACTATGTTTCATATATTCTGACATATGTTTTTCAAATGGTAATAGAAAAAGTCTATCTGCATCTTTAAGCAACGTTCTAATTGGAAACATAGATGTTAATGCTACGACGATACTAGCAATCAAAGCGTAATTAAAATCATGTGGTATAGATTGTAGCCAATCACCATAGCCTACTAGAAAGGCACCAAACATAATTACAAGAAATACGGAGAAATGGCCATTAAAGATGAATTTATTATAGTATTGCTTTTCTTTGCTTATCTCTTGTTTTCTTGTATTAAATAATTGTTTCGCATTTTGATTCATGTTTGTTGGCCACCTTGTGTGACATGGATATATATTTCATCTAATGTTTTACCTTCTAAGCCTGTTTGTGCTCTTAGTTCATCTAAGTTTCCGAATGCTACAATTTGCCCTTCGTCCATAATTAAGAATCTATCGCAGTATCTTTCTGCAGTTGCTAAAATATGTGTACTCATTAATACAGTACGACCTTCGTCTTTTTTCTCAACCATTAAATCTAACATTGATTGAATGCCTAGAGGATCTAATCCAAGAAATGGTTCATCAATAATGTATAATTCTGGATCTACAATAAAGGCACAAATAATCATTACTTTTTGCTTCATACCTTTAGAAAAGTGGCTTGGAAATATATTTAATTTATCTTCTAAGCGAAATGTTTTTAATAAAGGTTGTGCCTTCTCCATTGCAGCTTCTTTGCTAATATTATAAGCCATGGCTGTCATGTAGATATGTTCTTGCAATGTTAATTCTTCATAAATAACTGGAGACTCTGGAATATAAGATAATTTTCTTCTATAAGTTTCAACATCTTGTTTTATATTTATATTAGAAATTGTCATCTCACCTTCCATAGGTGTCAGTAAACCAAGCATGTGCTTGATTGTCGTACTTTTACCTGCTCCATTTAATCCAATAAGCCCAACAATTTCACCTTGGGTTAATTCAAAATTTATATTTTTAATTACAGGTCGTTTACCATAACCGCCTGTTAAATGTTCTATTTTTACTGTCATATGGCACCTCCACAAATTATATTGTATCAAAAATCAGTCTATAGGCATAAATTTACTGCGAAAAATGACGGAAATAATATACTAATGCTATAATAGTCAGTAACAATCTTACAAGGAGTGAAGATTCATGTCAGAAACAGTCTTTAGTAAAATTATTGATGGTGACATACCTAGCCATAAAGTATATGAAGATGATTATGTTTACGCATTTTTAGACATTTCTCAAGTTACAAAAGGTCACACACTATTAGTTCCTAAAAAAGCATCAGCCAATATTTTCGAAACAGATACTGAGACGATGAAACATATTGGTGCAGCATTACCTAAAGTGGCAAATGCGATTAAAAAAGCATTTAACCCTGATGGATTAAATATTATACAGAATAATGGTGAATTTGCCGATCAATCTGTCTTCCATCTTCATTTCCACTTTTTACCAAGATATGAAAACGATGTGGATGGCTTTGGCTATAAATGGGAAACGCATGAAGATACAATTGATGATGACCAAAAAGCTAAACTCGCACAAGAAATAGCAGCTCAATTCGACTAAATATGCTTATCTTATCTCATACGGGGTATATAAAACATATTAAAGAATGCGATATTATTTAGAAATGAGGAGAATTTTTATGAAAACAGCTCAAATATTATTAGGTCTTGGTGCTGGCGTTGCAACTGGTCTTGGCTTTGCTTTAATGAATCGCGATAAAAGAGAGTCTAACCAATTTAATGCACAAACAAAAAGACCTGCCGGCGCTGAATCAGAAGTTGATAGAGAAATTAATACCATTAAGCAAAGTATAAATGATATTACGAATTATATCTCTCAAATTAAATCTGAAAGTACAGAATTTGGTAGTACAATTGGTGATGAAGTGAAAACAATGATTGGTGATTTCAAATCTGATATCAACCCTAACATTGAAAAATTACAGTCTCATATCGAGAATTTACAAAATCGTGGCGAAGAAATTAGCAAAACTTTTGAAAAAGATAAGTAACCTACAGTTATTCAATTGATTTTATGCTAAACATCTATCAAACCTAAACATAGAGCTGTAACCTTTAGCATTGTCCATAATGAGGTTTACAGCTCTTTTTATATACTGATATAAACTCCTATAAAAGTATTCAATTAATCGCTTATTTCTTCTTTTATATGCGCCCTATTACATATTCAAAATTATCTTGACCTTTTTACTGTTAGGATAGATAATACGAAAGTATATAAGTGCTGATATTTATTAAGTAGAGGAGCATGATTTAGTTATGTATCTATGTACACGCCAAATTGATATAAATGCACGTTTCGGCTTACCTAGAATCGCATTTCTAAGTTTAGTCACAACGATCATTACATTCTTAGTTGCCTATGAAATTTTGTATTTCTTTTCCAATACGAAATTGACAGATCAATATTTTTTAGTATTTTTAGTATTAGTGTTGATCTTATACCCCATTCATAAAGCAATTCATTTAGTATTTCTGTTTCCTTATTATAAATCTTTCAAAAAATATAAATTAGTGCGGCATAAATCCGTGCCTTTTTATAATACGTATGTGAACACACCTGTAAATAAATATTACTTTTGCTTTGATTTAATTACGCCTGTAATCATTATTACGAGCATCTGTGCATATGCCAGCATACAGTTCCCACAATTTGGTCACTACTTTATGTTTATTCTTGCATTAAATATGGGTTATTCAGTAATGGATTTTCTTTATTTAAAAATAATACTATTTTCCAATGAAGGTTCATATATAGAAGAACATCAAACTGGTATTAATATTCTAAATAAAGTTGACACTAAATATGAACAATAATGCATAGTGTCTTTGACATACAAGCAGCATGCTATCTATCAGATACCTAATACGTCTTGTGGGTGGGATAGAAATCAAATTTTAAATTTTGATTTCTATCCCACTTTTTTGTTTTTTATTCAAATTAATTTTAATAATCTATTTTTTTATATATTTACTAATACTATAGTCTTAGAAATAGGGTTTCTTATTGGTGAACACAGCATAATATGTTATATTTACGTTGTTATTATTACAAAAGGAGTTTCCAACCATGAAAACATTTAAAAAAGTTATACTTCCGGTTACGGCAAGCGCGCTGCTATTAAGTGCTTGTGGTAGTAGTGCAACAGATTCAAAAGATGATACGATTATTTCATCAAAAGCTGGAGACGTTAAAGTAGAAGATGTCATGAGCAAAATGGGCGATGAACAAATTGCCAACAGTTCATTCTCAATCTTATTAAACAAATTACTAGCAGATAAATATAAAGACGAAGTTAATACGAAAGACATCGACAAAGAAGTTGAAAAAGAACAAAAACAATATGGCGGTAAAGAACAATTTGAAAGTATGTTAAAACAGCAAAAAATGTCTATAAGTGATTATAAAGAACAGAAGAAAACGCAAGCTTATCAAAAAGAATTACTTAATGACAAAGTCGATGTTTCAGATAAAGAAATCAAAGAAAACACTAAAAAAGGTTCTCATATCTTAATTAAAGTAAAAGAAAATGAAGATGATAAAGAAGGTTTATCTGATAAAGATGCAAAAGCAAAAGCAGAAAAAATCAAAAAACAAGTCGATAAAGATCCAGACAAATTCGGTGAAATCGCAAAAGAAGAATCAGCAGATAAATCATCAGCTAAAAAAGACGGTAGCTTAGGTTATGTTATGAAAGGCCAAATGGAAGATAAATTTGAAAAAGCTCTCTTTAAACTTAAAGAAGGCGAAATTTCTAAAGTAGTGAAAACAGATTATGGTTATCATATTATTAAAGCAGACAAAGAAGACGACTTTGATAAACAAAAAGATAAACTTAAATCTCAATTATTACAATCTAAAGTACAAAAAGAGCCTAAACTATTAACAGATGCATACAAAGAATTATTAGATGAATATAATGTAGACTATAAGGATAGAGATATCAAAAAAGCTATTGAAGATTCAATCTTAAACCCAGAAAAAATAAAACAACAGCAGCAACAACAGCAACAGCAACAAGCTATGCAACAAGGTGGCGCTGGAATGTCTACAGGACAATAAAAAGCCATCACAGTGTCTCTGAAATAGCTCACACAAATTCAAAAAGGCTGATAGATTCTAAAAGAGATTCTATCAGCCTTTTTATATTTTTTATAATAGAAAACACCAAGCCAACAGAAAAATAAATGGCTTGGTGTATTTAATTTGAGGATGTGTTCTTGATGTTCCAAACTATCCTCTTATATAAACAATGACGTGATTAGTCTAGTGACGTTGGATTATAAAACTGTCTGCCATCTAGTCCAAAAATACGCTCAGTAAATTGACCTTTATCCGTTTTCTTATATGCTTTTTCAAACATATTCATTTTAGCATCGATATTATCAATAAAGAATAATATTTCTGCTTCTTTCATGTGCGGTAACTTAGGAGAACCATATTCCATCTTACCATGATGTGCTAAAATCATATGGCGCAATAAAAGTACTTCTTCTCCGTCAAGATTCAACTCTCTTGCCGCTTCTGCAACTTCATCACTCGCTATGGAGATGTGACCAAGTAAATTACCTTCTACTGTGTACGATGTAGCAACTGGTCCGCTTAATTCTCTTACTTTACCTAAATCATGTAAAATAATTGAGCTATATAATAAACTACGGTTAAGTAAAGGATAAATATCACATATAGATTTAGCAACACGCAACATCGTTAATACATGATAACTTAAACCACTAGAAAAGTTATGGTGATGTGTACTTGCCGCTGGGAATGTGAAAAATGCTTCTTGATGCTTACGTATCAAATGACGTGTAATACGTTGTAGCGTAGCATTTTCAATATCTAGCATATAATGTGAAACTTCTTCTTGAATTTCATCTGGTGTTAATGGCGCACCATCAACAAAATCTTGTGTTTTCATATTATCTTCTGGTTTAGCTAACTGTATTTTATTGATTTTCATCTGTTTTCTACCACGATAATTGATAACATCACCAGTAACATGGACAATTTGTTCAGGCTCTAATATTTTCATATCTTCTTTTGAAACCGTCCATAATTTAGATTCTATATCCCCACTTTTATCTTGTAAATGTAGTGTCATATAATCTTTGCCTTGAGCTGTCACACCTTGTATTGCTTTATGAATTAGAAAAAAGTGATCTACAGAATCTCCAGGCTTTAAATTTTCTACGTTTCTCATTATTTACCGCCTTCCTCGAATTTATTCAACGTAATGATTTGTTTTGAAGGCACACTTGTATCTTTCACACATGTAAAGAATAAAATTTGATAATCTTTCGGCATTTGTCTTAAATAATTCATCATAATTTCTTTGCGTTGCTTATCAAAATGTACAAATGCATCATCAATGATAATTGGAAATGGATAGTATGGTTTTAACGTTTTGATTAAACTCAATCGTAATGAAATATAAAGTATTTCTTTAGTAGACTGACTGAGTTCTACTGGTTCATACATTTGACCATTTTGTTGTTTCACCATTAATTCATCGTTAGCATAAGTCACTTGTACGTAATGACCATTTGTTAAATGCGTAAATATATCAGTTGCTTCGCTTATCACTTCTGGTAAACGTTTATCTTTAATTTGTGCAATGTGACCTTCTACTAAAGATTGTAAGTAACTCAGACTTGCCCAATCTTTTGCTTCATCATTTACTTTATTTTTAAGTATATGGAATCTATGTCTTAAATCAGCTAATGTCTTGTCTGTTTCCATATCAGTTATTTTTGCGTTTAAGTCACTAACTTCTGACTGCATTTCTAAATATTGATCATTATATTCGTCTACTTGTCGTGCTAAGACTTCATCTTCATGCGTTAATTGCGCATAAGTCTTTTCACTTAACCTTGAGCTTAAATCATAATTATAATTTTGATTCTCTAAGTATTTCGATAAATCATTAAACCTTGTCATTTGTTGTTGATAATTTTGGTATTGTACATGCTGTTGATAATAACTCTCTTCATCAGAAGCATTAACATAGCCAAATAACTGTGTAATCACATTATTATTTTCGTTTAATCGATTGTGTAGTTGCGATACTTCACTCTCAATTAATTTGATTTGCTCATCGTTTCTATTCCATTTTTCAAGATTATTTGTTTCTTCTTTGAGCCACTGTCTAATGTCATGGAATAGTGATAAATCATTAAAATACGTAAATTGATTATTAGTTATTTCTTTAGCATGTGCATAAAATGCTTCTAATGCCTCACGTAATTGACGAGCTTGCTCTTTAAGTTCATCGATATGCTTATCGTAGTCTTTAATCTTATTCATTGTGCCAATACTATCAATGATTAGTTCATCTGACATTTTATCAGATAAATGCAAATCTGTTTTAACTTTATGAATACTGTCTTGTGCTTCTTGATATTGTTTTTGAGCTTGCTCTAAATTCGTTGCTAAATAGTCGGCCTTTTTATCAAGTGCTTCTTTTGTCTTAACTGTACTATGCAACTGTTCCCGCACTCGGTACTGATCATCCAAGTCAAAGTCAAGATCATAATTATCTTCTAAATGCGTAATTTGTCGTTGCAAATCATCTATTTCTTTTGAGAAAGTTTCACTATGACCTATTTCCTTAGATTTTACAAAGAAAACGCCTATGATAAATATGACTGACAATATCGTAAATACAACGCCAAAGAGTATATTGGCAGATACGAATGAGAAAATCGTTAGTCCTATACTTATTACTGCTAATATAATTAAGCTTATGCGTAATAAATTCTGTTTTTTCTCATTTTCTCGTTGATCTTTATCAAAAGCCTCTTTCATTTTTTGGTAAAGGTTATTCTTTTCTTGAAGCTCAAATACTTGTTTATTATATTGTTTTTTCTTTTCAAAATTTTCTTCAGGTACAATATCTGCTTCTAAAGTATCTATTTCAGTAGCATTGGTCTCTTGATCAATTTTATTTTCTTCGATATTACGTTCGAGTTGTTGTACAAATGCAGTTTGTTCTTGTTTGTTTTTAATTTGATTACTTACAAAGCTTTTCATTGCTTCTGAACTGTCAACTTGATGATGCACATCATGCCAGCCAATATTAGACTTCAGACCAGTCTTTTCGCGTTCTTTATCTTGGATGTCTTTTTCAATAGCTTTAAGTTCATATTCTTTTTGTTTAATTTCATTCTCTTGTTGGTGTAAATGATTGAAAGCATCTATATCACTTTGTTTCGGAACATTGATTTTTTCGTTTTCTGATTTAAGATGCGCTAACTTTTCTTCTCTTAAACCCAAATCTCTTTTAAGGTTTTGGGTTTGAATTTTTGCCGATTCGTAGCGATCAATACCTTGTTCTGGGAAAAGTACTGGTTCAATATTTAGTTGAGATTCTAATGTTTTCCATTCTTGTGTTTGTTCATGCAAAGTGAGTTCTTTTTGTTTTTCGTTATGCATTTTAGATAACTGTGCTAGATTTTGCTTTATATTATCTAACCTGCGTTCTGATTTATCTTTATCATCCACAAGTCTTTTATAAGTAGTTAACTTCGACTCTTCTGCTCTAATTTGACTCTCTAAGTCTTTCAACTGATCTAATTGTTGATTAATAATTGGATTACGTCCATTTTTCTTATATAACATTTCTTTTTTCTCATTTAAAATGCCACGCATGCTAGTAAATTCTGTAGAACCTAATGCACCCGCTTGTAATAAATAATTTTGTAATTGTGTCTCATCCATATTTTTATGAATATCTTGTAACCCAAGTACATCAAAAGAAAAAATACCTTGGTATGTACGTTTAGAAATAAAATTCAATTCTTTTTTCAACCAATTTTCATCTTTAATCGTGCCATTAGGTAAATAAACTTTCACATCGCCTACTGCACTACCCTTTATACGCTCTATATCAACTAATGTACCATCATCTTGAATTAAAGTTAATTTACCGCCATATTGGTTACCTAATCGTGGTTCTAAGCGCGGCTCATTTTCTTTTTTTGTTGGAAAACCAAATAAGATGGAGTGAATAAAAGCTTGTATCGTAGACTTTCCAGTTTCGTTTTCACCATATATTTCAGTGAAAGTCTCATCAAATTCGATTGTTCTTTGTATAAATCTACCATAACCATATATCTCTAACGATTTAATTTTCATATTATTCCTCCCTCATATCTGACTTTAATAATTCTTCGGCATGTTCTATCAAACCACGTCGATCAAAATCACTATAATTCTCTAGATATTTAGAAGCTTTAGGGTTTAAATATAAATCGTTCATAGCTTTATCATAAACAGTGTTGTCATCGATTAACTCTGGTGAGAACTCTTTTACTAATGTATTTTGATCTTCATATTTATTGTTGATTGTTAAATTTTCAATAAATACAAAGTTATGTTCATTTTCTTCATAATCACTAATCATTTCATGAACTTGTATGACGTCTTGTTCAGGTATCAATTGATCGGAATTAACAATAACCTTCAATTGATAAATCGATTTACCATTTTTTCTCACTTGTGTTTTAAAAGTTTGAATTGCTTCAAAAAGACCTTGCTTAGAAGTTTTATCTGTTTCAAGCGTTGCTTTTTCAAAGCGAATAAATTGTGTAGGTACGAATTTAGCCTCGAGATTTAAATCGTCGCCTTCTACGAGTAAACAACCTTTTTCACCTAATTCTTTAAAGTGTCGGCCTTGTATATTACCTGGATAGTGAATTTGAGGCATATCGCTTAATTGTTGACGTTCATGAATATGACCTAGTGCCCAATAATGATACAGCTTATTGTTTAAATCTTCTAATCTAAATTCTGTATAGCGGTCTTTCGCACTAGATTTACTATATGTACCATGAAGTATGCCAATATGGATTCCCTTTTGGCCTTGACTTGATGGATAAGCATCTAATTTATTTTCGTAACTCGCATCATTTTGATAACTAAAGCCGTGAAGATAGATTTCTTCTCCATTTTTAGTGATCGTTTGATAAGTTTCAACATTTTCTGAGAACACTGAAACATTATCTGGCCATTCTGTTCCAATATTCGATGATAAAGGATCATGATTGCCATGACAAATATATACGAATATTTGTTCTTTAGATAAGCGCTCAAATTGCTCTTTCAAAAACACTTCTGCACGTAATGTCCGATTCTGTTGGTCAAATAAATCACCAGAAACAATCATAAAATCTATTTCTTCATTCAATGCTAAATCTACTATTTTTTTAAAGCTTTCGTACGCACTTTTTTGCATATCTTCAAAAATCGACTGACTTAAATAGCTTCTTGACTTAAACGGGCTATCTAAATGTAAGTCAGCACAATGAATAAATTTCACCATACAGTACAGTTCTCCTTTATCTAAAGGTTTATTTAAGATGATACATGCAAGACAATCTATAAATGAATTAGTTGCTCATTCAACTTTTAAGATGTGTGCATGCGAATACCTTGTATCTCTATATTTTACCACATTGTCTAAGATTCAGTCGATAAAACAAAAAAAGCTACAATACATAAAATGTATTGTAGCTGGAGATCAAAAATCTGATTAATTGATATTAGTCAGCGTAGATTTCGTCTAAAGGTTTAACAATGATTTGGTTGATTTCTTGGAATACTTGGCTCATGTTTTGTTCAGCAGCCATTAATTCTGAAATGTTTGAATCATTTTCGATTTTTTGAGCTTGTTCTTGTGCTTTTTGTAGCTCTTCTTCACCGATTTCTTCACCTTGCATTTGTTTTTGTTGGAATTCTAATTGAGTTTCACGGAATTCGTCAAATAATTCTTTTGACTCTTTATTTTCTTTAACATTTGCATAAGCTTTTTGAATAGCTTGGTATTCATCACTTTCTCTTAAAGCTTGTTCTAATTGATTTGCATGATCGTGTAAATTTACTGCCACTATGCTTCACTCCTTTTTTGTATATGTGTGAAAACCACATCGGTATTACAATAACATAATTTAATATGTTATACAAAAATTGCAATTACGCCCTGTAATAGCCCTATTATGCCCCCTAATAAAAAACCTAAAAGCATAATTAATTTCAGTTCTTTATTTGCGACATCAATGATTAATCTTTCTATATAAGCTAAATCAAATGTATTAATTTGTTCTTCAACCATTTGTCTTAAATTAATCTTTTTCATTATTGGAGATATATGTTTAGATATATTCTCTATAATAACATCTGTTAGTTTTTGAGAAACTTTACTTTCTAAGAAATGAATAAAGCTTGGCATTAAAGTATTAAACGATTGTTTTGATACTTTATCTACATCTAAATAACCAACGGCTAATTCAGTTATAGAAGTTTTAAATGAATTGTACTGACTTTCGCTAACAAGTTCATTTAAATTTTTAGCTTTCATAGTCTCATATTCATTATCAATGACCTGTTTTGCAATTGCCTTAGCTTTAGGATGTTTAGTTAAACGAATAAGTTCATGTTGAATACGATCAGCAATACTCTCTTTAGTCATAAACATTTGTAATAAGCCAACTATTTTACCTTTTTCGTTGAAGAAAGTCTCCAACATAGATTCAATATCAGCTGCACCTTTTTCTGAACTGAGATACACGCTTGCTCTTTCAAACAATAAATCAGGAACTAAATCTATTTTACTATCAATACTAGCTTCTATTTCTTCAGGAATAATCTGTTTGATAGGTGTAGTTTGATTATCTTGGTAAAATGCATCTAATTTATTTGAAATCACTAAGTCTAATTTTTCATTTGCTAACTGCGCAACATCTAAATCTAACTTATCAGCGAAATATTGCAATGTCATATGTTCTTGTTTTAATTTTTGAATTTGTTTAAGTAATACTTCTTCAATTGCTTGTCTTGAAGATGGTGCATTTAATTTTGATTGGATTAAACTTTCTGTTAATAAGTGTTCTTCAACTACTTGACCAATCTTATCAGCGACTTCTTTTCTACGTTTTGGTATTAATCCTGGTGTAAAGGGCACACGTTTATTAAAAATATAATAGGTTTTAAATGGATGAAATAGCATTCTAACTGCTAAAATATTTGTTACCCCACCTATCAATGCTCCAATCACCATCATAAATACAATTATTAAAAAAGTATGCATAGATGATTTCTCCTTTGAATTCTATATTTTATTTCTGTTTTATTGAAAGACAATTTTAAATTACAATCATTTTTACATTGTATAATACTTACTATAAAAATGTGTAGTAAAAATACCTTGTTTTCTATATTTAGTTACTTAATTCCTCTTAAATATCACAAGTAACTAAAACAACCAAATAAAAAAAGACCTAAATCTTTGTTTAGGTCAAGTAGAGTAAAGTGACTAAATCATTCATATACAATTTAAAGTCCCATGTCACCCAATTATATAAATAATGATTCTCCTATCACAAAATGAATTAATATTATACGTGCATTAATTCTTCTTTTGATATTCTGCCGAAGTATGTTTCAGCTTCTCTTAATTTAGACGTTCCAAATATTGGTTGCGTTTCGTTATTAAGCACACGATAGATATCACTTACTTTATTACCTTGTAAGATGAAACCGTTGCGGCTATCAATCGTATTCCAGTATATGTCACTTGTTGTAGAATGGTTAGGGTATGCACAATGATTACGAGAAATCGTTTGTACCATTTCTAAAGGATCACAACCGAAAGTACTATTTAAAACATCTGAATCTCTGAATAATGCACAAATTGATACACACGTAGTCCAGTTAGGTAATACTCTCTCTTTTTCTATTTGAACTAATGTCTTTTTTGAAAGACCAATAGTTTGGGCCATCGTATCTTGCGTATAACCTGCTTCAATACGTACCATTTTAAATTTTGTTTGAATTAAATCTGTGAAATGCTGTCTATCCATTACTTTAATCTACCTTTCATAAAAGAATATTTTATCCGGACACAAGAAATTGCAATAATACACGCTTCTTGAAACACAAATTACATCTTAATACAATTTTCAAGAAAATAAAAGAGTGAAATGAAATTTTCATTGTTTTTTATCATTGGCGCAATTATCAAAATAATCAATCTTATATCTTATAAATAAGTTACAAACAAAAACATTTTGATTGTAAGCGTATTATTTTTGTGAAAAGTGTTATCCTCTTAAATTACTTATTACTCTTTTAAGATAAAAACACTATTAATTATTATAGCCTACTTTACCCATTTACGCATAGAAAAAGATTGAAAAAATTTAAAAGTTATTAAATTGAGCTATAACCGTTTACTTTTTTCAGAATCTTCATTATACTCTGAGTTACTTTTCAAAATTAGAGGTGCTTAAAATGGAAGATAAATACATATTACTAGCAACATGCTCAGACAAAGTTGGAATTACATCATTAATCACAAATATCATTTCACAATATGATTCTAATATTTTACATTTAGATCATTTTACAGAATATGATCATGCACAAGATGCCGATGGAAAATTATATTTACGATTTGAATTTAATAAAGTACCTTTAGTAAAAGAAGCTTTAGAAAAAACACTAAGTGAAAATGATATTGAATTTAACTTATTCGATAATAGTCATAAAACTAAAATTGCCTTATTTGTTTCAAAAGAAGATCATGCTTTCAATGAAGTTTTATTGAGAGTGAAACGTGGAGAAATACCTGCGGAAATTGTATGTGTTGTCAGTAATCACGAAAATAATAGACATTTTGCAGAAACGTTTAATATTCCTTTTTATTATGTGCCTAGCAACGATGCCAAAGATTTAGTTGAAAAAAATATTTTAGATATTTGTGGCAAACACGAAATTGAACTCATTGTATTAGCAAAATATATGCAAATTTTAAGTGACGATTTCGTGAGCCAATATCCAAATCAAATCATCAATATTCATCATTCCTTCTTACCTTCTTTTATTGGAGCAAATCCTTATAAACAAGCTTGGGAACGTGGAGTGAAACTTGTCGGAGCTACAAGTCACTATGTAACATCTGACTTAGATGAAGGCCCTATCATTGATCAAGATGTAACACGTATTAATCATCGTTATAATGTTCAAGACTTAAGAAAAATTGGTCGTCATGTTGAATCAAGTGTATTAGCACAAGCTGTTGAATACCATGTTCAACATAAAGTAATAGTTACAAAAGGAAATAAAACAATCGTATTTAATTAATAGTAAAAACGGCGTGTACTACTCGCTGTTACCATATGCTCATGTATCATTTTTTAATAATAACTATCAATATCTTCTATTATAAGTGTGATTTTTAAAAATGAGATAATACCTAGAATCTTTAGGTATTATCTCGTTTTTTTATTTACATGCTCACTATTAAGTGATGCAATTAGATTTTTTTAGATTCAATACAATCTAAATGAACAGCTTTAATTTTAACGTTAACTGTTCTATAACAGAGCTTAACCAGCTTTGTCTGTATTAATATCTTTCGTAGGTTCTCAAACTTTTCACATTCTTTGTGAAAATAAATCTGTATCATGAAAACGGCGTGTATAGTTTTTACTAAATGTACCGAAATAAGATACTTTATCTAAAAAGTTATAACCTAACTACCAACGGTAAGCTACGTTCGTTTCTATTTCTTTTATCGTTTGATTTATTCAACATTACAAACTCCACCACTGTTTAATTTAAATATATTATATTATTTTTAAAAAATAGCAGTAATTTGTGCCGACTCCTGCGGGAAAAGCACTGGTCGAAGACTACAGGATGTGGCTGTGCCCGCGGAAAGCGTGCACAAAAAAGTGTCGACAAAGTCGGAAACTTTGTCGACACTCTGAAAAGCCTATAAAGGCTCTTTTTTAGTTTGAATGATTTAATTTATCATGATTACTGATATTCTATTCTCTTAAAAAATAATTTTTAGGAATCAATCATTTAATTTTTTAGAACAAAGAATTATTACATTGAGTCTGCTTGTGTACGCGTTGTCTCTTTACTTAAAACTTCCATATCATATCCATCGTCAGTTTCTGTATATTTTATCTTAACTGTTTCTCCATCTTTTTCTACTTCCGTAGGTAATTCTTTAGATTCTCCATCTTCATCAGTAAGCGTAACCGCTCCATCTTCAGCTTGAGTACCCTTGATACCTTCTTTTAATTTAAGATGTACTGTACTCTCATCTTTCTTGCTCACTTCTACCGGATTATCTATACTTGCAGCACTTGCACTATTGAAGACACCTACTAACGAAATAATTAAAGCAGCAACCATTAAACTTACTAACCCCTTACTTTTCATAAAATTTAATGTATCCATATAGAAAATTCCTCCTTAAAATGTTGCAATTTATTTTGACTATCTTGCAACTTGGTTATAACACTAACAAAATATTCAGAATTTTTAAAGTTTTTATATGAATATATTCCGAAAAACTTTCTGTTTGTATTTAAATTTTTAATTATAATTTATATTAAGTTAATCTCTTATTTGTTGCATACATTAAAAAATGATATACTAGGAAAAATTTCACTATAATTGGAGGATCGGCTATGACAATACAGACACACAATACAGCGTTTTCGCTATACGCTGCTATGAAAGTATCTACAGCTCAAACACTTCCGGGCACTTTAACACTTCTAAATGATGAAATTCGGTTTCAAGCAAGCGGTCCACTTAAAGGAACAGAAAATAAAGATGCTTTTCATTTTAATGAAGTCAAAAATGTTAAATTTGGTTTTTCATTTTCTCCATTCCGTATTGTCATAATAGATAACGATGGTGAATCGTGGATCTTTGACCAAGTAAATCGTAAAGATGGCAAACGATTTGTAGAACTTTACAACTCCATTAATAAAATTAAAGAGGAGAATCATTCTTACTATAGAAATTAAGTATTTTTGCGTTCATCTAAACTAATAGTTATACATATTTATAATTTGACATGCAAAAAGCCTCCCATTCAAACAATTGAATGGGAGGCTTTTTTATTAAAATATCATTAATTATTTATGCTTGAGCCTTTTTAGCATCTTTTCTGTCTGCTGCGTTTGAAATAATCAACGCACAAGCTGCGTCACCAGTAATATTTACAGATGTTCTTGTCATATCTAACAATCTATCTATACCTAAAATAATACCGATTGCTGCTGGGTCTAATCCAACTGCATTTAATACCATTGCTAACATAATTAATCCAACACCTGGCACACCTGCAGTTCCAATGGATGCTACGACTGCAATCACTACTACTGTAATAAGTTGTCCAATTGAAAGATCCACACCTGAAATTTGAGCAATAAAGATTGTTGCTACCCCTTGCATAATTGCTGTACCATCCATATTGATTGTCGCACCTAAAGGTTGGACAAAGGATGCAATTTCAGGTCTCACTCCCATTTTCTTCGTACATCTTAGTGAAACTGGTAACGTTGCTGTTGAACTCGAAGCACTAAATCCAAGCGAAATCGCTGGGATAAATGCTTTGAAGAATTTCAACGGGCTTGTTTTTCCCATGAATTTAACTGCTGAACCGTATACCACGAAGAAATGAATTGCGAGTGCTAACAGTACAATAAAGAAGTACATACCTAATTGTTTAATAGCACCAAAACCTGCTCCTGTAAAGGCATGTGCAACTAAACCAAATGTACCAATTGGTGCAAAGACACTCATAATCATTGTCACGATATACATGAGTACTTCGTTCGTTTGTTCAAAAAACTTATGTACCATTTGTGCTTTGGAACCGACCATAATAAGACCGACCCCAATAAAAATAGCAAATGTAATAATTTGAAGCATATTTTCATCAGTCATTGATTGTAATGGATTCTTTGGAAATAAATTAATTAAAGTTTGATCGAACGATTGACTGGCTGCAGCGCTTTGTGAGCCCTCTTCTTTATCTAAAGTTTTTTGATAACTAGAAACATCTTCACTATTTAATAAATCAGATTTACCTTCGCCTGGATTAAATATCAATGCCAAAGCCATAGCAATTGTAATTGCTAAAGCTGTAGTTGCTAAAAAGAATGTAATTGTTTTTAAACCTATACCACCTAGTAGTTTCGGGTCCCCAACCCCTACTACCCCTAAAACGATTGATACAAATACTACTGGTACTACTAACATAAATATTAAATTTAAGAAAATTTGTCCAATAACATTAAACACGTATTTATCAACATTAACTACAAATGCAGATTGTGCAAACATATTAAAAATTGAACCAATGGCAATACCTAATATTAATGCTATGACAATCTTCATTGAAAGGTTTTTTGTCTTCATTGCATTATCCCCCTATTGTTTATTACTCTGTATTATATCGTAATATTATATAATTAAAAGTAAAATTTGAAAATAATTATAAAAAAATGAATCCGCTTCCAATACTATGCCTTCGCTATCTTAAATGAGATTGTTTTGCATCGCATATATCGCTGCTTGTGTGCGATCAGTTACTTGAAGTTTGTTGAAAATATGGCTGACATGTGTTTTTATAGTTTTCTCAGAAACAAACAATGTTTCTGCAATTTCTTTATTTGTTTTACCTTTAGCCATCTCTGCTAATACTTCTGATTCACGCTTTGATAATTTATTAGTAAAATGTGGCTTTTTACTCACCGCTTCGATGACACTTTGCGCTTGAGGATGTATCGTTTTCTCACCTGAAAGTACTTTCTTAATTGTTTTTATTAATTGGTCTGGTTCTACATCTTTCATCTCGTATCCATCTGCACCCTTATCAATAGCGGAAATTACATGTTCATCGTCCACATAACTTGTAAGGACTAATATTTTCACTTCTGGATATGCCTTTTTCATTCTTTCTGTAATTTCAATACCATTCATTTCAGGCATAACTAAATCTAACAATACAATATCAGGTAATTCATTTGTTTCTAAATATTCAAAGAAAGATTTACCGTCTGAAAACCCTCCTATAACATCTATATCGTCAACAGTGGATAGTAGGAATTCTAATCCTTGTCTTACGATATGATGATCATCTACGAGTATAATTCGATGCATGTTAAACTTCCTTTCAAAAACTATAATGGAACTGCTATATGAATTGTAGTGCCTTTATTTTGAGTTGAATCTATTTCTAATTTACCATTAATCAATTTTGTACGTTGTCTCATATTACTTAAACCATGAGTGTCTGGTGGATTGGATTTATTAATATTAAAACCTTTGCCTTGATCTACTATATCAATAGTTAGATAACCATCTTTTTGAATCAACGATAAATCTATTTGTGTTGTACCACCATGTTTTTTTGTATTATTCATTGCTTCTTGTATAATACGATAAATATTTTCTTCAATTATACTTGGTAAATTGATCAGACCATCTACTTTAACAGTTAATTCAAGTTGTAAAAGCGTACTGTACTTTTTCAGTGCGTTAACTAAACCTTGTTCTAGTCCAACTGGCTTTAATTGCCAAATCAAAGCTCGCATCTCGTTAACAGCTTGTTGACTTGTTTGTTCTATCACTTGAAAAGCCTTGCGCGATACTTCTTCATTAGTAATTCCTTCAGCTGCATGGGCTGTTAATTTTACAGAAAAAAGCATTTGATTCACTGAATCATGTAAGTCCCTTGCTAAGCGATTTCGTTCACTTATACGAGCTGCTTCTTTTTCTTGATCTGTTAGCCAAATACGTTTGATTGCAGAGCCAATTTGAAACGCTACAGACTCAAGCATTTCTAAATCTTCTTCACTATAATGCGTTGTATGTGGTGTAGCAACATTTAATAGTCCGAATTGTTCATCCCCTGACCTTAGCGGTACAGTTGCATGATGCGTGACACCATCTGTTTCATCATGATATGCACGGTTTGCAAGGTTGATACGCGAACAATTAATGATATTAGATGCTTTGGTCAATTTCTTATTTTGATAAGCTTGAACACACCAACACGTGCCTTCACACATATATTTACAATTTTGTTTGGCTAATGCGCCTGGTAAATCTATATGAGATACAAGCTCATGTTGACCTGAATCATCAATAAAGAAAATCCAGCCTGTTGTAAACTCGCTTCCTTGAATTAAAGACTTCAATGCACCTTGCATCATACTATATGTTTCTGTTTCTACATTTAAAAATTCTGCAATTTCTTTTAATAAAGCAAGTCTAGTCGGTTTTTCCATTTAACCAGTCCATTCTTTTATACAATATTACTTTACATACATTATACAGGCTCATAAACTAATTGAAAAATACAGTTTCGATTAACCTTTAAAATGATTTAATTAACAATAAAATAAATTTCATAGAATTACTATGTCTAATATTTTTAACACGTTGTTTATGGTATGATTATATATGATAATCAAGGAGGATACTATGAAATTTGAAATCCCTATTAAATATAATCAATTAACATTGAGAGAAATTTTTCAACAATTGCACTTACCTAAAAAAGACTTACATAATTTAAATATGTCTAAGTTAATTACAATTAACGATGAACCAGCAACATTAATGTCTAAAGTAAACACTGGTGACGTAGCTTATATTCCTACACCAGAAGAAGTAAGCAACTATTTACCAAGTTATCGCTATGCTCAAATTTATTACGAAGATGACGATATCGCTGTTGTGATGAAGCCAAAAGGCGTTAAAACACACCCGAATGATTTAAAAGAAAGTAATACACTAATGAATCATGTTATCTATACAGTCAAAAGTGATTACGTTGAGCCAATACATCGTTTAGACCAAGAAACGGTTGGTTTATTGATTGTTGCTAAAAATCCATTAATGAAAAAAATTCTAGATCGTATGCTAGAAGAAAATGAAATTGACCGTATTTATAAAGCAAATGTGCACAGTTTATTACCTATCAAACCACAAACGATTGATATGCCAATTGGCAAAGATAAATTCCACTCTAATAAACGTAGAGTGTCACCTACTGGACAAACTGCAATTACACATATCATTAATTCTAAAATGATTAAAGAAGATGTAAGTGAAGTAGATTTAAAATTAGATACAGGTAGAACCCATCAAATTCGCGTTCACTTAGCTGAAATTGGTCATCCAGTAATTGGTGATCCATTATATGGTAATTCAACATTAAGACAGCTTCAATTAAATAGTTATAAAATTGAATTTATCCATCCACTTACGCAAGAAACGATTTCAGTAAGTATGGACGATGAAGTTTAAATCATATTAATATAATACAAAAAAGCCAACGCGTTCTATTTAAAGAAGCGTTGGCTTTTTAATATCTTTTATTTTGGTTCAACCATATCTTCAGGTTTAATCCATTGTTCGAATTGCTCTTCAGTCACATGACCTGATTGTATTGCAGATTCTTTTAATGTAAGACCTTCACGGTGTGCTTTTTTAGCAATACTTGCAGCATTTTCATATCCAATATGTGGATTTAAAGCAGTCACTAGCATTAATGATTGGTTTAAATAATTATCTATATTTTCATGAATTGGCTCAATACCAACTGCACAATTATCATTAAATGTTTGCATGCCATCTGCTAATAAGTAAATTGATTGCAACGTGTTATGCAAGATGACAGGTTTATATACGTTAAGTTCAAAGTTACCTTGAGAACTTCCAATACCGACTGCTGTATCGTTACCCATAACTTGTACCGCTACCATTGTTAACATTTCACATTGTGTCGGATTCACTTTCCCAGGCATTATAGATGAACCAGGTTCGTTTTCAGGAATAGATAATTCAGCAAGTCCTGCGCGTGGGCCTGATGCTAGCCATCTTATATCATTAGCAATTTTCATTAAGTCAGTTGCTAATGCTTTTAAACTACCATGTAATTGAACCACTTCGTCGTGTGCTGTTAATGCATGGAATTTATTTTCAGATGAAACAAATGCATAACCTGTATTTTTCGAAATGAATTTAGCTACTTTATCGCCAAATTCAGGATGCGCATTAATACCTGTACCTACAGCTGTACCACCAATCGCTAAATTTAAGATGTGTGCTTTTGATTCACCTAATAAAGTTTCACATTTATCAAGCATGAAACGCCACCCACTAATTTCTTGTCCTAAACGAATAGGCGTTGCATCTTGTAAGTGCGTACGGCCAATTTTTATAATATCGTTAAATTGTTCTTCTTTTTCTTTAAAAGTATCACGTAACGCTTTTAAAGCTGGTTCAAGTTTTGTTTCTACTTCATTATATAATGCCACATGCATTGCTGTTGGGAAAGTATCATTTGAACTTTGTGATTTATTAACGTCATCATTAGGATGTATCGTTTCATCACTGCCTTGTGATTTTAAATATTCATTAGCTACATAGCTCACAACTTCGTTTACGTTCATATTACTTTGTGTGCCACTACCTGTTTGCCAAACCACTAATGGGAAATGTTCATCTAGCTCTTTATTAATGACACGATCACAAGCATAAACAATGGCATCTTTTTTAGCGTCCGATAGTTTTCCTAATTCATTGTTAGCTAATGCTGCTCCTCTTTTTAACTGAGCAAATCCGTAAACAACTTCAATTGGCATTTGTTCTTTACCTACTGGAAAGTTACGTTTACTTCTTTCTGTTTGAGCACCCCAATATTTTTCTGCAGGTACTTCAATTTCACCGAATGTATCATGTTCAATTCTAACTGACATTTCAAATTCTCCCCTTCATTATTCGTTATTCAGCTTTAGTATAGCATTAATTATTTTAAAGGGGCAATCGTATTATAGAGCGTTTACATATTATTTTATTTTAAACTGAATTTATGAGTTATTATTTTACCTTATTAATTAGAACCCTTCACTTTTCTACAAAAAAATACCGTCAAAATCATTAAGATTTTACGGCATTTTATATAAACTATACTTTTTTATAAATCATCTAGTAACTATACAATTTAGCTTTCTTTAGTAATGTTTATTTTGTTGAATTGTACTTTTGCTGCTTGTATTACACCTACAGCTGTTAATATGAGTAGAATCGCACCGATAACCATAGTAACAGGACTAATCGTAACTAATGTACCTAAAAACCCAGTTAAACTACTATAAAAATCTCCTAATGGTTTAAACAACAATACAGTTATTACAATACAACATATCACACTTATAATAATTCCAGTTTGGTTACCTTTAACGAACGTTGAAGCATTAACTTGATCAACAAGCCCACGCGATAAATTTATCTGCAATTTTATAACTTTAAATAACACGGGTAAGTAAAGTGCACCAATCGCCATAGGAAAACCCTTAATAGAAATTAAATTAACAATGACAGCACTAATCATAATGTATTTCCAATACTTACTTAACATATGTATAAGTCTCCTTAAATCCAATAATGATTTAATAATAACACATTCACTTTTAACTTGGCATTTCTTTTTAAATTGAAAATAATTTATCACAGTATTTGACTATCAAAACAAATTAATTTTAATTTTTTCAAAGTCTCATTTGCTATTAATAGACATAAAAATAGCCCTTTGTGAATAAAAAAATTCCCCAAAGAGCTATCTTAATACTAATCATTTAAATCTGAACGAACTTCTGGATCATGAGATTTATCTAACTTATCCTCATCATTTTCCTCGGAAATTTGTTCCATTTCCTTACCAAGTTCTACTACATCTTCGTAGTCACTGACCATTTCATTTTCAGGTTCAGGTACATCATTTTGTAAATGTTTATTATCCTTTTTGTTTGTCATACCTATCACCTCACATTTTTATATTAAGCAAAACGTGCTGTGAAATAATGTCTTACATCTTCAGGTAACCCTTCTGCTGCCGCTTCATCTAAAACTACATTCACCATACGATGCGCTTTTAAATCTGAAGGTTCAAAGCTTGTTTTACCATTTTCTTCATATAATTTGTGAACAACTTCTTTTTTGTCAGCGCCAGTGATAATTAAAATAACTTCACGTGCTGAAAATAGACCTTGTTTTACACTTACGTTCAATTTACCATTAGTATCAATTGATAGTACTTGTGTAATCAATTTACCTTTGTTTTCTTTTGTTTTAATTTTATCACCAATAAATGATTCAGTGTCTTCATTAAATGAAACATTATAAATTTGACCTTCAGGCACACCTAAAGCTTCAAAATAAGATTTGTTATCATCATAATCTAAAATGTTAATTTGACTAAAGTCTACAGGGTGATTATCTACATTTTTCTTTAATTCATCTAATACTGGTGAATTATCATTAGAAAGGTGTACACCTGCAATAGTTGTCGGATTGTTGTTAAATTGTTTTCTTAATATATCTGCAGCATATTCAGCTACAATTTTTTCGTTTTCTAAAACTTTAAAGTTCATTGCCATAGTAATTACACTCCTCTTTTTTATTAAGACGCGTTCTAGCATTATTTTTATTAATACCCTTGATGTAATGGAGATAAACCACAACATTACTAATGTACCAATTTGATTAATTAAATGCTAAGTTATAAGACTTATCTCTATTATACAAATCTATCACATTATTTTCATTCATTTAGCCATTTATTAATGTAATTCTGGAAAACTTTGTTGTCTTAACGCTTCGTAAATGAGCAATGATGCTGTATTAGATAAGTTTAATGATCTAATATTATCATTCATTGGGATACGTAACGCCGTTTCTTGATATGTCTCTTTCACCCAGTCAGGTAATCCAGTCGTTTCACGTCCGAAAATAAAGAAGTGATCGTGAGTAGTATCAGTAAAATCAAAATCTGAATATGTTTTCTTACCAAATTTAGTTAATAAATAATAAGTACCCTCTGTTGCTTCAAAAAAATCTTCAATACTTTCATGATAAGTGATATTAACAGTTTCCCAATAATCTAATCCAGCACGCTTTAGCATCTTATCATCTGTACTGAAACCAAGTGGCTTAATTAAGTGTAAATGTGTATATGTGCCTGCACATGTTCTTGCAATACTGCCTGTATTACCAGGTATCTGTGGTTGAAATAGTACTATGTGGTTTGTCATTCTATTTTTCGCTCCTCGTTTCAAGTCCTTTTAACATTTCAATTTGAACCTCTTCTAGTTCATTTTCATAATGTTGTTCAATAAATGGTCTAGCAGCCTCGCCTTGAATTTGTCCTATCGCCCAATATGCTGTAGCTCTAATCATAGGTCTTGGATCATCTAACGCAACATCTTGTAATTCAGGTATTGCTGTTTCTTCTTTAAAATGTGCCAAAGCAATAATTGCATTACGTTGAATCGGTTTCTTACCTCTCCATGCCCCTGCTAAATGACCATAAGTATTTTTAAATTCTTTATTGCTCATTTTTAATAAAGGCACGAGCCTTGGTTTTAAAATTTCAGGTTCTAATTCTATATCGTCATGTTGTGTATTAATCCCTTTGTTTTTCGGGCACACTTGTTGACAGGTATCACATCCATAAAGACGATTGCCAATTTTATAACGATATTCATCTTCTAGATAACCCTTCGTCTGAGTTAAAAAGCTAATACATTTCTGACTATTTAACTGTCCATCTCCAACGAGTGCTCCTGTTGGACAACGATCGACACAAATCGTACAATCGCCACAGCTATCGATTAACGGGTCATCAGGCGCAAAAGGTATACTAACTAGCATCTCTCCTAAATACGTCCATGTACCAAGGTCAGGATTGATGACAAAGCCATTTCTTCCTACAAACCCAAGTCCTGCACGTTCTGCTACAGCACGATCAGACAATGCGCCAGTATCTACCATTGATTTAATTTCAACGTCTTCTACTCTAGATTCTAAATACTCACCCAATTTATCTAACCGTTTCCTCATAATACTATGATAATCTTGCCCCCAAGAAGCTCTAGCAAACATGCCTCTTCTGTCTCCACGGACACTTTTAGGCGCACCTTTTAATTTATTTGGATAGCCAACTCCTATTGCAATAATAGATCTTGCTGTTGGCAAATTTAATTTCGGTTCTGTTCTTAATTCTATATCAGATTCTTCAAAACCAGATGCATACCCTTTTGCATGATAATCCACTAACTTTTGCTTCATTTCATCGAAAGGATCAGCTGTCGTAAAACCAATACTATCAATACCAATTGAATGGGCATAGTCTATAACATCTTGTTTTAATTGGTTTAAATCCATTTTCTTACACCCCACCTTAAAAACACACATTGTACAGTTTAACACATTCGTATGGCTTTGGCGTATTAGCTATATTACTTTTATTATAATTTAAATATAAAAAAATAAAAGACCAAATCGATAACATAAGATTGATTTTAAACAATCCTATTTTACCAACTTAGTCTTATTTTTAAATAATTATAAAACTCTTAATAAAAAGTTTTTCGTTCTTTCATGTTGTTGGTGGTCAAAGACTTCTTCTGGTGTCCCAGACTCGACGATGACACCATCAGCCATAAATACTACTTTATCACTTACATCTCTAGCAAAGTGCATTTCATGGGTTACAACTACCATTGTCATACCCTCTTTAGCTAGATCTTTCATAACTTTCAATACGTCTCCTACAACCTCTGGATCTAGAGCTGATGTAGGTTCATCAAACAAAAGAACTTCAGGGTTCATTGCTAATGCTCTAGCAATTGCTACCCTTTGCTTTTGACCGCCAGATAATTGTGCTGGATATGCATCAGATTTATCCTCTAGACCCACTTTTTCTAATAACAACTGGGCCTCTTTTTTCAAGTCATTTTGATTTCCTTTTTTTAATAAACTAGGAGCTAAAATAACGTTATCTATTACTTTTTTATGCGGAAATAAATTGAAATTTTGAAATACCATCCCCATTTGTTGACGCAATTTTTCTAATTCTGTATCTTTACTCGTTAAATTATTATCTTTAAATATAACTTCACCACTTGTTGGTGTCTCTAGTAGATTCATGCAACGCAGTAAGGTACTTTTCCCACTACCTGAAGGACCTATGATAGCTACAACTTCGCCTTGGTTTACAGTAAAATCAATGCCTTTTAAAACTTCATTTTTACCAAATGACTTATATAAGTTTTTAATATTAATCACTAACTTTCAATCTCCCTTCAAAGAAATACATAATTCTAGATAATGTAAATGTGAGAATAAAATACAGTATAGCTGCTATGATCAATGGTGTGAACGGATCAAATGAAGCACCTTGAACAACTTGCGCATTAAACATAATTTCACTAACACCGATTACAGATACTATAGAAGATTCTTTAATCACTGTTACAAACTCATTACCTAAAGCAGGCAAAATATTTTTAATCGCTTGTGGTAATACAACTGATTTCATAGTTTGACCATAAGATAATCCTAAACTACGTGCAGCTTCAGTTTGTCCTTTGTCTACTGCATTTATACCGGCTCTAATAATTTCAGCAATATATGCAGAACAGTTAATTACAAGCGCGATCATACCACAAATTAATGCGGAGATATTTAAACCTAATACTGCAGTTGTGCCGAAATAAACTAAAAATACTTGCACGAGCAATGGTGTGCCCCTTAAGAATTCAATATAAGCCGAAGCTAACCATCTTAAAACTCTAACTTTACTTAGTTTTAATAATGCAATAAATGCGCCAAACACTGCCCCTAGCACTACTCCCACAATTGAAATGAGTATCGTATTTTTAATACCTTTTATAAAGAAGTTTCCATATTTAGTAAAGAAATTTCCTTCATCCTTTTTCATCGCTTCTGCAGCTGATGCTTTATAATCTACTAGTAAACCTTTATCTTCAACATCTTTAATAGTAGCATTAAGTCTTTCCATTAATTCAGGGGAATTTTTAGGTACTGCAATTGCTGTTTGTTTCGTCCCTTCATTAAATTGCACGTCATCTGCAAATGCTAAATCTTCATTTTGTTTCAAGTAAGCTTCTGCAACTGGTCCTTCAATAACCATCCCGTTTATTTTGCCACTCTTCAATGACATGATTACTTCAGGCACTCTCGTTAAAGATTGTATTTGTGCATTTTCAATTTCTGTTTGTGCAATTTTTTCTTGTTGTGTTTGTTTTTGTACACCAATTTTTTGATTAGCAAAATCATCTATATTTTGAAATCTATCTGCTTCAGACTTTTTAACAATCATTTTTTGTTCAACCGTCATATATGGATTTGAGAAATCTACCTCTTTTTCACGTTCAGGTGTTGGTGTCATTCCAGAAATGATTAAATCGATTTTCCCAGTTTTAATTGCTCCTAACAAACTATCAAATTGCATATTAACAATTTTTAGCTTTACATCATTGTCCTTTGCAATTTTCTTTGCCAAATCAATATCAATACCGGCATATTCAGATTTACCATTCACATTATGTTCAAATTCATAAGGTGCATAATCTGCAGATAAACCCACTCTCAATTCTCCACGTTCTTTAATTTTATCCCATTGGTCTTCTTCTGCTGCCTGAGCATCAGGATTTATGTAAGTAATTATGGCGCTAATAAATATAATAAAGACCATAAATAGTTTAATAATGTGTTTCATCTTGGTTAGCCCCTCTCTATATAATTAATTATTATACATAATAACGTAATATTATTCAATAACTTTTTATATGAAAGCTATGTATAAGAGAGGTTTTTTTCTAAAAATTACAAAATATGCATTATTTATGTATAAAAAAAGACCTAATAAATATTAGGTCTCTTAAGATTACTGTTTAGGAATTTCAAAACTGTATATTTCATCAGTATATCTACCAATGAATTTTTTACATAACTCATGAACAAAAAATGCTGCAACAAAAGGAATAATGAAATAACCAAAAATTAACAATATGATATTCATTGTTGGATCTCCAGACATACGGTTAAAGGCATTAATTGGTCCTACAAGTCCTGTATAACCAAAACCAGCTGACATCGGTGTACCTTCAATCCCAATAAAGTAAGCAATCAAGCCACCTATAATACCATTAATTGTTAAAGGTATCGCGATAATTAAATGTCTGAAATAGACAGGTATCATCATCTTAGCTGCACCAATAATTAATACTAAATTCACACCAGCACCATTAACTCTGATTGATCCAAATAAGAATGTAACACAAGCTGCAACAATTCCCATATTGGCTGCACCACTACCTAGTCCAGATAGGCTAATTGCTGTTGCAATAGCTACAACCGATATTGGCGTTACCATCAGCAACGAATAAGTCACACATATTAACACTGACATCAATAATGGATTGAGTTCAGTAAATGAATGCACTATATGGCCTAAACCTTTTGTAACATTAGATACATAGCCTAATGTATATAGACCAATAATTCCACTTACCACAGGAATTATAACTGGTAACAAGATCATTTCTAATGAACCTAATTTATTTTGTAATATTAAGTATAAAAAGCAAGCAATAATTACAACTAAAATAGTATTAATAATATCACCAATACCATTTAGTATAAATCCATCAGGAGTAATTTTAACAGCTCCACTACCTAACATAGCAGAAACACCTATCATCGTAGCGCCTGCACCATTAAATTTAAATTGATGCGCAGCTAATACACCTATAATAAAAGCCATAAATGATTGAATCATAACTACTAATTGATATATTGTTTCTAATAACTCATTACCTTCTTTAAAAAACTTTAATAGTTCACCTAATAATGCATTAGGAATTAACGCAATAACTACCCCTGCACCAACAGCTTGTAAGATATTACCAAAAAATTGCTTTCCATTTGGTTTAGTTGTTTTAGTTTTGGTTGTTTTAGTTTTAACCATTGAATTTTCCTCCAAATATAACATTAGACTAATAATATTATACTTTACCAAAAACTACAATATTTACTTTGATTATATTAATATTGCATACATAGTTTTATAAAGTGATATTGAGCAATTAAGTTTAAACATAAAAAAAGCAACCTCATCTTATGAGATTGCTTAACATGTACATCTAAGTACGTTATATATACCGGCGGTCGGGATCGAACCGACACTCCAAATCAATGGAACGGGATTTTGAGTCCCGCGCGTCTGCCAATTCCGCCACGCCGGCCCAATTAAATAAATAAAAAACTCCCTATGTGGAAGTATCGATGGAGCGGAAGATAGGACTTACACCTATACCTCATTCCGGGAAGGAACGTGTTCTAAAAGTTGAACTACTCCCGCATGCAAATAATATTAAATATGGAGCGGAAGATAGGACTTACACCTATACCTCGTTCCGGGAAGGAACGTGTTCTAAGAATTGAACTACTCCCGCATGGGATATAAATAAATATGGAGCGGAAGATAGGATTTACACCTATACCTCGTTCCGGGAAGGAACGTGTTCTAAGAGTTGAACTACTCCCGCATGGGATATAAATAAATATGGAGCGGAAGATAGGACTTACACCTATACCTCGTTCCGGGAAGGAACGTGTTCTAAGAATTGAACTACTCCCGCATATTGATGGAGGCGGCAACCGGATTTGAACCGGTGATAGAGGTTTTGCAGACCTCTGCCTTACCACTTGGCTATGCCGCCAATAAAAACTGGGCTAGCTGGATTCGAACCAACGAGTGACGGAGTCAAAGTCCGTTGCCTTACCGCTTGGCTATAGCCCAAAAATACAAAGGGCGGATGGTGGGGATCGAACCCACGAGTGTCGGAACCACAATCCGATGTGTTAACCACTTCACCACAACCGCCATGGCAGGGGCAGTAGGAATCGAACCCACATCAAAGGTTTTGGAGACCTGTATTCTACCGTTGAAATATGCCCCTATTAAATTAAAGTTATATGGTGGAGGGGGGCAGATTC
>NZ_LNNB01000029.1 GCF_001747895.1 Staphylococcus equorum | reverse complement strand
CGGAAAGCGTGCACAAAAAAGTGCCAACAAAGTCGGAGACTTTGTCGACACTCTGTAAGGAGTCACTAACAAGTTGTTAGTGACTCCTCTTTTAATTCCATTTTTTATCGTAAGCAATCATAGATGCTACTAATGGGCATTATTTAAGCTAAGTTAAAGTTATCTAATACTTTCCATTTTTCATCTTTCTCATCGTAATAAACTAAAGAAAGTTGTTCAATTGTTTCTTTATAATCAATACCCGCTAATTTCAATTGTCCATAAATATCTTCGAACTCTTGGCTTGTTAGTCCTTGCGCAATTGTAAAATGTGGTACAAATGAGTGATCTGGCACGCCATGGAAATCACCATTGTTAAATTTGTAGAATAATTTTTCTAAAGTTTCAGTTTTTTCAACTTTAAAATAAATGACATTGGTAATCGGCGCGAAGTTCGATGCTTTTGTTGCATGAACATCCACGGCTGGTATACCCTCAAGTCTAGATTTAATTGTCTCTTTGACAGATTCTAAATCGCTATCGTTTATTTTAAATTGCCCCTTAATCGTGATATGCGGCATAATTGACGCATAATGAGCATCATAACGCTTACGATATGCATTCACTTCATCTTGAAACGCTTTTGACGGAATTAATGCTAATCCTAAAATCATTTAAATTCCTCCTTTGTTTAACATAATTACATTATATCAAATTTCTGAAAAATTCGTTACTTTAAACTAAATTTTATTCAGATTATTAAAATGAAATATTATCTGACAAAAAATACTTTAGCAAATCATCGAGTAAATGCTTCCATGATTTCCATCTATGGCCGCCTTCAAACTCTATGTAATGATGCGTGAAGTTATTTGCTTCAATAATCGATTTCAGTTCACGGTTAGGCGTTAGAAAATCTGCACGCTTACCGTTTGTTGGTAACTCAAAGTCTGCTTCTTCTAAACCAACCGCATGCCATATTGTTAACTGTTCTTGAAATTGACATCGTTCAATTAAAGTTTGAATCACTTCATCATGTTGTGGACTTAATAAACCAACTTGACTAAAAATTCTTGGATAAGATAAAGCTGTCATTAAAGCTACGCTTCCAGCTAAACTATCTCCAAGTACTATACGCGCATTACCTACTTTATATGTAGGAAACGTTCGATCAATAAAAGGTAAAATTTCGTTCGCTACTGCTTTAACTGTTAAATGCGTACGCGCACCTTGTGGATGAAATTCTGCACGTCGTTTATCAACGTCTTCATAATGAAAGCCAACAAAGATTGCTTTTTCAATTTCATTCGCTTCACGTAGACTTTCATAACTTCTATGAATTCTTCCAAAACTAAAAAAATCTAAACCATCAAAACAAAATACAACTTTATACTTAAATAATTCCGAAAAATCTTTTGGTAAATAAATAGATAGTGTGACATCTCGTTCTAATAATTCGCTAGGAAAACTAATTTTATTAATTCTTCCTGGTTGAAAATCATACATAAATAATGCGCCCCCTAGTAGTCTTAATGACATTGTACCAAGAGACGCATTATTTTAAAATATTTCAACTTAATTTTTTATAAAATGAATACTGAGTTATTCCTCAAACTTTTCTTCTTTTAGTCGTTTAGGATAATCTTTATGCCAAAAGACAGCATTAGGCAATTTCTTAGGATCTGGTTTATAAATTGCTTTTTTACCTGATCCAAGGTCTTTCTTCTGTTTCTCATAATCTTTCAAGGCGTTAATTGCAGGCTTATGCAATATCCAAATTGCAATGATATTTAGCCAAGCCATCATACCTACACCTAAATCACCCATCATCCACGCTACATCAGCAGTTTTCACTGCACCATACACTGTAGCTGCAATGAGAACAATTCTAGTGATATTAATATAAACAAAAGTCATTTTTTTCGAACTTTTTCTAGTTAAATACGTAATATTGGTTTCAGCAATATAGTAATATGCCAATATTGTTGTAAAGGCAAAGAAGAATAGTGCAATCGCAATGAAGTATGACCCTATTCCTGAGAATGCAGGATCGAAATGATAACCACTTCCTTGGAATGCTTTATCAATACCAGCTTGCGCGTACATTGCTGTACCAGAATAATCTTTATCTCCATTCGACATCTCTACAAAAATACCATTATCTTTAATCAAACTGGCTTTACCGTCTGACATGTCAGCATTACCAGTGACATTATATGTACCTGAAAGTAAAATGATTAATCCTGTTGCCGTACACACAAAGAGTGTATCAATATATACTGAGAATGATTGTACTAGCCCTTGTTTAGCTGGATGAGATACTTCTGCTGCAGACGCAGCATGTGGTCCCGTCCCTTGGCCTGCTTCATTTGAATATAGACCTCTTTTAACACCAATTTCAATCATTGCCCCAACGATTCCACCAAATGCTGCTTCAAACCCAAATGCAGATTTGAATATTAAAGCAAATAGCGCTGGAACTTGTTCAATATTAATAAATATAATAACAACTGCCATTAAAATATATAAAATTGCCATAAACGGAACAACTGCAGTTGCAGCGTTTGCAATCCATTTAATACCACCGAATATAATTAAAGCAATTAATACTGCCAAAACTATTGCGACTAGCCAAGGATCAAAACTAAACGCATTTTTCATTGAACTAGAAATTGCATTGGATTGAACACCTGGTAATAATAAACCTACTGAAATTACTGTTACTACAGCAAAGATTAAACCATAAATTTTACCGAGTTTACCTTTGATACCATATTCGATATAGAATGCTGGTCCACCTCGATACTGCCCCTTTTCTTCCCTTTTATAAATCTGACCGAGTGTAGATTCAATAAATGCACTACCAGCTCCTAAAAATGCTGATGCCCACATCCAAAATATCGCACCAGGACCACCAATGAATATGGCAGTCGACACACCTACAATATTACCAGTACCTACACGACCTGCTAATGATAGTGCAATCGCTTGGAAACTGGATATACCTGTAGGTGATTTCTCCCCTTGAAACATTAGACGTATCATTTCTTTAAAATGTCTAACTTGGAAAAAGCGCATCATAAATGAAAATAATACCCCTGTAAGTAACAAACCATAGACTAAAGGCTTGCTCCATACAATATCATACAACCACGTAAGTAAACTCTCTAACATAACGTATCCCCCTTGTTGTACCATTATGTATAATGATATTTTTTATCATTATACACATATAAAAGGTTCCGCGCAACGCATTTCATAAGTTATCTTTTTCACAATTTATATATTTTTAATTGTGAATTAATAATAAAAATTTTTAATGACTTAAATTCTCCAATGAAATAATTTTACACTATTTAATGCATTATGTGACTTTAGTTAATATTCTATAAAGTTATTTGAATCGATTTCATTATTCATCGAATTGACATCAATTTTTATCTTTTGTTCTGTAGCTATTTGAGATATACTGAATAGTACTTCAAATACGATTTTTTAGGAGGAAAAGTCCTATGCTTAATAAGGTTTGGTTTAGAACAGGTGTTGCCTTACTTATCCTGTTTTTACTAATCAAATTAGTAATGGAAGTCCATAGTGTCTTCACACCATTTATTGTTATTATTCAATCAGTGTTGTTACCACTGTTACTTAGTGGCTTCTTATTCTATATCTGTTTACCTTTTCAAAAAATACTTGAAAAAAACAAAGTCCCACGTTGGGGTAGTATAACAATTATCTTGATTGCGTTAGTTATTATTATAAGCAGCTTTGTAGGTTATATTGCACCGCTGATAATAGAACAAATTTCAAGATTAATTAAACAAATCCCAGCGCTACAAAATGAAGTTCAACACATTGTTAATTTTGCTTTAGATCAAATGGAAAGATTACCAGCAGATGTAACAGACAGAATTAATAATATGATTAAATCAATGAGCGATGGCGCTACTAGCTTATTATCTAATTCATTAGGATTCGTGACATCATTTATTTCTACTATGTTTCTACTCATCATGGTGCCATTCTTCCTAATTTATATGCTAAAAGACCACGAAAGATTTATTCCTTTTATTGCAAGATTATTTAAAGGGGATAGAAAAGTGTTCGTAGTTGAATTATTAAAAGACTTAAACGAAACAGTTAAATCTTATATTCAAGGTCAAGTAACTGTAAGTATTATTTTAGGTGTCATTTTATATATTGGTTATTCTATTCTAGGACTTAACTATACTTTATTACTTGTTATGTTTGCCTGTCTGGCCAATATGATTCCATTCTTAGGCCCTTGGATGGCATTTGTACCTGCTGGAATCATTGGCATTATACAAAGTCCAACGGTATTTATTTGGGTCTGTATCATTACACTGATTGCACAACAGCTAGAAGGAAATGTCATTACGCCAAACGTTATGGGTAAATCTTTAAGCATACATCCATTAACAGTCATTGTTGTGATTTTAGCAGCAGGTAACCTTGGTGGTTTTGTACTCATTCTTGTTGCTGTGCCATTATATGCTGTTATTAAATCTATTGTCCGTAATGTATTCCGGTATAGACAACAGCTTATTGAAGCAGCTAATAGTGACGTCAAAGATTAGCTCGTTTATAAAAATTGTTATTTAACTAAAAAAGCTGAAAGATCCTTTACATTAGTAAGGATTTTTCAGCTTTTTAGTTTGTCATCATAGTGCCACTTTTTATAGTTTTAAAAAACACCTCTAACATGCAATGTTAATTACTACACATTGCGCATTAGAGGTGTTTTGATTATTATTTAACGATATGATAACCACTGTCAACATGAATGTTTTCACCAGTTACTCCACTAGAGAAATCACTTAATAAGTATGCTGCAGTTTTACCTACTTCTTCTTGATCAACATTACGTTTTAATGGGGCACGTTCTTTTATCTCATTTAAAATCGTATTGAATCCGCCTACGCCTTTTGCACTTAAAGTACGTATTGGACCTGCTGAGATTGCATTTACACGAATATTGTCTTCACCTAAATCTAATGCTAAATAACGGACATTTGCTTCTAAACTTGCTTTAGCAACACCCATAACATTATAATTTTGAACAGCAAATTCGCCACCTAAGTATGTTGTAGCTACGATACTACCACCTTCAGGCATCAATTTTTTAGCTTCACGTGACACGATTGTTAATGAGTATGAACTTATGTCTTGCGCTAATAAAAATCCATCGCGAGAAGTATCTATGAAACGACCACGTAAATCTTCCATATTTGCAAAAGCGATTGAGTGATAAACACCATTAATGTTTCCAACTTCTTCGCCAATTTTAGCAAAACCGTCGACAACATCTTCATCTTTTTGAACATCAATTTGATACATATGATGTGTTTCTTGATTCAATTGTTCTACTAATTTTTCTAACTCTTTTTTACTTCGATCTTTACGATATGTAAATACTAATTTTGCACCTAATTCATCTAATACTTTAGCTACACCAAATCCGATACTACGTTTATTAGCAATACCCATAATGACAAACGTCTTATTTTCTAAATTAAACATGAGAATAACTCCTTTATTAAAGTTTTCATTTTAAACCGGTTCGAGAAATCATCAGAAAGCTTTGACTCATTGACTCGATTCCAATTCCAATATCCCTTATTTTAACATTGGTTTGATTGTTTAAACAGTTTTTTTACTATATATAACCTATTTAATTAATATCTACGCTTTCTATCAAATGAAAGTTATTTTAAACCTAATTATAAAAGTAAGGCGTCAGAGGTACATAAAAATTACTTTTTTAACTTAACGCTATACTCGTTACTAATAATAAAATTCTAATTCACGTTTCAATTCATCTACATATTCTTTAGAGCCTGTTACAATCACTCTATCTCTATAGCGTAATTGCGTATCACCATGAGGCACGATAGACTCATTATTTCTAATGATACGTACAAAGATAATATCGCCATCGAATGGGAAATTACGTAATTGAATTTGGTCATATTGATGGTTTAACATTGCGATTTCATATAATGAAGTTTCAACATTACTTAAAAGATTAAGCATGTTTGGTGTTTCAATTAAACCTTTCAGTAATATCTTGTTACTCAAATAACTACTGAATACTTCTATGCCTTCTTTTTGTAGTTCAACATCACTAGAGCTTGATTCTAACCTACAAATTACACGTTTAACGCCATGTGCTTTAGCCATCAAAGCAACTTTTCGGTTAATGTCATCGTCATTAGTTGAACAGACTACAATGTTTCTTTCAAATAAGCCTAAACGTTCCAACAACTCTTCTTCATAATCAGCAATTTCAATCATAGAAATGGCGTCAGATAACTTGCGTTTATCACTTAAATCATTTCTATAATAAAGTGAAACTTGATAAAGCTGTGAAGTTAAATTTTGAGCAATAGGTATTGTTAATTGGTTTTTACCGATTAAGCTAACTTCAATTTGTCTTGTTGCTTCATCTGGCATTGGGAACATCTTTTTAAAGACAATAGGTACAAATACACATGTAATAACTGAACTTAGTATTAAAATACCTGATATTTCACTAGAAATAGTACCTAATTGTTCAGCGATTTTCGCCGATGCGATTACTAAAGATAGTGTTGAAGTTAGTAGAAAGGCCGAAGAAATCGTTGTTTTCATATCAAACCATCTACGTATGTAAAACACAGGAACTAATTTCGAAATTAAAAATGCTAATATTAAAAAGGGTATAATTAATAATAACGATGGTTCTTTAATTAACTCTGGAATGTTTAAATCTACCCCTACCATTATAAAGAATATAGGAATAAAGAAACCATAACCAAATGAATCTAACTTCTCTACCATATCTTCATCTGGACCTAATAATGATACAACGACACCTGCTAAGAATGCCCCAAGTATATTTTCAGCACCTACGCCTTCTGCTAATGCTACTAACAAAATGATCAATGCAAAGACTGCACGTATTCCAATTTGTGTCGTACCATCCATCAACATTTGCAGGAATTGCGCTTTCTTGAAGATACCTCCTAAGAAATAAAAGATAAGTGTAAATACCACTAAACTACCAATTAACCAAAGTGATGTGCTGCCAGAAGCATGCATCGCACCATAACCTGTAAGTAGTATCATTGTCACTAAATCTGCTAGTACAGCAACAAGTAGGATAAATTGTCCTATTGTAGTGCGCATAATATTCATTTCTTTTAAAGTTGGTACTACTACACCTAAAGAAATTGTGGAAATAATAATTACCATAAGTAAAACATCATCTATTAATCCGAACCATTTAAACATATAAGCAAATACAATTGAAATAATCATAATAGCCATAAATACAATAACTGCTAATTGTAAATGCCCAGGTTCTTGTTTTTTAGATTTTTCTTCTTGTGTAGTCGAACTTTTATCTTTTTTAAATGCTTTAAAATCTATTTCTAAACCACTTAAAAACATTAAAAAGATAAATCCTAAAGTGGATAAAATATTAAGCATCGCATCGCGCTCTACTAAATTTAAAAATGAGTGACCAATAACGATACCCATTAATATTTCAGCAACTACAACAGGTAAAAAACTAACACGTAGTCTATTGACTAAAATTGGTGTTAAAAATGCCGCTAATACAACGACAACAAGCGATAGAAATTCCATATAACCCTCCTACGTTAAATAAGACATAAATGACGTTGCTAAACCAAAATAAATTAACATACTTACGATATCATTAATTGTTGTAATAAAAGGGCCACTCGCCACTGCGGGGTCGATTTTCAATTTATCCATAACTAACGGAATCATTGAGCCTACTAATGTACCGACTGTCATTGCTATCGTCAAACTAGCGCCTACAATCACTGCTAATATGGGTTGACCATAAAGTATCAGTATAATTAAAAATAGCAATATTGAGCAAATTAAACCACTTAAAAAACCACTTCCAGTTTCTCTCAGTGCTACTTTGAATTTACTTTGCTCGTAAATTTCACCAGTTGAAATATTACGCACAGAAACGGCAAGCGATTGTGTACCAGAATTACCTGACATCCCACTTATAATTGGAATAAAGGCAGCTAATAATGCCACTTGCGATAAAGTATCTTCGAATGAGCCTAAAATTGTGGCAGTAATCATACCTAGAAATGTTAATATGATTAACCAAGGCAAGCGTTTTCTAGCTGTTTTTATAATGGAATCATTCGTCGCATCAACATCTGACACACCGGCTAAGCGTGAGTAGTCCTCGCTAGCTTCTTCATCCATAACATCTAAAATATCATCGATAGTTATAATACCAAGTAAATGATCTTGATAATCTACTACAGGCATCGCAATAAAATCATAATCTCGCATTTTTTGAGCAACATCTTCTTGATCATCTGCCGCATTTGCACTGATTACACGTTCACTCATAATATCTTCAATATATGCATCATTTTCAGCCACAATTAAATCTCTTAACGAAAGTACGCCTGCGAGTTGTTTATTATCATTCACTGTGAAAATAACATAAATTGTTTCGGCATCTGGTGCTTGTTCTTTTACATGCATCATTGCTTCTTTAACTGGCATTGTCGCTTTTAAAGAAATATACTCTGTCGTCATGATACCACCAGCAGTATCTTCTTCGTAGTGTAGTAATGCTTTGATTTCTTTAGCATCTTCACGTTTCATTAATGTGAGTAAGCTAACAATTTTTTGCTTAGATAACTGATTCATTATATCTACAGCATTATCATAAGACATGTCTTCTAGCACTTTACTCGCATATTCGGCATCCATAGTGTCAAAAAGTGATTCATATTCATCTTCGTCAATTTCTAATTGCTCAAAGAAATCAGCTACTTCTTCTGGTGATAATACTTCAAATATTCTTTGTCGAATTTCTTCATTGCTGTCTTCAAAGTATTCACTTTGTTCATATGTATGCATCGCTAAAAATTCATTTCTAAATTCATCGATATGGTTTTCAAGCAACAAATTATCTAACAACGCTTGATCATATACTTGTTCGTCCTCTAAAGTGATTGAATCCTTTTCATTAGCCAATGGCCCCACCTCCATGAATGTTAAAAATCATATCATATTAAATATAGATTCTATTGCGCTATACTCATCATTAATCTCAATCTTTTTATACGTGATTGGATGAATAAAAGTTACGCGTACACAGCGTAATAATTGATGTGTATATATTGGATGCTTTTCTCCATATAAATCATCGCCCACGATTGGATGTCCTATATGTTGAAAATGCACACGTATTTGATGTGTCCTACCAGTTAATAAATGTACTTCACTCAAACTATAATCTTCAGAACGTTGTAGGCATTTAAAACGTGTTCTCGCTTCTTTACCCTTCACGTTAACTTGCCGTTGAATAATACTAGCTGGATCTCTTGCAATAGGTGCATCAATCAAGCCTTCATCTTTCAAACTCCCATGGCATATACATAAATATCGTTTATCAACCTGTGTCTGAGACATTAAATGATGGATAAATCCATGTTTGGTAAAAATAACGATGCCAGATGTATTCCGATCTATCCGAGTTACGATATGAGGGTTAATTGAGAGGGATGATTGTTTAAAATATCCTAATACTTGCTCGACTAAACTCAAATGTTTATGATCTCTCGACGGTGCACAATTTTGAAGTGCAGGTTTCGATACAACAAGTAAATATTCGTCTTCGTATAAGATATTCAATCTATCCGTAAAAGGCAGCAAATTCGAACTTGGCGTTTCATGCCCTAAATGAACTTGAAGCACATCGCCAATTTCTAACTGTTTTCTAACTGTAACTGGCTGTCCGTTAACAACTAAAGCGCCATTATGTTTAATGGCGCTTATAGTCCGCTTAGAATAATGGTTTTTTTGTAAAAATGTTCTTACCATTTCTGGACATTCAATATCATATGTGAATTTCATTACTCATCTTCCCCACTAGAGATAAAGGAATCATGTACTCTTTTCCAGAAAGGAAATGGTCTAAATCTAGCAAACCTTACTTTTTCATTAGCTACTCTAAATTGTATAGCATTAACGTTTTTATGTTTAATACTTACATGATCAATAGTAGTTAATATCGTGTCATGGTTAACAGGTGTTATCAAACAGGTATGGTGTTTAGGCAATACTAAAGGCGAGCCTACTGTTCTAAACACTCTATTATTAATTGATGCAATTTCTGCAATTTGCATTGCTTCTAGAGATGGATGAATTAACGCGCCACCTAAGGCTTTGTTATACGCCGTTGAACCTGATGGTGTAGATACACATAAACCATCACCTCTAAATCGTTCAAATTGATTACCTCGTATGTTCACATCGACCACTAAAGTAGAACCATTTTCTGTTTTCATAGTTGCTTCGTTTAAAGCTAAATATCTTGTTTCGTAACCATTATCGTTATAACGCACAATAATTTCTAACAAAGGATATTCTATGACTTGGAATTCTGAATTATTAATTTCAATAATTAACTTTTCTACTTCATGTGGTAACCAGTCCGCATAAAATCCTAAATGACCAGTATGTACCCCTACAAACGCACAACGAGATAGCATGTGGCTATATTGATGGAAAGCTTGTAACAATGTCCCGTCACCGCCCACTGATATAACTATCTCTGGATTATCTGGGTCTTCAACCATTTGAAAATCCTTCATATGGTTAATCATTTTATGTTTCAGTGCATTCGATTTCGAATCACCTTTAGATAGTATCGTATAACGCATGATCACACCCCCTAATCATTATTATGTTTCTTAGAGCGTTTTTTAGAATAATATTTTTGTGCTTCTTGAATTTCTTCTTTGATTTCTGACATTTCTTCATCAAGTAAAAACGCTGCTTCTGCTGCCCGTTCAAGGCGATGTTGAATCTCAGGTGGGTAATCTCCATCATATTTATAACGTAATGTATGTTCAACAGTGGCCCAAAAGTTCATGGCTAGCGTTCTGATTTGAATTTCTGCTAATATTTTCTTTTCTCCTTTTAGTGTTTCAATAGGATATTCAATAATAACATGGAATGAACGGTAACCACTTTGTTTGGTATTACTAATGTAATCTCGTTCTTCCACAACTTTAAAATCTTCACGTTGTCTTAATAAATTAACTACAACTTCAATGTCATCAACAAATTGACACATTAAGCGTAACCCTGCGATATCATACATTTCTTCATGTAATCGATCAAAAGAAATTTGACGCTTATTTGCTTTATCAATAATGCTAGTCATTGGTTTGACACGACCAGTTACGAATTCAATTGGCGAAGCATTGTCTTCTACTTCATATTGTTTTCTAAGGCCTTTTAATTTAATTTTCAATTCGTCCACTGCTTGTTTATATGGAGATAAAAATTGATCCCATTGATTCATAATGCCTCACTCCGCTTCACTCTAATTCGAAAGTATCTTCTACAACGGAAACAAACGCTTTACCATAATTTAAATTACCTTGTATGTTATCCAATATGTAATTAAATTCCCTTTCGAACTGCTGTAATTCTAATTTATCATTTATTATTATTTTCTTACCTTTGTTTTCATGTAGCATAGACCAAGTTTCTTGAACAAAAATTAAATATGAATACGATTGTCCATCATCCAAGATGTAGGCAAAACTATAATTATCACTGTCAACAAGCATTTGTCCTGCTTCTTCCAGACCTTCTGTAGACGCTTCTGTATAACAATTGATACTATCTTCTGTTACTTTAATTTCATTTACATAAATACGCATGCTTGTTCCTCCTTATTCTCCATCATTTTAACATAATTCTATCGCACATAACACGTTACAAGGCTAATGTTACGACAACAATTTAGCATAATACCTAAAGTATTTTAAATTTAAAATGCAGTTCAATTTAAATTATGTCGTAAGTGTTTTAGAATAAATCATTATATGCATTAAAGGAGTGTTTCTCGTGGCAACTAACAATGAAATTGAATTCAAACAATTATTATCTCAATCACAGTACCAATCTATATATAATAAATATTTCCCAGATATGCAACCCTTCAGTCAAACAAACTATTATATAGATACTGAGCAATTTGATTTACGCTCACATAAGTCTGCACTAAGAATACGCGTAAAAGATGAATACTATGAAATGACCTTAAAGATACCTGCCGAAGTTGGCTTAATGGAATATAATTTTGAAACAGATGTTATACCCGAATTAAATAAAAAATTAGTCGAGAATGATTTACCATTAGAAATCACCGAACAATTAACTAAAATGAATGTTGACATTAATCAGCTTGTTATTCTTGGTGCTTTGACTACTTCACGTTTAGAAAAAGAAATCCAAGGCAATTTACTCGTTTTAGATAGAAGTGACTATTTAAATTATCAAGATTATGAATTGGAATATGAAGTTGAAGATTATGATGATGGTTTAATTCAATTTGAAATGATTCTTGAAACATTCGATATTAAACACGAAACACCCGAAAATAAAGTACAAAGATTTTTCAATCGCAAATCAAATTTGAACAACAACTAATTGCGCACAAGTTTAAAAAGTCGAATTACTTCCAAATGTAAATATTCGTGTTATATTAGTTATATATTAAGAGAATATGGTGATAAAATGACACAGACACCTTACGAAATCATTGGACATGACGCATTATATAAGATGATTGACCATTTCTATTTCTTAGTGGAAAAAGATGACAGGATTAACCATTTGTTTCCTGGAGATTTTCAAGAAACAAGTAGAAAACAAAAACAATTCTTGACTCAATTTTTAGGTGGACCAAGCCTTTATTCAGAAGAACATGGTCATCCAATGTTAAAAAGACGTCATATGGAGTTTATTATAACAAATAACGAACGCGACGCATGGCTTGAAAATATGTATAGTGCTATTCAGCATGCAGATTTCCAAGCAGGTGTCGGCGATTATTTGTATGAAAGATTACGTTTAACAGCGAATCATATGGTTAATACCGAAAACTAATTGTAGGTGAAATGTACATGACTGAAGAATTAAAATTAATACATGCTAATAGTCGTGAAGATGCGAATCTTTCACCTGTGAGTAAGATAGAAATTTATTCTTTTTTCGACCCATTCAGTAAAGATTGCTTCAAATTATCAGCAATTCTCTCTAAATTACGTATAGAGTATAAGCAATATATCAGTATAAGACATATATTAAATCCATCTTTACGTGTCTTAACAAAATGCCAAGCACAGAGCACGTCGGACTTAGATAATATTGCACTCGCATATAAGGCTGCTGAACTTCAAGGCCGCTTACGTGCAGAACGTTTTATACACCTTGTACAAAATGAAATTATACCAAAAAGAGATATAATCACTGAATCAATGGTCAATAATTGTATAAGTAATGCAGGGTTAGATTATGAAGTCTTTAAAGAAGATTTGCATAGTAGCTATTTAAAAGAAAGCTTACAAGTAGACTTGCATATTGCACGAGAAATGGAGATTGAAGAAGCGCCTTCACTTGTATTCTTTAATGAAGACGTTCACGAAGAAGGATTGAAAGTTGAAGGTCTCTATCCTTATCACATCTATACGTATATCATAAATGAACTAATTGGAACACCAATTGAAAAAAAATTACCGCCTACACTCGAAGGTTATATACAACAACAGCAATTAGTTACTAAAGAAGAGTTACTTACCATTTATGAATGGCCTGAAAAATTAATGAATAAAGAACTTAAAAAATTAGCACTGCAACAAAAGATAGAAAAACTTAAATCTCCAGATGGAAAATTTTGGAGATCTAAAATTTGAATGTGCAATAAACAGATAATCACACTTTTTTAACAAATAAAAAGATAGCCTTTTGGGCTATCTCAGAATGCCAACAAAGTCGCAGGCTTTGTTGGCATTTTTTGTGCATGCTTTTCGCTAGCACAGCTTCAGTCTATAGTCTTCTTCTAGTGCTTTTCCCCAAGTATCAGTCCAAATCACTATTTATATTTCGGAGCTGAGACATAGCCTCATCTTACTATAGTTTTCATTATTATTTTATTTCGCAAATACTGCAAAACGTTGTTGGATATGTTGTGCATCTACTGCTTCATCTACCATTGCTTGAGCAAAATCTGCATAACTTACATTTGAGCCAATAACTTCGTCTGCACTCAATTTATATTCTCCTGTTTTCTCACCATCATATTGGAAATCTGGTGCTGGACAAACAAATGTCCATTTTACATCTTTTCGTTTTTGTATTTCTTCTAGTGTTTTGATTTGTGCTTGGCTAGTCTTTTTAAATTGTTCAGGAAAATCTGGCGCGTCTATCAACTTCAGCGTATGTGCTTCATCTACATATAAACTACCTGCCCCACCAATAATTAACAAACGCTTGTTGCTGTTACTTACTAAATCGCCTAGATGTTTCATTGATTTACTATGTTCATCTAATTTATTTTCATCAGGTTGCCCAAAAGCATCGATAACTACATCAAATTCTGCAATGTCAGCCGTTGTTAAATCGAATAAATCTTTTTGAATCACTTGATCTGCTACTGTTTTATTTGAACTTCTTACAATGGCAGTCACGTCTAGCCCTCTATCATAAGCTTCTTTTGTAATGAGTTGCCCTGCTTTACCATTTGCTGCTACAACTGCTAATTTCATATATACAACCTCTTCCTTGTATTTATTTTAAGTACAAGTTAATTCTATAACTTTAATTTTTTAAAGTCAAACGAATAGTTATTCATATTTTTGAATTTAATTAAAAAAGGATATAAAAAAAACGCCGTGTCTGATTACACGGCGCTAAACAAAGGGGATGGGAGAAATTTTCTCACTTCAAACAAAGGGGTATGTTTGTTATGTGATTAATTTCATGTTTATAATATAACACGCTAAAATGCGTCTTTCAACCATTTAGTTTAAATAAAATCACTTTGTCACAAACTTGTCATATTGAAAACGAATACATTCACACTAAGCTTTCATAAGCTTTTCAAAAGCGTCTAATTTTTGTTCGAATACTTGGCAAGCTTGTTCAATTGGTTCAGGAGTTGTCATATCTACACCTGCATTTTTAAGTATTTCAATTGGGTAATCTGAGCTACCTTTTTTCAAGAATTCATTAATATATCTGTCCACTGCTGGTTGGCCTTCAGCCAAAATTTGACGACTTAAACTTTGAGCTGCACTATATCCAGTTGCATATTGATACACATAATAATTCATATAGAAGTGAGGAATTCTTGACCATTCTTTACTAATATCTTCATCTGTTTCAACAGAATCACCAAAGTATTGTCTATTCAATTCTGCGTATTCTTCATTCATACGGTTTGCTGTAAGTGGTTCTCCTGCCTCTTCGATTTGATGAATCTTATGCTCAAATTCAGCAAACATTGTCTGTCTAAATAATGTTGCACGGAAACGTTCAAGTTCTTGATTAAGTAATAATAGTCTACGTTCATCATCTAAATGTTTGTCCATGTAGTCGCTTAATAATGCTTCATTACATGTAGAAGCTACTTCTGCTACAAAAATTGTATAACCACTTGAATTGGCTGGCTGGTTTTGACGACTGAAATAACTATGTGCAGAGTGACCAAATTCATGCACTAATGTATATAAATCACTCACTGTATTGGACCAATTTAATAATATAAAGGGATTAGTTAAATGCGCACCTGAAGAATAACCACCTGAGCGTTTACCTTTATTTTCGTATACGTCTACCCAGCGATGATTCAACCCTTCTTCAACAACTTTCATATATTCTTCGCCCATAGGTTGTAAAGCTTTTACCATCCAATCTTTAGCTTCTTCATACGGCATTTCAAATTTCACATCTTTAACTAAAGGTGTATAAAGATCGTACATCTTCATATCTTCTAAACCTAATAAGTCTTTACGTAATTTCGTATAACGATGTAATAATGGTAAGTAGTTATGCACAGTTTTAACTAAATTATCATATACTTCTTCTGGTATATGATTATTACTTAATGCTGCTGCTCTTGCAGTTTCGTAATTATGTGTTTTGGCATTAAACACATTCTTTTTCACTTCGCCAGCTAAAGTTGCGCTTAATGTATTGTTAAATGAACCATAGGCTTTATATAAATTTTCAAATGCAGATTTACGTAAAATACGATCATCTGATTCTAAACATTTTATAAACGTACCTTGAGTTAATGAATGATGATTACCATCTTTATCAATTGCATCTTCAAATTCTAAATCAGCGTTACTAAACATACCATATACATTATCTGATGTTGCTAAAGCATCTTGTGCCTCAGTAAGTAATTTTTCTTTATCTGCACTTAAAACATGAGGTCGTTTTTCATTAATCAGTTTCAAATCAAATGCATAACGTTTTAAATCATCATTAGATTCAATGAAATTTTGGATTTGTGCTTCATCAATTTGTAAAATTTCTGGAACTAAGAAACTCCATCCAGAACTAAATTTAATAATAAGTTGATGTGCACGTGACTCGTATCCCGTGTACTTATCATTTGCAGTATCTTGATCTTGTTTTAGATGTGCATATACGTATACTTTTTCTAATTGAGAACCCAGTTCGTCTTCTAAAGCTAATGCGTTATAAAGTGTTTCTGCACTATCAGCTAAATGACCTCTAAATTGTTCTTCTTGTCCTATGTTATTTTCCACTTCTTTAAATGCTGCTTCAAAAGCCTCATCTGATTCGAAAATAGTAGTTAAGTCCCATGTATATTCAGGGTATTTACGTTCTTGTTCTTCTCTTGTTAATTGTTCAGTCATAATATTAAGTAAACCTCCTATAAAGTTCATTATTATAATTTTCTCACGTAACAATCATTTTTGCACGTTATTACGTCCAATGCTATAATTCAATTTCTGAAATTTCCTAACCATTTCCCTAGCAATTTCTTCCTTATTAACATCCCCTGTATAAAATTCATTATACTCAATTAATTTTATAAAATCACTTAACTTAAATTGTACATGCTTTAACATAAATAGAAGTTGTAATTGCCAATATACTGGATGAGATTTCACATATAATTGTTCTGGGAAAATGATACCAAGATGTTTACTTACCCATGACTCTGATAATTGTAATTGGTACATAACGCTAAGACTCGGCTCAAGTACCGAACGTCTATTACGACAATGCTTCAAGTATTTAATGATTGCAGTTTCACTTAACTTTAAAGTTAAATTGTTATATTGAATATCTACATGAGTCGAGTTATGTATCAAAGCATCATTTGGAACAATCTCTCTTTTCGCAACATAACGTTTGCCACCAAGATATTGTAATATCTTATATTTGTACAGTTCTTGTGTGTAATCATTCCAAGCAATTAAATGGCGGTCTTTTAAATTAATATAAGTCCGTTCATAAGTTGTAAGCATTAAAATTTTTGTTATCTTATCATAACTTGGATTATTAATAATCCATACAACATCTAGTCCACATTTTTGTAAGGATATACTGCGTTTTTTTATATTTGATATCGTAATTCGTGAAAATTGTATTTCAATTGCTATACTGTGATTTATGATTAAATCAGGGTATTGATAACATCCTGTAATATAAGGTTCTATGGCAACATCATAATTATATTTTTCAAACCATTGAGCAAGATAGTATTTAAGACGATAGTGTTCATAAGTTTCTCCTTTATTGCATGTAAGCTCCCTTTTACTTACATGGGCAAAATGAGGTGCAATGAATTGGCCTTTTTTAAATATAACTTTATTATTACAATGCGGACACGTATATTGATGCCCTTTTTGAGCAATCATTGCTGATATGATTTGGTTACTTTCATTTCTTGCACATAACATAATTTTACCACCTCATTTTATTACACTGTTACAAACGAATCATTACTTTTAAAATATAGTAATGATAGAAAATGATTTATATACCACTGACAATTGAACATAAATAAAATAAGGTACACAAAAAGACCTGCTGAAAATTAAATTTCAACAGGTCTCAATTTTAAATAAAAAAATTTATATTATTCTGTCGCACTTGGGAAATAACGACGTACTTGCGACGCAACATTATGACTCATAATAATTTTTGCATAGTCGTTTAAATATACTTCTGATTTGTCAGTAGGATATGCGAATTCAAGTAATTGACTATAACTATCATTAATTGATTCTTGATCCACTGTTTCATCAAAATGAACAGCATAGTAGTATATATTATTAAAACTGTATAATAAATCTTCAAAGTCATCTACTGATTGATTGTTGTGATGTGCATAATCAATAACTTCTTCTAAATCGTTAAATTTAACAATTACTGTACGTGTGCTTTGTTGTTTATGGTCGTTATTTTCTTGATCGTGGTTGCTTTCTTTTTGTTGTTGACGTTGTTCAAATAAATCTTCTAAACTATCATCTTGATCAAACGTCTGTGATAATAAATCGTTCACTTGATAATCAAGTTGTTCGTTATCACCATTCTCTGACATATTAATAAGGTCTTCATTTTTAGATTTAGATATTGTTACTTCAACACCTTTTTCAAAAGCATGTACTTGTATCCATAAAGGGCCTTCAACTACAAAATCTTCTTCTTCGTTGACTTCTTCCATCATGTTCCAAAAGAACTCTTCACCACGCTTACGATTTGTCCACAAATCCTCACGTTTAAAACCTCTAGCCTCTATATCACTATATGTTATAAATAATTTAACAGTAGTATCGTCAACACGCTCTATTCTCATATCATCTCACTCCTTACAGTCGATGAATAGTAATCATTATTGTATTAGAACGTAGTAATAATTACAATTGATTTGTTTCATTAATTTTTACTATTTCCTAATTGGTCTCTTATATTAACACATACCCTAACATAAGCCAAAAAAACAGCACTAATTACCAAGTGCTGTTTCGCTTTTATCATTCTTCAATCAAATGGCCCATTGTTTTTAAAAGTCTTGAAATATAAAATAATCGGTTCATTTGACTTCACTCTGAGTCTATTTGTTATGCTAAATATAATAAAGCCATAAAGCAACATCATAAATATGCTACTTTATGGCCAATATTGTAAATTATAATTTGTTTTAGTCAACCATACGTTGCGCTTCTTGTAATTGGAACGTACGTACTTTTCTTGGTAAGAAACGTCTGATTTCATCTTCGTTATAACCAACTTGTAAACGTTTTTCGTCTAAAATAATTGGACGACGTAATAAACCAGGGTTATCTTGAATAATTGAATATAAATCTTGAAGCGGTAATGCGTCTATATCAACGTTTAACTTTTGGTAAGTCTTAGAACGTGTAGATATAATTTCATCTGTTCCGTCTTCAGTCATTTTTAAAATTTGTTTGATTTCGTCAATTGTTAAGTGTTCTGAAAAAATGTTACGCTCCGTATACGGAATGTCATGTTCTTGTAACCATGCTTTCGCTTTACGGCAAGATGTGCAACTTGGTGAAGTAAATAATGTTACCATACATCTCACTCTCCTATTTTTCATGAATTTAAATTCATTAGATTTCAATATTTATATGATTAAGAAACTTTCAAGTAAACTTCGTCTTCCTTAACCTTACAATCAAAGTATACCCTTTCAACATTAAAATTAAATGAGAATTCTTTAATTTTTATCAAAAAATTTAAAATAAAAGCAATTCTCAATAAATTCGGATAGAAATATTGATATGTCTATAGTTTAACATAAATTACAAATGATTGAAATACTGTTATAATGTAGGTAATATGTATTAAATTAAATTTTAGAAGGTAGGCATCTAAAAATGGAAACATTATTTTCAGGTATCCAGCCCAGTGGTATTCCAACACTTGGTAATTACATTGGTGCATTGAAACAATTTGGTGAAGTCCAAGACGATTACAATTGTTTCTTCTGCATCGTGGATCAGCACGCAATTACTGTTCCACAAGATCGTTTGAAGTTACGTAAACAAACAAGACAGCTTGCAGCGATTTATTTAGCTTCTGGTATCGACCCAGAGAAATCCACATTATTCATACAATCAGAAGTACCAGCGCATATACAGGCGAGTTGGATGCTCACTACGATCTCTTCTATTGGAGAATTGGAACGTATGACACAATTTAAAGATAAAGCTACAAAACAGACTGAAGGTGTTCCAGCAGGTTTACTTACATATCCACCTTTAATGGCTGCAGACATTATAATCTATAACACGAATATTGTCCCTGTGGGCGACGACCAAAAGCAACATATAGAATTAACAAGAAATTTAGTAGATAGATTTAATTCTCGTTTTAACGATATATTAATTAAACCCGAAATACGCATACCAAAAGTGGGTGGTCGTGTCATGAGTTTACAGGATCCGACTAGAAAAATGAGTAAAAGTGATGATAATCAAAAGAACTTTATTTCCTTACTTGACCAACCAAATACTGCAGCTAAAAAAATCAAAAGTGCAGTAACTGATTCAGATGGTATTATAAAATTTGATAGAGAGAACAAACCAGGTATTTCTAATTTATTATCCATTTATTCTAGTTTAACTGATGAATCTCTAGAATCATTACAAATTAAATATAAAGACTCTAATTATGGCGTGTTTAAATCAGATTTAGCAGAAATCGTAAAAACATTCTTAACAGATTTTCAAGAAAAATATGAGTATTACTTTAATTCAGATGAATTAGATACTATTTTAGATAATGGTAGAGATAAAGCTCAAAAAGTTTCTTTCAAAACATTGAAGAAAATGGAAAAAGCTATGGGCTTAGGTCGTAAAAGATAATTATAACGGGCACATTCTATTTGATTAGAATATGTTGAAATGCCAACAAAGTCAGTAACTTTGTTGGCATTTTTTGTGTTAGCTTTCCATAATTACTGTCTCATTCTGAAGTCTTCAGCCAGTGCTTTAAATACATGTATAACTAATTGAGCAAGAAATGTTGTCTCAATTTCAAATAGTAATAACTAGTAAAATTTAGTTTAATATACAAAGTAAACAGCACACCAACCTTATGTTGATGTGCTGTTTGTAATTTTTATTTTGTTTTTCAAAAACTATACTAGTTATTCTTTCTTTTCACCAGTTTCGCGATCAATACTCTTATCTATTTTTACATTTTTCAGAGATGTATCTCCACCAATTTGGTGATAGATTAAGCCTTTAACTTGTGGATTTGTTAAATGCGCTTCCCCTTTTTGATAAATCGGTGCGACTGGTGCGTCATTTAGCATGATTTCTTCAGCTTTCTTCATAGCAGCATTACGTTCTTCTGGTTTTTTCAATAGTTCGCCATTAGCGTCTTTCACTAATTTGTCATATTCTTTGCTGCCCCATCCAGTATTATTTTGAGCGTTACCAGTTGTCATAATATTTAAGAATGTTAATGGGTCTGGATAGTCTGGTCCCCAACCTGATAATGAAGCTTCAAAAGTTTCTGATGATTCTTGATTTAAACGTTGTTTAAATGGCAATTGTTTGATTTTCAATGTCACACCAGGCAACGTTTTTTCTACTTGAGCTTTGATATACTCAGCTGAAATTTTTGCATCCGGTGTATCTTCTGTATTCATCGTAAATGTCAGATCTTTTATACCCAAGTCTTTTTTAGCTTTTTCATAATGTTCTTTTGCCTCTTTCGGGTTATATGTTAATGGTGAATCGATAGATTCTGTAAAATCTTTACCATCAGGTGTTTCGGCAGTTAATTTAGCTGTGAAACCATCTGTAGCTTCAGAACCATTATTTTTCACTGAGTTAACATAACCTTCCTTATCGATAGATTGCGCTATCGCAAGCCTCATATCCTTGTTTTTAAATGCAGGGACATTGTCTTGGCTTAACTTAATATAAAATGTACTTGCTAGCAAGCGTTTTTTTAGACCAGGGTTATCTGAGTATTTCTCTACTTGGTCTGCAGTAATTGTAGTATCATCAACCGATCCCGTATCGTATAAAGAAGCACCAGCTTGTTGGTCTTTTAACACTTTATAATTTACTCGGTCTAAATGAACTTCTTTTTTATCCCAATAGTTTTTGTTTTTCACAAGTTGAATTTTATCTTCAACTTTCCAATCTTTGACTTTAAATGGACCATTAAATACAGTTTTGTCAGCGGTAGTCGCATATTGTTGACCGTTCTTTTTAACAACTTTTTCATTTTGTGGCATAAATGTACCGAAAGCGAACATTTCATTAATATACGGGATTGGTTTATTTAATTCCACCTTTAATGTATGGTCATCTAGTGCTTTTACACCTAATTCATCTACATCTTTTTTACCCATATTAATATCTTCCGCATTTTTCAAATCGTACATAATATAGGCATACTCAGATGCTGTTTCAGGATTCACTACGCGCTTCCAGGCAAACTCGAAGTCATGCGCAGTAACTGGATCCCCATTCGACCATTTCGCATCTTTACGCAATTCAATCGTTAACGTTTTACCGCCATTACTTTCTTTAGGCAATGCTTTAGCCACACCTGGTTGTGCTTTATCATCTTTATCTAATGTATATAGTCCTTCATAAATTTGATTATATAAATCAAATGTTACTGTATCAGTTGCCAATGCAGTATCTAATGATGAAATATCTTGCGGTAATACTTTTCTAAATACTTGTCCTTTATCTGAGTACACACCCTCAGCACTACCACAACCTGCTAATACTACTGTCAGCGCAATAAGTATCGTAAATAACTTAAATTTTTTCATCGTAATCCCCCTTTCCCCTTTTATACAGACGTCTCATGTGTTTCAGATTGCAGTGCTTCCGCTTCTTCATCTGTTGTAAATACATAGTGTTTTGGTCGTACTTCATGCAATGAACGTTTGTCATTGTTTTCTGCGTCTTCTTTAAAAACTGTTCTCTTTCTCACTCTTTCACTTTCAGGGTCTGGCTGAGGTACAGCAGAAAGCAAAGATTTGGTATAAGGATGCATAGGATGATGATAAATTTCATCCGCACTGCCTAATTCAACGATTTTACCAAAATGCATTACTGCAATTCTGTCAGAAATGTATTTCACCATTGAAAGATCATGAGCAATGAATAAGAATGTAATGCCACGCTCTTTCTGTAATTTTAATAACAAATTTACAACCTGTGCTTGGATAGAAACGTCTAATGCAGATATCGGTTCATCAGCGATAATAAACTCTGGCTGAACTGCTAATGCACGTGCAATACCAATACGTTGACGTTGTCCCCCAGAAAATTCATGCGGGTAACGGTTGGCATGCTCTTTACTTAAACCTACTGTTTCCAATAAGTCATAAACACGTTTCTTACGATCTTTAACACCGGAAGCAAGTTTATGTATATCAATACCTTCAGCTACGATATCCATAACTTTTAAACGTGGATTTAATGATGCATAGGGATCTTGAAAGATCATTTGTATTTTTTTATTAAATTTCAATGAGTCTTTACGATTTTTAATCTTTTGAATATCTACGCCTTCATATAGAATTTCTCCATCTGTAATATCATTCAATTTAATAATGGCTTTACCTGTAGTTGATTTACCACAGCCTGACTCTCCTACTAAGCCAAATGTTTCCCCTTTAAACACATCGAAAGAAATATTTTCGATGGCTCTAACTTCATTTCGCTTACCTTCATTAAAATATTGTTTTAAGTTTTTCACTTGTAATAGCACATCTTTATTATTCTCCATCGAACGACACCCTTTCTACTTGTTGAGGTTTATCGTAATTATTCGGCATTTTACGTAAACGCTTTTTCACCATTTCTGGTGGCTCGACATGAGGGGAACGTTCGTCCAACAACCACGATTTCACAAAATGTGTAGGCGATACTTGAAACCAAGGAGGTGGCGTCTTAAAATCTATATCTAATGCAAATTGACTACGCTCTGCAAAAGCATCTCCTTTAGGTGGATGTAATAAATCTGGCGGTGTTCCTGGAATAGCTAGCAATTCTGTTTCTGAACCTGTAGTTAAATCTGGCATAGATGATAATAATCCCCAAGTGTATGGATGCTTAGGATCATAGAATATTTCATCTACATCTCCAGTTTCTACCATTTGCCCCCCATACATTACTGCGACACGATCTGCGATATTCGCAACCACACCTAAGTCATGTGTAATGAATATAATTGATGTACTAATTTTATCTTGGAGCTCTTTCATCAACTCTAAAATTTGTGCCTGCATTGTTACATCCAGTGCAGTTGTTGGTTCATCAGCAATTAATACTTTAGGTTCACATGCAAGTGCTGTTGCAATAACGATTCTTTGTCGTTGTCCACCTGAGAATTGGTGCGGATAAGCAGAGAAACGTTTTTCTGCATTTGGTAAACCTACTAAATTTAATATTTCTAAAGCACGTTTTTTCGCATCTGTTTTATTATAATTTCTATGCTTCATCAATGGTTCCATAACTTGTTTGCCAATCTTCATCGTTGGGTTTAAAGAAGTCATTGGATCTTGGAAGATCATAGATATATCTTTACCTCTAAGTTTAATTAATTCTTGTTCTGATTTCTTTGCTAAATCTTCACCTAAGAAATTAATTTCACCTTTTTTAATTCTCCCTGCATCACCTTGAAATAATTTAGTGATTGCTTTCGTTGTTACTGATTTCCCTGAACCAGACTCACCAACAATTGCGAGCGTTTCACCTTTATCGACAAAGAAATCAACACCTCTAACTGCTTGCACTTCCCCAGCGTCGATATCAAAGGAAACATGCAAATTACTCACTTCTAATACTCGTTCTGACATAAATGTTGCCCCCTTTTATTATCTGCGCATTTTAGGATCAAATGCATCGCGTAATCCATCACTAAATAAGTAGAAGAATAAAATTAATAAACTTAATATCACTGCTGGTATGAATAATTCATGAGGATGTATTAACAACATCGCTCTACCATCATTTACTAACGAACCTAATGACGTCTTAGGTGCTGGTACACCAATACCAATGAAACTTAGGAATGCTTCGAAGAATATGGCATTTGGTACTGTAAACATAGAAGTTACTACGATAACGCCAAGTGTATTAGGTAAAATATGTTTGAATATTAATTTTAGTTTTGATGCCCCTAATGTTGTAGATGCTAAAACAAATTCTTGTGTTTTTAACTTTAAGAATTCACCACGTACCACACGACTCATACCAATCCAACCGGTAAGTGCCATGGCTAAAATGATGGTCCAAATAGATGGCTCGAAAATTAATACGAATAAGATAACCACAATCAGTGTAGGTATCGAAGCAACCACTTCTATAATACGCTGCATGACATTATCTATCCGTCCGCCAAAGAATCCAGATATTGCCCCGTACACAACACCTATAAATATATCGAGCAAAGCTGCTACTACACCAATGAATAAGGATACTTGCGCGCCTTGCCAAGTTCTTGACCATAAATCTCTACCTAACTGATCTGTACCAAACCAAAAGTTCTCTGTAACGCCTGCTTCTTTATAAGCATCGACACCTTTTGCGCCTTCACCATCAAATGGCAAGAATGGTATTTTATCTAGCACAGGTATTTTAGCTGGTAAGTTACGTCTATCTACATCTTGTTCAGCATAATCATGTGAACTTAATAACGGACCAATTAATGCAAATAATACGATGAGGATTAAACCAATCATCCCAACTACCGCTAGTTTATTTCGTTTCAGTTGCGTCCATGCATCTTGCCAAAAGTTTTTACTTTCTCTTTGCATTTCCGGTTCTTTTTCAATGTCATTCTTGCTTCTAATAAAATCAGAAGCCGGTATACCTTCTGAAGTATGTGTCATAACTGCATTTGAATGATCATCTGTTAATTTTTCATCTCTTTTATCAGCCATTATTTTTTACCCCCTTGTACACGGATACGCGGATCAATTAAACCGTATAAAATATCTACAATGAAAATGGAGACAATAAACAATGTACTGAATAAAATTGTCGTCGCCATGATAACTGGGAAGTCATTCGTAGTGATTGATCTCACGAATTGGTCCCCTAACCCTGGCACACCGAAAATATTTTCAATTGTCAAAGTACCAGTTAAGATACTTGCTAACATCGGTACAATAATCGTAATAACCGGTATCAATGCATTCCGTAATGCATGTCCAAATAGTACTCTCATTGTTGAATTACCTTTTGCACGTGCTAACAAGATATAATCTGAACTTAAAACTTCTATCATCTCTGCTCTTATGTATCTTGCCACCGTCGCTAGTACTGCTGCCGATAGTGCTAATGATGGCAGTATCGCGGTCGATATGCCTTCCCAACCTGCAACTGGTAACCACTGTAATCTAACTGCAAATAAGTATTGTAACAATACTGCTAAAACAAATGATGGTACTGATACTGCAATAACCGAAATGACGGTGGCTGTATAATCGACCCAACTGTTTTGCCGTACTGCTGCTATAACCCCTAAAATCAACCCTAATATCACACCAATAACCATAGCTGTCAGTCCCATTTCAAGCGATGGTAATAATCTTGGTTGTATTAAGTCCCACACAGGTTGGTTATCATATTGGAATGAGTTACCAAAATCCCCTGTAACGACATTCTTTAAATAACTTGCATACTGTACTGGAACAGGTTCATTCAAACCATACTTTTCATTTAAAATTTGCTTCTGCTCTTCATTTAATTTTTCATCATTAAATGGTGAACCTGGCATAAGCTTCATTAAGAAAAATGTAATCGTAATGATTATGAATAATGATAAAATCATATATCCCAAACGCTTTAAAACATACTTAAGCATATTTTATCCCCCTTTAAATTCAGAATAAACATTCCCTTTAAAATATTCAGAATATTTATTAACATTATACTTTTCCTTTACCCGTAAAGCAATATTGTTTTGCTTTACATTATTAAAGACTTTTTAAACAATTTATTTTATAATCTTATACAAGTGTTGATATAATTGAATTTATAGAAGTTTATATTCATTTTTTAGGTTTATTAAGTTACAATAAATTTATTGTATAATTGGAGGAGTTAATTTGAAATACATAAAAAGTTTACTAATTTGGGTTATTTTTACACCTTTACTCTCTTTATTAGTCTGGTTATTTGCTTCACATACGTTAGTGCTTTATATTAATACCTTTTTCTATATTTCCATTTCATTGGCTATTATCTTCTTTATCGTTATCGTTGTTCAAGAAGGCATTTTAGATCCTACAAGCTATGGTTTTAGAAGACTAAAATATCAACTTACTAACAAAAAACATAAAGACACACTCGAAAATGATGAGTTTTTCAAACCGACGCAAGCAAAAAAAGAAAATTATTTTGTTACGCCATGGGTTAAAATTGCATTTGTATGTAATTTATTTTATTTATTACTCTCTATTGGTATTTCTTTTGCAATATAAAAGACTGCATTAGATATTGTTCATTTTTCCACAATACTCTAATACAGTCTTTTTATTATCTTGTTTCTATATTGGGGTTAAAGAATAAAGCATAGTAAAGTAAAACAAAACCGATTAATACAACTACTGCAACATAGACTGACATCATCCATGGCAGTAAAAATGCACCCAAAATTAATCCGAATCTAGATAATACATTGGCACCATAATATGAGACCATACCAAATGTAGAATACGTACTGCGCTTGTCATCAGGTATCATTAAAAAGCGTTGCGCATTTTGAATTGGTGAATAAATTAATTCTCCTAACGTGGCAATGATTGCAAATAAACACAATATCCAAAACGCACTGGCTGACGTCAATACACTATAACCAACCGTATACAATACTATACCGATGATAAAGACCACTCTTTTAGAAGTTTGCGCTATAAGTCGATTCACTGTAAAAGTTAACGTCGCTACCACAATCGTATTGATAATCATAATGACAGTAAACATCCTTACGCCATCTATGTAAAATCCTAAAAAATGAAAGACTTCAAACTCATCTTTCAATCTTACTACGACATATGAATTTAAACTGAGTTCTGCCATAAAAATCAGCATCATTCCTAAATTAAAAATCATATAGTATTTATCTTTTAGCACAACATGATAACTATTCACAAAATGTTTAAAGCGAGAGGTCAGTGGCTCTTTTTTATTATAAATTTGTTCTACATCATAATATTTTTCAAATAAATACCAACTCACTAACATAGCGAAGAAGAACATAATAAATAATAAATGCTTGTGACCTAAGTATAGTAATGCACCTAACATCATTCCTATCGCCGTACTAATATTAAACATCCAATAATTAACTTGATATACATATTCCCTTACCTCTTCGTATATCGCATCCATGATAGCCGCTTCAAAAATAGGTTGACTCGCCGCAAATAAAATTTCAAAAATAAATACAATAGCACAAAAAATAATTAAACCGATACCGTCCATAGTTACAGTTATACTTAATATAATTAAGCATATAGCATATAAGAAATGTATATAATTAACGACTCTCTTCCTATTATAATTGTCTCCTAAGTATCCACCTAGAAAAGACACGAAAAAACTAACAACAATATTTGTGATTAAAAAGGCACCGGCAAAAATCGCATTTGTTTTGCTCGTTAGATATAAAGCCATGAAGGGTAAAATCGCTTGACTCGCTACATTCAAGATGAAATCCGCTATTAGTCTTGTTTTCAAAGTGGTTGATAACGTCATAAATTTCTTCAAATCTCATCCCTCCTGACTCCGAAATTATTCCTATTATACATTAATTGTTTGTTGTGTACATACAATTTTCAAAATTAATATTTTTTCATCATAAAGTTAATAATGATAAATATGTATTCTAAGTGCAATTATCGGAAGCGTATTGATGCTGAAAAAATAAAATAAACCTAAAAAAACAGCCGGAATTTTAAATTCCGACTGTTTTCATTAATATATATCTTAGACATAATTCATTTTAACTCTTTTAAAATGAAAGTTTATAGATTTAATCAGCGAACTTTTTCAATACGATTACGGCATTGTGTCCACCGAAACCTAAACTATTACTCATCGCGTAATTAATTTCTAAGTCTTCCGCTTTGTTTGGTACAATATCAAGATCACATTCTGGATCTGGAGAATCTGCATGAATTGTTGGCGCTATACGACTATCTCTAATAGAAAGTGCAGAGAATATTGCCTCTAATCCACCTGTCGCACCAAGTAAATGACCTGTCATAGATTTCGTTGAACTTATCTTTAATGATGCAGCAGCTTGTCCAAACGTATTTTTAATTGCTTGGATTTCTGTTAGATCTCCAACTGGTGTACTTGTACCGTGTGCATTAAGATATTGCACTTCCTTAGCTTCTATACCAGCATCATCTAAAGCAGCTTGCATTGCACGTGAACCACCTTCGCCCTCTGGTGAAGGTGCAGTAATATGATGTGCGTCGCCACTTGAACCATAACCTACAACTTCAGCATAGATTTCTGCGCCACGCGCTTGAGCTGACTTTAGAGATTCAAGAACTACGACGCCAGCACCTTCGCCCATAATAAAACCATCACGACCTTCTTGGAATGGTCTACAAGCTGTTTCTTTATCATCATTTGTAGATAAGGCACGACTTGCACTGAAACCTGCTAACGCCATATGCGTTATAGGTGCTTCAGCTCCACCTGAAATCATTGCGTCTGCATCTCCACGTTGTATAACTTTAAATGCTTCACCAATTGAATTCGTACCTGTCGCACATGCAGTCACTGTCGCACCATTGGGTCCTTTAGCACCTAAATCAATTGATACTTGTCCTGCTGCCATGTCTGGAATAAGCATTGGTACAAAGAAAGGACTCACGCGTCTAGGGCCACGGTTTAATAATTGGCTATGTGAAATTTCAAATGTTTCCATACCGCCAATACCAGACCCAATCCATACACCTATTCTATTAGCAGTATCTTCGTTAATAACTAATTTAGCATCTTGTACTGCTTCTCTAGCTGCAACCACTGCGTACTGTGTAAAGCGATCCATGCGTCGTGCTTCTTTTTTAGGCATATGGTCTTCTATATTAAAATCTTTTAGCTCACTCGCTAAATGAACATTATAATCTGTTGTATCTACACGTGTAATCGTATCAATACCACTTACACCGTTTAGAGCATTATTCCATGATGTTTTTGCATCATTACCAAGAGGTGATAATGCTCCAACTCCTGTAATTACAACACGTTGTTCTTTGGTCATATTTTATCCTCCTATTTTCCCCATCTTAAAGTTACAGCGCCCCATGTAAGACCGCCACCAAATCCTACTAATACTAGAACATCATCATCTTTAATCTTGCCATTTTCTAATTCTTGAGAAATGCTTAACGGTATTGAAGCCGCTGAAGTATTCCCATATTTATCTACTGAAACACTCATTTTTTCTTTTGGAATGCCTAAGCGTTCTCGCGCTGATTCCATAATTCTTATATTTGCTTGATGTGGTACAAACATGTCAACGTCTTCAGGGGTTAAATTTGCTTTGGCTACTGCATTGTTAGACGCTTCACCCATAATTCTTACAGCAAATTTAAATACCTCGCGTCCGTTCATGGATATTTTTCCATTTTCAGGATTTAAATATAGATATTTACCGCCTGAACCATCTGAACCTAATTCATAGCTTAAAATACCACGTCCTTCAGATACTTCTCCAATTACAACTGCGCCAGCACCATCACCAAATAAAATTGCAGTTGAACGGTCTGTAAAATCAGTGATTTTAGATAATTTATCTGCACCAACAACAAGTATATTTTTATAGTCTCCTGATTGAACAAATTGCTTAGCATTTATCATGGCATACATAAACCCACTACATGCTGCAAGTTGATCCATTGATGCAACTTTGCCAACGCCTAATTTTTCTTGTAATATGTTAGCAACTGTAGGAAATGGAAAATCCCCAGTTGATGTTGCAACGATAATCATATCAATTTCTGATGCTTCGATATTCGCATCTTCTATCGCTTTTAAACTTGCATGATAAGCTAAATCTGAAGTTTCTTCATCTTCATCTGCCCATCTTCTTTCTTTAATGCCAGTCATTTGTGAAATCCATTTATCTGAAGTTTCTAAAAATGATTCAAAATAGGTATTGTCTACAACATTTTTAGGTGTGTATGCACCAAAACCTTTAATACCCACGTCCATGGTTGTACACCTTCTTATTTTTGATTTTAATTTTAATACCAGGTATTAATTTAACATAATACACATTTCAAATACAAGAACAACAGCTAACTTATAAGATGTTTTACAGATTAATTATAATTTAAACCTTCTATTATAACAATGTAAAACTATGAATCTAACTTTGCTACTATACAAATAGCGCTTTCTTATTTATAATGAACTTATATATATTATATTGGAGGCATTACATAATGAAATACCTCGCAACTTTATTTTGGTCTATTGTCTTATTGCAAATGATTAACTTTGTGCTTAATAGTTTAGCAGGTGGTGGCGAGCTCAACCTCATCACACCTATTGTAGGCGCGATATTTTTCACTGTTATTATTGTTTTATTTGAAATGGTTATTAAAGGCAATAATGATGATACAAAGGAACAACATTAGAGCGCGTCTATAATTAGACTCGTATAAAATGCCAACAAAGTCAGAGACTTTGTTGGCATTTTTTGTGCACGCTTTCCACGGGCACAATCTCATCCTGTAGTCAGCAGTCGCATCAAATCACTGTCAGCTTTTAAATCTTGATTGCTCATTTCTTCATTCATCTCTAATTTGAGCTTAGGTAAAATCTCTGTTTGTATGAGTTCTTCATAAAGTGATTTCGACTTTTCAATCACATTTTTATACTTCTTATACATAAGACACCTCGTTTTAAAGTTATGTTAGAGTAACTTTATTATACGAAAGTGGCTTATTTTTTTGTATGAATTTATATAATTGTACCGATTTTAACATAGAAAAGCAGCAATCCATTAGAAACTAATAGATTGCTGCTTTTAATTTGAGAATGGGATATTTATGTCTCAGACTCTTATCTACGTGATACACCATTCCTGTTATTGGGTTCGTATTATTATTTTAAGGTGACGCTCTATTTAAATGTTTTACTTATCAGAAGCTTGTTAATTAAAATTATACTTATTCCGTGTCTGGTTTAATTTCTTCAAATGTCAAACCATCATCCGATAAGTCTATGTTTACTTTCGTGCCTTCTGTTAAGTTTTCTTTAATCATTTTACGTGCCAACGGTGTTTCAATTTGTCTTTGAACAAAACGTTTCAATGGTCGAGCACCAAATTGTGGTTCATACGCTTCTTCACCTAGCCATGCTTTTGCTTTATCAGACACATCAATTGAGAGTCGTTGTGACATAAGTCTGATGTTCAATTGCGCTAATATTTTATCTACAATTAAACTCATATCTCCAATTGTTAATGGTTTAAAGAGTACAATATCATCCATACGATTGATAATTTCAGGTTTGAAGTATTGGTTTAAGCTATTCATCACAGCTTTTTCAGTTTCATCTGTGATGACACCTGCATCCTTAACGTTTTCTAATAGCACTTGAGAACCTATATTACTTGTCATAATAATAATTGTATTTTTAAAATCAACTTCTCGCCCTTTAGAATCCGTTAAACGACCTTCTTCTAATATTTGTAAAAGCACATTAAATACATCTGAATGCGCTTTTTCAATTTCATCTAACAATATCACTGAATATGGATTACGGCGAACAGCTTCTGTTAATTGTCCCCCCTCATCATGACCTACATAGCCTGGAGGCGCACCAATTAAACGTGAAACTGAGTGTTTTTCCATATATTCACTCATATCAATACGAATCATATGTTTTTCAGAATCAAATAACGTTGATGCTAATGATTTAGCTAGTTCTGTTTTACCGACACCTGTTGGACCTAAGAATAAGAAACTACCGATAGGTCTATTTGGGTCTTTAATACCTGCACGTGCTCTTACAACAGCGTCTGCAACTAAATCTACTGCTTTATCTTGTCCTACTACACGTTCATGTAAAATATCAGATAGATTTAATAATTTTTCTCTTTCAGTTTCAACAAGTTTAGATACTGGTATACCCGTCCAAGAACTAACGATATCGCCAATTTCTTCATCTGTTACTATTTCACGAATAATACGATCATTATCACCGTTTTGTTCGTTTTGGAATGCATCTTCAAGTTCACGTAATTCTTTTTCTAATTCTGGAATTTTACCATGTTGTAATTCCGCTGCTTTTTCTAAATCATAATTGTTTTCAGCATCTTCTAATGCTTTTCTACTTTCATCTAACTCTGTACGTTTTTCTTGTAGTTTTGCTATTTTACTTTTTTCTTCTTCAACACGAGATTGTATCGCATTTTGTTTTTCTTTTTCATTAGATAATTCTTGTTGCAATTCTTGTAAACGCTGTTTACTTAAATTGTCAGATTCATTTTTTAAGGCACTTTCTTCTATTTCTAATTGCATCACACGTCTATTGACTTGATCTAGTTCAGTAGGATTAGAACCCATTTCAGTACGGATTGTTGCACAAGCTTGATCCACTAAATCAATCGCTTTATCAGGTAAGAAACGATCTGTGATATAGCGATCTGATAATTCTGCAGCTGCTACGATTGCTTTGTCTTGTATACGGACACCGTGATACACTTCGTAACGCTCTTTTAGTCCACGTAAAATTGAAATTGTGTCTTCTACATCAGGTTCAGATACATTTACTTTTTGGAAACGACGTTCTAAAGCCGAATCTTTTTCAATATATTCTCTGTATTCATTTAACGTTGTTGCACCAATACAATGTAATTCACCGCGTGCAAGCATAGGTTTCAACATATTCCCAGCGTCCATAGCACCTTCTGTTTTACCCGCACCAACAAGCATATGGATTTCATCAATAAATAATAAAATTCTACCATCTGAATCTTTCACTTCTTTTAATACTGCTTTCAAACGTTCTTCAAATTCACCACGATATTTGGCACCTGCTACAAGTGCACTTAAATCTAATTCAAAAATCGTTTTATCTAGTAAAGATTCAGGCACATCTTTACGTACAATACGTTGGGCCAGACCTTCAACAATAGCTGTTTTACCAACACCAGGTTCACCAATCAATACTGGGTTGTTTTTTGTTTTTCTACTTAAAATTCTGACTGTATTTCTAATTTCTTCGTCACGACCAATGACTGGGTCCATATTACCTTTACGTACTTCTTCAACTAAATCGCGACCATATTTTTCTAATGCTTCATAATTTGATTCTGGATTTTGTGACGTCACGTGATTACCCCCTCTTATTTTTTTAATAATTTCTTTGATAACCTCTTTTTTGTTACCGATAAACTGTTTTGTTGTTTCATCAATTTCCATGGCAGAAAGTATAAGATGTTCCATAGATATATATTCATCTTCATAGGACTTCATATAAGATTCTGCTTTATTTATAAGTTCATTTGCTTTAGGACTGATGTATTGCCCATATTGAATGTTTTCTCCTTGAACCGATGGATAACTTTTTAATTTTTCATTATATGCTTTAACAAGTTGTTCTGTATCAATATTTGCTCTTTCTAGAACACTTTTAAATAAGCTTTCATTTTCTTCAAGTGCTGCTTTAAGCACAGCTTCAATTTCTATATTTTGATTCTCATTTTCTTTTGCCAATTCAACTGCTTTTTGTAAAGCACCTTGAACTGCATAGGTCATTTGATTAATATCCAAAATGATTCACCTCACCATTAAGAGTTTGATCAAAACAAATCAAGTTTGACTTTGACTTTCTTTGACCTTAATTTAATTATAGTCCTTTTCATTTAAATAATCAACAAATTAGTCTACATTTTAAAATTTATTTTATTCTTTTATAAGTCAATGTATATCAGTGTTTTGCCCATTTTCTACTACGCTTAAACACTGTTTTTATACTTTTAAATAACATTGTAAAAATTGGATTAAAATGTATACTCTGCTAGACTGCTTGTAACTTTACAATAAAGGATGTGTCCAAAATGACTGAAGAAATGAAAACGCCTGTGCCACCTTTCAATGCGCAGACCGCCTTACAAAAAGTGAAAATGGCAGAAACTGCATGGAATACTAGAAATCCAGAACAAGTGTGCTTAGCATATACAGAAGACTCAGTTTGGAGAAACCGTAGTGAATTTTTCGAAGGTCGTGAGCAAATTAAAGCATTTCTTTATAGAAAATGGGATAAAGAACTAGATTATAAATTAATGAAAGCATTGTGGTGCTATACTGACAATCGTATATCTGTTAGATTTGAATACGAATGGCGAGATGCAAGTACAAATCAGTGGATGCGTACACATGGTAATGAACATTGGGAATTTAATGCCAATGGACTCATGACAAGACGTGATATGAGTGCGAATGACTACCCTATTCATAAAGAAGATAAAAAATATTAAAGATAAAGATGCAATTCATCATAGTGCTACTTTATGACCACTCTTGACTAGTTAATACAGCACTAGTCAAAGACTACAGTTTGAAGCTATAGCCTTGGAAAACATGCATAAAAATGTCGACAAAGCATAAGACTTTGTCGACATTCTGAGCGTTCTCAAAAATTGGGGGCGTTTTTATATTACTTTTAATCACAAACTTTCACATATTACTTCCTACATTATGCATTATTTTTTAGATAGTATATGTTTTAATATTTCATCAGTCATAGCTTCAACACCTGACTTTTCTAAATGAATACCATCTGGTGCAAAGTATTCAGAGTGCCCCTCAAAACGTTTGTACCAATCGATGAGCGTGACATTATCATGCTTTTTAGCTGCATTATTCATCAACGCATTAACGTGACTCTCATAATTTCTTGGTAGACGCGTGTTTATTAAATAAACTTTAGCGCTACTAAATTTACCAATTAATTCATCTAATTGTTCTTCAGATGGTATGGTATGTACTAAATTTTTCTCAATTTTTTCTGTATTAAAAGTTTTTTATTCGAACCTGTATCTTTACCTCAATGATCAAAAGCCCCTACAAAAACGAATAGCCTTGGAATCAAAATAATAATCAATATTACAGTTCTAATAAATCTGTCCTTATTAAGCTTATTTAACGTAAATGTTTTGAAGCCATTCTTTCTAAATGGTGTCTTAATATAACGATAAGGTAATTCTGCGTAGCAACCTATTACCGCAACATTTTAAATGAATTGGATAATATAAAAATAAACACCTTAAATTGCTCGAAATTTTCAGACAAAAAAAACTAGCCTAAGTGAAAGTACATTTAAAACGTACTTACTAGACTAGTTTTCATTCTAAATATTAAAGCTTAGCTTACGCCTAAAGCTATCTTAGCGTAACGAGACATCTTATCTTTGCCCCATGGTGGACTCCAAACGATATTAATCTCTGTATCCTTAACTTCCGGAACTTCAGCTAATACTTCTTTCACTTGATTCATAATCTGCGGCCCCATTGGACAACCCATAGAAGTCAGTGTCATATCTACTGTACATAAGCCTTCATCATCAACATTCACATTATATATTAAGCCTAAGTTCACAATATCAATTCCTAACTCAGGGTCAATTACCATTTCTAAAGCACCTAATATGCTATCTTTTAAATCTTCCTCCATAAATTTCACCTCTCCGTATTTAATCTTATTAACAATATATCAAATATCTTACAAAACGCCAATAAAATGCTATGATATTCATACATCAATTATCAAAGATTAAGGAGATTTACATGAAACCTTATTTAATTTGTCTAGATTTAGACGGAACACTTTTGAACGACGAAAAAGTGATCACACCATATACCAAAGAAGTACTAACAACTTTACAAAATCAAGGTCACAAATTAATGATCGCTACTGGTCGACCTTACAGAGCAAGCCAAATTTATTATCATGAACTTAATATGAATACACCTGTCGTTAACTTTAATGGCGCATTTGTACATCATCCAAAAGATGATCAATTTGAAACAATGCATGAAAGATTAGATTTTGATTTAGCTCGAAATATTATTCAATCTTTAAATGATTTTGGCGTTACTAATATTATTGCAGAAGTGAAAGATTATGTATTTCTTAATAGCTATGATCAAAAATTATTCGATGGTTTTTCCATGGGTACGCCAAAAATTGAAACAGGCGATTTACTTACTTGTTTAAATGAATCACCGACTTCAATTTTAGTAGAAGCAGAAGAATTTATGATTCCTAGAGTTAAACAAATGCTTACACGATTCTATGCAGAAAATATTGAACACCGTAGATGGGGTTCACCTTTCCCAGTTATAGAAATTGTAAAACAAGGTATCAGCAAAGCACGCGGTATTGATTATGTTAAAACACATTTAGACATTGATAGAAATCATATTATCGCATTCGGCGATGAAGATAATGATTTAGAAATGATTAAATACGCAAAACATGGTATCGCAATGGAAAATGGCTTGGATGAATTAAAACATATTGCGAATGAAATTACGCATTCAAATAATAATGATGGTATTGGTCGTTACTTAAATGATTACTTCCAATTAAACATTCCGTATGAAGTAACTGTAAAATCTTATATTTAATATGATATTTACTCACTAGGAGGCAATTTATTATGAATAAGATCATAGTCGTTGGTGCTGTTGCTGGTGGTGCGACTGTCGCCAGCCAAATAAGAAGATTGGATCAAGAAAGTGAAATCGTGATCTTTGAAAAAGATCGTGATATGAGTTTTGCGAACTGTGCATTGCCCTATTATTTAGGAAATGTCGTAGCATCAAGAGATCAAATATTAGAAGCAACACCAGAATCATTTTATGATGCTAAACAGATTGTAGTGAAACCTTATCATGAAGTAACCTCAATCAATGATACTTCACAAACCATAACTGTTTACGATTACACACAAGATAAAACCTTTGAAGAACGATATGACACATTAATTCTAAGCCCTGGTTGTAGCGCTAATACGTTAAACTTAAACAGCGATATGTCATTTACTTTAAGAAATATGGAAGATACAGATGCAATTGAATCCTTTATAGAAGCAAACCAAGTTAAAAAAGCGCTCGTAATCGGCGCTGGCTATATTGGTTTAGAAATTCTAGATAATTTATATGAAAGAGGTATCGCACCTACATTAGTCCATCGTTCAACACATCTCAATAAATTAATGGACGAAGACATGAACCAGCCAATTATCGATGAAATTAAAAAAAGACATATAGACTATCGTTTAAATGAACAAGTGTCCAAAGTCATTGGTAATGAAGTACACTTTGAGTCAGGTAAAGTCGAAGATTACGACCTTATAATAGAAGGTATCGGAGTCAAACCAAATTCATCATTTATTGAGTCATCCAATGTCATTCTAGATGACAAGGGCTATGTACCAGTGAATAATCAGTTTCAAACTAATATTCCTAACATCTATGCTTTAGGCGATATTATCACTTCACATTATCGCCATGTAGATTTAAATGCACATATCCCATTAGCTTGGGGTGCTCATCGTGGTGCAAGTATCATTGCAGAACAATTAGCCGGTGACCCATCTATACAATTTAAAGGCTATTTAGGTTCAAATATTGTGAAATTTTTCGATTATACATTTGCAAGTGTCGGTGTATCTCCACAAGAACTTTCGAACTTCGACTATGAAACTGTTGAAGCCAAACAAGGAGAACATGCAGGTTATTATCCAGGTAATTCAAAGTTACATTTACGCATTCATTTTGACAAAAGGAACCGACGTATTTTACGTGCGGCTGCTGTTGGAAAGAAAGGTGCAGACAAACGTATAGATGTGCTCTCTATGGCAATGATGCATAAACTAACTATAGACGAACTAACAGAATTTGAAGTTGCTTATGCCCCGCCCTATAGTAGACCTAAAGATATCATTAATATGATTGGTTACAAAGCGCGTAATAAATAGCACTAATGATTCAAACTAAAAAGGGATCTTCCAAAATTGGAAGATCCCTTTTTAATTGAACTTGATTTATGTTTCAAATTTTTTATAAACCAAATAGTTGCGTAATTGGTCCCCATGGCAAGATAATACCTAAAAGCATAGTAATTAAAATAACAATAATCGTTGTCCACAATAAACTATGACTTGATTGACCTTTTTTACGTTTTGCAAGTGACACTTCCATAAGTGCAACTACTGCTACGCCACCAATCATTTTCAATGTAAGTAACATATGCCCACCAGCGTTACCAGATGAAAATGCTTGAATCCACGTCCAAAAACCTGAAATTAAAACTAATACCATAAACACTCTTAAGAGCATATGAATCGGTTTAAAGTAAGGTGATGCGCCTTGTTTTACTGAAAAATTAAAATAAGCAGCAAAGAACAAGATTATTAATAACACCCAACTTGCAATATGCATGTGTAACATAATATATAACCCCCACACAATTTTTACTTCAATAATATGTAAAACAGAAGTATGTTGCACCTTTTAATTAGTAAAATAAAAGGTACCTTTCTTAATCATACTCAAAATAAGTATATTTTTCAAAAAAGAAATTCTGCACTACTTATTTTATTTGAATATGCCCATTATTGCAATGTTAATTCTATTTTTCGCATATTAAAACCGGGCATCACATACGTCAGCCCGGTTAATATATCTATCGTTTATTTTTCTGCGATAAAATTAGTCAGTGTACCAATGTTATCAATTGTAACTTTAACTTCATCACCTGGTTGTAAAAATTGCGGAGGATTCATTCCTGCGCCTACGCCAGCAGGTGTGCCAGTTGCAATAATGTCACCTGGATGTAAAGCAACATATTTAGAAATTTCTTCAATTAATTCATCTATTTTAAGAATCATTGCACTCGTATTACCATCTTGACGAATATCATTGTTTACTTTTGTAACAATATTCACGTCTTCAGGTGTAGGTAATTCATCTTTAGTTACGATGTAAGGTCCAACTGGGCATCCGCCAGTTAAACTTTTAGATAAGAATGCTTGATCTTGTGCGTCTTGAGCTTTACGGTCTGTAATATCATTAATAATTGTATAACCGTAAATGTAATCTAATGCTAAGCCTTTTGGTATTTTTTCACCAGATTTTCCAATAACAATACCTAATTCCCCTTCATAATCTAATTGATCTGTAATATCTTTATGATTAGGAATTGTACTATTATCTCCAGTTAATGAAGAAGCGGCTTTAGTAAATACGTACAAGCGTTGAACTTCGTGATTTAATTCGTTAGCATGATCTTGATAATTACGTCCAAAGGCAATGACATTATTAGTTGGTGTTACTGGTGGTAAAAATTCAATGTCATCAAATTGTACTTTATAATCTTCGCCTTTACCACTATCTTCTGCAGCAACAACTGCTTTACGAACTTCTTCTTGAAAATCTACGACTTGGTTTTGTTGAAGGCCGTCTAATAACGTTTTAGGATGGAACGTGCCCTCAGAAAAATCTGCAAAAACTTTTTGTAAGTCCCACGCAGCTTCTTCACGTTTTACTTTCACACCATATGATGTCTGTCCTTCATGTCTGAATGATAGGAATTTCATTCAATATCAGCTCCTCATCTATATCTTATTACATATTATAACTATATTTACTACTAAATAACAAATAAATAACTAGAATTTTCAAAATTCTATTGTTTTGTCTCTAATGTGTCTTATTTTAAGTAAGTAATTTTTCGCCATAACCACTCGATGGGTCCATATTTAAAGAATTTCAAATAATAATAACAAGCTAAAAGTTGCAAACTATATACGACTACTACAATAATATAAGATTGATAGAGCGGTAACTTGTTGTATAAACTTAAGCCTACGTCATAATAAATGAATGTGAAAATGATACTTTGTGATATATAAACTGATAAACTGAGTTTTCCAGGATATTTAAAAATGTCTAGTACTTTCGCAGTTTTGGCATATTGACATAAACGAACAAAGATCAAAATGTATCCCATCGCAAGAATCGGACCGCCAACCATTGAACTTATGATTGAAAATGTATTGTTTGCATAATCTAAAGCAAATGGAAGTTTAATAAAATAACCGATAATAAATAAAGTACTACCCCAAGTCATGGCACTGCGTGGGTTGTTTTGAATCTTAGTTATCAAACTTAATTTTTGTGCGGCAATACCTATAAGTATGTAAGGTAAAAGATCAAGATATGCAGCTCTTGTAACAATATCTATAACGCTATATTTACTTTCCAATCCATTAACTTGTAAGAATTCAAAGTAATGACCGTTTTGTTTGATATCAACCAATTGTGCGAGTGACTTACCTGAATAATTACTCGCTTCATGTCGTCCTTTATTCCAGTACGCTAAAGAAATTGGGATCATCAATATGACAATTTTCATTATAAATAAACCAACAGCTGATTTAATTAGAGTCTTAGGTTTCAATTTGATAAATAGCACTGCAATCATACCAGTAAAACCATAACCAAATAAAATATCTCCATTAAATAAAAAATAGCCATGTAGTACACCAAAAATAAGTAAAACTACTAATCTTCGATATATAAAAGGATAATAAGACATCCCCCTACGTTTACTATTTTCATACATAATGGCTAATCCATATCCAAATAACATTGTAAATATTGGATAAAATGAACTGATAACGAAAAGTGTAACAACGCGGAATAGCCATTCATCGGCACCATGCAATACGCCAGGTAGATATGTTTCCTCATAAGGAAAACTAAAAACTAAAATATTCATTAATATGATGCCAAACAAACTAAAACCACGTAATGCATCTAATTCAAATAATCTGCGTTGCGGTGACACAATATAGCACCTCTTTTGGAAATTTAAGTATCAATTGAAAGTTGACCAAATTTAAAGAAATATAAATATCCTTTAACTTCGGTTTTTAATATTGTTTCTAGTGTGGTGCGGTAATATTCCATTTGTATCTTATAACGCTCTCTTAATTGAGCACCAATTTCTTCATCTGACATATTCCGACGTCTATTAAATGCGTCTGTCTTATAATCTACAAAATAATATTGATTATCTTTTAAAAATATAAGGTCTATCATACCTTGAATGATTGAAGCATCTTCGTCAACTGTTTTTAAATGATCCACATTGGATTGATTCACAACGAATGGTAATTCACGATATATTTCATCACTGGATGCAATGGTTGCATATAGTTTACTATCAATAAAAGTGTAGATATCCTCATAGCGAATATCGTCTTTCGCATCTTCCGGTATGATATGTTTTTCAATCATGTGATTAATATGTGCATGTAATTCACTTTGTGATAGGCCGTCGCGTTTAAATGGTAGATGTTGCATCACTGTATGCATCAGTGTACCAACTTCATTTGCTTTCCTTTTAGAGCTATGACTTAAAAAGCCAGGTCTTTCATAAGACGATGTTCCTATACGATATTGTCTCACTCTATCATAATTTGTATCTGCTTGTTCCGTGTCTAATTGACGTTTTAATTCAGATACGGACTGCTTCGAAGGTTTATCTATAGCATCTTGATACGGATACGTATAGCTCAGCTGTTGATGAATTTGTGATTTAATTGTTTCATCATTCGTATTCATTGTCTCAATATCTTCTATCGTGCGACGTTCACTTTCTTCTACTACCGCTTCTGATGCAATATCTTGATAAAAATCTGTATTCAATTGAACATAGGGTTTCATCGTTGCATCGATGTCACCAATTGAGCGTTCAAAACGCAATTCAATCGGTAAAGCAGACGACTGATGTTTTGACAATATTGGGTAAATTATATCAATCGGTCTTTGCGCAGTTAGTCGATAACTTACAGGCAAATGGGTATCCGACACAGAAACTTGTTCAAACTGAGTTAATTCCTTCTCAGCCTTAACACGTCCAATTAAAAATAATTGTTCTTTTGCACGTGTGAGCGCAACGTATATGAGTCTCATTTCTTCAGAGACCATTTCTTTTTCTGCAATGGCTTTATACGTAACGGATGATAGCGAAGGGTACGATAAGTTACTTTCCACATCGTAATAAGTCATTCCTAAACCATAAGTTTGATTTAAAATCACTGGTCTATGTAAATCATCTCTTCTGAACTTACGAGATAACCCAGAATATATTACAAATGGAAATTCTAACCCTTTACTACTATGAATCGTCATCATTCTAACCACATCATCATTTGGACCAATAACGTTTTCTTCTCCAAAATCTTTACCACGTTCTATTAATTCATCTATAAAACGTATAAATTGATATAAACCACGGAAACTGGAATTCTCAAATTCTACTGCTTTATTAAATAATCCATATAAATTGGCGCGACGCCCTTTGCCTCCAACAATTCCACTAAAATATTGAATCACATAATGATCATTATAAAACTTATCAATCAGCTGATAAACTGGATGACTTTGGCTATAATGTTGATACATCTCTATATCTTTTAGAAACGCATTTAATTTTTTTACCAATTTTTTATTTGCAACATCATTTGCCATATAATTTTTAATTGATTGATGAAAATAATCATCATTAGGACTAAATACGCGAATATTTGATAATTCATCTTCAGTGAATTGATAAATCACAGAACGCATTAATCCTACTAAATAGATATCTTGTAATGGATTATCAACTGTTCTTAAAAATGATAATATCAACCGTATTTCTACTTGTTCAAAATACCCTTCCTTACTATTCACATGGAACGGTATATTGTGGTCTTTAAACGCCTGTTGAATCTTACGCGCCTGCCCATATGAACGTTCAAGTATCACGATGTCTTTATAGCTTGGTTTACGATATTGCTCTAATTTCATATCATATATTTCATGTTTAGCCATTATTTTTTCAACTTGCTGAACGATATACTCAGCTTCTTGTTCTGCACCGTTTAAATCAGACTCAGCATCTTCTACCAACATATTCATCTGAACATCATGAGGCTTATCATCGTAAGGGGCGCCATAATACAATTGTGCCGCATCATCATATACAATTTCCCCTACTGCTTTATCCATCATATGTTTGAATAAGTAATTAGTCGTCGTCAGTACTTCTTCTCTTGAACGGAAGTTTTGTGATAAATCAATTCTCATACCATTTTCTAAACCATCTAATGAAAAACGATTATATTTTCCTATAAATAAACTTGGATCTGCCTGTCTAAATTTATAGATAGACTGTTTCACGTCACCGACCATGAATAAGTTACCATCTGATTCATTACCTCGTTTAATACACGATAATATTTTCTCTTGAACTCTGTTCGTATCTTGATATTCGTCAACAAGAATTTCTTCAAATTGTTGGCGGTACATGTCCGCAATTTCTGAAGGCGCACCGTCATCATTCATTAACACACGCAACGCAAAATGTTCATAATCAGAAAAATCCAAGAGATTTCTACTTCTTTTTTTCGAATTAAATTGTTTTATTACATCTGCTGTCACTTGTGTTAGATATGATACTCTCGGTGCTAAGCGCTGCATATCATGTTTCAATTCTTCAGCCTCACGTGAAAAATAATCTTCCTGAACTTTTGAGACCAATGCTTTATATTGATCATAGTGTTTTTTACCATCATCATATGCATCAAGCATCATCTCATTTGCTTCTTTAATCTTCTTATTTTTAGCTGGGAAACGCGCTTCAAATTGGTGTTCAGCAATGACTTGCGTATTCAATTGACCGCCTTCCATCGCTTGATTTAAAAAGTGTCGTTCCTTCTCTAATACAGCTACTTGTTTATCTACTTCTTCTAGCATCATGAATAAATCATAACTTTTATTCAACGCTTCTAATGCTGAATTCATAAAAATCATTGCTAATTCATTCAATAATTGTAGTAAATCATCTTGTTGCTCCGCATCATAATAAGGGTCAGCTAAATTTTGCAGCCAAGTTAAAGGATTTGGATTCGCCACACTAAAATAAAACATTTGCTTAATCGTATTTCGTAGTTGGTCATCATTTCGATCAGATGATAACTGTTCCGTTAAATCTACGAAACTTGGATCTAACACATCATAGTGACTTTCCAATACTTCATCAATCGTCTGTTCAAGCAGTAAAATATTTTCCGCTTCACTGCTTGTTCTAAAGTTTGGATCAATATCTAAAACATCGTAATGGTGTTGTATTAATTTCAAACAAAAACTATGGAGTGTAGAAATTTGTGCTTGATGAATTTTGATCCGCTGATTTTTCAAATGTGCATTATCAGGTGATGCCATAGATGCTTCTTGAATACGTTGATCTACACGATGTTTCATTTCACGTGCACTTGCATTTGTAAAAGTTACTACAAGTAAGCGGTCAACATCTATTTCATCTTTGATAATCCGCTGAATAATGCGCTCAACTAAAACAGCTGTTTTTCCTGATCCTGCAGCCGCAGCTACAAGTACATCTTGTCCTTTGGCATAAATACTTTTCCATTGGTTATCGGTCCATCTTGTATCAGCTGGCTTTGCTGGGATTTGACTCATAATTCATCTTCCTCGCTTTCTAACTCCACATTTTGCACTGCTTCTAACGGATTAATCGACTCATCTACAGTACGATAACGTTTGCTATCAATCGCACCATCTACATGACATACAGATTTATAATTACAAAATTCACAAGGCAGCGTTTGATTATATTTCATCGGTGCAACTTCTGTATGGCCATCCATAATACTGGACGCAGTTTCAATAAAGTTCTTTTTATTATGCTTTATTAATTTATAAATTGTTTCTTCATCAGCAACTTTACTGTTACTTTTAATTCCTCCGTCTTTTTTCAATCCAAGTGGTACAATATCAGAATTATAACTTGGTTCTAATCTTGTATCAAAAGCGTCTAATACAGAGTCATCACTATTCAATAACCCACTTAATTTAAATGAATTTATAAACTCTGTATCTCGTTTATCTTCGTTTAATTGGTTCCACGCCAATTTAATACGCGGTTCATGAACATGAAAATATAAAAGCCCTCCTGGTTTAGTCATTTCTGTTAAACCTAGACGTGATTTATTTTGTAACACGATATCCATATACGTCATCATCTGCATTTGCATACCATAATAAACTTTAGTTAAATCCAGTGTCCCACTATATTTTGAAGACTTATAATCAATAATATTCACAAAACTTTGATCACCGTGCTGATATGTATCAATACGGTCAATTTGTCCACGAATGTTGATCGGAACACCTTGTGTTGTCTTCAATGGCTCAGCTAACAATTCACTATTATCACGTGGCTTTCTTCTAAACCCTGCTTCGAAACGTTGTGGCGTGAATTTTGTATGACTGCCTTGATATTTGAGCGCAGTCAATGTTGTCTCAACTATAGCACCGATACGTTGTGATAAATAACGGTAGTAAGCCGTTGAATTCAACAAGTTAAATTGCACTTCAGGTAGTATTTCAGATAAAGCCTCTAATGTTAATTTATGAATTTGCTTCGTGTTTAAGTTTTTAAAATCACCATTCACTTTTTCTGAAATGAATTTCAATACTTGATGGAAAATATCGCCTAAATCAAAATTTTCAAGTTTGTATTTTGTACGTTCGTTAAGTCGTAAACCATGTGATGCGAAATGTTTAAATGGACAAGCCTGATACCCTTCAAATCTGGATACACTTGCATTAATCGTCTTACCATATAAATCTGTTGACAATGATTCACTTAATTGTACTGTTTCATTATCATACGTTAATGCCGACAATAAATAACTCAAACCATCGTTTAAGTTGTCATCGTCTCTCATCACTTGATATGTGTCTAACCATGTGTCAGCGACAATTTCATCATCTAACCATGCTTTTAATGATTCAAATAATGCAATTTTAGTTTGATGTGGATGTTCCATTAATGACAACGGGTTAGCTTGGTGTTGATGATGAATATTTTCAATGTCTAAATTTGTGTATAACTGTTGAATTTGATTTAAAAATGGACTCGGTTCTTTTTCATCTCCACTTGTGCTCATCAAAGAATAAGAAAATGTTACAGCTGCACGGCTTCTTGTCATAGCAATGTAGCACACAAATGCTTCATCCATTTGTAATATATCTGCCGTTGGACTCAATTCTATCGTTGACTGTTCTTGGAAGTATTTCTTTTCATCGTCTGTAATCAAACTCGATGATGAAACGGTTTGTGGCATGACCCCATCATTTACACCGACAAGGTATACATGTACTTTGTTATCAACTTTAGCTAAATCCATTGTCCCTATGCTCACTTGATCAATCGTTTGTGGTATCATCACAAATTCTAATTGCTCTAATCCAATATCAAACAATTCTAAAAAACGTGTTTGAGTCATAGTCTGTTCGCCAAAAACAGTAACTAAATCGTCCAATGTTTGAATAAAACCATTCCATATCTGGTCAATTTCTTCTGCTTTTTTATGTTCACCCTCAACATCTAATGTGTCTCGCTCTGTCATCAATTGACTTGGTAAATCAAATGCTTCTATAGCTTCATAAAAAGCTGTCGCAAATTCAATTGCAGTTGTAGCAGTATTCATTTTTTCTTCAAACATCATCACTTTATCAATAACATCTGTTTTCATTTGAATTACACGTTCAAACGTTTCACGTTCTTCATCAGTTAATGGTTGGCGTTTTAAGCCCATTTTCCTAAATTGTTCAACATGGAAGTATTTTTCATCAATCCAACGTTTGCCATAAATACCCCGTTCAAGTACAAAGTTTTCTAAAATATCAATAAGATAATGACTATCTTTAAACTTTTTAGATAGTATATTTGTCTTAAATAGACGCATGAGTGGATCAAAATTCCAATTCGTTTGTATAACTTCAATGAGTGAGCGTATCATTTCCATAATAGGGTGATGTGTCATAGATTCTTTAATGTCTATATTGTATGGAATATCGTATTGCGGCAAAATCGATTCCATTAAATATGCATAAGATTCATCTCTATATAAAATTGCGATATCTTGAAAACGTCGACCTTGTTCGCGGTTTTCTCTCAATATACGACGCGCTACTTCATTAATTTCTTCACGCATTACAGAGGCCTCTAGAATTTCAATATTACCTTGTACCGGGATTGGCTCGAATTGCAATGCATTAAAGTTATGCTCTAAATGTGTTAAATCGTTATTGTTAAAACGCTTTGTTTCGTTAAAATGTTTAGTATTCACCTTAATATTTAAGTCATTAGCGATGTCTTCAATATGCGTTAAAGATTCAGATGGTTTTCTAAATAAACTAAACATATCTTTGTCTCCATCTGTAGTTAACACCACGGTAACCTTTTTCGCATAACTTACTAAGCTTCGAATAATTTGATATTCTAACGTCGAAAAGTTATGAAAACCATCGATATATATTTCAGCTCGCTTCAACCACTCAGATTGATCCATCATCGTTATAAAGCGTTGAAGAGAATCCTCAGTTGATACATATTCACCATTTATTCTATCTTCTAAATGTTTATAAATGAGCGCAATGTCCTGCAATTTATGTTTCGTGCGTGTTTGTAAGTGATTTGCAGCTATATATTCCTCTAATTGTTCTGGAGAAACTGCATATTTTTTAAAATCTTGTATTTGTTCATAAAGTTTTTCACTAAAACCATAGTATTTAACTTGAGAGCGATAAAGTCTCAACTCTGTTTGATGTTGTTGGATGATATCATAAATCATCATCTCTGTACCTGCTTTTGATAACTGTTGTTCCATCAAGCCACCGACTTCTTGAAACACACGGTAACTCAAACGTTCAAAGTGTAGCACTTCTGTTCTAAGACTACCACTTAGTTCAGGATCGTTTACAAATGCTTGTTCGAGTTGAAAAGTATTTTGCGTAGGAGCAATTAATACAATGGGATCACCTAGTGGATCTTGTTTCATTTTACTTTTAATTTCTTCAATGATTTCATGTGACTTCCCTGTTCCTGCTCTTCCAATATAAGCATTTAATTCCATGGCAAACTTCCACTCCTTTGATTCACATTTTAACATAGAAAAGCTTGTACATTGTGAATCTTTAACCTGATTTCTCCAACTCTGTTAAGTATGTGAACCAGTTGTTTATAAAAACAAAATGAACCTTCATATGTATTTTCAAATTCCCTAATCATCTCTAATTTAAATTATCACTACACCGATGAATGAAACTTATTTAATGTCATAGATTTTTATATAAAAAAAGTGCTAATCCATTAAATTAACAGATTAGCACTTTTTTATTATATTAGGTATCTATACCTTAAATTCAGTTATTATTTATTTTGATCTGTATCAGGATCAAAACCAAATTTCATTTCATTAAGTGGCCAGAAACTAAATGATACTTTACCAACGACTTGATCTTCATCTATTAAACCAAATGAACGGCTATCTTTACTTACTTCACGATTATCACCGAGCACAAGTAGCTTGTCTTCAGGAATTTTATTTTTTCCATCTACTTGGTTTAAATCTTTTGTTTCAAAGCTACCTGTAATATATTCATATTGTTTATTTTTTTTATTTGAATCTAAATATGGTTCTTCTACTTCTTTACCATTTACAAACAATTTGTCTTTTTTATATTCAACGTTATCGCCTGAAGTACCGATAACACGTTTAACATAGTCGCTTTCTTTATTTGCATGAAAAACAATGACGTTACCATTTTTTATATCGCCAAATTTATAACCAAACAAATTGACCATGACACGTTCGCCGTCTTTTAGCGTAGGATCCATGGAATCACCTTTAACAGTATATGGTTTTGCCACAAAATTTACAATTAGTAATACTAACGCTACTGCAACGACAATCGACACAATCCATTCCAATATCTCTTTTTTCAATTTTTACACCTCGTCTATTTAATTAAAGTTCACTGTGAATTTTTCAAATGGAAAATATCTCAAACTCACATTTCCAATAATATCTTCTTTCTGTATAAATCCAGTCGTTCTAGAATCTTGTTTATTTTCACGATTATCATTGAGTACAAAATAAGCATTCGGTGGAATGATATCTCCTTCAGATTGCTTAATATTTCTAAGTGATAAATCATTTATACTATTACTCGCATAAGGCTCATCAACTGTCCTGTCATCTCTATATAACGTCCCGTTCTTATACGCAATAGATTGCCCAGGTTTGCCGATAATTCTACTAAATTGAATTTCATCGGCTTCACGATACATTATAATATCATTATTATCTAATAAGTTAAACGTAGTTTTAATCTTATTTACAATAATTCGATCATCTTGTTTAAGGTTTGGTGCCATCTTATCATCCTTTATGACAGCACCTGTAATTACAAATGCTTGTATCAATAGTACAATAATAATCGCAAATATTATGGAAATCAAATGTTTTAATATAAATCGCACACTGTCACTCCTCTGAAGAATGCATAAAATGTTTCTCGATTTTTCGTCCTACAAACCATACTATTAAAATGACGATGATGATAGTTATCAATCTTATAGGACTTGTGAATAAAGTTGTAATATCATTCCCCAACCAACCTACAAGCCCAATCATTACGAATTTTGAAGCTATAAGAACGGTCAAATAGGCATGTGCTTTAATATGCGATAAACTCGCGACAATATTAACTAGTGCACTTGGTGTAAATGGAAAACACATTAAAATAAAAATTGGAAGGACACCTTTTCTATCAATGAAATGTATCAATCTCTGAACAGAGGTACGTTGTTGTATTTTCTTCATATAACGTGTATGCGTAAGCCTTCTAAAAAATAGGAACACAATATAACTACCAGCTACTGTGCCTATCCAAGCCAATAAAGTTCCGATGATAAAACCGTAAGCATTCACGTTAACAATGACAAATACAATGATTGGCAAAATAGGAATAAAGGCTTCAATAAATGGCAGTAAAAAACCTACAATATATCCTAAGTTTCCGAATAAATCAAACCAATATTGTACTTGTTCTTCTGTCATCTAACCCATCTCCATCATTTCTATTGATTATAATTATAAGTGTAACATCCGGTTTTTAAAACTATAAAGTACTAGATTTAATATAAATCAGTCTCAAGAACGAAAAAAGCATCATGTCAGAGACTTATAGTATTAATGACCATGATATGCTTGAAAAATTATAGTTAATTATTATACGTTTTAGCGTTATAAATATAGAAAAGACCCATTCCAAATTTATCTTTGGAATGGGTCTTTCATTAAATCATCGTTTTAATGCAATAATTTATTATATTATAAACGTTTTTCTAATTCTGCTTTTTTATCTTCAAATCCAGGTTTGCCTAATAAAGCAAACATATTTTGTTTGTATGCTTCAACGCCTGGTTGATTGAATGGATTCACGCCTAATTGGTAACCACTCATTGTACAAGCCAATTCGAAGAAGTATACGATATAACCAAATGTTTCTTCATCTAAACGAGGAATATCAACAACAATATTTGGAACGCCACCATCTGTATGCGCTAATAGTGTACCTTCAAAAGCTTTTGTATTCACTTCATCTATTGTTTTACCTGCTAAGTAATTTAATCCATCTAAATTATCATTATCTTCTTCTATAATAATGTTATGTTTTGGATTATTTACTTTTACTACTGTTTCAAATAAGAAACGACGTCCTTCTTGAACATATTGGCCAAGAGAATGTAAATCCGTTGTATAGTTTGCACTTGAAGGGTAAATACCTTTGAAGTCTTTACCTTCAGATTCGCCAAATAATTGTTTCCACCATTCATTGAAATATTGCATTGAAGGATCGTAGTTGATTAACATTTCAGTGTCATAACCTTTTGCATATAAAACGTTACGGATTGTTGCATATTGATAAGCAATATTGTCTTCTATGTTTTCTGATGACAATTCTTTACGTGCTTTAGCCGCACCTTCCATCATTGCTTTAATATCAATTCCAGCAACCGCAATTGGTAATAAGCCCACTGCAGTTAATACTGAATAACGGCCACCAATATCATCAGGCACAACAAATGTTTCATAGCCTTCGTTTGTAGCTAATTCTTTTAACGCACCTTTTTCTTTATCTGTAGTTGCAAAAATACGTTTTTTCGCTTCATCTTTGCCATATTTATTTTCAAGTAATTGTTTAAACAATCTAAATGCAACTGCTGGTTCAGTTGTTGTACCAGATTTTGAAATTACATTGACTGAGAAATCTTTTCCATCTAAATAATCAATTAACTCTTGTGTATATGTTGAAGATAAATGATTACCTACAAAGACGATTTCTGGATACTCATCACTATTTCTAAAAGAAGAAGTTAACATTTCAATAGCTGCACGTGCACCTAAATATGAACCGCCAATGCCAATTACTACAAACACATCTGTATTTTCTTTGACACGTTTAGAAGCTTCTAAAATACGTGAAAATTCTTCTTTATCATAATCAACAGGAAGGTCTATCCAACCTAAGAAATCACTACCAGCGCCTGTTCCTTCATGAATTGTTTTATGAATTGATTTAACGATATCTTTTTGTTGTTGTAGTTCGTGTTCTCCAAAAAATTCTAAAGTTTTACCATAATCTAATTGAATATGAGTCATTTGATATTGCCTCCAGTGTTTTTAGTTTCAATATAATATTACTAAGTTTATTTTGACTATTCAAACAACTAGCCTATAACCAGTCATAAATTATGACAATTTTGCTAATTATCTTTAGCGCTCCAATTTTTTTATTCATTATTATATACATATAGATAAAACCCTTCAATCAATATTTTTTCAATATTCATAACATAAATACTTCCTTTTATGAATAAGATCTTCTGGATATTTTTGCATATTTATGTATAAAAGTGGTTTTATTTTCATTGGACATCTGCTATACTATTCAATATCAAATAAAAAAACAAATTTTAAAAATATCAATTAGAGGTGGAAATTATGAAAGAGAAAATAGTATTAGCATATTCAGGCGGTTTAGATACAAGTGTTGCAGTAAAATGGTTATTAGATAAAGGTTACGACGTTGTAGCTTGTTGTTTAGACGTAGGTGAAGGTAAGGATTTAGACATCGTTCATCAAAAAGCATTAGATATGGGTGCAAGTGAATGTCACATTATTGATGCTACTGAAGAATTCAGTCAAGATTTCGTATCATATGCAATTAAAGGTAATTTAATGTATGAAGGTACTTATCCATTAGTATCTGCATTATCAAGACCATTAATTTCAAAAAAATTAGTAGAAATTGCTAGCAAAACAAATGCAGTTGGTATTGCACATGGTTGTACTGGTAAAGGGAATGACCAAGTTCGTTTTGAAGTAGCAATTAAAGCTTTAGATCCAGAACTAAAAGTATTTGCTCCAGTTAGAGAATGGGCTTGGAGTCGTGAAGAAGAAATAGATTATGCAATTAAACATAATATTCCGGTACCAATTCAACATGATTCACCTTATTCAATTGACCAAAACCTATGGGGTAGAAGTAACGAATGTGGTATCCTCGAGGATCCATACGCTACACCACCAGAAGATGCATATGACTTAACTAACGCATTAGAAAACACACCTGATGATTCAGATGAAATTGTACTTTCATTTGAGCAAGGTATCCCTACTGCTTTAGACGGTCAATCATATAAATTAAGTGAACTCATTTTATATTTAAATAAATTAGCTGGTAAACATGGTATTGGTAGAATTGACCATGTAGAAAATAGACTTGTAGGTATTAAATCAAGAGAAGTCTATGAAACACCTGCAGCAGAAGTAATTGTAAAAGCGCACAAAGCACTTGAAACAATTACCCTTACAAAAGATGTAGCACATTTCAAACCTGTAATCGAAAAACAATTCTCAGAACAAATTTATAATGGTTTATGGTTCTCTCCATTAACAGATAGCTTAAAAGTATTCGTCGATAGTACGCAACAATATGTTACAGGTGATGTACGTATTAAATTATACAAAGGTAATGCAATCGTTAATGGCAGACAATCACCACATACACTATATAATGAAAAATTAGCTACTTATACAAAAGAAGACGCGTTTAATCAAGAATCAGCAGTTGGTTTCATCGATATCTTTGGCCTACCTACTAAAGTAAATTCTATGTTACATGGTGGATATAACGATGAGCAGTAAAGCTTGGGGTGGTAGATTTAGTGAACAACCAGAAGCATGGGTCGATGAATTCAATGCTTCTATCCACTTTGACAAAGCATTAATTGAATACGATGTCCAAGGTAGTGTTGCCCACGCAACGATGTTAGCCAAACAAGGTATTATTTCTGATTCAGACTGCGAACAAATTATAGATGGTTTAAACGCTATTTTAGCTGATTATGAACAAGGTAATTTAAACTTAGATGTCTCTTTAGAAGATATTCACTTAAATATCGAGCATGAATTAATTAAACGTATCGGTGATGCAGGCGGTAGATTACACACTGGCCGTAGTAGAAATGATCAAGTTGCTACTGATATGCATTTATATACAAAAGAAGAAGTTAACTACTTAATTGAATCCATCACTGCTTTCCAACAAACAATTGTAAAAGTTGCCGAAGCACATGTCGATACCATCATGCCAGGTTATACGCATTTGCAAAGAGCACAACCAATATCGTTTGCACATCATATATTGACGTATTATTGGATGTTAGAAAGAGATAAATCACGTTTCCAAGATAGCTTGAAGCGTATCGATATCTCCCCTCTTGGTGCAGCTGCATTAAGTGGCACGACTTATCCAATTGACCGTCATGAAACGCAAGCTTTATTAAACTTTAGCGCACTTTATGAAAATAGTATGGATGCTGTAAGTGATAGAGATTACATTGTTGAAACGTTACACAACATTTCATTAACTATGGTTCACCTTTCTCGTTTTGCTGAGGAAATCATTTTTTGGTCATCAGCAGAAGCAAATTTCATAACTTTATCTGACGCATTTTCAACTGGTTCTTCCATCATGCCGCAGAAGAAAAATCCTGATATGGCAGAATTAATTAGAGGTAAAGTTGGACGTACGACAGGTAATCTTATGAGCATGCTTATGACACTTAAAGGTTTACCGTTAGCATACAATAAAGATATGCAAGAAGATAAAGAAGGTCTCTTTGATGCTGTGCATACACTTAAAGGTTCCCTACGTATCTTCGAAGGCATGATCGATACAATGACTGTGAATGTGGATCACTTACAAGAAACTGTCTACAATGATTTCTCAAATGCAACAGAACTTGCAGATTACTTAGTCAACAAAGGTGTGCCTTTTAGAAATGCACATGAAATCGTTGGTAAAATTGTGCTTTGGTCTATACAACATAACGTTTATTTACTAGACGTTCCGTTAGAAGAATATCAAAACGCACATGCCAGTATCGAAGCGGATATTTATGATTACTTAAAACCTGAAAACTGTGTAAGTCGTAGAATCAGTTATGGTTCAACGGGACAAGAAGCAGTAAAACAACAAATCAATATAATAAAGCAACAACATTAACAAAAAGAACTGGAAACCGTGCTTAAATAAGCGGTTTTCCAGTTCTTTTTTATTACATATTCTTAAGACGTTATAAACACCCGTATAGTACCCTATGACGCAATGACAGTATTACTAGTTAATAACATTCTAATAGCAGAAACGCTTCTGAGAAACAACTTGTATAAGCTCTACAACATACAGTAACATGCTTCTATTTGTAATTTTTTATTATAAATTGTAATTATATGTTAAACATTATTTAGTTTGAATAAATATGTTGTAAATCCTATTCTTATTTCTGATTTTATTTTGTACTATGAGATTACAGTTCAGATTAAGGAGTGACAACATTATGAAACACGTCAGTAAATTTATCATTTCAAGTATTGCGGTAACATCATTATTGAGTCTTGGTGCATCTCCAGACATTCAAGCTAGTGGTAAAGGCAGTCAGATGGAAAACCAGAATGCTTCTCATTCACAACAAAGCCCTCAATCAAACGGTATAAATAATAAGCAGAACGAATTACATAATTTAACAGGTGAAAAATTCACAACAATCGCTCACAGAGGCGCAAGTGGTTATGCACCAGAGCATACACTAGCAGCTTATGATAAGAGCCATAATGCTATAGGCGCATCATATATAGAAATTGATTTACAAATGACTAAAGATGGCCACCTCGTCGCAATGCACGATGAAACTGTTGATAGAACTACAAATGGTACAGGTAGAGTCGATCAATATACACTTGAAGAGCTGAAAAAATTAGATGCAGGCAGTAAATTTAATGCGGCAAATCCTCAATATGCAAATTCAAATTATGAAGGTGTCCAAGTGCCGACATTAGATGAGATTTTCCAACGCTATGGTTCAGATGCCAATTATTATATTGAAACTAAATCGCCCGATGTTTACCCTGGCATGGAAGAAAAACTTCTAGATACATTAAATAAACACAATTTACTAAATAGTGAATCCCTTGAAAATGGACATGTTATGCTTCAATCGTTTTCACAAGAAAGCTTATTAAAGCTACAAAACCTAAACCCTAATATCCCTCTTGTACGTTTATTAGATAAGGGTGAATTACCTAGTATGACACAACAAGACTTTAATGCGATCAAACAGTATGCAGTTGGTGTAGGTCCCGAACATACAGATTTAACAAAACAAAATGTGCATAACCTCAAAAAAGCAGGTCTTTTAGTGCATCCGTTTACTGTTAATGAAAAAGCAGACATGCAACGACTAAATGATTATGGCGTACATGGCGTCTTTACAAATTATCCTGATTTATATAAGCAAGTAATTAATGAAAATGAAGCACAAGTAAAATAAAAATTTTTTTTACAATAACAAATGCCTATATTAACAACCATAATAAAAACCATCCTGTAAAATGTTATGTTATTTACTATAGTGATGAATTAGTTTATTATTGATAATAGCTATCAATAGGAGTGTTTTTTTGAAATATTTTTTAATTATTATTGGTGTGTTATTTACAGTCATTGGTTTTGCTGGCGTTTTATTACCATTATTACCAACTACACCATTTTTATTAGTTGCAGTACTTTGTTTTTCTAAAAGCTCTGATAAATTTGAAAAATGGTTAGTACAAACAAAAGTTTATGTGAATTATGTTGAAAGTTTTAAAGAAAACAAAGGCTATACGTTGAAGGATAAGTTCAAACTTTTGTTGAGTCTTTATATAGTTATCGGCTTTTCAATTTTCATGATAGACCACCCTTATATAAGATTGGGTTTGTTAATAATGGTAACATTGCAGACGATAGTTTTATTTACTTTTGTGAAAACATTACCAGCAAATTTTTATGACAAAGAATAATTTGCTGGTAAAAATATCAGTGTTGAAGAAAATATTATTATATAATAACCATCCCATTACTGGATATATGGTTTAACTATTGAATTTATTAAAATCATTTACTTAAAAAGTTAGTTTTTAAATTAACTTTTTAGTGTGTGTCGACAAAGCCTGTGACTTTGTTGGCACTTTTTTTGTGCACGCTTTTCTTGGGTAGGACAGCCTAAACCTGTACTCTTTGACTAGTGCTTTATTAAAGAGTAAGGAATCGGCACAATTAACTGCCCTTTTTCAAAAGAAAACAAATTAATATATGTACTGTGTCAGCAAATAGAGACACCTTGAATTTCCAAAAAGAATTAAATAATAAGTTTCATGGATATAGAGTGTTTCGAGGATATAATATCTATAAAAAAACAAATCAAAAGCTTTTCTAGCAATTGATTTGTCTGTGTTTTTAAACGTTAGTTTAAAATCTAAGTGTTTTTTATTTGTGAACTTCGGTAACTATAATCTTCTTAAAAATTTAGTTTTTAATTATTATATTCAGATTTAAGCAAGCTAAATACATAACTATCAACGAATTTTCCATTCAATTTTTCATCTTCTCTTAAAATGCCTTCTTGTTTAAACCCTAATTTCCTGGGAATTTTTTGACTTTTAATATTTTTAGTTGCTGTTTGTATTTCAATTCTGTTCAAATTTATTTCATTGAAACAGTAATCTATTAAAAATTTTGTGCATTTTGTCATTATCCCTAAATTTTCGTAATTTTGATCAATATAATATCCTATAGATGTTTTTTCATTCAACCAATTTATATAATGTAATCCGATGACACCAATCAATTGTTCGTTGTACCAAATACCACAGTGAAACCCATCATTTTCTATAAACTGATTGAGCCCAGATTTTATAAATTGCTTAGTATCTTCACTTGTTTTCGTGAATTTTACAAAGGGAAGCCATTCATTTAGATAGTCTCTTGAATTATCAACTATATTAAAAAGTGCTTGAGTATCTCTTTCTTCTAAAATTTTAAGGCTTAAATTGTCATCAATCTTTGTCTTAAACATAGAATCCCTCCTTTTAAAATCATATAAGTGCGTTTATGTTTTGATATTTTATTTAGATGTAAAACAAATAATAAATGTATTTTCCTTTTCATTTATTATAGATTACTCAAATATCCTTTCTATTTATAATCACAATAATCGAAGATATAAATAGTAGTGTTGCAGCTAAGGTAAATGTGAATCTCACACCAAATAAGTCGGTCAAATTACCTAAAATCAGCGAGGAAACCCCGAAAATTGCAGTTATTAAAGCGTCTTTTGCGGAGTAAATATTAGGTAAAAGTCTATGAACCACACTCTTCTGTACCAAGGTCTCTTGAGCAACATCCTTAATTTGATTTACCAACCCAAATAATAAGGATAATACTAATGCCATCCACGGAGTCGACGTTAAACCAAACATTAGAGTTGTTAAACTAGCTAAGAAAGCTCCAACTAAAATAACTTTGCTGGAAAGTCGATCTACTAAATGTGACCATTTTAAACTTAAAAACCCACCTATCATTAATCCAGAGAAGAAAGTTGCGTTTATATACCCCCACCATTGTTCTCCAGTTTGCAAAACTTGATCTACATACACGTACATAATTGCAGCTGCCCATACCACATTTGCAATAGATTCAAAAAATTCTACGATACTAATAGTACGTAAAGTGGGTGTTTGCCAAATAGTTACCCATCCTTTTTTTAATACTTCCCAATTTGATAGTTTTATTGATTGTTCATCGCTCACTATATTTTTATCAATACTAGGAATTAAAAACATCATAAAACTTGATGTTACAAACAAGAAAAATGTAAACCAAAGAACGTTTACGCCCCCTATAATAGCAACAAGCATTCCTCCAACTGCCCATCCCCCTAAACGAATTGTTTGATCAAGAATAGCAAGAAAACTATTAGCTTTCACCAGAGCATTTTGTTCGACTAATATTGGAATAAAAGCATTTCTCGCTGGATTTGCCCATCCGTCTAAAAAGGAAATGGCAATTACAAAGAAAAAAATTAAAAAAGATGTACTAAAAGAAGAAAAAACTTCTATATAACCTATAAGTATAATTGTAGCTATTGTTTTACCCAATTGGGAATAAGCTAAAAGTACCTTCAACCTGACTCGTTCAATAATTAAAGGAGCGACGATGCCACTTACAAACCTTGATGCTGTTATAAAAAAAGGTACAAAAGCCATATAAGTTACAGAGCCTGTTAATTCGTATATTATTGCTATTAAACCCACCATATAAAAAACATCTCCGCTATTTGCGAGAGATTGACCAATCCATAAAAAACGAAACGATGATTTATTCATCAGATATTACTCCTTGAATTAATTTATTATTTAATTTTTGTTTTAAATTAAAGATAATCTTACATCAGCTCGTCATCCTTTTCTTTATATAGTTTATAAGGTGGAGTTTATTATTTAGCTATTAATATTCTTTTTTACAATAGCATAACTAAAAAAGTTCGACAAGTCTGATAATTCAGAAAATAAATAACATAGCGTTTTAAATTAAACCAATATTAATAACAACTATAAATTTAGTATATATTCATGTGTAACATACAAAAAACTTCAAGGTTTTCACTTTTTAAATGTCTACTTTGAAGAGAATATAAAATACAATAAATGATTATTCATTAACCGAAAGAGGATTAAAGTTTCTACCAGTACTCACAGCCTTAGAAAAATGGGCAATCGAATATCAAGAAATGGATAATTAAATCATATATACTAACCAAAAAATATCGACAAAGTCAAAAGTAGACATTTTAAAAGGAAGTTTGTCTTAAAAAATAACTTGTAATAAATAGAAAGTACCCACTATTAAAAATTAATAGTGGGTACTTTTTATTGTATCTAAATCAATAACTATTCAAACCATTTATACTCTATTCTACGTTTTATGCCCAACCACGGTAACGTGCTGCCTCTGCAGTACGTTTAATACCAACGATAAACGCAGCTAAACGCATATCAATTTTTCTATTTTGTGATAATTCATAAATTGTATCAAAAGCAGTTATAAGTTTTTCACGTAATTTAGTGTTTACTTCTTCTTCCGTCCAATAATAACCTTGATTATTTTGTACCCATTCGAAGTATGAAACAGTTACGCCACCAGCACTTGCTAATACATCAGGAACAAGTAGTACACCACGTTCAGTTAAAATACGTGTTGCCGCTGGTGTAGTTGGACCATTAGCAGCCTCAACCACGATATCAGCTTTAATATCTGCTGCATTATCTTCAGTAATTTGATTTGTAATTGCTGCCGGAATCAGCACATCACAATCAAGTTCGAACAATTCTTTATTTGAAATTGTTTCTTCAAATAAATTTGTTACTGTTCCAAAACTATCTCTTCTGTCTAATAGATAGTCAATATCTAAACCTTCTGGATCATGTAATGCACCATAAGCGTCTGAGATACCAACAATTTTCGCACCCATGTCGTACAAGAATTTCGCTAAGAAACTACCTGCGTTACCGAAACCTTGAATTACCATACGTGCACCTTTTAAATCTAGTCCTCTTCTTTGTGCAGCTTGTTCAATAGCAATTACTACACCTAAAGCTGTTGAACGATCACGGCCTTGTGAACCGCCTAAAACAATTGGTTTACCAGTAATGAAACCTGGTGAATTGAATTTGTCTAATGAACTATATTCATCCATCATCCACGCCATAATTTGAGAGTTTGTAAATACGTCTGGTGCTGGAATATCTTTAGTTGGTCCAACGAATTGAGAAATTGAGCGCACATACCCACGAGATAGACGTTCTACTTCATGAATGCTCATTTGTCTTGGATCACAAATGATTCCACCTTTACCTCCGCCGTACGGTAAATCCACTATGCCACATTTCAATGTCATCCACATTGATAGGGCCTTAACTTCTTCTTCATCAACATCTGGATGGAAACGAACTCCACCTTTTGTTGGTCCAACAGCATCATTATGCTGTGCACGATAACCAGTAAATGTTTTAACAGTACCATCATCCATACGGACAGGAATTCGAACTTCAAGGAATCTCAAAGGTTCCTTTACTAAATCATACATACCATCGTCAAATCCCAGTTTATGCAATGCTTCTTTAATAATTTGTTGCGTAGAAGTAACTAAATTATTATTCTCAGTCATGATTCATTTCGCCTCTTTTTCGTAACTAATGATTTCGCTTTCATGATAATTGTAACATAACATTTTGCTTTTTAAAGAGTTTTCAAAACTTATATTTTTTTACTATAAATTTACTCAAAAACGCTTCTTACTTTGTCTAATGCAAAGTCTAATTCTTCTTTTGAAATAATAAGTGGTGGTGCAAAACGGATCACAGTGTCATGTGTTTCTTTACATAATAAACCTTTTTCTTTTAATGATTCACAATAAGGTCTCGCATCTTCATTTAATTCAATTCCGATAAATAAACCACGACCACGAACCTCTTTGATCGCAGGATGATCTATTTTTTCTAGCTCAGATTTGAAATAATTTCCTAATTCTAATGAACGACCAGGTAAATCTTCGTCGATAATAACATCTAATGCAGCATTTGAAACTGCACAAGCTAATGGATTACCACCAAATGTAGAACCGTGAGATCCAGGTGTAAACACGCCTAATACTTCTTCATCTGCTAATACGACTGAAATTGGTAATACGCCGCCGCCTAATGCTTTACCTAAAATGTATACGTCTGGTTTAACGTCATCCCAGTCTGTAGCAAATAATTTACCTGAGCGACCTAAACCAGCTTGAATTTCATCGGCAATAAACAAGACATTATGTTCATCACATAATTCTCTAATTGCTTTTAAGTAACCTTCTGGTGGAACATTAATTCCAGCTTCCCCTTGGATTGGTTCAATTAAAATTGCAGCAGTATTTTCATTGATAGCACCTTTAACAGCTTCAATATCTCCAAAATCAACTTTATTAAATCCTTCTAATAATGGACCATATCCACGTTGATATTCAGGTTCTGATGATAATGACACTGGCGCCATAGTACGACCATGGAAGTTACCATTGAATGCAATTACTTCTGCTTTATCTGGTTCTATATTTTTAACATCGTAAGCCCAACGACGTGCAGCTTTTAATGCAGTTTCAACCGCTTCAGCTCCTGTGTTCATTGGCAATGCTTTTTCTTTACCTGAAAGTTTACAAATTTTTTCATACCATTCGCCTAGATTATCACTATGGAATGCACGAGACACTAAAGTAACTTTATCTGCCTGGTCTTTCAATGCTTGAATAATCTTTGGATGTCTGTGACCTTGGTTTACAGCTGAATACGCAGATAGCATATCCATATATTTGTTACCTTCTGGATCTTTAACCCAAACACCTTCTGCTTCCGATATGACGATTGGAAGTGGCACATAGTTTTGTGCTCCGTAATGATTTGTTACTTCTATGATTTCTTTTGATCTTGACATGATATCTCCCCTTTGAAAATATTTTAAGAGTCTTTTTAAACTCTAAAACGATACTTGTTCATAGCATAACGTATTTAGAGTTCAACTGAAACCATTTTCTAAAACTGCTCACTTGATGCAACTTATAAGCCGATACATCAACATAAATCAAGCTTTAACATATCTATAAACAACTCAATTTCTATGTAAGCCCTTACATATATAATGACATAATTCCCTACATTTATACAAGATAATTTTGTCTGATTTAAAAAATAAAATATCCTTTATTATTTTTACATAAAATTGTATATTCAATCATCAATTCATGCATTATAACAAAGGATGAATTAATAATTATACACTGTTATTTACTCGTAATTATATATAATTACGGATGAATAATACCTAGCACAATATCTACTAATCAAACAAATCCATAATAATAATTATTAATCTATAACTTTTTTTAGATTTTTTTCGTTTTATTTCATCTAATAACTGCTATTCTTTTATCTTTATTTGTAAATAAAAAAAGTAGTATAACTATCACAATATTTTAAAATGATTGTGATAATACACTACTTGTTAAACTATACGCTATTTATTATCTGTTCTTGGGAGTGGATAGAATCCTTTATTAAACTGTTCCCATAATTTTGGTGGCAGATGATGCTTATCTTTTCTATTTGGATCAAAGTGAGAAATAATTTGATCTTCTTCGCCATTTTTAATTTTACTAACAAAATTGTGATCTAATAATATTTCTCTGCCTAAAGCTACAAGTTCTACATTTGTTGATTCAATCGCTTCAATTGCTTGTTCCGCTGTAAATATTGAACCAATACCAACAAGTGGCATACGACCATTAATCCATTGTAGTAATAATTTGATACGTTCTTGACCTTTATATTGTCCTTCACGTGTTTTCGAATGAATATCCATCAATGAAACGTGTAAATAGTCTAATGGTTTTTCAATTAAATGGTTTACTAACGTTTCTGTAATTTCCATGCTTATTCCTGGTGACTCTGCTTCTTCAGGGGAAAATCTATATCCAACGATAAAATCTTTATTCCCGTGACGTTTAACTGTTTCTGTCACTTCATCAACAACTGCATTCGCGAATTTATAAGGATCTTCGCCCCATTCATCATTACGACGGTTGTAATAAGGTGAGACAAATTGATGGATTAAATAGTGGTTAGCGCCGTGAATTTCTACGCCATCGAAACCAGCTTCAATCACTCTTCGTGTCGCTTCACCAAACGCTTTAATTGCTTCTTCTATTTCTTCAACAGTAATTTCGCGTGCATGGTGTTCTTCCTGTTCTCCAAAACTTTTTAATGAAATGGGACTAGGTGCAACAACATCTCCATTAGGCGTTAAATTAGGTAATGCTTGGGCACCACCATGATGAATTTGAACAATAGCTTTTGACCCATTTTTCTTCATTGCCTCAGCTAAACGTTTCAACCCTTCTAAGTTTGAATCATGTGCTACAGAAGGTTGTCCAGGAAATGCTTTTCCTAAATCTGTTACATTACTAGCAGCAGAAATAGCTAATCCCACATCTTTTGAACGTTGTTCCATATATACTACTTCCTCATTTGAAATCGAGCCATCATCATTTGAAGATACATGTGTTAGCGGTGCTAAAACGAATCTATTATCTAATACAACTTTATTAGGTAATGTAAGCTTTTCGAATAACGGTTGAAATTTTTTATTCATTACAATTAATCCTCCTAAGTAAAATACCTTATCACTTTTTCCACACTATTTAAGTGCTTATTTATTCTAACTATCTAAACTATAAAGATAAATGAATATGCTCACGCATGTAATTTTTGATTATGTCCTCTTCACAATAAAAAAATACTGACATTTCTTATCGAAATGTCAGTATCTTGTTAAAGATGTTTTTTCATCTTTAATCGCGTTTTTGGACTGTTTAATCCAAACCGGCAAGCGTTCTTTAATTGTTTGAAACCCATATTTTTCGGTTTCTTTAATTTCATCTAACACTGATTGCTTTTCCTTCTTACGTTCATAATTTTTAAAATAGTCATTATCTTTTAAAGAAAGATTCAGTTTACCTTCATCATCAATTGAAATCACTTTCGCTCTTACAATTTGTCCTTCTGATAAAAACTTTTTCAAATTATGGACGTAATCATCCATAATTTCGGATATGTGGATTAATCCCTCAGCATTGTCCGGGGTTTCTACAAAAGCGCCATACGGTTGAATACCAGTCACACGAACTTTGATATGTTGACCTACTGTATAGTGATTATTCAACGTGATAACCCCTTATTTCGTTTTACTTAACACTATTATAATAGCATAAATTATAACTTGGTACTAACATTTAATAGAAAAATTTCACATTTTATAGATTTCATACAATAATTTAACAAAATAAAAATGTTAATCTTATATACATGGCAAGTTTCAACTCTCATTTAGCACTTGAAATTACTAGACTAGAAAAATTTTTATACATAAGTATGTGTCTAGACTATTTTTACTACATTTAATTACATTGTTAATTTTTAAGGTAGTTTCAATAAAAAAACAGGCTCAACTGCACACTCAACATAAATTCACTAAATTGGGTGTTCGATTGAACCTGTCTTACACATATTATATTTTACGTACTACTTATAATTGCAATACTACTATTTTATATTCGCTTAGTTTTGTTTTTCTTCGATATCAATTGAATCAATTTTAATATCATGCACTGGTTTATCTTGAGGACCTACTTTTGTATTTGCAATATCTTCTAATGTTGCTTTACCATCAATTAATTGACCGAAAACTGTATGTTTTTGATCTAACCAAGGTGTACCACCATTTTCACCATATGCTTTTACAATCGGTTCTGGCCAACCACCATCAGCTAATTGACTAAGCATTGATTCAGGTACTTCTGTCATTTGTACAATGAAGAATTGAGATCCATTTGTATTTGGACCAGAGTTTGCCATTGATAAAGCACCATATAAATTAAATGCTTCAAGTGAGAACTCATCTTCGAATGGACCACCATAAATACTTTTGCCACCCATACCACTTGCTGTTGGATCGCCGCCTTGTACCATGAAGTCGTTAATTACACGGTGGAAAGTCACGCCATTGTAATAACCATTTTTAGCATGTGTTACAAAGTTTTCTACTGTTTTTGGTGCCACGTCAGGTAACAATTTAAATGTCATATCGCCTTTATTCGTGTGTAATACCATTTTAATTTCGTTACCGTTTATTTCTGAGTTTAACTGAGGATAGTTCGTCATTTTTATTCTCCATTTCATGTTAAGATGATATATGTATTCTAACACAAATGAAGGGATGTATTGAACTATGTTATATCGTTTTGCACATAAAACTGGAAGCTACGGTGTCGTAATAAAGGAAGAAGATGAAAATCAAGTCTTAGTTCAAGTGGAACAAGTAATCAAACACCCAAAACAAGGTGATTTACATAGCCCAAGAGAAACTGAAAATGTATTTTTTCATGAGCGTAAAGCGTTAAGTCATTTTGAAAAACGCTATACAACTAAATCGCATCTTAAACCATTTACTGAGGATGAATTGCCTTATGAGCAATCATTACAACAAGCAATCACTAAATTGGAGATTAAATTAAAAGATCAAGATACATTACATGCAAAGAAATCACTCGACAATTTACAGCAACTTAAGAAGGATTACGCAATTCAATATAAACAAAATTTTGAATAAAAATACTGCGTTTCTTCTTATTTAAATAAACATTTAATTCATGTGTTTCATGGGTTAGCCATGTTTTTCAGAATAGTCTAATTCATGTATAATAACCTTATACTATTTTTAAAGGAGGATAAAATAATGAGTTTGTTACATATAGCGGTTCTTCTACCGTTAATATTTGCACTCATTATTCCATTTGTATATCGGGTTCATAAACGAATACATTTAGGATGGTTTGTGTTACCTATCCCCGTCGTCTTATTTATATATTTCCTCTCATATATTTCTACGACCATGTCAGGAAATACCGTAATGCAGAGAGCAAACTGGATGCCTCATTTTGGTATGAATTTCGATTTATACGCGGATGGTCTAGGATTACTATTCAGTTTGTTAATCACTGGCATTGGTAGTTTAATCGTACTATATTCTATAAGTTATTTAAGTCGACAAGAGCAGTTAGGAAATTTTTATTGTTATCTGTTGCTCTTTATGGGTGCAATGTTAGGTGTTGTTTTATCTGATAATATTATTATGTTATATCTATTTTGGGAGTTAACTTCATTTTCTAGTTTTCTACTCATTTCATTTTGGCGTGACAAACAAGCATCTATTTACGGTGCTCAAAAATCAATGCTTGTCACTGTATTTGGTGGCTTATCACTTTTGGGTGGTCTTATTTTACTATCACTCGCAGGTGGCTCTACAAGTATTCAAGAACTTATTGGGAATGCATCTGAAATCCAAACAAGTCCGTATTTCATTTTATCAATGATATTTGTATTAATTGGTGCGATGACAAAATCTGCTCAAGTTCCATTTTACGTTTGGTTACCGGATGCAATGGAAGCGCCAACGCCGGTCAGTGCCTACTTACACTCAGCTACAATGGTTAAAGCGGGTCTTTACTTAGTAGCACGTATGACACCCATCTTTGCACTTTCACAAGGTTGGATTTGGACAGTAACTGCTGTCGGTTTAATCACTCTGTTTTGGGCGTCATTAAACGCTACAAAACAACAAGATTTAAAAGGTATATTAGCATTTTCTACCGTTTCACAACTTGGTATGATTATGTCTATGTTAGGTATAGGTGCAGTAAGTTATCATTTTGAAGGTGCTGAAAGTCAACTTTATGTTGCTGCGTTCACCGCTGCTGTGTTCCATCTCATTAATCACGCTACATTTAAAGGTGCGTTATTTATGATTGCTGGTGCCATTGACCATAGTACAGGTACTCGTGATGTAAAAAAATTAGGTGGCTTGCTAACAATAATGCCTATTTCTTTTACAATTACCATAATCACCTCACTCAGTATGGCAGGTGTGCCACCGTTTAACGGTTTCCTTTCTAAAGAGAAGTTCTTGGAAAGTATGATTGAGGTCACAAACGTTAACCTATTTAGTTTAAATACGCTTGGCTTATTAATTCCAATCGTAGCAATTATTGGTAGTATATTTACATTTGTATATTCTATAAGATTTATAGGCCAAATCTTCTTAGGTAGCCATAAATCAGATGCTTTACCGAAAAAAGCACATGAAGCTTCTATACTAATGTTGGTTTCACCAGCTATTTTAGCAATATTAGTTATTGTATTTGGGTTCTTCCCTTCTATATTAACGGGATCAATTATTGAGCCTGCTGTTAATTCAATCAGTCAAAGCACTGGAACGCATGCAGAATTCCATATGTTCCATGGTTTTACACCAGCATTTTTCTCTACCATTGGTATATATATTGTTGGTATATTACTGATTTTATCGTTTGGCTATTGGGTTCGCTTATTACGCGCACATCCTACAAAACTTACAATCAATTACTGGTATGATAAGTTCGGTAACGATTCGCCAGGTTACTCAAGTAAGTTCACAAATGCTTATGTGACTGGTTTTACGCGTAACAACTTAGTAATTATATTTATTTCTTTAATTTTAATTACTTTAGCTACATTATTAGTAACACCATTTAGTATTAACTTTAAAGACGTGAGTGAAGTACGTCCATTTGAATTAATCATTGTAGTACTTATAATTACATCAGCTTCTATGATTATATTTGCACGTTCAAGATTGTTCAGTATCATTATGGCAAGTGCTGTAGGTTATTCTGTCGCTATCTTCTTCATATTCTTTGGCGCACCAGATTTAGCCCTTACACAATTTGTAGTTGAATCAATTTCTACAGCGTTATTCTTATTGTGTTTCTATCACTTACCAAACTTAAACAGACATAAAGAGACGCGTTCGTTCAAACTTGTAAATGTTTTAGTTTCAGTTGGTGCAGGTGTGGTTGTTACTGTGCTTGGACTAATTACTTATGGTAATAGACACTTTGGTTCTATCGCTGAATTCTATAAAGAACATGTATATGATTTAGCACACGGCACTAATATGGTAAACGTCATACTTGTCGATTTCCGTGGTACCGATACTTTATTCGAAGCCTCTGTGCTCGGTATTGCAGGTTTGGGAGTTTATACAATGATTAAACTCCGCACAAATAATAAATCAAATGATGAAGGAGGTAAAAACGTTGAAAAGACAGAAGAATAATATCATCTTTCAATATTCAGCAGTTCTTATCTTCTTCCTCATCGTAATGTTTGGACTTTCATTATTTTTAGCAGGACATTACACACCAGGTGGTGGCTTCGTAGGTGGCCTATTACTATCTAGTGCCCTAGTCATCATAGCTGTAGCTTTTGATATTAAAACTATGAGGAAAATCTTTCCTTGGGATTTCAAATTATTAATAGGTGTTGGTTTGCTATTTTGTATAGCAACACCTATGGCGAGTTGGTTTTATACTAAAAACTTCTTCACACACACACCGTTTGAAATACCTTTAGGAATTTTACAACCGATGGAAATGCATACGGCAACGTTCTTTGACTTAGGTGTAATGTTTGCAGTTATCGGTACAGTAATGACTATAATTTTATCGATTGGAGAGAATGAGTAATGGAAATAGTGATGATTTTTGTTTGTGGTATTCTCACAGCAATGAGCGTCTATCTCATTCTTTCTAAGAGTTTGATACGCATCATTATTGGGACTACTTTGCAAACACATACAGCCAATTTATTTTTAATTACAATGGGTGGATTAAAAAAAGGAGAAGTACCGATTTATGAAAAAGGTATATCTTCCTATGTTGATCCAATTCCACAAGCGTTAATTTTAACAGCAATTGTAATTTCATTTTCTGTAACAGCGTTCTTCTTAGTACTAGCCTTTAGAAGTTATAAAGAATTAGGAACTGACAACGTAGAAAGTATGAAAGGAGTGCTAGATGATGATCGAGAGTAATCTCATTATTTCACTACTCGTCATACCAATGTTGACTATTATTGCACTTGTGTTCATTGGTAAGCGCCCTATTATTAAACGATACGTTGCACTAAGTGGGACAGCTGTCACATTAATTTTTGCATTTATTAACTTAAACAACGTATTAAAGCATGGGATTATAACTTTAGAACTTGGTTCATGGGAAGCACCATATAGTATCGTATTAGTGCTCGATATATTTAGTATCCTTCTCGTGATTTCAAGTTTAATCGTAACAATGCTGATTATTTTATATTCTTATCAATCAGTGGGCATAGAACGTGAAACGTATTATTACTACTTCGCAGTAATGTTCATGCTAACAGGTGTCATAGGTTCATTTATCACAGGTGATATTTTTAACTTATTCGTATTCTTCGAAGTATTCTTACTGGCATCTTATATTCTATTAGTTATCGGTGGTACGAAAGTACAATTAAGTGAAACGATAAAATATGTACTTATAAATGTTACATCATCCGCATTCTTTGTTATTGCGGTAGCAATGCTCTACTCTGTAGTTGGTACGTTAAATTTAGCCGATATTGGTGAAAAATTAGGACAACTACCTGCTGCAGATACTGGGATTGTAAATATCATATTCATCATGTTTATCTTTGTATTTGCAACGAAAGCCGGCGTTTTTCCAATGTACATTTGGTTACCAGGTGCTTATTACGCCCCACCAATTGCAATCATTGCCTTTTTCGGTGCATTATTAACAAAAGTTGGTGTCTATGCAATTGCTAGAACATCAAGTCTTTTTATTCATGATACATCAAGCTTTCCGTTCTATATTATTCTTTTCTTAGCACTACTAACCATTATCTTTGGTTGTGTAGGTGCAGTCAGTTATTTTGATACTAAGAAAATTATTATCTACAATATAATGATTGCTGTCGGCGTTATTTTAGTCGGTGTAGCTATGATGAACCAAACTGGTATGATGGGCGCAATTTATTACACGTTACATGATATGTTAATTAAAGCAGCACTATTTTTCTTAATTGGTGTTATGTACAAAATTACTAAAACCCATGATTTACGCAAATATAGTGGTCTCATTAAAGACTACCCAGTTTTAGGTTGGTCATTCTTTATTGCGGCACTTAGCTTAGCTGGCATACCGCCACTCAGTGGTTTTTATGGTAAATTTTATATTGTACAGGCTACCTTCGAAAAAGGTTTCTATTTGAGTGGTATTGTCATACTACTTTCAAGTCTTGTTGTACTTTATTCAGTCATTCGCATATTCTTACAAGGATTCTTTGGCGAATCAAAAGGATATAAAGTAAATCCTAAATTACAATATAAAGGGATACTGGCGATTGCTATGGTCTCAGTTGCAATTTCAGTAGTTTTCGGATTATCTGCTGACTTTCTACATCCAATTATAAAAGATGCTGCAGAGGCATTCTATAATCCTAGTGTTTATATTGATGGCGTATTGGGGGGAAAATAATATGGCAGTCCAAATATTAGTAAATTTACTTTTATCTGTTTTTTGGTTGTTTGTAACAGGGAGTTATACTTTTAATAACTTTATACTAGGCTACTTATTTGCCCTATTATTAGTATACCTAATGCGTGGTATTTTACCTGGAAGATTTTACATTATTACAGTTTATAAAATAGTTAAACTCTTCTTCGTTTTCATCATAGAATTAATAAAAGCCAACGTCGATGTGATACGCATTATTGTTAAGCCAAAGATAGACAACGAACCAGCATTTTTCACTTATAATACAGATTTGAAAACAGACTGGGAAATTGCGTTATTATCTAACTTAATTACCTTAACACCTGGTACAGTCGTGTTAGGCATAAGTGATGATCGTACTGAAATTTATATACACTGCATTGATTTTAGTACTAAAGAGGAAGAAGTGGAAGGTATTAAATCTTCCCTTGAAAAAGTCGTTAGAGAGGTAGGCGAAAAATGATGAACTATAATATAATTTTAATTATCGCATTAGTCATCGTAGCGTTGTCTATGCTAGGTATGCTTGTACGTGTAATCATAGGCCCTTCTCTAGCTGACCGTGTTGTTGCACTTGATGCAATTGGTATTCAACTTATGGCCATCGTCGCATTATTTAGTGTGTTCTTAGGTACTAAATATATGATGGTCGTTATTCTAATGATTGGTATTTTAGCCTTCTTAGGTACAGCAGTATTCGCGAAATATATGGATAAAGGTAAGGTGATTGAATATGATAACGACGATCGTCATTAGTATCGCACTTATTTTAATTATCCTTGGTTCACTCATTAGTGCACTTGCAGCGATTGGCCTTTTACGTTTAGACGATGTCTATTCAAGAGCACATGCTGCTGGTAAAGCAGCTACATTAGGAGCGATGTTATTAATTAGTGGTGTATTCTTGTTCTTTATTGGACGTGAGGGTTACGCAAGTATGCAATTACTTATCGGTATATTATTTATCTTAATCACTGGTCCACTATCAAGTCACCTTATTATTAAAGCTGCATATAATTTAGATACACCTGCTTCAAAACGAACAAAACGTAATGATTTAAAAGATGAGTTAAAAGATACAAAAATCTAATATAAATTGCTTTTTTCTACATTATGAAACACTCAGCTATCATTAAATAGCTGAGTGTTTTTTATTCTTTATAGACGGAGACTAAGACAATTTGACCAGTATGTTTATTTCTATTTGTCATAAGTTAAATTTAATGATATATTAAATCGTAATCATTTCGTTTTAAAAGGAGTTTGAATGCTTATGACAACTTGGACAATTATCGGCGGTGGTTTACATGCAGCTACAATAGCTATCAAATTAAGATCGAAGGGGTTAAAAAGTGACCATTTAAAAATGATAGACCCTCATCATAATCTCTGTGAACAATTCAATAATTATACTAAACGTATAGACATGCCCTATTTACGTTCTCCATGCGTACATCATGTCCATCCTAACCCATTTCATTTGAAACAATATGCTAAGAAAATGCACTATACAAACCCAGCCTATGGGCCATACAAACGACCAAATCGTGACATGTTTATGGATCATACACATGAGCTTATTCATTACTTTGAATTAAACCAAAGTCATATACAAAGTTATGTCAATAAAATAGAAAAAGACGACAAGCAATGGTTAATACAATTAAACAATAGTGAATGGATACATACAGATAATTTAATTATTGCTTTTGGCTGTAATCATGATACATACACGCCTGAACTATTTGTACAACAACCCGATATATCCCATGTGTTCGATGACGATGGATCTTATGATTCAGAAACCTCACATGTCGTTGGTAGTGGTATATCAGCTGCACATCTATGTTTAAGACTATTAAAAGCAAATAATAATAAAATTCACTTGTGGACGAATAAACCCATAGATGTACATGATTTTGATGCAGACCCAGGATGGCTCGGTCCTAAAAACATGACGTCTTTTAATGCGATTCAATCTTCTAAACAAAGATTTGATATTATTAAACGTGAACGACATAAAGGGTCTATGCCTAAAGAACTCGAATTAAGGCTTAAAAAGCACATCAAACAAAACAGATTGAGTATACATGTCAATGAACTTACAGATATTCAACAGCATCACATTTGCACTGAAAATGATTGCTTACACTATGACCGCATTTTATTAGCTACAGGATTTAAAGAATCAATCATGCAACAGCCTATTATTAAGCAACTCACAGATCACTTCCAAGCACCTATAACATCGTGTGGCTTGCCATTTATCTCATCAACCTTAGAATGGTTACCTAACCTGTTTGTCACAGGCGGTTTAGCTGATTTAATGCTTGGTCCATTTTCGCGTAATATTATGGGCGGACGAGAAGCTGCACTTCGAATTGCAGAAGCTTATGATGAAATTGAAAATAAAAGCAAAATAAAAAGATCGATATAAAGTTAAATAACTTTATATCGATCTTTTTATTTTTATTAACGCTTCAAAGGCTTTATAGCAATTGTTCCGCGCATAACACAAATTAATCTATCTGTATCGTCTTTAATATCTATATTCCATACCTGTGTTGTCTTACCTTCATGTATGATAGATGCCGTTGCGTAAATTGTGCCCTCTGTGGTAGAACCAATATGATTTGCATTCATTTCTAATCCTAGCGGTACATATTGATCCGTATCGATTAAATATGCTGCACCCATAGAACAAGCTGTCTCTCCTAATGCTAAACTTGCGCCACCATGTAAATAGCCAAATGGTTGTTTAACTTGATCAGTTACTGGCATTGACATAATTAATAAACCCTGTGCTTCTTTTTCTATTTTCATGTTTAACGCTTCTAACATATTAGTCATTGCTGTCACTCCATTTTCACTTAATAGCTTTATAGTACCATAGCAGCAATTGTACCGAAAATAATTAATGGTATATTGTAAAACATAAAGTTAGGAATACACGTATCTCTAATATGATCATGCTGACCATCAACGTCTAAACCTGCAGTTGGGCCTAGTGTTGAATCACTTGCTGGCGAACCAGAATCACCTAATGCACTTGCTGTACCAATTAAAGCTATAAGCGCCATCGTGCTTAATCCTAATGATTCACCTAAAGGAACAAATAATGTAGCTATAATAGGTATCGTAGCAAATGATGAACCAATGCCTAACGTGACAACTAATCCAATCAAATACATTACGATAATACTTATAAGTTTGTTATCTCCTATCACACCACTAATACCGTTCACTAATTTAGCAATATCTCCTGTTTCATTCATCACACCCGCAAAACCATTTGCAGATAAAATAACGACACCGATAAAGGACATAATTTGTATACCATCTACAAATTTTTTATCTAATTCAGTCCATTTATATGCTCTAGAAATAAAGAATACTAGGACACCTGCTAATGCACCAAAGATCATTGAATCTGTAAACAATTGTACGAGGAATGTTGCAATGATTGAAACTACTGTAACTATAAGTATATAAGGTTTAATTTCAGTTTGAGTTGTATCTTTTACTTCATCACGCTGAATATATTTTCTTGGTTTTCTATAATAGTATATACCTGCAATCAAGCCGACAATATACCCTAGCGACGGGATGAGCATTGATTTCCATATCATACCCATTTCAATTGGGTGGCCTGCTTTTGAAAAACCACTTTGAATAATTTGATGGAAAATTTGACCGAAACCAAATGGCATAAGTACATAAGGAAAACATAAACCAAAGCCTATAATAATCGCTATTTGTCTTCTATCGATATTAAGTTCATTAAACAAACTAATGAGTGGTGGTATAACAATTGGAATAAATGCAATATGTACAGGAATTAAGTTCTGACTCATTATACTTATCGCTAATAATGCAACAATAATAATAATTTTCACTTTTATTCGTGACATTTTACTATTTTCAGCATGGATAGCATCTATAATTTTATTCACTAAATAATCGGTGATGCCACTATAAGAAATAAGTGCTGCAAAACCACCTAACAAAGCATAACTAAGTGCTACTTCAGCACCATCCACTATATTTTTACCAAATACGGACACAATTTCAGTGATATTCATTCCTGAAATTAAGCCACCTACGAGCGCACTTACAAATAAACTTATCACTACGTTTAATCTACATAAACATAAGACAATCATCAGCAAGACTGCTATAACTACTGCATTCATCACAAAGCATAACTCCTTTACCACGTTATCGAACTAAAGCATTACGAGATTTATAATATCAATATCTACTTCAATTGTCAATGACATTTACCCAAAGCGTTCTCATATTTTTCAACACATTAATCATTCATCACCTGCCGTCAAATGATTGTTGAATGTTCTTTTCATATTATAAATAAAAAAATGGAAAACTCTATAAAATGATTTATGAGTTTTCCATTTTAATAATAACAAAAATATTTAAATTACTTTAATGTACGCAACCATTGAACAATGGTTGGTATTAAATAGCCTGTCGGTCCTTTTGGTCCTTTATGTGTGTTGCTATGAGTTGTTGCAGGCCCTGCAATGTCAAAATGTAAATGAGGTGTCTCACCTGCGAAATGATTAATAAATGTAGCAGCAAACAAAGCTTTTCCATGACCATTCGTATGATTAACTAAATCTGCGACTTCACTTTTACGGATTAAACTTTGTTCTGTAGCAGTCATTGGTAATTCAAAAACATATTCGTCTACTAATTGTGCTTTAGCCAATATAGCCTCAAGTTGTTGTTCTGCATTATGTTTAAAAACTGCAGCTTTATCTTCACCAAGTGCGGCTACAGCTGCGCCAGTTAAAGTTGCAAAATCAAGAATGACTTGTGGTTGAAATTGATTTGCATAAAATACTGCATCTCCTAATACTAAGCGTCCTTCAGCATCCGTATTTAATACTTCAACAGATTCACCGCTTAACGCTGTATAAACATCGTCAGGTTTCATAGCTATTTCATTTACCATATTTTCAGCGGCTGCAATAACCCCTACAATATTTACTTTAAGTTCTAATTGACGTGCCGCTTCAATCATTGCGATCACATTCGCAGAACCACACATATCATACTTCATTGTTTGCATACCTACTTTAGGTTTAATAGAATAGCCACCAGAATCGTAAGTGATACCTTTACCTACAAGTGCGATAGGCTCAGCATCCGCATTGCCTCCATTATATGTAAGTGTAATAACTCTAGGACCATGCTTTGAACCCTTACCAACTGCATGTATCAATCCAAATCCTTCACGTTGTACCGTATCGCTATCTTTAATATCGACAGCAACGTCTGTATCTTTAAAGTGGTTTTGAATGCATTCAGCATAATAACCTGGTGTTAATATATTAGGCGGTATATTACTATAATCACGCGCTAAATTAATCGATGAACCAATAATTAATCCTTGCTTAACAAATGTGTGCACTGTTGAACTTTCTGTATGTATATCTAAATCAAGTTGATAAGGCGGCATTTTATTCGTTTTATAACCATCAAATTGGTACGTAGCTTGTTCACTTTGCTGTCCTAAAATTTCTGCAACCGTATCTATCGTGATTACCTGAGAGCCAAACGTATCAAATAAGAGCGAAGCCTGAGTAATTCTGTCTTTTTTTAAATATTGGAATAAGTTACCAAATACTTTTAAAAAATCACTATAGTTCGTTGTTTTTAAATTGCCTAAACCAACTGTGATGAGTTTTAATTTTTTACCATTTAATGAAAACAGTGTACTAGAAATTGTCCCAACATTTGTATTAATAATTTGATTACGTTTTAGTTCTTCTAATTTTTCAATTATATTTTCATCTTCTACAGTTAACTCGCTAATTTGATTCAAGTGTTCCGGCACACCAACTACTAAAGTTTTATTGTTAATATTAGTATTGCTTTGCATTGTTACTTCCATTGCGCATCCCTCTTTTTAAATTAAATTTTTAATGTGTCATTGTCTAACAATTATTTTATTAAAAATGATACTACGGTTTATATGGCTTAATGCTTTTTTATTTAATAAAAAGACCTATCTATATACTAGACAGGTCTTTTTAAGTACAGAATCACATAGTGCATGCGCCTGTATTATTTAATTGATATATTAAAATTTACCTTTTTTAAATGCTAAGCCGACACCGCCAAGTTTGTATACTGCACGTGTATCGATAACTTTTTTCATGAATGCAGCTTTTTTACCTTGGATATCTTTACCGTAAACAACGCCTACACCATCATTAGAACCTAATGAACATACAGTACCACGATCAACATATTCAAATTCTTGAGTTGGTTGACCTTCTAAAATATTTTTAACATTTTTAGCAGTTTGTTCACCTTGTTGCATAGCAATTTGTGCCGTTGTTGGTAATGGACGTTCTTCACCAGCTGGGATAAATGCAGAAACATCACCAATTGCAAAGACATCGTCATAACCTTCTATAGTTAAATCTTGTTTAGTAACGATGCGTCCACGTTTAACACCTTCAAATGATTCTTCCATTAATTTGCTACCACGAACACCAGCAGCCCATACAACTGTATTAGCTTCTAATTGTTGCTCTTCATCGTTAACTTTTACTACGAAACCTTTTTCGTTAGCTGCAACGATTGGAGTACCAATTTTGAATTCTACGCCTCTATCTTCTAAGTAACTTACAGCATGGTTAACTAATTCATCAGAGAACATTGGTAACATTTTTGGAGCAGCTTCGACACAAGTTATTTTAACTTTGCTTTGTTCTACACCATATTTATTACATAATTCAGGGATGCGGTCAGTTAATTCACCTAAGAATTCCACACCAGTAAATCCTGCGCCACCAACAATAATAGCTAAATCTTTGTCATCTTTTTGTTTAGAAGATGCATAGTTAGCAAATTTGTCTTCGATATGACGAGATAATTTACGAGCAGTTAAAACGTTTTCAATTTGGAAAGCATGGTCTTTCATGCCTTTGATACCAAATGTTTCAGTTTCGAAACCTAATGATACAACTAAGATATCGTAATCAAAGATACCAGCGTCAGTTTCTACTTTTTTAGCATTGCGGTCGATTTTTGTAACTTCTGCTTTAACAAAGTTAACTTTGTCTTTGTTTACTACACTTTCAACCGGATATAGTAAATCTTCATAGCTAATCGTACCTGCTGAAGCTTCATGTAACCAAGTAGCTTCATAATGGTAATCATTTTTATTAATTAATGTAACTTCAGCTTCATCTGCTGAAATTTGCTTTTGTAATTTTGTAATAGTTTGTAAACCTGCATAACCCGCACCTAAAACTAATACTTTTTTACGATCTTGAGCCATTTCATTCACCTAAGCTTTCATAATTTTTTTGTTGCCATAGTCTTTTGCTATACCCTATATTTTAATTAGTAATTCACAAAAAAGACATTTTTTACCCAATACTAATTTTATAGTTTTTATAGCTTATTTTCAAGCGCTAATGCCCATATTGTTTATTATTTCACATAAACTTATAAAAGGCTATAGTTCACCTTGGATATTATGCGAACTATAGCCTTTAAATTTTAAAAATCAAATTAACAATCTTCTGGAGAACCAGCAACTTTGGCTGTTCTAAATGAACTACCACAACCGCAAGATGCAACTGCGTTTGGATTATCAATTTGGAAACCGCCGCCCATAAGTGACTGTTTGAAATCAATTCTAGTACCATCTAATACAGGTTTGTCATATTTTTCTACAAGTATTTTCAAACCGTGGACTTCCAAGACTTCATCGTTGTCACCTGGCTCTGCTTCAGCTGACATGCCATAAGTAAGGCCTGTACAACCGCCACCATTTATTTTAATTTTTAAATAACCATCTGCCATATCATTTTGTTGTAACATGTCTTTTACTTCATATGCTGCTGCTTCAGTTATTTCAACTACTGCCATTATAATTACCTCCTAAAAAATCCATGTTTCTTCTATATGTGCGTAAATTTTTTGTAATAAGTCATCTGGCGATTCACCTTCAACGATATCACCATTCACTAGTGCGTACAACCCACTTGAACATAGTCCACAATTTTGTAGACATCCATATTCTAATACGTCTACTTCAGGGTCATTTTCAAGTTGATTATATACGTAGTCCCCGCCTTTCGCTAAATTCGAAATGCAGAACTCAATTATTGGATTCATAATACACCCTCTCATAAATTATCAGTTAAACAATTATAACAAATACTGGACATAGTTGACTACATACTAGCTTATAATATCTACATTTTTAAACTGACTTATCGAACAGAATAAGTAGTTGATTATAGATATATAATAACTCTGTTAAACATATTTATTTATCAAATAGATCACGTCAAAACAAGCCATTATTACTTAAGTTGATGAAATAATAAATTCTGTTTCAAATTAAATGTAATTACAAATAATAAAGTATCTACTTTATTTGTAGAAGTATTCAAAAAGGCTTATAATGTATCTAAGTAAGCAGATTATAGAAAATTGGTATATCGATGAAAGACGAAATATGATTTAACCACATTATATTTAATAACTTACATTGACGAGTTTAAGATAAAATACATCTCATTTTATCTTATTGCTCAATACAATTTTTACTAGAGGGGTATCACAAATGAAAAACTTAGTATTATTAGGTGGCGGTTATGGAAATATGCGTATTATGTCACATATTTTACCATCTGCACTTCCTGAAAATTATTCGGTCACATTAATTGACCGTATGCCTTACCACTGTTTAAAGCCAGAGTTTTATGAGTTGGCTGCTGGTACTAAATCTGATAAGGATGTTCGTATGAATTTTCCTGATTCTGATCGCATCAACAATGTTTTTGGCGAAATTAATGATATTGATTTAGAAGATCAAATTATTTCCGTTGGCAATACGAAAGTAGATTATGATGAATTAGTAATTGGTTTAGGCTGTGAAGATAAGTATCACAATGTTCCAGGTGCTGAAGAATATACACATAGTATTCAAACGCTATCTAAATCTCGTGAGACATTCCACCATTTAAGTGAATTACCAAATGGTGCCAAAGTAGGTATCGTTGGTGCTGGATTAAGTGGTATCGAATTAGCAAGTGAATTACGTGAAAGTCGTGAAGATTTAAAAATCTACCTCTATGACAGAGGCGAACGTATTCTACGTCGTTTTCCTGAAAAGTTAAGTCAATATATTGAAAATTGGTTTAAGAAAAATGATGTAACTGTAGTACCAAACTCTGATATTAACCGAGTGGAACCAGGTCGTATCTATAATAATGATGTACCTGAAGAATTAGATTTAATCGTATGGACAGCAGGTATTCAACCTGTTGAAGTAGTAAGAAACCTTCCAATAGACATTAGTAAAGGTGGCCGTGTTATTTTAAATCAATATCACCAAGTGCCTACCTATAAAAACGTCTATGTGGTAGGTGACTGTGCAGAATTACCACATGCACCAAGTGCACAGCTCGCTGAAGCACAGGGTGATCAAATTGCAGATGTTATGAAATTACAATGGCAAGGCAAAGCACTTCCAGAAAAAATGCCTGAAATTAAAGTTCAAGGTTTCCTTGGCTCACTTGGAGATAAAAAAGGTTTTGCTTATATAATGGATCGAACTGTTACCGGCCGCTTAGCTTCTATTTTAAAATCAGGCGTACTATGGTTATATAAATACCATAACGGTTAAATAGCCCTCTTTCCTCAATTTATACTATTAAGAGAAACAAATTTGGACAATAAAGCGCTTAAGACATTATAATTAAATGTCTCAAGCGCTTTATATTTTTTAAAAACGTAATATTAAATGAAAGACTAAACAGTAAATGATTAATGCGAATCCATAAATTTCGTGATATCTTTTAATTGAACATAACCATCTGATACATATGCTTCATTTATAGTAACTAATGGATAGAATAATTCATCTTCTTGAATGCGTTCAATGTACTGTTGATCATGATCTGTTAAGTTCTCAGTATCTTTTTCAATATCAATATATGTGAATTCAAACTGAATATCTGGATACTTCCTTTTTAACAATGGTTGTAACCAATCATAAGTATTGCGTGCTGTTGGTGCATTAACACAACTTGCACAAACAATATCTGCACCATAAACGATTACACTAGCTTTATTCATTTTAACATTCCCCTTTTGTATCGATTGATAGATTTTTCCTTACATTTCTATTATAATAAAAAGATAAGTAGAATATGAAATAACTCACTTGAAAGGAGGCATTTCCATGCCAACTGAAAACGTAACAATGTTTGATCAAGTAGCAGAAGTAATTGAAAAACTGCGTCCCTTCTTACTACGTGATGGCGGTGACTGTTCACTCGTTGATGTAGAAGATGGTATTGTTAAACTACAATTACATGGCGCTTGTGGTACATGCCCTAGTTCAACAATCACTTTAAAAGCAGGTATTGAACGTGCTTTGCATGAAGAAGTACCAGGAGTAATCGAAGTAGAACAAGTATTCTAATTGATATATTCATATATAGATAACATCTAAAGATCAAGTTTCTTTCGAGCACTTTAATTAACTATTTCACTTTTGCAATGCGAATAGTTTCAAAGCATAGACAAGCTAAACGAATAACATCGTTTAGCTTTTTTGTTTTGCTAAAATTACAAGTGCTTTAATATAGATGTATGCTTTGTCATAATATCAATTTTCTGACTGATTATACAATATTACGGACTTTTTTCACCGTGACGCTCTAATAAATGCATCATAAAAATAGTATAGGGAATACGAAATCAATTTCTGATTCGCATTCCCTATACTATTTCATAAATGGAGAAGTAATTTTTAAAAACTTAATATAAATACATGCTCAGTTTAGACATCTAATCTACTGATTTATTAATTCGGTCGGAGACTTGTTAATAAATCGCTAAATTATTCTTGTAAGTGTTGATTAATTCTTTCGCTTATATACACCCAGCCTTTCCAGCCAATATGTACTGCATCACTTACAACATATGGTTCATAATCTTTATCTGACATATCATAAACCTCCCCGCCATGTTCTACAATTGTTTGGTTGATTTTTTTATAGATGCCTTGTCTTCTGTGTTTATCAATACCAATATAATCATACCATTTACCATTAGATGGTATGATTATATATTCAACATCAGCACCAGCTTCGTTTAGTGTATCTACTAACAATGCTAAATCATTAAACTCAGGCGAGTTAATATTGAACTCATAATCTCTATTTATTTTACGTTTATGGCTTTTAATTAAATCCCAATATTCATCTCTAATACCAAACTCATTTGATTTTGTTCGTGCTTCTCCATATTTTTCTGCTTGCTGTTGAATATCTTCCCATGACTGGTCTTCTTGAGTTACAGGTTTAACTTGCGCTAATGGAGAGGAAGTTAACGGAAACATAGCTTTTATTAATTCAATTTTTTTAAATTGATTATCTTTGAAAGATGAAATATAAGCATCATTAACATTTGTGGGTTGTTGCGCTACTTTTTCCAAGTACGACTTATTTTCAGCATCTTTAAACTGTAACAACCTTTTAGCAAATCGTTGTTTAAGTTCAGGGCTTAAATTATTTTGTTTAAACAGTTGATTTAACTGCGCTTTAGAAATACGTGCTTTAAAATTTTCAGAGGTTAAACCATTATTAGTAAACCATTGTGGTGATACAATAAAGGCCATTTTTTTACCTTTAAGATTATCATATTGCGAACCAAGTTCTACTGCGTTAACTAAATCTGTTGAACCACCCGTTCCAATTAAAAATGGTTTGCCAGAAATATTTTTATCATTGTTTATTAATATAGCTGGGTTAAAAGGATCATCTTTTTCAAGTTCACTCGAACCGTAAATTGGATAATATGCATCAGATTCATACATTTTATCTTGAATTAACGTTCCTTTTAACACTTGATCTGATAATGATATACGTTGTGCTTCTAACGTTTTTGAATTGACCAATCCTGTAAACCAATTCACTGGTATAGCTAAGAAAATCCCAAACAATATAAGACTTACGATAATTGGTATAAATGGCTTTAATTTCATCTTAATTCTTCTAAAACCGCTACAATTTTATTTGGTGTTTCCCATTCGTCTCTATCAAAATCCATGATTGAAACCTCAATATCTAATTTGTTTTGTATTTCTAGTAAAAGCCCCACTGTTTGAAATGAGTCTATTATACCTTCTTCAAATAACTCAACATCTGGATTCTCTTTAACAATACTATTTTCAGCTACTTCTTCTAATAAATCTAAAACTTGCTCTCTAAATTCCATGAAAATTCCTCCTATTTTTTAAAACAGTTTTCCAGAAAATATCAGAAAACCAAATGTCACAAAATGAAATGTGATAACGATACTTAACATTGTGGTAAATTGATTTTGCCATCGTGGTGGGTGGTTTTTCCGCCACTTTTCATAATAACCGTAGCCAATAAAGAGTGCCGCATGATACAAACCATATAAAATATAATGAAATTCAATACCATGCCACACACCCATGATTAAAAAGTTAAGTGAGAACGCAATATTCGACATCGTAAATTGGCTTTTCAATAATTTTTTCTTTGACATAAAGAATAAGGCCCTCATATATATACAATCTCTAAACCAAAACGATAAAGACATATGCCATCTATTCCAAAAATCCTTAATATTTTTAGCTTTAAAAGGTTGCTTAAAGTTTTGAGGCGTTTGTATGCCATACAAATAACTAAATGCAATTGCAAACAACGAATAGCCTGCAAAATCAAAAAACAAATATAAACTATAGGCATACATATACAACCATTTTGCAGAAAAGCTCGTAAAATCTAACATAAGTGGATTGATTGCATACATTTGGATTAAGTAAGCAATAATATATTTATACAAAAATCCTAGCATTATAAAATGAATTGCTTTAACTAATAGTTCACGATAACGCTCACTATTAGTTACCTTATTATCATCTTTTACAAATCGTTTATATCGATCAATAGGCCCTGATGAAATGGTTGGAAAGAATGAAATAAATTGTATGACTTTCCAACTTTTTATTTCTTTAATTGAGCCGTCACGTATTTCCATCAATAATTGAACACTTTTAAAAGTTACATATGAAATACCTAAAAATCCTATGAACTCTATAACTTTATTTTCATGAAGTTTCATCTGTGCAGTTCCAAACCAAGAACTTTGCATCACTTTCACAATAATTAACGGTAATATAGATAATGTGATTACCATAAAAAATTTGTTGAATGTATTATTTTTAGCTCTAGATTTCCAATAATACATAATAATTACGACTTGCCAAATCGTATAAAGCACAAAATTTATAACCTGAACACTTAAATAATCCTGTCCAAATAAATTGTGCTTTTCAGATGAGAAAATAAGTACAATCATTATCGCAGTACTCACACCATTATATATACGACTTCTTTTACCCATAAGACCAAGAATAATGACCGGTATTAATACTATAATTGCTATGAGAAAAAACATAAATGTGCCATATGGAATCATTACATTACATCCTCAGCAATCTTTTTACGATCTAATTTACCATTTACTGTTAGAGGCAATTTATCTTGGAATATAACTTTCCTTGGTATCATATATTCTGGTATATGCTGTTTTAATTCATATTTGATGCCATGAATTGCTTCTTGTTCATTTTCAACACGGTCCGCTTCATTTACTACGATTACCGCATTTAAATGTATAACTTTATTACCTTTGTATATTGGCACTACTATAGCTTCCTTGATACATGCTATTTGGCGTAATTGAAATTCTATTTCTTCTAATTCCATTCTGTAACCATTTAATTTAATTTGAAAATCTATGCGACCATTAATAAACCACTGGTTATCTCTTAATTCTGCCTTGTCACCAGTGTAGTAATGTTTTTTATTATTATTTATTTTAAAAACTTCATTAGAACGTGCCTCATCTTTGACGTATCCTTCGCTTACACACTTTCCAGAAATAACAAGCTCGCCTTTATCTGTAAGTGATAAAGATGTACCTGGTCTTGGCACTCCTACCGGTAAAGGATTATATTGCTTAATTATCGCTTCAGTAATCAATATGCTTGTAACAGCTACAGTTGCTTCTGTAGGACCATATGTGTTGTATATATAAGCAGATGGAAAACGCTGTAATAACATTTCGGCAGTTCTATGCGTCAAAATTTCACCACAAAAGAAAAATTCTTTTAAACTTGTGTATGTTGTCTCAGATAAATTAGGTAGCATTAAACACATCTCCATAAAGGATGGCGTTGAAACCCATATATTTATGTTTGAGTGCTCCAGCATTTCATTTAATAGTTTAGGTTTATTAATCATCGTTTTATCTACTAAATTTAATGTGCCTGCGGTAGCGATACATGGATACACTGCCATTACTGATAAATCAAATGAAAATGGTGCTTGATTCAACCATTGTTGCTTATAACCTAATGCATTAAGGTCAACCATCCATTCAGTGAATTCTTTTAAACTTTCGTAGCTTATTTGAACTCCTTTAGGCTCACCTGTTGAGCCAGATGTGAATATCGTATAAGCAATATCCTCACCTACCATTTTAGAATCAAATTGTTTCATGTTTAATGTACTTATTATCATACTGTGATCTATCACATCAATTTTCTTTATATTTATATCATTGTCAGTTGTATTGAATATAAATTGACCTTCTATTTTTTCAATAATGGACTGAATACGATCTTTAGGGATAGATGTATCAAGCGGTACATAACCACAACCTGCTTTAATACTTGCTATCATGCCGACAATCATAAATGGAGACATGTGGCCATATAAAATGAGCGGTCGCTTCGAATCTTTAATAATGTCAGCGAGTATATTTGAATATTGGTTTAATTCACGATACGTCAAACTTTCATTATTATGTTGAATTGCTTTATGATCTGGGTGATTTTGGGCATTTTCAATTAGTGAATGTATAATATCTTTCATGCTTCTCTCCTCTATTAAAATTCATTATAAATAAAGTTGTTATGAGTATCGCCAGTACCATATATGAGATACAACGCTATAAAAATAGCAAAATAAAGCAGCGTTATGAGCCAGGGTTTTAACTTATGAAATAATAAATCTTGTTCTATTTTTTTACTCATTGTTCACCTCTTCTGTTTTAATTCAGACTACACTATAATCAAATTATGTAATAAATAAAATTTTATTAACCTAAGCAATTTACATTGCTTTAACATTTTACTAATATATTATACATTTTTTACCACTGTTTGACAATTGAATAAACAAATTTATATATAACAAAAATGTTATATTGAATGACGCATAAAAAGAGAGGAATTAATTTTTATTAAATATTGATATAACAAAATGAGCCTCATTAAAAATTAATGTTCTGTTATTTTATGTATTTAAACTTACGAATGTTCATCGTTTATTAAATATGAGTATTTATTACCTCATTTTTATAATCAATTCAAATTTGAGCAAAAAAACTGCTAACAAAGTCATTGACTTTGTTAGCAGTTCTGAAAAACATATAATTTAATTTTATGAAATCGGTGTTTTAGCATTTTTATGACTTAACACTAAGCGTATATTATCAACGCAGAGTTGAATCATACGATTTCTCGTTACTACAGATGCACTACCAATATGTGGTAAGATGACTGCATTTTTCATTGATAACAATGGATGCGTCATTTCAATCGGTTCTTGACGTAAGACATCCAAGCCACATGCAGCAATTTCTCCATCTTGTAAAGCATTGACAAGTGCTTGCTCATCCACAACTGCGCCTCGTCCAATGTTAATGAATATTGCATCATTTTTCATCTTTTTAAATGCAGCAGTATCAAATTTATTTCTTGTATCTTCAGTAAGTGGTGCTGTACAAATAATAAAATCACTATGCTCAAGCAATGTATCAAACGGCACGTATAAAGCGCCTAACGCTTCTTCAGCGTCTTTATGTCGTGATCTATTGTGATACATAATATTTGCATTGAATCCTTTCAAGCGTCTCGCAAAGGCTTTACCGATATCACCCATGCCGTAGATACCCACCTTAGCATTATATAAATCTTTACCTGCCAAAAGATATGGTCCCCAACTTTGCCATTCACCTTTTTGTACGTATTGTTCCGCTTCAACAATGCGTCTTGCCACGGTCAACATCAAAGTGAAGCCTAGTTCTGCTGTTGTCTCAGTTAACACGCCAGGCGTATTCGTAACAACTATCCCTTTACTTTGTACAAGTTGCACATCTATATTATCAAAACCAACTGCCATATTTGCAATCACTTTCAAATGAGGTGCTGCTTCTATAACTTCTTCGTCAATTTTTTCACTTAAAGTTATAAGACAAGCAGTTGCATCCTTTAAAGAGGCCAAAAATTTATCTCTTGGCATTGGTGTATAAGATTCATTCCAAACTTCTACATCCGCAAGTGTTTCTAATTGTTCTATAAATGACTTAGGTATTTTTCTACTAACGACTATTTTATTCATACAATCACCCCTACATTTTGAGTTCTTTGATCACTTCATTCAAATCTTTAAACGTATAAGTCGGAGGTATTTCTTTTAGCACGATTTGTTCCTTAGTTGTGACGCCAGTTTGTACATGTATCGTATCAATGTCCACATTAATCCCTGAAAGAATATCCGTATCATATAAATCTCCAACCATAGCTACTTCTGAGCGCTCTAAATCTAAAATTTCTAATGCTTTTTTCATAATAATAGGTTCAGGTTTACCGATAAATGTCGGTTGAACACCTGTAGATACTGTTACAACACTTGTAATAGCTCCGTTACCTGGTAAAAAACCTCGTTCTTTAGGTATCGATACATCTTGATTCGTTGATATAAATTTTGCACCATTGCGTACGCCTAATGTTGCAGTGGTTAATTTTTCATATGTCACTGCTTCATCTAATCCAATTACTACGTAATCAACAAACTCATCGTCTTTCAATATTAATCCATGACTAGTGAGTGCTTTTTCAAGGCCGCTACCACCTAACATATAAACAGTAGCACCTGGTGATGCTTCTGAAATGTATTCAGCAGTTGCAAGTGCTGAAGTAACTACTTCCTCAGCCTTCGCATCTACACCCATTGTATGTAATTTAGAAGCTACTTCTTCTGGTTCTTTCGTAGAATTGTTCGTTACATATAAGTGTGGAATTTGTTGTTGGTTTAGATATTCTATAAATTGCGTTGCACCATCAATCGTTTCATTACCTTTATACATCGTGCCATCTAAATCAATAAGATAAGCTTTGTAATTTTTCATTAATACTTACTCTCCTTTTTTACCAAAAGCTGTAACTGGCACATCTTCACTTTTTAGAAAACGTATGACTTCTTCAATAAATTGTTGATAATAAGACACCGTCTCATCAAAAAGTGGTATAAGACTGGCCGTATCAAGTTCATCATAATAGTGGACGAATTGCTTTCTTACATCGACCGTTTCATTGATGTGAACTTGTGTGTCTTTAGAAATCACTTTTTCTAATTCTAAAATATCGATAACATCTTTATAGTTACCTGGGTCTCTTAATATAAAGCCATCAATTACCATATTTCCAATATCTACAGCTGACTCTATAAACATTTGTGCAATACGTTCAAACGCATAGTGATTATCTTTATTTTGAGGATAATCTGTAATTAATTGTTGTAAATAATTTAACTTTGTATTCAATTTTTCTTTATTAACAAAATACATCATCGTCACCCCTATCACTCTAATCATACCATACCTTTGCAGTCGAATTCATTTATCGTTATACTGTGAATTAAGACTTTTTAACCATAGAAAATAAATTAACTATTGCATTATATTATAAGTCACACGCTACGAGGAGTGTAATAAAATGATTGATATGTATCTATATGACGACGACGAATCAGCTCAAGTCCAATTTGTCGGTTTTGTAGGCGAACATAGTCGTTACGATTTGATGTTAGTCCAAACCAATCGCCATTTTGGTAAAACTATCGTATTAAATATGCAAACAAATAAATTTGGGATTATCGGCACAGATGATTTAGAAGAAGAAGGTTACATCTCGTACATACTTGGTGTTAATGAAGATGAAGGAAATGAAATCACCGAATATTTAAATGAAGTCATTCAATAGTTATTAACTGTTGGAAAAGTTCATCGTTCTTTTATATCCCTTTTTCATATGAAAGGCCTGAGGAAACAACGCGAGCAACAACTACAGATCCAATCCATATTCCTGAACATGTACAATCAACATATTTTAATATATCAAAAGAACTCATCCGTAAATTTTAACGGATGAGTTCTTTTTAAAATGGGAGATTTAGGTTCTGCTCCCGTTTTATTAATCAATATTTATTTTTCTGTATCTTGAATACTTGGCTTAATCTTTACATCTTGCAATTTATTTTCTTCAAAATCAGGATCAGCCTCTTCAGTTTCATCTACATATGCTTTGAGTTCTTGTTCCGGAATACGTCTCAAGATAAAATATGGGCAACCAAAATTACAGTATTCTAATAAATAATCCTGTATTGTCGAAAAACGTTTGCTCAACTCTGCCTTTTTGTTTTTATCAGTATAAAAACCTTTTAATCTTAATTGTTCGTAACCAAAGTCACCTACAATATAATCATACTTATCTAATATGTCAGAATAACGATTTGCGAATGTTTCCTCGTCAAAACATTCTCTATACTCTTCTATGATTTCAAAGTAGTGTTCATTCACTTTTATCATTTCATTCACCTAATCTAAGTATACTATCCATGCATTCAATGAACACCAAACTGCTATAGTTAGTCTCATGCGATGTATATATACTTTATATTTCTAATAAAGACTTAGTCCATAAAGTGAAGCTAAAATAAGCACACTTAACAAATGAACTAAGTCTTTTTCGCTATTAAATCTTTGTATCAGTACCCAATTTTTCTTCACCAATACGATGTCTTTCTTTTGCTGCTGCATTCACTTGCTCATCTGCATGGTATGAACTTCTTACAAGCGGTCCAGCTTGGCAATGTTTAAAACCTTTATCCATCGCAATTTTTCTTAATTTACCAAATTCTAATGGTGTATAGTATTTTTCAACTTTTAAATGTTTACGTGAAGGTTGCAAATATTGACCTATTGTTAAGATATCTACATCATTTGCTCGTAAGTCATCCATTGTTTCATAGATTTCTTCATGTGTTTCACCTAAACCTACCATTAAACTTGATTTAGTCGGAATATCGGGTTGTAACTCTTTTGAGCGTCTTAAGAACTCTAACGTACGATCATACGTTGCTCTTGCACGAACTGTCGGCGTTAATCGGCGGACTGTCTCAATATTGTGGTTTAAAATATCTGGTTTTGAATCCATTAAGGTTTCTAATGCTTCAAAATCTCCACCCATATCTGATGGCAAGATTTCTATTGAAGTAAACGGATTACGTTCACGTACCTTACGTACCGTCTCAGCATAAACATTTGAACCAGCGTCTCTTAAATCATCGCGTGCTACTGCTGTTATAACAACATGTTTTAAGTTCATTAATTCAACAGATTCAGCCACGCGTTCTGGCTCATCTAAATCTAACTCGTTAGGTAATCCTGTCTTAACTGCACAGAAACGACAAGCACGTGTACATACTGCACCTAAAATCATAAATGTAGCAGTACGACGTTCTCCCCAACATTCATGTATATTGGGACACTTTGCCTCTTCACAAACTGTATGCAAATTCTTTTCGCGCATCATTTTCTTCAGTCCAGTGTAGTTCTCATTAGTGTTTAGCTTTATTTTCAGCCAATCTGGTTTACGTAAAATTTCTTCGTTTTTAGTAGCCATATCCGCACAATCCTCCTGAGTTTGAAATCTGTAATCATTATAACGAAATTTTCAATAAATTTAAACGTATATTGTTAGTTTTTAAAATTCTAGTAATTTTTCCTTGAAGATATCTCTTAAAAATTCAGGCATTAAGTAATCTATAGCCTCATCTTTTAACATTGGGAAATAACGGCCGAATGTGTACATATCAATTGTTCCTAGAATGTAAGTCGCTTCATCATCGATTTCTTCGCCGTTAATAAAGTAACGTGATTCAGACTCAATAAAACCTAAATTATATAATATATATCCACCAAATATATTACCTCTAAAGCCTAATCCTTGTGCATGCTCATGAATATACTCTTGTTTTTGGCTTTTTATTATAACGTTTTTCAATTCTTGACCACTTAATTTAACTCGTACTGCATTAATTGGATGAGGTAGCATCTGATGAATATCATATTCAGTGACTTGATCAGCAATGACACCTTTAACGATTAATCCAGCATTGATAATCGTACAGTCAGCATTCGTAAATTCAAATATACTTTCAGCTAGCATATGCGATGTTTGTGTAATAACATCTGTTCTACGTGGTAGCTCTATTTGTCGATCGATAATAGGATCACTTAAAAGCGCCTTGCCTTCCGCTTCAAAATTTGTTTCAACTTCAGGCAAAGTTTCGACTGGATATATCGTAGCTTCTTTTTTAACGACTTGTTTGTTTTCAATTTCAAGGGTAACTTCACCTAAAAAATTACCGTATTTGCCTGCAGCTGCCATTAATACACCATTATTCATTTCACCATTTTCAAAATAATGATGGGTATGACTACCTAAAATAAGATCAATTTCAGGAATTTCTTGGCATAACTTTTCATCGAAGAAAATACCAACATGACTCATAATAATTAATAAATCATACTCACCTTCATTAGCACTAATTTCATCTTTAATGGCTTCTAAAGGATTGGTTACTACCCAATCAAGTGCTCTATAAAAAGGCGTGAATGGTGCAGTAGCTGCAATAAATAAAATGCGTACACCATCTATCACTTTAATTAAAGATGGTGATATATGATTCGGTAATTGGCCTTGTTCATCAAAAACATTTGCACAAGTCACTTCGAAGTTCGCATCATCATAAAGTGTATTTAAAGCTTCATGTGAAATTGTCATGCCTTCATTATTTCCAATCGTGGCAATATCACACTGTGCCTTATTTAACAATTCAACATTTTTTATACCCATCGTTGCCTCAGTAACTGGCGCAGATAAATCAACATGGTCGCCAATATCTAAATAGAGTGAGGGATGATTTAGTTTCGGTCTATCTTCGGCTAAATATTTTGAAATTCGTGCATATTCATGTAAATGACTATGTATATCATTTGTATGATAAATCGTTAGTTTCATCTATATTTCCCCTCCTCTTACTTTATAGGAATGATTTTATTATTAAATATATACCCATAATTAACATAAATGTACGTAATAAAAAGACTACTGTATCTGATTTTATGGATTGATTCACTTTCACGCCTAGTTTAGCGCCAAAATAACTTGCAATAATTAGAACAATAGCATACGACCATGCTACATGGCCTTGTACAATATGTCCTGCTGAACTCATTATACTTGTGAAAAATATCATCATCATACTTGTACCGACTGCCACATGAGGTGGGAACCTAAATACAATAAGCATTAATGGTGTCATTAATGCACCGCCACCAATGCCGAATAATCCAGTTAAAGTACCAATAAATAGCGTCGCAATAAATGCTACTAGCGGTGGTACACTATAATGATATTTTTTACCAGTACCATCGACATAACTGCGCTCAAATTTGGGTTTATCAAATATTTTAAATGGTTTAATCTTATTTCTTATAATAAGTAAGATGGCTACAATAATTAAGAATATACCGAAATATAAATTAAAAGATTCTAACGTTAAATAGCGACTTAGTAGTGCTCCAATTAAAGAACCAGGCAATAAGCCAAATAAAAATATTGATCCGTTTTTCACATCTACTTGCTTTGTTTTTAAATAACCTAACGTTGAAGTTAAACCCGTCACTATTAAAATAACGGAAGATGTTCCTATAGCGATTTGAGGCGTAATACCTTCTAATAGGTTATTCTCTACCCCAAGATATATCAATGTTGGCACGATAATGATACCGCCACCGATGCCCACAATAGAGCCTAAAACTGCTGATAACCCTCCAATTAAAATCAATAATATAATTGTAAACATGTAATCTCTCCTAGAATAATTTTAATTGTTGCGGTGCTAATCCTTGATAATCTATGCCTAATATTTTTTGATAAGTTTTTGCATTTTGAGCAGCATGGCCACCAGAATTATTATTAAAAACAACATAAATGTTTTTAGCTTTGTGTTCTAATACTTTCACTTTATTTACTAAATCTTTTAATTCTTGTTCATTATAATCATATAAATACCTTACATCTCTCCACGCTTCATCGGTCATGTCTTTTTTAGTCCAGCCGTGAACATTTCTCCCATGATACCTAACAAATGCAGTTTCATGCGTAATGCGATTAACTAACGGAATCGAACCTTGACCTGCTTGCGGTTCATCACACACAGAATGAATTATTTGTTGCTGCGTTAAAAAAGCTAATGTTTCTTCTTTATACGCGTCATTAAACCATGATCGATTACGAAATTCTACACACATAGGAAATGCTTTGAGTTGCTCACGAATATAACGTATATATGTAATATTTTGAACTGTACAATCAAACCATGGTGGAAATTGCACTAATACCATAGCAAGTTTATTTTCGTCTTTTAATGGTTGTAACATCGCTTTAAATTGATCAAATAATGTTTGTCTGGTTTCTGCATAATCATGATAATCAGCATGTAAAGTTAATGCTTGATGTATCTTTACGACAAATTCAAAACGTTCAGGTGTTTCTCTTATCCATTTTCGTATAATTCTTTCAGGTTGAATTGCATAATAAGTAGCATCTAATTCTACTATCGGGAAATGACTTGCATAGGTCACTAGTTTATCTGTCTTTCGTTGCAAGTCTTCATATAATGAATCATGATCGCCCCAACCTGTTAATCCAATATTTATCATAGTATCACCAATGTAATGATACCATATATGTTTTATTGGATTCACTTGATTAAATTTAATTTACTATAACTTTAAAAAGTAAGAAATTGCTATATAATACAGAGTTCACTTAGCCTATTTTACTCATTCCTATATTATAGAAAAACGATTGCTCATAATGTAAGGATACGAGCAATCGTATAGCGTAAGGCATCTATATTATTGATATAACAATTTAACTATTCAATAGTGCTTTTGATTCATTAATTATACGTTGAATTAACAACGTAGCGGAAACATTTTGAGCAAGTCGTGGACTTTGACCGCTCCATAAGTGTGTCCACTGTGCGTCGCCTTTTTGAGCTGCTTTTTTACGAATCGCACTCGTTAACTGGTTTTGAATTGGATAATCTGGTATATCATCGTCATATTCATCCATTTTATGGATAAAATCATTATCAATACCTCGAGCGAACTTTCCAGTGAATACATTAGTGACAACAGTATCTGTTTCTTTACTTTGTTGTATCATATTTTTATATAGTGATGATGCGCCACTTTCTTCAGTAGTTAAAAATGCAGTTCCCATTTGAACTGCTTCTGCACCTAAAACGATACTTGCAACAAGTCCACGACCATCCATAATACCGCCAGATGCAATAATTGGTATATCAATTGCATCAGCAATCTGAGGGACAAGTGACATCGTTCCAATTAATGGCGTCTGATTACTTCCAGTCACAGTAAACGAACCTCGATGACCCCCTGCTTCACTACCTTGTGCAATAATAGCATCTACCCCTGCACTTTCATTAGCAATCGCTTCATCTACAGAAGTTGCAGTACCCACAATGGTTATATCTCTTTCTTTTAATTTTGCAATCGTTGTTTGATCAGGTATACCAAAAGTAAAAGTAACCACCGGCACGCCTTTTTCAATAACAATATCAATCGCATGGTTAAATTGATGTGTTTCATCCATATTCAATACTGGCTCTTCAAGGTTAAACGCACGACGATACGGTTTTAACCAAGCATTCATATGCTCTACCTTGTCTGGAATATATAATTTTTGGCTAGGTACAAACAAATTAACTGCATACGGTAAATCAGTCAGTTGTTGTACATAGGTGATTTCTTTTTCAAGTCTTTCAGGTGTAAAATAACCTGCGCCGATACTTCCCAATCCTCCACTATTACTCACAGTTGCTACTAATTCAGGCGTTGTGTTACCTGCCATGCCTGCTTGCAAAATAGGAAATCTAATACCTAAAATCTCAGTAATTCTAGATGATAATTTCATTTAGCACACCCCTTTTCAACACTTATGTTTAACTGCAAAATAAGTATGAAAGTATTATAAAAATGTTATTTCTTGCTGTATGCTTTCATTTGTTCTTCTATTTTTTCATTTTCTTCTTCATCCATTTCATCTTCGATTTCCATACCTAACATTTCTTCAATAAGATCTTCATAGGATACAATCGCATCTGTGCCACCGTATTCATCTAATACAATCGCCAAATGTTTACGCGATACAGTCATTTTTCTTAACACCCACTCAGCCCTATTATGTTCATTTACAAATAAAGCTTCAGAAGTATATTGTGACATATTGTTATCAGTCTCACGGCTCCACGCTAATAAATATTTAGAATGGAAAATGCCAATAACATTATCTATATCTTTATCATAGACTGGATAGCGGGTATATGGATTTGAAACAACTGTATCATATGCCTCTTTATAGGATACATCTGATGAAAATGCTGTGACATTTATTCGAGGTGTTGTATTAATATCTTTAATTTTCAATTTTTCAAAATCCATAACTCCTTGTATACGGTTACGTTCCATTTCATTAAATGCACCTTCACTACCTGCAATCGAAACCATCTGTCTGATTTCCTCTTTTGAAAATCGTTGCTGGTCTTCATTGCCTTTGGAAAGAAACTTATTTATTGCGTCAGTCATACCATTTAAAACTAACGTTATTGGTTTAAATATAATAATAAAGAATGAAATCGGTGTATAAACTAAACGGGAGATCCTATCAGGGTATGTTGCGGCAACCGATTTGGGGATAACTTCAGATATTACAATAATTGTTACTGTTGTCACTGCTGTTGCAATACTAACACTTATGCCTAAATCTACAGCTAAAATCGTTATTAATGTAGGTAAAACAATATTTGCTATATTGTTACCAATAAGAATGGTGGTAATAAATTGACTTGGTTTAACTAATAATTGTGATAATTTTTTAGACTTTTTATCGCCTTTTTGACCCTCTGTTTGCATCTTCATCCTATTCGCAGCTGTTAATGCGGTTTCACTGCCTGAAAAGAAAAATGAAGCAAACAAAAGTATGATTATCGCTATAATCATATATGCATTACTCCTTTAGTAAAATTTATAATAAAAAAATTTATAAGTTGTACTTTAATTCCCTTCTTTCATAATTTATAAACGTTACAAAAGGATTAGTATTTTGAATCATCTAATTGTGAAGCATTAACTAAATTAAATTTTAAATAAGTTAATTAGCAAATATCATCCTTTAGTACTATTTCTTTTCATATATATATTATGAATTTTATAGCTATGCTAGAATTAAAATAAGCGTGACACTTAGGTACGCTAAATTTGGGAAACTCTTCACAAACTCACTAATAAAAGTGAGTTTTTTAAGCTAACTCTACAAGGAATGTTTTATTTATGGGAAATTTAATGATGTATACGGCTTTTGCCTTTTTCTGTATATTATTCTTAATAATAATTTTCAGTATCCTATTTGATATTAGCAAACTCGGAAAATGGATTATTATTTGTACAGTAATGATACTGCTCTTATCAATTATCGTTTTGTACAGAACAGGTGCAGACCTGCGAAGAGAAAATATCAGTACGCTCCAATACGGCACTAGCCATACATAAAAATAAGTGCCCGACCAATTCATATGGCTGGGCACTTGTTTTCTTATCCTTCTTAAAATTCGTCAAACCATCACTCTATTAATGGTAAAATATTCGAAATATATCTTAACTTCATTCTATTTTTTCAAGAAAATATTTCACGAATAGTATGTTTGATGTATACCTATGCTATAAACTTCCCTTGTTTTTTGAAATTTTGATAGCCCACAAAGTTGTTTCTTCATTAAAGGGGTGTTTTTTATTAAGTATTATATGACATTAGTTTCTGCTTTTGCTACATTAGTCGCCTATTTCATACCTATATTATCTTTTAACAAAGTGTTTAATGGCAACTTATATTTTTACAGCGGCTTTTTTATCATCATAATATTAATTATGATTAATGTCATTTCAGCTATTAATGGTGATCGCATCGTAAATAGCTTACTGTGTTTATTAACACTGGTAGCATTACTTATTTTCACTTTTCCAATATGGAAGATTTTAATTTTCTAAAATTATGCATAAAAAAGCACGAGATGATACGCCTGCTTCGATACCATTTAAAGAATAAATGGTATTGAATTTGTATCTCTCGTGCTTTTATTTTATAAGAAATTGTTGAATCAGTAGCTATGACTAGCCAATTGATCCTTCCATTTCGAATTTGATTAAACGGTTCATTTCAACAGCATATTCCATTGGAAGTTCTTTTGTAAATGGTTCAATGAAGCCCATTACAATCATTTCAGTCGCTTCTTCTTCTGAAATACCACGACTCATTAAATAGAATAATTGTTCTTCTGAAACTTTAGATACTTTTGCTTCATGTTCTAACGAAATATTGTCATTAAATACTTCATTATATGGGATAGTATCTGAAGTAGACTCGTTATCTAAAATTAACGTATCACATTCAATGTTTGAACGTGCGCCTTTTGCTTTACGGCCAAAGTGCACGATACCACGATAAACAACTTTACCGCCATCTTTAGAAATAGATTTAGAAACAATTGTAGAAGATGTGTTTGGCGCTTTGTGAATCATTTTCGCCCCAGCATCTTGTACTTGTCCTTTACCAGCAAATGCGATAGATAATGTACTACCTTTAGCACCTTCGCCTAAAAGTACACAGTTTGGATATTTCATAGTTAACTTAGAACCTAAGTTACCATCAACCCATTCCATATTACCATTCTCATATACTAAAGTACGTTTTGTAACTAAGTTATATACGTTGTTCGCCCAGTTTTGAATCGTTGTATAACGCACATGCGCATCTTTGTGTACAATGATTTCAACAACAGCTGAGTGTAACGAGCTTGTTGAGTATACTGGTGCCGTACAACCTTCTACATAGTTCACAGATGCGCCTTCATCAGCAATGATTAAAGTACGCTCAAATTGACCCATGTTTTCAGAGTTAATACGGAAATAAGCTTGTAAAGGTGTATCTAGTTTAATGTTTTTTGGAACATAAATAAATGATCCACCTGACCAAACAGCTGAGTTTAAGGCTGAGAATTTATTATCTGCAGCAGGTACTACTGTTGAGAAATACTGTCTGAATAAATCTTCGTTTTCTCTTAAAGCACTGTCTGTATCTTTAAAGATGATACCTTGGTCTTCAAGTTCTTTCTCCATGTTGTGGTAAACAACTTCTGATTCATATTGTGCTGAAACACCAGCAAGATATTTTTGCTCAGCTTCAGGAATACCTAATTTATCAAACGTACGTTTAATTTCTTCAGGCACTTCATCCCATGAGCGTTCTGTATTTTCTGATGGTTTAACATAATAAGTGATATCATCAAAGTTTAATTCTGATAAATCCCCACCCCACTGTGGCATAGGCATTTTGTAGAATTGTTTCAATGATTTTAATCTATAATTAAGCATCCATTCAGGTTCACTTTTCATATTCGAAATTTCGCGGACAATATTTTCTGTCAAACCGCGTTCTGATCTAAAAATGGAAACATCTTCGTCGTGGAAACCATATTGATAATTCCCAACATCAGGTGCTTTTTTAGCCATTTAAATCACTCCTTTTATATATTAAAAACGACTTACGTGCAAGTTCATTTATTGTATTATTCTCTTTTAACTGTCTGCTATAAGAATAATGATTTCATCTATATACGTTCATGAAATTTCATGTTGTTCATACTAGTTTGAATGGGATTTTACACAATGTCAATGCTTCAACTCGAATTAGTCTTCTGCATTGCCTTCCTTTTCAACTGTACCCTTTTCTAAGGCTTTCCAAGCTAACGTGGCACATTTAATTCTTGCAGGAAATTGTGAAACACCTTGCAGTGCTTCAATATCTCCCATGTCTTCACTGATTTCATACTCTTCGCCAAGCATCATTTTCGAGAATTCTTGACTCATTTTCATGGCATCAGCTAAAGAGTTGCCTTTAACCGCTTCGGTCATCATTGAGGCGCTAGACATTGAAATAGAACAGCCTTCTCCATCAAATTTAGCATCTTTGATAAAACCATCTTCTATATCAAACGTAAGATGAATACGATCCCCACACGTTGGATTGTTCATGTCTACTGTCATAGAGCCATTATCTAAAGTACCTTTATTTCTAGGGCTTTTGTAATGATCCATAATTACTGAACGATACAACTGATTTAAATTATTAAAATTCATATGAGAAAAACTCCTTCGTTTGTTTCAAGGCTTCAACTAATTGGTCAATATCTTCTGTCGTGTTATAAATATAAAAACTTGCACGGGCTGTAGAAGATTGTTTTAGCCATTTCATTAGTGGTTGAGCACAGTGATGCCCCGCGCGAACAGCTACACCTTCAGTATCAACTGCAGTTGCAACGTCATGCGCATGAACATCAGTCATATTGAAAGTAATGATACCAGCACGACGATCTTTTGCCGGACCATATATCTCTATACCTTCTATCTCTGACATTTTGTCATAAGCGTACTGTGTTAATGTCGCTTCATGTTGATGAATTGCTTCGAACCCTAAATTTTGTAAATATTTTATAGCCTCTGCAAAGCCAATCGCTTGTGCAATAAGTGGTGTACCTGCTTCGAATTTTGTTGGCAAATCTGCCCATGAAGCTTCATATTTATCAACAAAGTCTATCATATCTCCACCAAATTCAACTGGCTCCATGTTATTTAGCAATGTACGTTTACCATATAACACACCAATACCCGTTGGACCAAGCATTTTATGACCACTAAAACTATAAAAATCAGCACCTAAGTCTTGCATATCTATATCCATATGAGGGGCAGCTTGCGCACCATCCACACTGATAATTGCACCATGTTCATGCGCAATTTCGGTAATAGCTTTGATATCATTTATAGTGCCCAATACGTTAGAAACGTGAGCAATCGCAACTATTTTAGTTTTTTCATTAATAGTCGCTTTAACGTCCTCAATCGCTAATTCTCCATCTTCAGTTAACGGAATAAATTTCAATTCTGCTTTTTTACGCTTCGCTAATTGCTGCCAAGGTACAATGTTGGCATGATGTTCCATTTCAGTAACAACAATTTCATCACCTTCAGAAACATTCGCATCGCCATAGCTATGTGCAACAATATTAATCGCTGCTGTCGTGCCACGTGTGAAGATAATTTCTTCAAAATATTTCGCATTTATAAAACGTCTTACCGTTTCACGTGCATTTTCATAGCCATCTGTTGCTAATGAACCCAGTGTATGAACACCACGATGCACATTAGAGTTATATCGTTTGTAGTAATCATCAATCGCATCAATCACTTGGATAGGCGTTTGACTTGTTGCTGTAGAGTCTAGATAAGCTAGTCTATTACCATGTACTTGCTGCTCAAGAATTGGAAAATCTTTTACAATTTCACTAACATTTAATGATTCGGTCAAATTATCCACAGACCTTTCTTAATTAAAAATCTATAATCAGACCTTAGTAAAGTTAGGAAGACTCTTTTAATTCAAATTTAAAATGTATTTAACAAGAATCATTCGCTTTCCTAACACTTGAATTACTACTGTCCTTAACGTAATTAATTTCGTTAATTATTTATTAATTTTAAGTTCAATTACTTCACGTAATTTGCGTTTTACATCTTCAATTGGTAATTCACGAACGACTGGATCTAAGAAACCGTGAATAACTAAACGTTCAGCTTCTCGACGTGAAATACCACGACTCATCAAGTAGTAAAGTTGTTCTGGGTCTACACGGCCTACTGATGCTGCATGTCCTGCTTCTACGTCATCTTCATCTATTAATAGAATTGGGTTCGCATCCCCACGTGCATTTTCAGAAAGCATAAGTACACGTGATTCTTGTTGCGCGTTTGATTTAGTACCGCCATGTTTAATGTAACCAATACCATTAAATATTGTTGAAGCACTTTCTAACATAACGCCGTGTTTTAAAATATAGCCATTTGTTTCTTTACCGTATTGTACGATTTTAGACGTTAAATTGATTTTTTGACTACCCGTACCAATGACAACAGATTTTAATTCACTTTCTGAGCGATCACCAATTAAATTAGTAGTATTATCAATAATTTGACTACCTTCATTCATTAGTCCTAATGCCCAGTTAATTGTTGCGTCTGCTTCTGTCATACCACGACGAATAATGTGACCAGTAAAGCCTTTGTCTAAATAATCTACTGAACCATAAGTGATTTTCGAGTTTGCACCAGCACTTACTTCTGAAACGATGTTAAGTTGGTTACCTTCACCACTTGCATTTGACAAGTAGTTTTCAACATACGTTACTTCTGCACTTTCTTCAGTAGTAATGATAACGTGATTATATAAACTTGCATTAGCATCGTCATGTAAAACAACGTATTGAATTGGATATTCAACCACTACGTTTTTAGGTACATATACAAACATACCACCATTAACAAGCGCTGTGTGTAATGCTGTTAATCTATGTTCATCAACAGTTACTGTGTCATTCATAAAGTATTTTTTCACTAAATCAGGATGATTCTTCAACGCGTCTGATAATCCTTCAATGATTACGCCATCGTTTTTTGCAGAATCAGAAACTTTTGTAAAAGCAAGTGTATTATTATGTTGTATTACTAAGTTCTCAGTATTTTCTACATCAATAATTTCTTTTACTTCTGCAGGTAGGTCTTCTATTGATTCATAAACATTACCTACTGTTTCATGTTGTTTAAATGAATCAAAATCCCATTTGTTAATTTTTGTTTTATCTGGTTTTGGCATTTCTAAAGTTTCAGTTAATTTCAACGCTTCTCTACGTAATTCAGTTAACCAAGAAGGTTCATTATGGGCTTGTGAATATTCAACAAGTTGAGCTTCAGAAATGTTCAAAGTTTCAGTCGTCATACTATTTTTTCCTCCCATTTGATGATTGTATGATTTAATTCATTGGTATAAATCAAAACCTTAAATCTTCATCTAAATTAATGTTTTCATATGATTTGAGACTTATTATTGAGCGTTGAACTCTTCTTTAACCCATTCATAGCCTTCTTCTTCTAAACGTTTTGCTAATTCAGGTCCACCTGAAGTAACTACTTTGCCCGCATACATAACATGTACATGGTCTGGAGTAATGTAGTTTAATAGACGTTGATAGTGAGTGATAATTAATGCACCGAATTCTTCGCCACGCATTAAGTTGATACCTTTAGATACTACTTTTAGAGCATCGATATCTAAACCAGAATCAATTTCATCTAAAATTGCGAATTTTGGTTCTAACATCATTAATTGAAGAATTTCATTACGTTTCTTCTCGCCGCCAGAGAATCCTTCATTTAAATAACGTTGTGCCATATCTTGATCGATATCTAAACGATCCATTTCTTTATCTAATTTTTTGATGAATTGCATCAAATTAATTTCATTACCTTCTCCACGTTTAACATTAATTGCTGAACGTAGAAAATCTGCAGTTGTTACACCAGTGATTTCTGATGGATATTGCATTGCTAAGAAAAGGCCTGCTTTTGCACGTTCGTCAACTTCTAGTTCTAATATGTTAACGCCGTCTAATAAAACTTCACCTTTCGTTACTTCGTAGCTAGGGTGTCCCATGATTGCTGATGATAATGTTGATTTACCAGTACCATTTGGTCCCATTACAACGTGTATTTCGTCTGTGTTAATTGTTAAGTTAACACCTTTAAGAATTTCTTTATCTTCAATAGACACATGTAGGTCCTTAATTTCTAATGTTGATGGCATACATATTCCCTCCGTATTATATGATATGTTTTTCTTATCTAGTTTATAATAATTTTAATCTACAGTCAAAAGACTGAGCCTTTGTTACATCTTCTAATTATAACGTAGTTATATTTGAATATAAACCTTTTCAGGAGCTAAATTAAAATCGTTATTAAAACACAATCATTTTCGATAGGGATTCTTAGGTTTTCGTAACTGATAATAATATCATCGTTGTTCTCAATGCCTATAATCTTTTAAATTAAGAGTCAATGTTCGTTTATATGTGATAAACAATATTTTTTCTGCATTGGTTTTAATATTCTCATGCTCACTTTTATGCTATTATCATTTATATATTTTCAATCAAAAGGAGACTATCATGTCAAAAATAAAATGGTCAAATATTAGTAAAGGGTTTGCTATGGGAACAACTGATTTAGTTCCAGGAGTGAGCGGAGGCACTATTGCCCTCTTACTTGGTATTTATGACGACTTTATTCGTTCTATTAGCGGTCTTTTTTCTAAACGCTTTTGGGAAAGTTTAAAATTTTTAATACCCATCGGTTTAGGAATGGTCCTAGCTATAGGCTTATTAAGCAAAGTTATCAATTACTTACTGAGTGAACACACAGTACCCACAATGTTCTTTTTTGTTGGTTTAATTGCAGGCATCATCCCATATTTATTAAATACTTCTCGCTTTAAACAAACTTTTAATATTAAACACTATTCACTTCTTGTGTTGGGCATCATTATAATTGTTGTCATTACTTTATTAAATAACGGCGACAAGCATGCAGGCGAAACACTAGAGCTTTCAACTGGTCTTTTCATTAAGTATTTTATTGCTGGTGCGTGTGCCTCTAGTGCTATGTTGCTTCCAGGTATATCAGGATCATTTATGTTATTAGTGTTTGGAGTATACGGTACAGTAATGTATGCACTCTCAGAATTTATTTCGCTAAACTTTAATGCCATACCTGTATTAATTTCAGTTGGTTTAGGTGTTATTGCTGGTTTCTTATTTTCCAGTAAAATTATCCAACACTTACTGACTTACCATACTTACTTAACCTACGCATTAATTATTGGTTTCGTAGTAGGTTCACTATACGCCGTATTTCCTGGCCTCCCACATTCTATTTTAATATGGATTATTTCAATCATAACGTTGGTTTGTGGTTTTATTATTAGTTATAAATTAGGACGCACTACAAAAGATTAAAATCGAATATATAAATTTTAAACGCCATCGGTAATGCTCGATGGCGTTTTTAAAGTGCTTTTCCACAAATTTTCCGGCGCACAAAAAATAAATTTAGGTTTTTTAAAATGTGTAAATCTTGAAAGTGGATAACTACACTCATTTTTTATATAATAAACTTTCAATCTTTTTTAGATTGAATCAGAAAATATTGGAGGAATTAATTAATATTTGGGAACCCTTATTAGTTTAATCACGTTTATTATTTTGTTAATACTTACTGCATTCTTTGTCGCTTCAGAGTTCGCAATAGTCAAAGTTCGAACATCGAGAATCCACTCGCTTGCAACAGGTAATAATAAAAATGCACTTTCAGCACAAAAGGTAGTAACACACTTAGATGAATACTTGGCTGCCTGTCAATTAGGTATAACAATTACCGCTCTAGGCATCGGTATGGTCGGCGAATCGACTTTTGAGTTTATGTTACACCCGCTTTTCAGTAGTTTAGGTTTATCAGATTCGATGATACATGTCTTCACTTTAATTGGCGCTTTCGTAATTGCAACCTATTTACACGTTGTAGTCGGCGAAATGGCACCTAAGACAGTTGCGATTCAAAAAGCCGAACAAATTACATTAATCATAGCTAAGCCAATGATCATGTTTTACAAATTATTTTATCCATTTATATATATACTTAATGGTTCAGCGCGATTAATTTTAAAAATGTTTGGTATGCAACCTGCTAAAGAAAGTGAACTCTACCATTCCGAAGAAGAATTAAAATTATTGATTAAAGAAAGTCATGAAGGCGGAGAAATCTCTGAAAATGAATTAACGCATATCAATCGTGCATTTGCTTTTGATGAAATGACGATTAAAGATGGTTATATTGCTCTCGATAAAGTTTCAGTTATTGATATTAAAAGTGATGTAGATGAAACAAAAGCTTATATAAATAATGCGAATTACACAAGATTCCCTGTATTTAGAGATAACCCAACTCAAATTGTTGGTTATCTACATGCCAAGGACTTTTTAAATGATGATTTAACGTCCCTTGAAGATATTACAAATGATATTCTAAAAGTAAGTCTTAATACTAAATATCATCATGTACTAGAGCTGATGAAATCACATCAAATCCACATCGCACTTGTCGAAGATGAAAATCGTAATCCTATTGGTATGATTACCATGGAAAATATTTTAGAAAATATAGTTGGCGACATTAAAGATGAGCATGATTTAGTCTAAATATGTACTTTAATTAAAACAGTATTTCAAACGTAGACAAACCACCGACGAAGTTAAGCAACTTTGTCGGTGGTTTTTTGTAGTTCTTTAAGTACAATCTTATTATTTTATATCTCAGAAGCGCTTAGCTCAGACACGGTTACTGCCTTTCGTATTGGAGTATTATCCAAGCACTATATTAGTCCCATCTGGTCAAACGTCTTGTAAGTATCAAGATAAAAGACGAAAAAATAACCCGGAAGTATATGTCCCATTACTTTTAAATCATTTAATGATATAAAAGCATCCCATAACCTCCGAGCTATTAAATAAAATATCAACAGCGAAAGTGATATTTTAGTGATTCTATATATAATCAATACATAAACCTTCCATTATTATAGAAAGCTTACCATTAATTTGTTAGTTCTCCCATTGAAAATGAAACTGATTTTTTCTCAATCAATCTATTTCCATTCTTTTATTTTACTCACCTGAGATCACTATTTCAAATATATGAGATAAGTATGCATCGCATGTTTCAATTTTTTTATTTCAATTTACTTTATAAATACTTTACACAGCTATAGTTGGTTTCCACATTCTCTTGTGGCTGCTATATTATTTTCAAATCTATCATTACTGTTTTCAAGTTAACCACAACTATATTTTACAGTTTTTTATTTATGCCTTATATTGTCCGAACGTCAAAAGTACATACCCTTGCATTTATATATTTTGATAATCTAATATTAATTTATGATATCCTTAAGCAAAAAGGAGATTTATTATGGGTTTACTAGCTGCTATTGTATTAGGGATTATTTTCATACCTGTATACGCTTATTTTTGGGCTTTTATATTTCGTTGGGAAAATAATAGAAGAGTTAAGCGGAACGGCTTTACCCCCATGACTGATAAACAGTATTATTTACTTTTAATCGTACATGGAATATTTGCTACATTTCTAGTTATTTTTGCAATATACATAAGTTACTTTAAATGATGTATGCCCTATTTCATAATAATAACATCCCCTACACTCATATTCTCAACTTTAATTTTTATTATCGTATTAATTAAAAAACAAGAAAGTGTCAAAATGGAATGACAATTATTACCGAAATAGCAATTTTGTGTTCACGAATCACAAAGGCAATCCTATACAACTTAGACGCTTTTACATATTTTTAAGAACGACTGTTAAAGATGTATCTTCACAAATATTAAGTCATAGCCATATCTTTAAAAAGTGTTATAGAACAAATGGATAAAGATATGATGAACAAACTAGAGCAAGTAAAACTTGGTTAATGTGTCCAAATTTGGGCTTATTTTTTATGATTTATATTCGATAATTTGTATACGCTCCCCTTTTTCAATTCTTACAACCATAAAAAAAGAACCCTAAAACCGTTGTGGTTAAAGGATTCTTCATGAAATTTGATATTATTTTGCTGGTACGACCGCACCATCGTATTCTTTGTTGATATAGTCTTTAATTTCTTTAGATTGGAGTACATCAACTAGCGCTTTGATTTTCTCGTCATCTTTATGACCTTCTCTTACGCCAATTAAATTCGCATAAGGATTGTCTTTTGCTTTCTCTAGAACAATCGAATCATCTTTAGGGCTTAAATCTTGATCAATTGCAAAGTTTGAATTAATAATTACAGCATCAGCATCTTCGTTTTGATAAATTTTAGGTAGATACTCTGCAGATTGTTTATTATTAAATTTGATATCTTTTTTATTTTCTACAATATCATCAAACGTAGCGTCTTCTGTTTTAACGCCATCTTTTAATTTAATAAGCCCTTCATCTACGAAGAATTTTAAGAAACGTCCTTCTTCAGCTGGATTATTCGAAACGTATACGGTTGCACCTTTTGGTAAATCTTTTAAACTTTTATATTTTTTAGAGTATACTGCCATAGGCTCCAAGTGAACGTTTCCTGCTGATTCCACTTTATAGCCTTTGTCTTCCTTCTCAGTTTTTAAATATGGTGTATGTTGGAAGAAGTTCGCATCAATTTCACCTTTATCTAATAATTTATTCGGTGTTGTATAATCATTAATCGTTTTGATTTTTAATTTATAACCTTTATCTTCTAACAATGGTTCTGCTTTTTCTAATATTTCTGCGTGAGGTGCTGGTGAAGCTCCAACTGTAATTGTCTTATCTTTTTCATCTCCGCCACCGCCACAGGCTGCTAATAAAAGCGCTAAAGCTGCTACAGAAACTAAACTTAATATTTTTTTCATATAATAAAGTCCCCTTTTAAAAATTTATCGTTTATCTATTCTATTTGTAGACCAGTCACCAATAAATTGAATGATAAATACAATAATCAGTATTAAAACTGTTGATACAAATATGACGTCATTTTGATTTCGTGTGAAGCCAGTTAAATACGCTAAGTTACCTAAACCACCTGCACCAATTACACCCGCAACTGCTGTTGATCCAACTAAAGCAATTGCAGTAACTGTAATACCAGATATTAAAGCTGGCATTGCTTCTGGTAAAAGAACTTTTTTCACTACTGTCCATGTATTTGCACCCATTGACCAAGCCGCTTCGATTACACCTTTGTCGATTTCTTTAAATGCAATCTCTACTAATCTTGCATAGAACGGTGCAGCACTAATGATCAATGCTGGTAAAGCTCCAGTTGGTCCACTGATTGTTCCTAATATTAAACTTGTGAATGGAATCAACAAGAGTATGAGAATAATGAATGGTATCGCTCTGAATAAGTTTACGATAAATGAAACTACACTATAAAAGACTCTTGCAACTGGTGATTTACTTTTAGCTGATAAGAAGAGTAAAACACCTAAAATCAGTCCTAAAACAAAAGCAAATGCTGTTGCTATTACAGTCATATAAATAGTTTCATATGTTGCTAACCAAACTTCGTCCCAACTGATATTTGGCATAGTAACCATCTCACGGAGTATGTCACCAAACGAATTACCCATGCTTTAACACCTCCACTGAAACGTGTTGCGCTTCTAAATCGTTTTTGAACTTTTCTAATTTTTCTGAATTTACTGTTGGTAAATGTACTACTAAAAAGCCGATTGAACCATCTTTCGTATGTTTAATATTAGCTTCCAATATATTTACATCAATATTATGCGTCTTAGTTATGTATGATACTAACGGCTCCGTAGTATTGCTTCCTGTAAAATTCAAGCGAACTACATAATCATTTTCATTTAATGATATTAAATCTGTGATAGATTCATCAAAATCATCGTCTAAATCATCTTTAACAAAGCGTTTTGTTACTGCATGTTGTGGGTTTTCAAAGACAGTTGTAACCTCGCCTTGTTCAATTACACGGCCACTTTCCATAACAGCGACTTCATCGCAGATACGTCGAATGACATGCATTTCGTGTGTAATGATTACGATTGTTAAATTTCGTTCTTCTTTAATCTTTAATAATAATTCTAGAATTTCATCGGTCGTTTGAGGATCTAACGCACTTGTTGCTTCATCACAAAGCAATACAGTAGGTTCATTAGCTAATGCACGCGCAATACCGACACGTTGCTTTTGACCACCTGACAATTCCGATGGATATGCATTTTCTCTTCCTTTTAGTCCTACCAATTCCACTAATTCTAAAGCACGTTGCTTCGCTTCACGACGCGAAACACCAGCAATTTCTAGCGGGAATGTAATATTATTTAATACATTTCGTGACCACAGTAAATTAAAATGTTGAAAAATCATGCTCACTTTTTGACGTTTTTTTCTTAAATCTGATTTAGATAAATCACCAATCTTATCTCCATCAATAATTACGTCACCTGAAGTAGGTTGCTCGAGATTGTTCAAGAGTCTTACTAAAGTACTTTTTCCCGCTCCTGAAAAACCAACCACTCCAAAGATTGAGCCTGATTGAATGCTTAAATCAACATGATCTACAGCTAGTACGTCGTGTTTTTTTGTTTTGTACCTTTTGACTATTTGATTTAATTCAATCATCACACTTGCCTCCTTGTATTACACTATCAATTAAAAAATGCTTCCCCTTTTATTCAGTGAAGAAAAGAGAAAGCATTAATTGCTTCTCTCATCTCCCAAAGTTAATTATAACTTCATGTGAATTGGCACCATTTCTGATTCAGACGGTTGCCGGGCTTCAAAGGGCACATCCCTCCACCACTCTTGATAAGAGTATCATTTATTTAATTATTTTTAATCCTATCATCGCACTCATGTTTCGTCAATAACTATTTTAAATTTTCTAACAAATAAGGAACAGATTGAAATGCGTAAATTCTTTTCTGTTCTTTACCTTTAGACATCAGCATGAGCACAGGTACAGATTGTATTTCTTGCGCTTGGCTAAAATCAGGATGAAAATTCAAATCTATTTTTGTAATTGGTAGCTTCAAAATTTCATTTGCTATATCTAACATGCGTTCTGAAACTTTACAAGTTCCACACGTTGGTGTATAACCAAATATTAAATATTTTTCTTTTTCTTCATGTTCGTGCACATCTGCACGGTGTTCACTTGTTACATTCATGTTAATAAACTTACCCTTTCAGCTATATAATCTAATTTTGCTTTAGCTACTTTTTCTGCATCTTTTACAGAAAAACCATGTTTTCGCAGTACTCTGGATAAATATGGTTTAGGGCATCTAGCAACCTCACAATATTGTCTATCTATGCGTATATGTTTACTTTCACTGAGATATCGTTTGAACCATTTCCGTATCTTTTCACCTTCTTTATCTGAATCCACAAGAATATACACTTGTTTATCATATAAAGTTTCAACCATTTCATCGATTTTATCAATGCCCATAGTACCGTTCGTACATATGATATCAATTGGCTGATCAATAACTTGCTTTACCCGTTTCTTGTCTGACTTGCCTTCGACAATGATCACTTGGTTTAGTATCGTCATGACATCCACCCTCTAAATGTTGATAGTTGTTCAATCTACTTAGTTCTTCACAATACTTAGCGACTATAAACATAATTTACATATTCCTAATCTTATCTTATTATTGAAAATGATTTTTGTCATTTAAAGACATCTAATCAAATGTTCTTTTTCTTATATAATATCTGTTCTTTAGTTCTATTAAGCTTTGCTCTACTATAGTTCACTTTATACATGTTTATTTTTGACAAAAAGCATATAAAATAGATGTTCTTATTAAAAAAACCCCAAGATAATCAATATCATGGAGTTCGTACTTTATTTTTTATTCACCAATCATTTCTGAGTATTGCTCAGCAGATAATAATTCATCTAATTGACTTTGATCGCTTAATTCAACTTTTACCATCCATGCTTTATCGTATGGTGATTCATTTACGAATTCTGGGCTGTCTTCTAATTCTTCGTTAGACTCGACAACTTTCCCAGTAACAGGTGCGTAAAGTTCTGAAACTGTTTTTACCGATTCAACACTACCAAAAGTTTCACCTTCGTTAATGTCATCGTCGACTTCTGGTAATTCAACGAATACGATATCTCCTAATTCACCTTGAGCATATTCAGTTATACCAATTGTTACTGTATTGTCTTCAATTTTAACCCATTCATGTTCTTTAGAATATTTAAATTCACTCGGTACTGCCACAAGAATCCCCTCCTAAATGATTTTACATATTAATGATGCCATATGAAAAGCTTTCAAGCAACTATTTCTCGATAACATAATTCAATCAAATCTTTTTCATAGCAATAGATGAAGCGTTTACACAATCACTATTATAACCACTTATTTAATTATGAAATTAAAATTTATTTTATAACCAAGTTTCCTTATATTGGTCTTCTTTAAATCCAACTGTAACTTTATTTCCTGAAATAGCTAGTGGTCTTTTAACTAACATACCATTTGAAGCCAATAAATCTAACTTTTCATCATACGTTAAATCTTTCAACTTATCTTTCAATCCAAGCTCACGATATTTTGCGCCATGTGTGTTAAAGAGTTTGTTAACATCAATTTCTGTCGCTTCAATAATATCTTTAAACTCGTTTTTAGTAGGTGTATGTTGAACGATATCAATAGGTTCAAAACTAACACCATACTCCTGTAAGAACTTAGCGGCCTTCTTACAAGTTGTACAATTAGGATACTGGTAAAATTTTATCATTATGCTGTACCTCCTATGTCTAGTTAACACTAATATATCAAATTTCTACGTAAAACGCTCTTAATTTCAGGCTAATTTTTTTTATAATGGTTAATTGTCAGTTATAATAAGTCTAATAATATCTAAAAACAAAGGAGTTATACTATGCAACCAATAAATTCTACAGACAATTTTAAAGAAACAATACAAAGTGATAATCCTGTTATTGTTAAATTCGAAGCAGGCTGGTGTCCAGACTGTAAAGCTATGGATATGTGGATCGACCCAATCACTGAAAAATATAATGATTACCAATGGTTCACAGTAAACCGTGATGAATTAGAAGACGTAGCGTCTGACAATGATGTAATGGGTATTCCAAGCTTGTTAGTTTTCAAAAATGGAGAAAAATTAGCTCATTTACATTCAGCAAATGCAAAATCTCCAGAACAAGTTGAATCATTTTTAGCAGAAACATTCAAATAAATCATAAAGTGTTGCAGATGAAAATCTGAGACATACATTTCAAAGATAAATAAAGGCCGCATTGAATTCTAATTTCAATGCGGTCTTTATTTATCTCAACAGTCGTTTGAATGACTACTTACTCACTTTACTGCAATTTTTATATGACAGTTAAAATTTATCAATTATATTATTTACGTGACGTTCTCTATGCGGTACTTCATCTTCTAAATCAGTTAGATACAAAAAGCCAACTAAACTCTCATCATCTTTCACTCCAAATAACGCACGCATTTCAGGTTGAAATATATATGCTGGCGTTTTCCAACAGGTACCAATGCCAACTTCATGCAAAAGAAGCATTAAATTTTGAGTAAAAGCTCCGAATGCCATATAATTTTCTAAATTTTGTTTTTGTCTTGGATCTTCTTTTAAGACTAGCGCTAGCATGCCCCCAAGATTTGTAGCTACATTATAATGATCTTCTTGTTTTTTCTTCAGATTAGGAAAAGCAATTTCTGTAAGTTGTTTACTCATATCTCCTAATCTATCTTTAGCAATATGAACAACTCTCCACGGCTCTCTCAAACCGTGATTAGGTGCATCAGTAGCTTGTCGAATAGCTTGATATAAAGCTGTATCATCTATCTTCATATCTCTTTTGAACACTTTAATACTACGACGTTGTGCTATTGCATCTTGCAGTTCCATATAATATCGCCCTTTCACTATTGATAATTATTTTCAATTATAAGATAGGTCGCGATTATTTTCAAATTACTCATATAACTTTAATTGTTGTTTTAAGGCTTCAACATGAATTTGACCTGGTGCTTTAGGACTATCAAGACAGCCATACGTTACAGTGCCTCCAAATAACCCCTGTGCAGTTCTAGATATTAAACCTGATTTTGACATTGCAATACCAATCACTTGTTGAGGAACTGAATCAGACGTTTCTGACATCGCACTTAATAAATTCAGCACATCTTGTTTACCAAGAGGCATTACTGCAACTTTTAAGTAAGCTGGTCCAAGTTGGTGCATTTTAAAGTAAAGATGCTTTAAAGCTTCTAGTGCTGGTGTTTTTTTAAAGTCATGATAAGACAATACTACTTGGATTTGTTTGCTTTTAGATTGTTCAATTAAATCTATCAAAGGTTGTGTTGATTTCCCAGGTTCAAATTCAATATCAACTAAATCAACATGTGTTAAATTTATTATTTCAGCTAAGGCGTTCAAATATGCTTCATATGGTAATGTGCCCTCTCCACCTTGTGAAGAAGTACGATAAGTGACGAGTATCTTTTTCCCTAAATTTAAATTATAGATATTGTCTACTACTTTAGACACTTGGTTCACATCAAAATCCGCCCACTGATCTATTCTAAACTCAATGATTTCTATTGAATCTTGAAATTTGATTAAGTCTTCTATAGTAGATTGTGAAAGTTCTTTTTCTGGTGCTATCGTAACAGCTATATCAACTTCAGTCATTTTTAATACTTCCTTTATTTATTGAGATTAAAATAATTGTATAACAATTTTCAAAAATAAAACAATCAATATACATTAACTTATAAAATGGCAGTATTAATCAAAGAGTGAATTTTATATGATTTAAAAATTATTCTACGGGTATACAGTAATAGTAAGTCATTAAGGAGGTAATAAAATGGCAGTAAATTATGAAACTAAAGCAACAAATACAGGTGGCCGTAACGGACACGTTCAAACAGATGATAAAGCAATTGATGTAGCGGTTATTCCACCAGCACAAGCTGACGCTGAAAAAGGTACAAATCCTGAGCAATTATTCGCAGCAGGTTATGCTTCATGCTTTAACGGTGCATTCGATTTAATCTTAAAACAAAACAAAGTGAGAGATGCTGAACCAGAAGTAACTCTAACTGTGCGTTTAGAAGATGATCCAGATGCTGAAAGTCCTAAACTAAGCGTTTCAATTGATGCTAAAGTTAAAAGCGTATTATCTCAAGAAGACGCTGAAAAATATTTACAAGACGCGCACGAATTTTGTCCATATTCAAAAGCTACACGTGGCAACATTGACGTTGATTTAAACGTAGAAGTTGTTGACTAGTATTTAATATATAAAATTTAACCCCTAGACTCTATCTCGAGTCTGGGGGTTATTTTGTGCTTTGATGTTTCTGCCCTCTTATTTCTTGATGTCTTTAGTATTCTCTGTCTGGGTATTTAATTGTCATCATCACTAAATTGAGTGAAAAAATAAACAACTAAAATTGCAAAAGAAACCAGGATAAGTGCTGTCAGAGAAACAATAATTATAATTAATGCCTCCAAAAGTCTTGCCTCCACTTTAGTATATACCACTATATTATATCATAATCCGTCAAATCAATTTCAATTCATTAAAATTCAAATTTAATTTACAGAGAAAATTTATAGTGATGAATTTATTAATCATAGGAATTTTAAGTTAATTATATTTTTGACATAAGTAAATGGAAAAGTTGCCCAATCATTTCTTTTACTATAGTATTATAAACAAAATGTCAGAATATTAATTATTTTATTATATACACTTTGTACAGTTTAGGAGGCATTCAATGACAGATATACGTTACTTAACAAGTGAAGATTCATCTATTTATCGCGCTTTTTTATTAAAGGGCATCCACAAAGAACTTGAAGTATTTGCATGGAAATTGCAAAATGAAAAATGCTTAATTGAATTAAATATAGAAAAATTACTTTCTTCACAAACATCTGATTATGCAGTGCTTGGTGCCTTTGAACAAGATGAATTAGTTGGTGCAGCTACTTTAATTCACAGACAAAAATATAGCTTATCTCATAAAGCAATAATGGAAAACATGTGTGTCCAAGGTCTTGATGATGATTCAAGAGATCACATTTCTAAATTATTAATGCGTCATATTTTCCAAATATGCCATGACAAAGAAATAGAAATCTTATTAACTTCACTCATTTCAAATAACATTAGTGGAAAAGTATTTTTCAGCAACCTCAATTTTGATACACTCTTTTTAGAAGAACATGCTAGAAAATATGAGAACTATTACGTCGATGAACATTGGTTAATATATTACTTTAAAGGCAATGATTTAGAATTATTCAATTAAATTGTTGATACCTGTATATGAAATAATGTTATATTTATTTCATATTCACAATAGCTCTCTCTATGTAACAAAACCATCGAATTAAGGCAATTTTTCAAAAGTTTTCCTATAATGGCTTGCAATCAAAATCATTTAGAAATATTATTTTAATAAGTTATACTTACAATCAACATATGCACATTAAAAGACTATCTTTCCAATTTATAGAAAGGACTGAGCAAATTGAAATATGCTACTACTTTACTATCTTTGTTCTTATCATTAATTACTTTAGCTACACCTTTACTAGCTGTTAACAAAGTGATCGAAGGTGATATGGCAATATTAGCAGGCGCTTTATTTATCTTAGGTGTTTTCTTATTTAACTTATACGCTTGTATACGTGGCGATCGTGTAGCTAATATCTTTGCTATGTTCGTATCCATCTTCGCATTCATTCTAATGAGTTACCCAATGTGGAAAACATATGTAATGGGCTTTATAGGTTAGCTTCCTTCTTATACATAACTTCATCTTTTTTCTATCAAGTGCATCTATTGATTAATTTAAATTGATCAATAGATGCACTTTTATTTTAAAATTAATTTTTCTAAAAAAGTTTATATAAGTTTCTATTTTTCGTTTTACAAATCAAATGAAAGCGCTATAATTGGACAGATAGGGGGGGATTCAAAGATATGAATTTAGCTTTATTAGGTTTCATTATGATTATCGTTTTCTTGATATTAATCATGTCACGTAAAATGTCAGCATTAACAGCATTGATTGTTGTACCAACTGTTTTTGCTTTGATTGGTGGGTTCTACTCTGGTCTTGGCGAATATATGCTCAAAGGCATTGAAACAGTTGCACCAACAGGTATTATGCTCACGTTTGCCATTTTATATTTTGGAGTTATGATCGATGCTGGGTTATTCGAACCTGTCATTAATCGAATTATTAAAGTAGTTAAAGGGGATCCAGTTAAAATTGCAATGGGTACTGTTGTCTTAGCTTCAATGGTCGCGTTAGATGGCGATGGCACTACTACATTTATTATAACTGTAACTGCAATGATGCCATTATATAAAAAAATTGGCATGAGCTTATATACACTTTCAACCTTAGCACTACTATCAATTGGCGTTATGAACATGTTACCTTGGGGTGGCCCGACAGCACGAGCAATTTCATCTTTACAGGTTACCACTGAGGAAGTTTTCATACCTATTATTCCTGCAATGATTGCAGGTATCGTTTTTGCTTTTGCCGTAGCATACATATTAGGTAAACGTGCAAAAAAATACATTACTTCTAATACAAATATTGATTTAGATGATGTAAGACCTACAGATACGAAAGAAGAGTCATTATTAAAAAGACCTAAAATGCTCATACCAAACGCAATTTTAACAATTTCATTAATTGTTTGCCTTGTTATTGGACTGATGCCGATTCCGGTTATGTTCATGCTTTGGTTCGGTGTTGCAATAGTACTCAATTATCCAAACCTAAGTATTCAAAATTCAGTAATTAAAAAACATGCTGGTGATGTACTATCAGTAATAAGCCTTGTTTTTGCATCTGGTATCTTTACAGGTGTTATGGATGGGACACACATGGTTGATGAAATGGCGAATACATTAGTGCAAATTATTCCTGATGCTTTAGGAAATCACTTTGCTTTAATTACCGCCCTACTTAGTGGGCCATTCACTTACTTTATGGCTAATGACCCATTCTATTATGGCGTATTACCAATCCTTGCTGAATCAGCACAACAATTTGGTATATCTAAAGTAGATATGGCTAGAGCTTCAGTATTAGGACAACCACTTCATGTATTAAGTCCATTGTATGCTGCCGGTTACTTACTGGTTGGTATGCTCGATATTGAATATGGACAAAACCAACGTATTGTTATCAAATGGGCAATAGGATCTAGTTTATTTATGATTCTAGTCGCTTGTATCCTCGGTATTATACCTTGGTAGAATTATTTTTTTGACACGTATAACAACGTTTGAAATTAAAAGAGCCTGGGACATAAATATCCCATTCTCAAATTAAAAGCAGCAATCCATTAGAAACTAATAGATTGCTGCTTTTCTATGTTACAATATGACTCAACTAACACTACCAATGGAAACTGAAACTTTGATCCCTAACAATGATATCGCACATGCAGTTAATCAAATTATTAAAACAATTCCAGAAACAGAATTCTACGAATTCAATCACTTAAATGGTGCATCCTCTTATCACCCTAAAATGTAGATAAACCAATTGCTATCAAAGCATTTGGTTTATTTTTATATTTTTTCGTTGATATAATCTTTGTAATTAATTCATTTATCTTCATTAGTATCTATATTGGCCTTTATATAAGTTTAATCAATGAATAATCTATCGTTTTGTTTTTGTTTAAAAATGTCAGTGATTTGGGCTGACTCCTGCGGGAAAAGCACTAGCCAAAGACTACAGGCTGAGGCTGTGCCCGCGGAAAGCATGCACAAAAAGCTGCTCATAAAATCGTAAATTTTTTCAACGCTATGACTGGAAACACTCCTTTTGAGTGATTCCAGTTTTTTTATTTAGTAATATTTATATTTTTTGATTAACACACACTAAAAAGCGGGTATATAAAAAGAAAACGCATAACCCATTGCGTTACACGTCATCAAGCATTATTTATTAGAATTACTTGTTTATTAACTTTAAAATTATATGGCTACAAAATATGATTAAATTTCATTTATTTCACAATTATCGTTTCACCCATCTCATACATGGGTAAAACTTAATGTCGGATTTACAATATTAAGGAGTGTTATTTATGAATCAGCTCAAAGAGTGTAATTATATTAATCCTTCGAAAGTTTCACTTGATTGGGAATGCTTTGTCGTCAGTAAGACTGATATGGAATTAGATGGATTACCTAGAGAGCTTATTAATTCATGGATGGCTCAAAGTATACTTGAACCATTCTCTATTAGAAATAATGAAATTAATTTTAAAACAAAAGATATTAAAGATGCCTTAAACAAACAAAACTGGTATTACGAAACATAGAGTGCTAAATATATTTAAGCTATGCTTATATTATTAAGATATAAACTCAGCGCCCGTTTAGCAGAAGCTAACATTTCATGATCTATATAATTACTATAAAAATACGAGTTTAATTCATTATAGCCAGTTGCATCTTTAGGGAAATTATTATCCCTTTTAATTTTGTGAGCGAGTTGTCCAAGTGGTGTATCGTCTTCTATAAAACTAATTACAAAATCATAAAATGTCATAAGCATTACCTCGATTTTATATATTTTTAATCGTTACATGATTTACCATATCGTACTTTTGTCTAATCATATCAAATATAAAGTATTTGTCTACCACGACTCTTTTTATTATTTAAAAAATTAAAAAGAATTGTTGTTATAGCTATATTTAATTCGAAAATGTAAACTTTATAAAGTTTTTTTAATTTAAAGTAAACATAATAAACTGCCTGTAAAACTGCGTGTTTTGTAGGTGGTTTTTTAATTTAAACGATAAATAGCGATTTTTTATGATATGTCGTAACTTACAGTTAACACCCTTTTGTGTCCAGTAAACCCATATATTTTCGAACGAAAAATGGCTGTTAGATTTCCGTAGAATTCTAACAACCATTTAAAAAGTCTAGGACATAAATACACGTCTCAGATTCATTATATTTATAATACCTATACTAAAACATTACCGTTCTGATCAGCTGGTTTCAATAGTGTAAGGATAGCACCAATAATTGCTAATATTTGAGGAATACCTGTCCAACAAAATATTAAGTATAAAATCCCTACGCCTGTTTTTCTAGCGTAGAATTTATGAATACCAAAGCTACCTAGAAACACTGCTAATACAATGTAAATCACTTTATTTACTTCATTCATAGTTAAATCTCCTCGCTTATTTAATTTAATTTCATTATACATCAAACTACTTAATTAATTAAATAATATTAATTATGGTTATATAATAGTTCAAAATACGACCGCTCAATTGTCAAAATTTCACTATATTCATTTGGCATAATTTCATTACTTAACTCTATTAATTCAGTCAAAATATAGTCCATCAATTTAGCTTTTATTTTAGAATCACCAAAGTGTGCTTTCACTTGCTCAATCATTGTATTTTCTTCCATAAGTAATAATGCACGTCCATATACTTTATCAACTTTTCCCCGTTGAAAAGTCGGCATTAAATAATCAATAACTTTATCCATATTGTCAAATTCATCAAAGGCTACTTGTATATGCGAACTAAGTTTACCCGCTATTTCTTTGATACGTTCATCCTCTTGTTTGTTATCAGGCATTAGCTTATTTCGTATATAGTCTTTTTGTTTTATAATTTTGGCTTCAGTTTCATCATATTGTCGTTGATTATCAGAGAAATTCTTGGTCTTTAAACTATTAACTGCTTCTTTAGTTTCTTCTAAGTTCACATTCATATTTCCCAATATATAACCACCCCTTCCAGAAAATCGTTATTTAAATTGTATAGTATTATCTTTCCTAATTTTAACTTTTGAAACTTTTAATTAATCAAACGTTGTTCATCCATTTAATTGTGACTCAATATATTGTATATAAATATTTACACTATTGCTGTTAAGTATTTAGTGATAAACTGATAATGTTATAATAAAAAATTATATTTACTACATTTAAAATTACAAAAAGCAATAATATTATGTCTTAAATCATTGGCAATTTAACTTTTATATTAAAGGAGGTCTAGTGCTTTGAGTCTACATTTCATGATTATATTCTGGTTATCATTAGTTTTTCTAGTTTGTGGTATCGTGTTACTCATCACTTACAAAAACAAAAAGTCTCAGCAAGCTAAAGAATCATTACTTGGAGCAACATTTATGTTGATACTTTTAGGTGTCGCTGGTATTTTATGCTCAATTATATTCAGTTAATCAAATTAAGTCCTAATCACAACGCGAATAATCCTTTAAAGATTATTTTATGTCGTGGCCAGGACTTTTTAATTTCTCATAAAATTGTAAACCTAAATTACATGTACAATTACAAAACTAAATTTTCGATATAAATCGGATGTAATCGTAATTAATCAGTAAGAAAATGATAAATTGTTAACATAGCAATTCCTAAAACAAAAAAGTATATAAAGCGTTTATACGCTCTCCTTTTCTCATGACGAACCTCTTCACTTGAATGGTTAACATTTTCATGCAACCTCGTATTTATAAATAAAAATGGCATTGTTCCTAAAAATGCGAATACAAGACTTAATATTATTGCTATCAAAATATTCATAACATCACCTCTATTAAACAATTTCTTCAATATTCTTATTCCCTGTAATTAACATTTTAACTAAATGAGTCACATTTACTTTCAGTTGTGTTTAATACCATTTTCAGAAATATAGTTTATAATGTAAATTAAATAATAACTTTTGAAAAATAAAAATTAGGAGGGTTGATTTTGAAGTTAACATACTTACCTCAATGGGAGGTTATTAATCAAAGTCAGAAACAATTTGTAATACAGGAAGATGCCAATTCTATTTCATTAGTTAGTCCAATCAATGACTATGCAATGGGTATCTTAAGCCAAGTTCATTTTTCTATACAAAATGGTGAAGTGATTAGCACTACTGTAGAAAATAATAGTAAAAATCTAAAAATAGAAATTAATGAAACACAATCACAACTTAAAATCATCGACATTTAATTTTTAGGCCAAGCCCTTTCTACAATTTGTGTGAAATTTTATTTACAATATTGTAGAAAGGGTATTATATAAATAAGACAATTACGCATTAAAAATGTGTTGTGATATTTAAGTCGTTTTAATAAAGACGGGTGAGTGATAATTATGAAATTATTCAAAAATTTACTTTTACTAGTAACTGGTGCACTTATAGTACGAGCGTTATTATTAAGTGTAGACAACTCAACTGACGAAAAGGTCGAAAATAAAGTTAGCATACAAGATAAACAAAAATCTTAATATGTAAATTAACTGTACTCATAATCGCTATTGATTTAGCTTAGCGATTATGAGCTTTTTCATGTTAAAACTTAAACTTTTTACTTTAAAATCATAATAGTATTTTGGGAGTGGGACAGAAACCTATTTCTTTAACAAGATTTCGTCGTATGAACACAGCCTGGCAAAGCTGACTTTAAAATGAAATACAAGAGCTGAAGCGCTTTTTCAATTCAGTTAGCCACTACCAATTTAATAATTGAGGATTAAAAATTAAAAAAACAACAAAACCCATAAGGCTTTGCTGACCATTTAAAAAGCCCCTAATTAAAGGGGCTTTTGACTATAACGGGAGTTATGAATCTTCACATGTCAAAGGACACGTAGAAAACCCATCTCCGTTAAATTCTATCATGCCCTAAGACATGCCTTGGTTATTATATCAAAATAAAAGTTGCCAATACAATCAAAAACTTATTATATCGTCAAATGCGTATATTAAATTTCATAGCGCAGCACATTAAGTTATAATTAATGTGTATTTATTTTCTAAAAGCGAGGTCATTATGCAACACTTTAAAAGTAAAATTGAACACTATCAAATTTATATATATTTTGTAGCACTTATACTGGGTGTGTTAGCTGGTTTAACATCACAAATATTTTCTGTTTTTCTAGAGTCTGTGATCTCAATTTTTATTGGCATTTTAATGTTTAGCATGTTTTCACAAATTCCTTTTTTCAATATTCGTCAAAACCTTTTTAACATGAAATATATAATTGCCTTAATTTTATCTAATTTTATAATCATACCTATCTTTGTTTATGCCTTGATACAACTATTTGATGTTAGTTCTGCTCCAATATTAATTGGGCTGTATCTTGTACTGTTAACACCGTGTATTGATTACGTTATCGTCTTCACTGCATTAGGTAAAGGAAATGCGCAGTATATGCTTATTTCTACACCTATATTATTTGTATTACAAATTATTCTACTACCAGTTTATTTCACTATTTTTTTACATAATGAAATATTATCAATCATTGATATAGGACCATTTATTAATGCTTTTTTCACATTCATCATTATCCCATTAATACTGGCATTATTATTACAATTGCTCAGTAAAAAATCTAGCTCTATAAATCGCGTCTTAAATCTTACTGCATGGTTACCGGAACTCTTCATGTCACTTGTGCTTTTTTCAGTCGTAGGCTCACAAATAAACAAGATCACAAATGATTTAAATATCGTATTAAGTGTTGTACCTATTTATATCTGTTTTATGATTATTGCACCTATAATAGGCTTGTTTTGTGGAAAGTTATTCCGTTTAGATATTCCAAATTTAAGAACATTAGCTTTCAGTTCTAGTACAAGAAACGCATTGGTGGTGTTACCCCTCGCCCTTTCCTTACCAGATCATTGGGTAACCATCACTACAACGGTCATTATTACTCAAACATTAACCGAACTCATTGGTGAACTTGTTTACATTAAAGTTCTTCCAAAGCTTATAAAATAAACAGCTAAAATTGAAAATTGGTGTCTCAAATCCCCTCGTTTATATATTGAACAATTCATTTTTTTGGTATAATTAATAATAATATTCGCAAATTAATCATATATTTTCGTTTGTTCGGATTGCTGTATGGTAAACTATCTAACAAAGAGGAGCTTGATTTTATGAAAAAAATTGCATTAGTCTTATTAGGTGTTGTTTCATTTGCACTATTAGTAAAATCTATATTAAGTACATCTACTGATTACGGAACAGATGAATATATTGTTGAAGAAGATAGAACAAACGATCAATTTTAATCATTTTTTAACACTGCAATTCTATCAAATCATTTTAGAAATAGATAAAGCTAGGCTGAGTTCATATACACATTGCTCAGTCTTTTTTTATATCGTTTAATTAGTCTTTTAAAATCCAATTATTTCCTATTTAATCGAAAATGCTTTAATATAACCATTAGGTAACATTTTACACTTGAAAGTTTTTGATTTCCTCTTTCTTGCACTTTCGTATTTCTATTTGATGAGGTGATAAGATGCAAATTCTAAGAAAAGTATATGAAAATAAGGCACCTATTTATCATATAAAGACAAATTTAGGTCTATTAATTAAAGTCAAAACTGATGACACATCGAATAAAACGGAAATAACTCACTTATTAACTGCCGTTGCTAAAGATATGGATGAGAAATTAAAAAATAATATTGAATAATGGGTAAGCTATACACCACTCGTATTTATTCAAATAAAATACAGTCCAATAAATTGAATTTAATTCAACTTATTGGACTGTATCTTTATATACATTAATTCATAACAACTATAATAAAACCTACAAATAATATAAGCATAGATAATCTAGGTTTCTGCTTTCCTACTAATCCACTAAGTAAGACTAATGATAGCCCTACAATGAGTAATTGACCATTAAAAGTTGTAATACCCATGGCATCACCAACCATCATAATCACACCATAAACAATTATCAATGCTATAAATATGCTACAAACCAATGATAGTATATTAAGTAACTTCATCTTTTACATCCTTTTAATTTAAATGATACTATTAATATAACTTATCGCCATTATAAAAGAAATGGGAGTGGGACAGAAATCTAATTTTTCTAATAAAATTTCGTCGTCCCACCCCGGCATAGCTACTGTAAAATGGAATACAAGCGCTTCAGCGCTTGTATAAGAACTACTTGTCTTCATAAATGAAGTAGTAGTTCTTTAAAAGCTTGATATAAGCGCATTTTCAATTCAGTCAGCCACTGCCAATATAAAAAACTGAGGCTAAGACATGTGATATGTCCCAGCCTCGAAATCTCGAATCGAAAATATATTCCACACTAAAGTTTGGAGGACTTCTTGTGCTTAGTTATATTTACCCGCTTTTATATAATAAAAACCTAAATAACTAAATTTTGTAAATCGTTCTCAAATTATTTATTTAAACTTATAATTGATTTATCAATAAAGAATATAGCGATATATGTAAATATTAATAAATTTAAATAAAATTAATCATACTGTTGGAAATGAATCCAACAAAAAGTTATCCTATAGTTAAAGCATTAATAACTAGCAATTTATTTTATAAAAATAATTGCAAGTTATGATAACAACTCAATTCTTTATTTTTAACCATTATGTGTTACTAATTACATAGAATTGTTTCAGATAAAAAAGGGTGATGAAATGGAAGTACTACGTAAAGTTTATAAAGATGACGAGCCTATCTACCATGTCAAAACAGATAAAGGTTCTGTTATTAGAATTAAAGGTTCTGATGATTTAACGGACTCTGAAACTGAAGAATTGTTAATGTTAGTTTCTCAAGATATTGATAAAATGAAAAAACAATAAATCAGGAGCTTAACAATACACATTTAATTTAGTGTGTATCGACTATAGACGTTCTCATAAACATTAAGGGGCTATCGCATTTGTTTGAAAAGAACGATTTTCTAAATGATTTTATTGTAATGACGATGAGTTCACAAAGAACTAAATTACATCTGGGTAAAATCCTAGTTAAATTAAAAAAGTAGTTTCCATTTTGGAAGCTACTTTTTTAAAATCTATCTAATCAGGTTTGTCTTAATTTTAAACGGTTCCAATGCACTTCGTTTATTAAACCTACTTATTATCTTGCTATCATTTCGAATGTAATATGAGGAATATTGTCTTCTAAATAAATATCAGAAACGCCTTTAAAACCAAATGATTCATAAAATGATTTTAAATAGGCTTGTCCGGAAATGCTGATTAATGATCCACTATATTTTTCATTTATAATATCTATTGTTTTCTGCACAATATTACGTCCATAGCCTCGCATTCTATAGTTTTGTGCCACTAGCACCCTTCCGAAGCTAATATGCGACTGGCGATCTACAATACGTGTGTATGCAGCAATGTGGTTTTCATCCTTCAACATGATATGCAACGCTTCTTCATCATCTTTATCTATTTCTTGGTATGCACATTTTTGCTCTACTACGAATACTTTTATTCTTTCTTCTAAAATATGTAATAGTTCAATATTTGATAAATCTTTTGTCCGTTTAACTACTAATTCCATAAAACACCTCCTACAATTCTTAGAAAATAAACTGAATTCATATTAACGATAATAGTTCAGTAGTTGGTTACAGTCTATTTCTACGTATATTATTGTTCTATAATCTGAATTAAATTACCACAAGTATCATTTATAATCGCAAGTTTGGTGCCATCAACTTCCTTAGGCTCAGTATGAAATTCGACACCTAAATTAACTAACCGCTCATGTGATGCTTCCATATTTTCAACCCCAAACATAGTTATGGGTATACTAGCACTATATAAACCTTCTTGATAATTTTTAGCGATCTCACTCACATTAGGTTCTAACACTATTTCAACTGGATTATTAGAGTTATTTTCTTTTACGGTCAACCATTTAAATTCTCCGCCCATTTCAATATCATGTTTCAGTTTAAACCCTAATTTTTCTGTGTAAAATTGTTTTGCTTTATCTTGATTATCAACAAAAATACTCATAGCAATAATTTTCATATGAATCCACCTTATCTCTCTTTTTCGAATTTTATATTATTAATACATTTTAATGCTTCTCTTATTTAGCAAGCTAATTTGCATAATACCAGTATATGATAACGCCTTTATAAGTTCACTAATTTGAAAATAAGTAGTGTGTATACTACAATTATATACGGATTTTATTACAACTCGTTTGGGAGTGATTAATTGTGAAAGTACTAAATGAATTACGCGAAAAATATAATTTAAGTATCTCCAAATTAGTTATCAATTTAAATAATAACTATGACAAAGATTTTAGAATTTGTCAGATTTGGGATTGGGAAAATGGATACCGTAGTGTTTCAGAAAACGAGGTTGCTATTCTCGCAGATTATTTTAATGTTTCTAAACAAACATTTAATGCATAATAATACTACGATATTAAACTAAGTACGCATTAAGGGACTGAAATTCATATAGTTGACTTAGTTATAATAAAGTGGAAAACGATAATCGTTTTCCACTTTATTTTTTAAATACAATCGTAATAAAATAATCTACGCCTTCCATACTATTCGTAACAGATGGTGTAACGCTCACAAGCTCCCAGTGTTGCTTATCATTAACTTCTTGCAGGAATTCGTTTACACGTTCATCGAAAGCTTCAAAACCTTCTTCATATTGCATGTGTAATGTTTTTATCATCATAAATAAATTCCCTCCATAATCATGACTTCTACCATCTATTGTAAAATGTTCAATAGTTCAAAACAAACATTTCATAATAGTTAATAAAGCATGAAACAATAATATCGATGTATACTTAAAATTCTAAAACTATTTTAGCTCATAATTTAGCCAATCTACAATTTCATTAAATATACTTTTGTTATAAGAAGACTCGTTAAATATTTCGTGTTGTAACCCGTCATAAATATGAATAGATTTATGCTCAGAGCCTATTTCATCATATAATTGAATTGAGTCCTTATAGCTAACTAAACCGTCTTCTTTACCATGTAAGATTAATATATTATCCTTGAATTGCTTTGCGTTATTTTTTAAATACTCAATACCATCAAGTATTGTATAAACGAGTCCCATGGATATTTTTTCAGCAATTAAATCATCTAATTTATACTTTTCAACAACTGTTTGGTCAGAACATAATCCATCACCTAATGCATTTTCTATATATTCATGTGGAGACATGCTTCTATCTGGCTCACCAAATAATTTAATATTATAACGTGTTAATGCTCCCGAAGTGATTATGCCATCTACTGCATTTGGATATTGTGTGCCAAATAATGTCACTGTATATCCTCCCATACTATGGCCAACCAAATATAATTTGCCCTCAAAATTTGATTTCACGTAATTAATAACTGTTGATAGATCCTCCACTATTTCATTCATATTATTATAATACGTTTGAGGACCTTCCGAGCGTCCATGCCCACGTTGATCATATCGGATGACATTGAATCTATTTGAATTTAAATGCATTGTTAATTCATCATAGCGATCTAAATGTTCTCCTAAGCCATGTACTACGATAATATTTGCTTGTGCGTTTTCAACATCATTAATCTTTGTATAAATTCGGGTACTATCTTGAGAATTTAAATATTTTATATAATTCATAAAATCCACCTTTTCATTTAAATTATTTCGCCTCAACAATTTTATTCTAACGGCTCTCTAAATCAAAATGACTATTTGGTTATTCACTTCCGTATGAGCATTAATATATTATATCTATACCCCTAATTTTCTAATATATTTTATATTAATAAAGATAAATATATTTAAATCTCAACCTCGGTATTTCATCTTTCATAGTATATAAAAGTATATGAATAAAAAATGCCAACAAAGTCAGAAACTTTGTTGACACTTTGAATTAAAATCTTATTTACAGAGACCATTTGAATACTCTGGGTTATCTTTATTTAGCAACCAATTGCCAGTATTTAAATAGCTAGCATAACTAGACCACAGAACATAAGGGAACAGCAAGATACCTGAAATAGGTTTGTTTTTAAAAAATACAACAACGTTAGTCGTTACTGCTATTAATAAAATGAAACTCTCAATCAAGGCGATGCCCCTTACTTTCTTTTTAAAATACAATAATGACCACAGAAAATTCAAACTAAGCTGAGTATAATGTGTAACAGTTGCTGCTTTGGTATTTGTTCCATTACCTTTAACCAAATTATAAGCTACGCCCATGCATAAATACAATATTGGCCAAACAATAGGAAACGCATATCGTGGTGGAGAATACGGTGGTTTTTCAAATTTACCATAATCTTTTGGCGCTTCTTTTGCAGTAATTTTACCTATAATATTGCCGCCCACAAAAGGTAATAATGTTCTCGTTAATATTTTTATCATTTCCATTATTATTCCTCCTATTTCAATTTTTTTATAATTGAAGATTGCTTTATATAATCAACGTTGTAAAAATCAGCTATACTTTTGAGAAATTCTAAAAGATAAGTTTCATCTATATTATGTTGTTGAAATTGATATTTTAAACCTTTCTGGAATTCATTTTCTGATGAACTACGTATTTTTTTAAAATACCCCCACATATGATCATAAGCATTGATGATAGAACCTTCAGTTGGCTTTAGTGTTAACGCATATGAAATCAAAGATGCTATATCTCCATATGTCGGATTTTCTTTCATTATTTCTCTAATATTATTGTAACTATTTTGATCGTGCCACAACACTTCATATTTATATTGACGCCATAACTGTTCAATTTGATAACGTTGTGCCATGTTCATCTGTCCCTTTTTTAATACCACATCTTGGCGGTATTTTATCTTCTTTCCATTTATTGAATAATAATATTTGATATAACTCAAATGCATCTTCACCGTATACTTTACGATCACCAAAAACATAAAATGGAGGTAGCATTTTATGTGAAAAATATTTTTGATATTCTTCTTTATAAACAATTTCACTCAAACGCTCTATATCATTATTAAAATCAACAGAACGTTTTCCTCCACGGTGAATATGCTCTTCGTTCATACTTTCTAAAAGCTTAAAAGTATCTATAATGTATGGTTCTCCATTGTTATAAACATGAGCAACGATGGGATGTTTAATATAATTGCTGTTTACATCAACAAGGTTTAACTTTGCTAAACATACTCTAATAATTTGATATAATTCTAATACTTGCTTTGATAGCCTTCTATTATCTAAAAAACGTGCACTTTTCTTATGGTCTGAGCTTATTCTGAAAATTTGCATATGCATCTTCCCTTACTTTTACAGATTATGAATCCTCTAACAAAGTCATTTTTTAAATCCCTACATACAGTATTCACTTTTAAATATTTATATGCAAACGAGAGCTATTTTCCCCAATTTAAATTACCTCTAAAATGAATTAAGCTTGAGTAAATAAAATGCTAAATTAAATACTTTGTATATTTTTCTTAAATAATCGCTCTAAATTCATCTAATATCAACCTTTGTCCAACTTTTAATTTACAGTTAATGATATGCTTATACAGGAGGCTGATATTAATGTCAAAATATATATTGTCGTATAATTTGAATTCTATTTCGTATGGTTATGAAAAATTACCTGCTAAATTAAATGCCTTAGGTAATGCTTTGTATATTTATAGAGGGTTATGGCTTTTAAAAAGTGATCTAGATAGAAATGAAATATACGAAAGTATTAAAAATTCCTTTAATTCAAACGATGATTTTTTAATATTTAAATTCGAAGAAAGTCCATTAGGTATGTTGAGCGAACAAAAATACGATGAAATCTTGCAAATACTTAATGACTAAACACATCCCAAATTACTGATGTGTTTTTTATTTACATAAATTTCATGTAATAATTCTTGCTAGTAAATCATATTAATCCGATTTTAAAGTGCATGCTTGCCTGGGATATGGCTCGAGCCTGTACTCTCTCGCTCATATTATTTCCCTAGGCGTCAGCACTTTATAAAATCGCTACTATCCCAGTTATATACACAAAATAAGTAAATCCTATAAATATTAATTTATAGGATTTACTTATTATTATTCATTAATTATAAAATATCTTCATCTAAATATTTATTAACATAACTTATTTAATCGTATTACCACCATCTAATACAATGGTTTCTCCGGTCATAAAATTCGTCGCGTCACTTGCTAAAAATAGAGCGATTGCTGCTACTTCCTCAGGTTCACCAAATCTTCCTAAAGGGATACCAGCTAAAGCGTCTTCTCTTGCCTTGCCTACCCATGCTTTATCAGACAATTCTGTTGCAACAATTGTTGGCGCAATAGCGTTAACGTTAATATTAAATTTTGCCCACTCAAATGCCAAGCTCTTAGTTAAATTAACAATTCCAGCTTTTGTTACTCCATAAGCAGTATGTTTATCTAATGCTATTAAAGCATTTTGGCTTGCCATATTAATAATTTTTCCACCTTCACCTTGTTCAATAAATACATTTCCAACTTTTTGAGCCATTTTAAATGAGGCAGTTAAATTTAAATCAATTTGTTTTTGCCAAATCTCGCTAGACATTGTTTCCGCTTTATCTAAAAGCGCAACACCTGCAGAATTTACCAATATATCAATACGGCCAAAAGTCTGCTTTGTTAAATCAATCGCATTATCTATATCTTGTTCATTTGTTATATCACATTGAATGCCTAGAATGTGATCACCTTTCAATTCATTTACACTATCTTTTATATCTAATACTGCAACTTTGGCCCCTTTTTCTATGTAAAAATCGGAGATTGCTTTACCTATACCACTGTTACCCCCAGTAATAATAGCTACTTTATCTGTAATATTAAAATCTTTATCAAAGCCTTTATAATTTTGCATAATATCCGCTCCTTTTACTATATATTAAGTATACTAGTTAAATTAAGCGCTTACAAAATAATCCTCTTATACTTTTCTAAATATTTATTATAATTTATTGTTATTAATTCTTTTAACTTTTAATTTTCAACGCAAAAAAACACCCACCCCGTAGGGTGAGTGTTAAAGATAATTTAATATTTTAAATTATGCTTTGTTAACGTTAGCAGCTTGTTTACCACGGTCGCCATCAACGATGTCGAATTCAACTGTTTCGCCTTCTTCTAATGATTTGTAACCTTCAGAATTGATAGCTGAGAAATGTACGAATACGTCGTCGTTATTTTCTACTTCGATGAAACCGAAACCTTTATCTGCATTGAACCATTTTACTGTACCTTTATTCATATGAAAACCTCCGTGTGCTTTAGCACATATATTTGTAACTTGTTATTAAAAAATCCAAAGGAGTAAAATTCAATGAATAAGACTACTTTTAAAATTTCCGAATTAAAAATTACTTGAGTACAAATATACTATGGATATAACACTTTGTCAACCTCTTCTATAAAAGTTTGTATTTCTACATTTTAATTAAACTATCAGGTTTTTGTAAATATAAAATTAAATTAGCTTTTATTACCTTTTTTACAACAAAATAACTTTATATGTAGTACAATTAGATATAATTAGTCATACATCGTTCAAAACAATTAAAAGTCGCAAAAAATTACGAACTCATTCATTGTATAATAAATATAAATTCAATTTCCGAGGAGAAATTTATGCAAATCATTAATTATAATATCAATCTTGACCACGTCACTTATACTGTTGAAACTAAAAATGGGCATGTATTCACTCACAGTTTACCGAAAGATACCACTTCAAATAATATATATCGCTATTTAGAAATTTTATCAAGTAACGTAGATGGAGCTAACTCATAGATGGGCATATTAATCATTATTACTTTCATAATTAGTTTAATTCTATTGATCATTAGTTTGTTTTCATTTTATGAATTTAATAATGAGCGCAAAGTCATTAGCGAAAAAAACTTAGACAATAATCATGAATTAGGTATTCAGAAGCAATCTAGAAAATTAGTATTTTTTGGTGCTATCTTATTTATTTTATCAGCTGTGTTTTTTGCACTTTCTATAATTTTATTATAAAATACAAATTAATAATAAACAGTCCAAGCGTTTATTTCAGAACATAAACACACCATTTGTTATAAAAGCATTTGGTTCTTTTTTATGAGCAATTTCTTTATAATGCGACGTTAATAGCGAATATTCCAATTTTGAAAGGACACATCATGATCAATAAAACCTTGAATTTCACTGGTTTAATTTTCATTATTTTACTTTTTTTATATACTTCTATTAATTACAATAGTTTGCCAGAGAAAGTACCTGTGCACTTTGATTTATATAGTAACCCAGATGCGTGGGGATACAAAAAAGAAATATTCATTCTTCCAATAATAATTTTAGCTTTATGGGTTTTCATGTATCTCTTATTTAAGTATTACGTAAAATTCGAAAATTTTAGATCCAGTTTTGAGAATAAAACAATATCCAAAGACGCTATAAATTTCAATAGAAGATTCATTACTATACTAAATTTCGAGTTATCCACGCTTCTATCTTTCATGGGTATTAAAGACGTATATAACGCTACTGGCGGAAATATTGATATAGGTATATTTCAATTTGTCATCATTTTAGTAGTCATTTTTTCTACAATTATTTTGTACCTCTACAAGTGCTATAAACACAAATATTTCTAAAGTTTACTACTTATAGTAGAACACCACTTAAAAGAGTCATTCTTCGCCCTTTAAGTGGTGTTTATATTACTATATAAAATCTTTCTGAAATGCTATCAGGCATTGTTTTACAAAAATACAGTCTTTATCTTTAAAATAGATGGCTGCTTCATATTGGATAGGCAAATTATTTTTTAAAGTTTTAACGTTTTCTTTCATTAAATTTGCCTTGCCCCCATTAATCCTAATATCATCATTCAAACAATCTGGCGCTGTGAGGACACTTCGACCTATATCCCACGCACTAAGTAAATTATAGAATGACTCTGTATCTAAACTTTCCAGAAAATTTAGCCCTTCACTTTTCGTTTCAGGGTTTTTAATAAACAGTGCAATTATTTTATCTACGCCGTTTCTTCGTTTATCACCTTTACTTGTTGCGGAAGCATTCGAGAGTATTACTTTATAGGTATTTATGACATTATTTAAATCCATAGTTATCAACCTCTCTACATATCTCATTTAAATTAACTTTACTATATCCATATAGCAAATACAAAAGTATCCATTCACTATTTTTATAAAGTATAAATTTCTGCGCATACTTTTAAAAAAACGCTTAATCCCTAAAATGATATATCAATTTCTCCTACATAAACAGCATTGCCAGTTATTTCGATTTCGTTATTTTCTGCAACATTTACTATCACTTGGCCATCTTTATTCATTTCTTGTCCTTGCTCTATAATAAGTTTCATGGAAGTATGAGACTCTTTTTTTATATACTTGGCAAAATACGCACCCATGACACCTGAAGCAGTGCCAGTCACCGGATCTTCTATTGTTCCTGAAAAAGTTGAAGAAAAATGACGGCCATGCATATCCGCTTCTTCATGATAACTTTCAAGGCAAAATGGATGTATAGATGCGTTTGGTATTTCATTTAAAATTGAAGAAAACACCTTGTTATTTGGTCCCATTTTATTAAAAATATCAAGTGACTTTATAGGTATTAAAAGTGTCCATGCCCCAGTGCTACCGTACATTATGGGTAGCTCATCATCAAAATCTACTTCTTCAATGCCTATTGCTTTTGCTAAATCATATCGGGATCCTTCAAATTTTTTAAATTGTGGTAATGCTTGTTTCATTGTTATAAGTATTTCATTTTGCTCATTCGTTGTAATACGTATCGATAAGACCCCTACATTTGTTTCAATAGTTAGTTCTGTTTTATTTTCTAACCATCCGTTTGTCTTTAACGCATAAATTGTTGCCATTGTTGCGTGTCCACAAAGCTCCATCTCTTGTTTTGGTGAAAAATAGCGTATTCTAAAGTCTGCTTTATCAGATGCTATTGGAAAAGCTGTTTCATTAAAGCCTACTTTAAAAGCAACGTCCTGCATCTCCGTTTCTGTTAAGGTGTCTCCATTTATAACAACACCAGCAGGATTACCTTTATTGGGCTTTTTACTAAAAGCATCATAGTGATACACTTTTATCGATTTCATCTATAATCCTCCACTTTTTCTATAACTTAATAGTTTTTATAAGCGTATCATGCATCCATAAAAACTGAAAATCAGAAAATGAAAAAACACTAGGCATTTATAGCTACCTAGCGTTTAACTTTATATCTATATTAATATTGCTTAAAGCAATGTATTTTAAATCATTTTCAGATATTAATAACATTAACCACATTAAAAGAATGGAATTGTTTTACTCGCTTTCATAATATCTTTTGTAAAAAAGAATTGCCTACCTTCTCCAGTATATGCAGGGTTCAGTATCATGTTGGCTTTAGCGCTATATAGCCATTCAGGATTAATACCAGAATTTAGTATTTCTTGGAATTCTTGAAAATCTTTTTTCCAATTTAAATTTGGCTCCATATTTATCACCTCAAAGATATAATAGAACACTTGTTCTTGTTTGTAAACAAAAAAGAAGCCACTGTTACAACAGTTAACTTCTCCCTTATCACACTTAAATCCCAAGAACATAAATAGAGTATCAAGTTCAAACGTAGATACATGAAACCAAGTAAAATTTGTTTAATTCACTGGATTACGCTCTATTTATGTTCTTATCAATCTATTTAGTCTCCCTATTATGTCTTTTTTCATACAAGAAAGAAATGAAACTTCCAAAAAAACCTAATAGTGACATGATCACACTACCAAGCAGTTGATCTTTCCCTGTGCCTATAAACATTAATAAGAAGATTAAAATCCCAATCAAGATGCTCATCCCAAGAGCCTTAACATATACCAACATTTAGAATACCTCACTAAATCCCCAAAATACCATACCAAACCATTCTATTATTTATATTTAGTATCGTAAACCGCCTTTTTACACTTTTTAGATATAAAAATCAGGCTAACGCAACGCTGCGCCCGCCTTAAATTATAATCTGTTAACTTTTTATTAATTAAATAAGCATGAGTAATTGATTAAGTGCTATATGCATCATCAATCTTTATAGAAGTAATCTTGTCTACATTTACATAGCTATCACAATCTTTTAGATAAAAGTAATTATGCTTATGAATGCCTTTTTCAAATCTTTTAAGTGCTAATGCCTTATCAATTTTCCATATATTCTCTACATACTCACGGTAAACATTGCCATCGCTACATTCTATTATGAATACATATACTTCACTCATGTGTGGTCACCCTAATTAATATTTTATGATTCTCATACGTTAACTCTATTATCCACCTAATCAGTTATGGTTGCAACACAATGTGCAGCTATTTATATATCAAGACCCTCTTTTCCACAATTCTGATTTATCATTCCAATAGTAAACAAACGTATAAGTCATGAAGTAATTTATTGAGCATAATGAGGTCTTATAAACCACATTTCAGTTTCATAATCATGTACTACTCTGTGAGCTACTTCTGTTTTTTCAGCGCCACCGCCATCCCAATTTTGATCTAATGATTCAAATTTATCACTAGTGCCATTATAATTACCTTCCGTTACGATTGCTGTGTGGCCTGCACCACTACCAAATTCATCATTGAATACAACGATATCTCCAGCTTGTGCTTGGAAGCCATCATAATTTTTATAAACCGTTGCTTCGCCCTCAAAGTTATTTTTAGTTGGAATTTCTTTTGCATAGTCACCTTCTAATCCATGACCATACAAATAATCCCATTGCTCATTCACTAAATCAAAACATTGCCAGCCATATTCATCATCATAATCCCATCCCTTACCTTCTAACGTGTTCATATGACTTATAGCTTCCTCTTGAGTTGCAGTCGTCGCAGCAGAAGCAGTGTTCAAATGTGTAAATCCTAATATGCTTAAAACACCTATAATAAAAAATGTAAAAATTTGTATGTAACGTTTAATTATAAATCGTCCCTTCTAAGTCTTATTTTACTGAATAAACTATGCAAGCAATATTGTCATTAACTTGTAAGCTAAAGTGTAAAATAATTCAATCTTAGAATAATATATCATATGGTTTTTAATTGCCGATTACACTAATATTAATTCCATTTTAATTTTTTTGGTTAATCTGTAATATTCAAATTAATTTCATTATGAAGTTATCTCGATAGTCAAAAAAAGACCCCTTAATTAAGGCGTCTCAGAGTGTCCGACTTTGTCAGCGTTTTTTGTGTATGCTTTTAGTAATTACAAAACTGCCTGTAGTCTGCGTCTAATACTTCATCAACTCGTTAGGCATCAGACCAAACCACTACAATTTCTGTAATAATTTAAAAACAATCCATAGCAATTTTTAGATTTAAATGTCGTTCTTTTCCACATTCATTCTAAATTGTTCAATTTCTTTAATGCTGGTTAAAACAAACACTTTTTTATCGTTTTTATTTTCCTTAATTTTTTGTAATAAATATGGTTTTCTGTGCTTAGGAAAATTCCAAATATATTTTAAAAATGTGAGATTGATTCTTTCTTTGCAATCTTTGCCCATATCAATTCTAGTCTTACCAATATTTTTAAACAATCTCTTAAAAACTCTATAAAAACAAATTTTTCTTGGCAAATCTAAAAGTATCACAGTATTTGCAGCATTTAATCTTTCATCTAAGATACCAGTATAACTTCCATCAATAATCCATTTCTTTTTTTGCAATAATGTTTTTTGAATTACTTTTTGTTCATTAGAACTTGTCATAACCCAATTAGGTTTCCAAAATAATACGTCTAAATGATAAACAGGTATATCTAAAGCACGACCTAGTTGTCTTGATAACGTTGATTTTCCAGAACCCGAAGACCCGATAACCATTATTTTCTCCATATATTTACCACCTATCTATTTAAATGAGTTTCATTCACTATACAATAATTTAATTGCTTTCATTCTTACGCGTTACTCATATTCATTACGGTATTAGTCATGTGGTTTATTGATTAAATCATATGTAAAACGCTCAACTATTTAAATCTAACATTACCACTGATACATAAGAAAAGAATATTAAAATAGATCCATTTAATAAACATACTACACGTTCAGTCGGAATAACGAACATCTATATTTAGATTCATATATTTAAAAATGTACCTATTGACCAAGAAAAAATAGAAACTTATAGAAAAGTAACTAAAGTGCATAGATAGACTGGTATACTTAATGTTGATAGCACTATCAAGTGACAAATAATATTCTAATAATCAATTAGTCCCAGATACTGAGTTACTTAATAACAATTCAGTTCCTTATAAAATAAGCGAATTATTCATCAGGTATTTAATTTACCCTATTATTGTTAGAATTATGTAGAACGTTGTTTCTTAAAAGAGGAGAATATTTATGAATTTAAACGAATTTCAAGCACATATAGAAGATAAATTACCAGCGTTAGATAGCTTTTACGACAGAGCTATCAACTTTCAACTAGAAAAGGATAAAAGACGTCCGCCGAAAAAACGTTGGTCAGAGGCAAAAATAGAAAGAGCAGCAAATGCGATGTATAAAGATTTGATGAAAGGTATTTATGAAAAAATTAAATCTTTAGTTGAAGAAAGAGAAAAAAAACCGAATGATGTATGGATTGATTATTTAGAAAAATATGAGCTGTACGAACAAATAAACGAATCATTATACGAAATAGAATTTGATTAAAGAATCACAGCTCAACTTACTAGGGAGTAGGACAGAAATCTATTTTTTAACAAGATTTCGTCGTATGAACCAAGCCCCGGCTAAGCTGACTGTAAAATAATTGAGGCTGAGACATGTATTTTGTCTCAGCCTTTTTGCATAATGTTCATTCCCTATTAACTTTATTCAACTTCTTTTATTAAATTTAATGACTGTATATATAAATATTGGAATTAAAATAATAAATTCTAATGTTCCTATAACGAAAATGAACACTTCAATATTAGCACTGACTATTTCATTACTTAAGATTAGAAAATCCCATAAACAGTGATATATAATAAGTGGTATAAAGCTCTTTAAATTTATTGAGAGACAAGCATACACTATTCCACCTAAAAATACCCCAATCATTTGGTTTATTACTTCACTTATTGATGCTCCGCCAAAAATATTAACTGCGTGAAATAAGGAAAATAATATCGCACTAACTAAAATAGCTGTTACTATTCCGCCTTTTTGTAAAAATGTTTGCAACACTATACCTCTAAATACTACTTCTTCACTAACACCAACTAAAAGTGTTGTTACTAATATTAAAGAAACAATCGGTATTTTGCCGGTAAAATCTCCAGTTATAAAAAATGCAACCAATGTAATGATGATCAAAATAATAAAAGGTAAAAACCAAAAAGAAAGCCGCATGTTAAATAATTTTTGTGTTGAGAAAAGCTTTTGATACATAAATATGGAAAGCATACTCATAATAATTTCAAAGTAAATCAATACTTTAACCATTTCAGAATTCTCATAATTATACCCAAAAATATAATGCATTGTTGACATAGCTAATGCCATAATTAACGTAATGATCAATACAAAAAGTAAAGCTTTCTTTCTTTTGTTTTTCATTTTATTCATCTCTCTCATTAGTGTGATTTTCAACTCCAGCCTATTTTTTTATCACGCTAAACCATTTCCAATAAGTTCCCATTCTCCATATATATTCCAATGGTCCATATTTAAAGTATTTCAGCCAAATACTTGTGAATAACAATTGTAAAATATAGATCACAATACAAATACACAAAGTATCCATATAATCTACTTGATCACTATCCACACATAATATAACCAACCAAATTAATAAAGTTTGCCCTACATAATTTGTAAGCGCCATTCTTCCATATAATTGTAATGGGCTTAAGATTTTACCAAAGATTCGTACTTTTATAATTAATAATAATAGCGAGACATAAAATAATGCTATAAATGGACTAGTAATAATTATTAAATGTTCATACATTTCTTTATTTTGAATATATTTATTAATCAATTCATTGTTCGAAGTATCTTCTAAAAATTTATATGTAGGAAATACATATGAATTGTTTAGCAAAATCCAACTTAATGCAGATATCACTCCAGAAATACTTGCTGTTATAATTAACACTTTAGTCTTAATGTTCTCAAAAATATTAAATTGACCTGCTGCAAGTCCTAATATGAAATATGGTATCGGTAATATTGTTTTACTACCTATATATATACAAATAACTAGCAATATTAAGCCAATGATTAAATTGATATATTTTTTGAAATAAAAACAAGGTATTAAGATTAAACCAATGATTGAATATAATAATAACGCTTCACCTGGTTGAAGCAATTGATGTAATAAACCAAAACACGCTAAGATTACTAATCTTCTTATAAATACGATATTACTATTTAATTGTTTTGCTTGAGCATTGCGAATAAATATATAAAATCCGACACCAAATAAAAATGAAAATATTGTAAAAAATTTACTTTCAACAAAAAAATCAATGAACTTTAAGTAACTAGCCTGATCATAGTTACTGGGTACTGGCAAAGCAAATATTGAAATTATATTAGTAAGAATTATTCCTAGTAAGGCAAAGCCTCTCATATAATCTAATTCTGAAATTCTATTGTATTTTACGCTATCGTTCATATTATCCTCCTAAATTAAATAATTATTTTTAAAGTTGACCTTCATGAAGCCAAAGATAATTTTAACAAAGGCGCGTATTAATACAACTTACATTATTGTCACACTTTATTTCACTAAATTTAAAAACACCTCACTTATGTAGCAACTAGTTTATTTTACTGACGCCATCGTACATTTAAAAACATATATTCGAAAATATTAAATCAACACAAACTAAAAAAGGCTAAGCCACATTGGCTAAGCCTTTTAATATATCGTGCGCGGGTATTCATTAAATCATTTTCATACTTGTGTTAGATAACTATTAAAAAGTGACATTACCTTCAAATTTAAGTACAGTTTCTATTTTAACAACATGATTTAAATTAATTACTTTGTTTTTTGGTTTTGTCACAAACAATAAATTTTCGGATGATTTATCAACATCAATTTCCTTAGCTCGTTCTAATTTACCTGTTACCAATAATAAATCTATACTCACAACATTTTCTTCTTTCAATAAATCAGTCACTATATTTATATTCATTTTATAAATCTCCTTTTCAACATTATCTTCATTATACATCAAAATGTAATTTTTTACTTGATAATCAAACTTTATTATTAATTATACAATTTAATTGTTATATAATCGTATAACAATTAATGATTTTCACAGTAATTAAGGGTGCCTAATTGCAATAGAATCTAAAACTACCCCACTACACTTATAAAGATACTTAACTTAATCTTAACAATTTATTTTCACTATTGAATTTTAAGTGTAGTACAATTAAGTTATATAATTATTTTTTAGGGGGATATATAAATGAAGAAGATATTATTTTTAATACTAGCAAGCTTTTTAGTATTGGCTGCATGTGGGAATGAAGAAGAAAGTAAGTTAGACGACACAAAAGAAACTAAATCTGAAGATAAAGAAAGTACAAAAGATGATAAAGAATCTGATGAAGAAAAAGATAAGTCAGATGAAAAACAAAAATCTGACGACAAATCATCTGAAGAAGTAGCAACACAAGATGAAAGTACTGAAGAAGCTCAATCACAAGAACAAGTAAATACACAAGAGCAACAATCTACACAACAGCCTGTTCAATCACAAGAACAAACACAACAAGCACCTGTGGCTGATGAACAACCGACACAAGAACAACAAAGAACAGAAATTGATTTAAACAGATTACCAGGTGGCGATTTCACTACTGAAGGCATGTCCAAAGATGCTCAAATGCAAATAGAAGAATTAACTAGACAAAAAGATTTTGAAGGATTACCACAAAAAGACTACAACGATCAAGTATCTGCAATTATGAATAGTGAAATGAATTAATTTTACGGTACATTTGTCAAATGCCTCTTTTTATTTATCAATGAATTGATTCAACTTATACTTAATACTCATAGACAAAAAAGGCTTAGCCACAATGGCTAAGCCTTTTAATATGGAAACGGCGGAAGTTCATTAACGCATTTATGTATCAAATCATTAAAATTTTTAATCGTATTATCTTTATTGTTATTATTACATTTATTTACCGTAGCTTTTGTTTTGCTTTTTACGGAAATAAAAATTTAAAAATATAAATATTAGCCCAATCATGATAAATATACTATAACTTATGATTTCCAATAAAATAGATCTATCTAAATCAAAAACACTAAATAAAATTGGCTGTAAAATTATTATAACCAATAAATATATAACTACTTTATTAGACGTGAGATGCTTCGCAATAATAATGCACACCTTTCTATGTTGTCCAATGTAATCCAGACGTTCTCATAGATTTATTATTTCTCTAAAACATCCTCATTTAAGATTAAAAATGCTATGATGCCTATTGGTACACCTAATAATGGCGTTACAAATATACTTGCTATAATGATATAAAGAACTAGCATCCAAACATCATCAGATTCCCATTTTTTATTTAATAAATAATGCCACATCTCTTTTAAACTCATTAAAAAATCACCTCTATAATCCAACCAATATATTTTTATTTAAAAATATATTATCACACTCACATCATAATAAAAACCGCATATTTATATATGAGGTTTTAACTTAAAAGTATTACTTCAAATGTTAGTTTTAATAACTCAATAACTTTCCTTCTTTCACAAGAATTATTCCCTAATCATTTCCAGTTATAGTAGTATTGATTTATATAAATATTTTTCGGAGGTACGTTTATGAATATTGAACAGAAACTTTTTGAAGATGCTAAAACCTTGATAAAAGAAAGATATCCAAATGGATGGGGTGGTGCAGCTGCAATGTATTCAAAAAATGGAAACACTTATACATCTGTTGCGCCAGAGATCATAAATGCCTCTAGTGCTTTGTGTATTGAAACAGGGTCAATATTAGAAGCGCATAAATATCAAGACATTATTACGCATTCAATTTGCGTTGTAAGAGATGATGAATATAGTGATTTTAAAATACTTACACCTTGTGGTACATGTCAAGAAAGACTATTATATTGGGGAAATAAAATTAAAGTCGGTGTAACAACTGATAATAAGCAACCACAATACAAACTTTTAAATGATTTACAGCCCTACCATTGGACCAAAGCCTACGATGACATCAAATTCTCAGAATGAATTTAATATACAATAAGTCAGCTATTTTTTAGTTGACTTTATTTTATATTATCTATACTTTTCGAAAATCCAGATGATTTGTTCTCAAAACCGTTATTCTTATAGAAACTATGCGCATTATCTCTATCATTTCTATTACCACTATTTAAAGTGATTGCTTTGCATCCTAATTGAGTTGCTAACATTTCTGAACCTTTTAATAAAATTGTTCCATAGCCTTTTTCTCTATAATTAGAATTAATAACAAATGCTAGTAAACGCATATACTCACCATTCTTTTCATAGAACATCATTTTGCACATCCCACTTAAACCGATTATCACATCATCTTTTATTAAAAGTAACAAATAATAATCTTCATGACTGTATATCTTTTTTAAACGATTAAATAAGTCCTCTGCCGTTGTTGGATAACCTAACTCTTCATATAAAACTAATAGTTCATTTATCTTATTAAAATCTTTTTCTTCAAATAACCTTGTTTCTATTGTCATAATATAACCTACTTATATATAAAATTTCATATGTGGCTTTTCTTCTTTATAATATTCTAATCTATCTTGCAACGTACCTGTATGCAATTCTAACTTGTTGCCGTCTGGATCAGTGAAGTATATTGACTGTTTATCTCTTACGTCTCTATTACGTCCTTCTAATATATTAACATCGTTATCCTTTAACCATTGATACCAGTCGTCAAATTCACTCTCATCTATTGTAAATGCCATATGTGTATATGAGTATTGAATTTCATTTCTAGGTATATCTTTTTCTTCATTAAGCGCTAGCCACAGACCACCTAATATGAAATACGCTGTTTTGCCACTCTCTACTAAAATTTTAGCTTTTAATATATCTTTATAGAAAGCAATAGATGTCTTAATATCCAAAACTGAATAAGTCACGTGGTTTATAGATTTAATCATTAATAAATCACTTCAATTTTTTCTCCATACGATAATTTGTAGTTTCGAAACCCATTATATAAAGATACAGCTCGCTTATTGTGTCCGAATACATGCAAACCAATGCTTTCTACTTCTTTATTTTTGCAGTATTTTTCTATACATTCCATCGTTTTTGTACCTAAACCATGTCCTCTATATGTATCCTTAATTTTAATGTCATAAATAAAACATTTCTTTTTTTCTTTAACAGCAAATATATGGAGCCATAGGTATCCTATATCCACACTATTATTTACCACAGACAGTAAATATTGATTGCTTGTATTTAATCCATCAGGCAGTAAATTTTCAAATTCTGTACGCGCTCTTTCAATTGACCCATCTTCCTCCCAACCACCACTTTTAACATGTTCTGCAGCATATTCAATTATACTTTCCTCATAAAATACTTTGAAAGTTTGCTGATTCATGTTTTCTATGTAAAGACTCATATTTAATCCCCCCTTAACCTAATAAATACTTTGAATTATATGATATCATTGTTTCAATTGATTGAATATTCAAATAATAGAGGTTAGGGAGTATTAAATTTATGATAAAAGGAATTTTATTTGATTTAGATGGAACAATTTTAGATAGACCTTCTTCGTTAAATAAGTTTATGGATTATCAATATGACAAATTCTTTAATTACCTAAACCATATTGATAAAAATACTTTCAAAAGTAAATTTATTGAGTTAGATCAAAATGGTTATGTTTGGAAGGATAAAGTTTATACACAATTAATAGATATCTTTAATATTAATCATATAACCGCTGACATTTTACTAGATGACTATATCAACAATTTCAGAAAACATTGTTTACCGTATCCAAATCTAAAAGAATTGTTAGATATACTCGTCTCAAAGAATTACAAAATAGGTATCATCACTAACGGAAAATATCCTTTCCAATATAATAATATTAAAGCATTAAAAATCGAACACTACATGGATATCATTTTAGTTTCGGAAAAGGAAAATATCAAAAAACCTAATCCTCTTATTTTTGAAAAAGCAGCTAAAGAATTAGAAGTAGATTTATGTGAGTGTATTTTCATCGGTGATAGTTTTAAAAATGATTATGAAGCATCTAAGTTAGCAGGAATGCATAGTATATACAGATTAAATGGAAAAAATGATATTCATAATGTAACTGATAGTATTCAAAATTTGTATGAACTAACTGGTATTATTAAAAAATTCTAATAAGACCATATAAATTATTCGTTAATATTATATATTTATAATTAAAATAAAATAAAAAGGTGGATACGTATGGAATTCAGAAAAATTCAAAGTGAAGATTATAATAATTGTGCTAAAAACTTAGTTTCAGCTTATGAGGGGCCCCCATGGTATAATGATTGGTCTGAAAAAGAAGCATTACTTAGAATTGAAGCTACAATGAGCGGCTTTAATTCTAGAGGTTATGTCATTGAAGAAAATGACAAAATAATAGCCATGTGCATAGGTAGAATAGACTATTATTTTAGTGACATGAACCAATTTTGCATAGACGAATTTCATGTCGTCCCTGAATTCCAAAACAATGGTATAGGTAGAAATTTAATAAATTCTGTCTCTAATTCACTCAAACCTAGTGGAATATATAAAATTTTTCTAATTACAGGTGGAGAACCAGCAGCAAAATTTTATACAAAAAATGGATTTATAAAAACAAACGAAGGAATCATGATGGAACTCGAATTATGATTAAAGGACAAGTACAATTAGGATCAAAATAAACGATATCAATTACGTAAAGCATTGAGATTTGAAATATGTATCAACATAAATACAAAAAAGGCTTAGCCACAATGGCTAAGCCTTTTGGTATGGAGACGGCGGGATTCGAACCCGCGTCCAGAGGTCCTGATACAGATCTTTCTACGTGTGTAGTCTATCATTGAGTTTCGCATAATGGTAAGTGATAGACGGCCATCATTATGCTAGTTTGATTAATCTCTTCTAGGCAGACTTCAAACGGCAGTGCCTAGCGTATCCTACTAAAGGTTGAATCGCGGTTAACGGCACATAGGAGATGCCGTTAGGCGATGCAGAGTGCTATTACGCAGCTACTGCGAAATTATTGTTTTCTTTGCCAGTTATTATAACTGTGTGTGTTAGTGACGGAGACAACCCTCCGACACGCTTAACCTGCTCATGGTACCCCTGTCGAATCCAAAAACGCCCCCTAAATAGTATAAAATGCACTTCCTGTCCACTTCACGCTTATCGCTCAGCTTTTTAGAAAGCACATATTATATTACCAAAGATCAGGGTCTTTGGCAATATATCCGCTTAATAACGGTCTTTCATTGCTCTATCCATGTCACGTTTTACTGCTTTATCTTTCAATGCTTGTCGCTTATCGTAATTTTTCTTACCACGTGCAACACCCAGCAATACTTTACAGTGTCCATGTTTTAAATAGAGTTTCAATGGCACAATCGAATAACCCACTTCTCTCGTACGCTCACCTAATTTTTCAATTTGACGTTTGTGCAATAAAAGTTTACGTGAACGGCGAGGATCATGGTTAAAGCGATTGCCTTCTTCGTACGGGGCAATGTGCATATTATTAAGATACATTTCACCGCGATTAACTTGCGCATAACTATCTTTAAGATTAGCACTGCCACGACGAATTGACTTAATCTCAGTCCCTTGTAACACAATGCCCGCTTCAATCGTATCTTCAATGACGTAATCATGTCTGGCTTTACGATTTTCAGCTAGTGTTCCTGGTGATTTTTTCTTTGGCATTGAGTTTCACCTCTTTGTTGAGTTATTTTTTCTTCTTACGTGCTTTATTCTTCACATTTTTATCTTTATAAAATGGTTTGTGTTTTGTATTACCACTATTTGATTTATCGTTGTTACGTTGATTTTTACCTCGACGTTGTTTGTGTTTCGTTTTATCCTTGCTATCATCTTTAGATTTATCTGATGATTTGCCACGAGGATTCGCTTGGATTGTCTTACCACGTGAAGGTCTTTGACTACGTTCATTTTTAGGTAATGGCATACCAACGATTTGGAAATCGATCATGCGCTCATCTACGTCTACGTTGATGACTTTAATTTGAACTGGGTCGCCTATACGGAACACTTTAGCCTGACGTTCACCAATCATTGCCATTTGACGTTCATCAAAATGGTAAAAATCGTCTGTCATATTCGAAACGTGTACCATGCCTTCAATCGTATTTGGTAATTCAACGAACATACCAAAATTAGCAACTGAACTTATAATACCTTCGAATTCTTCACCAACATGTTGTACCATATATTCTGATTTTTTAAGTTCATCTGTATCACGCTCTGCTTCAATCGCTCTACGTTCTCTTTGAGATGTATGATCAGCAATTTCTGGTAACAGTGCTTCCCATTTTGACTTCTCTTTATTGTTCATAGATTGTTCTACAATATATTTACGTATTAATCTATGTACGATTAAATCAGGATATCTACGTATTGGTGACGTGAAATGTGTATAGTATTCAGCTGATAAGCCAAAGTGTCCTAAATTCACATCATCATAGCGTGCTTGTTGCATTGAACGTAACATCATTGTTGAGATAACCATTTGTTCTGGTTGGCCTTCAACTTCTTGTTGAATCTTTTGTAATGTTGAAGGATGGATTTCTTCTCCTGTACCTTGAATCATTAGTCCAAAATTCGTAATAAAATCAAAGAATTTACGTAAACGTTCTGATTTTGGTTGTTCGTGAACACGATATATGAATGGTACTTCTAAGTGATCGAAGTGTTCTGCTATCGTTTCATTTGCTGCAAGCATAAATGACTCGATTAAGCGCTCCCCTTCGCCACGTTTTCTCAATTCTACATCTGTTGGGATACCTTCTTCATTAACGATTACTTTTGCTTCACTAATATCGAAGTCGATTTCACCACGACGTCTTCTCATGTTAACTAAACGCTGTGATAGATCTTGTGCTAAGTCTAGCATTGGTGTGACTTCACTGAATTTTTCACGTGTGTCTGCATTTTGATCTGTAATAATTTCATTCACTTCATCATATGTCATACGATAATTTGAATGTATCACACTATCAAAAATCTCATGCTTAACGACTTCTCCACGTTCATTAAATTCCATGCGACAGCTCAATGTTAAGCGATCAACATCTGGGTTTAAAGAACAAATACCGTTACTTAAGCGGTGTGGAATCATAGGAATCACACGGTCAACTAAATAGACACTTGTAGCACGACTATATGCTTCTTCATCTAAAGCTGATCCTTCAGTGATATAATAACTAACGTCAGCGATACTGACTGTTAATTGTGTATGGCCGTTACTTAACTTTTTAATTCCAATTGCATCATCTAAATCTTTAGCATCTGCGCCATCAATCGTAATTGTAAGTTCATCACGTAAATCGTGACGACCTTCAGTTTGTGATGGTTCAATTTCATCCGGTACTGCTTCAGCTTCTGCTAAAACATTGTCTGGAAATTCAATTTCAATGCCATGTTGATAAATGATTGATAATATATCTACCCCTGGGTCGTTTTTATGGCCTAATATAGCCGAAACTTGTCCTTCGGGATTGTTTGTACCATCTGCGTACTTAGTGATCTGTACGAGTACTTTATGACCGTCTATAGCACCTAAGTTATGTCCTTTAGCGATAAAGATGTCTTGCATAATACGTTTATCATCTGGTAACACAAAACCAAAATGGCGTGCTTCGCTAAACGTACCAACCACTTGTGTGACTGAATGCGTTTCTATCGATTTCACTTCGCCCTCTAGCTTACCTTTGTGTTCACCCTTTGAATTTTGTACTTCTACTAGTACTGTATCACCGTCCATGGCTCTATTAATTTTTGTAGGTGGAATAAAGATATCATCCATTTCACCTTCTTCTGGACGTAAGAATGCAAAGCCTTTTTTATTCTGGCTTAGTTTACCCTTCACCAATTTTGATTGTTGGGATTTGTTAGATTCCTTGCGTTGATATCTATCTGTTTTTGTACGTTGAATTAAACCTGTTTGTTCTAATTCAACAAGCACCTTAATTAAGTCTCTAAATGAGTCGGCACTATTTAAACCTAATGCATCTTGAAAATCAGATACAGACATGGGTTCATAATCTGGTTGTTTAATAATTTCTTCAATGGATGGTTTTAAATTCATTATGCCCCTCCTTTCTCTTTTTAAATAATTCTATAATTTTTATTCAGACCAATCTAATGATTCTAAAAATTGGTATACATCTTCAAATACTAATTCTTTTTCTTTATCAATTGTAATGACATGTCCGGAATTCGCATACCATTTAATATCTTTTTCATCAGACTCGCTCTCATTGTATATAATGTTTGCAGAATCTGTATTGATCATTTGGTCTTGTTCTGCTTGAACGACCAATAATGGATCCATTACTTCGTCCACATGATCTCTTACATCTTGGATTTGTCCTTGAAGCTCTTTTAAAGTTTCAGTAGGTTGAAAAACGTCCATTTCTTTATTAATTGTGGTTTCGTCTTTACCTTGATACTTTTTAAAATTGCGGGCATATTCTAGTACACCATCAAACATAGACCCTTCCGTCTTAATGTACATAGGTGAACACATAGTTATAATACCCTTTACATCTCTGTTTAAGCTTAATTTTAATGCATAGCAGCCACCAAGGGACAAACCAGCGACTACAATTTCATCGTATCCTTTTTCGACTAAAAAGTCATAACCGTCTAATGCTTCTTTAAACCATACAAAAGGACTGGATTTTAATATTTCTTCAGGGGGTGCAGCATGTCCTTCATAATGAGGCGCATAAGATGTGTACCCTTTTTTCTGTAAGAATCGACCTAATTGTCTTACATCTGATGAATTCCCAGTGAAACCATGTAATAATAACACAGCTCGGTTGCCTTCTTCAAAAAAGAATGGCTCTGGAAGTTTGATTTGCATCGTGATTCAACCCTTTCGCTTATGCTTTGATTTCGAGTTAATTAATTTTTATAAATTTCTTTTTAGCATACAACATATCTATTATAAATAAAAAAGCCCGACTTTAACATTGTCGGACCTTATAAACCAAAATAACTTATGCCTAACATTAACAAGAAGAAAATGACAGACAATATAATTGTTAATCTATGCAAGAATAAATCGACACCGCGTTGCTTTTGTTTACCAAATAACTGTTCGGCGCCACCACTTATCGCACCTGATAGTCCATTACTTTTACCTTCTTGGAGTAATACAACAGTTACTAATGCAATACATACTAAAACTAAAATGATCATTACTACTGTATGCATGAAAATTGTCCTCCATTCATTATATACGAATCGCATTATACCACACGTTCGTCTTCTTTAGCAAACTACTATCTATTGAACGTACTCTTACGTTTAATAGATACAGCTAACATATAAATCGCTAATACAAATGACATAATCAATACAACTGTTAATGGAATTAAATTAATTCCAGCTTTAACGTCTAATATTGATCCATATACTGGACCGATATTAACTACATTATACAAGATTTGTGAGATGAATACAGCAAACATAAACCACCACAGATAGGTATGTCTATTCCAGATGGCGATGATACCTGCTAAGTTAGCAAATATGTACATTACGCCTGTAAATTGAAAACTATTTTTAATTGTTCCAACAGCATTTTCCGATGGCTTTTGTTCACTATTTAAAAGTAATTGTTTAATTACACTATCATCTAAAACAACAAATAAATGTACTGCATAAAGAATAGCGATGATTAATGAACTATAAGCAATCAGATGGGCCGTTTTTGTTTCTCTTGATTTAGGTTTTACATCCATATAAATTAAGGCTCCTTCTATGATTTACATCTTTAATTATATCAGTTTCATAGTGAAAGATGAACAATTTAAGCAAGTCTTACTATATAAATTATGTGACATAATTTATATAGCCGAACAGTAAGGTAGTACTACAAATTCTGTGCGTCAGGATTACATATACCTTCATACCTCCAGTTAAGCGGATGTATTCATTAACTGCGCACCACTCAAGTGACCTCTTGAGGATTACAATAGCTAAAGCTATTGCATAAGTCCTACTAATCTCAATTTTATTGAGAAAGTAGGACTTTAAAAAACACGCAAGCCATAAATGACTTGCGTGTTAGCGCGTGAACTCTTTAATTTTTAAGCGGTATTATTTAGATAAGTTATAGAAAGATTTAAGTCCGTCAAACTTAGCAGTTTCGTATAATTCATCTTCAATACGTAATAATTGGTTGTATTTAGCAATACGGTCTGTTCTTGATAATGAACCTGTTTTGATTTGACCAGCATTTGTTGCAACAGCGATATCAGAAATTGAAGTATCTTCTGTTTCACCTGAACGGTGAGAAATAACTGCTGTGTAACCAGCTTTTTGAGCCATTTCAATAGCTTCAAATGTTTCAGTTAAAGTACCGATTTGGTTAACTTTAATTAAGATTGAGTTACCGATACCTTTTTCGATACCTTCTTCTAATTTAACAGTGTTTGTAACGAATAAATCGTCACCTACTAATTGTACACGGTCACCGATACGTTCAGTTAATACTTTCCAACCGTCCCAGTCGTTTTCGTCCATACCGTCTTCAATAGAGATGATTGGATATTTGTTAACTAGTTCTTCTAAGAAATCAACTTGTTCTTCAGCATTACGTTTTTTACCATTTTCGCCTTCGAATTTAGCGTAGTTATAAACGCCATCTTCAAAGAACTCAGAAGATGCACAGTCAAAGCCTAAGAATACATCTTTACCTGGTTCTAAACCAACTGCTTTAATCGCTTCTAAAATAGTTTCTACAGCGTCTTCAGTGCCTTCGAATTTAGGAGCGAATCCACCTTCGTCACCAACTGATGTTTCTAAACCACGGTTTTTAAGGATTGATTTTAAGTTGTGGAAAATTTCTGCACCCCAACGTAATGATTCTTTAAATGTTTCTGCTCCAACTGGTAATACCATGAACTCTTGGAATGCGATTGGCGCATCAGAGTGAGAACCACCATTAACAATGTTCATCATTGGAACTGGTAATTGTGTACCGTTGAATCCACCTAAATATTTGTAAAGTGGTTGGCCTAATAAATCAGCTGCTGCACGAGCTACTGCTAGTGATACACCAAGAATAGCGTTAGCACCTAATTTACCTTTGTTTTCAGTACCATCTAATTGGATCATCATTTTGTCGATAGATACTTGTTCTAATACTGAAAATTCACCTTCAACTAATTCTGGTGCAATAATTTCGTTTACATTTTCAACTGCTTTAATAACACCTTTACCTAAGTAACGGTCTTTATCACCATCACGTAATTCTACTGCTTCGTGTTCACCAGTAGAGGCACCTGATGGAACTAATGCGCGACCAAAAGCGCCACTCTCAGTTAATACTTCTACTTCAACTGTTGGGTTACCGCGTGAGTCTAAGACTTCGCGAGCGTAAACATCTGTAATAATTGGCATGTTTATAATCTCCTTTATAAATAAGTAGTTTAGAAATATTAAATTTCATCTTCATTATAGCTTTAAATACTATAAATACAAAGTAATTTAATTCTCTTGTGTTGTTTATAGATGCTATAAATTATCAGAATAAGAAACCCTTCTATCTAAATTTATAGCATCAATTTTCACTCTAAATTTTAATTCATTAAATTAATGATTGATTAATGATTCACCAGTCATATCTTCTGGCTGGTTTACATTGAGTAAATCTAATAATGTTGGTGCTAAGTCACCTAGACGACCTGTTTCACGTAATGTTACGCCTTCTTTAGTAACGATAACTGGAACTGGATTCGTCGTATGTGTAGTCATTGGTTTATCGTCATCTGTTAATACCATGTCTGAGTTACCATGGTCTGCAGTAACGATAGCGTGACCACCCATTTCTGTAATCTTATCAACGACTTCGCCTAGACATTCGTCTACAGCTTCTATTGCTTTAATCGTTGGTTCAAGCATACCACTGTGTCCAACCATATCAGGGTTAGCAAAGTTTAATAAGATTAAATCTAAGTCACCTTTATTTAATTCTTCAATTAATGCATCTTTAACTTCGTATGCACTCATTTCTGGTTTAAGATCGTAAGTTGCGACTTTTGGTGAGTCGATTAGACGACGACGTTCACCTTCAAATTCAGCATTACGACCACCACTCATGAAATAAGTGACATGTGGGAATTTTTCTGTTTCCGCAATACGTAATTGTTTCAAACCATTGTCTTGAACAACTTCACCGATAGTATTTGTTAAATCAACTTTTTCAAAAACGATTTCTGCTTTCACATTGTCGTTATATTTTGTAAACGTTGCATAAAATAAATCGTCAATTTGTTCAACATTGAAACCTTCGAAAGCTTTGTCTGTAAAGATTTCAGAAAGTTGCCCTGCTCTGTCTGGACGGAAGTTATAAAAAATAACTGCGTCGCCATCATTCACACCGTCATTTTGATCTTTTACGATAAATGGTTCAACAAACTCGTCTGTTAAATCTTTCTCGTAGTTAGCTTCAACACCAGCTTTAGCTGATTCAAAAGTTTCACCTTTAAAATTACGGATTGCATTATAAGCTTTTTCTTCTCTATCCCAACGTTTATCACGATCCATTGCGTAATAACGGCCTGAAATAGATGCAAATTGGCCAATGCCAAGTTCATCGAATTTAGCTTGCGTTTCTTCGATATATTTTAGTGATGATTTTTGATCTACGTCACGTCCGTCTAAGAATGCGTGAACGTAGACTTTCTCAACACCTTGTTTTTTAGCTAATTCTAATAATGCGAACAAGTGTTTATAATGACTATGAACACCACCATCAGATAATAAGCCAAAGAGATGTAGCGCTGAATTATTGTCTTTAACGTGTTGAATTGCGTTGTTTAATACTTCATTATCAAAGAAATCACCGTCTTCGATAGATTTATTGATACGCGTTAAACTTTGATAAACTACACGTCCAGCACCAATATTCATATGACCAACTTCTGAATTACCCATTTGACCTTCAGGAAGACCAACATCTAAACCACTTGCTTCGATTTGCGTTGTTGGATATTTACTGTAGTAACGGTCGAAATTAGGCTTATTAGCTAGTTTTACAGCATTACCATGTTCTGTTTCTCTGTTTGCAAAACCGTCTAAAATAATTAATGCAGTTGGTTGTTTCGCCATATTATTTTGCACCTTCTAACAATTGTACAAAATCATCCACTTTAAGTGATGCGCCGCCTACTAATGCGCCATCGATGTCTGATTGAGCCATGTATTCTTTAATGTTGTTAGGTTTAACACTACCACCATATTGAATACGAGTTGCATCTGCTACTGTTTGACTAGATAACTCAGCAACTGTTTCTCTTACAAATGCACACATTTCGTTAGCATCTTCAGAAGTTGATGATTTACCAGTACCGATAGCCCAGATTGGTTCATAAGCAATAACTACTTGTTGTAATTGCTCTTCAGATAAACCTTCTACTGCTTTTTTCACTTGGTTGCCAACAACTTCGTTTGCTTTTCCACTTTCGCGTTCTTCATCAGTTTCGCCAACACAAATGATTGGTGTCATACCGTGGTTAAATACAGCATGTGCTTTTTTGTTAATGTCTTCGTCTGTTTCTTTGAAGATTTCACGACGTTCTGAATGTCCAATAACAACATATTTAACACCAAGGTCTGCTAATGCAGCTGGAGAAGTTTCACCAGTAAATGCGCCATTATCTTCGAAGTAAGCATTTTGAGCACCGATTTGTAATCCTTGTGCTTTACCATCATTTACTAAAGTAACTAATGCGTCTAATTGAATTGCTGGCGCACAAATTACAGATTCTACTTCTTTAGTGTCTGGTAATGTTGGTAATGCATTAACGAAATCTTTAGCTTCTTGAACTGTTTTATTCATTTTCCAGTTACCTGCGATAATTGGTTTTCTCATTATATAACACTCCTATTAGTAATTTATGATTAATATTTAAAAGCTATAATCATGTCTTGTATGTTTAGTCGTGCAATTATTTGTTAGCAATTGCGATAACGCCTGGTAGCTCTTTACCTTCAAGATATTCTAATGAAGCGCCGCCACCAGTTGAAATGTGACTGAAGTCATCTGCATATCCTAATGAAATTGCTGCTGCAGCTGAATCGCCGCCACCGATAATTGTGTTAGCATCTTTTAGTTCAGCGATTGCTTCACAAATACCAATCGTACCTTTAGCAAAGTTACTTAATTCAAATACACCCATTGGTCCGTTCCATATAACTGTATGCGCACCTTGTAATTGTTCTTTGAATAATTCTACTGTTTTCGGCCCAATATCCATTGCTTCTTGATCAGCTGGAATATCATCAACAGATACTTCTGTGATTTCAGCGTCATTTGAGAATTCTTTAGCAATTTTGCAATCTACTGGTAAAACAATTTGATCGCTCGCACGGTCTAATAATTCTTTAGCAAAGTCGACTTTATCTTCTTCTAATAACGATAAACCAATTTCTTTACCTTGTGCTTTGAAGAATGTGTACGACATTCCGCCACCGATAAGTACTTTGTCAGCAATTTTCAATAAGTTCGTGATGACACCAATTTTGTCAGAAACTTTAGCGCCACCTAAAATTGCAACTACAGGTTTATCAGGGTTTTCAACTACGCCACCGATATATTTAATTTCTTTTTCCATTAAGAATCCTGCAACTGTTTCTAAATTAGATGCGATACCAACGTTAGACGCGTGCTCACGGTGAGCTGTACCGAAAGCATCATTTACGAATACATCGCCAAGTGATGCCCAGTATTTGCCTAAGTCAGCATCATTTTTAGATTCTTTTTTACCATCAACGTCTTCAAAACGAGTATTTTCAACTAAAAGTACATCGCCTTCGTTAAGTGCTTTAACAGATTGTTCCAGCTTTTCGCCACGTGTTTCAGGTACAAACACAACATCTTTACCTAATTTTTCTGTTAATGCTTCAGCAACTGGTTTTAAAGTTAATTCTGCTTTATCGCTTTCTTCTTTAACTTTACCTAGGTGAGAGAATAATACTACTTTTCCACCTTGTTCAATAATATGCTTGATTGTTGGTAAAGCTTGAACGATACGGTTATCATCAGTGATTTCGCCGTCTTTCATTGGTACGTTAAAATCTGCACGTACAAGTACAGTTTTACCTTTTAATTCTATGTCAGTTACAATTTTTTTAGCCATATAAGCTTCCTCCTCTGAATGGAACAATAAAGTAAAATAAGCGGAGAAGCGATGTGCTCCCCGCTTACTCCTAAGCTTATTGTTTAAATTTAACAACATCTAAGCTTGTTAAATTAATTTTTTAATCCGAATTATTTAGATTGGTCAGCTAAATATTCTAAAGTACGAACTAATTGTGAAGTGTAAGACATTTCGTTATCGTACCAAGCAGCTATTTTAACTAATTGGTGATCTCCAACTGTCATAACACGTGTTTGTGTTGCATCGAATAATGAACCGTAAGTCATACCGATTACGTCAGAAGAAACGATTTCGTCTTCAGTGTAACCAAATGATTCGTCTGAAGCATTTTTCATTGCTGCGTTAACGTCTTCAACGCTTACGTCTTTTTCTAATACAACTGTAAGTTCAGTTAATGAACCAGTAGCAACTGGAACACGTTGAGCGCCACCGTCTAATTTACCATCGATTTCAGGGATTACTAAACCAATTGCTTTAGCAGCACCTGTTGAGTTAGGGATGATGTTTTCAGCAGCTGCACGTGCACGACGTTTGTCGCCTTTTCTGTGTGGAGCATCTTGAGTACTTTGGTCACCAGTATATGCGTGAATAGTAGTCATGAAACCTTCAACTAAGCCGAAGTCATCATTTAAAACTTTAGCTACTGGAGCTAATGAGTTAGTAGTACATGAAGCACCTGAAACAACTGTTTCTGAACCATCTAATTCACTGTGGTTAGTGTTATAAACGATTGTTTTTAAGTCGCCTGTTGCTGGTGCAGAGATTAATACTTTTTTAGCGCCAGCGTCAATGTGAGCTTCTGCTTTTTCTTTATCAGCGAAGAAACCAGTACATTCTAAAACAACATCGATGTCTAAGTCTTTCCAAGGTAATTTACTTGGTTCAGGTTCTGAGAATGATTTAACTTCTTGACCATTTACACGGAATCCGTCTTTTTCTACTTCAACTTCTCCTGTGAAGCGACCTTGTGTAGTGTCATATTTTAATAAATGAGCTAACATTTCGTCATCTGTTAAATCGTTAACTGCTACTACGTCAATACCTTCTACGTCTTGAATTCTTCTAAATGCTAAACGTCCAATTCTACCAAAACCATTAATTGCTACTTTAACTGCCATTATAATGGCCTCCTTTAAAATGATATTTAAAAAGTGTTTTTCACCTTTTATTACTATTGTTTTGCGATTACTCTTGCCGCAGCTTCGTCTGTGATTAATACAGTGTTATTGGGTGCAATTGAAAGGTAAGCTTTAATAGCTTCTCCTTTTGATCTACCCCCAGCTACGGCAAAGATAAACTTCTTCGACTCAAGATCTTCTAACTGTAGTCCAATCGTTTTCACTTTATGGACAATGTCACCCTGATCATCGAAATAATATCCAAATGCTTCTCCCGAGGCATTGTGATGTTGAAGTTTCTCTATAACTTCACTAGGTGATTGACGTCTTCGCGCCATCTTCAGCGCATCACCAATGCCGTGGATTGTAATATTGGATTCTTTAATTTTCTCAAGTGAATGGATGACTGATGGTTCTAACATAAGCGTGTTATATGTTGTCTCACTTACATTATCTGGGACATACAATGTGGTATAATCACCGTTCGTTTGCTGTGCCATACTTGCAGCAATCGTATTCGCTTGATATACAACATTTTCACCAAGCCCTCCACGCGCAGGTACGAATAATACATTGTACGGTTGCTTGTGCATGGCTTCGCTAACATATGCCATCGTTGAACCACCAGTCACAGAAACTATTGCATGTTCGTAAAGAATATCTTCTACAAGTTGTCCCGCCTGACGTGACAACTCAACCTTAACTGTTTTATCAGCATCTGAATCGCCAGGTATGACGTAAACTTCTTTGATGTTGTACTGCTCTTTAATAACTTGCGCAAGATGATGATCATCTGAATAAATATTGAAATAGCTATTCAATTGACGAATCGTTGTTTCACCTTTTTCAGTTATTTCCATACCTGTCGGTTTAACTTTGATAAGTTCTTGTTTCTTCAATATATCTGTTTCAGAACGCAATACGCGTTCAGTCAAATCCATGTATTCACTTAAACTTCGTCTACCTACGGGTTGATGCTTGGAGATAGTAGTGAGTATTGAAAAACGACGATACATCTTTTCAACAATTTCTGGAACTAACTTTTGTTGAATTTTTATCAAGTCCTTCACTACTATCCACCTCCATTTCCATTTAAAGGGTCAAGTTCTAACCATAGATTGACTTTTTGCGTCCCTGGTGGGACAAAAAAATATAACCTCTTATAACAGCAATACTACTACTATATTTTTCAAATTGCAAGGGAAATACCTATCTATTAATTATTGACTATTGACCATTAAAATTTTAGTTACTTTTGTAACTGCCTACAATAATTTAATACCCGTTAAAAACATCAATTAATCATTCATACTTATTATTTTTTAATAGTACATATAATAATATAAACACATATTATTCACATTCTTGAGCTTTTACAAGCGTGAATGATTGAATGGTTGTCCTATTATCATTAAAATAGCTTTATAATACTATTTTGGAGGAAAAACTATGTCACAAAAAGATCAACCAGAGGTTATCGATCCGGATGACCAACGATATAAGGACCCAGATCATTTTAATAAGCATAGTCAAAAACCATACGCTGGTACACACCAACACCAATCATATAACTATACGAAAAATGTCGGTTGTGGTTGTGGCCCATTCGGTTGTTTGAGTGGTTGCATCACTTTAATACTCTTGTCATCACTCCTTACTTTCTTATTAAACTTCTTATTTTAATTCAATCTGATTCATATTAGCTTTTACTTTATTTAAAATTATAAATGCCCTGCACTTCAAGTTAATTAAAATATAGTTTAAAAATAAAGTCTGTATTGGTCTTTATATGAGTTCGACTAATTACTAATGATAAATGATTGATTAATTTTAAAAAAATGACAGTAATTTGCTACGACTCCTACAGGAGATGCACCAACTAAAGTCTAAAGCTGTACTCATGTGGGACACGTGCATAAAAAATGCCAACAAAGTCGTAGTCTTTGTCGATAATATAAAAAGAAGCACTCGTTTGCACGAGTGCTTCTTTTTAATAAATTATGCACCTATATCTACTAAACAGTTATTAACAATATTAATCTTCTTCTGATGAATTTGAGTCACTGTTTTGTGATGATTTTTCTTGTGTGTCAGCTTGACTACTTCTTTCTTCTGTTGAAGGCTCAGGCGTTTGCTCTTCAGTTGAAGGTTCTGAAGTTCTTTCTTCTGTTGATGGCTCAGGTGTTTTTTCCTCTGTCGTACGCTCTTCGGTAGTACGTTCCTCTGTAGTTTGCTCTTCAGTAGAGCGTTCTTCAGTTGTTGCTTCTTTTGTTTTTTCAGGAGAGTCTTTTTCTTCTTCTGTTGTACGTTCAGCTGTTGCAGGTTGTTGTGTTTGTTGCTGAGTTTGCTGTTGAGTTTGTTGCGTCTCTTGTGTTTGTTGTGTAGTTGGAACTTGCTGAGTTTGTTGTTGAGTTTGTTGTTGAGTTTCTTGTGATTCTTCTGTCGATTTCTCTTTTTTCTTATCTTTTTCTTCTTTAGTCTTTTCTTTTTTCTTATCTTTTTCTTCTTGCTTTTGATCAGCTAAACGTTCATCGGCTTGTTTCGAATGATCTATAAAGGCAAAAATGGCAAAAACTAATCCACCTACTAATAACAAGACAATAATCGCGCTCACAATTTTTGCAAAAGTGCTCATTTTCTTGTTATTTTGATTATGCTTTGGCATAAGCTCCCCTCACTTCAATTTATATCATAACTTTTATATTTATTCTAAATGTACTTTCATTAACAAATGTATATTTTACACTATTTTTTATACTAATCAAACCGATTAACTATTTTTTAATATGGATGTTATCTTGATGTCATATCTATTGTAAAATACAAATATGTCTTAATATTTTATGTTTCAATTTAATATTAATCTAAACCAAACTATATTTACAATACTTTTATTTAATTTCAAATGTTACTTTACATGTTTCACTATTATCATAACAGGATGTGAGCTAAATATGAATAAACATGATTTATTAAATGATTTAGAGCAGCAGGATCACCATAACAAAAAAGGCCTTCGCCAAATGATGGTTGAAAATGATAACTATGAACCAAAGCCCACTTCAAAAAAGCGCTATTTTTTCTTTAGTTTTATAATTTTCCTTCTATTAGTTATTTTCAGTTTAATTTTTCTTTTCATCTAATAGTAAAGCTGTAAAAATCTTATTGAGGATACATTTATATAAGCGCTATCTAAATAAAAAGATAGTTATAAATCTTTAATTACGTTAGCATATAAATATAGGCCTATACGATAATCGCATAGGCCACTACTAAAGGGAGTCAAAATTTTACCTTCGTTAGTATATTATGGGGTATACTCGAAATAATTAAGAGATGATTAATTAATATCGAAGGTACCCTTATTATAACGGCATCCAATATTATTTTAAATACTTCTTAAGATGACTAAATGACATATTCTTGAACAATTTTCGAAAGAATTATGTCAGAAAAACAATTAGCTTGAGTCGTTTTTAATCATTACAGTCTAAAGCATTACTATTTTATGAGGTGATATAATGAAACACTATTTAATAACAGGCGGCACAGGTATGGTTGGTAGCCAACTCGTTGAAGCTATCAAGCAAAGTGACGCGCATATAACGATACTTACAAGACAAGACAAGTCAACTTCACATCCCAAAATAACATACGTTAATTGGTCTAAAGCAAATTGGGAATCTCAAATTCCTGATATTGACATTGTTATTAATCTTGCAGGTGCAAGCTTAATGAAACGGTGGACAAAAGAACATAAACAAGCAATTATGTTGAGTCGCTTACAGTCTACACAAGCATTATTCGACTTGTTTAAAAATCGCAAACAAAAACCTTCAGTATTCTTCAATGCGAGTGCAGTTGGTTATTACAAACCAGATTACGATCGAACTTATACAGAATTATATCAATCACTCCCATTTGATTTCTTATCGGAAGTAGTTTACCAATGGGAACGTCGTGCACGTCAGTTTGAATCATTAGGCACACGTGTTGTAATTGGTAGATTTGGCATGATTCTTGCAGAAGATGGAGGCGCCTTACCTTTAATGAAACTACCATATGAATTTTACCTTGGTGGTAAACTCGGTTCAGGTAGACAGTGGTATTCTTGGATTCATTTAGATGATTTAACAAGAGCAATTCTCTATACAATTAACCACGGCAATGCGCAAGGCGTTTTCAACTTTACAGCGCCTATTGTTGAACATCAAAATTTATTCGGCTATACACTGGCACGTGTCACACACCGCCCCCATTTCACTTGGGTACCTGCATTAGCCTTAAGATTAGCTTTAGGTCAAATGTCTACAGTTGTATTAGACACACAAAAAGTAATTCCAAATAAATTACAGGCTATAGATTTTAATTTTAAATATCCAGATTTAAAATTAGCTTTAGAAGATTTAGTAAAATAATGAATAAAAAAAGACAAGCCACATAATGCGACTTGTCTTTTTTACTTAAGCTTTTATATTAATTTTAATATTATGCTTCAGGAACCATAACTTGGTCAACTAAACCGTATTCTTTAGCTTCTTCAGCTGATAAGAAATTATCACGATCTGTATCTTTTTCAATTTTTTCAATTGACTGACCAGTACGATCTGCTAAAATTTGGTTTAATTTTGAACGTGTTTTAAGAATATGATTCGCAGCAATTTCAATTTCTGTTGCTTGACCTTGCGCACCACCAAGTGGTTGGTGAATCATTACTTCAGCATTTGGTAAAGCAAAACGTTTACCTTTTGCTCCTGCTGCAAGTAGGAATGAACCCATTGAGGCAGCCATACCAATACAGATTGTTTGTACATCTGGTTTAATGTGTTGGATTGTATCATAAATTGCAAATCCAGCCGTCACACTTCCGCCCGGTGAATTGATATAAAGATAGATATCTTTTTCAGCATCTTGTGCTTGTAGGAATAATAATTGTGAAACAATAGAGTTTGCTACATTATCATCGATTTGTGAACCTAACATAATAATACGGTCTTTTAATAAACGTGAGTAAATGTCATATGCACGTTCCCCACGGTTTGTTGTTTCAATTACTGTAGGTATTAAATTCATTAATATTGCCTCCTCATTTCTAATTGATAAATTTATTTTAACTCAAAAGTCAAATATGGTCAAAAATTAAGCTCGAAATTTCACGAAACTTACATTATTCTTATTGACCGTTACTTCTAAGATTTGTACACTTGTATTACCGTGTTTTTTAACCCCTCGTAGTGTAATGGATAACACGTAAGATTCCGGTTCTTAAAATGGGGGTTCGATTCCCTTCGAGGGGACTTGCATAAGATTTTCTAAACATCACCCGATACCATAGGTTATTTATATATCTATGATGTCGGGGTTTTGTTTTTTTATTTAAAAACACTCAAACCATTAACCACTTTTATCATATACCCTTTTTCAATATATCTAGTAATCTATGTAGTTTATAATATGCTAAAAATCTATGCAAGACAATTGTTTCTCATTATTAAAACAAGAATTTATAGGTTTATTTTACATTTATAAAACTACTACCTAAAACATCTCTCACATCATGGATTACTAAAAAGGCATTTTCATCTTCTTCGTTAACAAGCTTCTTCACTCTTGTTACTTGAGATTGTGGCACTACCACGTATAGCATACGCGTCTCACTCTTAGCATAGCCACCTTTACCAGTTAATATCGTAGAACCTCTACCTGTAAAAGCATTAATTTTATCGCTAATTGTTTCACTTTTGCTTGATATAACAGTAACTGCTTTTTTAGGATTAAACCCTTCTATGATAAACGATGTCGCTCTTTCGGTTACGAATAGCATAATGATTGTAAATAACACATTTTGTAAAGGGAGTACCATCAAAAAAGATAGCACGACAAGCGCATCCAATACAAAGATGCCTTGTGATGTTTTAATTTCTGAATATTTATTAATTATCTTAGCTATGACTGAGGTGCCTCCGAGTGTACTACCTGTCGCAATAACTAAACCTCCACCAATACCAATGATAGCCCCACCAAACACAGCGTTAATCACAAAATTATCCACACCTAGATTTATATTTTCAGTTAAATGTAAAAAAAGTGAGAGTGACGTATTTGCTATAACTGTATATACTGCAGTCGTTTTACTCAAAAATTTCCAACCAATTAATACAACAAGTGTATTGATAATTAATGAAGTCCACGCAGGCGACAATCCAAATGAATATAATAGTGCTAGAGATATACCAACAGTGCCCCCATCTCCTAAGTTAGATCCAAGTAAAAAACAATTGACACCTATTGCGTTAATAAATGTGCCTATTATACAAAGGATAATATTTTTAGAATGCTTATTAAACAGTTTTGACATAAACTCACTCCTTCGACTCCAAGAACAATAGGTTTGAATCATTGTTCTATTGCTATTACGCATCATAAATTATATTAATTATATAAAAAAACACCTCTTTATAGAGGCGTTAATAGTCAAAATTAAATTATACAATTATTTTATAATAATTCTAGCACAACTATTTCAGGTATGACTAGATTTATTTTTAATAATGCCCTAAAATTTCTCAAAGTCAGTATTGAAGGGTCCAAACTAAAAATCTAAAACTGTAAAGCATATTATTTCAGTTCAATTGGTTCGCCGCTTCTCAATTTATCCGCCATTTCATTCAACTTTCTTAATCGATGATTCACACCAGATTTAGATATATTGCCAGAAGTCATCATTTCACCTAATTCTTTAAGTGACACTTCTTGATGCTCTATTCTTAGTCTTGCAATTTCACGTAATCTTTCAGGTAAATTATCTAGACCAATTTCTTGGTCAATTAAACGAATGCTTTCTACATGTTTCATAGAGGCACTTACTGTTTTGTTCAAATTAGCAGTTTCACAATTCACCAATCTGTTAACAGAGTTTCTCATATCACGTACAATACGGACATCTTCAAATTTCAATAGTGCTTGATATCCACCGATTAAACTTAAGAAATCAGAAATTTTTTCCGCTTCTTTTAAATAAGCAATACTACCTTTTTTTCGTTCGAGATGCTTGGCGTTCAAATCATATTTATTCATTAACTGCGTTATACCTTCAGAATGGTCTTCATATAATGAAAATATTTCTAAATGATAAGATGATGTTTCTGGATTGTTTACTGAGCCACCAGCAAGAAAAGCACCACGTAAATAACTTCTTCTCATTTCATCATCATGAATCAATGCTTCATCAATTTCGTGCGTAAAGACGCCACTTTTTAAAATACCTAATTCATCCAATATTTCTCTAGCACGTACTTTAATACGACAGATATAAATATTGTTCTTTTTTAATTTCATTTTCTTTCTCACAAGTAGTTCCACTTCAACATTAAAAACTTTTTTAATTAACGAATATATACGTCTTGCCGTAGTAGCATTTTCAGTTTGTACGTTAATAACAAATTGTTGGTTGGAAAGACTGAGTGCACCATTCATACGAATAAGCGCACTGAGCTCTGCTTTTGCATTCTCTTCATCTACTTCTATTCTAGTTAGTTCATTCTTCATCTCGGATGCAAAGCTCATAGATTAATCAGTCCCTTCTTTAACTAAATGATATCACTTAGTTATTATTCATCATTTTCTTTATCTCGCGTAAATTCAATCGTTTCAGTTTCTCGCATAGCTATTTCGTAAATCATTTTAGATAACACTTCAGTATTATGACGCACATAGTATTCTTCAGAAACTTCTACTAAATTAGGGTGTGTAAATACTTTAATATTTTGTTCTTCCATATGATTCATATTACATTTCACTGGTGATGCCCCATCTTCCCTATAACGCCTCAACACATCTTCAGTAAATGATTGGGTGCTACAAATAGAGTAACTGATAAAGTTCTGACCAACATGATCATGTATTGCGTTCACATGGTCGACTGCAGTATAACTATTTGTTTCACCTGGCTGTGTCATAACATTTGAAACATATAATTTAGGAACGTCTCCACCCAGCAGTGCATTAGAAATACCCTTCACGCATAGGTTAGAAATCACACTCGTATAAAGTGAGCCAGGGCCTAACACGATTAAATCTGCTTCTTCTATTGCTTCCACTGCTTCTTCCATTGGCTCAACATCTTCTGGTTCCAAAAATACACGTTTAATCTTTTTATTCTTTTTTGGAATATTAGATTCGCCATATACAATTTCTCCATCTTCCATTACTGCATTTAAACGTACGCTCGCATTAGTAGATGGAATAACACGACCTCTAATATTTAAAATTTTACTTAGTTCTTTCACTGCATGGCCGAAATCGTTATTGATGTTGGTTAATGCAGCGATGAGTAAGTTACCTAAAGAATGACCTTCGACTTGGTTTTCTTTAAAACGATATTGAAACAATTGCTCTATTGTTGATTCAGTTTCACTTAATGCCGAAATAACGTTTCGTATATCTCCTGGAGCAGGTATATCCATTTCGCTTCGTATTTTACCCGTACTACCACCATCATCAGCTACTGTGACAATCGTCGTAATATCAATCGGATAACCCTTTAAACCACGTGCTAAAACGGATAAACCCGTACCTCCACCTATAAGTACAAGTTTAATTCTTTTCATTTTTTTGTTTCACGCCACTTTCGACATGTGCATCCCTATGTTGCACATACACATTATAGTCAAAACTCTCTCTGAGTTCTGCTCCGATACGTTTGGCTAGTGCGACAGAACGATGTTGGCCACCAGTACACCCTATTGCAATAACAAGTTGAGATTTACCTTCTTTTTTATACCCTGGCACCATAAATTTCAATAAATCCATTAATTTTTCATAAAAAATATTTGTTTCTTTCCATTTCATTACATATTTATATACCGCTTCATCTTCACCAGTTAATGGTCTCAACTCATCAACGTAGTGCGGATTTGGTAAAAACCTTACATCAAATACAAGGTCCGCATCTATTTGTATCCCATGTTTAAAACCGAAGCTAATGACATTAATATTAAATGTTTGGTAGTTACTTTGATTAAAATAATCCCCCACGCGTTTGCGTAATTCTTTCGGTGTCATTTGCGATGTATCAATCGTATAATTCGCTAAACTCTGAATTTCAGTCAACAACTCACGTTCTTCTTCAATAGATTCAATTAATGAACGTTGACCTTTTTCATTTAAAGGATGTGCACGACGTGTTTCTTTATAACGAGAGATTAGTTTTTCATTCGAAGCTTCCAAGAACATTAAATCAACAATAACGTCTGAGTTACTCTTAATTTGATCCATCTCTTTAATTAAAGACTTAAAGAGTTCCTTACCTCTCAAATCAATAGCAATCGCTACTTTTTGTAAAGAAGGGTTCCCTTGCCCCATCAATTCTACAAACTTTGGTAACAGAATCGGTGGTAAATTATCTACACAGAAATATCCAATGTCTTCTAAACTCTGGATGACCATAGATTTTCCGGCGCCTGACAAACCAGTTACAACCAACAATTCACTCTTTACTATTTCTTTTTCTTCTCGCTGCATCTCTTTACACCATCCATTGATTATTTTAATCGCAAAATTAGTTCTATGCTGTTAATAGTTTATTTATATTGGCATTTATACATTATATTTCATTTTTCTCAATATAAGTCTAACGAGTTAATATTATCACATTATATTTTACATGAAAAACGACTAAGGTAGTAGTTTTATCTATCGACACTATAAAGCTATAGCTGTTTCATTATGTAAAAAAGCTAGAATGTTATAACTTACTTATAGATCGTAAGTATGACATTCTAGCTATGACTGAATTTATCTATGATATTTTATAAAATCTTTTATAAATTATGACTTTACTTCATCAATGATTCAATTTATTTATGCTTCAATTGCATCGTTTAAATGTTCGATATATGCAATAGCACTTTGTGCAGCAATACTTCCGTCGCCAGTTGCCGTTACAATTTGACGTAAACCTTTTTCACGTACGTCGCCTGCTGCATATATACCAGGTACACTTGTACTCATGTCTTCATTCGTTAAAATGTAGCCAACTTCATTAGTAATACCTAAATCTTGGAAAGGTATTGTTAATGGTTTCATACCAATGTACACAAATACGCCATCACCATCTAGTGTTTGTTCTGTGCCATCTTTCGTTGATTCTAATGTTACTGAGCCTACTTTACCATCTTTATCATTAATTGTTTTCAAAGTGTGACTCCAAATAAAATCAATTTTATCGTTTTTAAATGCACGATCTTGTAAGATTTTTTGTGCACGTAATTCATCTCTACGGTGAACGATTGTTACGCTATCAGCAAATTTCGTAAGGAATGTTCCTTCTTCTACAGCTGAGTCCCCGCCACCAATAACAAATAATTTTTTACCTTTAAAGAATGCACCATCACATACGGCACAATAACTTACACCACGGCCACCTAGTTCTTGTTCACCTGGTACACCAATTTTTTTGTATTCTGCACCTGTTGATATGATTACGGCACGAGCAGTAATTTCACTATTACCAAGGTTAATCACTTTATGCGTACCTTTATCTTCTATAGATTTGATATCGCCATATTGATATTTTGCACCAAATTTTTTCGCATGTTCAAACATTTTCGTTGATAAGTCTGGACCTGTTACCATTTCAAATCCTGGGAAGTTCTCAACTTCTTCTGTGTTTGCCATTTGTCCACCTGGCATACCACGTTCAATCATTACTGTGCTTAAATTAGCACGTGATGCATAAACTGCAGCAGTCATTCCTGCTGGTCCGGCACCTATAATTGCCACATCAAAATCCACTTGTTCAGCCATTTAAATTGCCTCCTGTTTAATAATTCATTATGCGCAGTATATATGATTTCTTGCATTTCTTAAACTTATATGCTCACTAAATAATCTATCGTTTTATTTAAACGGTAAGAAGATATATCAAACCATTCCATTACTTGTTGTTTTGTTATTTTACTATCAGCATTACGATAATACATATACACAAATGCTGCAATATATTCATTTACATTTGTTAAATCTACTTTTTCAGATATAATCGCTTCTGCTTGATCAATCCATACAATAAATAATTCTTCATTATTTTTCAATGATTTCACACCATACAACATCAATAAGCCTCTGTGAATGAAATCTAATTTGTTTAATTTTAAATCTTGAATAATATACGTAAGATATAGCTTTTCGTAATCTTCCATAGATTCTAAAACTGCCCAAATTTCTTGTGTCAAAAGCACTTCTCGCCCTTTTAACTGATTTAATAAGAAAATACCATATAGCCTGTGATGGCTATCGTCATGGAGTAACAGTGGTAATACTTGTTCATCGAAATACATTTTACTCTCAGCAATAACCCAAGGTGCATAACCTACATCGACTTTAGTCATTTCTTGCAATTTCGACCAAAAATATTTACTTTCATCAATGTTATTTAAATGGTAACTGTTATAACTTAACGCGTTATACATTTGGATGGAAAGGAATTTTCCTTTTCTATAAAGTGGTTGTAATATTTTTTGCGAAGCTTCATATTGTTTCAAGTAACATAAAACGATACCTAGTTTAAATGACTCATCATCATTCATCGGCATGACTTTACTTAAAATTTTTAAATAGCGTTGGTATTTTTCTTTATCATTCGTATTATAAAGTAATAAAGTATAATGACATAATGCATGTACATCCGTATTATCTTCACTAAGCAATCGCTCAAACATTTCTTTAGCAATGTCATATTCATTCATATATAAATAACACATCGCAAGTAAATTACGCACTACGCGATGTTCTTGAATTTCATCATTTTGATTTAAGATAAATGTTCGTGCTTCAGGTAATCGTCCCTGAGAAAATAAGTATTGGAAAATAAGTTGTACTGCAAATAGCTGGCTTTCTGTCTCTATTTTTTCAGCTGAATTATAAGAAACTTCAAACATGTCTTCAAGTTCTTCTTTATAATCTTCATCTTTAGACATCGTGACATAATTTATACCAAATAAAAATGCTTTATTTGCTTCGTTTAATGTAATGTTTAATTGACTAAGCTGAAAATAACTTTCTTCTACTAACTCTTGTTGTGCAATATTTTCATAAAACAGATACTCCGCTTCACTACTCAGTCCTAAATTCACAAGACATTCCGCGTATTTTACTTTTACATCAAAATCTTGAGGTGACATTTCCAGCACTTTGCCATAATATTCTGCTGCCTTTTTATAATCTTGGTGCAGAAATTTTTGGTCTCCCAATTTTTTATAAAATTGACTATCTAATTTCATTGGTATTACTTTGCCGTTATGCGCCATCCATTATCACCTCCTAAATATTCATTAAGTTCTTATTTGCATGGGATTTCCATATGCTAATGCCGAATCCGGTATGTCTTTTGAAATAACAGTACCCGCCCCGACTTTAACATTTGCACCTATGCTTACACCTGGTAATATTGTAACATTCGCACCAATTAAAGTATTATCACCAATTTGGACACGTCCCGTTCGAAACTCATCAACGAGAAATTCATGAGTCAAAATTGTAGTATTATAGCCAATCACACAGTTTTTCCCTATAGAAATATACTCTGGGTATAATAAATCGGGAACCACTTTAAAAGCAAATGCTGTGTTTTCACCTATACTCATTTTCAATAAATTGCGATACACCCAATGTTTCAATTTCACATGAGGCAAGTACCTGCAAATTTCAATAATTATCGTTTGTTTAAATATTTTAAAGTATTTTATATAGCGATACATATGCCAAAGTGGGTTATTGCCTTTAACTTTAACTTTTTTTAAATTACGCATGATATTTTATCACTTCACTTTTTGATTTGACCAAGTTAACGGACCAACACCTTTGTATCTTGGTGCGTTATATTTCACTCTTCTGATAATCATAATCACAATACCTACTATAATCAGTATAATAGACATTAACTGTGCTACTCGAATATCACTTGTTAACATCAAGCTATCTGTACGCATACCTTCTACGAAAAATCTGCCGATGGAGTACCATATCAAATATAGACAGAAAGTATCGCCTATACGTAAATGTTTTCTAAGCAAGATCAGTATAACAAAGCCTAAAATGTCCCAAATAGATTCATATAAAAATGTTGGCTGATAGTATTTGCCGTTAATATACATATTATTAATAATAAAATCTGGAATATGTAAGTTTTCTAAGAATGTTCTTGAAACAGGACCACCATGTGCTTCATGATTCATAAAGTTGCCCCATCTTCCAATACCTTGACCTAAAATCATACTTGGTGCAATGACATCACCAATTTGAAACGGATTAATATTTTTTTGTTTACAGATGATAATCCCTGTAACAAATCCGCCTATTAAACCACCATGTATTGCAATACCACCATGCCATATCATCGGAATTTCAATTGGGTTTTGAATATAATATGGCCACTGGAAAATAACAAAATAAAGTCTCGCCACAATAAATCCAAATATTGCACTCCAAAAAATGATATCAACTAATGTATCTTTATCAAAGCCAATACGTTTGACACCTTCTTGAGCAATAAAATAACCCAAGAGTATCCCCACTGCGATAATAATACCGTACCAACGTACCGAAATAGGTCCAAGCTCAAGCGCAATTGGATTGATATAATTTAATGTCATCATTACCTATTTCTCCTCACTGTTGCTACCGTTTCGTAATATTTCAGCATTTAAGCGATCATTAAACTCTTCTGCTGTATTGATGCCCATAATATTCAGACGGTAATTCATTGCCGCAACTTCAATAATAACCGCTACGTTACGTCCAGGTCGTACAGGAATTGTTTTTTTCGTAATTTCAGTATCTAAGATACGTAATTTTTCTTCATTTAAGCCGACTCGATCATATAATTTGTCTTTATGCCAGTTTTCTAAATGAATATTTAAACGCAATCTTTTTTCAGTTAAAATCGAACCTGCACCAAATAATGTCATTACATTAATGATACCTAAGCCCCTTATTTCTAATAAATGTTCTATTAACTTAGGTGCTCTCCCAATTAATTCGTCTTTACTGATTTCTCTAATTTCCACATTGTCATCTGCTACTAATCTATGACCACGTTTTATTAATTCTAATGCTGTTTCACTTTTACCAATTCCAGAATCACCAGTAATCAGTACCCCTACACCATAAACATCGACAAGTACCCCATGTAGCGATGTTGTTCTAGCTAGTTCATGTTCTAAAAACGTAGTTAAACGACTCATTAATTGTGTAGTAGCAATCGTCGACGCAATTAATGGTGTGTCGAGTTCTTTTGCTGCAGCGATAAGTTCCTCTGGAGGTTCTAAATCTCTCGTTACAATAATCGCCGGCGTGTCTGGACGACATAACTTTCTCATACGTCCTTTACGTTCTTCATCTGGTAATAAATTATAAAAAGATAATTCCGTAGTACCTAATAATTGAATACGGTCAGATGCATAGTGAGAAAAATAACCTGCCATTTCCAAACCTGGTCTTGAAATATCTGTATTTTTAATTTGTTTGTTTAAACCTGCTTCTCCAACAATGAGATCAAGTTCAAAGCGGTCTACTAAACTCTTTGTAGTTAACATAGTTCACCTCTATCAATATTTCTCTTACATTTGCAATATGATATTATCATATCAAAAAGAAATGATAATCCATATCAAAAAGTGTAGAAGATCGATAATTCAATACATATCTATAATATCTATCATTATATCAATTATAAACGATATCAGACACTAGTGACTCATTATATTTTCAATTTATTCATTTAATTTACTATAAATCATTTTTTGTGTAGTTGTTGCTTTTAAATACAAAAATACCCCCTTCAAAGTTTGTACATTAAAGTACTTACTTTAAAGAGAGGCATTCATACTTTATGTAACCCACCTTTTTGGATAGCGTTACATTAGTAATTTTCATATATTTTTATTTTACTGTATCTCTTTCTAGCACAGGTTTTAAGTATTGTCCTGTGTAACTTTCTTTTACTTCTGCAATTTGTTCTGGCGTGCCGGTAGCTACAAGCGTACCGCCTCCGTCGCCACCTTCTGGACCTAAGTCAATAATATAATCTGCCATTTTAATAACATCTAAGTTATGCTCAATAATAACTACAGTATCACCATTTTCTACTAGTTTATTAAGTACTTTTAATAATCGCCCAATATCGTCAACATGTAAACCAGTAGTGGGCTCATCTAGTATATAGATGGAGCGACCCGTAGAACGTTTATGCAATTCAGAAGCCAGTTTAACACGTTGTGCTTCACCACCAGAAAGTGTCGTTGCTTGTTGACCGAGTGTAACGTATCCTAGTCCAACATCAACTAATGTTTTCAATTTGCGATGAATTTTAGGTACTTTCTCAAAGAAATTAGTCGCTTCTTCAGCTGTCATTGCTAAAATATCTGCAATGTTTTTACCTTTATACGTGACCTCTAGCGTTTCTCTATTGTATCTAGAACCACCACAAATTTCACACGGCACATACACATCTGGTAAGAAATGCATTTCAATTTTTATAATACCGTCACCTCTACAAGCTTCACAGCGACCACCTTTTACATTAAAGCTAAAACGGCCTTTCGTATAACCTCTTACTTTAGATTCATTTGTTTGAGCGAAGATATCCCTAATATTATCAAATACGCCTGTATAAGTTGCTGGATTTGATCTCGGTGTTCGTCCAATAGGTGATTGATCAATATCGATTATACGTTCAAGTTGATCTATTCCTTGAATTTCGTCACAATCGCCCGGTTTTACTTTTGATTTATTAATGTGTTTTGCTAATGATTTATACAGCACTTCATTAACTAACGTACTCTTACCTGAACCTGAGACACCTGTAACTACTGTCATTGTTGATAATGGAAAATCTACGTCAATATCTTTTAAGTTATTACTTCTTGCGCCTTTAACGCTTACTTTTCGGTCAGTTATTTCACGGCGTTCTTCAGGTACTTCTATCAGCTTTTTCCCACTTAAATATTGACCAGTGAGTGATTTTTTCTGATTCATTACTTGTTTAGGTGTACCACTCGCGACAATTTCGCCACCATGTTCACCCGCACCTGGGCCTACATCAACCAAATAATCAGCCGCACGCATTGTATCTTCATCGTGTTCTACGACTATCAAAGTATTACCTAAGTCACGCATTTCTTTTAATGTGCTTATGAGTCGATCATTATCTCGTTGGTGAAGACCGATAGAAGGCTCATCTAACACGTAAAGTACACCTGACAGTCTAGAACCAATTTGTGTAGCAAGACGAATTCGTTGCGCTTCACCACCTGATAGCGATCCTGATGCACGATTAAGTGTTAAATATTCTAAACCGACGTTATATAAAAATTCTAAACGCGAGTTAATTTCTTTTAATATTTGATCTGCAATTTTTCTATCTTGTTCTGACAATTCGATATGTTCGTACATATGCAACGCATCTTTAATTGAATGTTCAACAACTTCTCCAATATTCTGACCAGAAACATATACAGATAGTGCTTCACGACTTAAACGTTTACCATTACAAGTTTCACAAGGTAGCTCTGTCATATATTTACTCATCATCTCTCTAACAAGTTCGGATGGTGAATCATGGTAGCGACGATTAATATTATTAAGCACACCTTCAAATTCCATTGTTCGTTTACGTGTTTGACCATTACGTTGCTTGAATGTGAACTCAATTTCTTTACCTTTAGAACCGTTTAAAATGATATCTTGTTGTCTATCTGTCAATTTTTTAAATGGTTTATCCATATTAATTTTATATACTTCACAAACACGATTTAATAATGTTGGATAAAAATCTGAACTTGAAGATTCCCAAGCTATGATCGCACCTTCATTTAAAGTTTTGTTAGTATCAGGAACCACTAAGTCTACATCTACCTTTAATTTTAATCCTAAACCATCACATGTTGGACATGCGCCAAATGGGCTGTTAAAACTGAACATACGTGGCTCTAACTCACCAATTGAAAAACCACATATCGGACAAGCATGGTTTTCTGAGAATTTTAATTCTTCTCCATCAATGATATCAACGATTAACGTACCTTCAGCAAGTCTAATCGCAGTTTCTATAGAATCAGCAAGACGTCCTTCAATACCTGCTTTAACTACCAAGCGATCTATTACCACTTCGATGGTATGGTTTTTATTTTTATCTAAATTTGGCACTTCGTTTACATCCATAATTTCGCCATCAACACGAACGCGTACATAACCTTTTTTGCTAATGTCGTCTATGAGTTTTTCTTGTGCGCCTTTTCTGTGAGAAACCACAGGAGCCAATAATTGGATTTTAGAACGCTCTTCAAGTTGCATCACTTGGTCTACCATTTGTTGTACAGTTTGTGATTCTATTTCAATACCGTGATTAGGACAGAATGGTTTACCTATACGTGCGTAGAGTAACCGTATATAGTCGTATATTTCAGTTACCGTCGCTACAGTTGATCTTGGGTTCTTACTTGTCGTCTTTTGGTCAATTGATATCGCAGGTGATAAACCTTCAATTGTATCAACATCCGGTTTGTCCATTTGACCTAAAAATTGTCTTGCATAAGCACTTAATGACTCAACATATCTACGCTGTCCCTCAGCGTAAATTGTATCGAAGGCAAGTGAAGATTTTCCAGATCCAGAAAGTCCCGTCATTACGATGAGTTTATCTTTCGGTATTTCAATATCTACATCTTTTAAATTATGGGCGCGAGCCCCTTTTACTACAATGGATGGTTGTTTCATATGTGTCACCCTTCTGCTTTTAATTCAAACAACATGTCTCTAAGCTCTGTTGCTTTTTCGAAATCTAAATCTTTGGCTGCTTGTTTCATTTCTTTTTCTATATTTGCGATTGTTTTTTCGCGTTCTTTTTTCGTCATTTTCTTAGGTACTTCAGTTTGTTGTTGTTCATTCGTTTCATCATTCTCGACTGTGGCACTAATAACATCATGAATTTTCTTATTAATCGTCGTAGGCGTGACATTATGTTTTTCATTATACGCTTTTTGAATTGTACGACGTCGTTCTGTCTCATCAATGGCATAACGCATGGAATCGGTAATCTTGTCACCATACATAATAACTTCACCGCGACTATTACGTGCTGCACGTCCACTTGTTTGAACAAGCGATCTATGAGAACGTAAGAAACCTTCTTTATCCGCATCAAGAATAACAACAAGAGACACTTCTGGTATATCGATACCCTCTCTTAATAAGTTAATTCCAACAATGACATCATATGTTCCCATACGTAAATCACGAATAATTTCTATACGCTCCAACGTTTTAATTTCTGAATGTAGGTAATTGACCTTAATGCCAGCTTCTTTCAAATAAGTCGTTAAATCTTCACTCATTTTTTTAGTTAATGTCGTAACTAGCACACGTTCATTACGTTCAATGCGCTCATGAATTTCACTTATTAAATCATCAATTTGATTTTCCGTTGGTCGCACTTCAATCTCAGGATCTAAAAGACCTGTCGGACGAATGATTTGTTGTACCATTTCATCTGTATGTTCTAACTCGAATGGACCAGGTGTAGCAGATACATAAACGAGTTGATTGGTTTTTTCTTCGAATTCTTCAAATTTTAAAGGTCTATTATCCAAAGCACTCGGCAAACGGAAACCATGATCTACAAGTACTTGTTTACGTGCACGGTCTCCATTATACATACCCCTAATCTGAGGTAATGTCACATGTGATTCATCAACCATCACAAGCCAATCATCGCCAAAATAGTCTAATAACGTATACGGCGTTGACCCCATTGGTCTTAACGTTAAATGAACAGAATAGTTTTCAATACCAGAACAGAAGCCCATTTCACGCATCATTTCTAAATCATAATTCGTACGTTGTTCTAGTCGTTGTGCCTCTAATAATTTATTTTCTGAGCGTAATTCTGTTAAACGTTCTTCTAATTCATTTTCAATTCTTTGTATCGCAGATTTCATTTTCTCTTCACGTGTTACGAAGTGGGAAGCTGGGAAAATCACAAAGTGATCGCGCTCTCTTAAAACTTCACCCGTTAAATAATTCACTTCACGGATACGATCAATTTCGTCACCGAAAAATTCTACACGAATACACATTTCTTCTCTCGAAGCTGGAAAAATTTCAACAACATCTCCTCTTACACGAAATGTACCGCGTCTAAAATCAATATCATTTCTCGAATATTGAACGTCTACTAATTTTTTTAAAAGTTCACTTCTATCCATTTCCATACCAGCACGAACACTGACTACTAAATCTCGATATTCTTCTGGATTACCTAAACCATATATACAGCTGACACTCGCAATAATAATGACATCGTCTCTTTCAAAAAGTGAACTTGTCGCTGAATGTCGTAATTGGTCAATTTCATCATTTATTGAAGCATCTTTTTCAATAAATGTATCAGTTGATGGTACATAAGCCTCTGGTTGATAGTAATCATAATAACTGACAAAGTATTCTACTCTATTTTCTGGAAAGAATTCTTTAAACTCACTATATAATTGCCCTGCTAATGTTTTATTATGCGCGATAATGAGTGTCGGTTTCCCTACTTGTTTAATAACATTACTCATCGTAAAGGTCTTACCTGTACCTGTCGCACCGAGTAAAGTTTGATGACGTTTGCCCTCATTAACGCCTTTAACGATTTTCTTTATCGCCTCTGGTTGATCACCTTGAGGTGTAAAATCAGATTGTAATTTAAATTGATGGTGTTCCATAGTGACACATGCCTCCTATATAATTTCTAACGATACGAACATACCTGATGTGTCTATGTTTAAAATGTATATACCACTGTTGCTGTGTGTCTGCATCAAGTTTGCAGATTCATATTCTCGTTACATATTTTAACAGATTTATAAATAGAAAAGCAAACATTTGTTCGCTTTTTATCTTCTTGTATATAAAGAAAAACAAACATAGTTCTGTCACCATGTTTGCCTAAGTTGTCTTTGTTTATCCTAAAATAAACTATATTGTTTAATCTATACAATTATAAAACGCTTATTTAACTATAGCAATTAAGTTGCTTAATACTTATTACTCAGTCATCTTCTTTTTTATGAAATTCTAATTGATCGATAATAAGGTAACCAGCTAGCAACGAGGCGACATCTATAAAAATGATCCATTCATTATGAAAAAAACCTTTTTGAACGGATGCACCAATTATAATTAATGTTAAAATCGTTCCTACCCATTTACTTCGTGTCAGCACACTGAAAAATACCACAAAAATACATGGAAAGAAGGATGCGAGCACATACCAAATCATTCACTTCACCCATTCCTATTATTTAAAATAGCCATTGTTGTTTCACGTAATTCTGATCTTGGAATGAATTTCTCCGTTAACATTTCAGGAATAATATTATCTATAAAATCTTGTACCGAACTTAGATGATCAAATTGCATAATTGTTTCTAAGGACATCTCATATATTTCAAAAAATAGTTGTTCAGGGTTACGCTTTTGTATTTCCCCAAATGTTTCATATAATAAATCTATCTTGTCAGCTACAGAAAGTATCTGACCTTCTAATGAGTCGTCTTTACCTTCTTGAAGTCTTTCTCGATATATATCTTGGTAAGCTTCTGGAATTTCTTCATTTATAAAATGGTCTACCATTTCTTCCTCGACTTGTGAGAAGAGTTTTTTTAATTCACCACTTGCATATTTAACTGGTGTTTTGATATCACCCGTAAAAATTTCAGCAAAATCGTGATTTAACGACTTTTCATATAAACTCTTCCAATCTACTTCATTACCATGGTATTCCTCTACTGTAGCCAAATATTGTGCAATTTTTGTCACCTTAAATGAATGCGCAGCGACATTATGCTCAAAGTATTTAAATTTTCCCGGCAATCTAATTAATTTTTCTAAATCAGACAAGCGTTTAAAATATTGATGTACTCCCATGACATCGCCTCCTAGTTTGTTTAATGAATGATTATACTTAATTTTATAATATCATTCAACAATCAAAATGTCTTATCAATGTAATTGAATTTAACTAATTCAATTTATGAGGCGCCTAGGACATAAATTCATATCTCAGTCCCGTTGTTATTTTGGCAGAGTTGGCTAGGCATATACTACGAAATCTTATTAGAAAAATTATATTGCTGTCGCATTATTTTATTCATGACATTATTTAACCACAATGAACTATAAACATAGAACCACTCCAAAACATGATGGAGTGGTTCTATGATGTACCATTTATTATACTAAGCAAAGCTCACCTCTAATATAAGCTCACTATCAATCACCTTTTTTATGTATTCAGATGATATTGCAAGTATATAGTAGGTATATGGTTTGCTAATGAATATAATTATATTGATCAGTGTTGTGAATTGTTCTATAAGATTTTTGTCCTACACCTTGCCAATTCATTTCTGATACTACAATTGATCCATCTGGATTTTTACGTTCTACAACACCTACATGACCATAGTTACCGGCATTACTTTGGAAAATCGCACCCACTTCAGGTGTACGGTTAACTTTGTAGCCACTATTACTCGCTGCCGAAGCCCAATTATTTGCGTTACCCCAAAGGTTACCTACTGATTTTCCTAATTGTTGACGACGATCAAATGCATAGTATGTACATTGTCCCCAATCATAATAATTACTACCATTTGAAGCTACCTGTGTTGGTTTATATTGATTAGAATACATTTGTGTACTTTCATTTTGATTATTTGCTGCTTCTTTTTCTACGTAATCCCAAGTATGCTGTGTTGTCGGTACAAAGTTGTTTGATGTTACTGGAACATCATTATCTTCCCTTGTTTCATTCTGTACTTGCTGTTCGTTAAAAATACTTTGAAGTTGGTTGTTTAAATGTGCTGAACCCTTTTCAGATACTGCCACTAATTGTCCAGGATAAATAATTTCTCCTAGATTTGGGTTTAACTGATAAAGTTGTTCTAAATTAAGCTGATATTTAGCAGCAATATTTAAAACCGTATCTCCTTGCTTTATTTCTACTATATCTTTGTCTGGAAGCACTAATTGCTCTCCTGCTTGTACAGTTACTTTGTCATTCAATTGATTTAATGACTGAATTTCATTTGTTGTTGTGGCAAATGTTTGCGCTATATCAGATAATTTAGCATCTTCTTTTACTGTGTGAATTTGGTCTGCTGATGCAATACCATTAAAACCAAAAAACAATGCTGCCGATGTTACAGAAAATGTTAATCCTTTCTTCATTACATATTCAACCCTTTACTGTCTTGAATTTTAATCAATCATAATATAGCATAAATTTTCCCCTCTTTTGTGATTGTTATTATACTGTAATGCAATAGACAATTGAGACTAAATATGGGTCAACGCTATTAACTTAAAGCGCGTTTAAAACCTTGATATTACAACCTTTTAAAGCGTCTCTATATACATCAGCTTAATCTAACATGTAATATTTTAAATTGCATTTTACATATTTTTTTTATTTTTTCTTTTAATTTAAAAAGATCTCGTCACTAGTTTAAATACTAATGACGAGATCTCTTATTATCATTTGCTTAACTTTCTGAATGATCCATTTGACTACGTAAGTATGCTTCTATAAATGGACTTATATCACCGTCCATAACTGCATCTACTTTACCTGATTCTTCATTTGTTCTATGATCTTTAACCATTGCATAAGGATGGAAAACATAAGATCTTATTTGACTTCCCCAGCCAATTTCTTTTTGCTCACCACGAATTTCTGCCATTTCTTGCTCTTGTTCTTCAATTTTCAATTGATATAACTTGGCTTTCAATGTCTTCATTGCAGCTTCTCTGTTTTTAATTTGAGAACGCTCATTTTGGTTGTTTACTACAATGCCTGTAGGATGATGGGTTATTCTAATTGCTGATTCTGTTTTATTAATATGTTGACCACCTGCGCCAGATGCTCTAAATGTATCAACATTAATATCATCTGGATTTATATCGATTTCAATTTCTGTATTATTGAATTGTGGTATAACATCACAAGAAGCGAATGAAGTATGTCTACGTCCAGACGAATCAAACGGTGAAATACGGACAAGTCGATGCACGCCTTTTTCAGCTTTCAAATAACCATAGGCATTATGACCTTTAACGATTAATGTAACGCTTTTAACGCCCGCTTCATCACCAGGTAGATAGTCTGCAATTTCAACTTTAAACCCTTTGTGTTCACAATAACGTTGATACATTCTTAAAAGCATATTTGTCCAATCTTGCGATTCCGTACCGCCTGCGCCAGGATGTAGTTCCATAATGGCATCGTTCGCATCGTATGGACCATCAAGTAATAATTGTAGTTCAAAATTATCTAAGTTTTCTTTAAAATCTAATACGTTTTGTTCTAAATCTGACTTCATATCTTCATCATCATCGTCTAATAATAGTTCTCTTGTTGTTTCCATCTCTTCTATTTCAGATTCTAATCCTCGATATGCATTTACGATCGTTTTTAAAGCATTATTCTTATCGATAATTTCCTGTGCTTTATCTTGATCATCCCAAAAAGTAGGATCAGTCATCATTTCTTCGTATTCCTGAATATTTGTCTCTTTTTCTTCTAAGTCAAAGAGACCCCCTAAGCTGCTCTAATTTTTCATTATAATAATCTATATTACGTTTAATTTCTGATAGTTCCATCAATGCATCTCTCCTGTTATCGTACGATTGAAATACTACTATTAAATTATGTTATTTTATTCAATATATCTATTCTACAAAAGTTTGAGGCTTAATTACAACTCTGCCACTGTTTTTTATTTATTAAAACACGCTAACTTTAATTTTTGATAAATAAAAACCGGAAGTTGATATATGCTTTATCAAGGCTTCCGGTTTTATTTAAAATCACTTTCAAATTACGCACCGTGGCAGTTTTTATATTTTTTTCCACTACCGCAAGGGCAAGGATCGTTTCTACCGATATGATCATCTTTAACATAAGGTGATGCTTTAGCTTTTTCTTTACCATCTTCTGCAGATACGTGTTCAGCTTTACCGAAATCTGTTGCTTTATCACGTTCTAAGTCATCTTCAACTGTTACTACGGATTTCAAGATATATTTGCTAACATCTTCTTCGATGTTTTGCATCATTGTATCGAAAAGTTGGTGACCTTCGTTTTGATAATCACGTAATGGATTTTGCTGGCCATAAGAACGCAAATGGATACCTTGACGTAATTGATCCATTGTATCTATATGATCTGTCCAATGTAAATCGATTGAACGAAGTAAAATCATACGTTCGAATTCATCAAATTGTGTACCAATTTTCTCTTTTTGATCTTTTAACGCGACTTCAACTTTTGACCAAACAATATCAATGATATCCTCTTGGTCCTTACCTTTGATATCTTCTAGTTTTAAGTCACCTTCATTTAAGAATACATCATCAATATAGTTGATGAATGGCTCATAATCTAAATCTTCTTCGTCTTCATTTATATAATAATGAACGCTTCTATCTATTGTAGAATGGAGCATTTCATTTACTAAATCTCCACTTTCATCATTATCAATAATACGGTTACGTTCACCATATATAATCTCACGTTGTTTACGTAATACATCGTCATATTCAAGTACACGTTTACGTGCATCAAAGTTATTACCTTCTACACGTTTTTGAGCAGATTCAACGGCACGGGACACCATTTTAGATTCTATTGGTGTAGAATCATCCATACCTAAACGATTCATCATACTTTGTAAACGTTCTGAACCAAAACGTACCATTAAATCATCCTGTAGGGATAAATAGAAGCGACTGTCCCCTTTATCACCTTGTCGTCCAGCACGACCACGTAATTGATCATCAATACGACGAGATTCATGTCGCTCTGTACCAATTACTGCAAGGCCGCCGATTTCTTCAACACCTACGCCAAGTTTAATATCTGTACCTCTACCTGCCATGTTAGTAGCGATAGTAACCGCTCCACGTTGACCTGCATTAGCAACTATATCTGCTTCACGTTCGTGATTTTTAGCATTTAAAATGTCATGACGTACGCCATGTTTCTTCAATAAATTAGAAATATATTCACTGGTTTCAACTGCAACTGTACCCAATAGTACAGGTTGTCCAAGTTTATGTTTTTCAATAACATCATCAACAACTGCATCAAATTTACCTTTTTGACTAATGTATATTAAGTCTGGTTTATCCACACGTTGTATCGGTTTGTTAGTAGGTATTTGAGTTACAGTCATATTATAAATGTTTCTGAACTCTTCTTCTTCAGTTTTAGCTGTACCTGTCATACCAGAAAGTTTGTTGTACATTCTGAAATAGTTTTGGAATGTAATAGAAGCCATTGTTTTAGATTCGTTTTGAATCTTCACGCCTTCTTTTGCTTCTATGGCTTGGTGTAAGCCTTCTGAAAAGCGACGTCCTGGCATTGTACGACCAGTAAATTGATCAACAATTAAGACTTCACCATTATTCACCATGTAATCCACATCTCGTTGCAATGTTACATGTGCACGTAACGCAGTATTAATATGGCTAATAATATCCACATTATTAACATCATATAGATTATCAATCTTAAACATGCGTTCTGCTTTATCAATACCTTGTTCTGTTAATTGAACAGCTTTTGTTTTTTCATCGTAGTTATAGTCGTCTTCATTTTTCAACATTTTAGCAAAGACATTTGCTTGTGTATAAAGCGAAGTCGATTTCTCAGCTTCACCTGAAATGATTAGTGGCGTACGCGCTTCATCGATTAAAATTGAGTCAACTTCATCAATAATAGCAAAGTTCAATGGTCTCATAACACGTTCTTCTGCATAGTTCACCATATTATCACGTAAATAATCGAAGCCTAACTCATTGTTCGTACTATACGTAATATCACTTGCGTATGCTTCTCTCTTCTCATTTGTTGTCATACTGTTGACGTTTAATCCTACTGATAACCCTAGGAATTCATATAGTTCTGCCATTTCTTCGCTTTGTGTACTAGATAAATATTCGTTTACTGTAATAACATGCACACCGCGACCTAACAATGCGTTTAAATAAACTGGCATTGTTGCAGTTAACGTTTTACCTTCACCCGTTCTCATTTCAGAAATGTCGCCACCATGAATTGCAATACCACCCATAACCTGAACTTTATATGGAATCATATTGAACACACGTTTTGAACCTTCTCTTACGAGCGCAAAGGCTTCCGGTAAAATATCATCGAGCATTTTATATTGTTTTTTAATATCTTCTTCTGCTTGTAATTGTTTTTGAAATGCTTTTGTTTTCTCTCTAATTTCTTCATCAGTTAATATCGACGTATCCTCTTCTAACGCAAGGACTTTGTCGGCTAATTTACCAAGGCGTTTTATTTCTTTTTTATTGCCATCTGCAATCTTTGATAAAAAACCCATTTTGTTCGCTCCTTTAGCTTTTTAACTCTTCGCTTACAACAATTTATGATATCATTTATAAGCTTAAATTTACACTTATTAACTTTCCATTTAAACAGTTTTTTCGCTTGTTAATGCTATTTTTTATTTATTAGTAGTTTTCATTTTTTATTTTATTTCTTATTCAATTAAAATATACACAAGATCTTACCTAACTTTCAAATTATTTCATAGTAACACAACAAAAAATGAGCGTCCATGATTTAACTCAATCATGAACGCTACAGTTAGTTTAATATTGGACTTAATTAAAACAAATTATTCAGTTGTTTCAATCAAACCATATTTTCCATCTCTTCTTTTATAAACAATACTCGTACCATCAGTTTCACGATCTGTGAAAATAAAGAAATCATGTCCTAATAAATCCATTTGCAATACTGCTTCTTCTGAATCCATAGGTTTCAAACTGAAATTTTTTGAACGAATAATTTCGATATCACTTTCATTGTCATCATTTTGAATCTCTTCTGCTTCACTTTCTTGTGGCAATGATGCAAATGCTTCTTGTTCTCCACGACTTCTATTTTTACGATTTACACGCGTTTTGTATTTTCTAACTTGTCTTTCAAGTTTACCGTTAATCAAATCAATACCTGCGTATAAATCATCGTGGCGTTCTTCAGCTCTTAAAGTAACGTTTTTCAATGGAATAGTTACTTCGATTTTTGCTGCTGAATTTTGATACGTTTTTACTTTAACATGTGCGATTGCATTTGGCACATCATTAAAATATCTTTCTAATTTACCAATTTTCTCCTCAATATAGTTGCGAATCGCATCAGTAATAGTGAGGTTCTCCCCGTGAATTTCAAATCTGATCATAATAATCGACTCCTTTAAAACCTCTATATTGGTAATATTGCTTACTCTTATAATACCACGTTTCTCCTACCGTGCAAACGTAAACACATCGAATTTTCTGATTTTTCTAACAAAAAGTAATTCTGCAGCATTATGAACTGTTAAGCCTGTAGTATAAATGTCATCTACAAGTAAAATGTTTTTATTTTCTAAATCTATATTTTTTACGATTTCAAATGGATTTTTTGATTGAGCCCGTAATTGTTTTCCTAAAATTGATTGCTTTGGACGTATGCGCGTACGTAGTATTGGCTCATAACTCACACCCATTTTATCTAACACGGTCACCACAGGATTAAATGTTCGCTCTTTATCTCTAACTAAAGGAGATGGTATGGGCACAATATAATCATATGACATTTTAGGAAAATGAAGCTGTGTTGCTAATATTTCACAGATTGCGACATCTTTCTTAAATTTATATTGATGAATCAGGGTCTTCAACATACCTTTATATTGGTATTGGCAATATAACTGATTCATTAAATTATATTTTGTAGCTAAAAATAGACAATCTAAGCAATCCGCTTCATTTTCTTCTAAGTTCTTTAAACATCTGACACACCGATTGAGGGGTTTAATATTGAGCTCATTCCAATGTTCTATGCATGATTCACATAATTTAGATGCTTTTTTATAAAATGTGAAGGCGTTAAACGCTTCAGAAAACGTGTGATGACATTGAATACATCTAGCCATCTAACCATCCCCTGTTGTGTGCTAATACGTTCATTTTTTTAATATCTTTGCGTGCTTTAAGCATGTCCATGGTAATCCCCTCGTGTAAATATAATACTAATCCTGTCGGAGCTTCTAATTTACGTCCCACTCTTCCAGCTATTTGCACAAGTGCACTGCTTTCAAACATATGACTATTAAGCACGATGACGTCTAAGTTCGCCATAGTAAATCCTCTTTCTAAAATTGTAGTGGTAAACATCACTTTATATTTACCTTTTCTTAAATCGCTCACTTTTTCAAAACGAAGTACATCCTCACTATGTACATAGGCCAATGAAGTTATTTCTGTTTTATAACAATGGTACATTTGTTTCATAAGATGTATGTGATTAAAAAACACGAGCGTATACCGTCCTGTTTCAATTTGTTGTTTCAATCGATTCATAAGAAATCGTTGTATTTTATGAAATTTTATTTTGTAATATTTAAACTGAGGAACTGGCAAAGGTTTCCTATGAAAACGGGCAGGCAATGTTACTATACCACCATCTTTCATTTTGCTAAGTAATGCAGTTGGTGGCGTCGCAGTCATATAAATGTGGCAATGATGTTCTTTTGAGGCATGAGTGATGACATCAAAGAGCATTGGATCCATTGATAGCGGAAATGCATCAACTTCATCTACAATAACCAAGTCAAAATGATGCTTAAACCGATATAATTGATGCACTGTAGCAATTACAAAGTGCCCATTATGACATTGTCTCTGACCTTGATAAAGTACATCTATCGCCTCATCTCGAAAAGCTGCTTTAATACGTAAACTCACTTCTATAACAACATCTACTCTTGGCGATACAACGGCAACATTATAGCCTGCACTTCTCGCAAAGCTAATACCTTCAAAAATCATTTCTGTCTTACCAGCGCCTGTCACAGCATATAATAAAATAGATGTTAAATTTTTAACCGCTTCTAAAATTTGAATTGAAGCAAAGCGTTGTTGTTCTGATAATTCAAATGGTAAGTGATATATCCCTTGGGAAATCGCCGTATTTGTTTCAGTAATATAAACTTCATTAATATTATCCATTCTGCTCAAATTGATACAATTTCTGCAATACACAACTTCTTTATCTAATAATGTTGAAAAGTATTTGTAAAAATGACGTTTTTCTTGTGTATGACATTGTATACAATACCAGTGCCCTTGTTTGTTTATCACACCAGTAGAAATGTGTCTGATTTTCTCATCAGTTAACATATCTTTTTCGGTAATTAGTTTTCCATAATGTTTTATCTTAGATGACCTCCAATAAAAAAAGACATGGATACCATTCTTGGCATGACATGTCTTTAAACGAGTTAATATTTATGATATACGTATGTTTCTCCCTGTAAACCCTAGTCCCATACCACCAGAACCTAAGTGCGCTGCAATAACCGGACCTAACTTAGAGCGTTGCAGTTTATATTGTGGGTATTTTTCTTGTAATTCTTTTTCCATCCAGGCTGCATCTTCTGATTTATCACCCTCAATAATATATAATGTCACTGCTTCATAATCTTTCACTTGAGCGGTAACTTTATTAACGATTTCATTGAGTGCACGTTTTTTCGTGCGAACTTTTGATTCTGGTACGATTTTGCCGTCATCAAATGTTAACACAGGTTTCATTTTCAACATTGTACCTACCCATGCTTGCGCTCCAGTGATACGACCACTTTTCTGTAAATTTTTTAAATCATCTACCATTAAGATTGCACCCGTTACTTCTCGCATAGCTTCAAGGTCTTTAATAATATCTTGGGGCTCATATCCTTGTTCTATCATTTCAACTGCACGTAGAACATAACCACCTTCTACCATCGCAGCTAATTTCGAATCAAATGTATGCACATTGATACCTTCTACCATTTTCCCTGCTTGCGTAGCTGTTTGATAACTGCCACTAATACCAGATGAAATAAAAACAGATATGACATCAGTATAGCCTTCATCTTGAAGTTCTTTAAAATGTTTTATAAACTCTCCAATGGCAGGTTGACTCGTCGTGGGAATTGTATTTGAAGTTTCCATTCTTTTATAAAATGCATCCGTTGATATTGTTGCGTTTTCTACAAAATTTTCACCATTATCGAAAGTTACGCTTAGCGGCGCAATTCTTATGTTATATTTTTCTATTAGCGTTTGAGATAGATAGCTCGTTGAATCCGTCAAGACAGCAATCTTCATCTTAATCCTCCTCAATTATACTCACAACTATGATACCCTATTTTAAGTAAAAAGAAAATTTATTTTTGCATTTAATCTATAATACAATACAGTGTATAATATGTGTAATTAATGAATTTTAAAAACATATATAAATGATTGTCTGACTATACAAAGATGAGGTGACGATAAATGGATGATGCAATAATCACAATTAAAAAAGAACATACAATTGAAAATATAATCAGTAAATCACGTTTTATAGCACATATTAAACCTGTGGAATCTGAAGATGCCGCTAAAGCTTTTATCGAGGCAGTGAAATCTGAACACCGAGAAGCAACACATAATTGTTCAGCATATACAGTTGGAGACCAAATGAATATCCAAAAAGCAAATGACGACGGTGAGCCAAGTGGTACAGCGGGAGTTCCTATGCTCGATATTTTAAAAAAATTAGAGATACATGATGCTGCCGTAGTGGTCACACGCTACTTTGGTGGCATTAAATTAGGCGGTGGCGGATTAATCCGTGCATATAGTGGTGCAGTACGAGATGTAATTTATGATATTGGTAGAGTTGCTTTGCGTCCTGCTATACCTACAACGGTTACCATTGCTTATGATTTAACAGGTAAGTTTGAATATGAACTTGCGAGCACACCTTATTTATTACGTGATACGAATTATACTGATAAAGTAAGTTACCACATTGATGTTGTTAAAACAGATTACGCTCAATTTATAGATTTTTTAAATCGTAACACTTCAGGAAATTATGATTTAATAGAAAATGAAGTTGTACGCTTACCTTTCGATATTTCTACTTCTTAATTTTGAAATCCAAATTATACGTATCAGAATATAAAATAAAGAGACTTCCATCTTGGAAGCCTCTTTATTATTGATGTTCGTCGTCTTTGTTTCGTTGTTTGTTTTCAATTAATTTCATTAAAGGTCTGTAATCATCATCAATGAGACCAGTAAATTCTACAATAAGCTCAATCGTAACTAAAATAAGAATGAGCATCATGAGTACACCCCATGGTTGAGATAAATATAATATAATACTAGCAAGACTAAATAGTAATGCTATAGAATATATAAGTATTACGGTCTGGCGATGTGAATAACCTAATTCTAATAATTTATGATGTAAATGCGATTTATCTGCTTGCATAATATGCTGACCTTTCTTCACACGACGTATCATCGCAAACAACGTATCAATAAACGGCACTGCTAAGATAACAATTGGGAAGAATAGTGAAATAAAAGTTATATTCTTAAATCCTAGTAATGATAGGAATCCTACAATAAATCCTACAAGTAACGCACCACTATCACCTAAAAAGATTTTAGCTGGGTGGAAATTAAAGAATAAGAATCCTAAAAGCGCACCTATTAAGACACTGCAAATCATCATAATAAAAATATTTGCTTGTAATATTGCTATAAAGCCAATTGTCATTAAGGCAATCATTGATACACCAGATGCTAATCCATCTAATCCATCGATTAAGTTAATTGCATTAGTGATGGCTACAATCCAAATCACAGTGATAGGAATCCCAAATACACCAAAATGTATCGTAGGTCCAATTGGTAAGGAGATAAAATCAATCGTCACTCCATAGTAGACAACGACGAGTGCTGCAATTACTTGGCCAATTAATTTTATAACTGGTTTCAAATCATAGATATCATCTACAAGTCCCACCAAATAGATTAATACTGATCCAATAACAAGCGGTTTAACTTCAGTTTCTATCGGATGTCCTAGCCATATCCCTAATAGAAACGCAAAAAGTATTACAGTTCCGCCTAATACAGAAACGGGTTTTGTATGTACTTTTCTAAAATTCGGCTTATCTACAATGCCTAGTTTATGAGAAACCTTTATAATTATTGGTGTTAGTATTAAACTGACAATCATTGAAAAAATGATTAATAATAATGTATACATCAGTTCACCTTCATTAATATAATTCTTGATTATTTCGAATTTCAAAGTCGTTACATTGAAAATAATTTTAACTTTAAACTGCAAATTTATATTATCTATAAAATGGTCTGTGATGTTGATGCAACTCTAACAAATTGCACATCCGCCATATCTAAATATTTATGCACTTAATACCATAATACCTCATACGCTTTTACTTATACAAATAGTAATGAGATAATTAACATCCTATAAACGAATTTGTTTTGATTTTTAATTATAAACTGAGTGATTTATATATAATCACTCAGACAAATATTTTAACATGAATACTAAGTGAATGTTATAAATTTCTATTTATATAGTGATGACAAAATGTAAGTTTTCACTTACAATAACTAAGTGTTTATTCAAAGGAGTGTAACGTTAAATGTTTGAAGCTATTATCTACAATATCTCTGTTATTGTGGCAGGAATTTACTTATTCCATCGCCTACAGTATTCAGAAAATAAAAACATGGTGTTTTCAAAAGAATACGTCACTATTTTAATGACGATAGTAGCACTTTTACTATCCGCCTACCCAGTGCCCCTATTCAATGAATACGCACTCTATTTATCATTCGTGCCTATTTTATTCTTAGGTAGATATACAAATATGGTATACACCGTTCTAGCCGCGATTATAGTATCTGTAGTCAATGTACTGATTGGTGACTTCACAATTATTATTGCTACGATTCTCATCGTTATAGCCATCGTGGTCGGCGCAGTTGGACCATTTTTAAAACAAAGCGACATTGTTTCATTACAAATCCTTAATGCAATTACATTAGTTATTTTGCTTATCTTATCACTTATCAGCCCTTATTATGAATTAACAGAGGTGTTGTTCTTAATACCACTATCCTTTATTTTAACGATTACTTCTTCTATCACATTTGTTGATATTTGGCATTTTTTCTCATTAGTTAATCGTTATGAAAATGAAGATAAACTGGACTATTTAACTGGTTTGGGTAATGTTAAAGAATTTGATAGACATTTAAATGAAACGACGCGTATCGCTGAAGAAAACAATGAAAGCTTAGGGTTATTACTCATTGATATAGATGGTTTCAAAGATGTAAATGATAAATTTTCACATAAATCTGGTGATGCCGTACTTAGACAAGTCGCACAACTATTAAAAAATTATGTGCCTCAACAATTTAGTATTTATCGTAATGGAGGCGAAGAATTTTCAATTGTCTTATACGATTATACTTTAGATCAATGTGTAAAACTCAGTGAAAATATTCGTGCAGGCGTAGAACAATCTACTTTCCATTTACCGAATAAAGAAGTTATCAAGTTATCTGTATCCATTGGTGTAGGTTACTTAACTCAAGAAGAATACAAATCTCAACGTAAAGTATTCAAAATTGCGGATGACATGCTGCACATGGCAAAAAATGAAGGCCGTAATCAAGTCATGTTTAATCCAATTGTTAAATTATAAAAAGCACTTCAAATTTAAAACTGCTTAAACAGGGAGCGGGAAGTATAAAAACAAAGTTCTAACTTTGTTTTCATATTCCCGCTCTCTTCTTTTTATGCTCACTTTCTGTAGTCACGTTTCAAATTGTGCAACTCCCCCTCTTCATTTCAAAAAATAACTACGTCTAAAAGCAGACACAGTCAACACTTAAAGAATCTATATGTTAAAATTGAAATCTAGATTGAAGCGTATGTTTCAATTGTTATTTTTTAACTTAAAAACAACAATTACAAAATTATGTTTGTTACAATATATAATGGGAGTTTAAAAATTAATAACAGAGTATGAATTGTTATTGAAAGTTACTGTTGTACGCTGTAAACTTTCAATTGTTCTAATATTATTCTAGGAGGTGACCAACTATGTCAGATACAATCACTATCATTGATGAAGACAAAGTGATTGATGTCGTACTTATCGCGGGAAGAATTTTGCTAGAAAGTGGTGCTGAAACCTATCGTGTGGAAGATACGATGACACGAATCGCTGCCAACTATGGCTTAGATGATACATATAGCTTTGTAACTTCTACAGCAATTATTTTTTCCCTTAATGATCGTACGAACACGCGACTTGTACGCATTCGTGAGAGAACTACTGATTTAGAAAAAATCGCCTTAACCAATAGTTTATCGCGTAAAATTTCAAACAATCAATTAGATATAGATGAAGCAAAGTCAGAACTTATACATTTACATCATGCATCCTTACAATTTTCATCTATTACTAAGTTCTTCGCAGCAGCAATCGCATGTGGATTCTTCCTCATCATGTTTGGCGGCGGAATAAACGACTTCTTTTTCGCTATTATTGCTGGAGCTGGTGCGTTTTTAACTTTTGATTTTGTACAACGCTATATTCAAATTAAATTCTTTTCAGAATTTCTTAGTGCTGTAGTTGTTATAACGGTCGCCGCCACATTCACTAAATTAGGTATGACAGAAAACCAAGACTTTATAACCATAGCTGGCGTCATGCCTCTTGTACCAGGGATATTAATTACGAATGCTATTCGTGATCTAATGGCTGGAGAATTGATTGCCGGTATGTCTCGTGGCGTTGAAGCAGCTCTCACAGCATTTGCAATTGGTGCCGGCGTTGCCATCGTTTTATTAATATTTTAAAAAGGAGTGCTTATATGCTCATCGGATATTATGTTTTACAATTTATTGTCAGCTTTTTAGCTACAATGCTTTTTTCGATTATCTTTAATGCACCACGTCGCCTCCTTTTAGCTTGTGGTTTCGTTGGCGCAATGGGCTGGATCATCTTCAAACTTACTGTGGACTTAGATTTCGGTAAAGTAATGGCTTCATTTTTAGGAAGCTTTATTTTAGCAATTATGAGTCACGTAATGAGTAGACGTTACAAACGACCTGTTATTATCTTTATTGTTCCAGGGATTATCCCATTAGTACCAGGTGGTTTAGCATATGAAGCGACACGTTATTTAGTTAGTAATCAATATACACTCGCTACAAATACATTTCTTGAGGTCACTTTGATTTCAGGCGCGATTGCTTTTGGTATTCTATGTGCAGAAATCATCTATCATCTCAATACACGGATTAAACAACATTATGGTAGAATGAATGGTAAAACATATAAAAAATCTTACAATATGAACAATAGAGCTTAAGGGGTGTTTTTTTTGAAAACTGATATAATTGATAGATTAACAAGATATGTAACAATAGATACACAATCTGATCCAGAGTCTAATACCACGCCTTCCACTGAGAAGCAATGGAATTTACTAAATTTGTTAAATGACGAGTTAACGGATTTAGGTTTAGAAACTGACATTGATGAACAAGGTTATTTATTCGCAACATTAGAAAGTAATGTTGACGAAGCTTTACCTACTGTTGGCTTTTTGGCACATGTTGATACTTCACCTGATTTCAATGCATCAAATGTAAATCCACAAATCATTGAAAATTATGATGGTCAACCTATCAAATTAGGTGAAACAAGTCGTATATTGAGCCAAGATGTATTTCCTGCTATGAAACACGTAGAAGGTCATACGTTAATGGTCACAGATGGCACGTCACTATTAGGTGCTGATGACAAAGCCGGTGTCGTTGAAATCATGGAAGCAATTAAGTATTTAACGGAACATCCAGAAGTCAAACATGGTCCTATTCGTATTGCTTTTACGCCAGATGAAGAAATTGGTAAAGGCCCTCATGCCTTTGATGTTGAGCGTTTTAATGCTGATTTTGCCTACACTATGGATGGCAGTGAATTTGGCGAATTACAATATGAAAGTTTCAATGCTGCAGAAGCAATCGTTACGTGTCACGGTGTCAATGTACATCCTGGTTCTGCTAAAAATGCAATGATTAACGCTATTCTCTTGGGGCAACAATTCAACTCATTATTACCACAAAATGAAGTGCCTGAACGAACAGAAGATTACGAAGGTTTCTATCATTTAATGAAAATGAACGGTGATGTTGAAAAAACGACATTACACTATATTATTCGTGATCATGATAGAAATCATTTTGAATTACGCAAGAAACGTCTTGTTGAGATTAAAAATGACATTAATACGCATTATACTGATGCACCAATAGAAATAGAAATCAATGATCAATACTACAATATGGGGGAAAAAATCAAACCAAACCCACATGTAATTGATATACCAAAACGTGTGTTTGAAAAGTTAGAAATCCCTGCTAATACAGCACCTATACGTGGTGGAACGGACGGGTCTCAACTTTCATATATGGGCCTACCAACCCCTAATATCTTTACAGGTTGTGCTAATTTCCATGGACCTTTTGAATATGCATCCATTGATGTTATGGAAAAAGCTGTAGATGTCATTGTGGGCATCGCACAAGAAGTCGTAAACACTTATAAAAAGTAAATTAAGTTTGGTAAGTTGTATATAAATCCAAACTCAATAAAAAAGCGTAGATTCTCACTTTGAGGAATCTACGCTTTTTCTATTTCTCATATATTTATAATCATTACGTGTGAACTTACGGACCTTTATTTAGCATATGTTGAAAATTTTCAACACCTATCTACTTACACTTCAAATTGTGTTTTCAATAATTTAATTGCTTGTACTGTATAGTGTCTAATTTGAATACCCATTTTGAAATCTGTAAAACTTTCCGGCATTTCTATAAACGTATTAAATGTAGCAGTGACACCCATTGATTCAAACAAATCAAATTTGTCATCTGTCGCACATATGGCAATAGATGGTTTATTATGCTTCGTTGCTAACTCTGCCAGACGCACTGTTGTTGTTTCTAAAATTTGGTCTGCTTCATTTACACCTTCACCGAATATAATTAAATCCGCTTGTTGTATCAAATTATCTAAATGTGTAATTTGATCCACAAGTTCATGGCTTGTCATAATTTCGGCATCATAAAGTACATTTAAGGCTGCAGCAATACCACCGCCTGCACCACCTCTTTGAACAGGACCCATTGTCAGTTTTAACTCACTTTTGAAAATTTCACTTAAATACCACAGTAAATTGTCTATTTCAGCAGCATCTTGACGTGTCATTCCATAGAGTTCATATGTTTGCATAATTTCACTATTTTTCCCATATAGTTTACTATCAAAATCAGACATTAATTGAAAACGTACATTTTTCAATTGTGGATGAATGTCAGAAATATCAATTTTACGTATATATTTCAACATCTTACTACCTTGACGTAAATCCACTTCTTGCGCTTCATCATCATAAAACTTAGCCCCAAGTGCTTGTAACATACCTGCACCACCGTCAAAGCTACCTATACCACCTAAAGACATAATAATATGTTCTGCATCATTATCTAATGCATCTAACATAATTTCACCTAAACCATAACTTGTGCGCTCAATGATTGGCTTGTTCCCTTTTAAAAACAAGTTGCCTTCAATAATCGTCATATGGTTATCAGTAATGCCATAAACCGCTTCTACCTCATTCATATCTGCATCATGTGCTGGCACTTTATATTTCGTACCTGACTGCCATAAAAAGACAGAATCCATAAGTTCATGACGCCCATTAAATAATGGCACTTGAACAATATCTGCTTTTTCTATTTGGCTCGCTACCGCTTCTTCTACATAACGATTGGCCTGATAGCTAGATATAATACCATTAAATTCATCCATCGCTACTAAAACTTTCATATTTGTCACCTCAAATTTTTTTGTTAATAACTGTTATTGTATGATGATTATACACAACTCAAAGAAAATCATCTTCCCTCTGTAGACTTATTTATTATAGTATACACGTAGACTTATATCCCTATGTGAGCATTTAAAACACGCTTACTTTGAAATTCAGCGTTCTAAATCATAATTAACACTATAAACTATAAAGTTTAGCTCTATAAATTCGCTCACTATCAAATAGCAATCTATATTTCTCATTCAATTATTTATTATACATGCCATTAGGAATTTTTTCACATTAAAAGAAACGCTTGCTAATCTCTTGGTGTTGATAAAAGATTGACAAGCGTTTCTAAATGTAATTAAATTTGTTTTTATTCTTCAGCGTTTGCTAATGAAGCGACATTAATTTTATCATGACTTGCATTCCAAATTGCTTGTCCCTCAACAAAATAAAATGCTTGTGGCGATTCGTGTTTCACTTCTGTTTGTTCTTCTATATAATTAGATAAATCTCTCTCTTGTTGTACGATTAAGTAGTAACCATCCATATCTCTTTCATATAAAAATTTGTTGAATTGGTCCATTGCATTTGCTGAAATCGGACATGTTTCACTATGTTTCAATACAAATGCATATTTGTTTTCTTTAATAATTTGCTTAAACTGGTCAATCGAACTCAGCTTTATAGCCATTCTATTCACCTCTAAAAATATTTAACACACCCTAAGTCTCACCAAGTGTGAAAGTTCCACGATATTCTCATATCATTGTTTCCAATTATACACAATTCTCTTTTTATTGTTAACAGTTTATTCAAATTCTTATAACTTAACTTATAAATCTATTAATTATAGTTATCATTCGCTTGTTGATATTGCTTATTAAAAGTAGCTTCGTACTGTTCTAGTTCTTCACCTTTTTGAGGTAAATTATTGTGATCTATTTTCGCTAATTGATCACTAATTTCAATAGTTTCTTCTCTTGTTTCATAATAATTTTGCAAGCTATAATACATCTCAATAGCATTTTTTCGAGCGTCATTCACATAGCCATCTGTTATTTCAGCTTTATTCAAGTCTCTAATTTGCTTAGTAATTAATGGCATAATTTGTTCTTTAATAGATTTTTTTATTTCATTTGAATCTGTAGAATCAGCCTCTGCTTCTGCAGTGTTTTTTAAGTCTTTATTGTTTTGTTCTAACTTATTTTTAAAATTAGTAACATCTGTACTATTACCAACAGTACTAGCTTTTTGTATATTGTCTTCAACTTGTGATCTATTTTTCTCAAATAGTTTTGTGTATTCTAAGATATCTTCATTTGCTTTAATCGATTGATTACACAAATCAACAAATGTTTTCAACTCATTGATTGCTGATTTTTTCTTTTTTACTGAATCTAAATAAGTAGATTTAAGTTCTTTTGTTTCATTTGAATCCGTTGGTAAATTTTTTGCTGCTGTTTCGTATTCTTCTAATTTAGGAATCAATTTGCTGTTTAATTCATTTTGCAAATCATTAAATGCTTTCTTATTTTTATCTGTCATATCTGTCTTACTCAAATTATCTAGACTTTTTAATTGCATGTCATCCATAACATCTCTTAGTTCGGTTTCTTTATTTTTCACGTCATTTAACGAACTGTCAAAATCTTTAAATTCATTTTCTCCTTCATTGTTACAGGCAGAAAGTGAAATAGAAAAACAAACTACTAAAACAATGTATTGTATTTTTTTCATTTCTGAACTCCTTATCATTCCATATTATACAGAAACTTATTTAACTTGAAAATGATATATGATATATTGTTTCAGAATTTACAGTTTAACAGTTATATAATAACATTTAAAGGAGTGGTCAACCTATATGTATTCAAGCATACAATTATTTATAACTGAAGATAATAACGGTCATTTCACACAGCGATATAATCATCTCAGAAATATTTTATTCAATTTATTGGATACACCTGTTAAATCAACGCATCACATCGGAGGTACAAGACACTTCATGTACCCTACTGAACCTATATTAGATATTTTAGTGGGGGTAAATAATTTACATGACGTAACTTCTTTAGACGAAAAACGTTTGAATTATGAAGGCTTTTATCGATTACACCATCCATATAAGAAAAAAGTAGTCATGGCTCAATTTAATAATCTTATTGAGTTAAAACAAACGACACGACTACATATTATTCAAAAAAACACACCACTCTATACTGATTATTTAGAAATGGATGAGATCCTAGCTTCAAACAGTGTGATTGCTAAGCATTTTAGTAATAAAAAACAGTGCTTAGCAAGTCATAACGTGACAATTCGTGATTACGAAAATCACAAACAAATGTTATTTCAACAATTAACAAAACAAAAAGACCATAAGTCATTATTAAAATGATCTATGACGACTTATAAAATTTAATCAAAAGCATAAAATTTGAATAAAACTATAAAACCTTTAATAAATTGCTATACTATTTAGCAAAGACGGGTAATCATTGGTATAATAAACAAAATGAATTCAACAGGAAAGGATGTTCTAGACTTGCATAAAGATGACATCTTAAAAGAATTAGAAGCAATTGTTCCAAAAGAAATTATTAAAATAGACGAACCATTAAAACGTTATACATATACTGAAACTGGTGGTCAGGCTGACTACTATTTATCACCTACCCAAAATGAACACGTCCAATCTATCGTTCACTATGCATATACAAATGATATTCCAGTCACTTATTTAGGCAATGGCTCGAATATTATCATTCGTGAAGGTGGTATTAGAGGTATTGTAATTAGCTTACTCTCACTAGATTATATAGACGTTTCAGATGATGCTATTATTTCTGGCAGTGGTGCAGCGATTATCGATGTATCTCGTACTGCTAGAGACTATGCGCTAACTGGCTTAGAGTTTGCTTGTGGTATTCCAGGATCAATCGGTGGCGCTGTTTTTATGAATGCTGGTGCATATGGCGGCGAAGTCAAAGATTGTATAGACTATGCACTGTGTGTAAATGATAAAGGTGAACTCATCACATTAACGAATAAGGATTTAGAGTTAGATTATCGCAATAGTATCGTTCAAAAAGAACATTTAGTCGTTCTTGAAGCAGCATTCACTTTAATGCCTGGTGACAAACAAGCTATCCAAGAAAAAATGGATGATTTAACGGAAAGAAGAGAATCCAAGCAACCTTTAGAATATCCATCATGTGGTAGTGTATTCCAACGTCCTCCGGGCCACTTTGCCGGTAAATTGATTCAAGATGCTGAATTACAAGGTCATCGTATTGGTGGCGTCGAAGTGTCTAAGAAGCATGCTGGTTTTATGGTAAATGTTGATAACGGAAGCGCAACAGACTATGAAGATCTAATCCACTATGTTCAAAAAGTAGTAAAAGAGCAATTTGATGTTGAGCTACATCGAGAAGTTAGAATTATTGGCGAACATCCAAACGATAATTAGGAGAATTGATTATGATTAACATATATGGTTCTACTGTAGACAATGAAGCACGTTGCACGCATTATCCAACACCATTAGACATCATCGCAATTAAATTTAAATGTTGCGGTAAATACTATCCATGCTATAAATGTCATAATGAACATGAATCACATGCAATAAAAAGATGGGATTCTAGTGAATTTAATGAAAAAGCAATTTTATGTGGTGTATGTAGACATGAAATGACAATCAATGAATATATGATGATTGAAGCCTGTCCTAAGTGCGATGGCCACTTTAATAATCGTTGTAAATATCATTACCATCTTTATTTTTCTATATAAACTTCATGCCTTATGCTTAATAATGCATTGAAGAAGGTACGCATCCGTTAATCTAATGGATGCGTACCTTCTTTATATTAAAAATAGACTTGTACCGATTTTCAAGTATTTGCTTGCCTAGGCAAACCAATATGAAATAGCTTTGCAGCTTGGCACTATGTACTTTATTTTAAAATTCTCATACTATTTTATTTGTTCTTCTACAAATTGTACAAAGGCTTTTGCATCACCTTTTTGTATTTGCTTCATGGGCATTGGTCCAATATTAAAAGTGAAATTTATTTTTTCACCATCGTAACTAATTTGTTCTACTTCTTTATAAGCAATACTTCTGTAATAAAATTCCCCATTCATATCAACATTTAAAATAATACGTTCATTGGTTGCAATAAAAGCACCTTCAAATTCTGAAGAACCTTGGACTGAATATTCTATTGTTCCTAATACACTTGGCCCCTTTCTCTCCGTTGGAAATAAATCACTTGGATTTACATTATCTAAAATCATGTACTTCACTCCCCTTTGCTTTATTTCATTTTATTATACAAGTTTTAAAAATGAATTTTTACTTACTTGCTTAATCTATCTTTAGCATAACAAAGAACATGTTATGACTAAAGTTCCAAGCCACTACAAACTATCTTTTTGAGACATAAAAAAGTCGACAAAGCCATAAGACTTTGTCGACTTACTGAAAGGAACTATATCCCCCACGGTTATCCTTTTAAATATTATTTTTCAAGTGCTTTTTCTACTTCTTCAATTTGTTTAATTGCAGTAGTAGTCGAACCACTTGCGAAGTACCAAAGTTTTGGATCTAATTCATAAACTTTGTCTTCTTTTACAGCATTTACATCTTTGATAACGTCATTACCTAATGCTTGTTTAGATGTTGATTTACCACCAGTCGCTTGTCCGCGGTCCATAGCGAAAATAATATCTGGATTTTTTTCTGCTATATATTCATTTGTTACGTTTTGACCATGCTTACTGCTTTTAATGTTTTCATCTGCAGCTGTGAAGCCCATTGTGTCAAAAATCATTGCACCGAATCTTTCTCCAGCACCGTATGTTGATAATTCACCTTCGTTAACTAATAAGAATAATGCTTTTTCATCTTTTAAGTCTTTTGTTTTTTCTTTGATGCCAGCAATTTTATCATCTAATTTTTTAGTAAGTGATTTTGCTTCGTCTTCTTTTTGGTAAATCTTACCTAATGTTTCAGTATTTTTCTTCAATGAATTCACTTCGTCTTTGTCGTCAGCGCCAACATATACAACTTTTGCATCTGGTGCAGCTTTTTTGAATTCATCTAGATTTTTTTGATTTGCTGTACGACCAGAAATGTAAATTACATCTGGTTTAGCTTCTGCAACTTTATCGAAATTAACTTCTTTTAGGCTTCCTGTGTTCAGGTATTTTTCATCTTTAAAATCGCTTAAGAAATCAGGTAGTGACTTAGCACCTTCACCTTTAGGAAGTGCTTTAACTTTATCTTCAAGTCCTAATTCTTTCAATGTATCTAATGTACCATAATCAAAAACAACTGCTTTTTCAGGATTTGTTGGTACTTCTACAGTTTCTTTAACTTCTTTAGCATCACTGCCATCACGTTTTTCTCCACTAGCCTGATAATTATTTTCAATTTTTACAGTTTTATTTGAATCTTCGCTTTCTGATTTAGCATCAGATGATTTTTTATCCTCTGATCCACCATTACTACATGCTACTAATAAAAACATTAAACCTACAACTAATAATAAAGATAATTTTTTCATGTTTCTTAATCCTCCTGATTTTCCTAATGATGTATTCCTTTTATGCCCTTAAAAAGTATAACCACGTTACAGTTGCATCACTCCCTTCAAATGTTACGAATGGAATTACATTGAATATGCAAGCTCTAAATCTTGAGTTGCTGTTAGCTCATCAAAATACACACAAATGCGTTGACCGCGGATTTCTTCAATTCTTACATCCATATCGTATAGCGATTTTAATGTATCTGTTTGAATAACCTCATCTTTTGTACTTGCTTTGACAACTTCACCATCTTTTAATGCGATAATATCGTCTGAATAACATGAAGCGAAGTTAATATCATGAATCACAACGATTACAGTTTTATTTAAATCTTTTGCAAGTTGTCGTAATGTTTGCATAATTTGAACTGAATGTTTCATATCAAGATTGTTCAATGGTTCATCTAATAAGATATAATCTGTATTTTGCGCAATTGTCATGGCTACATATGCACGTTGACGTTGCCCACCAGATAATGTTTTTATATAGCGATTTCTGATCTCTTTAAGATGCAACAATTCCAACGCATATTCAACTTGTTCTTTATCTTCTTGTTTGAGATGACCTTTAGAATATGGAAATCGTCCGAAATTGACTAATTGCTCTACCGTAATATTGAGCTCGGTATGATTAGATTGTTTGAGAATCGATAATTTTTTAGCTAATTCATTACTTTTATAATCACTAATTGATTTACCTTCGATTTCTATAGAACCATCTTCAAAGTCCATTAGACGTGTAATTGCGGCTAACAATGTACTTTTTCCAGCGCCATTTGGTCCAATCATAGAAGTTAGACGTCCTTTATTTATATCAACATTAATATCTTTTAAAATTTCTTTATCTTGAATATTTTTATTAAGCCCTTGTACACGTATCAATTCGCATTTCTCCTTTTTATTAATAAGTAAATGAAGTAACTTCCACCTACTAAATCAATAATTATACTTACTTGCGTCGTTGCTTGGAATAAATTCTCTACTACACCTTGTGCTATGAATAGACTTAACCAACTCATTAAAATCGTTGCTGGTAATATGTATTTATGTTCATATGTCTTCATCAATTCATGTGCTAAGTTAACAGTTAATAATCCTAAAAATGTAATTGGACCAACAAGTGCTGTCGAAATAGATACAAGCACTGAAACGAGTATGAGCAATAATCTCGTTAACGTTTTATAAGATATACCTAAATTGATTGCCTGATCTTTTCCTAATAAAAGTACATCTAAATATGGTATGGCCCGCATCGTAATCAATATGAGAATAACTAATATGACACCACACAGTGTGACTAATTTACTATTAGATGCATCAAAGTTTGCGAACATGGCGCTTTGTACAGCCAAGAAATCTTCTGGGTTAATAATTAATTCTAAAAATCCAGTAATACTTTTGAAAAAGGTGCCAAGTATAACCCCTACGAGTAGGATGAAATAAACGGAAACATCACCAATTCTGAAGATACCTTGGAATAAAAGTAATGAAAATACAATCATCACTATTAATGAAATTGCAAAGCTGAGATACAGGTTAGTAACAAATACAGACTGTACGCCAAATGCAAACACGATTAGAACCTTCACAAACATGTATACAGAGTCAAGCCCCATAATTGAAGGCGTTAGTAACCGGTTACTTGTAATCGCTTGGAATATCACTACTGAAGCTGCGATTGCGGCTCCGACTAATATCATCAGTATCAGTTTTCTTAATCGGCTAGAAAATTGATATTGGAAAATATCAAAATCAATACCTATCACAAGGTAAAGACCTGCAGCTACCACTGTTACTGCAAATAAAATGGATAGTTTTGTTTTAGGGCTAGTTTGCATAGTTATGTCGTCCTTTCATCAGCAAGATTATAAAAATAATAGTGCCAAAAACACCAATTGTTAATCCGATATTGATTTCATATGGATATACAATAATTCTGCCGATTATATCTGAAAACATTACAAAAATAGCACCTAACATTGCTGTATGTGGCAATGCGTTTTTTAAATGATCTCCTCTGAATATAGAAACGATATTTGGAACAATTAAACCTAAAAATGGAAGTGTTCCAACTGTTACAACTACTAAAGCAGTAATTGTTGCAGTAATAAATAAGCCGACGTTAATTATTCTTTCATAATTAACACCTAGATTATTACTAAAGTCTTTCCCCATTCCAGCAATCGTAAATTGATTCGCAAATATATATGTAAGTACTAATAAAGGAATGCTTAAGTATAATATTTCATATCTTCCGCTTGTAATAATGGCAAAATTCCCATTCATCCAGTTTCCGATACTTTGCACCGCATCCGTTCTTAAAGCAATAAATGTAGCAAAACTAGAAACAATACCACCGAGCATAATCCCTAAGAGTGGGATAAAAATAACATCAGTAAATCGAATATATTGTACTAATTTCACAAACAGGAATGTGCCACCAATGCTTAGCGTGACTGCAAATACTAATTTAATAATGATATTCGCTTCTGGAAATAGTATTAGCGATATTAAAATACCTAACTTAGCCCACTCCATCGTTCCTGCAGTTGTTGGACTTACAAATTTATTTTGCATCATTTGTTGCATAATTAATCCTGCAAGTGCCAACGTGCTTCCAGAAATTAATATACTCACCGTTCTCGGTATCCTACTAGATACAATAATGTTTATTTGCTCTTTAGATAAGTGGAATATGTCTGTAATTGAAACATTACTAACACCAATAAATAGAGAAAGGATAGTTAATAATAATAAAATGATAAATAGGACAATACCATTAAGTAAGAATTTCATAATGAGGTAACCTAATCCTTTCGATGTACAATGAATTCATAAACACTATTGGTTTTGATAATCATTATCAATAGTTATATTAAAATTTTAACATTTTTGGCGGTAAATTCAATAGCAATAGGCCATTTTAGTGAAAGTATTCGTAAATTAAGTGAAAAATGACCTTTAAAATTACTTTTCATCAAATAAAAAGCCACTAGATTATCCCTTCGGAAAATCTAGCAGCACTTAAAATAGGAAGCATTGTTCCTAGTACTATCTTGTAGCATCTTGTTATTGATACAGTCTCAAACAGACTCAATCAAATTACATAACTGCAACAAATTGTTTTTAATCTTCAAATATAAAGTCTTCATCTTTTAATGCTTCAACGTTCAACGCTAATGTATAACCATCACCTTTAACTGAGAAAAAGTCATGATTTTTCGTTGAAGTATCTAATGCATTTTCAATAATTGGGTTAAATTCTTTTTCTTCAAAGTATGAATCAAAGCCTAAGTTAGCTAATGCTTTATTACCATTATATCTAACATAATTTAGTACATCTTCTGCTATACCTACTTCATCGTATAGTGAATGTGTGTACGCTACTTCGTTTTTATACAAGTCATCTAATAACTTATACATATCTTGATCTGCTTGTTGTTTTTCACTTTCTGACAGTTCATTACGCATACTTTGCGCATCCATACCTGTAAATACACCGTGGATAGATTCATCTAATAAGATTTTACGTATAATCTCACCTGATGTTGTCATTCTTCCTTGTCCTGCAAGATAAAGTGGATAATAGAAACCAGAATAGAATAAGAATGTTTCTAAAAATACACTTGATACACGTGCCATATATTGATCATATACAGACGCATCTTTGCCCCAAAGTTTGTGGTAATTATTTACAATTTTATCTGATTTATATTTTAAATGCGGTTCTTCTAAAACCCATTTATCTAATAAATAGTTCGTTTCACTGGAAGGTAGTAACGTTGTAAAGATATGTGAATAACTTTTAGCATGGACTTGTTCCATCATACCCATAAATGAGTAGACTGCTTTTTTACGTAAATCCGTTGTGTGTAACATGATGAGTGGCATACCGTCATCTGCTTGATGTGTATCCAATCCTGTTAAACCTGCTAAAGCTTTTTTGAAGGCGTTCTTTTCTGCGTCAGATAAAGTCTTCCAACTTGCAATGTCTTTTGATACTTTAAATTCTGTTTCTACCCACATTTGTGAAATATTTTGTCGCCAAAACATATTTGTCATGTCTTCTTGCGTATTCCAATTGACTGCTTTCATTTAGATAAATTCCCCTATCCAGTAAAAATTTAATTAAGCAGTGATTTACAGCCTAATCTATATAAAAGACTAGGCTGTTTGTAAAAACCACTTTGCTTATCCGTTACTTAAAATCCTATATCGAACAACTTGTACATTCTTCAACGCTTAACAGTTTATTTCTAGTATAATATAACGATTTTAATCCTTTGTGATGTGCATAAACATATAGTCGAGACAGTTCACGTGTAGATATTTCTGAATTAACATAAAGGATTGTAGAAATACCTTGGTCAACGTGTGTTTGAATCGTTGAGATTAAATCGATTAATTTCATTTGATCTGTATTAAATGCTGATTTATAGTACCACATTGTTTCTGGTGATAAGAAAGGCATAGGATAAAATGTTTCAGCATTACCATAAGTACGACGTTCAATTTGGTCGACGATTGGCATAACAGAGCTTGTCGCATTTTGTACATAAGAAATACTTTGTGTTGGCGCAATCGCTAAACGATATGCATGGAATAAACCATTTGCTTCAACTTCTTTTTGCAATGCTTTCCAATCTTCTGGAGATGGTATCTCTAAACCATCAAATAATTTGCGTACTTTTTCAAATTTCGCTTCGAATGTTTGTGAAGTATAGAATTCAAAGTATTTACCATTGGCATAATCTGATTTATCAAAGTCTTTGTATGTTTCTTGTCTCTCTTTAGCAATTTCCATTGAACGTTCAATAGAATAATAATTCATCATCATAAAGAAGATGTTCGCAAAGTCTTTTGCTTCTTCAGACTCATAGCCAATTTTATTTTTCGCTAAATAACCATGTAAGTTCATTACACCCAAACCAACTGAATGTAGTTCACTATTAGCTTTTCTTACACCTGGCGCGTTTTGAATGTCAGCTTCATCACTTACAACAGTTAATGCATCCATACCTGTGTGTACTGAATTCTTGAATTTACCTGATTCCATTACGTTAACAATATTTAATGAACCTAAGTTACAAGAGATGTCACGGTTAATTTCATCTTCTGTACCATAATCATTAATGATTGAAGTTTCTTGTAATTGGAAAATTTCAGTACATAAGTTACTCATTTTAATTTGGCCAATGTTTGAGTTTGCATGGACTTTATTAGCATTATCTTTAAACATTAAATAAGGATAACCAGATTGTAATTGTGTCTGAGCAATTGTATTTAACATGTCACGTGCATCTTTTTTCTTTTTATCAATATTTGGATTTGCGACAAGTTCATCGTAGTATGCATCAAGATCAATATCATCTAATGTCACACCATACTCTTTATAAATTGTATGTGGTGCAAACATATGAAAGTCTTTACCTTCTTTTGCTAAATCAAAGAATTTAGACGGCACAATTAAGCCTGTTGATATTGTAGATAAACGTAAATCTTCATCAGCGTTTACTTTTTTCGTATCTAAAAACTCTTCAACGTCATAGTGGAAGATATTTAAATATACTGCGCCAGCACCTGGGCGTTGACCTAATTGGTCTGCGTAACTAAAGCCACCTTCTAGTGATTTTGCAACAGGTAGTACACCTTTTGCTACACCCTTGATACCTTTGATTGCTTCACCACGCGCACGTAATTTAGACAAGTTAATCGCAACACCGCCACCAATTTTACTTAATTGTTTGGCTGTAGAATCTATAAAGTTGATAGAGTTTAAACTATCGTCTGCCTCAAGTAAGAAACAAGATACAAGTTCTCCACGACGCGCACGTCCAGCGTTTAAGAATGTTGGTGTTGCAGGTTGATAACGCTGTTCAACCATTGCAGAAATAAACTGTTTAGCTGTGGCTTTGTGTCCATTTGCTAAATATAATGCAACGATTGCTACGTGCTGCTTGTAGTCTTCTAAATATTGACTTTTGTCATTCGTTTTCAATGCATAATCTTTGTAAAATTTACTTGCGGACATGTAACTCGCAAAACTAAATGGAATGCTTTTCGCATATTCAGTAATTTCTTCTAGGTCTTCTACTGAATATTTTGCAAATAAATCAAAATAGAAATCATTATCAACGAGATAGTGAAGACGTTCAAGTTCAGTATCAAAATAAATCGTCTTATCCTGTATCTCTTCTAGATAGACTGTTAATGCTTCTTGGTCTTTTTCCAAATCAAAAAAGCCATTCTCTTTACGTTTGGTAACTTCGTTATTTAATTCAATATGATTGTATTTCTTCTCGTCCATAATCTTCATTGAAATGCCCCACCTTATCTTTAAATTCGCTTATATCGTTCGTTGTGCCATGTAATTCAAATTTCATTAATAATGGAACATGATATCGTTCCGAAATAGATCGTCCAGCTTTTGCAAAATTTTGACCCCAGTTTCGGTTTCCGCTAGCTGCAACAGCTTGTAATAAGTCGTGATTAATATCTAAAAATGACTGAACAGGTGGCGGTACTTCGCCAAACCCTATTGTTCCAGTGACCAATATGAAAGGCTCTTCCATTCTTTCAGAACAATTATTTTGTGTAATTTCCATTACGTTGGTAAGTTCAGTTCGCTTTATGAATCTACGCACATTGCCAGAAAATGAAAAATATACAACCTTCATCGGATCACCTACTTTCTAAAATATATTTATCTTATTATGATAAAATCATGTATTATATTTAAATGCTTAAAGGCGCTTTGAAAAATCAAAATAACTTAGTTTCTCGAACTAACCACAATATATAGTAATTTCAATATCTATATGTAGTTATGTAAAAACTCAATAATTAAGTATTAATGCTTAATTTGTCATATTTAAGTGCCTAAAACAGTGTGATTTTACATAAATTTTGATTTATTATAAATAAATTGACCACGTACTAAAACACTATATATTGTGTTTTGTCTTGGTCATCAATACTATATTATGTGTTTCATTATACATAACTCAGAAGATTATTAAAAGGCTTTTATTTATGACAAAATGTTGAATAATCAATAGAAATGGCACCAATTCAACCTTAAAGTGATGTTCAAGAATCAAAAAATATTTTTTTGTGATTTTAAGGTTTGATTATTTGCTTTTCATAAAAATCTTGCAATGCTTGATGTGTCGTCTTTTAAACAAAATCAATTTTTACATTGTGTAAGATACAATGTATGACCACCATATATTTCATTCTTATAAGTAAAAGATTCCCCTTAATGAACAGAACATTTGTTCGTGTTTACATCTTAATATATTTCCCTTCCATTTTCAACTATATATACATCTTCAGAGCATATATGCTAATATGAATACGTTAAAAATTAAAAATTGAGGCGATACATGTGAATCCTAAAGTTAAAGGTATCATTGCTATCTTAGTTTCAGCAGTTGGCTTTAGTTTTATGACTGTTTTCTTCCGATTAGCCGGTGACTTGCCTGTATTTCAAAAGTCTCTTGCTCGAAATTTAGTAGCAATGTTTATACCGCTATATTTTATTTTAAAATATAAACAACCCTTATTTGGTAAATTAAGTAGCCAACCTTTATTGATTTCTCGTTCTACATTAGGTTTGATTGGTGTGTTGCTTAATATCTACGCTATCGATCATATGCTTTTAAGTGATGCAGATACATTAATGAAGCTTAATCCATTTTGGACGATACTACTAAGTATTATCTTCTTAAATGAAAAAGTACGTAATTACCAATTTGTAGCTATGATTGTGGCCATTTTTGGTATGTTATTTGTTGTTAAACCCGAATTCTCCTCCACTATGATTCCTGCTTTGGGCGGATTATTCTCTGGTATTTTTGCAGCAAGTGCTTATACGTGTGTCAGAGCATTAAGTACACGTGAAGCACCTTATACGATTGTCTTTTATTTTTCATTCTTTTCCATTATAGTATTGATACCTTTTACAGTGTTTACATTTGAACCTATGTCTATGATGCAAGTTGTTTATTTAATCGGTGCAGGATTAGCTGCTGCTGCAGGACAAATTGGTATAACACTGGCCTATAGTTACGCGCCAGCTAAAGATATTTCAATATTTACGTATGCATCTATTATATTTACTGCAGCGTTTGGCTTTATCTTATTCGGTGAAACACCAGATTCATTTGCTATCTTAGGCTATATCATTATTATAGGTGCCAGTTACTATATGTTTGAAAAAGCACGTCGACAACCACTTACAATTCAAAAGGAAGAACAAAAACCTAAACGCTAAAGGAGCGATATGCAATGACTGAAGGACGCAATAAAGAAGAATTAGAAGATATTACATTATTAGGTAATCAAAACAATAAATATGATTTTGATTATAGACCTGATGTTTTAGAATCATTTGATAACAAACACCCAGGTCGTGATTATTTTGTGAAATTCAATTGTCCAGAATTCACATCATTATGCCCTATTACTGGCCAACCTGATTTCGCAACGATTTATATTTCTTATATTCCTAATATTAAAATGGTAGAATCTAAATCGTTAAAGCTTTATTTATTTAGTTTTAGAAACCATGGCGACTTCCATGAAGACTGTATGAACATTATAATGAATGATCTGATTGATCTAATGGACCCACATTATATTGAAGTTTGGGGCAAATTCACGCCGCGTGGTGGTATTTCAATAGATCCATATACAAACTATGGCCGTCCTGATTCTAAATATGAAAAAATGGCAGAACATCGTTTAATGAATCATGACCTTTATCCAGAGAAAATAGATAATAGATAATAAATTACGCTTTTTTATCTTCACCTCACCTACAATGATTGGAATTTCGGGACATCAATATATGTCTACATCATTAAACCATCGACTAAGTCACATGATTTAGTCGATGGTTTTTTGTATGCTTTCACGGGGATAAATCACTAAATTTTAATATGACATTCTCACCCTATTTCCATACTTTTTAAATGTATAGTGTAAAATTTACTTACATTTGAATAATTCAGGGACACACTTGTTTTTTTTATGAAAACAGTATAGAATAAATCCAACCATTTAAGGGGAGGGAAATTATGAAAAAAGTAAATCATAGTCACGAAGAAATCATGAAAAGTATTCCAAACAAAGGTTTCTTCGGACATCCAAAAGGACTAAGCACACTATTCTTGACTGAGTTTTGGGAGAGATTCAGTTATTATGGTATGAAAGCCATATTAATTTACTACTTATATTATAGTGTTGCTGATGGTGGGTTCGGCCTTAGCCAAGCAGTTGCTATGCAAATTGTTGCTATTTACGGAACTTTAATTTATATGTCTGGTCTTATCGGAGGGTGGATTGCAGACCGGATTACTGGAACGCAAGATGCCGTCTTCTATGGTGGGTTCCTCATCATGTTTGGACATATCCTATTATCCATTCCAGGTAATTTAACAGCAGCAATGATAGCTTTACTTCTAATTATCGCAGGTACAGGGTTATTAAAACCAAATATCTCTACTACCGTTGGTGAATTATACGAACGCAATGACCCAAGACGTGACGCAGCATTTACGTTATTTTACATGGGGATTAATTTAGGGGCTTTGCTTTCACCTTTAATTACTGGGCAATTACAAACTAAAATTGGTTTCCACGCTGGTTTCTTAGCAGCAGCAATTGGAATGTTTTTTGGTCTAATCGTTTTTGCAATCAAACGTAAAAAGAATTTAGGGCTAGCTGGTCGCAATGTACCAATACCGTTAACAAAACCAGAAATCAAAAAATTCGTACTTATTACTGTTGGCGTTATCGTTTTATTCTTAATATATTTATGGATCTTACATTTAAACAATGCTCTAACATTAGGTAACTTTAGTTTCTTAATTACATTGTTAGGTATTGTATTACCGGTATACATATTCCTTAATATGATATTAAGTAAAAATATAACAAAAGATGAACGTTCACGTGTTTATAGTTACGTACCTTTATATATCACTTCCGTGGCTTTCTGGATGATTCAAGAACAAGGTTCAACGATACTTGCAACATTTGCAGATAAAAAAACACAATTAGAAATGTCAGAATTAACAAATGGTTTAATTGATTTTTCAATACCTGCAGCATGGGCACAGTCATTAAATCCAATTTTCATTGTGCTCTTAGCACCAATTTTTGCAACACTTTGGATGAAATTAGGGAAATACAACCCGCCTACCGTACATAAATTTGCTATCGGGGCCATTATCGGGGGCTTCTCTTATTTAGTCATGATTATTCCATTAGCTACTGGTAACGAGTTAATTAACCCATTATGGCTTGTACTGAGTTTCTTACTAATTACGATTGGTGAACTTTGTATCTCACCAGTTGGTTTATCTACGACTACTAAACTTGCACCAGTGACGTTCACTGCACGTATGATGAGCCTATGGATGCTAAGTAATGCAACTGCACAAGGGCTTAACGCTCAACTAGTTGTTGTCTATACAAAGATCAATCAAAGTGATTACTTTATGTACTCAGGCCTTATCGCTGTAATAATTGGTGTTCTATTACTGATTATTTCACCAAAAGTAAGACGTGCTATGAAAGGCGTTTACTAAACAATTAAAACTAAATACAATCTAAAAAAAGTAGTGTCACTTCATTGTGTCACTACTTTTTTGCGTACATAATCACCATAAACCACTTTAACTAAATGTTAATATTTTAAAATTAAAACAAAATAAAATAACTTGTAAAAACTAACTGAATTTTCCGAATATTGTTATTGTGAGAATATTATTGAAATTTAGTTTTATTAGGAGTAAAATCTATTTTATACATTTTTTTATTGGGAGCAAGAAAGGACGGGAATTTTTTATGCAAAATCAGGACAAAACCCAAGGCCAAGCCATCCAATCCATTCCACAAAAAGGATTTTTTGGACATCCTAAAGGTCTAGGGGTTTTATTTTTCGTTGAATTTTGGGAGAGGTTTAGTTATTACGGAATGCGCGCGTTACTTATCTTTTATATGTATTTCGCGATCAAAGATGGCGGCCTCGGTATGGACAAGGGTACTGCACAGTCAGTCATGGCTGTTTATGGTGCTTTAATCTATATGACTTCAGTACTTGGAGGTTGGATATCTGATAGAATCACTGGTACGCGTTCAGCCACATTTTACGGTGGCGTACTAATCATCATTGGTCATGTATTCTTAAGTTTACCATTAGATATTGTCGGTTTATTCATATCCATGTTCTTTATTATCGTGGGTTCAGGTTTAATGAAACCAAGTATTTCTAATATTGTAGGTAGACTATATCCTGAAAATGATACACGTATGGATGCTGGATTCGTTATTTTCTATATGTCTGTAAATTTAGGTGGACTACTTTCACCATTAATATTAGATCAATTCGTTAAATCAGGCGATTTCCATGCTGGCTTTTTAATAGCTGCAGTAGGTATGGCATTAGGTTTAATTTGGTATATGATCTTCAATAAGAAAAATATTGGCGATGTAGGAACGAAACCTACGAATCCTTTAAATCAAAGTGAGAAAAAGAAATACGGTCTAATATTTGCAGCTGCAGCCGTAGTTATTGCAGCGGTATTAATCATCACTGGATTAACTGGAACACTTTCATTTAACATTGTAAGTACTACTGTATTGATACTTGGGGTTGCGTTACCTATCATTTACTTTACAATTATGATTCGCAGTAAAGAAGTTACATCCGATGAACGTTCACGTGTTATTGCCTTTATTCCCCTATTTATTTTAGGTGTAGTTTTCTGGTCAATTCAAGAACAAGGTGCAAATGTGCTAAACATTTTCGCGCTTGAAAGTAGTGATATGTCATTAAATATATTTGGATGGACAACAGATTTTGGACCAACCTGGTTCCAATCTATTAACCCTCTATTCATCGTATTACTTGCACCAGTAATTTCAATTATCTGGGCTAAAATGGCAAGACGTCAGCCAAGTTTAGCTACGAAATTTGTCTTAGGTGCATTTTTAGCAGGTGCTTCTTACATAATGATTGGCTTAATTGGCATTTCATCCGGTGGCGCAATGATAAGTGTAAACTGGATTATCTTGTCATATGTTATTTGCGTTATTGGTGAATTATGTTTATCACCTACTGGTAATAGTGCAGCAGTAAAACTTGCACCTAAAGCCTTCAACACGCAAATGATGAGCTTATGGTTACTAACAAACGCCTGTGCTCAAGCCATTAACGGTACTTTAGTAAAACTTATCGAACCACTTGGCTATAAAAATTATTTCCTATTCCTAGGAGTAATTGCGATTGTAGTCAGCCTAATCATCCTTGCCTTTGTACCAAAAATCGTCAAAGGTATGCGTGGTATTAAATAATAGTTTAATCATATAAGCATGCGCAGTTGCTGTCTGATATCTAGTCAGCCCTATGAGAGCGGGAATACGAAATCAAATTTCAAATTTTGATTTCTCTCCCGCTCTTTTTTATTTATTTTTACTGAAAATCGGGTAAACTTAATAGGTAAATCAAAATTCTAAGAAATATGGTGAATAAATTGACTCAATCAAAATTTAAACACGGCGTATTATTTTACCATGAACACTCAGGTATAAAAGATATTTATAGAGGTCTCGGAGACGTTGCCTCATCACTTACAACATTTTGTAAGCATCTCTCTATCCAATTAAGTGAAAATGAAGGAGACATTATTACTTATTGTAAAAAAATAAAAGAACAAAGTTATAGTGATGATGTAGATATTATCTTTATTTTAGGTGGGGACGGTACGGTAAATGAACTCGTTAATGGCATGATGCAAAGTCAGCTAGATATTCCAATCGGTATTATACCGGGCGGGACATTTAATGATTTTGTAAAAACATTAAATTTACACCCACGTCATAAAGTAGCAAGTGAACAACTTAAGGAAGCAGAACTAAGATCTTATGATGTTATGAAAGTAAATGACGAATATGCTTTAAACTTTGTAGGCATGGGGCTTATTGTACAAAATGCCGAGAACGTACAAGACGGTAACAAAGATGTCTTTGGTAAATTAAGTTACGTTGGTTCTACAGTGAAAACATTACTTAACCCAGAACACTTTGACTATAAACTAACTGTCGATGAGAAGGAAATTGAAGGTAATACCACAATGCTTGTAGTAGCGAATGGCCCCTTCATAGGTGGTAGTCGTATACCTTTAACCGACTTATCTCCTAATGATGGTTATTTAAATACGTTTATCTTCACAGAAGAAAGAACAAGTGTCTTAAACGATGTGTTTAAACAACGTGACAGCATGAATTGGAATAATATGACGGATGGTATTAAACATGTATTAGCGAAGAAAATCACCATCGCTACGGACCCACAGATGAAAGTTGACATTGATGGTGAAGTTGACTTAAAAACGCCGCTTCAAATCGAAGTTGTGCCAAATGCTATTCAAATACTGACACTTCCAGAACATAAACAAGTGAACGATACTGAATCAGAGTAATTAAGCTTTAACACGATGATTTAAATTATAAACAATCACGTAGTTTCAAAAATCGTTATATTTTAAATAGCAAAGTGCTGAGACATAAGCTTCTCAGTTAACTAAAAAATGGTGTTTTCTACGTGAAATAAAGTAGAAAACACCATTTTTATATTTATTTTTTTATGAATTTATATAATTGTAC
>NZ_LNNB01000028.1 GCF_001747895.1 Staphylococcus equorum | reverse complement strand
GCTTATATCAAGCTTTTTTCAATTCTAGTCAGCTGTGCCGGGGTGGGACGACGAAATTTTATTAGAAAAATTAGATTTCTGTCCCACTCCCTTATTTTTAATGTTCAATTTTATATTTATTTTTACTCATTACAAATCAAGCACATTGACATTCATGAACTAAAGCCAGATAATTTGTATAAATTATATTATTTGCAACTTATTTAAGGAGGTGCGAAGTCAATGACGACAACACATATTGATCCACGAATTACTAGAACCAAAAAATTATTGATGGATGCCTTTCGTGACATTGCTAAAGAAAAAAAGTTACAAACCATTACAGTGAAGGATATAACTGAACGTGCAACTGTTAACCGTGCTACGTTCTATGCTCACTTTTATGATAAATATGACATTATGGACTACACATTGTCAGAAACCATTCTTAAAAATTTAAACGATAACTTAACCTTATCTTCTGAACTTAATGATGAAACATTATGCAAAACGTTCATCACAATTACGAGTTATATTGAAGAAACACATAATGAATGTAAATTAAATAGTGCTGCATATGGTGAAGTAGTTGAAAAGAGAGTGAAAGAAGAACTGGAAGATATTTTCTTAACGTTAATTGTACAAAAACATCCAACTGAAGACAGAGAAGCATTAGCTACGAGTGCTCGCTTTTTATCTTGGGGGCTATATGGCACAGCTAAACATTGGTTTCATACGAGTAATACTTCTGCACGTAACTATATCGAAAAAGCACTACCTTTGTTTATGAGCCAAGTATTAAAATAAATTATACAAAAAAGCCTCTAAAGCAATGCATATTTGCTCTAGAGGCTTAATATTTTTCAAAAAACTATTTTTTGTTTTCATTAATAAAGTCTAGTACATCACCAGTTAATGCGACGCCATTGTTACTTTCGCCTTCTACGCCACCGTAATGTAATCCTACTACTTCATTATTCGCATTAAAGATTGGAGAACCAGAGTTGCCGCCAAATGTACTCGCACCATATGTAAGTTGCGTGCCATTATTTGTCAGTACTTCCCCCTTACTTTCCCACATTGTAGCTAATGATTTATCACCCGGGTAGCCAGTTACTGTCACAGGATCACCTTTACTAACACTTGATGCATCTTGGATTGTTGCAGGTTGTACTACATCACCTACAGACTGCCCTTCATCATTGGTGTTGAAATGTACAAGCACTAAATCTTCTTGACCAGGATAAGGTTGGACATCTTTTTCCGTAAATTCACCATACGGAAATGAACCTTCATTTTTAGCTGCAGGTGCAAATGTCATATCGCCGTTTGAAAGATTAGCAACATGCTTATTTGTTAATACAGTATTTTTATCGATGACTACACCTGTCGCTATATTTGATCCCATATTCATGTACCCTACTGATTGATAATGACCTGTAGTGGTATTTTCAATTTGTGTTCTATCTTCATCAGGTAATATGACCCTTGGCATAACTTCTGATGATTGATTATTAGTTGTATTATCATTTTGTTGCGTTTGTGTTGGCTGAGTTGTTGTATCGTTATTTTGCGTATCCGTAGCTGCAAAACTACTAAATGGTGCAATTGCGAATAACATTACTAAAGAAAAAGCTATACTACCTATCATTTTTCTTGTAAACATAAATAACCCTCCATCAAAATATATTATACTATTAAAATTTAAAGAAATTTTCAAAAATAATCAAATGTTAATATTAGCTTTTGAAAATATATCACCTTAATTTATAAGTTTTTTTAATAGTATATTCTTAGCTTATACCCTATCTTCGAAAATAGTATCACTTTCAAAACAACACATTTCCCCTTATGTCGTTTAAACAATAAATCGATAAACATGTTGTTTGCATTATATTTCATAACGTAATACAATATATTTAAGCAACAGGTGTTAGTTAGTTAATACTTGTTGCTTAACTAAAGTTAGGAGGGATAGACGTGACAACAATTCAAAAACACAATGGTTTCAAACGGACTTTTCAACAGGATCATTTGACGTTAGGCTTAACGTTACCTTTTGATAATTCTGAACACATCGCATTGTCGTTGGAACATCAAGTTGATTTAGCACAATACGCTGAAACACTTGGATTTACAAGCCTTTTTGTACGGGACAGTCCGCTTTATAGCCCATATTTAGGAAATGTAACGACAAACTACGATCCGTTTGTATTTTTAACTTATCTCAGCGCCAAGACATCGAAAATCGCTCTCGGAACATCTAGTATTGTTGCTACATTACGTCATCCAATTCATATAGCGAAAGCTGCTACTTCTCTTGACTTGATTTCAAATGAGCGATTATTGTTAGGTGTTGCTACAGGAGATCGATCATTCGAATTTCCAGCTTTTAAAGTAAATACAGACCATTTAACTGAGCAATTTCAAACAGCGATAACCTCTATAAATGATTTATGGAAAACACATTCGCCACAAATCTCAAATTCTATATTTGAATTATATGAGGATGCCGGTTTACAAATATTACCAAAACATAAGCATATTCCAATGTTTGCTACTGGGTATTCAAACCAAGATATATCTTGGTTAAAAGCGCACATGGATGGTTGGATGTTTTACCCACAAGATTTTCAACAGCAAAAGAAATTATTACAAGATTGGCATCAAAACGATGTATTCAAACCTTTTATGCATCCACTTGTTATCGATTTGTCGATGAATCCAAATGAGTTGGTTAAACCTATTAAAGGTGGTTATCGCTTAGGTAGAAATACTTTAATAAAAATATTAAAATCATATGAACGTATAGGTACGAATCATATCATGCTACATTTAGTTGAAAATGAAAGAACTTATAAAAATATATTAACAGAGGTAGGAAATTATATTATTCCACACTTTCCACCTCATGAATTACAGGAGGAAAAAAATTATGACATTATTAGATAGAATTAATATACTCGCAAATAAAGAAAAAGTTGAAACATTGAGCATTGAAGAAAAACAAGAACAACATGTATTAAGACAAGAATATTTACAAATGATTCGTGGACAAGTTGTTAACACATTCTCAACTTTGAAAGTCGTTGATCCTTTAGGTGAAGACATTACGCCAGATAAAGTCTATGAATTACGTGAAAATATGGGTACTTTAGATTTAAATTAAATTTATAACTATATAATAAATATTCACTAAAAACGGCTGTGCGCTTTCAAATCAAAGCGCACAGCCGTTTGTTATTTCTAAGTTTCACAATATGCAGTTACTTATATCAATCATTTAAAATTTGTTGCATTGAGCGATCAACACTATTCGCATACATATTTCCAAATTTTACTAAGTGCACCATTAATAAATAAAGTCGATAAAATTCTAGGCGTGCCTCTGCGCCATCGCTCAATGGATAATGCTTATTATATTCATCATAAAATGCTTGAGTAAAACCACCAAACACAGTAGTAATACCTAAATCAAATTCTCTATCACCATATAAGGGTGCCGGATCAAATAACGCAGGCGAACCATCTTCCAAGAACATGTAGTTGCCTCCCCATAAGTCTCCATGTAACAGGGATGGTTTGCTTGTATGTTGATTCAACGTCTCTATAATGACCTTACGTACATGTGCATATGTTTGAGCATCGTCATCTGTCCAGCGTTTTAATCGCAATAATTCATCTTTTAAATGATCCAGACGGCGTTCCACGAATAATGTTGTCCATGAATCCGTCCAGCTATTATCAAATGAAATATCTCCGCCTTCATAAGGTAAATCAAAGCCAAATTTTCCAGCTGATTGTTGTTGGCTATGCATTTTCGCAACAAGCTGTCCTAATTCTTTTTGACTACCGGTCGTACCTTCATCTAAAAAGGTTAATAATAAATAAGCGTCGCCATTAATTTCTCCACTCCCAATTACTTTAGGCGCAGTAATTTGAGCTTGCTCAAAAAGGTTTAAACCTGCAATCTCTGCTGCAAAGAACGCTTCATTACGATCACGTTGCACGAGTAAAAAATAAGTTTCATCGGGCGTTTTCACTTGAAATGCTTCATTCACATCTCCACCACCAACAGATGATATAGATTCTATATGATTTAATGGAAGTTGTGCTTGCCATTCTTGTTTCATTTGTACCCCTCCATAACTTTTTAACTATAATATCGTTACTTCATTATTATTACCGTTTTCAACATATATTAATCAATAATGCTTATTGTCATACATTTTATGTGACACTTCTTAAAATTATCTTGATTTACTCTAGGCATATATTCAGTAAAATGCTAGTCTATTAAAGACATCATTTTCAATATAGCCAACAATATAAATTAACTTTTGGCTTAAATACATATTTTCAATACTAATAAAATTCGATTAACGGAGTGATAATCTCATGTATAAACTAATCAAACCTATTTTATTTCAATATGACCCTGAAAAAGCACATGGTATGACGATCGACGCACTGAAATTCGTACAAAAACATTCTAAATTATTACCAGTCATCGAACAATTATTTCATTATGAGCATGCGGCCCTACATCAAGAGATTCATAGTATTCATTTTGACAATCCAATTGGTCTTGCAGCAGGATTTGATAAATCTTGTGAAGTTCCTAAAGCTTTAGAAAAAGCAGGATTTGGTGCAATAGAACTCGGTGGTGTTACACCTAAACCACAGCCTGGTAATCCAAAACCACGTATGTACCGATTAGTTGAGGATAATGCTTTAATTAACCGTATGGGCTTCAACAATTTAGGTATGAATAAGGCACTTAGTAACTTACGTAAATATAGCTATCAAGTACCTGTAGGTTTGAATGTGGGCGTGAATAAATTTACTGATTATGAATCACGTTATCAAGATTATATAAAAGTAATCGATACATTTAGAAATGATGTAACTTTCTTTACTGTGAATATTAGCTCACCTAACACTAAAAATTTACAAAGCTTCCATGACAAAGATGAATTCTCACAGCTTTGTTCTGCAATTCAATCATATAAAGACAGTCACGATATCAACGTTCCTATTTTTATCAAGCTGACTTCAGATCTTGATTTAGATAGTTTAGGTCGTATGTTGGACCCTATCGTTGAAACTTTTGATGGCATTATTTTAGCTAATACCACTCAAAAACGTGAACAGTTACATTCTGACAATCAACATGAAACTGGTGGTTTAAGTGGTAGACCACTATTTGAGCGTAATCTAGAACTCATTTCTTATGCTTACAAACAAACAAATGGTCAGTTTTTAATTATTGGTACTGGTGGTATATTTAATACAAATGACGTTATTACAATGATGCGCCATGGTGCTTCACTGGTACAACTCTATAGTGCATTAGTATTTGAAGGTCCAGGTCTTACTAAAAAATTAAATAAGAACTTGGCAAAATATCTTAAAACAGAAGGTTATGCGCATATAAGTGATATTATAGGATTAGACGTATAAAATTCAGCAATTATTTAATTTGAAATCATATTACATTATTTTTATTAGGGTATGTAAATAATAAAGGAGGCGCTATTATGTACAAGAAAATACTATTAGCTTATGACTTTGGCAACACATTCGATAACGTTCCGAAAGAACTACAAAACTTAACTGCTGGCGTAGATGACGCAGAAATTACAATTTTCAATGTTATTTCTGAAGGAGAATTGCAAACCTCAGTACGCTATGATGGTAAACATTTTGAAGAATTAGCAAACGAAAAGGGCAAAGAACTTGATCCATTTGTTCAAAAATTAGAAGATCTTGGTTTAAATGTTCGCGTGAGATTTAGTACAGGGTACATCAAGCAATCTATTCTACAAGAAGTAGAAGAAAATCATTATGACATTATTGTCATGAGTAATAAACGTGCAAAATCAGACATTAAAAATGTCCTAGGCAATGTCACTCATAAAATTGCTAACAGCGCGAATCTTCCTGTATTAATTATAAAATAATAGGTATATAAATAAGGAAGCCTCCATCTAAATCTTGGAAGCTTCCTTATTTTTTTAGCATTATCGTCGATTATTTTCGACTTCTATTTATTCTTGATCCTCTTGATTCAAGTATCTTTCAATCACTTGTAATACACCAGAGTCATCATTAGATGGTGCACGGTGTTGGGCTATTTTTTCAAGTTCTGGACTACATTTTGCCATAGCATAACTATGGGTCGTCAGTGCAAGCATTTCTAAGTCATTATTAGCATCTCCAAAAGCTAATAATTCGTCTTTATCTATTCCCCATTGGTTTAAAAGTGCTTGAATCGCCACACCTTTATTCACACCAGGTAAAATAAGATCCACACTCTCAGCACCACTTGTCACAGCACGTATTTCGTGTGCATATTCACTTTCCAAACCAGCTTTCACTTGCTTTACGATATCGTCATCTTTGATTCTCATCGCCACTTTAACAAACTGGTCATCTTTGATATCACTAAAGTTTTCAACTTTTTCAATATCATAGTAATAGTTGGTAATAAAATTCATAAACTCATCGCTACAATTACTTTTAACATATGCTGATTTAATCCCACTTACTATAACGTCAGAGATATTATAATCCACCATAATTGTCTGCAAAATGTCAAAAGTAAGTTGTTGGTCAAAATGCGAAGAAGATATTAACGTATCATTAACATATGTAACAGCACCATTTTCTGCTACATACGTAATTTGTGATTCCTTGCCTGGGAAATATGATCGTAATTGGGCATATTGGTTTCCACTTGCTACAATAAATTTTATATTACGTTTCGTTACTTCTTCAAATATTTTTTCAAAATATATTTCATCAAACGTATGATTGGATTTAAATAACGTTCCATCTTTGTCTACTGCAATTGCTTTTATCATCGGTATACATCCTTCCAAATTCGTTATCAACCCTAACAATATATGCTACTACTTAATTTACATCACAATAATATTAAATAAGTGGCCATCTATGTCACTAAACAAACCACCATAAAACCCTTCTAGCATCGTGCCACTCTGCAATACTTTACCGCCTGCTTCTTCAACTTTATTTAATAATACATCAACCTCTTGGGACTGGGATACGGAAATAGAAACTAATGCTTCATTTGAGCCTATATTAGAAAGGTGAGCTGCTTTTTTAAATTGGCTATGCTCAATAAGCATGATAATTTTATTATCAATCGTTTGAATTCCTCTCATTTTATCCAAAACAGCGTCATTTTGTTGAATTTCAAAGCCAATTGCGCTAAAAAATGCTTCGCTTGCTTTAAGGTCTTTTACTGGTAAATTTAGCCACGCTGATTGTATATCCATTTTAACATGCCCCCTATTTTTACTCACCATACCATATCTCACTCTATATGGGGCATTAATCATCTGCTTTAAACTACATAATCCTTATCTACTTACATTGTGATTATACTTATAGTTCAAGTGATTATTTCCTAGGTTATACTATAAAAGCTAAAATCTAACGAATTAATCATCATTAATTTGAGTGAGTTTACGAATTTGCGATAGGTCGATCTTTTCAATCAATTGTTCATATGTGTTCAACGCCTTTTTAGTCATTGTTAATCCTTCTTCAGTTAGATAGATATACATAGCGCGCTGATCTTCAACACATTCTTGTCTATAAACGAGCGGACAATCCATTCTTTCTATCCTAACGATTAAACGCGACATTGCACTTTGACTCAAATCTACAATTTTGATTAAATCATTCATTTTATATTTTTTTCCTGTTGCTTTATAAATTTCGTATAGTACATAAAATTCTTTTAAGCTTAAATGATATTGTTGTTTTAACGTTTTTTCTATTAATGATTCTGTATAGTGCACATATTTTGTCATTTCAATCCAATTATTTATTTTTTGCTGTTGTTCCATATAACATCCCCCAATACTTAACTAACATCTCTATTTATTCTTATTTGAATTTATCGATTTAAATTACGTCTAAGCTTGATTCAACTGTTAATCCCATAATTTACCATTAAAAAAGTGAGCGCATTCACTTAAGATTAACACATTCATTATTAAATAAAAAAGTGCGTCTAAATACCACTAGCAACTTACTTTTTAATAAAAAAACATACTGAAAGGCTTTATAAATAAAAGCCCTCTCAGCATGTCCAACTCACTATGAATTGCTATTTAGTAATTTCTCTTTAAGATCTTTACGTTCATATTCTAATGAATATGGATCATTCAACCAATAAATACCTTCATCTACTTTAAATGTATGGTTGTTTTGTACCGCTTCAGTATTTTTCCAAATTTCTTTATTTTCAAATGATAAGTCTGACCCTTTTGCTACAGGAGTCACAACATAATCGCCAGCCATTTCAGGAAGCTCTTCTTCTGAGATATCAGCTAAATCATTTTTCTTCGTTGCTTTTTCTACTGTCTCTGGCATTTTCAGACCAAATGAGTCATATAAAATCTCACTACCATGACCATATGTCTTACCTAGTGCATAGATTTTTTTATCAAAGTCTTTGATGATAGACACTGTTGTATCTGCGCCAATGGCATCTTTAATTGCTTTACCATCATCTTTTGTTTTTTGCTCCCAGTCTTCAACCCATTTTTTTGCTTTATCTTCTTTGCCAACAATTTTCCCAAGTTCTAAGTGTTGTTCTTTATAGTCATGTTTTGCATAATCAAAGGCAACAGTAGGCGCTATTTTTTTCATTTTTTTTAAGTTTTTATCTGTATTATAAGTAATGATTAAATCTGGTTTGAGTTTCGCGACGCTTTCTACATTTTCAGCATCTACCTTCTCAACATCTTTAAATTTTTCTTTTAATACTTTACTGTCATCAACGATATTCGCAACACCTACAACATTTGCATCAAGTTGTTTTAAACCACCTGCATATGTTGCCCCTAAAACGACAATACGCTTAGGATCTTTAGGTATTTTCACTTTATCTCCTGAGTCTTGTTTGTAAGTTGTTTTTTCGCTATCTTTTTTAGACGACTTGTCTTCTGAGCCATTGCTACACGCTGCAAGTACAAGCACCAACACTAACAAAGGTAATAATAGTTTCTTCATTGTTTATGTCCCCTTTTTTTATAGTATTTTAAATTATACAGGAAGTTGTATTAAACACAATCATATATAAAGAATTACTATTTGAAATTCTAAATGATTGTAAATGTTATATAAACAAACAGTTACTTTCTTAATATATAGAAAGTAACTGTTTTGTATATTCATGTCGTTGATCACTAAATAAATCATCGATATTAAAATCGTCTACAATGATACCATTTTTCATTACAATAACTCTTTCAACCAAATGATTTAAAAAGGCAATATCATGCGAAATCATCAACATGCCTTTTTGTGTTCTGTGATGATAATCTTTTAGTACTTCAATCATTTTTTGCTCTGCAATAACATCTAAGCTGGCTGTGATTTCGTCACATAAGAGCATATCTGGTTCCAACATCAGTGTACGTATTGTATTAAATCGCTGTAATTGGCCGCCACTTAATTCATCAGGTAACCTATCCAACAACTTAGCATCTAATTCCATATATGTCATCAATGCTTTCATTCTTCGTTTTACATCACTCGTATCCGTGCCTTTATAATACTGTATAGGTTCTGCTAAGGATTTTCCTATATTAAACTTCGGATTAAAACTATCATATGCATGCTGAAATATAGGTAATAATGTTAATCCATGTGTGTTGATTTGTCCTTCGGTCGGTTGAAGTAAACCTAGCATGAGATGCGCTAAAGTGGTCTTTCCTGAACCACTTTCACCTACGATACCAATAATTTCATCCGCATTTATAGTCAGGTCGATATGAGTTAAAATAGGCGCTTGATCATATTTAAAGTTTATTCCTGTTAATTCAATCATAAACATTCTCCCTTCTTAGCTGGCTACGGGAATTAAATAGCTCCAAGCTATAGGGTTTTACATTGTGATTTTTAAAGGCTGTAACATGATTAGAATCTATCACTTCTCCGTGACGTATTACATGAATCCAGTCACTAAAATCTAAAACGTGGGATAAATTATGTGTGATGATTAATAACGTCACTTGATGCACTTCTGCTAAATGTTTAATTAAGTTCATTACATTATAACCCGTTATCGCATCTAATGATGAGGTTGGCTCATCAGCGATAATGACTTCTGGGTTTAACATCAAAACACTCGCAATTTGTACCCTAGCAAGTTGGCCACCAGATAAGCTAAAGCAGTAGCGTTCCATCACTTGATCAGGTGCTAAATCTACCCATTGTAATGCTTTTGTGACAAATTGCTTTGCCACTGTTTTTTTCACTTTATAGTGCATTCTATAAATAGCCATAAGTTGCTTACCAAGTTTTGTATGATCATTAAAGCTGTGTGTATAGTCCTGAGAAATAAAACCTATATCTTTGCCTAATAAAGTATGCATATCTCTGACAACTTGATTTTTATAATGTAGTGCATCGAATTCCATATCTAGTGCGCGTGGTACACGTTGGACAAGTGCTTTAGCAGTTAAACTTTTACCAGAACCACTTTCACCAACTAGGACATTCACTTTACTTTGCTTTAGCCCTAGATTGATATTATGGATGAGTTCAGTTCCTGAATTATCTTTGATTGATAGATTGGATATCTCGAGTATATTAGTCATCCAAATCACGCTTCCCTTTTAATAATTTATCTCGTAACGCATCACCAGCTAAATTGAATAATAATATTGTTAGTGTAATTAAAGTTGCTGGCACAATTAATAATAATGGATAAGAACTAATATAGTCACGTCCAGCATTAAGCATTGCACCCCATTCAGGTGAAGGTGGTTGCGCACCTAATCCTAAAAAGGATAGTGATGAAATATAAAGTATGATTTTACCAAAATCCACAGTCATCAGCACAATAATAGATGGCGTAACTTGTGGTAAAAAATGCTTCCAAATAATTGTACGCGTTGGCACATTAAAAAGCTTAGCCATTTGTATATAAGGTTTCATCATTTCACTGCTTACTACAGAACGCGTAAGTCTTGTATATGTCATCCATTTAATTATTGTAATGGCGATGACTAAATTCCAAATACTTGGTTTAAAAAAGCTGGCAAATGCAATCATCAATACAAATTCTGGAATACTTAGTCCAATGTCAATTAAACGCATAATCACTGTATCAACGATGCCTTTTTTGTAGCCTGCTAAAAGTCCAAGTGGTACACCTATAATTACTGTAACAAGTAATGTAACCAAACTAATGAGTAAAGTGTATCTCGCTCCAACAATAACTCTCGATAATAAATCTCTACCATAATCATCTGTGCCTAACCAATGGGCCAAACTTGGCGTTTCCAAAGCATTACCTAAATGTACTTCTAATGCACTATGAGTTGAAACAAAAAATTGCGCTATGATAATTATGATGAGATAGAAAGCAAAAACATAGAAAATGAGATTGTGTTTATTCATATGTTTCATTACATCTCACCATCCTGACGCGCTACTTTATTCTTTTTACGTTTTTTATTGTATCGCCGTTTTGGATCTAGCCATAATAGCAGTAAGTCACTGATGGTGTTAGCTAGAACTACAAGGAAGCCGATCATAAGGACTGCACCTTGCACGACAGGATAATCCCTTGCTCGAATACTATCGACTAAGAAATGGCCAATACCTGGTATGCTAAATAAGTTTTCAATAACCACTGTGCCTCCAATAAGACTGCCTATAGACATACCCAAGACTGTAACGACCGGTAAAATAGCAGGTTTAAACAAGTCCTTCCATAAAATATAACGTTCAGACATCCCTCTGAGGCGAGCCGCTTCTACTTCTTTTGATTGGTACAATTCTACTAAATTAGAACGCATTAATCTGACATAATAGGCACTCATACCTATGCTAAGTGCTATCACAGGTAAGACGTACCCTGCTAACGAATCTAATCCGGATGATGGGAGCAAGTTGAGTTTTTGAGCAAACACATAAATCAATAATGTTCCCAAAAAGAAGGACGGTATACTAACAGTAAAAGATGTTACTATCCGGATCAAGGTATCAATCCAAGTATGATAGTATTTCGCTGCAATAATACCTAATGGCACTGCTACAATAAAAACAATAATAATAGTCAAAACAGCTATGAATGCTGTAGGTGGCGTATAATAAATCAATTCATTGATTACAGGTTCACCGGTTTGATAACTCGTACCAAAATTCAATTGTACAATTTGTCCTAACCATTGAATATATTGGATGACTACGGGTTGATCTAAACCTAATTTTTGTTTAGTGGCTTCAATTTGTTCACTTGAAACATTAGCTACATCTAAATGTAAGATTTTGTCGACTGGGTCTCCTGGCGTAAGTTTCATTAATATAAACGTGATAGTAGAAAGGACAAACAATACAATGATCATTTGTCCAATTCTAGAAAGTATATTTTTTAATATCATTGTTTTTTATCTACTTTATAATCGATAAGGTAGACGCCTTCAGGTGTTGCTTTTAAGTTTTCTACATCTTTACTCATACCGACGATATTATCATTATATGAAATATAACTATTTGCTAAGTCATTGTTCGTTATATCAATAATTTCATTCGTTAGATGATGACGTTCATTTGTATCTACTGTTTTATTAAATTGATTTATTAGTTCAGTCACTTTGTCATTGTCATAATCACCTGCGTTAATCGCACCTTCTGGTTTGTACGCTTGGTTGAAGAAATAACCTGTGTCTCCTCTTGGAATCGTACCAAAGCTATAAAGTGACGCATCCCACTGACTTTTATCTTTTAGATAACCTTGAATATCATCCACATTACGTAATTTAATATCAATATTTGCTTTTTTAGCATCTGATTGGATGACTTGTGCAATTTTTGGAAGCTCTGGACGTCCATTATATGTTGAAACTGTTAATTGTAATGGATGTTCTTTTGTATAGCCTTCTTTTTCCATGATTTGTTTGGCTTTATCTATATCTTGTTTCTGTACTTGTTGGTTCTCTATGAAATCTAATTTGGTATTGAATGGTCCGGTCGCTGGTTTAGCATGACCTTTAGATACATTTTTAGCAATACTTTCACGATCTATGACTTTATCAAGTGCTTCGCGTACAGGTTGCGTCATCTTATCGCTTGTATGGTTATATAAGAGTAAGCCTGTTCTAAATCCTGAGACATTTGATACTTTTGTTTTATCACTCTCTTTTAGTGTTTTTACTTTTTCAACAGGTACATCTGTAATGACATCTGCTTTACCTGATTCTAAATCACTTGTCCGTGCGTTACCATCCTCTTGATATGTAACATTGATATGATCTAGTTTCGGTTTACCTTGCCAGTAGTCTTTATTTCGATCTAACTTAATTTTTTGAGATTGCTTATAGTCTTTAATTTGATATGGTCCAGTACCAACAGGGGTTTTATTTACATCGCCTTCTGCTTCCGTATCATAGATTGCAGAAAATGGACTAGCAAGCTCTGAAACTAACTCAGGATATGCTTCTTTTGTCGTAATCGTAACATTTTGTCCATCTACTTTAATGTCTTTGATAGGAAGTGAACCTTTTACTAAGTCACTTTTCTCAATACTTTCTTCTAAACTAGATTTCACTGCTTTACCAGTCACTTTTTTACCATTTTGGAATTTAATATCATCTTTTAATTTTAGGTCTAGTTGAGTTGGTGACTTTTGGTTATATGATTCAACTAATAATTTTTGAACTTTTCCTTCTGCGGAGGCTTTAAACAAAGATTCTGCTGCGCCAATCTTCACTGGTACATCTGTTTCATAAGGGGCGATTGAAGTTGTTTTTAAAGGTAATTCAATGTCTAAAGTGTTTCCTTTAGATTGACTTCCAGATCCACTGCAACCTGCTAAAGTAATTGCTGCGGTTGCAAACAATACAACTATTTTTTTCATTTATATTCCTTCTTTCTAAAAAATCACTCTTAAAATCAATTAGAAATTTATAGTTTAAAACTCATACAATAAGGCTAACTATCCTTTCAGCCCTATTGTTTTAAGTTTAAATGTTATATCACTCTACTTGTTGTTCTTTCATTTGATTACCCGCAAATAGCATAATCCATGTAGCAATAATAAATGGCAATGTAAATACCGGCAAGCCAAATGGTGTTAATAGCGTAGTCATGCCTGCATGTAAAACGACAGTTAGCAAAATGCCTAACACAATACTTATATAACGCGGAATTCTAGTACTAAACGCTACACCTAAAGCTAACACTGTAAGTATGACATTATAGCCAAACAGGCCATCATTAATTTGGTCGTGATTGCCACCAAGTACCGTGACTGCTGCAAAACCTATAATATTTGCAATTATTGCAAATGTACCAGCTTTTCTAGAAGCAATAAAAATACCAATAAGAATTAATATACCTGCAATCATATTTTTGAGTAAAAAGATTTCACTGAAGCCCGTTAAAAATGCACTTATAAAGTCGATACTATGACCAGAAAACTCAATTTCCTGAACAGTATTCGGTAAAATATTTACATCTGCATTCACAAATTTAAATTGGAATGACATGAGTAATACAATCCAACTTACAAATACATACGGCATTGTTAACATTGGCACACCAAATGGTTTGAAAAATTCTCTAAATGCCGAACCAATAGGCATTGTTATAATAATTGCCACTAATACAATAACCACACTATACCATTCTGGTACTAAAAATAATGTTAATGCAATGGCAGTAAGTACGGGATTAAACCCGGCCAATCCCGTATTGATTTCCTCTTCGGAATAATTCGTTCGTTTTGCAAGTAATAAGGAAATGACACTTGCACTCAAAGCCATTAGCCCCACTTTCCAATTACCTACAAAAATACCTGCTAAAACAAACAACCCTGTCCATGGATTGTTCAATAATAATACTTGCGCAATATTCTTCAATATTATCCGAATAGCGTCCACATCGTCACCTGATTTCTATATACTTTGACTTAAATAATAATATATTAATATCCACTAAATTTAAAGAGATACATATCGCCCGTAATAAAATTCATTTTTTTATTTTTTCACACTCTCAAGGGGTTATTCTTGTAGTTAAATAATATTCGGAATATCATTATATAGCGGACATAATTAACGTACACGATATAAATAATGGAAAGGTAGTGAAGCTCGTGCATTTTACACAACGTGAACAAGATAAGTTGATGTTAGTCGTAGCATCAGATTTAGCACGCAGACGTCAACAGCGCGGTTTAAAATTAAATTATCCTGAGGCAGTAGCCATAATTAGTTTTGAACTGCTTGAAGGTGCTAGAGATGGGAAAACCGTGGCTGAACTGATGAGTTACGGGAAACAAATATTAAGTGAAGATGATGTAATGGAAGGCGTTGCCGACATGCTAACAGAAATGGAAATTGAAGCGACTTTCCCTGACGGAACTAAATTGATTACCGTCCATCACCCAATCGTTTAAAGGAGGATTTATATTATGAAACCTGGTGAAATTATAGTTAAACGTACAGAAATAGAAGTAAATAAAGGTCATAAATCCACAATACTTAATGTGAAAAATACTGGAGATCGACCAATACAAGTTGGCTCACATTATCACTTTTTTGAAGCAAATCCAGCGTTAGATTTTGACCACGAAAAAGCCTATGGTAAACGACTAGATATTCCGGCAGGTGCAGCCGTTCGTTTTGAACCAGGTGATGAGAAAGAAGTTCAACTCGTTGAATATTCTGGCAAACGAAAAATTTATGGTTTTCATGGTGCTGTAAACGGGCCAATTGATGAGCCTCGTGTCTATAGAGAAGAAGCAAACGATTCAGCTACAGAAATAGCTGAAGAAGAAAATAAAGAAAACGAAAACGAAAATGCGAATAAAGAAAGTGGGTATAAAGCATGAGTTTTAAAATGACGCAATCACAATATACAAGTCTTTATGGACCAACTGTTGGAGACTCTGTAAGACTTGGAGATACAAATTTATTTGCAAGAGTAGAAAAAGATTACGCTACGTATGGTGATGAAGCAACATTTGGTGGTGGTAAATCTATCAGAGACGGCATGGCTCAAAACCCTAATGTCACGCGTGATGATAAACAAGTTGCAGATTTAGTTATGACAAATGCAATGATTATCGACTACGATAAAATCATTAAAGCTGATATAGGTATCAAAAATGGCTATATTATGGCAGTCGGCAAAGCTGGTAACCCTGATATTATGGATAACGTAGATATTATCATTGGTGCTACGACGGATATCATTTCTGCAGAAGGCAAAATCGTAACTGCTGGTGGTATCGATACACACGTTCACTTTATTAATCCTGAACAGTCACAAGTTGCACTTGAAAGTGGTATAACTACACATATTGGTGGCGGTACTGGTGCATCTGAAGGTGCAAAAGCGACTACAGTTACTCCAGGACCATGGCACTTACACCGCATGTTAGAAGCTGCGGAATCATTGCCATTAAATATCGGTTTCACTGGTAAAGGGCAAGCAGTAAATCACACTGCCTTAGTAGAACAAGTACATGCTGGTGCGATTGGCTTAAAAGTACATGAAGACTGGGGCGCAACGCCCTCAGCATTAGACCATGCTTTACAAGTCGCAGATGACTATGATGTTCAAATCGCATTACACGCCGATACATTAAATGAAGCTGGTTTCATGGAAGAAACGATGGCCGCAGTAAAAAACCGCGTATTACACATGTACCATACAGAAGGTGCTGGTGGTGGCCACGCGCCAGATTTAATTAAATCTGCTGCCTATCCAAACATCTTACCTTCTTCTACAAACCCAACGCTTCCATACACAGTAAATACTGTAGACGAACATTTAGATATGGTCATGATTACCCATCACTTAAACGCTGCAATCCCTGAAGACATCGCATTTGCTGATTCACGTATTCGTAAAGAAACAATTGCAGCAGAAGATGTATTACATGATATTGGCGTATTTAGTATGGTAAGTTCTGATTCTCAAGCTATGGGACGTGTCGGTGAAGTTATCACACGTACTTGGCAAGTTGCGCACCGTATGAAAGAGCAACGCGGTGCATTAGAAGGTGACAGTAAACATAATGATAATAATCGTATCAAACGTTATATAGCGAAATATACGATTAACCCTGCAATTACACATGGTATTTCAGATTACGTTGGTTCTATTGAAGAAGGCAAACTCGCCGATATTATCATGTGGGAACCTGCTTTCTTTGGCGTAAAACCAGACGTTATCCTTAAAGGCGGACTCATTAATACAGCCATTAATGGAGATGCTAACGGTTCTATCCCTACTTCCGAACCATTGAAGTACCGTAAAATGTACGGACAATTAGGCGGCAATATGCAAAGTACTTCAATGACTTTCGTATCTTCAACAGCATACGAAAATGATATTGATAAAGTACTCGGCTTAAAACGTAAAGTGAGACCTGTTCGCAATATCCGTAAGTTAAGTAAAGCAGATATGAAAAACAACAATGCAACACCAAAAATAGATGTTGATCCACAAACATATGAAGTATTCGTAGACGGTGAAAAAATCACAAGTGAACCAGCTACTGAACTACCGTTAACTCAACGCTATTTCTTATTCTAGGAGGTAAAAAATGATCATCGAAGAAATTGTAGGAAATATCGCTAACATTGCTGATAGTGAAAAAGGTAAGCATACAGAAAAAGTATACTTGGAAAACTCTGATTTAGTTAAACGTATTCAACGTGTAACGACAGACCATGGTAATGAAATTGGTATACGTTTAAAACAACCTATTGATTTACAATATGGTGATATTTTATATAAAGACGATACGAATATGATTATCGTAGATGTGAATTCTGAAGATTTACTCGTTATTAAACCACGTACGCTCCAAGAAATGGGAGATATAGCGCATCAACTTGGAAACAGACATTTGCCAGCACAATTTACAGAAACTGAAATGCTTGTACAATACGACTACTTAGTAGAATCTTTATTAAAAGATTTAGGGATTCCATACGAACATGAAGACCGTAAAGTAAATAAAGCATTTAGACATATAGGTCATTCACATGACTGATCATGCACACCTACGTCTGTTTCAATTTTGTGATTCCCAATTTCCGACAGGTGCATTTAGTCATTCATTTGGACTTGAAACTTATATTCAACGGGACACAGTACATGACGAAGAAAGCTTCCAACAATGGCTCACGCTATTCTTAAACGAACAATTGACATACGCAGATGGCTTAGCCATGCGCCTTGTCTATGATGCGCTCGACCAAAATGATTCAGAATCTATATTGCGATTAGATAAAATTCTTTTCGTGCAAAACTTACCAAAAGAAACACGACAAGGTTCAAAACAAATGGGTAACCGCATGGTCAAACTCGCTTCAGAACTTTATGATAGTGACTGGATTGACTGGTACAATGCACAACTAAAAGAGAAAAAAGCCAAGTTGCATCCTGCCATTTGTTTTACGATGCTCGGACATCATTTAGGAGTCGATATCGAAACAATTATTGATTATTATTTATATCAAAACGTGTCTAGTTTAACTCAAAATGCTGTACGTGCAATTCCTTTAGGGCAAACTGCTGGTCAACGTATTGTCCATCATATGATTCCACTTATGAAAGAGACAAGAGACCATATCATGACATTGGATGAATCCCAATTAGGCATTACTGCGCCAGGATTAGAAATCAACCAGATGGAACACGAGAACGTCAATGTAAGAATTTTTATATCTTAGGAGGACAATTTTTATGACAGAGACAGTTAAAATAGGTATCGGGGGCCCTGTCGGTGCAGGTAAAACCCAACTTATCGAGAAAATTGTTAAACGTTTAGCAAAAGACTTAAGCATTGGTGTTATCACTAATGATATATATACAAAAGAAGATGAAAAAATATTAGTTAACTCAGGTGTATTACCTGAAGATAGAATTATCGGTGTTGAAACAGGTGGATGTCCACACACAGCAATTCGTGAAGATGCGTCAATGAACTTTGCAGCAATTGATGAATTAAAAGAACGCAATGAAGATATAGAACTTATTTTCATTGAATCTGGTGGCGATAACTTAGCTGCAACTTTCAGTCCGGAACTCGTTGATTTTTCAATTTATATTATTGATGTGGCACAAGGCGAAAAAATTCCACGCAAAGGTGGACAAGGTATGATTAAATCTGACTACTTTGTAATCAATAAGACTGACTTAGCGCCTTATGTTGATGCATCATTAGAACGCATGGCAGAAGATACAAAAGCATTCCGCGGTAACCGCCCATTCACTTTTACAAACCTTAAAACCGATGAAGGCTTAGACAATGTACTTGAGTGGATTGAACAAGATGTATTTCTTAAAGGATTAGCTTAATGTCTGAATCAAATCCACAATGGACCGGCCAATTAGATCTAACTGTTTTTAATAACGGAAAAAAATCTGTTGCGCGTGATATCTTTTTTGAAAGAGCATTAAAAGTAATGCGTCCAGTTTACTTAAACGGCTCTGATATTCCTACATTTTATATTGTAAACGTAGGTGGCGGTTATTTAGATGGTGATCGCTATAACATGAACTTCAATATAGACACTAATGCGAAAGTCATATTAACTTCGCAAGGTGCAACAAAGATTTATAAAACGTTGAATGATCATGTGGAACAATATCAAAATTTCAATATTAAAGATAACGCTTATGCGGAATATGTAGGCGACCCAATTATCGCTTTTGAAAATGCCAAATTCTACCAACATAATACATTTAACTTGAGTTCAACAGCAGCTTTATTTTATACAGATATTTTAACACCTGGATATTCTAAAGAAGGTAAAGCCTTTAGCTACACATATATGCATTTATTAAATGAAATTTATGTAGATGATGATCTCGTTGTATTTGATAATATGTTACTTGATCCAACTAAAAATAAAGTTGATGATATTGGTTATATGGAGCATTATAGTCACTTGGGTTCTTGTTATTTTATCCACCCAGATGTTAACCAAAAATTCATAGATAACGTATTCGATCAAATTAAACACTTGCAACAAGCATATGATTGTCGCTTTGGTATTACACACTTACCAACACATGGTTTTAGCATTCGTATTTTATCTAATAAAACGCAAGTAATTGAAAAGATTTTAACGACATTACAAACTTACGTTGTTAAAGAAATCTTCGATCGTGACGTTGACTTTTTAAGAAAATATTAGTTGTTCTCGAGGCTGGACATAAATACCCAGCCTCAAAATAAAAGGACTAATCCATTTAATAACGGATTAGTCCTTTTTATATTTAAAATTTTACGCTTTTGCACAATTCTAAGGGAAGTATGCATAAAATCAAAGTTCATAACGTTCTATTGATAATAAAAAAGCCTTTAAGAACTCAACGTATTCTTAAAGACTTTTTAAATATATATAAATTTTTAACTACAGACACAACTTTTAAATTAAATTAAGTAACCAGACTAAACTTATCACTAATAAAACAATCGTAACGATATAAATCAATAACTTTTGCCCTTTAGTTAAAGTTTTTTCACCGTCCGTAAACAAACTAAATAACGAACCATCTTTGCCCATTAATAATGCAATAGAATAAATAAGTAAGACTAAAGATAAAATAAATAATATTAATGCAACAAATACCATAATAGTACTCCTCTCACAATACAATCTGTTTTTCTTAGTTCTATGCCTATTCATTCTATCTTAATATTCAAATTTGTAAAATAAAGCCTATATAAATGATCATAGTGATTTTATTTCTATTATATTATGGTAATTGTCCTTTTTTCTCTAATCGTTTAACTTTAAATGGTGCGTAAATTAATACCACAATTAATACTAATCCTAAATAACCAATAAATGGATAAAAGAATGACATTAAGTCTGTAAAGCCTGCAAAGCTTACTGCAAAGCCAATTAAAATAGATACGATATAAAATACTTTAAACTGTATTGTTTCAGGAGTAGTAAAACGTGTAGCAAGTGAATAGAACATACCTAAACACGTATTAAATATCATTAAATAGATAATGATAGACATAAGGACACCTAAAATTGGTGAGATATCGTTGACAAGCCCTAACATCGGCATTGGTAAATCTCCTACCGTTTCAATTTTAGAAAGTATCGCAAAATGACTTATCATGATCATCACACCTAAAACGAATCCTCCGACGAAACCGCCCCATGCAGCTATCTTAGGATTTTTCTCACTACCACCCATAACGATTGCCATAGTTGCCCCTAAACTGATATTTAACGAAACGTAATTAACGCCTGAAATAAACCAATTCGGCACCGCTGATGTATGTTCTTTAGCTATGTCAGTAAGTTCAGTAAACGTACCTGACATTGTAAACAAGCAATACACAGCAACAACTAGAATAGCTACAATCAATAACGGTGTAATATTACCGATAACTTTAACCACATTATCTACACGTAACATACCGAATAAAAATACTAAAAGAACCATTAATAGCGTTCCAATGACTGCCGGTATACCAAACTGTTGCTCAAAGTTCGAGCCACCACCAGCGAGCATTACGACACCAAATCCAAACAAGGCGATGATGAGTACAATATCTATCACCCATGCAAGCACTTTACCAAACAATGTACCGCCTGTTAATTTATGTATTACATCATTATGACTCTGAGCTTTAAACTTACTACCTAGCCATACAAGCACCATACCAATATATGAAAATAGCATTGTTGAAACAATTGCTGCAAATATGCCCATCATACCGAAACTAGTAAAATATTGTAGAATTTCTTGTCCTGAAGCAAATCCAGCGCCTACAATGATACCAATTAAGGCACTACCTATTAAAAATACCTTCTTCATAGTAATCCCCTTTGTTAGTAGTAATTTTTGTTAAAAACGTAAAATCATCATTGTGAAATAGATCGCATTACATTATATAACCCCTTTGTACACGTCTATCAATGTAACTTCGTATTGTCTCACACAACAATGTAAACGTTTACATATTCATAGTAACTCACTTGGCTTTAATTTTCAAACCGCTAAAAACACTTATCCTTGATGGTATTTACATTATATAATACGCACTTTACGACTAATAATAATATCATTATAGAGAAAACAAATTTTTAAACTTTTCACTATAAAACTGATACAATTATGTAGTCCAATATTAAAAGATAATTATAGGAGTGGTCTCATGGTAGAAGAATACATATATAGAAATACTGTACAACCATCTTGGATTGACCGTAACAACCATATGCACGACGCACAATATTATTCAATTTTCAGCGATGCAGTTGTTGGTTTCTTTGAATCTGTAGATTTATCAATTTCATATCGTCCTAATCAAGAAGTAACGATATTTAGTATGGAAGCGCATATTTCATTTTTAAAGGAATTATTACTAGATGATTCGTTTTATATTAAAGTGCGCATTTATGATTATGATGCAAAAAGAGTTCACCTCTTCTTAACAATGTATAATCAGCAAGACGAACGTAACGCTACATATGAAGTGATTATGATGGGTGTAAGTAATCAAACACGCCGCAGCATGAATTTTCCTCAACCTGTTTATGATAAAATCAAAGCTTATTTTGATAGTCAACAATCTTTCGAGGTACCTAAACAACTCGGTCATGTGATTAGTATACCTAGAAAATAACTATGCGATACTTAGAAGACTTTTATTGAATCTAAATTTAGATTCAGTAAGCATTTCTCAATATGGCAGGCAAAGACTCCAAACAGTATCATATTGATAACACAACAAAATATTATCTTATATAACAAAGAGAGCCTCTAAATGATTAGAGGCTCTCTTATTAATTAGTTTAAGTGATCTAAAGCTTGTTTTAAATCTGTTACTAAATCTTCAGTGTCTTCAATTCCAACTGAGAGACGAATTAGACCATCTGCAATACCTTCTTTGGCACGAATGTCTTTAGGAATAGATGCATGTGTCATTAATGCTGGTACAGAAATTAAACTTTCTACTGCGCCTAAACTTTCAGCTAATGTGAAATATTGTGATTCACGAATAACTGCTTTGGCGCTTTCTATATCCTCAACTTCAAAAGCAACAACACCAGTATGTCCTTCTGATTGTGCTTCGTGGATATCATGGTTTAAATGTTCAGCGATACTTGGATGGAATACTTGTTTAACATTTGGATGTTGTTGCAACATTTCAATAATTGAAAGTGCGTTACGTTGTACTTGCTCCATTCTTAGCCCTAATGTTTTAATACCACGAATTAATAAATAACTATCTTGTGGTCCCAACACGCCACCTGTTGAATTTTGAATAAATCCAATACGCTCAGCTAGGTCCTCATCATTTGTAGCAACTAGACCAGAAACAACATCACTATGACCACCAATGTATTTTGTAGCTGAATGCAATACGATATCAATACCCAATGTTAATGGGTTTTGGAAATAGGGTGTCATAAATGTATTATCAACAACTGATATCAAATTATGTTTCTGTGCAATTTCTGCTGATTTTTTAATATCTGTTACTCGTAACAATGGGTTTGATGGTGTTTCAATATATAACATTTTTGTTTCTGGTTTAATATATTGTTCCACTTCATCTATATGTGTTGTATCTATGAAATCTGCTTTTATTCCAAAACGTGAAAATACTTTTGTTAGTGCTCTGTATGTGCCGCCATAAACGTCGGAATTTATTAATAAATGATCACCTTCGTCTAATAACATGATTACTGCAGATATGGCTGCCATACCAGAACCAAATGCATAACCATATTGACCATGTTCTAAATCAGCAATAAGGCCTTCTAATGAACTACGTGTTGGATTAGCTGAACGAGAATATTCATATCCCTGTCTCATATCACCGATGTCGTCTTGCATAAATGTACTTGTTTGATAAATTGGTGTAGTTACTGCACCTGTATATGGATCAGTAGTAGATCCGCCGTGAATTAATTGTGTTTTTTTATTCATTAATGATTCTCCTTATAATTAAAGATTTTTTGTGACATGTATCGATCACTACCATCAGGAAAAATCGTTACTATAATGCCACTATTGATATGTTTTTTTACTTCTAATGCACCTTGTAAGACTGCACCAGAGGAACTTCCTACAAGTAAGCCTTCTCGTTTTGCCAATAATGCTACATTTTCAAAAGCGTCTTTATCAGACACTTTCACAATATCAGAAACTAAGGATTCAGGTAAAAACTGAGGCCACTTTTCAGAACCGATGCCTTCAATATCATGGGCGTGTTGAGCTCCTCCACTTAATATAGAACCTTCTGGCTCAACAATGACATTCTCTACATTAAATGAAGTTAAATGTTCTGCCACACCTGTAAATGTACCGCCTGAACCTATACCAGCTACAAAATAATCTACTTCAGGCAATTTTTCTGTAATTTCTTTACCCAACGTTTCTAAATATGCTTTCGGGTTGTTAGCAGATTCAAATTGATTTAAATAAAGTGCGTCCGTTTGCAATTCAAATTGCTTTGCTGCTTCTTGAGCACCTTGCATGCCTAATACTTTCTCAGTTCTTCTAACCTCAGCACCTAAAGCTTTAATAATGGATATTTTTTCTTCTGCAAAACCTTCAGGTGCAAAAATCACTGCATTTATATTATGATGGTTAGCTGCAATAGCTACGCCAATACCCGTATTGCCTGCTGATGCCTCTACTACAGTTCCACCTTTTTGTATTAAGTTGTTCTCTAAAGCTTTTTCAATTAAATACTTTCCAAGTCTATCTTTAATACTGCCGCCAGGATTGAATTGTTCTAATTTAGCATAAATTTGAACATCCTCATTACTAAAAGATTTTAATAATACCATAGGTGTATTGCCGATTAAATCATATGCAATCATTATAGTCCTCCACACACAGGTGTTTTTAATGTTTTGTTTATTCCCTACTATACTGATATGAATTATAAATAGTTTCAGCCCTTTTTGCAAATTTTATAATTAAAATATTGCAAAACACTTAAAATAAATCCTTACTTTTTTAATAAGAATACTTGAATTCACTATATAGCTCTTGTATAGTGTTAGTTATCAGAAAATTCAAATTTATAGGAGGATTTACATTATGAGTCAGAATTCATGGCATTTAGACACATTATCAATTCATGGCGGTCAACAAGTGGATGATTCAAAATCACGTGCAGTACCTATCCACCAAACAACGAGTTATGTATTTGATAGTACAGACCATGCACAAAAATTATTTTCGCTACAAGAAGACGGTAATATTTACACGAGAATTATGAATCCAACACAAAATGTCTTTGAAGAACGCATCACGGCTCTAGAAGGAGGCGTTGGCGCTTTAGCTACTGCTTCAGGACAAGCTGCAATACATCTCGCATTATTAAACATCGTTGAAACAGGTGACGAAATTGTTGCTTCTTCAAACTTATACGGTGGTACATATAATTTATTAAAAGTGACATTCAAAAAATTAGGCATTAAAGTCCATTTTGTAGATCCTAGCAATCCTGAAAACTTTAAAAATGCTATTACAGATAAAACGAAAGTTGTTTATGCAGAAACAATTGGCAACCCTCGTATTGATGTTCTAGATATAGAAGCTGTTGCAGATATTGCACATGATAATGGTGTTCCATTAATTGTTGACAATACATTCCCAACGCCTTATTTATTACGTCCGTTTGAGTATGGTGCTGACATTATTGTTCATTCAGCTACTAAATTTATTGGTGGACATGGTACTTCAATCGGTGGTGTCATTGTTGATAGTGGTAAATTCAATTGGGATAACGGTAAATTCCCTGGCTTAGTTGAACCAGACCCTAGTTATCATGGCGTGTCTTATGCGAAAGATGTAGGAGAAGCTGCATATATCACTAAAGCACGTGTTCAATTATTACGTGATTTAGGTGCATCTGTATCACCTTTCAATGTTCATGAATTCTTGATTGGTTTAGAAACATTGCATCTACGTATGGAACGTCATTCAGAAAATGCTTTACGTATCGCACAATACTTAGAAAAACATCCAAACGTAACATGGGTGAACTATCCAGGTTTAGAAAACAATGCTTACAATGAATTAGCTCAAAAATATCTACCAGATGGACAAGGCGCTATACTTACATTTGGAGTTGATGGTTCAGTAGACGATATTGCTAATTTTGTTGAAGGATTAGATTTATTCTCACACGTTGCAAACGTTGGTGATTCTAAATCATTAATTATTCATCCTGCAAGCACAACACACTTACAATTGTCACCAGAAGAACAAAAAGCTTCAGGTGTACTTCCAGAACTTGTAAGATTATCAGTTGGAACAGAAAAAGTAGAAGACATCATTTCAGATCTTGATAAAGGTTTTAAAGCATCACTTGGAAATTAATGAAAAAAATTTCCTTAGTGATGCTAAGAATCTAGTTCACACTCTAAAAATATATAACATCAAAAACGCCCAACCTTAATTTGTTTGGGCGTTTTTAGACTGCGCGCTATTATTTCGTCACACAAACCGAAGACTCCTGCGTGTGTAAATTTTATATTTAAACTCCTGTTTTCTATTAATAACGATATTTACCTTTGTGTTTGTTAATTAATATTGGGATAATAACAATAATTGTTCAATAAGTGGGAGGTGCATGTTTGGATAATCAAAAAGATAAAATAACCATGAATGTCATATTACTTACCGGTAAAATACTTTTGTCTTCTGGCGCTGAAGTATCACGGGTTGAAGATACTATGCGTCGTATAGCAATTTGTATGGGCTATTACAATAGCCAAGGATATGTCATAAATGTGTTCATCAACTTTTCACTAAGTGAAGAACACGATACACGCATTTTGCGTATTAATAAAAATACCACCAACTTATTGAAAATATTTCAAGTTAACGCAATTTCACGGAAACTCACAAGTAATCAATTATCTATAGAAGAAGCTTACGACCTTTTAAAAAATATAGATCGCACATCAGTAACAATTCCACTGTGGAAGAAAGGGATAGCAGCTGGCATTATCTCGCTGAGCTTTTTATATTTACAAAATGGTACATGGCCAGATGCGATTACCGCAATCATAGCTGGTGCTACAGGATTTTTAATTGTAGAATTTATGCATAGCAAGTCACTGACTATGTTTATCCCTGAATTTGTAGCCTCTTTTGTAATAGGAACAATCGTTATCTTTGGGTCTAAATTATTCAATGTTGATAATATGTTTGGACCTGCCATGCTTGCTTCAGTTATGCCAATCGTTCCTGGCGTATTAATAACAACCGCAATACAAGATTTATTTGGCCGTCACATGCTTATGTTTACAGCAAAATTTTTAGAAGCATTAGTTATTGCTTTTGCGATTGGTTCAGGCATAGCAATTGCGTATTCACTATTTTAAGGAGGATTCTTCATGACTATTTTAATTACATTCTTATGCAGTTTCAGCGCCTCCTATTTCTTCAACGTGATTTACGATTCGCATAAAAAGGTATTTCTTCCTGCTGGATTTGCTGGAGCCATGGGTTATATCGTCCATTTTATTTTAAGCGAGCACGGACAAATGGATACAATATATACAAGTTTATTAGGTAGTTTAACACTAGGTTTAATCAGCCATACTATGAGTCGAATATATAAAGCGCCTGTTGTGCTATTTATGATCCCTGGCATTATTCCACTTGTTCCAGGTAGTATTGCTTTCAGTGCGACACAACAGCTCGTTACGCTTAATTTTACTGACGCGACTAACACATTCATTCGCGCTATTTTGATAGCAGGTGCAATTGCTTTAGGTTTGTTGATTTCAGATCAATTATCTAAAACATTGAATATACGAAAATACTTAGCTATTAAAAGAAATAAACTTTAAAAAGACTACACACTATTGCTATACACTTCAAATAGGTTTATAAAAACGTTATTTGATAGTAATACAATACATGTGTAGTCTTTTATTAGGATTCATTCACAAAATATAAACCCGTTAATACATTAGCTTCTAAGTCACTTATTTTAATACTAATCGGACTATTGCGTATTAAATGATGTGCTTTTACATATGTTTCTATACTTTCTTTATAAGGCAATGCACTTTGTGTCACGCCACCACCTAATACAATATGATAAATATTAAATACACTAAATAAATTTGTACACAGTTGTTGAGTTAGTTTTAACACTTCTTCAATCATTTGAATTATTGCTTCATCTTCCCCTTGAACATACATTTCAATTGCTTCTTTCGTATTCACTTCTCTTTGTAAAATATCACTCGCTTTTCTGCTAATCGCTAACCCGGAAATTTCATTTTCAACACAGCCATATTGCTTACAGACAGGACATTGGTAACTGCTATCACTTTTAATTACTGTATGGCCAATCTCACCAAAGTTTCCGTCAACGCCAGAAACTAATTGTCCTTGTTTCATATAGGCCATGCCAACACCTGTACTAATCGTTAAATAAATGAAATCCTCAGTTTGTGCTTTTATATACTGATGTTCTGCTAAAATTGCAGCATCCGTATCATTAACAAATTGTGGTTTAAATTCACTATTCTGCGTTATATAAGCACCCGTATTAAATCCATTATATTTTTGCAAATTAGGTGGGTTTAAAAATAAGCCTTGAGTATAATCACACGGCCCTGGCATCGCAATATTTAAAACAGTCTTATCGACGTCCTTATAATTTGTTATATAGTCATTCGCCAGACTTATAATTTCATTGAATTCCTTTTCTGGCACATCTTTATTCGTTTTAAATTTTTGACTCGCTACGATTTCTAACTCTTCATTGATAAGCCCAACAATCGTTTTAGTTCCTCCAATATCAACACAAATTTTCAACATCAAGCACCAACTCCATCATTTATTATTTTATCTTAATTATGTATAAAAAGAGGCACAGACAAAACCAATTTGCCTTGTGACAAATCAAATTCATCTCGCCTCTCCTTATTTATACATGGCTGACAATCATCGTCATGTCACCATTAAATTGAATCTCATCGTCTTCTGTTGTCAGTATAAAGTGCGTACCTTTGTTTAAACTGTAGTCGCTTCCGTCTACAGTGATTTGTCCGCTGCCTTCAACAATTGAAACAAGACAGTAGTCCTGCGGTTTTCTATAATTTAAGTTACCATCGATTATCCAACGTTCAACTGTGAAAAAATCATTGGACACAAATTGTGTGTACTGCTGTCCTTGGATATTTTCATGTATTGGCGTTGTATTAGGTGAGTCTTCTGAAAGATGAATTACTGCTTTACTCTGTTCTAAGTGCAAATCACGTTTGTTTCCATCTTTATCTACACGATCATAATCATATATTCTATATGTCGTATCCGAAGATTGTTGTGTTTCTAAAATCATAATACCTTTTCCAATAGCGTGTACTGTTCCAGCTGGTACATAGAAGAAATCTCCTGCTTGTACTTTTACTGTTTTAAAAAGGGTATCAAATTGTTGTTGATCAATCATTTCATTTAATTCATCCTGATTTTTAGCGTTTACATCATAAATAATCTCTGCATCTTCTTGTGCATCTAGAATATACCAACACTCTGTTTTGCCATATTCACCTTCATATTTTTGTGCATATTCATCATTTGGATGGACTTGAACTGATAATTTATCGTTTGCATCTAATATTTTCGTTAATAAAGGAAATTTAGCATCTCCAGTTTCACCAAATAATGCTTTATCTTCATTCCATACTGTTTCTAATGTTTTACCTTTATGTTTACCATTCTCAATTATATTCGGTCCATTGGGATGTGCTGAAATCCCCCAACATTCACCTGTATATTCATTAGGGATGTCATAATTGAATGATTTTAAAGCCGTACCACCCCATATACGTTCTTGAAAAACGGGTTGTAAGAATAATGGCATATGCGCATACCTCCACTTATATTTCTTTTAGTATATCGTATATTTGTTCTGTATGTGTTGTATCGATTAAACTTTGACGGATATCATCATCCATTAGCGCTCTAGATAAACGCTGTAACAATTTCAAGTGCGTATCACTACTATCACTTGGTACTGCAATTAAGAAAACAATTTTTGGTAATGTGCCATCTAAGCTATCCCAATTCACGCCTTGTTTATTATTCATAACTGCTACGATTGGTTTTTTCACTGCATCTGATTTAGCATGAGGAATTGCCACATTCATGCCTATAGCCGTTGTCGACTCCATTTCTCGTTTTAAGACGTCTGCTTTCAGTCTTTCCGTATCTGTAATATAATCATATTTATTTAATTGACCTACAAGATGTTCAATTGCTTCGTCTCTTGTCAATTTCTTCTCTGATATTTCAATTACCTCTTGCTGAAATACTTCAATTTCGTCATCTGTTGTTGCTTGTTTATCTTCGCTTATTTCAGCGCTATTTTGCGTTGCTACTTCTGTATCATTCTGAGTTTGCGCAGCCATTCCTGCGTCTGTATGCGCTGCATCTCCAGCTATTGCTGGTGTTTTTCTTCTTAGTGTCAATACTGAGAACATTGTCACAACACTACCTACAATCACTGCTATAAAGAACCAAAGCACTTGATCAATACCACCAAGCACAGCTACGATAGGTCCACCATGCGCTACTCTATCACCTACACCACCAATTGCTGCAATCGCCGCAGCAATCATGGCTCCTATCATATTAGAAGGTATAATACGTAAAGGATCTTGGGCAGCAAAAGGAATCGCACCTTCCGTTATACCAAATAATCCCATTGTAAATGAAGCTTTACCCATTTCTACTTCACCTTTATTAAACTTGCGTTTGTTGATAAATGTTGCAAGTCCTAGACCAATAGGTGGTGTACATACCGCAACAGCAACCATACCCATTACCGCATAGTTTCCTTCAGCAATCAGTGCTGAACCAAATAGAAATGCAACTTTATTTACTGGTCCACCCATATCAAAAGCAATCATTGCGCCAATAATCAACGCTAAAATCACGATATTTGTTCCTTGCATACCTTTCAGCCATGTCGTTAAGCCTTCAAAAATACTAGCAATCGGTGCGCCAATTAAGAAAATAAAAATGAGCCCTACGATAAGTGAAGATATTATCGGTATAATGATAATCGGCATAATTGGAGCCATTACTTTTGGTATTTTAATATTTTTTATCCATTTTGCAATATAACCCGCTATGAAACCTGCTACGATACCACCTAAAAATCCTGCGCCTGCGTCACTACCATAAAAACTACCATCAGCAGCAATCGCACCACCAATCATCCCTGGCACAAGTCCCGGTTTATCTGCAATACTTACCGCAATATAACCTGCTAAGATAGGAACCATAAAGCTAAATGCTAAATTCCCAATATTTTCAATTGATTTCCAAAATGAATCTTCTGGTATTACTAACCCTTCAGGTGTAGCTTTGCCCCCTAAAGTCAATGCAATCGCCATCAACAGTCCACCAACAACGATAAATGGAACCATAAATGAAACACCATTCATCAAATGTTGATATATCATTTGCACGCCGCTTTTTTGCTCTTCATCATCTTGATTAGAAGCGCCTGTCGCATTAGCGTCATGATGTATGTGCGCATCTTTATCGATAATACGTTGAATGAGTTCTTGTGGTTTATGAATACCTTCTCGAACACTTTCATTAATTAATAATTTCCCATCAAATCGAGATAAATCTACTTGGCGGTCTGCGGCAATGATAATCCCATCCGCTTCTCTAATTTCTTTCGCTGTCAAAACATTTTCAGCACCAACGCCTCCCTGCGTCTCTACTTTAATGTCTACACCCATTTCTTTACCTGCTTGCTCTAATTTCTCTTGAGCCATATACGTGTGTGCTATCCCATTTGGACACGATGTTATCGCTAAAATTTTCATAACGTTCATCCTCCTTACTTATAATTGTAAACGCATTCACAAGCATATAAAAAAGAATAATTGCCGTTGGTAGTGGCAATTATTCTTTCACTAACTGAATTACTTTATCTTTTAAAATTTGATCTTCAAGCACTAGCAACTGATCTACATCATTTTCAGTTAAATTGGCTATCGTATGAATGATTTTTTTCATAACTGGAATATCTTGTTCTGCTATTGCTAAGAAAAAGACTAATTTCGCCCTATTTTGTTTCCAGCCAAAACCTTGCATATTTTTAAAAATTACCACGTGTGATTTCAGTACCTTTTCAGGGTCGCCATGGGGAATACTAATACCCTTTCCTATAAAAGTAGAAGAAAATTTTTCTCTTTCTAAAGCACTTTGAATATATTTTTCGGTAACTGAATGGTTGTCTCTAAAAATAATTTGCGCCTGTTCAAATACATAGGATGCTTCTGTTAACTCTTGTTTGTCTGAGTGTACATCAAATTGAATGGCTGCTAATTCATCCTGGTTTAGCACAGGATTTTGCTTATGGCGTATAAAGGATTGAATTTTATTAGCATCTTCGTTGGAAAATAGTGGCGAAACTTCCATTACTTGCAATGTATCTGGCACCTGAGATTTATCTATAAAGTGCGTCGTAATTAAAGCATCGACACCTGAAAAATCATACTGTGACACATCTTCTAACTTTAATGTATCTATCACGTGTATCCTATCATCTAAATTTGCTATCTTAGCTTCCAATAAACTTGAAATACCCAAACCATAATAGCAAGTAATTACGATATTAAAATGATTTTTCTCGTTACGATCTATGGATGATTGAAAATGTAATGCTAAAAATGCAATTTCATCTTCTACTAGATTTATTTTTGCGTCTTTAGACAGATGATTTACAGTTTCATATAAGGTGTTAAAAACAAAAGGATAATGTTTTTTAATATCTTCAGTTAATGGATTGTTAATGTAGACATTTTTAGCAATGCGTAAATAGGTTCTACTAAAATGTGAATAAACATTGTCTCGTAATGCTTTATCTTTGGTAAAATTCACTCCTACACTTTTTTCCATTTGATATATCATTCTATCGATGTAACTTTTAACGAACACTTTTTCTAAGCCTAAATCGTATTTATTAAAATAGTAACTAATAAAAAATGAAAACAATTTTGCAGTTTCATCACTTAACCCATATGCTAATTTTTTATTTATTTCGTCTATACAATGCTGGGCTATAATTTGTGATTCTTCATCTATAACCCACGAAGCATCATCGTCATTGTTTCTTTTAAATATAATAATAAGATGTATGAGCAATTGTCGAATTCGAATATCGGAAGTTTGTATTTGGTAATCACTTAAGTTACTTTTAATAATTTGAAATATCATTTGAATATGTGCTTCCGGTATTTCATTTAGAATGAATTGCTCTACGGTCTGGTCTTTTGTCGAGAGCTGATTTAAATGCAGAATTGCATTTCTTATATTCATTTCGTTACCATTAACTGTGATACCTTTTTTCTTAGTAATGTTTACACTAATATCAAATGATGTACACCAGGATTGTATTCTATTTAAATAGTCATTTACTTCTGATTTTGTTAAATCAAAGTCGTTTTCCAATTGATCAATGGTCATAGGTTGTTGATGCATTAGCAACTGATAGCCTAATTTCAACAGTATTTCACTTTCTTTATTCGTAAATGCTGTAACGATTTCTGCCAATTGTTCCACACTATATAAGGTACGATTCATTTTATATCCTCTACCTTTTACACTAACAATGAGTTCTTCCACTAACTCGCTATTAATATACTTAATATCACTTCGTACAGTTCTGTTGGAAACATTCAAGTAGTTCGCTATTTCGTTTGCACTTAAATAATCATTGTTATTATTTAATATTAAACGAATAAGTTTAGCATGTCTTTCTTGCATAGCTGCACCGCACTTTCCACATTATTACACGCCTTATTAGTAAGCGTTTCCTATAATATCAAATACATTGTAGCTATAACTCATTATATAAGCAAGGAGTTCACTGTTTGCATAACGTTACATTAATTTCTGCTGTAAATTATTGTTTTAAATAAAAAAGAGATAGCAACTGAAATTGTCATTCGTTACTATCTCTCAATTATTAGTTTGTTACTTTACTAATTGTTTGTTGTATATATTGATGTGCCACTTTGAGTTGTTCAATTTCTGTTTGACTGAGTTGAATTTCAAACCTCTGTTTAATACCTTCACTTCCCACTAATGTAGGTAGACTAAAGGCACTCTCATTCAAACCATATTCATTACTTATTGAAGTTAACGGCATGATGGTCTGTTGGTTTAATGCAATTGCTTGTATTAAATAATTAACTACTTTCGATATCGCTACATTTGTCCATCCTTTTTTATAAAACACATCCATAGATACCTGATCAATTTCTGAAGTTATACGTGTTTTATCGATTGGTAACGTATGCGTCAATTGTTCAAATTCATCTAATGTCATGCCATAAATTCTAACTTTACTCCATACTGGCACTGCATGTTGTCCATGTTCTCCAATCACAAATGCTTCAACATTCTTAGGGTCAACTTGGTAATATTTCGCAATCAATGTTTTAAAGCGAGATGTTTCCAAAGCTGTTCCAGTACCCATTATTTTATGAGAAGGATATTGAGATGCATTGCTCATATAAGTAATTGTATCCACTGGATTGGAAACTACAATAACAATCGCATCTTGTGTCACTTGATTAATTTGTTTCATGACTCCCTCAATCATAATTCTGTTACCTTTCGCTAGTAATACACGATCGCCCTCATTAGGATCTGTTGGCACACTCGCTGTAATCACAATGAATGATGCATTAGCTAAATCTTCATAACTACTTTCTCGAATATTGATGTGTGTTGAATTCGGTAAACCTTGCGTGTGCAAATGATCCAGTGCTTCACCACTTGCTCTTTCTGTATCTGTATCAATTAATACAATATCTGAGAATAAATTTAAATTTTGGACGTCTGTGAGTACTTGGCTTCCTACTTTACCAAGTCCAATGATTCCTATTTTGGACATTTTATCCCTACCTTATCTATAGAATATTAATATATGATACTTTTAACTACTATATAAAATGTAACAAACGCATTGTGTTACATCTTATTTTTCATATGGAATGACATCTTGACCGTATTCTTTTTTAATAAAGTCTTGTGTATCTTTTGATTGTAGTACTTTAATTAACGTTTGGTATTTTTTATCATCTTTATGTCCTTTTTGAACGGCAACTATATTTGCAAATGGTGATGATTTATCCTCAACTGCAATCGAATCTTTATGTGGTGTTAGACCGTTATCGATAGCATAGTTAGAATTCATAATAACTGCCGCGCCTTCTTTACTGTTATATGTTTTAGGTAAAAATTCAGCGCCTTGTTTGTTATTAAATTTTAAATCTTTTTTATTTTCTACAATATCCTCAAATTTTGCATCTTCAATATTTACACCTTTTTTAATTTTAATTAAGCCTTTATCAACAAAAAATGATAAGAAGCGTCCTTCTTCAGCAGGGTTGTTCGATACATAAATCGTTGATCCTTTAGGGATATCTTTAATATCTTTATATTTTTTACTGTAAACACCCATTGGCGTAGTTAAGACTTTCCCTACTTCTTCAATATTATAATTATGATCTTCTTTTTCAGCTTTCAGATAAGGTACATGTTGGAAAAAGTTTGCATCTACATCGCCTTTATCCAATAATTTATTAGGTACTTTATAGTCATTCACCGTCTTAATTTCTAAATCATAACCTTCTTCTTTCATTGCTTTTTTAGCATGTTTAAGCACTTCGCCATGTGGTGCTGGAGATGTTGCTATCGTGATTTTTTTATCTTCACCTTCGCCCTTTGAATTTCCGCATGCTGCCAATATAACTACTAATACTAATAATGAAACTAAACTTATAACCCTTTTCATCAAATCTCTCCTTATAATTTGTTTTACTTTACGACTAAAGCTATGTATAAAAAAATACTTTCTCTTCATTTTCAAGAGAAAGTATCCACCTTCTCTCATCTTTGAAAGTAAAATTACTTTCTGTGAATTAGCACCATTTCAAAAACGACGGTTGCTGGGCTTCATAGGGCACATCCCTCCACCACTCTAGATAAGAGTAAATCATATGCAATTGATTGTTTTAATCCTAGCATCGCGCTCATGATTAGTCAATAAGTTTTTAGAAAATTCTAAATCATTTGTTTTCATAAATATTTTTACTTTCGTTCCATGTGAAACAACAATCATTCTGATAAATAACTTTATAATTTGAGGAGTTTAAAGAAAGAATAATACCTTAATTTAATATATACATCTACAATAATAATATAAAATATATATAAAAGTATGCGTAATAATTTTATGAAGTGGTATATATACATTAACGAGATAGAAACAATACATAACATGAGGAGTTGCATAATAATGAGAATTTTAGTCTTAGGAGCAGGTGGTATCGGTGGTTACTTTGGTGGTCGCCTAGCTGAAGGTGGTCAAAACGTTACATTTCTAGTACGTTCAAAAAGAAAAGCATATCTAGAACGAAATGGTCTATCTATTCATAGCGAAAAAGGTGACTATCATTTCAACCCTCAACTTATTACAAGAAAAGACCGCGTGAAACCATTTGACGTAGTACTTTTGTCTTCTAAGTCTTATCATTTAGAACATGCACTTGAAGATTTAACACCATTTGTTAACGGCAGTACAGTGATTATTCCATTACTTAATGGAATCGCACATCTACCAAAGTTACAATCAACTTTCGGTGAAAATAAAATTATGGGTGGTTATTGCGTTATTGAAACGACTTTAAACCCCGTTGGTGAAATCGTTCATACAAGTCCTTTTGACAAACTCTTTTTTGGTGAATTAAATGGTGATCAAAGTGAACGTGCTGAACAAATTGCTCAAGCTTTTTCAAATACTAAGGCTGAATTTATTTTAAGTTCAAATATCCAGCAAGGTATGTGGCATAAATATTTAATGATCACTGTACTATCAAGTCTTACTACACTCATGCATGCACCAATTGGACCAATTCGTGATAGCGTGGGAGGCGTAGATTTTATTGAGTCACTATATAACGAAGCCGCTTCAATTATGCGTGCACATAATGCGCCCATTTCGGATAATATCGTCGATCAATATATGAAATCACTGCCGCAATTATCTTATCACTTCAAGACTTCTATGCAACGAGATATGGAAAAAGGATTAAATATTGAAGCAGATCATTTACAAGGTTATTTGTTACATTTAGCAGCATCATACCAAATAGATGCGCCTCTGCTAACTACTGTTTATCAAAACCAAAAAGTATATAAAGAAATGCTTCAATAGTAACTATTTATTATTGATTTCAGGGTGTCGACAAAATCTATTGTTTTGTTGGCATTTTTTGTGCACGCTTTCCGCGGGCACACCTCACCCTGTAGTCTCCGGCTAGTGCTTTTCCTTCCGGAGTCGGCACAAATCACTGACTTTATTTAAACAAAAATAATTTTATTATTGAACAAAGATTGTCTCAAGAAAAAATACCTATAAAAAATAAACCAAGTGCTATAAAAGCACTTGGTTTATCTATGTTTTGAAAGTATTCATAATAAAACATATTGAAACGTTTCATTATGTTATTTTTTTATCATTAATTTTTTGAAACCATTTATAATCAGCGGATAGAACAACGCTAAAATAGTCATCAACGATAAAACGATACTAATTGGGGATCCCAAAAATATATCTCCTACATTATTATTACTAACTATTAAGCTTTTACGGAAATTCTGTTCCATATCTGAACCTATAATTGCTGCCAAAATCAAAGGTGCAAGTGGAAAATCTAATAATTTCATAACTAATCCAATAATACCGAAAATAATTAAAATATAGAAATCAGTTATACTATAACCTAATGTATATGTACCAATAAACGCTAGCACCAAAATAATTGGATATAACACTTTTGGCGGTGTACGTAATATCTTTAATAACAATCCTATTAAAGCAATGTTTAAAATTACTAAAAATATATTACCGATAAACATGCTATTAACGAGTGTCCATATCGTTTCAGGTTCGTTTGCAAATAATAAAGGCCCTGGTTGTAAGCCTAGCATAACTACCGCACCTAAAATTACAGCTGTTGTCCCTGATCCTGGCACGCCCATCGTTAATAATGGTATTAAAGCACCTACTGATGCAGCATTATTAGAAGCTTCTGGCGCAGCTACACCTTCTATTTGACCTTTCCCAAAATTCTTACCATTTTTAGATATTTGTTTTTCGGTTGAATAGCTTAACATTGCCGCAATAGAGCCACCAGCTCCTGGTAAAACACCTATTAGAAATCCAATAGGACTTTGTCGAAACATAGCACCTCTTGTTCGTTTCCAATCTTCTTTTGATAATTTCATTGATCCTACATCAGCTTTAGGTGGTTTCAATGCATCTAAATGTAAATAATTATATAATACTTCTGCTACTGCATATACACCAATGATAACTACTAAGAAGTTGATACCTTCACTTAAATGAGGAATGTCAAAAGTGAAACGATAAATACTTGTTTGTAAATCAACACCTACCGTACTAATGATTAAACCGATACTCGTGGCAATAAACCCCTTGACCATCTTCCCAGATGATAAAGTTACAATAGCTGAAAGTGTAAATAAGAATAGTAAAAAATATTCTTGTGGGCCAAATTTTAAAGCAAAGGCAGACAATGGCTTAGCTAAAATGATAAAACCAAACACTGCAGTAATACCACCAATTAATGAAGCTATAGCTGAGATAGTTAGTGCTTTACCAGCCTCTCCTTTTTTGGTCATTGGATAACCATCGAATGTAGCTGCAATGGCTGATCCATCACCTGGCGTATTTAATAAAATCGAACTTCTTGATCCACCATACATGGCACCGTAATAAATTGAAACCATTAAAATCAGTGCACTTACTGGTTCCATACCGAATGTCACAGGTATCAGTACTGCAACCGCAGTCGCAGGTCCTAATCCAGGTAACATACCTACCACTGTACCTAGAAAACCACCGATAAGTACCCATAAAAGGTTCATCGGATGAAACGCAGTTGATAATCCTTCTAAAAAACTACCTGCATCAATCCCCATTTAAATCACCCTCCTTAAGGTAAACTGACATTCAATAATTGTGCGAATGTGTACCATGCAATGCCAGAAAAAATCACCGTAACTAAAATATTTTGTAACCATCTTTTATATCCATTAATTAAGAACATAATCGCACCTAAGAATATAATTGTTGAAATTAAAAAACCAAGACGTTCGAATATTAAAGCGTATATCACTGTTAAGATAATTGTTAAAACGATACGTATAAATGTTTTTCTTTCTAGTAATTGTGAAAAAGCTGTGAATTCTTCGTGACGTTTTTTAAACTCTTGATAAAAATAAACAATGCTCATTATAAGAAGTAATAAACCAACTAACATTGGAAAATACATCGGACTATTAGGGTCTCCAATGTTTGATTTTGGTATATTAATTGTTAATACTAAATAAACTACACCAAATAATATTAATAATACTGGAAAGACAAGTCGTGACATTTATACTCCCCCTTATTTCAGACCTGAATCTTCGACTAATTTTTTATATTTCTTGCGTTGTTCTTTTAAGAACGCTTCACTTTCTTCGCTATCTTTGTAAAAGTTTTCCCAATCATTGTTTTTTCTTATTTCTTGCCATCTGTCAGATTCAACTACTTTTTTCATTGTAGTATCCCAATATTCACGTTGTTGTGGTGTCATATCTTTCGGTCCCATGACCCCACGCCAATGTGGAAATACGACATCAACACCTTGTTCTTCCCAAGTGGGCACTTCTTCAATACCTTCAACTGGTTTATCTGCAGTGACTGCCAACATTTTTAATTTCCCAGTTTGGTGTTGTTCTTTAACTTCAGAGACTGCAGTAGATGCAACATCTACGTGACCACCTAATAAAGCCGTTTGTAAATCTCCTCCACTCTTATACACAAGGAAATCTATTTTTTCTACATCAACACCAAATTCTTTTGCTGCCTGTACAAATGCTAAATGATCATTGTTTCCTAAACCTGGTGCGACACCTATAGTTAAGGATTCTGGATCTTCTTTTAGTTTTTCCATCACTTCTTTACCAGAGCTTAAGTTAGATTGATTAGATGCTGTTAAACTAATCCATTCAGTTGCTAAAATAGCAATAGGAGTGAAATCATCTGTACTTAAATCACTTAGCCCTAATTCATTGTTAGATAATAATAAACTGGAATTAATAGATATGGTGTTCGGTGAACGTGATTTTAAATATTGCCAACCTACCTCTCCACCACCTCCAGGTTTATTAATAACATTGACATTTTGCTTTGTTAAGTTTTCATCAATCATAATTTTTTGAATGGCACGAGCTGTTGTATCCCAACCGCCTCCTGGAGAAGCCGGTGCAACAATTTCTACCGTTTCATTGGGAAATTCCTTATTTGACGCATTCGAATTATTATCTTTGCCACAACTTGCTAGCACAATTGAAAAAATGACAATTAAAATCCCCCATCTTTTCATCCTAATCCCCCTTTTGTTGAAAGCGTTTACAAACTAACTTTATATTATCAGATAATTCAGTCTATTAAAACATTAATTTATTCTTTTTATGTTTTTCTTATTTGAAAGTCAACATTTTAAAATTTATATTAAAATATTAATAAAAGTGCTAAGTATTATTTAAAAAGGGCATCAATAAGCTTCGTTATAATACTTTATCTAGTAGTTAAAATAAATGCTTAATCACAGTAGAAACAGGATATATTAAGTATAATGCTTTCTTTAAAATTCTATTTTAATCAAATATGTATTAATAAGGATTAAACGCATAATTTGGGGGGATTTACTATGGGACAGAATCATCCATTTGATAAAGCTACACAACTAACTGAAAAAACGCCAGGTGTTTATAGTGGCCATACGTCCGAAAAGTATGCCAATATGATTGGGCCGTTTGGTGGTGTTATTGCATCTACGTTACTTCGTGCCGTTTTAGAACATCCAGAACGATTAGGAGAACCAGCATCATTAACTATCAACTACGCAGCTCCTGTAGCTGATGGCGATTTTAATATTATAGCAACACCGACTCGAACAAATAGATCCACTCAGCATTGGTATATTGTGCTTTCTCAAAATGATAAAACTGTTATTACTGGAACGGCTGTTACTGCTCAACGACGAGATACTTGGTCTACTACCGAGATAGCGTTCCCTAATGTACCAGTTGCTGAAAAATTTGCACTTCCATCTATAGAGGGCGCACCACCTTGGTTACAGAATTATGATATACGAATTATTAAAGGGGCACCACTCGCGTTATCACAAACACAATCTAACAATGCTCATGATTCAACGACGCTTCAATGGATACAAGACAATCCAAAGAGAAACCTCGATTTTCTCTCACTTACTTCAATATGTGATGCTTTCTTTCCACGTATTTGGGTGCGTCGTGAAAAAATGGTACCGATTGGAACAGTTTCACTTACCATTTATTTTCATGCTGATTCAGAAACACTTAAAACACATGGCGATCGAGAAGTCTTAGGTCATACACGTGCGTTAAAATTCTATGATGGCTTCTTTGATCAAACTGGAGAAATATGGAGCTATGATGGAATTTTACTCGCGACGACGAGCCAATTTGTTTATTATAAAGAATAACTATCTTAAATTTCATAAGAATTAAAAAAGAGCTATAAAACATCTACGACATAGATGCTTTATAGCTCAATTTATGAAATATTTTAATGACTTACTTCTTCATTTTGAAAATGTCCACCATGATATTGATCTATATATTGATAATCATGTTCTGTACGCGCTTTCAAAATTGCGTTTCTTAATAGATTATTCACTTTATTTTTACCATGTATGATTTCGCCCCATACACGTGCATTTTCTTGTACAAATGTCGTGCGTGGTTTACGCTCTTCTTCAAATTCTTTAAATGCTCGTTCATAATTCGTTTCATGTTTTTCTAACATATCAGCCATGAATGATGCATCTTCTAAAGCTTGGCATGCACCTTGAGCTAGATACTGTAGCATTGGGTGCGCCGCGTCACCCATCAATGTGAAGTTGCCTTCTGACCATTGATCAATCGGCTTGCGATCAAACATTGGCCATCTTTTTTGTCTTGAAATATAGGAAACTGCAGTTTGCACTTTATCACATGTTCCTGAGAATACTTCATCCATTTCTTCTGGTGTACCCCAGTCATCTGCGAGTTCATTACCAGGTTGATAGTTTTTACTTTTAAATACAACAACTTGGTTATAAAGTTCACCTTTACGTACTGGATATTGTACAACATGCATATCAGGACCAATCCACATATAGACATCGTCCAAATTACCAATATTAGTAACTTCTTCCATTGGAATTGCACCTCTATATGCAACATATCCTGAACAAATAGGTTCGTCATCAATTAAATAACCGCGTGTAGTAGACCATAAACCATCTGCGCCGATAACAGCATTTCCTTCATGGCTATCACCATTTTTAGCTGTGACTTTTACATCTCCGTTATTTTTTGTTTCTATGTTTTTGATGTATTGATTTGTAGATAATTCAATATCAGGATGTTCTTCACATGCTTCTAATAAAATACGATGCAAATCAGAACGATGAAGTACGATATAAGGTGCACCATATCTCTCACGATAGTTTGAATCGATATCTAGCGCAGATAATTCTTCACCCGTAAATGCGTTCATTAATACTAACCGTTTTGGAAAAACAGCTACTTCATTAATCTTATCCATTACGCCTAATTTTTGTAATACATTTGTACCATTCGCCGCAAGTTGAATACCCGCGCCAATTTCTTTAATTTCTGGTGCCTTTTCTAAAACTTTAACATCATTTCCATTCTGAGCAGCACCCAAAGCTGTTGCTAAACCTCCAATACCGCCGCCAATAATGATCATTTTTTTATTTTCATTACTCATGATGTTTACCCCCTTGTTTTAAAAATCAACTTTAAAAAATTATTATGATTAAGTTATTTTATATCATGTAATGTTATTAACGAAAATCGTCTGTAAATTCGCTAATTATTTTTTGATGCCCCTTGTTTTCTTCTAAACTATTTCCTCTTTCTAACTCAAAACGATCCATAATTGGAATATCATTAACTGAGAATAAATATGAATCTTCACTTGCTACATGTTCATGCCAATTCCAGTTTGGTACTACAAAATAATCTCCTTTTTTCCAATTAAATTTCATACCATTAATAACAGTATAACCAGATCCTCTATGCACACAATATATAACTGAGTGTGTATGTCTATGTGCTTTTGTATGATGTCCTTTAGGTAAATGTGTCATTCTAGAGCCAACTGTTGGGTTAGCAGATTTTCCTGTTGATGGATTAATATATTCAACTGTAAATCCATCATATGGATCAGGTTCGAAGTTCATAAGACCTTTGATTGCATCTACAGTGCGATCCCATTTATAGTTAGCCAGTGGTGCTACATCAAATTTGTCATCACCAATTGGACGTACCATTCCACCTCGATATCTTTTTTCAGAGAAGTTATCTGGAACATCAGGTTGTTGCAATCCATCTTCGTATGGTTCAAAGAAAGTACCACCTAGATTATAAATAGTAGGAATATCTAACGCATCCATCCATATCATTGGTTCATCACCTAAATGACCATGACCATGCCATAAATTTTTAGGCGTTGTTAAAAAGTCCCCTTCTTCCATAAATATACGTTCACCTTGAACAATTGTATATGCGCCTTCACCGTCAGTTATAAATCTGAGTGCACTTTGCGTATGACGGTGTGAAGGAGCTTCTTCTCCTGGTTGTAATAATTGCACTGCTGCATAAAGCGTCTGAGTAGTCGATACATGTCCCCATGGTTGACGATAAGTTAATCCTGGGTTTTGAAAATAGATAGCACGACGCTCGCCACCTCTGTCAGGCGTAAATATTTCCGCTGCCTCTGATAATTTTTTCTTCAACAATTCACCACTCCATAAATAAGCTTGTGCGTGTGATTGTGGTGTCTTATTCATTACTTCAGGAATAGCTTCCCAAAGTGGTCCTAAGTTATATTGTTGAATATCTCGTGTGAAATCTTTTACGTCGCTGTCTTGTAAGAAACTTCCTTTATCTGCCATAAAAAAATCTCCCCTTTATAATATAATTTTATTCAGGCACTTTACTTAAATTTCTTTTAATTTGCCCAAGATGCTTTTCAATATGCTCATCAATAAAATGTTCAATAATAAATGAAACTGGTTTATTACCAAATTTTTCGAAATTTCGATGTGGATTTTCTTCCGCTAAACGACTTTCGTCAATTTTTGAAAGTCTTTCATTTACTTCGTCTTTCAAATTCGAAATTGATTGTATAACATTTTTAACATTTAATGCTTCTGGGTTAGACACTGCTTCTAATCTAGCTTCATCTTTCAAACCTCTTCCCCATTTTGAACCCGGTTCTGATAATACTGTTTCAGTTTCGCTTAACCAATATGAAGTCGCTTCTTTAACATGATTTAAAATTTGTAAAATAGACCATTCATCTTCTGTTGGGTTCCAACGTATTGTTTCTTCTGGTAAACCATCTACTACTTCTAAAATATTATCTAAAGTATGTTGAATTGATTCGATATACGTTTCTATTTTCGACATTTTATATGCCTCCTTCAAATTTATTTTTGTTTATTTTCTGCAACTACTTTATTTTCTAAAGCACCTATTTTATCGATTTCTATTTTTACGACATCGCCATCTTTCATAAATACTTGTGGATCACGCGCTGAACCTACGCCACCTGGTGTACCTGTTAAAACGATATCTCCTGGTTTCAATGTTGCTAATCCAGATAAGAAAGCAACTAATTTTTGAACTGTGAATACATGATTAGATGTATTTGAACGTTGCATTTCTTCACCATTTAAAGTGAGTACCAACTCTAATCCGTCTGGATCTTGTAATTCATCAGAAGTCATAATCCATGGACCCATTGGCGCTGTGCCATCTACTGTTTTTCCTTGTAGCCATTGCAATGTTCTTTGTTGAATATCACGATAAGTCACATCGTTAACGATTGTGTATCCTGCTACATAATTAAGTGCGTCTGCTTCAGATACGTTTTTTGCTTCTTTACCTATTACAAAAGCAAGTTCTGCTTCATAATCTAATTTATCTGAGATAGGATAATGAACAATATCGTCTTCTGGACCAACAATTGTATTATCAAATTTAGCAAATACTACTGGATTTTCAGGCAAGTCACGACCCATTTCTTTAATGTGTTCTTCATAATTATGTCCTACGCAAAACATTTTTCCTGGATTTTGAATAGGCGCCTCTATTTTTACGTCTTCTTTTTTATAAATTAATTGATGATTAAATACATCTGGTTTAGCTTGTGCAAACTCGATTGCTTCTTTAGCATAGTTTAAACTTTCTTCTCCACCTTCAATGAACCCCTTCGCATCAGATGGAACATATGCTTCAGCAATCGTTTCACTACGATATTTCCCCTTGCTTTGTAATAAAGCTTGAAATGCGTAGTTTAAATCTACTACTTCATTTTTTTCAGTTAATGTACCTAACCTAGAATAACCATTTGTTTTAAAAGTAATCAGTTTCATAAAATATCTCCCTTTGTTTTAAAATTTAAGTTTTATTTATCAATAAAAACTTATTCTTTCTAATGATTTTCCACTCATGTGATAATGAGTTCACCATTTGTAAACAATTATAATTAATTGTCAGAAAATTGTCAATCTTCCTTTTGGTAGTAATTCATTTCTATTAGTATAAAAAGTCATTATTTCAAACTAAAATTTAGGAAATGTATAGTGGTAGAATATTGTGCTATAATTTGTTTGCAATGAAGGAGCGTGAGTAATAAATGGCGGATAAAAAAAGTAAAGACTATATCCAATCTTTAGATACAGGTATTAAAATATTGAATGTTTTACAGAAATCTAAATCCCCTATGAAATTTAGTGAGATTCAACAAATTACTTCTATTACGAAAAGTAACTTATATAAATATATGAATACTTTAGCTAATAATGAATTAGTCTATCGTAATCCAGCTACAAGTGAATATCATTTAGGGAACCAACTCATACAACTGGGTATGTCGGCAATGGGTAATTTAGACTCTCTAGCTATTGTGACACCTTACTTACAAGAAATTGGCCGTCACAATAATAATACAGTGCTGTATTCAGTAATCACTAGACGAGGCCCAGTCGTTACAAAAATTTGGCATGCAGAAGGTATTTTAAATATTGGGGCACAAATTGGTACAGTACTCCCCCCGAAATCTTCTTCCGGTAAAATATTTGCAGCCTTTTTTGATGAAACTCAAAAAGAGTACGAAGATGAAGAATTAAATAAAATTCACAATCAACAAATTGCTTTTGCTGAAGAACCGTTGATCCCTGCAATTTCTTCTGTTTCTTTCCCTGTGTTTACATTTAATAAAGAATTAGAAGGAATCATTTCTGTTATAGGAGTAAAAGACAATTTACCGGATTCCGTAGACTCACCAGATACATATTATTTATTAGAAAAACAAAAAGAAATTTCTAAATTATTAGGATTACACCTTTAATATTCAAGATAATTTAAATCATTTTCTGTTGCTTAGTCTAATAATTGAATATATAATCACCCATTAAATTATTTTAATGGGTGATTTTTTTAAGGTTTAAATGTCATATTAATTACGCCGCTCACCCCTTTTCTACTTAGTTTTCTAACAGTTTGAAGTACCACTCCATAACAGTTAAATATTCTTAATTTTCACATTTTTCATTGTAATTGTAAAAAAACACCTATATAATCACCACTAAAGAACAAAGGACACTAATATGATAAATATACTGTTTTATTATTATATTTTATTATTAGTGTTTAATTTCATGGAGGGGTATATTTATGGGGGAAATCAATACAACCAAAGTAGTTAATAAAAGTAAGTTCAACAAATTTCATTTCAAATTAATTTTTTGGAGCTTTTTTCTTATTATTTTCGACGGCTATGATTTAGTTTTGTACGGGACAGCAGTACCTATGTTAATTGAGGATTGGGGGCTCTCCGAAATTGAAGCAGGTACTTTAAGTAGCTATGGCCTATTCGGCATGATGTTTGGGGCTATAGGATTTGGCATTTTAGCTGATCGTATTGGTAGAAAAAATGTCATAGCAATCACATTGATTTTATTCAGCTTATTTACATGTCTTTGTGGGTTTGCTGCAAATACAACACAGTTTGGCATCTATCGCTTTTTAGCAGGTTTAGGTTTGGGGGGTATCATGCCTAATGTCATTGCACTTGCAACAGATTTTGCACCTGAAAGAATGAAAAATCTTGTGGTTTCAATTGTGTTATGTGGCTACTCAATTGGTGGTATTCTTGCACCAGTATTAGGGTTAACATTAATGCCTGTTGGAGGCTGGCGTTCAATCTTTTGGGTAGCAATTTTACCTATATTTGCACTACCTTTTTTACTTAAACAATTACCTGAGACTTTTAGTTATTTAAATCGTACTAATAGGAAAAAAGAAGCAGTAAATACATTAAGAAAAATTGATCCAAAACTTAACATATCTATGAACGATACGATAAAAGATATCGAAGTTTCTACTACTAAAGTGCCTTTAATGGACCTATTTAAAGAAAATCGGGCGCTCAGTACAGTCTTATTTTGGTTAACTTTCTTTTGCTGTTTGTTAATGATTTTTGGTTTAAATACATGGCTACCAAATTTAATGATGCGTGCTGGATATGAATTAAATTCTAGTTTAGTATTTTTAATCGTATTACAAGTTGGAGCAATCATTGGAACACTTATAATCGGAAGACTATGCGACAAATTTGGTTCCAAAAAACTACTTGTGCCATTATACATTGCTGGCGCTATCTCTTTATCTCTATTGTCTTTAGGTAAAGATGTTAATATATTTGTTATTTATATCTTAATTGCAATCGCAGGCGCTGCTACCATAGGTTCACAAAATCTCGTTCAAGCTTTCGTATCGCAATATTTCCCAGCTTATATTAGATCCACAGCGCTAGGTACAGCTTCTGGTATTGGGAGAGTCGGCGGAATGATTGGACCACTAATGGGTGGCTTTTTACTCACATTTGCATTACCTATGCCGTTGTACTTTATCGCTTTTGCTATTCCAGGTTTAATAGCTGCCTTAGCACTTTATTTAATACCAATGCAGCATGCAAGTGAAGAATATAAAAAAACATATCAGGCCAAAGACGCGCCGAAAGACGTGCCGAAAGACGTGCCGAAAGACATACCAAACGAAGTTAAATAACTTAATAACCAAAAAATCTCAACCAATGTTGGTTGAGATTTTTTTATGCTTTATTCATATTATAAATTGTTTTTCTTGAAGCTGTTTCAATAGTTCAGCATAATTATTAATTGCTGTTTGATGTTTTAATCGTTCATTATTTTTTACATTGTTAAGTGGTTTATCTACAATTTTCATCATACTATTTGCAAATTCTCGAATATTATTAGGTTCAATAAGATATCCATTTTTACCATGTTCAATAATTTCTCTCGGACCATATTGAACATCATATGAAATGGCAGGGCATCCAACTGCAATGCTTTCCATAATTGTTAAGCCAAATCCTTCAAAGCTACTCGTTAATAGCGATGCTCTCGAAGCTTTAAATTCTGCTAATGGATTGGATGTATAGTCATTAATCTCAACGTAATCATTTAAAGCATATTCATTTATTAAATCTTTAAGCATTTTTAATTGTCCCGCTTCATCCTTACCATATAATACGAGTTTGCTTGTATAACCTGCTTCACGAAATAACTTATATGCTTTAATAAGATGGTCTAATTGTTTTCCTAAACCAAACCTGCCAATATAAATAAATTGATCTTTAAAGTTTGATGGTTCACGGGAAGGCTCTGCAACTTCAATAAAATGGGGTATTACAGCAAAACAGTCATCTTCAATAGAGTATAAATTTTGTATATCTGTTTTTTGATGATTCGTTAACACTAAATATTTAGTAACACTTTCAGAATGTGTAAGCGCGTATTTATATGCTTTTTTCACATTATTCCCATCTATATGTGAGCTATGAAATACCAATACATTTTTAGTATGATTTGTTTGTTTTAATAATGGTATATCTAAAAGTCTTGCATCATTAAAGACAATATCTCCATCTTTAAAACGATTTTGGAAATAATATTGAAAAAGCTGTTTTTCATTTTCAAATGCTTTAAAATGTTTACTCTCTTTATATAATTGAACTAATAATAGTGTTGTGTTTTCATCATCAGCAAAAAACTTTTCACAATATTTATTACCTTCTCTATCGTAGAATTTTTCTGCAATCTTCCCATAATTTCTAGTAGAAAAATAAATTTTCTTATGTAAACAACCAAAATTATTATATTGATGTCTCTCTACTCTTTTTTTACAATAAGGCGTCATAAAATCTTCGAATTCTAAAATATTACTTCCTGGTCTGAATTTTCTATATAGAACATATGTATCACCGTCATAATAACGAACGACATCCCTATTATTCTTTCTGATTTCACTTGTTAATCCTTCAATATCCCGTTCAACTTCATGATATTCTATTGTGTCACTATTAGCGTGTGGATTATATAATAATTTAAAATCAGATAGCCAATCATAAATATTTTCTACTCTAATTTGAGCATTTAATTTATTATTTTCCACAAATGATTTAATAACGTCATAATAGTTAGGATTATAATTTGTCGTTAATATTGTGTTTGTTTCATTTAAATCATTATGCATTAATTGAATTCTATTTAATAACGCTTTCGTTCTTCCACCATGTACTGGTGGCAATGTTGACGTAACTGTATAAAGCACTTATGACTCTCCCCCGATATAATAACTTGTAATAACAGTAGTATACCATATAAAATAAACTTTTTTATATTAATATAAATGTTTATTTCATAAATCAAAATTTCGTACAATTATGTAGTACATTTATAAACATACTGCCTTATCGCTAGAGATTAAATTAAAACAAATCGGGAAGATAATGATTAAGAAGGTGAAATGATGTTAGATAGGGAAGAAGTTTTTAATTATGTAAATCGTAAGTATGATGTGAAACCAGATTATCCTTGGAAAACTTATTCGAATTTTGCAGCTTTAAGACATAAAGATAACAAAAAATGGTTTGCTTTAGTGATGAATATTGCTCAAGACAAATTAGGGTTAAATGGCTCTGATGAAATAGATGTATTAAATTTGAAAATCAGACAAGAATTTATTGGACCTTTAAGAAAAAAAGAAGGATTTTACAAAGCCTATCACATGGATAAGTCCAATTGGATAAGTATCAATTTAAATGAGATTAACTCTATAAATCATATTAAAGATTTAATAGCAGAAAGTTATGAGCTAACAAATTAACTTTTACAGTTTCATTGATCATTTTTAATAAGACTTCATACTAAATTGACATTAAAAAACAGGTAAGCATCCTTAATTTATAAGATGCTCACCTGTTTTATTTTAATTATTTAATTTTACTGTTCCTCTGCTTCTTTTTGATTCGTACGTTTTTGTAATAAAATTGCTACCGCTGCTAAGATTAAGACTAAAACGGCGATACCGATAAGCCCAAGATATTTCGCAATATTACCAAAGACGATACCTACAACTAAGAAATCTGTATCTGAGAATGTCGTTGCTGCACCACCAAGTTCACCTAGGAATGGCAAGAACAGCAGTGGTAAGAATGTAATTAACAAGCCATTTAATGCTGAACCTGCTATTGCACCTCTAATACCACCACGCGCGTTACCAAATACGCCAGCCGTTGCCCCAAGGAAGAAGTGAGCTACTACACCTGGAAGTATAACTACCCCACCAAATAAGAATAAGACGAACATGCCCAAGACCCCAACTATAAAACTGACAAAAAAGCCAATTAATACAGCATTTTGTGCATAAGGGAAGACTATAGGACAGTCTAATGCTGGTTTTGTGTTAGGTACTAATTTTTCAGAAATACCTTTAAACGCCGGCACGATTTCAGCCAATATTAAACGTACACCCGTTAATATGATAAACACACCAGCTGCAAAAGTAACCCCTTGAATCAGTGAAAATACAATAAAGTTTTGACCGTCACTAATTTCTGTATGTACGAAGGTTGGACCCGCAAATAACGCTGCCACAAAATAGAGTAATGTCATTGTTAATGAAATACTGATTGTACTTTCTCTTAAAAAGCTCAAGCCTTTAGGAAAATTAATTTCTTCTGTTGATTTAGACTTTCCTTTAAATAACTTTCCAATCTCTCCAGCTGCCCAATAACTGATCGTACCAAAGTGACCTAAAGCGACTTGGTTAGTCCCAGTTATTTTCTTCATTGTTGGTTGTGCTAACGCTGGTAATATAGCCATAATCAATCCTAAAATAATAGATCCTGTGATTACTGTCAATGTCCCAGTGATATTACCTACTGACAGTAATATAGCTAAAAAGGCTGCCATATAAAATGTATGATGACCTGTTAAAAAGATATATTTCAAATTCGTAATACGTGCGATAATGATATTAACAATCATCCCAAACACCATAATTAATGCTGCTGTTGTGCCATATTGTTCTAAAGCAATTGAAATAATCGCTTCGTTATTAGGTACGACACCTTGCACGCCAAAAGCGTGTTGGAATATTTTTCCAAATGGTTCTAATGATTGTGTTACAACATTCGCCCCTGCGCTTAACACTAAAAATCCAAGTATCGTTTTAATCGTACCGGACGTGATGTCAGTGGCTGATTTTTTCTGCATAATTAGACCTATTAAAGCAATTAAAGCAACTAATATAGCAGGTTGACTCAAAATATCAACGATAAAATCTAGGATAGGTTTCATAACGTTGCCCCCTTACTTCTAATTTATAAAATGTTCAAATCACTTAATTTCTCATTCAATTTATTTTGTAACTCTTCTTTATCTAGAATGTTATCTAAAACAATAACGTCCCCTAAGTGCTTTGTATTTTCTTCTAAATCTCTACCACAAATAAATAAATCTGCCATATCAGGGCTTGCAGACATGACATCACTGTGTTCAACTTTAACGTCTGATGGTGCATTTAAATTTTTTAAAGCTTCCTGTGCATTCATTTCCACCATAAAGCTACTTCCTAAACCGTGACCACATACAACTAAAATTTTCATTTTCATCATTCTCCTTTAAATATATTTATTATTTCATCAATGTCTGTTGCTGCTAATAATTTATTAACTGTGTTCGAATCCCCTAAGATTGTTGCTAAATTTCTTAAAATTTCTAAATGTCCCTCGTTATCAACAGCGCTTAATACAAACACGAGAGACGCATGATGTCCGTTCTCAGAAAAGTTAATATGGTGATTCAATTTCAATAAACTTAATCCTATTTTTTTAACATCATCACTCGGTCTAGCATGCGCTATTGCAATTTCAGGTGCTATTACAATATAGGGCCCTAATTCTTCTACGCTATAAATCATCTTTTCAATGTATTGTTGTTTAAAGTACCCTTGTTCTAGCAGAGGTTCAGATGCAACACGAATTGCATGTTTCCAATCATCCACTCGATCTCGTATCTGTACTTTATCCGATGATAAAATTTCCGGACTCATTTATATCCCCCTTATTAATGTTGACTTACATCACGAATACATGACATGATATCTGCTATATTTCCAGAAAACAGTGTTGCTCTCGTTGCTTCCTCCATGATTAGCTCGCTAAATTGTCGCAAAGCATTTAAATGTATCTGCGGCTGCTCCGTAGCTAATGTAATAATGATATGCACTGGATCATATTGCTGATGATTAAAGATCACACCCGTTTTAAAATGAACTAAACTAAATCCCACAGGTTGTTTAACATGTTTATGGTTAGCATGAATCAATGCAATATGAGGACTAATTACCATATAAGGTCCAAATGCATCTAATTGTTCAATAATGTCAGCAGCATAGGCCTCATCTACGATTTGATCATTTACAAGCGGTGATACACATTGTCTAATTGCATCATTTCTTAAAAGTGTTTGCTGTTGTGTCAATATTCGAGATTGTGGTAATACTTCTTGTAACGTTGGCCCTAACCCTTTAACATCATTTACATATCGCTCTCTTGAATGGTTAATAATTTCATTTAATTGCTTTCGATCGTCTTTATTTAAAAATGGCGAAACCCTAATTACTGGTACGCTTGCTTGTTCAAAAGGAACCGTAGAAATGATATAATCAATACCTTCATGTTTTAGCATTACTTCATCTATTTCATATATAGAATAAGCATCTACAATTTCTAATTCTGGATAAATATGATCCATCCTACTTTTTAATAATTGAGATGTTCCTATACCTGATCCACAAAGTAACACGACTTTAATGGCATTTGTGGTCACTGCTGAAATCCGTTCAATCGCAGAAGCAAAATGCAATGTGATATACGATAATTCATCATCAGTAAAGTGTATTTGGTAATTTTCTTCAATGCCCCATACATGCCTTTTAATTCCTTCTATAATATGGTGATACTGCGTATGGATTTCCCTATTTAAAGGGTTCGCATGTGTCATATCAAACTTCAATCGATGAATTGCAGGTCTCAAATGTACGATTAAACCATTTGCTAATTTGCTATCAGACATTAAATCTAGTCCTAAATCACCACTCATACGTTCAATCAATTGTTCTGTTAATATCTCTAAATCGTCTATTTGTTGATTGAGTTCATTCACTTCTGACGTTTTAGCACCCAATAAATGTAAAGTAATAAAAGCTGCCTCACTTTTTGGAAATTCAATCTGAAAAATAGCTTCTAATTTTTCTTTAATTTTAAGTGCAATATGAAATTGCTCTGTTTTAGCAAGCTTTTCATACTCTTTATCAGGTATATCGAAGGCAAAATGTTCATTTGTACGATGAAGCGCAATCAAAATGTGATAAATCAATCCATCAATTGCACTTTGAACTAATTGATATTTTGCATCTAATAATATAGAAGTTACTGTTAAACGAATTTGTTCTAACTCTTTATTCGAAAAAAGTTGATGACCCATGTGATGTGTGTGCGTTTGAAAATATTCATGTACACGTGTGGCATAGGCTTTACGATAAGCGTTTTCCTCACCCTGAATTACAAACCCTTTATTTTTCTTGTACTCAAGAAACAAATCGTTTTCTTCTAACCAAGATTGAACATTTTTTAAATCTTCAACAATTGTACGACGTGTTACTGAAACCAATGTTGCTAATACTTGGGATGATGTGGGTTCAATCGATTCAAACAGCTTCAAAGTGATATATAATATGCGTTCTTTCTTTGAATAATGCATCGATGTTCCCGTATATTTTGGCTCTAATGTTGCCAACTGAAGCGCTGTTGTTGTAATCTTTATCCCATCATATTTATTCCGATGAATCGTTAAATCTAATTTATCTTCCATAGTTTCAATGTATTCAAGATCATATTGGATTGTTCTTTCAGATACATTGAACTGTGTTGCTAAATTATGAATTTGAACAAAGGCTTCACGTTCAAGTAAGTACGTTAATATATGATGTTGTCTCTTGCTTAACACATCAGCAACCTCCTTACAGTTATATTGTAATCGCTTTCTTGTACGTGTGGATGTGTAATCTATTTCGTCTCACAATACGAAAAGTTGCACATCTAAATAAAAAATACTATTTTTAAATTATAAAATGCATTGATCTAATTTGATACATCTTTGTTTATTTTTCAAAACAAAAAAGATGTAAAAGTAATTAAACTTTTACATCTTTTGCTGACATTATTTCACTACCATAACAAATCATTCAATTATTTATTATTTTTTACTTCTTTATATAAATCTATCATTTCCTGGGCAATATCTTTAAAAGTGATTGCCGTCATTAAATGGTCTTGACTATGCACTGTTAACAGCGTCAAATTGATATGTTCACCTTGTGCTTCCTTTGTTAACATATTCGTTTGTACATGATGTGCTTCAAGCAAAGCAGCTTCAGCTTGTTTCAGTTTCGTTTCCGCTTCATCAAACGCACTTTTTTTAGCTGCAAATATGGCTTCCATAGCATGACTTTTAGCATCACCACTATAAGCAATGAGCGACATTGCAAATTCCAAATTCTTCTCTTCTTCAGTCATTGTTCCACCCCTATTCGCTCATTAAACGTTCAGCTGCACTTAATACGTTTGCGCCATTCATCGTACCGTAATCTGTCATTTCAATGACTTCTACAGGTATGTTTTTGTCTGTACATTTTTTAGTATATTCATCTTTTTTAAAACGGACTTGTGGACCTAATAACAAAACATCTACTTGAGCATCTTCAATTTTTTGATCCGCTTCTGTCGTTGAGACTGCAAATATTTCACGGTCTAAATCTTGGTTTTCAGCTTCTTTTTGCATTTTCTGAACTAACATACTTGTACTCATTCCAGCTGCACATACAAGCATTATTGTTTTTTCTGCCATATAAATCCCTCCATTTATTATTACTATACCCTATCTGTTAATTGATCTCGCTATCATGGACAATGTGTGGCGTTGTCCACGTATCGCTTTACTTAATTCAAAAATATTTTCTACAGGAGCTAAACCGCCATAGCCTGCGTCACCAATATGTTGAATATCCACACCGCATATTTTATTTCGAATTGCGAAGTCCCTAATTGTACTGGCGTCAGAACTCTCTTGACTTGTCCCTATTGCTGACATGACTAAACCACCATGATGATGGACTGCTTTCACTATGTCTTTTAATTGTGCTTCATCAAATCCTGGAACTGTTCCAATAGATGGTACTAAAATAATATCAGCACCTGCATCAATAAATTTTTCAACATATGCTTTAGTAATTACAGGTTCATCTACACCTGCACTGTGCATTTTTCCGGCTATAATCAATCCTGAAAAATTTGCTCTTGTCTCAGCAATTGCACCAACAATTTTTTCATTAGATACGCCAGTACCTGGATTCCCCGTCATGCAAATAAAGTTTATGCCTAATTTTTCTAAAGCTTTTACTGTTTTCGGACTTGCTTGTCGTCCTTTAGCAATATTTAATTTTTCTTCTGCCATGCTCGCTTGCTCATCTACTGGTTCTAAATTGACACCTATAGGTCTTGCAACAAGACGTCTTAATTCTTTAATGACATGTTTTTTCTCGTCTATGTTTTCTACTTTAGGATTGAACACGTCTAATCCATTTAATAAAATCAAATCTGCTCCGAATGCACGTGATAGTTCTGCATTTGTTATGTCGGGTATCACTGGTGTACGCGTAACAACATTCTCTGCTAAAACAACGCGACCATCACTTGCTTTAATACTTTGTTTTAATTCTTCAGCCGTCATTTTCACTATTTCTGAGGCATTAGCACTTAATAATCTCTTAACCATATTATCTACTCCTTTATTTTGGTTCTTCCGTTTCTTTTTTTCCGTTTACTTCTTTATCTTCTAAATATAAATTATATTTCTCCATTGCTCTATAAAATGGGTAATAGAGTAAAATATCGATAATGATACATACAATTTGAACCAATGAACCACTATAATGCCCTGTCGCTAAAAATCCACTGATGATAGGTGGTATCGTCCATGGCATCGCCGTCCCATTGGTGAGATGCACGATACCGCTCGACATTGCGAAATATGTTATCGTCGCATTAATCATTGGTGCTAATACAAATGGAATAATTAATCTCACATTAAGTACAACAGGCAAACCAAACAATGTTGGTTCATTAATATTAAATATTCCCGGCATTAAAGTAAGTGGTGCCATCGTTTTTGTGATTTTACTGGAACGTTTTTTAAAAGCTAATATCGCAATTACGATGACTAGACCTATTGTTGAGCCACCGCCTCCCATAAATACAAAATTATCAATAAATGGCTGCGTTATGATATGCGGTAAGTCTCCGTGTGGATTGGCTTGATATGCTAGACGGTTTTCATCAATATTTTTCAACCAAATTGGTTGCATAACTGCATTTACTACGTTTGCACCATGGATACCGACAAACCAAAAAGCACTATTAAGACCAACTAAGATAATGGTACCGATCAAGCTACCTCCCATCAGACTTAACGGTACACCTAATGTATTAACAATCAATTCATGGATGTTGCCAAACGGTAAATTATCCAATGCGATATATACAGCAAGCCATAATATTATAATAGCTGCCCCAGGTATTAATGCGCTAAAACTTTGTGCTACTGCTGGCGGTACTTGATCTGGCATTTTGATTCTAATGTTTCTATTGATAAACCACTGAAAGATTAACCCTGAAATAATACCAATAATAAGTGCTACAAATAAACCCTGACTTCCCATATATATTTGAGGTATTGCTTCTTCAGGTACTTTATCTCCAGTCATTACATTCGGTGTGACAACTAAAAATGCTGACATCGCAATAATACCGGCTGAAACCCCATCTGTATTGTATTGCCGGGCAATACTATGTGCGACACCAAAACTTGCAACTAGTCCCATTAATCCGAATGTCCCATTCACTGCTTTCATTAAATATGGTTGAATCCCCTGTGTTTCTAGCCACTCTATCCAGCCCGGTATCGCAATACCACTGATTACTAAAAATAATGAACCAATAATAATCAAAGGCATTGCAACGATAATGCCATCCCTCATTGAAATCAAAATTTTATTTGATCCCAATTTAGAAGCGACTGGTAACAAATGTTTTTCTAATGCGTCATTAAATTTACTCACATCAACACCCCATCGTAGATTCGATTTTGAAAACGCTTTCAATGTTTTGATTAATTATAATTTATAATCAATTATGTGTCAATATAGTTGCAACTTTTTATTTTTAATATAATAATAAGAGTATTAAGAAATTATGGTGATAAAAATGAAAGCAAACATGACAAATAAACAGCGGATGATACGTGGCCAAATTTTAAATGAAATATACGTACGTGGCCCTATATCAAGAGTTGACATAGCAAGAAATACAGGAATCACACCAGCAACAACAACTGCAGTAACCGCAGAACTAATACAAGATAATCTCATTAAATCTACGGATATTGAAGTTGATCATTACGATATTGACACTAAAAAAACGTCAGGACGCAAAAAAATATTACTTACAATTTGTAATAAATACAATTACTATGTTGGTATTGAATTAGCCAGAGATTTTGTAACGTTATGTTTAACTGACAATCTTGGTAATATTGTCGATCAGAATATGATTGATATTACTACAACACAATTCTTAAAAAAAATTACTCCAAACTTTATATTGGAAGAACTTAATCATTTCTTAAAACAACATGTAGCTTATAATATTCAAGCAGTTGGTATTGCTTTACCAGGTCACTTTGATGAAACAGATCAACAAATTGCTTCGAATAGTGATTGGTCCGGTTTTGATTTGAAAAATTTACTTTCTCGTATTGACCTGCCTGTATTTTTAGAAAATAACGTACATTGTATGAGTCTATATGAACATTTACTTACATCAGAAAATGATGGCGAAAACTTCATCTTCTTCCATGCTGTAAAAGGGATTTTTTCATCTAGTATGTACCGTGGTAATTTATATGGAGTTTCCAATTTTTCTGTAGGGGAAGTCGGACATACCATCATCCATCCAGACGGTGAACGCTGTGAATGTGGTCGTAGAGGGTGCTTACAAAACTATTTAGGTGGTATGAATATTATAAATAAAGCTAAAGTTATTTATAGAAGTGCTCAAAGCACATATCTCACAAGTTTAGTAGCAGACTCAAATGATATAACTTTAGATACTGTTATAGAAGCGTATCGTTTAGGCGATAGTGGCATCGTACAAATTATCAAAGATGCTATGCGTGCAGTCGCAATTACGCTCAATAATTTAACCATGTTAGTAGATACCAATAAAATTTATTTGCATGGTCCATTATTTAACAATGATATTACAGATGTCATTTTAAAAGAATATTTAAGTTACCAAAACTTATACGGTGGATTAGGTAAAATTGATTTTCAAATGAAAGTCTATCACCCTATTAATGGTGCCAAAGGTGCCTGTGCCCTTGCCATCCATCAACATTTAATTTGGTCAGAGTTATAGGTTAAGTCAAAATATAATAGTTCGATAAAAGAGATAGCGGAGGATTTTTTATCTTCCGCTATCTCTTTTGATTTCTAACACTTCTTATAACAAGTATTATCTATAAAAATTTTTATCCCTCACAAAAATTAAATAAAAATAACTTTTTAAATTATTAATTTTTTCCTTTTTTGAAAAAGCGGTGCGCACTAGATATAACTGTGATATTCTATTTTAATAAACATATTATAAGGGGGATTTTTATGCATTGCCCAAATTGCGGGGAGTCAGTTACAAAAAAAGATTTATTTTGTGGCGAGTGTGGTACCAAATTAACACTTCAAGATCAATCATCTACTGACAATCCAACTACTAATCAACATACATCTCAGTCTGATGCATCACAGAATCATGAACCATCTCATACCTCTCATCAGCCAAAACAACCAAGTCAATCAAACAAAAACATTACCAAACATTCTGATGATATTTTTAATGAGGCAAAATTATTTTTCTCCAGCTCATTTTCTAGGACAGATGAGGCAGTTATAAGTAAACATCAATTTACATTTAAAACGCTTTTCAGTCTCATTATTGCAGGGTTTATAATTACACTTATTTTATTATCTTTAGTTATACCAGCAGAGGTAGCATTTTTTGCGACAAGTAAGGCTAATATCGTTTTTAACATTACCTTTTACATACTAATATCTATTTCAATAATTTTTGCCATTACATTATTATTGATTAAACTGCTAAACATTAAAATCAGTGTACATAAAGCACTTTCAGATTTTGTATTAATTAATACTTTTTCTGTAATTGCGTTCTTATTAGGCTTATTATTTCTAGCTATTAATGTGCCAAGCTTTGGATCAATGCTTGTTTTAATTTCTATGCTATTTACATTAGTGTCACCAATTTATCTCACAACAAAGCACAGTCATATGCATCAACTTCGTATGCCCGTGATTTATGCTATTTTAATTTATATTCTTATTTTAGGTGTCCTCCTTCGCATTCTTATTGAAGGAACAGTTTCAAATTCTTTAAGTGCTTTAGATTCATATTTTAATACAGATTATTAAGGAGAGAGTTAATTAATGAAATACTGTAGTAATTGTGGAGCCGAAATTAAACCAAACCAAAAAGTATGTACACAGTGTGGCACACCTGTACATCAACAACGTAGTACAAATAACAACGACAATCATAATAAAAAATCAAAATTACCACTTTATATTACAATTGCTGTCATTGTAGTTATCATTATTGCATTATTTACAGCTTATAAGATAATTGAAAGTCAGCTTTCACCGACAAAACAAGCTGAAGCTATTTCAAATGATTTAAAAAATAATAAGCCCAGTAACTTAACTCATAATTTAAAAGCAAACGGCGAGTCTCTGTCTAAAGACGAAGCCAAAGCTGTCTATAAATATATTAATGAAACAGATAGCCCTGAACGTGTTGGTGATGAAATTCAAAGCGCTGCACAAGGTATGAAAGATAATACAATGGGTGGCACTTCTGTTACGGTTGGCGATAACGAACTCATAAACATCTCTCAAGATGGTAAAAAATGGGGTATATTTAAAAACTATAATTTTAATGTAAATGAAGCGTCTGTTACCATTCTTCCTGAAGAAGATAGTACATTATCTTACAAACATAACGACGATACGAAAAAAGTGAAACTAAAACAAGGTAAGACAAAAACACTTGATGACTTCCCTATTGGAATATACGATTTAAAAGCTACTCAAAAAGTAGATGGTAAAAAGTTTGATGGTGTCGTTCATATCGATATGTCTGAAAGTAACGATGCTGATCCTCAATTCAAACAAAAGCGTTTTACTGTAAGTACTGACTCAGCATATATCGATTTAGATTCACTAAAGCTTTATATCAATGGTGAAAAACAACAAGACTTTGATGAATACGCTAGCGAAACATTTGGTCCATACTCACCTGACGAAAAAGTAGAAGTATATGCTACAACTGAAGTTGAAGGTAAACAATTCACATCAAATGTCGAGAATGTTTCAAGCCCTGAAAACGACGAAGAAGAAGTTGATGTTGCTTTAACCTTTGATGATGATGCTATTAGCGACCATGAAGACAAAGTATTTGAAAAAGAAACTCAATCTGAAGATGACGAAGACGCATCTAGTTCAGATGAGGAGGATGTCACACGTGATAATGTTATAGACAAAGTCGAATCATATGAAGGCGAAAGTTTAGACACTGATACTTATACTTATAAAGAACCTGAAGAAACAGATGATGGTTGGGGATTTTCATTTACCGATAAAGACGGTAATTTAGCTGGATCATATACTATAGATGATGACGGTTATGTCACAGAATATGATGAAGACGGTGAAAAAGTCGATTCTGGATATTAATATTATTTTATAGGGAGTAGGATAGAAATCTAATTTTCCTAATAAATTTCGTCGTATGAACCCAGCCCGGCACAGCTACTGTAAACAAGTGCTTCAGTGCTTTTAAAGAACTACTTGTCTTCATAAATGAAGTAGTAGTTCTTTAAAAGCTTGATATAAGCGTATTTTCAATTCAGTCAGCCACTCCCTATATAAAAAATAAGCCTGAGACATGTGCTATGTCCCAGGCTGTTTTTTATTTAAATAAATCTTTCTTGCTTCTTTTCAAAATAATTTTAATAATATGTAGTTATTCACGTTATTCGAACATCTTTACTTCCCCTTTTTTCTAATCACTCTACGCCACTTTCATTTATCTTTTTTAATTGTCACAATTTTAGTAACTTTTATATGTAAGCGTATACAAATGTAAAATTACATGTTAGAATTTTACCAAATTAAACAAATGTTTGATTTTAAACTTATGTTTAGGTTACAGAAAAAGGAGGTTGATCTTATGAATAACAATGAACGAGAGGTTCTCAAACGTATTCAAGAAAATCCTTTTATCTCTCAACAAGAATTAGCTCAGTCTATTGGTCTATCCAGGCCAGCTGTGGCAAACATCATCTCAGGTTTAATTCGCAAAGAATATGTATTAGGAAAAGCCTACGTGTTAAACGAAGACTATCCGCTCGTTTGCATTGGTGCCGCCAATTTGGATAGGAAGTTTTATGTTCATTCCGAATTGCAATTGGAAACTTCAAATCCTGTCACTTCTACAAGATCTATAGGTGGTGTCGCACGTAATATCGCTGAGAATTTAGGCCGTATGGGTGAAACTGTTGCTTTTTTATCAACAAGTGGTAATGACAGTGAGTGGGATATGATTCATAAATTATCTAGTCCGTTTATGAATTTAGACCATGTACAACAAGTTGAAAATGCAAATACAGGTTCATATACTGCCTTAATTGATAACGAAGGCAATATGAAATATGGCTTAGCAGACATGGAAGTTTATGAGTACATTACCCCTGAATTCTTGATAAAAAGAACCCACTTATTGATTAAAGCGAAATGTATCGTCGTAGATTTAAACCTCAGTAAAAACGCTATTGATTTTCTATGTGCATACTCAGAAAAACACAATATTAACTTAGTCGTTATACCTGTGTCATCACCAAAAATGAAAAACATGCCTGATTCTTTACATGCTATCGACTGGCTCATCATTAATCGTGATGAAACAGAGACCTACTTAAAAATGAAAATCAACAATACAAATGATTTAAAAATTGCAGCTAAAAGATGGAATGATTTAGGTGTTTCGAATGTCATTATTACTAATGGCGTTAATGAACTCATATATAGAAATTCCAATAAAGAAATTATCAAACCGATTATGCCATCAGACAAAGTCGTAGATGTAACTGGTGCAGGAGATTCTTTCTCTAGTGCAGTCGTATTTAGTTGGCTCAATGACTTAGACATAGTTAGCATACTTGAGGCCGGAATAATTAACGCGCGCAAAACAATCGAAACGAATTACACTGTTCGCCAAAATTTAGATAAAAAACAATTATTTAGAGACTTGGAGGAATATAAAAATGGAAAAATACATTGAATATTCAAAAGAAGTACAACAAGGTAAAGCAAACAACAAACCTATAGTAGCACTAGAGTCAACAATTATTTCACACGGTATGCCCTATCCACAAAATGTCAAAATGGCTAAAAAAGTCGAACAACTTATAAGAGATAATGGTGCTGTACCTGCCACCATTGCTTTAATGAACGGAAAAATTAAAATCGGCTTAGAATCAAATGAACTCCACTTTCTCGCCAATAGTGACAATGTAGCTAAAGTATCTCGTCGTGATTTAGCAGAGATAATTGCAACTAAACGAATTGGGGCAACTACTGTAGCATCAACAATGATTTGTGCTGAATTAGCTGACATTCAGTTCTTCGTTACTGGAGGTATTGGGGGGGTCCATAGAGGAGTCGAACATACCATGGACATTTCAGCAGACTTAGAAGAACTGGGCCAAACAAATGTCACAGTGATTTGTGCTGGTGCAAAATCTATATTAGATTTACCAAAAACAATGGAATATCTCGAAACTAAAGGGGTTCCTGTAATTGGCTATCAAACAGATGAATTACCTGCATTCTTCACTCGAAAAAGTGGTATTAAATTAAATAGCTCTGCGGACACACCTGATGCTGTAGCACGTATTTGTAAGAAAAAATGTGATATAGGTCTGTCTGGCGGTATTGTAATTGCCAATCCTGTACCTAAGCAATTCGAGTTAGCTAAATCTTATATCGATACAATAATTGAAGACGCTGTAAAAGAAGCAGAAGTACAAGGAATAAGTGGAAAAGATTCCACACCTTTCCTTTTAGGTAAAATCGTTGAAAAATCTGACGGTAAGAGTTTAGAAACAAATATAAAACTTGTTGAAAACAATGCTGTTGTAGGAGCTAAAATTGCAGTTGCTTTCACTCAAATGTAGGTGATATATATGTCAATTTTATTTACCTTTACTGGTATTTTATTTGCTTTATTAATAGCTTTTCTATTTAGTTTTAACAGAAAAAGTATTAATTTTAAAAAACCTGCCATTATGTTAGCTATTCAAATCATCATTGTATTATTCATGATGAACACAACTATAGGTTTGAATATATTAACAACTTTAGGCGCCTTCTTTGAGGGTCTAATCAATATCAGTAATGCTGGAATAAACTTTGTGTTTGGAGATTTACAGAATCAAGATGGTTCCACATTCTTTTTAAACGTCTTGCTACCATTAGTATTTATATCTGTACTAATTGGAATATTAAATTACTTCAAGATTCTTCCTTTTATCATTAAATATGTTGGAATAATTATCAATAAAATAACGCACATGGGACATCTTGAAAGTTACTTTGCAATTTCGACATCCATGCTTGGTCAACCAGAGGTATTTTTAACAATTAAAGATATGATACCCAAACTATCCCGTGCAAAATTATATACGATTGCTACATCTGCTATGAGCGCTGTCAGTATGGCGATGCTTGGTTCATATATGCAAATGATTGAACCAAAATACGTAGTAACTGCAGTGATGCTTAATATATTTAGTGCATTAGTCGTAGCAAGTATTATCAATCCATATGAATCTGACAACCAAGACGTAGATTTAACAAATTCAATTAATAAGAACGATTCAAGTCATAATAGCAATCAATCATCGTCGCGACAAACTAAAGTTCCTTTTTTTCAAATGATTGGTGATAGTGCAATCGATGGTTTTAAGATTGCGATTACTGTAGCTATTATGTTATTAGCTTTCATTTCCTTAATGGAGGCCATTACTATATTATTTGATCTTGTAGGTCTCAACTTCAAACAACTTATTGGTTATGTATTTGCCCCAATTGCTTTTATTATTGGAGTACCATGGCATGAAGCTGTTCAAGCTGGTTCTATTATGGCTACAAAATTAATAACTAACGAATTTGTTGCAATGCTAGATTTTCAAAAATTAGCAGGAGATTTGACGACACGCACTCAAGGTATTATTTCAGTTTATTTAATCAGTTTCGCTAACTTTGGTACTGTAGGGATTATCGTTGGTGCCATCAAAGGAATTAGCGGAGAGCAAGGAAATAAAGTCGCATCTTTTGCACTGCGCTTATTGCTTGGTGCTACACTTGCATCTATCATTTCTGCATCTATCATTGGCTTGGTTTTATAAATAAATTAGCAATATCTAATTATGAGTATTTCACTTAATCCTATTCTATATTAAAGTAATATTTTTCGTTTTTGCACTTATCGAATATTGAATTTAGCAAGCAAAGTTCGATAATTATACACAATGTATTTTCATAGACAAAATGCTACTGATTTATACTAATGCTAGTTATATTTCAAATTTCAAATTATAAATCAAAAAAGCCACAACCATCATGGTTGTGGCTTTTTTGATGAATATGCTAATTTTCAAACAGTTTCAGTAAGTCATCCTTTTATTTTTCAAAAATAAAACCCCTTTTCAATATAACTTTTTTATAATTTTGCATAATTTAATAAATATTGAATATTAATTATACGTAATATAACATGATGTCAAGGGTCTAGTGTCAAGGGGTGTAATTAATGAATCTAAAAAAAATAATTGCATGTACATTATTATCAACACTAATATTTACCGGCGTCACTAACTTCAATATAGGTACTTATAAATTTAGTCAACATCAAGTTCAAGCTGCTGCAATAGATAAATATCCCAGACCAATAAAAAGACAACAAGCAAATTATCACTGGAAGAATAATTGTACCTGGTACGTACATAATAGAAGAAACCAAATAAAAAGATATCTTCCTTCCAGCTTTACCCATGCAAAAAATTGGTTGGCGGAAGCTAGGAGAGCCGGTTTTGCTACTGGAAAGAAACCTCTAGCTGGAGCAATATTGCAGACTTCTAAAGGGGGTGGCGGTTACGGCCACGTTGCTTTTGTTGAACAAGTTTATAAAAACGGGAGTATTAAGATATCAGAGTATAATTACAATGTACGATTAGGCTATGGTACTAGAGTTTTATCTAAATCTCAGGCTGCACAGTACAATTATATTTATTAATTTCTAAAAAATACACTAGATCCTAGGGACCTGGACTGCTGATCCAGGTTTCTTATTATTTAAGAAATAGGTGAAAAAATGAACTTCGTAGAATTAACAGCAAAAGAATTCACTGATTTTATTAATCAACATTTTGTGCATTATACCCAGTCTTATTCTCATTTTCATTATAGAAATAAGAATAAGAAAGATGTACATTTAGTAGGCGTTAAAGAAGATGATAAAGTGATAGCAGCTTGTCTATTAACAGAAGCTAGGGCATTAAGGTTTTTTAAATACTTTTATTCTCACAGAGGTCCTGTTTTAGATTATAGTAATCCAATATTAACTAAATTCTTTTTTGAAAATTTAAAAGTATATTTAAAAACTCAAAAAGCATTATTCGCTTTAATAGATCCATATATTTTAGAAAATATTAGAGATGCTGATGGAAAAATAATTGAACACTATGATAATGAAAAGCTTAAAAATGCATTATCAAAATTAGGTTATGCCCATCAAGGTTATAGTATTGGTTACTCTACTACTAGCCAAATTAGATGGTTATCTGTTTTAAATTTAAAAGATAAAAGTGAAAGTACCATATTAAAAGAAATGGATTATCAGACACGTCGTAATATTAAAAAAACTTTTGAAATGGGTGTGGAAATAAAAACATTGGATATTTCAGAAACCGATGTATTCTTTGAACTATTTCAAATGGCAGAAGAAAAGCATAATTTTAAATTTAGAGATAAAGCTTATTTTGAGGAAATGCAAAAAATTTATGCTAATCATTCTATGTTAAAACTCGCGTATATCAATTTAGAAAATTATAAGCAGCAATTGCAAAAGAAAAACGCTAACCTTCTTTTAGAAATTAAAAATTTAGAGAATAAATTACAAGAAAACACTAATTCTAAAAAAACGAAAACGAAATTGAAGCAATTAACGCAACAACAAAACAGTTACGAAAGAAAAATTAATGAGACGATCGAATTAATTTCAACTGACGGAAATATCTTGAATTTAGCTGCTGCATTTTATATATACACGAAAGATGAAGTTTATTACCTATCTAGTGGTTCTAATCCTAAATACAACCAATTTATGGGGTCTTATCGTTTACAATGGGATATGATTAAATTTGCCATAGAGAACGCTATTCCAAGATATAATTTTTATGGCATTACTGGAGACTTCAGTGAAACTTCTGAAGATTATGGCGTACAGCAATTTAAAAAAGGCTTTAATGCACACGTAGAAGAATATATTGGCGATTTTATAATTCCAATCAGAAAATATTTATATAAACTATATTTATTAAATAAAAATAGACATGTTAAGTGAATTAGATTCAAAACCAAATGCTGTAAATGTATTTGGTTTTTGAATCTATTTTTTGTTCGTTCATTTCATTACTCAATACCACTTGAAAATGTCAGTGATTCGGGCCAACTCCTCATTAATTAATAAAGTACTAGCCGAATACTATAGGCTGAGGTTGCGCCCGCGGACAGCGCGCACAAAAAAATGCCAACAAAGTCGGAAACTTTGTCGACATTCTAAACCAATACAAACTTGTATCGCTTTTGTATATTTATTTAATTTAAAGCTGAATCATCAACGATAACTTCTACATTTGGATGTTGATGCAATATTGAAGCAGGAAGTGATTCCGACACTTTAACATCCATTAATTGTTGGATTGCATCTTGCTTATTACTTCCAAACGCTATTAGAATGATGCGTTTCGCACTCATGATAGATGCTAAGCCCATTGAAATAGCTTGTTTAGGTACATCTTCAATATTATCGAAGTGTTGACTATTTGCTTTGATTGTTGAACCCGTTAAATCTACTACGCGTGTTTCACTTTCAAATGATGAAAATGGCTCATTAAAACCAATATGTCCATTTTCACCGATACCTAAGATTTGAATGTCTGCTGGTCCTGCATTTTGTATACATTGCTCATAGGCTATACATTCTTTTTCTACATCTTCTGCATCACCTTTAGGTAAATAAATATTATCTTCATTCCAAGTGCTATTATGATTGAATAAATGTTCTTTCATATAAGCATGGTAACTTTGTTCGTGATCTGCCGCTAACCCAATATACTCATCTAAATTAAATGTCACCACATCAGTTAATTCTGTGTGATTAACATTAATTAATTCTGCTAAGTATTTATAGATATCAATCATTGTACTTCCCGTAGCAAGACCTAACACAGCATTAGGTTGCGACTTTATTTGTTTCAAAAGCTCTATAGCAACATATTGACTCGCCGTTGTGCGATCTTTCAAATTTATAACGTTCATATTTCTACCCCATTCTTTCTAATATCACTATATATTTTCATAATTAACATTTAATTACCTATATTACATAATTATCTGTTTTTTATCAAATTAATATAAAATGAATCATGCATACAATACCATTATACGCTTGTTTATGACTGTTCACTATCTAATAGTTCTTCTACTTCATTTTTTATCGTAGTTACATGGGGACCATAAACAATTTGAACGCCGTTCCCCTTCTGAATCACGCCTCTTGCTTCGGTCGACTCTAATATTTTTCTATCAACATCTTTATCAGTCTTTAAGGTAACTCTTAATCTTGTTGCGCAACAATCAACGACATCAATATTCTCTTTACCACCAAGACCTTGAATAATCGTTTTAGCACGATCAGTTGCTTCTACTGTTTCAGCCGCTTCTCCTTCTTCACGCCCAGGTGTTTTGAAATTAAATTTCGTGATGCAAAATCTGAATATAATATAATAAAGCATAAACCAAACGATACCTATTGGAATTACCCACAAGAAATTCGTCTTAGCATTGCCCTGCAATATACCAAATAATAGATAATCAATGAAACCACCACTAAATGTTTGACCAATCGTAATATTAAATATGTCTGCGAGCATAAACGCTAAACCATCTAAAAAGGCATGTATGACATAAAGAACCGGTGCTACAAATAAGAAACTGAATTCTAATGGTTCTGTAATTCCTGTTAAAAATGATGTTAACGCTGCAGATAACATTAACCCGCCAACGACTTTTTTACGTTCTGGCTTTGCAGTATGGTAGATTGCCAATGCAGCACCACATAAACCAAACATCATAGTAATGAATCTACCTGACATATATCTAGATACACCCGAATAATATTTAGTAACATCAGGATCACCCAATTGAGCAAAAAAGATATTTTGTGTACCTTGTACAATTTGTCCTTTCACTTCTAAAGTACCACCCAGTGCTGTCTGCCAAAATGGTAAGTAAAAAATATGATGTAAACCAAATGGTCCCAAAAGCCTTAAAATAAAACCAAAGAAAAAAGTACCAATAACTCCTGTTTTATCTACGATTCCTCCAACACCAAATATCCAACCTTGCACAGTTGGCCAAATAAAGAACATCACGACACCTAATATAATAGAACCTAATGCTGTGATAATAGGCACAAAACGTGAACCGCCAAAGAAGCCTAAATAGGTTGGTAAGGATATTTTATGGAACTTATTATGTAAAAGCGCTGTCATGATGCCGGTTATAATACCGCCAAATACGCCTGTTTCCACTGTTTGTATTCCAAGGACTGTACTTTGCCCTTCTTTAGCTAAATTACCATCTGCTAATGTATCTGTAATAATTAACAAACCATTCATTGAAGCATTCATAATGAGGAACCCTAACATGGCAGCTAAACCTGCTGTTCCTTTATCACTTTTGGCTAAACCAATCGCAACACCTACTGCAAAAATGACAGGTAAATTTTGGAAGACAATATCACCTGCAGATGACATTAATATAAATATATTTTGTAATAGTTCAATATCCAATAAAGGATATGCTTTGATTGTATTTGGATTACTTAATGCGCCACCAATACCTAACAATAAACCGGCTGCTGGTAAAATTGCTATAGGTAACATAAAGGACTTACCGAATTGTTGTGCTTTCTCAAATAGCTTACTCATAATTGATTAACCTCCTAATTACCATAAATATACAAGTAAAGAAAATGATAATCAATACAATTCGTCATTATGAAAAAAAATTTCAAAAGGATATAACTCTTTTCTATGTAAGCCCTTTATTATAAACCTCGTTTAGTTCACTTAAATAACAGTTTTCTTTATACATTAAATAATCTGTTTCACCCATTAGGACACTTCACAATCTACATCGTCATATTAAAAGTTTAGCGGTGGTATTTTGAGCCAATATTTGCGATAAATAATAGTAGCTGCAAACTACAAGCTGTGACTTCGTAAGGTGTGCAAAAAAATGGGGAGGGACAGAAATCAAAATTTGAAATTTGATTTCGTATTCCCTCCCCTACGACTATTACTTCGCTTAAAATATATCGCCTAGTGTCACTGACATAATTGCTTTTATAGAATGTAATCTATTTTCAGCTTGATCAAATATCACAGCGTGCTCACCTTGAAATACGTCATCCGTAATTTCCATTTCAGACAAACCATATTTTTCATAAATCTGTTGTCCTACTTCAGTGTTTATATCGTGAAATGCTGGTAAACAATGTAAGACGATTGCATTAGGATTCATCGTATTCAATAACATTGATTCATTTACTTGGTAAGGTAATAATTCATTAATACGGGTTTCTAAAACAGATTGATCCTCACCCATTGATAACCATACATCTGTATAGATAGCATCTGTTTGATAAATTGCTTGATTCACGTCATCCGTAATTAAAATTTCACTCTGAGATTGTGCAGCATAATCCTTAGCCATCTTTTGAATTGCTTCATCAGGTTGTAAAGATTTAGGTGCAGCAATATGTACGTTAACGCCTAATATAGCTCCAGTGATAAGTAAATCATGTGCTACATTATTTCTAGCATCACCTACATATGTTAATGTTTTACCTTCTAAAGTTCCCCAATTTTCTTTTAATGTAAAGAAATCCGCAATCATTTGCGTTGGATGCCACTCATTCGTCAAGCCATTCCAAACTGGCACATTGGCATTTTTAGCTAAAGATTCTATATCTTTTTGATGATAACCTCTAAATTCAATGCCGTCATACATACGACCTAATACTTTTGCAGTATCAGCTGTAGATTCTTTCACACCTAAGTGAATATCACCTTGGCCGAAATACTCTGGATAAGCGCCCAAATCATACGCAGCAACACTAAATGCCGAACGTGTTCTTGTAGAGGGTTTTTCAAAGAGTAACGCTAAATTCTTTCCTTTCAGATAAGGATGAGGGATCCCACGTTTTTTCTTTTCCTTTAACTCTCCAGTAAAATCTATTAATGTATTCAATTCTTCTGCTGAAAAATCGCATGTTTTCAAAAAGTGTTCTCCTTTAAAAACTTGTAACTTATTTAAAGCTGTTGTGTTCAACCCCATTTTCATCACTCCAATATTTTTATAAGATTTATATACATAATATACGTAATTCACATATAAAACAAGTATAAATATGCTTTATTATGTATATTGTTGAATTTTAGTTTGGAATGTTATCTTTAATTATTTGATAAACAGCACTCATTTTAACTAATGAATTTAACATTTATGCAGTTTTTCAAAGCATTTATGCACTGTGAATTTCCAATAAATAACACTTGTGAAATTTATTTTTTGAGTTATGCATGAATACGCATTGTGCTACTTTTTTGTACTACAATGACGCTGAAATACTTCATTGACGGAGGTGATTGATTCTGTTAACTAAAATTGTGACTGTAATCAAACAGATTGTTGCTCAATTTATTTCTGGTGGCTTCCAAGAAAAATAAGTCATTCATTTCCACTCCATTTCAAAACGATTGCATAATCAGCTTTTAAAAATAAAAGAGTCCCATTCTAGTTTTAAAACTAGAATGAGACTTTTTTAATGGTAAATATTTATTTTTTAATACATGCTTTTTACGATTACGTTGCTTCTTTCTTACTAAGTTTTGCACGCTCTTCAGGCGTTTTTAAGAAACGTGTCATAATTGCACTTGCTACATATAATCCAAAGATTAAGTACATCATGCCTTTTACGCCAATACTATCGTAGAATAACGCTACTAATCCAGGCCCAGCAAATACACATAACCCTGCACCTAAGTTTAGTATAGCCATCGCTGGCCCTTTGTCGCCATCACCTACAAGCGAAGGTACGAGCGCAGAAATTGGAACAAATCCTGCTAGACACATACCCCATAAAAACCCTACAGTGCCGATGACAAATACATTACCTGTAAATAATTCTGGTACAAAATACAATCCTAATGTGAACACAGCACAACCAATACCGCCGATGTATGAGATTGTATTTTTCCAACCAATCTTGTCACTCAATGCACCGAATATTAAATTAAATATAATATTTGCGACAAAAATTGTTCCCCAAATATTGAGCCAAGTTGTTGTTGCAATTCCTTTAGATGCTAAATATATCGGTAAGAACAATGGAAATGCATATTGTGCTGCTTGATTAATAATTCTTACGATACATGCCACTGCGACGCGTGGTTCTCTTTTTAATATCGTAATTCCAGCACCCATTTCTTTTACATGTTCTTTCACACCATGGCCTTTCTCTTCTATTTCAAATTGATCTCTGTTTACAAATACAGCTAAAAACGTTCCAATAAGCACCCATATAATAGCTGTCCATAAAGTGAACACATGACCAAACCATTGAATTGCGAATGAAGAATAGAATGAACCAAGTACGCTTAAACCACCTGTAAATACAAACCAGAACCAACCTACTGCCGCACCTAATCGTTTTTGAGGTGAACGGTAAGCGACCCACACTAAAAATGAATAAGCAAACAACGGATAACCAAATCCTCGAATGGCATACGACGGAATCATTAATTCATAATTCATCGTAGGTATTGCAAATCCTACGAATATAATATGACCAACAATATACAGCCCTGTGCCTAACAACATAACTTTACGCGGTCCAATAATTTCGACCAAGACGCCTGAGAACCAAGATCCAATTGCAATGGTCACACCATAACAAGTCGTTAAAATTGCAGTTTGTTGAACGGATAAGCCGTGATCATGAAGATAAGGGCTTATCCAAGCAAGTTCTAATCCATCACCCATCATAAAGATTAATACGCCAATATACCCCCATAATAAAGTTGGTGGCATACCCATTTTCGATAATTTTTTATTCATATTTAACACACCCCTATGTAATTAAATTGATAACTTGTGGCTACTTATACAATTACAAAACATACTAAAAACCTAAGTGATAAAAATAAATTTTAATTGCTGCCTTTCATATTTCATCGTACAGAAAACGCTTTCATATATTGTCTTTATATTATTGTATTTTTTCTAATAATGCAAATTTATTTTCGTTTTCTTTCGTTTTCTTTCGATTGATGATTATTTTTAGATACTTTTGATATAATCAACACTTCTATAGTACTTTATTAATTCTACGTAGTTATTTTTTGGATATGTTTAATAATTTATTTAAGTTATATATTAATTACAGAAGATTGATTTTTATTTTGAAAACGTTTACAATAATTATGATTTAATCATCATATGACTAGATGATATTAATTTTGTAAGTTAGGGGTTAAAATATATGCTGTTATTAATTGCTTTAAGTGCAGTAATTGTACCGTTTATCTTTTTAGTGCTACTTCGTATGTCAGCTTTAAAAGGTATGATAATCAGTGCAATTGTTGTTACGTTATTGGGAATATTTGTTTGGGGTATGAAAGGTAATGTCGTAATTGCTTCATTATTACAAGGTACACATAAAACGTTTACGATTCTATATATCTTATTCGGTGCACTTGTATTACTTAACACATTACGACAAACTGGGGCTGTAAACCGTATTAATGCAGGCTTCCAGAAAATATCTGGAGATATGCGTGTCCAAGTGATTATCGTCGCATTCTTATTTGGGTCATTAATTGAAGGCGCGTCTGGTTTTGGTACACCTGCAATGGTTACAGCTCCATTAATGGTAGCTTTAGGTTTCAGACCAATGATTGCTGTAGTATCTGCTTTAATCGCAGATAGTGTTGCCGTATCATTCGGTGCAGTTGGTACGCCTGTTCTTGTAGGATTAAGTACATTGACAGATGCTGATAGTGCATTCTTCCAATCTACTGCTGAACGTATCACTACATTAGATTTATTGAGTGGTGTTTTCATTCCAATTATTGTAATCATTACTTTAGTTGTTTTCTTTGGTAAGAAAAATAAATTAAAATCTATAATTGAAATGTTACCGTGGCTCGCTTTAATTGGTATTGTTTATGCTGGGTCAGCATTTGCCTATGCATTCTTATTTGGCGCAGAGTTCGTTGCAATTTTAGGTTCATTAACTGGTCTTATAGTAGCAGTTATAACTGCAAGTAAAGGTTGGTTATTGCCTAAGACTGAGTGGAAAGATGGATTAGATGATTCATACGAAGCTGATGAATCTGAGCACTCAATGAGTTTACTTACTGCTTGGGCACCGTATTTAATGGTAGTTGTCTTATTATTACTTACTAGAACAGTACCATTTATTAAAGAATTCACAACAAGTGTTTTAGATTTAACTTGGACTAACATTATGAATTTTGAAAGTATTTCATCAGATTGGGAAGTATTGTATTCACCAGGAACCATCTTAATAATATCTGCAATATTTGCGATACTCATTCAGAAAAAACCATTTAAAGATCTGACTAAAGCTAGTGTAGAATCTTTAAGTACAATTAAGATAACTGGTATTACGCTTATTGCGACACTCGCAATGGTTCATGTGTTCATCAACTCAGGTATTAATGCTAATGACTTAATTAGTATGCCTGAATATATAGCTAATGCTATGTCCGAATACTTAGGTCCAATTTGGTTATTTGTCGCTCCGTTCTTAGGTGCTTTAGGTTCGTTTATTACAGGAAGTGCTACTGTTTCCACACTTACGTTCTCACCAATTCAAATGAATATCGCAAATGCAATTGGTGCTGAACCGTTCACTGTATTAGCCGCACAAATTATTGGTGCCGCCGCAGGTAATATGATTTGTGTTCATAACGTTGTTGCAGTTTGTGCTGTTGTCGATATGCCAGGTAAAGAAGGTAGTGTTATTAGAAAAACACTCGGACCTGCACTACTATATTGTGCACTCGTAGGTATTAGTGCATATATCTTCACACTGTTTTTCTTCTAATTTAGTTGGAAGTTAATTAATAAATAAAACAGACTAAGTGCTTTGATTAGCATTTAGTCTGTTTTTATATGTTCTTTTTTATTGCTACAAAACACCTAGGATATTCACGGATTAAAACTTATAATTTTATCATCACTTTAGATGATAATTTTGAATTTCTAGCAATTTCAAACGCTTCTTTAAAGTCTTCAATACTATAAGTCTGTGTGACCACATTCTCTATTTTTTCATTTTCATCTAAAACTTTTAATGCATCTTCTATCTCACTATTAAATCTATAGCACCCTCTATATGTTACTTGTTTTACATTGATTGTCCCTAAATTTATAGAAGCTTTTTCATTTTCTATATTACCTACCTGAATGATTGTTCCACCAATATTAACTGCTTTAAAAGCTGTTGTTACAGCTGGCGTTGCACCTGAACATTCTAATACCACATCATAATAATCTTCTGGTACATCTTTATCTTTTATATTCAGTGTATCAATCTCACCTAAGTCTTTAGCACGTTCCAGAGGTTCATTTAACATATCTGTAATCATTACACTTTCTGCGCCTATAGTATAAGCTGCACCTGCCGCAAGCAAACCAATGGGACCTGCTCCAGAAACAAGTACTTTTTTTCCTTTAACACCGCCGGCCAAGTTAATTGCATGCATTCCCACGCTTAGTGGTTCAGCTAATGCACCGCGCTTTAAAGTTACATTTTGAGGTAATGGTAATATTTGCGCTTTATCTACTATCATTTTTTCAACCATGGCACCTTGTTTATGTGGTAAATATCTTGCAGATCCTAAGTATGAACCGTTTGGCCAAACCTCTGGATTATGAGGCAAGCGGTCAATTTTCTCACCGTAAGTTGCTGGATGCACAGTTATTTTAGTACCTTCAGGCAATGTTTGTCCTTTGTACTTCATCTCTTCAAGTAGGATACCGCTTAATTCATGACCAGGTATTAATGGTTCTCGTATCACTGCTGCTCCACTTATACCTTCAGATAAATAATGTAAATCCGAACCACAGATACCTACATATTTCACTTCAATTAACACTTTATCTTGATTAATATTTTCATTAATTGCATCAATATCACGTAAGACAATATCTTCTTTACCATTTATATATACAGCTTTCATTTTTTACATACTCCTCTTCTGTTAAATAATCATATTTAAAATTAAAACAAACCCTAATCCACAGACAGATATAGCAGTTTCTAATAAAGACCAAGTTAAAAATGTTTCCTTTATCGTTAAACCAAAATACTCTTTAAAAATCCAAAAGCCCGTGTCATTAACATGTGAAAAAATAATACTACCTGCACCAATAGCTAAAGTTACTAATGCTAAGTTAGCATCTGTTGCTTGTAGTAGCGGTAAGACAATCCCTGTAGTTGAGATAGCGGCAACCGTTGCTGAACCTTGCGCAATACGTAGTAATGATGAGACAATCCACGCTAAAAGTATTGGAGACATACTCGAACCAACAAACATGTGCTCAATTGTTTTCCCAACACCGCCATCGATTAATATTTCTTTAAATGAACCACCTGCACCTAAGATAAGTAACATCATCCCAATAGGAATAATTCCAGATTTTGCACTTTCCATAATCTCATTCATATTTCTATTCCTACGTACACCCATTGAATATATTGCAAAAAGCAGTGAAATTAGCATTGCAATTGGTGCATTACCGATAAAGTAAGTAATACTTTCAAACTGATTTGTCGCTCTATCTTGGTGTCCTGTAACCATTTGGACAATTGTCGCAAACAACATCAAAATAACAGGCAATAATGCAGTAAATACACTAATGCCAAATCCTGGACGATATTTTTCTTCAATAGATACCTGAGAAATTATATTTGTCATATCTACTTTTTTAGTGAACGCACTTGGTGATAATTTAGGTAATATTTTCACAAGTAAACCACCAACAATAGCAACTGTAGGTATGGCTATAATCATCCCATAAAGTAGCACTTGCCCTATGTTCGCATTTAATTCTTTTGCTATGACAACTGGTCCTGGATGCGGTGGTAAAAAGCCATGTGTCACTGATAATGCAATAGCCATTGGTATACCAATAGTCATATGAGATACACCTAAACGTTTAGAAATTGTGAACGCTAATGGTATTAATAATACAAGACCTACCTCAAAAAATAATGCAATACCAATAATAAATGACGCTAAAATCATCGCCCATTTGATATATTTCTCTCCAAATTTATCTATAAGTGTATCCGCAATTCTATTTGCTCCGCCTCCGTCAGCAAGTAGCTTGCCTAAAATTGCGCCTAAACCAAATATAATTGCTACACTTCCTAAAGTGCTACCCATACCTGTTTCAACTGTTTTAACTATTTCATTTAATGGCATACCTAAGATAATACCTGTGAAAATGGATGTCACAATTAAAGATATAAATGCATTAATCTTAAATTTAATAATTAAAATTAATAGTACAATAACGCCCAATACAACACTGATTAATGGCCAAAATTCCCCAAACACATCAACACGCCCCTTTTATTATTAAAAACATATTCACTTACAAATATAATATTTTAAATTTTATGTTTATTCTACATTATGAAATGGTATATCATATAAAGGAATTATTTATTAGTATAAAGCGCAAATGAAAGCGCTGTCAATTAAAGGAGGAATATTATGTCAAATGTACAGTCTATCGATCGTGCATTAAATTTATTAGAATTAATATCTAAACACAGCCCGGTTTCACTTAATGAACTCGTTGAATTAAGCAATTTATCAAAAACAACAGTCCACCGATTAGTAAAATCTCTCGTTGATAACCATTATGTAAATCAAAATTCTTTAACACATCAATACGAATTAACTTACAAATTATTTCAATTAGGTTATTCAAGTATTCAAAACATCGATTACTTAAACATTGCTAAAAGTTTAATTAGCAAATTATCTATAGAGGTATCCGAAACATGTCATTTAGTTCTCGAAGATAGCAATGAAATTTTATATATCGAAAAATTCATACCTAACAACACTGTCTATGCTATGGCCTCAAAAATAGGACAACGAGCACCAATGTATTCCACTGCTGTGGGGAAAGCTATTTTATCTACTTATAGTAATGAAGCTATTCGAGCTGTGTGGGACAGTTCTAATATTGAAAGTTATACTGAACAAACTATTACCGATTTTGAAGTTCTTATGAAAGAAATAGAATCAATTCGTGATCAAGTCTATGCAGAAGATAATGAAGAAAATGAAAAAGGAATTTTTTGTGTTGGAACTTACTTTGTTAACTATAAAAATGAAGTTCAAGGTGCAATAAGCTTATCTTTTTCAACGTCTCAACTAAATAAAAAAGCCTTTTTTATTGATAAGTTAAAATCAACTGCAAATGATATTTCAAAACACCTGGGATATTCAATAGATTAAAGTGTATTTTTACTTTATAACTTCGTTATATTATCATACTCCTTAATATTTTGATAAAGTACAATTAACTTATTAATTAAATTTATTTGCCAAACTAAACAATGGATTGGATGGGGATCTACAAATGAAATTTAAAAACGTTACGTTATTAACCTCTGAGTTGAAAGAAACTTTGCAGTTTTACGAAGAAACATTAGAGTGTCCTGTTCAAGTTCTTGATCACGATTCTTTTATTGTTCAAATTGGGGAAACTCAATTAAATTTTCAAAAATCCGAAGAAATCAATCAACCGTTTTACCACTTTGCAATAGATATTCCTTACAATCATTTTTACGATATGAAACAACACTATCAAAATATTTTATTTTTATTGATGGAAGATGGCCAACATACAACTTATTTTGAATCTTTCGTTGCACATTCAGTTTATTTTAATGATCCTTCAGGTAATATTGTCGAACTCATTGCAAGGGTATCTAATATGACAGATGAACCTGAATTTTCAAGAATTAGTGAAGTCGGATTTGTCTGTAATGAGCTAGATGATGTGTATCAAGCTTTAACCAATCACCATCTTACAACACATGAAGGGCGTCCATTTTCTCCAGAAACTTTAAATTTTATGTGTGATACAAAGGATGAAAGTTATATTTTATTAACACCTGAAAATAAAAAATGGATTTTTTCTGATAAAGCATCTACTGCATTTCCGATAGCTATTGAAACTCAAGACTTCAAATTAACTTATGATGACAAACATCAATGGTCTTTAGTATCTTTATAAATTTATACATAAAAAAGGATGGAAGCGTGACATTATTTATGTCACACACCCATCCTTTTTATATTCAACATATTATTCTCTGACTTGTGATTTGTCACTGACAAACTTTTTTAATGTTTTATCTAATCCTTCTTTTGCTTCTTGATCATAACCATAAGTGCCGTCTTCATTTGAGGTGATGTGTTTATCTAATATAAATCTGCCTTTGTGAATTGTGTCTGCACCTAGTTCTTTAATCACTGGATCCAAACTATATTGAATTGCTAGTACATGCGCAAAGGTTCCGCCTAATGCTAATGGCAATACTGTCTTACCTGTGAAAGCACCTCTTGGCAATAAATCTAAATACGTTTTAACAATACCTGAATAGGCTGCTTTAAACACAGGCGATACGATAATGATACCATCTGCGTTTTCTATTTTTTGATGTGTTTCATTAATAGACGCATTAGAAAAATCCGCTGTAATCAACGCTTCTGCGTCTAATTGATGAACATGTACAACATCTGTATCAATACCTTCATCTTCTAGATATTTTTCAGCATACTCGACAATACCTGTTAAACGAGATTGTAATTTATTTCCACCTGCAATGATTGCTACACTTGCCATCTTTAATGTCCTCCTTTATTTATTCAAACTGCTTATACTTTCTCAGACACCTGACAGGAGCTCAATTTTTAAAAACTAAACATGTTATTGTTATGCATGTTGTTTCTATTGAATTTAAATTTCTGCTGTACTATAACTATATTGCTTATTAAATTGCGGTTTATATTGTGATCCTGGATGCGTAGATCTTAAATACTTTTCACCTTTACCGAATAAATTTTCTCTAAGTGTTGTATTTTCTTCATCATAATCTTTATGATAAACGCCTCGTGCTTGTAATATTGGAACCACTTTTTCTATGAAATCTTCATATGAATTTGGTATCGTTCCATACGCAATATTAAACCCATCTACATCAGCAACTTCAACCCAGCGCTCTATTTCATCAGCAATTTGCGTAGGTGTGCCGACAAAGCGAACTGAGCCAATACCTAAGCCATGATGCTTAATAGCTTCTTTCAACGTCCATTTACGTGTTGGATCTTTCGCATAAATATCTAACAAGCTTTGAATCGCATCTGTTTCAATATCTTCTAAATATTGATCTGGGTCAAATTGAGAAAAGTCTATGCCTGTGTGTCCACTTAATAAAGCAGCAGTTCCTTCATAAGTGATATGTTCGATTAACTCTTGATGTAATTGTTCTGCTTCTTCTACCGTATCACCAATAACGGGAACAATCATAGTAAATACCTTTAAATCTTCTTTATTTCTGCCTTGCTGTGTTGCTCTAGAACGAATGTCATTTACATCATTAGCTAGGCCTTGAAGTGAGTGATTCACGACAAAGATTGCTTCTGCATGTTTACCTGCAAAGTTACGCCCTTTATCCGAAGCTCCTGCTTGAAATAACACTGGTGTACGTTGTGGAGATGGCTCTACAATATGTGGCCCAGGAACATTAAAGAAACGCCCACTGTGATTAATTAAATGTACTTTATCTGGATCTGCATACGTGTTGGTAGCTTTATCTTTTACAACGGCGTCATCTTCCCAACTACTTTCCCACAATTTATATGTTACATCTAAAAATTCGTCTGCACGATCGTATCTTGTTTCTTTAGGCATACGTTCTGTTAATCCTAAATTTTCCGCTTCACTTCCTAAATAAGATGTCACAACGTTCCAACCAATTCGGCCATGTGTTAAATGATCTAATGTAGAAAATTTTCTCGCAATATCATATGGTTGAAAATAAGTCGTAGATACAGTTGGTGCAAATCCTACGTGTTCTGTTGCTTGCGCCATAGCAGATATCACTAATAATGGATCATGATCTGGAACTTGTACGGCATGTTGTACAGCTGTTTTATAATCATTGCCATATTCACTATACGTTCCTAATACATCAGCGATAAATAGTGAATCGAACTTCCCTTTTTCAAAAAGCTTTGCAAGCTTCACCCAATAATCGATGGTGCCATGTTGTGCGCCTTCATGTTTGTCATGTTTCCAAAGACCAATTGCATGTGGTGCTGGTGAGTTCTGAATAAAGCCATTAAAATGTATTTGTTTTTTTCCCATTGTATTACCTCCTATGAGTTTAAGTCACGCTTATGCTTATATTTCATCGTTGTGATTTTATTTTTTTATTTATTTTGTAAAATATTTTTATATTAATTAGATATATTTAATCGGATATTAGTTGAAAATTATTTTTCAATCGTACTTAAATCTCCAGCTGGCAAATCTAATTCCCAAGCTTTTAAGACACGACGCATAATTTTACCAAAACTTGTTTTCGGTAATTTATCCATAAAATCAATTTCTCTTGGTGCAGCATGTGCAGCTAAACCAGTCTTAACAAATTGTCTTATTTCAACTTTAAGTTCATCCGTTTTTTCTACGCCTTCACGCAATGTGACATATGCTTTGATAATTTCACCTCTTACGTCATCAGGGATACCAATAACTCCTGCCTCTGCAATCGCTGGATGTTCTACAAGTTTAGACTCAACTTCAAACGGGCCTACTCTTTCGCCTGATGTCATAATCACATCATCTACTCTACTTTTGAAGAAAAAGTAATTGTCTTCATCTCGATATGCTGAATCTCCAGAAATATACCAACCATTCACAAAATATGAATTGAATTTTTCTTCATTTTTCCATATTTTTCTCATCATAGAAGGCCATCCTGCTTTTAACGCCAAATTACCTAATGTATTCGGAGGTAATTCATTACCTTCGTCATCGACAATACTTGCTGTAATACCTGGTAAGGCTTTACCCATAGAACCCAATTTAATAGTCTGACTTGGATAATTCACAATCATTAATCCACCGGTTTCTGTCATCCACCAAGTATCTAGTATACGTCTGCCATATACTTCATTGCCCCAACGAATCACTTCTGGGTTTAAAGGTTCACCGACTGACAAAATACTTCTTAAAGTTGATAAATCATATTGCTTAGTGAATGTCTCGCCTTTACTCATCAACATACGTAATGCTGTAGGTGCGGTATACCATAATGTAACTTTATATTTTTCTATCATTTCATACCATAATTCTGGAGAGAATCTTCCACCTATGACACAATTTGTTACGCCGTGAAGCCAAGGACTGAATATGCCGTAGGACGATCCTGTTACCCAAGCTGGATCTCCAGTACACCAATAAATATCATCTTCTTGTAAATCTAATACATATTTTCCTGTAATGTAATGCACAATCATCGCATCCTGTGCATGTAAGACGCCTTTAGGTTGGCCAGTTGAACCAGACGTGTAATGCAATACAAGTGGGTCTTCACGATTTAACCATTCAATGTCGAAACTATCACTCGCATGCTTGAACGCTGTATGAAAATCAATATGTTCTGGCGATACGTTGTCACCCACAACTATAATAGTTTCTAAGTCTGGTAATTTTGAGTAAGGCACACGGGGTAATAACTCTTCTGTTGTAACTAAGACTTTAGCGTCTGCATTGCTTAAACGTTCTTCTACTGCTTGATCCATAAATGCTTCGAATAATGGACCACATATTGCTCCAGTTTTTAAAATACCTAAAAATGAAAAATACAGTTCTGGCATTCTAGGCATATACACAAACACTCTATCGCCTTTTTCTACGTTAGCTTCTGTCTTTAATAGATTCGCTACTTTATTTGAAGCTAGCTTTAAATCTTCGAAAGTAAAAGATGCTTCTTGTGCGCTGTCTTTATAATTCAAGGCAATTTTTTGCCCTTTACCGTTATCTACGTGACGGTCTATACATTCATATGCCATATTTACTTTTCCTGTTTCATACCAAGAAAATGCTTTTTCCGCTTCTTTCCAATCAAAGTTATTATATGTATGTTCATAATCTTGAAGATTAAAGTTTCCTTTTTCACCTTTTAAAATTTCAGTTGTCATGTGTATGCCTCCTATAAAGATTTAAAAATCATTATAGATGGAACTTTCTGAATATTCAACCTATTATTTAATAATTCCGATATATTTAGTATGATTTAAATCTTTGAAACCTAGAGCCACATATCTTAGCAGTTTTACAAATAATTTTAAACTTTTTTAATTGTTCTACAATATCATTTTAAATTATTATAGTTTAAATGATATTTATTATTCATTTGATTATGATAGCTTTGGTGTGAGAATTGATAAGAAAAATAATTATCACGCTAGCTTAAATTTTATAATTGACGAGGATAAATATGGTATTAACACCTCAAGGGATATACAGGTCTTTTGAGAAGATATTTGAGACTCATGGATGTATTTGGTTTATTTAGGGAAACTGAGGATAATAGGCGATTATATAGCATTGTAATGAATGATTGAACTTGTATTTTTAAAAATTGCAGTGATTTGAAGTGAATCACAAGCTAAAGAGTCTGAGACATAAATATCCCATTCTTAAATTAAAAGCAGCAATCTATTAGTTTCTAATGGATTGCTGCTTTTCTATTTAAAATTTTTCGATTTTGAGAGCGCATGCTTGCCTGGGGCATGGTTCGAGCCTGTAGTCTCTCACTCATACTATTCCCCTAGGCGTCAGCGCTTTACAAAATCGGTGCAATTATATAAATTCATACAAAAAAATAAGCCACTTTCGTATAATAAAGTGACTCTAGCATAACTTTAAAACGAGTTGTCTTATGTATAAGAATTATAATATGACTCAGCTAACACTACCAATGGATAAGAACATAAAAATGGTGGTTTCTACTATATTTCACGTAGAAACCACCATTTTTTTAGTTAACTGAGAAGCTTATGTCTCAGACTCTTTTTTAAATATATGATTGGTCGTACTATTGTTGGATGGTTGTACCAACGTTTTGACCACTTTGTAATTTCTTAATAATATGTGATTCATTACCTGCAGCAATGACTACTTTTTCACAGCCTGATTCAATCGCTTGAATCGCATCTTGAACTTTAGGAATCATACCACCATATATTGACGCTTGATCAATATAGTGATTGATACGTTCAGCATTCAGTGTAGCTTGCACTTTTTCATCAATGATGACACCAGGAATATCACTTAATAGATAAATTGGCGCCTGTAAAAATTGTGCGATTTTATATGCTAATGTATCTGCATTAATGTTATAGAGTTGCCCCGTGCTTCTATGTTGACCTATAGATGCAATGACTGGTACAAATTGTTCTGTTAACGCAGCAAGTACAGAAGTATCGACATCTGTAGGTTCACCGACATAACCATATTTATCGTCTAATGGGAGGACATCAAATAATTTTGCATCTACGCCATTTATACCAATGCTTTGAATATCTGATTTATTAATTTTGCTAACAAGCGTTGGATTCACTGATCCAATTAATGTCTGACTTGTCACTGCAAGTACTTCACGCGTTGTTACTCTCAAACCATCTTTAAATTGCGTAGACACACCTTGTTGCTCCAAAGCTTCATTAATAAAAGGCCCACCGCCGTGTACAATAATGGGTTTAAATCCTTGTTGTCTTAAAAGTGCAATGTCTTCTATTGTTGAATCATGTAGATTTGTCAGAGTGCTGCCACCTATTTTAATTACAATATAGCTCATTTGTCACACTCCTTAGGTTCTATATGAAGCATTGATACGTACATATTCATATGATAGGTCACAACCATATGCTGATGCTGCGCCTTCACCATTACCGACTGATGCTTCAATATAAATGTTATCTGCTTCTAATTGTTTTTTTAAATGTAACTCATCAAATTCAACTGACATGCCATCTTCAACAACAGGCACATTACATAAAGAAACATTCGTCTGACTTGGTTCTATGTCTTCAGAAGCATAGCCCATTGCTGTAACAATTCTTCCAAAGTTGGCATCTTCGCCATGAATTGCTGTTTTCACAAGGCTTGATGATACAATACTTTTAGCAATTTTTCTTGCTTCTGCAACATCATTTGCACCTTTAACTTTAGCCGTAACTAATTTCGTTGCCCCTTCACCATCTTTAGCTATTGATTTAGCAAGATACTGACTCACGAAATTTAATGCATATTCAAACTTTTCCCAATCAGGGTGTAACGTATCGAGTTTATTATGGTTCGCTTGTCCATTCGCTAAACCAAGCACCATATCGTTTGTACTAGAATCTCCATCAACTGTAATCATATTAAAAGAGTTATCAATCGTTTGTTTCAAACAATTGTCTAGCGTGTCCGCATCAATTTTGGCATCTGTCGTAATAAATGACAGCATTGTTGCCATATTCGGATGAATCATGCCTGAACCTTTAGCTGTTCCTCCAATTGTTACAGTTATATCATCAATTTCAACTTGCACAGATAAATGTTTAGTAAATGTATCCGTTGTTAAAATCGCTTGATTGAAAAACTCGCTTTGATTATATTGTTCTTTTAAGACATTTTGTGTACCGTGTTGTATCTTATCCATTGGTAAAAATGATCCTATAACGCCCGTAGATGCGACGCCTACGCTCTCTTTGGATAAATTCAAATGCTCTGCTACCCATGCTTGAGTGTCTTTGGCATCTTGAATACCTTTTTCACCAGTACATGAATTAGCATTTGCTGAATTCACTACAATGGCTTGTAACGATTGATTATTTTTAATCGTTTCTTCAGTAACTTTTAACGGTGCTGCTTTAAAACGGTTCAGTGTATAAGTACCTGCTGCTGCAGCTGCTGTCGTAGAGTATATCCATCCAAAGTCTTTTTTCTTTCTTCTTAATCCAACATGCATGCCTCCAGCTATAAAACCTAATGGAGAACTTACATCACCTTGTAAATCTATTTTCAATTGGTTAAGTGTATCTAACGTTTCAATATCTTTCATCCCATCTCACCTTTCTTTTATATTACGGATATACAGGTAGTTGTATTAACCCTGTTGCTTCATTTAATCCATACATTAAGTTTAAATTTTGTATCGCTTGGCCACTTGCACCTTTGACTAAGTTATCAATAACAGAGACAATCACTGCTGTTTGCGTTTCTTCGTCAACATACATACCGATATCACAGTAATTACTACCATATACTTCTTTAGTTTTAGGATAATTACCTAAATCTCTAATGCGTACAAAGGGTTTACTATCATAATATTGCTTGAAAGTTGCATGTAAATCTTCGCTAGTAGTTTGTTTGTTTAATTTCACATATATCGTAGAGAGTATGCCACGTGTCATTGGTACTAAATGAGGGGTAAATACTACTTTGATATCTTCATCTGCTAAATGCGAGACATACTGTTCTATTTCAGGCTTATGCTTATGTTTACCAATCGCATAAGCACTCAAGTTCTCATTCATTTCAGCGTAATGGACGTGTTGTGCTAGTGACCTTCCAGCCCCTGAAACACCTGTTTTGGCATCTATAATAATTGAGTCTTGTTGAATTATTTTTTGATCTATTAACGGATGTAACGCTAATAATGTAGCAGTAGGAAAACAACCTGGATTAGCTACAAGTTGTGTATTGGTTTGATCTACTTCAGACCATTCTGCAATACTATAATTTGCATCATCTAATTGTTGTTGTGTCGCAGCTGCTTCACCATAAAACTGTTGATAGACATCTCTATTAGTTAATCTGAAATCACCTGACAAATCGATGACTTTTATATTTTTCTCTACCAAATCAGGCGCTATATGTTTACTTACATTTGAAGGTGTAGCAAAGAACATCACATCACAGTCAACTGTTTCAGTGTCTAAAGCCTCGTAGCGATGCGTTAAATGAGTTAAGTGAGGAAATGTTTCTTTTATTGGTTCATCCGCTTTAGAATGTGAAAAGATATATTTAATTTTTACATTTGGATGGTGCTGTAATAATCGAATTAATTCGACCGCACCATAACCACTTCCTCCTACTATCCCAACTTCTATCATGACGTTCATTCCTTTCTGAATATTCGAACTTTTTTAAGTGTTATGCTTTACTTTTTTTCTAAAACTTCTGTTATTACTTTTATAACTTTATCAATGTCTTCATCTTCAATAACAAGTGGTGGTGCAAGTCTAATAATATTTCCTTGTGTTTCTTTACATAGCACACCTTGTTCAATCATCTCTTGACAATAAGATTGTGCTGGTTCAGTTAATTCAATACCGATAAATAATCCTCTGCCTCTCACATCTTTTATGATGTTGCTGTCTATCAGCTGTAAATGGTTAAGTAATTTTTGTCCTTGTTCAGCAGAACGTTCGATTAAGTTTTCATCAATTAACACATCTAATGCTGCCATTGATACTGCACATGCAAGTGGATTACCTCCAAATGTCGAACCATGTGTGCCAGGTGTAAGTACTTTCATCACGTCATCATTAGCTAACACTGCTGAGATCGGATAAAGACCACCACCAAGTGACTTACCTAATAAGTAGATATCTGGTTCTACACCTTCCCATTCCATTGCAAACATCTTACCTGTTCTACCAAGACCAACTTGTATTTCATCTGCAATAAATAGAACGTTATGTTCATCACATAAGTTTCGAACCTCTTGGATGAAATAATCTGGCGGTACGTTGACGCCACCTTCACCTTGGATTGGCTCAAGTACAATTGCTGTTGTATTTTCGTTAATGAGTGATTTCAAGCGAGTGATATCTCCGAAATCCATATATTGCATATTATCTAGCAAAGGTCCAAAACCTTTTTTATAACTTTCTTGCGAAGATAGCGATAAGGCACCTAGTGTACGACCATGGAAATTACCATTCATTGCAATAATTTCGCCTTGGTTTTCCGCTATACCTTTAACATCAGATCCCCATTTACGTGCAATCTTAATTGCCGTTTCAATGGCTTCAGTGCCTGTATTCATAGGCAACACTTTTTCCTTATTGGCAAGGGAACATATTTTCTCTTCCCATTTGCCTAAATTGTCGCTATATAATGCACGTGATACCATAGTTATTTTTTCGCTTTGCTCTTGAAATGCTTTTATAATTTTCGGATGACAATGCCCTTGATTGACGACTGAAAAACCTGAAATACAATCAATGTAACTATTATCTTCAACATCCCAAACTTTAGCACCTAGACCTTTCGTTAAAGCCAGTTTAAGTGGGCTATAATTGTTCGAACTGTATTGATCTGTTAGTGCAAATAAATCATTCATCGAAACCCTCATCCCTTTTCTATAAATATTCTAAATTTTGAATTAATATCCATAAATCATACACGTAATTTTACAATTAGTCAAAGACTAATTAAAATAATAATTAAATAAACGATTGTTTTAAAGCCTTTTTACAAATTTTATACAGACTTAACATTTCTTTGAATACTGTGATGACAAACTATAAAATGTATATATGTTGTATGATTTGGTGCCTGTTGGCTTTTAAAAAACTTGTTATGTAATTATTTCATGGTAGTACCGCTCTATTATTTTCATAAAAAAGGCAAACTAAGTTTACTTTTCACTTAGTTTGCTTAATATTAATTATCACTATCTAAGATTTTTCATTTACTATTTTAGAATTATGTTTTTTACATAAATTTGAGCTTTAATCTTTATTGATTTGCTTAGTACATTTAAAAAGATAAACTTCGCCGTAATATGCTGTATCAAATTTTAATAATTAGATATGAAATCATGCGGGGAATGAATCTCGTTAATACAATATTTAACGTTACTTGTTAACAATAAGAAAGCAACGCTTACAAAGTATAAAATAATTCATAAACTGCTACCATTTTATTTGCGTGCTTGCTAATTTATTTTACGTACAAAACAAGGCGAATGCACTTTTTATACAAACTCTTGTATACGAAGTTATTATACGCATATAAAAACTCAAGTCAAATCGACTTTTTAATCGATAATAACTGTATATAAAAGTATCTTTATACAAATTAGGCGTACTTAATGTATAAAGATATGGCACAATTCATTCGCCTTCAGTCCTATAGATAAAGTCCATAGCGTGTCATTTTACGATGTTACTCATTTATTCATTAAAAGTATATTCACTGTAAATATCACATTTACGCTTAATAGCCTTCAAACGTTGTAACACCAACACTTTCAGCCAATTCATAGCCTTTCAAATCACAAATTTACCCTTATTTTACTTTTTTATTGTATTTATACACAAATGAAGCAGTATCTACAAAGAATTGTGTTTAATCCATTCAGATACTGCTTTTTATGATGTTACTCAAATATATAATTATGCTTTTAGTAAGGTGATTACATAAATAAATCTAGTATTAGAACAACAATTAATCCAGTAATTGATGTCGTCAATAATAAGACGCCCCATGTTTTAAATGTGTCTTTTATTGAAATATTAAAGTATTCTTTAAATAGCCAAAATGAAGCATCATTTACGTGTGTAATGGTATTACTACCTACCGCAGTAGCAAGAACCATAAGCACTGGACTTACATTAAATGTAGGGATCAGTGGTCCTACAATACCTGCTGCAGTAATCGCTGAAACTACACCTTGCCCAGTAGCAATACGAATTAACGCTGTAATGAGCCAAGCCATAATAAGTGGTGAAATATTAGTATCTTTCATAATGTCTGCTATATAGTTCCCAACATTAGCTTCTAATATAACTTCTTTGAACGCACCACCTGCACCGACTATGAATATAATCGTTGCAACACCTTTCAAGCCAGTTTCAAATGTCTTCATCATGTCATCCATATTTTTACCTTTTCTAAGACCAAAGATAACAATAGCAGTTAAAATAGCAATAATAAGACTGATTTCTGCACTTCCTATAAAGGTCACAGCTTCATGTAATAATGTATCTTCAGTAATAAATAAACTTAGAATTGTTGAAATAGAAATTAAAATAGCAGGAATAAGTGGTATAAATAAACTCATTCCAAAACTTGGCATTTCACTTTCCGAAAAAACCTTGTTCTTTTTTAATAACGGAGGTACTGGGTAATCCATTTTCTTCATAAACTTAGGTAATACAACACCAGCCATAATTACACTAGGTACAAAGACAATAATGCCTAATATATAAACCATACCCATATCTGCATTGTAAGCATCTACAAGTGCAGTTGGACCTGCTTGAGGTGGGAATATACTATGAGATAGCGTCGTGGCAGCAACCATAGTAATAGCTAACTTCATAAATGGTGTTTTTGCTTCCACAGCAATACTAATTACTAATGGTGCTAAAATCATAAATGCCACTTCATAAAATACAGAAATCCCAAATACAGCACCTACAATAATTAATGCCCAATGCACATGTTTAGCACCAAATTTATTTATAAGTGTTGATGCAATGCGTTGTGCTGCACCTGAATCCACCATTAATTTACCGAGTACTGCACCAAATCCAATAATAAGTGCAAGACTTCCTAACGTTGATCCTAATCCTTCTTTAATCGTGTCTAATATTGCAACAGGTTTCATCCCGTTTATAAAACCAACCACTATTGCTGAAAAAATGAGTGCTAGAATACTATTGATTTTGAGCTTAATATTTAAGAATAATAGTAAGGCAACCCCTATTACGAGTGAAATGAGTGGTAGATGTTCGCTTAAAAATGACAATTTCATGTCCTCCCATCCCTTAATAACTTATGAAAGCGAATTCACAATTCCTAATTATAATAGATTTAATTAAAAATAACAACGTTGTTATTTAAAAATTGCATTTAATTTAATTTCTTAAAAGGTATTCAACATATTAATATAAAAATAAAAGCATACCCGTCATTGTATATAAGTCGCTTTATAACAATAACGGATATGCTTTTTAATTTTGTTTATGGTACGTATCAAAATGCCATTGCTTATCTTTCAGAATATCTCTATAGAACGGATCAGTGCCGATCACTTTAATGCGATCTGCTAACGCTTCTACTTCGTCTAAATGATGTGTGGTTAATATAATCAGACATTGTGCTTTCATTTTATTGAGCAAGCTATGAATATCATATCTTGATTTCAAATCTATACCTACAGTTGGTTCATCTAATATTAATATTTGCGGGTTGCTTAAAAGTCCTATTAATACATTCACTTTTCTTTTCGTGCCACCTGATAGTTTCGACACAGCAACTGTTCTATCTGTTAAATGAAGTTGGGATGCATACTGGTCTATCATGTCTTCGGTTATAGGATTTTTGCATAACGCCTTAAAGCAATTGATGTTTTCATTTACTGTCATGTGTTCAAATAACGCAATATCTTGAGGTACATAACCGATCATATCTTGAAGTTGCTTTTTTGCAACTTGGTCACCAAAGTAAGTAATATTGCCATAATCCGCTTCCTCTAATCCTGAAATCATTCTTAACAAAGTGGATTTTCCGGCCCCATTTTCACCAAGTAAAATAGTTAACTGTTTATCTTCAAATGTCATATCTAGCGATTCAAAGATGCTTTTACTACGGTATTGTTTTTTGATATTTTGTAATTCTATCATCTTATCACTCCTATAATTGTATGAAGATATAAATTAAACCCATCACCAGTGCATATATAAGTGTCATAAATAGTCTATGGCTTAATGTATTTACTTTAAATAATAGCCAAGCTACGCCCAATTCATAAATTAAAATAACCCATAGCGATTTCACATAAAACATCAACGATAAATTTTGCTGAAACACGACTGCTGTCACACTTAATAAAACCATTAATATCATAGTATGTGCAATAACATATGTGCCAAACAATTTAAGGCGACTATAGCGGAACATAAACAGTCTTGCCAGCGCACCATTTTGTTTCAATCTTTGATGTAGCACAATTTGAACACTGCTGACGCATAATAAAATTGCAAAGACAATACTTAATGATATAGAAGTATTAGAACTGTGATTAATAACATAATGCGCTATCTTTGATTCTGGTGTTTCTTGATTTAATTTTCTATTAACTGCTTTTAATGAAGTATCTTGATCATTATCTTCTAAGTGCGACTTCACTATATTAGGTATTTGCTGTTCATACAAAGAACGACTAATCATTTCTAACGTAATATCTCCAATAAAGTCATCTCTGCCATATAGGGTTAGTGCATCTTTTAAATGATTACTATGCAACTTGTCACTATAATTTTCTGGTATTTGCAAACTGACTACCGCTTCTTTTCTAGTAACGCGTTCCTCAATATATGCTTCCTCAAGCGGCACATGCTCTACCTGCACAAATTCATTGCCATCTATAGCTTCAATCAAATTTTCAGATGCTGACGAACGTTCTTGATCTTGGACTGCCACTGGTATTTGAAACGATTGATTGAGTGTCTTATATACGCCCCACACCGCTAATAAGGTACATAATAATAGTAGCGCTAGTAACACGTATTGTTTCCACTGTTTTACAACTACGATAAAAAGGTAAGGTTGAATCATCTACGATACCTCCCAACAATGACAAATATTAATACAACAAATGATAATAGAAAGCTAATATAAAACATGATCGGCGTTTCTAAAATGTAATTATTTAATATGATTTCCAACATTTGATTTGTTACAAAACTAAATGGTTGTACCGTGAAAATACCATTGAATAAATGCTTGAAATATATAGTAGGTATGATTAGACCTGATAGTAACAAAATGATAATACTGAATATACTTTTCAAAATATAATTCATCCATTTAGATGATATTAAATCAATAATCGTCAGCCAGATTATCAACATCAAGATATAATATATGAGTTGAATCACTACAGTAGACCAATTGTAGCTTTCAAAATCATTCGGCAATACATTGAGCATCCAAAACAAGCCAACTACAGCCCAGATACTCGTATAAAATAATGTGAATAAACTTCGAATAAGCGTCAGTTTCTCAAATGAAAAATGATACATACTTAACCTAGATTTCAGTGCTGTTACTTGATTCATTTTTAAAATTGAAAATAATGATAAAGCGAAGATAAAAATAGACGCTAAATAGCCGGTTATCACATAATAGCTCGCAGTATCGTATATTTGTACAGGTTTATAATCAAATCCACCTGTACGATTTAACCCTGTAAACAATAAGTCTGTTAATAAAAGCATCGTGTCTTCTTTTCCTGCATCCTCTGCAAGTGATGTATAAGCGAGTCCTCCGCCCATAGACAACATGAGTCGATTGTACACTGAACCTGTTAATTGATTAATAACTAAACTTTTAGTCGATTGTTTATCATATGTATAAACTGAAATAGGCAAGTTACCATTTTTATAAAATGACTTAGTCATCCCTTTTTCAAACACATAGTATCCTTCTAACTTCTGAGCTTTTAACAATTGATGTGCTTCTTGTTTATTATAGCGTTTGATACTAATATCTTTGCCTAAGTTTGTCCCATCGCCCATCGATTTAAGTATTAATGCAGTTTCTGTCGATTGATCACGATCTACAACACCAATTCTAAATTTGGAATCATCTTGATTAAATTGTTGTATGACAAGTAAGGTTGAAAACAAACCAATGATAATTAACACTAAATATAAAAATAAATGCCATTTTTTCAATAAAAAAGAGTGGTAAATGCGAAACAATTGTAATGTTCTCATTTAACCACTCCTTTCATTAATATTTTAGTTTAGTTTAAATTCTTGTAATGCTTATTTATCTTCAAGATCTTTCACAACATCTTTCAAGATGTCTCCAGCATTATCAGAAATTTCTTTTTGTAATTTACTGAAGTCACTGTTAGACATTGTATTTAAGTCTTTCGCACCAGCTTTATCAAACTTAATGTCTTCTTTAAGTTTAGTTTCGCCTTTGATGTTAACTGTAACAGGTTCATATTGAACTTCTGTAGTAATGTCGAGATCTTGTTTCTGTGAATTATTCTTCACATCAGTCTCTAATTTATTTTCATATTCAATTGTAGTTTCATCGTAGTTTGCACTGATTACGACATCGCCTTTATCAGTACGTTTGTTACCGTCCACTGTTTCTTTATTTGTAACTTTGATATCTGATTCTTTAATACCATCATCAAAACCTAAAGTATATTTATCTTCATACTTATCATCATCTTTTGTTGACTCACCTTTAAGCGAAATCTTAGTCTCATCAGCAGATACGTTATAATCCATAACTAACTTGTCATCATCGATTAGACTTGTACCCTCTAATTTAATTTCAGCACCGCTGTTATCTTTCAATCTTAAATCACGTTTAAGAATTTGATTATCATCTTCCCATATTACAGATTTAATACTTGGGAATTCATCTTTATCAGCATCTTTCACTTCTTCTAAAGCTTCATCAATTGAATCATCATATTCTTCAGCATTAAATTGGTCTTCTGCAATGCCTTTAATATCTTTATCTTCTTTAGCTTTTTCTAAAACTGCTGTCAAAATTGATTTCGTTTCAGCTTTGCTAATATTCATTGTTACTTTATTCGTATCTTTCTCTTCGCCATCCACATCGATCTTATCGTCTTCTTTTTCAAAATTATCATCATCAAGTTTATCGATAATTAATTCACTATAGCGTTCACTAATTTTCTCAACTTTTTCTTGTGAAATTTGTGTACCAGATAATAGAGAATTTAAATTCAATGTATCATTCGTGATTGCTGAATTGTTGCTGTTCATACTTGAAGAACTACTTGAAAAACTGCTTGATGAACTAGTTGATGAACTGTCTACTGTTTCACCCGTTAATTTTTCATAAACATCTACGAGTTCATCATTTTTAGCTTTGTAAACATCATCTAAAATTGGTGCTGAGTAATATTGATTATCCTTATCTGCTGCCCATTGAAACTCCCCAATTTCATTGTCGGCTACAGTAGGGTTTAATGCTAGTACTGACTTTTCGTTCTCTGGATCATGTCCCATTTTAAATCCTAACCCAGAAGCATCTATTGCAGATTTTGGTATATCAGATGATTTAAGTAATTTCTCTGGTACATCTGCACTTGCATCTAAACTAATTAAATATGACTCATCTTTCATTTTGTCTTGAAATTTAAATTCATTTTCAAAACGGTCCTCAGCGTATTCTTGTATTTGCTTAGCGGTTTCTTGCTCACTTAATAAATATGTGTTCTTTGGTGAATTTTTCATGAAATAATAAGTAGCAGCACCACCTATCCCAACAACGAGTAACACCCCAATAACGACTGCTATGACAATCTTCACTGTCTTTGACATATCGTCCAACCTCCCATAAACTTTTATTTCTTTTATAATATCACAAAACTTATAATATTAATTAATTAATTTGATATTTTTTATAATTTTTCGCATATTTTTAAATTATATATTTATACTTTTTATACCAATGATATTATTTAATTAAGTGCAATATATTGTGCTTAATTAACGATTGTACAAATTATTACAAATCACTCTTATAGATTCATCACATAAAAAAGACGCAATGCCCATGAATAAGCATTGCGTCTTTTCGAAATTATTTAATTCTTATAATTCACTTTATTAATCTTTTTTAACTTCATCTTCCCACCAAAGTGCATCTTTAGGATTTTGAATGACGTCTTCATAATCTTCTTGGTTTTCAACGTTTGGATAATTTCCTCTCAATGATTTATTTGATGTTGATTTAAACATTGTTAAGAAAATAATAAGTCCGATGACGTTAATAAACATCAAATAATATGAAGGTGAAATTTCTTGACCTGTCGTTTGTACTAACATTGATAGAATAAATGGTGTCAAACCACCAAATATTGCAGCACCGATATTATAAACAAGTGACAAGGTACGTAATCTCACTTTTGTATGGAACATACTTGGTAACACTGATGGCATTACGCCTTCAAATGTAGACATGAATAGTGCGATGATAAATAATCCTAAGATAACGACTGGTATCATTGGAATACTCATGAGCCAGAAAGCAAGCACAGAGAATAAACTAAAGCCAATTAAACCAAATAAAATCGTCTTCTTATTACCAACTTTATCACTGTACCAACCAAAGAAAAATACGGCTGGTATCATTACTAACATTGTGACTGTACTCAGTATAGAACTCATGGTGCCCCCTAAGTTAATGGTTGAGTTTAAGTACGATGGCATAAAGGATAGCACCATGTAGTTAGCCACATTTAAGAATGCTACACCAGCGAAACAAACGATGATATCTTTCCAATAATATTTAAATATATCTAAATAAGAATATTCTAATTCTTCTTGTTCTTCTAATGTCGATTCATAAGCAGGACTTTCGTCTAATCCTGTACGCAAGAAGATACCCACAATACCTAATGGCGCAGCAAGGATAAATGGAATTCTCCAACCCCAGTCTGCCATTTGTTGATCGCTTAACAATGCATACATAAGACCAGCTAGAACTGCCGCCATAATACTACCTGCGAGTGTACCAATTTCTAGTCCACTACCTAACTTACCACGTGCTTTATCTGGTGATGATTCTGCTATGTACGTCATCGCACCAGCGTACTCTCCACCAGTTGAAAATGACTGAATCATACGTACTACAAGTAATAGAATTGGCGCCCATATACCGATTTGATCTTGCGTTGGTAGTAACCCAAGCATCAATGTTGAAGCTGCCATAAGTAATATTGTTGATGATAATACAACTTTCCGTCCATATTTATCCCCTATATGACTGAAGAAGATACCACCAATCGGTCGTACTATAAATGCAAAAGCAAATACAGCAAATGTAGATACAATTTGCATCTCTTGCGGTAAATTACCAAAGAAATTGGCACTTATAACTACCGCTAATTGCGCATATAGCCCGAAGTCAAACCACTCAATTGCGTTACCAATACCTGTGGCAACCACACTTTTTTTAGCTTGATCGGAATCTACCCTATTAACTTTTTCTTTTTTAAACTTCACAAAAAAAACACCCCTTAATTTTTGTCTATCAATATAACATAACATAACCTGTGTACAAATTTTTAAACAATTTAAATTTAATGTTCCATGTATTTTGCGTTTAAAATGCATAAATACTTATATATCAAAACGATACAGCACTCTACTTTATTCTCTATATTTATTATAATTACCATAGCATTGGACTTCATGGATTAAAAAATGAGATCAATTAGATAAAATAAATTTATTTTAAATCACATTATGTTATATAAATACTTTTTACAGCTCAAAAATCATTCTTAAATTAATTATTCAGAACGAAACATATTGATTTCTTTGGTATAATAGCCTCATAAAAATGAACATATGGAGGCACTCAAGTTATGAAACAAATTTATTTTAACCATGATGGTGGCGTAGATGACCTCATCTCTTTATTTCTTTTAATACAAATGGATGATGTAGAGCTTATTGGTGTAAGCGCAATTGGCGCAGATAGTTATATCGAACCAGCAGTAAGTGCATCTCAAAAAATAATTAACCGCTTCTCCGACCAACCAATACATGTGGCCGCTTCAAAAGAACGTGGTAAACATCCTTTTCCAAAAGATTGGCGAATGCATGCATTTTTTATGGATGCATTACCTATTTTAAACGAATCATCAAACCAACAATCTTTGTTATTAAAACAGCCTGCTTACCGAGATATTATAGATAAATTACAAGACCATTCTCAAAAAGTCACTTTACTTTTTACAGGACCCTTAACAGATCTAGCCAAAGCTATTACAGTAGAGCCTACTATTGTTCAGAATATCGACCGCCTTGTGTGGATGGGTGGTACATTTTTAGATAAAGGTAATGTTGAAGAACCTGAACATGATGGTACAGCTGAATGGAATGCTTTTTGGGATCCTGAAGCTGTTCAAATTGTGTTTGATACGGATATCAAAATAGAAATGGTAGCTTTAGAAAGCACGAATCAAGTGCCTATGACATGGGATGTTAGACAAGCATGGGCTAACGAACGTCATTATCCTGGCGTAGATTTCTTAGGTGTAAGCTATGCTGCTGTCCCACCATTAACACATTTCCAAACGAATTCTACTTACTTCTTATGGGATGTATTAACAACAGCTTACGTTGGCATGCCTGAACTCGTTCACCAACATAGCGTAAATGTATCTGTACATACTGAAGGTTCCAGCCAAGGCCAAACGTATATTGACAACTTAAATGGTAGAGCTATTTCAGTTGTTGACCACGTTGAACATGATGCTTTCTTCAAATACATCACTGATTTAGCTAAAAATGTCATACGTTAAAAAGTAAATACTAGTTTTACTAATATAAAAAAGAGGGATCTCCAATTTGCGGAAGATCCCTCTAATCATTAAATATTTTTAATAGACACATATATTAATAACTATCCGGAGTTAAATATTGTTTATCGATGACATCTTTAGTAATTGTTTCTAAACGTTGTTTCGTAACGTCATTTTCGTGATCATAGCTTAATGCGTGTCGTTTTGCTAACTTGTCATCGTATCTTTTGAGTGGATACATTTTAAAACTATGTCTTGTGTTGTCATCTAGCGGATTAGCTATTTCATAATGCGTAATTAAAGATTGCCATTTAACATCTTTAATCGTTACACCCTTGGGCAATTTCTCAATATTAAAACGAATATTACCCCCTAATACATTACTTTCATCACCAGTAGTTTGCCCATTCAAAAAATTTCCCAGGGAATAAGCTACAAGTGTCTTATGATTGTCTTTGCCTTCTACCCACTCTATAGGTTGGATGACGTGAGGATGTGTCCCAATTACAACATCTACCCCTGCATTTGCAAATACTTCAGCATATTTTTTCTGTTTACGCGTAGGTTCATGTTTGCCTTCACTTCCCCAATGTGCCGACACAATAACCGCATCACTTTGTGTTTTAGCTTTCGCTACATCTTTTTTAATCTGAGTTTCATCAAAATAGTTGATATGATACGGTTTTTCAGGAGAAATATCATTTGTGCCATATGTATAACTTAATAGTGCAACTTTGATTCCATTCCTCTCAACAACGGGTATATGATTTCTCGCTTTTTGTGAATTAAACGCGCCAGTATATAAGATATCGTCAAATTTTCCCCATAAATTTATCTCATTCAGCAATCCATCGGTCCCTTGATCAAGCGCATGGTTATTCGAACCATTGACAATGTCAAACCCCACATCAACGATATCATCCGCTATATCCGTCGGCGTATTAAATTGTTTGAAGCCTGAAAATCCTTTTTCATCTCCACCAATTGGTGATTCTTGATTTATATACGAAATATCCGCAGATTTAATGTCTTCTTGTAAGTATTCATACATAGGTTTAAAGTCGAAACTATTATCATCTTGTAATGCATCCTGATAAACTACTGGATGGATTAAATTATCTCCAACTGCATAAAATGAAATTTTATCTACTAATTGCTTTTGGTCTTGCAAGCATAGTCCACTAAAAAATATAAAAACAGTAAATAACAGTGTCATCATTATTTTATATTTCCACATAGCTTCCCCCCTTTGACCATTTCAAAAAACATTCACATTACATATATTAATTCTATTATAATTAAACATCTCAATTTATTATAGAGTATTTACAATAAACTCAAACTTCTTTAACAATATAATAAGAGCTTAGGTAAAATCTCTGTTTGTATGAGTTCTTAATAGTGATTGAATTCGTAGAATTCTGTTTCTGGAATTGTTTCAACAATTTGATTAACTGCATGTGCGATATCATTGTTAGG
>NZ_LNNB01000027.1 GCF_001747895.1 Staphylococcus equorum | reverse complement strand
AAGCTCCTTAGCGCCGATGGTAGTCGGACTTACGTTCCGCAAGAGTAGGACGTTGCCAGGCAATTAAGGACCCGAAAGGGTCTTTTTTTTATGGATAAAAGGAGCTTAACTTCCAAAAAATAACTGGTTTAAGAAAGCGTTTGAAGCTGACGAACTGAGTGAAAGACACAACGAGCTTACAAGCGGTAAGTGAGTAAGGAAAGAGCGAAAGTGAGAAAAGATGCGAACGCTTGCCTTATACCAGAAAAGCTCCTTAGCGCCGATGGTAGCCGACTTACGTTCCGCAAGAGTAGGGTAAGAGGGATACAAAAGACAAGTCTTTTGTATAAGTGTTCCTAAACTCTAATTATTAGAATTAAGGCGCACTTTACAGGCAATTATGATCCGAAAGGGTCTTTTTTTATGGATAAGAAGAGCTTAACTACCAAAAAACAGCTGGTTTAAAATATGAACACATAAGCTTAAGCTCATGTGTAAGAACTACTAGTCCCAATGAGATTGGGAAGTAGTTCTTTAAAAAAAAGCTTAGCACAATAGCTAAGCTTTTAAATAAGGAGTGAATAAAGCATTTTATTTTGATTAATGTAAATATTTGAAGCGTCAAACTCATTTACATTCTTTTTCAAGTTATTCAAATCTTTATGATTATTTAATTGAATGCCTATAATAACTGTACCGGTGTTTTGAGATGATTTTTTTAGATACTCGAATTTAGTAATATCGTCTTTAGGTCCGAGTACATCATTTACAAATTCTCTTAAAGCGCCGGGACGTTGGGGAAAGTTTAAAATGAAGTAGTGTTTCATTTCTTCGAAAAGGAGTGAACGCTCTTCAATTTCTTTCATGCGGTTAATGTCATTGTTACCACCACTCACAACACAAACAACTGTTTTACCTTTGATTTCTGCTTGATAATTATCTAAAGCGGTAATACTTAATGCACCAGCAGGTTCTGCTATAATGGCTTGTTTAGAGTACATATCTAAAATAGTTGAACATACAGCGCCTTCGTGTACTTGAACATAATCATCAACAACTTTTTTAGAGATGTCATAAGTTATTTGACCAACTCTTGCAACTGAAGCGCCATCAACAAACTTATCAATCTCAGGTAATGTTACGATTTGATTTTCTAAAACAACTGATGTATACATACTGCTTGCTCCAGCAGGCTCTACACCAACAATAGATGTTTGAGGTGAATTTTCCTTGAAATACGTGCCAACACCAGAAATTAAACCTCCGCCTCCAATTGCAGCAAATAAATAATCAAATTGTATATTTTCTTCTTTAGATTGATCAATGATTTCTTTAGCAAGCGTGCCTTGGCCCGCAATAGTATAGATATTGTTAAAAGGATCAATGAAATTCATGTTGTTGTCTTCTGTATAGACGAGCGCTTCTTTTAGACAATCATCAAATGTATCACCTGTAAGAATGACTTCGACATTTTGGCCACCAAAGAATTTAACTTGGTTAATCTTTTGAAGTGGGGTAGTGACAGGCATAAAGATAACTGCATCTAAGTGTAATTTATTAGCAGTGTAAGCCACACCTTGTGCATGGTTACCTGCACTTGCACATGTGATGCCCATTTCTCTGTCTTCTTTATTCAAGGCTACAATCGCATTGTAAGCTCCTCTAAGTTTAAAAGATCTGACCCATTGTAGGTCTTCTCTTTTTAAATATACATTACAATCATATTTAAGTGATAAATAATGATCCTTTTGTAATGGCGTCTCTTTAACAGTATCTTTTATTTGTAAGTAAGCTTCATCGATATCTTTTGAAGAAACAGTTGTTTTTACAGTCATATGTTTCACACCTTTGTTAGTTTAGTATCTTTAAAAAGTTTTTGCTCTTTCATAAGAATTGATTTCATCTTCATATTGCAATGTTACTGCAACATCATCAAGTCCTTTTACGAGTTTGTTTTTCCAAGTTTCATCGATATCAAAAGTAAATGTTTTGTCTGGAGAAGTAACAGTTTGATTTGGTAAATCTACTGTGATCGATTCTGCTTGTGCTAAATGTTTTCTCGCTTCTTCATCTAATACAATAGGTAACATCGCATTTTTAGTACAGTTCATATAGAATATATCACTGTAACTGCCAGCAATAATAATGTCAAAACCATAGTCTTTAATTGCCCAAGCAGCGTGTTCACGACTTGAGCCACACCCGAAATTATCTCCGGTAATTAAAATCGATGCATCTTTATATTCTGGTTTATTTGGATTGAAATCTGGATTATCAGAACCGTCATCTAAATAACGCCATTCATCGAAAGCAAATGGTCCAAATCCTGATTTTGAAATACGTTTTAAATGGACTTTAGGTATAATTTGATCGGTATCGATATTGTCATGAAATAATGGTACGACTTTACCTGTATAAGTAGTGATTGGTTTGATTTCCATATTATACAACCACCTTTCTAACATCTACAAATTTACCATTAATTGCTGCGGCTGCTGCCATAGCAGGGGAAACAAGATGTGTTCTTGCACCTTTACCTTGGCGACCTTCAAAGTTACGATTACTTGTCGAAGCACAGTGAACACCATTAGGTACTTGGTCTGGATTCATACCTAAGCACATTGAGCAACCGGGCTCTCTCCAATCAAAACCTGCTTCTTTAAAGATTTTGTCTAGTCCTATTTTTTCTGCTTCTTTCTTAACTGTACGAGAACCTGGAACAACGATTGCTGTAATATTAGGGTGGACTTGATTTCCTTTAACAATATGACTCGCTTCAACTAAATCTGAAAGACGAGCATTTGTACAAGAACCTAAAAAGACATAACCTAAATCGATATCCTCAGCTTTTTGACCCGGTTTTAAATCCATATAATTATATGCACGTTCGTCATTAACATTTTCTATTTCAGGGAAAGGTGTACTAAAACTTACCCCCATTTCAGGACTAGTTCCCCAAGTCACTTGAGGTTCTAAGTCTGAGACATCCATTTCAATGACTCTATCGAATTCAGCATCGTCATCTGTGTAGAGTTCACGCCATTCATCAACGGAATCATCAAAATTTGTTGCGTATGGACGACCTTTAACATATTCAAATGTCGTTTCATCAGGCTCCATCATGCCGTATTTAGCACCAGCTTCGATTGCCATGTTACAAATTGTCATTCTAGCTTCCATACTCAAACTACGAATCGCTTCTCCCGAAAATTCTAGGGCGTAACCTGTACCAAAATCAACGCCATATTGACTAATCAAATGTAAGATAATATCTTTGGCATACACACCAGTCGGCAATTTGCCTGTTACATCAATTTTTAGATTTTTAGGTTTAGTTTGCCATAGGGATTGGGTAGCAAATACATGCTCTACTTCACTTGTACCAATCCCAAAAGCAATTGCTCCAAAAGCACCATGTGTAGCAGTATGAGAATCACCACAAACAATTGTTTTACCAGGCTGTGTTAAACCAGTTTCAGGACCTACCATATGCACAATGCCTTGTTCATCAGAACCCATATCAAATATATGGACGCCGAATTCTTTAGCATTATTTTGCAATGTAGTAATTTGCTTATTTGCAATTTCATCTTTGATATTAAAAATATCTACGGTCGGCACGTTGTGGTCAAGTGTTGCATATGTTAAGTCTGGTCTACGCAGTTGTCTATTTTGGAGTCTCAGACCTTCAAATGCTTGAGGAGATGTGACTTCATGTATAAGATGCAAATCTATATATAATAACTGTGGGTCACCTTCTTTACCAGTCAAGACATGTTTATTCCAAACTTTATCAAATAGTGTTTTACCCATATGACATCTCCTCCTTTTTATAAATTTTCTTTTACGAAATTAATAATATCTGACGTATTATAATTTCCATTGAGATCACGGGTTGTTTTACCTTCTTTAATGAGTTGATAAATTACTGATTCTAATTTTTCAGCTGCTTGTGGTTCATTTAAACTTTCTCTAAGACACATTACAACTGATAAAAGCATACCGAAAGGGTTTGCGATATCTTGGTTTGCAATATCTGGTGCTGAACCATGAATCGGTTCGTAAAGTCGTGGGCCTTGTTCACTAAAACTTGCAGAAGGCGATAAACCTAATGAACCAGGAATTACAGATGCTTCATCACTTAAAATATCACCAAATAAATTTTCAGTTACAATGACATCAAATTGTGATGGATTAGTGATTAAATGCATTGCACAAGCATCTACAAGTAAATGGTTAACTTCTACTTCTGGATAATCTTGTGAAACTTCATTTATTACTCTACGCCATAATTTACTAGAAGAAAGCACATTTTCTTTATCCACCGAAGTTAATTTTTTATTTCTTTTTTGAGCTAAATCAAATCCAACTCTAGCAATGCGTTCTATTTCTGATCTTGTATAAGTAAGGGAATCGAGTGCATCGTCATCACCCAATTTCTTAGGTTCACCAAAATAGATACCGCCAGTGAGTTCTCTTACTAAAACAAAATTTGTGCCTGCAACACGTTCTTCTTTAATCGGAGATAAATGACTTGTACCATTTGTCACTGTAGTAGGGCGTATATTAGCGAATAAGCCTAATGCTTTACGTATGCCTAATAATCCTTGTTCAGGTCTATTGTTAGGGTCAGTCCATTTTGGACCACCCACAGCACCTAATAAAATTGCATCAGCATTTTGACATGCATTTAGTGTTGATTCAGGGAGTGGTTTACCATGGCGATCTATAGCAATGCCACCAAAATCATGTGTTTCTAAGTCATAATTAAAATTAAAATCTTGGCTTAATTGTTCTAATATTTCTAGTGATCCTGTCATAATCTCAGGACCAATACCATCACCTGGTAGAGCTACAATCTTATAACTCATGAATGAATACCTTCTTCCGTAGCAGAATTAGCAACATACTTAGCATGTGCTTCTACATATGATTTACATGAAGCAAGTAAGATATCATGGTCAATACCAACACCTGTAACGATTTGATTATCAATTTTAATTTGTACATGTACTTCAGCTTGTGCATCGGTACCTTCAGTAACAGAATCAATACGGTATTCTATTAACTCAGTGTTGAGGTCAAAGATACGATCTATTGCATTGTACACGGCAACGATAGAACCGGTGCCAATACTAGAATCTTGGTACGTATTACCGTCTTTATCTTTAATGACGACTACAGCACTTTGAAGCCCATTAGAAACAAATTGTAGTTGTAAAGTTTCAACTTGATAAATTGCATTTTGTTCATGTTCTGTACCTTGTATTAAGGCGTGGATATCACGGTCTGTAACTGCTTTTTTCTTATCTGCAATTGTTTTAAATTGTTTGAATAAAGCTTTTTGTTCTTCTGGCTCAACATCGTAACCTAAATTAATTAATTTTTCAGCAAAAGCATGTTTTCCTGAAAGTTTACCTAAAGGTAATTCTGTTGTTTTAACACCAACAAGTTGAGGTGTCATAATTTCATATGTTTCAGGGTTTTTGATTACGCCATCTTGATGGATACCTGATTCATGACTAAAGGCATTTTGGCCGACAATGGCTTTGTTTCTAGGAACTCGAATTCCTGCAAATCTAGCAATTAAATCTGAAGTTTGTTTTGTTTCTTCAAGGTTAATTCTAGATTGATTGCCGTAATGATCTTGTCGAACGTAAAGGCCAAGTGCTACTTCTTCAAGTGCTGCATTACCTGCACGTTCCCCAATACCATTTAAGGTACCTTCTATTCGTTTGGCTCCATTTTCAATTGCAGCCATACTATTTGCTACTGCAAGTCCAAGATCATCATGACAGTGTGCACTATAAATTACTTCGTGGTCTGTTTTGACAGATTCTTGTAGTGTTTTGAAAATTTGACCATATTCAGAAGGGTAACTGAAACCTACAGTGTCAGGTACATTGATTACACTTGCTCCGGCATCAACAGCTGTTTGAACACATTCTATTAAAAATGGTAGTTCTGTTCTTGTTGCATCTTCTGGGGAGAACTGAACTAAATCAAAATATTTTTTAGCATAGCTTACATGTTCTGTTATAGATGCTAAAACTTCTTCCTTAGACATCATAAGTTTGGAATCACGATGTATCGGGCTTGTTGCGATAAAGACATGAATTCTTGGTTTTGCTGCTTCTTTAGTTGCTTCATATACTGCATCAATATCTTTTTTTACACAACGGGCAAGACCACATACAGCAGTTGTTGTTAATTCTTTTGAGATTGCTTCAACTGATTTAAAACTACCATTACTTGATGCAGGGAACCCAGCTTCTATAATATCTACGCCCCATTTTTCAAGTTGATTTGCTATCTTCAAACGTTCATCGAATGAAAAGTTTACGCCAGGTGTTTGTTCGCCGTCTCTAAGTGTTGTATCAAAAATTTGAATATGGCTACTCATTTTCAACATCTCCTATAAATGAATTTTAGACTCATATAACCGTAAGTAATGAAGAAACACACTTTTATGAGAAAAGTAGCTGCATTTTTAAGCAATCACATATTCCTAACTAAGTGTGATTCTTCAATTACGATTAATTTAAAGGTTGAATCTAATTATTTTTCAATGCTTTTAGATTTAATGAATGGCATCATTTCACGTAGTTCTTTACCAACCGCTTCGATTTGATGTCCATGTTGTTCTTCACGTAGTTTGTGGAACTCTTCAAAATTATTTTCATTATCTTTAATGAAACGATCACTGAATTTTCCTTGTTGGATATCTTCTAGTACTGCTTTCATATTATCTTTAACGTCTGGTGTAATGATACGTGGTCCAGATACATAGTCACCAAATTCTGCTGTATTTGAAATTGAATAACGCATGTTTTCCATGCCACCTTCGTATAATAGGTCTACGATAAGCTTCATTTCATGTAATACTTCGAAATAAGCAATCTCTGGTTGATATCCAGCTTCAACTAATGTTTCGAAACCAGTTTGTATTAATTTAGTTGTACCACCACAAAGGACAGCTTGTTCACCAAATAAATCTGTTTCAGTTTCTTCTTTGAATGATGTTTCTAATACGCCAGCACGTGTAGCACCGATACCTTTAGCATAGCTTAAGGCTAAGTCTGTAGCTTCTCCACTTGCATCTTGTTCTACTGCGAATAGGGCAGGGACTGCACTACCTTCAGCAAAAGTACGACGAACTAAATGTCCTGGTCCTTTTGGAGCTACTAAGAATACGTCAACGTTTTCTGGTGGGTTGATAACATCAAAATGAATATTAAAACCATGAGCAAAAACTAATGCATTATTTGCTTCTAGATTGGGTTTGATTTCTTCTTCATATATTTTTCCTTGAGCTTCATCTGGTAGAAGTACCATAATAACATCAGCTTGTTTTGCTGCCTCATTTACAGGATATACTTCGAAGCCGTCATCTTTTGCTTTATCAAAAGAACGTCCAGGTCTGATACCAATGATTACGTCATAGCCGTTGTCTTTTAAGTTTTGTGCATGCGCATGACCTTGAGATCCATAACCTAAAACCGCTACTTTTTTACCTTGTAATGCATCTTTCTTTACTGTTTCATCATAATAAACTGTTGTCATAATATAATCCTCCATGTGTTTTGAAATTTTTGTTAAAACATTAAAGCTTAAGCTAAATAATACCTGCCGAACCCGTACGTGAGACTTGTTCGATTTTATATGATGATAGATCGTCTAATAAATTATCCATCGTGTATTGTGGACCTGAGGCTTGAAGGTACGTATAAGTTTCTTCATTTTTCAATATAGAGACTAGCGCATCATAAGGTTTGATTAAATTTTGTAATTCTTGATGATTGTTTGGTGTTTGTAATTTCACAAGTACCAACTCTCTATTGTAGGTATTTGTATCTGTTATATCTTCAACATCAATAATATTGATTTGCTTTTCAAGTTGTTGAAGTAGCGTGCGTAGCACATCTGTATCAGGTATTTCTGCTACAAAAGTAATATTAGAAATACCTTCTTCTAGCGTAGGTGTTGCGGAAAGATTAACGATATTAAATTGTCTTCGTACGAAAATACTTGTTAATCTATTTAATGTACCTGCTTTATCTCTTACTTTTGTTCTAAATGTTCTTCTCATAATAGACCCTCCATCTCATGGTTTGCTTTACCACTTGGTACCATTGGAGAGACAATTTCAACTGGTGAAATGCGAATGTCAATTAAAGCTGGTCCGTCGTGTTGGAAAGCCTCATCCAATTTTTGTTCTAAGTGTGTAGGATCATCTATGAGATAGGCTTTTACATTATATGCTTCAGATAGCTTAATAAAGTCTGGCTGTCCATTAAACACAGAATGTGAAAAACGTTTATTAAAGAATTTATCTTGCCATTGTTTCACCATGCCAAGCGTACCGTTATTTACGATTACGATTTTAATATCAATGCCATATTCTTCTAAAATACCCATTTCTTGATTTGTCATTTGGAAACCGCCATCGCCTACAAAAGCTACAACCGTTTTGTCTGGTTTAGCTAATTTAGCTCCAATTGCTGCTGGTATACCAAAACCCATTGTTCCTAAACCACCACTGGTAACAAGTTGACCATGGTCTTTGAATGGATAGTATTGTGCAACCCACATTTGATGTTGTCCAACGTCTGTAGTTACAATTGCATCACCATTGGTAATTTCTCCAATATATTCAATTGCACGTTGTGGTTTTGAAAATACACCATCTTCATCATCGCTGTATGCAAATGGTTGTTGTATTTTATTTTCGTTACATGTTTCTAACCAATCTTCATGTCTAATTGAATAACTATCGAAATCGAGTAGAAACTCTAATGTCGCTTTACAATCGGCAACAATACCCAAATCTACTTTAATAATTTTGTTGATTTCAGATGGATCGATATCAACATGAACGATTTTAGCATTTGGTGCGAATTCATCAGGGTTACTAGCTAATCTGTCATCAAAGCGGCTTCCGAAGTTAATAAGTAAATCACATTCCGTTAAGGCCATGTTACTTGCGTATGATCCATGCATACCACCCATACCTAAAAATAGGGGGTGTTCATATGGAATCGCGCCGAGACCAAGTAACGTACTCACTACTGGTAATTGATGTCTACTTACAAATTCAGTAAATAATTCATTGGCTTTGGCATGATTGATGCCTGCACCTGAAAGTACTAATGGTTTTTTAGCACTCTTTAAAAGGTCTCTCAATTTTTGTATATCATCTTTTTTTGGTTTATTAGGTATTGTGTAACCAGGTAATTCTAATTCATCAGTAACTTGTGCATTCGTTGATAGGATACCCATATCTTTAGGAAAATCGATTACTACTGGACCTTTTCTTCCAGTATTAGCGATATGAAAAGCCTCATGAATAGTTTTAGGAATATCTTGTACATTTTTAACTTGATAATTATGCTTAGTAATTGGTGTTGTCATAGATAGTAAATCTGCTTCTTGGAATGCATCCTTACCGATACCAGGTGTTGCGACTTGACCTGTGATAACTACTAAAGGTAAAGAGTCGCTGTAAGCATCAGCAATACCGGTAATCGCATTTGTAGCTCCTGGACCACTTGTAACAACAACTACACCTGTATTACCAGAAACACGTGCGTAACCTTCAGCTGCGTGCGTTGCGCCTTGTTCATGACGAGCTAAGATATGCTTTATTTTTCCTTCGTATAGTGTGTCGTAAAGAGGGAGAACAGCGCCTCCTGGATAACCAAATATAAAATCAACACACTCATTTGCCAATGATTCGACTAATAATTCTGAACCAGATCTCATTTCATCAATTGTCTCTTGTTCTAGTTCAACTTCAGGTTCAACTGCTTCTGCTGCTTCCAAAGATTCGAAATTTTCTGATTTTTCTATTTCAAGTGTTTCAGTATGTTTAGACATTGTGCTCACTCCTTAAATGAGATTTTCGGGAACTTGCATTACGCCACCAGTATTAGCACTTGTAACGAGTGCGGTGTAACGTGCAAGATAACCAGTTTTCACTTTTGCTTTAAATGGTTTTACATCTTGTTTTCTATCTTCTAAAGTTTCATTTGATACTTCGACATTCAATGTTCGGTTAGTTAAATCAATAGTAATTTCATCACCATCTTTAATTAGTCCAATAGGTCCACCAGAAGCTGCTTCAGGTGAGATATGTCCTACAGCAATGCCTCGAGTTGCACCTGAGAAACGGCCATCTGTAATTAATGCGACATCTTTACCTAATCCTCTTCCTACAATTGAAGAAGTAGGGGCTAACATTTCAGGCATGCCTGGACCACCTTTAGGACCTTCATATCTTATGACAACAACATGGCCTTCTCGAACAACGTGATTGTCAATTGCTTCTACTGCATCATCGTGTGAATCAAAACAAATTGCTTTACCTTTAAATACTTTAATTGAAGGATCTACACCACCTACTTTAATGACGGCACCATTTGGAGCTAAATTACCGTACAGAATTGAAAGACCTCCTTGTTTGTCGTAAGGGTTATCTAGATGTCTAATTACATCGCTATTTAAAATTTCTTTACCTTCATTATTTTCACGAAGGGTCTTGCCTGTTGCTGTGATTCTATCTGGATGTAAGGTACCTTCTCTTTTAAATAGTTCATTAATAATTGCTGGGACACCGCCTGCTTCATGTACATCATGCATTGAATAAGAAGAACTAGGTGCTATTTTTGAAAGGTAAGGTGTTTTCTTAGCAATTTCATTAATTCTTGTTAAGTCATAATCGATGCCTGCTTCATTTGCAATTGCTAATGTGTGAAGTACAGTGTTTGTAGAACCACCCATTGCCATGTCTAATGCAAATGCATCATCAATCGCTTCACGTGTTACGATATCTCTTGGTTTAATATCATTTTTAATATTATCTACTAATTTGAATGCAGCTTCTCTAATCATTTCTCTACGTTGATCACTCACTGCTAATGCTGTTCCATTATATGGAAGGGATAAGCCTAAAACTTCCATTAAACAGTTCATTGAATTCGCAGTGAACATACCAGAGCAAGAACCACATGTTGGACAAGCGTTTTGTTCCATATCTAAAAATTCATCTTTTGAAATCGAACCATCTTTAAAAGCACCAACTGCTTCAAACATTGAAGAAAGTGTTAATGCTTTACCTTCTGAAGATAATCCTGCTTTCATCGGGCCACCAGAACAAAAGATGGCTGGAACATTGGTTCTGACTGATGCGAGTATCATACCTGGTGTAATCTTGTCACAGTTAGGAATATAGAATACACCATCAAACCAATGCGCGTTAATTACTGTTTCAGCAGAATCGGCAATGATCTCTCGTGAGGGGAGGGAATATCTCATTCCTATATGACCCATTGCGATACCATCATCTACACCAATCGTGTCAAATTCAAAGGGAATAGCACCTGCTTCACGAATTGCTTCTTTGGCAATGTCTGCTAATTCTCTTAAGTGGACATGTCCTGGGACGATGTCAATATATGAATTACAAATTGCCACGAAAGGCTTATTCATATCTGTTGGTTTTTCTAATGCACCTGTAGCATGCAAAAGACTTCTTGCTGGAGCCTGCTGATCACCTTTTTTGATCATATCGCTTCTCATACTGTTTCCCCCTTAAAATTGAAAATAAAAAAACGTCCCAATAAATTATTGGGACGCTTTCAAGTCCCATTCAACTAGAAAGAGGACTTAAACGTTTAGTAAATTCTTCACTAAAGTTCCAGTCCTAATAGCATAATAAAATGACTAAATTGTTTGAAGTTGTTGGTTTGTATTGCATATGGTTTTTGGTCATTTTATTATACTCCTCTCGAATGAATGGTTTTATTTAATTGAATTGTCTAAAAATTCGATAAATTAAATTTACTACATCGGCGAGGTCATGTCAATAACTTTTTCGAATTATCTCTAAATTCACATAATTGCAAAAAAGAAAGAACTTGTTTCACTATGAAGTAAAATAGGCAAAAATTTGTTAAACTATAAGAGTTATTTATATAGAACAGATAAATTGAAGTAATAGATAGTGATTAATTCAAATAAAATTGCGAATTGCTAATATAGAAAGAACTGAGTTTTTATAATGGGTTATAAGAGAAGTGTTAAAGGTATACAAGTGCTAATCGCACTTTACATGCATAAAAGCAACTAATCACAATAAATTGTGGGAATTTAAAAGGAACGCCTGAGCTAAAGCTCATGCATAAAAGCAACTAATCACAATAAATTGTGAAGTTGCTTTAAAAGGGAGAGGAATATGATTAAGATAAAGGATTTAGATGGAATGGCGGTTTTTGCTACAACGCTAGCGAAGTATTTATCAGCCGGCGACCTTATATTGCTTAATGGTGATTTAGGTGCTGGTAAAACAACATTAAGTCAATTTATTGGAAAAGCGTTAGGTGTAAAAAGAAATATTAATTCACCAACATTCAATATTATAAAATCATATCAAGGATTAAATTTGAAGTTACATCACATGGATTGTTATAGATTAGAAGACTCTGAAGAAGATTTAGGCTTTGATGAATATTTTGAAGATGAAGCAGTTATTTTAATCGAATGGAGTCAATTTATTTCTGAGTTTTTACCACCGTCTTCTTTAACTATTAATATAACGACATTAAATGAATCGGAAAGAAGTATAGAATTAGAAGCACAAGGTGTACATTATGCAAAAATAAAGGAGGAGGTTGAACGTGAACTATCTGTTGATTGATACGTCAAATCAGCCATTGTCAGTTGCTATAATGCAAGACGATAAGGTGTTAAGTGAATTGAATTCAAATGAAAAAGTAAATCATTCAGTACAGTTAATGCCAGCAATCGAACAAGTTATTGCTGAAAGTAAAGTATTGAAAGAAAATATCGATGTCATTGTAGTTGCACAAGGGCCAGGTTCGTATACTGGTTTAAGAATAGGTGTAACAGTGGCAAAAACTTTAGCATATGCTTTAAAAGCTGAGTTGTATGGTGTGTCTTCACTAAAGGCACTTGCTGCAACGATTAAAGAAGATACGAGATTGATTGTACCTGTGTTTGATGCAAGAAGAGAAGCAGTTTATACAGGTGTATACCAATATGAAGCGGATCAATTAGTCCAAGTTGAACAAGACCAGTATCTACCTATTGAAGAACTATTGGATTTATTGCACAAGACGGGTCAACCATACATGTTTGTAGGGATGGACACTGAGAAGTTAGAAGAACTATTAGATAGTACCTGTGTTGCGAATGTGCCACTAGCTAAAAATATGAAACCACTTATTGAAACGGCAGAAGACATTCATCAATTTAAACCAAACTATATTAAAATATCAGAGGCTGAGAGAAATTGGTTAAACCAACAGAACAAGAGTTAAATATACGATTAATGAACACAAAAGATGTGCCACAGGTATTTGATATAGAAAGAAATAGTTTTAATGACAGTAGTTGGTCGATTGATGCATTTTATCACGAGGTAGAGCAAAATGAATTTGCAAATTATTTTATTATTGAATTTAATGAGAAGATAATTGGTTATATTGGCTTATGGATAGTAATTGATCAAGCACAAATTACAACCGTTGCTATTGATAATGAATATAGGGGTTACGGTTTAGGCCAACTTTTATTAAAATATGTAATGAATTTTGTCCGAGAAAAATGTGAGATGATGAGTTTAGAAGTGCGCGTAGATAACGATATAGCACAACACGTTTATACAAACTTAGGTTTCAAATATGGTGGTAAGCGAAAAAATTATTATGGTGAAGGCGAGGATGCATTAGTTATGTGGGTGAATTTTAATGAGTGAAGCAACATTAATATTAGCAATTGAATCGAGTTGTGATGAAACAAGTGTAAGTATTATTAAAAATGGTACAGAAATACTCAGTAATATCGTATTGAGTCAAATTGAGAGTCATAAACGTTTTGGTGGCGTAGTGCCAGAAGTAGCGAGTAGACATCATGTTGAAGGAATAACAACAACGATTGATGAATCGTTAGTTAAAGCAAATGTAACAATGGATGATATAGATGCAGTTGCTGTAACGCAAGGACCAGGATTGATTGGTGCATTATTAGTAGGAATTAATGCGGCGAAAGCCTTGGCATTTGCTTATGATAAACCTTTGATACCTGTTCATCATATTGCTGGTCACATATATGCGAACCATTTAGAAACGCCTTTACAGTTTCCTTTAATGGCATTAATAGTCTCAGGTGGACATACAGAATTAGTATATATGAAAGATCATTTAAGCTTTGAAGTTATAGGAGAGACAAGAGATGACGCTGTCGGTGAAGCTTATGATAAAGTAGCGAGAACAATTGGACTAAGTTATCCAGGTGGTCCCCAAGTAGACCGTCTTGCAGCAGAAGGACAAGATAATTATCAATTTCCTAGAGTATGGCTTGAAAAAGATAGCTATGACTTCAGCTTTAGTGGTTTGAAAAGTGCAGTAATTAATAAATTGCATAATTTAAAACAAAAAGGTGAAGCAATTAACAAAGCAGATGTAGCAACAAGCTTTCAAAATAGTGTCGTAGAAGTTTTAGTCGGTAAAGCTATTTCGGCTTGTAAGCATTATGATGTTAAACAACTGATTGTTGCAGGTGGTGTGGCAAGTAACAAAGGATTACGAGCAAATTTAGCAGTAGCCTGTGAATCACATAACATCAAACTTTGTATACCGAGTCCTAGTCTTTGCACAGATAATGCTGCCATGATTGGTTCAGCAGGCCATTATTTATATCAGGCTGGCGTAACTGCTGATATGACATTAAATGGTTTTAATAGTATGGATATTGAACAATTTTCAGTTAAATATTAATTGATATTTAAAAAGATGAATTCATGACAACATATGCGCTAAATATATTTTCTAAAAATAATAACACCAACCATTGAATGATAGGATATGCTCCCTCCAAAGTTTTTACTTTTTAAGTATCTACTTGACTGGGGGCAGTTCATTTTGTCGATCGGTTGGTGTTTTTTTATTTATATTTGAAAAATAAGGGTATAGGTAATTTAGTAAAACATTAGCTAATAACAATAGGGTCTAAGGATATTTAAAAATATTATTTTTAAAGGAGGCTATTTTAATGAAATCAGTTCAATATTTTAACTTTCAAAATAGTTTAGCAGCGTTAAATTTTTATGAAAAGCACTTAGGGGCCACTGACATACAGCGTGTTGGCGGTGATCATGAAATGTTTGCAAATATGCCAGAAGAATATGATATTGATAAGAACTTTACTATGAATGCATCATTTAAAATTTTAGGTGAAACATTCTATTGTAGTGATACAATGAAAAATAAAAAAATTGATAATAGTGGTGCGATTGTGGCTTTTACTTTTGATTATTCAAATGAAGCGGACAAACAGCAAGCAGAAGCATTTTTTAATAAAGCGATAGAAGGTGGATGTGAAGCTACGATGCCATTAGATAAGACAGAGTGGTCTGAACTATATGGTATGTTTAATGACCCATTTGGTGTGACTTGGATGATCAATGCAGAATAAATTATAAAAAGATAAGGCTGAGACATGTAATTATGTCCCAGCCTTATCTTTTTGATTAATTGGTTTTTGAGGTGAAAGATTTTGCGCGTTTATAGATTTGTTCTGGAAATTGCATAATACGTAATAACTCTATGGCATTTCTAGTATCGGCTTTACCAGGTTTTACCTTGAAGTCAAAAGCAATTTCATTTTCTAAAATAGATTCATTGAAATGATAATTTGCATAGTTTTTCTCTAGTAAAGTAGCTAACTCTATATCGTGTGTAGCAGCAATAAGTCTATAACCGGGTAGTTGGTTCAAGTAGCTTAATACAGATTCTGAAGCTGCAATACGTTCTGTAGTGTTGGTTCCTTTAAAAATTTCATCAATAAAGCAATATATTTTGTTGGATGTTGTTATATCGAATAAGCGTCGTATCGATTTGACTTCAGTCATAAAATAACTATCTCCAGTCAAAATATCATCTTGATTAACCATAGAGGTATAAACTACGCCAGGTTTATAGATGAATTTCGTTGCTGTAACAGTGTTTACTGCTTGAGCTAATACTAAGTTTAAAGCAATTGCTTTCATAAACGTTGATTTACCTGAAGCATTGGACCCCGTTAAAAGTATATGATTATTTATACTCATATCATTAGATACCGCTTCGTAGATAAGAGGGTGAGTTAATTCTTCAAATTCAAGGTAGTCTTCTCTATTGACTTGTGGAAGGGAGTAATGATCCAACGTCTCTTGCCAAAGTGCTACGGCATAATGATTATCTATGCTCGCAATATATTTATAACAAGACATTACTTCATCTTCATATTTTTTAAAACTGTTTTGAAAAATATGAAGATATGATAGTCCAGCATAAACATTATTTTTATTAGTAAAGATATGACAAAGGCATCATCGCTAGAATTAACACGACCTAATAAACCACTAAATCTACGAGCTATGCGAAAATGGCTGAAATCGACATCAAGATTAGGTGTATCCTCAAGTTTTTGTAAGGTATGTGCTTTTTTAATAACTGTAGATGTATAAAATATTGCATTTAAATCTTGATTATACGTCTTTTTTAACGAGCCACTAAGAATCATATTGAATATGACAGAAGCGATTGTTAAAGCTATACCTTCACTAGGTGAAAAGAAAGTTAGAATCATAAAAATAAGAGGTAAATATGTACATAGCATAAAAAAATTATTTCGTTTAATATGTAATAATTGATCTGGAAAAATAGGATAAATAGCTTTACCAATTTTTGCTAATTGCAGAGAAACGTAATTTCTAAATGAAATATTTGTTTTAAATTGATGAATTAAATTTTCATCTTTTACTTTATACATATTTCTTAGTGTAGCAAAAAGTCTCATCTCGCCAATTGCAGTAAAATTAAAATTCATACTATGAAATACACTTTCCATATCTAAATCAGACCAGGTTTTATCATCTAGCAATAAATTTTCATCAAATCTATTTTTATATGTGTCAAACTCATAACTATAGTTATGGTTAGGACGAATAAAGTTTTCTAGTGATTTTTGGTTAGTCCATAGATTTTGTAAATCATGCTTTAATTTTTTATTAGCAGCAATCGTCGTAGTAATAATCAGTATTGTTGTTCCTAGAATAAAAGCAATTAGAAACCATAATAATGTAGGCATATTTTTGTACATCCTTTCACGATTTTGCTGTAAACCCGTAATAATTATGACATGGCATTCCATTTTAAACAAATACCTTTCGTTTTGAGTAATTTATAGTTTGAATGGAATGTCAATAGGGAACGTGCGTACTTATCAACAAATAGTGCATAACTTGTGGATAAGTAGTGGTTATGTTTGTGGATATAGGTTAATATCTGAAAATTGAAAACAGCTAATAGTTACTTATTACTTGTGGATAAGTAGGATAACTCTGTGGATAGCTATTATAACAGCAAAGGTAGTGTGAATAGAATGAGCATAAAAAAAGAACTAAAGTAGAAAATTTTACTTTAGCTCAATTGCACTTATAACGATTATATTAACATTTCTTGTAATTCTGCCCACTCATCCATGACTTGTTCTAATTTTTGTTCGGCTATTTCTTTTTCAATTGCTAAATCATTTGCTTTTTTTGGATTAGAATAGACATCAGGCTGTGTGAGTTGTTCGTTTATATTGTTTATTTCTTGTTCGTATATTTCAATATTTGTTTCACATTGTTCTATTTTACGTTCAACTTGTCGTTGCTCTCGTTTTTGTTGTTTTTGGTCAACGTAATTATGATTTTGTGATGCACTTACTTCTGTTTTTGTAGGGTTATCCAATTCTCTTTTCGCTTGAATTGCTGCTTTTTCTTCTAATTTTTCAATGTAATACTGATAATCACCTAAATACATTGTCCCACCAGTAGTGTCCAAGTCATAAACTTTATTTGCAAGTTCGTTTATAAAATAGCGATCATGTGACACAAATAAGATTGTGCCTTTAAAATCTGACAACGCTTGTTCAAGCATCTCTTTAGAGTCTATGTCTAGATGGTTAGTTGGTTCATCTAAAATAAGCACATTATTGCGCTCTAGCATCAGTAGAGCAAGTTGAAGACGCGCTTTTTCTCCACCAGACAAGTCATTGATGATTTTTTTGACGTCATCTTGTACAAATAAGAAACGACCTAAGACAGCGCGAATATCTTTTTCATTCATTGTTGGATATTGGTCCCATAAATAATCAAGGATTGTTTTGTTTGATTTAAATTCAGCTTGTTTTTGGTCGTAATAACCAACTTTTAAATTTGCACCTGTAGTAATTTCTCCACTGATCTTTTGTTGGAGACCTGCGACTGTTTTGATTAAAGTAGACTTGCCAATACCATTAGGACCAATGATTGCAATATGGTCTCCTTTCGTGGCTTCGATATTAATGCCTTTTGTTATGGCTTCCTCATATCCAATTTCTAGATTTTTAATATGAAATACATCGTTTCCAGTATTTCTATCAAAATCGAATTGAATATTGGCGCTTTTAGCATCAATCATAGGTTTGTTAACTCTTTCCATTTTTTCCAACATTTTCCTTCGGCTTTTTGCCATGCCCGTAGTTGAAGCACGAGCGATGTTTTTCTCTACGAATGTTTCAAGTTTTTTAATTTCAGCTTGTTGACTTTCATATTCTTGCATACGTTTTTCATAATATTTATCTCTTTGCGCTATGAATTGTCCATAGTTACCTACGTAATGTTGTACATCGCCGAGCGCAACGTCATAAATTTGATTGACAATTTTATCTAAGAAATATCTATCGTGACTAATAATAACGATAGCGCCTTTGAAATAATTAAGGTAACTTTCCAACCATTGAGTTGTTTCCATATCTAAATGGTTTGTAGGTTCATCAAGTAATAGCAAATCAGGTTCGCTAAGTAACATCTGGGCTAAAGATAACCTGGTCTTTTGACCGCCACTAAAATCATTAATAGGACGATTAAAATCCGCTTCACTAAAATTCAAACCATGTAGTACAGTTTTAATCTTACTTTCATATTGGTAACCTTCTTGTTGTTCAAATTGATTAGATAAAGATTCATAGCGATCGATGTGTGTCTTATATGACTCAGTATCATATTCATCAGCGTGTTGCGCTAACCAATCTGTCTCAAATTTCATTTCTGATTCTAATTTTTTCATACTTTCAAATGGTTTCGACATTTCATCAAAAACAGTTTGATTCGTATTTAAAGTCATTTGTTGTGTTAGATAACCAAGCTTGAGATTTTTGCTTTTTGAAACTTGACCGCTATCATATGTCTCGACGCCAGCAATGATTTTCATTAAAGTAGATTTTCCGGCACCATTACGTCCTACGATACCAATACGTTCACCAGTTTTAACTTCAAAATCTACATTATTAAAAATATCTTCTCCGTCGAATGATTTAGTTAAGTCATTGAGTTGTAATAATATCATCCGATTTGCACCTCTCTATTCATTATCATTCTACAGTATTCAACGCGTGGTTAAAACTATCATTGTTTATTTTTATTATTCAATAATGTATAATGTTGTAGTGATTATAAGATAAATCAGCAATAGATAATGAAATAGGAGGACATGATCTTGGCTAATCAAAGCGAAAAGATTCCTCGTGCCACATTGAAACGTTTACCGTTGTATTATAGATTCGTCAATACTTTGAAATCTAAAGGCATAGATAGAGTTAATTCAAAAACTATAAGTGAGGGCTTGAACATTGATTCTGCAACGATTCGTCGTGATTTTTCATATTTTGGTGAATTAGGCAAGAAAGGCTATGGCTATAATATAGATAGCTTATTACATTTTTTTAAAAATGAGATAAGTGAAAATGACGAGATAAAAATTGCAATTGTAGGTGTTGGGAATTTAGGGAAAGCATTATTAACATACAATTTCTCAATACATGATGAGATGACAATAACGGAAGCTTTTGATATACGAGATGAAATTATAGGGACGCAAATAGGGAAAGTAACAGTCAGTCCGTTTGATAAAATTACGGATATATTAGCACAAGAACATATTGATGTAGTGATTTTAACTACACCTGAGGAAGTAGCGCAGCACGTTGCTGACACTTTAGTAAAAACAGGTGTAAAAGGTATTTTGAACTTTACACCAAGTTGTGTTCTGACACCATCGGATGTTCAAGTGCATCATATTGATTTAGGTATTGAATTACAATCTTTACTCTTCTTTATGAAAAATTATAGTAACAAATAAAGCGTATGAAAATAGGCTAGCTTTTTTATTTACACGAGACACACGTTAGGTGGAGAGTGTTTAAAAAAGCTAGTTTTTGTATTTAGTTATATGATTACTACCAACTACAGTTATTTTGACAATTAACATTTTATAAAATATGAGCAAACAGGCTTGATATTTAATGGAAAGTTTAATATGATAAATCATATTGATTTTATCGGGAAAGAGGTAATAATATGACGTGGTTAGTAATCAGTGGACTGATCGTTGGTGCGCTTTTAGGCTTTGTTATGCAAAGAACGCGATTTTGTTTAGCTGGTGGATTTAGAGATATGTACGTTCAAAAAAGCAATAAAATGTTTTATGCATTGTTAATTGCAATTTCCGTACAAAGTATTGGGTTATTAATTTTAACATCAACAGGCTTAGTAGAAATCCCAGAATCTACGTATCCAATTATCGGAACAGTAATAGGTTCATTTATTTTTGGTATTGGTATTATTTTATCTGGAGGTTGTGCTACAGGTACGTGGTATAGAGCTGGAGAAGGTTTAATTGGAAGCTGGATGGCACTTATTGCTTATGGCTTCACTGCAGCGGCAACAAAATTTGGTTTGCTGTTACCATTAATGAATGGTGTAAACAAACCAACAAATGTAAACTCAAGTATGGCACAAACGACAGGTATACCAACATGGGTTTGGGTCGCGTTACTTACAATCATCACAATTCTTCTTGTTGTAAAAACGTTACGTAAACCGAAACCTAAATTTGCTATACCGAAATTAAAGCAAAAATATACAGGTATAAGACACTATTTATTCGAGAAAAAATATCACCCATTTGTTGCAGCAATTGCTGTTGGGCTAATTGCTTTACTCGCATGGCCTGTAAGTGAATCAACAGGCAGAATGTATGGACTTGGTATTACGACACCATCTGCAAATATAGTTCAATTCTTTGTGACTGGTGACTTGAAATTGATAGACTGGGGTGTATTCCTTGTTCTAGGTATATTCGTTGGTTCTTATATTGCTGCGAAAGGTGCTAAAGAATTCAAATGGAGAATGCCAGATAAAAAGACAATACGCAATAGCGTTATCGGCGGCGTATGTATGGGATTTGGCGCTTCTGTAGCTGGCGGTTGTTCAATAGGTAACGGTTTAGTAGAAACTGCAACGATGTCATGGAAAGGTTGGATTGCACTTGCGTCTATGATTTTGGGAGCTTGGTTTATGAGTTACTTTATATTTATAAAACCTATGAAAAAAGCGCAACGCCAACAAGCTAGTGAAAATACGGTCTCAACACAAACTCAAACGACTTAATTATATTAGGGAGGAATTTAATTATGATACATGAATTAGGAACGGTAGGAATGGTTTGTCCATTTCCATTAATAGAAGCACAAAAGAAAATGGATACAATGGATAACGGTGAAGAATTGAAAATAGACTTTGACTGTACTCAGGCAACAGAGGCACTACCTAATTGGGCAGCTGAAAAAGGATATCCGATAACAAACTATGAACAATTAGATGATGCTTCTTGGACAATTACAATTCAAAAAGCTGAATAAATGAAAGATCAACCAACTTGCTATTATTAGGTTAAAACACCTAAGGTATCAGGTTGGTTTTTATTTTAAATAGTATTTAAAGCGATTGCAATATGATAGAATTAATCATATTGAGAATAGCTTATTGATGAGAGTGAGAGAATATGAAAAATATATCTGATATTGCAAAAATTGCTGGCGTATCGAAGAGTACAGTTTCAAGATATCTAAATAATGGCTCGGTAAGTTTAAAAACTAAGCAGAAGTTGGATAAAATTATTCAAGAAAATGATTACCAACCAAATCAGTTTGCACAAAGTCTACGAGCGCATAGAACCAATATGATAGGGGCAATCATACCTAGAATGAACTCTTACGCTGTAGATGAAACAATCAAAGGTGTGAAGACAGTTTGTGATGATTTAAACTATAGATTATTGCTAAATTATACAAATATCGATACAGAACTGGAAATTGATGCTCTAGAAACGTTTTATAGAAGTAAAGTCGATGGCATTATTTTAATGGCTACAGAAATTACAGATAGACATATGGAAGTGATTAATAAAATTGATGTTCCTGTTATCATTGTCGGTCAAGAACATAAGGACTTGCACAGTATCATTCATAATGATTTTCATGCAGGTTATATGGTAGGGGAGGCACTCGGATTAAAGGGATTTAAAAGTATCCAATTTTTTGGAGTTACAGAAACTGATATAGCTGTTGGTATACATAGAAAAAAAGGCTTGATCAGTGGCTTAGCGAAATATAATGTCAAACCACATATTTCGCAAACCTCATTTAATTACAATGAAGCAATGATCGATGTATCAAAAGTATTGCAAGCTCAAGCTAATTATGACGCAGTTGTGGGAGCCACAGATTCTATCGCATTAGCTGCACATAAAGTCATCTCAGAAGACGCTACGAAAAGTGAGGACAAGTTTATCGTAGGCTTTGGTGGTGATCCAGTTACGGAAATTGTCTCGCCTTCAATTCATACAGTTAATTATCATTTTGAATATGCTGGTGAAGTAGCAATGAGTAAACTCAATCAACTGATTCAGCATCAACCAATAGAGCAGCGTATCACTATTGATGTAAGTCTTTCATTTAAAAATTGAGTGAAGCATGATATTATATAATGAAATGTGATGGAACCGGTACCATTATGTAAAATAAAGTTTGAATATTGATAGTAGGAGGAACACAGTAATGGCTGAGTGGACAAGAGATGAACGTTATCAAAGATATGAAGACGTTGATCAGCAAACATTAGATGATTTAACACTTCAAGTTAATCAATCTAAGTATAGACAAACGTTTCATTTACAACCTAAAACAGGATTATTAAACGATCCTAACGGACTGATATATTACGATGGAACTTATTATATATCACATCAATGGTTTCCGTTAGGACCAGTTCATGGATTGAAATATTGGTATACATATACAAGTAAAGATTTAGTACATTTTGAAAATGTGGGCGCATCATTAAAGCCAGATACTAAAGATGATAGTCATGGCGTTTATAGTGGTAGTGCATTTGAATATAATAACCATATGTATTATATGTACACGGCAAATCATCGCGATGAAGATTGGAATAGAATTTCTACTCAACATATTGCAAAAGTAAATGCACAAGGTGAAGTTCAAAAGTTTCCTAAAGCTGTCATTGCTGAACCGCCATTTGGCTATACTCAGCATTTCAGAGATCCTAAAGTATTTTCAAAAGATGGTATCTATTATGCTGTCATTGGAGCTCAAAATGAACAAGGTCAAGGTAGAGTGATTCAATATCGTTCAACGGATATCGTGAATTGGGAATTTCAAGGCGAAGTTCATACGAATCTAGATTCATTTGGTTATATGTGGGAATGTCCGGATTACTTTAATTTGGATGGATATGACATGTTGCTATTTTGTCCACAAGGTATTGATGAAGAAGGTGAACGCTTTAAAAATATCTATCAATCAGGGTATATTATGGGACAATACGACATTGATAATTTAACAATGAATCATGGCGACTTTTTTGAACTTGACCACGGCTTTGATTTTTATGCGCCACAAACGTTTATAGATGAACATGGACAGCGGGTATTAATTGGCTGGATGGGATTGCCGGAAATTAATTATCCATCTGATGTTGATGGATGGGCACATTGTCTAACTATTCCACGTGTACTATCGATTGAAGCAGGTAATTTAAAACAACGACCTGCAAAATCCCTTGAAAAATTAAGAATAAATAAAGAAACAGCACTAGGATATGCGAATAAATTTACGAGACAATTGTATCCTTATGAAGGAAAACAATATGAATTGATTATCGATATTTTAGAAAACGATTCAACTGAAGTATATTTTGAAGTGCGTACGTCTAAAACACAAACAACACTCATTACTTATAATAAGAAAGAACAAAAATTAACATTAGATCGTAGTGAAAGTGGTTTGTTACCAGACCCAGTTGATAGTACAACAAGAACAACCTATCTGGATACGCCATTGACACAGTTACAATTATTTATAGATACATCGAGTGTCGAAATATTCTGCAACGATGGTGAACGTGTCATGACTTCTAGAATTTTTACAGATGATGAAGCTACAGGAATTAAAACATCAACAGAATCTGGTCAAGTATATTTAAAATTCACAAAATATGATTTAAAGGATGAGGAAGTATGAAACGACTACTTGCTATAGGTGAAGCGTTAATCGATTTTATACCTAATACGACAGACTCTAAATTAAAAGATGTTGAAGGGTTTTCGCGCCAAGTGGGAGGCGCACCCTGTAATGTTGCATGTACGACCACTAAATTAGGTGGCAAAGCTGAAATGATTACTCAATTAGGAAATGATGCATTTGGTGATTTAATAGTTGAAACGTTAGAAAATTTAGATGTCGGTACACAATATTTAAAACGTACAGACGAGGCTAATACTGCATTAGCTTTTGTAAGCTTAACCAAAGACGGTGAAAGAGACTTTTCCTTTTATCGTAAACCTTCTGCTGATATGCTGTACCAAACTGAAGCAGTAGCAGGAATTGATGTAATGGAAAACGATGTGCTACATTTTTGTTCGGTGGATTTAGTAGAAAGTCCTATGAAATATGCACACAAAGCATTGATTGATAAAGTTAAAGTAGCAGGGGGAACAGTTGTATTTGATCCCAATGTTCGCTTGCCATTGTGGGATAGTGAAGATGCATGTAAAGAAGCAATACAATCATTTATTCCGTTAGCAAATATTGTTAAAATTTCTGATGAAGAATTGAATTTTGTTACGGGTCAGAATGACGAAGCACAAGCAATTCAATGGTTATTTCAAGGTGATGTAGAAGCGGTTATTTATACTAAAGGTGCTGCCGGAGCTATGATATATTTGAAGGACGGTACAGTTATTACGCATCAAGGGTTTAAAGTACAGCCGATTGATACGACAGGTGCCGGAGATGCTTTTATTGGAGCTTTGATTAGTAGAATCGTAACCTCGAATACAAATGATATAAATCAATTATTGAAAAATGAAGGTCAAAGTATTTTAGAATTTAGTAATTATGTAGCAGCAGTGGTTACTACAAAATATGGCGCTATAGAGAGTATTCCGAATTTAAGTGAAGTAAATAAAGCATTAAATAAACAGTAAAAAAAGACTTAGCATAATTTGCTAAGTCTTTTTTTTATTATATTTTTTTTACATTTCTTACAGAAGCAAAGCAATGTTCTTGGTTTTTGAAATATACAATGCGAGATTTTGAGTCAATAGATTCAATGTTATGTCTGTTAACAACGAAACTGTTATGACATCTAAAAAATCTGTCATCGAGCTGATTAAGTTCTTTAAGATTACCATAGAATTCAATTTGTCTATTGTCTAAATGCGCAATCAATCGATGAGATTTAGAAGAGGACTCAAAAAACATAACATCATCATATTGGACATATACCGAATTACTTCCACGTTTTAATTCAATTGTTTCGACAGTGCGTTCTTTAGAAAGTAATTTTAACCTGGATTCTGAAGTTTCTAAACAATCAATGATTCTAGACTTTAATTCTTCTGGGTCATCTTTAAAAATAAAGTCCATCGCTGCTACTTTATAAACAAAAGTAAGGTATGTAAGCTCGCTATGACTTGTAACAAAAATGATATTACCTACAGGATCGTGCTTACGAATTTCACTGGCAAGCTTGATACCATTAATGTCTGCTTCCAATTGTATATCTAAAAAGTAACATCCTATATCACTTAAATCTTTTGAACGTTCTAAAACTTCATAAGGATCGTCAGTTGCAATTTCAATTTCCATCGGCTTCTCTTCAATCATGATGTAGTTGTTGATAATTGAAATCATATTCTCACGTTGTCTTTCATCATCTTCACATATGAATATTTTCATATTTTCACACCCTTATGAATCAGTATTTAATATTTCTACTTTTTGAATAAAATAGTTGTTATCAATCGTTGTATCTAATAAAACATTAGAAGTCGTATCAGTCAATTCTTTTAATGTTGAAAGTCCGAGTCCACGATTTTTACCTTTTGTAGAGAAATTCTCTTGGAATAGGGTATGTACTCGAGGCATATCAGTATCACATTTATTCATAACTATAAACATCACTGAATCATCTTCATTTTTGATAAAAGCAATTCGAATAAGTGGGTCCTCCACTATTTTTTCAGAAGCTTCAATCGCATTATCAAGTAAAATCCCAATAACTCTACTCAAATTAATAATGGGCATTTCTATTTTTTCGATTGTTTCAGGAACTTCTATGCTAATTCTAATATTTTTTTCTTGGGCTTGTAAAATTTTTGTTGTTAATAACCCTTTGATTTCACGAACCTTTAGATTTTCAATACCATTAATTTTAATGGCATTCATTTGCATACTGTCTTGCATAGGCAAAATTTCTTCATGGAAATATTGATCTAAACCTTCCATATCATTCTCTCTAATAAAATCTGACATCGTTGATAATATATTGACGTAGTCATGTCTAAATTTACGCATTTCATGATTAATTTTTTCTATTTGTAAAGTGTACTTATAGTAATTCTCGATTTCACGCATATTACGCTTATACTGAATCTGACGAATGATACTGAAAGAAATCGTAACGATAAGTACAGCTATCGTAATGATTAATACGGCATACATAACTATTAAAAATTTCGCGTCTCCGAAAGAAAGACTTTGATTAGGTAAGTACAAATAAATTAATAATAATACTGTGAACAGAAAAATACAAACAATGATTAAATAAATTTTATTTAATGATAGAGCTGATGTTGATAGTTTTTTAAAGAAAAATCTACCTAGTATTGAAAAAACTATTATTATAAGAGCGAAAATTAAATAGAAAATCAAATTGAATATATAATTTGCTGAAAATAAATCTATTATTGAACTTGCTAACCATATTGATATGAAGTTGGCCATATACAAGATGAAAAAGCTAACGAGTACAGATACAACGCCCATAATGTGGTTTTTAAAATACATAAAAATAATACTTGATAGTAATAAAAAAAACATTGATTTAGCATCAAAATAAAAGAATAAAACGGTTGAAGGGATTATAATCCCAATAATGGTAATATAATCCCTCAAAGTATAAGTTACATTTGTTAAAATTTTAATGATTATGAAAAGCAAAACTGCTTGAAATATTGATAACATGATTGTGTTTAAAATAGCCATAGTCTACACACTTTCTAAGACAATTATTCGTATAACTCTGTAATTTCTTTAGGTACTTCAGTTTCATCAAAATAGCCATAACATGGTCTTAGACCAGCTACTGCACCTAGTGTTGAGAAAAATTTCGCGATTAAACTAAAAATAGATTCAAAGATATGCATAATTAAACATCCTCCTTAGGGAAAAATATAGGTAGTTGAGCGATAGCAATCAAAATAATGCCTAAAAGTACTAATTGTTGATAAGGCTCACTGAAAAACATTGATATTACTACTAATAATAAAGTTACAATGACTGTCTTTATTTTTTTACCTTTTACTAATCGTTGTGGTATAGGCTGCTTTTTCGTAGCAGCAGGTGCGTATATCATTAATATAATGAAACCAATTATTGCTAATGGATACATAATTAATGAAGACACTCCAATATACCCGATTAGCCAAGGTAGTAAAACAAATAAAGATAAATTCTGCACATGACATGCAAAAGAAGATTTTGCATGTGCACCGTGTGCATATTGCCTAATTAAAAAGTACGATAAATGGACAGTTAGTGTGTAAAAAAAGAGATGGCAAAGGATTGAAACGCCATAAGTTATAATTGTTTTAGTTATATTGCCTACAAATACTTGCATACCTAAACGCATCTTTAAATAATCTATATGTTCTAAGTTGTTACGTTGTTGTAGATATTTAGCAAAACGGTCAATTTTGCTATCTATAGACTTTAACATTGGGCTTCTCTCCTCAGACGTATTATACAATTTTAATTAAGTTTTATGCGTCTTATTGCTTAACTGTATATTTTGTGTTCCTAACTGTTGCTAATCTTTATCTCTTTAATTTTAACATAAAAAAGTGAACATTTAGGAATGAAATATGACGAGTTAGGGATTTTTTAACGAATAAGCTCAAAATCATGGTTAAATGTACTTGTATCACAAAGAAGTGATAGCATTTTACAAATCATTTAATCAATTTTTGTTTGAATTTTGATTTGAATGATGAAGTTAATTAAGCTTTTGAGCAGGAGCTTAATTGACACGCTGATATTGTAACTGTACTTTCTTCGTATAGTTGTTATAGTTACAAAAATTAGTTATCGTTTTTCAATTTTAATACAAACAAGAGGAGGCTGATGTAGTGACAAAAGATATCTCAGCAGCAATTAGTGATTTCGTAAAATAGTACTTACTGAGTACACAACGCGCTTATTAATTTAAGCATTCCCAATTTAGATTTGCAGAACCTTCCCAGTCTCGAATCTAATATCATTTTAACATTGTCTATAACAGAGACAATTTAAAGTATTAACATGTAAGCTATCGTAAACATCATTCAATTTATCATTAAAATCGGTAAATTCACTAATTTTTTTCATAATTAATAACATCCCCAAAAATAGATAGAGAAATAACTGTAAAAACATTCCCTTAATAATAAGTTACAAAAACCGTGAGCCCCTCCCAAGCTCACGGTTTTTATTATGAAATCATTTATATAGATGTGGTCTTAAATTTTTGAATACTGGAATAGTATTGCGTTGATTCGTTACTTCATCTAAATCAATGTCACAAGTTAAATGATCTGGTTTTTCTTTTAATTCTGCTATAACTTCACCATTAGGGTTAATCACGATAGAATGACCTGCATATTCAGTCTTGCCATCATCTCCACAAGCATTACAACCAACTACAAATATATCATTTTCAATGGCACGTGCTTTTAAGAGGGCAGTCCAATGATTCAATCTTACCGCTGGCCATTGTGCAACATAAAAAGCGATTTGTGCATCTTTACGCGCTGGATAGCGAAGTAATTCAGGAAAGCGTAAATCGTAACAAGTAATATGTGCAACTTTAGCTCCATTTGATAGAGTGAAGGGTTCTGGAACTGCATTACCGGGTGTTAAAAATGAAGGTTCATCCAACATCGGCACAAGATGTACCTTGTCATAACTGTTTATTAAATAACCATTTTTTGAAACGGCAAAAGCAGTATTGTATATGTTATCTTTCATACTATTTGAAACAGAACCTGCAATTACATCAACTTTATATTGGATTGCTAATTTTGATATAAACTCAAAACTTCTTGATAATTGATTATCAGCAAGTTCTTTTAGTTGAGGTAGGGCATAACCGTTGTTCCACATTTCCGGTAAAACTACGATATCTGTCTCTGCTGTCACATACTCGGCAAACCAATTCGTAATTGTTTCTTCATTTAATGCAACATTCGCTGGTTCCACTTTAAATTGAAAGATTTCTATATTCATCTCGATCGCCCCTTAAATTGTTGTTAGCATAAATATACTAGATATATTCAGAAAATTCAAAATTGCGGGCAGTTTTCAATGAAGTTACAAAATACGCACGTGAGAAGTGTGCATACTCAAAATCAAAATATTTAAATAAAAAACCAATTCATTTTTAAACGAATTGGTTTTTATAAATTGGAAAGGGTTGATACCCTAAGCGCTTGTATTATTGTTAATGTTTAAAAAATCCAACAAACTATTTTCTTACTAAGAAGCGTTTGCTTACATCATGAAATTCTTTTTCTCCAGCTTCATCACGCACGTTACCAAAAGGCATTTGAGCTACAAGATTCCAAGTAGCAGGAATATCGAACGCTTCAGTTACTGCTACGTCTACAAGTGGATTATAATGTTGTAATGATGCGCCAATACCTTTAGTACTTAATGCAGTCCAAATTGCAAATTGGTGCATTGCATTTGTTTGGTTTGACCAAATGGCAAAGTTCTCAGCATAGTTAGGCATTTGATTTTGTAATCCTTCGACAACTTCTTGATCTTCAAAGTATAGGATTGTACCATATGAATGTTTGAAGTTATCAATTTTGTCTGAAGTTGCTTGGAATTCACGATCAGGACCCATTGATTTTTTTAATTCTTCTTTTGTTATATCCCAAAATTTATTATGGTTATCGCTTAATAACAATACAATACGAGTTGATTGAGCATTAAATGAAGATGGAACATGTTTAATTGCATGTTCAATGATACCTTCTACCTCTTTATCAGATATTGAAATTTCTTTTTCTAAACTATATATTGTACGTCTTGATTCTACTGCATTTTGAAATACATCAAGTGTATCTTCTTTTTTACTAAAAAGTCCCATTCGGAAAACTCCTTCACATCAATTTATTTTATATATCTAGTATAATAATTATACCTTGATTTGTAAATAGCTTTTTACAATTAATTTCAAATAGATTAATTTCTTCTTTCAAAAGCCTGATTTTAATGAAAAATAGTACGATTTCTAATATACTGATAAGGAATATAAGAAAATTTATTTGGAGGTGAGATTATGAAAAATTATATTTCACATAAATTTATTGTATCTAGCTTTGCAATTGCACTAAGTGCTACATTAATTTCTAAACCGACACAAGGGGCAGAGACAGAACTAGATGAATACAATAAGAATACGACTATGAATAATACTGATTTAGACCATAAGCGTATCAATGCATCAGATATAGATGGAAATGTGCAAAATAGCACTAAGCCAGTAAATAATTCAGGTGAGAATGAAATACCTTCAAATTCTGATCAAACTGATAATAAAACCAGTAGTGATGCTATAACGACTTCATCATCCGAACAACCAAATAGCAATGATTCAGACAATAGTGATTCAGACACTACTACTAACCCAGATAAGTCAGAGGAATACAATCAATCATCAGATTCAAACAATACAGGAGATAGTGACAACGGAACTGAAGAGAAGCCATCATCGGAACAACCAAACGATAGTAACTCTAACAATAGTGATTCAGACACTACTACTGAGCCAGATAAGCCAGAGGAAGATGATCAATCATCGGATTCAAACAATACAGGAGATAGTGACAACGGAACTGAAGAGAAACCATCATCGGAACAACCAAATGATAGTAACTCTAACAATAGTGATTCAGACGATGCTACTGAGCCAGATAAGCCAGAGGAAGATGATCAATCATCGGGTTCAAACAATACAGGGGATAGTGACAACGATTCAGGAGAAAAACCTAAACCAGAACAGCCGAGTGAGGACGGAGACGATAATTCAACAGAACCATCAAATCCTGATAACCCACAAGGTGGTGGAGATGACTCAGAAGAAAAGCCTAAACCAGAACAGCCAAGTGAGGACGGAGACGATAATTCAACAGAGCCTTCAAACCCGAATAATCCACAAGGTGGTGGAGATGACTCAGAAGAGAAACCTAAACCTGAACATCCAGGAGAAAGTGGCGAAGATAATTCAACAGAACCATCA
>NZ_LNNB01000026.1 GCF_001747895.1 Staphylococcus equorum | reverse complement strand
AACCAACACCGGATCCTGAGCCAACGCCGGATCCTGAACCAACGCCAGACCCTGAGCCAACACCAGATCCTGAACCAACACCAGACCCTGAGCCAACCCGTGATATGATTTTTTATCCAAACCTAGCTTTAAATAAAGGAGACAAAACAAACATTAATCTTGCCTCTCCTTTTACAATACAACCAAGGACTTTGATTAATTCTGAATACAACTTTAATACTGTAGAAACTGTAAATAATTCAAAAATAAGTGAATTAACTTCGGATAATGAATATTCAAATTTATCTAAAGACAAATCATCCAATAAAAAAGAAATTTCAGCGTTACCAGACACAGGTGAAAAAGAAAAAAACACAACAATTTTTGCAAGTTTATTAATTATTATAGGTTCATTATTAGTCTTTAGAAAAAAGAAAAAGAATGTTTAACTCAAAATATTAATTAATAATAGAAAATAAAGGAGAAATGCTTGTTAACCCAAGCACTTCTCCTTTTCTTATTTTGAAACTTCATTTTTGGTTAACTCATACTATATTTAATCTTTTTAATGTCCTCTGGTGTTGTTTGACAACAGCCCCCTATAATTTGAACACCTTCCACTAACCACTTCGGAAGTTGTTCAATAATTTCATCACTGTTAGCATCATTTTCCCATTTTTTGCTATCCGCATTATAATGAGAACCTCCATTAGGATACAGCGCAATGGTCTGACTCAAACTAGCTAATCCTTTGTCCAATGATCGATTGATTCCTTTAACCGAAGAACAATTAATACCAAAAATAGGAATAATAGATTGCTTATCTTTTATATAATCAATCAGCTGCTCGAATTCTGTTCCATCTGATAAATTTCCTGTATCATCGACTGTTACTGAGAGCCAAAATGTTTGCTCCCCTGTGTAACTCGGTATAATATTTTCTACGATTGCTTGAATTTCTTCAAAATTTGGAACAGTTTCAAACACAAAATCATTTATTCCTCTTGAAATTAAAGCATTTATACGTTGTTCATGAAATTTAAAATAAGCTTCTTGGCTTATTTTATAATCCCCTGTATATTCAGAGCCATCGCTTAAATATGCACCATATGGACCTAAACTACCTACAACCACTTGATTATTATTTGTTGCATCCATAACTTGCTCTACCGCTACTGTAAAAAGGCCATCAATTTCCTCATCCTGCATCCCTATATCTTTAAATGTTTGGTAACTTGCTTGATATGTACTTGTTAAAATAATGTCGGCACCCGCATGTGTAAAATCTTGATGTGCTTGCTTTATTTTAGTTGGTTGATGTCTAAGTACTTCACTAGACCATAACGAAGAATTCAAATTACAACCAGCTTGTTCTAATGTAGTTGCTAGTCCGCCATCTAACACAATTGGAGATTGTGTTTTTACTTTTTCTAACAGTCTCATCTATACTCCTCTTTTCTTATTAAATTTAATAAAGTAATAAATTAACGCAATCGCTGCAAATGGTAGCCCGAAATAAAGTGCAGGTGCTTGATTAGAATCAAAAAGCATTCCAACACAAGAAACTAAGCATAATATAAATCCAATAATTGGAATCGATTGATGTACTTTTAAGCTTTGGTCAATTTTTTTAGCATTAAAATATGCAATACAGATACTCATCCACACGATAACAACTGCTAAACCAGCAATTGAAACTAGAATTACATATAATGAATCTGCTACATACACGCTAGAAAGTAAAGCCAATAAGCCACCAATCATGCTAAATAATGTTGCATTCACTGGCATATGATGTTTATTTAGCTTTCCAAACCATTTAGGAAATACACCTTCATTCGATAAACTCCAAATCATTCTGCTCGCAGCATATAATCCTGAATTAGCTGCAGATAACAAAGCTGTTATAATCACTAAATTCATAATATCACCGGCATAAGGGATTCCCATTTTCTGAAAAATAACAACAAATGGACTTTCTAATGACTTCCCTTGATAGCTCGGTATTAAAATAGAAATAATAACCATTGTACCTATAAAAAAAACAATAAGACGCCATAACGTTGCTCTAATCGCTTTTGGTATTACTTTTTCAGGATGCTCTGTTTCACCAGCAGCAATGCCGATTAATTCAGTGCCACTAAATGCATAATTCACAGCTAGCATTGTCAAAAACACAGAACCAATACCATTAGGAAAAGTAGGATTTGTATATCTGTGTGCAATTGTGTTTAAACCTTCATAACCATCGTAGTGAATAAATCCGATAATTACCAAAAGACCTAAAATAATAAATACGATAATCGCAATAACTTTCACTAAAGAAAAATAAAATTCAACTTCTGCATAAAAACGTGTCGATATAATGTTAAATAATAAAATTAATATAATTGCAATCGTAGCAAAAATATAAACCGGAGTTTCAGGCATCCATTTCTGCATCAAAATACCCACTGCTGTAAATTCAGAACCTAATGCTACGGTCCAAGTTAACCAATAAAACCATGCTACGATATATCCAACAGATGGATGAATGTAAAGACTTGCATATGTATGAAATCCACCTGTAACAGGATGTTTAATTGCTAATTGTCCTAGACATAACATAACGAGATAAACTAAAATTGAACCAATTAAATAAGATAGTACTGTTCCAAATGGACCTGCTTGTTGCAAAGTATATCCAGAACTTAAAAATAATCCTGTTCCAATAACACCACCAAAGCTAAGTAACATAAGATGACGTTGTTTCATTGCACGTTTAAATGATGGTTGTTCCATTAATGTTCTCCTTATCTTCAAGTTCTACTCATTTTAAATATAATTATTCATTCTATTAATTTCTGAAAATTTAGTCAATGAATTTTTTCTCAATTCACTGCACTTTCATACATCGTCTTTAATTATTCTTTAGTTTTCAAAAGAATTTCACCTAATTATTCACTGAATTTTCAAACTTTTGTAAAAATTCAATCTCTAGTATTGATTTTCAGTCGTAAAGTCTATAACATTTATAGATAAGTAAGTATAAATATTATAAGTAATAGATAGAGGGGAAAATATAATGACAGAACATAACGACTTAGTGAAATCTACCCAAGAAATTACAAAAGAAGCATTACATAAATTAGGCTTTGACGATGGCATGTATGATTTAATCAAAGAACCTTTAAGAATACTGGAAGTCCGTATACCCGTCCGCATGGATGATGGCACTGTTAAAACTTTTACCGGTTACCGTGCGCAACATAATCATTCTGTTGGTCCTACCAAAGGTGGCGTACGTTTCCATCCTGATGTAAATAAAGAAGAAGTTAAGGCACTTGCAATGTGGATGACGATGAAATGTGGTATTACGAACTTACCATTTGGTGGCGGTAAAGGCGGCGTCATCTGTGACCCACGTCAAATGAGTAATCAAGAGCTTGAAAGCCTATCTCGTGGTTTTGTTAGAGCTATATCACAATTCGTAGGTCCTGCGAGTGATATCCCAGCACCAGATGTTTATACAAATCCACAAATCATGTCTTGGATGATGGATGAGTATAGTAAAATCAATCGCTCTAACGCTTTTGCATTCATCACTGGTAAACCACTCTCTTTAGGTGGTTCAGAAGGTCGTAATCGTGCCACTGCGCTTGGTGCTGTGATTACTATTGAAGAAGCGACAAAACGTAGAAACATTGATATCAAGGGGTCTCGTGTTGCGATTCAAGGTTTTGGTAATGCGGGTAGTTTCATAGCCAAAATTCTACATGACATGGGTGCAAAAATTGTAGCTATTTCTGAAAGTTATGGTGCTTTACACGATCCAGATGGTTTAGATGTTGACAAACTTGTAGAGCTTAAAGAAAAACATGGCCGTGTTACGCACTTATTTGAGGACGTTATCCCAAATAAAGAATTATTTGAAGTCGACTGTGATATTCTTATTCCAGCTGCATTATCAAATCAAATTACTGAAGACAACGCACACGACATTAAAGCCAGCATCGTTGCAGAAGCAGCGAACGGTCCTACGACAAAAGAAGCGACACGCATATTAACAGAACGCGGTGTCTTACTTATACCTGATGTGCTTGCGAGTGCTGGTGGTGTAACTGTTTCTTACTTCGAGTGGGTACAAAATAATCAAGGTTATTATTGGTCTGAAGAAGAAATAAATAGTCTACTCCGTGAAAAAATGGTAGAAGCATTCAATAAAATCTATGATTTAGCTGAAAGTAGAAAATTGGATATGCGTTTAGCTGCCTATGTTGTAGGTATCAAACGTACAGCTGAAGCTACACGTTTCCGTGGTTGGGCATAAATTTTCATAATATATCAATGTGATAAACATTGTCTTTTCAAAAGCTACACCTTCATTGGTGTGGCTTTTTATTATATTTATCTATACGGCTTTCAAAAAAATCCTTCCTCCCCCTTTTATCCACCCTCTCGTCTTCATAATCTAATAAAAATTTATAAATAATCCTCTCATTCATATATATTTTCAATTATTAAATCAGTGAATTTTCTGATTTATTTGAAATATAAAAAAATACTCTATATAATTATTTACAATAAAGGGGAGGATATAAATTATGAAAAATAACATTTATGGTAATACACCATGTTTTTTAAATAGTAAAAATTTAAATCAATCAAATACTTTAGATACAGATGTAATTGTATATGGGGTACCTTTTGAAGGCGAAAGCACTTGGGGAGATTATACAGGCGTAGAACTTGGTCCAAAGCAAATTAGACTGTCCTCTGCACGTTACAGTCAATATCTACCTGAATTAAACCACATTGATATTAGTGAACACTTATCTATGGGAGATGTCGGCGATGTGCCATTTGTCGCTCATGACAATAAAGAAAGCTATGACAACATTACAGATTTCACTAAAAAACTATGGGAAAGTGAAAAATTCTTAGTTGGCTTTGGCGGCGAACACGGTGTCACTTATCCTATTCTTAAATCATTAACAGAAACTGGTAAAAAAGTAGGTATCATTCATTTAGATGCACATTATGATAATATGCCAGATTATGAAGGTGAAGCTTATGCCCGTAATACACCTTTCATGAGACTTTATGAAACAGAGGGTGTACGTAACGAAAGTATTATTCACACAGGGATTCACGGCCCAAGAAATCATCCTTCAACAGGACGTTACGCTGAAGAAGCTGGTGCAGTAACGATAACAATCAATGATATTCGTGAATCAAATAATATAAAACAGTTTGCCCGTGACATTTACGCTCAAGCAAGTGCCGATGTAGATGTCGTGTATTTAACAATATGTAGTGACGTTTTAGATTTTGCTTATAATCCAGGCGGACCTGTTGATGGCAATGGTTTAACGTCCTATGAATTATTAACGATGATCCACGAATTTGGTGCGCTCGGCCTATGTGGTATGGATTATGTAGAAGTTTATCCTATGAAAGATGCCAATCAGAATTCTGCCCATTTCGTTTCTACAGCAGTATTATATGTACTTGCTGGCCACGTCGCTTATTTAAATAAATTAAAATAATCTGAGGAGTGGTTAAATGTTTAAAAACGCGGGTAAGATTTTACGATCACTTGGCCCAGGGATGATTATCACTGCTTCATTTATAGGCCCTGGTACAGTAACAACCATGACTCAAGGTGGCGCAGGGTTCGGCTATAGTTTACTATGGGCTGTTGCCTTTTCAATCATCGCCACAATCGTGTTACAAGAAATGATTATCCGTTTATCTCTCGTTACACGTGAAGGGTTAGGAGAAGCGATTCAAGATTTATTCTCTAATAAAATCGGTAAGCTGATCATCGTGTGGTTCACACTCATTGCTGTAACCATTGGGTGTGCTGCCTATATTAGTGGTGACTTGATTGGAACCTCACTTGGTGCATCTTACTTACTTAATTTACCTGAAAATTGGGTTGCTCCAGTTATCGGCGTTATTATATTGCTCATTGGATTATTTGGTAACTATAAATTTTTAGAAAAAGTTATGCTTGTACTTATGGTTATCATGGGCGCAATATTTATCACTACCATGATTGCTATCAAACCAGATGTTATGGGTATTTTAAAAGGTGCTTTCATTCCAACGATACCAGATGGCTCTATTCTTACTGTTATTGCTCTAATCGGTACAACCGTTGTGCCATATAACTTTTTCATTCACTCAACAGCCGTGCACGAACGTTTTAATGGTGTTAAGGAATTGAAATTTGCACGTTGGGATACGATTATTTCAATTACTGTCGGCGGTGTGATTTCAGCTGCAATCTTAATTTCAGCTGCCACTTTAATTAAAGGTGAAGAAGTTACAAGTGTCATTCAACTCGCAGGACCATTAGAACCTGTACTTGGTGATGCTGCACCTATAGCAATTAGTATTGGTTTATTCGCTGCAGGTCTGTCATCAGCCATTGCTTCTCCAACGGGCGCCGCTGCAACAATTAGTAGTCTACTCGGTTGGAAAGGCGGCATGCAAAGTAAGAAGTATAAACTTGTCTTTGTTGTGATTATCATTATTGGAATTATCACTTCAGCACTTGGCTTTGAACCGCTTCAATTCTTACTTATTGCGCAAGCATTAAATGGTATGATTTTACCTCTTGTTGCAATCCTTATCTTTATTATTATTAATAAGAAAAATTTAATGGGCCGCTTTACAAATACACTTTGGCTCAATATTATCGGAGGTCTCGTTGTCTTAACCGTTTCCTTCTTAGGCATCTACAGTTTAATCGATGCCATAACAAGTTTCATTTCAGGCTAACTTTATAACAATAACCCAGAAGCAACGTATCATCACTGATATATTGTTTCTGGGTTATTTTAATTAAACATTTAATCTTCTTACATCAATTGTGCAACATCACGCATAATGCTCGCTTTTTTATAGCCATGTAGGTCATGCAATGATTGATATGCGTTAAATAACTTTTTATAGATTTCCACTTTATCTGCTTGAGGTTCAACAGTGTATAATACGGGTTCTTTCATTGCTTTGACCGCCTCACTAAAGTCCGTATGCGCTCCGCCACATATTGCACCTAAAATAGCCGCGCCAATTGCTGGTGCATATTCACTATCAATGACCGTCACACGTTTGTTCAGTACATTAGCATAGATATCCATGAGTAATGTATTCTTTTTAGGTATGCCACCACAAGCAAATACATGATCTACTTCCATATGCCACCCTTCATACTGTTGCATAATCATTTTAGTACCAAATGCAGTGGCCTCCATGTATGCACGGTAAATTTCTTCGTGTTTCGTATGTAATCCCATGCCAAATAAGCAACCTTTCAAATTACTATCACTGAGTACACTTCTATTGCCGTTATGCCAATCTAGCGCAATGAGTCCACTTTCACCAGGATAAAGTTTAGCGGCCTTCTCATTTAATAATTCAAAGATTGAAATGTCGCGTATCTTCGCTTCTTTGACATCATCATATGGCGACTGTTTCGCCACGTACTCAAATAAGTCTCCTACAGCAGTTTGGCCTGCCTCGTATGCATAAAGATCTGGAATAATAGCACCTTTAACTGAACCAGAAATACCAGGCACCTTATGTTGTTCTTTATTAAGCATTAAATGACATGTACTTGTACCCATGACCATAGTCATTTCTTTATCTCTTTCTGAACCTATCCCTAATAAACTTGCATGTGCATCAATGATAAACGGACTCACTTGCGTTTCTGGTGAAAGTCCTAGTTTTTCTGCCATCGCCTGACAAACTTTACCTACAGTTTCACCAATATTAACGACTGGTGCTTCCACTTTCGCTCTTACAATTTTAGATAAATCATTATCTACTTTATCAAACAAATCATAATGGAATCCTGTGTCCGCTTCCCAAAATGATTTAAACCCTAAGCCACAATTTGATCTGACGTTTTGATCAGTGAGTCGATTGACAATCCAATCCCCCGCCTCCATGATATACGCACTCTCCGCTATCACTTCAGGTGCCTTATTGTTTACTTCCATAATCTTAGGTATCATCCATTCACTACTCACATTAAAGCCATAGTAGCCTAACCAACGATTCTTCTCTTCAAGCGCAGTTTTAAATAATACATCTGCCTCGTCTTGCGCACCATGATGCTTCCATAATTTGACGTAAGCGTGTGGATTATCTTTAAACCCTTGCTTATTATGAATGGGTTCCATATGTTCATCCACAAAAATCACTGTAGACGATGTAAAATCGATACCGATTCCGACAATTTCATTTGCAGCAATTTGTGCTTTTGCTAAAATAGCTGGAATGCCTTCTTCAATGACTTCCCAATAATCATTCGCATTTTGTAATGCGTAACTTTGAGGTAGTTTTTGACCACCAAGTGTTCCTTCTATCGTGCCATGCGTATACGTTTTAATAAATTGTTCTACAATTTCACCATTCTCTGTATTTATAAGAAAGGCTCTACCTGAACCTGTTCCAAAATCTATCCCTATACTGTAAGCCATACTTTAACCCTCCAGATCTTTCTATACGACAGAAAGCGCTTTCTTAAATCATAATTAAGATTCTATAAAAATACAAGGGAGCGGGACAGAAATCAAAATTTGATTTCGTCTTCCCGCCCCCTTTAATACTCACTATTATGATCACACTCAAACATTTTAAAATGTTTCAACTTCATTAAACTGAGATAAATAAAGTTGTTTATAATGTCCATCTTGTTGCATCAATACTTCATGACTACCTTCTTCTAAGATTTCGCCATCTTTGATAAAGATAATACGGTCTACGTCTTTAATCGTTGATAAACGATGCGCAATAATGAACGATGTTCTATTTTCTGACAGTTTTTTAAATGCCAATTGAATTTTATTTTCTGTTTCTATATCTAACGCACTTGTAGCTTCATCTAAAATAATAATAGATGGGTCTTTTAAAAACATTCTAGCGATGGAAATACGCTGTTTCTGTCCACCAGATAATTTCGTACCTCTTTCACCTACGAGTGTATCTAAACCAAAGGGTAAGTCTTTGATAAATGTTTCTAATTGCGCATTTCTAACTGCATCCCATATTGCAGTTTCGTCAGCTTCTAAATGACCATATACAATGTTATCTCTTAAAGTACCAGAGAATAGGAATACATCTTGCTGTACGACACCAATTTCTGCACGTAGTGAGGCTAACTGAATCGATTTGATGCTTTGGCCATTAATTAAGATATCACCATCATCTACTTCATAAAATCTTGGCAATAGAGAACTGATTGTCGTTTTACCACTACCACTCGGTCCAACTAATGCAATCTTCTCACCATGCTGAATATCTAAATTCAGTTTTTTAAGAATCGGTGTTTCGCCATATCCAAATGTTACATCTTTATATTGAATCGTCTTAGGATCACTCGGCATTTCAACCGCATCTGGTGTATCCTGTATTTCTGGATTAATGCTTAATATTTCGCTAAAGTTTTTAAATCCTGCAATCGCTTTAGGAAATAGCTCTATAATCATATTTATTTGTTGTAATGGTTTAAAAAGTACATTCGTAATCATGATAAATGCAACGATACCACCATAAGATAAATCACCATGCAACACAAAATAACTTCCGACTACTAACACAATAATTAATGTCAGATTTTGGGCAATATGACTAATTGTAATATTCCAAGACATATAATTATATGCTTTTAATTTTGTAGCTCTAAAATTATCGTTTATATTTCTAAATTTCGTTTGCTCATGTTTTTCATTGGTAAAAGCCTGTACAAGTCTTATGCCACCCACATTATCTGCGATTAATTCATTAAAACGTGACACATTGGTAAATAAATTCTTAAATGCACGAGACATTTTTTGGCTGAAAAATATAGCCAAGATAAAAACAATAGGCACCACACAAAACGTAATGAGTGCTAATTTCACATCAATCGTTAACATGATGACAAATGCACCAATAAGCGTCATGATAGATAAAAATACATCTTCTGGGCCATGATGTGCAGCTTCACCAATATCCATCAAATCATTCGTCAGTCGACCAATGAGTTTTCCTGATTTTTGGTTATCAAAATACTTAAAATTCAATTTCTGAATATGACTATATAAATCATTACGCATATCACGCTCTATATTCGTACCTAACTTATGTCCCCAATATGTGACGATAAATTTAAGTACCGCTACAATTCCAAAGACAAATAACAATGCAATTCCAAAAATCACTATGAGATTCCACTGATTTGAAGGTAACAAACGATCAATATATATACTTGTAATAAGTGGGAAAATTAATTCCAACAAACCTACAACAATTGCCGAACCAAAATCTAAGAAAAACAAACCTTTATATGGTTTGTAATAGCTAAAAAATGCTTTCACAACACCCCACCTATTCTATAATTCAATATTTTAATTATTCTTTACATATGCTTTATATTATGGATTAATTGATATAGATTATCAATGTCATTCAACTCATATTTGTGACATTTGTAAAAATAAATTTATAATACTCAAATATTTTTTATTTCTTCCCTTTTATCTTTATCTTATAGAACAACAAAAATAAACTCCTTAATCAAAATTGATTTAAGGAGTTTATTTTAAAATTTATAGCTTTTTTATACGCCAGAGTAAGATGAGAAGCCGCCATCTACAGGAACAACGATACCTGTAACGAAGCCACTTAATTCTTTATCCATTAACCAATAAAGTGTGCCTAGAATATCTTCCGGTACACCAAAACGATTCATTGGTGTTTGTGATAGAATTTTTGAAGCACGTTCTGAATAAGAACCATCTTCATTTCTAAGTAAGGCTTTATTTTGAGCTGTTTCAAAGAATCCAGGTGCAATTGCATTCACTCGGATATGACCGGCAAAGTAAGTGCTCAACCATTGTGTAAAGTTACTTACAGATGCTTTTGCGCCACTGTATGCTGGGATCTTAGTCAGTGGTGTAAAGGCGTTCATTGATGAAATATTAATAATTGTACCTGCCTCAGATGAGACGACATCTTTACCAAATACTTGGGATGGTAAAAATGTACCTGTGTAATTTAATTTAAATACTTTATCAATACCATCTTCTGTTAAATCAAAGAACGTTTTATCACCATTTTCATCATACATTTCATCATTTGTTGTGGCATTCGGGTTATTTCCACCTGCGCCATTAATCAGAATTGTAACTGCACCAAATGTATCGTTAAATCTTAGTTTCGCTTGCGTTAAAGCATCTTTATCTAACACGTTCGCCACTAATGCGACTGTTTGTTTTCTTTCTTTATCAATTTCATCTTGTAATTCAACAATTTTATCTTCAGAACGTCCTAAAATACCTACGTTGGCACCTTTTTCTACAAGTCCTTTGACGAACGTTGATCCAATCACACCTGTTGCGCCAGTGATTACTACATTGACTCCTTCAAATTGTCTTGTCATCATTTGCTCACTCCTTCAATTAAACCGTTAATATAAGTTGCGCCTAATGCTCTGTCGAACAATCCGTAACCTGCTTTACCTGTTTCTCCCCAAATCATACGTCCGTGATCTGGTCTGATTGTGCCTTTAAAGTTAACATCTTGCAGTGCTTCTACTACTGCTTTCATATCTACTGAACCGTTTTTAGATAAATGACCTGTTTCCAAGAATGAATGTGAATCTAATCGTTTCACGTTACGCATATGCACAAAATGGATATGCTCGCCAAATGTTCTAATCATGCTTGGTAAATCATTTTCTGCTAATGAACCTAATGATCCTGTACAGAAGCAAATACCATTGTTTTTACTATCATTTATAGATAGTAAACGTTCATAGCTATCTTTGTTTTTAATGATACGTGGAATACCGAATATAGGCCATGGTGGATCATCCGGGTGTATCGCCAGATCAATATCATGTTCGATTGCAGTTGGTAATACGCCATCTAAAAAGTACTTTAAGTTCGACCACAATTGCTCGTCCGATGTTTCACGATAAGATGTAATCAAATGATTCATCTCTTCTCTTGAATAACTTTCGTCCCAACCTGGTAAATTTAAATCTGTTGTTAATGGATCGATATCTTTTAATTGATCATGTTTATAAATCAACGTATTAGAACCATCAGATAATTCATAGTCTAACTGTGAACGTGTCCAATCAAAGACCGGCATAAAGTTATACGTCACTGTCTTAACACCATTTTCAGCTAAATTCACTAATGATGTCTTATAATTTTCAATCAGTTCATCACGTTTATCTGTACCTAATTTAATTTCTTCACTTACAGGTAAACTTTCAACGACTTCAAATTTCAATCCTGCCGCTTCGATTGTTTGTTTTAATTTTGCGATTCTTTCTTTTGACCAGACCTCACCTACTGGTACATCATAAATTGCAGAAACGATATGCTTCATATCTGGAATTTGTTTGATGTTCTCTAATGTTACTGGATCATCTTCACCGTACCAACGAAATGATAATTCCATCGTTATACCTCCTTAACGCCTTCTATTTTGAATAAATTCACTGCATTGTTATAGCAAATATCTTTTAACATTTGTTCAATTGTTGCATCTGATAAGGCAATCTCACCTTTTTCAATCTTGTCTCCTAAGAAATTACATAAAATTCTTCTGAAATACTCATGGCGTGTATAAGAAATCATGCTACGTGAATCTGTAAGCATACCTACAAATTTAGCTAATAAGCCGACGTTAGCATAATCTACTAAGTGCTGTTCCATGCCTTCTTTCGTGTCATTAAACCACCATGCAGCACCTAATTGCACTTTATGTTCGCTGTTAGTAAAGTTACCTGCTGTAGCTTGAACCATAAGGTGATCATTACCATTATTAGGATAAATAATCGTATCTGATAAAGCATTGTTTTGTTCAAGGTGATCTAGCATCGCGTTCAATGTTTTAGCGCTCAGTTGTTCACCTACACTATCGAATCCACTGTCTGTGCCTGCGACTTCTAACATTTTCGAATTATTATTTCTAGTTGGTCCTAAATGGAATTGTACGACCCAATTTAATTCGTTATATACTTTACTAATTTCAGTTAAAATATAACCCGCTAATTCGTATTGTTGCGTTTCAGAAACTGCTTCACCCTTCATCATAGATTCATAGATTGCCGTAGCTTCTTCTGTTGTCGCATACATCAATGGTGCTTTTTCAAAACTTTGGTCTGAACTTCTAGCGCCTTGTCTATTAAAATAATGAACGCGTGTTTTAAGTGCTTCGATATAACTGTTTAAATCTTTAATTTCACCGTCAATCGTTTGATCAAGCTGCTTAATCTTGTCTTTAACCGTTGTTTCACTTAAGAATACGTAACTATCTGGTCTGAACGTAGAAATCACTTTAAACGTTACTTTTTTATCTTGATTTAATAATTTATGGTATTCCAAATCGTCACATGGATCATCCGTTGTACAAACTACAGATACATTACTTTGTTTAATTAAATTTTGTGGCGTATGTGATGATTTTGCCAATTTACGGTTTAATGATTTATATAACTTTTTAACATTCACTTTATCTAAATCTGTATCTTCATCAAAATAGCGTTTTAATTCAAGTGAACACCAGTGATACATTGGGTTAACGATTGAATAAGGTAGCATGTTCATAAATGCTTCGAATTTATCGAAGTCATCTGCATCGCCTGTAATTAATCCTTCTTCTATACCGTATGCTCTCATTAAGCGCCATTTGTAATGATCTCCGGCTAACCACAATTGTGTAATATTTTCATAGTTTTTATTTTCATAAATTTCTTTTGGGTCTAAGTGACAGTGAAAATCATAAATTGGTAGATCTTTAACCTTTTGATATAACTTTACTGCTGTTTTATTATTTAATAAAAAATTGTCATTAATTAATGCCATGTTATTGCCCCTTTTCTATAATCCTAATAATTTAGGAAGGAATAATGAAATTTGCGGAATGAACGTTACGATTAACAATAAAATAATGAGTGCGATAAAGTAAGGCACTAAATATTTGAATACAGATTCAACACGAACACCGCCGACACTTGCACCAACAAATAGCGCACTACCAACTGGTGGCGTGATATTACCAATACATAAATTAAATGCAATTAAGATACCAAAGTGAATTGGATCTAAACCTAAAACTTCTGAAATAGGTAAGAAAATCGGTGTAAAAATCAATACTGCTGGTGTTATATCCATAAATGTTCCGATAACTAATAAAATTACGTTAATCATCAGTAGTAAAATAATTGGATTATCTGTCATTGAAAGAATGCCATTTGAAATAGCTTCAGGTAATCCTGTATAACTCATTACGAGTGAAAATAGTGCAGAAGCTGTAATTAGGAACAGAATCATACCACTAATTTCTGCCGTTTCTTTGATGACATTAGGTATCTGTTTGAGCGTCAGACTTTTATATATCAGCGATAACACTGTAGCGTATAACACTGCTACTGCTGCACCTTCTGTTGCTGTAAATACACCTGATACGATACCACCGATAACTACAATGATTAAAAACAGACTTGGCAAAGCATCTAATGTTAAAAATAATTTATCTTTCCAACTAATGCGTTCCGATACTTTATAACCTTGTTTCTTCGCCATAATGTAAGCAACGATCATACACATAATGCCCCATAATATACCTGGGATATAACCTGCTATAAATAATGCTGCAATTGATGTGCCGCCACTCACAAGTGAATACACAATCAATAGTGAACTTGGTGGAATCAATAATCCAGATGGCGCAGATGCTATATTTGCCGCTGCAGAGTATTCTTTTTTATAACCTTGTTTTTCTTCCATTGGTCCCATGATACGTCCCATAGCGGCCGCCGCAGCAACACTAGAACCTGAAATAGAACCGAATAACATATTACCAACTATATTGGTATGTGCCAGTGAGCCAGGTAATCTACCTACTAGGACTTTGGCAAAGTTCACTAATCTAAAAGCGATACCGCCGTTATTCATAATGATACCTGCCAAGACGAATAACGGAATGGCAAGCATTGTAAAATCATCAATACCCGTAACCATACGTTGTGCTGCCGTTATAATCGTTACATCGAATGGTAATATCATTAATAACGTTATGATAGAACTCAAAATAATCGCTAATGCGATAGGCAAGCCGAATATCAAGAAAGCGAAGAATGTGATGAACAACACTAAACCTGCTGCAAGTGTCATACACGCTCACCCCCATCTTCTTGATTGGCTTCTTTAACTGCTTCAAGTTCTCCTTTATCTAACAAGTTGTATATTGCGTAGAAAATGATAAAGACGCCCGAAACAGGTAGTGCGCCGTACATCGCTGCCATAGATAATCCTGTAGATGGCGCAATTTGTGACCAAGTTAAATTCACAACTTCATAGCCACCCCAAATCATGAGTACGAGCGCTACGATAATGATTATAATATCTGAAGCCTTTTCCATAATAAGTTGTATTTTTTCAGGAAATCTTTCTCGAATAAATAAAATGGCTATATGTTGTTTTACACCAAATACATAACTTGCACTGAGCAAGCCAAACCATATCAATAAAAATCTAACGATTTCTTCACTCATTGTACTTGGACTGTTAAAGATAAAGCGTGTAGCAACTTGATAAACCGATAATATAACCATTACAAAAAGTGCAATACCAGCTAACGTGAGAAGGAGTTTATCAATGATCTTTTTTGCTTTTTTCATAAAGTTGCTCCTCCTTCTCGATTAATTTATAATCATCTTTTGTATCTGGATTCTTTTTAAATTCATCTTGTAGAGGCTGAGATGCTTTTTTGAAAGAAGATTTATCTACGTTATGGAATTTCACACCCATATCCTCTTTAGCTGTCTTTTTAGCTTCTTTCACTTCTTTATCCCAAATCACTTCATGTTTCTCAGTAGAATAAGCCGCTGCATCTTTCAACCATTTCTGTTGTTGTTTCGTTAAGTCATCATACGTATCTTTATTCATAATCAAGATATCTGGAACAATTGCGTGTTCCGTATAATGATAATTTTTAGCAACTTCACCGTGGTTGTTTGTTGTAAGTGAGGTTTCATTATTTTCAGCTGCATCAATCACACCCGATTGTATCGCTGTATATACTTCACCGTAATCCATTGGTGTCGGTGTGCCGCCTAATGACTTAATTAAATCGACACTCGTTTTACTTGGTTGAACTCTTATTTTCAAACCTTCCAAGTCACTATTATCTTCAATTTTTTTATCCTTCGTGTATATATTACGCACGCCAGCGTCATAATATGTAATCCCTAGGAACCCCTTATCTCCAGTGGATTTAAAAAACGCATCTTGTACTTCTTGTTGTTTCATAACATGACGATAATTCTCTTCTGATTCAAATAGATAAGGCATGTTAAACAATGAATAGGTTGGAGAAAAGCTTTCCAATGCTGCAGATGACACTTTAGTCATTTGTATTGCATTCGTCTGCGTCATTTCAATTGCTTCACGTTCACTACCTAATTGACCATTCGGATAAATATTAACTTTAAGTTGACCATGAGATGTTTCCTCTAATCTTTCCTTAAAAATCTCGAGTGATTTATGAACTGGATGGCTGGTCGGTTGATTATGTGCTAACATAATTTCTTTTGTCTTCTCTTCCGCATTAACATAAGTATGAGGAAGTGATAAAGCTAACATTCCCGTTATAAAGAATGCGCTTACAAATAGTGCTAAAAATTTTTTCATATATGTCTTATGCCCCTTTGTTTAAGGTTCTATCGACTAAGCCCACCGAAATGAGAGGATAAATTATGCACGTCACTTTCTTCTATACTTAATGCATCCTCATTTGTCGTATGTTGTAAGACTGAACATTTCGTCGCAAAATCTATAGTCTCGTCTAATTGCCAATTACGAATGAGTCCATGTAAGACACCAGCCATAAATGCATCACCGGCTCCAATGCGATTCAGTACCGTATATTGATAAGCTTCGCCTTCAATATAGTTTTGATGTGCTAACATAATACCTTGTAATGTACTTTGCTCAATATCTCTATTACTGGAAGCCATTAATGGTATCTCATATTGTGCTTGAATCGTTTCGGCACATGTCTTCATATCATCTTCTTCTGAATTTGTCTCAAGTAAATGCGTCGCATCCTTTTTACCAAAGAAGAGTACGTCAACAAGTGGAAGTACAGACTTGATTACTGGTACTGCTTCTTCTTTGGTCCACAAGTTACTTCTGAAATTAATATCAAATACGATTTTAACACCTTGTTGTTTCAATTTAGATAGTATATCAACGATGTGTTGTCGCACTACTGTATTAACTGCCAATGTAATACCAGTCAATACAAAGTAATCACCACTTTGTATTGGTAAGCCCTCGATGACGCTTGCCCCATGTTCTGCGAAAGTTGAATGTTCGCGATCATAAATGACTTTACCACTTCGGAAGTCAAAGCTCTCTTCCATATAATATGTGCCTATTCTACCGTCTTGTTGTTTCACAAATGTTGTACCTACTTGTGTCTGATACATCTTTTTCAATGCTAAATTACCTAACGCGTGTTGTGGTAATACTGTTAACATTTCAGTAGCGTGCCCAAATTGAGATAAGGTCACGAGCGCATTTAATTCTGCACCTCCAACATTAACACCAAATGTATTGGCATCTTTCAGTTGTTTGTAATCAGGTGGAGTATAGCGTAGTAATACTTCTCCAAATCCAAATACCGTCATAGTTATACCTCTCTTTTTAGTTCAGAAATATATTGCACTAAAGCTTCTTTTCCTTGTTGTTGATAAATTTTTGTGATTTCACTGCCAATACCTACTGCAAAACTACCTGCGTCTAACCATTCTTTTTGATTATCTTTGCCCACGCCACCAGTTGGAACAATCTCAATTTGTGGTAATGGACCTTTGAAATCTTTGATAGATTTAGGTGAAAACTGTGTAGCTGGGAATAGTTTTAATACTTTACAACCATAGCGTAAAGATTCGACCATTTCTTTAACAGTCATGCATCCTGGAATATACGGAACATCATACAAGTTAGCGATTTTAGCTGTTTCCTCATCAAAAGATGGGCTTACAATAAATTTAGCACCGTTTAAAATTGCTGTACGTGCTGATACGCTATCAAGTACAGTACCTGCACCAATCAGCGCGTCTTCTCTTTTAGATAATTCAGCAATAATTTCTATTGCATTTGGCGTTGTTAAAGTCACTTCGATAATATTAAGCCCTTGTTCTATAATTACATTTGAAATATCTAAAAACGTCTCCGGGTTGTCTGTGCGCATCACTGCAATGTGTTGACCTTCTTGAATATACTTCATCGTATCTCTTGAATTCATCTTTACATCTCCTTATAAATTTCATTTCTTGTGTTTGCTTGCTAAAAATAACAACGTTGTTATTAAGATTCAAAAAAATATTCTAACGCTTATCTCTATGGTATAATTAATTCTAACTTAAATCAATCTATTTCAAGGAGAACTTTTATGGCTGTAACTTTAAAAGATGTTGCCGAAGCCTGTGGTGTCAGTTATTCCACGGTCAGTAAAGCATTAAAAAATTCCCAACTCGTTAAACCAAAAACAAAACAAATGATTCAACAAAAAGCGCTTGAAATGAATTACATACCTAATCATTCGGCACGAGCACTCGTTTCTAAAAGAAGTGGCACAATTGGATTAATCTGGCCTTCTGTGGATCGTGTTGCCGTGACACATCTAATTTCAGAAATTAATAGAGCTATTAAATCCCTCGGTTATGTCATGTTTGTTTCAATCGATGATGTTGCGGCCGCTTCAAAGAAATTTGTAGAATTCGGCTGTGATGGTATTGTGATCTTTGATGAAGGTGACAATTCAAACTTACCACCTGAAATTTATAATAACGTTCCGGTAGTCGCGTACGGTGTAGACAGAGATATTCCCTACCCGATTATCAATGTCAATCATGCAGAAGCGATGATTATGGCCATTAACGCCCTATTAGAACAAGGTATACAAACGATTGATTACATAGGCGATATTAATACAAACGATGCCCGTCAAATCGCTAAAAAAGATGCGATTACTAATTACTGCAAAGCGCAAAATATTACCTATCGTATTATCGATTCTAACGGATTGAATGCTATAGATGCCGAAGCATCCGTGAAACAATATTTGAAAAGCGACGCGCTTTCTCCTGGTGTGATTTGCGGAAGTTACGATATTACTGTAGGAACGATTAATGCCATTGGACCTGAAAATCAACCAATGATTTATTCTTATGATAATATTCCACAAATTAAAAAATTAGATTACCCTGTCAACGCTATTGGGGTGCCTACATCTGAAATCGCTCAAAAAATCGTGACTACATTAGATAAAGTTATTAAAAATGAACCAACCGATGCAGCATATCATTTACACCCATCATTACAGCATAATATTTAATATATGCAAATTCCATTAAATTAACAAAGCGACCCTAGCTACATTGGACAGTGTAGTCAGGGTCGCACTTGTTTGAGAGATATTTATCTAGAGGGTTATTACTTTTTAATATTACTTCAACTGAAGCATAAGCTTTCTTAAATATATGAAGGCATCTAGCAAGTGATTGTTATAATCTAGGAATGCCATTACTAAGTTGCATTGTGCCTGTCTTGTTGTCTGTTATACAACATAGCGTACACCTATCACTTTATAATGTAATGACACGCTACTTGCTAAAATGCCGTTAATATAACGCGCGCTTTATATATTGCTTGCAAGTTACGTATTACAACACATCTTGTTTGTACAGAAAAAAGTTAACCAATATTTAGAGAGATAGGGATTGTTTTCAGTTTTTAAATGGGAGAACTGATGAATTTTATTGGTTTTAACTATAATTTCTAAAACACGCAACTGTGCAAGCATTGGTCAACATACGATGCATTTGTATCTATATTACAAATGCATCACGTATCTAATCCTACTTTCATCTCTGATTAGTACGTTATGATTACCATTTTTATAAAATTTGAGGACTCCCTTAGTTATCTTCTGCCGTTATGAGTCCTGAGTTGAATTATCGTTTATTATAAAAGCTATCATATATTGATTGTACGTGGATATTCATACATATTGAAAACTCAACTTATAACCATTTTGCAATGATCAGTTAATCAGTACTCATAACCCTCTACAGATTCCATTATATTACTCCTTTATCTATGATTAAAATACATAGTTGGAATATTTGACATTCCTTAGTGGAATACTTCAACTTTAACAACGCTTTTTTATTTCAAATCCTTTAAAAAATTAATCCATTCATGCGTAACATGATTCATATAACTTTCTTTCTTCCATATAACACCTAAATTCCACGCTACATCAGCACCATTTATTTCAATACCGACAACACCATCATTTAAAATATTGACGATACTCTCAGGTAAGATACTCACGCCAATACCATCACGAATCATATTTTCTATAAAAGTAATTTGAGACATTTTAGCTACTGTTTTAGGATGAAAGCCTACTTTTCTACAGCTTTCTATAATTTGATCCTTCAGGTAATAGTCATCATGAAACATAATAAAGCTTTCATCTTTCAAATCCCCTAAATAAATAGATGATTGTTGTGCTAACTCAGAATTTTTATCAACGATAAGTAATAACTTTTCTTTATATAGAGGTACCGCATGATAGATATCCTCATCCACTGGTAAAGTTGTAATACCGACGTCAATTTCATCATTGTTCAAATAAAATTCGACCGCTTTTCCGCCACCTTCAATAACTTCATATGTCACATTAGGATACTTGGAATGAAACTGGTTTAAACTTTCCGTAAATAACCTGACATTCATAATTGCCGATATGCCAATGCGGATATGACCCCTTTCTAAATTTGTTACGTCGCCCATTTCTAAAGATAAATCATCCAAAACTGCTAATGCTTCAACACACTTATCATAAAAAATCTGGCCTATATCCGTTAGAATAATATGTTTTTTTCTTCTATCAAATAAAGTAATGTCAAATTCATTTTCAATACTTTTAATATTTTTACTAATTGTAGACTGTGCGATATATAAATGTTCTGAAGCTTGTGTCATCCCACCATTTCTCACAACTTCTACAAAATATTTCATTTGTTTTATTTCCATATTCTGCTCCTCTGAATAGCCCTATCCTCATTTTATTAACTTAGCGTAATTGTGCAATTGCTTCTTCAGCAGCATCTGCGATTACTTTATCATCTGGCTGACCATCTTTGTCATCTTGTTTTGTATAAATTGCAAGAATAATTGGTTTTTTATGTTTATCTGGATAGATAAATGCCAAATCATTACGCGTAGCATATGTTAAGCCCTGGCCACTTTTATCTCCAACGATATAGTTATCTGGTGCACCTGCTTTAATTAAACTATCGCCCGTTTCATTTTCAATCATAACTTGTTTCAGTAAATCTAAATTCCCATCACTTATTTGGTCACTTGTTAAAATTGTATTTAATGTCTGTGCTGCAGCTCTAGGTGTTGTAGTATCAGCTGTACTATTTGGATCATAGAGATTTAACTCTGGTTCTAAGCGTTGCGGATTAGAAATATTATCACCTAATTGCTTCAACTCATGTTTAAAGGCTTTAACGCCACCAAGTTCTTCCATTATTTTATTATTAGCCATATTATCACTTTGTAACATAGATGCTTTAATTAAATCTTTAAGCGTCATTTGTTTACCTATGTAATTTTCAGTTACAGGTGAATATTCTACAATATCTGCCTCATTAATTGTTATTTTTTTATTTAAATCTTTTTCCGAATAATTATTTAATAACACACCGCTCGCGATGGCTTTAAAAGTAGAAGCAAATGCAAAGCGTTCATTCGCATTGTGTTGAACTTTTTTACCATTCTCAGTATTAATACCATATACGCCAACTGTTGTGTTATTATCTTTTTCTATTTTATCAAATTCATTCGCTGAAACCGTACCATTGCTTAACATGAAAAATAATGCACTAAACACTAAACCCCAAAAAACTTTTTTCATAACTATCCAACTCCCTTAATTTAAATATTCTTATGCTTATGTTAACTATAATTATTATATTGCAAAAATACAATTATTTATAAATCCCTAGATTTTGTTTCTACAATAAAAACCCCTCATTGTCATAATCACTAACAATGAGGAGTGAACAAATCATGCTTTATCATAAATACAACTGATATTCTGTATGGCTATTGGCTATTGGCTTATAGTCATTTCCATTAAATTATCTTTTGTATCAAAGAATGCTGTGTAGCTACCTTCATTTGTTTTATATTTTACAAATGTGCCATCGTCGTTACCAAGTTTACCTTCTTCAGCTATTTCATTAGAACTGTGTGCATCTTTAAATGTATCCTTTGAAACTGAATCTGGTTTAGTGAAGAATGTTGTTTGAAAAACTTCATCATCTTTATTAAATGATGCTGTTGTATCATAAACTGTTTCGTTATACTCAACTTCGGAGTCTGCTTTTGGGTCTACTTTATAACCATCGATTGAGACATTATCGTATTTTAATGCTCTTACAAAATTATAATCTTGTGTAAATGAACCATCATACGTTGTATAACCTTCGTAGTTGTACCATGGCGTTTCAGCTTTTAAACTTGCACTACTTTCAGTGTTGGCACCGCTAGCACCACCTTCACCGTGTCCCCATTTCTGTACTTGCTCTGACTGCGCTTTGACTTCTTGATTATTACTCGTGATATACGCTGCGGAAGAACCTACGACAAGTGTTGATACTATGACTGTTGAAGATAGTAACTTTACTACTTTATTCATAATAAATCACTCCTATTTTGTAGTTTTCCTTTTTGGCGAGTGTAATTATTCACCTTCATCATACTCCGAATCTTGTTAATTGCAAGCATTACCTCTTTTATACATTAAAATTATTATTGGAATTAAATTATATTTTTTTAAACATTAGCAGTTGAAATTTTATCACTATGCGAATTTCCCATGTATAGTGAATATATGAATACGAAATTAGAAAGGATGATATATTATGGTACATATTTTACAAGTCGATTTTCCTTTAGATGGTCCATTTGGAGACGAAATGGCACAACAATTCGCTGATTTAGCAAAATCAATTAATGATGAACCAGGATTTTTATGGAAAATCTGGACTGAGAACGAAACAGCTAAAGAAGCAGGTGGTATTTACGCCTTCGACAGCAAAGCGCATGCTGAAAGTTACTTAAATATGCATAGTGAACGACTCAATGCTATGGGTGTGACTGAAATCAACGCCAAAATCTTCACGATAAATGAAGGATTAACACAGATTACACATGGTCGTGTTGAGTAGATTTTTGGCAGAAGCGTATTAAAAACACCCCAGTAATAGCATCTGAAAAGTGTGCCTATTGTTGGGGTATTTTGTGTAAATTTTAATATTTCCTGGGTAATTGCTTTAATACATCTTTGCCATTTCTTCTGTGAATGTTTGGTAAGTTATTTCATTCTTAGATAATCGTGCTATTAACATATACATTTGTTCATTCTTTGTATATTCTTTTTTATATAATAAATGATTCGCTTTCTTTTCTTCTGGTAATGGATCTTTAATGTTCTCACCTTGTGTAATTGCTGCATAATATCGCATACCTAATAACCGCTGTGACTGGGCATCGATATGAATCTCATCAGGATTGGCTGTTAAACCTTGTGCCGTTACATAGAAACAGTTGTCTTTTGTTTCTGCGACAGTTTTAATCACTTCATTAATTTGAGTGTATTCTGATGCACTTTGACCAAATGCTGCTTTGCCTAAGAAATCTCCTAGCAAGCCCATTACGAATGGCAGTTGAGGTGCATTAAGCGCTTGTCTAAAATGATCCACAACTTGATTTAGCTTAGTTTCGTAGTCAAGATGCTTACCTTCTGAACTATCACTTTCGCCTTGATGCCATAATATACCGATGAGTTCACTGCTTTCCATCGCAAATTCAGCTTCAGAAATGGCATGTCGCGTTAACACTTGATCCTCTGCCCAATCATCAATCGATGTGCCACCATCTGCGCAAGGAATTAAGCCAATTGTCTCATCTGGATGATCATCTAACCACAATTTAGCAAACGATGCTGCGGGACCTATACCTGCAACAGAACGATCACTATGTATCGGTTCGTCCATCATTTGCCATCTACCATTTTTCAACACATGAATGCGCTCATCTACAATCGGCTTCACGCTATCGATAAAGCCACGTCCTGCCATATTAGACTGCCCTATAAGTAAGATTGATTTCATATAAATTTCCCTTCCCATTTTTAGAATGTATTTACTATTAATAATAAATATCATACCTTAAGTGAGTATTGGGGTGAAGTAAAAAGGGATTTTAGTATGACTTTTCACTTCTAATACAACCTATGATTAAACACTTTTCTCACTTTTTATAACTCTTAATAATTTATTTGTGTTTTATTATAGAATCAATATTTTCTAATTTGAAAATGATACAACTCATTAATAATCAGTTTTATATATATTCACTTTATAAATACACTTTACTTTTTATAAGTATTAATTTATTATTAAGATGTTTTGAGAGGAGTTTTTATTTTGGAAAGAAAGATGGAACTTACATATTCTAGGGCTATTTTTTGTATAATAATAGTGATTTTACACACTATGACTGGTTTTATAAATGATTACCATATTTCACATTTTCAAAAAATGAGCGTTAGCTTTATACAAGTAGTTCTATTATTTGCTACACCTTGCTTTATCATATTATCTGAAGTCTTATTAGGAATGAGATATTCCAATAAAGTGCCTAAAAACTTTTTAGCAAAACGTGCTAAATTCATTCTAATACCATATCTATTTTTTGGCTTGTTTGTTACTTTCAAATTGCTCCTAGGTGAATCTTCTAATAATTCATTTTGGAATATCTTTTTGAATATTGTAATAGAAGGTAAGTTTTTTGGATGGTTCGTATTGGTCATCTTCCAATTCTATATTTTACATAATTTGTTTTATAAACTTTTAAGCAAAGCTAATCCGATATTTATGCTTTTAATTTCTTTTATTATTAGTTTTGCACATTCATATTTAATGTACTACAGTACAACCTATCTTGAATTTTGGGATTTCTATCCATTTTTTAGTAGAACGATTATTTTATATTGGCTTTTTTATTTTATAGTTGGATTTTATTTTGGAAAATACTATGATTCAGTTATTGCATTTTTGAAAAATAATTTAAAATGGATTGTACTTCTTTGGATTATGTCTATTTCATATATCGCTTTTAATTTCTTTTACTTAGATGTCCATTTGAACGAATCTAATCGTTTTGATTTATTATTATTTTCAGCAGTAAGCTTTATATTAGTTATATACGTTGCCAAAAAACTCACTCAATTTAATCTTGTATTTATATTTTTAATCAGTGAAATTTCATTTTTCATCTACTTATCACATCAAATTATTGTAGATAATATTTCAAGATCTTTAGCATCATTCGTGACATACCCAATTCCATTCTTTATTTTGACGACTGTGTTTACGTTAGGTTTTTGTATTGGTTTAGCGATTATCTTATCTTTTATTCCATACGTAAGAGTAATTGTAGGAAGAAATACATTACAATCAATGGTTATTAATAACTATAAAAATCATAGCTAATTTAACATTAAAACAATAGAAAAACCCGTCCTAAAAGTTGATTTTTAGAACGGGTTTTTTCTATTGTTTTTGCTGATTTTCATTTATATATTAAATCTTTTAATCATTTCTTCAACTATACGCTCACAAGCATGAATATCTTCATATTTATAAAGTGCCTTCATATCTTCTTTGTATTTGTCTTTCATCCTTAAGCACTGTATTTCTTTAAATAAATCAGTTTCTTTTTTAATAATATCCCCTGGTAATAGACTTTGTTTTTCTTCAGTCATTTCTTCACTTATTAAACTTGATGGCCTATAATAAATGACTTTTTTGTGCATTAAAGCAAAATCAAAGCCTACACTTGAATAATCAGTTATTAACAGTTCATTCTCTTTTAATAACGTATTAACGTTTTTCGCTCCTTCACTAATAACACTGGCATACTCAGTATTAAATAAGTGAGAGAACTTTTGTAAATTCCGATGTAAATAAAAAGTTATTTTATAATCATCATCCATCACTAAACTTGCTATTATTTTATTATTTAATACTGAATTATACGCTTTGAAAAATTCACTTTCTTTAAATTGTGTTTCTGTATATTGAGTTAATTCTTTGCGCCAAGTTGGCATAATTAATATACTTTTTTTTGTAAATATCGGTGAATTCCTATGAATAATAATATCATCGAATCTTGCTAATCCTGTAATAATTACATCTGCTTCTGGATAATTATAATTTTCTACAACTTTTCTTTTTTCTCTTTCAGAAGATACTACAAATAAATTGGTGAATTCATTTGTTTCTTTCCTTCCGTATATATCACTAACATTTCTCGAAGCAATAATGCCATGTTGTAGAAAAACTTTATTTTTGCTCTTTACCATATTTTCAAAATAATTTGTAAAATATGGTAAAACGTAATTAGGCGTATGCGAATGAATAATGACATCTGCTTGTTCTAATAATTTTAAATGTTGTATGGATTGGTATTGAATTATATTACGTTCATATCCTATTGTATTCTCTATATCTTTACTATTATCAGTTAATAAATAATAGATATTAAATTTTTCACTATAATGTTCTATTAAATATTTAAAAAATACAAATCCATTATCTTGTGCTTTTTCTGGATACTCAACGCAAATGACAATAGGTTTCTCATTGTTTTTCATCTTCACTTTATTACTTTTCATATTTTTGTAATACCTATAAGTAAGTTTCGGCACTATAAATATTCTACATGATAAGTTTCCATTTCCTGTCGCATACAGTTTGAATAAACACATTTTATTATCATCAAATTCTCCCCACAGCTCATCTTTATGTTCAAAAAGTGCTTCATGTGTCGCCTTAATCCTTGGTCCATAAGTTGATAAAGGCATTTCTTGAATTTCGTAACTAAAATGGAGATCATAAGCTTCTGTATTATAATTATTAATATCTTTAAATTTTTTTATTAACTGCTGAATCACATTCGAATCAATCTTTATATTAGCGACAACTTGAAATAGATGAGGTCGCTTTTCTATGACCTCAAACGAGCTTGCTTTAAATGGTATGACTATTTTTTGATTGCGAACTTTAATATGTCCTTTAACTACAGTTGGTTTAAAATATTTACATGTAAACTGCAATGAAAATGCGCTATTATCCTTGGATATATCAATTATTTCACAATCTTTATTATAAAAATTAAATATAGAAGGCTTTGTTTTAAAAACAATTGTTAGAACCTCATTACTATCTATATAAACATAATAATTTCCATCTTTATCTTCTAAATATGAATTATCCTTAAATAGTATGTTGGATGTTAGATGACTTACTTTAAGCGGATTCCCTTCCTTATTTACAATATGACAAGGACTGTTTTCAATTTCAAAAAAATGTTTTAGTTCATTTAAAGAAATCATAAATATTTGGTTTTCTTTATTTAGTGGCAAATAGTTATCATCTTTTTTAAGAAACAATAACTCTTCCTCCAAATCTTTAATCATAATATTTTCTGAATCACTAAAGATTTGCATATATATCACCCCCTACTATAGATTTATAAAAAATGACAGATGTTTTTACACATCTGCCACTTAATTTAATTTCTAAATAAATTATAAAATTGATTAATTGCATCTTTGTTGTAAATTTCAGCATCAAATTCAGCATATTCATTCGTATCATTGTCTATAAATTGTTGAATGCTAGTTGTTAAGGTTTCAGCGTCGTTGTCACTTAACATTCCGTATTTTCCATAGTCTAAGACATATTGATTCGCTGGAATATCTGAAGCAAGTACGTTTATTCCAATTGTTAAAGCTTCTAATAGTACCATTGACTGTCCTTCATAATATGACGGCAAAACAAATAAATCACATTCTTTCATAATATAAAACGGATTTCTCTTTTGTCCCATTAAGAATATATTTTCCGTTAAATTCAATGATATTATTAATTTGTTTAATTGATTTTTTAGAGGGCCGTCGCCTAAGATATATAATTTTGTAGAAGGATTATTTTTAACTATTTCTTCAAATGACTTAATTAAATTATCAAATCCCTTTTCAGGAGATAAACGTCCCATAGCCATAACTTTGTAATCCTTTTCATGGAAAGGTACACTTGATATATGCTTATCTATTTGCCTAACAATCACTCTTTCCCCATTCTTCATAAAGATATCATTATCATCATTGACTTGATCATTAATTTTTTCTAGATTGATTGTATTAACTGCTGCTTTATACTTCTCATTTGTTTTATTGTTTCCTATCTTTTTCAGATTTTCGTCTTTTGTTACTTCAGATACACTCACTAATTTGTCAAACAATGGGTACATTGACATAATTCCTTTTAAATTAACATAATGTGGTCTCAAACCATTAACTGTACGTTCCATATCCATTTTCATATCGCTGTGTAAATATACGAGCTTTGTTTTAGCTTCACTTGCTATTACTAATTCTGACCAAAACATCGCATAACCACTGAAATCAATAGCAACATCAAACTTTGAATTCCCAAATATTTTTCTGAATTCTCGTTTATATAAATTATCTGGATATATTTTCTCTTCAAATTTCGTTCTAAGACTACGATTTTGTACTAATTTATTTCTATAATATTCGGTTGTCGTAGCTAATAATGGCCCTTTACGCAAAACAACTCTAACATTTTCATTAATATTTTTAATGTTTTCAATAGCATCTTTATTTTTGCTCAATTGAGTGAAAATAGTTACATCATATTGATCATAATTAATATTTTCTAACAAATTATTGATTGATGTCGTGATTCCATTAGGCTTCATACCACCAGGATAAATTAGGATACTTTTCTTTGGTTGTACATCTTCTTCATTTGGCTTTTTAATATTATTAAACACTTGATTTACAACACGTTCTGTCACATGTCCATCATCTAAATTAACGAACTGTGCTTTATAAGTCTCATAGTTCTTTTGGTAATTAGGTAAAACCGTTTTTTCGTTCTGAATCGCTTCAACCAATGCTTCTGTTGTATGTATAGAAGGTCCGGGCAAAGTGTCTACGTCTAAATACAGACCTCTACTTTCTTCATACGCTTCATAGTCTGGTGTATAGAAAATAATCGGTTTATCTGTAACTAAAAAATCGAAGAATATACTAGAATAGTCTGTCACAAGCAAATCAACAACGCTTAACAATTCATTAGTATCAAACCCATCATTCACTAAATATGGTTTTAATTTTTTATTATTTTTTGCTTTATCAAATATAAATGGATGCACTTTTAAGAGCACTTGGTACTTAGTTGTTTCATTCAATATTTTAACTGTTTCTAAGGTTTCTTCTAATGTATCTTCAGGATTATGTACGGCTGCCCCTCGCCATGTTGGTGAAAACAACAATATCGGATCACTACTCACATTAATACCCTGTTTTTTCAACTTTCTTTTCACTTCTTTTTCATCGGTATTAAACGTAGCATCAATTCTAGGATAACCAACTTCTAAGATTGCTTCTTCATTTAGGCCTTGTAATTTAAACGCATTTTCAAATATTTCTGTAGTGTGTCTATTGGGAGAAATAAGATAATCTGAACTCAAAAAGTTTTTTATCGTATTTTGTGTCTCTATCAAATTATCTTTTATATCAAGTCCCATTAATTTTAATGGTGTACCATGCCATGTATTAACATAAATTTGCTCTGGTTTTTTAGTGAAGTAAGCTGGAAAAGTCGCATTGTTAATTAAATACTTACATTTAGTTAAATAATATAAGTAGTCTTCGCTTTCTTTAATAATAAATTTTATATTTTTTTGCTTACAATATTTTTTCGCATATGCTTTTTGCTGAGCTTGTGTACTAACAATCCATATATGCTGATACTTTCCAAATGACTTATCATGAATTAAATAGTTGAAAATAGCATATGGACTATCAGTCATGCTTTTTCCATCTCGCACTTGATACATTACAAAATGCTCATCTACTTCAGTATTTTTATATAATTTTGCATAATGCATCACATTGCGGGTGTATCTGCTTCTAGCTTTTAACTTCACTGGATCTAATAGAAATTTTAATTTCCGTTTTGCTTGATTCAATATAATTTTTTTTACTTTTTGCATTATCTCACTCCCATTCTCCAGTTTTTTAATTATTATCAGTGTAGTTGATATACTCTTTCAAGCCTTCTTCTACACTATATTTTGGTGTATAACCTAATGCTTTCAAATCATCAATTTCTGCATAAGAATGTTTAATGTCCCCACTTCTTGCTTCAGTAAAACTGTAATCAATCGTTTTAGAATATATTTTTTTGAATTCATCAAACATTTGAAGTAACGACAATGGTTTGCCAGTACCTAAATTATAAATTCCACCGTTCGCATTAGCACTGTTAATGACAATGGATACAGCTTGAACTAAATCTTTCACATATACAAAATCTCTTGTTTGTTCACCATCGCCAAAGAATTTAAATGCTTCATCATTTTGGAATTTATTATGCATAATTGATAATACCCCTGAATATGGTGAGCTTGGATCTTGTCTCGGACCGTATATATTAAAGAATCTTAATGCTGTCGTAGGTAAGCCATATAATTTATTATACAATTTCGTATATTGTTCACCTGCATACTTTTCTATTGCGTAAGGTGATTCTGGATCTATAAATGTTTCGACTTGTTTCGGTAAACCTTTAGTGTTCCCATATACTGCAGCTGAAGAAGCAAAAACGAATTTTTTGAGATTCTCATTATACTGTCTATTAGCTTCTAAGATATTAAGTGTGCCATCGATATTAACCTTTTGAGAAAGTATCGGGTTATTTATTGTTTCTACTACACTTACAACAGCAGCTAAATGAATGACAATATCAAATTGTTCTTTCTTTATAAGGTCTTGAACAAGTGTTTTATTAGTTACATCATTTTCAATAAAATGTAAATCATCAATGAACGATACATTAGAGCGATGACCAGTACTTAAATTATCTAAAATAAAAACCTCGTAATTACTATTAATAAAATACTCTGCTAAATGTGAACCTATAAAACCTGCGCCGCCTGTAATTAATATTTTCATTTTATTTCCCCCATTAGTTTAAATTATTCTTTACTCCCCTTTTTAAAAGCATCTATTTCTTATTTAAAATAAATTGTAAACTTTGTAAATAGTATATGTATTTTGCAAAGTTTGTATTAATCTTAAGTATATCAAAAATTCCCTTTATATTATACGAATCAAAAAATGACTATCAAGTTAATGATAGTCATTTTTTGATTTATTCACTTTGTTGTTCCAATAATCTTTGATAAAAGTAATTGGCTACTACGATATCAACGATGGCTACGCCTACGGATTTGAAAATCGTAATTTCATCTTTTGATAGTCTGCCTTCTAATTTTGCAGAAACAATGTTCCCGAGTTCGCCGTATAAAACATCTGCCTTAAATACACCTTCTGCTACGGGATTAATTAAGTCTCCTGTTTCTTCCATGGCCGCTTCTACGGCTTCTACAACAACCTTGTCAGCATCAGCAATGGCTTGAGATGGTAATTCTTGCATATCTGGTTTAAAGGAACCGACAGCATTTAAGTGAACGCCTGGCGCTAAACGCTTATGAAATACTGGTTCTGTTGCATTGGTAGCAGTTACGATGACGTCCGCGTCTTCTATTGCCTCTTCTACGTTATCAAACACTGCTAAATCTAGATTTGGATATGCACTTTGTACTTGTTCAGCAAAGGTCACAGCTTTTTCATACGTGCGATTGTAAAACTGAATACGGTCAATCGCTCTTACGGCGAGGACTGCTTTAATAAGACCTTCCGCTTGATCACCTGTGCCTATGACACATAAGCTTTTAGCGTCTTCACGTGCAAGGTATTTCGTTGCCACACCTGATATCGCACCTGTGCGTATCTTCGTTAAATAAGATCCCTCGAGTACCGCTAGTGTTTCACCCGTTTCATAATCGGATAAAATAACAGAACCTACGATGGTTTTCTTGCCGACTTTAGTATTATTGGGCGCCACGGTCACTGTCTTAAGTCCGACAATCTTCAATTCATCTGATAATGCCGGCATCACGAGATAACGGTTATCTTCATTAAAAGGTAACGAATAGCGCAAAGGTGTATCAGTCTTACCCTCTGAATATGCACATAGGGATTCCGCTACTGCTTCAACAATTTCTGACATATCTAATAATTGTGCTTGTTCTTCTTCACTTATAAAAAGCATAAAACACCTCTATTCCGTATCATTTGTTTCAAGAATGTCGGTTTTCTTTTCAAATTTATTCTCGAATAGTATTAAGAGTCCAAATAAAATGACGATTATCAATAATATAAGCCACGCCAAACTATTTTTTATAAATAAAAAGTCAAAAAAGATTGCTGCCATCAGTCCATAAGCAATCATATCTTTAACGTATAAAATCCAATAGTCAGCTTTCACACTCATAAACGTGTTTATATTGTCATCTTGTGTTTGTATATCATATAAAGTCACTTTCAATCTGCGAATTACAATAAAAATCAATATTAAAATCGTAACTGCAGTGAGCAGTTTATTATACAAACTATTTTCTAGTATTTCTGACATTGCAAGACAAGCAATGGTAAAAATAATAGATATCCAACTTGTATCATTTGCGTCTGGACCTTTCATCAGTAATTCACCCTCAAGTCATCAATATATTAAGTTATCTATAACGTAACATATTTTTATTGAAAATTATCACTGAATTAAGATTAAATATTATTTATATCTTTTAATTATTGAACAGTATAACCACCATCTATTAAAATAGCTTGTCCGGTAACACTTTTAGCGCTGTCACTACACAAGAATAATGCATAATCGGCGATATCTTTAATATCTAATAAACGTTTTTGTGGAATCAATGGATATAACACGTCTTCTAACACTTGCTCTACGTCGACGCCTCTATCTTTAGCTAAATCTGCCATTTGATTACGTACGAGTGGCGTATCTATGTAGCCAGGACAAATCGCATTGACTGTAATGCCCTCCGCCGCCGTTTCCAAAGCTGAGACTTTTGTTAAACCGATAATGCCGTGTTTAGCGCTGTTATAGGCTGCTTTTCCAGCAAAACCAATCACGCCATTAATTGAAGCCATATTTAATATACGACCAAATTGTTGTTCTTTCATAATCGGCAATGCATATTTTGTACCAATAAAACTGCCAGTTAACATGATATCAATCATTTGTCTGAACTTGTCAGTTGGGAATGATTCGATACTTTCAACATGTTGTAAACCTGCGTTATTAAATAAAATGTCTAAACGACCATACTTTGCTACAGTTACATCTACCATATTCTTAACTGCTACTTCGTCAGTGACATCTACTTGAACTGGCATGCAATCGTAACCTTGGTCTTTCAAATCATGCGTTTCTTGAGCTAACTTTTCATTATTTAAATCAGCTAACACGACTTTAGCACCATTTTCTAAAAACACTCTTGCAATCCCTAAACCGATACCACTTGCCGCACCTGTAATAATGACTACTTTATCTTTGACCATTCTCCACACCTACTTCAAATGATTTTCAAATTGCGCTTCTGTATTGGCTTCAACTTCTTCCAAAGTGACACCATCTTGCAATTCAACAAGCTTCATCACTCCGTGTTCAAATTGAAATACTGCTAAATCTGTAATTAATGTGTTAACGACGCCAGCACCTGTGAGTGGTAATTCACATTGTGCTTTAATCTTAGACTCACCATGTTTATTCATGTGATCCATAATTACGACGACCTTTTGTGCGCCGACGACTAAATCCATCGCCCCACCCATACCTTTGACTAATTTACCTGGAATCATGTAATTGGCTAAATCTCCAGTTTGCGAGACTTCCATGCCCCCAAGGATTGCTAAGTCGATATGTCCACCACGAATCATAGCGAAGGATTCCGCATTATCAAAATACGACGCACCTTTCGCAGCAGTCACCGTTTCTTTACCTGCATTGATTAAGTCTGGGTCCACTTCGGCGTCTGTTGGATAAGTTCCGATACCTAACAAACCATTTTCAGATTGGAAAAAGACATTCTCTACGTGGTCATTGATTTCATTGGCCACAAGCGTAGGCATACCAATACCTAAATTAATTACCATATCGCTTTTAATCTCTTGTGCAGCACGTTGAATAATCTTCTTACGCTGTAATTGTTTATCCATGATTAGCCTCCTTCACTGTGCGTTTCTCAATGCGTTTTTCAAAATGCTCTCCTAAATAAATAAAGTCGACGTAAACGCCTGACATATGTACTTCATCCGGATCAATTTCTCCAACTTCAACTAATTCTTCAACTTCAACGACAGTCGTTGTGGCAGCCATCGCACATAAGGGATTGAAATTACGCGCAGTTTTTTCAAAAACTAAATTGCCAAAAGTATCTGCTTTTTGCGCTTTTACAATACCAAAATCACCTTTAATCGCACGTTCCATCACATACGTTTCACCATCAAATTCACGTGTTTCTTTACCTTCAGCAATTAACGTACCTACACCTGTTTTCGTATAAAAAGCAGGTATACCTGCGCCACCTGAGCGTAATTTCTCAGCTAATGTACCTTGTGGTGTTAATTCTACATCTAATTCACCATTAATTAATTGTTGTTCAAATATTTTATTTTCACCCACGTAGGAACTAATCATTTTATCAATTTGTTGTTTCTCTAATAAACGGCCTAAGCCAAAATCATCTACACCACAGTTATTACTTACTACTGTTAAAGCTTTCGTACCCTTCGTACGGATTGCTTCGATAGCATGTTCTGGTATGCCACATAACCCAAAGCCACCAGCAAGCACAGTCATACCATCCTCTAGTCCATCGAATGCTGTATGTATATCCTTAATTACTTTCGACATAAATAAACCTCATTTCTATCTATTTTTTAACACCTAGTACTAAAAACGATTATACTTGAAACTGCTAGTGAAGTCTTTTATTTATGTTTGCGGTTACATTAATTGATGATTTAAAGATTATAGTATTATAAATCAAAAAAAGTTGTCAGCACATTGGCTAACAACTTTAAAATTCACATTCTATTATTATGCTATCTCAATCTGGAAACGGCGTATGACTGTACCATCATCCAATGTAGAAGGTTCGATTTCTTCGCCACCGTTATGCTTAATTACTGCTACGGAAACTTCATTATCTTGATCACAAGTAATCAAAGCTTCTTGAACACCAATTCTTGATAAGTAGTCTAAAGATTTCTTCAACAACTTGTTGCCAAAACCTTTGCCACGGTGTTTATTACGAATGCCGTAGCCAACATGGCCGCCGACTTTTTTCAGTCTATCGTTTAAGTTATGACGAATATTGGCAGCACCGATGATTTCATCATCATCTATTAAAAACAATGTCGTATTATCTACAGTTTGGTCGTGTGATTTGTTATCTGCTAATTCGTGAACTATTTCTTCAAAATCACTATATTTCGTAATGTTTGTAATCTCAGGCACTACCTTTTCATCATGATCAATCCATTCTCTCATATAATCACAATACATTGCTTCGTCACCCATTGTTAATTCTCTAAATTCAACCATGTTGACACTCCTTCCTTCTAAGTTATTACTATTACTCATCTATGATTTCGTTGTGTGTATTTAAATAGTACACATAATGATCTGTCCATTTGCCATCCTCAAATATGAAACCTTTGCGTACACATTCGAATTGAAAGCCCACTTTTTCAATCAAACCGATTGAAGGCACATTATCTATATTGATATGTGCTTCAAGTCTGTGAAAATGCAACGTATCTCGTGCTTGTTTAACTAATTCTGCCACTGCTTCATAAGCAAAGCCTTGATTCCAGTATTGATTATGAATAAAATAACCAATTTCAGCCCACTGAAAATTGTCACGGCTTAAGTTTTTAATATCAAGCATCCCTAAATGATTCATATCTTCATCAAAAATCCCAAAGATATATAAATCATCTGCTTCAATAGCTTGTTGTTGCCTTACTATAAGTGCTGCAAACCACGGTTCAGTCGCATGTGACATATCTACTTGGCCTTTATCATATTTAAATTGAGATGGCTTACGGTTTACAAAACCACGCAACCATGTTTCGTAATCATTTTCTTCCAACGGTCTAATGATAAGGCGTTGCGTAGTAAAATGCAACCCTAAATTTTTTGTCATCTAAAATCCCCTTCATAGCGCTATCTGTTATCTAAACTATAACATTTTTAACTATGAAAGCGTATCATTCAATACGGCTTATAACTTAGTGATTGCTCTGATATTAACTCTACAGTTCGTTGTCTATTGTTTTGATCATGATATTTGAAAAACATAGCACTTCTTCTTAAGTAAAACTTGCTTGCTTTGAAGTTGTTTTTTCTAATTTTAACGACTTCTTTTACTAATGAACATACATCATAAGTTACAGGACCAAAACCATTTTGTTCATAGTTGAAATAGCCTGGAGTGTACACTGAATATCTATAAATTTCATCAATATCAAATTGATAATAAATGATTGGTTTTCTTAAATAAGCAATATCAAATGCGATAGACGATACATCTGTTATTAATAAGTTGGTATTGCTAATGATATCTTTATAACTAAATTGATTAGGAATGTTGATATATGTAATCTGCTTAAAAAATTTAGAAAATCTATCTTGCATTCTTGGATGTAAGCACAAATTAATTTTATTGTTCTTATGTTTGGCTATTTGTTGAATCTTAGGATGAGTTATTAATGCATAGATGGATTTATAAAAATGACTTGCTACGAATTGTTTATCACTTACTTCAAGTAGATGAGGTCTCCAAGTAGGCATGATGGTTATAACTTGCTCAGTGCTTTTTTTATTGTGACTTAATAAATCAAACCTAGATAATCCTGAAAGTATCACTTCTTGCTCGCTAAAACCATATTTTTCTATAATTTCTCTTTTCTCTGCTTCAGCACTTGTAATAAAATAATCTATTGGTTTGTTCCGTTTATGTAATAACGTAGATAAGTCGTTTTGAATCACACCATGTTGTAAAAATATGAATTCAAAGTCTAAAAGCTCTCTGATAAATTTTCCATTGATGACACCAAACGGATTAAACAGATATGCTTCTGAGTGTGATGTGAAAAATTTGTTTGTTTTAAACATGAGTATATGGTGTCTTTTACTATTAAATGCAACAACCTTATTACCATATTTTTCACGTAACTTTACAAAGTCTGGGCTAGAAGGATAAATAAGAAAATATGCTTTAACGTCAGGTTTATTTTTTACCACAAAATCAAACAATGCTTCTGCGTTATCACCTGCCTTATCTAATCTATCGACAAATAACCATATTTTGTCATTACTTCTTTTTTTATTAATAATGCCTACTATTTTATATATAGCTGACTTTCTCGTTTTTTTATTTTTAAGTAAGCCAAGTATATTTTTCAATACAATAAGCCGCTTCTTTTTAATATTGAGAATCTTCTTATTATCTTCAATTCTTAACATTCTATTAGCGTATTGTTTAAATGGAATCCTCGTATTACTAAAATTCGTATGCTGTGTTTTACTGACTTGGTTAATCTTTTCTAAATTATTATGATTCACAAGATATTTTAATTCTATCTGCTTGATGTCGTCATTTAAATGTATATCAAATCTGTAAAATTTATTATAACTTATGTTTTTATTCAAAAATTTTTGTGATGTTATAATCGTTTCCTGAACAGGTCGAACGATTTCTTCTTTATTAATTATTACTACAGGTATAACATCAATATTCATGTTAATATTTGGTAAGCTATATCCGCATTTTAATAGTTTGTTTTTTTCATAAAGATATTCTGTCTTTAAATACATATCACTCACATTTTTAATAAAAATCTGGTTAGAATATATTTTATATTCTCCGCTTTCGTGCTTTATATTTAAATTTGTTCCTTCATACTTCACTGATAAAATAGCGATTTGATACACAGCATTAATTTGCTTTAAATGCGCATTAGAGATTACGTCGTCATCCATTCGTTTAAGTAAATGAATGATTTGGTTTGTATATTTTTCTAGTTGTTTACTGTTCAGGGTTGAAAGGGTAATATTTTGATAACTTAATCTATATTGTAAATCATATAAAATCATCATTTGTACGTACTTAGGAATTTTATTGTCATAGCTATCATTGATTAAGTAATTATGGAATCTTTCAATAGTCGGACTATAAAATGTTGGGTTAGATAATGCTTTATCTATAGCTGATGATTCGTCTTTTCTTTTTCTATACCAATAACAACCTTGCGTGTAGCTCATTAAACCAATCTTAAAAGTTTGTTTAATAATATTGTAAACAAATTTAGCATCTTCACCATATTTTAATGAAGTATCAAATGTTATACCTTTAATAGCTGACGTTCTAAAAAACGCAGAAGCAACATTCATTTGAATATAATCGTAATCTTGTTTTAAATCCACGACTTTATTTACTTTGTTTTCATATTTAAAATTTAAGGGATGATCTCCAACAATATTGTCAAAAAACCTTAACCTTGTAGAGATAACGTCAAGCGTAGGATTCATCTCAAAATAATTATATACATTCTTTAAAGTTGTAAGTCCCCACTTGTCATCCGAATCAAGAAAGTTCACATATTTACCTCTTACATACTTTAATCCTGTATTTCTAGCGATAGAAACCCCTTCATTTTTTTTACTTATATAATAAATGTTATTAGGATACCTATTTCTATATTCAGTTAATATAGCATCTGAATTATCCGTCGACCCATCATTCACAAGAATAATCTGTATATCCTCTAAATTCATATTTTGTTTAATAATACTTTCTAATGTTTCTTCAATGTATTGCTCTGTATTATATACAGGTATTACAATGCTCATTTTAAAATCATATTTTTCATATAAAAGTTCATTTAGACTTATGATTTGATAGTCTTCAGTTTCAAATATAGCCAAGTCACTTAAATTTTTATATTTTAGTACGAGATCAATACCATTAATGTCTTCAATTTCAGCTTGTATCATAGATTTTATATGATACGCTATAATAATTTTTTTATATTCATCTCTACAATGTGTTACGATTTCTTCAACTTCATTCATTGATGAAAAACTACCATAAACCACTAATTTCTTCATATTTTTAGTCGCTCCTGAAAATTCGACAATAGCTCCAATGTTTGATTATTCCATTTTAACAATTCATCACTAAATAGAGCGCAGTCTAATACAATATATTATAATTATATTAAGTAAAATATGTGTGGAGGTAAATATAAATTTATTAATATTTTTGTCTAAAAATCGACTCATTAATGCTATAAGTATATTTTCATTCATTATATTGAGAGTGATTCTTAAAAAATAATATTTAAAATAACTTTTCTGTCATTGGAAAGACCATTGATCCATAGTGTAAAAATACTATTTTATAGGTATATAAATAAGTGAAAGCGTTGGATGAATTATATTGTGCTTAACCATTTAGAATTACCTCTAGTAAAAAACACATCTCTTAACTATAAGATGACATGGGTTTGGTATCTTAAGGAGGTTTTTACTATGACTCATAATAGATCTAAAAAATTATTTCTGTTTTTTGGCGTACTGTCATGGTTATCAGTTATGATTTTATTCATTCTGCCAATCTTAGCGCCCTATCAAAATTTTATTGAATCTGAAACTGGTTTGGCTCTCGGTTGGATTATTGTACTACTTGCCTTTATCACGCTATTTTATGTCGCTATTGTAATACTAGATATATATAGCCCTATCGCAACCCAAGTATTGCAATTTGTACTGTTAACTGTAGTCATTATTTGTGCAGTACCGTCTATCACTGCGTTTATTTTGGCATCATTCGTTGTAAATATTAGTATAGTTGAAATATTTATTCCAATTGTACTTGTTATACTAGCAAGTATGCTTCATATCTTATGGTTCACAATTCCATTTATCCAAAATAAACAAACGCGCAAACGTTTAAAGTCTAAAACAGGACTTTAAACACATTGAAAACCCTGCTCATTTTCATATAATCATGTTTAATAACCATGTTACTAAAAAGTAGCATGGTTATTTTAATTATCGTGCATATCATTTAACATTTGCTGTAAAATTTCCATTTCAGTCATCTCCTGATTAATACAAAATTCACCTTGGACATTCAAGAAATCTCTTTCTATAAACCACTTTGCCATTTCTTGTTTATCAAAATTTGTATTTTCTTTCATATGGTGTCTGCGAACGGTCTCATTAAAAGCTAGGTCAAAATAATATACATATGCTTGTATGCCATCATATTCTATTAGCTTTTGTAGCATAGTGCCATACTTTTGTTTATTTAAAATACCCTCAATAATTACATAATTACAGTGCTTAATACCATATTCTGCAATTTCTTCTATTAAGTTAATAGACAAATTTCCAGGTTTATCTTTTACATTGAGCATATGCCTACGCACCTCATCTTGGCCTATTAACATTACTCCTTCACCTAGATAGTTTTGTATATTTTGAGCAATTGTACTTTTACCACTGCCTGAATTCCCTCTAATTATTATGAGTTTTGCCATTTACCCACTCCTAATTCATTTCCTGAAATTTTGTAGTTATTTTCAATTTATTCCCTTTTATTTCATAAAAAAACGGGAGCAGGAGAGAAATCAAAATTTGATTTCATCTTCCTGCCCCCATAATGATTAAATCATTACTATTTAATTGTTCCTAGTTCTTTGCCTACTTTTTCATACGCAGCTAATGCCTGATTTAACATTTCTTTCGTATGTGCAGCTGTTGGCATGTTACGCACACGTCCTGTGCCTTTTGGAACCGTTGGGAAGACAATTGACTTCACATAGATGCCTTCGTCTTTCAAACGGCTACTGAACGCTTGTGTTTCTTTCTCATCACCAATAATAACCGGTGTGATTGGTGTTTCAGAGTTACCAATATTAAATCCAAGTTCTTTTAATCCAGCTTTTAAATAATTACCATTATCCCAAAGTTTATCGTGTAATTCTGTAGATGCCATTAATTTTTTCACTGATTCAGTGATTGCTTTCGTATCTCCAGGCGCTAATGATGTTGAGAATAAGAATGGTCTTGATTGCACTTTTAACCAATCAATTAATGATTGTGTACCAGCTACATAACCACCTACAACACCAATCGCTTTTGATAACGTGCCCATTTGGAAATCAATTCTATCTTGTAAGCCAAAATGTTTTACTGTGCCGGCACCTTTACCCATCACGCCTGAACCATGCGCGTCATCAACATAAGTAATTAAGCCAAATTCTTCAGCGATTTCAACGATTTCTGGCAGTTTCGCAACATCGCCGTCCATACTGAATACACCATCAGTAATGTACATAACTTTATTATATTGACCTGACTCTACTGCTTCTTTTGCTTTTGCACGTAAGTCTTCCATATCTGAGTGGTTTACTCGAATAATTTTCGCTTTAGATAAACGACAGCCATCTATAATAGATGCATGATTTAGTTCATCTGAAAGTATCGCATCATGTTTATTCATAACAGCAGAAATTGCTGCCATATTACAGTTGAAACCTGATTGATATGCGACTGCTGCTTCTGTTCCTTTAAATTCAGCTAATTTTGCTTCTAATTCATCATGTAAATCTAATGTACCATTAATCGAACGTACTGCACCTGCACCAACGCCATGTGTATCAATTGCATCTTTCGCAGCTTGTTTCAAATCTTCATCTGTTGCTAGTCCTAAATAATTATTTGAAGATAAGTTAACGTAATGCTTTCCCTTGATCTGAATTTCAGGCCCATTCGCACCTTCAATTGTATCAATTTCATTGTATAACCCGTTATCTTTTAAATACTGAATATTTTCATCTAAAAAGCCATGTAGTGATTGTACCACTGCAAGTCCCCCTTTGGATTGTCTTTGTGTTTAAGTTAATCATAACCTATTTTTAAAATACATGGAAGTAGAATAACAATTATAAAGAAAGCGTTTTCTACAATTAGATTTGTACGTTAATAATTGGTGGTACAGTTAAGTTATTTTAAATGGTATACTGGATAAAAATGACTAAGGAAGAAGGGTTGAAGTTGTTTGATTGGTTTCAACTAGCGCAAGAAAAAGAAAGTAAAATGATACAAGTACGTCGGTACTTACATCAATATCCCGAATTATCGTTCGAAGAGTACCATACTCATGATTATATTCAAAATCAATTGAGTCAATTGTCATGTGAAATACGTACACCCGTAGGTCGCAATGGTATCGTTGCGACTTTTAAAGGTCGTGGCGATGGGCCTACAGTAGCATTACGTGCAGACTTTGATGCACTACCTATAGATGAGCTTACAGAAGTGGATTATAAATCTAAAAATCCAGGTGCTATGCACGCATGTGGTCATGATGGGCACACGGCGACTTTATTAGGTGTTGCAGAAATTATAGAGCAACATCTACAATTTTTAAATGGTGACGTGGTACTCATCTTCCAATATGGCGAAGAAGTAATGCCAGGTGGCTCTCAAGAAATGATAGACGATGGTTGTTTACAAGACGTAGACAAAATATACGCTAACCATTTATGGAGCGGTTATCCTACAGGTACGATTTATTCCCGTGCTGGTGCAATGATGGCTTCACCAGATGAATTTAATATTACAATTCAAGGTAAAGGTGGACATGGTGCTAAACCACACGAAACCATTGATCCTGTAGTAATCATGGCTGAATTTATTATGAGTGCACAAAAAATCGTTTCAAGAACCATTGATCCCGTCAAACAGGCAGTGATAAGTTTTGGTATGGTCCAAGCAGGATCTGCAGATAATATCATTCCTGACACTGCATTTTGTAAAGGCACTGTACGTACATTCGATACAGAAGTTCAAACTCATGTCATGACTAAAATGGATAAACTCTTACAAGGACTCGCTGTGGCAAACGACATCACATACACAATGGATTACATTAAGGGCTATCTACCTGTCCATAACAATCCAAATAGCTATGAAGTTGTTAAAAAAGCAGCAAACGATATTAACTTAAGATTCAACGAGTCAGAATTAATGATGATTGGTGAAGACTTCTCTCATTACTTAAAAGTCCGTCCAGGCGCTTTATTTCTGACTGGTTGTGGTAATCCAGAAAAAGATACAACACACCCACATCACAGTCCAAACTTCAATATTGATGAAAAAGCAATGAAATACACCGTTAGCCAATTCCTCAAAATTCTAGAACTCGAAAATGTGATTGTTAGCACTACTTAGTAACTCTGTTACTTTAGTAGTGCTTATGCATGAGCTTGAGCTCAGGTGTTCCTAAACTAGTAACTCTGTTACTTTCGTAGTGCATATGTGATCCACTACAACACACATGCGTTTTATTTTATATAAACTTTTTAAAATATAATAATTTCTCTAATATAATCAATGGTTTAATAGAAAATATCAATAATAAAATTATGATATTTTGCGTATTTTTATCTTACTAACCTCAGGGCTTTATGCTACTCCAATCAAAAAACTGTGTTATTTCTTTTTGACAAAGAGCAAAAAAGACAGCTATGTAATAGCTGTCTTTTTTTCAGTTTTTATATATTATTAATCTCGTCTTTTGTTTCTAGTTTGTAAAACTCTCTTAAGGCGTCCATTTCTAAATCGCGTATTATTAACGCCCCTACTATCATTACTGATATCACTGTTATTAACTTCTTCATAATTAGCCACTTTTAACATTTTTTTCCCGCCTAACAAATAATTCAAAATCATTAATTGTTCGGGGACACTATTAGGAGAAACATCCGGATGATTCTTAATATTATCATCTTTTAAATTGACAAGTTTAATTAAATTTTCGTCTAGTCTAGTCGCTTCGTTGTAATATAATGGAACGTTTTCGCTACAAATAGCTACTTTGGAAAAAGAATTTGATTTTTTCACAAATGTATTGATATCCGGTACTAAATCTTCTTTTCTTAATCCTTTTAATAAGCGACGATCATTCCCATATAGTTCCCCACCTATGTTAACAATTGGATCTACAGCTAATGTTTTATAATCTAACTTTGTACCGTGATAGATAGCTCCTGCTCCACCTCTTGAAACACCGTAAAAGACAACATTTTCTTTTAGTACACCCAACTCTTTTACAACTTTTTCGATTGCTCCCTTTAGCTCTTTCTCATAGCTAGGGTAATTCACCGTATTTATATAGTGTGAACCGTGCGAAACATTTGTGTCCATAATTCTCATTGTATGCACATTTTTTAGTAAACTCCTATCTAAATCTTCGAAGAAAGAAGGTAACATCCTATGAGGTAACTTAGCGCTATCATATAACTTAGCTCCAGGCATTTTAGCAAATATAACTATTAATTTCTTCACAGTTTTAGGATTAATTTTACGACCGCTAGGTTCATTAATTTTATATAGGACACTTTTATATTTATTAAAATTATGTTCTTTAGTAAAAAGTTTATAAGCATATCCCCGTTTGCAAAATCTTGAAATCGAATCTTTATGCAAATATAGTAGATAATCATTTTTTAATAACTCTTTATACATTTGTTTTACATCAGAATCTTTTCTAGAAATTTCTAATAAATTCTTATCACTACTGGTGTTTATAAATATTTTTTCTTGACCGAGGAAGTTTATATCCTCGTATAAATTGAATACGCTCATAGTGTCCTCCGTTGAGTTTTACTTTATGCTATCTATGAATTCATATAATAATTTATTCGTTATATTTAAACGATCATTTTTATACTTTTCTGGGATATCATAACTTTGAAATACTGAGCTTTTTATTTTTTTAGCAAGACTAACTTCGTCTTTCGATACCAACGGCAAGAAGTCTTGATACATATCATGGTAGACTCCACGCACTAAATCAAAATCCGGAAAGTCTTTTATTAAAAAGTAAAACGATTTTTTAATGTGAATTGCATCGAAGAATATAGATGAGTAATCAGTTACTATAACATCTGAACTTATAATCAACTCTTGTATATTGGTACTATTATTTACTGTAACAACATTTTTTATACCCAAATTCCACGAGGGTTGGCTATCCATTGAATGTGCTTTGTTTATAATTACGTAGTCGTTTCCTAAGTTACTTAGTAATTTATTAAAGTCAGCCATATACTTTTTCTTCTTATTGCTTTCATTAATTTTATAATTATAGTCTCGCCAAGTAGGTGCGTATAATATAACTTTTTTATCTAGTGGTATATTATTCTTGATTTTTATTTCGTTAATCAACTTATCATTATCTTTATTTTCGATTAACCATTGATTCCTCGGATATCCCGAATTTAATATCTTACTTTCATCTATATCAAATGATGATTGAAACTTTTCTTTTGCTGCTTTAGAATCTGATAGCAGATAATCCCAACGCGCTATGTCCTTCTTCTGTTGAACTTTGTGGTTAGGATTCAGCGACACCATCTTAATTTCGTTCGTATCAAATAACATTTTTTTGAACGGCGTACCATGCCACAACTGTATCCAAATTTGCCCCTCTTTTTTTCTAAAAGCGAGTGGAATCCAAGATTCTCCAATAATAACATTTGAAGTATACAAAGTATCAAAAAACTCTTTACTTCTTGGTATTATTCTGTACTCTTCTGGTACGTTAATATCAAAAGTTGCTATTTTTAAGAAGTCACTAGTGTACTTGTCTTTAAGGTATTCAAATAAATATTTTGAGTTACCTGTGAATGAGTAATCAAATCCTAACATTAGGATAGACTTTCTTTTTATTTCTTTACTCATATAACTTTTTATTTCTTTTTGCTTGCTCTTAGATCTTTTTGAGTGTACTTTCCTTCTAGCATTATAAATTAAAGGTTTTAAATAAAAATTATTATTCAAGCTATTTTTGACTTTTTGTAATTTTAATTTCTTTTCTATTTCTCTACTTTGGTAAAAGTTTAATTTATTTTCTTTATGAAGTCGGTAAATCTTTTTTATTTTTTTTACTTCTGTATTTTTTATAATATCTTTATTAAACACATAATCATAAAATGGTATGATTTTATTTGGAGTTGCCGTATTCGGAGAATATTTATTTATAATTTGCATACTACTTCGAATAAACTCATCTCTTATTTTCTTATCATTTGGTAATCTTCTTTCTCCATATAACATAGTTCTATAAATAAAATATTTATTAACATGATAAGGTGTAAATTCATGTCTATATCCATGATGTAATTCCTTTGAAGCGTCTTCTATTGCTGCTAAAAATGAGTCTCTATGCTTTAAACTATCCGAATCAGTCTTAGTTGTGGATTCATTATGAACTCTTACTTTGTATAAAATATTAGAAATCACAGGAATTCTATTCGCATTTAAAACACTTCGAACATAAAAAACCAAATCTTCGTATATATAGCCTTCTCCGTATCGGATATTATGTTTATCCAAAAATTCTTTTTTATACATCTTATTTACAGTAAAATATGTTGAACAAGTTAGTAACATTTCACAAGTTTCACGATACAACACTTTTTTATTAAGATATTTTTCTTTATTTACGTAGATTGTTTTTCCACTTTCCGGATAGTAGTATGCCCACTCAAATATCACGAAGTCATTCTCCGAAGTACCTTTTAAACGTTCATATGCTATTTTCAATGCTTCATTAGTAAGTAAGTCATCAGAATCTAAGAAAATAATTGCTTCTCCAGTTGCTACATCGATTCCGTAATTACGTCTAGCACCTTGCCCCTTATTCACTCCATCATCAAACATTTTATAAGTAATATTATCTTTTATAGATGTCTCTATAAATTCCTTTATTTGAGTAACAGAATTATCCTCCGAACCATCATTAATTAATATAACTTCAATTTTTCCATTAAATAACTGTTTTTCAATGGATTTCAAAGTTTCTTTAATATGCTTTCCAGCATTAAATACAGGTATTATAATACTAACATCATTGACATTCATCAACATTTTCCTACCTTTCAAATTTATTTCATTTAGACTTTTGGCGTTTTTTACTATTTATTCTTTTAAACAGTCTTAACACTAAGGGTGGGTTTTTAACCGATATGACTTCGTTTAACCTATAATCAACTATTAGTACATCACAACCAAAAAATAACTGTTTCAAGGAAACTTTAGCTTTATATGTATTTCCACTAAAATCGTTGAATTGTTTTTCTAAAATGGCGAAGAGTCTTTGATTATATAATGTGGCTTTCTCACACTTCTTACGCTTGCTAAAAATATAAATATCCGAGTCATTAGGTATTCCAAACGCATGTGGAGAAAAAGAGAATAACATCTCTCTTTTTGAAAAATCATAACCTTGTATATATAAACTGATTTTATCTAAATGCTTATAATAAGGAAATGGCTTATCTTTTAAGTAATACAAATAATTTTTATACCTGTTAGGGACATTTAATTTGTCTATAACAGTAACAGAAATGTACTCAAACATTTCTTTAGCATTTGAAATAAATTCTAAATCTTTCAATAAGAAGCCAAAGTTAATCTTTGGTTGATTATGTTCTCTTGCATATTCTAAAAAGTGGTTTGCTAAAAGAAATTGAATGTACTCTATATTTTTTTCATATTTCTCTATAGAGTGCCTTATTAATTGAAAATAATTAGACTTAATTTGATGTGTATAACGTTTCGGGGAATTCCATGCAGTGTTGCTTAATGAGAAACTGTCATTTCTATTGTAAAAATAAGTGGTTTTTTTTATCAAACCATAAAATTGTTTTTCTAAAAAGATAGAATTAATCATTTTTGCATCTTCCCAATAGTTTATAGTTTCATCAAAACGGTATAAGTCGTTATTGAATAACTCTTTTCTAAAAACAACTCCACCAATATGATAGTGAATACTTTGAGTGTCCTTAATTATATCTACAACTTCGTTTGAAGAATCAAATTTATAATTCAAATTATTACTTCTTCTTTTTCCATTTTCTACTATTGTTATAGGAGTGACCGCTATGTCTATAGCACTATGCTTTTCAAAATAATTCATAACATGCTCAAAGAATTTTTCTCCTAGATAATCAGAGTCGTCAACAAAAGTCACAAATTTAGTTCGTTCACTTAAACATTCAAGAGCAGTATTTCTAGCAGAACTCACACCTTCGTTTAATTGATTGATTATCTTGATTTGTGCATTGTCCCTAACACTATCAAGAATATCTTTTGTACTGTCTGTACTACCATCATTTACAATAATTATTTCATCTTCAAGATACGGCAATTTAGTTAATATATTTTCTAAAGTATCACTTATTGTTTTCTCACTATTGTGAACAGGTACAATAACTGAAAACATTTTCTCGCCTCCCTATTTAGTTGTAAAACGCTACAAAAGTTATAGAAAGCTCCCTAACTTCTCTACAACTTTTTACACCAGTGAATTAATTCTCTGATTAGAGATCACTTTCATATTTTGATATCCCAATGGTACATCTTACTGAAACAAGTAGATACTAGATCTGAACAGTCTAGGAATTTATTTATTTTCATTGAATTATATTCAACTATTAAAACCTTAGAAACAATACTACTTTTGATAAATAAAAACCACCTCAATAATTTGAGATGGCTTTATACTTTCATTTAATTTAATAACCAAACATTCTATTATCTACTAAATAAATTTATCATAATTTATATACAAAATGAATTATATATAACTCAATTTTAATTAATTTAACACTCCTAATTCGACTCATTTTTTCCCGATTATATTTAAGTATTCGTTCCAAATTTTAACTGTAAAAATATCAACAATACATTAATAATAAAACACTCAAATATAATCAATAATCCAATAAAAACCACCATAATAATATTAAATTTATCAAAAGAATATCGTTTGGCTATAGAAATTATGATAATTCACGTAATCGTATCTTAAATTACTTCACGACTTTATGCTTCTCCAATCAAAAAAGTTGTATCAATCTTCTTTGACAAATAGGATATATAAAAAAAGAGCCTCCATAAAGGAGGCTCCTAAAATCTCTACCAAAGATAGAAATTATTTATTATTTAATAATTGAAGTTACAACGCCTGATCCAACAGTACGTCCACCTTCACGGATAGAGAAACGAGTACCATCTTCGATAGCGATTGGTGAAATCAATTCAACTTGCATTTCAACGTTATCGCCAGGCATAACCATTTCAGTACCTTCTGGTAAAGTAACAACACCTGTTACGTCAGTAGTACGGAAATAGAATTGCGGACGGTAGTTAGTGAAGAATGGAGTATGACGTCCACCTTCTTCTTTTGATAAAACATAAACGTCTGCTTTGAAGTTAGTATGCGGTGTAATAGTACCAGGTGCAGCTAAAACTTGTCCACGAGAGATGTCATCACGTGATACACCACGTAATAAAGCACCAATGTTGTCGCCAGCTTCAGCGTAGTCTAGTAATTTACGGAACATTTCAACACCTGTAACAGTTGTTTTAGTTGATTCCTCTTGCATACCGATGATTTCAATTTCAGCGCCGACTTTGATTTGACCACGTTCAACACGGCCTGTAGCAACAGTACCACGACCAGTGATTGAGAATACGTCCTCAACTGGCATCATGAATGGTTTGTCAGAATCACGTTCTGGTGTTGGGATAAATTCATCAACAGCGTCCATTAATTCTAAAATTTTGTTTTCATATTCTTCAACGCCTTCAAGCGCTTTTAATGCTGAACCAGCGATTACAGGAACATCGTCGCCAGGGAAGTCATATTCGCTTAATAAGTCACGAACTTCCATTTCAACTAATTCTAATAATTCTTCATCGTCAACCATGTCAACTTTGTTTAAGAATACAACTAATGCTGGAACACCAACGTTACGTGATAACAAGATATGTTCACGAGTTTGAGGCATTGGACCATCAGCAGCAGATACTACTAAGATACCGCCGTCCATTTGAGCAGCACCAGTGATCATGTTTTTCACATAGTCAGCGTGACCTGGGCAGTCAACGTGAGCATAGTGACGAGTTTCAGTTTGGTACTCAATGTGAGAAGTATTAATAGTAATACCACGTTCTTTTTCTTCTGGAGCATTATCAATCATGTCATATGATTGAGCTACAGCGTCACCATTTTTTGCTAATACAGTTGCAATTGCAGCTGTTAAAGTAGTTTTACCATGGTCAACGTGTCCGATAGTACCAATATTGGCATGGGTTTTTGAGCGGTCGAATTTTTCTTTAGCCATTATAAAATCTCTCCTATTCGTTAGAAAATTAATTTTTAAAATTTATCTCTCATGACAGTTACTCACTGTCACGAGAAGAATATTTGTTACTTGTAATAAAGGACTATATAGTACCTTTATAATGCATTTCAGCTAAAAAATCAATTGATAAAACTGTAAGCTACATAATTAAGCTTTACATGTAATTAACAGATAGACTGTTATCTTACAAAATAAATTTAATTACTCTGCTGAATTACCACTGTTTTTCTTGATAATTCCTTCAGCAACTGATTTTGGAACTTCTGCATAGTGGTCAAAGTACATAGTATACGTACCACGACCTTGAGTGTTAGAACGTAATGACGTTGCATAACCGAACATTTCTGAAAGTGGTACAAAAGCGTTAACAACTTGTGCATTACCACGAGGTTCCATACCATCAACACGTCCACGACGAGATGTTACGTCACCCATGATGTCACCCATGTACTCTTCAGGCATTTCGATTGTTACTTTCATCATTGGTTCTAAGATAACTGGATCACATTTTTTAGCAGCTTCTTTAAGCGCTAATGATGCAGCAATTTTGAAGGCCATTTCTGATGAATCGACATCATGATATGAACCGTCATATAATTTAGCTTTAACATCAATTAAAGGATAACCAGCTAATACACCGTTTTCCATTGAATCTTTAAGTCCTGCTTCAACTGATGGAATGTATTCACGAGGAACTACACCACCAACGATAGCGTTTTCGAATTCAAAACCGCCACCAGTTTCGTTAGGCGCGAATTCAATCTTAACGTCACCATATTGACCACGACCACCAGATTGACGAGCGAATTTACCTTGAACTTGAGCTGATTGCTTAAATGTTTCACGGTATGAAACCATTGGAGCACCAACGTTACATTCAACGTTAAATTCTTTCTTCATACGGTCTACTAAGATATCTAAGTGAAGTTCACCCATACCACCAATGATAACTTGTCCAGTTTCATCGTCTGTGTGTGCATGGAATGTTGGATCTTCTTCTTGTAACTTAACTAAAGCTGTAGTCATCTTGTCTTGGTCAGCTTTAGATTTTGGTTCAACAGATAAGTGAATAACAGGTTCTGGGAAATCCATAGATTCCAAGATAATGTCATTCTTCTCACCACATAAAGTATCACCAGTAGCAGTATCTTTAAGACCTACCGCAGCAGCGATATCTCCTGAGTATACTGTGTTAAGCTCTTGACGAGAGTTAGCGTGCATTTGTAGTAAACGACCTACACGTTCACGTTTACCTTTCGTAGAGTTCTTAACGTATGAACCAGATGAAAGATGTCCTGAATAAACACGGAAGAATGTTAACTTACCAACATAAGGGTCAGTCATTACTTTGAACGCTAAAGCAGCGAACTCAGCATCGTCATCAGCTTTTGCGATAACTTCTTCTTCTGGCTCATCAGCACGGTGTCCAACAATTGGTTTAACGTCTAATGGTGATGGTAGGTAATCAATTACTGCGTCAAGCAATAACTGAACACCTTTGTTTTTGAACGCTGTACCAACAAGAACTGGATAAAATTCAATATCATTAGTTGCTTGGCGGATAGCATCTTTTAATTCAGCGACACTGATTGCTTCGTCAGCTAAATATTTTTCCATTAATTCATCATTACTTTCAGCTACTGCTTCAATTAATGCTGAACGAGCTTCGTCAGCTCTTTCTTTATGATCCTCAGGAATTTCAATTTCGTCAATTTCAGTTCCTTCGTTATTGTTATATTTGAAACATTTCATTTCAACTAAGTCAATGATTGCTTCAAATTGATCTTCAGCACCAATTGGTAATTGAATTGGTTGTGCATTAGCTTGTAAACGGTCATGAATAGTGCTAACTGCATATTCAAAGTTAGCTCCCATTTTGTCCATTTTGTTTACGAAGACAATACGAGGTACACTATAGTTTGTTGCTTGACGCCAAACTGTTTCAGTTTGCGGCTCAACACCTGATTGTGCATCAAGTACTGTTACTGCGCCATCAAGTACACGTAATGAACGTTCAACTTCAACAGTGAAGTCTACGTGTCCTGGTGTATCGATGATATTTACACGGTGATCATCCCATTCTGCTGTTGTTGCGGCAGAAGTGATTGTGATACCACGATCTTGTTCCTGTTCCATCCAGTCCATTTGTGAAGCTCCTTCATGAGTTTCACCAATTTTGTGGATACGTCCAGTATAGTAAAGAATACGTTCTGTCGTAGTTGTTTTACCAGCATCGATGTGAGCCATGATACCGATATTACGAGTTCTGTCTAAACTAAAATCTCTAGCCATGTATTTTTCTCCTTCCAGTATAACTGCGAATAAATACTATAAATATGGCGATGCCCTAAGCACACGCCTTAGATAGTAAACTATCAATGTGGAACATGCTCAGGGATAAAGCTACTATCCTACCAACGATAGTGAGCGAAGGCTTTGTTAGCTTCAGCCATTTTGTGAGTGTCTTCACGTTTCTTAACTGCGCCACCTGTATTGTTGGCTGCATCTAAGATTTCGTTAGCTAAACGCTCTTCCATAGTTTTTTCACCACGGTGACGCGAATAATTAACTAACCAACGAAGTCCTAAAGTCGTACGACGTTCTGGACGAACTTCAACTGGTACTTGATAGTTAGAACCACCTACACGGCGAGCTTTAACTTCTAATACTGGCATGATGTTGTCGATAGCTTCATCGAAAACTTCAACAGCTTCACGACCACTACGTTCTTGAACTAAGTCGAAAGCAGAATAAAGAATTCTTTGAGCTGTCCCACGTTTACCATCTAACATGATTTTGTTGATTAATTTTGTAACTAATTTTGAATTGTGGATTGGATCCGGTAATACGTCTCTTTTTGGTACTGATCCTTTACGAGGCATAATGTAAATCCTCCCTTCCTATTATAGTATAATTTTTAAATTTATAGCGGAAATTTACGCAATCTTAAACTTATTTTTTAGGTTTTTTAGCTCCGTATTTTGAACGACTCTTTCTACGTCCATCTACGCCTGAAGTATCAAGCGCACCACGTACAACGTGATAACGTACACCAGGTAAATCTTTTACACGTCCACCACGTACAAGTACAACACTGTGTTCTTGTAAGTTATGTCCGATACCAGGGATATACGCATTAATTTCGATACTGTTTGACAAACGTACACGGGCATATTTACGTAACGCGGAGTTAGGTTTTTTAGGAGCCATAGTACCTACACGAGTACAAACACCACGTTTTTGTGGAGAGTTTAAACTAGTGTATTTTTTCTTTTTGCTGTTAAAGTTTCTGTTCAAAGCTGGTGAACCGTATGTTTTCGATTTGCTTTGTCTAGGTTTGCGTACCAATTGATTAATAGTTGGCATTGAATGTTTCCTCCTCTCATCATTTATAATCCCACACATCCAGGTGGTTCATTTCAAGGGCAAATAAAATTTAGTAAGAATAATTCTTACTAATCTCATTTTAATAACGCAACAATTGTTGCATTAACGTTAATACCTACATATTCTCCTAAAGCTTGTTTGCTTTTGAAAAATGAAACAGGTATCTGTTTATGATTGATTTGACTTAACACGCGAGTCAGTAAATAAACTTCAACGTCTTCAGCAATAATCAATGATGTAACTTGGTTCTTATCCAAAGCCTTAAGCGTTTGTTTAAGTCCAATAACATGATGTTGTTTGTTAAAGCGTGCAACTTTTTCATTAGACATTAAAATATCCTCCAAAGTTCTGCTTGCATCAACCTTAATAATAATAACATCTTAGATACTGTTGAGTCAACTTTAAATACGATAAATTCTTCAAAAAACATAAAAAACAAGTGATCGAAATATAATATCTCGATCACCTTGTTTATTCAGTAAAAAGAATTACATCTTAGTTGTCTCTGATTCTTCTGTAACTTCTTTATTTGGTGCAACTGTGTCGTATTTAACATCTCTGTAACGTCTCATACCAGTACCAGCTGGAATTAATTTACCGATGATAACATTCTCTTTAAGACCAAGTAAGTTATCACGTTTACCTTTAATTGCAGCATCTGTAAGTACACGTGTTGTTTCTTGGAACGAAGCTGCTGATAAGAAGCTTTCTGTTTCAAGAGACGCTTTCGTAATACCTAGTAAGACTGGTTTAGCTGTTGCTGGACGTTTACGTTCTTTAAATGCGTCACGGTTTGCATCAGTAAAGCTATGAATATCTACTAATGAACCTGGAAGTAACTTAGTATCTCCAGCTTCGATAATGCGTACTTTACGTAGCATTTGTCTAACCATAACTTCAACGTGTTTATCATCAATTTCCACACCTTGCATACGGTAAACTTTTTGAACTTCTTTTAATAGATAGCTTTCTGTTGCATTTAAACCTGATACAGATAAGTAGTTCTTAGGCTCGATTGAACCTTCAGTTAGAACTTCACCACGTTCAACGCTTTGGCCAACTTCAACTTTCAATCTTGAAGTACCTGAAGCTAAATATGATTTAGATTCGTTAGCACCTTTAATAACGATTTCTTGTTGACGGTCTTTCGCAATCTTGATGTCATCAACGACACCTTCGATTTCTGTAATCACGGCTTGACCTTTAGGATTACGTGCTTCGAAGATCTCTTGAATACGTGGAAGACCTTGCGTGATATCACTACCTGCTACACCACCTGTATGGAATGTACGCATTGTAAGCTGTGTACCTGGTTCACCAATTGATTGTGCAGCAATTGTACCAACTGCTTCACCAACTTCAACTTTTTCACCAGTAGCAAGGTTTTTACCGTAACATTTTTCACAAACACCATGACGTGTATTACATGTAAATGCTGAACGTATATACATTGATTCAATACCAGCGTCTGTAATTTGTTTAGCAACGTCTGCAGTTACTAATTGATCTGGTTGTACAATTACTTCATCAGTCTCTGGATGACGGACGGTTTCTTTAGAATAACGTCCTTCAATACGTTCGATGAATGGTTCGATCATTTCTGTACCTTCTTTGATATCAGAAACAAGTAGACCACGGTCAGTGCCACAATCTTCATCACGAACAATAACATCTTGAGCAACGTCAACAAGACGACGAGTAAGGTAACCTGAATCGGCTGTTTTAAGTGCTGTATCGGCAAGACCTTTACGCGCACCATGGGTAGAGATAAAGTACTCTAATACAGTTAAACCTTCACGGAATGACGAAGTGATTGGTAATTCAATAATCTTACCTGATGGTGCAGCCATAAGTCCACGCATACCTGCTAACTGTGTAAAGTTAGATGCGTTACCACGGGCACCAGAGTCACTCATCATAAAGATTGGGTTTGTTTTATCAAGTGAGCCCATTAATTTTTTCTGAATTTGGTCTTTTGCGTCAGTCCAAATTTCAACAACTGCGTTATAACGTTCAAATTCAGTGATTAAACCACGGTTAAATTGTTTAGTAATTCTCTCAACTAATTTTTCGTGTTCATCTAAAATTTCTTGCTTATCTGGTAATACTACGATATCAGATACACCAACAGTGATACCTGCTTTAGTTGAAAACTTGAATCCTAAGTCTTTCATTCTGTCTAACATCATAGACGTATCTGTGATGCTGAAACGATTGAAGACCTCTGCAATAATATTTCCTAAGAAATTCTTATTGAATGGTTCAATTAATTCTTGATTATCGAAGTATTCTTTTAATCCGCCTTCTCCTAATTCAGTAGCAGATATGAAATATCTAGCTGGTGTTTTATTTTCTAAATTAGTTTGTGTTGGTTCGTTAATATATGCAAATGAATCTGGAATGATTTCATTGAATATAACTTTACCAACTGAAGTTAACAAGATTTTTTGGTTTTGTTCTTCAGTAAATGTTGGATTATTAAATGAATTAGCATGCACACCAATACGTGAATGTAAGTGTACGTAGCCATTCGCATAAGCTTTTAATACTTCATTTGTATCATTGAAAATCGCACCAGTATTCACTGATTCTTTACGCTCTAAAGTTAAGTAATAGTTACCTAGCACCATATCTTGTGAAGGTGTTACAACTGGTTTACCATCTTTAGGGTTTAAGATATTTTGTGCTGCAAGCATTAACATACGTGCTTCTGCTTGAGCTTCTTTAGATAATGGTACGTGAACAGCCATTTGGTCACCATCAAAGTCAGCGTTGTAAGCTGTTGTAGCAAGTGGATGTAGACGAATTGCACGACCTTCAACTAATGTAGGTTCAAATGCTTGAATACCTAATCTGTGAAGTGTTGGTGCACGGTTTAAAAGTACTGGGTGTTCTTTGATAACATCTTCCAATACGTCCCAAACTTCATCATCCATGCGTTCAATCTTACTTTTCGCATTTTTAATGTTTGTAGCAATTTCACGTTGAACTAATTCTTTCATGATGAAAGGTTTGAACAATTCTAATGCCATCTCTTTAGGTAGTCCACATTGGTACATTTTCAAGCTAGGTCCAACTGCAATAACTGAACGACCTGAATAGTCAACACGCTTACCTAATAAGTTTTGACGGAAACGTCCTTGTTTACCTTTTAACATATGAGAAAGAGATTTTAATGGGCGGTTACCTGGTCCAGTAACTGGACGGCCACGACGACCATTATCGATAAGTGCATCAACAGCTTCTTGTAACATACGTTTTTCGTTTTGGACGATGATGCCTGGAGCACCTAAGTCTAATAAACGTTTCAAACGGTTGTTACGGTTGATAACACGACGATACAAATCATTAAGATCACTTGTAGCAAAACGTCCACCATCTAATTGAACCATTGGTCTGATTTCTGGTGGGATAATTGGAAGTACGTCTAACACCATCCATGCTGGATTATTACCAGAATGTCTGAATGATTCAACTACTTCTAAACGTTTAATTGCACGTGTAAGTCTTTGACCTGTTGCTGATTCTAACTCATCTCTTAGTTGTTTGAGTTCACCGTCTAAGTCGATTTCTTGTAGTAATTCTTTGATACCTTCAGCACCCATTTTGGCGTTGAATTTACCTGGGAATTTATCATAGTAATCTCTGAATTCTGCTTCAGATAATAATGTCTTTTGCTCTAAACCAGTTGGACCTGGATTAACAACAACATAAGAAGCGAAGTAAATAACTTCTTCTAACGCTCTTGGTGACATATCTAATAAAAGACCCATACGACTTGGAATACCTTTGAAGTACCAAATGTGTGATACAGGCGCAGCTAATTCAATATGGCCCATTCTTTCACGGCGCACTTTTGACTTAGTTACTTCTACTCCACATCTGTCACAAACCATACCTTTATAACGTACACGTTTGTATTTACCACAACTACATTCCCAGTCTTTCGAAGGTCCAAATATTCTCTCACAGAATAGACCATCTTTTTCTGGTTTTAAAGTACGATAGTTAATTGTTTCTGGCTTTTTAACCTCACCAAAAGACCATGAACGGATTTTTTCGGGTGAAGCAAGTCCTATTTTCATATAATGGAAATTATTTACATCAATCAAGGAGCCTACCTCCTTCAATTTAGATTAGCTGTGCAAATTGATTGATTGCTCTATATCAATAATGGAATAACCAAGATTAAGGCAAATACAAACATGTATTGTACCTTAACTTGGTGTATTCTTTTATAAACTTAAATGCAATTAGTCTGTAATTTCTTTCTGTGATTGTGGCGCTTCTTTTTGTTGAAGATCCACTTTACGTTCAACGACATCATCATCTTCAGTGTCTTGCATGTCAATTTCATTGTCATGCTCGTCCATAATCTTAACGTCTAACCCTAAACTTTGTAATTCTTTCATCAATACTCTGAATGATTCAGGAACACCTGGTTTAGTGATGTTTTCACCTTTAACAATAGCTTCATATGTTTTCACACGACCTACTGTATCATCGGATTTGTAAGTTAAGATTTCTTGAAGTGTATATGCAGCACCGTATGCTTCAAGTGCCCATACTTCCATCTCACCGAAACGTTGTCCACCAAATTGTGCTTTACCACCAAGTGGTTGTTGCGTAACAAGTGAGTAAGGTCCAGTTGAACGTGCGTGTAATTTATCGTCAACCATGTGAGCAAGTTTCAGCATGTACATTACACCAACTGAAATTCTGTTATCAAATGGTTCACCTGTACGTCCGTCATATAATACCGTCTTACCGTCACGAGCCATACCAGCTTCTTCAATTGTTGACCATACATCGTCATCACTCGCACCATCAAATACTGGTGAAGCAACGTGAATACCTAAGTTTTTAGCAGCCATACCTAAGTGTAGCTCTAATACTTGTCCGATATTCATACGTGATGGAACACCAAGTGGGTTCAACATGATATCGATTGGCGTACCGTCTGGTAAATAAGGCATATCTTCTTCAGGAACAAGTTTAGAAATTACACCCTTGTTACCATGACGACCACACATTTTGTCACCAACGTGTATTTTACGTTTTTGAACGATATAAACACGAACTAATTGGTTAACACCTGGAGATAATGTGTCGTCTCCTTCTTCACGGTTAAAGACTTTAACATCTAGAACAATACCACCTGCACCATGAGGTACGCGTAATGATGTATCGCGAACTTCACGTGCTTTTTCACCGAAGATTGCATGTAGTAAACGTTCTTCTGCAGTTAATTCTGTTACACCTTTAGGCGTTACTTTACCGACTAAGATGTCGCCATCATTAACTTCAGCACCTACGTATACAATACCGCGGTCATCTAAGTTTTTAAGTGCACTATCTGAAACGTTAGGAATATCACGAGTGATTTCTTCAGGTCCTAGTTTTGTATCACGTGCTTCAGATTCATACTCTTCAATATGAATAGAAGTGTATACGTCATCTTTAACTAGACGTTCACTCATGATTACAGCATCCTCGTAGTTATAACCGTCCCAAGTCATGAAACCTACAACTAAGTTTCTACCTAATGCCATTTCACCAAGTTCCATTGAAGGACCGTCAGCTAAAATTTCGCCTTTAGCCACTACATCGCCAGTAGCAATGATAGGTCTTTGGTTATAACATGTACCAGTATTTGAACGTTTAAATTTTGATAATGGATAGCGATCTAATTCGCCTTCATATTCTTGACCATCTTCTTCAATAAGTCGACGAACAAGAATTTCATTAGATTCAACGTGTTCAACACGGCCTTTGTTTTTAGCAACAATTGCTGCACCAGAGTCACGTGCTGCCACGTGCTCCATACCAGTACCTACAAATGGTGATTCAGGATTCATCAATGGCACTGCTTGACGTTGCATGTTTGCACCCATCAATGCACGGTTAGAGTCATCATTTTCTAAGAAAGGAATACATGCTGTCGCAGCAGAAACAACTTGCTTAGGTGAAACATCCATGTAATCCATTTTTTCTTTAGCCATAACTGTGTTATTACCACGGAAACGACAAACAACTTCGTCTTCTACGAAACGACCATTTTCATCTAATACAGAGTTTGCTTGAGCTACTACATAGCTATCTTCTTCGTCAGCAGTTAAGTAGTCAATTTGATCTGTGATTGAATGTGTTTCAAGATCTACTTTACGGTAAGGTGTTTCAATGAAACCAAATTCATTCACACGCGCGTAACTAGAAAGTGAGTTGATAAGTCCGATATTCGGACCCTCTGGTGTTTCGATTGGACACATACGACCATAGTGAGAATAGTGAACGTCACGTACTTCCATTTGAGCACGTTCACGTGTTAAACCGCCGGGTCCTAATGCTGATAAACGACGTTTATGTGTTAACTCAGCTAATGGATTGGCTTGGTCCATGAATTGTGATAATTGAGAACTACCAAAGAATTCTTTAATAGATGCAATAACAGGACGAATATTGATTAGTTGTTGAGGCGTAACAGAATCAGTGTCTTGGATAGACATTCTCTCACGTACAACACGTTCCATTCTTGATAAACCAATACGGAATTGATTTTGTAATAGTTCCCCTACTGAACGTAGACGACGATTACCTAAATGGTCAATATCATCTGTAAAGCCAATACCACTTAATAAGTTAAAGAAGTATGACATTGATGCAATAATATCTGCTGGTGTAATGCATTTCACTTCTGAATCAGGGAAAGCATTACCAATCACTGTAGTTGTACGTCCTTCTTCATCGTTCGGAACGTAAACTTTGATTGATTGAATCTCAACAGGTTCATCAATAACAGTACCTTCTAATTCAAAGACTTCACTATTTGCATTTGCTTCTAGTACATCCATAACTTCATCTAAATTACGACGATCTAAGACTGTACCTTCTTCAGCTACAATTTCACCTGTTTCAGTATTAACAATTGGTTCAGCTAATTTCTGATTGAATAAACGGTGTTTCAAATGAAGTTTTTTATTCGCTTTGTAACGACCTACACTAGCTAAGTCATAACGTTTCGGATCAAAGAAACGAGAATATAATAAGCTCTTAGCATTTTCAACTGTAGGCGGTTCGCCAGGGCGTAAGCGCTCATAAATTTCTAATAATGCTTGATCAGTATTTTCAGTACCATCTTTTTCTAAAGTATTACGTAGGTACTCGTTTTCACCTAAAAGATCAACGATTTCTTGATCAGTTGAGAAACCTAAAGCACGTAATAATACTGTTAATGGTAATTTTCTTGTTCTATCAATACGTACATAAACAACATCTTTCGCATCAGTTTCATATTCTAACCATGCACCACGGTTAGGAATAATTGTTGCATCGAAGTTTGTACGACCATTTTTATCTAGTTTTTCATTGAAGTATACGGATGGTGAACGAACTAATTGTGAAACGATTACACGTTCAGCACCATTTATTACGAATGTACCTGTATCTGTCATTAATGGGAAATCGCCCATAAATACTTCTTGCTCTTTCACTTCGCCAGTTTCTTTGATGATTAGACGTACTTTTACACGTAGAGGTGCAGAATACGTTGTATCACGGTTTTTTGATTCTTCTAAATCATATTTCGGTTCTCCGAGTCTATAATCTACAAACTCTAAAGAAAGATTGCCTGTGAAATCTTCAATCGGAGAAATGTCTCTAAACATTTCTAATAAACCTTCTTCTAAGAACCACTCGTAAGACTCAGTCTGAATCTCAATTAAATTCGGTAATTCTAATACCTCTGAAATTCTCGCATAGTTTCTACGTTTACGATGTCTTCCATATTGGACAAATTGACCTGCCAAACAGATTCACCCCTCAAAAATTGCGTGTTTACTTTTACTAAATGAGCCAATATAATGAGATAAAAAGAAAACGGTAGCATACCAAATGACACCATTTTCCATTTTACCTCATATACATTGTTCATTTACACGTAAAAGTACACACTTATTGAACATAAATTTTTACATTCTATTACTATATCAGATTGATACTTTTAAATCAAGCTTTCGTGCTTCTTAAAATGTAGTAACCTTTGTCTTTTGCTAAGACTTCTACATTGTTAAAAGTGTCTTCCATTTTTTGCTTTGCTGATGGCATGCCCTGCTTTTTTTGAATTACGACATAAAGCGCGCCACCTTGTTTTAATACCTTATATGCGTCTTCTAAAATGCTGTGAACGACTTTTTTCCCTGCTCTAATCGGTGGATTAGTCAGCATAAAATCATAAGCGTCAGCGTCTACCTGTGATAAACCATCACTTTCTTTGATTTCCACATTGTCTATACGGTTCTTTTTTCTGTTTTTTCTTGATAATGATAGTGCACGTTGATTAACATCAACCATCGTCACTTCATGATGCGGGGAAGTTTTTGCAATCATTAAACCGATAGGGCCATAACCACAACCAACATCCAAGATGCGTTTAGTAGGACCAGGAGGATATGCTTTCAAAAAAGTTTTTACTAATAAATCGGAACCAAAGTCAATCTTTCCTTTTGAAAAGACGCCCGAATCCGTTACTAGCTCTAATTTACAGTTATCGTAGGAGTACGTAAAAAGCAACTCATCACTTTCTACTTCAGGATTTTCATCATAATAATGACTCATGACTACACCTCTTTAATCTAATTATTCTTAGATTAATACTATACCCATTTCATACATCACATCGTGGTCTAGCCACAGTGCAAACCATAGATATAGATCAAATAAGATAAAACCCCGTTATACTAATAACGGGGTTTTCATTTCTCAAAGATTTCAGATAAAATACATTTCACTTAAAATCAGCGTACCGAAGTAGCGATGTATTAAGCTGCTTGTATCATCTTCAATATATAATTATTAACTGTTAGACAGCAAAAATTATTTGATTTCTACTGTAGCGCCAGCTTCTTCTAAAGTTGCTTTAAGTTCTTCAGCGTCTTCTTTAGCTAGTCCTTCTTTGATTACTTTAGGAGCATCGTCAACTAAACCTTTAGCGTCTTTTAATCCAAGACCAGTTGCTTCTTTAACTGCTTTAACAACTTTGATTTTAGATGATCCAGCTGAAGTTAATTCAACGTTGAATTCAGTTTGTTCAGCTTCAGCGTCGCCGCCACCTGCTGCGCCTGCTGCTGCTACTGGAGCTGCTGCAGTTACACCAAATTCTTCTTCAATTGCTTTTACTAAGTCGTTTAATTCTAAAACTGACATTTCTTTGATTGCTTCAATGATTTGTTCTTGATTAGCCATTTTAATATTCCTCCATTAATTGTTATTAGTTTATGCGCAATTATTCAGCGCTTTCTTCTTTTCCTTCTTTTTCTTCTCCAATTGCTTTAACCGCATAAGCGAAGTTGCGTACTGGAGCTTGTAATACTGATAAAAGCATAGAAACAAGACCGTCGTGTGATGGTAATGTACCAACAGTGTTAACTTGTTCTGCTGAGATAACATTGCCTTCCATAACACCTGTTTTAACTTCTAATGCTTTATGTTCTTTAGCGAATCCCGCGATAACTTTCGCTGGAGCAACTACATCTTCAGTTGAAGTTGCGATTGCAGTAGGACCTACTAAGAATTCATTTAAACCGTCAATACCAGCTTGTTCAGCTGCACGGCGAACCATAGTGTTTTTGTAAACTTTATACTCAACACCAGCTTCACGTAATTGCGAACGTAATTCAGTTACTTCAGCAACGCTTAGACCACGATAGTCAACGATAACTGTAGATACTGAGTTTTTAAGTTGTTCTGCAATGATATCAACTTGTTGTTGTTTTGCATCGATGATAGCAGACATTTAGACACCTCCATAGATTTAGTTTGGTGCTTTTTATCTTGAGCCACTGTCCTTACAAACATTACTCAATAAAAAAAGCACTTTCTACCCGTGGCAAAAAGTGCTTGAAAGATCTAAATTCTTCACGTTCAAGTCAATTTTAGCCTCGGCAGGATATAATTTTAAGTTATCACTAACTCCTACTGTCTTAGGTAAAATAATACATTAACCAATATAACTGGTTTCATGTGTTATGTCAATATTTATTTGAGGCGGAAAGCAATACTTTCAACCTCAAAATATTTTATGTTAATAATTATAGTTTAAAGCCTGATGTGTCAACTTTAACTCCAGGACCCATTGTTGTTGTTACAGCAACAGATTTGAAGTAAGTACCTTTAGCTGATGCAGGTTTTAATTTAGTTAAAACGTCTTGTAAAGTTCTGAAGTTTTCAACTAATTTTTCAGTATCAAATGATGTTTTACCAATTGATGCATGAACGATACCTGATTTTTCAGCACGGTATTCAACTTTACCAGCTTTAATTTCTTCAACTGCTTTAGTAACATCCATAGTTACTGTTCCAGTTTTAGGGTTTGGCATTAAACCTTTAGGTCCTAATACGCGACCAAGTTTACCAACTTCGCCCATCATGTCTGGTGTAGCTACTACTACGTCGAAGTCAAACCAACCTTGTTGGATTTTTTCTACGTATTCGCCTTCACCAACGAAATCAGCACCTGCTGCTTCTGCTTCAGCTGCTTTTTCGCCTTTTGCGAATACTAATACACTTTGTGATTTACCAGTACCGTTTGGAAGTACTACTGCTCCACGGATTTGTTGATCATTTTTACGTGTATCAATACCTAAACGGAATGCTACTTCAACTGATGCGTCAAAGTTAGCAATGTTTGTTTCTTTAGCTAATGCAATCGCTTCTTCAACACTGTAGTGTTTTTCACGATCGATTTTGCTAGCTACTTCTTGATATCTTTTGCTTTTTTTAGCCATTTCATGTTCCTCCTTCAGTGGTTTTAGCGGAATTCCCTCCCACATTTACTTGTTTTCACAAGTTAAGAGCAGATAACAGAGAGGTTTAATAATAAATGACATTTATTCCTCATATTACGACAATATTGAATGCTGTCATCATGTTTGTCTTTTCTGTCATCTGCTTCTATCGTCAATCTATGTTTTCATTACTCATTTTAATTATTGAACTGTAATACCCATACTACGAGCAGTACCTTCGATAATACGTATAGCTGCTTCTTCGTCTGCAGCGTTTAAATCTTGCATTTTTTGGTTTGCAATTTCACGTACTTGATCTTTAGTTACTGTTGCTACTTTGTTTTTATTAGGTTCGCCTGAGCCTTTTTCAACGCCAGCAGCTTTTTTAAGTAGTACTGGAGCCGGTGGTGTTTTTGTAATAAATGTAAATGAACGATCTTCATAAACACTAATTTCTACCGGTATGATTAAACCTACGTCTTCTTGTGTACGTGCGTTGAATTCCTTACAGAATCCCATAATATTCACACCTGCTTGACCTAATGCCGGACCAACTGGTGGTGCTGGATTTGCTTTACCTGCAGGAATTTGTAATTTAACTACTTTTTCTACTTTTTTAGCCACGATGTGCACCTCCTTGATATCGTGATGTGGTCACAGGACTCAGTTTTGTCCTCCCACTCTTCTACATTTCGTGACGAAATGAACGCTCTATGAGCGCGACCACAGTATTATACCATTAACCCGTTTGATTACGCAATGGTAAAGTGTAACTTTTTTAAAGAAGACCTTATCAATTTCATTGATTAGGTCTTCTTATGCATGAGCTTCAGCTCAGGTAATCCTTTTACTAGACCTTATCACTTTAGTGATTAGATGTTGTTATGCATGAGCTCCAGCTCAGGTAATCCTTTTACTAAACCTTATCACTTTAGTGATTAGGTCTTCTTATGCATGTAAAGTGGCTCTTCTCGCTTTAGCGGGATTAGTGCCACTTATGCAAGTGCCTTAGCACTTGTAATCATTTATAGTTTTTCAACTTGATCAAATTCTACTTCTACTGGTGTTTCTCTACCAAACATGTCTACAAGAACAGTAAGTTTGAATTTATCAGCCTCAATTTCTTGAACTTCACCAACTTGATTAGCAAATGGACCTGATTTAACTCTCACTTGTTCACCTAAATCCAATTGAACATCAATTGTCTTCTCTTTCATGCCCATTTGTTTAAGAATGAAACGTGCTTCATCTGGAAGTAATGGGTTAGGTTTAGATCCAGAACCAGCTGAACCAACAAATCCTGTTACACCAGGTGTATTTCTCACGATATACCATGATTCATCAGTCATCACTAATTCAACTAATACATAACCAGGGAATGTTTTTTTAGTTAATGTTTTGGCTTTACCATCTTTAACTTGTGTTTCTTCCTCTTCCGGTATAACAACTCTGAATATTTTTTCTGTCATATTCATAGATTCAACACGTTTTTCTAAATTCTTTTTAACTTTATTCTCATAACCAGAATAAGTATGCACAGCATACCAACGCTTTGCGTCAACTTCTTCAGACATGTCGTCACTCCTATCTATTTAATTAACTCTATAATTCTACCAATTCCTAAGTCTAAGGCATAGAAGAACACTAAGAAAAATACTACTGTAGCTACAACAATGACTGTGTACTTAAATAATTCTTCTTTCGTCGGCCAACTTGTCTTTTCCATTTCTGACTTTACGCCTTGGAAGAAATTTTCTTTTTTAGCCATTAACAAGACCTCCGTATTATTTCGTTATTCCTTATTTGCTTATTCCATACAACAAATCAAGCAAATACAATACTCTCAACTTAGTTGAAAAGATATATTCACTCAACTGATCACTTAATATGTCATCTTATTATTTTGATTCCTTGTGCATCGTATGTGCATTACATCTCGGACAATATTTTTTTAATGTCATTCTAGATGTAAGGTTACTTTGTTTCGGAACATTATAATTTCTACTGCCGCAGACTTCACAATTCAGTGGTACTTTTTTCATTAGACTTCACCTTACTCATTATAATACCAATCTACTATACAGAACTTCTGAGTCAATTGTCAATTATCAACAATCCACTCAACCATGCTATTTTCGTGATAGTGGCACGACATACAGCTTGGTTTCAATACATATTTTCATTTTTCCAAACAACGTCTTATCTTTATTTTACAACGATGTATGGCATTGTAAACTACTTTGGTGTTTAAATTTAAAATTTGTGCAATTTCCTGTGGTTTATAGTCTATTAAAATATAACTTATAATGCGTTGTTCTAAATCGGTTAGCCTTTTCAAGCACTGTTTTAATTGCGAAGATATTTCCCGTGCAATGATGTATCTGTCTATAGGTTGTTCAGATTTCGAATTATTATAAGCAACTATAAATTCATTCACAAGCATTTCTTGACGCCGTCGTGTATACATTTTTTTGCGTATATAATCATTTCTCACATTTTTTATAACGCAATTGACATAATGTTCTAAAGGTGTAGCTTCTGTAAAATCAAAACGGCTTAACGCACCATACAATTTCAAAAGTACTTCTTGGCACAAATCTTCTTTGTCACTCGGATGAACTGAAAAATGATTTAATCTTTTATTAATCAATGGTGTGATTTCATCAATAATTTGTTCTACATCAGTTTCACTTTGTAATCGATGCTTCGAATAGGTTGTACATTCATTGCTGTGAATTCTATCAAACATGTCCGTTATCCTTTCCTTAAAGTAAGGATAGGATACAGAGTTTGCTATAAAAAAATCAAGCGTACAAAATAGTTATTTGCGATTATCTCCACGTCTTAATTTTTCAAATTCTTTAAGAATTTCATGAGAGAGCTCGATTCGTGTTCGTGGCTTTTGCTCGTTGAAGCCATCGAGCTCTTTAGATACAGAAACTTCATTCTCCCTTAAGTCTCTCCACATCTCTCTTGAAGAAATACGAAAAGCTCCCGCACCGAATATTGCATGTTGTTCGCTCATATCACTCGTAACAACCGTAATATGTCTTGTGTGTTTCTCATATAAATCATAGACGTAACGTTCTATATAGCTGTCTGCCGTTTCTTTTTCTTTTGTGAATATCGTTTTAACCCCGTGGTACATATATTCTGAAGGTGGGCCGGATTGTTCATAAGCATCAAAAACGCAGACGACTTCATCAGCTATTACAGCATTGTAATTCGCTATAGCTGTAAGTAATTGATCGCGTGCTTCCTCGAGATTGTCCTTTGCTATACGACTTAAGTCCTGCGATTGTCCTATCATATTATAACCATCAATGATTAAATAACGATCCTTCATCTCTTATCTCCAATCTGATGACGTTTGCGGTAAACCTCATACATCATCAGACTTGCTGCTACAGACGCATTCAAACTATTAACATGACCGACCATAGGAATATTTATATAGAAGTCACATTTATCTTTTACTAAACGGCTCATACCTTGTCCTTCGCTTCCAATCACAATCGCTAAAGGCATAGCTGCATCCATTTCTCTATAATCCGTTGAATTCTCCGCTTCAGTACCAACAACCCAATAACCATTGTCTTTTAAAGCATCAATCGTATTCGCTAAGTTCGTCACACGAATCACAGGTATGTGCTCTATTGCACCTGTAGAGGCTTTAGCTACCGTTTGTGTTAATGCAACTGAACGTCTCTTAGGAATGATAACTGCATCCACACCTGAGGCATCAGCCGTTCTTAAAATCGATCCTAAATTATGTGGGTCTTCTAAACCATCTAGTATAAGTACTGTAGATAATTTGTCTTGTGCTTTTTGCTTAACCAAAAATTCGTCAAAATCTGCATATTCATATGGTGCAATATATGCTGCAATCCCTTGATGAGGTGACTCTGACAATCCGTCTATTTTAGATTTCGGCACTGTTTGTACAATGATTTTTTGACTATTTGCCTTTTTTAAAATTTCATTTATTTGACCTTTTTTGATAGTATCTTGAATTAAAATCTTATTAATTGTATGTCCTGAGACAATCGCTTCTTTTACTGCATGGCGACCGACTATAACTATCTCTTCCACAGTACCACTACCTTTCATCTACATTTTTTACGATACATTCTAACAATGATGTTAAACGTTCATGTTCTTTTTCCAGGTATAAAAAGCCAATGATGGCTTCTAATCCTGAACTTTTACGATACGTTTGTATATCTGTATTCTTCGCTTTTGTATAACTTTTAGCATTTCTACCGCGACGAACAATATCTTGTTCACTTTCAGTAAACCAATTGTTTTCCATTAAAAACTCAAGTGTTTCTGCCTGACTCTTAGCAGATACATAGCGTTTTGCTTCTTGGTGTAACCGGTTAGGTTTAGCTTTCAATTTCAACACGATATATGCTCTTACGTGTTGATCTAAAACAGCATCGCCCATATATGCCAACGTCAAAGGATTCAATAATTTATTATCCATATTAGCCACGTTTAAATCTCACACCCTGCGCAGTATCTTCTAAAATAATATTTTGTGCTTTTAAGTCATCACGAATTTCGTCTGCACGCGCAAAGTCTTTATTTTGTCTCGCCTTGTTTCTTTCTTCTATTAACGCTTCGACTTGTTCATCTAAAAGCATGTCGCTCTCTTTACTTTTAAGTGGCACACCTAGCACGTCGCTGAAAACTTTATATACTTCTTTAAAACGTTCAATTACTGTTGTAGAAGTTGTGTTTTCTAAGATGTATTTATTAGCTAGTTTTGCTAAATCATACCAAGCAGTAATTGCATTAGCTGTATTAAAATCATCATTCATGACTGTTTCAAATTGTTTTAAAATATCATCAATTGCTTCTATATATGCAGATTGATCGTCAATATTTGTCGCAATCGCTTCACGTTCTTCAATCGCTTGGTAGCTGTTACGCACACGCTCTAACCCACTCTTAGCTGCTTCAACAAGTTCAACATTATAATTAATCGGGCTTCTATAATGTACACTAATCATGAAGAAACGTAATACATCAGGGTCAATTTGTTTTATAATATCGTGAACAAGCACGAAATTGCCTAAGGATTTACTCATTTTTTCATTATCAATATTGATAAATCCATTATGCATCCAATAGTTAGCGAAAGGCGCATGGTTATGTGCTTCTGATTGTGCAATTTCATTCTCATGGTGAGGGAATTGTAAATCTGTGCCACCTGCGTGAATATCAATTGTTGCCCCTAGTTCATGATATGCCATTACAGAACATTCAATATGCCAACCTGGTCTACCTTTACCAAATGGACTATCCCAGCTTATTTCTTCTGGTTTCGCTTGTTTCCATAATGTGAAATCCAATGCATCTTCTTTTTGTTCACCTTGTTCTATGCGAGCGCCTACTTTCAAATCATTCAATGATTGATGACTTAATTTACCGTAGTCTTCAAATTTACGTGTTCTAAAGTATACATCGCCGCCACTTTCATAAGCATTGCCTTGATTTACAAGTTCTTTAATAAACTTAATAATATCGTCCATATGGTTCATAACACGTGGATTAGATGTTGCTTTTTTAACGTTTAGCGCACCTACATCTTCGTAAAAGGCATCGATATAACGATCCGCTATCGTTTCTACAGATTCGCCTAATTCTTTAGAACGCTTGATTAATTTATCGTCAACGTCAGTAAAGTTCGACACATATACGACTTCGTATCCTTGATATTCGAAATATCTTCTTACCACATCGTAATTAATTGCAGGTCTTGCATTACCAATATGAATATAATTATATACTGTTGGTCCACAAACGTACATTTTAACCTTGCCTGGTTCAATAGGCTCAAACGTCTCTTTCTGACGTGTTAACGTATTATATAATGTAATCATCTTGTATCTCTCCATTTCTTGTTTTCTCAAGTTGTTTCTCTAATTCTTTTAATTGTTCATAAACAGGATCTGGTAAGTTACGGTGGTCGAACGTTTTACCAGTACGTCTACCATCTTGCTTAACAATATGACCTGGTATACCTACGACTGTTGAATAACTTGGTACAGAATTTAATACAACTGAGTTTGCTCCTATGTTCACATTTGAATCAATTTTAATATCGCCTAGTACTTTAGCACCTGCAGCTATTAATACATTATCCCCTATATCAGGGTGACGTTTACCTCGTTCTTTACCAGTACCACCCAATGTAACGCCTTGATAAATCGTGACATTATTTCCTATATTACATGTTTCACCAATGACGACACCCATACCGTGGTCAATAAATAAACGTTTGCCTATTTTAGCTCCTGGATGTATTTCAATACCTGTAAAAAAACGCGCAACTTGCGAAATCAATCTTGCTAATATATATTTCTTCTTTTTATATAGTTCATGCGCAATCAAATGACTCCATACTGCATGTAAGCCAGCATAAGAAGTGACAACTTCCAATGTAGTACGTGCGGCTGGGTCTTGTTCAAACACCATGTTCACATCATCTTTTATTCTTTTCAATATCTTAAACAAGGTTGCTACCTCCTTATTAAAAAAGCACCTCTAACTGACTTGTTAGAGGTGCTTTGCACGGTTCCACTCTTATTTTTAAATATAAGTTGATTATCTTAACCATAAGTAGGGTTAAAAATATAAAAGCAACTTATCTTCACTCATTAAAGTTTATTTAGTTCATTAACACAAAGGTGCATTCAGCAATTTCAGTGGTGTGCTCACAGCAACCGCACACTCTCTTTACACATTTCATCGCTTACTAATCCTCTGGCTATTTCAATTTTAATAATAGGTGGTTCGATGTAATTTTTCAAGTATTTCCACCTTGAGACAATATCATCGCACGCAACCTTTTTTATTTAACGTATTTTTTTAAACGTAATAACACTTTTTCTTTACCTAATACTTCAATTGTATTTGGTAATTCTGGTCCATGCATTTGGCCTGTTACGGCAACACGAATTGGCATGAATAGTTGTTTACCTTTAATACCAGTTTCTTTTTGAACTTCTTTGATTGTTTTTTTAATTTCTGCCGCTTCAAATGGTTCAAGTGCTTCTAATTTACCATATAAGTGGTTCATTAGTTCTGGTACTTGTTCACCTTCGATGATTTCTTGTTCATCGTCACCTAAAATTTGTTCGTCACGGAAGAATAGCTCAGATAAAGGAACGATTTCTCCGGCATAACTCATTTCTTTTTGATAAAGTGCAACAAGTTTACGACCCCATTCCAAATCTGCTTCGCTTGGATTTTCAGGAAGTAATTCTGCTTTGATAAGATGCGGTAAAGCTAATTCGAATACTGTTTCAGTATCTTTTTGTTTCATATATTGGTTATTCACCCATGCTAATTTTTGCTTGTCGAAAAATGCAGGTGATTTAGATAAACGTTTTTCATCGAAGATTTTAATAAATTCTTCTTTAGAATAAACTTCTTCTTCACCTTCTGGCGACCAACCTAACAATGTAATAAAGTTAAATAATGCTTCTGGTAAATAACCTAAATCACGATATTGTTCGATGAATTGTAGGATTTGTCCGTCGCGTTTACTTAATTTTTTACGTTCTTCGTTAACAATAAGTGACATATGCGCGAATCTAGGCGCTTCCCAACCAAACGTTTCATAAATCATTAATTGTTTTGGTGTATTAGAAATATGATCATCGCCGCGAATAACATCTGAAATTTCCATATAGTGATCATCAATAGCTACTGCAAAATTGTACGTAGGTACACCATCTTTTTTAACAATAACCCAGTCACCCATATTATCTGAATCAAATGAAATTTCACCTTTAACCATATCTTCAAAAGTGAACGTCGTGTCTTGAGGAACACGGAAACGAATAGCAGGTTGACGACCTTCTGCTTCGAATTGTTGACGTTCTTCTTCAGTTAAGTGTGCATGTTTTCCACCATAACGCGGCATCTCTCCACGTTTAATTTGTTGTTCACGTTCAGCTTCAAGTTCCTCTTCAGTCATATAACATTTATACGCTTTGTCTTCATCTAATAATTGCTGAATAAGCGGATTATAGATTTCGCCACGTTCTGATTGGCGATAAGGACCATAACCTTTATCTTTATCGACAGATTCATCCCAATCGATACCTAACCATTTTAAATTATCAAATTGTGAAGATTCGCCATCAGTTAGATTACGTTTACTGTCCGTATCTTCTATACGAATTACAAAATCTCCATCATAATGTTTAGCAAATAAATAGTTGAATAATGCAGTTCTTGCATTACCGATATGCAAATAACCTGTTGGACTTGGGGCATATCTAACTCTTACACGATCACTCATTATGTTCACTCCCGTTTTTAATATTAATTAGTAATGTTTTTTGCGTTTTATGTTTTATCACTTGTTACACTCACACATACACACATCAAAAAAGCTGAACGTGTATCGACTTAACTTTATGTCGTTAACAATAATAATGACGCTCAGCCATTAATAAGTTTGTTATTCTACGCTTATTAATAATACCATAGCTTATAATTTTTAAAAGTATCACTATCCAAAAAACTGTGTACTTTCACACACTTGTAATTCCTTTATAGTAATACAATTTCGCTATCTATTGTAGCACTTTAACGCTTAATATGAAATCACAGTGCTTAAATTCAAAATGATGAGTACACAAATTTTATAAAAATAATATTCAAATATCAAAAAAGGTTTCATGTGAAACTGTAACAATTTTAGCTACATTTCCATATAAAACCTTTAGCAATTTATTTAATTAATCTTTTTTGCAAAAATAATTCTTCCTGATGATGTTTGTAATAAACTGATTACTTCTAAATCAATATATTCACCGATATGTTTTTTGGCATTATCTACAACGACCATTGTGCCATCATCTAAGTATCCGACTGCTTGTCCTGATTCTTTACCCATTTTAGTAAGCAATAAGTTAAAACGGTCACCTTGATGTACTGAAGGTTTAATCGCTTCGGATAAATCATTAACATTTAGCGCATGAATACCCTGTACATGGCATACTTTATTGAGGTTGAAATCTGTAGTAATAATATGTGCTCTATAGTGTTGTGCTAACTTAATTAACATTGCATCAATATCACTATGAGACTTCGTCGGATGTATAATACGCGTTGGATGATCAGTATCATATAGTGAATTCAAAATATCTAATCCTCGTTGGCCCTTTTCACGTTTCACACTGTCGTTTGCATCAGCAACAACTTGTAACTCATTGATGACGCCTTGAGGTATGAGTATTTCACCATCTATAAAACCACACTCTATAATATCTAAAATGCGACCATCTATGATTGCGCTTGTATCAATAATTTTTGGTACTGCGTTACGTGCGTTGATAGACATCGAGCGTGCCATATTTTCCGGGAAGAACAATAACATTTCATCACGTTTGCGTAAGCCAAATTGAAAACCGAAATAACCTAAAATAATTGTAACAATGATTGGCACAAAATGGTTCAACACATTATTACCTATTATTTGAAAAATAAATGATATCATAACAGAAATAACTAAACCTATCATCAGTCCAATTGTAGCAAACAAAATTTCTACAGCACTTTGACGCATTATTGTTTGTTCTAATTCTTTCAACGTTAATGTTGCTTTTTTAATAAACCAACCAAAAATTAAAAAGAAAATAACAATACCAAGAAGTCCATTAAAATAATTATTCGTTAATAACATATACTTACTTAATCCAGTATCCACAGCAATTTCTGGAATAAGATATACGCCTAAACTAGCGCCTAAAATAATATAACACAAAATAACAATGATTCTTATTACGTTCAAGTTCTAACACCCCTTTCTCTAGAAAGTTATACAGATTAAATATTTTTTATCTGTATATTTTTGGAATTTAATTTAATGTTTTGTCAAAGCATATTTTAAGGCTTCATGAACACTTTTCACACCAATGACTTTAATATCACTAGGGAATTGCCATCCACCAATATTGGATTCTGGGATGATAATACGTTTAAATCCGAGTTTCTCTGCTTCCTGCACACGTTGTTCTATACGAGATACGCGTCTCACCTCTCCAGTCAGACCAACTTCTCCAATAAAGCAATCTAAACCATCTACCGTTAGATCTTTAAAGCTTGAAGCAGTTGCCACAATGATACCTAAATCAACAGCAGGTTCCGTTAATCTTACACCACCTGCAACTTTAATATACGCATCTTGTTGTTGAAGTAAATAATTTTCTTTTTTCTCCAATACTGCCATCAACAAACTCAAACGGTTGTGATCAATACCCGTTGCCATCCGTCTAGGATTATTAAAAGTAGTTGGCGTAACAAGGGCTTGAACCTCTATAAGTAATGGTCTCGTGCCTTCCATTGTAGAGACGATAGTCGAGCCGGGCACATTTGTCGAACGTTCCTCTAAAAACATCTCGGATGGGTTTTTAACACCTTTCAATCCGCTTTGTTTCATTTCAAAAATACCCATTTCATTTGTAGAACCAAAACGGTTTTTCACCGCTCTCAAAATACGATATGCATGGTGTTCGTCACCTTCGAAATAAAGTACTGTATCTACCATATGTTCTAGTAAACGTGGGCCTGCGATTTGTCCTTCTTTCGTTACATGTCCCACGATAAATGTTGCAATATTCATTTGTTTAGCGATATTCATTAAGCTTTGTGTACTTTCTCTTACTTGAGACACTGAGCCTGGTGCTGAACTAATTTCCGGATGAAATATCGTTTGAATTGAGTCAACTACAAGTAAATCAGGTTTTAATTGTTTGACTGTCTCGTGGATAACTTCTAAATCAGTTTCTGCAAATACATTGAGTTCGCTTGAATCTTCATCCAATCTTTCAGCTCTTAGCTTAGTTTGATTTAATGATTCTTCCCCTGTTATGTATAAGACATTATGTGATTGTGATAGTGCCGCACATATTTGTAATAGTAATGTTGATTTTCCTATACCAGGATCTCCACCAATCAATACGAGAGAACCATTGACGATACCTCCACCGAGCACACGATTAAACTCCTCTGACTTGGTTGTAACACGTGGTGTCGTCTCTTGTTTAATTTCGTTTAACTTCTGTACTTTTGAAACATTGTCGCGGTCACGGCTGCGCACGCCATGTTTTGGACTTGCCGCCTTTTGCTCAACAATTTCTTCCATTTGGTTCCAGCCACCACAATTCGGGCATTTACCCATCCATTTTGCGGACTGATAGCCACATGCCATACATTCAAAAACAACTTTCTTCTTGGCCACGATTGCACCTCCATCTTTCATTGAACAAATCTATTTTATACCTCAACCTGTTTAAAAACAAATTTTAATCTTATTTAACTTACTACAACCTTTACGGTTGGTTTTTTTTACACTTGCGTATAATCATACTTTGATCTAGCTGCGTTTATATAAAAGTTGTTTTTATAAAATACCATGCATAGATATATACTGCCAATAATATTATAAATTTATCGAATAAAAATGACATCCTAGTTTTTTAAAGGATGCTTTAAATTTTCTATTATTAAACAAAAAGCACCTCTCAAAGGCGAACGAGCACATTTGAGAGGCACTATAATCTATAAAAACTCACTTGTAGTGATTAACTTATGATTCTGTTGTTTCTTTATCTTTCTTTTTTTCTTTTCTATCTTGAATATTATATTTATATTCTTTACCGTCATGATCAATTTCGACTTTTTTACCTTCAATTTGGTTACCGTCTAAAATTAATTCACTTAAATTATCTTCTACTGTTTTTTGAATTGCACGAATTAATGGTCTAGCACCATACTCTGGATCGTAGCCTTCTTCAGCAATTTTTTCTTTTGCCGCATCTGTAACTTCAATATTGATATCTTGTTCAGATAAACGATTTGTTAGTTTGTTAATCATCATTGTTACAATTTCTTTCAATTCTTCTTTAGAAAGTTTGTGGAATACAATAATGTCGTCAACACGGTTTAAGAATTCTGGACGGAAAGCATTTTTCAATTCTTTCATCATTGTGCTACGAATTGTTTCGTAATCTTGGCCTTCTGATGCGCCACCGAAACCTGCAAAGCGTTGATCTTGTAATTCTTGCGCACCAACGTTTGATGTCATAATAATTACTGTATTACGGAAATCTACACGACGTCCTTTTGTATCAGTAAGATGTCCATCATCAAGCACTTGTAATAAGATGTTAAATACATCTGGGTGTGCTTTTTCAATTTCATCAAATAAGATAACAGAATAAGGTTTACGTCTTACTTTTTCAGTCAATTGCCCACCATCATCATGACCTACATAACCTGGAGGCGCACCAACTAGACGACTGACTGCATGTTTTTCCATAAATTCACTCATATCCACACGAATCATTGCGTCATCTTCACCAAACATAGACTCTGCTAAAGCACGAGCTAATTCAGTTTTACCTACACCTGTAGGACCTAAGAAGATAAAGCTACCGATAGGACGTTTAGGATCTTTCAATCCAGCTCTCGCACGTCTAACCGCTTTACTGATAGACGTTACAGCAGCTTTTTGTCCAATCACTCTGTTATGAAGTGTATCTTCTAAGTTTAATAAACGGTCTGATTCAGTTTCATTAATTTTCGTTAATGGAATTCCAGTCCAGCCAGCGATAACTTCTCCGATATCTTCTTCTGATAAAGCAGTATTGTCGCCATTTTGCGCGTTCTTCCAATTATTATTAGCTTCTTCATATTGTTTTTCTAATTTCGTTTGTTTATCACGAAGATTTGCTGCATTTTCGAATTCTTGTGAGTGTACCGCAGCATCTTTTTCATTTTTAACTTGCTCAATTTCTTGTTCTAATTCTTTCAAGTTCGGTGGTGTGGTATGACTTCTAAGTCTAACTTTAGAACTTGCTTCATCGATTAAGTCGATTGCTTTATCAGGTAAGAAACGATCTGAAATATAACGGTGACTTAAAGTAGCAGCTGAGATTACCGCTTCATCTGAAATATTAATACGGTGATGCGCTTCATAACGATCACGTAATCCTTTTAAGATTTCAATCGTATCTTCAACTGTTGGTTCATCAACTTGAACTGGTTGGAAACGACGTTCAAGTGCTGCATCTTTTTCAATGTTTTTACGATATTCATCTAATGTCGTTGCACCGATACATTGTAGTTCTCCTCGTGCAAGTGCAGGTTTCAAGATGTTTGATGCGTCAATAGCACCTTCAGCACCGCCTGCGCCTACTAATGTGTGTAATTCATCAATGAATAGTATAACGTCACCTGCTTGATGAATTTCTTCCATTACTTTTTTCAAACGCTCTTCAAATTCGCCTCGATATTTCGTACCAGCTACAACTGTTCCCATATCAAGTGACATTACGCGTTTATTTTTAAGCGTTTCAGGTACTTCATTTTTAATAATCGCTTGAGCTAAGCCTTCTGCAATTGCAGTTTTACCAACACCTGGTTCACCAATGAGTACTGGGTTATTTTTAGTACGACGACTTAAAACTTCAATTACTCTTGTAATTTCTTTGTCTCTACCAATAACTGGGTCTAGTGTGCCATCTTTTGCAATAACTGTTAAGTCACGTGCAAGGCTATCTAAAGTTGGTGTGTTATTAGATTTATTAGCTTGTGCATTTTTATTACTTAACTCTGGACTACCTAATGCTTTAACAACCTGTGCACGTGCTTTAGTTATATTTAAGTCTAAGTTTGCAAACACACGTGCTGCTACACCTTCATTTTCTCTAATTAAACCAAGTAAAATGTGTTCTGTTCCCACAAAATTATGGTGTAATTTTCTCGCTTCATCCATTGATAATTCAATGACTTTTTTCGCACGAGGTGTATAGTGTAAAGCGCCCATCTGTTCTTGACCATGGCCGATTAATTTTTCTACTTCTTCTACTACTTTTTCTTCAGTAATTTCAAATGATTCTAATACTTTAGCTGCAATACCTTCAGGTTCTTTCATCAAACCTAAAAGTAAATGTTCTGTTCCAATATTTGAATGATTTAAGCGAATTGCTTCTTCTTGAGCATGTGCTAATACACGCTGTGCACGTTCTGTCAGTCTACCAAATAGCATAGCATGACCTCCTAATTTATATGTTCTCTTAATATATCTGCTCTTTTTTCATTTACTACTCTGTCATCTTCATCATCTAATAAGAATGGCGATTGTATTGCTACCATTAACTCATTAAATTTGAAGTTTTCTAGTTCAATATAGCCTAAATCAATACCGAGTTTCACTTCACTTAATCTCAGTGATGCTTCCTCCATAGATATCAGTCTACTATATTTTAATATTCCTAACGAACGATATACTCGATCCAATGTTTCGATGTGATTGTGACGGTTCATACGTTCGCGAATTTGCATTTCTTCATTAATGATTTGTTGTACAACTTCAGTTAAACTTTCAATGATTTCTTCTTCCGTTTTTCCCAAAGTCAGTTGATTTGAAATTTGATAAATATGACCATAAACTTGCGAACTTTCACCAAATATTCCTCTTATCGTAAAACCAAATCTGTTAATCGTTTGAGCGATGCGATTCATACGCTTCATAATTGTTAAACCTGGTAAATGTAGCATCACGCTCGCACGCATGCCAGTACCAATATTTGTCGGACAAGTTGTTAAATAACCTAAGGTTTCATCAAAACTTACATCCAACTCACTATCAAGTGTATCATCTATAGTAGAAGCATTCTCGTACAATGTTTGCAGTGATAAATCATTTCCCATAGCTTGAATTCGAATATGATCCTCTTCATTCACCATGATACTCAATGATTCATCATCATTTAATAACACTGCTGAGGCAGGTTGTCTGATTAATTCAGGACTTATGAGATGTTTCGCAACGAGTTTATATTTGCTTTGCTGATCCATAGTATCTAAGCGCTGCATAAACAAGTCGGGAAGCGCATCCTGTACTTCATTAATCACTCTATAACCATCCTGCTCTGACGGAAACATTAATGGATGGACATGATTTTCTAAGTTTCTAGCCAATCGGATTCTTGAAGACATCACGACAGGACTTTCTTCTTTATCGCGCATCCACTCACTCATGTATGCACTAATATCATTATCACTCATCATGTTTCACCTCGCCATCGTCTTTCAATGCTTTAATTTCGTCACGAACAATTGCAGCTTCTTCAAAATTCTGATCTTCAATAAGCTGATTTAAATATGAATTTTTTTCTTCAATTTGTTTTTTAAGCGCTAATTTTCTATGCGAAGATCGAGGTGTTTTTCCTGTGTGTTCAATTTGACCACCTTGCACACGACGCACAATGTCGACAATGTCATCTTTAAAAGTTGCATAGCAGTTTGCACAACCAAATTTCCCAACATGTGCAATATCTTTTAACGTCATATGACAACTAGGACATCTTTTTTCTTCTTTAAAAGCAATTTCATCAAAATCAATACCATGTTTAGCTGCTAAGTGCTGTAAGATTTGTTTCACAACAAATGCACCTTCAATATCATCTTGGGATTGTAGCTGTTGGTTTTGTGTCCAAGGATTGCCACCCTGAGCACATGTCGAACAAACCCATTTTTCATTTACACCATCTTGTCCTTTTACTGCTAATTTAACTTCTGCTTCGTTTAAATGACAATTTTCGCATAGCACGACTAAACACCTCGCTTTAGTAATAATTTATTACAGGTAATAAACGTTTGATAATATTAGCCCGTATAATATCTCTCGATAATACATCCATTTTTAGTGTTTCTCTATCAATGACAGCATAGATCATTTTTGCTTCACGTTCATTGATATATTTTTTATCTAATAAACCATCTATGATGTAATACGCTTGTTGCTGAGAAATAGATGGTCCTATTAATTGAAGTAAGTGATTAATGTAACCTGTTTCGTCTTTATTTTCAATTTTGGTGATTCGGATGTACCCACCACCACCTCTTTTACTTTCAATCTCATAACCATGTTCATTTGTAAAACGTGTTTTAATTACATAATTCAGTTGAGAAGGCACGCAGTCAAAGCGCTGTGCAATATTTGCACGTTGAAGTTCTACAACGTCTTTATTGGTGTCTTCAAATAATTTTTTAATGTACTGTTCTATGATGTCAGACATATTGTGCATGATTATCACCTCTTTTGACCTTCTTTGACTATATTATATGACCAACTTTGACCTTTTTCAACCAATATGATTAAAAAATATTAGTTTATGGATGTAAGTGCTACCAGTTTTATTGTATTATAGATATTAAGAAAAAAATAAAAGGGATGAAAAAATATGCATATTATTATCGGTTTAATTGGGATTGTAGTATTTATTGGGTTAGCCTTTCTTTTCAGTTCCGACAGAAAAAATATTCGTTGGCAATATGTTGGCTTACTACTTGTAATACAACTTGTCATGGCATTTATTTTGTTAAAAACAAAATTTGGGATTACAGTCATTGGTGGTATTTCAGTAGGCTTTAATTACTTATTAGCACAAGCTGCAGAAGGTGTGAACTTTGTATTTGGTGGCATTCAATACATAGATCCAGAAAATCCGCCTTTCTTCTTTAACGTATTATTACCAATTGTTTTCATATCAGCATTAATTGGTATCTTACAATATACACGTATTTTACCTGTAATTATTAATGTCTTAGGTTTAGTAATATCTAAAATTAATGGTATGGGTCGTTTAGAATCATATAACGCTGTTGCAGCAGCAATTTTGGGACAATCAGAAGTTTTTATTTCATTAAAAAAAGAACTTGCTCACATTCCAAAACAACGTCTTTATACATTAACTGCTTCAGCAATGTCTACCGTTTCCGCATCAATTATTGGAGCTTACTTCACATTAATTGAACCACGCTTTGTTGTTACGGCAGTTGTCTTAAATCTCTTCGGCGGTTTCATTATTGCTTCTATCATCAACCCTTACAAAGTTGATCCAAAAGAAGATAAATTAATAGTTGAAGAAAGTGAAACAGGCAAACAATCCTTCTTCGAAATGTTAGGGGAATACATTTTAGATGGGTTTAAAGTAGCAATCATTGTTGGGGCAATGTTAATTGGTTATATCGCTATTATCGCTTTACTAAATGGCGTAGTTAGTGCGATTTTCACTGGTATTTCAGGTGGTAGCATTACTTGGGACTTCCAAACACTAATCGGTTTCGTATTTGCGCCATTCGCATTCTTAGTTGGTGTGCCATGGCATGAAGCTGTACAAGCTGGTTCTATTATGGCAACGAAATTATTATCAAATGAATTTGTTGCAATGGAAAGTCTAAGTAAAGTTAAAGACATGAGTGAACACGCGAAAGGCGTTATCTCAGTATTCGTAGTATCATTCGCAAACTTTAGCTCTATCGGTATTATCTCTGGCGCAATCAAATCGCTTAACAACGAAAAAGGCGATGTAGTAGCACGATTTGGTCTAAAATTATTATTCGGTGCTACATTAGTTTCATTTATTTCTGCAGCCATTGCAGGATTCTTTATTTAAAAATTAATATTTAAAAGAGCGACAAGGTATCAATACCTTATCGCTCTTTTTTTATACTTTTTCAGTTACGGTCGGTTTAACAATTGATTCAATGAAATATTGTGTGACTCTGTAATCATCTGTTAATTCAGGATGAAATGAAACGCCTAAATAACATCCTTGTTGAACAGCTACAATTTTATCACCCACTGTACTAAGTACACTCGCTTCCCCATGCACACTTTCTATATGAGGTGCTCTAATAAATACGCCTTCAATATCTTTAGCAATTCCTTTCACATCTAACTCGCTTTCAAAGCTATCAACTTGTCGGCCAAAAGAATTTCTTTGAACAGTGATATTCAGTTTATCTAAATAACCTGCTTCGCCAACAATGTTCGTTGCTAAGATAATTAAGCCAGCACAAGTACCAAACATAGGTAATGTGGATTGTTGCAAAGCATCTTTGAATCCATAAAGATTCATTAAGCGACGTAACGTAGTAGATTCTCCGCCTGGTATGATTAATCCATCAATGTCATCCAACTGTTCGACACGCTTAACTGCTACGCCTTCATGACCACTTAGTGCAATATGACGTATATGTTCTCTCACTGCGCCTTGTAAGGCTAAAACACCAATTTTCATATTACCATCCACGCTCTTGCATACGATCTTCTAATGACAACTCATTGATATCTAAACCTTTCATTGCTGTGCCTAATTCTTTAGCTAGACGTCCAATTAGTTCGTAGTCTTGGTAATGTGTAGTTGCTTGTACAATTGCTTTAGCAAATTTTTCTGGATCTTCTGATTTAAAAATACCTGATCCAACAAACACGCCATCTGCACCTAATTCCATCATTAAAGCAGCATCTTGAGGCGTTGCTACCCCACCAGCTGCAAAATTAACTACTGGTAATTTACCATTTTCTTTAATAGATTTTAAAATTTCATATGGTGCACCAATATTTTTAGCCTCAGTCATAATCTCATCGTCATGCATAACTGTTAAACGACTCACTTCTGAATTGACCTGGCGCATATGTCTTACTGCTTCTACGATATTTCCAGTACCTGGCTCACCTTTAGTACGTAACATTGCAGCACCTTCACCAATACGACGTGCAGCTTCACCTAAATTACGGCAACCACATACAAATGGTACAGTGAATGTATCTTTACGTAGATGAAACTCTTCATCAGCTGGTGTTAATACTTCGGATTCATCGATATAGTCAACACCCATAGATTCTAATACACGAGCTTCAGTTATATGACCAATGCGGCCTTTTGCCATAACTGGTATAGAGACAGCATCCATAACCTCTTCTACAATTTTAGGGTTAGCCATTCGTGCAACACCACCTGCAGCTCTAATATCAGAAGGCACGCGTTCTAATGCCATTACTGCAACAGCGCCGGCATCCTCAGCTATCTTAGCTTGTTCTGCGTTTACAACGTCCATAATGACGCCACCTTTTTGCATTTCCGCCATTCCTCTTTTAACTCTTTCAGATCCAATTACTTTAGACATATTTATTTAACCCCTTTGCTTAGTTGATTAAATTCATTTTAAAAGATAAACTGGTATTTAAAAAGGGACAATTCTAGATTAATTTAGGAGGTCAGTTGAAATGACGAAAGAGCATTTATACATCAATCTGTACGAGAATTTAAAAAAACAAATCATTGAAGGCCAATATAAATCAGGCGATAAATTTCCTTCTAAACGAGCGTTAGGGCAACATTTATCTGTAAGTAATACAACAATCGAACACGCTTATCAAATTCTATCGGATGAGGGGTACATATACGCCAAACCACGATCAGGTTATTTTGTATCCGATGTCGAAACCTTACCAATTATTACTAGAGATTTACACACATCAAACACAAATTACGAACAAAATAATAATAATCAGACTCAACAAACATATGAATTTGCCTTCAATTTATCAGAAATAGATGCAGAATATTTTCCTATGCAGCAATTTAGAAAATATGCGCGCGATACTTTTGAAGATGGTCAATTGAACTTACTGCAACATACAAATCCCAAAGGAGAATGGACACTGCGCCAAGAAATAGCGCATTACTTATTTAATAGTAGAGGCGTAGCGTGTCATCCAGAACAAATTATTATTGGTTCTTCTACAGAACAACTTATTAATTTATTAACTGACATTTTGAATAAAGGACGCTTTTTAATTGAAAATCCGAGCTATCCACCAATCAAACAAGTTTTAGACAAAAAACAAATTACTTATCTCCAAGTACCTGTGAATAATACAGGAATTGAGCTAGAATATTTCAATGAATCTCATAATAATATCGCTTATGTTACACCTTCTCATCAATTTCCTACTGGCTATGTGATGAATTTAAAAAAGCGTACCCAACTTATTCACTGGGCACAGCAATTTGAAAATAGATACATTATTGAAGATGATTATGATTCGGAATTCCGTTACTTTGGAAAGCCTATTCCTGCATTACAAAGTTTAGATACAAAAGATAAAGTTATATATATTAGTACATTCTCAAAATCTTTATTCCCAAGTTGCAGAGTTGCTTACCTAGTATTACCTAAAAAACTGTTAAAATTATACAACTCACTAGAAAATAAAGAAGGTAATACAGTACCCGCACATATACAAAAAATGGTGGCAAGTTTTATGCAGTCAGGTAGTTTTGAGAGACATTTAAATAAAATGAGAAACGTTTATAGAGACAAACTTAAGTTTATATTAGATGCACTCAAACCCTATCAAGAACAATTAGAAATTGATGGTGCGTTAGCAGGCATGCACTTTACACTAACTGTAAAAAATGGTTTAACTATGAAACAATGTTTAAAAAATGCTGAAGAAAATAATTTGAAAATCATTCCTTTTAGTAAATATGATAAGTCACAACAATCTGTAAAATTTATTTTAGGTTTTGGTGGAATACCTTTTTCACAACTAGAGGACCACACCAATGCACTGATTCGTTCATTGACAATTTAAATAATAACTAATATCTAAAAGCATTACTTTCTTGCCTGCAAGATTAGTAGTGCTTATGCAAGTAAAGTGTCACTTTTAATTTATAAAGAACCACTTTTTCGCTTGCGAAATTAGTAGTTCTTATACAAGAGCACCAGCTCTTGTAATCCTTAAATTATAACCATCTCTATTGGACCATTCTCACTTTTTTGCGCACAAAAAAGAGACCTCTCGGTCTCGGGCTCATCGCATCTATAATACTGCCTGTAAAGCCTCACTTCTCAATTTATTGAGATTAGTGGGCCTTACACATGAGCTAAAACTCATGCGTCTCTTTCCCTACTCTTGCGGAATGTAAGTCGGCTACCTTCGGCGCTAAGAAGCTTTAAAGCACTACTTTCTTGTCTGCAAGATTAGTAGTGCTTATGCAAGAGCTTCAGCTCTTGTATACATTTAATATTCACTTTATTCCTTACTCACTTACCGCTTGTAAGCTCGTTGCGTCTTTCACTCAGTTCGTCAGCTTCTAAAGAACTACTTCTCAAAATCATTGGGATTAGTAGTTCTTACACATGAGCTTCAGCTTATGTGGTCATGTCTTAAACCAGTTGTTTTTGGAAGTTAAGCTTCTTTTGCGCATAAAAAAAGAGACCTCTCGGTCTCGGGCTCATCGCATCCTATAATGCTGCCTGGCAACGTCCTACTCTTGCGGAACGTAAGTCCGACTACCATCGGCGCTAAGGAGCTTAACTACTGTGTTCGGCATGGGAACAGGTGTGACCTCCTTGCCATTGTCACCAGACAATGAACTGTATAAAAAATTATACATTCAAAACTAGATAGTAAGTAAAATTTGATAATGCCAAACAAAACACTTTTTAAATTTGATTAAGTCTTCGATCGATTAGTATTCGTCAGCTCCACATATCGCTATGCTTCCACCTCGAACCTATTAACCTCATCATCTTTGAGGGATCTTATAACCGAAGTTGGGAAATCTCATCTTGAGGGGGGCTTCATGCTTAGATGCTTTCAGCACTTATCCCGTCCATACATAGCTACCCAGCGATGCCGTTGGCACGACAACTGGTACACCAGAGGTATGTCCATCCCGGTCCTCTCGTACTAAGGACAGCTCCTCTCAAATTTCCTGCGCCCACGACGGATAGGGACCGAACTGTCTCACGACGTTCTGAACCCAGCTCGCGTACCGCTTTAATGGGCGAACAGCCCAACCCTTGGGACCGACTACAGCCCCAGGATGCGATGAGCCGACATCGAGGTGCCAAACCTCCCCGTCGATGTGAACTCTTGGGGGAGATAAGCCTGTTATCCCCGGGGTAGCTTTTATCCGTTGAGCGATGGCCCTTCCATGCGGAACCACCGGATCACTAAGTCCGTCTTTCGACCCTGCTCGACTTGTAAGTCTCGCAGTCAAGCTTCCTTATGCCTTTACACTCTATGAATGATTTCCAACCATTCTGAGGAAACCTTTGAGCGCCTCCGTTACTCTTTAGGAGGCGACCGCCCCAGTCAAACTGTCCATCTGACACTGTCTCCCACCATGATAAATGGTGCGGGTTAGAAATCCAACACAGCAAGGGTAGTATCCCACCAACGCCTCGACGTAAGCTGGCGCTCACGTTTCAAAGGCTCCTACCTATCCTGTACAAGTTGTACCGAATTTCAATATCAGACTACAGTAAAGCTCCACGGGGTCTTTCCGTCCTGTCGCGGGTAACCTGCATCTTCACAGGTACTATGATTTCACCGAGTCTCTCGTTGAGACAGTGCCCAAATCGTTACGCCTTTCGTGCGGGTCGGAACTTACCCGACAAGGAATTTCGCTACCTTAGGACCGTTATAGTTACGGCCGCCGTTTACTGGGGCTTCGATTCGTAGCTTCGCCGAAGCTAACCACTCCTCTTAACCTTCCAGCACCGGGCAGGCGTCAGCCCCTATACATCACCTTACGGTTTAGCAGAGACCTGTGTTTTTGATAAACAGTCGCTTGGGCCTATTCACTGCGGCTCTCCTGGGCGTTAACCCTAAAGAGCACCCCTTCTCCCGAAGTTACGGGGTCATTTTGCCGAGTTCCTTAACGAGAGTTCGCTCGCTCACCTTAGAATTCTCATCTTGACTACCTGTGTCGGTTTGCGGTACGGGCACCAAAATTCTAGCTAGAGGCTTTTCTTGGCAGTGTGAAATCAACGACTCGAGGAAACAATTTCCTCTCCCCATCACAACTTGACCTTAAGAGTGCCGGATTTGCCTAACACTCAGTCTCATTGCTTGGACGTACAATCCAATAGTACGCTTCGCCTATCCTACTGCGTCCCCCCATCGCTTAAAACGAAATTTGGTGGTACAGGAATATCAACCTGTTATCCATCGCCTACGCCTATCGGCCTCAGCTTAGGACCCGACTAACCCAGAGCGGACGAGCCTTCCTCTGGAAACCTTAGTCAATCGGTGGACGGGATTCTCACCCGTCTTTCGCTACTCACACCGGCATTCTCACTTCTAAGCGCTCCACATGTCCTTGCGATCATGCTTCAACGCCCTTAGAACGCTCTCCTACCACTGTCCTTACGGACAATCCACAGCTTCGGTAATATGTTTAGCCCCGGTACATTTTCGGCGCAGTGTCACTCGACTAGTGAGCTATTACGCACTCTTTAAATGATGGCTGCTTCTAAGCCAACATACTAGTTGTCTGGGCAACGCCACATCCTTTTCCACTTAACATATATTTTGGGACCTTAGCTGGTGGTCTGGGCTGTTTCCCTTTCGAACACGGACCTTATCACCCGCGTTCTAACTCCTAAGATAAAATTGATTGGCATTCGGAGTTTGTCTGAATTCGGTAACCCGATAAGGGCCCCTCGTCCAAACAGTGCTCTACCTCCAATAATCATTACTTAAGGCTAGCCCTAAAGCTATTTCGGAGAGAACCAGCTATCTCCAGGTTCGATTGGAATTTCTCCGCTACCCACAACTCATCCGCTCACTTTTCAACGTAAGTCGGTTCGGCCCTCCATTCAGTGTTACCTGAACTTCAGCCTGGTCATGGGTAGATCACCTGGTTTCGGGTCTACGACCAAATACTCAACGCCCTATTCAGACTCGCTTTCGCTACGGCTCCACATTAACTGCTTAACCTTGCATCAAATCGTAACTCGCCGGTTCATTCTACAAAAGGCACGCCATCACCCATTAACGGGCTCTGACTACTTGTAAGCACACGGTTTCAAGTTCTATTTCACTCCCCTTCCGGGGTACTTTTCACCTTTCCCTCACGGTACTGGTTCACTATCGGTCACTAGAGAGTATTTAGCCTTGGGAGATGGTCCTCCCGGATTCCGACGGAATTTCTCGTGTTCCGTCGTACTCAGGATCCACTCAAGAGTGAACAAACTTTCGACTACAGGATTATTACCTTCTTTGATTCATCTTTCCAGATGATTCGTCTAATTTGTTCTTTTGTAACTCCGTATAGAGTGTCCTACAACCCCAACAAGCAAGCTCGTTGGTTTGGGCTCTTCCCGTTTCGCTCGCCGCTACTCAGGGAATCGATTTTTCTTTCTCTTCCTGCGGGTACTAAGATGTTTCAGTTCCCCGCGTCTGCCTTCAGATATGCTATGTATTCACATATCGATAACACGACATAACTCGTGTTGGGTTTCCCCATTCGGAAATCTCTGGATCAAAGCTTACTTACAGCTCCCCAAAGCATATCGTCGTTAGTAACGTCCTTCGTAGGCTTCTAGTGCCAAGGCATCCACCGTGCGCCCTTAATAACTTAATCTTTTCGACCTTCAACACGAAAAAAATCGGTTGAAAACCTAAAATGTTATTAATCTGTGAGTGTTCTTTCGAACACTAGCGATTATTTCTATTTTTTTGAATTCAAGCTTTTTAAAACTCTAATTCACTCGGTTTTGCTTGGTAAAATCATAAATTTTACTTACATATCTAGTTTTCAATGTACAAAATAACGCAATGAATACTCGTAATGAGCATTCAAAACTGAATGCAATATGTCAATGTCATTCCTCTTCATCTTCTCAAGGAAGATG
>NZ_LNNB01000025.1 GCF_001747895.1 Staphylococcus equorum | reverse complement strand
ATGATTGTTAGCCATGATATACCTCCCTTACAACACTCGTGGACCAGAAGTTTTCTGATCTCTCACATTAACTTCTAACTTACGTACTGGCATTTCTGTGAAATATTCTACATTCTTTTTAATATCCGAACGAATTGCTTCAGTTAAAGATTGAACTTAAACATTATTTGGTACGAAAAAGTCAGTTTTAATGTCGATATAAGATTTATTTTTTTTGTTATATAGTTTCGCAACTACATTTGGTTGTCTTACTTGATCATATTTTGCAACCATA
>NZ_LNNB01000024.1 GCF_001747895.1 Staphylococcus equorum | reverse complement strand
ATCAGGCAATGTATCGCCAGAAACACGATTAACAGTTATAGATACAACAGTACCTACAGCCCCAACGGTGAATGAGGTTACAAGTGAAGGCACACAAGTAACAGGAACTGGCGAACCAGGCTCGACGATTACGGTTAAATTCCCAGATGGAAGTGTGGCAACAGGTACAGCAGACAATCAAGGCAATTACGCAATAGGTGTTCCGACGAACGTAGATTTAGTAGGAAATGAAGA
>NZ_LNNB01000023.1 GCF_001747895.1 Staphylococcus equorum | reverse complement strand
GAAAGCGAATCGTTGAGTACATCAGAGTCACTAAGTGAAAGTGAGTCATTGAGTACATCAGAGTCACTAAGTGAAAGTGAGTCATTGAGTACATCAGAGTCATTAAGTGAGAGCGAGTCATTGAGCACGTCAGAATCACTAAGCGAAAGTGAATCGTTAAGTACATCCGAATCATTAAGCGAAAGTGAATCACTCAGCGATGTAGAAAGTGAATCGTTAAG
>NZ_LNNB01000022.1 GCF_001747895.1 Staphylococcus equorum | reverse complement strand
GTTACGGTGGCATATGCAGTCGAGAAGACTGCGAACAGTAAATCCATTCACCGAAGTTGTTACGGTGGCTTATGCAGTCGAGAAGACTGCGAACAATAAATCCGTTCAATGAAGTTGTTATGGTGGCATATGCAGTCAAGAAGACTGCGAACAATAAATCCGTTCACCGAAGTTGTTACGGTGTCTTATGCAGTCAAGAAGACTGCGAACAATAAATCCGTTCACCGAAGTTGTTACGGTGGCATATGCAGTCGAGAAGACTGCGAACAGTAAATCCATTCACCGAAGTTGTTACGGTGGCTTATGCAGTCGAGAAGACTGCGAACAATAAATCCGTTCAATGAAGTTGTTATGGTGGCATATGCAGTCAAGAA
>NZ_LNNB01000021.1 GCF_001747895.1 Staphylococcus equorum | reverse complement strand
ACTATTCCCCTAGGCGTCAGCTTTTTACAAAATCGGAACAATTATATAAATTTATACAAAAAAATAAGCCACTTCGTATAATAAAGTTACTCTAACATAATTTTAAAACGAGGTGTCTTATGTATAAAAATTATAATATGACTCAGCTAACACTACCAATGGAGACTGAAATTTTGCTTCCTAACAATGATATCGCACATGCAGTTAATCAAATTGTTGAAACAATTCCAGAAACAGAATTCTACGAATTCAATCACTTAAATGGTGCATCCTCTTATCACCCTAAAATGATGTTGAAAATAATTCTTTATGCTTATACACAATCAATATTTTCTGGACGAAGAATTGAAGCTGCACTTTCAGATAGTATTCGTATGATGTGGTTATCTCAAAATCAAAAACCATCATATAGAACAATCAATCGTTTTAGAGTACATCCAATCATGGATAAATTATTAAAGTCCCTATTTGTTAACTTTAGAACCCAACTTATAGAACAAAAACTCATTGATAATGAGTCCATATTTATTGATGGCCTTCCATTATCAAGACAA
>NZ_LNNB01000020.1 GCF_001747895.1 Staphylococcus equorum | reverse complement strand
TTCAGTTTTCAATGTTCATTAATGTTTCTATTGGAGCGGGTGATGGGAATCGAACCCACAACATCAGCTTGGAAGGCTGAGGTTTTACCATTAAACTACACCCGCATATTAATAATATGTAATATTTTTGGTGCGGCCAAGAGGATTTGAACCTCCACGGGATTTCTCCCACTAGGCCCTCAACCTAGCGCGTCTGCCGTTCCGCCACGGCCGCTCGCAAAACGGTTTGTTTATTAAGTTAACATTATATATTGTAATATACTTTTAATGTCTTGTCAACACGTTTTTAAAGTTAATTTAATAAAGTTAATACTTACTTAACTCAATTGCCTATTAATTTCGCAACGTTTATTATCTTATAATATAATCGACTCATCGTCAACAGAAAAAACAAACAAAAATGAGTAAAATGTTCTAGTTATAAGTTGGATTTAACTATTGATGGTAAAATACACATTAAAAATCACCTGAATAGGTCTTTTTTACTTAAATTCCACTTCTATTTTACTTCAAAATAAAAAAACGAGCTAAAATCTACCGTTTTAGCTCGCCCTTTTATAATAACTCCTATTATTGCACTATATCATGTTCAATCAATTTACCTTTACAATGTCCACACATCATTTTTTTCGTGTTTACTTTTCTTATTCTCGGAAATTGGGCACCGCATGTATTACATTTATACATATACTTCGCACGATCTTCATATTTTTCTACAGCTGAACAAAATCTTGGAGCGCCTGTTAACTTACTCAACGCTTTAAAGTCCTTATCCTTGTGCTGGAATCCCTTTCCTTGTAAATGTAAATGATAATGACATAATTCATGCTTAATAATATCTTCAACTGCTTTTTCACCAAATTTAGTGTACTGCTTATCATTAACTTCAATATTATGAGATTTTAATAAGTAGCGACCGCCAGTTGTTTTTAAGCGTTTATTAAAATATGCTTTATGTTTAAATGAACGCTTAAAGTATGATTCAGATATCGTCTCTGTTAATCTTTGGAGCGTTTCATTATCCATGTGGATCAATCATAGTTAATGATACCTTACCTTTTTTATCATCAATATCAAGTATCCAAACATCTACAATATCTCCAACACTAACAATATCCATTGGATTCTTCACAAACTTCTTAGATAGTTTTGAAACATGTACAAGCCCATCTTGTTTGACTCCAATGTCTACAAAGGCACCAAAGTCTACAACGTTTCTAACTGTACCGCTTAGCTTCATATTTTTTGATAAATCTTCGATTGATAAAACGTCTGATTTTAGAATAGGTGTTTCAAATTCATCACGCGGATCTCTATTTGGGGCAATCAACGATTTTATGATATCTTCTAATGTTGGTTGACCTATGTTCAATTTTTCAGCCATTTCCTCTATATTTAAGTGATTTAATGCTGATTTTAAATTTTCTGTGCCAAGATCTTCAGCTTTCATATTGATTTCATTTAATAATTGATACGTTGCTCTGTAGCTTTCAGGGTGAATTGAAGTATTATCTAATGGTTCACTACCATCGACAATTCTTAAAAAACCGATACTTTGTTCAAATGTTTTAGCACCTAAACGCTTAACTTTTGCAATATCTTTGTTATGTTTGATTGCACCGTTTTCTTCACGATAGTTGATTATGTTTTGTGCAATCGTTGGTGATAAACCAGAAACATATTGGAGTAGTGAGCGTGAAGCTGTATTAACATCCACACCTACTTGGTTCACTGCTGTTTCAACCACAAATGTTAACGCCGCTTCAAGTGCTTTTTGATTAACATCATGCTGATATTGACCTACACCTATTGATTTAGGATCGATTTTAACAAGTTCACTCAATGGATCTTGCACTCTTCTACCAATTGAAACTGCACTACGTTCTTCAACTTGGAAATCCGGGAATTCTGTTCTAGCGACTTCTGATGCAGAATATACTGACGCGCCCGCTTCATTCACAATAATGAATTGCACCTTCAAATGATGTTCTTGAATCATAGATGCTACAAATTGTTCAGTTTCACGACTAGCTGTCCCATTACCTATTGCGATAAGTTCTACGTCATAATCTTTAACAAATTTAACGAATATTTTTTCAGCATCTGCTTTTTTATTAATTGGAGGGTGCGGATACATCACGTCTTTTGCAACAAATGTACCGAACGGATTAATAACTGCAAGTTTGCACCCTGTTCTAAATGCTGGATCCACCCCAAGTATTTGTTTACCTTTCATTGGTGGTTGTAACAATAAATTTCTTAAATTTTCACTAAAGACATCAATAGCATGGTTTTCAGCTTTTTCTGTTAGATCCCCTCTTATTTCTCTTTCGATAGAAGGCATAATTAATCTTTTCAAGCTATCTTTAATGGCATCTTCAATTATATAATTACCTTCATGATTTGTAGTTATTTCATTTTTGCGAATGAAGTTTTCAATGCCTTGTGTATCCATTTCTAATTTTACTGATAATACTTTTTCTTTTTCTCCACGGTTCACAGCTAAGACTCTATGATTAGCAATTTTTTTCACTGGTTCGCTGTAATCATAATACATAGAAAATGTTTCTTTTTCGTCTTCAGCATTCTTTTTCTTTTGTGTAATAATATTGCCATGTTGAAATGTATCTTTAAGGATTTTAGTTCTATATTTAGGCGCATCCGAAACTAATTCTGCAATAATATCTTGCGCACCTTTTATAGCAGCTTCAATAGTTTCTACTTCTTCGTTTAAAAATTGTTGTGCTTTATTTTCGATTGTTGTGTCTAAGTTAGATTGTTTCAGCCATTTTGCAAATGGTTCTAAGCCTTTTCTCTTAGCTTCCGTAGCTCTCGTTTTCTTTTTTTGTTTGAATGGTCTATATAAATCTTCAACACGCTGGAGTTTTGTTTGTTTTAAAATATCACTTTTTAAGTCTGCTGTTAATAAACCTTGTTCTTCTACATTATGTATAACTTCTTCTTTTCTTTTTTGAAGGTTAACCATATATTGATATTCATCATCTATTTGTTTAATTTCTACTTCATCTAATCCACCTGTTTGCTCTTTTCTATAGCGAGCTATAAAAGGTACCGTGTTTTTATCCTCTAGGAGTGATAACACTGAATTAATTTGTTTTGTTGTGAAATTGTATTTCTCTCTTATAGATTGTATTAGATTACTATCCATAGAATCCTCCGCTCATTTATTTCTCTTTTTATTTTACTTTCTTTAACATTTTAACATATTTAATAGTAACCACTGTTCAAAACGTCATGCTTTATTAAAGTGATAGCAACTCGTATATAAATTAAAATAAGACAGCTCCCTAATTTATAGGAACGCTGCCTTATATTTTATTCAATCATTGATTAGCGGCTTCTTGTAATTTCTTGATTGCTGTTCTTTGTAATCTTGAAACATGCATTTGGCTTAAACCAATTCTTTCTCCAGTTTCTTTTTGGCTTAAACCTTCAATAAATGTACATTGAATAATTTGTCTTTCTCTTTCATTTAATATTGGTAAAATCCTTTCCAATATCATACGTTTTTCAGTTAAATCATAATTGTCATCTTGCTGACCCATAATATCTAATAAAGTAACTGTAGAACCATCTTTGTCTGCTTCAATCGAATGATCAACACTTAATGCGTTATAACTTTGACCCATTTCCATTGCTTCTAGCACATCTTCTTCATTTACTTCAAGTCGATCCGCTATTTCTGCAATAGAAGGAGAACGTTCTAACTCATTTGTTAATTCATCAGTTACTTTTTTAATACGAGGTCCAATCTCTTTGATTCTTCTTGGTACATGGACGCTCCATGTTTTATCACGTAAATAACGCTTAATCTCACCAATGACCGTTGGTACTAAAAAGGCTTCAAACTTTCTATCAAAGGATAAGTCAAATCGGTTTATTGCACCAATCAAACCAACCATACCAACCTGAACGAGGTCTTCATGATGAGATTGACCTTTTGAATATTTATATGCCAATGATTCGATTAACTTTCTATAATGTCTTACGAGTTTATCTTGAGCATCTTTGTTTTCGTCATTTTGATGCTGCGTTATCCATTGGTTAATTTGTTCAGGTGATACATCATTAACTGATTTCGACTCTTTCGCCATTATTTCGCACCTGCTCTTTTTTAATATACTTTATCATACTGATTGTTACGCCTGATTGTTTATCGACTGTAACTTCATCCATTAAAGATTCAATTAAAAACAGACCAAGACCGCCTTCTCTTAGGAAATCTATGTTTTCGTTTTCTTTATATGGCCCTAATTGTGCTTTTGTCTCTTCATAATCAAAACTTTCACCTTGATCTGAAATTACAATCTTGATTTTATCATCGAAAATTTCAAAGCATAGATTAATCATACCCACATCTTCTGGGTTATCTTTATATGCATGTTTTACTGCATTCGTTACTGCTTCGCTCACTGCAATCTTCGCATCTTCTATGTCGTCATACGAAGCGCCTGCACGTGAAAAAACGCCTGACAGTGTTAAACGTATTAAACTCACGTATTCTGCAGATGCTGGTAAACGCATTTCTATATAATCTTGTTTAAGTTGCATGTTATTCGACCTCCGTTCCTTCATTAACATGCATCAAATCTTTTAATCCTGTTATATCAAATAGTCGACTTATTCGATCTGAAACACCTAATATATATAATTCTTTATCATGTTGGTTTAACGCTTTTAATGTACCAACAAATACGCCTAATCCCGTTGAATCCATGTAACTCACGTTTTCTAAATTTACATGTAAATCATGAGTTCCTTCTTGTCTCATCGGCACTAAAACTTCTTCTAGTTCTGGAACAGTATAAACGTCTAGTTCTCCGCCAACTTTAACCTCGTAATGAGTATCATGTGTTACCGTTTCGATATTAAGATTCATAACTTTACACTCCTAATTATAGTCTCATAATAACTTCCATACCCTTAAATCAAATAACTTAACCTTAACTATGATAAAACTAATTAACTCTTTTTATAATTAGAATTGTTAAATCATCTCTCTTGTCAGGGTTTTGTATTTTCAAAATCGCTTCATATAAAAGTTGAACGATATCTTGTGGATGCATATGCTTATACTTGTGAATCATCGTTAAAAGATGGTTTTTATCTAAGAAATCTCCTGCTTCATTTCTAACTTCTGTGACACCATCTGTAAATATAATAACTAGGTCATCTAAAAATACAGGGATTTCTTGTTGCTTATACCTCGTTTGCTCGCTGACACCTAACACTCTACCTCTAACGCTGATTTCTTCAAATTCTTCAGTTTCTGCTCTATATACATATCCTGGTTCGTGCCCAGCAGAGCTACAATATAATAAATGATTTAACTCTTCATATAGTCCATAGAACATCGTTACAAACATATTCTGATTGACGTTTTTCTCTACTACTCGGTTGAGTCGCTTTAAGCCATCACTCGGAAGTTGAGAATGACCATAAGAGTCCATGCCAAATTTTATCATACTCATTGCAAGTGCAGCTGGTATACCTTTACCTATAACGTCTGCCACTGCGAAACTCATTGTGCCATCTTTATGGTCTATTAGGTTAAAATAGTCACCACTTACTTTTTGCGCTGCTACTGATATAACACCGATTTGTATGCTATCAAATTGAGGAATATCCGTTTTAAGCATTGTTTGCTGCAAACGAGAGGCTAAATCAATCTCTTTATCGTGATATTGTAGACGATTTACTAATTCTTGATAATCTCTATAACTATACCCAAACCCTCTGACTACTTCTTTAAGCACATTAAAAGTTTCTAAAATTTGAGTTTCATTTAAATTTAGCACTCTGACATAATCTCTATGAATTTCAACTATATCTTCTGGTAATAAATCTCTTTTTATCACTTCATCTGTAAAGCTTTCACACTTTTTCATAAAATCCGTAGCATCTATAGTGTGCAAACTTTCGTCAATTAGCGCTTTATATTGATTTTTGAATTCTTCCATGTAGTAATTCCTCCTAAAAATACAAATATAAACCGCATACATCGGTTATAACATGTTTAAATGTACTATGTATGTAAGTAAAAATATCTTTTATAATGAACGCGCTTATTCAAATTTTTTACGTATTTGTATGTGTTACTCGCTATAAATGATAAACTCGCTCCAAATACCTAAAAAAGCTTTAGGATAACCTAAAGCTTTTCAACTTAAAACATCCCACTCAAAGGTATTAAACCACAAAACTAAAATCCTTAATTTTCCAATAACAATTATATTGCTAATTAAGTGGTAATTACATGTTATAGGGAATCGATATAAAATTCACTATTTTATTAACTGTTTTTTAAACCTTTGAAAATCAGGATTTACTATTTCTAACATTATGTAATCCTAAGCTTATATCAATAGCAACATTAACTTCTTTCATTTTACTTTCAGAAAGGTATGTTAATTTTTCTTTCAGCCTATTTTTATCTAAAGTTCTAATCTGCTCAAGCAGTATTACAGAATCTTTATCAAGCTTATACTTACTTTTTTCTATTTCTACATGTGTAGGTATTTTAGCTTTATTAATCCTACCAGTAATTGCAGCTACAATTACGGTAGGACTATATTTATTTCCAGTATCATTCTGTATGATAACGACAGGTCTTATTCCCCCTTGTTCAGACCCTTGAACTGGTGATAAATCAGCTAAATAAACGTCTCCTCTTCTCATCATTCATTGTTATTCTTAGAGCTGAGGTAAACTTCATTGCAATCACAAGCTTCACATTCAAATGGAAATGCTTCTGCTGCAAGGGAGAGATTTAAATCGGCCATTTGAGAATAGCCTTCTTTTAATAGTTGTTCAATACTATGGTTTCTGCTTTGATTAAAACTTGCCATGAATAAAGACCTCCATGTTACTAAAATAGAATATATTGAGATTCGTTGTTAGACTCATAATAACAAATTTTACATTAAGTGACTATACTATTTTAGTAATTCATTGCGAATTTCTAGGTCTTGCGTCCCATGATAAATTCGTGGAAGCCTTCTATTTAGTCTACACAACACTTCATAATTAATAGTCTGTTGCTGTCGCCCCATAGCTTCTGCTGATTGTGGACTGTCACTATGGTAATCCATTAAAATGACTTTATCACCTGCATTAACTTCTTCAGGAATTTTAATTATTGTTTGATCCATACACACTTTTCCAATTACTTCGCATTGATGTCCATTCACGTTTACACTAAATCCTGTCATCATTCTCGGGTAACCATCTGCATAACCTACTGGGATGATTCCGATTTTTGTAGGTTCTTTCGCTGTATATATACTTCCATAACTCACAGATTCTCCAGTTTGTAATACTTTAGTTTGAACGACTTCACTAATCCATTGTGCACTTGGTTTTAAGTGTACCTTCACTTTTGATTTAACGTACTCTGAAGGATAATAACCATATAATGATATGCCTATTCTGACTGTATTACAAAACTGACTGTCTTTCATCAATGCACCTGCAGAATTTTGAGAATGTATGTAATTAGGCTTTTCTACCTGTTCAACAATTTCTTCAAAATATGCTTGTTGTTTATTCATCGAATCACCCGGTTCATCAGCACATGCGAAATGTGTAAACACGCCTTCAAAAACTAAATGCTCATGTGATTGAATTAATTCAATGACTTCTTTGTACTCATCTACATTTTTTATTCCTAACCTGCCCATGCCAGTATCTAATTTGGCATGAAGCCATAAATCTTTTTCATTATTAGTTGGAATTTCTTCAATAGCTTCAGCGAGCCATGCTTTAGATGGCACTGTGATTGCTACACGATGCTGAATTGCTTTGTTTATGTTATATGTTGGAATAACTCCAAGTACAAGTATTTTTGCATTGATTCCATGCATACGAAGTTCAATTGCTTCATCCAATGTTGCAACTGCGAAAAACTCAGCTCCATTTTCCATTAATTGACGTGCTATTTTAATGCTACCAAGACCATAACCATTCGCTTTAACTACCGGCATAACTGTTTTATTTGGGTGTAATGTTTGAAATACTTGAAAATTTGAAACAATAGCATTTAAATCTACATTCAAGTACGTCGATCTATAATACTTATCAGACATTAAGTATGTACCTCCTATTTCAATAAATAGCTTTCGCTAGTTTTCTACAATAAATCAATTTTATAACAATGATGATAGGATAACCAAATTAAACATACTGGAATATAGAAAAAATTCAATAAATTAAACTTCTAAAATAACTTGGCTCATAGCATAATGTTCCGTATGTGTAATACTTACATGCACTTTAAAGCCTTCATAGGTAATACAAGGCTTACCATTTTCATCGTTAAAACAGTCAATATCATTAAATGCTACTGTTTTACCTAGACCCGTACCTAGTGCTTTACTAAAAGCCTCTTTACAAGCAAATCTACCTGCAAGAAATTCCATTTTACGTTGTTCATTTTTGAAACAATTAAACTTTTGTAGTTCATTGATAGTTAATATACGTTCTAGCAATTTATCTTGTCTGCTATAAAGTTTTTTTATTCTTGTTATCTCTATTAAATCTACACCTATACCGTGTATCATAAGTCTCCCCCAATCATATAAAGCCTGTGATTTATTTTAAATCACTATTATCTTTAGAATACTCAATATCTGAAGCTTCATTTTCTGTTACTTCAATTGTTTTATTAACATTCTTTATTTTGTACTTTAATGTAGCCGCTATATCTTTGTCGATAAGTTTAATCTCAGTATTTCCACCTGCTGTCGACAACGTTAAACTTGCTAATTTATATTTGCGCATTAAAATACCTTCGTGTGTATCGACATTTTGAATTCTGAATAACGGGATTTTGATTACTGAAACAAACCACAAACCATTTCTTACAATGATTTCATTTTCATCTAGTTTATATCTAAAGATTTGATATTGGTACATTGGAATTAAAATAGCACCCAGCAGCAATTGAATTACGATAATAATCACACCAATAATTAAGACCCATATCATCGTATTGGAATTAAGCCATTCCAACCACATTGTATTAACAATATATATCGCTGCTAAAATTAATACAAATATCGTCGTCATGATATATGCCGAGAGACGCATGACTGTTTTTCCAGATCTATCCATATAATTATATTCATTCATGATGCTCACCTCTCAAATACCAATTTTGAAGTGTTTCAACTTCTTTGTAATTATTAAATTTCAAACCCACAGCTTCATTTCCCGCAGCTTTTGCAATGATAAAATTAAAATGACCTAAATCACTATTAATTAAAAATGGATTCCGTTTAATTTCCATTCCTAGTATTTTCCCATGCTTGAAATACGTGTTTTTGAATCCAAATGTAGTTACATTACGTACTACTAGTTCATCATTTCGTACTTTTAATCCAGATGATTTAATAACTATAAGGCTATGGATAATTAGCAGTAAAATAATAACTGCTGCGATAACAAATGACCATGGTGACCAGAAATAATTAACGATAGTTGCAATCACTAGCAATATGACTGTTTCTTGCCAAAAATACCTATGGAAACCTCTCCAAGGCATACCCTGTTCCGCATTTTCAAACGCCATACTAGGAATAAGTGATTTAATGATTTCGAATGCTTTTTTACGTTTAATAAAAGGTAAGATCATAACATTTCCATCTAATGAAATATCGTCTTTATCATTACCATTCATATCGCTCGTAATCACAAAATGTATAGACGTAAAACCGAATAGTTTTCTTAAGAAAGATTGTTTTTCGACTACAGCTTGGACTCTATCAGTTGGCACTGTGATGCTCTTAACATTAAATAAACCATATCGGATATTCAATTGATTATCATTTTGTGTCACAGTGTAATTATAGTTTTTTATAATTACAATTAATGTACCCAATATATAACTTGCGACAACAATAGTCGCAACCATTATTAACACAATCACAAAAATCGCTTGAGAAATCCGCGCAAACTCACCAGTGATCCATTCCCATGGTATTACTTCTGAAAAGGCACCAATTATCGGTGAAATTGCTGCAAACGCCACGCCTATCGCCCCACTCGTTAATGCCATAAACAATAATTCTTTAAAATTAAGCTTATATAAGCGTACAGGTTGCGATTGTTGCTCCGACATATCCTCATTATCCTCTTGTTCAGGAATTCTAGTTAAATCCGGTTCTTCATTTTGACTAGTTAATTCTTGCTGTTTTTCTTTAATTGTAAGTTGTATTAATTCACTTTGTTTTTTAGAAATAGTGTCCAAATCAATACCATCACTCGGCGTTTTGATTTGTAATTTCACGCCACCTACGATTTGATTTATAATGCCTTGTGATGTATCTAATGTTTGTATACGACGTATGTTAAGTTCTTTTCTTTCTTTAGTAAAGATACCAGTTGCTAAAACAAAATGATCATTTTCAATCCAATATGTCGTGTTATAAACTTTTAATACTTGTGCTACAAATGAAAATAAAAAGAAGGCAAAAACGATAGCTGGGAATATGTATGAAGTTATATTTGTAAAATCAAAATCCTGAATATTAAATACTAAAAAAATAATAATCAAAAAGATATTTTGCTTTATAGCTTCAATAACACCCGTTAAATAAGAAATGGGATGTAACTTTTGAGGATTATACATCAAAATCAGCTCCTCTCAAGTAGTTGAGAGTTAGTAATTCGAATGACTTCGCATCATCTGTAAACATCAGTGGAAAACTAACCCTGTGACCAGCAGTAATTAATGTAGTTTTAGAGAGGCTCATTTTTTTCAAAATTGGGTTGTTCTGTCTTTCAATAAGCTGTGTGCGTTCTAATTTCACTATCTTTTTAGATTTAAAGAAGAAATCGTATTTTACTTCTATATAATTTTCTTTAATTCTATAAAATGTGTATTTAAACTTAATCCAGGGTCTAATCAATAAACGCACAAAGTCAAACACTATAAAAGCAACGATTAAATATATAATGAAATGCCACCAATTAAAGTGACTCCATAAAAATATTAAAATAACCGAAACGATCAAACTAACAATAAATTCCAGTCCTTCGATTATGTAGTAATACTTCATAGCTTGTTTAGGACTTCTGTTAAATAGTTGGTCGTTAGTCATATATACACTCCTTAATTAAGATTTCAATTTATTATAACATAGCTTTTATAGTCATTTCATTATCCATTTAAAACGTATAAATAACTATTCTTGTTTTAAATATATTGCACTTAATATTTATTATTCATCATAGCTTTTATGACGCTTTTCTTAAAAAACGCAAAAAAATCATCCCACGTAAGTGGAATGATTAAACCTAAATTTCATATATGATAAATTATTTTTTATTTTTGGTGGTCGGCGAACGTGCGACCTTTCATTGATTTCTTGTTGTTATTGTTTCTGTCAGAAGATTTTTCGTTCTTCTTATTATTGTTGAATCCGCCTTTTGAACGACGATTTTTGTTATCAAATTTGTTGCCACGTTTATTGTTGCCTTGACCGCCACGTTTTGGTCCGCGACCTTGACGACCACCTTTACCACGAGATAATGGTTTTTCAAATGTCAATTGAACATCAACTTCGTCATTTGATTCAACCAATTCTTGTAATAATGAAGCAACTAAATCAACATCACTATATTCTTCAATTAATTCTGAAGCAATACGTTGTAATCTTGGTTCATTTTCTCTAGACATCCACTTTTCAACTTTACCTTTAATATCGTTTTCACGTGCTTTAAGCACTTCTTTACGATGAGGTGGTCTCATTGCAGTCATTTGTCTCTTGTTTGCTTGTTCAATTTGACGGATATAATCCATTTCAATTGGGTTCACAAATGTGATTGCTACACCTTTTTTACCAGCACGACCAGTACGGCCGATTCTGTGTGTATAGCTTTCAGTATCTTGAGGTATATCAAAGTTATAAACATGGCTTACGTTTGAAATATCTAGTCCTCGTGCTGCAACATCTGTCGCAACTAAGATATCTAATTGATCATTTTTGAATTTCTTCAATACTTCCAAACGTTTCGCTTGAGTAATGTCACCATGTAAACCTTCAGCTTTGTAACCTTTAGAGATTAACGCACTTGTTAATTCATCTACACGACGTTTTGTACGGCCGAATACAATAGCTAATTCTGGTTGGTGTACATCTAATAGATTCGTAAATGTATCGAATTTTTCTAATTCTTTTACGATTGTATAGTACTCTTCGATTTGTGGATTAGACATTTCATTATTCATTGTTTTAACAATTACTGGTGTTTTCATGAATTGTTGAACTAATGTTTGAATAGCTTTTGGCATTGTAGCTGAAAACAGCATTGTTTGACGTTGTGACGCTGGGATTTTATCCATGATAAATTTCATATCATCGATGAAGCCCATGTTCATCATTTCATCCGCTTCATCTAATATAAGCGTATGGATGTCATTAGTTTTTAATGTACGACGGTTAAGGTGATCAATCACACGACCTGGCGTACCTACAACGATTTGCGGTCCTTTTTTAAGCGATTTGATTTGACGGTCGATCGGCATACCGCCAAATACAGTAACAACTTGTACGTTTAGACCTTTAGCAAATTCTCTGATTGATTCAGCTACTTGCATAGCTAATTCTCTTGTTGGTGCAAGGATTAATGATTGTACGCCTTCTTGGCCTGTCACTTTTTCAACTAGTGGAATACCAAACGCGCCAGTTTTACCTGTACCTGTTTGCGCTTGACCAAGAACGTCTTTGCCTTCTAAGGCAAGAGGGATACTCTCTTTTTGTATAGGAGTGGCGTCATCGAACCCCATTGATGCTAGGGTTTCTGCCATCTTATCTGAGAGCCCTAATTCTTTAAATTTTTGCAATATAATTCTCCTTTATTTATCTGTATTTATATACATATATGTTCACTTAAGTTTCTTCAACTTCTTAATAGTACCACCTCAAGTATATAATCGCAATAAACCAAATTTGGTTAAATGCAATAACTTTACTAGTTTTAAAATCTTTTAAAACAGCAAAAATACCGAAATATATAGGTTGTAAGCGTTTAACTTTATTTCATAAACTTACTTTATACTCTCTTAAAAAAATTTATTAATTTATTTATTCTGTTAATTGTCAGAATATTTTACTTATAAGATATGGCTTATTCACCCCTTATTTAACTTGAATTTCAAAGATTCTTTAATTGAACAATGCATTGATATCGTTGTTAAGCTTAACTGTAAGTTCTTTTATGAAACATCGTTTTTTTAACAAGAGTATATGAGTTACATTTATAAATACTTGTTGTCTTATATAAGTTTTCCCGTTTTAGAAAAATAAAAACGAGCAGTTAGATTTCTAATCGAATTCTAACTGCTCGTTTTTTTGGTTAATGTTTAAATTAAAGCTTCGACAACCTCTTCTAATTTCATTCCTCTAGAACCTTTGACTAAAATTTTATCATCAGGTTGAACATAAGCTTGTAAAGTTGTTATCAAAGCCTGCTTATCGTCGTAATGCTCTGCATACGTTACATAAGCTTTGCCCGCGTTACAAATATATTTTGAGGCTTGACCAAAAGTAAATAATGCATCGATATTTTTATCTTCTAAATATAGACCTACATTTTCATGCATCATCTGACTATCAGGACCTAACTCTAACACATCTCCAAGTACGATGATTTTTCTCCCTTTCATAGCTGAAAGGGTATCAATCGCTGCTTTCATACTTGTAGGGCTCGCGTTATATGCATCATTAATGACTAATCTATTGTCACTGGTATAATGTTGTTCCATTCTCATACCAGTAAGTTCTACTTTACGTAAGTTGTTAAATATTGTGTCATAACTTAAGCCTAATCTTTTACCAACAGCAATTGCGATTGTTGCGTTCTTCATATTATGTTCACCTAATATTGGTAATTCGAATCTCTCTTCTCCGTTAATATTAAATGCGATACCTGCGTTTTCAATATCTTCAATCTGACAAACGAGTGTGTTGTCTTTGTCTTTACCAATACTTACTATATCTGCATCTTCTATTTTCTTAACGTGAGACTCTAATAATGGTTCATCACCATCATAAATAAAGACGCCATTCTCTCTTAATCCTATTGTAATTTCAGCTTTAGCTTGGGCAATACCCTCTCTAGAACCTAAATCTTGCATATGTGATTCACCAATGTTAGTAATTACCGCTATATTAGGTTCCGCTAATTTTGACAATAACTCAATTTCATTAAAACCTGACATCCCCATTTCTAAAATTGAAATCTCAGTATCTTGATTTAATTCTAATATCGTTAATGGTAACCCAATTTCGTTGTTATAATTGCCTTGTGTTTTTTTAACTTTAAACTGTGGCTTTAAAACACTTTCAATCATATCTTTGGTCGTGGTCTTACCATTTGAACCTGTCACTGCAATGACTTGTGGCCCAACAAATTCTAAATAAGCTTTAGCTAATTGTTGTAATGCTTTGAGTGTATGCTCTACCCATATCACTGGACCGTTTATATTTTCATCTAATGTTACGTCTTTTTGATGAAATACTGCACCTGCGCCATCCTTCAATGCTTGTGCGACGTATTTGTGTCCATCTACATTTTCACCTTTAAATGGGATGAATAAATTTTGATTGTTGATTACACGTGAATCAATAGAAACACCTTTAATCGTATGATCTAAATATTCATTATCAATGTCACATGGGATCCAGTCTTTGATTTGTTCTAAAGTTACTTCAATCATTATTCATTCGCCTCAGTCAATTTTGTATTTATTTTGTTTCTTATCTTCATGTTTTTCTTTCGCTAATTCAATTAATCTTTCAATTAATTCCGCATATGTTACGCCCATATTTTCCCAAAGTCTTGGGTACATACTATAAGCAGTAAAGCCTGGCATTGCATTTGTTTCATTAATAAAAATTTGATTGTCTTCAGTGACAAAGAAATCAGCTCGTAACAAACCAGAACAATCTGTTGCTTTAAATGCTTCGACAGCCATATTTCTTAATGTTGTTTGCACTTCTTCATCTAAATCAGCAGGAATATCTAATTTTATTTTTCCATCTTTATACTTCGCTTTATAATCATAGAATGCTACATCTTTAATCACTTCACCTGGCGCAGTCGTTTCAGGATAGTCATTACCAAGTACAGCTACTTCTATTTCTCTCGCATCAATACCTTGTTCAATTACTAATTTACGATCAAATTGGAATGCTTCTTCAATACCAACTTTCAATTCTTCTTCATTATTACATTTACTAATACCAACACTAGAGCCTAAGTTTGCTGGCTTTACAAATACTGGATATTCTAACTTGTCATGTACAAGTTTCAAAATGTTACTTTCATATTTATGATATTCACTTCTTAAAAAGCTCACATAAGGTAGTTGAGGTAATCCTCTATGCGCGAATAATTGTTTCATAACAAGTTTATCCATCGAGCTTGAGGCAGCTAAAACACCGTTTCCTACATATGGTATATCTAATACTTCAAATAAACCTTGAATTGTACCATCTTCACCATTCGGTCCATGTAATACTGGGAAAACTGCACTATAGGCGTTCCCTGTGCTACCAATACTAAGTAGTTGAGAGATTTCACCTGCAGCAACATCTGTTAAACGTAAAGTGTCTATTTCATTTATAGTGTCTACGATATTTTCTTTCTTTTTCCAGTCACCTTCATTTGTTATGTAAATGATGTCTATTTGATATTGATCTTTATCAATCGCGTTCAAGACATTTTGTGCTGTTAATATTGAAACATCGTGTTCCGCACTTTTTCCTCCGTATACGATACATACATTTTCTTTAGCCATACTTTAGCCTCCATATACAATTCTTAAACTACATCATATCACGATTCAATATTTTTTTGCATTTGTTTAGTAGTATAAAAACTTTTTATTTTTCAATTTAGTATATGGCACTTTACAATGGATTAAAAGTAATAACTTTAACTCATCAATATACAGTTATCTTATTATAATTTTTCAATTTAGCACCCTACTTCTAGCAATATACATAAAAGTTCGGTAAAATCTATATATATTACAAAGTTAAAGAAAACTAAGCTTTTCAAAGGAGTAAGAAATGAGTACTTCACGTCAATTAAAAAACAACCATTGGATACGGCGGGTCGACTGGACTTTAGTAGGCTTCCTCGTATTGTTAGCAATTATTAGTGTAACAATAATCAATTCAGCTATGGGTGGCGGCCAATATAGCGCCAACTTTAGCATTAGACAAATTCTGTATTATGTCTTTGGTGGATTCATAGCATTTTTAATCATGTTAATTTCACCTAAGAAACTAATGAAATATACATATTTATTGTACTTTCTTCTTTGTGCAGCCTTATTTATATTAATCATTATTCCAGAAACACCGTTCACACCTATTATAAATGGTGCGAAAAGTTGGTATAAACTAGGTCCAATCAGTGTACAGCCTTCAGAATTTATGAAAATAGTGTTGATATTGGCGCTTGCTAAACTAATTTCAAAGCATAATCAATTCACTTTCAATAAATCATTGGAGACAGATTTTAAATTACTACTGAAAATTTTTGGTATTTCTGTTATCCCTATGGGGCTAATTCTACTACAAAATGACTTAGGTACAACGCTTGTTATATGCGCCATTATTGTTGGTGTCATTATAGTAAGTGGTATCACATGGAAAATAATTGCACCATTGTTTATTGCAGTATTCGTCTTAGCTTCAAGTATCATCTTATCTATTATTTTCAAGCCCTCGCTTATTGAGAATAGTTTGGGCATTAAGACCTATCAACTCGGACGTATTAGTTCATGGCTAGATCCTTATACTTATAGCAGTGGCGACGGCTATCATTTAACAGAATCACTTAAAGCCATTGGATCTGGTCAACTATTTGGTAAGGGCTTCAATCAAGGTGAAGTATATATACCTGAGAATCATACTGATTTCATTTTCTCTGTTATTGGAGAAGAGTTTGGCTTCATTGGCTCAGTCATTTTAATTCTAGTGTTCTTAGGATTTATGTTCCACTTAGTTAGACTTGCGACTAAAATAGAATTACCATTCAGCAAGTTATTTATTATTGGTTACACGGCACTTATTCTATTCCACGTATTACAAAATATAGGTATGACAATACAGTTATTACCTATAACTGGTATTCCATTACCATTTATAAGTTACGGTGGTAGTTCCTTATGGAGTTTAATGTGTGGTGTTGGTGTGTTATTATCCATTTCTTATCATCAACCGAAACAGTACTCACCTGACATTCAAAAAACAAAATAAAGAATGAATACATTTTAATTTCTACTTCCAACAAAAAGAACTGTTACAATCATCTCAATGATCATAACAGTTCTTTTTTTATACCAATTATTTAATAAAACAGCTTTTCTATATAACAAAAAACGACTAGAGCACACTGCTCCAATCGCTTAGTTGGGTAACTTTACTATTTCAATTCGTTAGCGGCTTTCACAGTTGTCGGCAAAGTCTGCATAACTTCTAATCTTGATTTTGTTTTCTTTATGTTTACCCCTAATGATGATAATAGTTTAACTACATTTTGAATCTTTTCGTTATCTTTACTCATATCATCACCCCTAAATTACTTGCTTCTACTATATCTTACCCTATTTAATTACTAAATACTACATTATATTCAAAATTTTTTTATTATAATCAAATATTTAGTCAATTTTATTGTATAATTACATCGTAAAAATAGTTTTTCTTTGTAAAATAAGTTTTTAAAAATAACAAACACCACTTAAAGTGAAACTATAATCTGTTTTCAACATTTCAGTTTAATATAAAATTTCATATCCTAAATCATAAACTTCTTTTTCTAGATTATTTAAACTTGCAGGGGTTTCAAAATCAATGAAAATTTTGCCATTATTGCTCTTGATTTCGATATTGACTTGGTCTACACCGTGTAATTGCATAAGCCGCTGTTCGATATGTTTTTGCTGTGTTTCATTTTCTATACCAGAAATATAAATCACTTTTGTTTCCACTACGTTCACCTTGCCTAATCCTTCATTAATTTCTGAAATGTAACCAATAGTTCTTCCATAGCTTCCTCTTGTTGTCCTTGCTCTACTTTATCCATAATACAACTTTTCATATGATGGTCTAGTAATTTAGTAGCAACACTATTTAAAGCAGAACGAGTAGCTCTAATTTGTGTGAGTACGTCATCACAATAAACATCTTCATCTACCATGCGATTAATCGCTCTCACTTGGCCTTCTATACGATTTAATCTTGATTTTAAATTAGATTTAATTTGTTCTGAGTGATGCGCTTTTTGTATTTCCGCCATATATTACACGCCTCCTAATAATTTCAATTATATGTTATACCCCCATGCGGTATTAGTCAAATGATAAAACCTTATATTCATGTTACAATAATTAAGACTTTTATAGTACTTTAAATAACTGAAACGCATTTTGGAGGTTTAATATGATAGATATATTTTCTTTAACGTTTAACAATACAAACGTTATTCTTAACATCATTTTTCTTGGCGCATTTATATTAAACCTTATCTTTGCCTTCACAATTATTTTTATGGAACGACGTTCGGCAGGCGCCGTGTGGGCGTGGCTGTTAGTGTTAGTTTTCATACCTATATTAGGCTTTATCATCTATCTATTGTTTGGGCGACAAATTCAGCGCAACCGTATCTTCACTTTAGATGAAGAAGATAAAATAGGTATTGAAATGATTGTTAATGAACAATTAGAAGCCTTAAAAAACGATGAATTTTCAAAAGGTAATCATCAAATTGTTAAATTTAAAGATATGGTTCAAATGTTGTTATACAATAATGCTGCCTTTTTAACAACAGACAATGATATTGATATCTTTACAGATGGTAAAGAAAAGTTTGATGCACTTATTAAAGATATAAATGAGGCAAAAGATTATATCCATATCCAATACTATATCTTTAGAAATGATGACTTAGGTAAACGTATTTTAACAGCGCTCGAGCACAAACTTGAACAAGGGTTAGAAGTGAAGATGCTTTATGATGACATGGGCTCGCGTAGTTTATCACTTAAAGATTTTAAATCATTTCGAAAAAAAGGTGGCAAAGTTGAAGCCTTTTTTCCTTCTAAATTGCCATTAATCAATTTAAGAATGAACAATCGAAATCACCGAAAGTTAGTAATTATTGATGGACATATTGGCTACATCGGCGGTTTTAATGTTGGTGATGAATATTTAGGATTAAAGAAAAAATTTGGTTACTGGAGAGATACACATTTGCGCATCGTTGGCGATGCTGTTAACGCACTTCAATTACGTTTTATGCTCGATTGGAACGTTCAATCAACACGTGATAATTTGAAATATGCTGAACGTTATTTTCCTGATGTGGATTCTGGAGGTACAATTGGTGTCCAAATCGCATCTAGTGGGCCAGATGAAGATTGGGAACAAATCAAATATGGTTATTTGAAAATGATTACTTCTGCTAAACAGTCTATTCATATTCAATCTCCTTATTTTATTCCAGATCAATCATTCTTAGACGCGATAAAAATCGCAGCTTTAGGTGGCGTCGAGGTGAATATCATGATTCCTAATAAACCTGACCATCCGTTTGTATATTGGGCTACCTATAATAACGTAGCATCACTTTTAGATGCAGGTGCGAATATTTTCCATTATGACAATGGATTTTTACATTCAAAAATACTGCTTATCGATGACGAAGTTGCAAGTGTGGGTACTACAAACATGGATCACCGAAGCTTTACTTTAAACTTTGAAATTAATGCTTTTATTTATGACACTTTCATAACAAAAGAACTTAAAGCTACTTTTGAAAAAGATTTAGCCTTATCCTATCGACTAACAAAAGAGCGTTATGAGCAGAGAAGTTTGTGGATTAAATTTAAAGAAGGCATTGCAAGACTCTTATCACCTATTTTATAATAATTTAACTCTGTCCAAAGTAATCGATTAACATCAATATTACTTTGGACTTTCTTTATTATAAAGTGAATGATCATATTAAATCACTAGCTTAAATCACTTTATTTCTATGAAAAGAGGCGTTTAAATGAATCCGCAAGAGATAGTCAATTCAGCGCAGATATATATGGAAACATTTCATAAAGATGATGCAACTGGCCACGATGTCGCTCACGTATTGCGTGTCGTTAAAATGGCAAAATACATTGCGCAACAAGAGCAAGTTGGAAATTTATTAACCATTCAACTAGCTAGTTTATTACATGATACGGTTGACGCAAAACTAACTGATGCTAGCCAAGCAAAACCTAAATTAACACAATTTTTGACTCAACTTCAGCTGCCAATACAACAGCAAGAAGCTATTCTGCATATTATTGAACATATGAGTTATAAAAATGGAGAAAATAATGATATTTCATTATCAATAGAAGGCCAAATTGTACGTGATGCTGATCGCCTCGATGCTATCGGTGCAATTGGTATTGCTCGTACTTTCCAATTTGCTGGCCATTTCGGAGAACCCATGTGGATAGAAGGAGAATACAACGATACTTTATCTAACAAAGAAATCGATAATAATACTGTTCCAGCATCAGCTATTAAACACTTTTATGAAAAACTGTTTAAACTTAAAGCATTAATGCATACACCAACCGCTAAACAGCTTGCACAACAAAGACATGAGTATATGGAAGTATTTGTAACTCAATTTTTTAATGAATGGTATTTCAAATAATACAAAAAAGGCGTCGTAGTTATACTACGACGCCTTTTTTATTACAAATTTGTTTAAAATTTAAATAATTTATTTTTTCTTATTTTTCTTAGAAACAACTTGTGTGTTTTTACCTTTGCTCTCTGCTTCAGCTTTGTTTTTCTCCATTGCTTCAATCATTGGTGCAACTTCTTTTTTAGCAAGTTTAGAATAATGAATATTCGCTACATATGTTTGTGCAATTAAGAATGCCGCACTGACAGACCAATAAAGACCTAATGCTGACGCAGAACTTAATGAAATCCACACAATCATAATTGGTGAAATAATCATCATCATGTAACCCATTTGACGTTGCTCGTTTGGCATACTCTTACTTGAAACATAAGCTTGTAAGAAGTATAAGATACCTGCAATAACCGTAATCCAAATATCTGGTTTAGCTAAGTTAAACCATAAGAAATCAGGGTGTTCAGTAAAACCACCACTTGTAGGATATTTCAATACGAAGAAAAGCCCCATGATGATTGGCATTTGAAGCAAGATTGGTAAACAACCTAACATGCTCTTCATCGGATTCATATCATATTTCTTGTAAACTTCCATCATTTCTTGGTTAGCTGCCATTTTTTCTTCTTGCGTACGTGAACGCTTAACCTTTTCTTGAATTGCATCAATATCCGGTTTAGCAACTTTCATTTTTTCACGCATCATGTGACTGTTTTTATAATTCGATAACATGAATGGTAATAATATGATACGCATCGCCAATACAATGACAATAATTGCTAGTCCATAGTCGTTATTAAAACTAGTTCCTAACCAATGTATAAGACTGTCCATTGGATTTACGAACGTATTATAGAAAAACCCATCTCTATTTTCAGGTTTAGAATAGTCACAACCTGCTAAAAAGACCATTACACCTAATAATAAAGGGAGTAGCGCTTTCTTCTTCATTTTTCCACCTCTAATGATTTATTCACATAGAATTTATTTTATCATACTCATAGGGAAGTAGAAAACAAAAAAAGAAATTTTTATACATTATTCAACAGTTTGTAAAAATTGTCTCACTGATTCACTTATATTTTGACTTTTAGCAATAGCCGAAATAATTGATATACCATCTGACCCAGCATGAATTATAGATGGTGTATTATCTAAATTGATGCCACCAATCGCAACAATCGGGAAATCATTAACGTAATGTCTTAATTGTGTAATCATTTCTGGACCAACCGGCAAACTTGCATCATCTTTAGATGTCGTTGCAAACATTGGACCGACGCCTATATAATCAACATATTTCAAATCAGAATTTAAGTATTCATCTACATCACCTACACTCAGACCAATGATTTTATTTTCAAATTGTTGTGCAAATTCATTTACTTCCAAATCATTTTGCCCTACATGAATACCATCTGCATCAATATCTTTAGCTAAACTCACATCATCATTTACTATAAAAGGTACATCGTATTGATGGCACAAAGAAAGTAATTGTTTTGCTAACTTCACTTTATCATCACCTACTAATGCGGTTTCCCCTTTCTCTCTATACTGAAATAGTGTTATACCTGCTTCTAAAGCTTCAGTTACAACATCAATAATCGATTTATCTTCTGCAACATCTTGCGTTCCACAAATAAAATAAAGTTTTAGCTTACTTTTATCAAACATTATTGCACCTCTTGACTGCGTATTAAATTCAAATAATCATCATATGTGACTTGATATAAAGCATTCATTAATTCAACCATAAATGCGCCAGGCCCTCGATTATCCGAAATTTTTTCAGCTTGTTCAGCAGCAATATTATATACAGTAACTGCTTCCACCAACTGATTTAATTGTAGTTGCTGGTTAGATTTTAAAAAGCTAGCTATCACAGCACCTAATAAACAACCTGCGCCTGTGACTTTTGCAAGCATAGGCGAACCATTAGCCAGTTTCACAATTTTATCTTCATGCACTACAACATCTTCTTCACCTGTGATAACAATCGCTGTCCCAAATTGTTTATGAGCTTTTTTAGCAATATTCACTGCATCCAGATTCATTTCGCTATCTGTACCTTTCATCTGTGTATCATTATCAATAAGTGTTAAAATTTCTGATGCATTACCTTTGATAACTGCTACCTTCACTTCATTTAAAAATGTCTCACAAAAATCTTTGCGGTATTGTGATGCCCCTACAGCAACAGGATCAAAGACGATTGGTGTTCCAATTTGATTAGCTACCTTCGCAATTTTTAAAATATCTGACTCTTTATCTTTAGTCAGCGTGCCAATATTAATCAGTAAAGTATTCGCGTGCGTTAACATATCTGACGCTTCCTCTGGTGCTTCACTCATTGCAGGACTTGCACCTAAACTTAATAAGCCATTTGCGGTAAAATTTTTAACAACATCGTTTGTATAACAAATAACTAACGGGTTATTATTTCTGAGTGCTTCTAAATTATTCATCATCTAATCCTACCTCTTTCATATATGCAAAATGATTAACTGGTCCTCTACCTTGACCAATTTCAGGTGTGTGTTTAATACTTAAAGAAATAAACTGTTTTGCTTTTTTCACTGCTTCATATATTGTTTTGCCTTTTGCTAATTCTGCAGTAATTACTGCAGAAAAAGTACATCCGGTACCATGCGTATGTTTTGTATCAAATCGAGGCTCTTCAAAAGTATATACATTTTCTTTAGTGAATAAATAATCTTTAGCGAAGTCTAAATCCTCTGAGTGTCCACCTTTAATTACAACACCTTTACTGCCAATTTCATTAATGAAAATGTCCCCTGCTTTATAAATTGATGCTTCATCTTGTATCGTTAATCCTGTTATTTCCTCTGCTTCAGGCAAGTTTGGTGTTGCCACAGTAGCATAAGGCAATAAAATGTTTTGCAAGTCAGCTTTAGCATCCTCATCCATCAACGAGTCACCACTTTTAGCTAACATTACAGGATCTATCACATAAGGAATCTCTGGATATTGCTTTAAATAATATTGTATTAATTCCATCATTTCTTTTGAAGCAATCATGCCTGTTTTCAACGCATGAGGCAACTCATCATCAAAGATGCTTTCTAATTGCTCAGATAACCAACTTGTTTCTATGTTATGAATATGTTGAACGCCTTTTGTGTTTTGCGCTACGATACTCGTAATCGCAGCCATACCGTATACGCCACAAGCATGAAATGATTTTAAATCTGCCATGACACCTGCGCCACCCGTTGGATCTGTGCCTGCTATAGTTAAAGCAATTTTAGGTTTATTCATTATTAATCCCTCCATAAGGCCATTCTTCTTCAGTGAATGACATATTAAAAAATTTACGCTCATGAACTGTACTCTGTAAGAAACAATCTTTTATATCAGCTTTCTCTTGTTTCGTACAATTTTGTGTCAATTTATCCATTAAATTATCAAAAACATGCACAAGTTCATCCATTTCGGTACTATAAAATTCAAACCATTTTGCCAAAATAGAATTGGTATTCAAAGTATTGTCTTGTAACGCTTGTTGTGCAATAACTTGATACACATATGGACAAGGCGCCATGGCAGCAATTGTATATGCTGCATTTTCTTTAGCAAAAGCATTAAAATACATATGCTTAATATAGTGATCGCCACTCGGTGGCCAAACTTTTTCTTTTACTATTTCATTGTAAGGTTCATTTACATATTCAGCCAATATTTCGTGTGCCTCTACTTCTCCATCAACTATAAATTGTATCTGCTCAACTAAAAATTTCACATCTTCCATTTGCTCCATTTTAGGTATAAGTAATGCGTAAATATTAGCAAATTCCTTTAAATAAGATGCATCTGCTCTTAAATAAAATTTAGTAGCATCTTTCGATAAACGACCTTGTAACATTTCTTGTATAAATGGATCATTATAGATATCATCAATAATTGGCTTGGCATCTGTTTTTAATTCTTTTGAAAATAACACTTTAAGTCCTCCTAAATATAAAAAAACTACATTCCAAGTAAGAATGTAGTTAATTAATAGAAAGGCTAAGCAATTCAATTATAAATTAAACTACTTTCCTACGTTGGCATTAACCAAATCAGGTCGTAAGGGTCTGAACTAAATCATCTCAGCCATAAAGGCTCCCCTAGTAGATTTTCATATATTATTATTTCTTTAAACATAACAAATGTAGTGTGACATTGCAAAAGAACGTACTTCAATAAAAAATCTATGTTGTATATATCATAGATAATTGTACAGTAACTAACTACAAGCTGTAGTTGTCTTAGCAGAAAATATGTACAAAAAAAGTGCCAACAAAGTCAGAAACTTTGTTGGCACTGTTCTATATTATTAATAATTAATTACTGACTAAATTATGCAGTAACCCATTGTGAAGCGCCTGCAGTGTTATAAAGTTTAACTGCTGCTGCATCTTGTACTGATTCAGGTGCTTCTGTTGGAGATACACCTTGGTAAGCTGCTGGAGCTACTGAATCCCAAGTGCTTTGTAGGAATTGGTATTTACCTGCTGCACCTGATGATGGGTTAACAGCGTTAAGGTCGCCGCCTGATTCACGTTGAGCAATTGCTTGTAAATGAGAGTTAACATTTACTGATGAACCACTTGAAGCTTCACTTGATTCTTTTGAAGCAGATTCTTGTTGTGGTTGTTGAGTTGTTTCAGTTTTTGGTGCTTCTTGTTGAGCTGGCTCTGCAGCTTGTTCTGCTGGTGCTTCTTGTTGAGCTGGCTCAGCTGCTTGTTCTGCTGGTGCTTCTTGTTGTGCAGGTGCTTCAGTTGATCCTCCACCAAAGCTCCAGCTAAAGTTTGTACCATCTGATTCAAAGCTATAGTCTGTACCATTATAATTAAAATCTATGTCATAAGCGCCTTCTTGTACAGGTGCTTCATTTAATTGTTCTGAATTTGATTGCGCTAATTGAGCTAATTCTGCTTTGTCTACGCCTTGTTCTGAAGCGTCAGCTGAATTTACTGCTCCTGTTACGCCTAATCCTAGTGCTAAAGTTGATGCGATTACTGTTTTTTTCATTGTTAAAAAGTCCTCCTATAAGGTGATTAATTTATTTTATGATTAATTTGCAAGTACAACTATACCATTCAAAAAATCTTTGTAGGTTACAGTGAAATAAAAAAAATAAGCTTTTTTTTACAACCTAATTACATCAACAATACTCATTTTTATGTATATTTAAGCATATAATCACTATCATGATAACCTTTTGTACTATTATTGGCTCTATATCCTTGTAATATTGTCGTAATTAAACTGATTATTCTGTATTATGAAAATGCTATAACTCGCATTTTTAAGATGTTTTGTGAATTGAAATTTACAGTGCTTTTACATTCCTTTATTTTTTGTCGCATATATTTATGGATATAATATGTAAAGCTATTCCCCTAGATTGGGCATTATTAAGAGGAATAGCCTGAAAGAAGTATAATTGATAGTAGGATTTAATGTATATTAATTGGAATAGTTTAATGTGGGATAAATTTTAAGTGGGAGTTTATACAATTTCGTATATATCATTTTCTTGAATATTAATTTCGTTGAATGATTCATGTTCTTGCTCTAATGGGAATGGTTCAAAAAGTTCATCAGTTTCATTTTTAATTCGTGGAGACATGAATTTAATTGTTTCAATATAAAGTTCTGATACAAAATGCATCTGTCCTTCTTTTTCAAATTTACGTGATTGCATTTGTCCTGTAATACCTACAAGTGATCCTTGATTGATATACTTTTCAATATTGTCAGCAATTTTACCAAATGCTTTACAATACAAATAATCACAGACTGTATTTTGATCTTTATCTTTATAGTTTCTATTTACCGCTACACAAAAGGTAGCTAATTTCTTTCCCTCCTTTTCATAAATTTTGGGATCTTTTGTTAATCGTCCTACAATGACGATGTTATTTATCATAGGTCACCTCCTTTGTGTTTTAATCATAATTAAATTTATAAATTGAGTCAAAAATCACTTTTTCATAAACCAAAAAGTAAATTACTACTAATTTCTACAAATTTCACCTTTCTCTTTTGAAATTACGTTATAATGATTATATAAATGCAATTATAGTAGATTTTAAATTAATCAATTGGATGTGAAGACGATGAAAACATTTAAAGCCGTTCGATTTCAAATCGTATCAGAAAATGGCGGAGTTACTGAATATGAATTAGAAGATGGAGTCATTATAAATAAAGAAAATAGTGGTACTGGCTGGTTGCTTGAAATCGTCATTTCAGACTTCCATTATGAAACTATGAAACAGCATATGAACAATGAAGATCTCTTGGATATTCGCGTTGTCATTACACGTCCAGCTAATGATCCTGCGCTATTTGACGCAACGATTAAAAACATCAGTCAATTAGATGGCACTATTTCTGTAGTTTTTGAGTGTCACATCTATACTTTGAGACAAGTTTATGCAGAAAGTTTATTAGAACAGTTGATTGATGAAGGCCTAACTGGTGAAGAATTGAAAAAATCATTTAATCGTATGATGCAATCTAAACCAAGACTTAAAGATGAAAGATTCGAAAAGTAAATACTAAACACAAAAATGCCTTAAGGATTTAGTAGAATTCACAAATCCTTAAGGCATTTTATTTATGCTTTATCTTGTATTGCAAATGTTAATTCACAACTACATGCAAGTTGACCATCAACAGTTGCTTTCGCAGTCCCTTTTCCAATTGGTCCACGCATCTTCGTTATTTCAACTTCTAACTGCAAAGTGTCACCTGGTGTGACTTGTTTTTTAAATCGACATTTATCGATACCCGCAAATAATGCAAGCTTGCCCTTATTTGCATCACTATTTAAAATAGCTACCGCACCTGTTTGTGCTAGGGCTTCTGTAATTAATACGCCTGGCATAACTGCAAATTCAGGAAAATGTCCTTGGAAAAATGGCTCATTCCCAGAAACTTGTTTAATAGCAACACAACGTTTGCCCTCTTCATATTCAATCACGCGATCAATTAATAAAAAAGGTTGTCTGTGTGGAATAATATCTTTAATTTGATTATAATCGAAAATTGTCTCCATCGTTTGCTTCCTCCAAATCTTCTTTCGTTGCGAGTTCTATATTAATACATTGAAGTATTATTTTTGTGTACGTTTGATATCAGCACCTAAAGATTTTAATTTACCATGTAAATCTACATAACCTCTATCTAAGTGTATTAACTCAGTAACTTGGGTTGTGCCATCAGCTACAAGTCCTGCTAAAATAAGTGCCGCAGCTGCACGTAAATCTGTTGCTTTTACTTGAGCGCCTTGAAGCTCACTTTTACCTTCAATTTTTGCGCTTCTACCTTCAACCTGTATCTTAGCATTCATGCGTTTGAATTCTCCAACATGCATAAATCTATTTTCAAATACTGTTTCAGTCACTACTTTATGGCCGTCTGCTGTAAGTAACAATGCCATCATTTGTGATTGCATATCTGTTGGAAAACCTGGATGAGGAAGTGTTTTAATATCTACAGGATTTAATGGACCATCTGCTGTAACACGTATCGTATCACCTTGATAATCTAAATTTACGCCCATTTCTTCTAATTTATAAACTAAACTTGTCATGTGTTCTTTGATAGCTCCGTTTACAATTATATCACCACGTGTAATTGCACCTGCAATAAGTAACGTTCCTGCTTCAATTCTGTCAGGAATAATCGAATGTTCCACACCATGTAATGCTTCAACACCATGAATAGTTATCGTATCCGTACCGGCGCCTACTACATTACCGCCCATTTCATTGATATAGTTTGCTAAGTCAACAATCTCTGGTTCACGTGCTACGTTTTCTAATACTGTTTTACCTTCAGCTAATGATGCAGCCATAATGATATTCTGAGTCGCTCCTACACTTGGAAAATCTAAGTGAATTGAAGTACCTTTCAATCCATTTTCAGTGCTAGCATAAATAAAACCACCGTCCATATGGATATCGGCACCCAACTCTTCAAAGCCTTTGATATGTTGTTCGATAGGTCTTGAACCAATTGCACAACCACCTGGCAATGCAACTTTTGCATGACCTAGACGAGCTAATAATGGACCCATTACAAGTATACTTGCTCTCATTTTACTCACATACTCATATGGTGCCTCTTCATTTAATTCCTTTGCTGCATCAACAGTGACAGATTCTTCTTCTTTATTGTATGAAACATCTGCGTTTAATGTTGAAATCACATTATTAATCGTCTCCACATCACTAAGTGCTGGTACATTCATAAGTTTACTAACACCTTTTGATGCTAATAGTGAAGCAGTTAATACTGGTAATACAGCATTTTTTGCACCTGATACTTTCACTTCACCAGTTAATCTATTTCCACCATTAATCTCTATCATATCCATCTTAAATCCTCCACTTAACTACTTTTATATTTCATTAAAATTCATCTTTTTTTATGTACTCTTAAATTATTATATCTGTAAACCAAACAAAGATACAGATATTTGAATTATTGTGCTAAATATTTTATTTGAGTTGAAAATTGTAGTAAATCTACAATAAAATTACTTACTGCTGTACCTAACAATATTGCTAAAAATATCATACATATTTGTACTTGAGCTGGATACCCTTTTTTAAAAAATTGCTCTAACCTTATTGAGTTAAGTGCCCAATAAGCAAGACAAATACAAAGCACATGTAAGATAAGATGTACAACTGAAAATTGTCCTAAATACTCCATAAGCCATACTCCTCACTTGATACTATTCAACTATTTTACACGAAATTGGCTCTAAAAGATACTTAAGAACAGCGATCAAACCCCTAATATAACTAAATGTTATATTTTGCTATTCCCTAATAGCATAAAAGATATTCATATTAAATATAAAGATAAAAATATTTTATGTATATCGCGTGATAAAATTTTCTATATAGTAATTAAGCCAATTTATTTATAGGACATCCTTCAATAAAATTTACGAACTGTGAGAATGTTGAAATTTTTTATAACAAAAAAATGAAGTCCCTGTTGTTAGGAACTTCAAATTTCAAATAATATTTATTGTAAGTTAGCGACACGAATACGGTTGTTAGCGCGTTCTAACGCACGCTTAGCTCTACTAATGTCACTATTATCTTCTTCATTATTTATATGAGATTCTGCTCTAGACTTAGCTAATTCTGCTCTAGCTACATCTATTTCGTTAGCAGGTTCTGCAGTTTGTACAATAACCGATAATTTATCTTGTCTAACCTCAACAAAACCTTCACTCACTGCAATATATTCTGAACCATTATCAAAGTTAATTTTGACATAGCCAATTTCAAGTGCTGCAACTGTTGGAATATGTCCATACATGACACCGATCTCACCTGCAGTTGTTTGGAACACTGCAAGATTAACATCTTCTCGGTTGTTAACAGAACCATTAGGAGTGACAATATTTAGGCTTAATGTGTTCATTATCCATACCTCCTAATTTTTAAACTTCAACACCCATGTCTTTAGCTTTAGCAATTACTTCTTCCATACTACCAACAAGACGGAATGCATCTTCTGGGATATGGTCATAGTCGCCATCTAAAATTGCTTTGAAACCTTCTACAGTTTTTTGAACTGGAACGTAAGAACCTTTTTGACCAGTGAATTGTTCTGCTACGTGGAAGTTTTGTGATAAGAAGAACTGAATACGACGTGCGCGTTCTACAGTTTGTTTATCTTCTTCCGATAATTCATCCATACCTAAAATAGCAATGATATCTTGTAACTCTCTATATTTTTGTAGAGTAGATTGTACATCACGTGCTATTTCATAATGATCTTGTCCAACAATTGTTGGGTCAAGTGCTCTTGAAGTAGATGCTAACGGATCAACCGCTGGATAGATACCCATTTCAGTTAATTTACGTTCTAAGTTTGTAGTTGCATCTAAGTGAGCAAATACTGCTGCTGGCGCAGGGTCAGTATAGTCATCGGCAGGTACGAATACCGCTTGGATTGAAGTAACCGAACCTTTGTTTGTTGATGTAATACGTTCTTGTAATTGTCCCATTTCTGTACCTAATGTTGGTTGGTACCCAACAGCTGAAGGCATACGACCTAACAATGCTGATACTTCTGAACCAGCTTGTGTAAATCTGAAAATGTTATCAACGAATAGTAATACATCTTGTCCTTGTTCGTCACGGAAATATTCTGCCATTGTTAAACCAGATAATGCTACACGCATACGTGCACCAGGCGGTTCATTCATTTGACCGAATACCATTGCAGTTTTCTTAATAACACCACTTTCGCTCATCTCGAAGTATAAGTCATTACCTTCACGTGTACGTTCACCAACACCCGCAAATACAGAAATACCACCATGTTCTTGAGCAATGTTATTAATTAATTCTTGAATTAATACAGTTTTACCAACACCGGCTCCACCGAATAAACCGATTTTACCACCTTTGATATATGGTGCTAATAAATCGATGACTTTAATTCCTGTTTCTAAAATTTCAACTTTAGTAGATAATTCATCGAATGCAGGTGCTTCTCTATGAATTGGATCACGTCGAACTGAATCTTCGATTTTTTCATCTAAATCAATTGTGTCGCCAAGTACATTAAATACTCGACCTAGTGTAATATCTCCAACTGGTACGCTGATACTTTCACCACTATCTCGAACTTCTGTACCACGTTTAACACCATCAGTCGAATCCATTGCAATCGTACGTACTACATTATCGCCAAGTTGTAATGCAACTTCTAATGTAAGCGTGACAGTACCTTCATCTCTTTCAACGTCGACTGTTAAAGCATTGTTAATTTCTGGAACTTCATTGTGCTCAAAGCGAACATCAATTACTGGACCCATAATTTGTGTTACACGGCCTAATCCCATGCTTTTTTGCCTCCTTTAATAATTATTCAAGCGCAACTGATCCACCAACAATTTCAGTAATTTGTTGAGTGATTTCTGCTTGTCTAGCTCTGTTATATTCAATTGATAAATCATCAATAATCTCTGTCGCATTATCAGATGCATTTTTCATAGCAGTCATACGCGTCGCATGTTCACTTGCTTTGGCATCTAAAATCGTTCCATATATTAAACTCTCTACATACTGAGGTAGAATAACGCTTAAGATTGCTTCTTTGTCTGGCTCAAATTCATAAGAAGACATTTGACCATGTCCTAAACTTGAATCTTCTGGAGACAATGGAAGTACGGTTTTCATGGAAGGTGTATTTTCTAATACACTGACGAAATGACTATAGTAGATTTTAACCTCATCTACTGCTTCATCGCTATATAAATCTACCGCTTTTTTAGCGATCGCTTGTATTTCTTTAAATGAAGGTTGATCAGGTACTTCAACAAGTGAATCATGAATTTCATAACCTTTATTTTTAAGGAAGTCCACACCAGTTTGCCCTAAGACTAAAATTGAATATTCATCTTTGCTAGCATGTTTATTCTCAATATCGTTAACTAAATGCTTTAATACATTTGCATTATACGCGCCGGCCAAGCCTTGATCACTTGTAATGACAATATAGCCACTTTTCTTCACTTCACGTTGTTGTAACATTGGGTGATTTGAATTTTTATCTGCACCAGCAACCGCAGTAATTGCATCTTGCATTTTTTCCATATAAGGTCTGAATTGATTTGTATTTCTTTCAGCACGACGCAATTTCGAACTTGAAACCATGTTCATTGCTTTCGTAATTTGTTTCATCTTTTTAGTTGATTTTATACGTGTATCAATCTCTTTAAGAGATCCCATTATCTCACCACCTTTTATTTACTATAACTATTATGCTTCTGTTTTACTGAAACTTTTTTTGAATTCAGTAATAGCTGATTCAAATGCATCTTCGTTAGGTAAAGCACCAGAAGTTTTGATTTCGTCTAATAATTCAGAGGCATTTGATTTCGCCCATTGATTTAATTCTGCTTCAAAACGAGTGATATCTTCAACTGGAATATCATCTAAATAACCTTTAGTTAGAGCATAAATAATTAATACTTGGTTCTCTACAGGTAGTGGTTGGTTTTTATCTTGTTTTAAAATTTCAACAGTACGTTTACCACGTTCTAATTTTTGTGCAGTAAATTCATCTAAATCAGAACCAAATTGAGCAAATGATTCTAATTCACGGAAAGACGCTAAGTCTAAACGTAAAGTACCCGCAACTTTTTTCATTGCTTTAATCTGTGCAGAACCACCAACACGTGATACTGACTGACCAGCATTGATTGCAGGTCTTACACCAGAGAAGAATAAGTCTGATTGTAAGAATATTTGTCCATCAGTGATTGAAATAACGTTTGTTGGTACATATGCTGCGATGTCGCCAGCTTGTGTTTCGATAATTGGTAATGCAGTAATTGAACCGCCACCTAATTCATCGTTTAATTTTGCTGCTCTTTCTAATAATCTACTATGTAAGTAGAACACGTCACCAGGGTAAGCTTCACGGCCTGGAGGTCTACGTAATAGTAATGATAATTCACGATAAGCCGCAGCTTGTTTTGTTAAATCATCATAAACAATTAATACATCCTTACCATCGAACATGAACTCTTCAGCCATAGCTACACCAGAATACGGTGCAATATAAAGCATTGGTGCTGGATCAGCTGCAGAAGCAGAAACAATAATTGTATAATCCAACGCGCCTTCTTGACGTAATTTTTCAACGTTTGTACGTACAGTTGAATCTTTTTGACCGATTGCAACATAAATACAAATCGTATCTTGATTTTTTTGGTTTAAAATCGTATCAATTGCTACTGTCGTTTTACCAGTTTGACGGTCACCTATAATTAATTCACGTTGACCACGGCCAATTGGTACTAATGCGTCAATCGCTTTAATACCTGTTTGTAATGGCTCATCAACTGATTTACGATCCATTACACCAGTTGCTTTTTTCTCAACTGGGCGTGTCTTTGTTGTGTTAGCAGGTCCTTGTCCATCTATTGGTTGTCCTAATGGATTAACAACACGGCCAAGTAATTCTTCACCAACAGGAACTTCCATAATACGTCCAGTACGTTTTACTTCGTCCCCTTCTTTAATGTCGTCGTATGGGCCTAAAATTACGACACCTACATTTGACTCTTCTAAGTTTTGTGCTAAACCTAGAACGCCGCTATTAAATTCTACTAGCTCACCAGCCATAACATCATTTAATCCGTGGATTAATGCTATACCATCACCTATTTGTAGTACTGTACCTACATCAGTAACAGCCATTTCTGACTCATAATTTTCTATTTGTGAGCGAAGTAATGCACTGATTTCTTCAGCTTTAATGGCCATCTATGTCACTCCTTAAATTTTTATTTCACTCTAATAAATTGTTTCTCTAATTGTGCAAGGTCATTTTTAATACTTGCGTCCATGACTTTCGTTCCAACTTTAACTCGGACACCACCGATAAGGTCTGGATTGATTTTATTTGTAATCATGATTTTAGAGTAATTTGTACGTGATTTAATTATCGTATCAATACGTTCCAAATCTTCATCTGACAATTCATATACTGATTCAACTACAGCATATTCTTGATTGTGATGTTGATTAAATAAAGCTTCAAATTCTATATATATTTCATGAATGTAAGAAAGATGACGGTTACTTGCAAGAATCGCTAACATGTTTTGTAAGTATTGATTGGCATGACCAAACACTACTTTTGCAAAACTACGACGCTGTTGTACATCTTTTTGTGGATCTGCATCCAATGCTTGTAATTTTTTTGTTTCAGGTTGTACTGCTTCGTTGATTGTTGAAAATTCTTCGTACATCATTTCAAGATTGTTTGTGTCTTTAGCAGTATCAAATAAAGCCTTGGCATATTTTTTTGCTATGATAGCCATTATTTATCGCCTGCCTCTTTAATGTACTTTTCAACTAATTCTTTTTGATCTTTGCCTGAAATTTCTTTTTGAAGTACTTTTGATGCAATCAGTACTGAAAGTTCAGAAACTTGATTATTAATATCAGCAATTGCACGTTCTTTTTCACTGTTGATTTCATTCTGTGCTGTTTCAATCATGCCATTTGCTCTAATGTTTGCTTCATGAATAATTTCTTCATGCTGTTTGCGGGCTTGGACTTTAGAATCTTCTAAAATCTTTTGAACCTCATCTTGTGTTTCTTTTAGCGTTTGTTTGTTTTGTTCTTCTAACTTCTGTGCATTTAATTTAGCTTGTTCAGCATCATCTATATCTTTATTAATATCATGTTCACGTTGATCCATTACACCTTTTAACGGACCCCAAGCGAATTTTTTCAATAAAGCTACTAATATAAGAAAAGTTACAAGGGTAACAAGAATTGTTCCCCACTGAACACCACTAGTGTCAGCCGCACCAAGTACGAACATATTTGTCGTAGCAGTCACTTACATAGACACTCCTTTCATTCATTATAATTATAAGACATATGGATAAAAACGAACGGCGAAAGTCAACAAGACTTCGCCATAAAACTGGTTTAATTATAGTGACATGAAAGCGATAACTACACCGATGATTGGTAGTGCTTCAACTAAGCCAACACCAATGAACATAATACCCATTAATTGACCACGTGCTTCTGGTTGACGTGCTACACCTTCTACTGTTCTTGAAACGATAAGACCATTACCAATACCTGCACCTAGTGCTGATAAGCCGATTGCGATTGCTGCTGCGATTAAATTCATTTATAAATCCTCCTAATTTTTCTTTTTAATTTTTTTAAATTAATGACTGTCCTGAACTTTATGGGACATGTATACCATTGAAAGCATTACAAAAATATAAGCCTGAATTGTACCAATAAATATTGAGAACCCTTGCCAAACAATTAAACCTGGGATACCAATCAACCATCCCCATGCTGGGAAACCGATAACTAAACCTGCTAATAAACCAAGCAGTAACTCACCTGCAAAGATATTACCGTATAGTCGTAAACCTAATGTCAATGTTGAAGTGAATTCTTCAAAGATATTAATAGGTAATAAGAATATAGGCTTAGTATAGTTCTGGAAGTATCCTTTTGGACCCTTCATTTTAACACCGTAATAGTGTGTTAAAAGGATAACTAAAGTTGACAATGTCAAAGTAACAGTTGCATCAGCTGTTGGTGATTTCCACCACAGTGTATGACCTGAAATTAATTGAAAAGGTAATCCAATCATATTACTGACAAATATGAAGAATATTAATGTAACAGCAAGGAAATGGAATTGACCACCTTTAGACCATGCCATGTTACTTTCGATAACTCCTCTTACAAAGTCAAAAACCCACTCTATAAAGTTTTGCTTACCAGATGGACGTTTCTTGAGGTTGCGTGTACAAATAATAGCTATGACAAAAACAATAAGCGCTGTAATAACCAACATCATAATTGATGATAGGTTAAACACGATGTCTAGACCGAATACATTCCAACTGACTAGAGGGTCTTTATGATCCATGCTTTCTCACCTCTTTCATATTAAGATTTTATTCCTTGTGTAAAAACGGTTTCAAAACTATTAACACATAAGAAATCATTAAACCAATAACCACACCAATTATATTTATATAGTCCTTATAAAAATACCAAATACAACATGCAAGAATCACAATCAAATATCTCCAAACGTTGCCCGTTGAAATATGTATATTATCTTTTTGTTTAGCTTTCGCTAAGTAAAACTCGAAAGTAAAAGTATTAATAAGTGATCCAATCATGCCTATGATAAGTCCTAAAATAAATGGCGAACTTGTGAAAATAAACACAAATAACAGTACAACTATACCATATAAATAAAATTGTATATACTGTTGAAAAATGATGTTGAAACGTTTCATTACTGTGCCTCACTTCATTTTTTCATTCAATGATGAAAACCATTTCAATCATACAGTTTTAATAATAATATAGGGCGGTAAAGGTGTCAATTCTATTCAAAATGTAGTTTAATTTTTTATACACTTGTCACAAAAACGACACATTTACCACTATTAATATTTAAAAAAACTAGGTTTTTGAGGAATTAGATGAAAATAATACTTTATATTTTCACAAATTCTATTTGATGCATTTCCATCACCATAAGGGTTGCGTGCTTCACTCATTGATTTGTACAATTGCTTGTCTTCCAATAATGCTTGCGTAGCATCAAAAATCATTTGCGCATTTGTACCAACAATTTTCAGTGTGCCTGCTTCTACACCTTCTGGTCTTTCAGTTGCTTCTCTTAAAACTAGTACCGGTTTACCTAGAGATGGCGCTTCTTCTTGAACTCCACCTGAATCCGTTAATATCAAATAAGAATGATGCGCAAAATTATGAAAATCAACTACTTCTAATGGTTCGATCAATTCAATTCGATCATGGTTAGATAAGTATAAATCTGCAATGCTTCTTACTTTTGGATTTTTATGTACAGGGTAAACGACTACTACATCTTCATATTTATCGACAATATCTCTTACTGCTTTAAAAATGTGTTCCATTGGCGCTCCAATATTTTCACGTCTGTGCGCAGTTAGTAAAATAATACGTTTATCTTTATGTCTGTCGATAATATCAGATTGATAATGTTCATGTATAGTAGTCTTCATGGCATCAATTGCAGTATTTCCAGTAACTACTACAGTATCTGATGGTTTATTTTCCGCAATAAGATTTTCTGCAGCATTATTAGTAGGGGCAAAGTTCAAATCTGCCATTACCCCTACCATTTGTCTATTCATTTCTTCAGGAAATGGAGCATATTTATCCCAAGTTCTTAACCCTGCTTCCACATGGCCAATAGGAATTTGATTATATAATGCTGCCAAACTTCCAGCGAAAGTTGACATGGTGTCACCATGCACAAGTATCATATCTGGTTGCTCTTCCTTAATAACGTCCTCTAATTTAGTCAAAATACGAGAAGTAATTTCAGATAATGATTGGCCTTGTTTCATAATATCCAAATCGTAATCTGGCGTAATATGAAAGCTTTCCAATACAGAATCTAACATTTCTCTATGCTGTGCAGTAACTACTACTATCGGTTCCAACTCAGCATCATCTCGCAATGCTAATACAAGCGGCGCCATTTTCACTGCCTCAGGACGTGTCCCGAACACAGTCATTATTTTCTTCATTCTACTCCACTCCTGGGTAAAACTATTTTGTTCCGAATAAACGGTCTCCAGCATCACCTAAACCAGGTGTAATATATGCATGATCATCTAATTTCTCATCTAATGCAGCTATAAAAATATCTACATCTTCATGTGCTTCTTGTAATTTTTCTACACCTTCAGGCGCAGCAACTAAACACATAAAACGAATGTTTTTCGCACCACGTTTTTTAAGAGAATTGATTGCTTCAATTGCTGAAGCACCTGTCGCTAACATTGGGTCTACGACTACAATTTCTCTTTCTTCGATATCTTGGGGTAATTTCACAAAATATTCAACTGCATCAAGTGTTTCAGGATCTCTATATAGACCCACGTGACCTATTCTCGCTGCTGGTACTAAGTTTAAAATACCTTGTGTCATACCTAACCCAGCTCTTAAAATTGGTACAAATGCTAATTTTTTACCCGTTAATCTTTTAGCTACCATTTTAGTTACCGGTGTATCTATTTCTACATCTTGTAATTCTAAATCTCTTGTTACTTCGTATGCCATTAACATACCTACTTCATCTACTAATTCTCTGAATTCTTTAGTCCCTGTATGTACGTCTCGAATGTAACTTAATTTGTGTTGAATAAGTGGGTGATCAAAAACATGTACTTTGCCCATAATTTACTTCCTCCAATTTTAATTGTATAAAGGATGTTTTGTAGTTAATGCTTTAACTCTTTCTTTTCCTTCTTCTAATGCTTTTTCATCTTCTGGATTTCTTAAAACTAAACTGATGATTTTTGCAACTTCTTCAAAAGCAGCTTCGTCAAATCCGCGTGTTGTTGCAGCAGGCGTACCTAAACGAACACCACTTGTTACAAATGGTTTTTCCTGATCAAACGGAATTGTATTTTTATTACATGTAATACCTACAGCATCTAATGTTTCTTCAGCTACTTTACCAGTGATACCTACTGAACCTTTAACATCTACAGATACTAAATGATTATCTGTGCCGCCTGAAACGACTCTATAGCCTTCTTTAGTTAATGTGTCTGCTAACGTTTTAGCATTATTAACTACTTGTTGCTGATATGTTTTGAAGTCGTCTTGTAGTGCTTCACCAAAAGCAACTGCTTTCCCAGCAATAACGTGTTCTAACGGTCCACCTTGAATACCAGGGAAGATTTTTTTATCAATTTGCTTTTTGTACTCTTCTTTACATAAAATCATTCCACCACGAGGGCCGCGTAATGTTTTATGTGTTGTAGTAGTTACAAAATCTGCATATTCAACAGGGTTTTGATGTAAACCAACCGCAACTAAACCTGCAATATGCGCCATATCTACCATTAATTTTGCCCCTACTTCATCTGCAATCTCTTTGAATCGTTTGAAATCAATAGTTCGAGAATAAGCCGATGCGCCTGCGACAATTAATTTAGGTTTATTTTCTTTAGCTACTCTTAACACTTCATCATAATCAATTTGTTCATTTTCTTTGTCTACGCCATACTCAACAAAGTTATAAAATTGTCCACTAAAGTTAACAGGCGAACCATGTGTTAAGTGACCACCATGACTTAAATTCATACCTAATACAGTATCACCGTGTTCTAATGCTACTAGATAAACAGCCATATTTGCTTGTGACCCAGAGTGTGGCTGTACGTTAACGTGTTCAGCACCAAAAAGTTGTTTGGCACGTTCGATAGCTAATGTTTCAGACACATCCACGTATTCACATCCACCATAGTATCTTCTGTTTGGATAGCCTTCAGCATATTTGTTCGTTAATACTGAACCTTGCGCTTCCATAACTGCTTCAGAAACAAAGTTCTCTGAAGCAATCAGCTCGATATTGTTATTTTGACGGTTAAATTCATTTTGAATCACTTCATATATTTCTTTATCTTGCTCTTGAATAAATGACATAGGTAAATCCCCCTCGTTCTGTATTAGTTATATTTTGCTCTTTCGCCACCAATTTTCTTAGGTCTTGAAGAAGCGATTGTAACAACTGCCTCACCAATCTGTTTAATACTTGTACGTTCTGGAATGGCTACATGCGCAATATGCATGCCAATTAATGTTTGACCTATATCAATACCTTTTGGCACTGTTATTTGTTCAACAACCATTGGATCTTGCATATGTTGGTAAGCATAAGTTGCTAAGCTACCACCTGCATGAACATCTGGTATAACAGACACTTCTTCCATTGTAAGGGGATTGAACTTAGACCTTTCTATCGTTATTGCCCTGTTAATATGTTCACAGCCTTGAAATACAAAAGAAACATTTGTATCATTCTCAATTTCCTTTAATGCTTCAAATATTTCTTGTGCTACATCCATAGAACCTACACTACCTATACGCTCACCAATTACTTCGGATGTAGAACAACCAATCACACATAATTCATCTGCTTTAAAGAAAGATTTAGTCTTTAACTCATTTAACAATAACTTTAGATCTTCCATTCTCCCACCCCTTTTAAAATAATGATTTAAAAAAAGTATTTAAACACCTTGATGCTATGAGACATACAAGATTAGACGATAGCAATTTCGCTATACGTATATTATTATAACGTATTTAACTACTCACTCATACTACTTTAACAAAATTATTACTTTAATATTTTATTTTTTAAAGTATCTATCAACAAATTTAATTCATTATATATTTTATTATAATCATATAACGTTCCACCATATGGATCAGTGATTTCTCCTTCTTGCTGAACATATTCCGTGATTGTATACACATTTCCTGTTTCTCCATATATTTGTTGTATCGCTTCTTTGTGCGATTGTGACATTGTTAATATTAAATCAGCATTTAAATCCTCTACAGTAAAACGTTTAGCATTATTCGGTAATGGTAAATGATGTTCATTTATAATGCTCAGTGTGTTCTGAGACGTAGGCTGACCATCTTGAGCAAAAACACCTCGTGATTCTATGATATATTCAGGCATTTTTGCTTTGGCAATACTTTCAGCCATTGGACTTCTACACGTATTACCAGTACAAACAAAAATTATTCTCATAGTTGATCTCCTTTAACAATGGTTTGACTTGCAGCTTTCATCATTCTATTCATAATCGCTACGGTACGATCAGTGATATCAAAGCCATAAATAAATGCTGTTTTAATTTGTTCATTTTGGTCGATTTGATGCAATATTTTATAAAGGTTATGATTCGCACCTTTAATATCATTTTCATTTTTACACAATTCTATAAAAACGGACCCCTCAGGTACAAGCGCTCGCTTATCACTTGGAACGATAAATGCTGTTTGACTCCAATCTCTTTCTTCTGAAGGCTTTACATTAAATGCTTGAACAATTTGTAACGGTGTATCTGGCGCATAATGTTTATATTTCATTCCTGGTGCGATTGGTTTATCGTTATCAAAAGTGTTTGCTGTAGATACGCTATGAGGTAACACCGCTTCAATCATCGGTTTTGTTATTGAACCCGGTCTAGCAATTCTAAATGGAAACTGTGTGCAATCTAACACAGTACTTTCCAAACCTTCTTCACTTTGATCACCGTTTATCATGCCATCGATGCGACCATTTAAGTCTGAATAAACGTGCTCAAATGTTGTAGGAGAGGGTCTACCACTTAAATTTGCGCTCGGTGCTGCTATTGGTATGTCTACAAATTGTAAAATTTGTCTGCCGATTGAATGGCTTGGCATTCTAACAGCAATTGATGATAAACCACCACTTACACTTTCACATAAGTATCCTTTTTTAAGCGGTAATATAAAAGAAATTGGTCCAGGCCAAAAATGTTTCATCAATAATTTAATTTCGTCTGTTATATCTTGTGTAAAATGCTCTATTTGTTTTAAGTCATGTATATGTACAATCAACGGGTTATCTGAAGGTCTACCTTTTGCTTCATATATCTTTTTGATTGCTTCAGCATTTCTCGCGTCTGCACCAAGACCATATACTGTTTCTGTTGGTATTGCAATCAAGCCTCCTTGTTCGAAGATGTGCTTGATTTCATTTATATCTGGAAATTGATTGATTTCATTTTTATACTGTCGTAAATCCCAAATCTTCGTTTCCATTTAGCCCCGCCCTTTCTTCTCATGATTCATTTTAGAATAAAATAAAAAGTTATGCACTCTCATGATTTATCATGTTCAGTACATAACTTCTTATTACCACTCGAAAGAAATAATTCTATCGTTATTATTAATATCTTTTATAATTTGAACATCTAATGAAGGATATTTAGATTGTATTTTTTGTTTCAATGTTTGACCTTGTTTATAACCAATTTCAAAAACGACCTTTGCATTCGGCAGAAGTACTTCCGGTAATTGATTTAATATTGCATCATAGACCTTATATCCATTATCTTCTGCAAATAATGCAGAATGTGGTTCATACTTCAATACTGTGTCATCCATCAGTGCAGCTTCACTATCATCAATATAAGGCGGATTAGAAATTAAACCATTCACTTTTATACCTTGTTCTATTAAAGGTGCTAATGCATCACCCTGCAAAAAGTGAATATCTACTTGATGATTAAGCGCATTTTCTTGCGCTACAGCTAATGCCGTATCATATAAATCTGTAGCATAGACAGTTAATGAACGATTCATCTTCTTGAGTATAATTGGAATATTGCCACTACCTGTACCAATATCAACAATTGTATCATTCGAATGAATTTCGTGATAAAAGTGTAACATGACTTCCTCAGTTTCAGGTCTAGGTATTAAACAATCTTCAGTCACCTTGAATGTTTCACCATAAAATGATTGGCTTCCAACAATATACTGAATCGGTTCACCTTTTAACATTCGAACTTCAGCGTCGTCATATAATTTTAAATGTATATCCGACATTACCTCATCCTTATACATCAAATAATCTGCTTTACTCCATTGCAATAGATCTAACATTAACCATTCTGCTCGAGTAGTTTCAATGTCTAGTTCAATGCATTTCTTTTTTGCATTAGTCAGTCGTGTTTTATAATTCACCATTGTTAAGTTCTTTCAATTTATCAGTTTGTTCAGCTAATGTTAATGCATCTATCACTTCGTCTAATTTCCCTTCCATTACTTGATCTAACTTCTGAATCGTTAAACCAATACGGTGGTCAGTCACTCGACTTTGAGGATAATTATACGTTCTAATACGCTCTGAACGATCACCAGAACCTACTGCCGATTTACGTTGCGCTGCATATTTTTGTTGTTCTTCTTGTAATTTCATATCAAATAAACGTGCTTTCAAAACCTTCATAGCTTTTTCACGGTTTTGAATTTGTGATTTTTCTGAAGATGTTGCAATGATTCCAGTCGGAATATGTGTAATACGTACAGCTGAATCCGTAGTATTGACATGTTGTCCACCCGCGCCACTTGAACGATAAGTATCTACCTTAATATCTTCGTTACGCACTTCAATTTCTACATCTTCGACCTCTGGTAATACTGCTACTGTAGCAGTTGATGTATGGATACGTCCGCCAGATTCGGTCTCAGGTACGCGTTGTACACGGTGGGCGCCATTTTCATATTTCAACTTACTATATGCGCCTGATCCTGAAATTGAGAAACTGATTTCTTTATAACCACCATGGTCACTTTCAGCAGCTTCTACAATTTCTGTTTTATAGCGTTGTGCTTCAGCGTATTTAGAATACATTCTAAATAAATTCCCTGCAAAAATTGCGGCTTCATCTCCACCAGCAGCAGCACGTATTTCAACAATAACGTCTTTCTCATCGTTAGGATCTTTAGGAATAAGTAAAAATTTAAGGTTCTCTTCTAGTGCAGGAACTTGAGTGTTAAGTGATTGGTGTTCTTCTTTTAACATCTCAATTTCATCACTATCTTTTGTTTCTTTCAACATTTCTTCTATTTCAACAATGTCTTCTTTAACTTGTTTATAATTGCGATATACTTCTACAGTTTTTTGTAGATCTGATTGTTCTTTTGAATATTTTCTTAAATTATCTGGATCGCTTACTACATCTGGATCACTTAACAATTCATTTAATTGTTCGTATCTTTCTTCTACGATATCTAATTGATCAAACACTACATTTCCTCCTTCATATTATTACTTGGTGCGACAATATGATGCGCTCTGCATCTTGGTTCATAACTTTCATTTGCACCAACTAATATAACTGGATCATCTATTTTTGCTGGGTTACCATCAATCAACCTTTGCGTGCGGCTTGAAGATGCACCACAAACAGCACAAACAGCTTGTAGTTTAGTCACTTCTTCACTTACTGCTAGTAGGTGTGGAATAGGTTCAAACGGTTCCCCTCGGAAATCCATATCTAATCCCGCTGTAATGACTCTATGGCCTTTTTTAGCTAATTGTTCAACAATATTAACTACACCTTCTTCAAAAAACTGCACTTCATCGATGCCTATAACATCTGTATCTGACAAATCGTGCTTAAGTATCTCAGCCGCTGTCGAAATATTAATTGCTTCAATAGCGTTGCCATTATGAGAAACAATCTTATCTTTATGATAGCGGTCATCTATAGCTGGTTTAAATACAACTACTTTTTGCTTAGCATAAAGGCCTCGTCTTAATCGACGAATTAACTCTTCAGATTTACCACTAAACATGCTTCCAGTAATACATTCAATCCACCCGGAATGATAAGTTTCATACATTATGCGTTCCACCTTTTTCAAAACATAATCGATTCATTATAGCATATTTTTTAATTTGAAATATGCTATTTCTTCAAGATATTGAGTTATTTTATGTATAAAAATTATTAAAATTGTAATGTTCTCAATTAGGGACTTATATTTATAAAACGCTAACTAAAACAAAAAAGCATTCTCATATAATGAGAATGCCTTATAACAACGATTACTCGTCGCTTGATTTGATTCCGAATTTTTTGTTGAAACGTTCCACACGGCCATCCGCAGCAGCGAATTTTTGGCGTCCTGTGTAGAATGGATGTGAATCAGATGAAACATCTAAACGAATAACTGGGTATTCGTTGCCATCTTCCCATTCCATAGTCTCTTTTGAAGATTTTGTTGAACCACTTAGGAATTTAAAATTCGTAGTTGTATCTAAAAAGATTACATTGTGGTATTCAGGATGAATATTTTTTCTCATTATTTTCAGCTCCTTTGCCCTGAACCATCTGGAACAGAGTTGTTTGTGAGTTTTTACCCAATACTTGATAATTATAATTGCTTTAAAACCAAAACGCAACCCTAAATCATATATTAGCTTGATAACACTTCGCTAATTTCAACTTAAATAATTGGTTTGCCTGTTTTAGTGCTTTCTTTAGCAGCCTTTTGTAATTGCTCAAAAAATTCTGCATTATTTTCTGTACGTTTTAATTTACGTACAAATCTTTCTGTAAAATCAATTGAATCAGTAAACATATTACGTAATTGCCATAATGACTCTAAATCTTTTGGAGAAATAAGTAATTCTTCTTTACGCGTTGAACTACGACCGATATCAATAGCTGGAAATACACGACGTTCTGCCAATTTACGGTCTAGATGTAATTCCATGTTACCAGTACCTTTAAATTCTTCGTAAATCATATCGTCCATACGTGACCCTGTATCAACTAACGCTGTAGCTAATATCGTCATACTGCCACCAGCTTCAATATTTCTAGCAGCACCGAAAAATGCTTTTGGCTTGTGTAATGACGCAGGATCTAAACCACCGGATAATGTACGTCCGCTTGGCGGTATGACAAGGTTGTATGCACGAGCTAACCTTGTAATTGAATCCATTAATATAATGACATCTTTCCCTACTTCAACAAGTCTTTTTGCACGTTCCAATAAAAGCTCTGCAACTTTAACATGGTGTTGTGGTGGCTCATCAAATGTAGAGTGCACAACTTCAGCAGATTCAACAGAGCGTTCAATATCTGTTACTTCTTCTGGACGTTCTCCGACTAATAATACAAATAATTCTGCATCTGGTTTGTTGATAGCAATAGCGTTAGCAATCTCTTTTAATAGAGACGTTTTACCAGCTTTTGGCGGTGCAACAATAAGTCCACGTTGGCCCAAACCAATTGGCGTAATTAAATCCATAATACGAGTCGAAAAATTTTGTTTCGTTGTTTCTAATACAATTCGCTCTTCAGGATATAATGGTGTTAACGCTTGAAAGTGAGGTCTTTTTTTAACTTCTTCTGCATTCTCGTCGTTTACAAAATCAACTTGTAGTAAACCATAATACTTTTCATTATCCTTGGGTTTTCTTACTTTACCAGTAACTTTATCGCCGCGTTTGATTTCAAAACGACGTATTTGGCTGGCAGAGATATAAATATCTTTTTCACCTTTTGAATAATTAACTGTTCTAAGGAAACCATAACCATCTTGTTGGATGTCATCTAATACACCCTCCATATAATAATTACCGTCTTTTTCCATTTGTGCTTCCATAATGGCAAGAACAAGTTCTTTTTTATTAAGTTTACTATAATTTGTTAGTTTTAGAGATTTTGCTTTTTGAGTGAGATCTTTAGTAGTGTAATTTTTGTATAATTCGTGGAACGATTCATACTGAGGTGATGTTCGTACTTTATCAGGCATTATCTTGCACCCATTTCATAAATAAGTTTTTAAATAACGCAGCGTGCTACGCTACTTACTTTTATAACTATAGCAAATTTCTTATTTAATTACAAAATGTATTTCAGTTTTTATAAATTATAAAAGCAAGACAGTTAAACTGCCTTGCTTCATTTAAATTATTTAATTACTGCTAAAATTTATTATTTGTAATAGCCAGCAATAGACTTAACTTCTAGGAATTCTTCGATGCCGTAGTCGCCCCATTCGCGTCCAATACCAGATTGTTTATAACCGCCAAATGGTAAGTCTGATTTGCGACCAGCTTCATTAATTTCTACTGTACCAGCTTCAATTGAACGTGCTACTTTGTGTAATGTGTCTTTGTCATTACCGTAAACATATCCAGCTAAGCCATATTTAGTATCATTTGCAATTTTAATTGCTTCATCTAAATCATTGTAAGTGATAATTGACATTACTGGGCCAAAAATTTCTTCTTGTGCGATTGTCATACTATTATCAACGTTATTAAATATTGTTGGGCGTGCAAAGTAACCTTTTTCTAAGCCTTCAGGTTTACCAGGTCCACCATAGAATAATTCTGCACCTTCTTCAATACCTTTATCGATATATGATTGTACTTGGTCAAATTGTTTTTTACTTATGATTGGACCAACTTGAGTGCCCTCTTCGCGTGGATCACCGACTTTAACTTGGCTGAATTTTTCTTTTACAGCTGTTAAGAATTCTTCTTTTAGACTTGCAGGTACTAATGTTCTTGTACCTGCAGTACAAACTTGACCAGTGTTGCTAACAACTTTACCAGTTGCTGCACTTGCTGCGCCCTCAATATCTGAATCATCTAAAATAATATATGGTGATTTACCACCTAATTCAAGTGATACTTTTTTGAAGTCTTCAGCTGCTTTTTTCATAATGCTTGAACCAGTTGGGCCAGAGCCAGTGAATGACATCATTCTTACTTTCGGATGTTCGCTTAATGGATTACCTACACCTTGTCCATCACCATTCACTAAGTTAAACACACCTTTTGGCACGCCTACTTTATCAAAAATCTCAGCCAAAATAATTGCGGCAAACGGCGTCTCTTCAGATGGTTTTAATACGACTGGACTACCTGCTGCAAAAGCGGCAGACAATTTCAATGAAGTTTGGTTTGTCGGGAAATTCCAAGGTGTAATTAAGCCAGAAACACCAATTGCTTCCTTCACAACTAAATCATCGCCACGACGTTCTTCAAATTCAAAATTATCTAATGCATCACGTGCTGCTTCAAAGTGATCTAGTCCCATTTGATAATGTACTTTTTCTGATACTGATAGAGGTGCACCTAATTCGTCAGTAATTGCCTCTATAAGATCATCTTTTCTATTTTTATATTCTTGTACTATTTTATCTAATAGTGTTCTTCTTTCTTCTATTGAGCTGTGTCTAAATTCTAGATACACATTTTCTGCAGCGTCTACTGCTTTATCAACATCTTCTTTATTACCTTTCGCAATTGTACCTGCTACTTCTTCTGTTGCTGGATTAATCACTTCTAGTGTTTCTCCACTAGTGCTTTCAATCCATTCTCCGTTAATATATTGTTTAGTGAAATTTCTCATCAATAATTCACTCCCTAATTTGTGGTGATAATTATATTCTAACCGAGATTCTATATTTTTAAACATTACTGCTCACGCTATATGACTACAAACGTTGTTATTAAGCGTTTTCTAATCATTTTTCATTAATGATTAGTCTCAACAATAACCTTGAACCTCACAATTTATAAGTTACAAAATATTTTTTCTTTTTTGGAAACAAAAAAAGAAGTCTATGACATGTCATAGACTTCTCTTATAACGCTTTAAATCTTCATTCATAGACTTTGATATTATTGATTTTCAAGTTCAATAAAATCTTGCGCCCACTTTTCCATTGGTACTAATGCTGCCGCTAGTGCATCACCTTTATCCGTAAGTTGGTATAATATGTTCATCGGGCTTGTAGAAACTATTTTTTTCTCTACAAGACCCCATTCACTTAGGTCTGTTAATTTTATGCTAAGTGCACGTGGTGTAATTGTTTTCAAATCACGTTTCATATCCGAAAAATGAGCAGATTTTTCTGGACACCTAGACAAATAATTAATAATAAGACCATTCCAACTTCTACCTACTATTTTAAAGGTCTCTTCAAGATAAGGGCAAACCTCCATGGTCATCACCTCATATCGTTTTTATTCTATAATCTGAGTTACTATAATATGTTTCAAGTACTTAGTATATTAAGTATACCACATTTTCTAAATTTCTTCAGTCCAAATATCTGCACCTAATGATTCTAAAGTACTCACAATATTAGTGTAGCCACGATAAATATGTTTTACGTTGTAAATTGTGGTAACACCTTCTGCTAATAAACCAGCAACAATAAGAGATGCGCCTGCACGTAAGTCACTTGCATATACTTCTGCTCCTGTTAATTTAGATGGCTTAATAGTTGCTGTACCATCATCTGCATTGATATTGCCACCCATATTTTTTAATTCATCAACGTGTCTAAAACGCGCTGGGTATATAGTCTCAGTCACAAATGATACACCATCTGCCATAAATAATAGCGGCGTAATAGGTTGTTGTAAGTCTGTAGCAAATCCAGGATAGACTAAAGTTTTAATGTCAACGCTTGAATAAGGCGTACTACGTTTAATTTTAGCACTATCGTCTCCAACTTGAATATCAACGCCTAATTCTTTTAACTTTACAGTTAATGGTTCAACATGTGTTGGAATAATATTATTAATTTGAATATCCTCACCACAAGCTGCAGCGATACACATATACGTTCCAGCTTCTATTCTATCTGGGATAACCTGATGATGAGAACCGTGAAGATGATCCACACCATTAATCTTAATCGTACTTGTACCTGCGCCCTTAATATCAGCACCTAGACCAATTAAATATGTTGCTACGTCAACAACTTCTGGTTCTTTAGCTGCGTTTTCAATGACAGTATGGCCTTCAGCTCGTACAGCTGCAAGCATAATATTAATTGTGGCACCAACACTCACAATATCTAAAAAGATATTTGCACCAGTTAATTTGTCAGCTTCAATTTTCATAGAAGTCTCACTAGATTCATCAATCTTCGCTCCTAAAGCTTTAAAACCTTTGATATGTTGATCAATCGGTCTTGGTCCTAATGGACAACCTCCAGGTAAACCAATGACACATTTTTTAAATCTACCTAACATTGCACCCATCATATAATAAGAGGCACGTAAAGACTCGACTTTATTATTAGGTAATGGTGCATTTTCAATGTCAGTAGGATCGACCTTTAATGTCATACCATCTAATTCTGTTTTAATATTTAAATCCCCTAATAGACTAACCAATGTTTCTACATCAGAAATTTCTGGAAGACCTTCAATTGTTACTTTTTCTTCAGCCAGGATTGCTGCAGGTATAATTGCTACTGCACTGTTTTTAGCACCGTGGATGTCCACTTCACCTTTAAGTGTTTGTCCACCTCTAATTTTTATCACTTCTTGAGCCATTCGCTTGTTCTCCTTTGACTTGCAATCATTATTTGCATTATAAATTACTTTTTTCCAGTTTGCAAAGTACATCAGTTTACTAAAACTTTTTAAAATTAAAATTAAGTGATGCAAGTTACATATAAATTATTTACTATAGTTTTTATTTCCCATTATTTTATGTTTTAAATCATAATTATATATATTTTGTTTGAGATTTATGTAAATAGTTTGGCTTTAATAATAACCTCTTTACCAAACGATAGCAATTATAACATAAAAAAATGAGACTGGGACATAATTACATGTCTCAGCCTCATTTGTAATATAGATTAAATTATTTTGCTCGGTTAGATGTACCAAACTCTTTAATTTTACCAATAACCGTTGCTTTGATTGCTTCACGTGCTGGTCCTAAATATTTACGAGGATCATACACTTCTTTATCTTTATCTAATGCTTCACGTACTGCTTTAGCAGAAGTGATTTGATTTTCTGTATTAACGTTAATTTTTGCTGTGCCGAAAGGAATAGCTTTTTGGATATCTTTAGTTGGGATACCAGTACCGCCGTGTAATACTAACGGTAATCCTGTAGAAGCACCAATTTCTTCCATTTCTTTAAATCCTAATTTAGGTTCACCTTTATATGGCCCGTGTACTGAACCTAATGCTGGTGCTAATGTATCAATGCCTGTTCTTTCAACAAGTTCTTGACACTCTTTAGGATCTGCATAGATAACACCTTCAGCGATAATATCGTCTTCTTGTCCGCCTACAGTACCTAATTCAGCTTCAACTGATACGCCATGTTCATGCGCATATTCAACCACTTTTGAAGTGATTTCAACGTTATCTTCAAATGAACCATGAGAAGCATCGATCATTACTGATGTAAATCCAGCATCAATCGCTTCTTTACATTTTTCAAAGCTTGAACCATGGTCTAAGTGGATTGCTACAGGAACAGTGATTTCTTTGTCGTGCATTAACCCTTCAACCATTTTAACTACAGTGTAGAAACCACCCATATAGCGAGCAGCACCTTCAGATACACCTAAAATAACTGGAGCATTCTCTTCTTGTGAAGCTTCTAAGATAGCTTGTGTAAATTCTAAGTTATTTAAGTTGTATTGACCAACTGCATAACCATTTTCTTTTGCGTCTATTAACATTTCTTTCATTGAAACTAAAGGCATGAAAGTTCCTCCTTGGTGCTTTAAGCACATATTTTTACAATCTAATTATATCAAAATTAGAAAGCTTTTGCATTATTCTAAACAATTGTAAGCGCTTTTAATTATTTTTTCTTTTTAAAACCATAAAAATAGACGTTTTTCTGCTGACTTTTGTGAATTTGTTATAGTATACATCTTATTTTACAGTAATTATAAAAATATAATTATGAAATCATTTAAAATAAATAACATGAATTTTGAACTATTTATAAAAACTTCAATTATTAATGCATAATGCTATTCAACAATTAAGTAATATAAAAAAGACGCATTGCTAACTGTAACCTTTAATTACTTAGCTAACATGCGTCATTTTTATTTTAAGTTTTTATTTAGATTGTTTATTTTTTAAAGAAGCTTCAATAAATGCTTTGAAAATTGGTTGTGGACGGTTAGGTCTTGATAAAAATTCAGGATGGAATTGGCAAGCTACAAAGAAGTCATTTTCAGGAATTTCTACCATTTCAATTAAGCGACCATCAGGGCTTGTACCTGAGAATACCATACCGTTTGCTTCTAACTGTTCTCTGTATTCATTGTTAAACTCATAACGATGACGATGTCTTTCTTCAATATTAGTTTCATTGTAAATTGAGTGTGCTAATGTACCCTCTTTAATATGACAAGGATAAAGTCCTAAACGTAATGTACCGCCTAGATCTTCAATATCTTTTTGTTCAGGTAGTAAATCAATAATTGGATAAGGCGTGTTTGGATCTAACTCTGCTGAGTGTGCACCTTCAAGGTTAAGTACATTTCTAGCAAATTCAACTGTTGCTAATTGCATACCTAGACATATACCAAAGTATGGTACGTTATTTTCACGTGCATATTTAATCGCAGAAATTTTTCCTTCACTTGCACGGAAGCCAAATCCGCCGGGCACTAAAATACCATCTACATCTGATAATATTTCTGAGACATTTTCGTCTGTCACTTCACTAGAATCAATCCATCTTACTTCAATATCTTTTTTAAATGGATAACCTGCATGTTTTAATGATTCAACAACTGATAAATAAGCATCTTGAAGACTAACATATTTACCTACTAAGCCAATTGTCACTTTGCCATCTAAATTATTCACTGTATCTAGTAAATATTGCCATTCATCTAACTGTGTTTCGTATTTTGGATTTAACTCTAAACGATCAATCACGATGTTTTCCATATCTTGTTTGCTTAACTGTAAAGGAATTTCATATAGTGATTCAGCATCGCGACACTCTATTACACTTGCTTTGTCGATATCACAGAATAAAGCGATCTTATCTTTTAAATCTTGTGTTAATTCATATTCTGTACGAACCACAATCAAATCAGGCTGAATGCCTAAACCGCGTAATTCTTTTACACTATGTTGTGTTGGTTTCGTTTTCATTTCTCCAGCAGCTTTAATATACGGTAATAATGTACAGTGTACATACATTACATTTTCGCGACCTAAGTCACTGCGAATTTGTCTAATAGCTTCAATAAATGGTAATGATTCTATATCCCCTGTTGTTCCACCGATTTCAGTGATAACAACATCAGCATTTGTGCTTTCTCCTGCTAAAAGTAAACGTTCTTTAATTTCATTTGTGATATGAGGGATAACTTGTACTGTTCCTCCTAAATAATCACCACGACGTTCTTTCTTCAATACGTGAGAATACACTTTACCAGCTGTAACATTAGAATATTTATTTAAGTTAATATCGATAAATCGTTCATAGTGTCCTAAGTCTAAGTCTGTCTCTGCACCATCATCAGTAACAAAAACTTCACCATGTTGATATGGACTCATCGTCCCAGGATCTACGTTTAAATATGGGTCGAATTTTTGAATTGTTACTTTTAACCCTCTATCTTTTAATAGTCTTCCTAAAGATGCTGCTGTGATACCTTTTCCTAATGAAGAAACAACTCCACCAGTTACAAAAATAAATTTTGTCATGTTCTGCCTCCTAGTTATTAAAACAGTTTTTTTCAATCAATACCGATATTGACATCGAATTTTTAAACTCAATTGCTTAATTTTTTTGTGTAATAGCGTGTTTTACATATTATAATTATCATTTATTATTTTCATATGTATAAATTGTTGCTCTATGCAACTACCAAATTTCAAAGAATTCATAAATTTTTTATAGTCATTTAAATAAAAAAATCGCTCCCTCTCACATCGTTGTAAGGGGGAGCGTATAATATTTATACACGTCGTCCTAATTAAAGGAGCCCGAATAAAATTTTATCATTTTCACGAGAAAAGTCAATTAAATCTCTAATAATTATTTTTTAGTTTCTTCTTCGGTCTCTTCGTCTTCTTCATCTTCTTCGTCATCATCATCGAAGTCCTCATCTTCTTCATCAATAACAATGCCTTCTTCTTCAACTTCGTCCTCTTTTGGCTCTTCGGGATCATTTAAAGTTTCTTGATCATCAGTTACAGCAGGGATGTCATCATCGTCATCAGCTTCATCTTCACCAAGTAATTTTAAATTTTTATCTTCTTCTGCATCATCATCCAAAATATCGAATTTTTGAATCGTTGGCGCAATTTTTTCTTCAATATCATCTACTGAATACCAATCGCGTAATCCCCAAATATTTTCTCCAACGTTTAAAAAACGACCGTCAGTATTTAAGTCTGTATAGAATTGTACAATTCTCTGTTCTACTTCATGGTCTTCATAATGTCCAAGTGCTTTAAATTCATCGATGATATCGTATAAATTCATAGTACTGTTTTTTTCATTTAATAGCGTATAGGCCATATCGATAAATGATTTCTCATCAACCATTTCTTTTGTATAATCTTGAATTCTCATTATTTATTCTTCCTTTCAAAGGCATTTATCCAAATCCGTACTAAGTTCATCTTAAGTAATAATAACAAATGTAAATTATAAATGACAATTCGTGATTTCGCAATCTCTATTAATAATTTATATGTTTTTCAAATACCTTAAAATCATCCGCAGACTCAATTTCAACAAAATTACTATTGATACATAACGGTTTTAATTCATTATTCTCACCATATAACGTAATTGTCAATAAACTGACATCGTCAAAATGTTTTCTAATATATGTCGAAAGTTGTCTCAAAGCACTTTCCGCAATACCATGATGTCTTTCTGCTTTATTAACCTCTACAGAAGAAATATTCATACGTTGCTCATGTTTTTCTACTGCCATAAATCCTACTTTGTTTCCATCTTTATATAAATCAATAATATGAATATTGAAAGGCACATCTTCCGTATTTGGCTTTAACTTCAATGACGATACATGGTTTGAATCTAAGTCTAAATAATATAATCTTTCTTTCCCAAGTGGCCCTTCTTCTTTAGTTGCAGTATGCATAAAACCAGCACGTTCATAAACATTCCACGCACTTTCATTTTCTGCGTCAACAACTAAATATAAGTGATTGAAATCCGGAAATAAAGATTGTACATATTGTGGCAGATACATCATCATTTTAGTACCATAACCATAACCTTGAAAATTTTGGTTAACAGATAATGATCTAACATAAATCACTTGCTTTGGTGTATCGTAACCTTCATGTTGATAATACTGATGTAAAACGAAAAATCCTACAACTTCCCCTTTTTTATTCAATGCAATGTTTGCAATTCTATCTTTATCTTGCAATGCATCTTCCAATACTTCACTCGGTAAAGATGAATAAATTTGTTGGCGCTCGTTCAATTTAAAATTATAAAGTGCATCTTTATATTTATCTTCATATACTTGAACTGTAATTCCTTCAAATTGTTTTTTAATAAACATATCTAATCCCCTATTTAAAACTTAGTAATTATTTATTAATACCACTTTCTAACTAATTATAACCTATATTCAACAGTTTAGTTTAAAAAGCAATTCATGAGCCAATTCACACCAAATTGATCTTTAACTTGACCATGCATGGCATTGAAAAATGTTTTTTCAAGTGGCATATGAGGGTCACCTGATTGACTCAAAGCTTCAAACACTTGTTGTTGTGCTTCTAAATCGTCAAAGGTCAAAATTATATTAGTATTATCATTATGCCATTCTTTTCCGTATGTACTTGATATGTGTAATATCACTGTTGTATTCACATGCAATTCTACATGTAGTCGTCGTCCATTCGTTTCGTTTAATATTTTTTCTTCTCCACCAAACGCATTTTTATAAAATTTTACAGCTTCATCAACGTCGTCTACTTTAATAAATGGGCTTAATTGCATCATAAAATAATGCTCCTTTTAATTTCATATTTGATTTTCCCCCATTTTATTATAATATTAGTTATAATGTAAATTTATTTGGGGGGAAATAGAGATGAAGATTGGCATTGATGCTGGTGGAACTCTAATTAAAATAGTTCAAGACAATAACGGGGAACGTGTATACACAACAAAATCAACAACTGAAATTGATGATGTTATCTCATGGTTAAATCAACAAGATTGTGAAAGCATTAGTTTAACCGGTGGACAAGCTGCAGTAATACAAGAACACTTGACTTGTCCTTCGCGTATTTTTGTCGAATTTGATGCGGCTGCAAAAGGTTTAGAAATACTTTTAGTAGAACAAGAGCACTTATTAGATGATTACATCTTCACTAACGTCGGTACTGGCACTTCATTACACTTTTCAGACGGTAAGCATCAACAACGAGTAGGTGGTGTTGGCGCTGGTGGCGGAATGATTCAAGGGCTTGGTTATTTATTAACTGGTATTAAAGATTATAAGCAATTAACTGACACAGCTCAAAGCGGCAATAGAGAGATTATTGATTTGAAGGTTAAACATATTTATAAAGACAGCGAACCGCCAATCTCAGGTGATCTTACAGCAGCAAACTTTGGCCATGTCCTACATAATTTGGACGCTGATTTTACAGATGCTGATAAATTAGCCTCAGTTATAGGTGTTGTCGGGGAAGTTATTACTACAATGTCTATTACCGTTGCTAGAGAAAACAATACTGAAAATGTAGCTTATATTGGCTCATCTTTTCATAATAACGATCTATTAAAAAAAGTTGTTACAGATTATACAATTCTTCGTGGATTTAAACCTTATTATATTGAACATGGTGCATTCTCTGGTGCATTAGGTGCAATTCATTTATAAATTTAAACATAAAAAAGCAGTTTCCTACTTTTTCAGTAGAAAACTGCTTTTATTAGTAATTCAAAATATTTAGGCTCAAATTCCTATTTATACTTTCAAAACAAACCATCATAATTACCATTATTCAAATAATATAAAAACAAAATACTAGCGTATTCAAACGCATTTAGAAATAATTAAAATGTAAGTTGATCAATCACTTTTTGAGCAGATACAACTGTACCTACGACCCCAGATTTTAAGTCTATCGCTACAGCTTTATCATCATCTCGTAAATTATCCAACCATTCAGCGAATACTTCCCCTTCGATTTCGATAATTTCACATTCTTCAAAGTCTTCGTCCCTTACCTTTTCAGCTCTACTTTTAATGCTCCAAACAGGCATAATTTGTGGTCTTTGATGTTCATCATCACTAATCAATATAAAATGTTTTTCTTTTTGATTAGATAAACCAAATACTGCATCCTCTTTAGAGACATCTTTTACAAATTCTTTCAATCGAATATTGTCTAAATCAGACATTAACTCATTTGTAATTTCTACAATATTAATCAATTCCCCATCAGTAGTACCAGTAGCATCAATGAGTACTTCTTCACCTTCTTCAAATAAGTTATCCATTTCGTATGTTACAAAACGGTCTATATCAATTTTCTTTATATGGCTGTAGTCAATATTAAGCTTCTTCAAAAAAGTTTCCGCTTTAGATTTTTCTGACCACGCACATACTACGTTTTTTCCCAATACTTCATGTCTAATTAATTCTTTTGATTTTGTAGCTACGTAAAAGACTTCATTGACTAAAATTTCTTGGAAAAATGAATTTTGTTTATAAGACATCATAGCACCTTCAATTCATTTATAATATTTACCTATACTTAAAATATAAATGACTCTTATACTCTAGTCAATTAACGTCTAATGCAATTCACTAGAGATATTCATTATATTTGTGAGTAGTTGTTCTAATTTGATTCTAAATCTTTTAAAAATTGCTGCTCCATTTTTTCTACACTTGCTTTATTTTCCCCATGCCATATGCAACCAAACCTTGATTTAACAACTTCATTATCAAACCAATCTCCATCATAATAAGATAACGGGAATAATACACCTTTATTAACATATTTCATAATTGTGTTGAAAAATTTTGAATTATCTACATGTGACAAATAACTATAAAATTTATGATACCCTTCTTGAAGAAACGGTTCTAGCAACAACATACTTGTTGAGCCATTTTGTCTAAAATTCAAATCTATCGCAAAAATATCACCATTGCTATCTACCAAAAGGTCAAAACCAGCTATTCCAAAATATCCTTTCGACACACCGACTTCCATAATCTCTTTCCCTGCTTGAATTACAGCGTCAGGCACATCTTGTACATTTTCGTTTCCATTATAATGTCCATATTCATTGGTTAACTGTTCAGAAGTACCAATATAACGCACACCAGTATACTTTGAATATGCATATTGAACACAATAATTTGCAACTGCTTCAACTTTTTGTTCGATAATCATCGTATCAGTTTCTTTTTTAGCATTTTCAATGCGCAACTTTGCTTGTTCTAAATCAGCGTCATTATAACAAATCATCACACCATATCCACCCGCTGTTGGTAGGTCGTCTCCAGGTTTCAATACAAATGGATACTCCCATTTTGCTACAGCTTCTACAAAATTATCTATATCAACAACTTCTCTTGTAGGTAGATATTTATGGTTTGTCCATTCTGGTATACGTGCTTTATTATTTAAAGCTACAAAAATATCCTTATCTAAGGCATAATACTTTTTATTCAAAATATCTTCACCATGAATGTATTGAAAATAAACTTTTTTATAATCATGCGCCAAATCTTGTATCAATTGTTCATAGCTACTTTGATCTTCAAACTTAAGAATATTTGTTGGCATACCTTTACCAATTGCTTCAAATAGCATTTTTAATTTATCCGTTACGCTTGCTTCATGTACGATTACAGGCATCTCATTAGCAATAATCAGCTCTCTACCAGTCAAAAAATTAGATTGATGTACTTCGGGTTCCAACCAAGGATTTGATATATAAGATGGTCTAGAAGTATAAACAATATGTGAATCGTAAAGATCACTAAGTGTTAATGTAGGTCTTAGAGAGCTTTGATTTGTCATTTTTTGTGCCCCTTTGTATATTGATATTGTTCGATGATTTCTTCAAACAATGGCTTGTTTTCTATGAGTTCTTGCCCCATTAAAGCGAGGATTTTGGCACCTCTAATTAATGCTTGATCACCATGGGTACTACCTGCTGCTTCACGGAAACGATGTGTATGACCAACTAAATTTCGTGAACCAATTTTGATATGAGGATGAATCGTTGGTATACAATGACTGACATTACCAGTATCCGTGGAACCATATCCAAAATCATCATCTATAACTGCTTCACCCATTTCAGTGGCATATTTCGCAAATAAGTCATCTAATTTAGAAGTTTTAATAAATTCATTGACTCCATTTTGTATTGGTCCAAATTCAAAGTCACAATCTGTTTGTAGCGCTGCGCCTTTTGCTATCTGTCCAACACGTTCAGTCAAAACATCTAGCTCTTTTCGAGACGTAGCCCTCGTATAAAAACGTGCATGTGTAAAATCAGGTATAATATTCGCTGCTTTACCACCATCTAGTATCACACCATGCACACGTTGGCGGCTTTTGATGTGTTGTCTTAATTGCGCTATCCCATTGAAATAAGAAATCATCGCATCTAAAGCATTTCTTGCTTCATCTGCATTTTCAGATGCATGTGTACTTTTACCATAAAATTTTATATCTAAAACATCGACTGCTAATGTATCTATCGTTCGATATGTCTCATTCCCAGGATGGACCATGAGCGCAATGTCCAACTCATCTATAACACCTGCTTTAACATAAGTCGCTTTAGCACTGCCGTTTTCACCGCCTTCTTCTGCCGGACAACCTAAGACGATAATTTTACCACCAATCTTATCAATCACTTGTTTCAAAGCAGCACCCGCTAGTACACTGGCAGTGCCAATAATATTGTGACCACAAGCATGTCCTAAGCCTGGCAAAGCATCATATTCTGCTAAAAATCCAATTGTCGGCCCTTCTATACCTGAGTCGTATCGTGCAATAAATCCTGTTGCATGACCTGCTATATCGGTTTCTACTTCAAAATCATGCGCTATTAAATCTTCAATCAAAGTTCTCGAAGCAAAAATCTCTTCATTTCCTAATTCTGGTCTTTGATGTATCTGATGACTCATTTCTAAGTATTTATGATTTTCATTTTCTATATAATCTAAAATAATTTGTTTTTTCTCCATCGTTTGCACTCTACCTCCTGAATTACCAAAACACTATCAACTTCCAAACGCTATGCATTAAGTAATTTTATAGATAACACCACATATCATGCTAAATATTTATATCGTGTTTAATTATTATTTATTCTATCGGGTTTGTCGTCTTCTGTCATTCCTTTTCTGAATTTTAAAATAAATTAGTATTTACCACTTTATATTTATACCCGTTTCAGAAATTGTAAATACATTGCGGTCTTGTTACAATTAACTTACTTATAATATTAGGAGGATATGACATGCCAAAAATGAACGTTGAAAGCTTCAATTTAGATCATACGATAGTATCTGCACCATTTGTCAGACTAGCTGGTAAAATGGAAGGCGCTAACGGTGATGTTATTCATAAATATGATATCCGTTTCAAACAACCGAACAAAGAGCATATGGAGATGCCTGGTTTACACTCCCTAGAACATTTGATGGCCGAGAATATCAGAAATCATTCAGATAAAGTAGTTGATATTAGCCCAATGGGTTGTCAAACTGGCTTCTATGTTTCATTCATTAACCATGATGATTATGAAGATGTCTTAAACATCATCGAACAGACAATCAATGATGTATTAAACGCTACAGAAGTACCTGCTTGTAACGAAGTACAATGTGGCTGGGCAGCAAGTCACTCTCTTGAAGGCGCTAAAGAAATTGCACAAACTTTCTTAGATCAAAAATCAGTATGGCAAGATGTATACGGAGAAAACAAATAATCATACTATCCTATAATTAACTTAAGATAACTGTGAGTTCATTTATTCCAAACTTAACTATGTTGCATAAAAAAGTGGCTGTTAGATTTCCAATAAGGATACTAACAGCCACTTTCTTTATTTAACCTATTATAGCTTACTAATCATTTTTATCATGATAAATTGTAATGGTAAACGGCCATACAAAGCCCATTTAGGTAATTGCTTACCAGCTAGCGGTAAATTTTTACGTGCCATATAAATATTAGCTGGGAATACAGCCCATAAAAAAGCATTTATCGTTTTTTTCAAACATGTTGAAGGCTGCTTGATTAATAATAATAAACCAAACACGATTTCAAACACACCTGTGATTAAAACTGCAGCTTTTCTAAATGGTAAATATTCAGGTACAATATTTCTAAAATTTTCTTCATCTTTAAAATGAAGCACGCCAGCTACGCTAAAACCAATGCCAAATAAAATTCTAATTATTTTCTTCATTACTCAATGCCCATTTCTTTTAAATAGCTTCTTCCGTACTCTGGTAATTTCACATTAAAATTATCAGCAATCGTTGCACCTAGCGAACTAAATGTAGTATCTACCGATAATTCATGATATTCACCAATTTTCGGACTAAACATTAAAACTGGGATGTACTCTCTTGTATGATCTGTACCTTCAGCAGTTGGATCATTACCATGATCAGCAGTGATAATGACTAAATCATCTTCTTGTAAATGCTCCATAAGTTCCGGTAAACGCTCATCAAAATCTTTAATTGCTTGTGCATAACCTGCTTTATCGCGACGATGTCCGTATAAGGCATCAAAATCCACAAGATTTAAAAAGCTTAGTCCATTAAAATCACGTTGTACTGTTTCTATTAATTTGTCCATACCGTCCATATTATCTTTTGTACGAACCGCTTCAGTCACACCTTCACCATCGAAAATGTCATTTATTTTTCCTAAAGCAATAACATCATAGCCGCCATCTTGTAATTCATTCATAACTGTTCTACCAAAAGGTTTTAAAGCATAGTCGTGTCTATTAGATGTTCTTGTAAAGGAACCTGGTTCACCAAGATAAGGTCTGGCAATAATTCTACCAATTAAATATTTTGGATCTTTAGTCAATTCTCTTACTTTTTCACAGATATCATAAAGTTCTTCTAACGGAATAATATCCTCATGTGCTGCAATTTGGAGTACTGGATCAGCTGAAGTGTAGACAATTAAGTCTCCAGTCTTCATTTGATGTTCTCCCCATTCATCTATAATTTGCGTTCCAGAAGCAGGACGATTAGCCACTACTTTGCGACCTGTTATAGACTCAATTTCATCTATCAATTCTTTAGGGAAACCTTCAGGATATACTTTAAAAGGTTGCATGATATTTAAGCCCATAATCTCCCAATGCCCTGTCATGGTATCTTTACCTACTGAAGCTTCACTCATTTTAGTGTAAAATGCTTGTGGTTTTGCTTCTTTTTCAATTACAGGTAATGGTTCAATATTACCTAAACCTAACTTTTGAAGATTAGGTAATGACTGATTAAAATCTTCTAATGTGTGTTTTAATGTATGACTGCCTTCATCGTTAAAAGCTTTTGCATCAGGACCTTCCCCTATGCCTACTGAGTCCATCACAATTAAGTGTACTCGTTTAAATGGTGTAGTCATTGTCTCAACTCCTATTCAGTAATAATTTTATGGATCAATGTTGGTTCTGCACCTTGTTCACTTACTGTGATACTTTCGTTCAATTTCTCTATTACATCATCAACGTTTTCGCGATTACTGTGTATTGTTAATAGTGGTTCGCCTTCATCGACTCTGTCTCCTACTTTTTTATGCAGTACAAGACCAACACTTAAATCAATATCATCATCTTTTGTTTGTCTACCTGCGCCTAACATCATCGAGGCAACACCCATTTCATTCGCAACAATTTCAGTCACGAAACCTGATGATTTTGCTGGCAATTCTATTTGGTATTTAGCTTGTGGTAATTTTGATACGTCGTCTACTACTGAGCCATCTCCATCTTGATTCTCTAAAAATGTTCTGAAACTTTCTAAAGCAGAACCATCTTGTATTGCTGTTTCTAATAATGCACGTGCTTCTTCTAAATCTTTTGCTTTGCCGCCCACTACAACCATTTGTGAACCTAAAGTCATTACAAGTTCGGTTAAGTCTTCAGGACCTTTACCTTGTAATGTTTCAATTGCTTCTTTTACTTCTAAGGCATTACCTATAGCGTGTCCTAAAGGTTGACCCATATCTGAAATAATAGCCATTGTATTTCTACCTACATTATTACCGATGCTTACCATAGCATGTGCTAAAGCTTCAGCATCTTCAAGCGTCTTCATAAATGCGCCATTACCTGTCTTAACATCAAGTACAATTGCATCAGCACCTGCTGCAATTTTTTTACTCATAATTGATGAAGCGATAAGTGGAATAGAATTGACGGTACCAGTAACATCACGAAGACCATATAATTTTTTATCTGCTGGTGTTAAGTTACCAGTTTGTCCAATGACAGCAACTTTTGCTTCATTAACTAACTTAACGAATTTTTCTTCACTGATTTCAACATGGAAACCTTCAACTGATTCTAATTTATCAATCGTTCCGCCTGTATGGCCTAGTCCTCTCCCGCTCATTTTAGCTACAGGTACACCTACAGCTGCAACTAAAGGTGCAAGTACTAATGTAGTTGTATCTCCAACTCCACCAGTAGAATGCTTATCCACTTTAGTACCGTGAATATCTGATAAATCAATAACATCACCTGAATTAACCATTGCCATAGTTAACGCAGCTCTCTCTTCATCATTCATATCTTGAAAGAATACAGCCATCGCTAAACTAGAAGCTTGATAATCCGGTATATCACCATTTGTATAACCAGTTATAAAAAATTCAATTTCCTCTTTTGTAAGTACTTGTCCGTCACGCTTTTTTTCAATAATATCTACCATTCTCATATGAGTTGGCCTCCCCTGTTTGTCTATCATACAAACTTAATAGTTTATCCCTTTTTTGCATACTAACTATTCTAGTAGTCAGAATCGCTTTCTAAACCTTGAATAATTTGAACGCCTGCACTCGCACCAATACGTGTTGCACCAGCTTCAAGCATTTTGTTGAAATCTTCAAGGTTTCTCACGCCACCAGAAGCTTTCACTTCTAAGTCATCTCCAACAGTATCTTTCATTAATTTCACGTCTTCTGGAGTGGCACCGCCACCAGCAAAGCCTGTTGACGTTTTAACGAAGTTAGCGCCTGCTGCTTTACTTAGTTCACTTGCTTTAACTTTTTCTTCGTCTGTTAATAGACATGTTTCAATAATTACTTTAACTGTTTTACCATTCGCAGCGCCAACAACGCCTTCAATGTCTTTTTGTACGTCTTCATAACGTCCATCTTTTAGGGCACCAACATTGATAACCATATCAAGTTCTGAAGCACCGTTTTTCACAGCGTCTTCAACTTCAAACATTTTCGTTTCTGTAGTAGACGCGCCTAAAGGGAATCCAATTACTGTACAAACTAATACTTCTGTATCTTTAAGTTTTTCAGCTGCATATTTTACATGTGTAGGATTAAGACACACTGATTTAAAATTGAATTCTCTAGCTTCCTCGATAATTTTGTCGATTTGAGTTCTAGTCGACTCCGGTTTAAGTAATGTATGATCTATATATTTTGCATAATTCATATTAAATCCTCCTAATTTTTGTTTACAATAAACATTCATTTCACTTATTATTATAAAGCAAAATTGAATATATATCTTTATAAACACTCTCTTATTAGCTATATTACAAAAATTCGCAAAAATAATAAACAAATGTTATCTTTAAATTGATAAAAGAACATAAAGGAGAAGATGATTATGACAAAATCTACACCTCATATTCAACCCAATGGAACTAAAATTGCAAAAACAGTATTAATGCCGGGAGATCCGCTTCGAGCAAAATACATAGCTGACAACTATTTAGAAAACGTTGAACAATTCAACGAAGTTAGAAATATGTTTGGATATACTGGTACTTATAACGGGAAAGAAGTATCAGTAATGGGATCAGGCATGGGCGTACCTAGTATTGGAATTTATTCTTATGAGCTTTATAATTTCTTTGATGTTGAAACAATTATCCGTATTGGATCTTGTGGTGCATTACAAGAAAACGTTAACCTTTACGATATAATTATTGCTCAAGGCGCTTCTACAAACTCTAGTTATGTAGAACAATATAATATTCCAGGTCATTACGCACCATTAGCTGATTTCGATTTAGTTTTAAAAGCAAAACAAAAAGCAGATGAAATTGGGGCAACTACACATGTAGGGAACATATTATCATCTGATACATTCTATAATGCTGATCCAACGTTTAATGAAAGATGGCAACGTATGGGCATCTTAGGTATAGAAATGGAATCTGCTGCATTATATTTAAATGCAACTTACGCTGGTAAAAAAGCGTTAGGTATATTTACAGTGAGTGATCATATATTACGCGATGAAGCAACTACAGCTGAAGAACGTCAAAATTCTTTCACACAAATGATGGAAGTCGCACTCGAAATGGCTGAGTAATTGATATTTCAAATCATTATTTAAATAAAACAGGTCCTCCAAAACATACGTTGTTTTGGAGGACCTGTTTTTTAATGAAAAAATTGATAAACATAAAAATTTCGAATAAATAATAAATAGATTCACTGTGATAGTAATTATATGCATAGCCTTTATATAATTGTACAGATTATTTAAATAGAAAAAGAGCGAAAAAAATCAAAATTTGATTTCTTATTTCCGCTCTCATTATACTGACTGGATACAGACAGCTACTATGCAATCCACTAAAAACAACAGATTACTGCTTTTAATCTGAGTATAGGCCAGTTATACACTAGCCTATTGCTCAATCAAAATATAATATTCATTCATATATGTGACTGAATTCTCTTATTTACCTAAATAAGATTTTAACATCCAGTTATGTTTATCTATATTTGTTTTCATACCGATGAACATATCTTCTGTTACATCATCTTCTGCAGCTGATGCAACTTCAATTGCTTCTTCTAATTGTTTTGTAATATTTTCAAAGTCTTTAGATAGTTCTTCTACCATTTCTTCAGCTTTATAGCCTTTACCAGCTTCATCAATGATTGCAAGGTCTAAACTTTCTTTTAATGTTGCAACTGGATTTCCACCTGCTGCTAAAATACGTTCAGCTAAGTCATCGATATATTGACTTGCTTCATCATACAATTCTTCAAATTTAGTGTGTAGTGAGAAGAAATTAGGTCCTTTTACATACCAATGAAAATTGTGTAATTTAGTAAATGCTACTGTCCAGTTTGCTACTTGTTCATTTAATACTTTTACTACGTCTTTATTACTGTTTGTCATGCTAAAACCTCTCCTTTAAGTTTAATTATCATTATAAAATGACTACTCGAGTTCTTGATTACATTTATTATTATATAATAATAATTACAATCTGTAAAGCAATTTCGCTACCTAAATTAGAATTATTTTAATCTAGGTCATCATTTCATAACCTTACTATATTATACCCAAATTAATGGGGGTTAATCTAGTTCTTTTCTGTATGGCATTGCACCTTGAGCACCTAATCCAGTTACAGAAAAACTACCTGCTAAATTAGCAAAATCAACAGCTTCTTCTAAAGGTTTATTTTCAATTAGTGCAACAGCTAAAGCACCATTGAAGGTGTCACCAGCACCTGTAGTATCAACAACTTTCTTTTTATAACCTTTGACAAGCTGTTGAGAATCATTGTAAAACATAGCACCTGCTGCGCCTTTAGTTACAATAAGCTTACGCGGGTATGCTTTCAGTGCTTCATCTACTCCGTTTTCAAATAGTAGTTCACTTTCTGATTCATTTGGCGTAATCCAAGTCACTTTATCTATGATGTCTTTATCAATATTACGATATGGTGCTGGGTTTAATATTATTTTCATATCATGCTTCACAGCATAGTCTGTCACTTCTTTAATCGTTTGTTCTGGTATTTCATGTTGCATCAAAATAATATCTCCTGCACCAAAGTGTTCGAGTTTTGGCAACACTTTTTCAGGCGTTACATGATTATTAGCAGCAGGCACAACGATGATTCGATTATCATCTTCAAACAGTGTAATATGCGCTGTTCCAGAAGTTTCATTTTCAATTTTGTCCATAAAACTTGTATCTACATTGTTTTGTTCTAAGTTTTGAATAATCTGTTTACCATTATCATCATCACCTACAGCGCCTATCATGTAGACCTTATTACTCAAACGGGCTGCTGCAACAGCCTGATTAGCACCTTTGCCGCCTGTAGTTGTAAAAAATGAATTACCCATAACTGTTTCACCTGCTTGTGGTAAAACGTCTGTTTTCACTACTAAATCAATTGATGAACTACCTATTACAACAATGTTCTCCATATTTGCTTCCTCCGTCTATTCATTCAATAAAAAATGATTGCTCATAAGCATTAGGCTGATGCCAATGCGTTTTCCACATTTTATCTCTATTATCAGCAAACAATTGATATCCTAAATCTCTAAGTGGTTTAGGCGTCAAATGTAGCAATATACCGATCCATTTATAATTTGTCAGTGTTGTGATTAGTGTTGTGATTGCATCAGATTTATATTCGAAATGATTCCCTTCTTGCAATATAACACTGTCATATTGTTTCGTTTCAGGATAATTTTCAAATAAATTTTGTGCTGTTTCACCTTGTAATTCAGCAAATTGATAACGTCTTGATAAACCATTTTGTATTAACCAAATTGCATAATTATAACAATATACACAATTGGCATCATAATATATTATTGGCATATACTTCACCCCTAACAGTAAAATATTTTATTGTCACTTCATAAGTGAATATGATTTCTCCACACTATTATTATATCCTAAAATTATAAAATTAAATCATTATATCACTCGTTCTACAATTTGATTGTCATTTATACTCTAATTATAACCGATGTGGACATTTTAAACTAAATTGGACTAACACTTAAAAACTCCAAGAATTTTAAAAGAGCACCAATCCATTAATCAAACGTAATGAATTGATGCTTATATTTTAAGCTATGGGCACGCCCATCGCTTTTGTTATATTATTTACTTTAAATACACTATGAGTTAAAGATAGATTAATCTTGATTTACTTTCACGATTCTTGTGTATTTCAAAAATTGCTCAGTATATTTTTGCTTAATTTCATTTAAGTCATCATATGTGATACCCACAATATGCCAATTTGGATTAAAATGATAAAATGAATCTTTTTTTCTAGACCATTTAACCATACTACCGTCTCTATTATAGCGTGGTAATGTTATTTCATAACCTTCTAGCACATTGATATATGTTTGGAAGATATCTGGATCAATGCGATTAAAGTTATCTATAACAAGATAGCTTTTATCTGTACGTGGCATGAGATTCGTTATGAATCCTTCTCTATAGTACAGTGCACCTGTTTCATTTGGTAAATATTTACCATACAGCATATCTTCGGAAAAGTCAGGATGACCAGAAGTTATAACTGGTTTCGCGTTTGTTTTTTGTAATAAATCTTCAGCTGCCTTTAAGCCTTCTCCTTTATCAACTACGAGTAAGATAAACGGCTTTAAATCTTCAGTATGTTCATCAATCATCTGTCCACTTTTAACAGTTTCAAATTGTGATTTCATACCATCATTTTCACTTATTTCACGAATCGCATCGAATTGTGTTTTTGACATGCTAGCAATAGCTTGTTTTGCGTTTTCTTGAAGATAATATAAATTTTTTAATTTAGGATGTTTGTTTAATGTACCCAATGAGACAGGGTCAATTTCTTTTTCAAAATAGACCTCAATTGCAGTACTGTTTGTTCTTCCAGGTATAGGTGCTTTTTCATGTATATGCTTGCTGACTTCTCCTACACCAATGACGGACTGATCTCTATTTTTATTATAAAAAATAAGTTGATCACCTATTTCAAGTTGCGTGTAAAAATGATAACCATTTCGTTTAATCCCGTTATATGTGTGCGTATATATTGTATTGTATGATTCAGGTTCAAACTCTTGTTCTTCAGATATAAAAAAGTATCGAGGAATTTTGGTTTCTCCTTTACCTAAACTAACAATTAACTCAAATTCATCTTGTGTCATTTGATTAAATAAAGTTTCTTTCATATTTCTCATTCTAAATTCTAATTGTTCGCTTCTTTTCAAATAATCCGCAGTTAATGGTTTAAGCTGTTCTTGTAATTGAAAATGAACACGAATTTTATTTTGAGCACCTGTTTGTACACTTGTAATTTCACCAAAACCTAATAAACCAGTATCCATCTGTACTTGATAAAAGATAACACGGTCTCCTACTTTAGCTTGTTTAAATGATCGGAAACCTTGTGAAGGATTAAATTGTGCACCTGATTCAAATAATGTCGTTTGACCTACTAATAGTTCATTATGGTTCCAGCGATTATATCCGCAGTTTAACCAAAAATAACTTGTTTCCTCTGCCATTTAGATACTCCTTATCTCATATAAAAATTCTACCTTACCTATTATATGCAAAAAATTCTTTCTGAACAAACATTACAATAAGTTTATTAACTTCATCGTAATTAAACTTGAAATAATGACGACAATCCATGTTACTAGCCCAAGCATTACTGGTTTCATACCTGCTTGTTTAAATTGTTTAAAATCAACACTTAATCCAATGCCAGCCATTGCCATTGTAATTAAAAACAATGAAATTTGTTGGAATACATGTATCACTGTAGGTGAAAAATTAAAAATAGTACTGATTAAAGATGCTAAGATAAACCATACAATAAACCATGGAAATATTTTAGCGATAGATGTATCAGTTTGTTTCGCTTTTTCTTTGCGTATCGTTCTATATGTAAAAAAGAGTACCACTGGTATAATCATCAACGTACGCGTTAACTTTACAACTGCGCCTGTTTCTAAGGCCGTATTGCCATAGTTTGAAGTTGCAGCAATCACACTTGAAGTATCATTAATAGCTGTACCTCCAAAATATCCAAATGCAGTTTGCCCCATATTTAATACGTGACCTAATGGTGGAAATATAAATACTGCTATTAAATTGAACAAAAATATCGTAGAAATAGCGAATGCTACTTCACTTTCTTTCGCTTTAATTACTGGACTTGTTGCAGCAATTGCTGATCCACCACATATAGCTGTTCCAACCCCTATTAAAATACTTAGATGTTCATTAATTTTAAATAACTTCATTAACAAGAACACAGTTATAAAGGCAGCAAGTAAAGTAATGATAATGATTGGTAAAGATTTCCATCCAATTGCTCCAATAGATTGAAAGCTCAATGTAAAACCAAGCACGATAATACTGTAATGCAAAATCTTTTTGCTACTATACTTAATACCAGCTTCATATTTTTTGGGAATTAAAATTATATTATTGATAATAATTCCTATAATAATAGCAAAAATTGCACCGCCAATGACTGGAAATTCACTTCCTAATATTGTTGCAACCATTGCAATTACCAAGGTCATCATGATACCTCGCACATTGTGCACACTTGCCACCTCCTAATTTAGTTCCATTTTAGCATATTTCTTTTAACATAAAACTGGAAAAACAAATATTATATTTTATAATGTTTATTTAAATATTTTTAGCTAAATTTTCACAGCCACAAAAACAACTAATCATAAGATGCTTCTTAAAGTATATTTCAAAATAATTTTAAAATGTTTATACTTTTCATAAAATTACACAAAAAAAGTATCTTCTACAATAATGTAAAGATACTGAACTTACTGGTTATTGCGCTACTGCAAACGCAGCCATAATCGGCATGATATTAATCATAACCCCGCCAAGCTTTAATAATCCGCTTATCTCTTTATTAGGAATCGTAATCAATGCTGAAATTATCCCAATTACCCCTATAATTACTGGAAATGTCATAGAAGGAAAAATTGGTAGTTTTAAAAATATGCCTGCACCTGCTAACATTCCACAAACTAATGAGATATACAAAAATTTATACATTTCAAAACACTCCATTTTTTCTATAAGTAGCTTACTATTAGTTCGTAGTCTCCTTCAAATATCGTATCTAAGTCGTCTGAAGTTAGAATAAAGTTTTGTCCGTGATTTAAATCATAGACTTCACCATCAATAATCACTTGTCCTTCACCTTTGAGTACTGATACGAGAACAAACTCTCTCGGTTTCATATAATTTAGTGTGCCTGAAATTTGCCATTTCACAATTGTGAAAAAATCGTTAGATACGAGTTGTGTACGTTTGTGATTTTCTATGATTTCAGTATCTGTAGAAATGTTTATATTTTCATTGGCTATTTCAATGACGTCTTTAGCTTTTCCTTGGTCAAGTTCGCGTTTATTACCTGAGTCATGTTCACGATCAAAATCATACACGCGATACGTTACATCTGATGATTGCATCGTTTCATACACAAGAATTCCTGCACCTATGGAATGGATTGTACCTGCAGGAATAAAATAAAATTCTCCTGGTTTAACTTTAACTTTATTAAATAATCCATTATACGCTTCGTCATTTAATTTATCTATGGCCAGCTCTTTCGTCTCTGCAGAAAGTCCATAGATAATTTCTGAATCTTCTTTAGCGTCGATGATGTACCAACACTCAGACTTTCCATATTGACCATTCTCTTTTTCATAAGCATATGCATCATCTGGATGAACATGTACTGACAATGCTTCTTTAGCATCGACAATTTTAGTCATTAACGGGAATTCCTTACTTGGAAAATCGCCAAACAATTCTCTGTGGTTATTCCATACTTGGTCTAAAGTCTGACCTTGGTAGGGTCCATTTAATATCTCACATTTGCCATTTGGGTGCGCTGATATCCCCCATGCTTCTCCAATACAATCGCTTGGTAGATCATATCCTAATTCTTTTAATCTATTGCCACCCCATATTTTTTCATGGAAAATTGGTTTTAAAAATAATGGCATGAATCACACCTCCAAATTCTTAAGTTGCTTCATTTAAATTTTAAGTCTTTCTATATAAAATACTTTCAACGGAAATTTTTATGTATAGTTTTGTATTTTTTATTTGAACTATAAAGATTGTATCATATAACGATGCGCGTTATAAACGACTAATTCAGCGTTCAACGATACTAAAATCACTTGTTATTATATCAACTTTTTATAAAGCATAATAGATTATTTTGTTTGACTCAATTACATTTTCAGTCATATTAATGAACACTTATAGTATTGTTATAAATTTTTTACAAAAATACTTGCCATGATATACCTAAAAATATTATAATTACTATAGAGTTACGGAAACGGACTCTATCTGTTTTACATATAAGGTTATTAAAAGATTGTTATGATGTACTTGAAAAAGCTGATTACTTTTTCAAAAATATAAAATTTGCGATAAAGTCCAAACTACGGAAGTTTGGGCTTTTATTATTGCTCAACAACCTAGAGTGAAAAACATGTGCTATAAACTTAATAAATAATAAAAGCACCATTTCATTTTTTAAATTGAAATTGGCGCTTTTTCAATAAGATTGAAACATAAATACATGTCTCAGCCACATTGTTATATTGGCAGTAGCTGACTAAATTGAAAATATGCCTATATTAAAGCATTTAAAAAATTTCAATTCTTGTATTCTTATCTTTAGTCATCTTTGCCGACCTAAACTGACACAACAAAAGCTGGTTAAAAAATTAAATTTCTGTCCCACTCTCAGATACTTATCAAATATTATTGCTCTTTAAAATTAGCTAAAATTGTTTCTTTAACTTCAAATAAGTGAGATTCCATAGCTTTGACTGCGTTGGTAGCATTTTGTTCTACGATTGCATTATAAATAATTACATGTTCTTCATGTAATTTATTCATTGTTTTTTGTTTGCTATAAATAAATATCTTCCTTGTTTCTTCCATTGAATCTTGCATTAATTCAGAAATGTTATTTAGTAGCTCAACTAGCAATGAATTTTTTGCTGCCTTTGCAATCGAAAGATGAAATTGTAAATCTGCTTTTTCACCAGATGTGCCATCCGTTACCGCTTCACCCATTTCATCCAATGCTTTTTTTAAACTTACTAAATCTGCTTCATTGCGATGTATGGCAGCTTTTTCTACCGTAGCGCTTTCTACGATTTCTCTTAACTCTAAAAGTTCTGTAATTTGATCTAACGACGTGAACTTATCACCTAATTCAAAAAAGGTAGGTTCTATTTGCTTAATAAATGTGCCATATCCTTGTTTCATTTCTATAATGCCAATCGTTCTTAAAGCATTTAACGCCTCTCTCACTGATGCAACACTTACACCATACTGTTGACCAAGTTTTTGTATAGAAGGTAACTTATCACCCACTTGATACTCCCCTGATTTTATACTCTCTAAAATAATGTCAGCGATTTGTTCATAGATTTTCGTGTTTGAAATTTTCATAATTACCTCCAAACGATATCTATTATTGTATCAAATTTTTGCTATATATTTATATTATAAGCTATATATTTCAAATAAAAAAAGAACCAATTTACACTTTTATGTAAATTGGTCTTCTAAAACCCGTACTATTTTTGATAATTATTTATTAAAATTTGATAAAGCTTTTGAAATTTCTTCATCGCCACTAACTATTTGGAACTCAGTATTTAAGTAGTCACCTGAAGTCAAAACTTCTGTTAATACTGACGCTACATCTTCACGAGGAATTGATCCTCTACCTTCAAAGAATGCACCTACTTCAATTTTATTCGTAGCTGCATCATCTAATAAACCGCCTGGATGCACAATTGTATAACCTACATCTGCTTGTTTAAGATATTCGTCCGCATAGTGCTTCGCAATTGTATATGGTTTTAAACCTCCACTTGCTTCGAACGACTCTCTTCTAGAATCATAAGTTGAAACCATCACATATTGTTTTACGTTGTTGGCTTCACTTGCTTTAATTGATTTAATTGCACCATCTAAATCCACACTGATTGTTTTATCTGCACCTGTGTTACCACCGGATCCAACAGAAAAGACAACTTTATCAAATCCTTTAACCTTTTCAGTCAATGTTTTGATATCATCCGTTTCTACATCTATTAAAGTTGCATCTATGCCTTTATCTTTTAACGCGTCTGCTTGTTCTTGCTTTCTCACAGCAGCTGTAAAGCTTTCACCACGTTCTTTTAATTGATTTACTAGATGTTGGCCAACGCCACCATTTGCTCCAATTACTAATATACTCATAAATTATTGCCTCCTTAAAGGTAGTTACTACTTAAAAGTTTACCACTTCTGTAGGATTTTAAAACTAAAGCGATTTATACTTTGACAATAACGCCTCCTTATATTAATATATGAATAAATGTTCATATATTAATATAAGGAGGCGTTACATAATGAATGAATCCTTAGATTCTCAAACAATTGATAACGTGACTGAAATTTTCAAAGCATTAAGTGAAGGCAATCGTTTACGTATTATGCACTTATTATCGCATGGCGAAAATAGTGTCGGTCATATTGCTCACAAATTAGAAATGAGCCAATCTAATGTTTCTCATCAATTGCGTGTACTGAAGCAAGCGCATTTAGTGAAAGCAAATCGTGATGGTCAATCTATGATATACGCCATAGATGATACGCATGTTACTACCCTATTAAAACAAGCGATACATCACGCAACACATCAATAGTAAGGAAAGGTGGCGTTTGACATGTCTGAATCTGAACACCATGGACACAATCATGCACATGGTCATGTACACACAAATAACAAAAAAATATTACTTATTAGTTTTCTAATTATTGGAATCTTTATGATTGTTGAGATTATTGGCGGCTTTGTTTCTAATAGTTTGGCATTACTCTCCGATGGTCTACACATGTTTAGTGATACGATTTCTTTAGGTGTAGCGCTTCTTGCATTTATTTATGCTGAAAGACACGCTAATCGTCATAAAACATTTGGTTATAAAAGATTTGAAATATTGGCTGCGTTATTTAATGGAGTCACATTATTCGTTATAGGAATTATTATTATTGTTGAAGCTATTGGTCGTTTCTTTAACCCACAAGAAGTTCAATCCACAGAAATGTTTATAATTAGTGTTACTGGACTAATAGTGAATCTAATAGTCGCTTATTTAATGTTTAAGGGCGGAGACACATCGCATAATATTAATATGCGTGGCGCATTTCTCCATGTACTCGGAGATTTATTAGGGTCAGTTGGTGCAATTATAGCTGCTGTACTTATATGGAGTTTCAACCTAACAATCGCAGATCCTATTGCAAGTATCATTGTATCTGTACTGATTATTAGAAGTAGCTGGGGCATCACAAAGTCTTCTCTCAATATCTTGATGGAAGGTACGCCAAGTGATGTTAATCTGAATCAAGTCTTTTCTATGATTACGGAAGAAGAACAAATTAAAAATATCCACGATTGTCATATTTGGACAATTTCAAACGAAATGAATGCTTTAAGTTGTCATGCTGTAGTGCCAAATACGATGACTATTGAAGAAGGCGAAGTGCTCTTAAACAGATTAGAACATAAATTAGAACACTTAAATATTCAACATATGACCATACAACTAGAAACAACTGATCATCTGCATGATAATAATATTTTATGTTCTGCAATTTATTCAAAACAAACAACTGATCATTCACACTCACATTAAATTTTCATATTAAATAATATTTAAAAAAAGTGATTTTCCAAATACGATTGGAAAATCACTTTTTTATTTATGAAACCTTATATTTTTTAATAGACCGTTGATAATTTAAATGAACTTATCAAAAATTAAATCTTTTGCTGGTACTTGCTTTTCACTAAATCCTCTTATAAATTCTTCATTATCATATGGAACTTTAACACGTTCACATGAGCATTCATTTTCATCAATCGTTATAATACCATAAACTGCATAAGGGCCATTATTAAGTCCTACAGAACCAGGGTTAAAGTACACAGTAGATTTGTCGTCATAAAAATGTACTGTATGATTATGTCCAAAAACAATTAAATCAGCATCCTTGTCTTCAAATAATGCTTTAACGTTTTCTTCACTCGGCTCAACAATTGGACTATAAGGTTGCCCATCAATAGGTGTATTTAATTTCTCATTGGCGATTTCGTAATGAATAAACAACACTTTTTTATTATTAAAAGTCTTCTCAATTACGCGTGGTAATTCATCCAATTTCTCATAATAGTCTTCATCTAAATGACTTTCAATCCATTGATGATGCTCATAGAATTTATCCTTTAAGTCTTCTGGATAAGGAGTATCATTTACGATCGACATAACCGCTTCATCATGATTACCTGCAATGACTTCCATATCATCTCTATCGAAAATTTCATCAAGCACTTTATTTGTTTCATGCCCAACTCCGATATTATCGCCTAGATTAAATATTTTATTGATTCCTTCTCTTCTATCAATATCATCCAAAACGGTTTCTAATGCATCAAAATTTCCATGTACATCAGTAATAATTGCAAATTTCATGATGATATCTCCTTTCAACTTTTTCTCATTAGGATATTCTAACATTTTATAGCCAATTTGTTACCTATTAATTTTAAAATCTTCATTTTTTTGATATCGTATTGTTATCACTAAAAAGGAGTGCTTAAAATTTGTTTAAATATCATAAACTAGCTTTGCAAAATGTAAAACCCCAAAATGCTAAAACAATACTGTTTTCAATTGTAAGTTTTATCATATTATTTGCTTTAACAATTTTATCGTTTATACCCGTTCAACCCGCAATTTATAAATTCGCAATGTCGATGGCAATGCAACAACCAATTGGTGGTTCAATATTTATGTTGATACTAACAATTCTGATTCCACTGTTGATTTTTGTATTCATTGGTTACCCTTTAATAGCTGGAACTATATACACTATAGACAAAGCATTAAATAAAGACAAGGTTAAATTAAAAGATTTATTCTCTGTCTTTAAAAAAGGTAAATATCTTAAAAGTTTAAAATTAGCTTTATTCACTTTATTATTTATTCTAATTTTATTCGCGCTCAATTTACTCATATCTCAAGTGCTTAATTTAGGAATTATGCAATTATTCCAAGCACTACAAGGTCCATTAAGTAGTTCTGATCATGCACTTGGTCTTTCACTAACATTCCAAATTATTGCAGCAACAATCACTGTCTTTATTCAATCATTTATTTACTGGTTCTTTGCTATTGTAATTATTAACTTTACTGTAGCATTTGTTAAAGATCCTAGTGTTGGTGCTTGGGCAGCTGTTAAACGTGGATTCAAGGGCGTTAAAAATGGTAAGAAAACATGGTTTAAATTCTACCTTGGTATATTACTATTAAACTTAATCGTAATTATCCTTGCTAACCCTGTGAGTCAATTAATTTCAATTTCAACAGGTGGTATTTCACAAACTATCGCAATGATTTTAATTTACATTGTATCTATTATCGTAATTATCGTAAGATTAGCCGTTTACTATATGAATATTTTAGCGATTATTCAATATTATAACCGCAATGGTGAAGGTATAGATAAAGCTGAAATTAAAAAAGATAAAAAGAACTCTAAAAAACAATCAAACAACGATTCAAAAATAGAAAACAGTGTAAATAATACTACTGAAAAAACGAAGTCTAATCTAAGTGATAAAAGAGATAATATCCAAGAAAATGCAAAAGATAACTTAAACGATAAAAGTAATAATATTCAAGATACTACAAAAGATAAAACTTCAGATTTAAAAGATCAAATTAACAAAACAGATAAATAATATATTTCACAAACACGAATTGCCAATGTAGCATTTTAAATGTCTACATTGGCAATTTTTATATTTCGATACATTCATACCGCTTATTTATCCGCAGAGTTTTAAACCCCTATTATGTACGCTCTATCTATATCATTTATTATAAAGTTCTTGAACATATTAAAAAACTGATAGATAACCTTTTTCAGGAAAACCTATCAGTTTTATGTTAATTATTTTATGAAATGTTCTTTTAAATATGCTGCCGCACCATTTTCTTCATTTGTTAAAGATGTTACATCTTTTGCTAAAGCCTGAATTTCAGGTCTCGCATTTCTCATAGCAACAGTATAATGTCCAAATTCAAACATCGCTCTATCATTATCACTATCACCAATAACTAAAGTTTCTTCCTGATTAATACCAAAGTGTTCGATCATTTCTTTAATGCCTGTACCTTTGTCTGTATTAAATGCCATAGTCTCTGCATTAAAGCGTGATGAATTTGATACACTGATTTGTAATGCTGTTTTATCCTCGATTAATTGGTTACGGAAATTAGTAATTTTCTCATAATCAGGTGAGAATAAATAAATTTTTGAAAATGACGTATCAGGAATAGCATCTTCCCAATCTACTTTGCCTTTTAGAGACTCTCTTCTAGAAGTCCATTCACTTTCTCCTACTTTGCCTGGTGGTGTTGCTGGTTCAAATAATGCCTTCGCCCATGCTTCGTCTTCTTTAAGCACGACACGGTCACTACCAAATGGGAAAATTTCATAATATATTGCTTCTTGTTTTGCACGTTTAATAACTTCACTTACTGTATTATATGAAAGACTATGTTTAAAAATAGTCTCTTTTTCCACTACACCTAACGTTCCATTCGAACTTATAATGCCATCTACTTCAAAAGTTTCGGGCACCAAATAATGAATTTCGTCATGTGCTCTACCAGTTGCTAAGAACACTTTATAACCAAGGTTTCGTAATTGTTGAATCACTTCAGTTGTTTCCGTATCTACTCGGTTATCTTTATGTAAAATCGTACCATCCATATCTAAAAATATTGCTCTCACATTATCCATTAAAATAATCCTCCATCACATGTTATCGTATTAAATTATGGCATTATATTTCCTTTTCCGCAACGCGTTATCGTTTTAAAAATAGTGAGTAGCGGTGATTTTGATACACCACACTCACATCTCTATTGAAAAAATCACTTAAAGTGTCACTATTTAATACAGACTGTAGTTCTCCTTGCTTATAACATGTACCATCCTTTAATAAAAAACCGCGTTGAATATCTTGTGTGATTTCTTCAACAAAATGTGTAACATAAATCACCGCAAGTTTTGGATTTTGTTTATATAATTTATCAAGTGCACTGAGCAAATCTTCGCGTGCTATAAAGTCTAATCCTGAAGCAGGTTCATCTAAAATCAGTAATTTAGGATCACCCATTAATGCTCTAGCAATCAATACTTTTTGTCTTTCACCCGTTGATAAATAACCATAATATTGATTTTCAAATTGACGCATGCCCATTTGCTCTAAATATCGCTTAGCCATTTCAATATGAGTCGGTTTCACTTCTTTATAAACGCCTATTGATTTAAAAATACCGCTGATGACTACATCTAATACAATTTCACCATCTTGAAATCGATTCATTAAACTGCTTGAAACAAACCCTATTTGATCACGTACATTATCTGCAGAATAACCTTTGTTCCCTGGTTGCATACCAAACAATGATAGCGTCCCTGATGTATGTGGTTCATAAGCATTTAAGATGTTTAGTAATGTTGTTTTACCTGCGCCATTTAAACCGTATAACATCCATTTTTCACCTTCGTTTATTTGCCAACTCACATTTTCAATTATTTCTTTCCCTTGTTTTCTTCTTGCAACGTTTTTCAAGTCAACAAGCATGAAATCACCCCTATTCTAATTACTTCAACTGATTTTTAAAACACTTATTTAAATCACTTTATGATTGAGAGACTCTAGATATTTTTTCAATAGTTTTGCCTTTAGCAAGTTCATCAATCATTTTATCTAAGTATCTAATTTCTTTCATAACTGACGGCTCCATATTTTCAATTCTAGTACCACATATGACACCTGTAATTTTAGTTCTATTAGGATTTAACTCTGGTGCTTGTAAAATAAATGTTTCATAATCCGTACCATCAACAACAAGTTTATCTATTTGTGCTTGCGTATATCCTGTCATCCAACGAATAACTTCATCTGCTTCAGCTTTAGTTCTTGCTTTCTTTTCAACTTTTTTAATCAGATGCGGATATACAGAGCCGAAAGCCATCGTATATATTTTCGATTTCGTCATATTAAACAACCTCGCTTAGTCTCTCTTAATAAATTTTATAGTAATCTTAGCATAATAGAACGACTTATAATTTGAAAATAATATGAATACTATATACCTTTCAAAATCAAAAATAAAAGGCGGGTTTGCAAAAGCAACCAGCCTTTTATGAAAGTAATGCATATACAGCAACAAACTTTTCTTTAATCGTCACTATAATATCAGTATAGAATTAAACTTATATCATTTATTTAGTATTTCACTAAAACAATGAAATACTATTCACCTACGACCCCATCATTATCTCGATCGTCCATATGTGCATACAACCAATGATCACTATTTATTGGCATACTGAACCCTGCAGCTTCTGCCTCTGCAATTGTCACTTGTCCATTACCATCAGAATCAACGTCCGCAACTGCTCCTTCATCCCCCGTTGAAGTTGCTGGCTCGGACTCAGGTTCCTTATTACCAGTTAACCCAAGTGACTCATTTAATTCATCAGGGTTCACATTATCAAATGAATCTGTTACTTCGTTTCCATTTATAGTATAAGTAAATTGATAGCTAGAAGGGATTTGGGTTTCGGTATCGGGATAAGTAATATTAGCTTCAAAATTAGTAGCTCCACCCGCTTCTCGGATAGTCTTTTCGAGATAAGCTTGATCACCATGTCGGTTTAGCGTACTATCTTGTGGAGTAATATTATAAGCATTCGACACGCCACCAAGTGAGTCAGCAATAATGTGTCCTTCGTCTAAGTCATCACTTTCAACACCAGGTACCTTCGCCTCATCAGCATAATATCTACCAGAGGATAACACATCCTCTGTCTCATCATCTTGTATTTTAATTTCATCTGCGATAACTCGTGTCAATTGCCCGTGTTCGTTAGTGAACGCCCAATATTTTCGATCGCCATAACCGATATCTACAACGACATTCGCGTCACGATTCCCAGACAAATCACCACCATCGACTTCAATTTTTTTGTAGCCTGGAAACGTATCATCACTAGCTTCAGTTGTCGTTTCACCTTCTACTTGAGGTTCTTCTGATTTGTTTTCATTCTTTACCTTGGTAGTTGTTTCTTCTTTTTCACTTTTTAAATCTGTGACTACCTTAGCATCTGTCTCTTTATCGGCAGAAGATGTATTTTCTCCATTGGCACAACCAACAATAAAAACAGACATTAAAAGTAAGACTAAATATTTTATTTTTTTCATTTTAGTTCGCTCCTATTATGTTACTTGTTAATCATTCAAAACCCTCAAAATTATAATCTCGAACATTGTAGTACTTACAACTTTTTATGTATTTTTGTATGATATTATTTATTTCCTATTATACAGGAATAACATTACTTTTGTTTTAGTTATGCTACAATTGTTTATAATTATTTTATGCCTAATTCTTTTGAAAAAGATCAATATATTTCACTAAATTTACTACATAATAAAAAGGCTGAATCACTAATAGATTCAGCCTTTTTGTTATATAAACAAAGATTTATAATTTGATTTTTATTTATTCTACTGTAACTGATTTTGCTAAGTTACGTGGTTTGTCTACGTCTAAATCTCTGTGTAATGATGCGTAATAAGAAATGAGTTGCATTGTTACTACAGAAACTAATGGTGTTAACAGTTCATATACTTTTGGAATAACGTAAGTATCGCCGTCTTTGTTTAAACCATCCATTGAAATAATACATGGGTTTGCGCCACGTGCTGCAACTTCTTTCACATTACCGCGAATAGATAAGTTAACTTTTTCTTGTGTTGCTAATGCAATCACAGGTGTGCCTTCTTCAATTAACGCAATCGTACCATGTTTTAATTCTCCACCAGCAAATCCTTCTGCTTGGATATATGAAATTTCTTTAAGTTTTAAAGCACCTTCTAGACTCACATTATAGTCTACTGTACGACCGATAAAGAATGCATTACGCGTAGTTCTTAAGAAATCTGTTGCAATTTGTTCCATAACATCTGCGTCATCTACAATCGCTTCGATTGCAGTTGTTACTTTAGCTAATTCACGTAATAAACTTACATCTACTTCTTTACCACGTTCTCTTGCTACGATTTTTGCAAAAATAGAAAGTACTGCAATTTGCGCTGTGTATGCTTTTGTTGAAGCAACAGCTATTTCCGGACCTGCATGTAATAGTAATGTATGGTTAGATTCACGTGATAACGTTGATCCTGCAACATTCGTAACTGTTAACGATTTGTGACCTAATCTGTTCATTTCAACTAATACCGCACGACTGTCTGCTGTTTCACCCGATTGTGAAATATAAATAAATAATGGTTTTTCAGAAAGTAACGGCGTGTTATACACAAATTCTGAAGAAACATGAACTTCAGTAGGAACGCCAGCCCATTTTTCAATAAATTCTTTACCTACTAAACCTGCATGATAACTTGTACCTGCAGCAATAATATAAATACGATCCGCTGCTGCAACATCTTTGATGATGTCTTCATCCATTTTCAAGTTACCTTCTTCATCTTGGTATTCTTGAATAATACGACGCATTACTGCTGGTTGTTCATGAATTTCTTTTAGCATGTAGTGGTCATAAACACCTTTTTCAGTATCAGCTGCATCAATTTGTGCTGTATAAGCTTCTCTTTCTTGAACAGTGCCATCTTGATTTTTAATAATAACTTCATCACGTTTAACGATTACAATTTCATGATCGTGAATTTCTTTATATTGGTTCGTAACTTGTAACATAGCCATTGCATCAGATGCAATCACATTGAAGTCATCGCCTACGCCAATTAATAATGGTGATTTGTTTTTAGCTACATAAATTTTATCTTTATCTTCACTATCGATTAAGCCAAGTGCATAAGAACCTTCTAATAAAGAAACTACTTTTGTAAATGCAGCTTCAGTAGCAAGTCCTGTATTTGAGAAATATTCTACTAATTGCACAATCACTTCTGTATCTGTTTCTGAGATAAACGAAACATCTTTTAAGTATGCGTTTTTAAGTTCTTCATAATTTTCAATTACACCGTTATGCACAAGTGTAAATCGTTCTGATGTTGATTGATGCGGATGTGAGTTTTCATGATTCGGCACACCATGTGTCGCCCAACGTGTATGTCCGATACCTACATTACCGTCTGTATCATCACTATCTGCAACTTTTCTAAGCTCAGCAATACGTCCTTTAGATTTAAATACTGAATTACCTTTGTCATTCACTACTGCAACACCGGCAGAGTCATAACCTCTGTATTCTAATTTTTCTAAACCTTTTAATAACAATTCTTTGGCATTATCATGCCCAATATATCCAACAATTCCACACATTTAATTTTCCTCCAATGTAATGGTGATGGGGAACGAACGTTCAGCGTGTACGAACCTGTTCAATTGCGTATATGCCATCATAGACGGACTGATGCCTTTGTTTATTTAAAAGCGAATCCATGTCTAAGATAGGCATATTAGTCCCATACACCTTATAATATTATTTTTATTTTATTTTTGGCTATCTTATTAACTTTGTGCACTAGGTTGCCCTAATGTTTTCCTTAATAAGTTCACGAATGAGCCACATCCGGGATAGCATCCGCCGATGGTTCGATAACTATCCTCCTCGTCTACAAGTACTGATATCATGTCTATTAAGATTTCTGTTATAAACCTTAAATAATTAACATTTCATCACTTCACTTGCACAGGCGCTATAATTGAACTAAACGATTTAACTGTCCTCCTTTCCCTCAATAATTCTTATTGTACAATGTAAACAATACTGATTGCAAATCATTTATTAACATTATTTTTACAACCACTTAAAAAATTTTTTATATGTTGTTACACTACGTATTTCACTTTGTTTTTCATATTAGATAACTGTCGTAAAGTTGTCAAAAACTCTATGACAAAATTGAAATTACTTTAAGTTGTTTATTAATGTGAACAGCCATACAATGAACTTATAAATAAAAAGAGAAAAAGAGGTGCAATTTATGTCACAAACAGAGACTAAAGAAAACAAAGGTATTGGACGCAAAGTCCAGGCATTTGGGTCGTTTCTTAGTAGTATGATCATGCCAAACATTGGCGCATTTATCGCATGGGGTTTTATCGCTGCTATTTTCATTGATGGTGGTTGGTGGCCAAATAAAGATTTAAGTGAATTATCTGGACCAATGATTTCATACTTGATTCCATTACTTATTGCTTATAGTGGTGGACGTTTAATTCATGAAATGCGTGGCGGTATTATTGCTGCTGTAGCAACAATGGGGGTTATCGTTGCTTTACCGGATACACCAATGTTACTTGGTGCAATGATTATGGGGCCTCTCGTTGGTTGGTTAATGAAAAAAACTGACGAATTTATTCAACCGAGAACACCACAAGGCTTTGAAATGTTATTCAATAACTTCTCTGCTGGTATTTTAGGTTTTATAATGACTATCCTAGGTTTCAAACTTTTAGCACCAATTATGGAATTCATTATGTACATCCTTTCATTAGCAGTTGAAACGTTAGTACATGCACATTTACTTCCATTAGTGAGTATTATAGTAGAACCTGCAAAAATCGTATTCTTAAATAATGCAATCAACCATGGCGTGTTTACGCCACTTGGTGCCGATCAGGCAGCTTCTGCTGGTCAATCCATTTTATATACAATTGAATCTAACCCTGGACCTGGTTTAGGTATTTTAGTTGCTTATATGATTTTTGGTACTGGAACTGCAAGAGCAACATCTTACGGTGCTGGTATTATCCACTTCTTAGGTGGTATTCATGAAATTTACTTCCCTTACGTATTAATGCGTCCGTTACTATTCGTAGCTGTAATTTTAGGTGGTATGACAGGCGTTGCTACTTATTCACTATTTGACTTTGGATTCAAGAGCCCAGCTTCACCCGGCTCCTTTATTGTCTATGTTCTGAACGCACCTAAAGGCGAATTTTTACACATGCTTATCGGTGTAGTACTCGCAGCCTTAGTTTCATTCATCGTTGCTGCCATCATCTTGAAATTCACAAAAGAACCTGATGAAGATTTAGAAGCTGCGACAGAAAAAATGGAATCTACTAAAGGTAAAAAATCAAGTGTATCTTCTAAACTAACAGGGAATAAAGATAATAATACTGTTGGAACGACTGGCTCTGGTGCTGCAGCTACATCTGCAGATACTGAAAGTAGTGAAGCACAATCTGAAGAAGACTTATTAGATAATTATGATACAGAAAATGTACATGCGCATGATTATAGTAAAGTAAACCATGCTATATTCGCTTGTGATGCTGGTATGGGTTCAAGTGCTATGGGTGCAAGTATGTTACGCAATAAATTTAAAAAAGCAGGTATCCAAGATGTGGATGTTTCAAATACCGCAATCAATCAATTACCTGAGGATGCACAACTTGTTATTACACAGAAAAAACTTACTGATAGAGCAATTAAACAAGCACCTAATGCAATTCATATTTCAGTAGACAATTTCTTAAATTCACCTAGATATGATGAATTACTTGAAAATCTTAAGCGAGACGAAAATTAATTAAAATTATATAGAATAATACTGGAGGGTATGACTATGTTTTTGAGTACACGTGAAAAAGAAATTATCGAAATGTTAATTAAGTATCACGGTCAATATGTCACGATTTATGACATTGCTCAACATCTAGCTGTATCCTCTCGTACTATTCATAGAGAGTTAAAATCAATTGAGTCATTTATAAATACTTTTAATATTAAATTAGAACGTGTAACTAAAAAAGGTATACAACTAGATGCAGATGAGCATGCAGTGACCTCACTGAAAAATGTACTGTCACAACAAAATACAATTGATTTATCTCAAGAAGAACAAAAAGTTATTATTTTATATGCTTTGATTCAAGCTAAAGAACCTATCAAGCAATATGGCTTAGCACATGAAATTGGTGTATCTACACAGACGTTAACCAAACTTTTGGATGAATTAGACATCGAGCTTGATCAATATCAATTAAAATTACAGAAAAAACGCGGTGAAGGTATTCATTTAAATGGTGCTGAATCAAAAAAACGTGAATTATTAAGTCAACTTATGGTCAATAATTTAAATAGTACGAGTGTCTATTCAGTGATTGAAAATCATTTTGTCTACCAATCCATTAACCAATCTCAACTGGCAATGGTAGATATGGATAAGATTTTCCAAGTAGAACGTATACTTATGGATCATTTAGATCAACTCCCCTATTCATTGACTGAATCTAGTTATCTCACATTGACTGTGCATATCGTATTAAGTATCGATCGTATGCTCAATGGTGAATACGTTGCGCTAAATAATGATATCTATAATAATGTTAAAGATTCATTTGAACATAAAGTAGCTGCTGCACTCGCCTTACATTTAGAACATATTTATGGCGTGCAGTTCAATCAAGCAGAAGTAACCTTTATTACAATCCATTTACGCGGTGCGAAACGTAAGGAATCTGTAGAAGTCTTTAAAGATAATAAGGATGAAGCTCGTATAGATCAACTTATTCACTCTGTTGCTAAATATTCACAACAAGACTTTAAAGATTGGGATACACTGAGTGAAGGTTTGAAATTGCATCTTATCCCTGCAATTAATCGATTGAACGCAAACATTGAGACATATAATCCATTAACAGAAATGATTAAACATAAATACCCTAGACTTTTTGAAAGTGTACATCGAGGTTTATCACATATTTGGCCAGATTTTAATTTTCCAGATAGTGAAATTGCATTTATTGTGTTGCACTTTGGTGGCGCTATTCAAAATCAAGGAAGTCCATTTTATAGCGTCTTAGTTGTTTGTAGTAGTGGTATTGGCACAAGTCGCTTACTCGCTACACGATTACAGCAAACATTCAGTGAGATTCAAAAAACGACACAAGCTTCTGTTGGAGATTTAAATGAATTAGATCCAACACAATTTGATGCGATTATCACGACGGTAGATTTGGACATTACAACACCTTATATCACTGTAAATCCACTACTGCCTGATTCAGATATTAATCATGTTGCTGCATTTCTAAACATGCAAAAAGACGTACAACCAAGCGACACATTAGATTATACACATCAAAATATACCGGACCCTGAAGCTAAACTATCTTATATCAGAAAAGGTTTAGAACTTATTGATTCAGTATATATTGACTATATAAGCGTTTCTAATTGGACCACCTATTTAACCGAAACTTTATTATCTCATCAAATTATTACAGATGGTCAGTCATTCGCTGAACTCCTTAAGCATCATATGGATACTCAAGGATTTGTCTTGGAACCATATCCGATAGCCATACCTCATTTAAAGAATGAAATAATACAACAACCTTTTATCTTAATTACGATTTTAAATGAGCCTATCATGCTAAAGAGTAATCAAAATGACGATCTATCAGTAAATTATTTATTAAATATGTTTGTACCGCATGATGATACGATGTCACAACTTGTCAGTGACATATCAGGAAAAATGGTTGAACATTTAGACAATATTGATGAATTTATGCAACATCCAGAACAATTGTTAGATATTTTAAAGCAGAGTTATCTTATACAATTACAAAATCTATTAAACTTGGAGTGAAGAAAATGAGCGAATTATTCAGTAACGAAAACATTTTTATTAACCAATCAATGAAAGACCAAAACGAAGCAATCGAAAAAGCGGGACAAGCCTTAGTTTCAAGTGGTGCCGTGACAGAAGCCTATATTCAAGCAATGAAAGACCGTGAACAAGTCGTTACGACTTTCATGGGTAATGGCTTAGCAATTCCACATGGTACTGACGAAGCTAAAGCAAGCGTCTTAAAATCAGGTTTGACATTAATTCAAATTCCTGAAGGTGTCGATTGGGATGGCGAAGAAGTTAAAGTCGTGGTCGGAATTGCAGGTAAAGATGGTGAACATTTAGACTTACTTTCTAAAATTGCCATTACGTTTAGTGAAGAAGAAAATGTGGAGCGTATTGTTAAAGCTTCATCTGCAGAAGAAATTAAACAAGTCTTTGAGGAGGCTGATGCATAATGAAAGCATTACACTTTGGTGCAGGTAACATAGGCAGAGGTTTTATCGGTTACATCTTAGCAGATAATGACGTTAAAGTAACATTTGCAGATGTGAACGCTGATATTATCAATGCTTTAGATGAAAAACAAGAGTATGATGTCATTTTAGCTGATGAAGCTCAAACAACAACACGCGTGCATAACGTTGATGCAATTGATTCAGGTTCCCTTTCCGAAAGTTTGAAAGAAGCAGTCTTAGAAGCAGACTTAATTACAACTGCTGTTGGCGTTAATATCTTACCAATTATTGCTAAATCATTTGCGCCCTATTTAAAAGAAAAAGAAACGCCTGTAAATATTGTGGCCTGTGAAAATGCTATTATGGCTACGAACACTTTGAAAAAAGCGATTCTAGATATAACTGGTCCTTTAGACGACCATATCCATTTTGCTAATTCAGCAGTTGATAGAATCGTACCAATGCAAAAGAATGAAAATATTTTAGATGTCGTAGTTGAACCATTTTATGAGTGGGTTATCGAAAAAGATGCATGGTTCGGTCCAGAATTAAATCACATTAAATATGTAGATAACTTAACACCATATATTGAAAGAAAACTGCTAACTGTAAATACTGGTCATGCTTACTTAGCTTATGCAGGTCGATACTTTAATCAACCTACAGTATTAGATGCTATTAACGATGAGCATATTAAACATGATTTAGATAAAGTTCTTAAAGAAACAAGCCAGTATATTACAAGTCAATTTGATTTCACAGAAAATGAACAAGCACAGTACGTTGAAAAAATTATTGGTCGTTTTAAAAATCCTAACTTATCGGACGAAGTTACACGTGTCGGTCGTGGCACAATTCGTAAAATAGGGCCTCAAGATCGTATCATTAAGCCATTAAATTATTTATATCAAAATAATTTAGCCCATGACGGTTTAGTTAAAGCAGCTGCGTTGTTGTTAAAATATGATGACACAAACGATTCAGAAACAGTGGAGAAAAATGATTATATTAAAGCACACGGTGTTGAATCATTCTTAAAAGATTATGCTAAAATCGATGATCAATTAACTACAGAAATTGTTCAAGCATACAACGTACTGTAATATTTTGAAATTGCTGTAAAATAGTAACAAAAAAAGCTTGGAACAAGGGTTAAAACCTTGTTCCAAGCTTTTTTATTTTTATCAAAATTGGAATTTGTTTATTCGTCTAATCCCATTTTATCTTGTACAACATCTGCAATTGTTTGCGCGAAACGTTGTGCATCTTCATCAGTTGAAGCTTCAACCATTACACGAACAAGTGGTTCTGTACCTGAAGGTCTTACTAATATACGGCCTTCTCCATTCATTTCTACTTCTACTCTTGTCATTACTTCTTGAACATCAATGTTTTCTTCTACACGATATTTATCTGTAACACGCACATTGACTAATGATTGAGGATATTTTTTCATTTGGCCTGCAAGTTGACTTAAACTCTTACCAGTCATTTTAATAACACTTGCCAACTGTACACCTGTTAATAAGCCGTCACCAGTCGTATTATAATCCATAAGCACAATATGACCAGACTGTTCGCCACCTAAATTATAATTGCCTCTTCTCATTTCTTCAACAACATAGCGGTCTCCAACTTTAGTTTTGTTTGATTGAATACCTTCATTTTCTAAAGCTTTATAAAAACCTAAATTACTCATCACTGTTGAAACAATCATGTTGTTGTTAAGTTCACGATTTTTAGACATCGCTTGTCCAATAATAAACATAATCTGATCACCATCAACGATTTCTCCATTTTCATCAATAGCGATAAGTCTATCTCCATCACCATCAAAAGCAAGTCCAAAGTCACATTCAGATTCTACAACTTCCTTAGCTAAAGTTTCAGGATGTGTTGAACCAACCTCTTTATTTATATTATAACCATCTGGATTACATCCAACTGTCACAGTATCTGCTTCTAAATCTCCGAATAAAAATGGTGCTAATGATGAAGTAGAGCCATTCGCTCCATCTAAGCCAATTTTCATACCATCTAGATTTACATCTACTGTTGATTTTAAATAACTGATGTATTTTTGACTACCTTCAAAATAGTCAGAGTAATGAACGATATCTTCTCCAATTGGTCGAGGTAAGTCAGGATTTTCTTGATCTAAAAGTGTTTCTATTTCTTGTTCTTGGTCGTCTGACAATTTAAAACCATCTGAGCCGAAGAATTTAATACCATTATCTGGAACTGGATTATGAGAAGCAGAAATCATAACACCTAAATCAGCTTCCATTGCACGAGTTAAATAAGCAACTCCTGGCGTTGATATAACACCTAAACGCATTACCTCTGCACCAATTGAAATAAGTCCTGCAATTAAAGCAGATTCTAACATTTCTCCAGAAACACGCGTATCTCTACCAACGAGTACTTTAGGGTGCTTTTCCCCTTCATTATGTGCTAATACGTAACCACCGTAGCGTCCTAATTTAAATGCAAGTTCAGGGGTAAGTTCTTTATTAGCTACGCCCCTTACGCCGTCTGTTCCAAAATATTTTGCCATTATATATATCTCCTTTATTTTAAAAAAATCTATTTGACTGTAATTGTTGCAGTTGTATCTTTAGGACTTACTTTAGTAACCTTATCAGGCACTTCAAATGTAATATCTTTTTCAGTAGAACCTGCCACATTATCCAAATCAATATTGGCTGTAATTTCATCAATATCTTCTAGATCTTCTTTATTACCATAAATTTCAACTTCCTCATTATCTACTTCGATATTATCTACTTCACGACCGTTTGATAATGAGCCTACTGCTTTAGTTTTTACTTTCACTTTTTTACTATAGTCTTCTACTTTCACACTTAGATTGACTTCATTTGGTTGAACCATCACATCAATTTTATTTAAGTTTCTATCAAATGCTGTAATTTGTGCAACATCTGTTGTGTCTTTAGAAATTTTACTTTTATTTTTATATGTTGCTTTTAAATAAGCAATTTTATCAATTTGATTTTTACCGCCAGTCACTTTAACAGTTTCTGGTGATACGCTCTGTTCATTCACTTTATATTCCGAATCCAAATCATTATTACTTACATCTGGTTCTACTTTTAATGTTTTGCTTACTTTCTCTTCCAGATTTATTGTTGTTTCTTTCGGTTTCACATTATAATCAATATCTTTATTTAACCCATTCACTTGGAATTGTGTAGTATGCTTACCTGCTTTTTCTTCACTCAAGTCTAATACGGCTTTGATACTTTCACCATTTTCAGCCTTCAGTACTTGTGATTGTGGTCCAGATATTTCTACATCTACTTTATTTGGAACTTCACTAGCATACAATGATGTGTTGTCATACTTCACTTGAACAGGTACATCTTCAATTGTTTCTGAAGATTTCTGTCCTAAGTTATCAGCATTAAAAATATTACCAAACATATTATTAACTGATAAGAAAAATACTAACGCTAATACAAGTGCGATTAACCTTAATCCCCACTTACTTTCTAACATATTATTTCACACCTTTCTTGTTAAAGTGTGTGCCAAACCAATGTTCAGCCAATAATTCTTCAAAAGCTTCGTTAGAAATATCTTTTCTTAATTTACCATCAAATGTAACAGAAATTGATCCTGTTTCTTCAGACACAATAACTGTAAAAGCATCGGATACTTCAGAAATACCAACTGCCGCTCTATGTCTTGTACCTAGGCTTTTAGCAATCTTGGCACTATCTGATAATGGTAAATAACTTGCAGCACTTGCAATTTTATTTTCTTGTATAATCATCGCGCCATCATGTAAAGGTGTATTAGGCACGAACACGTTTGTTAAAAGTTCTTGTGATATTTCCGAGTTCATGGCAATACCAGTTTCGATATAATCTTGTAATCCTGTTTCATTTTCAAAAACAATCAATGCACCAATACGTCGTTTTGCCATATACTGCACTGCTTTGGATACAGAAGATATAAGTTTTCCTTCATCACTATTTAAATTAGTTGAATAGCGTTTAAATAGACTTCCACGACCAAGTTGTTCTAATGCACGTCTAATTTCTGGTTGGAATATTACGATTAAAGCTAACACACCCCATTGAATAACTACATCAAACAATTTGGCTGTGGCTGTTAAATTTAACATTTTACTCACTTGTTGACCAATAACTATTACGACAATTCCTTTTAATAGTTGAATGGCTTTGGTACCTTTAAAAACTGTAATGAGAAGATAAAGTACATACCATACTATGAGCAAATCGAGTACACTTGCAATTATTTTTACTGTACTCCAGTCATCAAAAAAGTTGGATAAATCCATAACATCTCCTCCGGTTATCTGTTCCCATGTTATATATTATACCAATCATAAAGCCAACTGTCATATTTAGTATTTAATTTTATAATAAAAATTAAAAAAACTGATATGGATATAATCCATATCAGTTTCATTACTAATTATAGAAGCGTTTCTCCAAAGAAACTACCTACTAAACCAACCGCTTGTTTAGCTGTATCATTGGTGTGATCTATTAATGGGTTAACTTCAACTATATCCATAGAAGTCACACACTTCGAGTTATGTAATAACTCTAATGCAAAATGACTTTCTCTATATGTCAAACCACCTAAGACTCTAGTGCCTGTTCCTGGCGTTTCAACAGGATCCAACGCGTCGACATCTAATGATAAATGTATACCGTCTGTTTTAGGTTCTAGATATTCTATCGTTTCATCTATAACTTGGTTAATACCATATCTATCAACTTCCGCCATAGTATAAGTTTTAATATTATTTTCTTTTATGTAACGGCGTTCGCCATCGTCTAAATCTCTCATTCCTATAAGAACGATGTTTTCTGGTTTCACTTTAGGTGTATAATTTGAAATATTAACTAAGCGCTCATCCCCATCTCCAGCAAGTACACGTAATGGCATACCATGTATATTACCTGATGGTGATTCTTCGGGTACATTTAAATCTCCATGTGCGTCGTACCAAATAACGCCTAAGTTATCATAGTGTTTACTTACGCCAGATATTGAACCTATAGCAATTGAATGATCTCCTCCAAGAATCAATGGAAAATTATTTTTTTCAATACTATTTGATACTGCTTCACTTAAGTTGTTAGAAACAGTAATAATTTCGTCTAAATTTCGTAAGCCTTCTTGCTCTGAATTAAACTTATCTAAATCAATTGCTGGTACTTCAATATTACCAGAATCTACAACGGATAAACCTATCGCTCTAATACGATCAACAATGCCTGCATATCGTATAGCATCTGGACCAAAGTTAACCCCTAATTTCCTTTGACCATATGTTGATGGTGCTCCAATTATTTCTATTTTTTTATTCATGTTAAAAACCCCTTTGTTTTCATCTGTTACTAGAATAATCGAAAGCGCTTTATGTTTCAAGTTAATGTAATATCATAATTTTTTTATAAAATCGTCATTTTACATATAAAACCAGTATAATGATTTATAATTCATAAAAAGGTCTTATATTGCCTTTTACATACTATTCTAATCATAAAAATGTATAGGAATTTTTTTGACATTTCTTTATTATATTACCATTTAAAGATTTTCAGAAGTTTTAATTTTCAACACAAAAAAAGCATTTCTCATAAGAGAAATGCTATAGAGTGAGCCATAGTGGGCTCGAA
>NZ_LNNB01000019.1 GCF_001747895.1 Staphylococcus equorum | reverse complement strand
TTCAGTTTTCAATGTTCATTTGGATAATTGCTTTATTACTATACCATTTCAATTGACGTTGTGTCAATAAAAAATTAATATTCTTTAACAATCATTTAACATTACTTTAATAATATTAAAGTATTTCTTATAAAGTTTCAAGTATATTTTTTACACTTTTTCGAAATTGAATTAAATAATGTTTTTGTCGTTTTTGACGACTTTTATATAATATCAATTCCACAAGAGAAAGTCAATACTTTATTTTGTTTATTGTGATTTGTTACGTTTACACTGTATCGTGCGTTCGTTGGTCACAAGAAATAATTCTACCACCATTCAAAAAAATTGCAAGAGAAAAGTGGATAAAAATTAAATTAATTTCTACCCACTCCTTAAATGCTACTATTTTCTAGTCTTTTCAATGATTTGTTGCGCCATTGATTGGTATATTTCTCCTAATCTATCCTCTGGTTGATAAATAGAAGGAGCGAAATCTTTTGGATTCCATGATGGTTGCTCTAATGGTAGGTGACCTAATAAGTCTGTTTGTAATTCTTCAGCAAGCTTTTCACCGCCACCTGTTCCAAATACATATTCTTTATTTCCAGTTTCTTTACTTTGGAAGTAAGACATGTTTTCTATTACACCTAAAATCGTGTGTTCAGTGTGTTTTGCCATTGCTCCAGCTCTCGCTGCAACAAATGCTGCAGTAGGATGAGGCGTTGTTACGATAATTTCTTTACTTGATGGCAACATCGTATGTACATCTAAAGCAATGTCCCCAGTACCTGGTGGTAAATCTAAAATCAAGTAGTCTAAATCTCCCCATCGTACTTCAACAAAGAAATTCGTAAGCATTTTCCCTAACATTGGACCTCTCCATATAACTGGTGCATTCTCTTCAACAAAGAAAGCCATTGAAATGACTTTCACACCATGACGTTCAACTGGTATTATTTCTTTACCTTGTACGCCTGGTTTTTCATCAATTCCCATCATGTCCGGAACGCTAAAGCCATAAATATCAGCATCAACTAGACCAACTTTTTTACCTTCTCTAGCTAATGATACTGCTAAATTGACTGCTACTGTGGATTTTCCAACGCCACCTTTACCAGAAGCGATGGCTATAAACTCTACAGGATTGTCTTTAGATAATAAGCCTTCTATTGTTTGTTGTTCGTCATCGCTCGTACCTCTATATTGTTCTACTATATCAGAAGGTAATTCTTCAAATCTAATGCCAACTGTATTAGCCCCATTTTCTTTTAACACTTCAACTACGGCCATCTGTAAATCTAATTGAGGTTGTCCCCCTAATTGAGCCATAGCTATTTTGACACTTACATGCTCTATTTCTTCTTTAATAGTAACCTCTACTATTCCATCGGTTTCTTTTAAAGGTACATTTATTATTGGATCTTTTAATTCTCCAACAAGTTCTTTAACTTGCTCAGTCGTTAACACAATGCGTCCCCCTCTTTATAAAATAATCATTATTTATATTCTAACAAACAAAACTTAAGTTTGCTTTAAATAGTTTATATTCAGTATAAATATAATCAGCTTATTAAAAAAGAAGTTAGCTCACTTCACTCTCTATTAAAGAATAAATAAACTAACTTCTTATAGTAATTGCTATTTCATTGATATTATTCTTGCCTTCTTAAATGGTTACTTTAATTATCAGTGATAAGGTTACAATATTACAGTTTCTACTATATATATTAACACTATGTTCAATCTTTATGATCACTACAGTCTAAGTACTTCAATTAACCGAATTGATTTCTAACAGTACCTTGCTTATTTTCCATTTAAGTTTTCACTATCTGGATAAAATATTTCCTTACATATAAATAAGAGTCCAATGATAAATACAATCACCCAAAAATCAATATTTATATAGGCATAATGGATATGCACTATGAAGTAAAATAACAAAGTTGTTACTGTGAAAGTAATTAAGTGATAAGTTATGCCTTTAAAATATGGGTTGTCTGGTATTTTTTTTCTAAAGTAATCCATTAAATTCTCTATTATAAACAAATTAAAATAACCTAATACAATATAACTGCCATAATAAATTAAGTTATCGTAAAAGTTTTTATTATATCCAAAATACGCAAGGTGGAAATAAATAAGGATTCTACTCAAGCCATATAATCCAAATCCTAAAAATGTTAAAAATATAGCCCCAGAAATAATAAATACCGAAAGTACAATAAGCGTTGTAAATAAATATTTTATATATTTCATTGCTTACTGTCCTCCCTTTTTACTCTATTTCGATATTCCGCTTAATAATCACCTAACTTTTATTGCAATCTCGCTAGTTTTTTATTATTAAAACTATAATCGCATAAACTATATTACCATTATAACAACTCACTACCAAATACAAATTAACACTAAGCTCTACTATTCAAATTATAACGTTTATTAATGAAGTACATCATGTTTTAATTATATAGATATAGCTTACTAATGCTATTCTTATTTCTGTTCTCTATAAATTACAGCCCATAAAACCGTTAGTATAATCAATATAACTAAACTAAGTAAGATAACATTGTGTATTTGTAGACTGATAAAAGTAAATGATAGAGCATAAACGTAACCCATCACAGTAGAACCTATTGAGTTACCTAAACTCTTGGTTAATGTATAGAGTGACATCATCCGCTTCATATTATCTAATGAAGTCTCTTCTTGAGTTATAACACTATCTTTTGTATAAACTGTGCCAAAGCTAACTCCTGCAAGTAATAAACTAAATGCTATAAATAATGGCGATTCGGTGCCTATAAATACTAAAATGCCACATAGCATTAATAATGTGAATGCAAAAATATATAATCCTTTTCTACTCATTCTAACCTCTAATTTATCTAATGAAAAATTAAGCGCTAACCAAGCGAATGAAATTGGAAATATTACAAAGCCACTTTGTAATGGTGAGAGGCCCATTTCCTCTTGTAAATAAATAGGCATATATAAGTTGTAACCCATCAGAATAATTGCATAAGCAAAATCGGTGAAGAATATTAAAATAATCGTCTTATTAAATTCTGCAACTGGTACAAATGGTGTTTTTACGTTTTTTTCATTTTTGTAAAGAACTACTGCCATTATACAAGCTAAGATAAGTGAAATTATGTTTAAATATAAATTCGCTTTATTCATAACTGTAAACATTAAAAAGAAGATTAATACATAGAAGTACATTAAGCCCTTCACGTCTAATTTGTTCGTTGCAGTTGTATTTTCATTTTCAAAATGGAATGTGATTATCACCAATACCATAGCAGCGATTGCAATCGGAATATTCACGAAGAACAACCAGTGCCACGTTGCAAATTCTAAAATAGTTCCTCCTAAAACTGGACCAATAATGCTAGAAATCCCCCATACACTACCAACAATTCCCATAATTTTATAACGTAATGGGATTTCAAAGGCAAGTTTAGGTACGATTTGACTCAATGCCATCATTACACCGGCGCCTAAACCTTGTATGAAACGGGACATGATAAGTATGCTGAAGGTACCACTTAGCCCGGATAAGAAACTACCTATAGTAAAAAGCAATAATCCTAAAAGCGTGATATAAATAATTTTCGTTCTATCTAATAGTTCTCCCACAATCGGATTAGCTATGACAATTGCAATAAAATAAACTGCAAAAATCAATGAAATGGATGAAGTAACGTTTAAGTCATCTCTTATAGTAGGTATTGCTAAAGAAACTATGGATGTTTCTATGGCCGACATAAACATAATTAATATTAATGCAACTACGATACCTAAAGACTTAACATTCATAATTTACCTCCTTGCATAACAAATTAAAATGCTTTCAAGTATAATCAAATCAATATGTTGTAATCAGTTTCAAATCTACTTCGTTAAATTAAAACTATTGCTTTATGATAATTTGTTTAAAAAAAGAGCGGGATAGAAATCAAAATTTAAAATTTGATTTCATATTCCCGCCCCCACAAAGCCTACTAAAAAATAATACAAGCACTGAAGTTCTTGCATAAGGACTACTCGTCTTCACAAATGAAGTAGTAGTTCTTTAAAAACTAGTTATAAGTTCATTTAGATATCAGACAGCTAGCGCCAATATAACAAATGCGTCTAAAACCTGTCTTGATGTTCTAGATACTATTAAATCGCAATGCATTTTTCTTAAAAATTACATAAAATATAAAATAGCTATAAAATGAAATACGGATGCAATCACTATAAAGAAGTGCCAAATCATATGAAAGTATGGACGATTTTTTTGTGCATAGAACCATGCTCCGACCGTATAAGCAATCCCACCGAATAGAATAAATAGCATAAATGTTACCGATGAATCGAAGATAATTGTCGGTAAAAATAAAACGCCAATCCACCCCATAACTAAATACATTGTTAAGCTTAATTTATGACTAACATTTTTAGCTAATGATTTGTATAGAATGCCCCAGAGTGTAATACCCCAAAGCACTGCCATTGCAGTCCATCCTAGCCAGCCACCGATTAACACTAAACATATTGGCGTATATGTTCCGGCAATTGCGATATATATCATACTGTGATCGATAATTCTGAGTATATATTTATGTGAAGAATTATTAGGCATCGCATGATAAACCGTTGAAGATATAAACATTAGAAAAATACTGATCACGTATAGTGAAACACTAAACGAACCTAATATGCCATGATCCATAAAACTTTGTATTGCTGCATACGGCAATACGCATAAAGCAATGAATGCAGCTACCCCATGTGAAACTGCATTTCCAATTTCCTCACCAAATGTTAAAGGTACAATATTTTTAAATGTTTTAGCCACTTTGCTATTATCTACATCTACTGTATGAGACATAAGTGTAACCACCCTTTTATTAAATCAAATTCATACGTTTCAAATCAGCTGTAGCTGTTTCAACACTATCTTTACCTTCTTTATTTTTTAAAGGAGAAAATTCTTCTTCTCTCGGTACTTGTAATGTAATAAAGCTATTAGCATATTGGAAAATATCAAAATAGAATAATTCAAACTTAAGAGTTGGTTGCTCAATTACGCCAAAATCATCATCTAGCTGTTTTAATTTTTTAATCGCTAAATGATATGGCAATGCATGATCAACCACATTGTTAATAAATAAAAGTTTAAATGTATGTATTCCTATATTAGCGTTATTAAATTCATTAGCAACTTCAGAGTCTAATTCTGAATATTCAAGTACAGTATCTTTTTGATTAGCTGTAACTAATCTGCCAACACTTTCACCCTCTTTAGGTTGAATTGACTTTGTAGTGATATCCATACTTTTTTGGAATGTATAACCTGCAAATAATGGGTCCAATACTTTCACAAGAACGTTATCAATATTATTCAAGAAAATATATTCCACACCATTGTCTGTCATTTCATCTAAATAGCCTGAATTTTTGAGTGATTTAAACACGCCACCATTACCGTTAGGCGTTTCTAGGATGTTACCATCTACGTCTAAAACTAACTTGCCTTCTTCAGATAAGGCAACAATGTTTTCTTGCTTGAAAAAGTGCACATGTGATTTATCATATCCAAAATAATCTTTAGCTTCGAAAAATAGTTGTGTTTCTTTGTCATTTACTTTGCTAGTCATGATATACCAATCGACAGCTACACCTGTTTGCTCTTTTAATGCTATTAATTGCTGTGCTTGAATTTCAAATAAGCTAACGCCTTCAATTTCAAACGAACCTTTAGGTCCTTTATAACCTAAACGCGTCCCTTGCCCACCTGCCATTAATAACACTGCAAATTTGCCTTTTTGAATTGCGTCTAAACCAACTTCTTCATATTTTTTGATTTCTTCTTCTGTAAAATCATTTTTAACTTCATATTTCACTTCATTAATAGAAGAAACATCATCGATTACTTTTTTATTTACATACAAATCTTCATATAAATCTTGAATATCAGATAAGTTTAAAGAGTCTACTTTATTAGCTAATTGTTCTTTTTCATTTGTACTCATTAGTTTTTCAAATTCAATTAAATGGTCTTGATTAAACTTTTCTAAACCTTTCTTATCTAGCATGTTCTCTCTCCTTAATATTCAAATATTAGATAAAAATAATATCTTATTACTGACTTGAATATATAATTTCACTATTTGTACTTTATATTATTATGATTATATGCACAACCTTAATCATAACCATTTAAAAAACAGTTGATTAATAAACGGTTGGAAAAACACATAAGTTGCGCCTATAGTTAGCGCACTCGCAAGTGATAAATCAACGAGCCCACCTGTTTTAAAAACCAAAGGGAATTTCACACTGATTGGGATAGGATATAAAAATTTAACTCCCCTAGGTGTTAACATATCTAGTATAACATGAGATAGCAATCCGAATATAATGGTAATTAAATAATAAATTGGTGTTTGAATAGCATATAATAGACAAATTATAATTGAAATAAATAATAGTGAGTGTGTAAATGTCCTGTGACCAAATAACATTCTAATAAAAAAGCTCAAAACTTTTAATCGTCTACCAATTTTACTCTGTGCATGACAAATATCAGGTAATAAACTTGATATAACTGCAAGCGTTATAACCGTAATTGATGTAAACAAATCTGTATGGAAATATTCTATAGTTAATGCGCCTACTAATAAACCGCATGATGCGTGGGTTTTACCTGTCATTTTCACTTCTCCTTATCGCAATATATTTTATCATATCTTTTATATCAATGCGAACATACTTTCGTAAAAAAGCATTGAGTATAACATATTTAAAAAAAGTATCACACAATTACTTGAAAACGGTTGCATGTCGTTGTATGATGTAGCTATAAATTAATTAAAGGATGTGTTCTAGATATGGCAATGACAGTTAAAAAAGATAACAATGAAGTAAGAATTCAATGGAGAGTTGCAGATATTAAGATTCCAACAAGTGATATTAAGAACATTTCACAAGATCAAAATATCCATGAAATTCCAAAATTAGATAGAAATAAAGTTTCGAGAATTGGTTCTACTTTCGGAAAAACGAACCGTGTTATCATCGACACTAATGACCATGAATACATTATTTATACGCAAAATGATCAAAAAGTATATAATGAAGTAACAAAATAGTATTAAACAATTAACAACAAAAAGACGAAATTCTAATCCCACGTTAGAATTTCGTCTTTTTTATATTAATTACGTCTTAAACCTATTTAACATAAATAAGGGCTATCAATTAACCTCTAATTCACAATGATGATATACTATAGCTAAATCTTAGAAAGCGGGTGCATATCATGTACGTTGTTACGAATAGAATTGATGTAAAAAAAGGGTTTGCAGAGAAAATGGCGCCTAATTTTACTAAAAAGGGCAAAATTAATGAATTAGAAGGCTTTCGTAAAGTTGAAGTTTGGCTCATTGAAGACGAAACAGACCACGATCAGATGTATGTGAATACTTGGTGGGATTCTGAAGATAATTTCAAAGCATGGCTAGAGAGTGATGCTTTTAAAGAAGCACACGCAGGTAAGTCAAAATCTAAAAGTGAAGATTCACCAGTCATAGGAAATAAAGTTGTTAAAGCTAATGTTTTATCAACACTTAATTAACCAAATATGTTTGTAAGTTTAAATACAACAAAACAATCAATATTGCAAAACACCCCAAAAGTCAGATTCTATCTAACTTTTGGGGTGTTTTTATTGTATTCATATTCTATTATTGCTTATTCATATTTCATATTGTTTTTTAACTAATTAAAATATAGATGCGCCATCAACGCTATAATTGGTAATGCAATAATTGTTCTGATTAAGAAAATAACAAACAGTTTAAAGATACTGACTGGAATTTTTGAGCCTAGTATCACCCCACCTACTTCTGATAAGTAGATTAACTGACTAATACTTAATGCACCGATGACGAATAATGTAATATCATTGCCTACACCTTCAATTAATATAGATGGTAAAAACATATCGGCAAAGCCTATTAATATTGTTTCTGATGCTTGTGCAGCTTCAGGAATTTGCAGTAATTCTAAATATGGTACAAACGGTTTACCAATAATTGCGAATATCGGTGTGTAAGTCGCAACGATTGTCGCTAGTGTACCAATACTCATAACAACTGGTAAAATAACAAACCACATATCTACAACTGTTTTAAGTCCAGATTTGAAAAATGATTTGAATCCTGGCGCTTTAATACCTGTTTCAGTCGCCATGTCAAAACCGTGACCTAATGCAGTTTTATTTTCTGGTAATTTTTCAGTTCTCATTTCTTCAGATACTTCTTTTGAATATTCATCTTTGATAGATTTTAATGGCCAAATTCTTGGCAAAATCAATGCACAAACAATACACGAAACAATAACTGAGAAGTAGAAATAGAAGAAATGGTTTTGCATATGTACTGTTTCTGCAATGACGATTGCAAATGTTATAGATACTACACTGAAAGTGGTAGCAATAACTGTCGCTTCACGTCTAGAATAAAAACCACTTTCATATTGCTTACTTGTTATTAATACCCCTACTGTGCCATCTCCGATAAACGATGCTAGGTTATCTACTGTAGAACGTCCTGGTAATGTGAATAAAGGTCTCATAATAGGTCTAAAGATTGGCCCTAAAAATTCTAACAATCCATATTCCATAAGTAATGGTAAAAATAATGCTGCAAATAAGAACACAGCAACTAATGTTGGCAATAGACTTTCAAATACAAGCCCGCCAGTATCTGCAGAATAAATTACTTCAGTACCGACTTTTAAATAAGTCATCCATACAAAAACAACTGCTAATATTCTTAATAACAACCAGACGATTTTCACATTAAATGCATTATATAAAAGTCCTTCTGGTTCTAATTTATTTTTCAATATTGTGGAACATAAAATTGATAATATGCCTGATATTGTGATAATCAAAACAATAATTAATGGCATGGCGTCCCCGAGTACATCTTGCAATAATCCTGCTAAAAACGCGACGGGTAATGTGGTTTGTTTAACACCATCTTCAGTCACAGTAATAGGTACCAAAAACAAGATAATACCAATCAATGACATGACTATGAACTTTAACCTACCTCGCACTAATTGTGATTTACTATATTTATTCATTTCATTCACCCCTTAGGTGTTTATATTTTTATATACACTTAAAAAAGCAACAGCAATAATTATAACCTATTATGTATAAATATGTAAATCAATAAATTTAGGTTTTTATTGTCTTCTTGTATATGTATAAATAAAATAATTGACCCTAATCTTATTTAGGGTCAATTACACTTTATATGAAAACGCTTACTTTTGCAATTTATTTTTGAATTATATTTTTCTTAATAAATTAAAGCGTATCGAATGCCGACAGCAGCAACAATTACATCGACAGTAATATTATAATTTTTGCTAACACATCACTCATGGACAATAGGTGTACACTAATCAAACCTGATATAAGGAGGATATGGATATGGATGTGTTTATGGTCGACTATTTTTTGTGCCCCATGCTACGCAATCAGCTAAAAAAACGCATTCCTCCTACGACTGAAATTGAAGCAGCTGATGAAAATAATAAAATCTTTTTAATGTTTAATGCTTTTTACAATGAATTAAACACTTGATTCTTAATGTTTGTAATTGCTTGCTCAACACCTTCATCATGTATATATGCTTTTGCTAAATTAGGCACATACATACTTTGTGCTAAAGCTTTATAACCTAGACTAAATTGTATTTTGTCTCCTAATTGATAAAAATCCTGATTTAATAAATCAATCATGACATGATCACTTGTAGCGCCTAATATTTTCACTTGATGATGTATAGGCGTAATTGTTTCGACATACGTATCTAAACTACCAATATCAATGATAGCTTGTAAATATTGTTTGCCTGTATCATAGTTTATACGTGGCTTAATCTCTACTATTTCTGCTTCTAAAATAATTGTATCTTGATATAACATTGCAATTGGATGATTTGTTGTGGTCTCAATTCCTCTGAAGAGCGTTTCGCCTATTCTCAGTTCGTTAATTTTACCTAAATCACTATAAGCCATTTGCGTTAACAAACTTGAATTCCCACCTGATATGATTTTAAATCTGATATTGGTCACTTCTTCAATAGAGTTTACAAATTGATTAATCATTTTCACATCTTCATCAGTAGGTGCATTCGACTGAAAACACATAAAGTTGAATGCTAACCCTGCAAGATTAAGATGATGCATCTGAATTATTTCTTTAATATAATCAATTACATCATAAGTTAAGATGCCTTCTCTTGCATCTTTCCAATCCACCATGAGTAAAATTTGGTGCTTCACTTCTTGTTTACCTGCAAGATCATTTAATTGTCGAATCGTCGTTATCTCAGTTTGAATACTTATATTCGTATAACGTACTACATCTTCAAGTCCATATTGATTTGTAGTGCCTATCATTGCAAAAGATATACTTGGATCTTTACTCTTCGTAATATTACCAATTCTGGCGTCTGCAAAGTGTGTAATACCGATGTCTTTTAACACTTCTATAATTTTGCTATCGCCAGCCACACACTTGGTTACAGGTGTAAAACAAATATTATTTTGACTGCACAAGGCATTTAATACATGGGCATTATATTGAATTTTAGATAAATTAATCTGTAATTGTGCCATGTTTACACCTCTTTATATAATGGATTCTTTAATTTTATCGTTACGTACTGTTTCACTTTATTTTCCATTCTCATACGCAACAATGCTTTGACTGAAATCGTAGCTCCAAACAAAACTGCTTTCAACACTTGAGCATGTGCTTTTTGTGGATCTATTGCTTCGTATAATATGTCACCTACTACTTCGAATAACGCCCTCTCGTCTACTTCATCATATTTTGAAAAATGATGAATCAGTTCTGCGATTTGATTTTGAATTACTGAATGTTGAAATTTTTCGATAACCGCTTCAATATTTTCAGCAATGAGGCTTGTATTCGTTATATCAATATGAGGTAATTTATACTTTAAAGTTTCTAAATCTATTCTTGAACCACCTAAATCTCTGATGATAAATTTCATTTGATTATTCGGTCCAAGATTTACAACCGTATTTTGCATATGTGCTTCCAAGGCAATACCATAATCTTGTATATATGCAATTAATGGTTCGATTAAAGTTTTCGCATAACTACACATAAATTGTTTGATGGCGATTGATGTAGGTCCTACTCCCATCCACTCCAAGTAACTGTCTACAATGACTTGGTTATCAACTGGATTTTTATTAACTAAACTAGCTGTCACCAACGTCGTCCCATTATCTGCAATAAAAGGTTTGTGTCTCACTATGCAAGCCAATTGACGTGCAGCTTCGTCATCTATATTTACATGAATACCATAAGGCTCCAAGGCGACTTGTAATTGCGGGTATAGATCTAACATATCTTGTAATTCATAACTGAGTCTAGGCCCATCTACTGTCGTCACAGCAGAAACGGTTCTAATGGCACTTGTAGCTTGAATATTTACTGGTAATTTAATATGGAATGGCTTATTGATTAACGTCATTGTTCTAAATGATAAGGTTGCTTTGGATTCTACTTCAAATGGTGTGGGTAATAATCTTCCTTCTTTTATCCACTTCGCAAATTGACGCACAATCACATTGTCATATTGCCATGGGTGTACGAGTACTACTCTATAATCCTCCAGCTCAAACTGGTATGGTTCTAAAAATGCTTTAAGTTTATAACGATATTCAGGAATAATATGATTCAAAATATATTGTTCATCATCTTCCATTGACGTTGTAATACAATCTGCTTTATGAATAAGCATTACTTTTAATCCAATAATCTTTTCAAACTCTGGCGCATATAATTTCACTTCTTCTTTGGTTAAAGGCAATTTCGTTTTAGACAAGGGATGCGTCGGATGTCCTTCTACAACTATACTCTCCGAATAAGTTAAATCATTAATTTCTTCTGAATCCTCAAAATGTTTTAACCAGGTAAAGAAATTAATAGTTTCAGGCATTCTCGAAAATTTCAGTGTTGCATGAATCAATGCTTGTCTATGAGAAAAATGATCATACGTCCATACAAAGCCATCTCTACTAGAAATCAGTTCTTCTCTCAATCTGTTACTGATTGGTATATCAAATTGGTTGTCCAATACGTCGAGTAATTGTTCTACAGTTTCGATTGTCATTCTAGTGTTACCTTTGATATAACGTATCTTTCCTTTAAATACATATCTTTCCATATCACTTTTACGTACTTTATCCACTTGTAAAAGTTGTCCGTGATATTGTAATTCAATACAATCTTCAAACTCATTAACTATCATTTTATCAGGAAAAATATGTTCCTTAATAATCGCGTTATAAATACGGTACTGTACGTTTTTATCTGCAGTTTGCCGTGTTTGATCCGTCATACAAGATTGCCCCCATTTTTTCTCGGTCTATTTATAATACTGAATCATATTGTATTCACAAATGTATTCAATTCTATTATGCTAATCATATCTAAAAATTCTATTGTAAAGCGCATGATTATTGTACTTAAAGTAATGTACTTCTAATTTTCATTTTAATATTCCCTATTTTCCCTCTATTTTCCAAAATCAACACGGTACTGAAAAATAAATGATACGGTGTTCATTCACTTTGAGATGTTAAAATACATAGAAGAGTGGTAAATATAAATGATGAAACTGTTATCTTTCATATTTCATACAATTTAGCTAAATAATACTATACTAAAACCCGCGCTTAATTTTATAATTGATAACAATTATCAATGTAGCTAATATAGATTATATAAATACCTTATGCTTTTGTAAAATAATTTTAAGAGGTGCCTTATGAATTCAAACATAGACTTTAACAATTCAATTAACAAACTTACTAATGATGAACAATATGCCTTAACCTATTTAGAATCTATCAACGATGAATGGCGTGATGCTTTTGTTAAAACGTTATTAGTCAGTAGAGATAAAATATCCCAGCGACTCATCACTTCTTTACATCGAGAAAACTTAATTAATAGTCGCGATTATAGTCACATTATTGCAACAAAAGATGCACCAGTAAACTTAGCAACTAATCAGGTACAAACATTAAAAATAGCTTTCCCACACACTCAAAAGACTTTATATGCACCTATTACTGGATTACATGCATTCGATAGAATTGATGTTGAAGGACCATTTTATTTTGAAAACAAGGATAATTTTGAAAGGATTTTACATCCTGAAGAGATATTAACTTGTATTTTAACCGAAGCACCAACACTTGATAATGATGCAAGTCATCAATTTAGAGAAGATATAAATAATAGCGTAGCTAATATGGCTATTTCTCTTAGCTTTCAAACAATTACCTTAGCCGATGAAACTTTACCTCTTGGTCAATTAATTATGGAAGCAGAAGATAGTTATTTAAGATCCGAACAAGCAGTCGTTGAAGGACATCCCTTACATCCTGGTGCAAAATTGCGTAAAGGCATGACACCCGAAACTACAATTAATTATTCTTCTGAGTTCAACAATGCTATAGGCTTAAAATTTATCTTAATACATAAAGATATTGCAAAAGTTGAATCATTATCCAAAAATTACAATGAAACTTTATATGGTTTATTCGAAGACTTATATTCTGAAGTTTTAAAAGAGGTTGGTTCTGAGCTTATTGATACATACTATGTCATGGTCGTACATCCATGGCAGTATAATAAAATATTAACCAATCAATATGCCAATGAGCTTAAAGAAAAACGAATCATTCCAATACGCTACCAACTTGATTATCACGCTGGTCTATCGTTTAGAACACTCATGCCAAAACTACCTATAACTTCACCACACATTAAACTATCCACTAATGTGCACATCACAGGTGAAATTAGAACTTTATCAGAACAAACAACAATTAATGGCCCTCAAGTAACACAAATTTTAAATGATATTAAACATAGCGATACCTTATTTCATAATATTGCTGGCGATACGATTGATGAAATTGCTGGCATCCACTTTTTTAAAACAGACGATTCACGTGATATCCAAACTATTAGAAGTGAACAATTAGGTTCGTTATTTAGAACTAATATTTATGATCTTATTGATAATAAAACAACGCCTATGATTCCATCAAGTTTAGTCGCCAACTATGCTTATAATTATGAAACACCGATCAATACACTTATCAAAAAGTATGCACAAACACATGCTTGTGATTCTTATAAAGAAGCATGTATCGCTTGGATGGAACATTATAGCCAAGCACTAATTGATATTACGCTACCTTTATACATTAAATACGGCATCGCTCTCGAGGCACATTTACAAAATACTATCGCTACATTTAATAGTGATGGCTCGTTAAACAAATTATATGTTCGTGATTTTGAAGGCTTACGTATTGATGAAGCTTATTTGAATCACCAGGGATATAACACTCAAAATTTTCATGAGAAATCCTTAATTTTAACGAATCAATCACAAACTGTTTTTAATAAAGTATTTTATTCTAGTATTCAAAACCATCTTGGAGAATTGATCTGTAGTTTAGCAAAATCAAGTGCTATTAATGATTTAGAACAAAGTATCTGGTCAACTGTAAGTGATCTATTGGCTAACAAGTTAAATGTCATTGCTGATACTATGGATGATCCTAAAAGAATTGATGCAATTCGAGCACTATTATTTGCGCCTAAAATTGACTATAAATGTGTAACAACGATGAGGCTAGAAGATGAAGCAGATATTTATACTTATATACAAGTGAATAACCCCTTACATCGGAGTCATGCATCTCATTAAAACAGTATATTAAGGCTTTATTAATAATTAAAACAGGCTGAGACAAAATATATGTCTCACCCTGTAGTCTTCGGCCAGTATTTTTCCCGTAGGAGTCGGACCAAATCACTGCCATTTTTTAAATAATATTATGATTCATTGATTGTATTCTTATAAAGGCCAACACACATAGAAATGAGTATAATTGAATTAGCAAAAAATATTCATTTCATATAAGCTTTAAACAGTGAAATGAATGAACAAAGATAGTCTCAAGAGAATAATATCTATAAACACAAAATAATTACTTTTATAGTAATTGGTTTTTCGACATTTTAAAACCGCTAAAGCAAATTACTTTAGCGGTTTTTATTTAGTTTGGTACTCAATTAATTATTGTAAGCCTTTTTCCTCGTTATTTGAACTTTGGCTTTTTTCATTTTTTTGAGACCATTCTTTTTTAGTCATTACATCTTCAACGCGCATGTTAACTTCAACTACGTCAAGACCAGTAATATATTTAACTTGTTCTTTAACTAAGTCTGTTACTTTACGGAAGATTTTAGGTGCTGATTCACCATATTCTAATATTACTTTCAAATCTACAGCTGCTTGTTTTTCTCCAACCTCAACGCTTACGCCTCTTGAAACGTTCTCGTTGCTTCCGAATGAGTTAGAAATACTATCGACGAATCCGCCTTTCATTTCTAAAATACCACTTACTTCACGCGCTGCGATGCCTGCAATTTTTTCAATTACTTCATCAGAAAATGATAATTTATTTGAAAATTCCGGTTCTTGTTGTTGTTGTTGTTGTTGTTGCTTTTCTACTTCTTGTTCATTAACTCCAGTTTGATTGTTATATGCTTGTTTTGCTTTGTTATTATCTACTGCCATATTAAAATCTCCTTTGTCTTTTCAATTTTTAAAAATTTAGTTTTAAGCCTTTTCAATCTTTGAAAATACTAACTCCATCGATTTAAGAAATTTAAAAAGTCTTGCTTACGGTCTTTAGTATACCCGATTGCAATTCCAATCAAACATAACACTAAGATTAATATTGTACTCCAGAAACCAAGAGTTAAGAATAATATTGCGATAATCAAGAATGCTAAGAATCCAATGATTCTCCATTTAAATACTTTTAAGAAATCAACAACTTCTTGTGTAGAATCTTGTCCATTTTGGTGATTATTATTAGTCATGATAACCCTCCCTTACAACACACGTTTGCCTGAGGTTTTTTGATCTCTAACGTTGACCTCTAGTTTTGATACTGGTAATTCAGTAAAGTGTTCTACGTTCTGCTTAATGTCATTTCTAATTTCTTCCGTTAATGATTTAACTTGAACATCACCTGGCACAAAGAAATCTGCTTTCAAAGCAATATGTGATTTCTTCTTCTTGTTATACAATTTTGCAATCACATTCGGTTGACGAATTTGTTCATATTGTACAAGTGTATCGTATGCTGATTTTTCAACTGCTTTTCTCGATACATAAATATGACCATCATTGAAATCTTTGTAAAGTCCGGGTTTTCTATACGTAGGTTTAAACAAGCTGAATAGTAGTATCAGACCAATTAAAATAAGTAACGCTGCTAAAGTTATTAAGGTCGGTTGAAACCAATTAAATTGTGTTAAGTAATCTTGATACTGAGTAATTCTAGAATCTTTGATATACATAAACAGTAAAACACCAACGATTACTACAATTAAAAGTCCTAATATGAAATTTTTAAGTCGCTTCACCTCGTATGACACCTCCTATGTTTCTAGATTATGTACTTGTCATATAAGACTAATACCCTTTTAAAAAATCTTAGAAACATTTTTATTGTATATTTTAAATAATTTCTATGGCAAAATAAGTTTGCTCTAGCTATTTCTCTTATGATCTTCAGTTGTTTCTATTTCTTTATCGTCTTGTTTTTCTTGATTTTCTTGATTTTCTGAATCCTCTTGATTTGCTTTACGATATTGTAAAAGCTGATTATCCGTGACAAGTAGTTTATTACTAGGTCTCGGCTTTTCTATGGCTAAGGATTTAAAGAGTGACCATATCATTATTATAATGACGATGGAGAATGGTAAGGCTGCAATAATTAACAGGTTTTGAATCGATTGTGTTCCACCTGTGTAAATCATGATCATTGCAAATAGTGCTAAAATAATGCCCCAACTGACTTTGACTAAAGCAGAAGGATTAATACTACCTTTAGAACTCAACATACCTAATACATATGTTGCTGAGTCAGCTGATGTTACAAAGAAAATCATAATAACTATCAGCGTAACAATACTTAATACAAATCCTAATGGGAAATGTTCCAACGTAGCAAAGGTCGCCGTTTCAGTTGCCTCTTTCGCGATATTCGCAATACCGTTTTGTTGTAAGTAAATTGCTGAGGCGCCAAATACTGCAAAAAATATGAAACATACAAGCGCTGGTACAAATAATACACCTAATATAAATTCTTTAATTGTTCTACCACGAGACACACGGGCGATAAAGATTCCAACAAATGGCGCCCATGAAATCCACCAAGCCCAATAGAAGATCGTCCATTGTTGTAGCCACTGGAATTTTTCGCCACCTGATTGTGGTATACGTAAACTCATATTAAAGAAATTAGCAATATAATCACCTAATGAATTGGTAAACGTATTTAATATCGTTAGTGTAGGTCCTACACAGAACAATAAGAGTAATACAATGAATGCTAATGCCATATTAATATTACTTAAGTTCTTAATACCTTTATCAATACCTGACCAAGCTGACCAAGTAAATAATAAGGTTGCTACGATAATGATAATCACTTGAGTCCCAAAATTAGAAGGAATTTCAAATAAGAAGTTCAATCCTTCATTGATTTGTAACGCACCAAAACCAAGTGTTGCAGCAACACCAGTTACAGTAGCGATAATTGCAAGGACATCTATCGCCCCACCGATAGGACCTTTCATCATTTTACTACCTAAAACAGGTATTAACGTAGCGCTGACTAATCCCGGATACCCTTTGTGGAAATTAAAGTACGCAAAAACGAGTCCCACGATACCGTATACAGCCCATGCGTGCACGCCCCAATGAAAGAATGAAAATTGCATCGCATCGTTAATTGCAGTTTGTGTTCCTGCTTTATGTAATGGCGTTAAAGTAAATGCATGACTGATAGGTTCAGAAGTTGTCCAAAAGACTAAACCAATTCCCATGCCTGCACTAAATAACATTGCGAACCATGATTTTAATGAAAATTCAGGGTCTTCGCCTTCTTCACCTAATGTAATAGATGAATATCTTGAAAATAATAGATAAATACATACAATTAATATGACTAATACTAGTAATAAATAATACCACCCAAAATTAACTGCTATAAAATTTGTAATAGTTTGAGTAACTGATTCTAATTGTTTCGGCAATATTGCGCCATAGAGCACAAATAACGTACAAATAGCTAATGCCACCCAAAATACTACCGTCATTTTTTTTAAATGCATAACAAAAATACACACTCCCTTTATTTTATGTAACATACATACCCTATCATACTTAATATAATCCATAATTGTAACCACTTTTAAGGATTATAAAAACTTATTTAAACACTGTAATTCGATTTACTAAAAATTAAATTATAATAAAATAACATATTTAAAAGCCTTCCAAACAATTATTCACCAATAAGGTAATTGTTTGGAAGGCTTATCTAGCGTATTAACTTCATAACACAGTAACATGACAGATTTTAATATTTATAACTTATGATCCTTGATTGAGTTGAATTACTAATTTACCAATCATGTTTTGATTTTCAAGTTGCTTATGTGCATCGAACAGACTATTTGCTGTTAAACCATCTATCACTTTATTTAATGTAGGTTGATATACACCCGCTTCTATTTTTTCAGAAATATCCGTTAAATATTCACGATGTAAAGTCATATCTTCAGTTTCATGTAGTGGTCTTGAATACATATATTCATGTGTAAATGTAATACTTTTGTCTTTTAGTAAATTTAAATCTTGTTTATTTTTAAAAGCGACAATAGTTGCAATGATTCCTCTTGGTTTTACGAGTTCGATCATTTTTTCATAGTATTGGTCTGTATCAAACGTACAGAAAATATAATCAACTTCACTTATTTCATATTTTTCAAACTCTTTAATTAAATCATTTTTATGATTTAACACAATATCCGCGCCCATATCCTTAGACCAATTATACGTTTCTTCTCGTGAAGCGGTTGTGATGACATGGAGTCCATGGTGTTTGGCTATTTGTGTTGCAATACTTCCTACGCCACCTGCACCATTGATAATTAAAATGGACTTACCTTTATTATCTTCTGGATTATGCGAAATTTTAAATACATCAAATAATGTCTCTGATGCAGTTAGCCCTGTTAAAGGTAAACTTGCAGCTTGAGTCGCAGTTATATTCTTAGGTTTTTTAGCAACAAGACGCTCGTCAACAAGTTGGTATTCTTGATTAGAACCTTGATATGCAGGAGATCCAGAATAAAATACTTCGTCGCCAACTTTAAAATGATTAATCTCTTCACCTACTGCTTCTACCACACCAACAGCATCAAAGCCTAGAACTCTTGGCGGCTGGTCAACAGGAGACTGTCTTATTTTCGTATCTACAGGATTAATGCTAATAGCTTGTACACGTACTAAGAGCTCGTATTGCGTTGGTTCCGGTCGTTCAACTTCAAATTCATAGAACTGATTTCCTTCATCTAGATCAAAACGAGTATCTGCACCTATTGCTTTCATATTACATATCTCCTTTAATGTTTAGATATTGTCTGACACCTGTACTACTTGTTTCCCAAAGTTATCGCCTGTAAATAAATTTCTAAATGCTTCTGGTATATTTTCAAATCCGTTCATGACTGACGTTTTTGTTTTTATCTTATCTTCTTGAACCCACTGTGCAAGTTGTTTACTCGCATTTGCAAAATCATCTGCATAATTTGCCACAATAAAGCCTTTCATTAATGCTTGTGATTTTATCAGGATGGGTTGAATACGTGGACCATGTTCAATCGTTGCATCATTGTAACCAGAAATTGCGCCACAAACAGGAATTCGAGCAAATTGATTTAAGTGTTTCATTACTTCATCAGCGATTGATCCACCTACGTTTTCGTAATAGACATCTACACCATTCGGTACTGCTTTAGCAAACTGTTCTGAAAAATCATCTGATTTATAATCCACACTCGCATCAAAACCTAATGTTTCTGTTAAGTATGTTGTTTTTTCAGGGCCACCTGCAATACCTACAACATAAGCACCTTTTAATTTAGCAATTTGTCCTACCACAGACCCAACTGCGCCAGATGCTGCAGATACAACAACTGTTTCGCCTTCTTTCGGTTGGCCAATTTTTAATAGCCCATGATATGCTGTTTGACCCGGCATGCCTAACACACTTAAATATAAATGTAGTGGAACATCTGTATTAGATACCTTGATAACATGCTTTGCTGGGACATTGCTTAGTTTTTGCCAAGGGAATTGTCCAGTAACAATGTCACCTTTTTCAAAACCATCTGCTTCTGATTCAATGACTTTACCAACAACATGGCCTGATAAAGGTTCATCAATTTGGAATGGTTTGATATAAGAATCACTATCATCCATACGTCCGCGCATATATGGATCCACTGATATATATAACGCTTCTACTTGAATTTCATCTTTTTTCGGCACATCTATTTCAACAGTTTCATATTTAAATACCTCATCTGAAGGAATGCCTTCAGGTCTCTTAGCTAATACGATTTGTTCTGTATTCATTATATTGCCTCCATTCACTATTTTCTTTCATTTTATAGTGATACAACGGTGCAATCAATCAAATCGCTTATTCAGCTCTATACGGTCATGTTATGCTTACTTTAAATTCATATACTGACCGATATAAAGTAATAAGGAGATATTTAAGTGAAACTAAGTATTTTAGATTATGTTCCAATTTTTGAAGGCCGCAACGCGACACAAGCTTTAAACCATACTGTTGAATTAGCTCAGTTAGCTGAGTCATTAGGCTTTTATCGCTATTGGGTTGCAGAGCATCATCAAGTGTTCTCTGTAGCCTCTAGTGCGCCTGAAATGGTTATGATGTCACTCTTAGAACAAACATCTTCCATTCATATTGGAAGTGGCGGTATTATGCTGCCTCATTATAGTGCATATAAAATTGCAGAACAATTTAAATTAATGGAAGCACGTCACCCTGGACGCGTCGATTTAGGCACAGGACACTCGCCTAGCTTCAAAAATGTAAATCAGGCTTTAAATGAGTCTAAAACAAAAGATATAAGTTACAAAACACAAATTAATGATTTAATGTATTATTTTAATGATGACAATACTCATAATCATCGTTTTAAAGGCTTACAAGCGACGCCATTAATCGATACGAAGCCAAGTATATATATATTAGGTATGAGTAAACAAAGTGCTGCCATTGCTGCGGAAAAAGGATTACCTTTCGTAGTTGCGCTTATGGGTCAAGCTAACCACAATATTGAAAGTGTTATTAATCATTATCGTGACTTATTTAAACAATTTCATCCTGAAAGCCAATCTTATGTCATTATTTCTACGTTTGTAATTACTGCAGAACAGCAATCACAAATAACGCAATTAGAGCATGCATTTCATTTATGGTTAGTGCGCATTGGCTATTTGGATCAGCCTGAGTTTTATCCTTCAATAGAATTTGCAATGCATCGACAACTCTCAACACGTGAACAAGATAAAAAGAATTTTAACCAAAATAGAGTGATTTCAGGTTTACCTAATGATGTTATGAAAGCACTGAATGATGTTGCTCTAAGATTTAATGCTGATGAAATTATGATTCAACCACACGTTTTTGGTGAAACACAACGGAAAACACTGCTAGAGTTAATTGCCAAGGAAAATATGACAAAATAATAAAAGCAACATATCGCACACATTTAACTGTCGGCTGATATGTTGCTTTTTTGCATGATATTTTAATTTAAAGATCTTTATTCCATAAGAATTCATTTATTTTATCTTGCACTTTTTTATTATTTGCTAGTTTTCCATGCTCTGCATTAGGGCCATGCACTTTAAATTCATCATATGATTTTACGCTGTCACCTAATAAATACTTTAATGACCTTGAAGATACATTAGTCACCCTACCATCTGAATCTGTGCCATCTTCTATGTCTCCATATATATTTAGCACATTTACGTTATCAGGATATTTATGTTTCATTGCTCGTAATTCTTTATAATCATCCATCATTTTATTAGGCTTACCATTTTTATCTAATTCAACATTTAATTTTTTACCATCTACATCTACCTCACCATTAAAGTTTCCAGCTAAATTTACTACTTTATTTAAAGTAGGTAGTTGTTCATCGTCTCCATAATTTAACATATAGTAACTAAATGATTTATTGCTCATAGAATGTGCGACAAAATTAAATTTTTCAAAGTTATATTGATAGTTCGTGGCAATGATGACATTTCTTATCCATTTTGCATTTTTTTCTACATTTTCATTATTATTATCTTCTAACTTAATTTTAATAATTGGATATTTAGATTTACTTGTTAAGTTTCCATCGAATGTCACCTTTCCATCAGATGAAACATATGCTTGAATAACCTCTTTTGATGCACCTGACTTAATAGCTGAATTTACTAGAAAATTCCCTGAATCAGCTGAGCCTTTATATCCATGAAGGTAAAATGTAGGTATCGCTTCCTCGGAATCACTTCTGACAGGATATTCGTTATTTCCATAATATTTAATTACTAAAATAACCACACTTAATAAGGCAACGAGCAAAATGATAAGTAGTACTGTGTAGAAATTACGAGAGTTCTTTTTATCTTCCATGTAATCACGCCTTATATTATAGAGTTATTTTCTTTAATTACCCAACATCTTATCATACTTAACGTTTTAAAATAAATTTTTATTTTGTAATACAAAAAAAGCACTTTCCAATATAATTGGAAAGTGCTTTTTAATATCGAACACAAACTGTCTACACTAATTTGCGTACTGTATCTGGAAGCGAATAAGTTCGCAACAGTTGCAGTAGTAATATTAACGTTTTGAGAACTGTGGTGAACGACGAGCTTTTTTAAGACCTGGTTTTTTACGTTCTTTCATACGAGGATCACGAGTAAGTAATCCAGCGCGTTTTAAAGAACCTCTGTATTCAGGATCTGCTTCTAATAATGCACGAGCAATACCGTGACGGATTGCTTGAGCTTGTCCAGTAAATCCACCGCCGTGAACGTTAACTAAAACATCATAGTTACCTTTAGTTTCTGTAACATCAAACGGTTGGTTTATATCTAAAATTAATGATTCAAATGGTAAGTAGCTACGTACATCGCTGCCGTTAACAGTAATATTACCTTCACCTGGTACTAAACGTACACGTGCTACTGAGTTTTTACGACGGCCTGTGCCTTTATATTCAACTTGTGCCAATGTAATTTCCTCCTTTTAATTAACCACGTAACTCGTAGTTTTCTGGTTGTTGTGCAGCGTGTGGATGTTCAGCGCCACCATATACAAATAATTTTTTACCTTGTTTTTCACCTAAACGCGTGCTTGGTAGCATACCTTTAATTGAATTTTCAAGTAAACGTTCTGGGTTCTTAGCTTTTAACTCACCAGCAGAAATTGATTTAATTCCGCCTGGGTGGTTTGAGTGACGATAATACATTTTATCTTGTTCTTTGTTACCTGTAAAATGTATTTTTGAAGCGTTGATGATAATTACATAATCACCTGTATCAACGTGTGGTGTATAAGTTGCTTTATTTTTACCGCGTAAAATAGTTGCTACCTCTGATGATAAACGACCAAGTGTTTTATCTTCAGCATCAATAACATACCATTTGCGCTCAATGTTTGATTCATTAGCCATAAATGTTTGACGCATATAATTGTCCTCCTAGAATAAATAAATGTTTCTTGTTTAATAGTTATTACTTTTAAGTTTAGATGTCATTTATTTTGTTAATTTTTTGTTCTTGTTCTACGTGCTTCTATATCTTGTTACACAATAAGATTCCGGGGCTTATCGTGGGTGATATAAAACAATACCGTTAGTAATCGTATAATTTTTAAGCCGTTTTGTCAATCTTATTTAATCATTTTGTGATGATTTTTTTTGATGTATTTTTATATTACTACCAAAGTCATTGATTAACGCTGAAGGTGTCAAATAAATCCGCTCTAAATATAATCCTTCTGATGGTGCAGTATACGGCACCTGATTACGATCTTTCATCATTAATAGTTCAGGTACCTCTTCAGGATTACGCTTTCCTTTGCCAACTTCTAATAGAAACGCCATAAGCACACGTACCATATTATATAGGAATCCTGAGCCTGTGACAATATAATCTAGACCATTTTCTGTAATTTTAATTCGACTTTCATACAATGTGCGAACTTTACTCTCTACTTCTGTTTTTTGTGAACAAAAACCCGTAAAATCATGCGTTCCCACAAATAATTGAGCTGCCCTATTCATTTTTTCAATATCTAATGAATCAGTAATATATGTTTTTAAACCACATTGAAAAGGATCCTTATGCTCAGATTGATAAATTTTATAACGATAAGACTTGCCGACACAATCATATCTACAATGAAAATCATCGTCCACGAATGTTACATCATTCACATATACATCATCAGGCAAAGCGCGATTCATTACGTACTTCCATTGCGGTGCAGCGATGTTTAATTCCGTATCAAAATGAAAATATTGCTCTAGTGCATGAACACCTTTATCTGTTCTACTACTTGGGTGAATTCGCACATGACGTTTATGCATTCTTTTAAGTATTTTCTCAAACTGTTGTTGTACCGTTCTACCATTTTGTTGTATTTGAAAACCAAGAAACTGACTTCCTTGGTATGAAATATTTACTAAAACACGCATCATGCATTACACTCCTATATATTTTAAAACAAACAATATCACTGCTATTGGTATTAGTAATGTGAGTACTAATACATCTGTCCATCGCCATTGCAACTTACGATAACTCGTACGTTGTTTTTTAGTATCGTAGCCTCTTACTTCCATGGCGATAGCTAAATCTTCTGCTCTTTGAAACGCAGAAATAAACAATGGTATTAATAATGGTATAAATGCTTTTACTCGATTAACCAATCCTCCAGCGCTTATTTCTGAGCCACGAGATTTTTGAGCTAAAATAATTTTATCTAACTCATTCATCAGTGTCGGTATAAATCGCAATGCTATCGACATCATCATGCTCAACAGATGTACAGGTATTTTAACAAGTTTCAATGGTGATAATAACCTTTCAAATGCGTCTGTTAAGTCAATAGGACTTGTCGTTAGCGTTAATATCGTTGAAATCATAATGATGAACATAAGTCTCAAGACAATATAAATACCCTCTAAAATACCATTTGTATCGATGGAGATAAATGAAAGCTCAAATATTCTTGTGCCACCTTTGGTTAGAAACAAATGCATTAGAAAGGTAAAGATGAGAAATATCCAAATTGGTGTCAATCCTTTTACTAAAAACCATAATTTAATATGAGCTAATTTCATAAAACTTAATATTAATAGAAACAACCAAAAATAAGTAGCAAACGAATGTGCAAAAAAGATTAATACAATAAATAAGAAGACAAATATCAATTTTGAACGAGGGTCCAAACGATGGATTATTGTATCTAACGGAAGATAGCGACCTATGATAAATTTATCTCTCATGTTGTTGCCACTCCTTATACATTTCAATAAATTCTGCTTCAGTTAATGCGATTTTATTAAAATAATATTGATGTTTATCTTCAATATCTCTTTGCAGTTTCACAATGTTTGGTACATCTAAGTGCATTTGATTCACGTAATTCGTATCACTAAATAGTTTACGTGGTGTACATGAATCAATAAGTTTGCCATTGCTCATAATTTTAACTTCATCTACATATTTGGCTACATCATTCATTTCATGCGTTACAAGGATGATTGTTTTTTGTTGTTCTACTTGAAGTTTTTTTATTAATTCCATGATTTGTTTTCTACTCTTTGGATCAAGGCCTGCAGTAGGTTCATCTAAAATAACAATGTCTGGATCCATTGCCAATATTGATGTAATTGCAATCTTTCTCATTTGACCACCTGACATTTGAAAAGGAGACTGCTGCAATACATCCCTATTAAAACCAAATTCTAATAGTAAACGAAACGCACGTTCTTTTACTTCGTTAAGAGGCATATTAAAGTTTTGAGGACCAAAAAGAATCTCTCTTTCAACTGAATCTTCGAATAGCTGTGACTCTGGAAATTGAAATACAACCCCTACTCGTTTACGTACTTGCTTTAAAAACTTATCTTTAGTCTTATGGGTGATTGTTATATCATCTACTTCTAACGCACCATTAGTTGGCTTTAAAAGACCATTGAAATGCTGAATCAATGTCGATTTACCAGAACCAGTTTGTCCTATCACAGCATAGTATTTCCCTTTTTCAAATGACGTGACAATGTCTTCCAACGCGAGATACTCAAACGGTGTGCCATTTTGATATACATAACTAACTTGGTTAAAATGAACCGTCATAATTTTCTTACCAACCCTTCATAAGTTATGTAATCAGTAACGCCTAATAACTGCTGATTCATCCGCATTGAAAATGGAAGGTCTAAACCAATCTTTGTGAGTTCATTACCATCACTAAAAATTTCTTGTGGTAAGCCCGATTGATATACAGTACCTTCATTTAATACCACTACATGGTCGGCCTCTACTGCTTCTGACAAATCATGTGTAATAGAAATAATCGTAACATCTTTATCGTCTTTTAAACGATGAATCAATGAAAGTAATTCATTTCTACCAGCAGGGTCTAACATAGATGTAGCTTCGTCTAATATAATGATATCTGTATTCAAAGCGAGAACCCCTGCAATTGCAACACGTTGCTTTTGGCCTCCTGAGAGAGACTGGGGTTCATATGTAGCCCGATCTAACATTTCTACGTCAGCTAATGCTTCAGGCACAATAGTCTGCATGCTTTCATATGTTACGCCATTATTTTCTAAACCAAATGCAACGTCATACTCCACTGTAGACCCTACAAATTGATTTTCAGGATTTTGGAACACAATGCCAATGTGCTGTCTTAGGTAATTCAAATTATCTTCGTGAACTAATCTATTACGCAAATAAATATCACCATCAAATGGTGATTCTATGCCTATCATGAGTTTGGCGATAGTAGATTTACCTGAGCCATTATGTCCTACAATTGATGTCCATTGTCCTTTTGGAATCTCAAAAGATACATCATTTAACGCAAATCGTTCATCACTATTATATTTAAATGAAACATGGTTAAATGTAATAATATTATCTCGCGTTTCCATATCAATTGCCTCCCAAAATTTATATTCATCATTGTTGTATACTTATCCTATTTTACATGAAACTTTCTAAAGAAGCACTAGTAAAGTCTAAAGAAACACTGCTATAAAGAAGTACTTTAAAACTTTTATAATATAGCTCTTTTGACATTTGCGCATTAGTGTAAGTGTTCATCCTTTACTAATGTGTTAACTTCAGAGGTTCATAGTTGATTTGCAATTGCATAAGGCCCCCTCAATTCCTACAGAATTGAGGGGGCCTTATAAATAAAAAAAGCGCGCACCCCATCATATTTTTGAGTTCACGCTTTAAAGTTTATTAAGTTTGATGGGGTACTCTGAGCTAGACAATATTTGTATGTGGCAAACATTATCGTTGCACTCATTTGCTTTATACATAGTAGTACGTATATTTAAATTAAACTAATTCGATAATTACTGATTCAGCTCCGTCACCGCGACGAGGGCCTACTTTAAGAATACGAGTGTAACCGCCTTGACGTTCTGTATAACGTTCAGCAACTTCACCGAATAATTTTTGTAGTGCAGTTTGAATTGATTCATCATCATTTAAGATTTCAACATTACGTAAAGTTTTAGCAGCTTGACGACGAGAAGCTAAATCTCCTTTTTTACCTAAAGTGATTAATTTTTCAACAACACTACGTAGTTCTTTTGCACGTGCTTCTGTAGTTTCAACACGTTCACTAACGATAAGTGAAGTAGCTAAATCGCGTAACATAGCTTTACGTTGATCAGAAGTACGACCTAATTTTCTGTAACCCATGAGTTAACCTCCTTTATATTAATCTTCTTTTCTTAAGCCTAAACCTAAATCTTCAAGTTTATATTTAACTTCTTCTAAAGATTTACGACCTAAATTACGGACTTTCATCATATCAGCTTCTGATTTATCAGCTAACTCTTGTACAGAGTTGATACCTGCGCGTTTTAAACAGTTGTAAGAACGTACAGATAAATCTAATTCCTCAATTGACATTTCAAGAACTTTTTCTTTTTGATCTTCTTCTTTTTCAATCATGATTTCAGCATTTTGTGCTTCATCAGTTAATCCAACAAAGATATTCAAATGTTCAGTTAAGATTTTTGCAGCTAATGAAACAGACTCTTGTGGCGTTATAGAACCATTAGTCCAAACATCTAACGTTAATTTATCAAAATCACTACTTTGACCTACGCGTGTGTTTTCTACAGTATAGTTAACACGTTCTACAGGTGAATATAATGAATCAACTGGAATTACACCAATTGGTAAATCACTAGTGTTATTTTGTTCTGCTAATGCGTAGCCTCTACCTTTATTCGCAACGAGACGGATTTTTAAATGTCCACCTTTAGAAACAGTTGCAATTTTAATCTCAGGATTCAGTATCTCTACATCACTATCATGAGTAATGTCACTTGCAGTTACTTCGCCTTCATCTTTAACATCGATTTCCAAAGTTTTTTCTTCTTCAGAATAGATTTTTAATGCTAATTTTTTGATGTTCATAATAATTGCAGAAACATCTTCAACAACATTATCTATAGCTGAGAATTCATGTAATACGCCTTCGATTTCAATGTATTTAACGGCTGCACCTGGTAATGAAGATAGTAGGATACGACGTAAGGAGTTTCCTAGTGTAGTACCGTAGCCACGTTCTAGTGGTTCAACAACGAACTTACCGAATTTAGCATCATCACTAATTTCAATTGTTTCAATTCTAGGTTTTTCGATTTCAATCATTTACAAATATCCTCCTTGATTACGTCGACTTGATTTGTACTGTAATTTCTCAGTGACCTGCGACAATAACAATAAAATTATACGCGACGACGTTTTGGTGGACGACAACCATTATGTGGAACTGGAGTAACGTCACGGATTGCAGTTACATCTAATCCAGCTGATTGTAACGCACGGATAGCTGATTCACGACCAGGACCTGGGCCTTTTACAGTGACTTCAACAGATTTCAAACCATGTTCCATAGCTGATTTAGCAGCAGTTTCTGATGCCATTTGAGCTGCGAATGGAGTTGATTTTTTTGATCCTTTGAATCCAAGTGCACCTGCTGATGACCATGATAACGCATTACCAAATTCATCAGTAATTGTTACGATTGTATTATTGAATGTTGAACGGATGTGAGCCACACCATTTTCAATATTCTTTTTCACTCTACGTTTACGAGATACTTGTTTACGTGCCATTTAAATTTTGCCTCCTTTACCTATTATTTTTTCTTGTTAGCTACAGTTTTAACTGGGCCTTTACGAGTACGAGCATTGTTCTTAGTCTTTTGTCCGCGTACTGGTAAGCCACGACGGTGACGGATACCACGGTATGATGAGATTTCCATTAAACGTTTAATGTTTAAGTTTTGCTCACGACGTAAGTCACCTTCTACTTTATAGCTATCTACTACTTCACGGATACGACCTAATTCATCATCAGTTAATTCGTTAACGCGTGTATCTGGTGAAACGTTAGCTTCTTCAGCAATTTTATTCGCTGTAGTAGTACCGATACCATATACATAAGTTAATGAAATAACAATACGTTTTTCACGTGGAATATCTACTCCTGCAATACGTGCCATAATTATTTACACCTCTCTTTATTAGCCTTGTCTTTGTTTATGTTTTGGGTTGCTACAAATTACCATTACTTTACCTTTACGTTTAATGACTTTACATTTTTCGCAAATTGGTTTTACTGATGGTCTTACTTTCATTTTAATACCTCCCTATATTATGGAGTGACGATTATTTATAACGATACGTAATTCTTCCGCGCGTTAAATCGTACGGAGACATTTCTACAGTTACTTTGTCGCCAGGCAGAATACGAATATAATTCATTCTGATTTTACCACTTACGTGAGCTAAAATCTCATGACCATTTTCTAATTCTACTTTAAACATTGCATTTGGTAAAGTATCTAACACAGTACCTTCTAATTCAATAACATCTTGTTTAGCCATTTATTAACTTCCCCCTTTTTGCAATAGTTGGTTATCGTCAACAATCAACTCTAACCATACGAGTCTATAAGTGTTGTTAATAAGTTTAACAAAATTAAAATGAATTACTATATCGCATTGTCACTCTTATTCAATTATACTTTCGACATTCCATAGACCGTACAAGTTGATATTATTTTAAGTTTTCTAAGATATCGATAACGTCTTCAGTAACGACTTTAATATCTCTTGAACCATCAATGTTTTTTAATACTTTTTTATTATCATAGAATTCTAAGATAGGTTTAGACTGTTTAACATTGACATTTAAACGATTTGCAACTGTTTCTGGGTTGTCATCTTCACGTTGGTATAATTTACCACCATCAAGATCACAAATACCTTCAACTTTAGGAGGATTGAATACAAGATGATAAGTTGTTCCGCATTTTTCGCAAATTCTACGACCAGTTAGGCGGTTCATTAATTCTTCTTCAGCTACCTCTATATTGATAACAGCATCAATTTTTCTATCTAATTCTTGCATAATTTCATTTAATGCTTCAGCTTGTTCAATAGTACGAGGAAAGCCATCAAGTAAGAATCCTTTTTTTGCATCGTCTTCAGAAATTCTATCTTTAACGATGCCCACAGTTACTTCATCAGGGACTAATTCTCCACGATCCATGAATGATTTAGCTTCTTTGCCTAAATCTGTTCCATCTTTAATCGCTTTTCTGAACATGTCTCCAGTAGATATGTGTGGAATTGGGAATTTCTTTACAATTTCACTCGCTTGAGTTCCTTTACCTGCACCAGGTAAACCCATTAAAATGATATTCATAAGTGCCCTCCTACAATTTATCTACCACCAAAGCCTCTATAATCTTTCTGAGTCACTTGAGCTTCAAGACTCTTCATTGTTTCAATTGCTACACCAATTACAATAAGTAAGCTAGTACCACCAAGCTGAATAGATTGAGGTAAGCTCATTACTTTAGTAGCAATGATTGGCAGAATCGCAATTACAGCTAAGAATATTGACCCTACAAATGTTAAACGATAGAGAACTCCAGTAATATATTTTTTTGTTTGTTCACCAGGTCTAATACCTGGAACATAACTTCCTTGTTTCTTGAGATTATCTGACATCTTTCCAGGATTGACTTGAACAAATGCATAGAAGTATGTGAACGCAATAATAAGCACCACATAAACAATCATACCGATATTACTCGATGGATTTGCCACGTCTGAAATCTTCTGCGCCCAACTAGCGTCAGGGAAGAACAATGTTAATGTTCTAGGTAACAAGAAGAATGCCATTGCAAAGATAACCGGGATAACCCCAGCAGCGTTAACTTTCAAAGGTAAATATGTTGCTTGTGAACCTAATCGTTGTGTTGATTGCTTTTTCGCATATTGAATTGGAATTTTACGAATAGCTTGTAATACAAATATTGCACCGACTGTTAATAATACCATTCCAATAACTAATCCTAGAACTTTTAACCATGCCATTGTAGTATCATCTTGACCTACGAATGACTGTTGATAGAACTGAATTAATGATGAAGGTAGTGATGACAAAATACCACCAAAGATGATAATTGAAATACCATTACCGACACCGAATTGAGTGATTTGGTCACCCATCCAAATTAAGAATGCTGTACCAGCTGTTAATACAACAGCGATTAATAAATAACTAAGGATTGATTGATCAATAATCAATTGACCCTTTAGATAATTATTAAATTGGAACGCCATACCAATTGATTGGATAAAGGCAAGTACAATAGCAAAATAACGTGTGATGTTTGTAAGTTTCTTTCTACCTGCATCACCTTGTTTTGCCCACTCAGAAAACTTCGGAACAATATCCATTTGTAATAGCTGCATCACAATTGATGCAGTAATGTAAGGCATTATACCCATGGCAAAGATTGAGAAATTCTGCAAGGCTCCGCCACCAAATGTATTTAATAAATCAGTGACACCTTGAGATCCTTGTCTACTGTCAAAAGCAGCTGGATTTACACCAGGTGCTGGAATATAAGTACCTATCTTAAAAATAACTAACATTGCGAGAGTAAAAAAGATCTTGTTACGAACTTCTTTAGTTTTAAAGAAGCTCACAAGCGTTTGAAACATTAGATCACCTCGTGTGCTCCGCCTTTTGCATCAATAGCATCTACTGCAGACGCAGAGAATTTGTTAGCTTTCACAGTTAACTTTTTGTCTAGTGAACCTTTACCTAGTACTTTAATACCAGATTTTTCGTTCTTAACTACACCAGATTCTACTAATAAAGCAGGAGTTACTTCAGTACCATCCTCAAATTTATTAAGTTGGTCTAAGTTAACAATAGCATATTCCTTACGGTTAATGTTAGTAAAACCTCGTTTTGGTAAACGACGGAATAATGGTAATTGACCACCTTCGAAACCTGGTCTTACACTACCACCTGAACGTGATTTTTGACCTTTTTGTCCACGGCCACTAGTTTTACCGTTACCAGTTGCTGCACCACGTCCAACACGGTTACGTACTTTACGAGAACCTTCTGACGGTTTTAGCTCATGTAATTTCATTTCGGCACCTCCTTAATTATTTTTCTTCTACTGTCACTAAGTGACTTATTTTGTTGATTTGCCCACGAATAGCAGGGTTATCTTCAACAACTACTGAAGAGTTCGTTTTTTTCAAACCTAGAGCTTCAACAGTTTTACGTTGTGTTTCTGGACGACCTATAACACTACGAGTGAGGGTAATTTGTACTTTAGCCATAACTTATTTTCCCTCCTTAATTGTATAATTCTTCTACTGATTTGCCGCGTAATTTCGCAACTTCTTCAGCATTTTTAAGGTTTTTTAATCCATTAATTGTTGCACGAACCATGTTGATTGGTGTATTTGATCCTAAAGATTTACTTAAGATATCAGTGATACCAGCTAATTCTAATACCGCACGAACAGGGCCACCTGCAATAACACCAGTACCTGGTGCTGCTGGTTTCATTAAAACATTACCTGAACTGAAACGACCATTAATAATGTGAGGTGTTGTACCTTCAACACGTGGAACAACTACTAAATCTTTCTTAGCTGCTTCTACTGCTTTTTTGATTGCTTCTGGCACTTCTTGTGCTTTACCAGTACCGAATCCAACGCGACCGTTTTTATCTCCAACCACTACTAAAGCAGTGAAACGGAAACGACGACCACCTTTTACAACTTTAGCAACACGGTTAATTGTAACAACGCGTTCTTCAAATTCTTTCACTTCTTCTCTACGAGCCATGTAAATGTCCCTCCTTCAAATTAAAATTCTAATCCATTTTCACGAGCTGCATCTGCTAAGGCTTTAACACGGCCATGGTATAAATATCCTCCACGGTCAAAAACAATTGTTTTAATACCTTTATCGCTAGCTCTTTTAGCTACAGTTTCGCCGACTTTAGCTGAAAGTTCAACTTTTGAACCTGTTTCATTTGCTAAGTCTTTTTCTTGTGTTGATGCTTGTGCTAATGTTTTGCCATTAACATCATCGATAACTTGTGCGTAAATATGTTTGTTTGAACGATAGATGTTTAAACGTGGTTTTTCAGCTGTGCCTGACAATTTATTACGGACACGAGCATGTCTTTTCAAACGCACTTGGTTTTTATCTATTTTGCTGATCATTTTATTACTCCTTTCTTCTGAAAGTTATTTATTATTTACCAGTTTTACCTTCTTTACGGCGAACGAATTCTCCTTGATAGCGAATTCCTTTACCTTTATACGGTTCTGGTGGTCTTGTTGCACGAATGTTTGAAGCGATAGCGCCAACTGCTTCTTTAGAAATACCAGTTACTGTAACTTTAGTATTTTTTTCAACAGCGAAACTAACACCATTATCAGCTTTAATTTCAACTGGGTGTGAATAGCCAACATTAAGGATTAAGTTTTCACCTTGCATTTGAGCACGGTAACCTACACCTACTAGTTCTAATGTTTTTTGGTATCCTTCTTTAACACCGATGATCATATTATTAATTAAAGTACGAGTTGTACCATGTACTGTTTTATCATCTTTAGAATCAGATGGTCTCACAACTTCTAAAGTACTTTCATCTTGTTTATATGTCATTCTTTCATCCATAGTTTTAAACAATTCACCTTTAGGACCTTTAACAGTTACTGTATTGCCTTCAATAGTTACTGTTACGTCACTAGGGATGTCAATAATTTTTTTACCAACACGACTCATGTTATCGCACCTCCTTGTTATTTATTATTACCAAACGTAACCTAGGATTTCTCCGCCGATATTACGTTTTCTTGCTTCTTTATCAGTGATAACACCTTCTGAAGTAGAAACTAATGCAATGCCAAGACCGTTAAGTACTTTAGGTACTTCGTTAGCTTTAGCATAAACACGTAAACCTGGTTTAGAAATACGTTTTAATCCAGTGATAACACGTTCATTGTTTTGACCATATTTAAGGAATAAACGGATAACCCCTTGTTTATCGTCTTCAACAAATTCTACGTTTTTAATGAAACCTTCACTTTTTAAAATTTCAGCAATTTCTTTTTTAATGTTTGAAGCAGGTAATTCTAATTTATCGTGACGCACCATGTTGGCGTTTCTTACACGAGTTAGCATATCTGCAATTGGATCGTTGATTGTCATTGATTGTTGCCTCCTTTCAGACTTTTTATATTACCAGCTAGCTTTACGAACGCCAGGGATTTGGCCTTTATAAGCTAATTCACGGAAACAAATACGGCATAATTTGAATTTACGATATACGGAATGTGGACGACCACAGCGTTCACAACGAGTATATTCACGTACTTGGAACTTTTGTTTTTTTTGTTGCTTAGCAACCATTGAAGTTTTAGCCACTTAATTAGCCTCCTTTAGAGATTATTTTTGAAATGGCATACCGAATTGTGTTAACAATTCACGAGCTTCCTCGTCAGTGTTAGCAGTTGTTACGATAACGATATCCATTCCTCGTATTTTACTTACTCGGTCATAGTCGATTTCAGGGAAAATTAATTGTTCTTTAACACCTAAAGTGTAGTTACCTCTGCCATCAAATGCAGATTTAGATACACCACGGAAGTCACGTACACGAGGTAGTGATACAGAAATTAATTTATCTAAAAAGTCATACATTCTTTCACCACGTAAAGTTGTTTTAGCACCAATTGGCATACCTTCACGTAAACGGAATGTTGCAACAGATTTTTTAGCTTTTGTGATTAATGGTTTTTGACCAGTGATAGCTTGTAATTCCTCTACAGCATCATCTAATACTTTAGTATTTTGTACAGCGTCACCGACACCCATATTTACTACGATTTTATCAATTTGCGGCACTTCCATTACTGAACTATAGTTGAAATGTTTCACTAAGTTTTGAGTAACTTCAGAGTTGAATTTTTCTTTTAAACGGTTCACAGTGGATCCTCCTTTCAATTAGTTATTAATTATTAGTTTTGATTTCTTCGCCTGATTTTTTAGCGATACGAACTTTTTTGCCATCTTCGAATTTATAACCTACGCGTGTTGGTTCATTCGTTTTAGGATCTAATAATTGTACGTTAGAAACATGGATTGCTGCCTCTGTTTCTAAGATTCCACCTTCAGGATTAAATTGAGTTGGTTTTTGGTGCTTTTTGATTGTATTGACACCTTCCACAACGACACGGTCTTTTTTAGGTTCAGTTGCAACAACTTTACCTTCTTTACCTTTGTCTTTACCTGCGATAACTTTTACGTTGTCACCTTTTTTGATATGCATGTGTGGCACCTCCTTAAATTTATATATTTATAAATGTATTATTAAAGTACTTCTGGAGCTAATGATACAATTTTCATGAAGTTGCCTTCACGTAATTCACGTGCAACAGGTCCAAAGATACGAGTACCGCGTGGGCCTTTATCGTCGCGAATAATGACACATGCATTTTCATCAAATTTGATGTATGAACCATCGTTACGACGTACGCCTGATTTAGTACGTACGATAACAGCTTTAACTACTTCACCTTTTTTGACAACGCCACCTGGTGTAGCATTTTTAACACTTACTACGATAACGTCACCAATATTCGCTGTTTTACGACCAGATCCACCTAATACCTTAATTGTAAGAACTTCACGTGCACCAGAGTTATCTGCTACTTTTAATCGTGTTTCTTGTTGGATCATGAGTTAAACCTCCTTTATCTTCACTATTTATTAAATAATAACTGATTCTTCAACAATTTCTACCAAACGGAAACGTTTAGTTGCTGATAAAGGACGTGTTTCTTGTATTTTTACTGTGTCCCCTAATTTAGCTGAGTTGTTTTCATCATGAGTTTTGTATTTTTTAGAGTATTTTACTCGTTTACCATATAATTTGTGCATTTTGTATGTTTCAACAAGTACAGTTACAGTTTTATCCATTTTATCGGAAACGACTCTACCTACATAAACTTTACGATCATTTCTTTCGCTCACTATAGTAACCTCCTCTTTAAATTAAATTATTGATTAGCTTTACCTTGTTCAATTTCTCTTTCACGAACAACAGTTTTTAGACGTGCAATCGTTTTTCTTACCGTGCGAATACGTGCAGTTTCTTCTAATTGACCTGTTGCTAACTGAAAGCGTAGGTTAAAAAGCTCTTCTTTTGAAGATTTAATTTGTTCTTCGATTTCTGAAGTGGTTAAGTCTCTAATTTCCTTAGCTTTCATTTGTTTCACCACCCAATTCTTCACGTTTTACAAACTTAGTTTTCACTGGAAGTTTGTGACTAGCTAAACGTAATGCTTCGCGCGCAACTTCTTCGTCAACGCCTGCGATTTCAAATAAAATTCTACCTGGTTTTGCTACTGCAATCCAGCCTTCAACCGCACCTTTACCAGCACCCATACGTACTTCTAAAGGTTTTTTAGTGTAAGGTGTATGTGGGAAGATTTTAATCCAAACTTTCCCGCCACGCTTCATGAAACGTGTCATTGCAATACGAGCTGATTCGATTTGACGAGATGTGATCCAAGAAGTTGTAGTTGCTTGTAAACCATACTCACCAAATGTTACATAGTTACCGCCTTTAGAACGACCAGTTGTTTTAGGACGATGTTGGCGACGATATTTTACACGTTTTGGTAGTAACATTATTATTTTCCTCCTTCACTAGTGTTCTTAGTAGTAGGAAGAACTTCTCCACGATAAATCCATACTTTGACACCTAATTTACCGTAAGTAGTGTCAGCTTCTGCATGTGCATAACTAATGTCGGCACGTAGTGTATGAAGTGGAACAGTTCCTTCTGAATATTGCTCAATACGAGCGATGTCAGCTCCGCCTAAACGACCTGAAACTTGTGTTTTGATACCTTTAGCGCCATTTTTCATAGCTCTAGTAATAGCTTGTTTTTGTACACGACGGAACGATGCACGGTTTTCTAATTGTACTGCAATATTTTCAGCAACAAGTTTAGCATCTAAATCAATTTTCTTGATTTCAATAACGTTGATGTGTACTTTTTTGCTTGTTAATGAGTTCAATTTATTACGTAATTTTTCAATTTCTGAACCGCCTTTACCGATTACCATACCTGGTTTACCAGTATGAATAGCGATGTTGATACGGTTAGCAGCACGCTCAATTTCAACTTGAGAAACTGATGCTTCTTTTAATGCGTTATCAATAAACTTACGGATTTTTAAATCTTCGTGTAATAATGATGCGAAGTCTTTTTCTGCATACCATTTAGCTTCCCAATCACGGATGATACCAACACGAAGTCCGATTGGATTAATTTTTTGACCCACAGTGTTCCCTCCTTAAAAGATTATTAAGCTTCTTTAGCTTCTTCTTTACCGTCACTTACGACGATTGTAATGTGGCTTGTACGTTTGTTGATCGCACTTGCACGGCCTTGTGCACGTGGACGGAAACGTTTTAATGTTGGTCCTTCATTAGCATAAGCTTCTTTAACTATTAATTCATCAGTGTTCATGTCATAGTTATGTTCAGCATTTGCTAAAGCGGACATTAATAATTTTTCAACTACTGGTGATGAAGCTTTGTTTTTTAATTTTAAAATCGCTATAGCTTCACCAGCGCTCTTGCCTCTAATTAGATCTAATACTAATCTAACTTTACGAGGTGCGATTCTTATTGTTTTAGCAACCGCTTTTGCTTCCATTCGAATTTCCTCCTCTACTTGTTAGAAGTTATCTTCTAGTTTTTTTGTCATCTGCTGCATGACCTTTAAAAGTACGTGTTGGTGCGAATTCTCCTAATTTATGACCAACCATATCTTCAGTTACGAATACAGGTACGTGTTTACGTCCATCATATACTGCGAATGTATGTCCGATAAAATCAGGGAAAATAGTTGAACGACGTGACCAAGTTTTGATTACTTGTTTTTTCTCGCTTCCGCTTTGAGCCTCAACTTTTTTCTTTAGATGATCGTCAGCAAAAGGTCCTTTTTTAATACTACGAGCCATAGTGGCGCCTCCCTTCTTATTGTGAGCGTGCAGCAATCATGCCGCACACGCAAATAAGTCATTTTTATTTTTTCTTCTTACGTCCACGAACGATAAGTTTGTCTGAAGATTTTTTACCACGACGAGTTTTCTTACCAAGCGTAGGTTTACCCCAAGGTGACATTGGAGATGGCATACCGATAGGTGCACGTCCTTCACCACCACCGTGTGGGTGATCGTTAGGGTTCATTACAGAACCACGAACTGTTGGGCGTTTGCCTTTCCATCTAGAACGTCCTGCTTTACCAACGTTAACAAGTTCATGTTGGATGTTACCAACTTGACCAATAGTAGCACGGCAAGTTGAAAGAATCATACGTACTTCACCAGATCTTAATCTGATTAAAACATATTTACCTTCTTTACCAAGTACTTGTGCACTAGCACCAGCTGAACGAGCGATTTGTCCACCTTTACCAGGTTTCAACTCGATGTTGTGTACTACTGTACCTACTGGGATGTTAATTAATGGTAATGCATTACCTAATTTGATATCTGCATTTTCACCGTTTTCCAATACTTGACCTACTTTAAGGTTTTTTGGAGCGATGATATAGCGTTTTTCTCCATCAGCATAAACTAATAATGCAATGTTTGCTGAACGGTTTGGATCATATTGTATTGAATCAACTTTAGCGTTGATGCCGTCTTTATTACGTTTGAAATCAATAACACGGTATTGACGTTTATGTCCTCCACCGCGATGGCGAACTGTCAATTTACCTTGGTTATTTCGTCCCGCTCTTTTCGGTAGCGGTTGTAATAATGATTTTTCTGGAGTTGTTTCAGTGATTTCTGAGAAATCATAACCAGTCATATTACGACGACCATTAGTAATTGGCTTGTATTTTTTTAGAGCCATTGTCGTTTACCTCCTTATTGGTAATGTTTTAGTTGAATAGATCGATTGATCCTTCTTTTAATTTTACAATTGCTACGCGTCTTTTATTTGTATAGCCTTGGTAACGGCCCATACGTTTTTTCTTTGGTTTGTAGTTGATGATGTTTACATTAGCAACTTTTACGTCAAAGATTTCTTCAACAGCGATTTTAACTTGTGTTTTATTAGCACGAGTATCAACGTCGAATGTGTATTTGTCTTCTGCCATAGCGACAGATGATTTTTCAGTGATTACGGGGCGCTTAAGAACGTCTCTTGCTTCCATTATCCTAGCACCTCCTCAACTTTTTTAGCAGCTGATTCTGTAATTACTACACTGTCAGCGCTTGTGATATCTAGAACATTTAAACCTTGAGCTGTAGTAACTTGTACACCAGGAATGTTACGAGCAGATAATGCTACGTTTACATCTTCTGATTCAGTAACTACTAATACTTTTTTAGGTTGTTCTAAATTTGAAAGTACATTTTTGAACTCTTTAGTTTTTGGAGCTTCTAAGTTTAATGTATCAACAACAGTTAAACCTTTTTCTTGTACTTTATAAGATAATGCTGAGCGCAATGCTAAACGACGCATTTTCTTAGGCATTTTGTATGAGTAGCTTCTTGGTGTTGGTCCGAATACGATACCACCACCACGCCATTGTGGAGCACGGATTGTACCTTGACGCGCACGTCCTGTACCTTTTTGTCTCCATGGTTTAGCTCCGCCGCCTCGTACTGCTGAACGGTTCTTAACAGCGTGTGTACCTTGGCGTAATGAAGCACGTTGTAAATTAATTGCTTCAAAAAGAACACTGTTGTTTGGTTCGATTGCAAATACTGCATCGTTTAATTCAACTGAACCTGATTTAGTTCCATCTACTTTTAATACATCATAATTTGCCATTATGCATATCCTCCTTTCATTCTATATTATTTATTACCTTTAATTGATGAAGTGATTTCTAAGAAACCTTTTTTAGGTCCAGGTACATTACCTTTAACTAAAATTACATTGTTTTCAGTGTCAACTTGAACTACTTCTAAGTTTTGAACTGTTACTGTGTCTCCACCCATACGTCCAGGCATTTTTTGTCCTTTAAAGACTTTTGAAGCATCTGATGCCATACCTATTGAACCAGGTGATCTATGGAAATGAGAACCATGTGACATTGGACCACGTGCTTGATTATGACGTTTAATGGCACCTTGGAAACCTTTACCTTTAGATACGCCTGTTACATCAATTACGTCTCCAGCTTCAAATGTATTAACTGAGACTTCTTGACCTACTTCGTATTCATCAACATTAACGTTTTTGAATTCACGAATGAAGCGCTTAGGTGCTGTGCCTGCTTTTTTAGCATGGCCTTCAGCTGGTTTGTTAGCATATTTGCTTGTTTTACTACCTTTTTTATAAGCTCGTTTATCTTCGTAGCCTACTTGTATTGCGTTGTAACCATCAATCTCTTCAGATTTCTTTTGTAATACAACGTTTTGGCTTGCTTCTACTACTGTTACTGGGATTAAATCACCGTTTTCTCCGAAAACTTGTGTCATCCCGATTTTTCTTCCTAAGATTCCTTTGGTCATCGAAAGTCCACCTCCTAAATTTTTCTATTATAATTTGATTTCGATGTCTACGCCAGATGGTAAGTTTAAGCCCATAAGAGCATCAACTGTTTTTGGTGTAGGGTTAACAATATCGATCAAACGTTTATGTGTACGTTGTTCGAACTGTTCACGTGAATCTTTGTACTTATGCACGGCACGAATTACAGTATAAACTGATCTTTCAGTCGGTAACGGAATTGGTCCAGATACATCTGCACCAGAACGTTTTGCTGTTTCAACAATTTTTTCTGCTGATTGATCGATTACGCGGTGATCATAAGCTTTTAATCTGATTCTGATTTTTTGTTTTGCCATAATTTTCCCTCCTTATTCGTCTACATTTAAGTGATAGACTTCTCCACGAAAACTATCTCACACAGCGCCATGGCAAAGCGGCCGGGTGTGTCAGTAACCTTTCGCTTCATCGCGTGTTCTTAAAGTCCAACATTAGATATGTTACATGAAAAGCAGTGATTAATCAAGCTTTTCTGCAAAAGTTTTTATACTTTTTGTCTAACACATACTTTGTTATTGTACTTGAATACGCTAATCACTTCAACCTTTTTTGAAATCTTTTTAAAAATCTTTTTGAATCTCTAGAATTCATTATTACTTATTGTTATTGAAATCCATTGGTTTGTTTTATAATAGTAGATATTAGGTGGTGATATGATATGAAAAGCGGTATTCGTACTACGCTTATAATTTTGAGCTTTATACTCCTTATAGGAGAGTTTGTTTATGGTATTCCATTTCTTGGTGGCAGCATTATTCTTAGTTTTGGTTGGCAACCATTGCTCATTAACGCCCTATTATACCTTGTAACTATGATAATACTTATAGTAGATAAACAAAACTCAATTAAACCAATGATGGTTATTCCATTATTAGGTGTTATCGGTTCATTCATTGCATTTTTACCTTTCATCGGTATGGTTGTGCATTGGATTTTATTCTTTTTAATGCTTTTCTTTATATTCGTACTCTTTTCAACTCCTCTGTATGTAGCTAACAAAAATGCAAAAGTAGTATATACAGAATATAGAGAAACTCAAAAGTAATTAGTCTTTCTTTTTAAATTTGTTTTATAAGTTCTGTTAGTTAGGATTAATTATTTTTCATCGAGCGTATATTATATGAGTCTTTGTTTGGTTAAATCATACCAATTGGGTAAATCGATTCTTTATTAACAGCATAACTTTTATTACCTTTTCTTAAATTGCTATTATAATGAAGAAACTTGTTTTTACTTCTTGTATAATATGTATTTGATGTATAATACCTTATACGATTTCTAAACAGATCCAAGTTAATTATTTTTAAATATAAAAGCACATTGTTGCGTCGCTTTGACGTTCAACAATGTGCTTTTGATTTATCCGTGAACAAACACGAAATAGAGAATAAATAATACCATTAAACCATACATGATAGGATGTACTTCTTTATGTCTTTTAGAGATTAACATTGTAATTGGATAGAATATAAATCCGCAAGCAATACCTGTCGCAATTGAATATGATAAAGGCATCATGATGATTGTGACAAAAGCTGGTACTGCAACTTCAAATTTCTTCCAATCTATTTCTGCAAAGTTTGAAGCCATTAAGACACCAACTACAACTAATGCAGGTGTGGTAACTGCACTCGTCACTACTTCCATAAGCGGACTAAAGAATATCGCTAATAAGAAACAAAAACCTGTTACTACACTTGCAAATCCTGTCCTTGCTCCGACAGCAACACCTGATGTTGATTCAATATATGTAGTCGTTGTTGTGGTACCAAAAATCGAACCTACGATTGTCGCTAATGAGTCTGAAAAAAGTGCACGTCCAGCTCTTGGAAGTTTGTTATCTTTCATCATACCAGCTTGACTAGCTACTGCTACTAAAGTTCCTGCTGTATCAAAGAAATCTATGAATAAGAATGTTAGGATAACAATTAGAAATTGAACAGTAAATAATTGCGATGGATCTTTAAAGGCTTCAAAAGCTGCACCGAAAGTTGGTTCAATACTTGGCACTTGACCTACAATGCCACTTGGCGTATGTATAAGACCAGTAATCATACCAAGAATAGATGTAAGCATCATACCAATAAATATTGCTCCTGGCACTCTAACTGCATAGAGTATAACAGTGATAATGATACCAAATATAGTTAAGAGTACAGGTCCGTCAGTAATTTGCCCCAATGTAACTAACGTAGAATCATTGGCAACAATAATACCTGAACTTTGTAACCCTACAAAGGTGATAAATAACCCGATTCCTGCAGACACTGCCATTTTCATCTGAAAAGGAATTGCGTTTATGATTATTTCCCGTAGCCCCGTCATTGTGAGGACTGCAAATACTAAACCAGAAAATAGTACTCCAGTTAAACCGACTTCCCAAGGAATGCCCATAGTTAATACAACAGTAAATGCAAAGAATGCATTTAAGCCCATACCAGGTGCTAAAGCAATCGGATATCGTGCAATTAGCCCCATAAATAGTGAGCCAACAAAAGCTGCAAGTGCTGTGGCAACGAAAATAGCACCTTGATCCATTTTCATATCGTCAGACACGCCTTCAACGCCTGCTAAACTAAGTACTTGAGGGTTAACAGCTAAAATGTATGCCATAGATAAGAAAGTCGTTAGCCCACCAAGTATCTCTTTCTTATAGCTTGTTCCATGTTTATCAAACTTGAAATACTTTTTCACAGTTAGTTCTCCTTTTTTTAAAATACCTACATATTTTAATATCAATTTAACTATTTTACAATAGCAAACACGAACTTTGTTAAAATATATATTTCGTTTGTTCGATTATTTTAGAATTTAAGGCCTTTTAGTGCATCTTGGAATGGGTTATTCTCTATACCTTCATCTTTATTCATATATTTTTTCATATCTTTTTTATTTATTTTATCTGACTTTTTATTTTTATGTCGTTTATCCATTTGAGTCTGACTTTCAGTATGACCACAAACACAGCGATAAACAGCGTCCTTCCCTCTTCCAAATAACGTCATTTTTTTATGACAATTAGGACAACGTGCGTTAGTTTTTCTTTGAACATTCTTTTTCGTTTTACACGTAGGATCCTGACAAACTAGCATTTGTCCATTTTTCGTTTTAACTTTAATCATAAATTTACCGCAAGTTGGACATTCAGTTGTAGTTAAATTGTCATGTTTATAGCTTTGTTCACTTTCCTTAATTTCAGATACAACGTCGTTCGTAAATTGCTTCATCTCTGATATAAACTGTTTCACATCATATTTACCTTGTTCAATGAGTGAAAGTTTTTCTTCCCATTCTGCTGTCAATAACGGAGAAGTAAGTTTTTTTGGTGCTAATTCTAAAATTTGTTTTCCTTTAGAAGTTACTTTTATTTTGCCATCACGTGCTTCAATCGCATTCATATTAAATAATTTTTCTATGATATCCGCTCTGGTTGCTACAGTACCAATACCGCCTGTTTCTTTTAATGTATCATTATGTTTTTTATCATCTAATGCAAAGAATTTCTGAGGGCTTTCCATCGCTTTGAGTAAAGTTCCTTCATTAAAATATGCTGGAGGAGTGGTCTCATGTTGCTCTATGTTCACACGAGTGATTTTAAGTGTCGCACCTTTTTGCATTTGAGCAATTTGTTCATTTGCTTTTTCTTGTGTATCATAGACTGCTTTAAAACCTAATTTTGTAGTGATTTTATCTTTAAAAGTAAAGTTATATTCACCCACACTTAATTCTATAGAAACTGCTTCGTATTCATGAGGTGGCATTAGATTTTCTAAGTATCTTTGCGCAATCATCATGTATATTTTGGATTCTCGTTGGCTTAATTGATTCATATCAGGACGTACTTCTGTTGGTATGATAGCGTGATGGTCTGATACCTTACTGTTATTTACAAATCTTTGTTTAGCAGAAAACGATTGTGACATCTGCCCTTTTGCAATCTCTTTTAAAGTTGTAGCCATAATTGCTTGTAAACGATCTTTGAGCGTATCTACCATATCATCAGTTAAATAGTTGGAATCTGTACGAGGATACGTCACAAGTTTATGTCTTTCATACAACGCCTGTAATGTATTTAAAGTCTCTTTAGGCCCTAAGTGATAGCGTTTATAAGCTTCTTGTTGCAAATCAGTTAAACTAAACAATTGCTGTGGATATGATTTTTTATGACTTTTAGTTATTGTTTCAATCGTTGCTACTTGTCCTTCAATTTCCTTCTTGATACCTTCAAAAACAGTTTTATCTGGATGTGATTGAGGTTTAGTACATTGGAAGTTAAGGCCACCTGCATTCAATTTCATTGTGAAATAAGTTTGTGGTTTGAATTGATTAATCTCATTTTGTCTCATTTGTACTAATTGTATTGTTGGTGTTTGCACACGACCAAGTGACAATTGCGCGTCATATTTGGTTGTCAATGCTCTTGTTGCATTGATACCAACAATCCAATCTGCTTCACTGCGTGCTAATGCAGCGTGATATAAATTGTCATATTTACGACCATCTTGCAATTTATTAAAACCATCTTTAATTGCTTTATTTGTTACAGAACTAATCCATAAACGTTTAATTGGTTTTTGATTATGTGCTTTATCTAATATTAATCGCGCTACAAGTTCACCCTCTCTACCAGCATCAGTTGCGATGATGATGTCTTTAACATTATTGTTCTTAATTAAAGATTGCACTGTTGAAAATTGTTTTCTTGTCTTACTTATAACAACAGTTTTCATTTTATTTGGTATAATGGGTAAAACATCAAGTTTCCATTCTTTATAATTATTATCATACTGTTCTGGCGTTGCATTCGTTACCAAATGACCCAACGCCCAAGTAACTATATATTTATTATTTTCAAAATAGCCATTGCGCTTTTCATTAACGTTCAAAGTATTTGCAATGTCTCTACCTACTGAAGGTTTTTCAGCTATAATTAGTGATTTCATAATTTCGCCCTTTCAATTTCAATATAATATTTATTGTAACATGTATATAGCACATCGAAACTTCCATTTATATCAAAAAGTTCCTATAATTAACTTAATAGTTTACAGACGGAGGTATTTTATGAAAACTATCAAATTAAGCGACTATGACCAGATAGAACAGTTTATAATTAACGCAGATTATCGTTCAGCTTCTTATTTATACAAATTACCACCAGCACATAAAGATATTACAACTAATATAAAGCAACTCATCGAAGACCCAGGCGTCTATGCACAGATGGATGATCAAGATCAAATCATCATGTTAATATCAGCGTTTCAATATGAGCAAAATAAATATAAAGTTCTTGGTCCTTTCGTAAATAAATCAGTTACACCATCAGTTCCAGCCTTTCAAAACTTATTTGAAACATTGGCACAGAGCAAATCTGAATCTACGAGTTTCAACTTTTCTTTTGAAGAAACAGAACAAAATTATTTAGATTTTATGAAAACTATCCAATCTTCTTATAGCTTCACAGATTATTATTTAGTAGCATCACAAGATATTGGTGAAATTGAGCACGCACAAAACATTACAGAATATCAGCCAGCTTACTATCGTTTATTTAGTAAATTGCATGAACACACATTTAAACATGATGTAATGACTGCTGATGAAATTGTTGAATCACTGGATGAGCATCATCGCTTATTTATGTTTATGTCTGAGGGACTACTGAAAGGTTATCTCTACCTTCAAATATTTGAAAATAGTCATAAGGCAGAAATTAAATATTTTTCTTCGCACTCTGATTATAGACTTAAAGGCATAGCATTTGATTTACTATCACACGCTATACACATCGCGTTTACTAATCACGATATAGAAAAAGTTTTTTTCAAAATACGTAGTAAAAACACGACACTCGTTGAACGTTTTAACGAGCTAGGCTTTAATATCAATTATGAATATAAAAAATTTAAATACGTCGCTGCTCATATTTAATTCGCTATACCTTTATAAGCTTAAAATTTGGAATCTCTCCAAATTTTAAGCTTATTTTAATTATTCTTTTTTTATGCCCAATACAGATAATGATTACATTTCACAATGATACAAAATAATTTTGCATATAATCTAATATTTTTTACTATATTAATATTTTGCTTTAAAATATCATACAAGGGCAATCTATGATAGTTGTTTTGAAAGGAAAGTATTATTTAAATAGAAAGTGAGTGAATATAACATATGGATATATTAATTGCCCTTTTACCCGCGTTATTTTGGGGAAGTGTTGTTTTAATTAATGTGCTTGTTGGTGGTGGCCCCTATAACCAAATCAGAGGTACTACATTTGGTGCATTAATTATTGGTATTATTTTATTATTAACTGGCAATGCTGAATTTGGTGACCCCACTATTATTATTGTCGGTTTAATTTCAGGTGCTTTTTGGGCGCTTGGTCAGGGCTACCAATTGAAATCAATTAGTTTAATTGGTGTGTCTAAAACAATGCCTATCTCTACTGGTTTACAATTAGTAGGTACAACATTATTTAGTGCTGTATTTTTAGGTGAATGGAGTACTGGTACTCAAGTAACATTAGGTCTAATCGCTATGGTATTACTCGTTATTGGTATTGCTATGACGTCTATTAAAGGCAAAAATGAAGCATCAGAAAACACGAAAAACTTTGGTAAAGCAATGCCTATATTACTAATTTCTACTGTTGGTTACGTCGTGTATGTAGTTATAGCTCAAATCTTCGGTGTAGATGGAATGAATGCCCTTTTCTTCCAATCTATAGGTATGGCGATTGGTGGCTTAATACTATCAGCTAAACACGAAACATCAATAAAAAGTACTGCATGGAATTTAATTCCAGGTGTAATTTGGGGGATAGGTAATTTATTTATGTTCTATTCACAACCCAAAGTCGGTGTAGCAACGAGTTTTTCATTATCCCAATTATTAGTCATCGTATCTACACTTGGCGGTATTTTCCTATTAGGTGAGCGTAAAGACAAACGTCAAATGACTGGCATATGGGCTGGTATTGTTCTCATTGTCATTGCTGCCTTTGTACTCGGAAATATTAAAGGTTAACATTAACAATCAAACATCATTTTACAAATAGATAAACAACATTAAGTTTAAGGCAACTACAATTTTTCATTGCATATTGAATGATTAGTGACTTTCATCTCTAATCATTTAATATTTGTCTTAAACTTTTTGTTTTATACTATTACTATCAAGGAGGCGTCATACATTATGTTTAAGGACTTAGAAGGTAAAGTTGTAGTGATTACAGGTGCTGGTAGCGGTATTGGAAAAGCTATGGCAGAACAGTTTGGTGATGAAAAAGCTAATGTCGTTATAAATTATCGCTCGGAACGCCATTTAGAAGTAGTGTCTCAAGCTATCCAATTAATTGAAGATGCAGGCGGCAAGGCAATCAAGGTACAAGCTGATATATCAAAAGAAGATGATGTAGAACGTTTAATTCAATCTGCTGTAGATCAATTTGGTACACTCGATATCTTAATTAATAACGCTGGATTTGAAAAACCGATCCCTACACACGAAATGCCTTTAGAAGAATGGCAAAAAGTAATTGACGTCAATTTGACTGGTGCATTTATAGGTTCAAAAACAGCTATAAACCAATTTTTAAAAGAAGATAAAAAAGGTGTAATTATCAACACATCTAGTGTTCATGATAAAATTCCATGGCCAAACTATGTAAACTACGCAGCAAGTAAAGGCGGATTAAAATTAATGATGGAAACAATGTCGATGGAATATGCACAATATGGTATTCGTATAAATAATATTTCACCGGGAGCTATCGTTACTGAACACACGAAAGAAAAATTCTCTGATCCAACAACACGTGAAGAAACATTAGAAATGATCCCATCTAAGATCATTGGAGAAGCTAGTCAAGTTGCTAACGTCGCAAGATTTTTAGCTTCTGACTTAGCGGATTATATTCATGGCACAACAATATATGTCGATGGTGGCATGACTAATTATCCTGCATTTATGGGTGGTAAAGGTTAAGCTAACATTTAATCTAGTTATCAGTCATTAGAGACAGCAAAAAGCACTCCTGTAAAATAACAGGAGTGCTTTTATTTATACAAATAAAGCTTGGTAAATGTATAATATAATTATACTGATAACAATCGTTAAATTGGTGACCATACCGACCAGTGGTAATGTCTTATATTTAAATTGAATCGCATAAGGTATTATTGCTACACCTACTGGTAATAACCATGCAACTTGTAGTGTTGTTTTTACCATTTGATCATCGACTGGTAAAAAGAAATATACGAGTAACCCAGCGATAATACCTAAACCATAATGTAATAAAATGTACTTCATTGCGATTGGTAAAAATCGTTTATCTATACTAAAATTCAACATTAACCCTATCAAAATCATTGATAATGGCATATTTGCGCCTGATAATACAGAGAAGAAATCAATTACTGGATCCGGAAAATGAATATTGAGCATATTTAAAATAAACATGATGATGTATGTCATTAACGGCACTGATTTAAGAAGATTTTTCGCTAGATATTTAAAATCAAAGCTATCACCTGAACTACTAAAATAGCTTCCTACAAAGTAAGTAACTCCAAACATAATAATCGCGCCACCAATATCTACCATACCAAAATAAATCATACCAGTATTGGGCCATATTGCTTCTACCAATGGATATGCAAATAAGCCTATATTTAGTGAAGCCATCATCATACCCGTTGTCCCTCGTATTTGATTATCATATTTCATAAAGAACCATACCATGATTATTTTTGTTATAGCACCATACAAAATCATCATTATAGGTAAGATAGATAGTGATAAATCTAAATCTGCTTCGTTTAAATTAACTATCACGAGTGAAGGTAATGTGACATTTAGAACTAATGTTGCAAAAACTTGGCTGTCGTTTGCCTTAAAGTAATTAATTCTTTTAAGTGCATAACCTAATGCAATAAGTAAAATAATTATGATAAATTGTTGAGTCACAATAAACCTTCTTTCATTACATCGTTTCGTTTTCATTCCATTTTCATACTTTAACATATAACTCGGTTATTTTAGAAGCTTTCAATTTCATGTTATAATTTAAACTAAAACAGTGTGGCCAATGCCGCATACAAAAGGAGTGTGTAAAAATGGATTTAAAAGAAAAATTAGCTGAACTAAAATATGATTACGTGAGACTACAAGGTGACCTTGAAAAAAGAGAATCCGTCAATCAACAAGTTGACCCATTATTACGACAACTTGAAGACATAGAAAAAGAAATTGCATCTGTACGTTCAGAAATTAGTCAAAAAGAACGTAAATAACATCCTAGTAAATCAATTTTTTACATGCTAAGATTAAGTGCATACATAGAAAGGATGTAATTCAATGCAACTGTACCTTATCTTTTTACCAATATTATATCTTATAGTAAGCTACATCAGTATATTTAAAATGCCGACAATCATTACACGCATTTTACGTATTATTATGGCCTTGCTCTTATTATTTGTTGTAGCAATTACAACATTATCTTTCCCTGCAATAAACTGGTGGGTATTCATCGTACTATTACTTATCGTTGGCAATGTAGAAATCACAGCTTTCAAAAACGGTAAAAAAGATTCTAAAGGCGTTCAGATCTTAAATATTATTACCGTTATACTATTTGTGGTATACGCTATTTTAGCATTAGTATTATATTAATTTTTAAAATATTGAGTATTGAAGTAGTTATCTATTTCAATACTCTTTTTGCATAGTGCATTATTTTCAGTTAACTAACAAGATAAGTACTAAGAAAAAATGATTTATACCGTCCCTTTTATATAAAAACAAATAAAACTGCTTACACATGTTATAAGACTGTGTAAGCAGTTTTTCTATAGGAATTCATTCATACATCCTAATATGATTTATCTATGATTTGTTTTTCTTATTACGTTTATTAATAATTTTATCTTTCAAGCTAAATAGTATTTCGTATATAACAGGTACTACAATTAACGTTAATAGCGTAGATGAAATTAATCCACCTATAACTGTCGCTGCCATACCTTTTGAAATAATAATTGAGCTATCTTCACCAAACAACATTGGTAATAATGCGCCAATTGTAGCTATAGCTGTCATAAGAATCGGTCTAATACGCGTACCACCAGCTTCTAATAACGCTTCTTTCATTTCCAGACCTTGTTTTTCTTTATTAATAACTCTATCTACTAACACAATCGCATTTGTTACTACGATACCAATCAGCATGAGCATACCAATCATACTTGGTACGGATATCGTTTCACCCGTTAAGACAAGGGCGATTACTACACCTATAACAGTATATGGAAGAGAGAATAGAATTGTAAATGGTGCGAGTGCGCCTTTGAACGTCAATACAAGCACTAAATAAACAATTATTATTGCTGCTATCATTGCTAATACTAATTGTGATATAGCTTTGCTTATATCTTCATTAGCCCCGCCTACTTTTGTTTCTACGTTATTAGGCTTATCTATATCGTTTACTTTAGATATTACTTTTTGAGCCATGCCACCGACATCATCGTTTGTTACTTTTGTAGAAACTGTTGCAGTGTAATCACCGGCTTCTGTTTCTATTTTATTAGGTGTAGATGATTTTTCTAAATCGGCAATCTCACTTAACTCAATAGATTGACCTGTTGGTGTTTGTACTTCTGTGCTTTCTAATTTTTCTTCTGTCCAGTTTTTATCTTTATCTTCTTTAACTTTTACATCTATGGATTTACCTTTTTCTTTAACAGTCGTAACCGTTTGTTCAGGTGTATTTTGATTTAATGTCATTGCTAATTGCGAAGCTGACAAGCCATAGCTTGAAGCTTTATTTTGATCGACTTTGATATTATATTGCTCATAAGTTTGTGATAAGTCTGACTTAACATTAGCTAGTCCTTTAACATCTTTCATTTCGTCTTCAACTTTTTTTACAGTTCCTTCAATTGAATCTAATGATGGACCAGTCACTGCAATTTCTAATGCTTTGTTGTCTGTGCCGGTGCCCATATCTTGGTTACCCCAAGTACCAGGGTGTTTATATTCTTCAATATGACTAAGCACTTTATCAGGTTCTTCATCAAAATTTGGTGTGTTGGAATCATATTCCACCATTATTGCCATACTGTTTGAACTTCCAGTAGGATCTGTCGGCGTTGCACCACCCACTGAATATTGAACTGTATTCACTTTATCTTTTTTATTTAAATATTTCTGTACTTCTTCTGCGTTATTTAGAACGCCTTCTTCAGTTTCACCAGGTTCAGGCGTATATGTAAGTGCCATATACTTATCTTCCCCTGTGGAAATAAAGCTTGTTCCAAGTTTAGCAGCGCCCAGTCCAATACTGGCTATCAAAATGAGTGTACTAATTATAATTACAATCCATTTATGATTTAATGACCAGTTTAATACTTTTTTGTAATTACTACCTATCAAACCTAATTTCTTTTCTTTACGTTGTTTAATTCCCTTTTTAAAGAATGTTGCACTTAATGCTGGAACAATTGTTACAGAAACAAGAAGCGATGCTAATAAACTAAAAGCAATTGCTAGGGCAAATGGTCTAAACATTTGACCTACTGAACCTGTTACAAAGACAAGTGGCAAGAATACAATAATTGTCACTATAGTAGATGATAATATTGGTTTAAATACTTCACTTGTAGCACTTATAACTAATTTATCTCCGCTTAATTTCTCATCTTTATCTGACAAGCGTCTGTATATATTTTCTACTACTACGATTGAATCATCAATCACACGCCCTATGGCAACAGTTAATGCGCCTAAAGTAAGAATGTTTAATGAAACATCTGATAATTTCAATGCCACCATCGCTATTAAGATAGACATTGGTATGGATACAATTGAAATTGCGGTCGTTCTAATATTTCTTAAGAATAGTAAAATGACGATAATCGCAACCATTGTACCTAAAGCTGCTTTTTCAATCATAGTGTAAAGAGAATCTTGGATAGGTTTCGCTGTATCCATGACTTTAGTTGAATTGACATCAGGATTTTCTTTAACAAATTTATCGATTTCATTTTTGGTATCTTCAGCTACTTTTACAGTATTGGCATCTTGTGATTTAGTAACCTGTACATTCACTGCGTCTTTACCATTTGTTTTTGAAATAGATTCACGTACATCCCCTACAGAGACGTCAGCAATATCATCTAGCTTCACTGATGGTACGCTTTCACCACCTGAGCCACTACTTGCTCCGGCACCTTGCATTGCAGAACCTTGTGAAGAAGCTCCCGCACCACCTTGACTTTGTGCTGCACCTTGTTGACCTGAATCACTTGCACTTTGCCCTTGAGCGCTAGATCCAGCACCTGCAGTTAGTGGGATTTCTAAATCTTTCAATGCATCTACGGATGTAAATTGACCATCAATGACAACAGACTTTTCTGTCTTATCAAATTGGAATAACCCGAGAGGTGTTTCACTTGTAGCACTCTTTAGAAATTGTTGAACACTTTCTGCACTCAAACCACTTTCCTGTAATTTTTCTTGATCAAATTTCACAGACACTTCTCGTGACGTTTGACCGTTAAGTTGTGCAGTTTGTATACCTTCAATTGTTTCTAAACGTGGAATCAGTTCGTTGTTAATTTTACTTGTCGTATCTTTGAGGTTATCTTCCTTATTACTAAATGAATAAGCTACGATAGGAAATGCATCCATTGAACTTCTTGTTAGTTCTGGTTCCTCAACCTCTTCATCAAATTTAATCTTATCGATTTCTTTCTGTAAATCATTTTCTGCTTTGTCCATATCTGCAGTTTCTTCATATTCTACAGTTACCATTGAAGCATTTTGTATAGATTGAGCGCTCACGCTCTTAACATCAGACATAGACCTAACTTGACTATCTATTTTATCACTAATGTCTTCCTTTACTGTTTCTGGAGTCGCACCCGGTAATGCTGTTTGTATTGTAATCATTGGTGGTTCAACATCGGGTAATAGTTCGAGTTTCATTTTAGAACTCGAGTATATGCCAGCTAATATAACTAACAAGACCATTAAGAATATTGCAAATTTATTTCCTAATGAAAACTGTAGTAATTTTTTTATCATGCACTTAATCTCCTCTCGTACTTTCATTTCGCTATATCCAATTTACCATAAGTCTCTAATTTACAATATCATACATGCTAATAATTTTATAAAATATTTTGAATTTTTAAATCTATTTAACATTAAAAAAATACACAGCATAAAGTTTTATAGATTTTAAATCAAAACTTTATATTGTGTATTTTTACATTTAATTAATTTACTAGCTTTTACTTACGTTTTAATTTACGAGATATTTTAATTTTCGCTTTAGTAAGCTTTGGTTTTACATTTTCAATTATTTGATAAAGTGGTTTGTTTAATACATAGTCAAACTCACCTATTTTTTCACTTAAATATGTGCCCCAAACTTTTTTAAATGTCCACAAGCCATAGTGATCAGAGTCTTTATCAGGATCATTATCAGTACCACCAAAATCATAAGTTGTCGCACCATGTTCCCTAGCATATTGCATCATAGCAAACTGCATATGGTGGTTAGGTAGAAAATCACGATATTCATTTGAAGAAGCACCATATAGGTAGTATGATTTGTTACCTGCGAACATTAACAACGCGCCTGACAGATACATACCTTCAGGATGAGATAGTTCTAATTTTTCCATATCTTCAATTAATTCTTGGGTTTTAACGATTTTATTATTTACATCGTTGATTTTATTTAGTGTTTTTTTATCTTGTTTTTTTTCAGCTAATTTAACTTTTTCTTGCTCAAGTTGTAATAAGTCTTCTCTTAAATCTTTGAGTACTGGCTTGGGCTCTAATTTAACTAAGAATAATTCTGCGTCGCCATCTGGATTCATAGCATCGTAGATATTTTGGAAATAACTAATATCACGCGTTAAAAAGCCATCACGTTCACCTGTAATTTGCATTAAGTTAGCAAATGTTTTTAAACCTTCTCTATTAGAACGCTCAACAGTCGTACCACGTTTTAAAGCTAATCTGACTTTTGAACGATTACGTCTTTCAAAACTTTGTATAAGTTCTTCATCTGACTTTTCAATTGGTGTAATCATTGTCATTCTTGGTTGTATATAATCTTTAGATAAACCTTCTTTAAATCCTTTGTGCTTAAATCCTAGTGATCTTAGGTTTGTTAATGCGTCAGCACCTTTATCTACTTCAACATCTGGATCAATTTTAATAGCATAGGCTTTTTCTTCTTTTGCAATTTGCATTGCGTACTCTAAAAGCGTTTCTAATGCGAGTTTATTACTGTAATCTGTAACAAAACCTCTAGAGATATAGCATAACGTATATGGTAACTTAGGTACCTTTTTGAATAACAGTTGAGCAACGCCTTTTACTTCGCCCTCTTCTCCAACTGCGATACGTTTTGAATACCATCCAGTTAGTGTTTTTGTTTCTGCCCATTTTGTTAATTGTAATAAATCACCTTGTGGGTGCGATTTAACAAATGCATCATGTGCTTGATTTGTGATATTCATCTTTTCCATACAACTGATGTCTCCTTTACCAATTCAATACTTTGATATTATACATTGCTTCGCTCATAATTTCACATATAAACAGTTCATTTGCTATACTATATTAAAAGAAAAAGCGAGGTGTTTTCATGCGTATTTTTATTATTGGATTATTACTGATTATTAATTTAATCTTTGTAGTTCAAGCTTTTATCGAACCACTGTCAATATCATACTTAAGCTTAAGAGTTATTTTAGCGGCGTTGTCTTTTGTTATATGCGTATACTTATTATTATTGCGCACACATAAAGTCGCCACGTATTTAACTATTTTAACACTTATTATTTCATTGATACACATTTTCATTATTGCACATAGCGCGTATATTTATATTTATTAATCTGCCTCAAATTGGTAACTTGTTCCTCGAATAATTAAAGTATAAGATGATGAAGTTTTATCGTCTCGTAATGTGACTGATTTATACCCTGAATGTTCACCATCATAAATGTGGTAAACGACATCATCATTTTTTAATTTTAATGCAGTATACGTTTTAGTTTCACTTATTTTTTCCATATCAAACCAATATTCCCATTTTTTTACAGTATGCTCTCGTTCTGTGCTGTGTAAATTAATTGTTTTAATCGTAAATTCTTTTTGTTGCAACGGTTCTAATTTTGCATTTCTCACTTCTTCAGCTTCATTCCACTGGATAAAAAATGGTGGTTTTACTCTATAATCTGGATCTGCAATATAAAGCAATTTCCAAGATGTTTTATCACCTTTCACATTTTCCCTATGCATATCTATAGGGCCAATGACTTCTATATTTCTCGTTTCCAAATCTTTTTTCAATTGATGAATATCTTGCGTACGAAATGCCAGCGTCTTTATACCTTGACTATAATTATCTTGCACTATTTTTGAAGGAAACGATACTCGTCCTTCATCTGTTTTTATCATTTTTAATAATACGTCAGGTTTATACACATCTAACAACTCTATATATGCATTATTTAAATAGGCTAATCTGTTATAAGTTCCCAATCTTTCATGGTTGCCACCTTGATGTAATTTAAACAAATGTCCCGGATATTTAAAGTTATCTAATTGATGAATATAATGAATCATATGGTCTAATTTTAAATACTGCATTAGGTATCTCCCTTATTTTAGCTTTGACTATATCTTAACAAATTGTATACCACTTTACTTGTCTTAACTAACGCTACGGAATAAATTTCTTATCTCCATAAACTTTTTCTTTAATTTTTAATGTTTTTACATCGCCTACTATTGATTTTTTTATTAAAAAAGAATAGAATAAGTATGCTATAAATTAAGTTAGCAAAGCTAACTATATTAGGAGGTCATTATGGAAAACAATCTTATATTTAATAACCTTATTGCAATTTATAGACCATACACCAAATTGTTTCAACCTATATTTGAAGCGTTTGACCTATATCCCGCTCAATGGTTGGTATTTAAAGATATAGCTTACAATGCGCCTACTACTTTGGTACAAATATCAAAGCGCCGTGCCATTGAGAAACCGACAACACGTAAGATTTTAAAAGTACTTTCTGAAAAATCATTGCTTTCAATTGAACCTGGTATTGATAAAAGGGAGAAGTTATTAACGCTCTCAAAAGAAGGGCAGCTATTATATGACAATATGAGTGCTCGAGTTAATAAGGTGCAAGATCAGCTTATTAATGAAACAGGATTATCTGAAGACGATCTTAAACAGGCAATTAAGACCATTCAATCAATACATGAAGCTATAACAAAAATGGAGGAAGCGTAATATGAACCAAGCAATAACAACAAAATCACCCATATGGACAAAAAGTTTTAATATAAACTTTATAACCAATTTTTTAATATACTTATGTATGTACTTACTTATAGTAATTATCGCCAGCTATACTAAATCTGAATATAATGTTTCAGATAGCACCGCTGGCTTAGTAACAGGGCTCTTTATCATAGGTTCTTTAATCGGACGTTTTGTAACTGGTAAATATGTAAATAAAGTTGGTCCTAAACGTATATTATTAATTGGATTAGTATTTTTACTCATTACCCAATTATTATATTTTATAGAAGGTTCTTTAGCATTACTCATGTTTACTAGATTAATCAACGGTATCGCTACAGGAATTACTACAACGGCAACAGGTACCATCGCCGCTTATGTCACACCTAATGATAGAAAAAGTGAAGGCATTAGTTTATTTTCTTTAAGTCTTGTCATGGGTGCAGCTATTGGTCCTTTCCTTGGATTACTTTTAATTAATGCTTTTCCAATTAAGATATTATTCTTAATTTGTCTCATTTGTGGTGTAGTAAGCTTATTAATTTCTTTCTTTGTAAACTTACAATTTAAACTCGATACGACTGATACAACTACTCAAAAAACAACGAGTAAAAAATTCAATATCAATAATTACATTGCAAAAGAAGCTATTCCGGTTGCAATAATTATGTTGATTTCAGGTTTAACTTATTCTTCAATACTTACATTCTTGCAATTCTTTGCTCAAGAGATAAATTTAGTAACGATATCTAGTTACTTCTTTATATTCTATGCCATTGCATCACTGATTACTCGACCAATTGCAGGTCGTCTTATGGATCAAAAAAATGAGAATGTCATTGCATATCCTGCCTTTGTATTCTTAATCCTTACATTCGTTACTTTAAGTATTACAAATAATGGTTGGTTACTCATTCTTGCCGGCTTGTTCTTAGGCGCAGGTTATGGAAATATTTCATCCTGTATGCAAGCTATTGCCATTAAAGTATCACCACCTGCTAAATACGGTATAGCAACTTCAACCTATTTTATCGGACTAGATTTAGGCGTTGGATTTGGACCATATGTTTTAGGATTCATGACATCCTCCGTATCTTATGCACAATTATATGCTATTATGGCCGTCATCGTACTCATAGCAGCTATGATTTATTTCTTTTTACATGGCAGAAAAGTTAAAACAACTTAACTCATTACAATAAAAAGAGAACGGGAAGGAATCAAAAGTTGATTTCGTAGTCCCGTTCTCTTTTTTATGTATGTTTTATTATTGTGCTACTTTAATATTTTCTATTTCTTGAATAATGTCATCAAAAATTTTAGTTTGAATATCATTGAAATAATAATAAACTTGTCTCTCGTCTGTTTCAGAACGAACTTTAGACATAAGTTCTTTTTTATAAATTTTTCGTATAATCACATCAATCTTGCTCGTATCCCATAACATTTCGAAATGAAGTGTATCTCTCAATTCCTTTCCGCTGATTTTTTTAGATTCATAAACCTTATACAACACAACAAATTCTTCAATTGATAAATGATGAACTGTTTTCAACCAATGCTTTAATTGACTCAATGCTTTTTCAGAAGTTATAAAATAAGATACTTTAGTTTCCATAATAATGGCCTCCTCATCGTCTTTTCTTGTTGTTTTTATGGCTTTATAATGAATAAGCTTCGAAAATATTATATAACATTTTCTTCATTAAATCTATTATTTTAAAAGTAATAGATAAATATTTTTTACTATTGTCTTTCATTTATATCGTTTCTTATACATACCAAGCATTTTTTTGTTTTACTTAAATCCCTAAAGTAAATATAAACACTTTTTATTAATAGATTATATTAAAAAATGCTTTATTTTAAAATTCGAAAATGGTTAATATTAACTGCTTTTTGTTAAATAAACAGAGTGATTTTTGTTTACTTTGTGATTTAATACAAAAAACGCTGAAAGCATATTTAATTATGCTGCTTCAGCGTTTTGTGGTATTAAATGTTATATCAGTGTCAAAACTATATTAAACCTAATTGTAAGTTTTACAATTACTTAATGATTCTAACCGCCAATATAGTTCATATTAATTTTTTTGCGTTTTCTATTTGCTACGGTTTGTTCTGTACGTTCATCTGAATATCTATCATCTCTAACATTCCATAGTACTTTAAACTGTTCAAATAGCTCCTCATCCGTTGCTCCAGCACGCATAAATGATTTCACATTAAAACCATCTACTGTACTAAATAAACAACTATAAAACTTACCGTCTGATGACAATCTCCCACGTGTACATGTAGAGCAGAAAGATTGAGATACACTAGTGATAAGGCCAAACTGTGCGCCATTATCTTTATGTCGATAATATTTAGCAACTTCACCAAAATATTTTGGCTCAACAGATTCAATATCAAATTCATTTTCTATCATATTTAACATTTCATCTTTTGTTACCACTTTACTAAAATCCCATCCATTATCGTTTCCAACATCCATAAATTCTATAAATCTAATCTCAATATCTTTCTCTTTGAAATATTGAATCATAGGTAAAATTTGATTGTCATTTACACCTTTTTGTATAACCACATTTACTTTCACGTGGAATCCTATGGAAATTGCATAATCAATCTGTTGCAATATTGTAGAAGCTTTTATATTTCTATTATTAATCGCTTGAAACACTTTGTCTTCGATTGCATCTAAACTCACATTAATACGTCTTAAACCTGCATCGTATAATTTTTGACCGTGTTTTTTTAATAATAAGCCATTTGTCGTTAGACCAATATCTTCTACACCATCAATCTGATTTAATTCATAAATTAATTTATATAAATCACGTCTGAGTAATGGTTCACCGCCTGTAATACGTATTTTTTTCACGCCTAATTGTGTGTATACTTTCGAAATACGTACCATTTCATCAAATGTAAGAAGCTCGTCTTTAGGTAAGAAAACAAAATCATCGCCAAATATTTCTTTAGGCATGCAATAATCACAACGGAAGTTGCATCGATCTGTAACTGACAATCTTAAGTCACGTATCGGACGCCCGAGTTTATCAGTGATTTGTTCTACCATATCGTTAGCCCCCCTTTATCTATTTATAATTTCATGTTGTAAAGCGTCCAAATCATGCTGGAAATTAATATTTTTATACCAATATTCAGGTGATTCAATTGTGTTAACATCTAACCAGTCGCTCGCAACTTTAGTATAAACATTCTTTAAACTATAATCATCTGAATCCAGTGCCTTATCAATGTAAGTTAAAGTATGTGGACTGTAAAAAGCAAGTGTAGGTATCGGTCTACCCGCTTCTTGAAAACCTGCAATATCTAATTGGTCTTCAATAAGGTGTTCCACCATAAATTGATATAATTTACTTATCGCTTTTTGAGTAATCATAGGTGTGTCAACGGAAATAACAAAGAATAGTTCTTCCTCTAGGTATTGGCTCATGACCGATCTAATACCTGCCAAAGGCCCTTTATCTTTATTCTGGTGTTCATCTATAATTATATTAGGGTGATCAAATTGTGTCGCAAGATTCTCATTGGTGCTTATAATAATTTGATTAAACATGTTCGTTGCTTCTAACACATCTATAATTCGCTCATAAAATGCTTGCGATTCAATTTGTGCAAAAGCCTTAGGTTCACCGAATCTCTCTGACTGTCCTCCGGCAAGTATAATTGCTTTCATCTCTTCTTTACCCTCCGCTAACTGGTGGAATCAATGCGACAGTGTCATTAGGTTGGACAATGTCATCATTTTTCACAAATTCTTCATTTACCGCTATTTGAAATTTTTTATCGCTAATACTAGGATAACGTTTAAATAAATCTGTAATAAATTCATCTACAGTAATATCATAACTTAAATCGATGTCTTCTGATTGTTTTGCTAATATTTCTTTTATTTCTGCAAAATAAAGCACTCTCATGATTGTCCTCCTTCAATCGCATCCTCATAACTTCCATGTTGATGTCCTTGCCATTGTGCACCATCTTCCCATATTTCCTTTTTCCAAATAGGTACGATTTCTTTGATACGCTCAATTGCATATTCATTTGCTCTATAAGCATCTTTTCGATGTGGTGAAGAAACACTGATGAGTACTGCAATATCTGAAATAGCTAACGGGCCTATTCTATGCACGATTGCTGTTTGTGTCCCTGGCCATTGTTGTGAAATTTCATCGCCAATTTGAGCTAACTTTTTTTCTGCCATAGGTGTATAGGCTTCATACTCTAAATGCTCTGTTTTAATTCCTTTTGTCCATTCCCTTACATGACCTGTAAAAACAACAACTGCACCTTGATGTTCGTTCAGTACATAAGATCTATATTGCTCTGTCTGTATCGGCTCGCTTGTCACTTCAAATTGCTTCATTTAATTCATTCCTTTGATATTAAAAAAGATAATAACCATTGGTCATACTGACGTAAAGCCTCTGGTTTTGATATATTAATGGCATACTTAATATGTGTTAAATGATTTAGTGCGTTACGGTCATTTTCATCACGGTAGACTAACACTTTATCGTAACTTGCTTCTTTAAAACCTTCTACTAATATTACGTTACTGTCTATTGTAACAGATTCATCTATGATTTCATCAAGCGTTTTGTTTTGTGTTCTGGTGACACTTTGTTGGTAAGCATTACCTTGAACAATACTTTGATCTGCACCTGCATAAAAGTGTTTCATATGGTCAACATGATTATTTTGTAATGTGATATCATGATGGTCCTCAGAGTTATGATGTCCATGATGTTTCACCGTTGCTACTGTGAGATGATGTTCTTTTAGCACCTGAATTGTATGTGCCATTAATGTCGTTTTCCCAGAATTTTTCAATCCAACAATTTGTAAAATCATATAAAGCATTCCGTTTCATAAGCTTGTGATTCAGTTAATATTACATTTACCGTATAACCTTTTTTATATCCTCTTGTTCCACCTGGTAACATAATCATTGCATTACTATGTGCAATTGCAACAACTGCACCTGATTTGTTAAATCCTGAAGGAACTGCTGTCATTTCTTTGCCGTTAAAAGTGGCCGTCGCGCGAATAAATCTCGTAAATGGGTTTGCTTTTGTAAAATCTTCCATCAATGTAGCTTGCACGACTTGAGGATAGAGTGCATTTGCATACATCATATGTTGAACTGCTGGCTTAACGTATAATTCAAAGCCTGTAAAGCATGCTGATGGGTTTCCAGATAAACCAAATAGATACTTACCTTCTGCTACTGCTACTGTCGTCACACTTCCCGGACGCATAGCAATTTTATTAAAAAGGACTTCAGCATTTAATGCTTCGTATATTTGTGGTAAATAATCAAAATCCCCAACTGATACACCACCCGTAGTAATGACAATATCATGTTGTTGCATTGCTTCCGTAACCACTTGGATACTACTTTCTAAATCATCTTGTTGTATTTGATAACGTTTTACTTGTAAGTCTAATTTATTAGCCAATGCAGTAATCATTGGTCCATTAGAATTCCTTATTTTTCCAGGTTCTAAATCATCACTTACATCTAATAGCTCACTGCCGGTAGCAATTACGGCTACGCTTGGTTTTTTAAAAACAGGAACTTGTGCATAGCCATATGTAGCTAATACTGCAATGGCACCAGGATTAATTTGTTGTCCTTTTTGTAAAATAACATCACCTATTTGAGTTTCTTCACCTTTTAAAGAGACGTTCTCATTAGGTTTAAATGCTTTACGTAATGTGAAACTTTGTCCTTGTTCTACTGTTTGTTCTAACATGACAACTGCGTCTGCACCTTCAGGCATCGCTGCACCTGTCATAATTCGAACTGCTTCAAACGCACCAACTTTTTTATCTGAAACAGTACCGGCACCAATATGGTCAATCACATTGAAAGTGAGACGATGTGCTCCACTTGCATTCGTTGTATCTTTACTTCTAATGGCAAAACCATCATAAGGTGATTTGTTGAAACGTGGAATTTCGTATGTAGCAACAATATCTTCAGCCAATATATGGTTTAAGCTGGCATCTAGGGGCACTGTAGTCTCATCCATATAAATATTTTGACTCACAACACGTTCAATGGCTTCACCGACTGGAATTGGATTTCTTTTCTCAAATGGCATCTAAATCTACTCCTTATATTAATTAATTTCGTGATATACTAGAAAACGATTAGGAGGGATATGTTTGTCTGAATTTACACATATTAATGAACAAGGCAATGCTAAAATGGTAGATGTTTCTGAAAAAAACATTACGAAACGTACTGCAATTGCACATTCAAGCATTACCGTAAACCCAGAAATCTATCAACAAATTGTTGATCATACAAATAAAAAAGGAAATGTGCTTAACACTGCACAAATTGCAGGGATTATGGCTGCTAAAAACACTGCTGATATTATTCCAATGTGTCATCCTTTACCATTAACAGGTATTGATGTTGAATTTCAGTGGCAGAAGCATGCGCAATCTTTCACTTTGAATATCCAAGCAACCGTGTCTACTACTGGAAAAACAGGTGTCGAAATGGAAGCATTAACTGCTGCAACTGCTGTAGCACTTACTGTATATGACATGACAAAAGCTTTAGACAAAGGTATGGTCATTGGCGAAACTTATTTACTCTCTAAATCTGGTGGTAAATCTGGTGATTTTCAACGTAAAGCATAATTTAATATTTGTGTTCAACTCGAATAAAGTCTCTAGGGCATAACTACATGTCTCAGCATCAACTATTATATTTGTAGTAGCTGTCTGACATTTAAATGTACTTGTTTCAAGCTCTTGTATTCCTTTTTCTAGTAAACCTTGTGAGGGGGACAGACTTCAAATTTCATATTTTGATTCTTGTCACCCTCTTTTATTTAGTTATTTCTTTAACCAAATGATTTAATTCTGGTTTTATTAACTTCTCCAATGCTAATTTAACAGCTCCAGTAGATCCTGGGATACTAAAGATTAACTTGTCACCTGCTGTCCCCGCGATTGCTCGAGACAATAATGCTCTCGTACCTACATCCTCAGCATAACTGAGATATCTAAACAACTCTCCAAATCCTTCAATTTCTTTAGTGAAAAATGAGGATACTGCTTCTATAGTTACATCTCTTTGTGCAATACCAGTGCCTCCTGTAGTAACAATCACATCGATGTCTTCACTTAACCATTGCTCAACTTGCATTTGAATCGCTTCTTGTTCATCTTTCACTATTTTATAATGCGCCTTATCGATTGAAACATTCAATTCCGATAACAGTTCTATTACTAATTTACCGCCCTTGTCAGTCTTATAATCTCTTGTATCAGAAACTGTCAATACTGCACATCTTATATCTTGATCTAACTTAACATTTGTATGCATTTTTACACCCCTTTAGCCGAATAATCGGTTTATTAAAGTAATCGCTTGTTGAGGCTTTGTCATACCATGAATCAGTAATCTCCCGCCTTTAAAGCTAACAATGCGATAACCATTATATTCAAAGTGAATCATATAAGGATTACGTCGGTATGCAATATTTTGCTGAGTTAAAAATGATTCTAGCATTTCCTGGGAAATATTAGGGTTTTCGTATTGCACTGTGTCCCTACCACACAAACTAGCAAACTGTCGTTTCGTTTCATTTAAATGTGGATATGTAGGGTTGCAGCCACAAGTTTTGCAATCGCTCCGTTGTAGTTTACTAAACCCAAATGTAAAGTGCGTCCCTTCCCATAAGTCACCATACGTTACTTTAGTCGGCACGTGTTGTTCTGTTAAAATTTTCAGCGCATCCCTCATCTGTAAACTTGTTGTCATCGTCACTGCAGGTTGAATTACACCTACCGTATCACATGTCATATTTATAGCTGGTAACTGTGGCACTAAGCAATTAAAACATGGTGTGTGTCCTGGAATAAAAGCAGTTTCTACATAAGTACTTTGGACTACACCGCCATAAATCCACGGTATGCCTTTTTGAAAAGCAAAATCATTAATCAACTGTCTCGTTTCAAAGTTATCTGTTGCATCTAATATCAGTTGAGCTGAACCAGCATTGTCCTCTAAAAACTGACGATTTACATGTGCAATATAACTATGAATCTTCAAATCTTGTCGAATATCTAATAATTTTTCTTTAGCAGCAACAACTTTGGGCAATCCTTCTAGCGCATCGGCTTCATTAAACAACGTTTGTCTTTGAAGATTACTATATTCAATATAATCTCTGTCTACAATAGTTAGTGTATCAACCCCTGCTCTAACTAAACTTTCAGCAAGGTGTGTGCCAAGTGCCCCCATGCCTACAATGAGCACGTGTGAATTCATGATTTTATCTTGTCCTTCAGGACCTATATGTTTAAATAACGTTTGTCTTGAATAGCGGTCTTTTGTCACTACAATAACCCTCTCTATACATCATTGTATCCATTATAAATCTTGCATGCGATAGTAACAACGGTTTGCCATCAATATTACAAAAAGTAGTGAATTCCCTATGTAGTTTTTTGATTCTGAGCACTAACAATGTTCGATATAACTAGAAATGGTTAAAGATTTTATTAATACGCTTAATACGCTCTAAATCATGGCGCCCGTTACTTATAAAGCATATCCTTTAAATATATGTTCGTGTTACAATAAGTTAACTATTACATGGAGGTGAATCAATGGCACGTTCAAAAGACTATGAACAACTATTGGAACAAGCAAAAGATATCGTCATCAATTCAATTGGAGAAACGATGGATCTTTATGGTGTCAATCGTAGTGTAGGTAATTTATATGGCACTATGGTTTTTGAACAAAGTAGTATGACACTAGATGAAATGCGTTATGAATTACAAATGAGTAAGCCCAGTATGAGTGCAGGTGTTAAAAGACTGCAAGAATTTGATGGCGTAAAACAAGAGTTTGTTCGAGGAAGTAGAAAACAACACTTTACTGCTGAAAAAGACTTTTTTACGTTTTTTGGAAACTTCTTTTCACAAAAATGGAAACGTGAAATCAAATTGAATTCAGAAGCAATATATAAAGCTGAATCTTTATTGAATCCCATTATTCATTCAGAAACTGCTACACCTGAAATCATTGAAGAAGCACAAGAAATTTTTGAGCAAATAGAACATTCTAAACTCTATTATGCTTGGTTATCTACTCTAACTGATGCGCTCAATTCAGGAGAAATATTTGATTATTTTCCAATTCCGGAAAATAAATCATAATCTATAGCAACACAAAAACGCCTCCCTATTTCATGACAGGAGGCGTTTTGTGTCTATAGAATGCATGATAAGCCTAAATGTTTCAAGTTAAATTTTTTATGTTTGGATTTTTAATCCATCGTAAGCAATGGTGCATGATAAGCCACTATGTAATAATCGTTGTTCTAGCACTTTAGTATCATCCATAGTGAGGCCTTCCGTGGATTCTATATGTGTAAAATAAGTGTGTGTCGCATTTATTTCTCTAGCAATTTCAACACTTTCATCAAAACTTAATTCATTTGATTCCTTTAGTACCCCGTTTTCTAGTAAACGTTCACCAGTAATTGGATTAACTTCATTACTTCCAAAAGGTAATATAGCAACATCTATATTTTTGAATTTTTGTGAAGGTACGAAACCTTTCATTTCATCAGGTATAATCAATATGCTCTGTTCTATGGCATTGATATAAAAACCAAAAGCAATACTTTCAGGAAGTTGAATCCATTCTATTTGAATATCATCTATTGTTAATAGAGCATCATTCTATACCACTTCTAACTCTATCACGTCAATTTGAGTTAAATAATTCAAATGATTCCAATGACCTAAATAAGTTTTGAAATCTGCTACTTCTTGCTGAGTTATATATATCTTTGTCTTTCTAGAATTTGGTTTTTTATTTTTAAAATCATAATTTAATGTCTCCCAAATCCTCAATCCCATCGTATGATCAGGATGCCAATGTGAGTATAAAGCATGTTTTATTTCAGAAATTTGAGCGCGTCGTAATTGAGTGAATATATCCTCAGAAGTATCTATTAGTAATTGGATATCATGAATATATATTCCAGGGCCGGTTCGCAAACTCGATTCTTTATGTTGAGATACTGAATTATAAAGCGTAGGAATGCCCCCTGCTGTTCCTAAAAACTCGATATTCATTATCTTACCCCCTTATTTAAAAAATGACCGTTAGATTCCGATATAGAAAATAACAGCCACTTATTCAATTTGTCATTTATATTTATTTTTGTGTGTAATCTCAATCAATATTAATCACTTCATGAGCCAGTGCCTCTGCTTCGTAATTAGAATGTGTTACAAAAATAATTGGTATTTGCCACTCTTCAAATATGCGCTTTACTAATTGAATACTTTCATCTTTAGTTGTATCATCTAAGCTTGAAAATGGTTCATCCAATAATATGAGGTCTGGTCTAGTGCTTAACGTTCTTGCTAATGCCACACGTTGGGATTCTCCTCCAGATAGTCTCATTGGAAACTGTGATTTTAAATGCGCAATGTTTAATTGATGCATTAAGGTCTCTATATGTTCGGAAGGTTGTGCCATAAAAGTTATATTCTGATACACATCCATATTAGGAAACAATTGATAATCTTGGAATAAGTAGCCAATATTACGCTGTTGAATTTTCACATCTATATTGTTATGCGTATCAGTTAAAATACGTTCATTTACTTCTATATGTGCCTTATCTGCCCTTTTCAATCCTGCTATAATATTTAAAATTGTTGTTTTACCAATGCCTGATGGGCCTTTAACTGCATAAATTTTAGGTTTAGTATCTTGGAGACTCATATGTAATTGTGTGTTTTTGAGCGCATGCTCTAAATGTAATGCCAACAACTAATCTACCTCCCGATAACGGTCTTTATTCAACACATTGATTGTGCCAATTACTGTAATAGCAAATGCAACAAGGACAATCACCCACAACCATGCTTGATTTTCTTTACCTTGTTCTACCAAAAAGTATATTTCTAAAGGTAACGTATTGGTTTTATTAGGTATGTAACCAGCAACCATCAGTGTCGCACCAAATTCTCCTATCGCTCGGGCAAAGCTCATCATAATGCCTGATAATATCGGACGCTTTGACAACGGTAAAATTAATTTAAAAAATATCTTGTTTTCACTTGCACCCATCGTTCGTGCAGTATTGAGCATTTTATTATCTATACTTCGAAAGCCTTGGACAGTATGCTGATACATCAATGGAAAACTCACGATCACAGATGCAATAACTGCTCCAGTCAGTGTAAAAACTACTGGTAAATGCAATACATCCGTAAAAAATGCGCCAATAAAACTTCTAGGTGAAAACACAATTAATAAAATAAATCCCATAACTGTTGGTGGTAACACAATAGGTAAAATAATTATACTTTCTAAGATTCTAGCAATAAAACCATGTCGTTTATACAGCCATCTTGAAATAACGATACCAATAAAAGTAACGATGATTGTACTAATAACAGCTACTTTGAGTGATATCCAAAATGGTGTAACATCTACCATTGCTAAAACCTCCTATGCTTCAAATTGATATTTTTCTAATATTTCTTTAGCTTCGTCTGTCTTAAGAAAGTCGATCCATGCTTTAGCTAATTGCTTATCAGATGTTGTCGCTGCTTTATAAACAATGGGTTGCTTCAAATCAACTGTATTGATTTCTTTAACATGACTCTCGCCATTTTGCTGACTTTGATATAAATCAGTTTTATACACATACCCTAATTGTGCATTACCTTTTTCAACATAGTTTAGTACTTGTCGCACGTCTTTAGCAAATACTAAATTAGGTTTTACTTGTTCATATAAATTATTATCTTTTAAATATTGCTGAGCATATTTACCGGCTGGCACCGAGTTCACCTCGCCAATGGCTAATTTATCGCCTTCTTGTAGCGTTTCTACTGATTTATAATTACTATCCTTCGCGCCAATAAGTACGAGTTTATTTTTAGCATATTCATATGTATTTTGTGCTTTATCTTGTAATGCATCAACGTCTTTCTTGTTTGCTGACATAAACACATCTACAGGTGCACCTTTTTCAATCTGTTGTCTTAATGAACCAGACCCACCATAGTTAAATGTAACATTTGCATCTTTATGATTTGCTTCAAATGCTCGCTTCAATTCTTTAGTTGTATCAGTCAGACTCGCTGCTGCTGAGATATGTAATTCTTGTTTTTTATCATTCTTCTCAGAATTGCTATCATTTTTGCGCTCACTATTTCCATTTGAACACCCTGCTAATACTAGACATAGCGTCATAAACATTACGATTAAATATTTTATTTTCACCTAAAACAACTCCTATCACTTATAATTATATTCTTATTCATAAAAAAACAAAAGACCTAAATGATAGTACTTTGGCCTTTTGTAAGCGTATGTTTTTTATAATTATGATGTGCTGTTTTATAGTTGTTCAATAAAGCGTTTAAATGCGTGATGACCTTGTTCTGTATTTTTAAATACGCCAGCATCTTCTAATACACGTTTAAATTTAAATCCTACTTCTTTATCTACAACTTCATCGACATTATTTACATTAATATCATATGATTGTTTCATTTCTTCAGCCCATTGTTGATGTATTCCTAAATCTATTTGAGTTTTATCTAATAAATAATCTTTAACTTGTTGTAATTCTTGTTTTAGTCGTCCTGGTAATATAGCAGTCCCCATTACTTCAATTAGACCTATATTTTCTTTCTTGATATGTTGCACGTCTTTATGTGGATGGAAGATGCCGTCAGGGAATTGTTCTGAAGTTTGATTGTCTCGTAGGACAATGTCTAATTCATATTGTTGTTGTCTATATCTTGCGATTGGCGTAATCGTATGATGACGTTCACCATCACTACTAAATGCTTTAATATCTACACTATCATCCGAATATTGATTCCATTGCGTCATGACATAAGTAGCCGCTTCAATCAATTGCGCTCTATTGTCACCTTTCAAACGAATCACACTCATTGGCCAATTTAAAGTGCTAGCTTGAACTGATGGATAATTAGCAATAGTAAATTGATTTATTTCAGCAGCGTTATCCATTGGAAATACATGTCTTCCAGTTTGATAATGATTATGCGATAAAATTGATCCACCCACAAGTGGTATATCTGCGTTTGACCCAATGAAATAATGAGGAAATTGATCTATAAAATCTAACAAGTTAATGAAAGTATTTTTATTGATTTCCATAGGGACATGTTGTTCAGATAAAACAATACTATGTTCAGCAAAATAGGCATATGGCGAAAATTGGAAGCCCCACTGCGCACCATTTAAATTCAAGCGAATCACACGGTGATTTGTTCTTGCAGCTTGTAGCACTGATCCTTTAAAACCTTCATTTTCTATGCATAATGCACATTTCGGATAAGCGGTAGCTGGTGCTTCTTTAGCTTTTGCAATTTGCTGTGCATCTTTTTCAGGTTTTGATAGATTGATCGTGACTTCAATATCTCCGTATTCAGTAGCAACATCATAATTAATATTATTCGCAATTGCATCTTCTTTAACATAGTGATTACGTTTAGCTATGTCATAAAAATAATCTGTAGCCGCTTCTGGTGACTGTTTATATGCCTCGTTAAACTTGCTGTTAATTACCGATGGGCGTGGTGTAATTAAGTCTAGAATTTGAGCTTCAACAATTTCTTTACTATATAATGCATCTTCAATACAATTTTCACTAACAGCTTGGCGAATCCAATATTGTGTAATTTCATTTGCTGTTGCATCTTTATTTAATTCAGAGACTGCTGAATCATCAATACCTTTTGCATTTAAATTACGCAATAGTTGGTTTTGAATATAAATGCTATCTTCTTCTTCATAATCACCATACGAAATTGCTTGTGATACAAATTGTTGTACTAATTGTTGATTTAATAACATGCATTAACCCTCCACATTTTCTTGATATCCATTTGGATGTTGATGATGCCATTGCCACGCTGAATTAATAATATCGTTAATGTTATCGTGTTGCGGTTTCCAGCCAAGCACTTGTTGCGCCTTATCACTTGATGCGATTAATTTACTTGGATCGCCTGCTCTTCTTTCACCTACCACTGCTTTAATAGGTTTATTTGTTACTGTTCTTGCAGCTTCTAGAATTTCAAATACCGAATAACCTTGACTACTTCCTAAATTAAATGCACCAGATGCTCCGCCGTTTTGTAAATGTTGATACGCTAAAATATGCGCATCTATTAAATCAACGACATGAAGATAATCGCGAATACATGACCCATCTTCTGTATCATAATTATCACCGAATATTGTTAAGTGTTCTCTTTGTCCAAGTGCGACTTCTAATACAATTGGTATAAGGTGTGTCTCTGGACGGTGGTCTTCACCAATAGCACCATTTTCTTTAGCACCTGCAACATTAAAATAACGTAGCGCTGCATAATTAACGCCATATGCTTCATGACTCCAGTGCATCATTTTCTCCATCATTAACTTACTTTCACCATATGGACTTGTAGGCGTTTTAGAATCTTCCTCAGTAATAGGTACTGAATCTGGCTCACCATAAACTGCAGCTGTCGAAGAAAAAATAATATGTTCTACTTGATGGCCATACATAACTTCTAATAACACTTGTAATCCATGCACATTATTATTGAAATAGGCTAACGGTTTTTCTACAGATTCACCAACTAAAGAATAGGCGCAAAAATGGAACACACCTTCGATGCTTTCTTTATTAAAGACATCATCTAAAAAGGCTTTGTCTCGAATATCTCCTTCATAAAATGTAGCTTCGCTATGCACAGCTGCTCTATGTCCTGTACCTAGATTATCTACTACAATAACGTTGTATCCTCTTGCAATTAATTGATCTACCGCATGACTTCCTATATAACCAGCGCCACCTAAAACTAAAACAGACATATACAAAATCCTTTCTCTACTCATTGATTAATAACTTATAACGATTTAACGCCATCACTTATACCCACATGATAAAACGATGGAGCGTAACCTATGTGCTCTATATATTGCTTAGAAACTTCATTTTCCAATTGTTTTACACTATCTTTATGCACTAAAGCAATTGCGCAACCTGCGAAACCAGCACCTGTCATTCTAGCTCCCAATACACCATCAACTTGCTGAGCTGTTTCTGCTAAAGTATCTAATTCTATCCCTGTAACTTCATAATCTTCTTTTAATGATGCGTGAGATTCATTTAATAACTTTCCAAATTGATTAAAGTTATTTTCTGCTAAAGCTCTATGTGCTTTTTTCGTGCGTTCGTTCTCCGAAACTGCGTGTCTTGCACGACGACGCTTCACTTCATCCTCAATAAGATCTTGATGCTGTTCAAATTGTTCTAATGACAACTCCCCTAGTGATGCAATATCAAGTGCTTGTTGCAACGAAGCTAATGCCGATTCACATTGTGTTCTACGTTCATTATATTTACTTTCTGTAAGGGAACGTCGCTTGTTTGTATTCATAATTGATATGAAATAATCTCCAAATTTGGCAGGCACATAATCAAATTCTAAAGTTGCGGTATCTAGTAATATTGCTTGTTCAGCTTTACCCATACCAATAATAAATTGATCCATAATACCTGAATTGACACCAATGAATTTATTTTCAACACGCTGTCCTATTTTTATAAGTGCTAATCGTTCTAAATCTAAAGTAAACAACTGCTTAATGAGCCAACCAGTTAATAATTCAATAGACGCTGACGATGATAAACTTGCTCCATTTGGAATATTTCCTTCTACTAAAATGTTGAAACCATGGTCTATGTCAGAGAATTGTTCTGTTAAATATTTAACTACACCTTTAGGATAATTTGCCCAATCATGTGCCGCTTCGAATTCTAATTCATCTAATGTAAATGTAATCATACCAACATCTTCAAAATTATTTGAATAAAGTTGAATAAGTTTATCATCTCGCTTTGTAGCTAGTCCATATGTACCCAACTCAATCGCAGCTGGAAAAACATACCCACCGTTGTAATCCGTATGTTCTCCTATTAAATTAATGCGTCCCGGAGCAAAAGCACTGACTTCAGCCTTAACGCCAAACAAAGTTTCAAACTTATCATGCATGGCTTGTAACATAATAACCCACTCCTTCTATATAAATCACTTTATCTATAATGATATTCTCTTTAGTAAACATAATTAAAGTTTACTTGTTTACTAAATGTTTTGTCAATTAAGATTGTCTTTTTGTTTTAAAAGTATTCCGCTCTTTAAGCTGTGCTTCTACCACGACATGGATGGCAACATGTCTCGTTTTATTAATGCGCTCTTCTGCCATTCTCACTGCAGTTCTACCAAATTCATCTACTGGTATGTGCACACTACTTATAGAAGGCACAGCATATTGTATGACTTCTAAATCATTAAAACTTATCAATTTAACATCTTTTGGAATTGCTATTTTTTCATATTGAATTTGTTGTAATATACCTATAGCAATCATGTCGTTTCCTGCTATAAAAACTTCAGGTAACTGATGCGCATTTAACAATGTTTTTACAGCTTCTTCACCATTTTCTTTTTTCCAACCGTCAATCATAGTTATTTCGTTAATTTGATGTTCAGAGCACCATTCTCTATACGCTTCATATCTAACATCTGTATGATTTGAAAACGGCGTACCGGCTAAATCTCTAATCATATGACTACCACCGATATACGCAATTTGCTTCATGCCTAATGCCTTGATTTCGTTCAATAAGTTGGTCATAGAATAGTGTAAATCTGAATAGACAGCATCTATTGATTTTGGTGTATTAGGATTGTTAATGACAACTATATTTTCATTATAATCACGTAGTGTGTTCAATGCTTCCGTAGAAAAATTACCTACTACGATAATTGCCCCTGCCTTGTCAACTTTATATAAATCTAGATTTTTATCGTTACCATCGATTCTAATTGTACGCTTCAAAGACAAATTCAAACGTTTAACTTCAGCCTCTATTGCTAAGCGTATCTCTCTATAATAAGGGTCTGACATTTCTTTAGCTCGAGATGCATAGGTAATGATTTGAATGCTTTTGTTTTTTCTAGCCGATTTTTGATATTGTAGTTCATTTGCAACACGATGAATCCTTTCTCTCGTATCTTTTGAAACTGACAATGTTGGATCATTATTTAATACGCGTGAAACAGTGCCAGGACTTACCTTTGCTTCGCGTGCAATATCTCGTATACTTGCCATATCGAAATTCACCTCTTTAATTGTTTACTATAAGTTTACTTGTATATATCCTTTTAATCAATCTGGACCATTTTAAAAATTGTTATAAATATTACAATGGTAAATTAAAAATCCTTTGCTTTATTCATAAACTGAATCTTTTTTTTACATTGAAAAATGCGCTAGAATGGAGAAGTGAATATGAAACGGGGTGTACTCATGCATGAAGATATATTGACCAATCAACCCATTGTACGGTTTGAGAACGGTAAGTTAGTAGAAACAAAAGATCATTACGTTACTGAGTTCCCATTAACAATTATGGTAAATGGTGAAGAATTTGCGACTATAATTTGTAGCCCGAACCACTTAGAAGAGCTTGTCTTAGGTTTCCTAGCATCTGAAGGGGCTATTTTAAAAAATGGTGACCTAAAATCTATCCAAATAGACGATAGTAAAGGGTTTGCTCATGTTGAATTGACCAAATCTCTCGGTGAACGTTTCGAATATTCAACAAAGCGCATGATTGCGTCCTGTTGTGGTAAAAGTCGAGAGTTTTATTTTCAAAATGACGCGGCAGTCGCAAAGACTTCGATGTCTAAAATTGTGTTAAATCCAACTCAAGTACTCAATATGATGACCCGTTTGCAAAGCGCCAGTAAAATTTTTAAACAAACTGGTGGTCTTCATAATGCTGCAATTAGTGATGGAGATACCTTCTTTGAGCATCGTCAAGATATTGGTCGTCATAATGCATTAGACAAATTGTATGGTTATTGTATACAAAGACATATACCTGTACGTAATAAAGTGTTGATATTTAGCGGTCGTATTTCATCAGAAATATTAATCAAAGCTGCAAAAATCGGTGTTGGTGTCATCTTATCGAAATCTGCACCGACGACATTGGCAGTAACACTTGCTCAAGATTTAAACATTACTGCCATAGGATTTATTAGAGATGGTAATTTCAACATTTACAGTCATCCGGAACGCATAACACCTGTTGAATCGTCCGAGGATTAATTTATAATCTAGACCTTTGCAAAAATAAGTTTTTAAAAATAAAAAGAACTCATCCATTTGATACGGATGAGCCCTTTTTATTTTGAGCGTGAGTATTCATGTCTCAGTTTCTATAATTATATGAATTAACTGTATTTAGCATTTTCTTTTAAAATCTGATAGCAGTAACTTATATATATGTAACCTTGTCGGATATACATTTCCTTAGCACTGTCTTCACCGTCAGCTATTAATATAATCGGTTTCGTATCAGCTATTTCCGCAACAAAAGTTTGCATCATACTGCCAATACCTTGTTTCTGATAACTTTCATCTACACCGAAGCCATCAATTTCCACAGTACATTGTGAAATGATTAAATCCAAAATCCCTACAGGCACATCTGCTTTATATGCGATTACACGAGATTTACTATCTTTATTGAATTGATTGCGAATTACTTCAATACTTTCATCTGCGTACGCCTTGCCAAAGGGTTCAGCAAATTGACGATAAATTGTAATATAATCTTCTAATGTTTGTTCAGTAACAAACATGACTTTAATTTGATCATTTTCATGTTTTTTTATATTCTGTGACTCAATTGCATAAAGTTCCATTAGTCCTAGTTCAAATTCATATGTTTGAAGTTTATCTAACCATTGTTGATCTAAAAGTGTATTCTCAGGAAACGTAAATGCTAAATGATGAGATGCTTGCTTTTTATGCATATCTAATTGAGTTTTCATATCTTGTTCCCAAGATATAATAGAAGGCATCTGTTTATAATCCCATTTATTCACGTCATATACTAAGGGTTCTTCAGGTGTTAGATAGATTGTCTTTAGTGTATCATCGACATAAACATCACCTTGTTGAAATATATCATTCATCGAAATCACCACGATTCAATCACCTACCCTTATATATTTATTTTATTAATTGTTTAAACCGACTATGATTCAGCATAATATTACCAATCAAACTTGCAATAACTGCTTTGACTAAATCCGCAGGCATGAAGACAAGGGATAAAGTCACTGATTTTGAAATCGGTAAATTAGTCATAAGCCCCATAACAATTGTACCTACAATATCTAATAAAATAACACCAAAGATAATTGTTGTACCTAATAATACAGTAAAGTTTATTTTTTTGAAATACAAATCTCTTACTAAACCAATTAGATATGCAATTACTGGATACATGATTAAAAAGCCAGTAGAGGGGCCTGCAAATACACCTATACCGCCACGTCCGCCAGATAATAATGGTAATCCAGTTGCTACAAGTAATAATAATACGATTACACTAAGCGCACCGTATTTACGTCCAAGTAAAATTCCCGCTAAGAAAATACCTATATTTTGTAAAACGATAGGTACTGGCATAATTGGTAATGGAATCGCTGGCACAAATCCTAATACACCAATAATTGCTGTCATTAAAGCAGTGTATACTAAATATTTTGTCGTCATAGTCAATCCTCCTAATGAAAAAAATTATACCATAAATGTTAACTGTTAAAAATAAAAAGTTTACAATATCTTATATATAATAAAAAAAGCACAACTCAACGGTGTTAATTCGTTGAATTGCGCTTTTTTAAAGCTGATTATAATGCTTATTAATTTAACTCGTGTATATTAGTTATTTAAAAGTTTATCTTTTAAATCTTTTCTCATAAATTCTAAAGTATATGGGTCATTATACCAATAAGTTTCAGCTTGCACTTCAAGCACATTGTCATTTTGAACTGCTGGTAAGTTATTCCATAGATTAGTTTTGGCATAAGCAGGTGTTGATTTCCCTTTACTTGTCGAAACAATATAATCGCCAGCATAATCTGCTATTTTTTCTTGTTTCACTTCAGCCCAGCCTTCTTTTTCAACTAAATCATTTAATTTTTCAGGCATTTTAAGTCCAAATGCTTGATACAATACTTCTCCGCCACGACCCCAGTTTGGTCCATAACTATATAGTTTTTTCTCGAATTCATCAAAAATTGAAACTGTTGCGTCTTCACCAATTTTATCTTTAATTTCTTTACCGTCTTTTTTAGTTTGCGCTTTCCATTTGTCTTCCCATTCTTTTACTTCATCTTCTTTACCAAGTAACTTACCTAATTCTCTTTGTTGGTCTAAATATTTATGTTTGCCATAATCAAATACGACTGTCGGCGCAATTTTTTTATATTTTTTAATATTTTTGTCAGTAGAATATACAACGATTAGATCTGGTTTCGTTTTTGCTACTTTCTCAACATCATTCTCGCCAACTTTTTCAACATCTTTAAATTTATCTTTAAGGAGGCTACTACTATCGACTTGTTCATTTACTGCAACAATATTCCCACCAAGATATTTAATTCCACCAGCATATGTAGGAGCAACTACTGCTATACGTTTTGGATTTTTTGGTATATCTATCTTTTTCCCGCTATCTAATTTATAAGACTTTGTTTCAGCTTTTGAGTCACTGTCCGAATTATTACCACATGCTGCTAAAATAAGCACTAAAGCAATTAACGGAAACAATAATTTTTTCATAAATTTTCCTCCATTGAAAATGATTATCACTACCAATTGATTATATAATGACTAAAGTAAATTTACAATAGTAATCATAAGTATCTTCACATTTTTTAAATTACAAAAAAATACATTTAGACAATTTGTCTAAATGTATTTTAACTGTTTATTTATATATTTTTAAAAATGATCTAATACACTATGTGCAATATTCGTATATGCCATATCTTCCATCGGCGGATTGTGTAAACCTGCGCGCATATCTCTATAATAGCGTTGTAATGGTCTTTCCATTTGAAGGCTTTTAGCACCAACAATACGCATAGCAATATCTATAACTTCTAAGCCTTGATTCATTACTAACACTTTACTTGCTGAGGTTTCATTCCATATTTGGCTACCTGAAACCTCCTGATTATATAAAGCCGCTGTGCTCCACAAGAAATGGCGCGCAGATAATAATTGCGCTTCCATCTTTCCAATATTTTGTTGCACAGTTGGTATATCACCGATTGTGCCTTCAATACTATTTGGGCTATAATTTTTCGCAAAATCAACAGCATAATCTCTTGCTGCTTGTGCAATACCAAGATACACACTTGGTATATGTAAAATCCAGCCATTCGGTTTTTTACCACCCGCGCCTCTTATTTCAACAAAGTTTTCTTGTGGGATATGTACATCATTTAATAATAAATCATGACTTTCAGTTGCACGCATACCTACCATATTCCAGTTATCTGCAATTTCTACACCAGGTGTATCTTTTTCGATTAAGAAAAAGCCAACTTGATCGATATCTTCATAATAAGCACTCACAACAAAATGGGTCAGCCCTTTACTCATTGAAGTAAACGTTTTTACTCCATTAACAACAAATCCATCATCTACTTTAACAGCGTTTGTCGCAGGTCTTCCCCCACGTGTTGGGCTACCAGTATCAGCTTCACTAACTGCTCGATTTACTAATGCCCCATTTTTCACTGCTTCAGCAAAGCGATCTAGCATATTGGGTTCCCACATTTGTTGTTCATATAACTGGCCTACTACACTTAAATGCCATCCTATAGAAAGTGCAGTCGCGCCATCAATAGATCCTAAATAGCTTTGTATTATAACCATATCTTCAACAGTTGCTCCTTCACCACCGTACGCTTTAGGTAAAGTAAGCAGTGTGTACCCTTCTTTTACTAACCATTCAATATTTTCATAAGGAAAACGCGAATGGATATCATTATATTCCGCTTTCTCTTTAAATTGCGTTTTAACTGTATCTAGTTTTGCAATCCATTTTTCTTGAATATCCGTATGTATTAATGCGGAATAATTCACTTTCATCACCTCATCATTAACTTTACTCCTATTTAAACTTAGTTTAACACTCGCCATTATTGAAAGAAAGCTTTTCAGCAATAAATCCTACTTTACCGATAAGAATTAATATGATACTTTGTATTTATTGACATACTGGGGGAAATTGAATGATTACAGTTAAAAATCTTATACATAAATACAACGAAAACACGATACTTAACGATGTCGGCTTTGCACAAGAACAAGGCACCGTTACTGCAATTATAGGACCAAGTGGTTCTGGGAAAACAACCTTACTTAGAACGTTAAATGCACTCGCACTTCCTAAATCTGGCACCATTGAAATCGGGGATGAAATTTTTGATGCTGCACATCATACAAATAAAGATATTGCTAAATTACGTAAAAAATCAGCTATGGTGTTTCAAAATTACAATTTATTTAAAAACAAAACAATACTTGAAAATATCACGTTAGGTTTAATACATGGTCAAAATTACAATACCAAACAAGCTAATGATATTGCCACATCTTATTTAGAGCGCGTGAATTTATTAAATCAAAAAGATAAATACCCTATTCAGCTATCTGGAGGTCAAAGCCAACGTGTAGGTATTATTCGTGCACTTGCGCTCAATCCAAAAGTTCTTTTACTAGATGAACCTACTTCTGCTTTAGACCCTGAATCAATTCAAAGCGTCTTATCTCTGATTAGATCGATTGCTCAAGAAGGTATGACGATGGTACTCGTTACACATGAAATACAATTTGCAAAAGCAATTGCTGATCAAGTTATATTTATTGATGATGGGCAAATCATCCATCGTGGAACGCCACAAGAAGTATTGGAAGATTCAAAATCTGAAAGAATCCATCGCTTTTTAAACAGAGTTGAAACGGAGCGTGACATTTAATGACATTAAAAAGAAGTTTCACATTTTTATTAATGTTAATGATGGTTTCCGTACTAACAGCATGTGGTAATAATGATGCTTCCGATAGTAAATCTCAGAAAAAAGAAGTTAAAGTAGCACTTTCTGCTGAAGTTAATCCACCTTATTTATATACTAATAAAGATAATGAGTTTGTCGGCTTAGATATGGATTATATGAAATTAATTGAAAAGAAATTACCTCAATATGATTTTAAATATGAAGTCGGTGAAGAGGAATCGAATTTAGTTGGGATTGGTTCAGGCAAGTTTGACATGGGGATAAATTGGTTTTTCAAAACACCAGAACGTGAAAAACAGTTTCTCTATCAAGATGAGCCTTACAGTTATGCGCTACCTTTATTAGTTGTAAACAAAGACAACAGTGACATACATAGTTTACAAGATTTACCTGGTAAAAAAATTACTCCTATGGCGCCAAGTGGTGGTTTATATTCTATACTCACACAGTTTAATAAAGACCATAGTTCCAAAATCGACATCAATACAATACAAGAACCTTCAAATGGTGACAATTTAAAAATGGTCAGCCAAGGACGTCGTGATGCCATGTTTTTAAATTGGAACACATATAAAGCAATTCAAGAACAAATAAATGCCGACGTTAAAATAGGAGGTATTGTGAAGAAAGAACCATTGCATATCGTTTATAATAAAAAACACCAAAAACTTCACGATGACGTGGATCGCGCGACCCAAGAACTTAAAGATGAAGGCAAATTACAATCACTTTCAAAAAAATATTTTGATATTAATGTCTTTGATGACTTAAGTGAAATCAATGAGCAAAAAGATAAATTGGAGGTGACAAACTAATGGGGTCAGTCAATTGGTTAGATTTGTTTGGACAAGTGTTGCAACAATTACCTTTAACTTTATTGATGATAATTGTTGCACTCTTTTTCGCAATCATACTTGGTTTTATTTTAGCAATGATTCGTATTAAAAAGACAAAAGTACTTGCTCCTATTGTAAGAGTTTATCTTTCATTTATACGGAGTACACCGTTATTATTACAACTCTTTTTAGTATATTTTGCATTACCACAATTATTGTTACTTATTCATATAGATATTAACCATTTCAGTAGATTGTTTTTTGTTATCTTAGCCTTTACTTTACATACAGGTGCATATCTTTCTGAAATTATCAGAGCAGGTTATCAATCCGTAGATTATAGTCAAATTGAAGCTGGATTAACAATTGGTTTATCTTATCCTAGAATTTTAAAAGATATTATTATACCTCAAGCTTTACGAAATAGCATACCGAATTTAACGACTCAAATCATAGAACTTGTAAAAGATACTTCGTTGGCTTTCACCATTGGTATCATCGATATGATGGGACAAGTCAAACTCATCATTGGAAATAATTACGGACTCGGCATGCTAGAGGTTTATATCGTAATTTCCATCATATATTGGATTATTGCTCTAATTATTCAAGGTACCTTTACTTTAATTGATAAACGAACACAAAAACCATATAGCGTTTAAGGAGGAAAATCATTTTGTCATTCATTCTATATACTATAAGTGAAGTACTTAAAGGCGTACCGAATACAATTATTATTTCCATTGTAGCTATGTTCGTAGGTCTTATTATCGGAACGTTATTTGCGATTATTCGTATCAAACGTGTGCCTGTCTTATCTCAACTTATAATCGTGTATAATTCATTTTTTAGAAGTACACCATTAATCGTTCAATTGTTCATACTATATTATGGAATACCTTCATTTATACTTTTTTTAAATGATCAGTTCTCTTGGACAATCAATCCTGACATATTCTCACCTTTAACGATTGCCTTTATCGTCTTTTCTTTTCATGCCGTAGCGTATCTTTCTGAATCAATTAAAGGCGGTCTTCAATCCGTAGACCAAAATCAAATTGAAGCTGCCCAAACAGTCGGACTATCAAAATTCAACATTTATAAAGAAATTGTATTACCACAAGCTTTTGCTTATGCATTGCCTAACATAGAAAATCAATTCATTATGTTAATCAAAGGTACTTCCCTAGCATTCGCTGTTCAAGTAACTGAAATTATGGCAGTCAGTCGTGTTATTGCAAATGAAGGTTATCGTTTTATTCCTGTATATACAGTAGCAGCTATATTTTATTGGTTGTTAGCAATAATATTAGAGTTCATCTTTGCAAAAATGGAACGTAATACGACGCGTTACTTAAGCGCAAATGCTTCTTAGGTAACGATATCAAACAAAAAAACTGTTTCTGAAATGTTATTTCAGAAACAGTTTTTTATACTTTATTATATTTAAGCTAAACTTTCCATGCATTGCGCTTTAAGTTTATAATATTGTTTTACCTTTTTCGGCATTGTGCCATGTTGTAATTCATCTTTAGTAACTATAGGATAGTTTTTAAAAACAACTGAGCCTATATAACCACAAAGTGCACTACCTGATGCACACATGAGTGCCACAATTATTACAGTTAATGCATTATTAAATCCAAACATAACCATAAGCCCTGCAATTGGTGTAGCTGTACCTGTCGCCTCATTTACTAAACCAAACATAGAGATAATTACACCTGAGAGCGCACCACCTACAAAATTGGTTAAATATACTGGTACTGGATTTGCTGTCACAATATCTGCTTGAGATAAAGGCTCTATTGCAACTGAAATCGTTGTTTTACGATCTCCAAATTTCATACGCTTAAATAATACAAAGTTCATAAATGATGAACCAAATACTGCTAAAGCACCGATAGCCATTGGCGTACCAGTTAATCCTAATAATGCTGTTAATGCCATTGAACTTAAAGGTGCAGTAGCAACAACAGTAATAATACCACCAAGTACAATGCCCATAAGAATAGGACTTGAAGTCGTAGATTCTTTAATGATATTTCCAATTTGTAATAACGTCGCATCTACTAAAGGCGTTGTACCAATAGCAATTAAACGTGTAATAGGCGCGATGACAATAATCGCAGCAATTAAATCAAGCCCATCTGGTAATTTTTGTTCCATCCATTTCATACCGAAACTCGCAATATAAGCTGCAACAAAGCCAGGTAAAAGATCCATGCTTCCACATGAGACAGCAATGACAAATGCATAAACTGGAGATACCCCCATAGCTAAAGCTACAAGTCCTGCAGCTGCAACACCGCCAAGTCCTCCAGCTGCATCACCCAACTCACCTAAGAATGGAATACCAAACAAGTCACCGCCTACATATTTGTGAAAAGCCTCTACTAGAAATGAAGCAATAGCTGCGTTAGCAAGGGCCCCCATAGCCTTGCCTCCATTTGGTGCTTTACTCGTGAACAATGTAAACAAAGCTAAAACAATCCCTAAAAATATGATCCCGATTAATAAATTCATAAAAACACCTTTCCAAACCATTTTGTATGCGCTTTCATTAGACAAATATTAGTATAGCACATTTAATTTGGTTCTCAAATCATATTTTTGTACAATATATAACTATAATTATAAAATTACATTATTCAGAATATTCAAATCTTTTAGACTTACGCACAACCTTATTATCATCAAGCTTTCACACTTTAAAACTGTTCCTGTAAGTTCTCTATAAGTTCATTAATTTTATCACGTTGTGCTTGATTTATATATACTACCACAGTTCTTTCATCTATATTGCTTCTTTTTTTATTTAAAAAATCCATTTTTATAAGCTTTTGCAAAGCCTTCGTTAAATAGTAGGGTTTCAATTCTGAGTATTGAGCAATTTCTTTTGCAGTGACGTCATTTTCTTTACAATTATACAGATAATTTAATATCAGTACTTCTTCATAATTTAGTTTATAGTTCTTTTTCGTTGTTTTAAAAAATTTCCTACCTTGTTGATAAGTTGCAATAAGTTCATTTAGTGACTTGAAATTTTGTTCATTCACAAAACCACTCCTTTTGTTATATCTTGATGTTAATAACTTAATTTTATCCTATTTAACGCCTTTAATTCAATATGCTTAACTATGAAAAATATGAACAATTCCTACTCTTTTTTTAATCTTTTATTTTTATTTTTAAATTTTAGTGGTTCATTCACCCTTTTTATTACTAAAAAAAGACATAGGTATAAAAATTTCAATTATCAAATATCTCTATTTAAAATAATGCATTTTGATATCTTAAATATGTCATAAAAATTCATACAAAAATGCACAGCACGTGTTAGACTATTATCCAACATTTGCTGTGCATTTAAGCTATTGCTATTTTAAATGATTGAGTTCAACCATTATTATTTTTTCTTAATATCAATTGTATCTAAGAAGCTTAATGCTGCTAAACCTGATAAATCTAATGCATGTTTAGCACCTGCTTTACCATGTCCTGCTTCAAAGTGTTTAATTGCTGCTACACCTAAAACTGAAATTGTTAAAAGTGATGCAATACGTGATAATCTTTTACTTGCAAAGCTTAAAACGAAAAATACAGCACTTAATGCTTCAAGTGCTCCTGCCAATGGCACTGCATTTGATGGCAAATTAAACACTTCAACAAAAGATTCTTTCATTGACTGGTCACCTTTAAGTTTAGGTTTTGATGCACCATATAATTCCTTAGCTAATTTTAAATTTGTTAAATAACGTAATATCATTATAAACGCTCCTTTTATTTGTTTTCAAAATATTTATCTACAATAGGCTTTACTCGCTCTGCTAATAATTTAATTGTATTGATTGTTTTATCATGTGGCATAGAACCTACAGGTGTATGAAGCATAAAACGAGTAAGACCTAGTGTTTCAATTGTTTCAATTATCTTTTGTGCAACGGTTTCCGGACTTCCAACATACAAAGCGCCATGTGGACCTGCTTCACGATCGAAGCTGTTTTCATCATATGGTGACCAACCCCGTTCTTTGGCTAATATATCATGACTCGCTTTTACCGATGGGAAAAACTCACGTTTAGCCAATTCATCTGTTTCAGCAATATAGCCCCATGAATGCGTAGCAATAGGCAATTCATTTATATTATGTCCGTAAGATCTAGCAATAGATTTGTACATATCTATGTTTCTTCTAAACCTTTTTGGGTCACCGCCAATTATAGCATAAGTTATAGGTAATCCTAATGCTCCTGCTTTTAATGAAGATTCTGGTGTTCCTCCAGTTGCAATCGTAATTGGTAAAGGCCCATGCTCCGCCTTAGGATAAACACTTAAGTTTTCAATAGAAGGTCGTAACTCCCCTTCCCAATTTACAATTTCATGTTTATTAATGGTCATTAATAAATCTATTTTCTCATTAAAGAGTTGTTCATAGTCTTTTAACTCATAACCAAATAATGGAAATGATTCAATAAATGAACCTCTGCCCACCATTATTTCTGCACGTCCATTGGAAACTGCATTTAATGTAGAGAAACGTTCGTAAACTCGAACAGGATCATCTGAAGATAATACTGTTACTGCACTACTCAACTTTATATGCGTTGTATTACGAGCTGCTGCTGCTAACACTGTAACGGGATCAGATACTGCATAATCTGCTCGGTGATGTTCTCCCAAACCATATACATCTAAACCATATTGGTCAGCTGTCTCTATTTCTTCTATTATATTTCTAATTCTTTGTCCATTACTTATAGCTGCTTGTCGTCCACTTTCCATATGAATATCAATATTATCTGCAAATGATGTCAAACCAAGTTCTATTTTCAAATAATCACCTCACAAACTAAGTATAATTTTTATACCTCTATATTAAATACTTCCTTAGAACATGTCAATTTCAATGCTCTAATTCTTTCCTTTCCTATTAAGACGGCTTTTAATTCACATTAACCTTAATTCAATACTTTTTATATAGTCTTTATATATAGTGTTTTTTCATATATTTAAATAACTAAATTCTCTCATATTTTATTGTTTGTAATTTTCTGTTATTTTACAGCTTTGTAATAAACTGAAGTGCAATTATACACTGTAAATTTTGTAAATATTATATTAACGGGCTTTTAAGCCTTAAACACCCATCTTCCTTTTGTTACATTAAGCACTTTATTATTAGAACTAAATTACAAAACGATAACAAACCCCACAAACAGACATTTTTCTGATAAAGTAATTCTTGTCGTTAAAACAGCGAAAAAAATTATAAATAATGTCTTTAAGAGACTGGGATAAATGATTTACAATTATTAGGAGGAAATTTAACAATGAAAAAAATCGCTACAGCTACTATCGCTACTGCAGGAATCGCTACTTTTGCTTTTGCACAAAATGATGCAGACGCTTCAGAAAATAACAATGGTGGGTATAACCCAAATGATCCAACATCATACAGCTATTCATATACAATAGACCAACAAGGTAACTATGATTACACTTGGCAAGGTAACTGGAACCCAAGCAATTCTGACCAAGGTCACAACAACAATGCTCAAAGCAATAACACTGCTGCTCAAAGCAATAACAGTGGTTATAGCTACAATCAAAACGGTTCTACAGCTACTAACAATAACTCAAACCAATCATATACAACAAATAACCAAGGTACTGGTGGAGGCGGAGCTGTTTCAACTTCTACTTCAAGTAGTAATGTTCAAGTAACAACTACTAGCGCACCATCAAGTTCATCAAACTCAATGGCTAACACTTCAGGTTCATCAAGCAACCTTTACACTTCAGGTCAATGTACATATTATGTATTTGATAAAGTTGGCGGTAAAATTGGTTCTACTTGGGGTAACGCAAACAACTGGGCAAGCGCTGCAGCTGCATCAGGTTACACTGTAAACAACTCACCTTCTCAAGGTTCAATCTTACAATCATCAACTGGCGCAATGGGTCACGTTGCTTATGTTGAAAATGTAAACAGCGACGGTTCAGTTAACGTTTCTGAAATGAACTACGGCCAAGGTGCTGGCGTTGTTACTTCACGTACAATCTCAGCTAGCCAAGCTTCATCTTACAACTATATTCACTAATAAATGATTTAAATAAAAAAGACAATCCTTATGGGTTGTCTTTTTTTTGCCGTTTTTTCTTATGACATTCTACTTATAATATAAAATCATGCATTTTAGTGATTATTCCACTATGTTATGGAATAGGAAAAGGAGTGAGACAGAAATCAAAATTTGATTTCCATCCCACTCCTACTAAATAGGGCCAGTCCCTATTTAGGTTTCAGACTTCTAAAGTCTTATATTTTTTAAAACCAATACGCTATCGCTATCCAATATATAAAGGCCATCAAATAAAGTAACGGAAAACTTTCTGAAGCTTTGCCTTTTATCCGTTTATATAATACAAATCCACCTACTATGAGTAAAACAACTGAGAAAATAAGTCTTACAATAAACATCGTTTCCAATGAAATTATTGACGTCGGTGCCAACGGTAAAATCGCTAATACGATTGTTAATATAACAATAATAACCGTATAGTAAATTGTATCGCTACTCTTATTTCGATGAGAATTAATCCAAAATATAATAAGTCCAAATATCGTAGTTAGTAAAATTTCATGAATTATCGTTGAACTATCTAACAATTCGGTCTTATAAAGTAATATCGCTACAATATACAATACAAAACCGATTGCAAAATAGATTATAGAAGGAGTTTTTAATTTTTTATCTACATTGAAATATTGATGAATTCCTGATGCCAATAGTAATATCGCTACAATTATCACTAGGTATAACATAGAATCACCTCATCCATAGTTATATATAACCGAATTATATATTTTTAAACTTATAATTCATATTTTATATTAAGATTTATTATTTTTTCTCTGTTAATTGTATACCTTTAAATTATTTAGTTTATTAGCTTTTTGCTTTTTTAATGCCAATACCTGAAAATCCATAAAAAATTGCGAATATGATACATAGATAACAAGGAACTGCCCAAATAAAGAATTGATCCACCGAAACACCTAACTGTTGTGTATAATAAATGCCTGATGTTCCCCATGGAATAAGTGGAATAATCATTGTACCTGAATCTTCTAGCGTTCTTGATAAATTAGAACGATCTAAATCCATATCATTATACATTTCCATCATTAACACGCCGACCATGATAATGACTACAGATGCCACACCAGCTGCGAGTACCATTATTAGACTACCGATTACAGTCGCTAGTATCAATTGTCCAACGGAATTAATATTTTTAGATATTGTTTTCAAAATAACATCTAAGCAACCAGCTTTTTCAACAATACCTGCGAAAGCATACCCACAAAAAATAGTAACAATGATTTCTGTCATGCTCATCATGCCGCCTTGCTCGACCAAATTAATGGCTTTATCCGATAATTCTCCACCACTTGTGGGTACCATGCCTTTATTAAAACCATCGAAAGTGGACTTAAATCCATCAACAATATTAAATCCATGATTAAATGCGCCAACAATGATTGCACTCAAACTTGAAATAAGCATTGCAGGTACAGTCGATATTTTTAATAATAAACACGTAATAATGATTAATAAGGGAATCCATACAAAAATATTTATATTATAAATTTGAGATAATTCGCTAAGCATTTGATTCACTTGTGATGTATTAGTATTTCCACCAAACTGCCTACCTGCAAAATACCAAACGATTAGGCCTATGATTGATGCTGGTACAGTCGTCCATATCATTGCTCTTATATGCGCAAAGATATTCACTTTTGTTACTAAAGCTGCTAAATTTGTCGTATCTGAAAGTGGTGACATTTTATCACCAAACACCGCACCTGCAATTATGGCACCTGCTGCCATACCTGGCGTAATATGTAACTCTGTCGCTATAGCCATTAACGCTATGCCCGCAGTAGACGCAGAGCCCCATGCTGTCCCTGTGGCAACTGAAGTAATTGCACATATAATAAATGCAGATACTAAAAATAAATTAGGATTTAAAAATTCTAAGCCATAATAGATCAAAGCCGGAACAGTCCCAGAGTACATCCAAGTACCTACGATAATTCCGACTGCTAAAATGATAAAGATAGCTGGCATTGCTGTTGCTAACCGATGTGTGATACCTTCTTCCAAATCTTGCCATTTCAACCCAACACGTCTTGCTATAAATGCAGCATATGCTGACGCTAAAATTAATAAAGCTTGTATTGGAATTTCAAAAACAACAAATCCTGTGATTACAATTATAATCATTACTATTATAGTAGAAATTGATTCTAAAAATGTTGGTTGTCTTGTCATACACAGTCCCCCTATTGTTAGTTCAAATTAATTAAGCCCCAGCTTTTCTTTGCCTAATTCATTAATCGTGAGTCCTTCTTCAAAAAAGTCACGTTCTAAAATAGTAGATGCTAACACGATAATGGCATCAATATTTGGCGTTTCAACCTCAATTTCACGACCAAGACTAGACCATAATACGAGTCCGTATGCAATATCTTCTGTTAAATAACGGTTTTTCACATGATTTGGTCCTTTGATTTGTGAAAATACTGGACTCGTGTTAAACAATCTATTCAGAGGTTCATCTTCATCTTTTCTTTCTAAATAGCCACGTTCAATACGCGCTTCTTTAGCTGGAGATAATTCAAAGCCTAACTTACGCCCCAAAGTTAATCGTTCCAACTCTACGGCGTGCAGTAAACGAACGGTGTGTTTCGTTATGCCTTCTTCATATAAAGCAAAGTCATCGGCGTAATCGATACGTCCTATATTGAGTAATGTTGGACCTGGATGCACTTCTGGATTCCCGTTCTCAAGATTTGTTTTCCAAAGACTTTCCTCTTTGACAACATATGGGTATAGCGATTCAATCTTGTCAAAGCTATCACTTAAATGTTCTTTATCATAAGTTGAAAAATGTACTTTTCTTACATTTAATGATAAGTCCACGTGAGCTTCATCAAAATTCACTCTCGTCCCATAAGTTAATGTGTTCACTTCAGCAAATATCGGCATAACTTCTATACGCATATCTTCTAAGACGTTCATAAATCGAATCGAAGCCATTGCCGCTGCCATATTAAAGAATATTAATTGCTTATCATTAATAAATGGCGCCATCGTACGCGCATAGTGTTCAATAAATGTAGATGGTATAATGACTTGAATGATTTCTGCATCACTAACAACATATTCCATATCATCACTGATATCAGTAAATTCGATAAACGTTTCTTCTCCTTCATTATTAAACGTAAATCCGCCTTGTGCTATTGCCTTGTCAAACTTATCAATAGATTGATTTCGACAATATAACTTCACCTCATGTCCTTTATGCTTCATATCTAATGCTGCTGTAACAGCACCATTTCCTGATCCTACGATTGCTATCTTCATAAATACCCTTCTTTCTCTAATGATTTGTATGTATGAGTGTTTTAAACATTACTATAATGTATATCCAATTTAGATTTCTTATAAACACTGGTATTCAACCTTTACTAGTTGCATTATATTCATTTGTTTCATTCAATTAAATGTACTACGTTTTAAAATGATCAATTTTTTAATTGTAGCCTTTAAAATTAAATATCAATCAACAATAATATTTGTTATAGTTATGCTAATAAGGGAGGCGTGATTCTATGGATGAACAATATAATGCAAACCAATCTTCTACAGTTATAAATCAAGAACCAAGTAGCGACGATAGATTAATGGGAACTTTAATCTATGTGCTAAGTTTTTTCACTTCGTTAATAGCACCACTTATTATTTGGCTTATTAAACGTGAAGATTCACCATTCATTGACAAGGCTGGTAAAAATTACTTCAACTTTTTACTTTCTTATATGATTTGGTTAATCGTTGCTTCAATAGCGATGTTTATCATAATAGGCTTTATCTTATTCCCTATTATAGCTATTTTGAATTTCATATTTACTATCGTAGCTGCTGTAAAAGCATATAATGGAGAAGACTATCTGCCACCACTTTCAATTAGATTTTTCAAATAAAACGAATCTAAATTTTGTGACTTATTACAACTCTTGTAATACAAATTAGTTATTTTGAATGTTAATTTATTGTAAAACCTTATACCACAGCTCTTTACAAACTATTACGAGCCGCTACCTTTCTGTAACCTCACATGTCGTTTATTACAACGATATGTGAGGTTTTTTTAATTGTTTTACAAAAGCGTAACAAACCACACAAACCTAAATTCATCTGTTAGAGTATTACTTGTCGTTGAAAGCAAAGCGAAAAATAAAAACATTAACTTTAAAGACTATCGAACGAATAACATAAATAATAAATATAAAGAACGAACAAATTTGGGAGGATTTTTTAATTATGAATAAATTAGTAACAGCAACAACTATCACAGCAGGTATTGGCGCAGCAATCGTAGGATTAGATCAAGGAAATGAAGCAAGTGCAGCAGAACAAACTCAACAAACAAACCAAACTACTACACAAGAAACTGCAAGCTCAAGTGCTAACTTATACACTTCAGGTCAATGTACTTGGTATGTATTTGATAAAGTAGGCGGAGGTATCGGTTCTACTTGGGGCAATGCAAATAACTGGGCGTCAGCAGCTTCATCTGCAGGCTACACAGTTAACAACTCTCCAGAAGCTGGATCAATCTTACAATCATCTGAAGGACCAATGGGCCACGTTGCATACGTTGAAAATGTAAACAGTGACGGTTCAGTAAATGTTTCAGAAATGAATTATAGCGGCGGACCTTACTCTGTAAGTGAACGTACTATCTCTGCTGGTGAAGCAGGTTCATATAACTATATCCACGTTAACTAATATTCGCTACTACAATATAAATTAGAATAACAGGATTTAGAACATTATAGAGTGTCAACAAAGTCTAAAACTTTGTTGACACTTTTTTTATGCACACTTTTCGCGGACGCTACCTCAACCTATAGTCTTCAATTCGTGCTTTATTAACTAGTCAAGCGTCCAAGCAAACCACTGCCTTTTTAAAACAATATACTCAATCATTCAGACATATCGATTGATTGCACATTTATAAATGTTCACCACATCAAAGTAATTAAGCAAGACAACACGCGCTATAATTAAAACGAATCTAAAAATTCAGTATTAAGTGCTCAATATTTTTAGATTATTTTTAATATTGCAGTATAATAGAATATTTGAGAAAATAAGAGCGTTTGGTGAAAAAGGAGGCACAACGATGCAATGGTTTAAAGTTATACTTGCTGGGCTTATAGAAATATTATGGGTCACTGGCTTAAATACTGCTGATTCATTACTTAGTTGGATTGGTACGATTATCATTATTATTATAAGTTTCTTTCTTGTTATTTCTGCGTGTAAATCATTACCCGTTGGCACGGTTTACGCCGTATTCGTAGGTATTGGCGCAGTTGGTACTGTTTTAGTGGATATGTTATTTTTCGGTGATCCTTTTAACTTTATGAAAATCATCTTAATTATACTATTGGTAATAGGTATTATCGGTCTAAAATTAACTACAGAGGAGGCTGAAAACTAATGGCTTGGTTTATTTTACTTATTGCAGGGCTATTAGAAGTAGTCGGTGTAGTCATATTAAATGAAATTACACGCACTAAAAAGAAATCTTTAGTAGTCTTATTAGCAATTGCTTTTATCTGTAGTTTTAGCACGCTCAAAGTAGCAATGAATGACATTCCTATGGGAACTGCTTATGCAATTTGGAGTGGCATCGGTACTGGCGGTGGCACACTTGTGGGTATGTTGATATACAATGAATCTAAAAATGCAAAACGTATATTCTTTATTGGCTTGATTATTCTTTCAATTGTAGGCTTAAAGCTTATAAGTTAGAAAAACAAATATAAAAAGATACTTTCTAAATCATGATATTAAAATAAAAGCAATAATCCACTGTTTAATTTAAATATATTATATTATTTTTGTTTAAAAAATAGCAGTAATTTGTGCCGACTCCTGCGGGAAAAGCACTAGCCGAAGACTACAGGCTGAGGCTGTGCCCGCGGAAAGCGTGCACAAAAGAGTGCCAACAAAGTCGGAGACTTTGTCGACACTCTAAAGCAATAATCCACTGTTTAACAATGGATTATTGCTTTTTTTTGAGAATGGCTATGTTTGACTTATATACATTAAAATATATAAATAAGTAACATAGAAATCGCTTTCTATAGCTTTTAGGCATTATATAAAAAGAACACCCAACTATTTCTTTAATAAATATAATAATTTGTTTAGTGCTTTGAAATTTACTATACTAAATATATAATGGAGGGATTATACATGGTAAAAGTTTATATCGCAGGTCCAGTACCCGAAGTAGGTTTTGACTTGTTAAAAGATCAAGGTTATGAAGTTGAAATGTATGAAGGCGAAGGTATCATTGATAAAGATACTTTAAAGCAAGGGGTTAAAGATGCTGATGTATTAATTAGTCTTTTGTCTACCAACGTAGATAAAGAAGTAATTGATGTCGGTAGCAATTTAAAAATCGTCGCAAACTATGGTGCAGGTTTTAATAACGTAGATGTAGCCTATGCTCGTCAAAAAGACATTGACGTTACAAACACACCAAAAGCTTCAACAAATTCTACAGCTGAATTAACTTTTGCGCTCGTACTTGCAGTTGCAAGACGTATCGCTGAAGGTGATAAATTATGCCGTACAACTGGCTTCGATGGCTGGGCGCCACTGTTCTTCCGTGGCAGAGAAGTTTCTGGTAAAACGATTGGTATTATTGGTTTAGGTGAAATTGGTGCTGCTGTAGCAAGACGTGCCAAAGCATTTGATATGAATGTGCTTTATACTGGTCCTAACCAAAAAGTCGATAAAGAACGTGAAATCGGCGCCAAGTATGTAGACTTAGAAACTTTATTAAAAAATGCAGATTTTGTAACAATTAACGCTGCATATAATCCAGATTTACATCATCAAATTGACACTGAACAATTTAAAATGATGAAGCCAACGAGTTATTTAATTAATGCTTCGAGAGGCCCTATCGTCCATGAACAAGCTTTAGTACAAGCTTTAAAAGATAAAGAAATTGAGGGCGCAGCTTTAGATGTTTTCGAATTTGAACCAGAAATAAATGACGAATTGAAATCACTAGACAATGTAGTGCTCACACCACATATTGGTAATGCGACATTTGAATCTCGTGATATGATGTCTAAAATTGTTGCGAATGACACAATTAGTAAGCTAAATGATAAAAAACCTAAGTTTTTAGTAAATTAACAAATGAGTTGCTAAAAGTTTAGTTCTAAATACTTAGTACAAATTAAAGCACCCATCCATTAAAAATATGGATGGGTGCTTTCTATTGAAATATTTCAAGTTTATTTACTTTTGGATTTATATAAAAATTTAGTTTGGTTCGTAACTAACTTATTAGGCAAAGCTTTTGCAACGCCATTTCTTACAGTTACAACCAGTTTATTACTACGTTGTGCGAGCTTACCTATTTTTCTAGAACGTTTAATTACTTTTTTGGTATGTTTTACACGTAATTTATCATAGCGTTGTAACGCCTCATCAAACGAATATGACTCAAGACAATTTGCTAAGACAATGGCGTCTTCCATTGCTTGCCCTGCCCCTTGTCCCATGTTTGGTGTCGTTGCATGCGCTGCATCACCAAGTAAAATAGCACGTTGATAAACAAAGGTTTTCAGCGGTTTTAGATCATAAATATCATTTAGTAAAATATCTGTTTCGCTTTGTTTATCTAATACAGTTCTTACTTCATTTGGAAAACGGTTAAATCTGGCTTGTAAATGAGGTTTACCATAGGTTTTCATTTTACTATCTTTTTCTTTCGCATTAATAGAAATAAACCAATAGGCTTGGTTGTTTAATAAGGGAACTATACCTACTCTACCCTTTGGCGACCAATACTCTTTAGCAATTTGAGCATCTTTAATATCCACATCTTCTACTAATCCTCTAAATACCGTATAGCCTTGATATTCAGGCTTACTATTAGGTTCAACCGTATTTCTTATCTTAGAATGTACACCATCTGCACCAATACATAAGTCAAATGCTTCTTCTTGTTGTGTATCAAAATGTATAGTCACTTTTAAATCGCCATTATCAATATGAGTCACAAAATGATTTGTATAGATTGCTGTGTCTGGTACATAAGATTGAATAACATCTATTAAATCTTGACGAGACATTGTTAAGTTCACCGTATTCTTTTTTAACTTCACTTTGGATAGCAAGTTATTTTTATCATCTCGCACTTCCATCGTATCAGTAATTTGCCCGACATTTTTAATGCCTTTTGCTAAATCATGCTTTCCTAATTTTTCAATAACGTTACCACCAATGCCGATGCCTGCGCCTATTTCAGCTACTTCATTATTTTTTTCAAATACTTTGACATCATGTCCTTGTTCAATTAATAATGCTGCAGTTGTTAATCCACCAATGCCCGCGCCAACTATAGCTATTTTCATTTTCAATTCACTCCAAATTTTCCTAGTCTATTCGATATTAACACTTTTGCAAAACTATATATTAATAAGTCCTTTGATATTAACTTAAGTATTGTCAATAAGTCATCACACAAAAAAGATAACAAACGTATCATGAAAACACCTGTTATCTTTCCTATAAATATATGATAACTCAACTTTTATAAATAATAATCTTTATTAATATGATCTTTCTTTATACCTAGTTTATCATAATAAACCTTCATAAATGTGGCGATGTTTTCATCCCATTCTACATCACTAGCATATTGGTGTTCTCCAGGTGATTTTGGATTCCAGCGCATTTGATATAACGATAATTGTTCATTTTTAAAATAATTACCTCTTATAAATTTAGCTCCGCCCATAATTGCGCGTTCTGGTGAAGTCCATGATTGCTTTTTAGCAAAGCTACTACCTGTGTGTACTGCATTTTCATCAAATGCACCAATACCATAAAAATTATAGTAATGCTTACCATCATCTTCTATACCGTTGGCCAATTCAGATTTACCATTGCCAGTTTCAACAAGCGCATGACTCACAAGGTATAACACATTAACTTCATATTTATCTTGTGCTTTTAAAAATGCTTCACCTTTATTTTTCAATATACCTTTATCTTTTAAAATATCATTTACTTCTTTTTCTGACATTGATACTTTTTCAGATATATCCATATGATTTAAGTTATCTTTGTCATTATTTACATCCATAGCTTTTTTAACATCAGTTTTTGAAGCCTCGACAAATCGACCATTTTTTTCTGTCATATTTAAAGTGCCTTCACCAAGTTGCTTATCTACCGCTTCATTAAAAGAATGTGTCTTTTGATTATCAAATAGATGTGTTTCATTTATAATTAATAAAATCGCAAATATGACGATGATAATGAGCATAATAAATAATGTTAATCTTTTCTTTAAAATTCCATTCATTATATAATAACTCCCTAGCTTACACTTATTTAGTTAATGTAACATAAGCAATAATAATAGCAATTAAGACAACTACAAAAGAAATGTTAAGCGCTATCCTCATAGCTTTCTTATCTCTAAACAACATATTGAATATCATTAAACTGATTACTAATGAAACAGCAAACATTGTAATTGCCATAACCATATTCATCATTATTAAAAATATAATTCCCAAAACTAGAAATACATTTGAGATAATCGCCATGATTTTAATCATTTTCGCGTTAATAAGTCCTCCACTCCTCGCCCTTAAAAATATATAAAATTTAATTCTAATAATAGAAATTGTATCATAGTTCCCATTGTTTCAATATGTCATTTTTAAAACAATAAACAGTTAGGAAGTGGACAGAAATATAATTTTTCTAATAAAATTTCGTCGTCCACCCCGGCACAGCTGACTGTAAAGTTGAATACAAGCTTGATATAAACGCATTTTCAATTCAGTCAACCACTGCTAATATAAAAAATGAGACTGAGACATGTGCTATGTCCCAGCCTCTAACTATATATTTATTTAAAAGTGCTTATCTTGACATTCCTCTAAGCATATTCATCATATATGTTAAACTACGATTCATTTCATCATCTTTCAACATACCCATCAAACCAGTGATAGATGTTTTTTGATTTGGATTGGCTTGATTTGCGACGCGTAAGCCTTTATTCACTTTATTTAACATTCCAGATAAATCATCTACATCTAAATCGCCTAATAAAAATACAAGTGAAGCCATATTTGAAATTAACCCTGAATATTGTTCTTTATTTAATTCAACAGAGAATTTATTGGCTATAACACCTCTACTCTTAACTGCACCTGACATAGCATCTAGCAATTTAGCATCATCTAAAGTACTAATGATATTAATCGCTTTTAAAATGCTGTCTTTATTTGCTACAATCGCATCGGTCACTTCAGCTAAATTTTCTTCTTTAACCTCTGCTTCAGTTTTTTGCATGCGTTTAATATTTGTTATTCTTTCAGCCATTATTTATCCACCTGACTTCCTGGGAAAGTATAATCTTTACGATTCCATTTGTCTTCAACTCGAACGCTATATTGTGGTTGACGTTGTTTGTTTACACGGAAGTTTGTAGGATTGAGTGGTGATTTACCTCTTCGTGTCTTCACTTCCATACGACAACTTGTACGTTTATAAGATGGTGTGTCTGTGTCTTTATCTACATCACTATTTGTCAATAAGTTAATGGCACCTTGATCACCATATTCCATAGCATTGTTATTTAATGGAATATAGATTTCTTTACCTTTAACTCTATCTGTGACATGGGCCACAAGTTCTACTTCACCAGTATCAGAAATCAATTTAATCTCTGCACCTTCGTGAATACCTCTATCTTCTGCTAATTCAGGAGACACTTCGACAAATGGATTTGGCATTTTGTATTGAAGTCCTGGCACTTTATAAGTCATATTACCTTCATGGAAATGCTCTAATACACGACCATTATTTACGTGTAAATCATATTTTTCATTTACTTTAAAGAAATTATCAAAAGTTAATGGATAGAAATTCGCTTTTCCATCATCAAAGTTAAAGCCTTCTAAGAAAAGTGTCGGTTGATCTGTACCATCTTCTGCTACTGGCCATTGTAAACTATTATATCCTTCTAAACGATCATAGTTCACACCTGAATATAACGGAGTGAGTCTTGCAATTTCGTCCATAATTTGACTTGGATGCGTATAGTTCCAATCATAACCTAACGTTTTCGCTACAGCTTGAATAATTTCCCAGTCTGGCTTAGAATCGCCTTTTGGTTCTAAAGCTTGATATAGACGTTGAATACGACGCTCTGTATTTGTAAATGTACCTGTTTTTTCTAATGATGGACTAGCTGGTAACACTACATCTGCGTATGAAGCTGTAAATGTAAAGAATTCATCTTGTACGACTAAGAAACCAACTTTTTCTAATGCAGCTTGTACATAGTTGATGTTTGAGTCGACGATACCTGTATCTTCACCGTATAAATAAAGAGCATCAATTTCACCTTCATGAATACCTTCCATCATTTGATGGTTATCTTTACCTACTTCGTTTGGTAATGTTTCGCCATATTCTCGTTCGAATTTCGCTCTTATTTCCTCATCAGTAACACTTTGGTATCCTGGGAATTTATCAGGCATACTTCCCATATCACTACAACCTTGTACGTTATTATGACCACGTAAAGGATAAGCGCCTGTGCCTGGTCTTCTATAGTTACCTGTTGCTAATAATAAATTAGATATCGCTGTCGAAGTGTCACTACCAATGTCTTGTTGTGTTACGCCCATTGCCCATGCGATTGATACTGATTCTGCATCAACAACTTGGTGTGCAAAGTCTATTAAGGCCTCTTTAGAGATACCCGTTGTTTCTTCAGCAAACTCCATTGTAAATGGCGCTAATGATTTATGATACGCTTCAAAACTGTTCACCCATTTGTCGATAAACGCTTTATCATGAAGATCGTTATCGATAATATATTTAGTCACTGCTGACAACCAAACTAAATCAGTGCCTGGTTTAGGCTGATAGAAATTATCTGCGCGTTCAGCCATTTCATGCTTACGTATATCAAACACATTTAAAGTATTGTTATATAGCTTATGACCACGTTTAATACGTGAAGCAATAACTGGATGAGCTTCTGCTGTATTCGTACCAATTAACACGACCATATCTGCAATTTCAAGATCGTCTATTGAACCAGAGTCACCACCATGACCTACCGTTCTAAATAGTCCTTTTGTTGCTGGTGCTTGGCAATAACGTGAACAATTATCTACGTTGTTTGTGCCAATGACTTGTCTTGCAAGCTTTTGCATAAGGTAAGACTCTTCATTTGTTGCTTTTGAAGATGATATAAATGCTAAACCATCTGAACCATGTGATGCTTTAACTTTATTAAAGTTATCAGAGACAACTTTCAGTGCTTCATCCCATTCAACTTCTTCAAATTGACCATCTTTACGTACTAATGGTTTTGTAAGACGTTCTTCTGAATCAATATAATCCCAACCGAATTTACCTTTAACACACGTTGCAATTTTATTAGCTGGTGATTCTTGTTGAGGTTGAACTTTTATAACTTCTCTGTCTTTTGTCCATACATCGAAAGAACAACCAACACCACAATATGTACATACTGTCTTAGTTTTTTCGATGCGTTCTTCACGCATTGCTGCTTCTGAGTCAGAAACTGCGAACAATGGACCATAACCCGGTTCTGCTTTTTTCGTTAAATCAATCATAGCAGCTAATGAACCTGGCTCTAAATCAGTCATATATCCGGCACTGCCTTCCATGTTGACTTCCATCATTGCATTACATGGACAAACTGTTGCACATTGACCACAACCTACACACGATGATTCGTTGATTGATGTATCGTTATCCCAAATCACTCGTGGTTGTTGACGTTCCCAATCAATTGTAAGTGTTTCGTTTACTTGAACGTCTTGACATACTTCTACACAACGTCCACATAAGATACATTGATTTGGATCATAACGATAGAAAGGACCGTAATCTTTTTCGTATGGCTTTTCTTTATATTCATAAGTTTGATGCTCTAAACCCCATTGGTCCATTGTATTATGTATTTCACAGTCGCCATTGTTATAATCACAAACTGTGCAATACAACATATGATTTTCTAAGATTCTGTCTAAAGCTTCTTTTTGACTTGTTTGTACGTTATCATTTTGCGTATTAACAATCATCGGTCTATCAATTGTTGTGCCACACGCGCGTGCCATTTTACCGTCTATTTCAACAGTACACGTGTCACAAGTTTGTATTGGACCTAGCGATTCGTTATAGCATATTGATGGAATAAATGTATCTTGAGATTTGATGAACTCAAGTAAATTCGTCCCAGGTTCTACAAGATAATCTTTGCCATCCAATGAGACAATCAAATGTTCTTGCATTCTCTTCACCCCTATTATTATTTATGATGCCCGCGTTATATATATCTATTAGGTGCTGAATAACATTCCATCTAAAAAGCCCACACTTTTTTAAGATAATGTTATCTATATTGTATATCTATTTCGTATAAATGTTAAGGATTTCCACCTTATTTCACATTTTATTATATTAGATGTACTTTATAGTCCAAAACTTAATATTTATAGAAATTTTTTCTAATTCTTCTTGATTAATAAGCTTTATATTATTTCATATATATTGGCATAATAAAAAAACTATAGATTTTAGCATTCGCCAAAATCTATAGTTCATTCAAATTACATTCCTAAATTATCTTTAATGTTTGCTTCTATTTCACTAAGTGAACTCTCACTTGGTATAAAATAATACAAGCCATCATCTTGTATGCCACCTTGTCCATCTAATTGATGTCTATTGACTTGTTCGTTCGCGTCATTATAATTACTTCTTATTTTGTTTAATTCTCCAACTGTAAGGTCCGTTTTCACATTATCTTCAACATGATTCATTAATGAATTAAAATGTGTAACTGAACTGATACTTGTAAGTTTATTAGCTAAGCCTTGAATAACAAGTTGTTGACGTTCTTGACGACCAAAATCTCCGCCAGCGCCATCTTCTTTACGACTTCTAATAAATGCCATCGCTTCTTTTCCATCCATATGGGATTGAACGCCCTCACTAAACTGATACCCATCATATGAGAATGATGCGTTACTCGTTACATTGATACCACCGACAGTATCTATCATATCTTGCATACCATCCATATCTATCGTTGCGTAGTGGTCAATAGGTACATTCAATAAATTCTCTACTGATTTCACTGCCATGTCAGGTCCGCCATACGCATATGCATGATTGATTTTTTCAGTAGTACCTTTACCGACAATTTCTGCTTGTGTATCTCTTGGAATGCTGACAATTTCTGTCGTTTTTTTCTGCGGATTAATTGATAATACCATTACTGTATCACTACGTTGTCCACCACCATCTGCATCCCTTTTAGCGTCAGAATCTACACCAAACAGCGCAATCGTAAATGGATCACCATCATCTAAGTTTACGTCTTTATCTCTTAATGAAGATTTATCTCTGTCTAAAGGATTATGAATTGATCCACCAACAGAAAATATTTTAAATCCTAGATAAATAACTGCTAATAAAGCTAATAAAACTAATATACCAAAGAACCACAATATTAATTTTGTTGGTAATCCCATTTTTTTATTTTTTTTAGAACGATTCACTCTTATCATTCTCCGTTTCTGTATTCAATTTTCTCTCATTTAGTAATACATTATATATTAATAAGTTGGGTTTGGCATAGTGCTTTAGACCTATTATTTATATAATAAATATTTAATACAGTGATTGCTTATTGTATTTTGTATCCATCTCCTGAATTTAGTATACCTAATACTTTTTCATGACAAGCATTGTTACTAATAATAAATGGACCTGCTTTAGAAAAGTCTAGTGGCGTATTATCTAAAGTTGTCATTTTAAGTCCAAGTTCACTTGCAAACAAGAATTGTGCTGCGATATCCCAAGGTTTGGGATTTGTATTAACATGTGCACCAAATTGTCCTTTGATTACACGGATTGAATCTAAACCACAAGATCCGATAAAACGATGACTAAATGAAGCATCATTTAAACCATGAATCGTTTCATCATTCATAACTAATGTATTAAATGAAATAATCGCGTCTTGTAAATCAATACTTTCAGGTTTTTCTAGTGGTTTACCATTCACATATGCACCGTATCCTTTAGCTGCTTTGTACAGTTGACCATGTGGGTAGTCATAAATATATGACAGCACTGGTTCACCATCAACAAAATAACCTAGAATAATGCAGTAATCTTCTTGTTGTTTAACTAAATTCGTCGTTCCATCAATAGGATCCATAACCCATACATGCCCTTCTTTAGGACGCACTTCCTCATTTGACTTTTCTTCAGCAAACAACTGATGTTCCGGGAAGTTTTGGTTTAAAAATTGTTCAAAGTTGTTTTGTATTGATTTATCAACATTTGTCACTAAATCAAATCTATTTTGTTTCGTACTTGTAACCATATCTTCAATTAACTTCGGGATGATCTCATCCAATGTTTCAAGCCAAGCTCTCACAGCATCATCGATATAAATTAATTGTTCTTTTTCCATGTATAGGCACCTCTTTATATTTATAAATTATTATGTTCCTTATTAAGGATCAACTATCTTTAATTTATTATATTTTATCATAGAAATATTAATGAAATATATGATATATCATAACCATCAAAACATTTTGGCACACATATTGACGTTATGACATAAAAATAAAACCGACCAGCGTAGCTAGTCGGTTAAATAGAAAGGAAAGTAAGTAATAAATATTGAAGATGTTTGATTAGTAACGTGAACGAATTAGATGTTAACAAAACTATATGTAATAGCCTACCCCTTTGTCATCTACTCGCTACCCCCTTGTTACTAACTACATATTAACATAAGTTTTTAACGAATGTAAGCGTTTTCTTTATTTTTTTAAAAAAAGTTTTTCTAAATGTCGTCATTGTCACTTTTATGATATAATAAATGTAATATGTAATCATTTGGGAGGTGACTTTCTAATGAATAAACGCGAGAGACAAAATAAACTTGTTCTAGCTATTCAAGAGAATAGACAAATTACCGCTTCAGAGTTAGCAAAAAATTTAGAAGTATCAAAACGAACGATTTTAAGAGATATTCAAGATTTAGAAGATCAAGGTGTGAAAATTTTAGCAAAGCACGGTAAACTAGGTGGCTACCAACTTCAAGAAACACCAAATAGTTATGAGATTGAGCTGACTGAGAATCAACTATCCGCTTTGTTCTTAGTGCTTAATGAAAGTCAGTCTTACACTACGTTACCTTATAAAGAAGAAGTTAATGCAATTATTAAAAAGTGTTTGAATTTACCTTATACAAAAATGCGACGCGCTTTGAAAAAGCTAGATCGTTATATTAAATTTGATCACCGACAACATACAAATTTACCACCTATATTTTCTGAAGTCCTCATTTATTGTACTGAAAGAAATGTTATGGCAATGGAATACAATAACGGTACAAATATAGGCACTGAAAATGTTATTTTTATCGGATTATTATGTGAAAAAGGTTTATGGAAAGCAGTCGTCTTTGAAATTGGTTTGGGTAAAACAAATGAGATTCCTATTATTGATATACACGATATCTCATATTCATTTGAAAAGACAATCAAGACTCAAGACATTACAATAAATAATTATCAGCAATTTTTAAATCCAACTGAGTCCTAATTGTCTCAGTTGGATTTTTTATTAATTATATTTTTTCGATAAGCATATGAAAGGAAGTCTTTATGTATAACTTAGAATTTCATCATTTAGAACAACACATCAGTAAATTATTAAACTTACTAGAAATATATAAATTCGCAATCGTCACCAATCATAAAAAGAAAAACGACTTTAAACAAAATATTCATGATTATATCGATAAAGAATACGCAGCTTTAAAAAGCGTCTCAAAGCATCACACTTCTCTTATTCACTACAATTACTTTAAATTTCTTTCTGATCAAATTGAGCAACCTATAGATGAACTAACTATAGGTAATACAACGAAATATATAAGTGATATTCAGCAACGTTTATTTCGTATCCACCAATTATTAACTCCTCTTTTGTAACAATATTACACTTAAAAGATTTTTATAAATTAAAATTGTAATAGTTTTTCATGTGTTGTACAATGAAAACGATTACAGCAATATAAGGAGTGATAGTAATGCATGGATTTTCTATATATCTTGGACAGCCCATCGACAAACCATATATCAAACGGATGATTGCTTCAGGTTACAGCACCATTTTTACATCTGTACAAATTCCTGAAGAAAACGAAAGTACTAAATATCGCTATTTGGGAGAACTTTTAGATTATTTATCTAATGATCAGCTTACATATATGATTGATATCAATCCTTTGTTGCTGGATCACAATTTCTACCAATTTTTACATCAATATGAGACAGCCGAATTTATGATCCGTATCGATCATAGTACTTCTTTAAATGTCGTCAACGATATTATCAGTAACGGATTCAAATGTTGTATCAATGCTAGCATCATCTCAGAGCAATTATTGCAACAGCTTTACCATGAGCTTAAAGATTTTACTTATCTCTGTTATTGCCATAATTATTATCCGAGACCTGATACCGGTTTGGAGCCGCAATTCGTAGCGTCACAAAATAATTTGATTTTAAAATATAACGCACAAGCAGATATATTTGGCTTCATCACTGGTTCAACATTGCGTGGCCCTCTATATAAAGGTTTGCCAACAATTGAATCCACAAGATATCAGCATCCTATTCAAAGTGCACAGTTACTTAAAGATAACTTAGTCGAACATGTAATGATTGGAGATCCACTCATTGATTCACATACTGCACAACAACTCATTACTTTTTTACACCACAGACATTTCAACTTAAATATTGAGCTTTTAGATGACCAAGTATCATCAATATTATTTAAACCTCATACGGTACGTGCTGATAATCCAGCTCACGTTATTAGATCACAAGAAGCTCGTCTTTATTGTGATACAGAGATTCAACCCTTTTCAACAAATGGTCGTAATTTCGGTGCTATAACCGTGGATAATAAACTGAACGGACGTTATCAAGGTGAATTACAGATTATTAAAAATGATTTACCACCACATGATCATATCAATGTTGTAGGTGAAGTGAAAAAGAACGATTTACCATTAATTCAATGTATGCGGCCTAATGACACATTTGAATTTACGTACAAGAATAAGGAGCTGTAAAGATGAGTAATTTAATAACTGAATCAAGAAATGAAGCTACAATGCACTTAGACGAAATGACTATTCAACAAGCTTTAGAGACTATGAATGAAGAAGATCAAAAAGTACCTCAACAGATAAAACAAATATTGCCTGACTTAGCTAAAGTCATTGAAGTTACAACGAAGCAATTTAAAAAAGGTGGCCGTATTATCTATATGGGTGCAGGCACGAGTGGAAGACTCGGCGTACTCGATGCAGCAGAATGTGTGCCTACATTTAATACAACACCTGATGAATTCATCGGATTAATAGCCGGTGGACAACCTGCTATGACAGTCGCAGTCGAAGGTGCTGAAGATAGTGAATCACTAGCACATGATGATTTAAAACACATTGACTTAACAGACAACGATGTAGTTATTGGCATTGCGGCCAGTGGAACTACGCCCTACGTCAAAGGCGGTTTAAAATACGCTACAGAGGTAGGTGCACATACAGTTGCCATTTCTTGCAATGTCGATACAGAAATTAGCAAACTAGCTGAATTCCCTGTAGAAGTTAATGTCGGTCCCGAAGTATTAACTGGATCTACGAGATTAAAATCAGGAACAGCACAGAAACTCATTCTTAATATGATTTCCACAATAACTATGGTTGGTGTGGGAAAAGTTTATGGCAACCTCATGGTAGACGTAAAAGCCACAAACCATAAATTAGTTGATCGTTCAGTGCGCATTATTCAAGACATTTGTGATATTCCATATGAACAAGCTCAAAAGCTTTATAATGACGCAGACCAAAACCTTAAACAAGCAGTCGTTATGTTTCTATGTGATGTTTCAAAAGCTGAAGCAGAAACAAAATTACGTCAAAATGACAATATTATTAAACAAGCAATAAAAAATTAATTTACACTGATTTAAATAGCAATGTCACGTTGCCACATGAACCATATAACTATGATGCAATAAGGAGGTATATAGGATGACAAAAGAACAAAAACTCGCAGAACATATTATAGACGCTGTTGGTGGTCTTGATAATATGGATAATGTTATTAATTGTATGACACGTGTCAGAATTAAAGTGATTGATGAAAACAAAGTAGATTATGATAAATTAAAAGCAACTCAAGGCGTTATGGGCGTCGTAAAAGACGAACGCGTGCAAGTAGTAGTTGGTCCAGGTACTGTTAATAAAGTAGCGGATCATATATCTCAATTAAGCGGTGTACGTCTAGGGGAAACAATTCCTCATAATTCAACGAATTATAAAGCTGATGCTGAAGCAAAAGCACAAGAAAATAAAACAGCAATTCAAAGCAAACAAAAGCGCGGCGCCTTTAATAAATTATTAAAAACAATTGCCAATATCTTTATTCCGTTAATTCCAGCCTTTATTGGTGCCGGATTAATTGGTGGTATTGCAGCAGTATTAAGTAACCTTTTAGCTGCTGGTCAAATTTCAGGTGACTGGGTTACACAACTTGTCACAGTGTTCAATGTAATTAAAGATGGTATGTTAGCTTATCTAGCTATCTTTACAGGTATTAATGCAGCCAAAGAATTCGGCGCAACACCAGGATTAGGTGGTGTTATTGGTGGTACTACATTACTCACAGGATTAACTGATGAAAATGCGATTATTAACATATTTACAGGCGAACCACTACAACCTGGTCAAGGTGGTATTATTGGCGTTATTTTTGCAGTTTGGCTTCTTAGTATCGTTGAAAAACGATTACATAAAATTGTCCCTAATGCAGTAGATATTATTGTCACACCAACTATTACGTTATTTATCATCGGTTTATTAACTATATTTATCTTTATGCCATTAGCTGGTTTTGTTTCTGACGGTTTAGTATCTGTCATCAATGCTACAATCAGTATCGGTGGCGTTTTTAGCGGCTTTATCATCGGTGCTTTTTTCCTACCACTAGTTATGTTAGGATTACATCATATATTTACGCCTATTCATATTGAAATGATCAATCAAACGGGTGCAACTTATTTACTTCCTATTGCTGCAATGGCAGGTGCTGGTCAAGTTGGTGCTGCTTTAGCTTTATGGGTAAGATGTAGAAAAAATACGACTTTAAGAAATACACTCAAAGGTGCACTACCTGTAGGATTTTTAGGAATAGGAGAACCTTTAATTTATGGTGTCACTTTACCATTAGGCAAACCATTCTTCACTGCATGTATTGGTGGAGGTATTGGTGGCGCTGTTGTTGGAGGTATTGGTCACATTGGGGCAACTGCAATCGGACCTAGTGGGATCTCATTGTTACCTTTGATTTCAGATCATATGTATTTAGGATATATTGCTGGACTACTCGCTGCGTATGCAGGTGGTTTCGTCTTCACCTATTTCTTAGGTACGACGAAGACTATGAGAGAATCTGATAGCTTAGGTGATTAACTATGACCAACGTACTTTACAAAATTGACAGCAATTATGCTCAGTTAACTAAAAGTGAGAAAAAGATTGCAGATTTTATTTTGAATTCACCACATAAAATCATCAATATGTCAGTTCAAGATTTATCTAACGAGATTCATACTAGCACTGCATCCATCGTTAGATTTAGTAAAAAAATTACAGATAAAGGTTTCCAAGAATTAAAAATTGCCATTTCTCGTTATTTACCTGATGATGCAATCCATAATAATCACCTTGAATTGGCGGATAATGAGTCAGTCGATACGCTAAAAACAAAAATGCTATCTCGTGCAACAGAGACGATGAACTATGTATCAACGTACATAGATGAATATAGTATTGATAGTATTTGTGAAACAATGAAGCGTTCAAACACAATATTCCTATTTGGTTATGGTGCTTCACTCGTCATCGTTACTGATTTATTTCAAAAATTATCACGCATTGGACTCAATGTCCGTTTGTTACAGGAAACGCATTTATTTATGTCAACATTAGCAACACACGATGAAAATGACTGTATTATCTTTGTAACAAATCAAGGTAATCACAGTGAAATGCAATCTATGGCTAAAGTCGCAATGGACTATAATATTCCAATTATTACAATTTCTAGTTCTAATGATAATCCAGTCGCAAAAGTTTCAGACCATACTTTAATATATGGTCAAACGGATGAAAACGAACTGCGTATGGCCGCGACAACATCATTATTTGCTCAACTTTTTACAGTAGATATACTTTACTATCGTTATATTGCATTGAATTATCAAAGTGCACTAGACTCTATTACGCAGTCTAAAATGGCTTTAGATAATTACCGTAAGCATTTATCTAAAATTCAATTTAAACATTAATCGATATGTTAAGTTGAACTATATTAAAGAAAAGCACCTATCGTCAGCATAATACGCTGTTTTGATAGGTGCTTTTTTATGAATTTGAATAAGGGACTAGTAAAACGTATAGCGATTTTTAGTCCCTTATTACAAGTTACCCTAAATATTGATATTCTGTTTATTTAGCATCACTTTTTAAGAGTTCAAAAATGTTTTTAGCATTATCTGTATTATCTATATTTCCTTGGAATTTATCACTACCAGGACCAAACGCATATGTGTTCACGTCTTCACCTGTATGTCCAGTTGTAGTCCACCCCGTATTCGATTTATCATTGATTGGTTTTTGAATTGCATTTTGTAATTCTTGTAATTGCCCTTCATATGCCTCATCATCTTCATTTAATTTTTTCAGTTTCTCAGCTTCATCTTTAATTTTATCAATTTGAGCTGCTTCTACATCAAAACCATAACCTTCATTAATTACTTGTTCAGCATCTTCACCTTTGGCAATTTGTTCAGTCATGTATGTGCCTGAATGTTTCATATCGTGAATTACTTGAGGATTCCAAAGGTAATCTTCACCTTTGGCAATTGATAAACCACCTGTCGAGTGATCTGCAGTTGCTACTACAAGTGTATCTTTATGTTCTTTAGCATAGTTCATGGCATAATCAAATGATTTTTCAAAACCTTCCATTTCTGACATTACACCAGTAACATCATTTGGATGCCCTGCTTTATCAATCGAAGCGCCTTCCACCATTAAAAAGAAACCTTTATCATTTTGCTGTAATTTATTAACTGCAGTTTCTGTCATATCTAATAGTTTAGGATTTTTATCAGGTGCGTCTATTTGTAATGGCATATTTCCATCAGCGAACAAACCTAATATTTGTTTACTTGTTGATTTTTGTAAATCGGTTTTATTATCTACAACATCATAGCCATCTTTTTTAAATTTATCTGTTAAATTACCATTTTCTTCACCGAAATATTTTGCACCACCACCGAGTAAGACATCTACTTTATGTTCGCCATTAATTTTATCATTATAAAATTGTTGTGCGATTTCATCTTTTTTATCGCGTGAATCTACGTGTGATGCATAAGCTGCAGGTGTTGCATCTGTAATCTCAGCAGTTGAAACTAAACCGGTAGATTTACCATTTTCTTTCGCTTGTTCTAATACTGTTTTAACATTTTCTTTATTTTCATCTACACCTATTGCGCCATTATATGTCTTATGACCAGAGCTAAATGCAGTAGCAGATGCTGCTGAATCCGTTACATTCTCTTTTGGATCAGCTGGATTTGTACGTTGATTACCGACAAGATGTTTATCGAACGCAGTTTTTTCCATTTCTTTTGTTTCAGGATTATCTGCGAAATAACGATACGCTGAATTATAAGATGGTCCCATACCATCGCCTACTAAGAATATTACATTTTTAGGGTTTTCAGTATTTCCCATATACGATACATCAGGTGTATCATTTGATGCTTTTCCATTACCAGAAGCATATGTTGGTTGTACATTGCCTAATGCCGAGCCAACAACAATTGCACTAGCTACAGTTACAGTTGCTAACTTATTAAATAGTTTCATAAATTAATAACTCCTTTGATATGTATTATTGTGCTTACATGTTAAGTGTAATCCATTAATTTTGCGTCAACATTTTAATAATGTAAATTTTCTGTAAAATAGTAGTTGTACAAGCACTTATATCCACAGTTTTAGAGCTATTTTTTATAATAAAAAGGTTAGCTATTTTATAACTTAGTAGTTTCAGTCATAAAATAGCTAACCTATATTTCATTTGAATTATCAACCTATGTTAAATTTGTTTATCTTTACCTAACTTATGATAGCCTTTTAAGAAAAAGAACATCGTCATGAATAATAAGAATACTATACCTATTACTACTGAGACTACTGTTTCTTTATTAAATAGCATGCCTATCAATACGACAATAAAGAATGCCATTGTAATATAGTTAGTAAAAGCCCCACCTGGCATTTTAAATGGATGCCCTTTTATTTCTTCAGGATGATTTTTTCTAAACCTTAAGTGACTAATTAAAATCATAAACCAAGGCACCATGCCTGGTAATATAGATGCACTATAAACATATACAAATATACTATCTGCACCTTTAATAAATAGTGGTAAAATAACGTTCAATAATGCACCGATTAAAATACCTAATGCAATTGCAATTACAGTCCAGACTGGCACACCATTTTTCATAACTTTACCAAAGAATTTAGGTAGCATACCTTTTTGAGATAAATTCAATGTCATACGACTTGCACTAAATATACCTGAGTTACAGCCAGACATTGCTGCAGTAAGTACAACAAAGTTTATTAGTCCAGCAGCAAATGTAATACCAACTTTTGCAAATGTAGCAACAAATGGACTACCAATGTTACCTAATTGATCCCAAGGATAAACTGTAACAATTACAAAAATAGCTCCAATATAGAAAATTAATATACGCCAAATGACACCATTAACTGCACTTTTTATATTTTTTTGTGGGTCTTTTGTTTCTCCGGCAGTGATTCCAATTAACTCTACACCTTGATATGAACCAATTACAATAGATAGTGCAAAGAAGAATCCTAACCAACCATTAGGCATAAAACCACCGTGAGACCATAAATTAGAAAGTCCAATTGCCTCTCCTCCATTACCTAACCCGAAGAAGATAATTCCAAAACCAGCAATTATCATTAAGATAATCGTTACGATTTTGATCATTGCAAACCAGAATTCAAATTCACCAAAAGCTTTAACTGACACAAGATTTGCACAAGCCAATAATACTACTACAATAACGCCTGGTATCCATTGCGGTAAATCAGGAAACCAATAATTCATATATTCTCCAACAGCTATTACCTCACTCATACCAACAACTACCCATTGGAAAATATTGCTCCAGGCTGTTAAATAACCAGCTACTGGATGTATGTAATCACTTGCAAAGTTAGCAAAGGAACCAGAAGTTGGGTGTAAATAAACCATCTCTCCCATTGCTCTCATTACTAAAAATATAAATATACCTGCAATTAAATATGCAAATATAACTGAAGGACCTGTCCATTTTATAGTGCTTGTAGCTCCTAAAAACAGTCCGACTCCAATTGTTCCACCAAGTGCAATCATTCTCATCTGACGCGCACCTAGTCCCCTCTGTAACTCATTGTTCTCATTCATAATTCAAACCCCATCTCTTTCGATTATAAATAAAGATGAAACACTTATCATGTCGCCATTATACTATAAAATCTAAAAATTGGAACAATTATTTTTTGATTTATGTAAGGGCTTACATTTCCGTTATTAATTGTATTTTATTTCGTCAAAAAAAGCAAAGTAATTTTGTGTATTTCACTGTTGGATTGTATTATCGTGTTATTAGCCCTATGCGTATCTTAAAAATTTTCACCTTATGCTTTATAGGAAACGTGGCAGGAGGATTAATATTTTTCACACTCACACGACATTCAGATATTATGTCTCCGGAGATGTTCATACAGCTTGAAATTACAATAGAGCATAAACTATTTGCCGCAGGATTTTTGGCAATTTTAATCAAAGGGATATTCGCTAATTTTTTTATCAATATTTCATTAGTCATCGCCATGCAAATTGATGACATTCTAGCTAAAATGTTTGTCATGATGTTTGGCGTATCCATATTCGCCTTTATGGGTTATGAACATGTCGTTTATAATTCTGTATTATTTGCTGGTGGACTCGTTTATCAAAGTGATTTATTGGCAGTTATTCCTACATTAATCAATTTACTTGGTGCTGCAATTGGAAACTATATTGGCGGGGGTTTGATCATCGGATTGTTTTACGCCTATTTAAATGATCATCATCAATATGACGGCCAAAGGTTGCATTAATTTTGTGACGTTCTATATTTCAAACTTTCTATGGTATAATTTTCATTAGATTTTATTACAAAGGAGTTCAACATGAATAAAATTTTACTTAAAAAAACAATTACAGTTTCTCTTATCTTTGGTGTGTTATTTTTCTTATTAAATTATGTTACTGGTTCAGATAGTTCAATTGGACAATTAATTTTAAAAAGTCTACTTGTAATTGTAGTATTTGCTATATTATATTATGTCTTATTTTCTATTGTTGATTCACCAGAACGAAAATATAAATTTGGTATCACGATTCCAATCGCATTGTTATTAGCTATTATCATATGTGCTTTAATATCTACCATAAAAGTTGGTATTATTGTCGGTTTAATTGTTGGTATCATCGCTGGTTATGTTTGGGAATATATAGAAAAAAATAAAAATGGTGGTGACAAATCATGAGTATGATTATAGGCGTTATTGTAATTATTTTACTGATTGTAAGTTTGATTCCTAATTTAAAAGCAGTAAAAGCCTCTAAAGAAACTGGGGAAAAAAATACGCGTTTTGCAATCATGGTAGGTATAGATTCAATACTACTTGTCCTCGTTGTAGCAACATTGATTTTCCAACTTTTATAATTAACAATGTTTATATTAAATATAAGCTAACATATATAATGCAGTTGAGTTCGCAACAGTGCTTTGTTTGCGTGCTAAAGGGAGCCTCCATATGGAAGCTCCCTTTTTATATTTAAAATCAGGTACAAATTTATAATTTATCTTGAAGCACAAAATAATATATTAAACTAGCGCCTAACAAATAAACCACTGTTCCTACCATAAATGATCTAAATTGTATTTTAAAAGGTATTTTTTTATTAAAAATCGGACCTAATACCAAATTACTTATCGCCAATACAATGGGCCCACCCAAGAAAAATAAAATTAAATATCCACTCATTTAATTAGCCTCTATTTTTCTCAAAGTACGTCTTAATGATTTCTTCACCGGTTAAATCTTTTCCAGTAAATGCCACTTCGCTAAAATCTTGTTTTTCTGTCATTGTATTTGTATTGACGATAACATCTAAACCGGCTAAAACTGCGGCAGTTGCACCATTAACTGAGTCTTCGATTGCTAAACAATTTCCAGGATTGTAATTCAGTTTTTGAACAGCAGTGAGGTATGGCTCAGGGCTTGGTTTAACTGCTTCAACATCTTCTCGACCTACAACGATATCGATATAATTGCTTAATCCTAGACTTTCAAAAGCTGGTTTGATGTCAGCTCTATAGCTACTCGTCGCAATCGCCATGGGTATATGACATTTTTTGCAATAGTCCATTAACTGTTTCATTGCATCAATGATTGGCAAATCAACGCTTGTGCTACTATGTTCGACATAAATTTCATGCTTATGTTCTTTGCCTAATTGACTTTCTAAATAATGATGTAAATCCGTCGCAGCTCCGCCAATAGATTGACGATAAAAATCCAATGTTATTTCAGTTAAATTATGTTTTTTCAAGTGCTTATTAATGATTTCAAATAGATGCCTTTCTGTATCAATAATCGTGCCATCAAAATCAAATATGACTGCTCTATACATAATATATCCTCCTCTGTCCACTTGTTGTTTCGTTAAATTATATTAATGCTAGCTTATCATATTTTAAAATCGAAATATGTAGTTTAGATTTTAAAATGGTAATATAGCAATTGAGGCTGAGACATGTGATATGTCCCAGCCTCATTGTTTATGCTTCTAGTGTTATTACCGTTTATTCCAATATTTTGCTAAAATTGGTCCGGTAATATTGTGTACCAAACTAAATACTGCCCCAGGCACTGCCGATAAAGGACTAAAGTGTACAGTAGCTAATGTTACTGCTAACCCTGAATTCTGCATACCAACTTCAATCGAAACAGCTTTTTTATCAGCGCGTTCCAGTTTAAATATATTTGCTAATGTATATCCTAATACATAACCAACAATGTTATGTAGTATGACTACTGCAAAAATGAGCAATCCTGTTTCTAGTATTTGTGATTTACTCCCACCTACTACAGAAGCGAGTATCAGTGAAATAGCAATTACAGAAACGATTGGCAATGCAGTTGCAGTCTTATCAGCGAATTTTTTAAATACTTTTTGTAATATAAAACCAATCGCAATAGGAATAAGTATCACTTGCACTACTGACCAAAACATACTCATAAATGAAACTTGTAACCATTCATGTGCGAATAAATAAATTAATGCTGGCGTTAAGAACGGAGCAAGTAACGTAGAGACGCTTGTAATAGCTACAGACAACGCAACATTCGCATTTGCTAAATAACTCATAACGTTACTTGATGTTCCCCCTGGACAACACCCAACTAATATCACACCAATTGCAATTTCTGGTGGTAATTGAAATAATTTAGCAATTAAAAAAGCCGCTAAAGGCATGATTGTGTATTGCAAAATCACACCAATTATTACGCACTTAGGCGATTGAAATACAATCTTAAAATCTTTAGGGTCAATGGTCAATCCCATCCCTAACATTACGATACCAAGTAAATATGGCACCCAACCACTTAACGTAGCTAACTGAGTTGGAAAAATAAAGCCAATTATTGCAGCGATTAACATCCATATCAAGAATGTGTTTGTTGCAAACTTACTCACTTTTGATAACATCTCTAAACACTTCCTCTATGTATTAATAATGAAAAATGTATCATACTTTAAACAGCTATACAACTGAATTTTCAAAATATTCCAACTTTTTAAAAGCCAAAAATTTAACTTCAAAAATAATTTTCAACTTCGTTCTAAAGACCTAGTGCCAACATTTTAAAAGAGTGGTACAATTTAATAGAAATAAAAACTTGTATAATTTTAAGTGTAAAGAATATTATGATTAATATCCATATGACACTTTATATAGATATGGAGGTATAATATGTTTTTAGATAGAACAGAAACTTTTGTGTTAAATATAGGTGGACTTAACAAACGTGCCACACGTAAAAATTTAACTAAATTATGTAAGCAAATTAATTTTTGCAACTCATTCAAGTTTTCAATTTTCAAAGAAAATAACTTGTATGCATTAAAGGTCAACTTACCAAAATACCAGTTACCATATATTATTAGTTTTCTGAGCTTCCATAATTATTTAATTTATCAAATTATAGAAAGTAATCATTCTGAAAAACTATTAGATCTTGATCATTTATTGTTATCTTCTAAACGTTTTGAACTAACTATCGATGGACTTTACGACGCTTTTGTTAAAGACAAAGTCATTGATATTTTGAACTTAATCAATCAAACGGAGCATATTACATATACCTTCAATAGAGATAAAATAAATGTTTCTTGTTCTCCTAAAGTTTTCGCAAAACTCATCCAAATGATTGCTACTCATAACATTGATGTACTTGGTGCAATATATCAACCACGATTAATGAATAAAGCTAGAATTTCGTAATTCGTTTATATAATAAAGCACAGCCCATGGAACGATTCCATACGGGCTGTGCTTATTTTTTATTATCTATTTAATCTTGCTCTCCCTCGTTAACGATGTTTTCAAAGGCTTCTCTTACTTGTGGTACTGACATACCAACAACGACTTGGACATTTTTACCACTTTTAACTAATCCATGTGCCATTTGATTATGTGTGAAATAACCACTATCTTCTACTTTATCTATATCATTCACTGTTAATCTTAAGCGTGTCGTACAATTTGTTACGTCCTTGATATTTTCTTTACCACCAAGGCCTTCTAAATAATAATTTGCTTTATCTTCGTATTCATTACCAGTAGATGTTGCGTTTCCTTTGTCATCACTGCCTTTTTTACTCTTATAATCATTTTTACTATACAACTTCACGTCTTCTTCGTCTTTCTTACGACCAGGAAGTGGAATATTGAATTTTAAAATTAAGAATCTGAATAAGAAATAATAAATAGCTGTAAATACAAGACCAATAATGATTTGAATTACATATGTTAACCAATGATTTTGTGCTAAAGGTATCCAATTGGTAGCAAAGAAGTCTAATAGACCGCCACCAAAGTTACCTACAAGGCCAAATCCATACATCAGTGTATCCATTGTTGCAGCTAATAGTGCGTGCAATACAAATAAATAAGGTGCAATAAACAAGAATGTAAATTCTAATGGCTCTGTAATACCTACAACTACAGCAGTTAATGTAGCTGGAATAAGTAACGCTGCAATTTTTTTCTTATTCTCTTTAGGTGTAGTTGAATACATTGCTAATGCAATACCTATCGAACCAAATACTTTACCATTACCTTGTAACATAAATCCATAAGGGAATTGTTCTTTCAATGACTTCGTACTCGTCGCAAATTCATTTACATGCGCAAACCACTCTGCTTTTAATCCGTGGTTTACCACTACTGGACCTACTTCAATTGGTGCATATATAAAGTGATGTAAACCTGTTGGAATAAGTACTCTTTCTAAGAAGTGATATAGCCATACCCCAATGTAACCTGATCCTATGATAAATCCTTGTAATGAAGAAATACCACCTTGAATCGTCGGCCAAACAATACATGTTATCAATGCAATCGGCAACATAACAATAAACGAAATCGTTACTACAAATGTTAATCCTTGGAACACACCTAGCATTTCAGGCAGTTTCTTACTGTAGAACCTATTATGTATCCATGTCACAATACTAGAAATTATGATACCACCTAAAATATTGGTATCTAACGTTTCAATCCCAGCAATTGCTTTGAGTCCAGTAACATTCTCGACTCCTTTTTCAAAATTAGCCCCAAAAGTATGTGGCCATTGTGTAAGAATAGCGTTAATAAATGTATTAAACATGAGATAGCCCATTAACGCTGCTAGTGCAGCATGTCCAGGTGCTTTTTTAGCTAAAGAAAGTGGCAATCCGACAGCAAATACAATTTCCATATGATCGAATATTACCCAACCACCAGATTCTATTACGGACCATATTCTAAACCAAGTCGTCCCATCTTCTGCAATACTTCCCATTATTGCCGGATTTTTAAATAATGTAGCAAACCCTAAAACAATACCGAAGAAAGCAAACATCAGTACTGGAACTATCATCGCACTCCCAAATCGTTTAATTGCGTTCATAGAAATATACCCCCCAAATTCTATTAAATTTAGATAACTTACATTCAAATACTTATATGTAAACTTATCATTTTTTAGATACGTCTGTTTCAAATCTTATCTCAATACTAAAGGAAACGCTTACATATAAGCAATGGTTTGACTATATTACGAATAGTTTTGTATAATCAGATTATATTTCCAAAAGTTGAAAATATTTTCATGAAGTGCGAGGTTATCATATTGTTTTTAGATGAACGCGTTAATAATAACTTTAATAAATTAAATGAGAATGACTTACATATTGCTCATTTTATCAATACACATACGACAAAATGTAAAACAATGAAAATTCAAGACTTAGCAGAATATACACATGCTTCAAATGCAACTATTCATCGTTTTACACGTAAATTAGGTTTTGATGGTTATAGTGACTTTAAATCTTATTTAAAGTTTGAAACTGAAAAATCTCATAATCTCCCTTCCGACTCTATCGAAGGTTTTAAACAAGACGTCGAAAATACTTTTACATATTTAGAACGCATTGATTATAATCTTGTCACTGATAAAATCAATGAAGCAGAGACCGTCTATTTGTATGGGACAGGCGTCGCGCAAATGAATGTCGCCCAAGAAGCGCAACGCATTTTGTTAACAATTCATAAAAATATTATTGTATTACATGATGTACACGAATTTAAAATGGTCCTTAATAGAACAACACCTACAGATATTTTCTTCATTATTTCTCTTTCTGGTGAATCTCATCAATTAACAGATATCACCAACTTATTACAGTTACGTCAAAAATATTTTTTCTCCATAACTACTTTAAATGATAATACACTTGCTCAAAAAGCTGATTATAATATTTATGTCTCTAGCAATACTTTTTATCTTGCTGACGGTATAGATTATTCAAGCTTTATAAGTTATCACATATTTTTCGAAACATTATTGCGTAAGTTTAACGAGCGCATAGAAAAAGGTGAAATTATTTCTTAATAATTCACAAACTTTATGCTGAGCTTACTATTGCAATACAACTAAACTTCTCTAAGTTCAAATATCAGTACGCCACACCATTAACATCTACTTATGGCGTGGTGTTATTTTAATTTGTTCTACGGTATTTTCAACCTGATTACATACGAGACGCCTGAGAGGAACAGCACGAGCCGAAGACTATATACAAGCTGAGACCATGCCCTAGGTAAGCGAGTATGAAGTATATATTGTACAGTAGAAGTTATACTTGGCCGAAAACGCACAAAAAAACTGCCAACAAAGCGACAACTTTGCTAACAGTTTATATTCACAACATCTCATTACATGTTAAAGGTCTGATTCAAATTCTTCCAATACCACTTGTAATTTATCAAATAATATTTCAAAACCATGCGCAGTAGAATCATGATATTCTTTTTTCTTCTGCTTATATTCCAGTGTTGTATATCTACGTTCTTTTGGCACAAAAGCTTTATAATTAAAAATCATTTGTGTGATGCCCGCTTCTCTTTCGAATATTTCAATTTCAATTGTATCTTCAGAATCACTTAACTCTGGCATACCAATTGTCATGACGATATATTCATACGGTGTTAACGTAATAAAAGAACCTTTTACTACATTTTCTTTCCCTTTACGAACGTCAACTATTTCATAACTTCCATTTTGTTCAGCGTTAATATGAATTGATTTATTTGTTCTATCTGTTGTCATAAACCATTGTTTAAGAAAACGTTGATCTGTCCATGCTTGATATAATAATTCTGGTTCAACTTTAAATAGTCGTTCAAGTCGAATCTCAACGTATTCATTTTCAACATTATATTTACCCACGATTGTTCACCTACTTTCACTCTTAATTCTATTCTAACCTATTCTACAAGACTTCTAAACAATAATCATATGAATCATAAAATGTTCTAGTCTTTACTTTAAAACGATCAACTTCTATATTTTATCGTCAATAGTCAGTAAACGTCAAAATTTTAAACGTCACTTCCGTAAAAACATGTATTTAAGACTTTTTATAAAATCACAGTATATTCCAGCATAATAAAAAGGGAGGTTCATCAGATACAAACAATGCACTGATTCTCCTTCCCTTTTAACCCCTTATTTTTTATTTAATCTTGGTAAGTTAAAGAAGATTGCAATCAAACCACAAACTCCTAAAATCATAGGATAAATAGAGTAAGGTAATAACTCAAATGGAGATATAGATGCCACACCTGCTGCTGCAATTAACTGTGGACTATAAGGTAAGAGTCCTTGGAAACAACTCGCAAACATATCCAAAATACTTGCAGATTTTCTTGGGTCTACATCGTATTCTTCCGAAATTTCTTTTGCTAGTGGACCAGCCATCAATATCGATATCGTATTATTCGCTGTTGAAATATCCGCTGCACTGACTAACCCAGCTATACCTAATTCTGCGCCACGTTTTGATTTCACTCTATTACGAACAAAGTGGAGTAACCATGTAATACCGCCGTTATGTTGAATAAGTGCTACAAGACCTCCGATAAGTAAGGCAATCATCGCTATATCTTCCATACCAATAATACCTTTTGAAATAGATCCTAATAATCCTGTCCAACCAAATGATCCATCTATAAGTCCAATTATTGCTGATAGTGCGATACCACCTATAAGTACAATAATCACATTAATACCAATTAATGCTAATATCAGTACCATTAAATAAGGTAAGACTTTGATAATGTTATAGTCATAACTTTTAGTTGCATCAATTTGTGCTCCATTTGTTAAAAACCACAAAGCTATAATCGTAAATATAGCACCTGGCAACACAATTTTAATATTCACTTTAAATTTATCACTCATTTTTGTCTTTTGAGTACGTACGGCTGCAATTGTTGTATCTGAAATCATTGATAAATTATCACCAAACATTGCACCACCTACAACCGTAGCCATCGTAATAGCTGCTGAGACATCAGTTGCTTGACTCAATCCAAATCCAACAGGCGCTATTGCTGCTACTGTACCTACAGAGGTGCCCATTGAAAGCGAAACAAACATACAAATAATAAATAAGCCTACGATAATTAAATTTTCTGGAATAAGTGACAATCCTAAATTAACTGTAGATTGCACGCCACCCATGTCTTCAGTAGTTTGAGAGAAGGCTCCAGCCAGTATAAAGATGAGCATCATTAAAATAATGTTTGAATGACCCGCGCCTTTTGTGAAAACTTCCACTTTTTTATGAAACGTTTCTTTTCTATTTAAAATCAAAGCTACAATAGATGCTACTAGAATAGCTACATTTAACGGCATTGTTGAAAAATCTCCTGTACCAATACCTACACCTAAAAATAAGCCTACAAATACGAGCAATGGAATCAATGCCCAAGCGTTACCTTTCTTTGTCTTCTCCATACAAAACCAACTTTCTATAAGGGTAAAAGCGTGAAATTTACTCATCGCTATTTCTTTGTGTTTCCTTTTTTGAAAATAAAAAAACTCTTTTCTATTGAAGAAAAGAGTAAACGTTGTGTTTTCATTCTTATCTTCTAGCATACATTTATGCTACTGGAATTGGCACACGCATCATCATGTTGCCGAAGTATCAACGGGCCAGTCCCTCCACTTCTCTAGATAAGTTATTAAATTGTTCTATTACAGTACATTTTGAACTGTAATTCGTCAAATACTGATTTAGCTTAATACGTTAAAGCACGTTTGTCAACATTACTTTGCAATCATACGCTATATACAAAAAGTGCGACCCCCTTATTCAGTAGGTCGCACAATCGTAAATGTTTCTCCTAATGATGCATAGTCATTACCGGCTAAGCGCGAAACAGCTGCTAATGCCTGAGCATCAATTTTACTGTCTTCAAAGTATACATCATCATCGATATGAAACATAACGACTTCACCAATAATTAAATCAGAGCCTTCTTGTGGATCGCCTAATGGAATAATTCTGTTTAATTTACATTCCATGCGGACTTTTGCTTGTTGTATCCCTGGGACAGAAACAAGTTCTGAATCAATACATGTTAAATTTGTTCTTTCTAGCTCATTACGCTTATGCTCTATTGGTGCTGCCGTTTTATTAACTTCTTCAACAATTGTTTCATCAGTAATATGAACGACAAATTCTTCGGTTTCTTCGATATTTACTGAGGTATCTTTTCGTTCACCTTCTGAACGGACCGTAGAAATCATAATCATTGGTGGTGCGCTATTCACTATATTAAAGAAACTGAATGGCGCTGCATTTAAATGACCTGATTTATCTTGAGAAGTAACAAATGCTATCGGTCTTGGAATTATACTCCCACTCAATAATTTATAATTTTGTTTTTTAGAGAGTCTATCTGCTTTAAATTGTTTCATATTTTATTACCATACCCTTCAAAAAATAAAAGCTAGATAATCTATAAGAGATTACTAACTTTTGATATCATTAGTCTAACTGAGTTCCGCCTGTTACACCATAAACTTGCCCAGTCGTATAACTCGACTCTTCAGCAGCTAAATGTACATATACTCCTGAAAGTTCAACAGGTTGTCCTGCTCTACCTAACGCTTCTTTTTGACCAAATGTAGGTATCTTCGATTGTGGTTGTCCGCCAGATATTTGTAGGGGTGACCAAAATGGCCCAGGTGCTACACAATTTACACGAATACCTTTGGCACCTAATTCTTCTGATAAACTTTTAGTTAATGAAATGATTGCTGCTTTTGATGCTGCATAATCATGTAGGATAGGACTTGGATTATATCCTTGCACGGATGATGTTGTCGTAATTGTAGCACCCGGTTGTAAATAATCTAGTGCTTTTTGAACTGTCCAAAATATAGGATAAACGTTTGTTTCAAATGTTTCAGTAAATTTAGCTGTATCGAAACTTTTTAAATCATCTCTGTATTGTTGATGTCCTGCTACAAGGGTTACATTGTCTAAACCACCTAATTCATTATAAGCTTGCTCAACTAAATCATAGTTAAATTGTTCATTTCGGAGATCTCCTGGTATTAAAACAGCTTTTCTACCTACTGATTCAATCACTTCTTGTACTTCTTCGGCGTCTGCTTGTTCTTCAGGAAGATAATTTATCGCTACATCTGCGCCTTCTTTCGCATACGCTATAGCAGCAGCTCTTCCAATGGCAGAATCTCCACCCGTCACTAACATTTTATAATCTGTTAATCTACCATAACCAATATATGAAGTTTCCCCACAATCTGGTTTAGGTTCTAATTCTTTTTGTAAACCAGGAACCGTTTGTTCTTGCTTTGGAAAATCTTCATTTGAAAATTTTGTTCTTGGATCTTGGGCTGCCATAATACAACACTCCTTAAATAATTATTATATCTATACATTACCCAAATTTCATAGGAGTTAATACATATACAAATTGTTTAACAACTTATACTTCGTTCAATAATTTTTGAACAAATGTAACAAAATACTCAGGTACTTTTTCTAGAATACGTTCATCTGGGTCATACTTAGGGTGATGTAAATCATATTCACTATTCGACCCAATGAATGCAAAGACGCTTGGATATTTATTTGCAAAACCAGAAAAGTCTTCGCCAATTGTTAAAGGTTTATCCATAACTTCTACATTATATCCAACTTGTTTGGCAACTTCGATAGCGTCATTCGTTAATTTTTCATCGTTTTTAACGGCACCTGGTAAACGATGATATAGTGTTTCTATTTCGACATCAAATGCTTCTGCAAGTCCACTTCCAATTGCTCTAAGTCGTTCTTCAATATAAACACGTTTATCTTCATCAAAGCTTCTCACAGTACCTTGTACGTACGCTTGATCAGCAATAACATTCCATGTATTGCCACTAGATACTTCACCTATAGTTACGACTGCACTATCAAAAGCAGATAAATTTCTACTTACAATCGATTGAATACTATTAATTAATTGTCCTAGAACGATGACAGGGTCGTTACCCTGTTCTGGTTTAGCAGCATGCGCACCTGTGCCTTTTATTTTAAATTCAAAACGGTCTACAGATGATGTAATTACACCCGACTTCACTGCAAATTCACCCACATCTAACGACGGATAATTGTGATAGCCTAATACAGCTTTTGCGCCATCAATCGCTCCTGATTCAGTGATATGTAGCGCCCCATAACCCAGTTCTTCTGCAGGTTGAAAAATAATACGGACACGCCCTTTTAATTGGCTTTCAATGTCTTTAAGTCTTGTTGCTACCGCTAAAATACTGGCCATGTGTATATCATGTCCACATGCATGCATCACACCTTCATTCGTTGAAGTGAATTCATGTACCACTTGCTCATGGATAGGCAAAGCATCAATGTCTGTTCTTACAGCTACGAATGTTTCACCTTGTCCTACTTCAGCAACTAAACCAGTCTCTAGTGGTAAATCAATTATTTTAATATCATATGCTTCTAATATTCGTTTCAATCTTTTTGTCGTCTCATATTCAGCATCTGAAAGTTCAGGGTATTGATGTAATGTTCTTCTCCAATTCACGTAATCTTCATATTGTGGCATTATATGTCACGTCCTTTCTTATTAATAAAACGGTAAATCATGTAATAACTTATTGTTACAACAACGACGCCTAAGGCAAGATTATTCGTAATTAAAATAATCACTACGGTAGAAATAATTAAAATGCTATTTAACAAAGGTGCTTTGCGAATGAATGGCAACGTTCGTCTATCAAACGTACCAAGTGAAATCGTAATTAACACAGTGGCTAACACGGCCATAGGTATGCGTCCGATAATCTCTCCAAAAATAAATAAACATATCAATAAAAAGCTGCCTGTGATGAAAGTCGACAACCTTGAATTCGCACCCATTGCTACATTAAAGCGTGATTGTCCAACAAGTGCACTACCGCCAAACCCTCCAAACAAGCCAACGATAAAGTTCGCGATGCCTTGACCAATAGATTCCTTATTCTTATCACTGGTTGTCGAAGTTACAACATCAACCATTTGCGCAGTTAAAGTCGTTTGTATCACGGCTACAATAGCCATTGCTATACCATAAAGCAATGCAATCACCACTATATTCAAATCACTTATTTCATTTGGTATGGAAGGTATTGGCATTTTTATATGTATTGAAGCCATATCAGAAACATATTGAATGTTTGGTTTCATCACTCCTGCAAGTAGCGTCAATATAATAATAGCTATTAAAGGTGCTGGTATAAGTTTGATATATTGCCCTGCAAGCCAAATAATAAAGAATGAAGCAATTGCAAACACATATGTCGAGGCTGAAATGTTAAATATATGCTTTAATTGGGAGGTAAACAATAATAAACCTAATGCATTCATAAAACCAATGACTACACCCGTAGGTATGAAGTCTAACAATTTATTTATGTGACAATATCCCAATATAATTTGTATGACACCCATAAACAATGTAGCTAATATAAGCGCGTTTAGACCATGACTTGCCATTAATGGTGCGACTACTAGCGACACACCACTACTTGGCGCTGAGACCATCAACGTTCTATTCCCAGTAAAGCTCAACACGAGCATCATCAAACCAGTACTTAACATGCCTATCGTTGGACTTACACCAGCGATGAAAGAGAATGCAATTGCGCCTGGAAGTAATGCAAGGGCAAGTAATATACCTGTGAGCATATTTTGACTTAAATCCCCGCTCCATTGTTTAACATAAGTAATTTGCCCCACATTCGATGTCACCTCCCATGTATGCTTTAAATAACATGGTACCATAATTGTCGAAATATTTAATCAACTCAAACTTAATTTGTTTTACCCTTAAAATGAAGCGGGATAGATATCAAATTTGATTTCGTATTCCCGCCCATAATGTTGACTAGAAAAAAATTGAGTCTGAGACATGTATTTATGCCCCAGACTCAATGTTATTAGTTATTTAACTTAACTTGGTTATCAACCAATAATTTGCCATCTTTAATTACTTTTTCAGCATGGTTTATACCATAATGATACGGAATATACTCATGGTTTGGTGCATCCCAAATGACAATATTGGCTTTGTCACCTTTATTAATTGTACCAGCGTCAACATCAATTGCTTTCGCTGCATTTACCGTAACGGCATTCCAAATTTCATTTGGTGATAATTTTAATTTCAATGCAGCAATCGACATTACAAGTTGTAAATTATTCGTTACACAACTTCCTGGATTAAAGTCTGTTGCAATTGCGATAGCTCCATCATTATCTAACATCCCTCTAGCATCTGCGTATTGCTCTTTTCCTAAATAAAACGTTGTACCTGGTAATAATACAGCTACTGTATCGCTATCTTTAAGTTTCGCTTTGCCCTCTGTACTTGATGCTACTAAATGGTCTGCAGAAATTGCGCCTTCATCAATTGCTAATTCAAGACCACCTAATGGATCAATTTCATCCGCATGAATTTTAACATCAAAACCTAGATCTTTTGCTGCTTGCATATATCTTCTAGATTCTTCTACTGTAAATACGCCTGTTTCGCAAAAGATATCTGCAAAATCAGCATACTGTTTAACTTCAGGTAATAAATCAATCATTTCTTGTAAAAAGGCTTGATTAGATTTCGCATCTTTTGGTACTGCATGTGGACCTAGGAAAGTATGTTTCATATCTAAGTTATATTTATCTGCTAAACACTTAGATACACGTAGTTGCTTGAGTTCACTTTCTTTATCTAAACCATAACCACTCTTACTTTCAACAGCTAAAACCCCGTGTTGTATCATCGTTAACAAATTCTTTTCAGCTTTTTTAAACAGCTCTTCTTCAGTGGCATTTCGTGTAGCTTCCACTGTGGATAAAATACCTCCACCTTGTTCAAGTATTTCTAAATATGAGACGCCTTGTCTTTTAAGCGACATTTCATGTTCTCTTGAACCGCCGTGTACTAAATGCGTATGTGCTTCAACAAGTGATGGTGATACAACTTTTCCTGTAGCGTCGATTGTTTCCTTCGCCTCATATTCATCTGTATGGGCACCTGAGTAAACCACTTTGCCATCTTTAACAACTACCGTTCCATTTTCAACGATTTCTAATTTGTCTAAATCTTTTCCTTTTAAAGGACGCTCTGTAGATTTTGGTAAAATTAATTGTTTAATATTTTGTATAATTAAATCATTCATTTTTTATCTCCTTTACCCGTAATCATTGGAATTTTGATACCTTTTTCTTTAGCAACATTAATTGCTGATTCATAACCTGCATCTGCATGTCTTACAACACCCATACCCGGATCTGTCGTTAATACACGTCCTAAACGACGATCTGCGCGTTCTGAACCGTCAGCGACAATGACCATACCAGCATGTAATGAATAACCCATACCTACACCACCGCCATGATGGAACGAAATCCATGAACCACCAGCTGCTGTGTTAATTAAAGCATTTAATACTGCCCAATCTCCCACAGCATCTGAACCATCTTTCATGCCTTCTGTCTCACGGTTTGGACTCGCAACAGATCCTGAATCAAGATGGTCACGACCAATAACAACTGGTGCAGAAATTTCTCCGTCACGAACTAAACGATTTAAAGCTAAGCCCATTTTGGCACGTTCTTCATAACCTAACCAAGCTATACGAGAAGGTAATCCTTGGAATGCAATTTTTTCTTGTGCTAAATCTAACCAGCGAATGAGCTTTTCATTATCTGGGAATAGTTTTCTCATTTCTTCATCTGCACGTTCAATATCTTTAGGATCTCCACTTAAAGCTGCAAAGCGAAATGGTCCTTTGCCTTCACAGAATAAAGGTCGGATATAAGCTGGTACAAATCCTGGAAAATCAAAAGCGTTTTCTAAGCCATTATTATAGGCAACTTGTCTAATGTTATTCCCGTAATCAAAAGCAACTGCACCATTTTTTTGGAATTCGATCATTAACTCAACATGTTTTCTCATTGAATCTTGCGATAACGCAACGTATGCTTTAGGATCTTTATCACGTAGTGCTTTTGCTTCCTCTAAAGAATAACCTTGTGGAATGTAACCGTTCAATGGATCATGTGCACTTGTCTGGTCAGTAACAATATCAATTTTAAAGCCTTTATCTAAAATGGCTTTGTGTGTATCTACAGCATTACCAACAAGTCCGATAGATAATGGTTTGCCTTCTTGTCGTGCTTCTTCGGCTAAACGTAAAGCTTCATCTAAGTCATGTGTCTTCACATCGCAATAACGCGTTTCTATACGTTTATCAATACGTGTCTCATCAACATCTACACCGATTACAACACCGCCATTCATTGTAACGGCCAGTGGTTGCGCACCACCCATGCCGCCTAGACCGGCTGTTAAAGTCACTGTCCCATTTAACGTGCCATCGTAATGTTGATTAGCAAGCTCACCAAATGTTTCATAAGTGCCTTGAACAATACCTTGGGAACCAATATATATCCAGCTTCCTGCTGTCATTTGTCCATACATCATTAAACCTTTTTTATCTAATTCGTTAAAGTGATCCCAATTTGCCCACTCTGGTACAAGCACTGAATTTGAAATTAATACACGCGGCGCTTCTTCATGTGTTTTAAATACAGCAACTGGTTTTCCGGATTGCACTAACATTGTTTCATCCGCTTCTAATGAACGTAACGTCTCTTCTATCGCTTCAAATGCTTCCCAATTTCTAGCTGCTTTACCAATACCGCCATATACAACTAAATCTTCAGGACGTTCAGCTACTTCTGGATCTAAGTTGTTATACAACATTCTAAGCACTGCTTCTTGTTCCCAGCCTTTACATTCAATATCTAAACCTTTTTTTGCTACTATTTTTCTCATGAAAAATCACTCCTCATTTTAATTAATTAACCTTTGTTTAATAAATCTTAAAATAACCATAATGCGAATGGTATCGTGATGAGTAAAGTAAGTACTACTCTTTCAAACCATATCAAGACCAATTTACCAACTGATATTTTTATCTCAGTTGAAAGAATCACAGGTACAACACTCGAGAAAAAGATAATTGCCGAAACACTCATTACGCCTACTATAAATCTCGTAGCTAAATCAGCAGTTTGTGCAATCGCTGCAGGCAACAGCATTTCAACAATCGAAATGGTTGAGGCTTGTGCTAATATTGCTACATCTTGGACTGGGAATATACTTATAAATGGATAAAAAATATAAGATACATATTCGATTATCGGTGTGTATTCAGCAATAATTAGACCTAAGAAGCCAATAGACATAATAGAAGGCAATATCGCAATTGTCATTACGACGCCGTCACGTAAATTTTCACGTACATTTCCTATTAGCGAGTCAGCATTTTTAACAGCTAATTTAGCTTCTAACCAAGACTCTTTTAATAAAGGCATATTTCTGCGTTTTTCTTCTTTATATGGTTGGTTCTGATATGTCGTGTTTTTCTCAAATCTTATAGGTGGGAGTTGTACGGTAATGGCAGTAACTATAAAAGTCACTGCAAGTGTGAACCAAAAGTAAAGGTTCCAATGTTCGATAATACCTAGTGTATTAGCTACTATAATCATGAAAGTAGCAGATACAGTTGAAAAACCTGTCGCAACGATAACTGCTTCTTTATGCGTATAGCCGCCTTTCTTATAGACTTTATTTGTAATTAATAAGCCAATTGAATAACTCCCTACAAACGAAGCAACCGCATCAACTGCTGATTTACCTGGCGTTTTAAAAATAGGTCTCATTACTGGTCTCATAATTACGCCAATAAATTCTAATAAACCGTAACCCACTAAAAATGTTAATAAAATAGCTCCTACTGGGATTAACACACTTAGTGGTATCGCTAATTTATCGTATAAAAACGGTCCAATACTTTCTTTCAATACAAATCCTGGTCCAAAATCAAAGACAATCATGAAAGCAATGAAGACGCCTAGTACTTTAAATAAGCTAAATATAATATCAGTTTTTGATTTGTTCCACTTTTTATTAATAAATGGATGTAATGCACCTATAATGATTAAAAGTAATACATAATATGGCAAAATTGGATTCACCAAATATGTAATCCACTGAACAATATGATCAATCAGAATTGTTGATTTACCATTAATCGTTATAGGTACAAAGAAACATATAATGCCAATCAAGCTATAAATGAAAAATTTCCACATGTACTTCACGCCCCTAACATGAAAGTACGCCTCCCGCTATATTACTAAGTATAATATGATATGATATATCCTACCAATATAAATAAACTAATTATTAATAGTTTAAAACTATAAATGAAATACGGATTCAAGGAGGCATTGTGTTGAAAATCATTCAATTAGAGTATTTTGTCGCTGTTGTGAAATATAATAGTTTCACTAAAGCTGCTAACTTTTTACATATTAGTCAACCGTCTTTAACGACTACAATAAAAAAAATGGAAGCCAATTTAGGTTATGACCTTTTTATGAGAACTACTAAGGATATTAAAATCACTGAAAAAGGAATTCATTTTTATAATTACGCCCAACAATTGATACAGAATTATCATCAAACAATCGAAAAAATGTATGACCTTAGTATGGGACATGCGCCTAAAATCAAATTGTCTATTTTAGAATCAGCAAATCAATGGATTTCTCAAGTGCTTTCTATCCATTTAAAATATAACCCCAACCAGACTTATCTTGTATCTGAAGTGCATGACCAAAATAAAATACTGGAACAGCTCATCAATTTTGAAAATCACCTTGCATTGACCAATGAACAAATTAGTCATGAAGATATTAAATCTATTCCTTTATATGAAGAATCCTATGTCGTTATTACACCTAAAAATGCTTTTCCAGATACTAAAATAACGTCTATTAAATCATTGCCATTAATCTTACCTACCAAAGGTTCTCAAGTACGTAAACATCTTGATGATTACTTTACACGTATGAATATACATCCGAATATCATTATGGAAGTTGATCGTTTTGAAGCGGCTACTAATTTTGTCCATAGAGGATTGGGATATGCAGTTATTCCACGTGTATATTATCAATCATTTAACGCTCGGGATTTGGATGCTTTGGAAATGCGTCCCAAATTAGGTCGTTCTATTTATATCAATTACCTAAAAAAAAGAAAGCACTCAGAACGAGTACTTTCTTTTATAAATCAATGCATTGATTATTGGAATATTAAAGAATAAAATGATGTAAAAAATTAGCAGATAATTTAGCAGTTCGATTATCCACATCATATTTTGGATTCGTTTCGGCAATACTAACAGTCGAAACTTTCTCACTTGGAATAATACGTTTCGCCAATTCAAGGACAACATGTGGTGATAGGCCTAATACAGCATTTGCACTTACCCCCGGTGCGAATGCACTATCAATAACATCCATACATATCGTAAACATAATCACATCATGATCATGTATAAAACGTTCTATCTTATCCTTAATTGGAGGAGAAATTTGATGTAACAATTCATCAGAATAAACAAAACCGATGTCTCTTTCTTTCGCGTAATCAAATAGTGCTTGCGTGTTACCACCTTGTTGAATACCTAATACTAAATAATCAGTATTTTCATCCTGTTCTAAAATTTGTCTAAAGCTCGTACCAGAAGTAGAACCAGATTCTTTTCTAGTGTCAAAGTGTGCATCAATATTGATGACACCAATAGAAGCATCAGGAAACGCCTCACGTGTGCCCAAATACTGTGCATAAGCGATATCATGTCCGCCCCCTAACAAAAAGGTTTGGTTATGTCTTTGTATCGATGAAGCAACATAATGCGCAAATTCTTGTTGTGTTTCTTCTAAAGTCTCATGATTATGTTCAACATTACCATAATCATAAATTGAACATGTTCTCAAGACTGGTAAATTAGCAAAAGTCTTCTTGATTGCGTCTGGGCCTAACTTAGCTCCAATTCTTCCTTTATTAAGTTCAACACCCTTATCAACCGCATAACCTAACATACCTACACCGTGACGTGGCTCATCGTACTCATCTTCAATATTACGAAATTGTATTGTTTGAAAATGCCTGAATTCTGTTTCCTCTGTTTCACTATCTACTCTTCCTGTCCATAAATCACGTTGTGCTAATTTATACATAGTTCTCCTCCTTTTGAAACTATATCGACACTTAAAGTATACGCTTACATTTTTACCAATTCAATTATATTTATAATTATCTTTACCCACTTGTTTAAAAGTTAATTTTGAAATTCATATTAAAATTGTTGCATTTAGACGTTTGATTTTGTAAAAGTATTACATTTCAATGATAAATATTTGAATTTAATTTATTTATCACTAAGAAGTATGTATAATTAGGAATAAATGATTTTTCTGAACCCTATTGGAGGTTACATAATGAATACAAAACGTATACCAGGTTTTCAATGGGCAATGATGATATTTATTTTCTTCATTATTGCTTATGCAGCACCTATTATACTTAAAGATTTTCAAGGTACAATTTCTCTTAAAACTTTTGTCTTTGACATGAGCAGCTTAGCACCATTTATTGCTGCCGTTATATGTTTACTCGTCTTTAAACACAGAGGTACGCAACTTGGTAGTTTAAAGTTTTCAATTAGTTTAAAAGTTATAGAACGTATCATTTTAGCACTTGTCATACCATTAATTATTTTTATTATTGCTATGATTTGCTTCAATGTTTATGCTGATAGTTTTGTACTTCTACAAACAGACGATTTATCTGTTTCAATTATATCAATTATTATTGGTCAAATTATCATGGCTTTCTTAGTAGAGTTTGGTTTCCGTTCTTATTTACAACATATTGTTGAAACTAAGATGAATACATTTATCGCATCTATTATCGTGGGCATTATGTATTCAATATGGAATGTTAATATTTCATTTAGCTTTGATTATGCGATATATAGTTTCCTTTATTCTTTCGCTTTTTCAATGATTATTGGAGAACTTATTCGTGCTACAAAAGGACGTACAATATACATTGCGACAATATTCCATGCGACAATGTCATTTGGATTCGTTTTCTTATTTAACGAAGAATTGGGCGATGTGTTCCCAATGAAAGTAATTGCTTTAACTACAGCCGCTGTTGCTGCTGTTTACATTCTATTAAGTATTATCGTTCGTTCGATTCTTTATTTCTTCACAAAACGTAATTTAGATGAAGTGGATGATAACAACTACCTTGATCACGTTAATGAAACTTCTGAAAACGATGCACAAACTGATGATGATGTTGATGAAGATAGTGTTAAAGATGAAAATAAGACAAGCACATCGTCTTCAGACAGCTTAAAGTCAACGACTGCTGCAAGTGGTGTTGCTGCGGCTCATCATACAGCGCATGACTCAGATCAACAACACACTGATGAGACAACAAAGACGACAACTTCAACAGTCGATGATAAAAATACAGCACCGTCTACAACATCTACTGTTAATGAAGCAACTGAACAAAACAACGCAGATTTAACTACTGATGATAATCAAAAAAAGACAAACACTGAAAGCAACACGACGTATGATGATCATGTTGAAATAAATGAAGAAGATGACAAAACAAAATCTAATGATAATAACGACTCAAACAATTTGACTAATAGTTCCGTTGAAGCATCTACTGAAAAAGTAAAGCATGATACAACCGACAACGATAATGAGTCATTAAAAACAAGTGCACGTTATTCATCTTCTCGTAAATCTTCAGCTGTGAGTGATGCGAAAGCATCCATTACAGATGATGATCATATTGAAGACACATCATCAACTGAATTAAACTCTACAAACGCAACACATAATGATCAAGAAGAAGACAATGATTCAAATGATAAACAAACGCGTTCACCTTTTAATCTTAAAAGTAAACGTGGTCACCGTCGTTAGTTACACCAATGCGTAACATTATTAAAACTTGAGGAGTATGGTATGCCTCACAAAGTGTCGACAGAGCCTCTGGCTTTGTCGGCATTTTTTGTTTATGCTGTCTGCGCGTCCGATATTGCTTTATTAACTAGTCAGGCCTCTCCAAAGCATTACCATCTTTAAATAAAAATACAAAAAAGCGGATGAGACATAATTACATGTCTCATCCGCCATTTTTATTATTTATTTTTCAAGTACTTTCACACCGTCTGGTGAACCAATAATAATTTGGTCAGCAACATCTAAGAAATAACCGGTTTCCAATACACCCACAAGATGGATTAAATACTCATGCATTTCGTAAGCATCTATACTTCCGTTTAAATCTAAGTCCAATATATAGTTACCATTATCTGTAATAAATGGCACATCATCAACAACACGGCGTATTGCTTTAATATTACCCTTACCATATGACTCAATCTTTTTAGAAACGAGTAGCCAATTAAATTTATCTACTTCCACAGGAAGCTTAAACGTTTGGCCTAAATAATCTACGCATTTACTATCATCTATTAAAACAATAAATCTGTCTGCCATAGCATCAATTACTTTTTCTCTGAATAGTGCTCCACCGCCACCTTTTATAAGGTTTAATTGATTGTCTACTTCATCAGCGCCATCAATTGCGATATCAATTTTATCCACATCGTTTACATCGACTACACGCATACCTAATTCCTTTGCGATATAAGCTGTTTTGTTTGAAGTACAGACGCCAGTTATATCAATATGTGCTTGTTCTAATTTCTCTGCGATTTTTGGCACGAGTAGTTCAATTGTTGAACCTGAACCAATACCCACAACCATACCATCTTTAATTTGGTCTAATGCATCATCAAATGTACTTAACTTCAACTGTTTTTTATTCATAATGCTTCCCCTTTACACACAGTACTTTTATCTTTATTGTACATGAGATTCATAAAAATACATAGCTAAAAAACGTAATTATAAGACGCTAATATATGTTCACTTGCATATTCTGAAAATTGTTTTAAAATGATAATCACTAAACTGCAGGAGGTACTGAATTATGATTTATGCGCTAGATGCAATTTCTACAGGTAAAATTCAAGATTTATCATACAGTACAAAAAGACCGATGCGCTCAGCCTTAAACAAAAAGAGAATTACAAGTCAAATGTGGTTATCGAAGACTGGGTTTATTGAAGATGAGCAAGAATATAAAGGACACGGTGGACCAGATAAAGCGCTATGCCTTTATAGTAAGAAGAACTATGAATTATGGAAAAATGATGTTTCTACATTACCTGACTATGCTATGTTTGGTGAGAATTTAACTGCTGTCGATTTAGATGAAAATGACATTTATTTGGGTGATCAATTTCAATTAGATGAAGCAATTGTAGAAGTATCTGAAATAAGAGAACCATGTTGGAAAATTCAAGAAAAGTATAAAATTCCAGATTTAGTTAAGCGCATGTCGCGTTCTTGCAAGACTGGGTTTTATCTTAGAGTTATAAAAGAAGGATTTGTAGATGATGGTGCAAATTTAGAATTCATACATTCTTCAAACACGCATATGCCGCTTTCGGTGTTCGAACTGAATGACATCTATTATAACGATAATAAAAATATAACACGTTTAACAGATGCTTTGAAAAATCCCTATCTAACTGACGAGAGACATTCAAAATTGCAAAAATTTTTAAAACGCGCACAAAACATCGCAGAGAAATAACTATATAAATGGGAACTAGATAGAAAACTAAATTTTTCTAATAAGGTTTGTTGTATGATTCGACTTCGGCAAAGATGACTAGAAAATGGACTACAAGAATTGTAAGTCTTTAAAAGTTTAATATAAGCGCATTTCCAATGCAGTTAACTACTGCCAATATAAAAATAAGTCTGAGACATATATTAATGTCCCAGACTCATTTGCATAATATCAATTTAGTTTCTATAACTCTTTTTCAAAAATTTTATATGACGTTTTTGAATAGTATGGTTGATTCGCTTCCAATATAGATGGTGCTTTTTCTCCCATTAAGTTAATGTCATTTGGTATACATTGCGTCTCAAGCGTAAAACCAGAATGTGCCTTATAAATATTAAAGTCACTTTGCCAACTTGTAGTATCATTAAATGTGAAAATGACAACATTTGGCATGTCAGTGTTCACTGTTAATAAAAAGCGTTTATTTTCAACGGTCATTTCATTGCCACCTATATCAAATGGATGATCGATGCCGCCAAAACGTTCCATTTGTGCTTTCACAACTGGATGCTCACTCGTAAAGATGTCTTTAAATTGTATGTTTTTTTCGTTAAACGTGTCCACTAAATCAATTGGTTCCATGCTTTCAACGATATTATCGTCGCCTAATAAATACATATCTAATTTTGAACTTGAAATACTATGGTTATCAATCACATTATTATCTCTATTCAAATTAAAATAAACATGATTCATCGGATTAAATAACGTTTTCTCTGTAGCGGTTGCTTTGTATTCAATTGTCCATTTATGATCAACATCATAAGAATGAATTACTTCTAGCTCAATATCACCAGGAAAATGGTCGTCCGAACTTTTTATAGTTGTTGTGAAAATAACTTTTACTTGGCCCACTTGCTCTTCAATTTCATAATCAAAGAAGCGTGTACCAATACCTTCTGGCCCACCATGTATGTTATGTTCACCGTTATTTGCGTCAAGCTGATAAGTCTTTCCATCTAATTCGAAAGTCGCATTTGCAATTCTGCCACCATAACGGCCAATTGTTGCCCCGAAATGAAATGGGTTTTCCTCATAGAATTCATCTGCTTCTACAACATTTCCAAGTACAATGTTATTATCATCATACTTCCATGAGACAATACGTGCACCATAATTTGTAAAAACAATTTTCGTTTCTTCATTATCAATTTTAATTAAATCAATACCATTACTTTGGCTTTCTACTTTTGCAAACATCATCAATTACTCCCTTTCAAACCCAATACTTTTTCAAAAGTTAATATCAGGTTTTATCATGAATAAAAACATCACTTACAAACGTGGCCTGTAAATCACAACTCAGAAGGGGATCTTCATTGTGTTTAGGCAATGTAAACTGTCTCACTACAAGTCCAATTTATTTGAATATTTATTTTGAAAATAATAATTCAATTGTAGTGAACAATCCCTATCACACATAATACGATTAAATGTAACAACATCAATGTGATTAACTATGCTTCCCTCTAGCATAAGTTAACTTGCAAAGTCACTGTGATGGAATAACACAAATCTTGTGTAATATTTAATACTCCCTAATTCTTCTATTACTCTCTTATATTGTAACAATTTAGTCAAATCTTTATCTATACTAATCGTCAATTTTAACAAACAATCATAAAAATTGTTATACTTTTTCTATTATTATACAAATAATAGCCAAATTTTCATTTTACAATATTATAACTTTGTTGAATTCCTCTTTATTCTACTACTTAATTTATATAAGTACATAGTAATTTTATATAAACAAATTTCTATTCACTCTAAAAAGATACGTTTTTTATACACAATAAACGTATCAATCATAAAAAATAAACTACCTCCACATATTACATGTTGATGGCAGTTTATTTTAATCGCTCATTTTAAATTATTATTTTTTATTAAATATACGTTTTACCGAACTCATAAAGCCTTTATCAAAACTCAAAATCGTATCTTTATAACTACGCACTGCAACCCATAATAGTATAAAAATAGTGATAATAGAGATAATCATACTTAATACAATTTCCCATATAGCAACATCTGGCGTGGATGCACGAACAAACATCACAAATGGTGAAAGCAATGGTATGAAGCTGGTAATTTTCACCAATAATGTATCTGTGTTCATGATACTAAATAAGGAAATATAAAATGCAATCATACTAATTAATGTCATTGGCATTAATGATTGATTAATATCTTCTATACGAGCAGTAATAGATCCTAAAATCGATGCTAAAATAATATATGAAAGTATACCAATAATCATTGATATGATACCTACGACGATTAATTGCACGGTTAATTCGTTTGGTTCAATATTAAACCCTTTTAACATATCTCCAATATCAAACAATAAGAAACATATAATGCCAGCCACAATAAATATACTGATTTGGGTTAATGCTACTGAAACCACACCTGCCATCTTCGCAAGAATATGCGTCACTGGTGACACACTCGTAATAATCATTTCGATAACTCGTGATGTTTTCTCAGTTGCGATTTCCATAGCAACTTGGCTCGCATAATTGAAAACGATAAAGAATATAAGCATCACGCCTGCATATACAATCATTGTATTAAAGCCTTTTTGAGCTTCACTTAAATTTGAATTGTTAGCATTATCTGCAAGCACTTCTGAAGTTACTTCACTTTGAGACTGTAACTGCTTTAATTCATCTTGTGATAAGTTTAAATTCGCTGCAACAAATTGTGTTTGTATAGTTGATAATGTCGCTTTTAATTTTTGCTTATCTTGTTCTGAAACAGTATCTTTACTCAATATTTTACCTGAAAGTTTTTTATCTTCACTCAGTTTAATAACGTAAGCTTTATCTAATTTTTCGTTTTTAACCTGTGACTTTGCTTGTTTTTCTGATAATTGCTTAAAGTCTGCGCCTTCATCAAGTTGATCACCTTGTGATTTAATGACTTTATAAATTTCATTATTCGATGAGACAACCCCTACTTTATCAGGTCCATCATCAAATAAATCAATAATTTTATTAATATTCGCCGCTCCAACCATTAAAAGAATCACAATAGCTGTAAAAATAACAAATGACTTTGTTTTGACTTTACTTTTATAAGTTAAGGAAAAAGTCGCAAAGAATTTATCCATTGACGTCACCTACTTTTGCTATAAAGATTTCATTTAGTGATGGTTCTACAACTTGGAACCGTTTGACGAAACCATACTGTGTTACAACTTCATAAATTTTTTCAGCAACCGCTTCTGTCTCAATCATTGCTTTGATTTCTCTTTTACTTCTATCTACTTGTAATACACCGTCAATGCTATCTATTTCTGGCATTTCATGTTCTGTTTCTATAACGACGCTTTTCTTACCATGATTTGCTTTCACTTCATCAATTGGACCTGAAACAACAAGCTCTCCCCGATTTAGAATACAGACATTGTCACATAATTCTTCTACATGTTCCATTCTATGAGAGCTATATATAATAGTAGTACCAGCATCATTTAAATCTTTAACAGCTGATTTTAATAACTCTACATTGACTGGATCTAAGCCACTGAATGGTTCATCCAAAATTAATAATTCTGGTTTATGTAACATACTTGCTAAAAGTTGGATTTTTTGTTGATTCCCTTTGGATAATGCTTCAATTTTCTTTTCTCTATTTTCGTTAATACCAAACCTATCTAACCAATAATCTATAGCTTCCGTAATTTCTTTGGACTTCATTCCTTTTAAAGTAGCTAAATAACGTAATTCATCTTCTACTTTCATTTTAGGATGTAATCCTCTCTCTTCTGGTAAATAGCCAATGTGGTTGTATGAAGTCTTGTCTATGGGTTTGTCATTATATGCAATTTTACCTTCAGTGATTGGCGTTAGTCCTAAAATCATTCTGAAGGTTGTCGTTTTTCCTGCACCATTTCTGCCTAGAAAACCTAACATTTTACCTTGTTCTAAAGATAATGAAATATCATTAACCGCTGTAAAATCTTTATATTTCTTGGTTACATGTTCAATGTTTAGTGACATTGTGCCCCGACCCCTCTCTTTTTAAAAATAATATACTTTGATAATACCATTAGATCAAGCAAAGTTACATTTTAAATTCAACTTTGCTTGACATGATTCTACTTTTTTACTTCTTGTGCAAGTGATATCGCACAAGAAAAAATTAACGCTGTTTCCACTTAAACTAAGTTGGTAACAGCGTTTTAATTTCAGTATTTTAATTCCTCTTGTTTTTGATTATGAGTTTGTCCAAGTTGCTCATTTTCTTTAGGGTTAAAAGTATCCTCATACATGTGAGCATTCGAGCGAATGTGATTACCATATTTATGGCTCGTCCCATATTTATTTGTTTTTCTCTCACTATCCAAACAACAAATAACTAAACAATATATTCCTAATACCGCATAAATGATATATATCAACATCAGCGTAATGATACTAGCAATATTAGCATATTCAGGATCCATCGCATTTATTAATGTAATCATAATATTAGTAACAATTAATACGGCAAAATAAATCACTGGAATCAACATTTTCCTACCAGTATCATGAAATCTTCTAACCAATAATGCCCAGCAAGGAATCAGTGTAGCTAATCCATATATAACTAGATATATAAAAGATATGAATATTAAAATGCCTCCAATTACAGTGATTTCACCAGAATAAGATGAAAGACCTGAAACAAGCATGATAAAACCTATAATAAGTAATATTAGCCCTGGTATCATAAAAATCATATGCCATAATGTCATATACCAATATTCGCTTCGACGTGAGCGCCCTTTAAAATTAACATAGTTTGTCCAGAACAATTTGAGCGCTTGAAGAAAACTAACTTTTCGCTCCATCATACTCCCCCTTTCATATTCATTTGTTAAAGATAATTTTTAATTCACATTAAATTTTGGTACATTATATGTAAATTCTTTAAATATCTTATTTAGTTTAGTGTAACAAACTATTTTGTAAGTAGTAATACAATTTTACTGATTCTAAAAAAAACATTTAAAAATATTTATTTTTTAAAAAACTAGAAACCGGAGGAACAACTCATGGATTTTTTACGTCGAGATACAATAACTATTGCTAAAGATTTATTAGGTATCAAAGTGATTTTTCAAGATGAACTCGAAACATTCACTGGATATATTGTAGAAACAGAGGCCTATGTTGGCAAAGAAGACCGTGCCGCTCATGGTTTTAATGGAAAAAGAACGCCCAAAGTAGAATCTTTATATAAACGAGGCGGGACGATATATGCACACGTGATGCACAATCACCTTTTAATAAATTTTGTCACAAAAGATGAAGGCGTCCCTGAAGGTGTATTAATTAGAGCTGTCGAACCTGAAGAAGGTATCGAAACCATGAAATTAAATAGAGGAAAAAGTGGATTTGAATTAACCAATGGACCTGGAAAGTGGACCAAAGCTTTTAATATTCCTCGACATTTAGATGGTTCTCGTTTAAATGAAAGTCGTCTATTAATCGACACTAAAAATCGTAAATATCCATGTGCTATTGAAGAAAGCGGACGTATTGGAATTCCAAATAAAGGCGACTGGACATTTAAACCACTACGCTTTACTGTAAAAGGCAATCCCTATGTCTCTAAGATGCGCAAATCAGATATGACTGATTCAGAACATACTTGGCGCAAATAACTAATTATAATCATATAGAAAAAGAGCTTCCAAAAATGGAAGCTCCGCTACGTTCGTTTCTATTTCTTTTATCGATTGATTTATTCAACATTACAGACCCCGCCACTGTTTAATTTAAACATATTATATTATTTTTGTTTGAAAAATGGCAGTAACTTGGGCCGACTCCTGCGGGAAAAGCACTAGCCGAAGACTACAGGCTGAGGCTGTGCCCGCGGAAAGCGTGCACAAAAAAGTGCCAACAAAGTCAGAGACTTTGTCGACACTCTGAGGGCTTCCAAAAATGGAAGCTCTCTTTTCTATATCAAGCATAAGTTTTTCATCAACTATTTATTTTTTAACTTTTTATTTCCATCTAATAAACCAAATTGAATTGTAATAATTGTACAAATAACCAATATAACTGGATAGAATGAATATTTTAATACTTCTAAATAAGAGACATCGCCATATTGCTCTACCATTAACATCCCGCTGTCATGAGGGAGGACCATTAAAGCACTACAAGCAAATATATCTAGTAAGCTGGCCATCCGTTTAGGTGGCACTTTATATTCATCACCAATCTCTTTTGCAATTGGTGCCGAAATAATAATCGCTAACGTATTATGTGAAAGTGCAGCAGATAGGACACCTGACATCATACTGATGACATATTCAGCACTTTTACGCCCTGTAGCTTTTCGCTTCATAGCTTGAATGATCCAATCTACACCACCATAGTATCGAATCAATGCTACAAGGCCAGATACTAAGAATGCTACAAGGAAAATGTTGAACATACTTTCCATACCATCACCAATCGATTTCGTAAATTGGAAGATACCCATTTGACCTTGAACCAAACCTAGTAATCCAGCCATCCCAATACCAAGAATAAGCACAAGAATGACGTCTAAACCTGCAATAGCTGCAATTAATACAAATATATAAGGTAAAATATTTATAAAATTAAAGCTTAAGTCGCCTTCTACTTTACCTGTACCACCTACAATGGCGTATATAATCGCCGTAATTAATGCTGCCGGCAAAGCGATGAGCACATTCATTTTAAATTTATCTTTCATCTTTGCGCCTACGCCGTTCGTTGCAGCAATCGTTGTATCAGAAATAATAGATAAATTATCACCAAAGTAAGCCCCTGCAATAACAGCTGCACCCGCTGCTGCTACGCTTAAGTCCGCTGCTTGTGCCACGGCTACACCTACAGGGATAAATGCTGCTTGCGCTCCTGTTGAAGTCCCTAACGTTAAGGCAGCAAACCCACTCATTATAAATATTCCTGGGATAAGTAAACTTGGCGGAATCACGGATAGACCCATGTTGACCATAGCTTCTTTACCACCCATTTCAGACGTAACCGTTGAAAAAGCACCTGCAAGTAACAAGATTAATCCAAGATTTACAATGCCTGAGTTCCCTGCGTGTTCAGTGAAAATCTGAACTTTTTTCGTAAATTTCGTTTTTCTATCATAACAAGTCCATGCTATGACAATACCGATAAAAATAGCGACATGTCGTGGCAGTTGATCAAAAGCATCCTCTTTGCCCATAATCGTAAATGTAATCCCCACACCGATATATAAAATTAAAAATATTAATAACGGCAATAACGCTAACGCACCATATTGTTTTTCACTTCTTAATGATTCATCCATATACTTACTCCTTATAACCTAGTATTTACATATGATATATAGTATATCAAAACCTATTGAATGTCATTGCATAAAACTTCATTTCTTTTATTCAGTTATTTATTTTCGTTCCATCACATTGATATAGCTCATTTTAATACTACCTCTATTATATTACGAATCAATTTTGAAGCATTGCTATTACCTTTAATACTATATAAATTAACTTCTATTATAAAACAAGGTGTTAAATTACACAAAAAAACTATATATTTCTAAGCATTTAATTTTTTTCTAGCATTATCATATTCGAGAATGTATAATAAATATAATGGGCTTTTGTAAGCACTTTCTTGTTTAAGTGCAAAAATTGTTTACATATCACATTATAGGAGAGATTTATTTGTAAAATGAGGGGGAATGAAAATGCTAGAGCTAGATGCTATTACTACTTTAGCACTTGCGAGTGTTTTATACCTTTTAGGTATATATGTTGTGAATCACATATCAATTTTAAGGCGATTATGTATCCCAGCACCAGTAATTGGTGGTTTGTTATTCGCGATACTTGTTGCTGTCTTACAATCAACGAACATTATAACAATAAAATTAGATTCTGATTTTATTCAGAATTTCTTTATGCTTGCTTTCTTTACAACAATTGGGCTAGGAGCATCATTAAAACTACTACGCTTAGGCGGAAAAGTATTAATATTATATTTTATCTTTTGTGGCATTCTTGCCGTATTCCAAAATATCATCGGTGTATCTATCGCAAAAGTTTTAAATATTCCGCCATTGCTTGGACTAACAGCTGGTTCAATGTCAATGGAAGGTGGACATGGTAATGCTGCAGCATATGGTCAAACCGTGCAAAACATGGGTATTGATTCCGCATTAACAGCCGCTTTAGCAGCCGCAACATTAGGACTTGTTGCTGGTGGTTTAATTGGTGGACCAGTCGTTAAATATTTAATAAATAAATATAATTTAAAACCAGAACATGCAGAAGAAACAACAAAAGATTATAGTAATGTAAAATCAAACTCATATTTAAGAAACCGCATGACACCGACAACAATTTTCCTATTACAATTTTCAATTGTAGCCATCTGTATGGCCATTGGTTCTTATTTAGGTAATACGTTCTCAGACTTAACAGGTATTAATATTCCTGTTTATGTAGGTGCTATGTTTATCGCAGTTATTATACGTAATATATCAGAATATAATAATTTAAATCTGATTGATATGAAGATTATCGATAGTATCAGTGATGTTTCTCTTAGCTTATTCTTATCTATTGCCTTAATGAGTATTCAACTTACTGAAATTTATCAATTAGCGATTCCACTGATTGTTATTGTATTAGTACAAGTTGTATTCATCGTATTATTCTCAGTCTTCGTCGTATTCCGAGGACTTGGTAAAAATTATGATGCCGCAGTTATGATTGGTGGTTTCATCGGACACGGTCTAGGTGCTACTCCTAACGCAATGGCTAACTTAGATGTTATTACTAAAAAATACGGTGCATCACCTAAAGCTTATCTTGTCGTTCCGATTGTCGGTGCGTTCTTAATAGATTTACTTGGTGTACCAATCGTTACAGCATTCATTAACATTTTTGGTTAAGGTAAAAATGACATTTGAATCAAACTGAGATATAAACATGCTCAGTTGAATAAAAGGATGGCCGAGACAAGTATTTATGTCTCAGCCATCCTTTTTTATTACCTAATATCTAATCCTCTTTGCTCTATCCATGATTCTAGCTTAGGACTAAAGATCATTTGTGATTGTTTTAAATCTTTAATTGTTGGCGTATCAAGCATGGTCATAATTTTCTTCATATGCTCTGTGAATTGTTCAGTATAATTAATTGTCTCTGTAATGCCATGGTTCTCGACTTGGTTTAAAAATGGTCGTGACATACCAACAGCACTCGCACCTAAAGCAAGACATTTCACTGCATCTAATGGTGTTCTCACACCACCACTTGCTAATATATCCATATCTTGCTGATGTGCAGTACTTTCTAATAATGATTCAACAGTCGTTTGACCCCATAAACCAAGATAATCCATATCTTTATACGTACGTCTTTCATTTTCAATATCTACAAAGTTTGTACCGCCACGTCCACTTACATCAACGTATCGGATTCCAATCTCATACAATTGTTTAATTGTTTCTTTGCTCATACCAAATCCAACTTCTTTAACAATTACTGGTACATCCACATGTGCTACAATTTGCGCAAGGTTTTCCATCCATGTAGAGAAGGTTCTATTCCCTTCTGGCATGACAAGTTCTTGGGGCGCATTTACATGAACTTGTAGCGCTTGTGCATCAAGTAATTTCACTGATTCAACTGCTTTATCTACAGGCACATCTGCACCAACATTACTGAATATAATACCATCAGGATTTGTTTCTCTTACTACACTAAATGATGAAATCATTTTACTATTACGCAAAGCAGCATGTGTAGATCCCACAGCCATTGCCATCCCAGTTTCACGTGCAATGATTGCCAGTTTCTCATTGATCTCTTTCGTCCATTCACTGCCGCCTGTCATTGCATTAATATATAATGGTTTCTTAAGTGTAAAGTCCTTTAATTCACTTTGTATATTAACATCATCCACATCAATATTCGGAATTGAATGATGGACAAACCTTATTTCATCAAAATCTGAAATTGTAGCATCTTGTTGTGCCATTGCAATTTCTACGTGCTCATTCTTTCTTTGTTCTCTTTTATTATCACTCATCTTTTGCCCTACTTTCAATCCTTATTATGTTCACTCTATTATTTAAAACATTACCTCTATTTTCAATTATAAAATTAAAACCATTTTTCTTTTTTAAAATAAAAAATACTCCCTATACTAATCGCTAACATGATTGCAAGCACAATGTAATAACCGTAATCCCATTTAAGCTCTGGCATATTTGAAAAATTCATTCCATATATACCTGTAATTAATGTCAGAGGGAGGAATACAACAGATACTAAAGTAAGTATTTGCATAATGCTATTCATCTTATAGTATGAATATGACGAATAATTATCCCTGATTTCTTCTGTCATTTCTTGTGATAAGTTCATTATATTTTCTTGTTTAATCATATGATCGTCTATATGTTGAATATACATATGATTTTTGTCATCTACAAGTAATTGACTGCTTTCTTTCATATTCTCTACTAATTCTCTCATTGGATATATAATACGCTTTAATTTTATGATTTTTGAACGTATTTTAAATACATCATCCATTATTTCTTTAGTTGAGCTACCATGTGTTTCTCTATCTTCTAACTCATAGACTTTATTTTCGATATCATAAATTAATTCAAAATAAGTATCTACAACTTCGTCCAAAATATAAAGTATCACATCTGAAGCGTCTAAATCCGATTCATAATGACTTGAGATATACTGTTCCACCTCTTGTAACACATCAAAAGGCTTATGATGATATGTAATTAACATGTTGTCTTTAATGAACAAATTCAGTACTTTATCTCCTTTATATTGCGAGTCCACACTATGAAACACTATGTATTGATAAGTATCATAGGTTTTATATTTAGCTCTTGGAGTCCCATTTACCGTATCATCAATTTCAAGCTGATTAAAATTAAAGTATGATTGTAACATCTCGTTTTCTTCATCAGATGGATCATTAAAATCACACCAGATAAAAGTAGCTGATTCAGGAATTTCTTTAAAGTGATTAACTTGGGTTAAAGTTTCTTTGGAAGTCTGATATTTTATTGTCACACTCATAATTTCCCTCCTCAAATCATTTCTTCTATTTTACCATGAAATAGACCGTATGTATGGTTTGGTAAGTTTTAGTTATTTTTCTTTAGAAAATACATTTGCATGTTAAAATTTAACTATTACTTTTGTTTTTAACAACCAAGGAGCTGTTTACATGAAAAAGCCTTTTACAGTAGTTCAAACTGTTGCTAAAGAAATGATTGACCATAACGGACACGTACATGATGCGAACTATAATATGGTTTTTAGTGATGCAATTAACCAATTTAATTATCAGCATGGTTTATCACTTCAAGAACGTAAAGCATTAAATTATACAATGTTCACTGTCGAGGAACAGACTGCTTATTTATCGGAATTAATTGAAAATGACCAATTCTACACCAGTGTATATATATATAATTATGATGTTAAGAGAGTACATTTCTTCTCTATAATGAAACAACAAGACGGGACGACTGTAGCTACAAATGAAGCTATGATGTTAGGTATTAGCAGAGAGACTAAAAAACCAGCCCCATTCCCTCAACATTATTTAGATCAAATTGTAAGTTATTATGATAATCAAGGACGCATCGATTGGCCTAAACAATTAGGTCATCGTATCAACATTCCACAATAAGGAGATGTATATTTATGACACAAAATATAAGAGAAATCGTACAATTACAACTTTATGATTTATTCGATAATACTAAATTTGAACTTAGTGAACTTAACCAAAATAAAAGTCTCGTTATTAATGGCCCTGATAGTAAACTCATTAAGCGAGGTTTAGATATAAGTTATCTCCAAGGTCAAAAGAAGGCAATCGATGCCATTCATACGCTTTTAAAAACATATACAGACGACCGTACATTCATTGAACATTATAATAATTACACGCTTATTACTTCTGAAGAATTTGAAACATCTGCTTCTAACTTTAGTTCAATGATTGAACCTCAAGATGAATTTGAATTATTTTTAGCCACTCACTATAATCTAATGGGTCAAAAATTAGTTATTGATACAATTAACACACTTATAAATACTTAAACGTAATGAAACGGTAGTGGGACAGAAATCTAATGTTTCTAAAAAGATTTCGTTGTATGAATCATCTCGTCAAAGTTGACTAGAAAATGATTGAGGCTGAGACAAGTATTTATGTCCCAGCCTCGTTTTATTTTATTCTATATCTTTTGCCTTTGTAAGTTGGATTTTCATTTAAAATAACTAACTTTATCGTACATTATACATCAATTGTATTAACGATTTGTTTAACCACTTTATGAGACTCTCTAATAGGCAAAAGTTCGAATGCATGAACCATATTTTTATATTCATAATAATGTATGGGTTGTTGACGCTCTTCTAAAATATCAACCAATTTTTTCATATCTGGTTGATAAATTTCACGCGTACCACCAAACATAAATATCGGTGGTAAATGACTTAAATTCCCATTAATAGGTGAAACTTTAGGTTCATCTAGTGAAAAACCTTTTGACCAATGACGCATAATTTTTTGAATACCATATTTATTTAGAATGACATCTTTCTTTTCTAACTCTTCTGTAATCGCTTCGTTTTGTAGATCCGCATCTAGAAGTGGAGACAGTAAATAAAGTTTATTTGGTAAGGGTTGTTGCTTATCTTGTAATTGTTGCATAAAGCCTAATGCTAATGCACCGCCAGTCCCATCACCCATAATGACAATTTCATCACTACTCACTTCGGATAATAATTGATTATACACTTCAAAAATAGCACTATATGTGTCATCAATATAGTACTCAGGTGCTTTAGGATAAATTGGCATAACAATTTCATGTAATGTACTTAATGCGAGCTTATCCATTAATCTCCAATGAAATGCTGACGGTTGCAATACATTGTAGCCACCATGTATATATAGTATTTTTTTCTTGCGACTATGTCTAAAACAAAATCTGAAAAGTTGCATGTTCCCTATAGTTTGCTTATCCAAATCAGATTTTACATTTAATGTTTCTGGTTGTTTATGCTTTTTTTCATTCATTTTTAACCTTGTATCTAAAAATCGTTCAAAATCTTGCTCACCTTCAAATAAAATTGATCTATGTGGTAATAAATACTTGTTGATAAATTTTGTTGTCAGTCTTGATTTCATTCATAATCAACCCAATCTCTATATTTAATGTGCATTTTATCAGAATTTTTTAATATAATTTAGTATTTAAAAATTAATGTTATGGTAAAATTAATACAATGACATAAAAAAGAAGATATAATATAATGTAAGTAACATAAAAAACCCCTATTTTAAATGCTATTGAATATTAAATACATTCTATCGATAATTAAAATGTATCAGTTATTAAGCATTATAACAAAACAAAAGTCATAAAATAAGCAGATGCTAATAATAGTTTAGCGAAAGGAGCACCTTATGGCCGAAAAAAACAAACAGTTTGCCGATTTTGAGCACACATTAACGAGCGAGCCTATGCAAAGAGGATCTCGCTACGGTAAAAAGAAACTTTCTTGGGTGAACATACTTATCCAACTTATCGTATTAATATTAGTAGCTATTACAGGCTATAGTATGTTTAAGGAACCTATTTTCAACCTAGTATTTGTCAAAGAAACAGTTAATTTCCATCAACTTACAAACTTTCAGGAAACGATCAATAGCTTCTCTAACTTAAATATCAATGTTGAAAACATTGACAACTTACAAACAAGTATCGATCGTTTAATATTAGTGTTTTATGTATTTTTTATTGCTTGTATCTTTAGTTTAGTTTTAACTATTTTTACGATTATTTTTAATAGAACTGCATTAAAAGTTGTCAATATGTTTATTATTGCTATTATGTTAGTTATTACATTTGGTTTTTCTTACTTAATTAAAAATATTGCTAAACGTATTGCCGATTCAATGAATCAATATTACGTTTCCGTTAGGCCTATTGATATTTTGACAGAAGCCGACGCAATTCATAATGCGCTCATTCTTTTAGGTTGTAGTATTGCATTGATTATCATTAGTATGCTTTTTAGAAATCGTAAACCTCGTATACGTGCTTAATATCGAAAGCATAAGCGTTGATTCATTAAGCTAATACAACTAAATTTAAAATAGAAATAACCAATCCATTAGACAACTAACGGATTGGTTATTTTTGTTTTGAGAATGATTATTTATATCTCATGTTTCTATCTTATTGTTACTTTAATTTTCTTTTGATAAATAATGTTCTTTCCCTTTTAAGAAAAGACTCAATATAAATGCAAGTGCACTTAAACCTGTCGCAACTAAGAACGCACTATTCACACCATTGATGGAGGCAATTTTCTGAACAAATTCTAATAATTGTGATGTCGCTAATTGTTCGCCACCCATTGTTTGTGCCATTTCTTGTAAACGATCTTTAATAAATGGATTCGTTTTATCCAAATCTTGTGAATAAGCAGCGATATGTTCAGTTGTTTGTGTTGACATTACAGTCACTAATAACGCTGTGCCTATAGAACCTGAAAGTTGTCTTAATGTATTGGATAAGGCATTACCATGCGAAATCAAACGTTGTGGCAAGGAGTTCATGCCTGCAGTCATAATCGGCATCATGATAAAACTCATACCAAATGAACGAATCATATAAACTACCATTATGTGATTATACGTTGTATTCCCATTCAGTTTCGACAATTCCCATGTTGCATAAGTCATGATTGCTGTACCTATAAGGGCTAACGGTTTAATACCAATTGTATCTAATAATTTACCTGCAATAGGACCCATTAGACCCATAATTAATGCACCAGGTAATAATAATAACCCAGAATCCATTGGACTAAATCCTTTTAAGTTTTGTAAATACAGAGGCAATAGAATCATACCACCGTATAAACTCATTGTAACAATCATATTGATTATAGTTGTTAAAGTGAAACCTGAATATTTTAATACTTCCATATTCAACATCGGTACACGCATTGTAAGTTCTCTAATAACAAAGGCAATAATAAAGATAACACCTAGCACTAATGAAATTAACACGATAGGTGAAGTCCATGTATTATTCCCCGCTTCACTGAAGCCATATAATAGCGCGCCAAAACCAATGGTACTAAAGATAATACCTGGAACATCTGCTTTAGGGTTTGTCGTAACTTGATATACTCTAAACCATATATAACCAATAACTAAAGCTACAAGTCCGATGATAAACATACCATAGAACATAACATTCCATTGATAATTTTCAACGATATATCCAGATAACGTTGGACCAATCGCTGGTGCTAAGATCATTGCTATACCTAATGTTCCCATTGCCGCTCCACGTTTTTCTGGTGGGAAAATCGTCATAAATACATTTGTACCCAACGGCATTAATACACCAGCTCCAATGGCTTGTAATACACGTCCTGCCATCATCATTCCAAATGAACCTGATATACCACAGACTAAAGAGCCTAATGTAAATAATGCCATCGCAACTAAAAAGAGTTTACGATAAGAATATTTATTAAATAAAAAAGCACTGATAGGAATTAAAATACCGTTGACCAACATAAATCCTGTCATTAGCCACTGACCCGTATTCGCAGAAATATTAAAATCAATATTGATTTCTGGTAAAGCCACGTTCAATAACGTTTGATTTAAAATCGCAATAAACATACCAAAAATCATGGCTACTAAAACTTTGGCTTGTGTAGCGCCTTTACCAAACATAAATGAATTATGTTTGGCTTTTAGTTGTTCATTGACTTGGGCTTCTTCTGAATTTGGATTTATCTTTTCGTGATCAGAATCAGTTTGTTGTTGTACTTCTTCTGTTTCTGTATTGACGGTTTCGCTTTCATCATCAAGCACTTCAGAATCCGATGTAACGTTTTCACTTGTATGATGTATTTCTTCAGATTGTGACGTTGTTTCGCTAGATTTTTCATTGTCTCTTACTTTAAATTTAGATTGATAAGTTTCATTCGATGTGTTGTTTTCATGCTTAGCATGTTCCATTTGTCGCATTGATTTCTTCTTATTTTTTTTAGTGATAAACAGATTCAATAATCCGACAAGAATGAGCGCTATGACTACGTAAATTATAATGAAGGCTATTGTCATTTCAAGCCCTCCTTAGTTTTTATGAATTTTGACTTCAGCGTTCATTCCTGGAACAACATTATTAGATGGTTTTGAATCTAGTGAGATTTTTACAGGTACTACTTGAGAAACTTTAGTATAGTTACCATCACTGTTTGTTGAAGGCATCATTGAAAAACTTGAAGCTGTTGCTTTACCAACTTCTTCTACTTTACCTTTAAGCTCAGCATCTTCACCGTCTAGTGTTATATTTACATCTTTACCTTTTTCAACATCCGCAATATCTTTTTCATCAACATTTGCAGTAATGTATGAATCATCTAAATTATAAGCATAGGCAATTGGCGTTCCAGCTTGCGCCATTGAACCTTCCATACCATCTGTTTTTACAATCGTTCCATCTTGGGGCATTTTAATATCCATATTTTGTGATTGGCCATCTTCACCTTTTGCTGCGATTTCTGCAACTTTGTCGCCTTTACTTAACTTCTCATTATTCTTAACGTCAAAAGATTTAATTTCGCCTGCTGCTGGAGCTGAAACTTTAATTTGCTCTCCATCAACTTTGGCATTATCTGTACTGACAAATCCTGTAGCTTGATTATAAAAGTGGAAACCAACTACTCCTATTATTACAAGAACTACAATGGTAATGACATTAATTAACACCATTTTCTTCATTACACTTTCCTCCTATTTGCTTTTAAAATTCACCTTATATATTATAGAGTCATGCTAAAGAAAAAAACACCGACACTTCTACTAAATGTGTCGGGTAAGTAATCATATGTTATTTTGAAGGAGATAAAATGAGACAGACAGCTAAAAATAAAATCATTCGAAATATGATTATCCTATTAGAAGAACATCCATTTGAACATATTACTATTAAAATGATTTGCGCGTATAGTGGTGTTAACAGAACGACATTCTATGATTATTTTGTGGATAAATATGAGCTTTTATCTACAATTCAAACTTATCACCTAAAGAAGTATATTCAATTATTAGATGTCTTACACAATAGCTTTGAACACACAGAAATCAACTACGAGAAATTATATAAATTTTTCAAAATCATTTTGTGCTATATCCATCGTCATTATGGCTTCTTTCACGCAATATTTGTCACAAATCCAAATCGTGACTTATTTAGCGATTATGTTAAAGAAACCAAACTCAATTATACAAAATTGTTAGATGATTATACGACCGTGGCAAATAAAAAACAGTTTGTTACGTATGCTATCGGGGGACAGCTTGGTATTATCTATTATTGGATACGAGAAGGTTGTATTGAATCACCAAATGAAATGGCACAAATTTTACTTGCAAATGCAATTAAATTAGGGCGTTAATACTGTAATCACTTTCGTATTACGATATTTCTAAAGCACATAAATGAAAAACGGCTGCTAGGTATCCACTAAGGAATCTAACAGCCATTTTTCATTTTCTCTTTATCCAATTTACTATTTAGGCGCTACACGTTTAAATACAAAATAATTTATTATTTGAAGTATCATCAATAATACCCCTACTATCAATATAATTGTGACGTAAGGTATATAACTATCTTCCCCCATTACGCCTACTAGTGGTGATACAAGCCCACCTATTAAGAATTGAACTAATCCTAATAAGCTAGACGCACTTCCATTGCCACCTGTGTTCTCATCCATTGCAATTGAGAATCCTAGTGTCGCTACTCCTGTAACAGGAGCCACAAGAATAATAAAACCTATAAACAATAGCCAGATAGATAGATGCATGTACAAAATAATGCTTATCCACACAATACCCACTAATTGGATGATTGTTAATACACGTAAAAGAACTTGTCTATCAATATAATCCACTAACTTACCTGTTAATTGACTAGAGATAATGAGACTTATACCTACGGATGCAAACATAATGCTAAATTGCTGAGCAGACATGTCATAAATGCGTTGTGCAATAAAAGGAGATGCAGAAATATAACTAAACAAAATAACGAATGTCACACCTTGTATAAGCATAGGTAATACAAATCGAGGCGTCGCTAATAACCGTTTGAAATTTTTGAAGATACTTACGAGATGTGGGCTATCTCGTTGTTCAGTTGACAATGACTCTTTGATATTAAATATCGTTCCAAATAACATAAGCAGACCAAATAAAGTTAATATGACAAAGACCATCCGCCACGTAGAAAATGATAAAATGACGCCCCCTAATGCTGGTGCTAATACTGGTGCAACACCGTTTACTAGCATAAGTAACGCTAAAAATTTAGTTAATTGTTTTCCAGTATACAGATCACTTGATATCGCTCTAGAAATCACCGCTCCTGCTCCACCACAAAATCCTTGTACAAATCGTAAGGCAATCATCCACCAAATATTATCCACAAAAATAATACCTATACTTGCCATAGTAAATAACGTCATAGCTACGATTAGTGGTGTCTTTCGTCCTATAGCATCTGATATCGGGCCTACAAATAAATTACCTAATGCTAAACCAATCATAAATAAAGATAATGTTAGTTGTGAATTAGATGTTGTTGTATTGAAATCTGATTGTATCTGTGGCAAACCTGGCAAGAACATATCAATAGATAATGCCCCTATCGCAGTCAACGCGCCTAAGATAATAACAAACAGTAAGGAATTCTTATTTTGCTCTTGATAATTAGACATTTCTATTCTCCCCAATGTTGAAGCCCTAGCAATTTTAGCTACTTAGTTAACACTTTATATCATATCATTATAAGATAAAGTTTATTGCTATTATTATAGCCTTTGCGAACGCAATTTTAAATAGATGAAGTTAAATTGATATGTAAAAGACAAAGGGAGCGGGAATACATAATCAAAATTTGATATCGTATTCCCGCTCCCACAAGGTAACTATAAAAAGTACGTTTTGCATTAAATTTTCAAATATTTAACTTTCCTCTGAGTATTTCACTACTTTTAAATCATTCGCTTTGTCATTACCTTCAAGTTGATATTCTACCTCACCATATTGGCCATCTTCTTTTAATGCTTGGCCCGTAACATAGAATGTTTTACCTTCTTTTACAATATCAGTGATTTGTGGTTGTTGAAGATAGAATAGTTCATTAGATTTAACGTCCTTTTTAGTATCCTTATATTTTTCACTATCTTTCTTTATATAAGATGATACTAAATTAAAATTACTTTGACTGCGTGCGCTAATCATTGCCGCAGTGTATTCACCGAAAAAACGAGACACCTTATTTCTAAAACTATTTTCTTCTTTTTCTTTTTCCTCAACATACTTCTCAATTTCATCATCATCAAAGTTTAAAGTAACCTGTGTTTTATCTTTGAGGTTATCTGTTTTCACTGTTGTTTCTGCTGACTTAAATGTTTTCTTCTTCGCTTGTCCTTCAGCAGATACTGTTATATCTTTTGTTTTAGGATATGGTCCAAATTCTTTGGCTTTTGCGTAATCATAAGCTTTGTCATTGATTTTCACTTTAACTGAATCTGTATCTATTTCAGATGCACCATTTAATTCAACTTGTACATATGCCTCGTTAAAATCTTCAATAACATCAACTGACTCATTGTTGCTGTTATTAAAGTTGAATTTAAGGCGACCATTGAATTGACCGTTCTCCATTTCTTTCTTAGCTTCAAGTGTGTAATCACCTGGAATAAATTTACCTAAAGAAGTTGGCTTATTTTTCTCAGCAACTACCGTTTTTTGTTTATCGTCTGCCTTAAATTTATAAGTTGTTTTTTGTTTAGGTTTCACAATTGCTTCTTTAGTTGGTGCAGTAAAGCTCATATTATCAAATATTAAATAACGTGTTCCATTTTTACTGATTCTCAGAACTTTTTCTCCATTTTTGGCTGTGACAAAATCTGAATTCTTTGTATCATTTTGGTTCAATTTCGCAATTTTATTATTTACATCTTTCACAAAGTTATCCATTCCAACTTCATTTTTTATGTATTTAATATAAGCTTCAGCTTCATTTTCATCAACACTGTTATTTTGGGTACTCAAAAGCGTTGAAAGTTTTTGCGTATCGTTATTATCTACTGCATTTATTATAATCTCTGATTGTGCTTCAGGTGAATTAAAATTTCTTACTAAGAAAAAAACAATGATCAGTAAGATAAGGATAAAGAATGCAATCCCCAAAGGAATAACTTTACGTGCGTTAATGTTTGTTGTATTTTTATTTGTTTTTGTAGAGCGCGTCATTTTTTCTGAATCGCCTTGTTTTGCTCGATAACCGCAATGACTACACCTTCTCTGCCCATTTCTTATGTTTTCTCCGCACTTTGGACATTTTTGCATTTTATCACCTCTTTACCCTCGATTTTTACACTATCCCGTTATTTTAACACATTATAGGTTGAAACTATATGTCAGATTAATACTGCATAAATTACTATACCTATGCAGTATTGAAGTATTATAATGTATATTTTAAAAGCTATAATATTTATTATATGTGCCTTGCTTAAAAATTGATATACGCATTTAGTCTAATGCTTCAGTTCTGTCATTGGATCATCCATTGTTCAAAACAATATATCTACAAACTTTATAACTAAATAATTCATAAAATAAAAGCAGCTACTAGTCACCCTAGCTTGGATGCTAACAGCCACTTAATAAGATTCATATTTATCTAATTATAACTTGCTGTGTTTTTAGATTCGTCCTACCATACTAATATTGATTAATGTTACGAATGATGTTTGACATTAAAGTTCTTCAGTCTTTGGTCAATGATTTCCAATACATAACGCGCTTGTTCAATTTCATCATCTGATAAATCATGCAGCATATCACTCACTATGTCATTTATAATAGACTTACTTTTTCTATTAAACTGTTTGCCCTTCTCAGTTAATTTAATATATTTTAATCGTTGATCTCCTGTATCTTCAGATTTATCCCATTGTACAACCTCAGCTTGAATTAGCTTTTTTATTCTTCTACTGACGGCAGCTTTATTTACGCCTTGACGTTCTGTTATTTCTGTTAAAGTCATCGCTTTTCCATTTTCAAGCATTAAAATAACGTTTGCCTGTTCTTTTGATACATTGTACTCTTCTCTTAACGCCTTTAATAATTTAGCTAATAATGTATTTACATCATCTATGAATTCTCCCATGAATTCTATATGACTACTTAAATTTTTCACCATTGGTTGCACCTCTTCAATCTCTACTATATGTAATATCATTTTGTCATTTGTTATATTAATAGTATCAATATTTTAACTTCTATAAAAGTTAAAATATATAATGCATCCATTTATGGATGGTGTGTATTGCTTAATATTAATAGTAACGTTTTATACATTTGCTTATTTTAATGGATTCAACTACATTTAATATACTATAAAATACTGGGGTGAAACATGAATATTCTGGCACTACTCTGTAGTTTACTGACAGTACTTATTTTCGTAAGTATGTATTTAAATTTAAAATATTTTGCAAATATCAATATTTTTATTTCCCAGGTAATATTAGGTTATATTGTAATTATATTACGTATTGCTTCTCATCATATCCCTATAGATATCATTGTTGTGATGCTTATTGGTTTCTTATTAGTACATATAAAACACAAACATATACTGCAGTATCGTATGAGCGCGCTATTTTTAAAACGACTCTATCGCTTATCTTTTAAAGTCATCGTTTTCACACTTGCTTGTGCCTACATTAGCTTGCTACCGTTTGCATTTAATGTTGTATTTCTATGGTTAGCAGCGATTGCCTTTAGCGCAATTTTCACTTTTATTTGTTATGTATCTTGCGCTTCTTGTTATTTAAATCAACAACACATCGCAAAATTTGATACGATACTCGTCTTAGGTGCAGGTATTTTTAATGAACATGTCACGCCTATGCTAGCTAGTAGATTAGACCGAGCATTAGCCTTGTTTAATCAACAACCAAATGCGCAATTAATCGTAAGTGGCGGGCAAGGTCCGGATGAACCTATATCTGAAGCTTTGGCAATGTTTCGTTACTTAGTTGACCGTGGCGTGAATCCAGATCAAATCTTAATGGAAGATGCATCTACGAGTACATATGAAAATATTAAATTTACAAAAGCACTGATACAACAGTCATTTAAAATAAAACCTGAGATTGTCTGTGTTACAAGTCAATTTCATATTATGCGTGCAGTCCGCTTCGGCCAAAAGTTAGACCTTAAATTAACAGGTGTAGGAAGTCATACGCCCTATCACTTTTTTGAAGTTGCTTTAATTAGAGATTTTTTAGCATTAATGTATCAATACAAGTTATTGCTAACAGTCTACTTCGCTACATTGTTTTTTGCTTGTATTTTTGCATTGTGGCACATCCCTACTCTGTAGACATATAATTTTAAAAACAACCAGCTTAAATCGACTAAAATTAGCAATCTAGCAAATAGGTCAACATGACATAGTACTAAGCATTAATTAATGGCAATAAACATAAGATGAATGAGAACGTAAAAAAACAAGAGGGTGGGACATATCACATGTCTCAACCTCTTGTTTTATATTGGCAGTGCCTGACTGAATTGAACTTTTATGGTCTATGAATTCACTATTACACCATTATCTAATTCAATTACTCTGTCTGCATATTGAAATAATCGTTTATCATGGGTAATCATTATACCTATCATTTTTTTACTTTGTATTTGATTTTTAATCATGTGAATAACTTCAGTTGCACGTTCTGCATCTAAACTTGCTGTAGGTTCATCCGCAAGTATAATTTTAGGATTGTTCATCAATGCTCTCATAATCGCTACACGTTGTTTCTCCCCACCAGATAACATATGTGGAAATACATTTAAACGGTGTTCTAATCCTATTTGTTTTAATAACATTTCCGCTCTTTGATTAGCATCATTTTTAGACATTCCAGCTTCTTTACCTATTGTCGTTAACTGTGCTTTCACTTTTAAATAAGGTACTAAATGTGAAGATTGAAATATAAATCCAATTTCATTCAATCTTAATTCTGATGCTTTTTTATCTCCTGCATATAACGGAGAACCATTATACAAAATGTCACCACTATTTTGTGAGAGTAAACCACCTAAAATAGTAAGCAATGTTGTCTTACCTGAACCTGACGCACCATTTAATATTACGAATTCTCCATCATTCACTTCAAAGTTTATTCCTTTTAATACTGGCGTTTCTGATGGACCTTTACCAAATGTTTTTTTAATATTTTTTACTTGTAAACTCATTATTCTCCACCTCCAATTGCTTCAATAGGGTCTACTTTAAATAGTTTAATGAATGATAATACCGCACCTATAATTGCCACTACAATAAATACGCCTACAACTAATAAAAGATTAGATGCTGTTACGTGGAATGGCATCGATACTGGCATAATTAATGATAAACCACTCACGAAGCCGACAGAAATCAATACACCGATCATAGTAGTAATTAATATTTGAATTAATAATGCACTTAATAAATGTTTTGTTTTGATTCCAATTGCTTTTAAGATACCGATTTCTGGTATTTTTTGAATCGTCATAACATAGAAGAATGCGCTAAGTACGATCGCTGAAATCACGAATAAACTTACAATCATCATATTTAATGGCGCTTGCTCTGCTTGATAACTTGGTATTTCACTTGTAATATCATCTTGTGTAAATACTTTGACATCTGAGATTTTATTTACTTCATCTTGTTGTTTACTTGTTAAGTCTTTAACAGGATAAACTGTACTCACTTGTTTGTTCAAGTTGTCGAAACCACTGTCATTCATCATCACGACTGAGCTATGTGAATGCATCGTATCGTTGATAACACCTGATACTCTTAATTCTTTACCATCTTTAACTTCAACCATGTCACCGACGTTTATACCTTCGGCAGTAAGCTTGCTGTTGATTGCAAATTCATTATCTTTTGTTGGATAACTACCTTCTGCCAATTCAGGCTTGTCATTATCTACCGTATTAATCATCACAACATCTTCTTCGGCTTTATTAATTTTTAATGTTTGTGACGCTAATTTTAATGGTTCTTGATTTGTAATATCTTCTATTTTCTTTTGTTGTTCTGGTTTGATAATTGATTTCTCAATTTGTGGTTGCTTATTGTCTTGTAAAACATATTTTTCAGTTTTCATGTTGTCTAACATCGATATATTTTCTCTCGCTAACCCCTGTGCTAGTCCACTAATAAATAAGACCATAACACCTAGTAATAAAATGATTAACATAATTAAAATATAACGGAATTTATAATATTTAATCTCCTGCCATGCTAATTTCATTATTTCCCACTCCTTCTCTAAAACTTATATCTAGAGTTTATCCTCCTTATGTGAACTCAATATGAACTCATGTTCATTTTTAAAAACTTTTGTTATTTGTTAAGTCATTTAGTAACGTTTATAATGACATTAAAATGAAGAAGGAGACATTGCCCATGACAACTTGTCTAATTGTCGATGATGACAAAAAAATCTTAGAGTATGTTTCTAATTATATTAGTCGTGAAGGATTAGAAACAATTACGCAATCAAGTGCTGAAGATGCATTGTCCTATCTTGAATCCAATCAAGTAGACATTGCCATTGTAGATATTATGATGGGTGGCATGAGCGGTTTTGAGCTCTGTAAGATTTTAAAAGAAGATTACAATATGCCGGTCATCATGTTAACTGCACGTGATGCTTTAAGCGATAAAGAGCAAGCTTATTTAACAGGCACGGATGACTATGTCACGAAACCTTTTGAAGTGAAAGAACTTATTTTCAGAATTAAAGCTGTGCTTAAACGCTATAATATTAATGCTAATAATGAAATTACTATTGGCAACCTGACGATTAATCAAGCGTATTTAGAATTACAAACAGCATCTAAAACGATGAATTTGCCTAATAAAGAATTCCAATTACTATTTATCCTTGCTTCTCATCCAAGACAAGTTTTTAACCGTGATGATTTAATAGAAAAAATATGGGGATTTGATTATGAAGGTGATGAACGCACTGTCGATGTTCACATTAAACGTCTTAGAAAGAGGCTTGAAAAATTGGAAGCATCAGTAACAATTCATACAGTGCGTGGATTGGGTTATAAGGTGGATGATCATGTTTAAATCACTCTATACACGCATTGCAGTGTATACCATTGTTGTTATGCTCTTCAGTGCAGCAGTCAGTTTTTTATGTACAAATATTATTTATCATAATTTTTTGAAAGAAAATAATGATGCAAAAATTATGCGTACTTTAAAAGATTCGATGGAATACCAAAATGAATCAAAAATAGATAGCTATCCACCATTTTTCAAACATTTAGGTGAAATGAACTATCAAATTATGACTATTTCAGAAAACGGAAAAAGAACATATTATGGTGAACCATTCAGAAAAGATAATATAGCTCCACAAGAAGTTCAAAGCGTACTAAACGGTAAAGATTATCATGGTATTAAAAATTTACCTTACGCGCCTATTATTACTGGTTTTTTTGAAAACACTACTCAAAACACAGTAGGTATTGCTTTTGAATCCAAAGGTCAAAACTATGCTGTCTTCATGAGACCAGATATTGGTAAAACATTTAGTGAATTTAGAATATTCTTAGCGATATTAATATCGTTATTACTCATTATCTCTATCATTCTAGTTATTTCTTCAACTTATACATTAATTAAACCCATTCAACAATTGAAAAATGCGACAGAACGTCTTATGCAAGGTAATTTTGATACGGCCATTAAGATCACCCGTAAAGATGAATTAGGCACGTTACAATATCGATTTGATAAAATGAGACTTTCATTAAAACAATTAGATGATATGAGACAACATTTCGTTCAGAACGTTTCTCATGAAATCAAAACACCATTAACCCATGTTCATCATCTACTTGATCAGCTCAAATTTGCTAAGAGTGATCAAGAACGTGAGCGCTATATTGATGATATTTACCAAATCACTACACAACTTAGCGAATTAACAAAAGAACTTTTACTGTTATCGGAAATTGATAATGGTGCACATCTTGAATTTAAAGATCACATTGAACTTAACCAACTTTTAAAACAAATTATTCGCCATGAACAATTTTCTGCCAATGAAAAAGATTTAATCATTATGTCAGATTTAGAAAATATTGAAATGGTTGGTAACGAACGCTTATTACATCAAGCATTCCAAAACCTCATTACAAATGCCATTAAATATTCAATTCAAGGTGGCACGATAGATATTATGCTCAAACAAGATTTAGATTCTATTAATTGTACGATTACAGACGATGGTCAGGGTATGACTGAAGAAACCCAATCTCGTTTGTTCGAACGTTTTTATAAAGCAAGTAATCATGACAACAGTAATGGCTTAGGCCTTGCTATTGCTAAGGCCATTTTTGAACTACATGGTGGTACGATATCCACAGTAAGCGAAAAAAATAAGGGCACTACATTCTCTATCGAAATCCGTAAAAGTTAAACTAAAAGCGCACGGTTAGCCTAGTATGATACTAGGTTAACCGTGCGCTTATTTTCATTGCTTATTATCATATCAATGCTAAAGCTATATTAATTTATTTTTAAATTTTTCGTGATTTCTTTATTCAATTTCGTATAAAGTGCTTCATTATCTGATAGTTTCATGCCATATGAAGGTACCATTGTTTTCACTTTATCTTCCCATTGTTTAAATTCTTCACCATAGCAGCGTTTAAGCATATCAAGCATAATATCTACTGCTGTAGAAGCACCAGGCGACGCACCTAACAATGCAGACAATGAACCGTCTTCAGAAGTTATAACTTCTGTACCAAATTGCAATGTTCCTTTACCATTTTCTGTATCTTTTATAACTTGCACACGTTGACCAGCTACAACAATTTCCCAATCTTCACTCTTAGCATTAGGAACAAATTGACGTAAGTCTTCCATACGCTCTTCATTTGAAAGGGTAAGTTGTGAAATTAAATATTTTGTTAAACTCATTTCTTTAATTCCTGCAGACAGCATTGTAATTAAGTTATTTGGTTTTACAGACTTAATTAAATCCATATTTGAACCAGTTTTCATGAATTTAGGTGAAAATCCTGCAAATGGACCAAATAATATTGTACGTTTGCCATCTATGTAACGTGTGTCTAAATGTGGTACTGACATTGGTGGCGCTCCTACTGAAGCTTTTCCATATACTTTAGCAAGATGTTGCGTTGTAATAGATTCATCTTTACATACTAAGAACAAGCCACTTACAGGGAATCCACCAACATGTTTAGATTCTTTAATACCTGTTTTTTGTAGCAATTGTAAACTTGCCCCACCAGCACCGATGAACACGAAATCACTTTCAACAAATGTCACGATATCTGTTTGTAAATCTTTAACTTTCATCTCCCAAACACCGTCTTCACGTTGTTTAAGATCTTGTACTTCATGTTCATAATTCAATTCAACTTGCTTTTCTTCTAAGTTTTCAAATAACTTTTTAGTTAGTGCACCGAAGTTAACGTCTGTGCCAGTTTTATCATAACTCATTGCCACTGGTACATGAGATGTACGACCTTCCATCATCAGTGGCACCCAATCAGCTATTTTATCTTTATTATCAGTAATTTCCATATTACTGAATAGAATGTTTTTATTTAATCTCTCCACACGTCTTTTTAAGAAATCTACGTTACGGACGCCTTGTACAAAGCTCATGTGAGGTACAGGCTTAATAAACGCCTCAGGCTGTGTAAGTTGACCTTGTTTAACTAAGTAATTCCAAAATTGTTTAGTAACTTGGAATTGTTCATTAATTTTTACGGCCTTATTTATATCTATTGAACCATCTTTATTTTCTTTTGTATAATTCAACTCACATAATGCAGAGTGACCGGTTCCTGCATTATTCCAACCATTAGAACTTTCTTCTGCTGGTGTAGATAACCTTTCATACATCTTAATCTCTTTCTCTGGTGCGAGTTCTTTTAATATAGTTCCTAACGTTGCGCTCATGATACCGCCACCGATTAAGATGACATCTGTTTTGCTATGTTTTGTGCTCATAACAAACACAGTCCCCCTTTTATATATGTTTATAGAAACGTTATCTTTATCCTTTTAGAAAATGGGATGAAGCCTTTTCTATAACTAAAAAATAAAAAACCTTGCCGTTATAATTGATTAAAATGTAAAAATAACGAAATATATCTTTATACTTCTCTAATTATATACGTAATTGCCCTATGAAAAAAGGGCTTTCAGTAATTCTACACAAATTTTGTTAATATGTGTTAACCAAACTGTTAAATAAAAGTTCTATTATATCTTCTAAAAAGACGTTAATACGCTTTTTAAATACTTAAATAAGTTTGATACTACTCATAAAAAAACATCATACCATTCATGATATAATGAATTCTAATTTAAGTTAAGAAACATTTGGAGGTTCTCGGATGAAATCAATCACTTTTTTCATGCATAATATTTATGCTATGGGCGGCACTGTAAAGTCTATTTCACAATTAGCTAATACGCTAGCTAAAAAAGGTCATAAAATCGAAATCATTTCTGTATTTAAAGGTGATATAAAACCTTATTTCGAACTCCATGATTCTATAGTTATAAAACCTTTGATCAATTATCAGTTACACCCTAAAAATTTTAAAGATTTATTTTTTAACCGCATCAATAAATACACTTCAATTTCTAAACCTAAAGTACTTTCAAAAAACGAACCGGGTTTAAATCAATTTTCACGTTATATAGAGAAAAAGATGATTAGATCCATCCGTAAAATTGATACGGACGTTCTAATCGGAACTAGAGCCAGTTTTAATATATTGATTGCAAAATACGCACAAAACAACATTGAAACCATTGGCATGGAGCACATGAATTTTGAAGCCCATCCCGAAGCATTTCAACAAGAAATCATTGATGCATATACCGCTTTAGATAAAGTGACTACACTTACTACTGTAGATAAAATTAAATATCAATCATTTATTCAAACACCTGTTTACGTTGTTCCAAATATTTTAGATGAACCTAGACTTACTATCACAAAAGAAAAAATAATTACTGCAGCTGGCCGTTTAGAATATGAAAAAGGGTTCGACTTACTCATCGATAGTATTAATCCTATTCAACATATCGTCAGAAAATTTGGCTATAAAGTACACATTTTCGGAGAAGGTCAGGAAAGAGAAGCGCTACAACAACTTATTGATCGTTATAATTTATCAGATATTGTTTTACTACAAGGTTCAACGCAACAATTAAACGAAAAATTAGCAATTAGTGAAATTACAGTCGTTCCTTCGCGTAACGAAGGTTTCGGCATGGTTATCTTAGAAGCAATGAACCAAAGTAATATTGTAGTAAGCTTTAGTGGAAACGCTGGCCCTGATTCTATTATTAAAAATAATGTGAATGGTTATTTAATAGATCACACGAACGTGACTGAATTATCGAATAAACTACGTAGACTAATCAATCAAGAATTCAAAGAACACGTCCTTATAGAAAATGGTTTCAAGACCGTCGCTACTTATGCGCCTGAAGCTATTTATCAACAGTTTTCAAATATGCTTAATTCACACACACCATAGTGCTTTATCCAAAACGTAAACAAATCAAACGTTAATTATGACGTTTGATTTGTATTTTTAAACCTAAGTATCGACAATGATTTGGCTCCGTCCAGTAGAATAGCTCGAGCTGAAGAATACAGGCTGAGGCCGTGCTTTAGGCAAGTGAGTATGAAACTTATATAGTGAAGTCAAATTTATACTTGTGGAAAGCGCACAAAAAAACTGCCAACAAAGTCACGGACTTTGTCGACAGCCAAATAATGTGTAGTCGTTTTTAATTATTTATTTCTATATAAAGAAATTCAAGATAAATGTCCAAATACATATGAATACGAGCATCGCAATACTATAGCGTAATGTCATTTTCAACAGTTGAGATTCTTTACCAACTTGTTGAACAGATGCAGTAGCGATTGCAATAGATTGTGGAGATATAAGTTTCGCTGCTACACCACCAACAGTATTGGCAGAAACGAGTAACGCACCACTTGCTCCTATATTATTTGCAACAGCTGCTTGAATCGGCGCAAATAACGTATTATTATTTGTCACTGATCCAGTTAAGAAGACGCCAATCCAACCTAAAATTGGAGATAATAATGGGAATATAGCGCCTGTTTTTGCAATACCTTCACCAATTACATTACTTAACCCTGCATACGTCATAAGTTTTGAAATTACTAAGATAAAGCATATTGTGATGATTGGTAACCAAAGTTCTTTAAATGAAAGTTTAAATAGTCGACCACCATCAGCAAAACCAACACGTTTAGACATTAAAATAGTAATAATTATTACTAAAAGAATGGCTGTACCTGTTTGACCAATTAGATTTAATGGTAGACTAATTGCTTTATTTGCAATCTCACTGTATGTGCCCGGTAATGTGATGTTAAAGACGAACGCTTCTAATGCGCCACCTGGCTCAAACAGTGCTTTGAAATTTGGTGCACTCCATATCATTACAAATACAGTTAAAATAAAGAACGGGCTCCATGCATAAACAATTTCTTTCGCTTTATGTTGCTCAATTTGTTGTGGTTTCTCTTCTTTATTAATTCTAAAGATATGTTTTGGTTGGAATTTTTTAGAAAATAAAGCTAATGCTAACATTGCACCTAATGGCGGAATAATATCTGCTAATTCAGGTCCAACAAATAATGTAATTACAGCTTGTAACACTGTATAAGTAATACTTACAATTAAGATGGCTGGCAATGTTTCTTTAATACCTTTGAAACCATCAATAATCCATATCAATAGAAATGGTACCGCCATATTCATAATGAATAAAGTTAGCGTAGACATTTGTGAGACTGCCATACCTGTAATATCTTCTGGTAAACCTAAAGTATTAATTACAGTAATCGGTAAACCAATCGCACCAAACGCTCCTGCCGTAGCATTTGCAATTAAACATAACATCGCTGCTTGTAATGGAGCGAAACCTAGTTGAGTAAGTAAAAGTGCACAGATTGCAATTGGCACGCCAAAACCTGCAGCACCTTCTAAGAATCCATTAAACGCAAACCCAATAAGTAATAATTGGATACGTTGGTCTTGTGAGATACTAGATATACTATCTTGGATAGTTTGGAACTGCCCTGTTTCAGTTGTGACTTTATATAATAATACTGCCATGATAACAATATAACCAATAGGTATGATACCTTGGAAAAATCCTTCGACAACTGCGCCAGAAGCAATACTTACTGGTAGTTTAAAACACAATATTGCAATGATTAATGTAACGACTACAGTAGTAATTGCAGCATATATCCCTTTCATTCTAAATACAGTTAAGCATAACAAGAATAAAATAATAGGAATCGCTGCAATGATAGATGAGACTAATACATTGTTAAAGGGGTTAAAAGTTTCTACAAACATTCGTTTCACTACTTCTTTCTATTTTAATTTTTGGGGTAGATTATTATTGTGATTTTTTTCACAATGAAATTATAACATTTTCTGTCTTAAATACAATATACTTTTTAAAACTTTCGTTATTTTTTCTAGCGTAACACGAAGTTTAAAATTTTAAAACCTGCTCTACAAGGGATTCATTTATCTCAAGTGCACTCCGTGGTAAAATAGTAACAATAATGATTAAGTAGAGGGATATTAATGATAAAACAAATTGAATTAGCTGAGTGGCAACATTTAGAAACTCAACTAAAAAAAGCAACACTAGAAAATTATACACATTTTGTTGTAATTAACAAGGATGTAAAAATACACCAAAATATGATTGATGCAGTTAATTTGAAACCTTGCACGATTGTATCTGACTATACTGTTAACCAACAATATATAAATGATTGTCGTTATTTTGGTAAATTAGAGATTACATTTAATGACTGGATAGAAAATATTAATCACTATCCAAACATCATTTTCCATATAGAAACAACTCAGCGTATTATAGATGACTTTAATATACAAAATGTATTTGACTTAGCTTTAATATCACTATTGCAAGATGATGTTGCTACTGACAGTCATGTCACTTTTGATTTCAGTCAGTCATTCACTACAAGTAATAAGATATGGAAGGATATACATAAACTGACACCATTGAACACGACAAAGTTCAATTTAAATAAATTAGCATATGAACATAAACATGGGCTTCCATTTAAAACAAATGAAACATTAGCGCCAGAACAAATGCGTTTTACTGATAAATGGTTAAATTCTACAGGTTTCAAAATGCCTCACTGGTTATTCAATATGATGCAACGTCAGTCAGTTAAAAAACATCGAGAACAAAGCTACATATATGAAAAAAATCCGTCAAAAGTTAAAAATCATATTGTATTCTTAGGCTTCGATTATGGTTTTAGAGGTAATTCTCGTTACTTGTTCAATCACTTTGCAAAACATTTTTCAAAATTACCAATATATTTTATAACCGATGAGGTCAATGGTCCAAACTTCATTAAACCAAATGATCCAAAAGCAAAAGAGATTATAGAAAGCGCATGTGTAGTGATATTAGAAAGTAATATTCCAGACACACTAAAACCCAATGGAACTGTTATTCAACTTTGGCACGGCACACCCATAAAAAAACTGTTTTTAGATAGTAATGAACCGTCACAAAATCTAAATATTTACAATTACCGCGCACGTAAATACAATAAATGGTTACAACAAGATTATTTTGTGTGTGATAGTGAATCTATTATAGAATATTTCAAATCTGCTTTTCCGCAACAACAAACACATATTTTAAACTGCGGTTATCCTAGAAATAGATATTTGCTAGATAAACAAACGGATCACCATTATATTTCTTTTATTAAACGAGAATTGAAGTTAGACCCTGAAAAAGAAACTTTACTTTATGCACCAACATGGAAATCTCACCACGATGATTCAGATTTATTACCTATTAGTGATGGATTACTCAATAAATATAACGTTGTATTTAAAGGACATATTGAAGATCAATCTTCTTATATTCCTGAAAATGCAATTCTTGCACCGTCACATATAGAAGTTCAAGATTTATTATTAGTTTCAGACATTGTACTCACAGACTATTCTTCTATTATTTTTGATGCATTAACAATTAATAAAACTGTTTGTCAGTACACACCAAATCACGCTAAATACATTTCTGAACGTGGCGTCTACGATGAAGTTATGCATTCATTAGCTACTGTTAGATATAGTGATGCTAAAGCATTGCTAAATGATTTAATTAGTCATCAAATGACAGAGATTCATTCCAATTCTTTTATCAATAGAGATAATCATGCTTTTGAAACCCTGTCTCATATTATTAAAAAGTGTAATAGAACATATAATTAACATAAAATATCTTTAAACTTACATTAAAAAGGCTAGGAGAACTCATTATAGTAATGAGTTCTCCCAGCCTTTTTTATTGTGTGTATCATTTTCACTTCAATTGATTATTGATGATAAGCTGGATCTACAACTCTTACAGTCCCTTGTTGATCTACTGTAGCAATTGCATATGTTCCTGGTTCAGCTTGATTTTGGAAACTAAAGATATAACTATAATTACCTTCGCTTCCTTCAATGGCATAATCATTGTAAGGATTAGATTGACCATTAATTGAGTTAACTTCTGCCGTTGCATTATCTAATGAGTTTTGGAAGTTAGGTAAATTCTGTAATGCGGCCTGATTATCAACAGTTCCTGACGAAATATTTTGTGAAACTGGAACCGCATTTTGTCCTTGGTACGGTGGTACATATTCTGATGCTCCTGAATTTGCTGTACCATTGTTTGCATTGTTTGCATTCGCATTGTTTGATGCATCACTGTTAGAATTCGCATTACCATTTGCACCATTTGTATTTGCGCTATCTGCAGAACCATTAGCGTTATTACCACTGTTAGCTGCATCGCCATTAGCATTTGCACCACTAGAACTATTAGCACTATCGCCACTATTAGAGCTGTTAGCGTCATTACTACCGCTTGAATTTGAACCATCGCTGTCTGAAGCATTTCCACTGTCGCTTGATGAACTATTGCTATCTGAATCGCTATTACTGTTGCTATCAGAACTATCATCATCGCTTGAATTGCTGTCACCAGATTTACTGTCTGAATCTTTGTCTGAATCTTTGTCTGAGCTATCATTACTCTTCTTGTCATCATTCTTAGAATCTTTTGATTGGTCTTCGCTAGATTTTTTGTCGTCTGAACTATCGTCTTTTTTATTACTTTCGTCATCGCCACCATTTGAACAAGCAGCTAAAGCTAAAGATAGTGTCAAAGCCCCTGCTAATAATTTTTTCATATAGAAAACCTCCTTATGTTTTAATACTCATAACTTAATGATTTAGCCATATGTATTAATTTGCCCAATAAGTTAGATGAGAATTAGTATGTTATTCACTATAAATTTAAAAATAAACATCTTTTATCAAAATTTTTTCGAAAGAAAATATAAATTTAATGAAAACTAAACAATTTATTAAATACTATTCATATCTATAAATCTTTCTCCATAATTAAATCCGTATCTATAATAGAACCTGTATAAAATTGGTGTTCTCCAGTCACTGTAAGTCCTTGTTTTAGATAAAACCGATGAGCTTGCGCATTATGCTCCCATACACCTAACCAAAGCTTTGATTTGTTGAGTTCTTTAGCCTTTGTTACTGCAAAATCAAAGACATCGCTACCTTTACCACTTCCTTGTGCTTGGGGTAGAAAATAAATACGTTGCAGTTCAAGATACTCATCACCCATAACTTCCGTTTGAGCATCATTAACATTCAATTTAAAATAACCAATTATTTCATTTTTTTCCTTATAAAAGTAAGTGAATGAATTTTTATTTAGTAATTCTTTTTCTAGTTGCTCCATAGCATAAGCTTCATTAAAATAATGGTTAAAATCTTCATCAGAATATTCGCCTGCCTCAAAAGTTGTTCTAAAAGTTGTCATACACAACGCTCTCAATATTTTAACCTCAGATTGTTTAACACGTTCAATACATTGGGTCATAATTTCCACCTCTATCTCAATTTATATTTGTAATTTATTATACTAATCCGAGGATAATTTTACTATAATTTGATTATAATTCCATTACTTTTAAAAGGTATATTTACAACATCGTTTTACTTTCACATAAACACAAAAGTTTTTTACTTTAAAACGCTTACTTCTAAAACCTTATGTCTAGGCTTATTGTGTAATTTGCAATTACGTGATAAAGTTGATTCTAGTTTTTTAATTGTGCATAAATATATACATAAGGGAGTGCCCTAAGGCAATGACTCAATCATTTAAAGCTTTTGTAGTCGATGAACAAGACGGCAAAGTAACAAATCAATTTAAAGATATAACTATAGATGACCTTCCAGCAGGTGAAGTGCTGATTAAGGTTAAGTACTCAGGTATCAATTATAAAGATGCATTAGCAACAGTTGAAAATTCAAAAGTTGTCAATGCTTATCCAATGGTTCCAGGCATTGATTTAGCAGGTGTAATAGAACATTCTGATACGCACGCATTCAATCCTGGCGAAGAAGTAATCGTAACTGGTTACGATTTAGGTAGTAGTCATTTTGGTGGATTTAGTGAATATGCTCGTGTCAAAGAAGAATGGATCGTGCCATTACCTAAAGATTTAACACTGGAAGAGGCTATGATCTACGGAACAGCTGGTTATACAGCAGGATTAGCAATAGAAAAATTAGAACGTAACGGACTTTCAGTTGAAAAAGATGACGTACTTGTACGTGGTGCTACAGGTGGTGTTGGAACACTAGCTGTTATGATGTTAGATTCTATTGGCTTTGATGTTGTAGCGAGCACAGGTAAATCAGGTGTTGAAGAAAAGCTTAAATCACTCGGTGCAAAAGAAGTTATACCTCGTATTAACGAAACTGATAATAAACTGCTTGGCAAACGTACTTGGCAAGGAGCAATTGATCCTGTAGGTGGCGAAAGTTTATCTCAGATTATCAAACAAATAGATTACAATGGAAGTATCGCAGTAATCGGTATGACTGGTGGTCATACATTTGACAGTTCAGTATTTCCTTTCATATTAAGAGGTACAAGTATTATAGGCATTGATTCAGTTTATACTGAAATGAAACAACGTAAACATATTTGGCGTCGATTAGCTAAAGACTTAAAACCAGATCAATTACATGAAATTAAACAAGTAATCAAATTTAGCGATATAAAAGATAGTATTAAAAAGGTGCTTGAACACAATAATTCTGGCCGTATCGTTATCGATTTCGAAGCCTAGTAAAATAGTGAGTTCTTGCTATCCTACTTCAATTTTTATTTTGAAGTAGGATTTTTTGCATTTTAAATACAAATGAATTTATATTCGTACATAGAAAATATTCCGTTTGATATAAATACATATGAATTAATAAAAATCTTATACTTTAATATTTACAACCAATATGTGAAAGCGTATACTTATACCTATCGAATTAAATCAGGAGGGTTTGGGAATGAAAATAAATAAGAAACTCATCTTTTTCCTTGGTGCCTTAGGTGGTTTACTCTACGGTTATGACACGGGAGTCATATCTGGTGCCTTATTATTTATAAACGAGGATATTCCTTTAAATAGTTTTACAGAAGGTTTAGTTGTTTCATCTATGCTTATTGGGGCAATTGTTGGTTCGGGAGCTAGTGGCCCAATGTCCGATAGACTTGGACGTAGACGCGTTGTGTTTATCATAGCGATCATTTATATTGTCGGGGCATTAATTCTAGCATTAGCTCCATCAATGCCAATCTTAGTACTCGGTCGTTTAGTTATCGGGTTAGCCGTTGGTGGTTCTACCGCAATCGTTCCAGTATACTTATCTGAAATGGCACCAACAGAACAACGTGGTTCATTAAGTTCATTAAACCAATTAATGATTACAATTGGTATTTTAGCAGCATATTTAATCAACTATGCTTTCACACCAATTGAAGGTTGGAGATGGATGTTAGGTCTTGCAATTGTACCTTCTCTCATCTTACTTATCGGTGTAGCATTTATGCCTGAAAGTCCAAGATGGTTACTTGAACATCGAAGCGAAAAAGCTGCTCGAGATGTTATGAAATTAACATTTAAACAAAATGAAATAGACAAAGAAATTGCTGATATGAAAGAAATCAACAAGATTTCTGACAGCACTTGGAACGTTCTAAAATCAGCTTGGTTACGACCTACACTATTAATTGGTTGTGTGTTTGCCTTGCTACAACAAATTATAGGGATTAACGCAATCATTTATTATGCGCCTACTATTTTCAGTAAAGCTGGATTAGGAGATGCCACTTCTATTTTAGGTACAGTGGGTATCGGCGCAGTGAACGTGATAGTTACAATTGTTGCTATTAATATTATTGATAAGATTGACCGTAAACGCCTATTAATTATTGGTAATATCGGTATGGTAGCTTCATTATTAATCATGGCTATTTTAATATGGTCAATGGGAATTCAATCATCAGCTTGGATTATTGTTGCTTGTTTAACTCTTTTCATTATATTCTTTGGTTTCACTTGGGGTCCTGTACTATGGGTTATGTTACCAGAATTATTCCCAATGCGTGCACGTGGCGCAGCAACGGGTATGGCAGCATTAGTATTGTCAATTGGTAGTTTATTAGTTGCACAATTCTTCCCACTCTTGACTGACGTATTACCAGTAGAACAAGTATTCTTAATCTTTGCAGCTATTGGTATTGTAGCTTTAATCTTTGTTATTAAATACCTACCAGAAACGCGCGGACGTAGCTTAGAAGAAATCGAAGCCGAATTACGTTCTAGAACAAATGCAGACGAAGCAAATATTAATGAAACAAAATAATCTCATTATATAAAAGGTACACTGAAACACATCAGTTTTACCTCAAAGAGGGTATGAAGTCATATGACTTCATACCCTCTCTTTTTGTGCACATTAAACATTTGGTTTTTATAGGTATTTCCTTCATTAAATTTTTGTGTGCATTTTCTTCTATATAAGTTCAACCAACAAATAGTCGATAATCTAAAACAAACCTTTGAAATTATATACTAAACCAAAGTACAACTTTTGGGGTTCAGTACAAAGTTTGATTTGTTTATGTTATTAGATAAGCCAGTTTTATTATATTTTAATATTTCCTATACATTCCTGCCGAATGCGGTTCTGTCATGATAAAACCATATTGTGCATATAATTGATCTGCTGGATAATCAGCAATTAAACTGACATAAGTACCTTCTTCCGCTTCAGCAGAAATGTAGGCCATAATATCTGTCATAATCAACTTGCCATAACCTTGCCCTTGGTAATTAGGATTAACAGCTATATCAATAATTTGAAACGCTGTCCCACCATCACCAATCACTCTCCCCATGCCAACAAGCAATTGATTATCATAAATGGTTACATCAAAACAAGCATGAGCTAAACCTTTCTCTGCTGCTTTTTGTGATTTCTCACTCAATCCTGCTATTTTACGTAAATTTCGATACTCTGAAATTGCTGGTGCTTCATGCTTTATTTCTATCATTTACGAACAACTCCTAAAAAAAGACTATGTAACATTTACCATTTCACATAGCCTTTTAGCTTACTTTTATTTTATAGATATTTTTTCATAACTACTTTATTGGACTCTTTAAACACATCATTGTGACTAGATACATAACCCTCAGGCGTGGCTTTAGGCTCGACATATAATTTAGCTAAGTTTGCGGCATTCGCAGCATCACTAAATGCACTAGCAATCAGATGTGCTTTTGCCTCATGATAAATAATATCACCACATGCATACAGTCCTTCAATACTTGTAGATGTATTGCCAAAACCTTTAATACTATATTCATTAAACATATCAACTTGAGTTGAAGATTCTTCTAGTAATGTGCTTTCATGGTCAAAGCCATGACTTATAATTACTTCATCAAATGTTTTTACAATTTGTTCTTTTGTTTCTGTATTTTCTAAAATAACTTGCTCAATTTTGGTTTGCGTAGAATCACCAATAAGTTGATGAATATGTGTATTAGATAGCTTTTCAACTTCTAATTTTTCCAACACATCTTTCATTGCCTCATAGCCTCTAATATCTGCCTTACGATAAATAAGTGTGACACTTTTGGCATAACCACTTAAATCATTTGCCCAATCTAACGCAGAATTTCCAGCACCTGAAATCAATACATTTTTATCTTTAAATTTTTTCAATGATTGGACTACATAGTGCAAATTCGTTAGTTTATAGCGCTCTGCATCTTTGATATCTAATTGCTTAGGATTAATAATCCCACCACCAATTGCAATGATGACAGATTTAGCATTATAAATATGATGTTTAGCCGTTTCAATTTCAAAATGTTGTTCTGCTATTTTTCTAATATCTATGACACGTTCTTCCAAATTCACTTCAGGATTAAAATGTAAACCTTGTGCAACCGTATCTTTAATTACTTCGGCACACGGTTTAGGTGCTAAACCACCAATGTCCCATATAATTTTTTCAGGATAAACATGCATTTTTCCACCAAGTTTATCTTGTATATCAATAATTCTAACACTCATACCTCGTAAACCCGCATAGAAACTCGCGTACAATCCTGCTGGCCCACCGCCAATAATTATAACGTCATCCATAATGAATCCTCCCAAAATCTATCTTTTCTGTTGATTCTATTATGCTTGAAATGATAACGGTTATCAATGGAAACGCTGTTATTTTTAATCAATTTTACATTTATTTGTGTTCTTAAAATTAATATAACTATACGGTCATTTTTTTAACCCATAACTTATTAACGAAGCAGCTCATCAAGATAATAAAAAAGGATGAGACATCATTACATGTCTCATCCTCAATTTTATTTTTCATCTTTAGGATCTTTAATAATTGCACTTTTTAACAAGAAGAATAATAAAATAAATCCTGCTGTTAAAATTGTATGTCCGATACCAGCAAATCCTGCAAATGATTCTGGTACTGTTTTACCTATGACTTGATATGTTCCTTTAGTAAACATCATTCCTATTGTTGTTAATACACCCAGGTTAAATATAATGTAGAACCAATTAAATAGATAATAACTACTTAAATTAAAGACTTTTGTTACAGGTAATAAAATAAGATGCATAAACATACCTAATATCAACGTATGTGTGTGTACAACTACAAGTTGTGTTTCACCAGTAAAATCATACGCTAACGTTAATTCACGATAATAAAAACCACTTAGTAAACCTAAGATTGTATAGACTAAAAAAGCATACAAAATTCTGCGCATCGAGACTCCTCCTTATAGCTATTATAGGATATTTTTTTGAAAATTACAGTGACAATTCAACAAACTTACACATTAAAAAGACAAGTCATATTTTTATGATGACTCGTCTTTTTATTTATTTTATTAATTAAAATTACATACTATTTTATTTAGCTGTCTTTTTAAAAATTGCTATTAACGATAAAATAATTGCAACAATTGATACAATCCATAGTGCTATTGGACCATTACTAGATTGACTACTTCCAGCAGTATCTTCGTTGCCCTTAGCTACTTTAGTAATAGGTGCAGGTTTTTCTGAATCTTCATCACCTGTCCATTTAACAGTATCACCATCATCGTAGGTTTGGTAAGCCTCCCATTTGAATTCTCCTTCTTTTTCAGGGTTAGCCACTTGGATTGGTAAATCGATGAATTCATTTGGACCAATGCCTTTATCTGTTGCCGTCCAAGTAATTTTTGTAATATTACCTTCATCATCTTTAGTTAATTTATGATCAAATTGATCATTAGGCTCTACACCAACTACTGTTAGTTCTTCCGGTACTTTTAATTCAATTTTAGTCGTATTTGCATCTTTTTCTACTGGAATTCTAACATCATACTTTTCATATGAGCCCGGTTCACTTGTATCCGGATTTAACGTTACATGTGCATCTGCACTTTTAGAAAAGCCCACTGCAATGATACATGCGACTATTGCTGCCATAATTTGTTTGAACATTATTTTTATCTCCCTTTATCCTGGAATATTAATTTGACTCATAATTACACCAACTAATATCAATATGAGTCCTATACTTAATTCAATATACAATGTTACTTTATTTGCACGGTGTTGTTTTCCTAACGCACGTGTCGTTTGATAAAAACCTAGCGTCATCATGATGAGTGTTAATACCACTTTAACGATGAGCAATGCACTCCATGTTTGTATATCAGTCCAAATAGCTAATATATTTGTTTGATCTATAGACATCAATACACCTGAAATAATAATAAGTGCTACTGCAATTGTATTTAATTTCAATAAAAATGCTCTGATAGCCTGGCTATTCTGATTTGATTTCGCACGTATGACAAATAATAAATAAATCAATGCACCTAACCAAAGTGACATCCCGCCTATATGTACTGTTCTAATTAAAATCGACCAAATAGGCACGCTTTGAGACCATGCGTGTCCAGACATACTCAATGTGATTAGCATTATTATTGTGATGAATACATACCAACTCTGTGCCATGTGTTTCAATGTAAATAACCCTAACAATACTATGATGGCCACCATCGATAAGACAAATGGCACTTGTGTGAGTGCTGCTGTTTGCAATGATAATACATCAGATACAACATCTGAAGAAAGTGTCATCATATAAACTAAAGCAGTCATTACTGAAAGCATCATAAGCATCCATACAATGGGTTTAAAATATCGATTTGACTTAAATGTTAATAATCCCTTCCTACTTGCCAATTGATTTACTATGAATAGGCCAGATAATGTAATAATAAGCCCCTCAGTTATAAAGCGTAATGCACCAAACCAAAAACCTGATTTTTCATAAAATGGTGGTGTTGTGTCAATTCCATTAGCAGTTTCTTTTCCAATTGAAAATTCAAACGTATCACTTATCTCGTGACCGTCTGCTGACATTGTTTGCCATTTGATATTATGCGTTCCTTTTTCTAACTCATCCACAGGAAATGATAATGTCTGCGAAGAACCCGTTGTACTTGGTTTCACTTCAGCAATTTCACTTCCAGTATCATCAAAAATTTGCACACTTGAATATTGTGCGTGTACTGGTTCATTAAATTGTAGCTCAATTTCTCTTGGTTGTTCATCTACAACGCTGTTTGCGTTTGGCGTTGCTTTTTCAAGTGTGGCATGTGCTGACACTTGTTGCGTTAATGCCATAAACACTATGATTATAGTGATGAAAAATATAGACATCGTCGCTTTAGGAAATCTTATAGACAGTTGCACAACAAATCCCCCTAATTATGTCTTGTACCTCTCATCATATTAAATTCAAAGTATATTCACAATATTAATTATTAATTGTCATTTTTCAGACATATCATTTACAATAATTATTTTAATTTATGTTATATACTTGCAATCAATTTATTACACATTATTCATTTATACAATGCTATATTTTAAAAATATGATGTTTTACTTTTCAAACATAAATATCACTTATGCGCTCTCTAAACAATAAAACGCTCATTCCAAATTGTTGTGATTAGGAATGAGCGTTTTTAATATATGAATTGTTTTCAAATTATCTTTTAGTTGTTTTCATTATGCTCAACTTGGTCTATTTTATCCACTTTACGCTGTGAACCGCCTTCCCAAGCTACGTTGAGATAAGCTTCAACGTTCTTTTTAGCGACTTCTATACCAACAATTTGAGCACCCATTGTCAAAATTTGTGCGTTATTACTTAATTGTGCACGTTCTGCAGAGTAATAATCATGTGCAAGTGCTGCACGAATGCCCTTGAGTTTATTAGCAGTGATTGCTACGCCAATACCTGTACCACAAATTAAGATACCTCTTTCATTTTGTCCTTGTTGGATGCTTTTACCTACTTCGGCAGCTACATCTGGATAGTCAGTTTCTGCACATTGATGACAACCAAAATCTTCTACCTCATGTCCTAATTGTTCAACATGAGCTTTAACCGCTTCTTTTAATTCATAACCATTATGGTCTGCACCAATTGCTATTTTCATTCTAATTCCTCCTTATAGATTTAGCTACAGTAATTAAATAAATGATTTAAAAGTTTCTAACATGAGATAAGAAGATGTCGCACCTGGGTCAACATGTCCTTGGGCACGATAACCGAGTCTTTTAGAACGGCCTTTATTCGAAATAATCTCTTTCGTGCTCTCCATTCCTGACTTCGCTTTAACCAGTGCTTTATTAAAAGCAGGCCCAAACGGTTCACCCTCATCTAGTGCGCTTTCTAAAGATTTATAGAATGGTTCAAGCGTATCTATCATTGTCTTATCTCCAATTTCAGCTTTACCTCTATCTTTAATACCTTTACTAAAAGCAATCCAAAATTGATATAATGCTTCATCATCTAGTTCAGTTTTATTTTTTATTGCAACGGCCGCTTTAAGATAACCAGAAGCATAGAGTGGACCAACTGAAGAACCGACTGCATCTAAAAAACTTTTCCCCACTGCAACACTAATCTTTGCGATATCGTCTTGTGTTTGTAATTCATTATTTATCGTTTTTTGTACGGCTTGATAACCAATATTCATCGTTACACCATGGTCACCGTCACCGATTTTCCTATCCAATTCACAAAGTACATCTTGTTGTTCTTCAAATAAGGTTGTTAACGCTAAGATATATGCTTTAAATGATTGACTCGTCAACGCCATAACTACTTCCTCCTACACTTCTTTAAAGTTTGGGCAATCTACAGGATGATCCATACAAGATTTCAAAGTGTCATCTAATTTCATTAAAGTCACCGAAAAGCCGCCCATTTCCATTGAAGTTATAAAATTACCTATATAAGATTTATATGTTTTAATGTTTTGTTCTTTTAAAATTTCATCTACTTCTTTATTTATGATGTACAGTTCCATTTGAGAGGTTGCACCTAAGCCATTAACCAATACAACCACTTCATCGTCAGCGTTATATAATCCTTCTTTTAAAATATTTTGCATCATCACATGGACTGTTTCTTTTGCTGTGCGAATTGTTGTTTTTTCAATACCAGGCTCACCATGATGTCCTAAGCCAATTTCCATCTCATTTTCTTCTAAATCAAAACTTGGTTTTCCAGTTTGAGGTAAATAGCATGGACTTAAACCAATACCCATTGAACGTGTATGATCATTAGCTAATTGGGCAATACGTCTTACCTCTTCTAAGTCATAACCAAAATCAGCTGCTGCGCCTGCCGCCTTATACACTAGCAACTCTCCAGCTATCCCTCTACGATCATCAATATCTTTTGAAGAGGCGACATCATCATTACCTATGACCACTGCGGTTTTGATGTCATCTTCAATTTCAGTCATTTCACTAGCCATTTCAAAGTTCATCAAATCGCCCGCGTAATTACCATAAATATATAGCACACCGTGGCCTTCACTTATTTCTTTAGTTACAGCTTGTATTGGAATAGGAGATGGAGAAGCAAATATATTACCTACAGCAACACCATCTGCCATACCTTGACCGACATAACCCAGAAACGCTGGTTCGTGTCCTGAACCACCACCTATTAATACACTTACTTTTCGATTCGTATCACGTTTCTTTCCAATTAACGCCCTTTGATGAAGTTTTGAACGTCTAATATAGTCAGGGTAGGCAATCACATAACCTGTCATTAACTCTTCAATGACATTATCGGGGTTATTAATCATTTTTTTCATTTCAATTCTCTCCTTTTTACGATGCTCTGTATTTGTACTTAGCTGTTTAAGGTACCAGAACGATTTTTAATGATTGATCACCTTTTTTCATTAGTTCAAAACCTTCCTCAAAATCTTTAAGTGCTAATTGATGCGTCACAACACCATCTGTTGGAAAATCTCCTTTTGCTATACCATCGATAACAAGTGGGTAACAATAAGGCCCTAAATGGCTACCCATTAGATCTAATTCTTTACGGTCTGATATAATACTCCAATCCACGGTAACGGGATCTGCAAATACCGAAAATTCTACAAAACGGCCTAATTTTCTAATTGCACTCAAACCTTGCTCTACTGATTTAGGATGACCGGTTGCTTCGATGTAAGTATCACAACCATACCCTTCAGTCAGCGCTTTAATTTCTTTGACGACATCTACCTTAGATGGATTCATAACAATATCAGCACCGAATTTTTTCGCTAATTCTAAACGGTCATCTTTCATATCTAGCACTACTAACGTTTCAGCTCCTGATTTTTTAGCAGCACCCACCATACCTAAACCTAAAGTTCCTGCACCAGATAACACAACAAAATCACCGAGTTTAACATTTGCACGTTGTACAGCGTGTAAACTACATGCATAAGGTTCTATTAAAATCGCTTTTTCAATTGGCATATCTTCCGGCACTTTATAATTAATTGCTTCTTTCGTAAATTTCATATATTCTGCCATACCACCGTTTACGTTGTTTTGGAAGCCATATAAATCATGTTTTTCACACATCCAATACTGTCCATGGTTACAAAATCTACAATCCCAACAAGGTACAATTTGTTCAGAAATGACACGATCACCAATTTCAAAATCTGTGACTTCATTACCTTTTTCTACAATACGTGCAATAAATTCATGTCCGGGTATCATAGGTGCTTTGATATATGACGGCTGTGTTTCATCACCCCAAAAACTAGGTGCCCCATCATATGCTTTAATATCACCTGCGCAAATTCCACAAGCTTCTACTTTAACAACAATTTCCTTAGGATTATCAATTGTTGGCGTATCTACAGTTTCATATTTATATTCTCCAGGTGCATAAGCTACAACAGCATTCATTTTTTCCGGATAATTTTTCTTTGTCATTATTAACAGCTCCTCCATTTTTTAGAAAGCGTTTTCATTTACAACTACAATTCTAATATATATTTTCGTTTCTTTCAAATATTTTTTCATTTATTTTCGTTTTGACTTGTTTTTATTTGCTTGTGTACGATTTATGTTAAAATAGTTTATGATACGAAGGAGGATATGATTCATATGAAAATGTACGCGGATGAACGAAGAGAGCACATATATACTTATATAAAATCACACAAACGTGCCACTGTTAAACAGCTTTCAGATTATTTAAGTGTGACAGAAGCAACCGTTAGGAGTGATCTTAGACGTTTAGAAAGTGAAAACAAAGTCACTCGAACACACGGTGGTGCAAAAGTAACTGAAAATATGACTTCTAAATTAAACTTTTCTTATCGTCTGACACAAAAACATAGTGAAAAGTATAAAATTAGTAAATACGCATTAAAAAAGATTGAACCCCAACAATGCATTATGATTGATGCAAGCTCTACAACATATGAATTAGCAAAATTATTAGCAGAAACTACGATGGAACTTACAATTATTACAAATGGTTTAGAAAATGCGGTACTTTTAAAAGAGAATCCCCATTTAACTGTTCTAGTAGTTGGAGGATTTGTTTCACAGGACTCAAATGCTATTACTGGTAATATAGATTCACAAATATTAGAAATGTATCATATTGATTATTTCTTTTTATCCGCAAATGGCTTTACACTTGATAATGGATTAACAGACTTCTCACTACCTGAAGTTCAATTAAAAAAACAAATGGTACGAGAAAGTGAAAATGTAATTGCACTTATTGATAAAAGTAAATTCGATATTTCTTCTACACTTTCCTTTGCCAAAATCAGTGATATCACCGAAGTTATAACGGATGAACCACCAACTCAAAAATGGACACATGACGTCCCTTTCACGCTGACAATTGCAAATAAATAAAAAGAAACAATGATGAAAACTGTTATTTTAAAAGTTAAATATAACTTCTAAAATATTACAGTACATCATTGTTCCTTATATTTTTGTTGTTTTTAAACGCCGCCGCTCCAACCTACAGCAGTAAAGATGTAAAGTATAACTGAGCCGACGACAATCCAAATTAGAAACAGTGGTATCATAAATTTAAACCAAGAACCAAAGTTTGCTTTGGCAATCGCGATAGCGCCTATTGTTGCACCTAAAGTTGGTGTAATTAAGTTACCTAACCCTCCACCAAACGATAAAGAGGTTAATAACATTTGATCATTAACGCCTAATGCATTAGTTACAGGTTGTAAAATAGGAATCATCACACTCATTAATCCTGAACCAGACGGTACTAGGAAATTAAATACACCTGCGACAATAAAGACGATAACAGCTACCATGCCAGATGATGAACCATCAAGTTGTGTAGTAAGACTGTTTACAATTGTACTTAATATCTTCCCTTTTTCTAAAATCACACTAATTGTATTTGCCATGATAATCGCAAATGCTACGACCAACATCGGTTTAGCACCTTCCAAAAATCCATCAACCATTGCAGTTGTCCCTTTTTGTTTTATTAAATAGGCTAAAACAAAGCTAATGCCAAAAACAGTAATAAATACACCATTGCCGTATTTTTCTGTCCAGTTTAACATCCCATTACCTAAGGCTAATATAATCGGCGTCACAATGACTAATGCAGCTACGATGATATCTCTCCAATTTACTTGTCTATCTTCAATTGCCATATCATCATTACTTTTTTCTTTATGATTAAATAGCCACGTTTGTGTCGGCATCATACTCTTATTGGGATCTTTAATGACTCTTATTGCGTACCAAATCACATATAACAAGGTGATAATTAAAAACACTGCATACATGATAGCTCTTCCACCATAACCAGAATAAAGCGCTACTTCAGGATAAACAATTTGGCCAATTTTAGCCATACCTGAGGGAGAAATTGAAAAAGCCATATACAAAGGTAAAAATGTAATAGCTAGTGCCATAATAGGGTCTAATTTCAAACGGTTTACGAGTATGACGCCAAGCGTTACGAACACGATCATTTGATCTCCACCAACGAAGAAGCCGATAAACGCCATCAAAGAAAACAACCCGATAATTAATGGTAATGCACCTGCATGTTCGAAACGAAAAATCATATAATTTGTTAATTTTGTCACAGAGTCTAATTGTAATATACCGCCCATTGCGCCACCTATAAATAATAATAGTGTAATCGTTTGGGCCGATTGTATTCCCCCATTAAGTATGAGTGTAATAGCATAAAATGGATTCACTGGACTTTGTGAAATCGCATGGTAAGTCCCCTGTATCATTGATCCATCTTTACTCGTATCAAATTGCCCAGCAGGAATGACATACGTCAATAAACAAGCAAACATCATCATAATAAGCATCATTAATAGCACATGAGGTAATTGGAATTTTCTTTTCACTTTTGTTTCAGTTTGCTCTGGGGTGTTGTTGACGTTACTATGATTTACATGTTCATATGATGTTGTACTTGATTCTGACATGAACTTCACTCCTTATATTTAAAAAACAGACACAGCGTTATAAAACCAGATGCGTCTATCCACTTTATTGTTTACTGAGTATTAATGTGTTACTTCTGACTTACTATATCTATTTTCTTTAAAAGGAATACCAATGTGATCACGTAATGTATCTCCTTGATATGCTTTATCGTAATAACCTTTTTCTTCTAAAATAGGTAATACATTATTTAAAAATTCATCATATACAGGTCCATTAATATGAGGTCCGAAGATAAATCCATCTGCTGCGCCATGTTCAAACCATTCAATGATTAAGTTTGCTACTTCTTCATAAGTTCCAGTGAAAGGAGAGCGACGAGCTGTTTCTTCTAAAGCAACATCTCTCAATGTTAAATTATTTTGTTTGGCGCGTGCTGCGATAGAATCTGCAGTTGCACGGAAACTATTTTGCCCCACTTCACCTAAATCTGGAAACGGTGCATCGAGATCATATTGACTGAAATCATGATGGTCATAATATCTGCCTAAGTAATCTAAAGCTTCGTCAATTGTCGCCAATGATTTTATTTCATCAAAGCGTGCTTCTACCTCATCGCTCGACTTGCCAATAACTGGGGATAATATAGGATATACTTTAATGTTTTGTGGATCACGCCCAAACGTTTTGGCTTGTGATTTAATACTGTCGTAATTACTTTTAGCAATATCCAGTGATTCACCTAAAGTAAATACTGCATCAGCATATTGAGCTGCATATGCTTGTCCTTTAGGAGATGCACCTGCTTGAAATATGACAGGTTGACCTTGCTCTGAACGACTGGCATTTAATGGACCTTTAACTTGAAAATATTGTCCCTTATAATCTAACGTATGCATTTTTTCCTTATCTAAATATGCGCCAGTCTCAACATCAAATGTAAAGGCATCATCTTCGTAAGAATCCCATAATCCTTGAACGACTTGAAGATGTTCCTCAGCAATATCATATCTGACATCATGTTCAGGATGGTCTCCTTTACTATAATTATCCGCACTACCAGCAAGCGGCGAAGTTACTATGTTCCAACCTGCACGGCCATGACTGATTTTATCGATTGTTGCGAGTTGTCGAGCAACAGTGAAGGGTTCACTATATGACGTTGAAATGGTACCAACTAACCCAATACGTTGAGTTACCGGCGCAAGCGCAGCTAAAAATGTTAACGGCTCATGTCTATCTAAAAAGTGTGGAATAGATTTCTCATGAATAAATAATCCATCTGCTACAAATACAAAACTGAATCCTGCTTGTTCAGCTTTTTTAGCGACATCAAGTTGGAACTCAAAATTTGTACTTGCATCACTCGGTACGTCTTTAGATTTCCAAGCATGCATATGACCACCAGGACCGTTTAACATGATCCCAAAATCGATTTTTTTTTGACTCATAATACCCCTTCTTTCTGCTTTTCTTTGTTATTCGTTATAGCTAGTTGTTCTACTGTTTTAATTCTTAATTTATGATTTTGAACTGGCATATGTAGCATAAATTCATCTATATTGCCGTCACGATTTAATTGATTGAGCTGTTGCTTAATTTCATCTGCGGAACCATTAAAAACATCTATTTGTTTTTCTTCAACTTCAAAGTCTTCGTCACTTTGTTTTTTAAATGTTTCTACTTGTTCCTTTGTATTGACAGTAATTTTTCTACCGTCATCGAAATGTAAAGCGTAATTTGTACTACCTTCTTTAACTAATGCCTGTTCTTCTTTATTCTCTGATACAACGGCAGCTACCCCTACAATGACTCTGCCTTCAGGAAATTGTTGCTTATAATCTTTAAGGGCTTGTTGTAATGTTTCAATATTTGAATTTATGAAAAATGCATATATAAACCCTACTTTTTCTGTAGCAGCAAATTGCGCAGAACGTTCACTACCACCTAGTAGATAAATTTGTGGTGTTGGGATTTCATTATTGCGAATCGTTGTTTGTAATTGTCGATAATCTTCGTCTTCAGAAAAACTGCCATTATTAAATTGATTTAATAAATGAAATTTATCATTGAAGCTTGTTTGTGGTGACTTGAATTCTGTTTGCAACGCTTGTGTCGCTAAAGGAAAGCCTCCAGGTGCTTTACCTATACCTAAATCGACTCTTCCAGGTGCTAAATGACTAATGAAATGAAATTGTTCTATAACTTTGAATGGACTATAATGTTGCAACATTACGCCACCAGAACCTACACGTATATTTTTTGTGTGATTCAATATATGTGTTACAAGTATCTCCGGACTCGTACCAGCTACTTCTTCTATATTGTGATGTTCAGCAACAAAGTACCTTGTATAATTTAATTTATCTGCTAGTTGTGCCAATTCAACGGTACGAGCTATACCGTCGTTTACTGTTTCATTTTTATCTATCGGACTTTGATCAAGAATGCTAATGGCTGTCACACGCTGTCCCCCCATATCAGTTTTCTGAAAATTTTATTATATGTAATATTATGCCTTCCATGACTTTTTGTCAAGTATCCCTATCTCTTTACTAAGGATTAAAAATAAAATAGTTTGATACATGTATTTTATTGTGTCAGCTATAGCAATATCAGTTATTTTTCAACAGTAAAAAAGCTGAGAAAGTCTGTTTTACAACAAAATTTCTCAGCTTTTAACTTTATATTTAATTAAATTTTAGTAAGTCCAACCTACAGTATGTTCTGTTTCTTCTTCACTTGAAAGTTCGTCAATATCAATCATTGCTTCTGATACATTTCTCGAATGATAGCCAATACGTTCTAGTATAGCAATCATATCTAGATATAACAGGCCACCTTCTGGCGAACATTCACCTGAACTTAAACGCTTAATATGTTTTTTTCTTAAATCATGTTCAAGTGTATATGAATCGTTACTTAAATTAACAATTTCATCTTTTTTAACTTTGTCATATACGCTAAACATTTCAACTGATTTATCGAATGACATATTCACATGTGAATAAAGTTTATCAATGCTTTGTGCAGCTTTATCAGAGATTTGTACTGGTTCGTTATGCAACTGTTTCAAATCTAATATATATGCTTCAGATAATCCTGCTACTTTTAACATCGTACGATTTACATCAAATAACACAGACATTCTTTCTGCATCTTTTTTGGATATTTTCTTCTCAGATATTTTCGTTAAATATTCTTTTACATTGTCATGCATGTTTTGAACAGCGGCATGTTTTTGAAGTACTTTTTTCTCATTTTTTTCATTGTATTCACTAACATTCTCTAATAATGAGTATGTCATACGTCCAATGTTTTGGATTTCATCTTGTGCTTCTTGTAAAGCGATACTTGGAGCTCTATTAATTAAATTTTTATCTAGATGTCTAGGTTTATATTTTTCTGTTATATCTTCACCAGGAATAAGTTTTGTTACGATCCAAGCTAGGACAAATATGAATGGTAGTTGAATTAACGTATTCGTAATATTAAACGTACCGTGTGCAAATGCAATCGTCATTTCTGGATTTAAGTTCATTAAACCTTGCATCCATTCGATAACCCATTGATATATCGGTAAAATCGCTAAGAATATTACTGCGCCTATTACGTTAAATATAACATGTACTGCTGCTACACGTTTTGCTGCAAGTGAGCCGGCTAAACTTGCGAGTATTGCCGTGATTGTTGTACCAATGTTGTCACCTAATAATATAGGTAAGGCACCATTTAAACTAACTAAATCGTTCGCAAAGAAACCTTGTAGTATACCAATTGTGGCACTTGAGCTTTGAACGACAACTGTTATAATCGTACCTGCTGCAACTCCGAAAATTGGGTTCGTTGACATGTCTAGCATGAATTGATGGAAACCATCTAAATTAGCAAGTGGTTTTACGGCGCTGCTCATTAATTCTAAACCGTAGAATAACGAACCAAAACCAAATAAAATCATACCAATATTTTTAACTTTACGTTTTTGAACAAAGAATATTAAAAATGCACCAATAGCTAATATTGGTAACGAATATGCACCGAGATCAATACCTATAATAAATGCTGTAACCGTGGTACCTATATTCGCTCCCATTACAACACCAATGGCTTGACGCATTGTCATAAACCCAGCACTTACAAGTCCAATCGTAATTACCGTTGTACCAGAACTACTTTGGATCAAAATCGTAACTATCATACCTGCAAGTACGCCCATAAGCGGGTTGCTCGTAAATTTATTTAATATACTTCTCAGACGGTCCCCAGCTGATGCTTGTAAGCCATCACCCATTTGTTTAATACCGTATAAAAATATACCTAATCCACCGATAAAAGTGAAAATTGTCTCCATAACAGATGAATCCATTGTCACACCTCTTTAAATTATTTGTAAACTATGTGAATTATAACGCATATTTGTAAATTTAGTGTTAATTTCTTATTAAAATTATAGAGATATTTCTAAATGTTTTTGCAATCATATTTCAACGACATATCAGACCCCTTCTCAAACGCTTTGTTATCAATATTTCCCTAGTTATTTTATTGATTTTGCGTGTAAAATAATTATGTCTTTTTAATGAATTTAATCATATAAATATATTCAAATTTATTATTTCTCTTTTTTATGTTTTTATTGAGTTGTAAGTATTAAAAAAACTCCCCAAATTTTGGGGAGACTTTTTTTATTTGAGCTTAATTTTTATCCTAATTTTTTCTCTAATTGATTGTAATATACAGTTAATTACTTTGTTTAAGATGGTAATTCTGAACGTTTTCCACTATGCTTTCTAATAATTGCTGCTAAGAGCGATGAAATGATACCGAAAATGATAAATCCTACAAACATCCACATTGTTGAATTCATTTCTAATGACTGATGCATATAGAGTAATTCTCGCAAATATTCAGCATAGTGCGTAAATGGATTCCAATTCACTATATAGTCTTGATAGAATTTAGGTAACATTTGTTTTGGCGAGGTTACGAGTTGCATGCTAAAGAACATTGCAATAAAGAAAATAGGTATTGCTTTCATACCTAGCCACGTCATTACACCCAAGATTAATCCTATAAATCCTAGAATGGAAATAGATATATAAATTGCTATTTTATTTATATCAGGGAAGTCAAAACCTAACACGCCTGACATGAAATAAACATACCCAAATCCACCAATAAATGCTGTGATTACACTTAGAATCATTTGACCTAATGAAGCAATGATACGTTGCGAAATTTTAACAATATTACTGGTTCTAAATGCAAAGAATAGCAATATTGAAACTACAATTGAACTTATCCACACTGGCATAAACATTAAGAATGGCGCGTTACCGCTAGCTTGGTGGTCCTTCACTTCATTCACTTTTTTATTTACTACATTCACTGGCGTTGTAATATCTTTGATGTCGCTCGCATTCACTTTTACATTTTGTTTATCTAATGTATCTAGCGCCTGCTCAGAAATTTGCTTATTCAGATTATCTCCTATACCTGTGAGTACATTGGATGACATTTGTGAAGCTTGCATATTTGCCCCACTGTTCGTAAGTGTTTTAAATTCAGCTTGCTTAACTGTTATACCTTGACTACTACTCGATTCACTCATTTTTTGTTGCATTTGTGAAGCTTGAGCAGCAGGCATTTCACCTGATTTCACTTTATCTTGCATTTCTTGTTTCTTACTATCCATTACTACCTTTTGAGTTTTACTCATCGCATTTTTTGAAAAGTCTTTTTCGAAAATTGCAGCACCAAAATATTTTTGTTCATCTAATCCTTTGCGTGCTTCTTTTTCACTATCTACATTGACCCATTTTATTTCATTTGAGTCACTATCCTTTAATTTATCTTCTAAATTTTTACCTATGTTTATATCTTTATTTTGAATAGATGTCCCTTCATCGTGATTCACGATTGCAATCGGCATCTCTTTCGGTTGGGGATTATATGCAGGATAAAATCCAATTGAAAAAATAGCAAGTATAATTAATATCGCTATTGGTGCAACCCAAAGTAATTTGCTTTTAAATATATTCATATTATTTACCTCCTTATTAAACATCGTGTTGATTATTGATTACTTTGTTTATTATAATGAGGTTAATCGAATATTCAATATGCAATAACAATCATATTGTTTGTTTATCAACATATAGATATATATTGTTAATTAACTCTAATGAGGTGACGACTATGCCAGAAGATCGACGTGTCCGTAAAACGAAAACAGCAATTAAAAATGCTTTTATACAATTGCTTGAAAAAAAAGATTTAGAAAAAATTACGATACAAAATATTACACAATTAGCCGATGTGAACCGTGGTACTTTTTATTTACACTATGAAGATAAATATATTTTACTTTCTGATATGGAAGATGAATATACCTTAGCTTTATCGTCTGCGGTTGATTTCGACAAAGTCATTATGCAGAATGATGATTTAGAGGCCTTTGCTAAGCATTTTACAGAAGACATTTTAAAAAAAGTAGTGACTTATTTATATGATCATATAGATTTCTACAAAGTTATTTTTAGCTTGGAACGTAAAAGTCAAATTGAAAATAAAATTTCCGATATCATGCTGAATAATATGAAAAAAAATGTTTCAAATAACAATACAATTGCAGATATTCCTTTAGACTATTTTCATAGTTATACTGCAGGGGCCATGATTTCATTTATTAAGCATTGGGTACAAGATGAAGATAGAATGGATCCAGAGACGGTAGTTGATTATTTGTTTAAGATTATCTTTAATGGTCCTTTGCGTCTTATGGCAAATGAGCACCAACCTACTGATTTCACAAATTAAACTTGTCATCTTTGTATTTCTTCGCTAGTATTAAAAAGAATTTTAGAGAAAGGAACTATTTGTATTATGATTACTGCATATAAACACACACAAACACATGAGATTGTTGAATCTCCATTAGATCAATCCGCTTCCTGGATAAATGTAGTTGATCCAAATTGGGAAGAAATTGAATCTTTAATAAATTTATACGGTATTCCAGACGACTTTGTTCGGGACCCATTAGATACAGAAGAAAGCGCTCGTGTAGAGTATGATGAAGATACACGTTATTCACTAATCATTCTCGATATCCCAGTTGTTAATGATACAAACTTAAAAGTACTTTCATTTATTACTATTCCTTTAGGTATCATCATTGGTAACAAAAAAATAATAACCGTATGTAATACTGAAAATGAGTTTCTTGAAAAGTTTAATCGCCAAAATATTAATCTACATTTTCATAGTCGCTTTGCGCTTAATATATTACTGACAATTTCCAACCACTATAATAGAAATCTTAGATTACTCAATAAAACAAGATTACGCATCGAACGTGATTTAAAAAATAATGTCACGAATAAACAACTTTATAATTTAATGGAAGTCGAGAAAAGTTTAGTATATTTTCTTGCTGCACTTAAAGGCAATGAAGCTATTATCAAAAAATTATTCCGACTACCTGCGATTAAGCGTTTTGATGAAGATGAAGATTTGTTGGAAGACTTGGTTATCGAGAATAACCAAGCCTTAGAAACCACAAAATTATATACGGACATTTTAGAGAGTATTACAACTTCTTACGCTTCGTTGCTTTCTAATGAAATGAACAATACGATGAAGACATTAACGTTGTTTACTGTTTTCTTAACCTTGCCTACATTGGTCTTTAGTTTTTTTGGTATGAATGTACCCTTACCTATAGATGATCACAGCTATGTATCATGGCTGATTGTCATTGCCATTTCATTAGTCATCGTGACGATTGTCGGCGCATTTTTGTGGCGTAAACAAAAGCTTTGAAGGCATCCTAAAAATTGATATTTAACATAAAAATAAACCCACATTGTAATTTAACGTTGGGTTTATTTTTATGCGTTATAGCAAAAGTCTAAATCTCACTAGAATTTATATAATTATCCTACTTCATTTTTATAGTTTTTTCTAAAAGATAGACCATACGTAACCGCAAAGGCTACGATAAAGGTAATGAGCATGGCGATACCATAATGTAACCAACCGTTATTCTGGCCGCTAATAGATATAAAACCTGGAAGTCCTGCAGTACCTAAAGCAATTGCTTTAACTTTAAAGAATGAGATGTAAGCTGAACCAATACCTGAACCTACAATCGCTCCAATGAATGGATACCTTAATTTTAGATTCACCCCAAACATTGCAGGTTCCGTGATACCTAAAAGTGCTGAGATGCCCGCAGCAGATGCTACACCTTTTAATTTCTTGTTCTCTTTTATAATAAAGAACGCGGCTAAAGCTGCTGCACCTTGCGCTATGTTGGACATCGTTGCTATTGGGAAAATAAATGAACCACCTGTGGAAGCACTATCTGCAATGAGTTGTGTTTCAATTGCAATAAAACTATGGTGCATACCTGTAATTACAATTGGCGCATATAACAATCCAAAAATAAGTCCTCCAATTGCGCCACCAAATTCATATAACCATGTTAGTCCATCAGACAACCAATAACCTAATGTGCGTGTAATGGGTCCAACAAATAAAAATGTTAAAAATGCAGTTACTAAAATTGAAAGTAACGGTGTTAATAAATTATCTAATACAGCTGGTACTACTTTACGTAAACCTTTTTCTAAATTAGCTAAAATGTAAGCAGCTACTAACATTGGTAATACTTGCCCTTGATAACCTACCTGATTTATTTCTAAACCAAGTACATTCCAAGAAGGTATTTCTTTCCCCTCTTCTAAAGCTTTGGGATAATCATAGGCACTCATTAACTCTGGATGTACAAGAATCATCCCTAAGGCTGCGCCAAGAAAGGCGTTTCCTCCAAAGCGTTTAGCAGCGCTAAATCCAATTAAAATTGGCAGTAGCGTAAACGGCGCATTCGCAAAAATGTTAATCATTTCTGCCAGACCTTTGAATTGATTATGTACTTCTATTAACGACTGTTTATCATAGAAAATACCTGGTGCTGTTAGAATATTATTAATCCCCATTAATAAACCACCTGCTACGATTGCAGGAATAATTGGCACAAATATATCAGATAACATTTTCACAAACCTCTGGAATGGATTCATGTTTTTATTACCTTCTGCTTTTACTTCTGATGTCGTAGCAGCTTCTTTACCTGTTATGCTTTCTAACTCTGCAAACACCTTATTCACAGTACCCGAACCTATAATAATTTGATATTGGCCCCCGGTAGAAAATGTTCCCTTCACAACATCCATTTCGGATAATTCTTTTTCATCTACTAAGCTTTCATCCTTAAGAACAAGACGTAATCGTGTAGCACAATGTGCCATCGCATCTATATTTTTTTCTCCACCGATTGCTTGTAGTATTTCTGCAGCAGATTTTTTATAGTTCATCTCTATACCTCCCATTTAAATAGAACCGGTTCCATAAATATGAATATTTTTATTGTAACCGGTTCCAATGAATTACGCAATAGCTGAACGAACTTTTACACTACTTATTCCACGAGATATGTGCCACTTACTAAATGATGATCAGCCTATATTTTCGAGTTCAGAATCAACAACTTTATTATAGTATCCTTTAATTTTACTTATAAAATAATCTTTTAGTTTTATTATAGATTCTGGATTTGTCTGTGCATCTTCAAGATGAATCTTCCATGCCCTGTCTGGACATTCAGTTTCAAAAAATTCTTTGTGTATTCTAACGGTATTTCTGTTAACTGGTAAATTGTATTTTTTTAATAATAGCGCAGCAACCCAAAAACTAACTTCTTCATTTTTCATAAATTCTTGGTCTGTAAGCACACCATTTCTTTTAGATTGGCATCGTTCTATACCTATAAAATGTGTATTGGCATAGGCGCTACCACAATGCCATTCAACATATTCAGTTGGGTGAAACCAATAGCAAGTATCCGTATCTACATAAACACTTGCCCATCCTTTTTCAAGTTCATTTTTTTCGATTCTATTATTTAGCCAATCTATATAATCTTTGGCAGTATAATTCTCAGCATCATCATGAAGTACAATGCCTAATATATAAGGTTTTAAATCAGTTATTTTATTGTATGTGGTATAAAAGTTGGAATAAATATGATTCATAAATGAATAACCTCCTCTAAATAATACGTATATGAATTAAAAATGCGTTATTGTATAGTGAAAATTTATACGCGCTTCATTTTAAGTTGTTCTATATTTAATTTTTACATCGTTATAACAACATTATATTCAAAAACATTTATATTTAAAGTATTACTGTTCACAACATTTTATTATATAATGGAATTTGTTCAACAAATCATTTTTCTATTAGGAGTTGCTTTTATGATGGAAAGTACAACACTATGTATTCATGAATATTTAAGTACATACACACGACGTTGTATCGACCGAGTAATCTTGTTATTTTCTTTAAATAACCAACTTGACGTCGTAATCAATGGGAAACATGAGTCTGTTGGCAGCAATCTTATCGTTATCAATCATAGCGATTTATATCAAATAACGAACGCTGAACAACTTGTTGAATTAACAATACCTGTACAGCAATTTGCGGAAATAGATCAATCATTCTTTCATTGTTATTATAATTTCAAATTGATAAATTCTAGTGAATATCTCAAATATTTAACATTAACTATGATTGAGCAATTAAGTCGCTTAAACGATACGAAATCTTCAAATATCATTGAACTTATTACCATTTTAAATAAAGAAGCTAAAATTAAACAAGATTTTATTTATGTACTTTCTATTCAATCTGAAAGTAATTTATTAAATAAAATCACTGTATTTATTAAAGCTCATATCACTCAGCCTATTTTTTCAAAAGATATTTCTAATTCTTTTTATATATCAGCACCGTATATCTCTATTTTGTTCAAGAAATACTTAGGCATAAGTTTCAAACATTATATTGCTAGCTTAAAGGTAGCCGCCTCCTTAGCAGAATTAGTACATAGTAAGGAGACAATCCATACCATCTCAGAAAATATGGGATTTAATCATTATCCAAATTATACACATCAATTTAAAAACCACTTGAATATGACACCTAATGAATACAGGAAAAAGTTCATGGTATTACAACGTATTCCTGTTAAGCTAATTAACGAAGACGTTAGTAATTATATCCCCTATTTCGAATCTATTTCAGTAGAAAAGCCATTGCCATCTAATCAAATCAATATCGAATTGGATCAATTAACCTACAAAGATATTGCAAAAACACCGACGCTTTTTATTCACATCGATGACTTAATGGACATAGTTCAATCAACTTTAAACACCAATCTCAATTTTACTGATTTATCCGAATCCTATTTAATGATTAACAATATTAGTAAGCTTGCTTTAGAAAAGTTGAATTTCACTGGTTTGATTGATTTCATTGATTCATTGTTTTCAAATAATGTAGGTATCGCAATTAAGATTAAATCTAGTCATCAATTTAAATTTATTCAAGATATCATCTTACAATTTTTAAAATATAAAAATGATTATCCTCAACAACAATCTAACTATAATTTTATAATGCTTTTCGATGCTGAACATTTGTCATTAAAAGAAATTAACCGTTTATATATTAAAGTACAAGATTTAAATATACATGTAAAATTAGCTATAACAGTTGAAGGAGTAATCAAACAAACGCATGCCTTAAAAAGTGCATTTGATATATTACGCAGATTTAACTTTGATTTTTACTTTATTGATATTGAACAAAAAGATGTCCAATCATTGCTTAATAAAAAAAGTAATATGTTTAATCATTCAATGAGCTATTTTGATTACTATAACCAACTCATTGACGCATCACACATTCACACTTCTAAATTTGTATATACCAAACTCACCAAAAAGTGTTTTAAATTATATAAAGAAAATACACCTTTAGAAACTGCTGACTTAATGTGTCATATATTAATTATGCTCAATCGCGGGTGTGGCGTAGGTTACGAATTAATGACTAAAGATAGCATGGATATTGCATTAATGAATCGTCACGGAATATATGAGCCCTTAATGTATCTATATCAAATTGTAAAACCTTTTATTGGCAAACCTTTATCAATTCATGAAAATTATATCGTTTTTAAAGATTTTCAAAATATACACATATTATTATTTAATTCATTGAAACATCGCTTTTCACCACAAGAAGTACATAAATTTGTCCTAAGACCTCATGTATTACCTACTAAGGCAATGCTATTTATACAAACACTTAACAGAGAACATGGTTTTATTGATTACGCCTTACCACCTTTATTAAATGAAACCTATATCGAACGCACACTCTTGCATTATATAGAACAAGCAAATACGCCAAAAGCTGAGATAAAACAATTTATACGAACAGCGAATCCTCTAGAGTTTGAACTTCATTATGACGAGCTAAAGTATATACGTATCTCACCATCCTAAATAGCAATCAATGTTATACTTAAATTAGCTTATCTTATAAATAAGTCTAAAATCGTACTATTTATTATAAAACGAATATAATTATCCACTTTATAATTGCATTATTTTAGCATTTCAGATATAAAAGAAGAAACGGATATAAAGGAGATTTCAACTTTGAAAAACAAAAAAATGTTTGCAATTGTTATTAGTTCAGTGATGTTAATTGTTGCTATTGTTTTAATCGTTATGATGATGTCTAGTGGTCCAAAAGAGACTTATTATGGTTATATGGAAAACAGTACAACAGCTGAAAAAGTAATCAGCGAAAAAGATAAAAAGATAGAAGAAGATGTGAAGTTACCTTCTGAATCTGGATTTTCACCTAAGAGCGGAGATTTTGTTAAATTAGTAAAAGCTGAAGGTGACGATACTTATAGCGAAATGGAAGTTATCGATCATGACGATATGCCACATGGCTTAATGATGAAAATTCATGACATGGGTGACATGAAAGGCATGTAATCCAAGCGATTATGCAAATGCTAAAGTACTTTACGTCATAAAAATAAAAGCAGTTAAATTTTCTTAAGTGGAAATTTAACTGCTTTTTTTAAATCGATATAATCTACGTAAAGACCAAGTAATAATGAAATTAACGAACAAATATTATGTCAAAAAAAACACTTAAAAAGAAAAACCAAATGCTTTTATAGCACTTGGTTTATCCACGTTTTTATTTTCTTAGTTAGTCTTTAATTTTATAATCTTTTTTAAATGCATTATGCTTAGCGCCTTTGATATCTTTATTTGTCTCTGGATCAAAACCTTGAACTACAATTCCTGTAGTCATACTGATGGGTTGAACTACATAAGTATGTTTTGGATCATCTTTAAATTTGACTTCTTTATAAAACAAACCTTTTTTAGCACTGTACAGCGTTTCTTCAGATTTAATTTTCTCTGTCAAATTTTGATCTTTCATATAATGATCAACTAATTCTAAATGTTTATGCCCTTGGTATGTTCTCATGGCAAAGAAAAATACAATTGAAATTATAAGCGCTACAATTAATACACCCATAACTTTAAAAAATGTCTTCATTTATAATCTCCTCTAGTTAACGCGATATCTTTCTATAGTAAAGTAAGTCATTAACCTAATATGTAAGTTATATCTTACTCAAATCATTAATACTCGCTCATTTAAATTCATAATATTAATAGTATGACTGATTATAATACAATTATAAAGCGTTATAACTGTTTTGTAACAAAATCTCCTTATATTTCAGATTAATACAAACATCAAGTTAACATTTCTTAATATCATTTAATACATCAATCTCATTTCAAAGTTAGTCGTATTGATTTAAAGCCTATAATCTTTATATGAATTCAAGGTAATTAAGACGTGCGGCATGTTATAGCATTAAATTTTTACTTATTTAATAAGATAATAGTTAAAAAATAGTATAAAAAGCTATATATAGAGGTGCGCAACCGTTCCTTGACAATGAATGGTGTTCATAATATGGTTAAATTTCAAAAGGGGTGATTAAATGGAGGAAAAGGACAGCTACCTGGAACAGCAACTATGCTTTCTATTTTATGTTTCTTCTAAAGAAATAATTAAGAAGTATACTTCTCATTTAAAAGAGTATGATTTAACATATACAGGTTATATCGTTTTACTCGCAATTAAGGTGGACGAAAAAATTAATATTAAGACGCTTGGTGAGCGTGTCTTTTTAGATTCTGGAACACTTACACCTTTGTTAAAAAAACTTGAGAAAAAAGGTTACGTAACAAGAACTCGTGAGATTGATGACGAACGTAATTTACAAATTGCACTTACTGATAAAGGGACAAACGTGCAAGAACCACTTTCAAAAGTTTCAAAAAAAGTTTTTAGTGAATTCGACATGGACATAGATGAAGCTATAGATTTAAAAGATACATTGCAAAAATTTGTTAATAAACATTTCGCAAAAGATATTTAATTCATATGGGGTTTGTTGAGGTTAAATGGGACAATGTAATACATACATAACATTTTTATCTTCGACTCTCCTCTTTTTAATCCTACTTACTACAATACCCACTTATTTTACTTTACTTCTAAAACGACACTATCTAAATACTTACTTATAAAACAGGCTCTAGATCCTAACGTTTCATTTTAAAATGTTTCAACTTTCATGCTAAAATAATATGAATACAATGATTAATAGTTTGACTTTGATTTTCTTTGACTATTTTATTATAATGTATTTGTAAGGTAAACTAGGTGTTCACCTTAATTTTATAATTTTTATAACTTAAACTTCAATTCCATTCGATTAAATATAACAATTAAACTACGCTGAGGAGAGATGTAGCATGACTTTTGAAAATAAAAATTTTAACAATCCGTTTATCGATGTAAATCCAGGTGATTTATTCAGAGATTTTGGGAAACAAATTTTCGAACAATTTCCTGGCACTGAGAGTATTAAATCAGATATTAAAGAATTAGACAACGCCTATATCGTTGAAGCTGAACTTCCAGGTATTAAAAAAGAAAATATTAGTTTAGAATTTGAAAATAATTTACTAACGATTGAAGGTAAACAAACTGTCGAAGTTCAAGATGAAAACGACACTAAACGTGCATTACACCAAGAACGTAACCACAGTGATTTGAGCCGTCAATTCCCATTTGAAAATGTTGATGATAGTAGTATCAAAGCTTCTTATGAAAATGGTTTACTCACTGTAACATTGCCTAAAAAAGAGCAAAAAGAACAACCGAAATCAAACATCGAAATAGACTAAACATTCATAGATAACAAATAGCGCTACATTTCCATAAGTTGGTAATGTAGCGCTATTTGTTATCTTAATTTTAATTTCCACCTATTTTAAGAAATCAGTCTCAAATTTTCTTTTTTTACGATATGTAGCATGGTAATGATGCCAATAACACCAAAGAATGCTAAAAATATAAATGCTAAATGGCTCGTACCGGTCATCATCGTAACATATGATATGACAATTGGAGGGAAGAAACCACCAAGCCCGCCCATCATTGAAACAATACCATTCGCCGCTCCTGATTCTTTTGCAAAATAGAATGGAACGAGTTTGAATACAAGACCATTACCAGTACCTGCACAGATACTAATAAGTAAGCAACCGATTGTAAACAATAATATATGACTTGAAAATCCTAAAATAATTGCGCCTATAATCATAAATACAAAATCTATCATTAATAAAATAACTGCGTTAAATTTGTCGCCCAAAATCCCACCCAGTGGTCTTAAAAAAGTGGCTAACGCGATAAAGATACCAGATCTAATACCAGCATCTACTTCACTAATGTTAAAGTTTTGAACTAAAAAATTCGGTAAAAATAATCCAAACGCTACAAAAGCACCAAATGTAATAAAATACCATAATGATAAATAATAAAGCTTAAGATCTTTCATTAATTTTTTAGACTGCTTAACTAGTGGCACCTTTATTTTTTTCTCATTCGCATCACCTAGTAGAAACATTAAAATTGCAAATAATACAATAACAATCAAATAGCTTCTAACTGTCGTTTGCCATCCAATCATACCTGCAATAGGTGGAGCTAAAAATGAAGAAATTGCAGTACCAATGTTCCCCATACCATATATGCCATTAGCAAGTCCTACTCTTTCTTTAGGGAAATATTTAGGTATTGAAGTGACACCGACTGAGAAAATTGCGCCCCCTACACCTAAGAAGAAACCAGAAGCCATTAACATGCCCGGCGTTTGAGCTTGGCTTAAAAAGTAAATAGGAAATAATAAAATAATAAAGCTACAGAAAAACACCCATTTAGCACCAATAATATTAGTTAAATATCCAAATGGCACTCTTAAAATAGAACCCAATATAACAGGTATTGCTAAAATAATTGAAAGTTGATTCCCCGTGATATTAACATCTTGGGAGATAAAAGGCATTAATGGAGATATAATACTCCAAGCCATAAATCCAACTACAAGACTTAGCGTTTGTAAGCTAAGTTGGAAACCACCACTTGCTTTGTTCATTCATTTCACCTTCATTTTCATCTATTTAATTTCAATGATTAAATAGCCAGTATTTCGCAATTACTCTATAATTCAAAAAATGTGGGCATTATTTAATATTTATGAAAGTTAAAACTGGTGTAATATAAGCGAATTAAAAAATGCTTTTTGTTTACAAAATACTGGCTACACTTTTATTTTATGATTATTGTGAAAAAATTAACATAAGGATTATCCCTTAAGTTAATGAGTGGTTTCCCCTATATTCATTAGCCATTATTATTACTTTATATTTCAGTTTCACAGCACAGTAAACAAATCTTTTATAAAAAAAGTTAGCGCGAAAAAATGACTGAATAGGATAATCATTTTTCGCGCTAACACTATATTGATGAATCTATGTGATTTAAAAGTCGACTAGTTTTTTCTTCATTGCATATTCAACTAATTCAGGTTTCGTTTTTAAGTCTAGTTTTTGCATGATATGTGTTTTATGTGCTTCCACCGTTTTAACAGATACAAATAACTTTTGAGCGATATCTTTATTGCCATAGCCTTTTGCAATTAAAGGCAAAATCTCGATTTCCCTTTTAGATAAAATTTTAAAGGGATCATTACTCGCTTGAGTATCTTGAGACGAATTGTTAACAAATTCGTTCACTAGCGATGTTGTGAGTTTCATATCTACGTAAGTTTCACCTTGATAAACGGTTCTTATAGCCAATAAAAGCTGTTCATCTGGCGCATTTTTTAAAATGTAACCTTTTGCACCATTCCTTAATACATGAAATAAATATTCTTCATCGTCAAACATCGTTAATATTAATATCTTAGTTTCTGGAAAACTCTCAGAAATTTTACTTGTTGCAATAAGCCCTGATTCACCCGGTGGCATGCTTAAGTCCATAATTAAAACATCTGGCTTGTATTCCATTACTTTCTGGTACGCTTCTACACCATCAGCTGCTGTCCCAACGACTTCCATATCTTCTTGATAGTTTAAAATCATAGAAAATCCTGTGCGCACAACAGCATGATCATCTGCTATCACTATTCTCAACATTAATTTCTCCTTATTCCCTTATATTGGAACTTCTAATGTAACGATCGTACCTCTATCAATTTGTGTATCAACACTTACTTCTGCATTGACGAGTTCTGCGCGTTCATTCATACCATAAAGTCCTAGTCCAGTACCTTGTGGTTGATCTGTTTTAATAAAGCCTTTACCTCTATCTATAATTTCTGCAATTAATTTATGATCGTTTACATGCAAATCAATATCGACAGTATCTACACCGGCATATTTTATTGCGTTAAACAACGCCTCTTGAACAACACGATATACGACTGTTTCAATCTCACTATCAAAGCGATGTGAAGCTAGGTTAGAATGATATTCTATGCGTATGCCATAATTGGCTTCAACTTGTTTGAAATAGGTTTTAAATGCTGCATCTAAACCTAAATCATCCAAAGATGACGGTCGCAATTCAACAGATAAATTACGAATATCATCTATCAATTTGGACATTAATCCTTCTATACGCTTAGAATTATCTACCAAAGTTTGCATTTCTCTATGATATTTTAGCAACCGTAATTCCACATCGATATTTAACATTTCTTGTACGAGACTGTCATGTAATTCACGTGAGATTCTTTTTCTTTCATTTTCTTGTGCAGATATCGTTTTTTGCATCATTTTTCGCTGATACATCTTATCATGACGCTCTATTTGAGGTGAAACATTTTGTAATGTAAATGCTTTAATATCTTTTGTTTCATCAATAGTTTGATATGTCGCTGTAAAAGGCTCAACTGTACCACGCGTCGTTTTCATAAATACTTGAAAACTTGTATTTCCTACTGACTCAGCTTCTAAAAAGCAATTTGTACATGATTGTAAATCATACTCATTTGTATACCCATCACAGCGACTACATATCGTATTAGTCATTTCTTGGTAGTCATTATCCGGTGAAATAATATCATGAGCAGCTTTATTCATCGCTATCACTTGACCATGTTTATCAACAAATACTATTTTTTCACTCGTATTATTAAAATATTGAACTAACAATTGGTCTATATTTTCCATTTGATTCGTTTTCATAAAAATCACCTAGTCTTCTTCATTAAAAACACCCAATTTATTTGCGATTGAAATAGAGTGACATGTTTGAGGTAGTGGTCTATTATTTCTTTGACCTAATAATAGCACACCATAAACGTGATTTTCATACCATAATGGTATTGCTATCACTGCTGTTAGCCGTTCACATAATACGATTGGATATTTATGTTTTTCGCTCGGTAAGAGAAATTGATTGATATCTTCTATCACCATTCGCTTACCTGTTTTCATCACATTTCCTGCAATCCCTTTACCTATTCTAAGCACAATGAGTTTATAGCGAGCATTGGTACTTCCAGATACATAATTCCATTTTATAGGTGAAAATTGGTTTTCATCTTTGTAAAATGCCAATCCTGCAAAATCAAAACCTTCTTCAATACGTAATGTGTCTAAAACGGCTTGATAATTCACTTGTTCATTAAAAGATAATAGGCTCAATCTTTCGCCTCCATTCACACTTTATGCTTTCGATAAATAATGTAACTACGACTTGCATAAGTTAGCGGCACGCTCCATACGTGGACTAATCTAGTAAACGGCCAAAAAGCCATAATCACAAATCCTAGAAGTATATGCATCTTAAACGCGAGTGGTACTTGCGTCATTAAAGTAGCATCAGGAGAAAACATAAATAGTTGTCTAAACCATATTGATATTGTCTCTCTATAATCAAATGTTGGTATCGTTGCATTTGTCACTAAAGTAGCATAACAGCCCATAAAAACAATGAATAAAAGTAAAAAATTCACAATAATATCTGAGGCAGAACTCAATTTTCTAATGTTCTTTTTAGTTACACGGCGTGCGGTTAGCAACAACATACCTATCATAGTTATTATACCAAATATACTCCCAATATACACTGCTCCTATATGATACAAATGATCATTAACACCGACTGCTGATAACCAAGATGCAGGTATAACTAAGCCTACAAAATGCCCCATAGCTACGGGAATTATGCCTAAATGGAACATGAGACTGCCCCATTTCAATTGTTTCTTTTCAATAAATTCACTAGATTTAGCAGTCCATGAAAATTGATCAAATTTAAATCGTGCAATGTGCCCAATTAAAAAAATAGCTACGCAAAGATAAGGTACAATCACCCATAAAAATTGATTAAACATTTGTCTTCACCTCTGATACAGGCTCGATGCACGCTTTTAAAGTAGCTCTTAAGCCTTTTATCAAGTAATAATATGGGCTATCTTTTTCTTTTAATTGCTGTGCCATCGCATAGGTACCATCTTCAATAATCATGATGATAAATTCAATATTTCCTTGTGCGCGTGGATCATTTTGCCATTGTGCAATATATAAAAATTCTAGCATTAAGGGTAAAAAATCCGGTAATTCGTTGGCTGCCATTTCCAATCCAAACATCTCGTATAGTACTTTTAATTTAGCGAGTAATTGCCCACGTTCCTTTTGTGTATCAAATTTATTGTAAGTCATATAAAGTGGTGCCTTTTTATTAAAATCAAATGTGTCTGAATACAATTGTTTAATTTCCAACAGACTGCGTTCATGTATTTTTTCACGATACATTAATAAATCATCATACGCTGGATGGCTCAAATCAATCACTTCTTCAAATGTTTTCGGATGAAATGTCAATTTTTCAGGAAATTCCAACTGTTGAGCTAAGTAGCCAAAAGTTTCTTGATAATAATAATACTGCGTTAAATTAATCACGGAAAATCCCTCCATAGAAATTTTCATTGTATATCTCTTGTCCTGATTTTTCAGATGCTGTACCCACAGGCACGCCACATCCTTCACAATTAGAACCGAAGTATTCTCCGCCATAACCTTGGCTACCTTGAGCACGATACGTATCTATATAGTCTTCTTTATGAGATGTTGGAATTACAAAGCGGTCCTCATATTTCGCTATAGCTAACAAGCGATACATATCTTTTGTTTGGCGTTCAGTTAATCCAAGTCTTGATAATTTATCTGTATCAAATGGTTTGTTTGTCACTTCTGCACGCATATAACTTCTCATAATTGCCATACGTTGCAACGCTATTTTAATTGATTCTGTATCTCCAGCAGTAAATAAATTCGCTAAATATTGAATTGGTAATCTCATTTCTTCAATTGCCGGGAAAATCATATCAGGATTTCTATTTGCATCTGTTGCCGTTTGCCCTTCAAAATAACTCATGATTGGACTCAATGGTGGACAATACCAAACCATTGGCATAGTGCGATATTCAGGATGCAATGGAAACGCAAGTTTATATTCAATAGCGAGTTTGTAAACTGGTGAATTTTGAGCTGCTTCAATCCATTCCATTGAAACGCCATCTTTTTGCGCTTGTTCAATCACTGATTCATCATATGGATTTAAGAATAAATCGAGTTGTTTTTCATATAAATCTTGCTCATTTTCTGTACTAGCCGCTTCTTCAACTCTATCGGCATCATATAATAAAACACCTAAATATCTCATACGTCCAGTACAAGTTTCAGAACATACTGTAGGCGTGCCTGCTTCAATACGTGGGAAACAAAATGTACACTTCTCTGCTTTATTTGTTTTCCAGTTAAAATAAACTTTTTTATATGGGCAACCTGTCATACAATATCTCCAACCACGACAAGCCTCTTGATCGACTAGCACAATCCCATCTTCGTCCCGTTTATACATTGCACCGGAAGGACATGAGGCAACACAACTCGGGTTCAAACAATGCTCGCATAATCTTGGTAGGTACATCATAAAGGTTTCATCGAATTTAAATTTGATATCTTCTTCAATACGTTGAATATTAGGATCTTCTGGTCCAGTAATGTGTCCACCTGCTAAATCATCCTCCCAGTTAGGCCCCCAATTCAAATCTAATTTCTCACCTGATATTAGAGAATGTGCTTTAGCGACTGGTGAATGATTACCTGCTTTAGCTGTCGTAAGGTGTTCATAATTATACGTCCACGGCTCATAATAGTCTTTAATCACTGGCATATCTGGATTATAAAATATTTTACCTAATGCTATTTTTGACCATTTACTACCAGATTTAAGTTCTAGTTTTCCTTTTTTATTTAAATACCATCCACCTTTATACTGTTCTTGGTCTTCCCATCGTTTTGGGTAACCAATACCTGGCTTAGTTTCTACGTTGTTAAACCACATATATTCTGCTCCGGGGCGGTTTGTCCATGTACTCTTACAAGTTACACTACAAGTATGACAACCTATACATTTATCTAAGTTTAATACCATTGCGATCTGTGCTTTAATCTTCAAGCCAGTCAACCTCCTTCAGTTTTCTAACAGCTACATAAACATCTCTTTGGTTTCCAATAGGACCATAATAATTAAAGTGATAACTGATTTGCGCATAACCACCTACAAGTTGTGTTGGTTTTAAATGTATTCGTGTTGGTGCATTATGAGAGCCACCTCTTGTTTCAGTAATTTCAGATCCTGGCGTCTCAATATGCTTATCTTGAGCGTGATACATAAACATCGTACCTCTTGGCATACGGTGTGACACAACTGCTCGAGCCGTTACTACTCCGTTTCTGTTGTAGACTTCTAGCCATTGATTATCTGCAATGTCATGTGCTTTTGCATCCTCTTTTGAAATCCAAACCGTTGGGCCACCTCTAAATAGTGTCAACATATGTTGATTGTCTTGATAAGTAGAATGAATATTCCATTTACCATGTGGCGTCAAGTAACGTAATACGAGCGTTTGATCATCCATCGTGACATGCTTATCCCTTGTCCCAAATACCATTGGTGGCAAAGTTGGTTTATAGACAGGTAAGTTTTCTCCAAATTGTTGGAATATTTCATGATCAATATAATAACTTTGACGTCCTGTTAATGTTCTAAATGGAACTAAACGTTCGATATTCGTTGTAAAAGGTGAATAACGCTGTCCATTTTTATTTGAACCAGGAAACACTGCAGTTGGAATAACTTCTCTTGGTTGGGCCGTCATATTTAAAAACGTTATTTTTTCTGATGCACGTTCACTAGAAATATCTTTTAATGGCATGCCTGTTTGTTGTTCTAGATCTTCATAAGATTTTTGTGATAATTCGCCATTTGTAGCTGAAGACAGATTCAATACAGCATCTGCTGCACGTCTTGCAGTATCTATTCTAGGTCTACCATTTCTCACTGAATCTTCTTTTTCATCATTCCAAGTACCGACCATATGTTTCAGCTCTTCATATTGTTCTGACACTGTAAAACTCACACCATGCGCACCCACTTTAGCTTTTTCTAATAAAGGCCCGAGTGTGACATATTTATCAAATATTTTTGTATAATCTCGATCAACAACTGTAAAGCTTGGCATTGTCTTACCAGGAATGGCTTCTACTTCACCTTTAGTCCAGTCTTTTACAATACCGTTCACATTTGATATTTCTTGTTGCGTATCATGAGCTAAAGGTGTAGTTACGACATCTTTGTATACGCCTGTCAGATGTTTTTTCGCAGTTTCTGATACTTCTTTACTTAACAATTTGAAAATATCCCAATCTGAACGTGATTCCCATAAAGGGTCTATCGCTGGATTAAATGGATGTACAAAAGGATGCATGTCCGTAGATGATAAATCATGCTTCTCATACCATGTCGCAGCAGGCAAGACAATGTCTGAGTAGAGCGGTGTCGAAGTCATTCTAAAGTCTAGTGATACAAGTAAATCTAACTTACCTTCAGTATCCTCTCTCCATTGAATCTCTTCTGGTTTTACTTCTTCATTCGGTTCTGCCAATAATCCCGACTTCGCGCCGAGTAAATGTTTCATAAAATACTCTTGCCCTTTCGCAGAACTAGATATTAAATTAGAACGCCAAAGGAATAACGTTTTTGGATGATTCTTTTTCAAATCAGGATCTTCAATTGCAAATTGTGTTTCCTTTGATTTCACTGAATCTACTGCGCGTTTTAAAATCGCTTCATCATTAAATTCATTCGCATCTCTTGCTGCTTCACCAAATGACAAGCTATTTTTATTAAATTGTGGGTACGAAGGCAACCAACCTAATCTAGCCGCTAGCACATTATAATCTGCTGGATGTTGATGCTTAATATTCTCCGCTAATGGGGATTTTATACTATCCACATTAGATTCTTCATATTTCCACTGATCTGTTGCAAAGTAGAACCAACTTGTACCATTTTGTAATCTCGGTGGTCCTTGCCAATCTTTGGCGAATGCAAGTGTATTCCATCCTTCAATTGGTCTACATTTTTCTTGGCCAACATAATGCGCCCATCCGCCGCCATTCACACCTTGACAACCACATAGTAATACTAAATTTAAGATAGAACGGTAAATCGTATCTGAGTTAAACCAATGGTTAATACCTGCGCCCATAATAATCATCGATTTACCCTTTGTATCAATTGCATTTTGCGCAAATTCACGTGCCACTTGTGTAACTACATCTTGTTTCACACCAGTCACCGTTTCTTGCCATGCAGGTGTATAATATGAATTTGCATCTTTGTAGTCCTTGGCTTCTAATTCATGATTAAATCTTTTCACACCATATTGACTTGTCATTAAATCATAAACTGTAGTTATATAGCGTTCTTCTCCATTTGCAAGGGTAATTTTTTTAACCGCAATTGGTCGTTCAAAAATGCCATTACCCTCATTATTGAAATATGGAAATTGTATTTTTTCTAATTCAAAATGATCTTCTACAAGACTCAGTGCTGGATCAATTTTACTACCGTCTTCATTTTCTAGTTTTAAATTCCATTGTTTTTCTTTTTCCCAACGTTGTCCCATTGTGCCATTTGGAACCGTTAAGTCCTGAGTGATTTTATCAAAAATAACAGGCTTCCATTCACTATGCTCTGTTGTTTCGCCTAAGTCATTTGCTCTTAAGAAACGACCTGCTTTAAAACCATTTTCATCTTTATCTAGCATGATAATAAATGGCATATCTGTATATTGTTTTGAATAATTTATAAAATGCGCATTAGGTTGATTAACGTAATGTTCTTGTAGTATGACATGCGTCATCGCTTGCGCAAGTGCTGCATCAGAACCAGGGTGTGGCGCTAACCAATTGTCTGCAAATTTCACATTCTCTGCATAATCAGGTGCAATTGATACCACTTTCGTTCCTTTATATCGAACTTCAGTCATAAAATGTGCGTCTGGGGTACGGGTCATCGGTACATTAGAACCCCACATCATAATGTAAGAAGCGTTATACCAATCACTGGATTCAGGTACGTCTGTTTGTTCACCCCAAATTTGAGGTGAAGCAGGTGGCAAATCTGCATACCAATCATAAAAACTCAACATTTCTCCACCAAGTAAACTCACAAATCGTGCACCAGAAGCATAACTCAACATAGACATGGCAGGTATCGGTGTAAAACCAGCTATTCTATCTGGACCAAATTTTTTAATGGTATAAATAATTTGTGCAGATATGAGTTTACCTACGTCTTTCCAATTCGTTCTCACTAATCCACCTTTGCCTCGTGCTTGTTTATATATTTTTGCTTTTTCCTCATCTTCTACGATGGACGCCCAAGCTTCTATCGTATTATTATCATGAGTTTCTAGGGCTTCTACCCAAAGTTCCCACAACTTTTTACGGATATATGGATAACGAATTCTTAAAGGACTATATTCATACCAAGAAAATGAAGCACCACGTGGGCAGCCTCTAGGTTCAAATTCAGGCATATCAGGTCCACAACTTGGATAGTCTGTTTGTTGATTTTCCCATGTAATCACACCATTTTTCACAAATACTTTCCACGAGCAAGAACCTGTGCAATTCACGCCATGAGTCGTTCTAACTACTTTGTCATGACTCCATCTTTCTCTATACATTTTTTCCCATTCCCGACTCTTGCTTTCTAAGACTGACCAGTTACCATTAAATTTTTCAGTCGGCTTAAAAAAGCTTAATCCAAATTTTTTCATTGAAAACACCCTCTCAGATCATTGCCAGTAAAATTTTTAAAGTAGGATTCTATGGTTCACTTCATTCACTGCTTAACTAAATTGTACATTTTTTCACAAATTTCAAATATTAGGGAATCACCTAATAAGAGATGGAAATACCCTTAGTTTTTAAGCATCTACTCGTGTGCAAAAGCAATTTAATAAGACATAAATATAAAAATGGAGGCTGAGACATGTGATATGTCCCAGCCTCATCATTTTTTATTTTGGTGTTATCAGTTATCCTCTGAAATCACCTTATTTTATATCCTTAGTGTGAATTTCTTCATCAAAATGCTGCATTAATTGTTGTTCTATAAACAACTGTTGGCTGTGATGAAGTTCATGCTTTTCATCAGGATTAATTATGCACCATCCATCTTTTTCATAGATATCGAATGCTTGTTTAATTGCTTCTAAACGCGGTCCAGTAATTAAATATTTCTTAGGCATACATTGGTTTAAAGCACTTTTAATATTTTCACAGGCTGCTATATCTCCAACAATCACCATGCCAGGTGATATATGTTCTAAATCATCAGAAACCTGCTCCGCAATTGTAGTTACCCTACCTATGATGTGTTTTTCATTATAAGAAGAAACATTAAATATAAGCAAGACTGGATAATCAACTTGTGTAGTCTGATATATATCCTTCATAATTTCACTCAATCGCTTCACACCCATATAAATAGCTAACGTACCTCCGTTTATAAGTGTTGTAACATCAACTTGTTGCTGATTACTTTTATTCAGATATCCTGTAGCAAAAGTGACACTATGAGCGATATTTCGAATTGTTAATCCTAAACCTACTGAGGCTACAGCAGCACTCGCTGTTGTAATACCTGGTACAACTTCAAAATCAATGCCAGCTTGTGATAATGTAACTACCTCTTCATGGACTCTACCAAAAATTGCCGGGTCTCCACCCTTCAATCTAACAACACATCTATGTTGCTTTGCAGCTGAAATTAATTTTTCATTTATGACTTGTTGTTGTATATGCTTACGGTATGCTTCCTTACCCACATTTATAATTTCAATTTCTGGTCTCACTAATTGTAAAATGAATGGATTGACTAATCTGTCATACAATATGATATCTGCACTTCGAATGAGACGTTCGGCCTTTCTTGTTAATAATTCCGGATGCCCAGGTCCAGCACCTATGAGATATACCTTGCCATAAGTATTTAGAGGCATATATACACAGCTCCATTATGAATTTCTACAGCGTAAACATCCACACACCCTGTATCTGGTGGCTGTACGAGCCCCGTTTTCAAATCTATTTTTTGATCATGCAAAGGACAATATACAAATTCACTACTCACTGTACCTTCTGAAAGTGGTCCTTGCTTATGAGGGCATCTATTATGAACTGCGTGTATTTCACCTGATTCTGTTAAAAATAAACCAATTTCGATATCGTTTATGATTACCTTTTTGCCAACTAAAGGAACAAGCTCATCGACCGTTGCTACTTTTATTTTTTCTAATGCTTTCATAATTAAACTTTCTCCACTTCAAATATTTTTTGTGCCGCTTCATTATTTAAAATGTGTGACCATGGTTCAGCTTCTATAGCTTTTTTCGCTTCCATAATACGATTAAACAAATCGTCTTGTCTTTCTTGATTTAACAAAACTGCTTGAACATTTTCAAAACCTAATCGTTTTATCCACGGTGCAGTACGTTCTGCATAAATACCAGTTTCTCTATAATATTGCATCATCGCACCACATAATTTAATGACCTCATCTTCTGTTTCGACGGTAGTTAAATGCATTCCCTCTGTTACATCCGTACCGCCATTGCCCCCAATATAAATTTGAAACCCATTTTCAACGCTGATGACACCAAAGTCTTTAACACCAGATTCTACACAGCTTCTTGGACAACCAGAGATACCCATTTTAAATTTATGTGGCGTATCGATGTATTCGAATGTTTTTTCTAAACGAATACCTAATTGTGTAGTATATTGCGTACCAAATCTGCAAAATTCCTTACCGACACAACTTTTAACTGAGCGCGTCTTTTTCGCATAGGCTGAAGCAGAACGCATACCTAAATCAGCCCATATTTGTGGTAGTAATTCTTTTTTAACACCATACAAGCCTATACGTTGAGAACCTGTCACTTTCACTAATGGCACATCATATTTTTTAGCAACTTCTCCTAAACGTATTAATTGATCTGCATTCGTAACACCGCCGCGCATTTGGGGAATTACTGAAAATGTGCCATCATTTTGAATATTGGCTTGATAGCGTTCATTTGCAAAGCGTGATTCAATCTCGTCATTGTGCTCAAATGGATAAACCATATTCAAATAATAATTAATAGCTGGTCTACACTTTGGACAACCTGCCTTATCATTAAAATTGAGCGCATGGCGTACTTCCTTAGACGTTTTCAATCCTTTTGCTCTTATCTGCGTAACAATTTGATCACGTGTGAGCTCAGTACATGCACATATACCAGATGGTTTAGAATCAACAAAATCATCACCTAATGTATACTCTAAAATATGACCAATTTGTCCTTTGCACTTACCACAAGAATTGCCAGCTTTTGTTTCTTTTGTGACTGCTTCTACACTTGTAAGACCATGTTCATTAATCACACTCACAATCTTACCTTTGCTGACTCCATTACACCCACACACTGTCTCATCATCTGTCATGTCAGCAATACTTATTTCACGCGTTTCTCCACCTTTATGCATAAGTGAAACCATAGTATAATCCTCTAATGGTTCTTGTTTTTTCATCATATTAAAAAATCTCGGACCATCATCAATATCGCCGTATAAAACTGCTCCAACAATGCTGTCATCTTTCAAAAACACTTTCTTATAGTGGTTATTAACACTGTCAAAAACCTCTACACCTTGGATATCTATACCTTCTGTAATTTGACCAGCGCTATATAAATCACAGCCCGAAACTTTTAAAGAAGTAAATGTTGTGGAACCTCGATAACCTTCTGTTTCTCGACCGGTTAAATGGTCTGCTAACACTTTACCTTGTTCATATAATGGTGCAACTAATCCATATACTTTACCATTGTGTTCTGCACATTCACCTACTGCAAAAATAGTTTCATCACTCGTTTGCATATAATCATTAACGACAATACCTCTATTCACTTTTAAGCCACTTTCCTGTGCAACTTGTGTATACGGTCGAATACCAACTGCCATGACCACTAAATCTGCTTCTAATGTTGTTCCATCTGCTAATAAAACGCCTGTAACATCTTCTTGTCCAAGTATTTCTTGTGTACTTGCCTGCAATTTAAAGTTCATTCCCTGTGCTTCTAAATCTGTTTTCAACAAATCTGCAGCCTTTCTATCTAATTGCATTTCCATAAGCCATTCAGCAAGATGTACCACAGTGACTTCCATACCTTGGTCCATTAATCCACGGGCACATTCTAATCCCAGCAAACCACCGCCAATTACGATAGCATGTTGCTTTGTTTTAGCAATTCCAATCATACGCTCAGTGTCTTCGATTGTTCTCCAACCTATTACACTCGGTAAAGTCGCCCCTGGTATAGGTAATACAAAAGCGCTTGAACCCGTAGCAAATATACAAATATCGTAATGACATCTTAGGCCATTAGCCGTAATCACTTGTTTTAGTTCTCGATTAATCTCTACTACTGGATCATTCGTAATCAGCTGAATATCATTGTCTTTATACCACTCAAAAGGATTCATAATGGTTTCATCCACTGTCATCTTTTTCTGCAATATATTTGATAGCATGATTCGATTATAATTTGGATAGGGTTCCTTACCGATAATCGTTATGTTATATTGTTGTGCATCGCGTTCTAATATTTCTTCAATCGTGCGTATGCCCGCCATACCATTACCAATCATTACTAACTGCTTTTTAGACATCGTCTTCCTCCTCATACACTTCATTTAAAAATGTTTGTACTGCCTTTGATAGTTGTTTCACTCCGCTACAATTTGTGCCATTTGATCTAAAATGAATGTTTATGTCTTTGTATTTTATTTCTGACATATTATAAAAATCAGATTGCGCTTTATCACTGATATGGTTAACAAGTTGATAAGGCTTTGCCTCTTGCTTAATTAGATTATTAATATCTTCGTCATCTGTTGCAGCAAAAATAATATCCGCATGTTTAATATCTTCGCTGTCATAACACTTTGTAAACAACTTCATTTTAGGATATTCCATTTCAAAAAATTCTGGTAAAAATTTTTTACTTATAATAACTAGCGACTGTATATCTTCCTTAATAAGTTGTCGTACTTTTCTATACGCAACTTTACCTGCGCCAACCACTACAACACGTTTATCTGACAAGTTGAGTTGAATTGGATACACTTTCTAACACCTCTAATTGTTTAATTCTTTCTGTGATTATCATTGAGAGCAAAGGGTCGAAATTAATAGCTGATGCATAATGAATATTACAATCATCATTCATATGTGCTATATGGTATTTTGCTTTGTTCACCAAAAAGCCGTCATAGAAAAATATGGGGACAATCAATATGTCTATATTATTTTTTAAATAGTGCTGTAACTTAAAGCGATAACTGTAGTCACCATATAATGTCATCATAGAAATAGGTGTTTCAAAAACATCACACGCTTGAGTTAACTGCCATAAAGCAATATCAGGATGACGATAACGTTCGCTGCCATGAGCCATTAAAATAATATGCTGTATTTTAGGATGCTTTTTAACTTTAGCTAAAATTTTCTGTTTAACTAGCGTTGTCATTAATTTATGTGTGCCAAGTGGCTCAGCAAATTTATATTTAATATGTGGATATCTATACTTATAAAGTTTTAAAATCATAGGAATATCTTCTAAATAATGCTTTGCTGGAAAAAGCAAAAGTGGAATGATATTAAAACTTTTAGTACCCTGTTGAATAAGTTTGTCTAGTACTTGTTCAAGACTTTGATTTTTACTTTCTAAGAAAGCAATATGATAATCATGTATGTTACGACTTAACAATTGCTCCAAAAAATGATGAAGTGCTTTATTTTGTTTCCCTTTATTCATGCCATGAATAACAAGTATATGCTCTGTCATGTGATGCCCCCTTTCTTTACACTTGCATTGTAATATAAATCCAGTTGGTTTTGTGAATAAAATCACATAATAAATCAAAAATAGGGAATCCCCTTATTCAATTACTAATGGGATTCCCTATGCATTTTATTCAATTTATTAAAATGGTGGCGTACCTAACACTTCTTCATCAAAACTTTCTGGTATAAGCACTTTTCTCATAATAACTCCTAAATCTCCATCGTTACTCTCATGCTCACCGTATATTTCATAGCCACGTTTTTTATAAATATCTAGTAGCCAAGGGTGTAAACGTGCTGATGTACCAAGCGTCACTGCTGGTGCTTTAAGTGTGTCTCTTAAATAAGTCTCCTCAACATATTTTAACAACTGACTTCCAATACCTTTACCATCATATGACGGCTTCGTAGCGAACCACCAAACAAACGGATATATTGAGATACGACGTTTTCCTTCCCAAGGATAACGTACAGTAAGTGTTGAAATTATTTCATGCTCATCTTCTAGTACAAACATCGTACTTGTTTTAATATTCTTTTTAACTAATTCAACATTCGCATTAACTGATGGCCAATCTATACCTAATTCTCTTAACGGGGTAAAAGATTCATACATCAATTTTTGTAATGCTTCCGCGTCAGATTCCACAGCAACTCTTATATTATATTCAGACATTTTGTCACTCCTTCTCATTTATAGCTTATTCATTCATGGATAACATCCCTAAAATAATCATAAACCATTTACAATCATATCAATACAATATGGCTTCTTAATTATTGAGTCAATTATTATGTTTTAAAAACGAAAAAAGCACCATCACAAAATAGATTATGATCGTGCTTGTTACTATTATGAATACTATTAATTATGTAAGCTATTTCGTTTACCATTTAAATATGCATAAACTAGACCAACGAAAATACCTCCACCAATATAGTTACCTATAAAGGCGAACACAATATTTTTCAATACGTGTAACCATACGACTACATCAAAATCATAAAACACCATACCTGCGTATAGCCCTGCATTAAATACAACGTGCTCATAACCCATAAATACAAAGACAATGACGCCACTAGCAATGAAAAATACTTTAGTTAGACCGTCTTTAAATTGAATTGATAAATAAATACCAATATTAATAAAGAAATTACAAAATATGGCTTTACCTAAAATGCCATACCATGTGGCATCTATCGTCTTACCATTAACAAGTTTCGTTAAGCTTGCAACCATGTCTGAAGTCATAATCGGAGTGAATTTCATTAAACCAAACAGGATAAATCCACCTATTATATTAAATAGAAAACATACCATCATAATACCCAATGCTTTATTCATGCCAATAACTTTATAATACCAACCAACTGTTAAAAACATAAAGTTACTCGTTAATAATTCTGAATGTGACAGTACAATTAAAACCAAGGCTAAACTGAATGAAATAGCTCCCATTAAATTAATTAAACCTTCATTTGTACCTGCAAATTGTGTTTTTATAGCTAGCATAAATACCGTTACAATTGCTAGTAAGAATCCTGACATAATTGATTTAAGCGCATAACGACCAGGTGTCTTATCAAACAAAACTTCCTTCATTTGTACTTGATTATTAATATTATCAATCGTTTCTCTCGACATGTAAGTGTCCTTAATGGATTTATTATTATCTACCAAGAAATATGCCCCCTTTTTGATTTAAAAAAATGATAATTTATCTATACCAATAATGTTATTATATTAGTTTCATTTGATATTTAATAGTCAAAAAATAAGTTTTTCAATTTTAAAATTTAATATATTGCGCGTTAGTTTAAAATAACGTAAACTTTACTTGTACTAGAAATACACACAAGTAAACCTAAAGGAGGCATATACTTGAATACACAATTCTCTGTTTCAATCCATATTCTCTCTCTGTTAGCTATAAAAAATGAACCTGTTTCAAGTCAATATATCGCTGACAGTATTAATAGTAACGCCACTTTAGTGAGAAAATTATGCCGTTATTTAAGAGACGGTAATTTTATACAGAGTAGCCAAGGCATCGCGGGTTATAGTTTATCTAGCGCATCCCATGATATTAGGTTAGGTGATTTATATAAGCTGATTTTTTCTAACACTACCCATTTCGCAAAAATTCATGGTCATACGAACACAGATTGTCCTGTAGGGAAAAATATTACCCACGCACTTGATGAAATATATAGTGATGTAGACGAAACGATTGTAAATAAACTTAATACCTATACGATTAAAAGTGTCATTGATCGCTTTTAAATAAATAACGCTTGATTATCTTGCTATATACTTAATTTTCATTAAGTAAAACAAGATAACCAAGCGTTTTATTTTTGTGAAGGAATATAGAAATGAGCGTTCTGATAATGGTATATCAGATGCGAACAATCAAATGGTATGCCGGTTGTTGTATAAAATACTTGTTCATAATTTAAGCAAGGATCGCCCTCATCCAATTCTAATAATTCAGCTTCTTCTTCTTCCAATTTATCTACATTAAAATAAACATCTGAGAACCCAATCTTCACTTTTAAGTTTTGTTCTAAATATTTAAAAATAGACTTTTCTGCTATAGATTCATTTAAAAATAGCACGATATCTTTATTAAAATACGACTGCTCGAAACAAAATATTTCACCATCTACATAAACAATACGCTCTAAAACATAGACTAATGTATCTTTGTCTAACTTTAATTTTTGCCGAACGCTTTCTGGTGCAATGACTTCCTCAACGCGCAATACCTTATTTGTTACATTTAGTCCTGTAAATTCATCACTAAAACCGCCAGTTGAAAAGAGATTAAGATATCCATCTCTTTTTTTATTACGCACATAGATGCCACTACCGCGTGCTTGATAAATATTCCCTTGTTTTTCTAATATTTCCAAAGCTTTAATAATCGTGCTTTTACTCACATCATATTTTATTTTTAATGCCTCAACACTTGGTAATTTATCCCCTGCTTGAAATTGACCACTTTCTATATATTCATTCATTTGTTGAGCAATTTGTTCATACTTGAGCATATACTTACCCCTTTTATATTAAAATTCACCCAATTATAACATGAATGCCAATTTAAACTACCGAACTTTTTATTTGTAAGGGTCTTTACAAATTGTACCGGTACAATTAGAATGTAATAAACGATTACACAAATCGTGTGGATTAACTTATTAAAGGGGTTGGGAAATGTGGCAGACAAAAATAAAATACTCGCACAAAGTATATTAGAGGCAGTTGGAGGCGAAGCAAACCTTGTCAATAGCACGCACTGTGCAACCAGATTACGATTAGTATTAAAAAGATCTATTCCAAATGCTAAGAAAAAAGTATCGGAAATAGATGGTGTCGTGACTGTTGTGGAAAATAATGGTCAATTTCAAGTTGTCATAGGAAATAACGTCGGTGAAGTATTTAAATTTTTTGAAGCTTTAACAAGTGAACAACCATCCGATGATAATGAACAATCTGAAAATAAAGGGTCAATACTTAACCGTGTCATCGCGACGATGTCTGCAGTGTTCGCACCATTTATTTACATTTTAGCTGCTGCTGGTATATTACAAGGTTTATTAATAATCATAAAACTGATTATTCCATCCTTTGAAAACACAGGCACTTATGAAGTTTTTAATTTCATGTCCTGGGCTCCTTTCACATTCTTACCAATATTCATCGCAATTACTGCTTCACGCCATTTTAATGTAAATACTTATATTGCAATTGCTTGTACTGCAGCATTGGTGAGTCCTGATTTAACAGGAATGGTAGAAAGAATACAAAGTGGAGAAACAATTAAATTATTTGGCATGCCGCTTACAGAGACAAGTTACACTTCATCTGTATTGCCGCCTCTTTTCTTAGTTTGGATATTATCCTATGTTGAAAAATACTTAAACAAATGGATACACGATGTAGTAAAACCTTTATTCACACCATTTTTAAGTATCGTCATTATGGTTCCTGTTACATTACTCGTTATTGGACCAATCACTACACTTGGCGCACATGGTATTGCCGCTGGTTTCAACTTTCTCGTTGAAGTTGCGCCATGGTTAGCTGGCGCACTTATTGGTGGTTTGTGGCAAATCTTTGTAATATTCGGTGTGCATTGGGGCATCACGCCTATGGTTTTAGCAAACTTTGAGCAACATCAAAGTGATTCATTCCAAGCTTTCCAAACAATTGCCGTTATTTCTCAAATCGGTGCTGTTATAGGTGTGTTAATTAAATCTAAGCGTACAGAGATTAAACGTGTCGCTTCTTCAGCAGGTGTTACAGGCATTTTTGGAATTACTGAACCTTCAATATATGGTATCAATTTACGCTTTAAAAAACCCTTTATTATTGCATGTATCAGCGGCGCCTTAGGTGCATTTGTTGCAAGTTTCTTTAATCCTAAATATTATGCATACGCAGGGCTGCCTGGCCCTATAACAATTATTAATGGATATAGTCCTGATAACCCTTCATCTATTTGGGGCATTTTATTAGGATCAGTAATTGCTATCATCTTGCCTATCATATTAATTCAATTCTTAGGTTATGGTCATGATACGACAGAGGAAGTAGAAGACACAGAAGTTAACTCAAGTACTATTCCACAAGCAGTTTCAACAAATAGCAATCTTGAAACACTTATTCATAGTCCTTTAGATGGGCAAATCCTTCCTTTAACTGAAGTCGATGACCCTATTTTCTCAGAAGGTATGATGGGTCAAGGTATTGCTATAAAACCTGCAAGTAATACAGTTCACGCACCACTTGAAGGCACTGTAAGTATGATTGCTGTAAGTGAACATGCAATTGGCATTACATCTCCTGACGGTGTAGAACTATTGATTCATGTTGGTTTAGAAACTGTGGAGTTAAAAGGAGAAGGTTTTGAATTACTAGTTAATGAAAATGATGAAGTCAAACTAGGACAACCTTTATTGCATTTCAATCAAAAGTGGCTTGAATCAAGTGGATACGATACTGTAATTCCAATCATTGTCACTAATTCAGCTGAATTTAGTGAAGTAATTACTACGGATGCAGTACAAGTTTCGCAAAATGATGCATTACTAACAATTATAAATAAATAATAAGAATAAAGGAGTATATAATAATGACTAAATTACCAAAAGACTTTTTATGGGGTGGCGCTCTGGCTGCCAATCAATTTGAAGGTGGTTACGATAAAGACGGAAAAGGCTTAAGTGTTATTGATGTAATGACTAATGGAGAACACGGCAAGCCTCGTGAAATCACGCAAGATGTAGACCCAAATAAATATTATCCAAATCATGTAGGTATAGATTTCTATAATCGTTATAAAGAAGACATCGCATTATTTAATGAAATGGGATTAAATTGTTTACGTACGTCAATCGCTTGGTCTCGTATCTTCCCTAATGGAGATGAAACAGAACCTAATGAAGCAGGACTACAATTTTACGATAATATTTTTGATGAATTGTTAAAATATGGTATTGAGCCAGTGATTACTTTGTCTCATTTTGAAATGCCTTTACATTTAGCACGCGAATATGGTGGTTTTAGAAATAGAAAAGTAGCCGATTTCTTTGCTCAATTTGCAGAAACTGTATTCAAGCGTTATAAGGATAAAGTTAAATATTGGATGACTTTTAATGAAATTAATAACCAAATGGATATAGATAATCCGATTTTCTTATGGACAAACTCAGGCGTCCTTATCGAAGAAGATGAAAACCCAGAAGAAGTACTGTATCAAGTCGCTCATAATGAATTAATCGCGAGTGCAAAAGCTGTAAAAATAGGTAGAGCAATTAACCCTGATTTTGAAATAGGATTAATGATTTCTCATGTAGCAATATATCCTTATTCTTGTAATCCAGAAGATATGATGGAATCTGTAAAAGCAAATCGTTTACGTTTCTTCTTCCCAGATGTCCAAGTTCGAGGCTACTACCCTAGCTATGCAAATAAAATGTTAGAACAAAAAAATTATGATATTGGTTGGCAAGAAGGAGATGACAAAATTTTATCAGAAGGTAAAGTTGATTATATTGGTTTTAGCTACTATATGTCTACTGCTGTTAAACACGATGCAAAATCATATACTGGAGAAAATGTTACCAATGGTGGGTTAGCGAATTCTGTCGATAATCCTCATATTCAGCAAAGTGATTGGGGTTGGGCCATTGATCCTACAGGGCTACGCTATACTTTGAATATATTATATGACCGTTACCAAATACCACTTTTCATCGTTGAAAATGGCTTTGGTGCTGTAGATGAAATTGATGAAAACGGTGAAATTCATGATACGTATCGTATCGATTATTTAAAAGCACATATTAATGCAGCAATCACAGCAGTTGACGAAGATGGTGTTGATCTAATAGGTTATACACCCTGGGGTATTATAGACATTATTTCTTTCACTACAGGAGAGATGAAAAAACGTTATGGTCTAATTTATGTCGATAGAGATAACGAAGGCAATGGTACTTTAGAGCGCAGAAAGAAAGATTCTTTTGATTGGTATCGCAATGTTATTGAAACAAATGGTGAATCATTAAATTAAAATTTAATATCATAAAATTATTTGACTTTACTCAATAATCTAAAAAACAGACGAACCAAAAGCTATGTATAGCTTTTGGTTTTTTCTTTATCACCATTTTTTCGGATTAATTTAACAAAGGACAATGAAGCGCATTGTAGGTAATTATATTTGAATTAATTCATAAAAATCCCCACTATTTTAATAGTAACGATATTTCGACATATGCTCAATAAGCGCTTCTAATTCTTCTCCCATAACCCTATTTGACTCGTTCATACCATTTTTAAACCAGTGATTAATTACACCAAAAAAACCATATATCAAAAAATCACTTGAAATTTGTTGATTAGTGTCTTGGGATTGAGATCTAATAAAAAATCCGTCCGTTTTTTGTTGAAAAAAACGCTTTATATTTCTGAGGAATTCATTATAAAAATAAGCACCACCTTTATAATTAAACATAGCCTGATAGAAGTCAGCATTGTTCTGAAAATGATTAAAAAGGTTTTGCATTCGATTCTGTGATTCACTTTCTCCCTTTTCAATTGGTTTTAGGGGTTCAATAGTCGAAAACATTTCATTTAGCAAATTTTCTACATATTGTTCAAATAAATCGTATTTGTCCTTGTAATGAAGGTAAAATGTACTTCGATTAATATTTGCCCTTTTCGTGATATTAAAAACTGTCACTCCTGAAATTCCTTTTTCTTGTAATAAATCAAGGAAAGCATTATTTATATCTTTTCTAGACTTTAATTTTCTACGATCTTCTTTTTTTAACATTTATAAGTCTCCTTTACAATAAATTAACATTTTATAAATAACGTTGTATAGTAAACACTATTTATAAAGTGTTTATTGAATAGCTTTTCTCTGGCTGATAGTATTTTTTATATGCTTAAAATGCTTAACATATTGTTGAGCATTGTTTTAGGTTATTAACTTGCTTAAAACACCCAGAAAGATAAATTTGATTAGGCGTTAAGCAACAAATCATATAATTTTATTAACGCCATAATTATTTTAAGGAGAGTAATATTTATGAAAACTGTAATAAGATCTAATTATCAACAACTTTTGCAATTAACAGATAATGATAAAAATCAAGGTTACTGGGAACAAAATACTTCTATAGCAAATAACATAAAACCTTTATTTGCCTCACTTTTATTTGACTTAGAAGATGCTGTTAATCAATCTTTTGAAAAATTCAAAGCACCTTTTCCAGGTATGAAAACTAAAATAGAAAATGGATATAGATATATGAAAAGAGAACCTATTGATGGTGATATTAAACAACAAACTCAAGCATATTTAAATATACTTCGTCCTATGTATCCCAATTTAAACCATTATTATCACAATATATTAGAGTCTTTCTACTTTCCATTCTTCGAAGAAATTGACCATATGTTACAACAAGAAATAACTTTTAACAATGCTCAAAAGATGCTTAATTATATATTCAATATGTACCCAAAATCATTTGCTTATCAATTAGATATACTCTTACCTCATCATCAGTTACATAATGATTTAGAAAATATTTATGAACAAGCTACAGGAGATAAAGATACAACGGTCATTTACGACATATTGATTGGTGTATGGAACAAATCTTTAGAAATGGATAATGAACTTTCTAAATTATCTGAGCAAGTGAAAGAAAATGATGGATTAAAACAAATTTTTCAGACTGTTGCACCTGAAGAAATACTAAGTGAATTAAATAATATACAAGCAGGAAAAAAATTCAAGAATGATTTCCAACATTTTTTAGAGGAATTTGGATATAAAACGATGAGTTCAAGAGTCTTAACAGACCAAACGTGGTTTGAAAATCCATCTATTCCTTTAACTACTATTTCAAGCTATGTCAACAGTAATATAGACGTAGAACAACGTTTCCAAAAAGCAGTGGAAAGCAGGGAAACTAAATACAGTGAAGTTCTAAATTCCATCCCAGAAGGAGAAAAAAAAGAGGAATTCAAACAATACTATGAATGGGCTCTAAATGTATCTAATATTGACGATGACCATCATTTTTATATGGACGAAATGCCAACTGCTAAAGTTCGGTTATGTCTTTTACATTTAGGTGATTTTCTCGTGACAGAAAATATCATAGAGGATAATCAAGATATCTTTTATTTATACTTAGATGAACTTGAAACAGTTTTGAAAAAACCTGAAAGCTTAACTAAATTGATTTTTGAGCGAAAAGTTGAATACCAAAATAACCTTAGCCAAGAAGCTCCATCATCTTATGGAACTCCGCCGTCACATACTGAAAATAAGATGGATATTATTTCTGAAAGATCATCTGGAAACACATTAAACAATGAAATATCAACGAGTGAATATATTAAAGGTTTAGCTGGGTCAAAAGGGACATATACAGGTGCTGTGAAAATAATTAACAATGAAGAAGAGTTTAATAAACTTGAAGATGGTGATGTACTTGTTACCCATATGACAACGCCTGCCTGGTCGGTTTTATTTTTAAGATCTGGCGCTATTGTTACTAATGTTGGGGGCTTATTATCTCATCCAGGAATTAATGCACGAGAATATCAAATACCAGCCGTACTTGGAACTAAAAATGCGACGACTGAATTGAAAGATGGGGACATTGTGACTGTAGATGGTACCAATGGATGTGTAACACTTGATGAGCAAGCGTAAAGAATATCTATTAATCATAGCTCTTATCTCGAGTATTATATTTCAGCCTATTAATACAACCATGATATCAGTCGCCCTTTCGCCTATAGCTGAATCATTACAAGTTAGTACATTATCTGTATCTTGGGTTGTAACAATATATCTTATCGTTAATGCAGCGGCCCAACCTTTTTCAGGCAAACTAGGCGATATTTATGGATATCGAAAAATCATTTTTTTAGGGATTATTTTATTTTTAATTGGTTCAGTAGGTGGAGCTCTTTCCCCTAATTTGATTAGTTTGGTCGTGTTTCGAGGCATTCAAGCATTCGGAACGTCTATGTTACTCCCAAATGCAACTGCAATTATGCGTAACATAGTAGCGTCAGAACGATTAGGACGAACGCTAGGTATTTTTGGAATGACTGCAACATTAGGTTCCGCAATAGGCCCATTACTTGGTTCTTTTTTAATTGGTTATTGGGATTGGCACGCTATATTTTGGGTGAACGTTCCCTTTTTACTTATTGGCTTAATTGGCGTTTTATTCCTTCCTGAAGTTGAACATAAAATGAAATCGTCAATTGATATGTTAGGCTCTGTTTATTTAGCAAGTGCGCTAACATTTATTGTATTGATGACAAATGGCCTTAGTATGCAATGGAACATTGTTTTCTTGATTGCAGCGATTTTATCTGCAGTATTATTTATCTATCGTGAAAAAAATATTCAATATCCTTTAGTGGACTTCTCATTATTTAAAAACAAAACTTTTTCTATATCTAACTTCGCAGGACTACTCATTGGTTTTATTATGTATAGTATTTTGTTGATAACGCCTATGGCATTAGAAAAATGGGGAAATTCAATTGCGCAAGTCGGAAAAATTATGGTTACTTTCTCCTTAGCTTTCGCACTATTTTCAGCTGTTGGTGGACGTTTAGTCGATTGGTTAGGAAGAAAAACGACGATTTTTCTATCCTTTGTATTCTGTTCAATTGCTATGATCGGCTATTTAGGTATGATGACTATTCATGCCTCTTGGTATCAAATTTTAGTCTTACTCATAGCCGGGTTTGGCGTTGGTATAGGGATGCCAGCCATACAAGTGGCTGCTTTACAAACTGTACAACATGATCTTGCAGGTATTGCTACGGGTATCTTTTCTACATTTCGCTATATTGGCCAAATAATGGCCACAACGTTAATAGGGATTTTAGCTGTTTCACCATCAACCTTTGTTATTGTTCTTGTTGTTTCAGTCATCGGCATCATTGCATCGTTAGGGATACAAAAAGAAAACAGACCAACAGTTTCTAATTGAATTAAATAATAAATAAATATTTTGGTTTGAAAGAAAAAGATAAGGAGCTCTAATATATGTATACTCAAACATTTGAAAACGCAGAAAATATAACAGATTCTATAGGATCAAAAGCAATTAATTTAATAAAAATTAAACAAGCAGGTTGGCCAGTACCTGATGGTTTTGTTGTTTTGCCGTATACGTTTCATCGTTTTATTAAATTTAATGAATTATCACTTAATGATAATGCTATTCAAGAAAAAATTATGAAAGCTGAAATACCTGAAGATATTTATCTTGAAATCGTAGAAGCTTTTACTTCGATTAAGAAAAACTTCAAAGCAGTTGCAGTACGTTCATCTTCAAGTGCTGAAGATTTAGAAAATGCTTCTTTTGCAGGACAATATGAAACATACTTAAATATACAAACTAAGGAAGATTTCATTCATAAGCTCAAATTATGTTGGGCTTCTATGTATTCAGAACGCGTCCAAAGTTATCTTGGAACAATGAACGTTGATACCACGGACTTATCTATGAGTGTTGTGATTCAAGGGCTTTTAGTTCCTGAAACTTCTGGCGTAATTTTTAGCCATAATCCAATTACTGATAATTTAAATGAATGTATCATAAATGTTAGTTATGGATTAGGAGAAAGTATCGTATCCGGTATGGTTACGCCTGATACTTTTATTGTAAATAAATTAACGTATGAAATAGATAAACAACTTGGATTGAAAGAAATAAAAATACTTGCTAGTGAAGAAGGAACAACAGAAGTGGTAACTACAGAGGATGAACAGAATCGCTATTGTATAAATGAAAATGCTATACAACTGTTAACTCAGTATACACAACAGCTTGAATCTTCTTTTGGCTATCCTGTTGATATAGAATTTGGCATCCAGCAAAATCAAATTTATTTTTTACAAGTCCGTCCAATTACAACATTATCATTAAAATAAGCATATGATTGTCAGTGCTTAGGGCTTTTCTGAACTGGCCACAATTAGTAGGAGTTAAAGAAAAACACTTTCGTTGAATTTAACGAAAGTGTTTTTTCTATTAAATAAGTAGTATATTCAGTAGGAACTTAAATATATAATTACTTCACCTTGTCTTTTTATCTCATTTTCTTATACACGGATTTAAGAATCCGACACACTACCAATCGAATTTAAAATCTAAGAGATTGTACGATTTACTTCTCTCAAATGTTTAAAAAAATAGCAGTGAAGAAATCTACAATTATAGATTCTTCACTGCTATTTTTAGTATGCTTTTGTATATAAGATATTAGTTTTTATACCTACTTAACACATGTAAACCATAGGCAAAAATACCATATCCTGTTAATGTACGTATAAACCATTTAAATGTAGTATGACTCAAACTTTTTTCATTTAAAAATAACGCGGGTACTAGCGTACTCACTGAATATAGTCCAAGTACTTTAACATAACGTTTATTCAATACACTCACCTCTTTTCATATACTATTATATCGAAAAGAGACTTGGAATAAACAAGTAATTTCCAACATCTTATTGACTATTCTTATAATTTTGTTAAAAGTGTCTCTAAATTATCAAAAGTACTATTCATACCCTCTTCTACACCCATATCCAACAATTGTTGAGCTGCTTTAGGATCTGGCAATTCTGCTATAGATTTTATCGTAGTCAAACCTTTACTGTTTTCTTCTATATGAATGATGTTATGCATACCTGCCATTTTTTCATCAATATTACCATCTTTGTCTGCAAAGTAATCATAATAATCAATTAGCGTCGGTTCTTTCACTTCATTATAATTAGTCACAGTATAGCTTGTACCTTGAGGCGCACGTATAGCGAAAAATGCATGACCACCAGTCTGAACATTAAATTTAAATACTTCAGTCTTTGCACCTTGTGGGTGAAACCATTGTTCAAATAAAGCACGGTCAGTATACGCTTTAAATATATTTTGTGCCGTTGTATTAAAATCTCTCGTAAAAATTATTTTGTTTTCCTCAACTTGAACTGTCATTTACGATTCTCCTTTATCCATAATTACATATGATATTATCTTTTTTACTTTAGCATTTTTACTATGGCTTTCAAATTCAAAGAAGTCCGCAAAATAAATTGCATCTCCATTTTGAGCAATTTGAGTGCCATGTATCGCTCCTAATTTGCCATGAGAAATATTATGGGTCACTTCCAATGAATCAATATCGACTTTATGTGCGTTTAATTCATCATAAAACGCTTCAAAACCATGCAATTCAAAAGCGCCAGGAACCTTCCATATAAAATCTGCTGTAACAGCTTCCAATAATTGCACTTTATCTACTAATATTGAGCCTATTAAAAAATCTAACATTATCTTTCTTTTGGGTGCATTATCACAATTTAAATCCCCCGTTAATTTAAATGGTAAATATGACTCCATTTCATTTTTAAAATTTAAGTCGATATCTGTTAATGCTTCGTGAAGTATTTCAATCGCTTTAGGACCAATACCATGTATGCCTAATAATGTTGTTCGTTCATATTGTGCAACTTCTTCTAACGTTACGACACCTATATCATTAAGTGCTTGGGTCGCAGGTCGTCCTATTTTTGGTAAATCTGTCGCCATGTGATCTCCCCCTATCTTATGTATCACTATACCCATTTCATCGCTTAATTATTTATCAACAAATATTAATTATGACTTACTATCTTTTATCGTAAGGTAGTTGACAAAGCGTACAATTTCAAATCAAATGATGAAAGGATTGTTAGATGGCGCCATATTGGGACTGATTTCTCAAGGTGAAACATATGGTTATGAAATTCTAGATAAATTAAAATCTCAACAATTCCCTGAAATTAGTGATGGCAGTATCTATCCAGTATTATTACGACTAAATAAAAATGGATATGTCACTACGGTAACTAAAAAATCAGATACTGGCGGACCAAAACGTAAATATTATTTATTAACTGAAGACGGTAAAAAAGAATTAGCAAATTTCAAAAGTAAGTGGAACTATTTAAACAATGGTATGAATAATTTAATGAGGAGTGTTGACGTTGTTGACTAAAAAAGCTGAAGATTTTTTACTAAAATTAAGAATCGAATTGCTATTTCGTGGCAAGGACGAAGATGAAATTAATGCAATTGAAGAAGAATTACGTGATCATATTACAATCGCTGAAGAAAACAATGATAATATTGATAATTTACTAAACACGCCTATCAAAAATTATGCTGATAACTTTTCTAAAGAATTGAGTTTAACTAAAGGTATTCATAAATATGTACTCTATATCATTTCATTTATGATGGTAATGACAATTGTTCCAAGAATGCTGGATAATTCATTTCAGTTAAGTTTATCTTTAATACTCTATATTTTGTTCATCTTTATTGGTTCTTTTGTGTTGGTACTATTTGTAGTGAAAAAAGTAATTATGCGATGGGGCGATAGTAAGAAAACATATGTTGCTGCTTTTGTTAGTGCACCTTTGATTTTCGGAATTTACTTACTGTGTGAATTCGTGTTACGTAACCATCCATTATTTGTTTTTTGGTCACCCAATCAAACTACTAACTTTATAATTGGACTAATACTTTTATTAATAACGATGATTACTTGTTTTGCAATAAAACAAAAATATTTTGCTTTTTTAATATTAATCTTATGTCTCCCAGACCTTATTGGAAAAATATTTACTGGTGGAGATCATACAAGCTATAACTTCGTATTAATTGCTAGTATCGGTACTATAATTATTCTCTGGAGTGTTAGTATTTATATATTCTTTAAATATTGGCGTGAGAGAAAAGAAGAAAGTCATTAATCTATATAAAAATAGCTACTAGATACCTATATTAGGTTATCTAGTAGCTATTTCTTTTAATAAGCGTTAAATCTTAAACATTTATTTTTATATTAGTCTTCTAAAGCGAATTCTAAACTTGTTTGGAATTTCACATCTTTACCAACCATTACGCCACCTGTTTCAAGTTTTTGGTTAAATGTCATTCCATATTTTTCACGATTGATTGTACCATTTACAATAAATCCTGCAGTTTGTGCACCATTTAATGGGTTTTTGCTTGTACCTTCATAAGAAGCATCAAATGTTTCTTCTTGAGTTACATCTTTAATTGTTAAATTACCAGTTACAGATTTTTCGTCTACTGAAGTAATTTCAAATTTAATATCTGGATAGTTTTCAGTATCAAAGAAATCTCCAGTACGTAAGTGACCATCACGGTCTGCTACGTTTGTATCAACCGATTCTGCTTTAATTACGGCTGTACCTTTAAGTGAACTTAAATCATTGATGTCACCTTCTAAGTTTACATCGAAATCTTTAAATTTACCTTTAACGTTAGAAATCATTAAGTGCTTAATTGAAAATTCTACTACTGAATGTGCTGGGTCAAAATTAAATGTTGTCATAAAAAACATACCTCCAAAGATTATTAGTTTTAGTTGATACATTTAGTATACCAGATATATTTATTATATCAAGTGAAAAGTCTGAACTTTTCATCTCCTTTAATTTCATTCCCTTAATTCACTTTTTTATTCATTTTAAATTTAAAAAGTAAATTAATTTACAGTAACTAGAATAGTTAATGCGCTAACATCTCTGCTTTAATTTCTTTACTATTTAATGCTTTAGGATAATATGTCGGCCAATTATCTAATTCTTTCATCACTTTTTCTTTATCATTACCTATAAAGATATGATAGTGATGTGCTTTCTTAGGTGCAATATTATGGTCACTAAATTGGACATACTTAGGTAAAGCTTTATCTTCATTACCCACTAATTTAAATGTATATCTTACGCCTCTGTTGCCTTTTTCATATTTCAAAATATCTTTGCCATCATACTTATATTTACCTGTCGCTTTTTTGCCGTTCTTTTCAAACGTAATTGAGTCGCTTGTGATATTGATATTATCTATATCAGTTTTATAACCCTTTTCGTAATATGCTTTATATTCTTTTGCTGTCATTGCATCATCTTCTTCAGCTTTATGCTTCATCACATCATCTAATGATCCATCTTTCAAATATGGATAAACTGATTGCCAATCACCTTTATAATCAGCTAATGGTCTATCTTTAACTTGATCATCTTTAAAGTAACCCTCTGAAATAGCTTTTTCATGTTTGCCTTGCTGTTTGTCATCGTTTACTTTGATATCGTTATTTAAAGCTTTATCAATATTTTCTATATTTTTATTCATAAGGGATTGATAGGTTAAATCCTCATCCTGCTGTTGTTCTTTATTAAGTGATTCCATATTATAAAATTTTAATGGTTCAGCCTTTGTTTCTTTACGAATTGTATCTGTAACTTTATTTGAGACATTATCTTCATATAAAATATATTTTGCTCCTGAATCATTAATTTCATTAACTACTTCTGTTAAAGCTTTTTGAGATGGATCTTCTGCATTCATGTTTTGAACACCTTTTTGTACAAAACCATATCTTTCAGATAAATAACCTATTGATTCATGAGAAATAAACACAGCATTACCTTGTTTATCTTTCGTAACATCTTTCATTTTGTCATCTATTTTTTTTAGTTCTTTGTTTAGTTTTTTATAATTTTTTTCATAATCATTTTTGTGTTTTGGATCTTTTTTAATTAATTCATCTTTGATTTCTTTGGCGAAAGTTTGATTAAATTTAGGATCTAACCAAACATGCGGATCATATCCTCCATGATGATGTCCCTCGTGCTCATGTTCATGCTCATGTGTATCTTCTTCGTCGTGGCTATGTTGATCTGTAAGTAACTGGGACTTGTCTAATTTATCTTCTAGCGATAATTTTTTATCGTCATCTTTTATCGTTGAAGCCACTTTTTTAGCAACAGGGTCTAGGTTGTCCCCTGTGTATAAAAACAAATCTGATTTACTCGCATTAATTATGTCTTTTTGAGTTGGTTCATAGCTATGTAAGTCTGTGCCTGCTGGATAAATTGATTCTACTGAAACATGTTCTCCTCCAATTTCTTTAGCAAATGATTTTAATGGAAAAACTGTTGTATTAATTTTTATTTTATCTTTGTCACCTTCACTTCCTGTTTCATTCGTATCAGCTTTGCCACATCCTGCTATGACAATTGCAAATGTAATGACCAAAGATATTATGTATAGTGTTTTTTTCATTCTACATCCTCCTTCAAATAGTAACGCTTACGATTTAAAATTATAAACTCCCTCCGAATAAAACGCAACACTAAATAATAATGATTACGATTTATTTTTGGATAAAAGAAAAGCCTAAAGCACATTGTTATTACAATTTTGTACTTTAGACCATTTACTTACTTATTTTTTTCTATTAATTTTTTATAATTATCGTAATCATAAGGATCTTCTACTTTTTCTCCACCAATATAAACTGTAGGCGCTGTATCAATATTTTTGTCTTCAGCTTGTTTTTGATCTTTCTTAGCTGATTTCCATGATTTACTATCTTCAGTTTTATAATCTTTTTTAATTTTTTCTTTTTGGTTATTGTCGATACTTAATTTATCAATTTGTTTATCTACCAGTGACTCAGTTATCCATTCTTTTTCAGCATCGCCTTGCTGTTCAAACATTAATTTTTGAAAATCTAAATATTGTTTCGGTGCAATTTGCTGTACTGCATGCCCAGCTCTCGATCCAATAATTGAATCATCACCAAGAAAAGCCATATTCACAAATTGGTAATCTACTTTATCTTTGTCTATATAATCTTTTTTTAGTTTAGGCATAATATTACTTTCTACTTTTTTACAATAAGAACATTTAAAATCACCGTATTCTATAATTTTAATTTTCCCATTGGCACTTTGCTTGTCATCTTTATGTGCATCCTCATCACTCGAACAAGCAGTTATTAATAACATAGTAGCTATTAAACCTAAACATAGCCATAATTTTTTCATATGCTTTCCAAAACACCTCAATTTTAGATATCAGTAAATAAAATTATTCTTTAATATCCATATTTTCTTCTTTATAGTCAGGTTCATGTTTGTGTGTATATGCTTTCGAATTAAAATCTTTTAAATGTTTTGCTTTGTCGTCTTCAAATTTATAAGTATAATAATGTACCTCTTCGTCTTCTTTAAAAGGCTTATAAGCAAGCATGACATATTTACCTTTTTCATAAACGTATATATTCGCATTTTTTTTGTCGAATTTTTCTTCAAGATCACCTTTTTGTTTTTCAGATAAGTTTTCTTGATATGTTTGTTGTTTATTTACTGCTTTATCTATTTTATCAGCATACTTTCCACTACTACAGCCTGCTACAATAATCGTCGATATAGCGATCATGATCAATAATTTTTTCATTATTTGGCACACTCCTAAATCCAGTTTAACTACTCATGAACCACCTTTAAAATATACTTCTTCCATAAATATTATCATACAATGAATAACTTAAATGTTCTAGAGTGATTTTAAATTCATTCTTTTTAAATTTTTGTTTTTTTACGAATAAAAATTCGGCTCGACAATTTATGTCAGGCCGAATTTATTGTTAATCTGTTAAGCGTATTTTAATTGCTAATGCACCATAATTTAATTCGTCAGTTTGCGAATATATTTGATATATGGCTGCTAATTTTTGAGAAAGCTGTTCTTCCTCTTTAGCACCAATTTCTTGATTTGTATATTGATTAATCAACGCTTGAAATGAAGGGAAATCCACTGTTTCTGTGACGACTACGTTGATTTGTTCATCCGTCTCGAGATTTGTGAAAATAATGGTATCTCCATTTTGTACTTCTTGCCTTTTTTCATCATTTAATCTTACTTCAATTGTTTTTGTCCCATTTTTAACTAAATGAAATGGTTCATTATTTAATTTCATCGAATGTTCTATGATACATACACTCCATTCTTGTATTTATGAGGTTATTTATGTTTAAAAATATCACAATTACAAATCTAATTACAGTGTTGTCTATAGTGCTTCGTATGATTAATCTATTATAATTCTTTTTGTTCTGCGCGTATTTTACGCTGACTTTTCAGCATAAACACACTGAGTAAACTGATAATAGAAATAATAACAGCAAACCAAAATGCTCCATGATAGCCACTTAATAAAGCTTCATGTTGTATTTGAGCTGCCATCTCTTGTTTTCCAATACCCTTATAATTACTCATATCAGGTGTGAAGTTTTTAGAAACTTGAGTCATCACAGTAATTAAACCAGCTGTACCAATAGAAGCTGAAATTTGTTGTACTGTATTCGTCATTGATGAACCATGTGCATTCATCTCATGTGATAATTGATTCATTGTATGTGTCATTAATGGCATCAATCCTAGTGCAATACCTATCATACGAATTGCATATACCGTTGCAAGAATTGCTGATGAAGTATGTTCATCCATGATTACAAAGTAAGAAGTCGTTACTACCACAATGGACATACCAATTAATGCTAATATTTTAGCACCATACTTCTCATATAAAAATCCTGAAGCTACTGACATTATCCCCATTACAATAGCGCCAGGTAATAATATAAGCCCAGATTGAAGTGCTGAGTCTTTCATTATATTTTGAACGAACATTGGTAATATTGTTTCAGATCCAATCATTGATATCATTGTAAATGCCATAATTATAATACCTATAGCAAATTGACTGTTTTTGAATACTGAAAAGTCTAGTAATGGCGTTTTTAATTTTGTTTGGCGAACAATGAAAGTTATTACTAAGATCAATCCGCCTATTACAGTTGTTAAAACTACTGGGTCACTCCAACCATCACGTGAAATCGAACTTGTACCATAGAGTAAACCACCAAATCCTAGTATGGATAATATGATGGAGAATACGTCAACTGGCACTTTTTTATTCGTGCCCACGTTTTTCACAAACTTAAGTGCCCCGATGAATGTTAATGCTGCGATTGGTGCAACAACAAAGAAAAGTGAACGCCAATCGAAGTATTCAACAAGTACACCCGATAACGTTGGCCCTATGGCTGGTGCTAAACCAATAACTAAACCAAATGTCCCCATATACTTACCACGTTCATGAGGTTCAAAGATGTCTAATATTGTAGTCATCATAAGTGGTAACATAATTCCAGATCCTAATGCTTGAACAATTCTTCCACCTAAAAGAATTGAAAAGTTAGGGCTAAATCCTGCAATAATTGTACCTATAAAGAATATAAATATTGCTGTTAAAAATACTTTCCTAGTTGAAAATCGTTGAATCACCATTGCTGATAATGGGACAACTACCCCATTAGTCAATAGAAAGGCTGTTGTGAGCCATTGCACTTGTGTGTAATCTATTTGAAAATCTTTCATTATACTTGGTAATGCTGTTGTTAATAATGTTTCATTTAAAAGTCCGAAGAAACCGCCAAGCAACATCATTAATATCATTAATATTTTGGTTTTTTGATTCATATTTGTCTCCTGTATTCTCTTTAATTTATCTACCTTAAAATAGCTACATTTAAGCATTATACATATATCTCAGTAACATAGCATTAAAAAGAGGTCAAATCATCATAATTATTTTTTTATGATGGAAACACTTTACAAATCGTAACAATTACTATTTACAAAGTGCTTATGATACTTCATAATACACATAGATAAAGGAGGTCATATTTTATGAAATTAGATGTACAAACAGCACGTCGTAACCTAAATAGCCCCAACATAAAAACACGAAAACGTGCGCGTAAGATCATTCAGCAACATAAGCGCAATAAATAATATATCTACTTAAATACTATAATTCAAAATTATAATGACAGCTTAATTCCCTCCAGAATGAGGTTTGTCAATTTCTATTAAAATATGCAGATTATCTACATATTTTAAATACCATATGACTAAACGACAAGAATATTTAAACACTCGACAATATATAACAGCCCTGAATTCATAAAACTCAGGGCTGTTATATATTTTATCCAGTTTATTACTTATCTTTCATTATAAATAATATTTATCCGTCACTTTTAAATCATCTGTTAATTCATAAATAAGAGGTGCGCCTGTTTTTATTTCATAATTAACAATAGCTTCGTCAGATACATCCTCTAAATACTTAATTAGTGCGCGTAATGAATTACCATGAGCAGAAACTAACACTGTTTTACCATCTAATAACTGTTGAGAAATTTGATCATTCCAATATGGTATAACTCTGACCAAGGTATCTTTTAAACTTTCAGATTCTGGCATAACTCTTCTATCTATAAGTTCATATTTTCTATCATTTAAGTAACTATTTCGTTGTTCTTCATTTTGTTTTGGTGGTGGCGTATCATATGATCGTCTCCAAATATGAACCTGGTCTTCACCAAATTCTTCTCGGGCATCATTTTTATTTAAACCTTGCAATCCGCCATAATGACGTTCATTTAATCTCCAAGATTTTATAATTGGTATAAATAACTGATCAGATTCATTTAACAAATGATATGTTGTTTTAATAGCTCTTTTTAACAGAGACGTATAAACAATATCAATTTCTAAACCTTTATCTTTTATTTTTTTACCCGAGGTGATTGCTTCATTTTTCCCCTGTTCAGATAAGTCTACATCTGCCCATCCTGTAAATAAGTTTTCAGCATTCCACAAGCTTTGCCCATGTCTACATAAAATTAATTTTGGCATAATATTTCCTTCTTTCCATTAAGTAAAATATGATTTTATACGATATTTACAGGAATGTTACAGCAATAATACTGATTGTTTATAGTTGCAAAGCTGGCCATTCACCTATTCCTGCACTAACTATCGCATTTCTATATTAAAATTATAACAATTTACACTTTATTTTGAAATGATTGTATTCATTTATTCATAAAAGATACTTTCTTTTTATTTTTCTGTAACCTACTCACCATTTTTTGATGTTACAGTTATAAACGTTGAATTAAGAAAACAGTATATAACTATTATAAATTTTTAAGTATTTAAATGTAAAAACATAACCTGTGATATTTAACATTGTATACAGGTAAATCAATTAGGAGGATTTTAAAAAATGAAAAAATTATTATTAGCATCTTTCGCATCGATTACTATTGCAGCAACTGGTTTAGGAGTGAGTTCAAGCGTATCAACAGCAGACGCAGCTGAGACGTCAACACAACAAACTACTCAAGCTAACAATGATGTATACAGTGAATTTATAGAAGCAGGCGGTACTAAAGCACTATGGGATAATATTGTAATGCCTGAATCAAGTGGAGACCCTGAAGCAGTAAACGAATTGGGCTATAAAGGTTTAGGACAAACTAAAGAAGCTTGGGGCACTGGCACAGTTGAAGAACAAACTAAAGGTATGATTAACTATGCTGAGGACCGTTACGGTTCAATAGAAGCAGCAATCGATTTCCGTCTAGCTAATGGCTGGTGGTAATTAATGCTAGCTATTTAAGCACTACGTGTAAGAATAGCTTGTTGTAAAATAACGTAAAAAGGGACCTGGAATTACTTTCAGGTCCCTTTTTTATGTTATTAACTCATTTATTTATCAAACAACTACAACTTTCACTAACTTTTTAATCGCAACTATACCACAAGCCGAAGACTACTATATTAGGCTGTACCCTGAGCAAGCTTGTATGAAATTTATATATACGAAAAAATTGGAACAAAGAACTGTCAACAGCTTAAATATGATTTAGTTTCAATTATTGTATAGATGCTGGTTCGGGATGTACATAAACTGAAGAAATACCCTTTTCATGCATATGTTGTTCTACTTTATCACAGATATGGTGTGCATCTTCTAAAGATAAATCCGATTCAACGACAATAGTTACATCTACAAAGATACTACTGCCATGGTATCGACCTTTAATATTTTGCACATCAATCACATCTTCTATTTCTAAAACGTAATTTTTGTAAGCTTCTAATTCTTGTTCATTAAACCCATCACTTAGTGTAAAGATTGATTCTTTAAATATTCTAAAACCAGTGTATATAATAAGTAAACCTAAAATCGTTGCGAGTACTGTATCAAGGATTGGCAAACCAAATTGTGTAAAAATTAAGCCTACAGCGGTTCCGATACTAACTAACGCATCTGACAAATTATCCTTTGCCGCTGAATTTAGCGAACTACTATTCGTACGTTTAGCTAATTTTTGATTAATGTAAAATACTATCAGCATTATGATGCCACTTATCACACTGACATATATTGTAATTACATTAGGTGCATGGTGATCCTTAGAAAAAATCTCAGGAACACTTTCTATCACAACTTGTATACCTACAAACATTATAATAAACGAAACGAGTAACGTTGAAATATTCTCTGATTTTAAGTGTCCATAAGGATGGTTTTTATCTGCAGGTTTAATAGAAATTTTCAGTCCTATAATAACCGCTAACGAGACTACAATATCAGTCATATTGTTTAAACTATCTGCTCTAACTGCTGCTGAATCATACATAGAGCCAACAATAAATTTGGCAATTGAAAGAACGATATATACAATTAAACTTAAATAAGCGCCTTTTTGCGCTGTTTTCAAATTTTCATTTTGTGTCATGTCTGATGTCCACCTTAATTAATATAGAACATTTATTATGACCTATCCCAAGCATATTTACAACAATTTTTATTCAAAAATTATTTAATATAAATAGTAAAATTATTTTTTTAGTCTTTCCTAAATAAAGTTGTTAAATTGTACAAAAAGTAAAGTTATGACTGTTCTAACTTTATTTTTAAGTCCTTAAAAAATCAGTCTTTAAGTATATATTTTGATAAAACGAAAGTAATAGGTATCGTTATAATTAACCCTGCAAACGGTGCTATTACTGAAGAAATATGAAGCCACTGTACGAATATATACAATAGCAATGTCTGCATGCCCATATTCACAACCTGTGTTAATGGAAATTGAATAAATTTACGCCATGTGGGTTTTACTTTATATACAAAATGGCAGTTTAAATAATATGAAATTATAAAACTAACCATAAACCCACTTACATGACTGACTAAGTAATTTAAATCTATTAATTTTAATAAGATAAGGTAGACGATGTAGTAATTTAATGTATTCATGCCACCAACAATGATGAACTTTATAATTTCATAGTGGGTTTTATTTAAATTCATGAACTTACTCCTTTGATTCATATTTATAATTATTTCGCACGTTCTGTTTGTTTTTTAGTATGTAAATTATCATTGCATTTCTAAATTCATATGGGATAATTACTTAGTTACAGAATAATTAAACTTGTATGTAATAATGCATTAGAGAGAAATTTAAAGGAGCACTTAACATGGACAAAACTTCAAATCGCCAACTACCGCTAATTGTTATTATTGTGTTGGGTATTATGACTACTTTTGGTCCTTTAACAATAGATATGTACGTTCCATCATTACCAAGTGTACAAAGTGATTTTAATACAACCGCTTCTCAAGCGCAACTTACACTGTCTTTCGCTATGATAGGACTTGCAATAGGACAATTTATCTTTGGACCTTTGTCAGATGCATATGGACGTAAAAAGATTGCGTTAATCATTATCATATTATATGCAATTGCTTCATTTATTGCAGTATTCGCAAACGCTATGTCTACCTTATTAACAATTCGTTTGATACAAGGTTTGACTGGTGGCGGAGCCATCGTCATAGCTAAGGCCTCTATAGGGGATTTACATAAAGGAAAAGCCTTAGCCAAAGGTCTAGCTTCACTTCTTGTCGTGAATGGGATTATTACTATTATCGCTCCACTGATCGGTGGTTATGCCTTAAGTGTCTCAAACTGGCAAGCTATTTTCTTTATTTTAACAATTGTTAGTATGATCATATTCTTTTTCGCCCTTTTCAAAATGGAAGAAACAAGAACAGCTGATCTTTCAAAACTTAACTTCGGCACCATTTTTAAAGACTTTGGTTATTTGTTGAAAAAACCAGCTTTTGTTATTCCTATGTTGCTGCAAGGACTGACATATGTGATGTTATTCAGTTTTTCATCTGCAGCCCCTTTTATTACACAAAAAATTTATGATATGACACCCCAACAATTTAGTGTGCTCTTTGCAATTAATGGTATTGGGTTAATTATCATGAGTCAGCTCACTGCTATTTTAGTTAGCTATATAAATCGTTATGTATTACTGATTGCACTAACAATGATACAAATTGCAGGCGTCGTATTAATTTGTATCACACTCATATTACACTTACCGACCTGGGTTTTAGTCATCGCATTCTTCTTAAATGTTTGTCCAGTAACAGGTATTGGACCACTAAGCTTTACATTAGCGATGGAATCTCGTACAGGCGGTAGTGGCAACGCCTCTAGTTTACTCGGTCTTTTCCAATTTATTCTAGGTGGTGTGATATCACCATTAGTTGGTTTACAAGGTGGATATAGTGTCATGCCATATTTAACGATTTTAGTTATTACCACGGTGCTAATTATTTCATTAGAACTTGGCTTAAAATTCACTACCAGAAGAAGTGTATTGAACAAATAGTCTATATAAAACAGGTGGGACACCAGTCCTATTATTAAAGGGAGCTTCCAAATTTTTTGGAGGCTCCCTTTAATTTTGTGTTACTATGATTTATCTAAACGATAGGAAGCCATATTTCTGTAATATATTCTTCTGATCTTATGGGTCCTTCTTTATACAACTCAAAAAATGGCGCATCGCGAAATTCGTAATCTAATGTAGGTAAAATATGTCTATTTATCTTTTCCATACCCTTTTTAATAGACTCAGGTACTGGCCCTTTAGCATCAAAGACAATGTATCTCCCCTCAGATAATTCTGTTCGCTGCCATTGCGCTTCATCCGTATCATTCGTAACACCAATGAGGCAATGGACTTCACCATTAGCATGAGGTTTATAAACAGCCAATAGCCCTTGCAATTGATTATTACCTAGTGGCATTAATTCCTGTTTCTTCCCTTTATCATCAAAATCCATCCAGAAATTAAATATATCTTCTTGCGCTTTTTGACCAGTCGTATACTCCTTTTTGACACCTAAAACTGAAGTCCGTGATAGCGTCTCTAATCTGTATTCCATACACATCCACCCCTTTTTGTTATTATAACCAAAATGCATATGCAATTTCTATCGTGAACTATTATATAGATATTCAGGCATCTTAATATGCATCTTCAAATAATGGTTATATAATAAAATAAATTTCAAAACAAGTCCCTTTTTACAAATTAAGTAAGGAGCCATAGCATGAGTCGAAAAATTTTATCTGTAAAACCAATTAGTCAGCTTTTTCCTATTCCAATGATTATGGGATGTGAAGGCGTATCCGCTGCCATGATACTACAATTTAATGAACACGCTATTCCAGCTACTCAAATTATGAAACATTGGCCTAGACATGCAAATAATCCTCATAAAGGTTATGTGGGTAATTATCTATGGATTAAATGGGGTCATCATCAAACAATATTCCCGACTGCTTTAGTTCCGTATTTAAAACAATACGATGCACATATCAATGACAGTACTGGGCAATCTTTAAATGCGCTATGTAGCATAATCGATCAAGGCCAACCAGTGGTGATTTATCACACTGTGCTAGGACAGCGTCCTGCGAAACGTACATTTAAATTAGATAACCATCCAACTCAGTTAGTGTCCAACATTCATGTAACTGTACTCATTGGTTATGACGAACATCATTATTATTATATTGATCCACTATGGTCACATTTAGGTAAAATAATACTTGTTCCTGCAATCATACCGAATAAATTTCAAATTATTAAAATTAAAAAAGCTAAATTAGAACAAAGTTATAATGCACCTGGCCGCATGAGTTTTTATATTCACCCATCATAATGTTGTAGAAATAAAAATGGGGCGAGGTAGAAATCTAATTTAATTTCATGTTCTCGCCCCTACAAGGTTACTAAAAAATTGAAATACTATATAATGCATGATTGATTTCTTGTTCTATATCAGGTGAACGCCATTCTCTTTGATAACCTAAACATGGACAAATGTATGTGACACCGTGTTCTTCAAATGCATTTCTAAAATGGACATGCCCCATGATGCTATAGCGAATATCATATTGTTGGTATAAAGTATCAAAATCTGATGTTCCTATAAACGCATTAAAATAATCAAATATACGATGTGGCATTGGAACTGCAAATTTCGGGTGCGTTACGATATGTGTCATAAGTATCACTTTTTTGTGTTTAACTTTTTCAATATCCTTTGCCGTTTGTTTGGCTGCAATGCGAGATAATTTTCTATCTTCCATAGGCCAATCAATTTTCACTTTATCTTGCCATGTTGCACCGTAATATTTTCTACGAGCAATTCGCTCTATTGAAAATTTAGGATCCGCGTACGTATAATCATACCAACCTGTGTTACCGACAATGGCCCACTCATCATTGATGTCATAAGGTTTACCAATTAAGCACGTCTCCATCGACATATAAAAATCTAAAATCTCGGATGATGTAGCACCTGTATCTGTTGCCCAAAAATCATGGTTTCCCGGAATAAATAACACTTTTATTTGCGTCGTACTTTCAATGTGCTCAATAAATTGTTGCGTTAAGTTATAATTATTAGAGATGTCCCCTGCAATAAGCAACAATTCTATGTCACGCTGATTTATCACTTTAATTAATACTTGTTGATAGTCTTCGGGTGTCAGTGTCTTATGTCTATCTACATGCAAATCTGAAATCATACCTATTTTCATCTTTATCACATTCCTCTATTTCATAACACTATCATTATTACATATCTCTTATAGTTCATTAAGTAATCCGCACATTTTTGAGTTGTGCTAACTAATAAAATGAATATTAACCGATAATACAACACCATCCCGTAATATATTTATTTTACATTACTATTAAAAGTGTAAACATTTCTTTTTAAAAATAAATGATGCTATAATAATATCAATTTAGTATATAAAGGAGGACATTCTATGGAGTTTACAATTAGAGCCTTGTCCGAAAAAGATAAGCACGGTAAAGCGATGGTCCATTATGAAAGCTGGCTAGAAACATACAATGACATAGCTAAGAATGATTACTTAGAAAATCTTGATAAAGAACAATTTATCAAGCAGTCCTCCTTGCATGATGTACCCACATTAGTTGCTATTGTAAATAATGAAATTGTAGGTTTTATTTCCTATGGCAAAACACAAACATCTACGTATTCAGATGATTGGAGCGAAATCTTCGCATTATATTTATTAGAAGAATATCAACGTCATATGATTGGCTTTGCATTAACACAACGTGCATTAGAATTATCTTATCCAGATAATGTAATGCTATGGGTCGTAGAAGAAAATGACAATGCCATCCATTTCTATGAACAGATCGGTTTCAAACGAACACCTGAAAAAAAACCTACCTATTTTGGAAAAACGTATAACGAAATAAGAATGAATTTCACAAGAACTGAACACGATCATTAATACCAACATAAAAAATAAGAGGCTGGGACATATCACATGTCTTAGCCTCTTATTTTTATATTGGCAGTGGCTGACTAGAATTGAAAATGCGCTTATATCAAGCTTTTAAAGAACTACTACTTCATTTATGAAGACAAGTAGTTCTTATGCAAGCGCTGAAGCGCTTGTATTCCATTTTACAGTAGCTGTGCCGGGCTGGGTTCATACGACGAAATTTTATTAGAAAAATTAGATTTCTGTCCCACTCCCTTATTTTTTATAGTGTACATCTTTTAATGTGTTTCTCCTAATGCCACTTTGATATCTTTGTCTGATTCAACGACCGCTTCAAGCGCGGTTTTCAAACCTTTAAAAATTGTCTCAATAGACATTGATGGCTTTTCTACCTTATCTGTAACTTGTTCAGGTATAAATGGTACATGGATAAAACCAAATTTAATATTTGGAAACTGCGTTGCCTGTAAATAACCAAGTTGATATAAAATATGATTACATACAAATGTGCCAGCAGTATTTGATAAGCGTGCAGGTACCCCTTGGGATTTTATTGCTTCTGTCATACGTTTAACCGGTAAATTAGAAAAATAAGCAGATGCTCCAGTTGTTTGAATCGCTTCATCAATTGGTTGATTCCCTTCATTATCTGGAATACGCGCATCATCTATATTAATTCCAACGCGTTCTGGAGTTAATTCAAACCTACCCCCTGCCTGTCCAATAGCTAAAACAATATCATAGTCCTTCTGTTTTAATTGTTCTACAACGACCTCTTTACTTTTATGAAAAACAGTAGGTATTTCTAATTTATCTATCTTATGACCTTCAATTTCATCTGGCAATAGTTTGACAGCTTCTAGAGCAGGATTAATTGTTTCTCCACCAAAAGGATCAAATCCCGTTACTAATATATTCATCGTCTAATAGCCTCCTTTATTTTAATTGATTAACTCTACAGTAATCATGATTTAAAAAGCCCAAAAATACATTAAACCAATGTGTACAAAAATTAATATAAACGCGATAGGTGCTTGTGCTTTAATAACACCAAATTCATCTTTCATTTCTAATAATGCTACTGGCAATGTATTAAAGTTTGCTGCCATAGGTGTTAACAACGTTCCACAAAATCCACCTGTCATTGCTAAAGCACCAGCTATAACAGGATCTCCACCTTGCGCTATAACAAATGGAATACCAATACTTGCTGTGATAACAGTAAATGCTGCAAAAGCGTTGCCCATTAGCATCGTAAATAATACCATGCCTAATATATATGCTGTAGCTCCTAATAAATGATTGCCTTCTGGTAAGAATGAAGATATCCCTTTAGAAATAACATCTCCAACACCACTCACAGTAAATAGCACACCTAAAGCTGCTAAAAACTGAGGTAATATACCTACAGTGCCAATCTGTTGTGTTAATCTGTCGCTATCATAGAGCACATATTTGCCATTAGGTTTAATTACAACGTAAGCTGCTATTAAACCTAAAACAGAGGATATACCTAAACCAATTGCCCCACCTAAGGGCGTCCAATTTGATACTGCAATGGCAGCCACAGCTAGTATAATAGCTGGAACAAATAATTTATTACCATATTTTTTTGCACCTTTATCCCCTGTTGCTTCATCGACATCAATGATATTTTTGATTGTTACTTGTTTAAATAATGTTAATCCACCCATTACTAAAATAAATATACCGTTTATTACATTTGGTATATAAGGCCCTATGATAAAAGTCGCTGCTAGCAAAATCCAAAATAGTGCTGTTCCATACTTTTTCTGATGTGACGAAGCTTTTAATACACGATACGCTGTATAAAGTAATTGTAAACCTATCAATATGTAAAAGAGCTCTAAAATATTATTCAATGTGTTTTCAGTCATTTTTATTCACCTGCTTCGTGCCATACTTTTTATCTAAATACTTATCAAACCTTATATTATTAATCCATACGATAATGAAAACGATAATTGCAATTGGTAATGATGCTAACACAAGATCTACTGCATCTACTTTAATGTCTAATGACTGAAACGTGCCAACCATAAGTAACACACCTGCCGCACCAACAAATAAATTTTGTCCAAAGAAATTACCATAATTTTCCATTGCAGACGCTTGTGCTTTTATCTTCTCGATATCCGTTGCATCGACCTCTTCATCTTTTAAGTTATAACGTGTTTTTAATGCACCTTGTACCATAGGATTAATAAGTGGTCTGACAAATTGTGGATGTCCCCCTATACGAATCGACGCCACACCCGCTAGTTCTCTAATCACTAAATAAATTGTCAGCAATCGTCCACTCGTTACACGCTTTACCTTTCCTATTAAATTAGATGCTTGTTTTTTCAATCCAAATCTTTCAATTAATCCAACCATCGGTAAAGTTAAAATGAACAACGTCACCAGCCTATTATCAACAAATGCCTTCCCTAATGTATCTAGAATTGCATATAAATCTAATCCTGATACAATTCCAGTAACCACTGCGGCAATTAAAATTACTGCAATCGTGTCGATTTTAAAGACAAATCCTAATATGATAATTAAAATACCAATTAATTTTAACCATTCCATAAAATCCCTCCTTTTTACTATAGTATAAATTTATTATTCCTAAATACAATGAATTTTCAGAAAAATTATATTGATAACTCACTTTTACTAAAATCTACAAAAAAAGAGTGGAACAAGAAATCAAATTGTGATTTCTTATTTCCACTCCTACAAGGCTAACTAAAAAAAGTTTTACTTCATAAATAAATGTTATTCACTTTAATATTGACTATCAAAAACCAATTTTATAGCCATTTCAATTCTGACTCAGAAACGTCACGTGAAGGCAATAGTGTCTCAACAATCAATATAATCGTACAAATTATTGATACAACATTTAAGATCATTGCAACGCTATTGATTTGTATAATATCAAATAAGATATTAACGACTATCGATAAAATAATTAAAATGAGTGCAGTAATCCTTTTTCTACCTGCATCATAAAATCTTCTTAATGTTACTGAAACCATAGGTACCATGATTGCTAAAGCAAATATACCAATAAGTGCAGATAAAATTGCTGCGACAATAAAAACGCCCGCTAAAAAGCTAATTGCGCCGATTAACGCTACGATAAAGATGCCAATGATATGAACCAATACTGGTGTCCAGAACTCTAGTCTATCTGATTTCCCTTTAAAGTCAGCATACCTCTTCCAAAAACTTTTATACGCCTCTATCATATTGTTACCACTCCATTTTCTTCTTATGGAAATACCTGTGCAATGAATATATTCACTAATATATCGCACTAACCTATACACTAACAAGCCATAGAATATAAAAATTTATTTAAGAAAATATTACAAGTTATTCTTATTCTTTTGCTGACTCAATATAAGAATTAATAATTTGTTCTAAAACAACAGGTAATTCTTCAAATGCACTCTTTTTATGCAAACGTTCACTGACTTTATGCGCGTCTTTACCTATGGGTCCACATAATAATATCGGCGCGCTAATAGTTTTTATTGCTTCAAATGGTAGTTGATATGTTTTATTAAAATTAGGCGTATTTTTTTCATAAGCAACAATTTGTTCCATATCTCCATCAAAGTTCAAATAACTACTATCACTAATACCATTAAAATAGTGAATACGTTCACTTTGACGTTGAAATTGATCGCGCAACGTTCGATGCACTAATTCGACCGTTGATTCAACACGCTTATCGTAAGACGAATTAACTGCAGGATAATATGGTGTTGCAAAAAATGTCACTACTGCTGGTGCAATATCTTTACAGGTTTGCATTAATGTATCAACGACATTGACGCTTTGTAAATGTAACTCAGCTGTTTCTTGAATTGCCTTATCAATTTGCTTAGTTATATACGCGACTCCATGTTGTTTAATGGCATATTGCTTTAATTGATCATATGTTAGCACATTAATTTTTGTATCAAATTGTCTCTCTTGCTCTTCTAATATGGAGAGCCAATCACTTTCACAGCGTTCTGTAGCGTGTACCACTGAATCGATAAATTGTCTAAACACATCATCAGGCTTATTTTTAAAAAGAAAAACATTAAATAATCCTATTGTTCTGAATGGTGTTTGGACATCGTATGCCAATTTATTATCTCTTGTATGCAGTGATACTGGAACTGGCGTTGCTTCATTTTCAAAAACTTCTTTAAATACATTGTTGTATTCAATCGCTTGAGTAATATAACTCATCATGAAGTTAGAACTCAGACCATCTAATGGGTTACCTACATGCGTTTCTTTGCCATAACATAATACGCCAGGCATAATTTTTCCAATTGACCCTGAATATATATAATGCTTTTCATCCGCACCAGCTTGTTGAAAAGTAGGTTCACTGTTTAAATGAAGTTGTATATCCAATTGATATTGTTGCTTTAACTGAGCAATTGCTTCTACTGCTTTACGCATCCCTGAAGAATTGACCTCTTCATCTGGTACTGTAACTAAAATTAAATTAATGTCCCATGCTTCAACACTGGCTAATTCAATTAATGAAAGATGCAACATTAGCCCTGCTTTCATATCCATTGTTCCTCGCCCAAATAAATAGGAGTCATTCTTTAAGTCTTCAATTGCTTCTGCATTTAAATAATGATGGTTTTGAGAAAATAATGACTTTAATTCATCTGGATTAAACGCGTTGGACTGAAAATTTCCATAATCCTCTACACCTACAGTGTCATAATGACTTATTAACACAATTGTTTTTGCTGATGTGTCCGCTTGATAAAATGCAACGACAGCTTCCTTATCATCTTCAGTTTGTGTCATTTGAATATGTTTTTTATGTTCTTGAAAATATGTAAGTTGTAACAATTGCTGCTTGACGAAGTTTGGAAATGTTAGCTCACCTTCAGAATTCGTCACCGTTTGATGATTCACTAATCTCTTCAATAAATTTAATCGATTTTCGTATGATTGCCATAGCAATTTTGTCACTTTATCCCCTCCGTTTGTAAGCGTTTCCTCAAGTATAATATGTATTGAAATTCAATAGCAATATATTTAATTAGAAAATCAATATTTTAACACTTTAACTTTTTCTCAATCGCTACGCAGTTAGTGATACTTCTTAACTCTAATATTCTATAAATTAATTAACAGTTTTCTGAAAATTAAAATTACATCTTATTATATCCTTGTAATCTGATAGGGATTGTTGTATTATTCACTTATTATCAATCTTGGAGGTTAATATTTATGACATTATATTTACTAGAAGCAAATGATTTAGCATTTGCATCAAATAAAAGCGAATTAGAAAAGAAAGCAGCTGATTTAACAACGGGCGAAGTGCCAACACTTATCGAAGTACAGGCGACAGAAGACCTTACACACGGATACTTTATCGTTGAAGCTAATGATGATACTGAAGCGAAACAATTTTTAGAAGATGCTTCAATTAATATCAACCTTGTTAAAGAAGTACGTTTAGTTGGTAAAGAATTAGAAGACGTTAAAAAAGGTGATGCTCATGTAGATTACCTAGTAACTTGGAATATTCCAGAAGGCGTTTCTATGGATCAATATTTAGCACGTAAAAAGAAAAACTCAGTACATTATGAAGAAGTACCTGAAGTACAATTCCAACGTACTTACGTATGTGAAGATATGTCAAAATGTATCTGTTTATACGATGCACCAGATGAAGATGCTGTTCGCCGTGCACGTAAAGCTGTAGATACACCTATCGATGATATCGAGAAAATATAGAAAAACTTATGACTAAAGTCATTAGTTTTTCTTAATGCAATAGCTTAGCTATTGTAATCCTTAATTTTGCTTCTCAATGAAATTGAGATTAGTAGTTCTTATGCAATTGCTTTAACAATTGTAATCCTTAATTTTGCT
>NZ_LNNB01000018.1 GCF_001747895.1 Staphylococcus equorum | reverse complement strand
CTCCCAAAACTTAAAACGTTCGTTATTTACACAAACCCTCTTAACTTACTAGTAAGAGATTTTCTTGGATATTTAAGTCTATAAACTTGTCTTATAATCAAAATGTATCACAAGCAACGAAAACATGAGTTTTAGATGATGAGAGACACGTTTATTTGCATCAAGAATTAGACTTCATTTACGAGGAATAAGTGTCCATAAACGATTAAATGAGATGATGTCCAAATAGTTAAAATTGTCACATGTATCGTTGGGATAGAAACTTTACTTTTTCAAACATTTAAATTTTTATCTAGTGGTTCTTAGTTTATTTTACATTCCCTATCCTATCATGGTAAAATATATGTAACGAAAATAAGTATTCACTTATACACCAATCCCCTCACTACTCGCAATAGTGAGGGGATTTTGTTGGTGTGGCTTAATGTCACCTATTTTTATTGCGTTTACTTAGCCAATAAGTAAAATACGCTATGGCACAGCCGCTGATGACTGGCGCTAGGATGTGAACGAAAATAAGCATCACTTTATACACCTCCTCTCTACATCAATTAGACGCCTGAGAGATAGGCGACACCATTATTATACCATCAGGGAATCTGGTAAACATATAGGCTTTCAGTAAGTTAAAATAAACAAGTAAAAGGCTATCCCTTAATTGATAATAGTTTTTTGTATTAAAAAATAAACCAAACGCTTTCTGTTGAATAATTACAAGTTATAGTTACACCTATCAAAGTAATAATACCACCTAAAATAGCTACTATACTTGGAACTTCTCCAAGTAATAAATACGCCAAAATAAGAGAAACTGCAGGTGTTAAAAAGAGAGACATTGTCACATTTAAGTTATATTTAACTTTCTGTTTCTTCATTAGTATATTCCATGATATCAGCTGGTTGGCAATCAAGCGCATTACATATAGCGTCTAGAGTTGAAAATCTGATTGCTTTTGCTGCCTCTTTGTCAAAGAGGACTGATACAATTTTTTGAGATTAAGGCGAAATTTGATTTTGAAATGACTAAGTGACGTTACCAACAGTCTGACGTCATTTACTATATTAGTAGATGACGTTTTGTAATTATAGAATTGTTAAATATTTTCATTTACTAGATATTTAATTTGAACCATAACCCAAAAAATGAATAAACCACATATAATAAATAATAATCCGACCATATTAATTGGAAGAGCAACGAGTGACCAAGGAATATAATAATTAGATATAGCTATACCACTTATACCAACAATAGTAAAAACAAGACATATAAAAATTAAGAAAGAAGTCACGTTTTTGTTAAAAATATCTTTAACGTTAGTATTTTTCATTATTTTATTTGATGAAATAAATGCTGTAGGTACAAGAAAAAAACAAAGTTCAAAGAATATATTTGCATCAAACTGAAAGTGAGATGTGCCATGAACAAAAAGGTTTCTCAACATTAATAATATCCAAAAGGTACTTATAGAAAAGTAAGTTTCTTTATTTAATAGGTTATCTACTACTAAGTTCGCTCTATTTTGGTTAGTGCTTTTCATAATTTTCCCGCCTAATATATATTTTAATTACAAACTATACTACTAAATTTCAAAAAGTTATAATATTTTAGATTATTTTACAAAAACTGAAGATTAATATGTTGTGAATAAGTTAAGAAAATAATTATTTTGAGGTGCTTAGTTATTTAAAGTCATTACACTTAAAATTATTCAACCAATGTTTATAAGTCTTAATTTAACAGTTAGATTGTTGACGACAAGTATATTTATATTGTCCTATGAAGTGAAAAGTTACTATTAATAAACTTATCCTCTACTTAAAAATCTTCTTTTTTTAGAAAACATGGCAGCTGCGCCTCACCAACCTTGGGGTTATCTTTGTTTTATAAGTGATTTTTTTCTTCAAATAGTTTTGTTACACATCTACTTTTGATTCCTTATTTCCAACTGATTTACTTAAAACTTGATAACGATGAATTAAATGTCCATTTTTTGAAAATGTTCAACTATTGGAAAGGGGTCATAGTAGTGATGCAATAAATCTTTCCAATTCTCATATTCAGGAGATTTCCGAAAACCAATCGTATGATCTTCTAGTGTCTTCCAATTAACTAATAATAAATATTTACCCTTCTCCTCATAGCATCTATTCAAAGTATGACTTATATAACCATCCATTGAACGAATAATTTTTGAAGCTTCTTTAAAAGACTGTTCAAAATCATTTTCCAAATCTTTTTTAACTTGCAACATAGCGCCTTCAAGTATCATAGTTACAACACTCCCTTAATCTTTATTTAAAAGCATTAGTATTTCATTTTTATCTAAGAAATCTTTTACTTCTACTTCCTGTTTACCATTAACTCGCTCTTTATATTTAGCATTGATCTCTTTTGTTTTTACCAGCACTCTTAATTTTCTTCTTACCTGTATTAGAATCACCCATTGATTCATCTACTTTTTCGTTAATCTTATTCATTAAGTCCCTCAAAGAAATTACATAATTACTTACTCCTAAACTACCCTTTTCATATACCCTTGGTAATTTATTATTCTCTATAAACTGTTTGAAATTTTCATCATCTTTTGTCGATCATTTTGTCACTTTTTGACTTAAAAAACACTTTTTGAGAGTTCCCGTTGCTTTGGATTCTTGTTCGTATTCATTATCTTCTTATTCTCCATTACTAAAAGATGCTAATAACAAAGTTAACTTAATTACTAATATTCATTTTATATTTTTCCTGACAATACTCCCTAAAAAAATATATTTTTAAAAATAAAAATTACCATTCCTATAAAATTAGTATTTCATTGAAATATTAATTTTGTTAATATTAATTAGTATGAGAATTTAAAAGTTTACATATTGAAAATTCGATTTATGGAAAACACTAACAAGAAGATCATGTGAAATTGAGAACATACTTCCACACTTTAGTTTACGGTATTTTACTATTATCACAGATAGGATTACTTCAGGATGATCATTAACATTTGTTTTATGTTTTATAACAATAGACACTTTCAATGATATCGTTTCCTCTAAAAAGTGGAATAAAACGAACAACAAATAAAAAAACTAAGGATAGTTTGAATATGAAATGATTTATATTTTCTATAAAACTAATTCTATCAATTACAATGTTTGCCCTTATGTATTGGCATTTAGATAAAGATTTGAATATTGCGTTTATTGTCTGTTATATCATTTTCATATTTATAATAATGTTTTTGGATAGCAAACTTAAAAAGAAAGGCAAATCTTACTATGAGAAAAACTAAATTAATAACAATTGCGATTAATATTATTTTCGTTATCACTCTGGTTGTTTATATACCTAAATTGTTTTCGAATAAAGATTATATTCTTCTGAGAATTTTAAGTATTTCTTGAGTGATTTCCATCTATAACTGTTTTATTTTTCTGAAACCAGAGAATAGTAATGATAATTTAAATTAATACAACTCAATTAAGTCTTAAGGAGGTAAACTAATGACTGAGGAAAAAGCGAAAATGGAAAAGATAAAGAAACTCGCTATGATCGGTAACATTTTAGGCTGTTTAACTATTGTATTGTTTATACTTCGATTTGTCTTAGATTCAAACAACGGAGATTCTATATTAAAGAATGCAGCTTTTGTTACGGCTCTTTTGACATTCACTTCTTACTTAATTGGGAATCTTATATCGAAAACAATCATAGGAAGCATTGCTTCTTTAATGTTAGTCATCTTTATCATTATTACACTTTTAACTTAGAACCTCGTTTCTCAAATGTTGTAAATGAGTATATTTATTCTCATCATCCTAGCTGCCATTGTAGGTTTTGCCATCCATCACATAGTCGATTTTGTTTTCAATTAAGTAGAAAAGTATCAAAATAAGTAGTTTTATAAAGGGGTACTTTAAATGATTACTTTATGTATCACAATAATCGCCACATGGCTGATTATAAGCATGTGTTATTTTGTTGTATTTTTAAACAAAAACAGCAATAAATAAACGATATTTTATGAGAAGAAAGGAATACATATATATGTTAACTAAAAACATTCAATATCCTTATACTAAATTAGCTTTTGATTTACTGGGCATTATTGCTTTTATAGGAGCAATAATCATTGTAATTTTGAATTTTTATTTAAATGCAGACGCTAATGGTAATTTCGAAATGGGCTTTACTGTCAGTGGTACGAGTTCAATTATCATGAGTGTATTAATTTTAATTACTTTTCTAAGTGCTTTGATGTCAGCTGTTCTAAAAAAATGGAATAAAAAATACTAAATATGTATAAAAACGAGGTATGAAGTATGAAGCATAGATTTTTAGACGCAATAAAAGATTTCATTTTCATTGTTATGTTCACTTTTATATTAGCGACTTTATTAAATTATATAAATCCTAATCTAAGTCTTAATAAATATTGGAATAAGTTAGGTCATCTGGATTGGGTTAATATATACGATAGTCAAAATTTAAATGGATTAATTGTTCTTGGCTTTATACTTGGCGTTATTTCATTTATTTACGATATGTTTTTCAATACTGAAAAAGAAACTGATTCTAACTAGCCAATTATTAAATTTTCACTATACGTTTGATTTAATTCTAACCTTATGTATTTTGATGCGCTTGCTTCTTAGTTATGTAATGAAATATTTAATAATAAAAGGATGATAATATGAAATTTTCATGGATTTTTTGGTGGATTGTCAGCGTACTCGAATTTTCAGCGTTTTTAATCCTATCATTTATGGTTTGGTTCAGAGAAGTCGATGCTACTGGTGCTATTCAAACAATTGAACTTAAATGGATTAACATAGCAATATTAGCTGTTTTTTTCTTGCTACCTTTCGTAATGCAACTCATATGGTTAATCATAAATTTAATTTATTCAAAAAACAAAAATGTAGTTCATTAACAATAACGAAGTCACTCCAAAATCAATAAAAACAAGATAGATCATATCGAAATTCGTTAAAAGATGTGTAACGTTTATTAAATTCAAAAAGAATTAGGAGAATACCCATATGAATATATTTATATTAATTACAATTGCTACCATAATTGGACTTGTAGTATTTGGAGGTCTAATTTGGTACCTATACATGAAAGCAAGATTTAAGACAGTTCCATCAAATGAAGCTTTAATCATTACAGGACCTAACATCGGCGATCCAAAATCTGAGTCCAATGTTTATCAAGATGATGAAGGACGTCACATGAGAGTAGTACGTGGTGGTGGTTATAGAATGAAAATGTTCCAATCATCAACGCGAGTTTCACTAAAATCATTTCAGTTAGAAATCAAAACACCTGTTGTTTGGACTAAAGCTGGTGTTGGCATCGAAGCTGAGGCGGTGGCTACAGTTAAAGTTGCCGATCAATTACAAGGTATTGTTAAATATGCTGAACAATTCTTAGGCAAGTCAAAAGATGAAGTATCTGATGAAATATCGCAAGTTTTGAATACAAATTTACGAGCTATCTTATCTAAAATGACAGTTGAAGAAATCAACTCAGACAGAGAAGCATTCAATAATAAAGTAACCGAGGTTGCTCAAGGGCAACTCAACAATATGGGCTTTAGTATTACTTCATTAGGACTATCTGACATTAGTGACAACGAAGGCTACTTAGAAAACTTAGGTAAACCTGAGATTGCTAAGATTAAGAAAAAGGCAGATATTGCTGAAAGTGATGCTTCACGAGAAACTGAAATGAAAATAGCAGAAAATACGGAATTAACCGAGAAGGAAAAGATTTCTCGCCAAATGAACGTAGCTGATTCTCGTAGAGAGAAAGATTTAAAAGAACAATCAATCTTGAGTGAAACAAATAAAGCTCAAGCGCAAGCCGAAGCTTCTGGTCAATTAGAGAAAGAATCTAGAGCTTTAGAAATTAAAGAAAAACAATTGCATGTTGAACGTACTGAGAAAGAAAACGAATTACACTTAATCCAAATGGAGCGTGAGAATGACGTTCATATTCAACGTCAAAAAGATGACGTACGCCGCCAACAATCCGAAACAGATGCAGCAATTATGATTAAACAATCCGAAGCATCTTACGAATCACGTATCAAGGAAGGTAAAGCTGAAGCTGAAGTTATTAGAGAACAAGAAAAAGCAAAAGCAGATGGCTTAAGAGAAAGAGCAAATGCGCTTGCGGAAAATAAAGACGTTATGTTAGCTGAATTGATGATTAAAACAATGCCTGAGTTTGCTAGAGCAATTGCTGAACCATTATCTAACGTTGAGAATATCCGTATTCTTGATGGGGGAAACGGTGATGGTGTTAATTCTTTATCAAACGGTATTATTGCTCAAATGGCTAACGCTGAAGAAGGTTTAAACCAAATGACTGGTTTTAATTTAACTAAGATGCTTGAGAACGTCTCAGATCAAAAGAAAACTTATGCTTTTGAACAAAATGAGATGTCTAAGAATAATGATCTAGAAAATGAAGAAGCTGCGCTTAAAAATGATATCGATCAAACACAAGATGTAAGTAGCAACGAAAAACAATAATTGAACTTATAAGTGCAAATGGAGGATTATTATGAAACTTTCTTGGATATTGTGGTCGGTAGCAACTTTATTTTGGCTTCTAGTGATATTGGGATTGTCACTATATTCTTGGTCCAACGGATTATCCGACGCTAATAACAAAGAAGTGTACTCATTTTTCTGGCTACTTATTGGATTATTAGTAATACCATTTATTGTACAATTCATATGGCTGTTAATTAATGTATCTTTAAAATTAGTTAAATAGAAAACCATTTAATACACACGATCAAAACACATACATATTTTGTATGTGTTTTTGTTTTTCATAAAAACATGATATATAAAAAGTAAATAACCTTTTACTTAACTATCTCTAAAATACAATGACTTTTAAGATACATATGCAGGTAATATTAGCACTTATTAAATGATCAGAATGTTTACTATAAAATCATTATTTTTAAATTCACAACTTTGATAGCTTAGTCAGAATACATAATCCCATGCCCCTGCCCTGTAGCAATCGCTTGCGTATAAACACGAGAAGCAAAATTACTTACCTCTTAATTCGACTTTTTCGAACTCTATTCTTTTATCAATAACATCTATTATTTTCATTTTATCCTGAGACGGGATATTAACTTTATATTCTCACTTCAAACGCTTTTCATGTTCATTCCATGCATAGCCGTTTATATCCATCTTTTCCCGCTTCAATCACACGTATAGCTCCAACTAACCACTGCCGGTTCACCTTACATAGACTGCTTTACGATCCCAATAGTTCCTACAGTCACAATATTATAGAAATGCTGAACAAATTCTTCTTTTGTAATTCTGTGCTCATCTTCAACCCAATGTTTTAATATTGAAATTCCTGCGCCTGACACATAACTCATAAAATAATCAAATGGCATATTACCAATTTTGTTGTCTTCCCCTTTATATGCACTTAAATGATTATAAATAAGTCTATATAATTTTTTTTGCAGCATAGACGCTTTACCAATCGCAAACATCGTTTGATAGAAATTTATATTGTCATCTATGTGCTCAACTAGATAAGACATAATACTTTCCACCACGTTTGATGGTGCCTCTTCTCCATCACTATTGTGTTGATTTTCAATAAATGTTTGAAGGGCATCTATTTTTTCATTTTCCATACTTTCTAATAAATCATATTTATCTACATAATACGCATAAAATGTGCCACGGTTAATATCTGCTAAATCTGCAAGTTGTTGCACCGTGATAGCTTCAAAACGTACTTCTTTCAATAATTGTAAAAATGATGATTTTATCGCTTGCTGTGATTTTCTTACTCTACGATCTTGAGTCATTTACGTATCACACCTCCATTTGTTTCTCGTTAATAGACAATCCTACAAAGACTGTTGAGTTTCGTACACAAAGCACATCCCTGCTTGTTGTTTGTCGATTATTTTAAGTTTAGGGTAAGCGTGTATTCAAAAACAAGTATTACCTTATACAAGAAAGGATATGATGATTTATGACTAAACAAATGTTAGGTAATCCAAAATTAACAGCTACACCTATGGAAGATATTACAGAAGGTACAAACCATATCGTAGTCGATAGCATCCAATATGGTAATCAAGAAATGATTATGGAAAAAGATATCATCGTTCCAATGTCAGACGGTGCAGAGCTATATGTTAATGTCATCCGTCCTAATAAATCAGGTCAATTTCCTGTAGTAATGTCCGCAGACACATACGGTAAAGATAACAAACCTAAAATTACGAACATGGGCGCATTATGGCCAACACTAGGTCACATTCCAACTTCAAGTATAACGCCGGAAGAGTCCCCTGACCCTGGTTTCTGGGTACCAAATGATTACGTCGTGGTGAAAGTTGCATTACGTGGCAGTGCGAAATCTAAGGGTGCTTTATATCCTTGGGGTCTAGCAGAAGCAAAAGACTATGCCGAAGTAATCGAATGGGCTGGCAAACAATCATGGAGTAATGGCAATGTAGGTACAAATGGTGTTTCTTATTTAGCTGTTACACAATGGTGGGTCGCTTCATTAAATCCAACACATTTAAAAGCGATGATTCCTTGGGAGGGCTTAAACGATATGTATCGTGAAATAGCGTTCCATGGTGGTATGCCTGATACTGGTTTTTATAGATTTTGGTATGAAGGTATTATCGCAAGATGGCCAGACACAGATATTGAAGATTTAAAAGCTGTACAACAAAACCATCCATTATTTGATGATTATTGGAAAGGAAAGCAAGCCAATTTATCAGCGATTCAAGTACCTATGTTTGTTTGTGCAAGTTGGTCTACACAAGGATTGCATAACAGAGGTACATTCGAAGGATTTAAACAAGCAAGTTCCAAAGACAAATGGCTTAAAATTCACGGACGTAAAGAATGGGAAACATATTATGCACGTGAATCACTTGAACAACAAAAAGACTTCTTTGATTACTATTTAAAAGGTATTAAAAATGATTGGCAAGATACACCAACTGTATCTTATGAAGTCAGAGATAAATTTTATCAAGGTCAAACCAAATCAGCATCCAACTATCCGCTTCCAAATACAGTAGCAACGCCTTTATACTTAGATGGACATAATATGACATTAAATACGTCAAAAGTTAAAGACGTTGCAAAAATTTCGTATAATAGTGAAGTAGCAGACAACGACGAAGTAAGGTTCAACAAAATATTTGAAGAAGATACTGAACTTACAGGTAATATGAAATTAAAATTATGGGTATCTGCAGATAACGCAGATGATATGGATCTATTTGCTGGGATTAAAAAAGTGAATCGTCAAGGCGAAGAAGTTAACTTCCCAGACTTTAATCATATTGAACATGGTCAAGTCGCAACGGGTTGGCTACGTGTTTCTCATCGTGAACGAGATAATACGAAATCTACACTACTACAACCTTGGCATACACATGAAAGCGAACGTAAACTTAATGGCGATGAAATTGTGCCAGTAGAAATTGAAATATTGCCATCCGGTACATTGTTCAAAAAAGGCGAAAGTATTCAAGTTGTCATCAAAGCAAGTGAAGTCGTTAAAGGGAATAGCACACCTGGCCTTAAAACACGTTATGAACATACCGAAACAGTCAATCAAGGTACACACAACATTTATACAGGTGGCGACTATGATTCACATCTACTTGTACCAATAATACCAAATCACTAATATTTCATTTCAATGTTAGTAACGCTCATTTTTCTATGCTCTTGAGTCTATAAACTTACATTGATATCACTGGGTCATAAACACGTACTATTAAGCTTTTTATATGGAACTATATTTCAATTTACAAGTCCATAAAGTTTAGTCATATAGGCGACGGGAATATATTGAAAGAAACAGATTATATTTATGCCACTTGATCACGAGAAATTCTATAAAAATTGTGAGGCGTTATTTATGAAAGCTGTTACTTTTCAAGGTCAAAAACAAATGGAAGTTAAGCAAGTCAGCGACCCAAAGATTGAAGATTCAACAGACGCTATTATTAAAATAACGGCATCCGGCATCTGTGGTTCTGATTTACACTTATATCATCAAGGTGATTTAATGATGGACCCAGGATTTGTCATTGGTCATGAACCTATGGGTATCGTTGAAGAAGTTGGTAAAGACGTTAAAAAACTCAAAAAAGGTGATCGTGTAGTGATTCCTTTTAATATAGGCTGTGGTGATTGTTACTATTGTAATCACGAAATGGAATCGCAGTGTGATAATTCAAATCAAGAGCAAGCCAATTGGCAAATGGATAATGGTGGTTTGTTTGGTTTCGGCAGTATGCATGGTAACCATTGGGGCGGCCAAGCTGAGTATTTAAGAGTCCCTTACGCAGACTTTTCTTCTTTTATTGTTCCAGACAATGATATGAAAGATGAAGATGTTTTATTTTTATCTGATGTCGCACCTACTGCATATTGGAGTGTAGAGCATTCTGGCGTTAAATCAGGTGATACAGTTGTCATCTTAGGTTGTGGTCCAATTGGCCTTATGGCACAAAAATTCGCAAAACTTAAAGGTGCAAAACTTGTCATCGCTGTAGATAATATTGAGCACAGACTGCAACATGCCAAGGAATATAACCAAGTCGAAACCTATAATTTTGATAAAGAAAAAGAAATCGGTAAGTTACTGCGTGATACTACACATGGTGGTGCGGATATTGTGATCGATTGCGTAGGCATGGATGGCCAAGTCAAAGCATCTGAACGTGACTTGAGTCCAGATTCTGCACAACGCGGCACAATCAGTCCCATTGATACTGCGGCAGAAGCTGTAAGTAAATTCGGTACAATTCAATTAACAGGTATCTACGCAACACCAGCCGATGATTTCCCACTAAATCTGATTTTTAACCGTAATGTCCAAGTTAAGACCGGTCAAGCACCTGTGATTCATCTTATGCCGAAATTATATGAGATGATTCGTGAAGGTACATTTGATCCAACTGACATTCTTACACATACGATGCCATTAGATAAAGCGGCAGAAGCTTATGAAATATTCGACCAGAAAAAAGATAATAATATTAAAGTGATTTTAAAACCTTAAACAAAAAAAAATTAATACGACTATGAATGTCTCCTCAATTCAAATAGAATTGGGGAGATATTTTTATTTGTTACACAAAACAATAAATATAATACATATTTATTGTAAAAAGTTTAATATATTAAAATTGTGGAATATATACACCATAGCAGTAATTTTTCTCAACCTTCAATATAACTTTTTAAATTCATGTCTAATACACAAACGACTCAATATATTATTTTGTATAAACGCCCTTTTTAACAATTTCCATTACAGTTTTAAATTTTCAATTCCAAAGCTAAGATATAAAATTCAAAGTTTAGGTGTGATAATTATGAAAATAGAACAATGTATAGAAGATTTTATAAAAAGTATTATTAAAAAAGACCCAGAGTTATTTTGTAGTTTATTATGCCCTAAAGATTTATCTCTTTTAAGAAAAAAACTATATATAAAAACAGGACATCTTGGTGTAAACCGTTATATAAAAGATAAATACTTAAAAAAACTCACACGTTTAGTAACTACTTTTTACAAATACGAGTATTTTAAAGATGGCGACAAATATATAGTGAAATATTCTTTTGCTCAAAATAATTCTTATCTTAAGACAGAATTCAAAATTGTTGGTAATCAAACTACGCCATTATTTAATTTGAATATAAATAAAATGCAAGTGAAATTTTTCAACCATCCTTCTACTGTAGGTGATGTACATGCCACTTAATTCAGATTTACATTCCGAAACACAACGTCTACCACGCATTGGAGAAAAAGCCCCATTTTTTAAAGGTCAATCCACACAAGGGGAAATAACTTTAGATGATTATAAAAATGACTGGGTGCTTTTATTTGCTCATCCAGCTGATTTTACGCCAGTTTGTACTTCGGAGTTTGTAGCGTTACAAAATCAATATTCGGAATTTCAAGATTTAGGTGTGAAACTGGTTGGTTTAAGTGTAGATAGCCTTGCCTCACATGTGGCATGGTTAAACAGTATCGAAGAGTCTTTTGATGTGCAAATTGAGTTCCCACTTATTTCAGATTCCAACAAGGTAATATCAGAAACCTATGGTATGTTGGCGCCTGAATCGCATAATACCGAAAGCTCAAGAGCAGTATTTATTATCGATGACGATGCTGTGGTCCGTGCTATGATTTACTATCCAATGACTACCGGTCGTAATATCGATGAACTCTTACGTGTTACTAGAGCGATTAAGATTTCTGATGAAACAGGAGATAACACACCTGCTAATTGGAAAAAGGGAGATAATTTATTAGCTGCCCCACCAGAAACGCTTGAAGATGCTAAAAAACGAATGAAAGATTCCAATTATGACTGTAAAAATTGGTATTATTGTGAAAAAGATGCTGAACAAAGCTCTAAAAAATTTTATAACCCATTTTTATATAACAATTAGTCCTACTCCAAGAAAATGTGTTATTACTTCTAGCTCATGTTCAAGACGAAAATATAAAAATGGAGGCTAAGTTATGACCTTGAAAGCAATTATTTTAAATGCATCTCTAAAACATGGTGATGAACTATCCAATACAGAAGGGTTAGCGAAAGAAGTCACTGACATCTATCATAAAGAAAATGTAACGAGTGAGATGATTCGATTAAGTGATTATAATATTTCTTATGGCATTTCTGATGATATGGGCAACGGAGACGAATGGCCTCTCATTTTAGAAAAAATTAAAAACGCAGATATATTAATTATTGGTACGCCTTTATGGCTAGGTGAAAAAAGTAGTATCGCAACGCTTGCCATTGAACGCCTTTATGGTAGCACAAGTTTAACCAACGAGCGTGGTCAATCCTTTTTTTATAATAAAGTGGGTGGTGCCATTGTTACTGGTAACGAAGATGGCGCAAAAAATGCAGCTGCCTCAATCCTATACGCCCTATCTCATATTGGCTTAACAGTACCTCCAAATGTTGACGCTTATTGGGTTGGCGAAGCTGGTCCAGGCCCTTCTTATTTAGACATCGAGCACGTAAATGAATTTACCAAAAAACACGTTGAAATGCTCGCCTATAATACAATGCACTTAGCCAAAATTTTCAAGGATTACCCTATTCCTAATGAAGGTAACCAATTATAAAATACAATGTCAAAAGCCAGTTGCATAGCAGCAACTGGCTTTTTCTCGTAGTGTTTAAGCTTTTATATTTTTTGGTATAATGATCTGCGCTAAAATCACACCAATAATCATTAACATGATACTAGCCATGAAAGACCAAGTCGCTGCCACGCTTGCACTATGTGTCACTTGTACCGCAGCAAATATTGTCGTATTCATTGCAATGCCAAACGCCCCACCAAGTGAAGAAGTCATTTTATACAGACCTGAAGCTAGGCCAATTTTTTCATCTGGAATCGTTAAAATAGCTACAGTTAAACCAGGTGTCGCACATAAACCGTTGCCAATAGCAAAAATAACAAAACCAAATGTTACAGATGCAATATACCAGTCAGATGGCAATACGGTTAAACTGGCGAAAATAATGCCTATTGCAGGAAATAATGGTCCTACAAGTAACATTGGTTTACCGCCATGACGCAGTGATATTTTTTCCCCTAAGCGAACCATTAACACTGCCATGATGACATACGGCACTGTCACTAAACCTGATTGAAACGGCGTTAAGCCCAATTCTGTCTGAGCATACATATTAAATACTGTTGTTACCCCTATACCTGTATTAAGTACAAAGTTAACCAAAGAAGACCCAACGAGCCCACGGTTACGGAATAATGCAAAATCAATAAATGGGGCGCGCTTTCGACGTTCAAAAAAGTAAAATACAATTATAGAAATAATAAATACACTACCACAAATAATTGAAAAAGGACTCGTCCAGCCTTGTTCAAAGCCTTGCGTTGCAAATAAGGTGATACTTCCTATTAAAACAGCAAAGATTAACATACCTATATAGTCGAATGGTCGATTATCGATAACTTCCTTAGCTTCTTCTTTCGTGCCAAGTAATAGCACAAATGCTAGGATAGCGATGATAATAGACAAGATGAAGTTAGACTGCCAATTGATATATGTAGCGATAAATCCACCAACCAATGAAGCAATACCTACGCCTCCAACAGTCCCGATCATTAAGTAACTAATCGCTTTACGTAAATCCTTGCCTTCAAATTGATCTTTCAGCACACCTACTGTTGCAGGTAAGAGTATGGCTGCTGATATACCTTGAATGATTCTTCCTATAATAAGTAGTGCCGTAATATCCGAAATAATGATTAATAACGAGGCGATAATACTTAAAATGATACCCAAATAGGTCATTTTGAGTCTTCCTATTTTGTCTGACACATCACCTGCGCCTACCATAAAGATACCAGTTGCGAAAGATGTAATACTCACTGACAAATTAATAATACCAGACGTTGTTTGATATGTTTGTTGCACTGGGGTAGATATATTTATAAACGATTGAGCAAACAGCCAATACGTTAATACACTTAATACAATAGCTAAAATTAATTTGTTGCCCGATTGTTGCTTCGTACTCATGATGTTCTATGCCTCCATCTTATATAATTCATATGTTTAAAAAAACATATGCACTAGATAGATAATATCACAGAATTAACTACTTAATGTTAAAAACTATTATATATTTTTATTATTTAAAATTTAATAATAAATTCAATGTTTGTACTACGCCATCAGCATTATTATTTATTGCTATTAAATTGGCCTCTGCTTTCAACTCTGGGTAAGCATTATCCATGGCCACTTTATATTTCGCTGCTTTAAATAAATCAATATCATTTAATCCATCGCCAAATGCAATAGTTTCTGAAGGGCTGATTTGCAGTAAACTTTGAATTCGGTTAATTGTCGTTCCCTTGTTAACTCCCAAATCTGCAATATCAATCCATTCTTCATCAGATGCGATGATATAAACCTCCGACTCATAGTGTTTAATTTGATTAGCAGTCTCTTTACACTTACCTGTTGCATCATGCACAGAAATTTTTAAAATATCTTCTTCAATTTCGTCATAATTATTAATATAAATTACATTTTGGAACGATCCATGTACCAATTTCTTCTCTGATTCTAGTGTGTCTTGTAAGACATACGCGCCTGATGCGGTGCATGCAAGTACCGTTTGCGTTGGATCAATATCTTTGATCACTTGTATAATTTCTTTAGCTTTCTTATTTTCAATCGTGGCATTATAAATAAAATCACCGTTAAATTTAATTCTTGTTGCGCTATCTCCTACGATAAACGTATTTTGTGCTAAATCCCCAATAATACTCTCGACACGCTCACACTGTTTCCCCGTACAAAATACAAACCGAATATTGTGTTTCTCGCAATTCTCTTTTAATAATTGGAACGATTCACTATTAAATTGACTATCATTATTTAAAAATGTGCCATCCATGTCCGCAACAACCAGTTTAATATCCATTATAAATTCCCCTTTAACCATAATTAAGATAATTGTATCGGTTTATAAATGAAAACGATAATATTTATATCGACTTGAGTCACAAATCCAAATAAAAAGGTAACTCTATGAGCTACCTTAGTCTGTCTAGATTAATTTGTGCATATTTTTCGTGGGTATAATCTTTTTCATTACATTAATATTTTAATTTTTTAGATATACTTAAAGTTAATATAATCAAAACTATTAATAAGTAGATTATTTCCCGGGAATTAATTGGAATTACTCTATTACTATCTTTGAACCTTCTTTAATGATTGGAATATCCTTATCTTCAATATATAATGTGCCAGATTGTTCTTCCACTGTGCTACCATCAAATTTTATCGTAATGTGACCTAAATCATTTAAATTTTTATTAACTGCTGAACCTACTTTGGTAATATCAAATGCTGTATTATCAATATAAAAATTTTGCTCCTCAGTAATACTATCTTCAACAGATTGTACTTCAATAATGTAGCAGTAATCCGCTAATTCTTTAGGGGCATTGTCTCCAAATAATATAATCATTTTTTCTTCTTCAAATGCTCCAGCATCTTGCCCAATTTTTTTTACTAACGTTTTATACAATTTTAAAATCCTTTCTTAATTTTATTTATATAGACCAAAACTTGCGAGCCAAGCTACAAATACACGAGGCATACCGTTCAAGAACCTTGAATATAAAACAGATGGAACGCCTACTTCAATCGTTTTTGTTTCCGCTTCTGCTAATCCTAAACCTACAGGGATAAAATCAGCGCCATTTTGTGTATTAATTGCAAACAAAGCTGGTAAGGCTAAGTTAGGTGGAATATTGCCCTTACCAATTTCCACACCTATTAGTGTACCTAATACTTGTCCAATAACCCCGCCTGGTCCAAGTAATGGACTTAAGAATGGCAATGAACAAATGAATCCTATAGCTAACAGCCCCCATATATTTCCAGCAAGAGGTGACATAATTTGTGCGAAAAGGTCACCGATACCAGATCCTTGAATAATACCAATCAATAACGCTACGAATCCCATAAATGGAAGTATGGTATGTAGCATTGTATCTACAGCATCACGTGCAGCTTGGTAAAAAGTGTTTATAACCTTACCTGCACCCAAACCAATTTTAGTTAAGAATGACTTGTTTACTTCTCCTTCACGTGTTTCCATAATTTTTTTATCTTTAGAATAAGTCCCATCTACCTTTTCAGATGATGTATTCTCTTCTTGAGTTGAACTAGCACGCAAAAACGCTTCTTCTGTTTCTGATACTTCTGATACTTGTCCTTCATCTACTTTAGAAACATAAATATCTTCCGTAATATATTGACGTAAAGGTCCACTCTTACCTGTAGCCATAATATTGATAGTAGGTATTCCTTTTTTAGGATAAATACCACATCTTAGTGTCCCACCACAATCTATAACAGTTGCCATTATTTCTTCGTCTGGCACTGATGTCTCAAAACCGTTAATGACCTCTGCTCCTGTAATATCAGCAATTTTATCAACAACTGCAGGTTTATGGCCACCAGTTATATAAACTAATTTATTCTTTTTGCCTGTTACACCAATTTTTAACGGACCACCAAATCCTCCAGAGCCCTTTACAATTTCTACTTGTTTACTCATTTTTTTCACCTCAACCTTCCAAATTGATTTCTTTACTTAGTTTAACTTTTTGTTGTTTTTCTACGTAACTTGTTGTGAAGTCAGTAATCCAACCACCAATAAAGTTCATTACTAAACCTACTAATAAGTAACGCACTGCTAAGTCAGCTGTTGGTAAACCTAATTGTTGTATTCCGTTTGCAATACCTAAAAAAATAAATAATTCAGCTGGGTTTATATGTGGAAATATCCCATTACTTGTATGCGCAAACTGTGCTGCAGATGCATAATAACTCGGCTTGTATTTTTCTGGCATAAATCTTCCTAATGAATGAACCATTGGATTTGCTAACATAAATGATCCTAAAAATGGTAAAACTAAATATCTCATAAAAGGATTACGTGCTGATTTTTGTGCAATAATATTAATACGGTCTTCACCTATAAGTTGAATTAGCGTATTCATAGCTATTAATAACATAAGTACTAAGGGAACTATTGTCCCCATCCAATCAATAAATGTATCGGCTCCCGTTTGGAATAATTTTATAAAGCCTTCTGCGAATTTAACGATGTAATCCATGTTTCATACCCCTTTCATTTTTAAATAATTTATTTACCTTTTTAACTGCTTTCATCAAAGGCGATGGAATTTTTTCAATTTCTCCACCCTTATCAATAATATTGAGTGTGTGTTGAGCATCTAATATTGCTTTAACTAGTAATTTATTGTATTTTTTTAAATCTTTATCAGTAACTTTATTTAATTTAAAACCTTCTAACCCTTCTAGCTTACGAAATTTAGAAAATACTGTTACCCCTTGCATGTAACGGGCTTCTTCAACTTCATTTTTCCCGTTTAATTGAAACAACACTAATGTTCCTGCTTTAAATATTGAGGGTCTTCTCCCAATCGCTACGCGGCCATTACTACGTAAATCTGTATAATTTTTCGTGAAATTTTTTATCTGTAAAAGCCCCAATAAATATTGAACAACAAAACCAACTGCAGCTAATACGATGAGTATGATGAAAAACATAACTTAATTCCTCATTTCTTGATTTAATAATTGTGCAAAATCAGCAAAGGTAGTTTTCTGGGAAAACTTATTAATTAAAAATGCATTTGTTGATAAATTCAATATTTCTTCATATGTTCGAATTAATAATGCTTCATTTACAACTCTTTCAGGAGTAGCTATAAGCACGACAATTTTTAATTCAGGATAATCGATACACCCTTTTTCTAAAATTGCGATTTTAATATATATACCTTCTCGATTTTGACTGGCATGTGGGAATCCTAGACTTTTATTAACTGTAGATTTTCTTTTTTCTCTTTCGATAATATGTGCTTTGAAAGTCTCATCAACTTTACTTTCGTGATATAAAATATCTACCATTTTTCCAATTACTTCTTCATAACTAAGTAGGTCATTTATATAATGCAAATCTTTATCAGTCATGCAGTCAACAATGACACTTTTGTTAAAAATGGTTTTACTTTTTAAATCTTTATATATTAAAAATTGTTCTACTTTGAGTTTTAATAATTGTTCATCAAATGCATCTTCTATATAAATAACTCTATTGAAAAGTCGGTTTTCTTTGGTCGTTGATATAATTAGTTCATAATCATTTACTACATGTTCATTAAATTCTGCCTTTTCAATCGTAGTAATATTGATGTTCGGTCCAAAAACTTTAAACAAATTATTCTTTAACAGTTTAATGGTACTTAATCCATAATCTGTCAAAATTGCAATATTGGAAATTTCATTTAATTCTTGTTCTAATTGCTCCAAATAAATACTAAAATAAATGGTTAAGAATCCTAATTCTTGTTCTGAAACATCCAAACCAATCTCTTTCGTGATATTCTCACCTAATACTTTTGACAATTCATAAGCAAAGGGAAAACGTTGTTTCATATCATAAGAAATTTCGTTATTAAGTCTAATGTCAAAAAGCATACGGTTAATTAAATGTTTTATATGTAACCGTATATCTTTGGTAAATAACGAATAATCTATTTCTATTGCAAAATTTTCAATAACGTCATCTACTGTGTTTGAAATAATACGATTAATTAGTGCTTCATCTGTGGATGAAATTAATTCATCTAATATAGAGGCACGTCGTCCCATTAATTGTATGACGATTAAAATCATCTCTTTATCTACATCAATATTTGTATATTTTTCATTCAAATAATCTCGAATAAAAAGTATTTCTTTATAGTCATTTGAAGAGAAAATATGATTGTCTAAAGTGATATCATCATCTATGAGTTCGCTTTCTTCTATCCGCTCTATTGTCACCATTATCGAAACAAGAAAACGCGTATAAGATTGTTCATCAAGCTTTAACGTCTCGCGAAGTTTAGTTAAATGTATAAATAATTCATACTCTATTTCAGTATTGTTATACCGATCTATGAATTTCTCAATAATTAATTTTCGAATATCATACTCAAACCCACCGATAGATAATCCTACGTTGGGTTTACCTATGACTGAAACATCGTATTCATCAATTTCTGTTTTTAGATTACTCAATAAATTATTCACGCTCGTTTTACTCATAAAATAATACTCTGCAAGATCATCAATAGTAATAGGATCATTTTTTAATATTTGAAAAAATATATCGACCATTGCGTTATAATTGGAGAAGTTATTTTCTTCAGTGTTTCTTACTAAATCTTCAAAGTGATTAAAAAAAGCTTGTTCTTTTTTGATATAAAGAGTTAGAGTTCTATGATATTTAGATATGACAACCAAATCATCAAAGTAATGATTAATTTGTTTTATATAATTTAAAATAGTTTTTTCTGAAACTTCTATATTAAATGATAATTTCTCAAGAGAAATACTATCATTGAGCAGTAATTCAACTATTTTTATATGTTTCTCACTTAATTTCATAATTTCCCCCTATCTTATGGGGTTATCCTCTGGATTTACCACCTGAAATGTTAATTGTTGTACCAGTTATATAACTTGATTTACTTGAACTCAAATAACATACTAAATTAGCAATTTCTTTCAATTGCCCCACTCTTTTTAGAGGAATGGATTTAGAATAATCCCCATTTAATTGATCTACAGTTGTATTTCGACTATACGCTAATGCTTCTTCATATTGTGAGGTACGTAATCCAGTTTCTTCAATTATTCCTGGTGCAATAGCAACAACACTAACATTGTATTTACCTAATTCCTTAGCCCAACTTCTGGTCAAACCAATTAATGCAGCTTTAGTTGCTGAATAAATACTTTGTCCCTCAGAACCTTCTTGACCTGCCTCACTGGAAATATTAATAATGTGTCCTTGGTTTTGTTTAATAAAATATTTAGCAACTGCCTGGCTGAACCAGATAGGCCCTTTTAGGTTCACATCAAACATAAAGTCCAAATCTTTGTTATTGATTTCATATTCAGGATGCTCTTCTTTCTCATCAACTAGCATACGTGGTAAATTAATCCCCGCATTGTTGATTAAAACATCTATCTTACCTTCTTTTGAATAAACTTCATCTACAGCATCTTGTACGATGTCTCGATTTGTTACATCTACTTGTAAAAAGTTGTAATTTCCGTTATTTACTTCACTATTTTTCAAATCTGCATTATAAACTATTGCACCATTATCTAATAAGTTATTAACGATTTCGTTTCCTATACCTGAACTCCCACCTGTAACAATTATAATTTTGCTTTCTAAATCTAACCAACTATCCATAACTTATATCCTCCTATTAAAATTGATTTGTTCCCATTATATTTGTAATCGTTTACATAATTAATACAAAGATTTGTGCGAATTTAAGAAAAGTTACGAATAATAGAAGAATAGCTGATTGTTTTTCCAATAAAGTATGTATACGGCTATGTTATTTAGAATAATTTAAAATTATCATGAAACGGATAACTGAAAGTCATTAGCAACAGCCAAATTGAATTTTTCGTAAAGAAAAAAGACTATTAGTAACTAATCCCTTTTATTTTTATAATACTTTAAATTTTCAAAGATATATTCAAAATAAAGTATAAAGTTGAAATAATATGTGTTAATTTAAATATAAAGTGTTTTAAACAGTCATTTACTGGGATACTAAATTACATAGCATATTGTGGAGAGGTTTTAACATATGAATAAAAATAAATTAAGGTTTTACATACATATAGGGCTAATTATCTACGCCATCGTTTACGGCATATTATTACTGTCGACTGACTGGATTTCTGCAGGTTGGTCACTAGCATTCGTATTAAGTTTTGCTGCTATCGGTATCTTAAGTGATATCGTCGCTCCAAAAAAGCGTAATAATTCGGAGAATAGTTAAAAGCGTCAAGGAGATTATATAAAATGAAAATAATTGAGTTAACAACTGTCATAGCCATTATTTTATTTACTATTTTAGTAGCTATTGCTGTGCCCAAATGCATTGCAGATAAAGACTATATAGTACTTATATTTGTAAGTATTTCCTGGGTAATTTCTATCTATTATTGCTTTGTCTTTTTAAAAATAAAAAAGAATGATGATGGATAATATAATAAATGTAGATAAGGAGATTAAAAATATGATAGCAATACTTTCACTGGTTTATGGTATTGCCATAAGTTTGTGGTTTTTATTCATAGATCGTAACGAGTCGGAAGGATTAAAGAAGAAAATAACTGCTATGTTTTTAATGTTAAATAGTGTTTTATTAATTATATTTGCAGTCATAGGGCTTTTGAAAATTATTGAACTGTCAAATTTTGAAGGAACTTTAATATTATTAGGAATAGCAATGATTCAACTTTCTCTATTAGAAAAAAATAAAGTTAAACCGCTTTATATTTACTTTGGTCTAGCTATGCTTATCATAAATGTATTTATTAGTTAAGAATTTTTGTATATTACATGAAATCAAAGGAGGAAGTCACATATGTTACCTAAAATGTTAGTCATTTTTTTATTACTTTTTTATCCTATTTTTGTTAAAGCTATGAATAAGAAAAAGAAAGATAACTATGAATCATTAAAATAAAAAAGTTAAAAGCGCTTAACAGAGAACAAACTGTTAAGCGCTTTTTATCGGTTATTGTTATGAAAATATGTTTCTTATCACAGTAATTATACCTCTAATTATTGAGAGTAATACATCTAGGATAATAGTCATAATGCTAAATTTATCTTCTTTATCAAATTTTCTTTTTTTGTCTTTATTAGTCATATAAATTCACCATCCACCTTTTATAAAACCAAAACACGCTTAAGTATGAGTTCTTTATCTTTATTAATTAAATTATAAATTGCTATTTGTTACTTAGCAATATTGGTAATTCAAGATTAAATATTGATAGTATGAGATTAGAAACCTTTTAGGTAATTTCATTCATCAACAATCTGTTTACTATAAGGTGCTTTTCCTATAAGACACTTTTATAGAAAAAATTAGGAGGAACATCATGCAAGCTAAATTACTACAAGAAAGCGTACAATCAACTTTTGGAGAAGGTCCTTTGTGGGACGATGAAAATCAATGTTTATTTTGGATAGACAATGTAGAAAATAAAATACGCGCTTATTATCCTCAAACTAATCAATATACTTTTTACCAACTTGAAAAATCTCCAATGTCACTTGCAAAATATTCACAGAATGAACTTATAGTGATTATGAAAGATGGATTTTATCTGTATGATTTAAAAAAAGAAACGTTAAAAGAGATTTTTACACCAATGGATTTAAATAACAAAATACTTTTAAACGATGCTAAGTGTGATCCTCAAGGCAGACTTTGGGCAGGGACAGTTAACGATGACTTTAGATTATTTAAAGAAAGCCAAGATAGCACTCAAACTGAATTTCATGGACAAATCGCTAAGCTTTATCGCGTAGAAAAGGATTTTTCTAATATTGAAACAGCAAAAGAGAAAGTAACACTTTCTAATGGACTTGATTGGGACCCTGTTCGAGACATTATGTATTATATCGATTCTGCTAACCAATCCGTGAGTCAATTTAATTATGATTCAAAAACTGGTCAAATTTCAAATGAAGAGACTGTTTATACTTTTGAAGAATCAGATGGATTACCCGACGGCATGACAATTGATCAACAAGGCATGTTGTATATTGCTTTATTCAAAGGTGGTGTAGTAGCAAAGATCGACCCTTTCCAGAAAAAATGGATAGACAGTATTACTTTACCAACTTCTACCGTTACATCTTGTGCATTCGGTGGAGAAAATTTAAAAACTCTATTTATGACTACGGCATTAGCACCATTGAATGAGTATGAAAGACACCAAGAACCCACGGCAGGCTACATGTTCTCAATCGATTTAGAAGTTGGTGGATATAAAACGAATATATTCAGAACAACTTAAAAAGTGTTGCAGTTTATTTCACAAACACAATTTAGGATATGATATCAAAAACTGATAAAACCCCCTTCACTTTAGCTACTAGTGAAAGGGGTTTTCATGTATTTTATAAAGCCTAAAGGTATAATATGTATTTACACATTTACCAATAATTAGTTATCTATTTCTGCTGACCATTCATCTTAATGGCATAAAATAAATAATATACAATACCAATAATAAACCAAATCAATGTATAGAATTTAGCTTGTCCGCTTAATCCCCAAAACACTGCAAATACACAGATAAATATAAATATCGGCATAACAGGATAAAATGGTAATTTAAATGCTGGTTCTGGTAAATCTTTACCTTCTCTTTTGCGTAATGCATAAATTCCAATTGTCACAAACATGAATGCGACGAGCGCGCCTGCTGAAATCAATTCCGCTAAAAATCCAAATGGAAATACAGATCCGATAATGACTGCCACAATTGTTAGTATGACTAAAGAACGATTAGGTTGATTCTTGGTATTTAACTTCCCTAACCAAGACGGAAGAATGCCATCACGGCCAAATGAATAAAGTAAACGTGAACCGGCAAGCATCATACCAATAAGTGCCGTAAACATACCTATAACTGAGACAGCCTGTACAATAACAGCAACTGTGCCGTGTCCACTCATACGTAATGCCCAACCTACTGGTTCTGCGTTATCTTTGTATGCTGAGTAATCAAACATACCTACTAATACGAGTGATACAGCAACAAATAATCCAACTGCAATAAGTAGTGATCCTAAGATACCTCGAGGCATTGTTTTCTGTGGGTTAATTGCTTCTCCAGAATTAGCTGCAATAGAATCAAAACCGATATAAGCAATGAAAATAACCGAACTTCCTGCGTAAATACCTTGCCAACCACCAAAGGCACCTGCTGCTGTTTCTTTATATTCAGGAATAAACGGTATGTAGTTTCCAAGATTAATAACTGATAAACCTACAATAAGAAATAAGAAAATCGCTAATATTTTTAACACAACAAGTATATTTTGTACGCGTGCTGTTTCTGATGCACCTCTCGCTAACAAGAGTGCTGTGATAATAATTACAATTGCTGCAATAATATCCATTATGCCACCGTTAGTTCCAAGTGAATTGGATAATCCGTTTGGCAATGATATATGGAAGGGGTCTAAAAGCCCTCTTAAATTGGCTGAAAAACCTGACGCTACAAAAGAAACTGCAATAATATACTCTGCAATGAGCGCCCATCCTACTATCCAACCAAAAAACTCTCCGAATAATATACTAATCCAAGTATAAGCCGAACCTGCAAATGGCATCACTGAAGCCATCTCTGCATATACAAAAGCAACGAGTGCCGCTACTATAGCTGATACTAAAAATGAAAGTGTTACAGCTGGTCCAGTATGATCTGCAGCAACAACACCTGGTAATGTGAAAATAGCAGTCGATACAATCGTTCCGACACCTAATGCTAAAAAGTCTCTCACACGAAGTGTACGTTCCAAATTTGAATCTTTATTTTGATAACGGGATAAATCTTCTTTCCGAAATACTCTTTTAATGATACTCATTTTGTCTAACTCCTTGTTGTTTTAAAAATAAACATGTTCTTAAGTATAATGATTTTCGAATACAATGTACATGTTGTTTTAAGAAGAAATTAAATAAATTGAGAATGATATTTGTTGTAATTTGTATAATTGAGGAAATATTTGAAGATAAAGTGACAAGCTCAAACATATGATAAAAGCACAGCATTTCTAGTATATAATATGGATGTCGCCTATCTCTCAGGAGTCAATTTAGACGTTGAGAGGAGGTGATCTGAATAATGGTAGCATTTTTTATAAATGTCTTAGCCACAATCATCAGTGGTTGCATCATTGCCATGTTTACGCAATGGCTTCGTAATCGTGGCGAAAAACAATAGGCGATAACGTAAGCCACACCATAAAAAGCCCTCACTATTATAGGCAATAGTGAGGGTTTGGTGAACTAAATGGTAACATTTTTTATACCTATATTATAATCACAGCAATCTTAAAAATCAATTAAAAATATGATTATTCATAAAATAGATACCTAGGTTACTTTAAAGTGCGTACTTACATTTTTACTTAATCATCGGTAATATAACTAATATAAACATTGTTTGAAAATATTTTGAAATCAAACACAGTAAAAGGAGAATAACTATGCAATATATTGATTTTCATAATGGTAATACTATGCCTCAACTTGGTTTAGGTGTTTTTAGAGTAGAAAATGATGACACTGCAAAAGATGCAGTGAAGCATGCAATTATTAACGGCTATCGCAGTATTGATGCCGCATTAGTTTACGGAAACGAAGAAATGGTGGGCCGTGGTATACAAGAAGGTATGGCTACAGCCGGTATTCAAAGAAAAGATTTATTTATTACCTCAAAACTTTGGTTTGATAGCTTTGGCAAAGACAATGTAGAACAAGGATATCAAACTTCTATAGATAACTTAGATCTAGACTACTTAGATCTTTACCTTATTCATTGGCCGGGTACAGATGAGTCTGTCATGATTGAAACTTGGAAAGGTATGGAAGCTTTATACGAATCAGGCAAAGTTAAAAATATTGGTGTAAGTAACTTCAATATTAAGCATTTAGAAGTGTTAAAATCAGAAACTTCTATTAAACCTGTCATCAATCAAGTCGAATTTCATCCCTACTTTACACAACAAGAATTAAGAACTTACCTAGATACTGAATCTATATACATGGAGTCATGGTCTCCACTAATGAACGCGGAGATTTTAACAGATGAAACAATCAATACGATTGCAGAAGAAATTGGAAAATCTCCAGCACAAGTTGTTATTAGATGGAATATTGAACATGGTGTCGTAACAATTCCAAAATCAATTACACCTCATAGAATAGAAGAAAACATTAATATCTTTGATTTCTCATTATCAACTAATCAAATGGAACGTATTGATGCATTAAACGAAAATAAGAGAATTGGACCTAATCCATTAGAATTAAATGGTTAACAAAAATACAAATATATGATGTTGTAACAGAACGTAAACAAACCCAATGTGTAAAGAACTCAAAAAGTTGTACTTTGGGTTACTATATAACTTTAAATGTTTGTTCATTGTTTTAAAAATGCCAGTGATTTGGACCGCCTCCTGTGAGGAAAGCATCAGCCGAAGACTACAGGCTAAGGCTGTGTCCTCGGAAAGCGTGCACAAAAAGTACCAACTAACAATTACACAGTAGCAGTCTGATGGGAGCGAGAATACGAAATCAAATTTCAACTTTTGATTTCGTATTCCCGTTCCTTTTTTATGTTCTCATTGGTATTTCTAATCATTTTTAATATTCTAGACGTACTTTAGACAGCCTATCATACTAAAAAGGCTACTGATATAGTTCTAATTACCCCCCTATCAATAGCCTTCATATGCTCATTTTATTATTCAATTGTATGAATTTAATCACTATTTCATGCGATCCAGTATCTCTTCTTGAATTACTTGCAACGCTTCATTATAATCTGTATTTGTATTTTCTTTTGCATTTACAACTAATAAATCTATAAGTTCAATGTCACTCTTTTCACGAACTTCATTTTCAAATTGGTGTAAATGCTCTTCTGAAGTTTCCGTGTTTTGCTTTTCTATTTGATAATATTGATCGGCTCCCAATCCGCCTTCCTCAATCATCACAGAAATACCACTAGAACGTGTTTCATTCAATCTTTTGACTTTGATACGTTTATTTTCACGAATAACCATTTGAATCCCTCCTACATTATGCGCATTTTACAAACCCTTAATGCATATAAACTATTTATATATTGCTACTGATGGATTGAAAACAAATCGTCTTGGTGTCTTTATTTTTATGTATTAAAAACTATATTTACGAATCAAAATATCTAAAAAACTGGACCGCTTCATTTCAAGTTTGATTCGAGTGTAATACCTATCGTGTAAATATACAATATTTTTGCTCACTTATCTATACCCTAAATTCAAGGTTAATATATATTTCAGATAGATTTTATTATAAGTTTAATGAAATCTATGAGCATTGCAATGTCTTTTAACAAAATGTCCACAAAATTAATATTTAAAACGCTTTTATCGTACAAAACTTAGTTGTATAATTGACAATGATTATTATTTACAATTAAGAAAGAGTGATGACTATGCTAAATATCGAGACAGCCACTTTGGAAAAACGTTATAAAATTAAAGCTCTACATATTAAAAACCAACATATGTTACAACGTTTAAATGCGTTAGGCTTAAATAATGGGACGGACGTGAAAATTAAGCAAAAATGTTTATTCAAAGGGCCTTGTATTTTAGAAGTTAATGACCAATGTTTAAGTATACGTGGTTGTGATGCATGTCAGATTTTTTTAGAGGAAGCACATGAATAATAGCTATTGTATCCTAGGAAATCCTAATGTAGGTAAGACCTCATTATTTAATGCATTAACTGGCACTTACGAATATGTAGGCAACTGGAGCGGCGTTACCGTTGAGAAGAAGGTCGGCCGTCTAAAAGAGAACGCTGGAAGCCTTATAGATTTACCTGGTATATACGAACTGTCACCTATTTCTAAAGATGAAACTGTAGTGACCGACTACTTATTAAACAATGACTTCTCAGGTATGATCAATATCATAGATGCAAGCCAACTCAAACGAAATTTACAATTAACAGTTCAATTAATGGAATTAGGGGCACCCATTATTATCGGCTTAAATATGATAGATGTAGCCACAAAACGTGGTATTCGTATTAATCAGACTGCTCTAATGAAGAAATTAAAACTACCCTTATTACCTATAATAGCGAGAAGTGGTAAAGGTACGACTCATTTATTACATGCGCTTAAAGACCATTCATTATCAAAATCTAGACCTTTACGAATAAATTATGGCGAAAAATTTGAAGATACAATATCTCGTATTGAAAAATATTTATCTGAACACACTTCTTTCGATAAACAGCTTTTCAGATTTATCGCTATACAATTCCTTTTAGACAATCCTAAAATTCATGAATTACTCGATGAAATCGTGTTAGAAAAAATCATCCCTTTACGTGAAACATTATCTGATTTACTAGACTGTTCTATTCGTGAATTAGTACAACGTAAACGTAGCGACTACATAGCTCAATTATTAGACGGGGTGATTGAATATCCTGATGAAGAACAACAATATCTTTCTAATCGTATAGATAAATTGCTAACACATAGAATATTAGGTATCCCTATCTTTTTAGGTATCATGTGGCTCATATTCCACATTACATTTACATGGATAGGTACACCATTATCTGATCAGCTTGATGAATTTCTTGGTGGCACATTTACCGATACCGTTAAGTCAGTCATGGATAACCTTGGTGTTGTAGCTTTCTTACAAGATTTAATTACTGACGGAGTGATTGCAGGTGTTGGAGGTGTATTAGTATTCGTCCCTCAGATTATCGTACTCTTCTTCTTTATTTCTTTACTAGAAGATTCAGGTTACATGGCACGTATAGCTATATTGATGGATAGAATTATGGAAACCTTTGGCTTAAGTGGTAAATCCTTTATTCCTATGATTATTGGTTTCGGGTGTAACGTGCCTAGTATTATGGCTGCACGTAGTATTGAAAGTGAGAAAGAACGTCTTACAACAATTTTAATTGCACCGTTTATGTCATGTTCTGCAAGACTACCTGTGTATGCATTATTTGTTGGTGTTTTCTTCGAGCAAAATCAAGCGCTCATTGTGTTAAGTCTTTATGTACTTGGCATTGTCATCGCATTATTAACAAGTGTATTACTGACTAAAACTGTGCTGAAAAATGATGATTCAGTATTTATCGTGGAATTACCGACATATCGTTTACCTTCTATCAAAACACTTTGGAGAAGTACTTGGGAAAAAGCAAAAGGATTTGTTAAAAAAGCAGGAACTTTCATCTTTGCAGGTTCAGTAGTTATTTGGCTTTTAAATTATACAGGACCAGGTGGTTTCAACGTAGATGTAAACGACAGCTTTTTACATTCTATCGGAAGTTTCTTTGTAGTTTTAGTTGCACCTTTAGGATTCGGAACTTGGCAAGCAGGCGCGACGCTTGTTCCAGGGTTCTTAGCTAAAGAAGTCATAGTTAGTTCGATGGCTATTATTTATGCTTCAGATGAAGCCGGATTAGTAAATATCGTTCAAGATCAATTTACGCCATTATCAGCCTATGCCTTTATGATATTTATCCTATTGTACATACCTTGTTTATCGACTGTAGCAACCATTCGTAAGGAAACCTATGCCTTAAAATGGACAATATTCGCAGTAGCCTATCCTTTAATTGCTGCCTATATACTGACATTCATCTTCTACCAAGTTAGCCAATTTTTTATTTAAGGACGTGATTTTATGTCGATTATCATTAACATCGTTATCTTTTTAGCAATTTTTGGCTACACTATATTTACATTAACTAAATTTATAAAAAAATCTAAAGAAGGAAAATGCAGCTCTTGCGGTTCTAAAGAAGGTTGTAATACAAAAGAATAACAGTGAACTAAATAGATCTTATCAATTCAATCACTAAAATAGATAAAATGAGAGGCTGAGACACGTATTTTGTCTCAGCCTCTCATTTAAATTTTACGCTTTAGCATTCAAAATGTTCTTACATATCTATTTACTTATTTTCTCTATTTGTAGATGGATAAGTCTGTCGTCCTGAAAGCTTGTTCTTTCTAATACCTTAATGCTCATATTACAGCTTCACTATGTCTTCTCATTTCGTACACGCTTATTAATAATAGTTTTTTTAGCTGGAATCGGTACAATATAACTTGAAAAAGGCAATTTACTTATTAAATAAATGGATATTACAGAAAGACATAATATAACGATATAAGAAATAACAAACGTAGATGGATTATTAACAATATCTGCATAAGGATACTGTCTATATATCATAATTAATAAAACATGAATCAAGTATATCCCCATAGAATAATTTCCTATAACTGTTAAAGATTTCATTAAATACTTATAATTTTTAACATGATTATAAAATATAATTAATAGCGCAAGAAAGAATGGTATATAAATGATGTTAGCTATACTGCTTGAACCATATAAATTTGTAATATCAATGCTGATTATTAAATCAACAAATAATATCATCCCTATTATTTTGACATAAATTTTATATTCTAATATTGTTCTATTAATTTCTTTATAAAACTTCGCATAACAAATGCCAAGGAAAAAGAAAGAAAGCCAATTCAATATAAATGCTTTACTATTAACAAAAGCGTTTAATAAGTCACTTTGGAATGTGATTTCACCTCTACCATAATTCAACCAAATTACATTTATTATTGTCGCAATGATATATGCTGCTATTAATGGTAACCCCTTTTTAAGTTTGTGTACGAATGGAAATAGTAAATAAAATTGAATTACTACTAAAATGAAATATAAATGTATTTCAGCTGTACCAAGTATATAGTATTTTATTAAAGGCGTCCCTGGAGGATAATATGTATTAGTAAAAAGATACCTCAATACTATATATAAAGTTGTCCATAGTATATAAGGTATAAAGATTTTAGTGAATCTTGATTTGATAAAGTATAATAAACTAAATTTTCTATTCAAAGTCGAACTTGTAAGCAAAAATGCACTGATTACGGCGAAAATTGGTGTTCCTAATCTCGCTATTTGATTAAAATATGACAAAATAGGATCTGTTATGACACCATTTGAATTATACAATTGAGCTGTTAAATGTATACATAGAACTAACATCGTGGCTATAGCTCTTATAACAGGTATTTCTTCATAATATTTCATAAACTAATATCTCCTATGGTTTTAATAAAAAGTTTTTAAATAAATTAAATAAAAAAACAATTATTCTATATTATCATAAATCAACTGTTAAAGCACATTGCTTCTGTATAAAGCAATAATAAAAATAGATTAATAGTATTTTGACATAAAAAACATCCCTAAAAGTTGAATTTTTATGTCCAACTTTTGGGATGCACTTCAATTTTTAAAAATTGAGGCTGTTTTTCATTTGTGAATATTATAGTGTTCTAATTATTTTGTGCATTTCATCTGTATAATAATGACTCAGTCCTACAGATAGTCGCCGTTTTCATTGTGTTTCCAAATTAGCACTTTGTTTTCACCAGCTTGTAAATTTTCAATCGGTCCTAATAGAGTAGTATCCGTTCTCATATTTTCTACTAAATCAGTATTAATACTGATTGGCTTTTCATTCGGACTTTCAAAGTCTGCATCTGCTAGTCTTACTTTAGGTAAAGTATCACTTGATTGGGTTTCTCCTTTAATTTCAAAAAATGATGCTGGTAATGAAATGTTAAGATATAAACCTTCTGATTCTTCTTCTAAAGATAACGCAGGATTGAAGTTCTCATCTATTAAATTATTTTCTTCTTTTTCAAAGTGTTTGGCTTTATTGAAATAAGCATTATTGTTAATAAAAACAGGTTGTTTTATTTTATGATAAGCTTGGTGATCTCCTTCTTCTTGAGAGACCAAATACTTATATTCTTCTAAAGATGTTGTATAACCATTATACAGTTCAGTTCCAATATTATTTACAGCATTTTTCCCTATAAATATATTATTGTAGAATCTATCGTCTCCTCCATAAACTGGAGCAAATCCAGCGACTAATGTACTATGTGGCACATGGTAAGGCGTTGATCTATCTAGCATCAATCTATGAACCATTTCACCGTTAATAATATTATTAACATAAGCGCCACCTTGTGCATGATTATCTAAAGCGTAATCAGCAGTTAATATATTATTATCGACGAGATAAGGTCCGCTTGTCACTTCTACAAAAAGATCTCTTGTATTTTCATTGAATATATTTTTACTAATTCTTGTTCCTTGAGTTTGCCAATCAAACCACATACCTAAAGAGCAGTTATGAACGTAATTATTATAAACTTGTGTATCTAAAGCCGCATGTAGTTTAATACCAGCAATTTCATATCCAAAAAACGCTCTTCTATTACCAATATTAAATATGTGGTTATTATATATTTCACTAAAAGCGCACCCTAAATGACCCACAATAGCATTTTGTCCACAATCGCTAATTTTATTATTTCTAATAATATGTGATCCTATCGTTTCTTTATTCCAATCAGCGTTAACAGCACTAAAAACTGTTTCTATTTGGTATTGATAGCCAGGTTTATCTTTTCTAATTGAACTAAAGTTTTGTCCAGTAGATATCTCTTTACCAATTGAAACACCACTACACATTGAATCATGTATATAATTATTTTCTACGATCCATTTTTTACTCCAATTCGTATCAATCAAACCAGTCTGTTTAGCTGTAGGTGGAGACCATTGTGTTGCCGCATGCGCTAATTCAAAATTACGAATTGTTATATAATTAGTATGTGTTTGACTTGGCGAAAATACGTGTTCTCTGACATTGATTTCTATTAATTCTTCATTTGGATTATAGTTTTGAAAATTAGCGTAAATCGTAGTACTATTTTCATCTACTTCCGCATACCATAAAAATGTCGATAAATCAGCGTAATCAAAATCAACTTCTTTTTCAGTCCAATGATCAAATACTTTTTCGACGCTTTGTGGATTTTTCAATCTATCAAAAGCATTTACTTCAAATAGTGCATGACCATTTAAATATACTTGCCCTAAAGTCTGATCATTATCAACCTCAAGCCAATCACCAAATAATTTCACTGAAAAAGGATTAAATGTTTTGAATAATTGATTAGGAACTTCTACTTTCCATATATTTCCTTCTACAAGATGCCAATCATTTATTTCTTCAGAGCCTTTTACAGTCACTTTTTCATTTTTTGCACTTTCAAATGTAATTCTGCGAGACTCGCTTAATCCTGAATTTATGTCGTTTATTTCTTCTCTATATATGCCTTCATGAACGATTACAGTGTCCCCAGGTAACGCAAGCGAAGCTGCTTTATTAATTGTTAATAACGGCTCATCCTCAGACCCCTTAGCAAAATCTGATCCTGTTTTAGCTACATATAATTTTTTTGACATAATATAACCTCCGCTTATTTATATATTTGTTTATTTCTCAGTTCTCCCACTTCATTATTTCTTATTTGGTCCTTAACCTTACCTATGAATTTTTCATAATTTAAAAAGAATGTAACAATCATTATCATTATAACCATTAAAAACGGAAAGTATATTTGCATCGATTTTATGGCAAATATAGTACTTTCAGATTGTATTGAAGCTCCTGCGACATAACCACCGAGGGACAATGACCACCCTACAATAGCTGACTGTAGACCTGATCCAATTTTCATCCCAGCACTAGCCAAACTAAACACTGACCCTTGTACTGGCACCCCTGTTTTCCAATATATAATATCGCCAATATCTGCAACAATACCACTGAGTGCAGCAGTAAATGGTACGATTCCTATACCATGTATAACTAAACCTATAACTAACATAGTTAAGTTTTCCGAAAACAAACTCATAATGATATAAGAAATTATTGATATTACTAAACCAATAATGATACTTTTCTTAATTCCAACCTTTTCTGAAAATTTAGCTGCAAGTAGTAAACCTAAAATTGTTGGGATTAAAGTAGCAAAACTTAAAAGTGCCATAACATTTTCATCGTTAAAAATATACGTAGCATAATATATTCTCATGCTATTATCTGTTTGACGTAAATACCATAGTAAATATAAAACAATAGTAATAAGAAAGTATTTTTCTGTCATTAATGTTTTTATAATTAATGTAAAAGGTATGCGGTTTTTTTGTTTTTTGACACCTTTTTTATCAATGTGGTCATATTTCTTAGTTGCAACGTTTCTTTCTTTTACAAAATATCCTGCAATCATTAACGGTATAGCACATAATGCGCCATAAATAATAGATGTAACAGTCCAACCTTGCTGATTACCACCAAATCCATTAACTAAAAATGTGGTAAATGTCGTAATACACAACACACTTAAGTTAGCAAAAATAAAACGGATACTTCCTAATGAAACACGGTCAGTTTCATTTTTAGTCATAAATGAAATAAGAGAAGAATATGCAACATTATTGGCAGTATAAAACACTACTGATATCAAAAAGTATATTGAAAAGATATAAATAATCTTTTCAGTATCACCAAAAGATTGTGGCACATTAAATAATAAAATAGTTAAGATTCCCAAAATAGGAGCGGTCCAAAAGACCCATGGCTTAGCCTTGCCCATCTTTGTATTTGTATTATCAATGATACTTCCCATAAACAAATCCGAAAAACCATCTGCAAACCGACAAATCAATATAATAGTACCTATTACTGAACCAGCAACACCCACTACATCAGTCATATAAATTATTATAAAAGATGCAATAAAGGTCCAACTATAATTCGCTCCAAAATCCCCGATACCAAAAGTAATCTTCTCTGGCATACCTAATCGTTCATTCTTATCACTTTGTTTAGAATCATAACTAACGGACATAATCCCCACCCCATTAATTTTTAATGTATGCCTGCTCATAGATGATTAACAAAACAACTATTCATAAATTAGAATGTCCAAACCAGTAATATGTATAGTTATCTTTACGCGTTAACTTTTAGCGATGCCCCCTTATTTTTGGTTGGTTTGTTAATTTAACTAACCAAATTAACGTTAATATATCACCTTATTTCTTATTTGTAAACGCTTTCTTATATTGGAGTAGTTTTTTACTCCTTAAAATTAAATACAATTTAAGGATAATAATTCACTTAAAATTGGCTATATTCTTTATTTTTTTATTTTGAAATGAATGCCGATGAGCATGCACGTGTCTTTATTTTTAAGGTATTTCATTATCTACATTATCTACAAATAAATTTATTAAATTGTAGGGAGTTGATTACTACTAAACTGCTTGCCCAAACATTTATTGCTATATTTTTTAATAGAAGTTTTCAAAATACTAAAAAGTTCATTCAGTCCCATTTACATAAAAAAGCATCTTTCAAAATTTGAAAGATGCTTTTTACTATATTTTCTATTTGAAAAAATACATACTTAATAGCATAATGATTAAAAAACCGCCTACGATTAATACGAAGCTATATATAAATGTCAGGGTATTTCTTAGTTTTGTAGTATTAACCTCATTAGGATCTTCACCCTTCATAAATGCTACGATTCGATCGTAAGTTTGCATATTATTAGACTTCTTAATTAAATCTACTTTAATAGAAGCGTACATCGCAATAATAAATAGTACAACCTCAATGACAATGCCAACCGTTCCCCAATAATAAAGCGCTGGACCAAATAAAATTGCTACTAATAACATCGGCCACACCATTAAATGTGACCACAAGTTAAAGTTTGTTTGCTTTAATTTCTGTTCCATAATCTCCACATCTCCTTTGACTAAATCGTCTAAAGAAACATCGAACAATGAACTGAGCATAAGTAAATTATGAACATCTGGATAACTCTTATCATTCTCCCAATTAGAAATTGTTTGACGTGAAACATATAATTTCTCTGCTAAATCTTCTTGAGATAAATAATCGCGTTGTCTGAAATACTTAATTTGAGAACCTAAATTCATTTGTCGTGCTCCTTTGACTAGAGATTAATATGGAAATCATTATTAGACTACCAAAGTTCTTTGACATATGCACCTTTTCAATTGTCAAAATGCTTTTACACCCTATGATACCAACGTTTTTTAGACTGCCTTTAGACAGCACAAAAAAGGGCAAGATAGAAATCATAATTTGATTTCATATCCGCCCCACAAGTTTAACTAGCTATCGGCCAAGTACTGCCAATATAAAAACTTAAATCGTTTGTTGCTGATATTGAATTTGGTGATCTAATTCAAACTCTTCACCTGCAGTGATTTTCTTATATTGATAACCAAAGTACAGAACCCATAATACCGTCAGTATAAATGCTATCACATAGCTTAAAGTAAGATCTAATCCTAAACCGATTGGCTGACTGAGAATGTATGTAAATATATTCCATGTCATGAACACGGCTGGTATTGCTGCAACCCAAAAATTCTTTTTAGCCATGAGTAAGTACATAGCACCGACCCACAAAGCAACAGTTGCAGTGGTTTGGTTAGCCCAAGAGAAATAACGCCAAAGTATCGTGAAGTCTACTTGAGTCAAAGCAAAACTAATTACAAATAATGGTGCAGCTACGATAATTCTTTTTACAACACTACGCTGTCCATAATTTAAGTAATCAGCAATAATCATTCTGGCACTACGGAAAGATGTATCCCCGCTCGTAATCGGTAAGACGATTACGCCTAACACTGCGATTGTCCCTAAGACAGAACCTAATAATAAATGAGAAGCTTCACTTACCACTAAAGCTGCTTCGCCACGCGCTAATACATCACTAAGTCCATTGTAACCATTAAATAGACTCATACCTGCTGCTGCCCAAATCATAGCGATAATCCCTTCAGCAATCATCATACCGTAAAAGATAAAACGACCATTATTTTCTTTTTTCGTTGTTCTAGAAATAATTGGCGTTTGTGTCGCATGGAAACCAGATAACGCCCCACAAGTAATCGTGAAGAATAATAATGGGAAAATAGATGCCCCATCAGGATGCATATTTTTTAAATTAATCTCTGGAATAGGTGCGCCTGTTTGAATAAGACGGAAACCAATACCAACCGCACTAATTAATAATAATGCCCCAAATATTGGATAAATACGGCCAATAATTTTATCAATAGGTAAAATTGTAGAAAGAACATAATAAATAAAGATAACAAAAATAATGATGCCTAATGCAATACGTCCGTCTAATAAATCATGTAATAATAATGCCGGACTTGTCACAAATACTGTTCCTGTTAAGAGTAATAATAAAATAGAGAAAATATTAACAAAGTGTTTCATCACTTTTCCTAAAAATTTACCAGCAAGCTCAGGTAAATGAGCCCCTTTATTTCTGATTGAAATCATCCCAGTTAAATAGTCATGAACCGCCCCTGCAAAAATACAACCCACAACAATCCAAATAAATGCGACAGGCCCTTAAAGTGCTCCCATAATTGGTCCGAAAATTGGACCAACACCTGCAATATTTAATAATTGAATCAGTGAATTAGATGATGTCTTCATCGGTAAGTAATCGACATCGTCCCTCTGATGAAATGCTGGCGTCGGACGTTCCTCTTTAGTTCCAAACATCTTATCGATATATTTACCATAAGTGAAATAACCTACAACTAATAAAATAATAGACACGATAAACGTAATCATATTATCATCCCCCCTTTAGATAATGTGTAAGCGTTTTCTTAATTTAATCACAGTTTTTGATTTATCACAATATTACAATGGAATTTTTATATTAACTTAATAAAATTTAAACATTAAAAAAGACTGTTAGATTTCCAATGAGGATTCTAACAGTCAGTGATTTAATCTAGGATCTATTTCCCAGATTGTTTTATTTTGGTTATATTAACGTTTGTATAATTTAATCTTTATTTCATAATAGTCGTCGTGATCTTTAGCTTGATGTTCATATTTAATGCCGCTTTTTTCAATGCTTTCAAGACTTTTACCGACTGCATCACGTGCGTCAGTTAAGTCTTTTTCAAATCCAAATGTTTGAGCCGTCACCTTTTCAGGGCCAACTTTTTGTTTCACTCGTGCTTCTGTTTGTTTTACATTTAGTTTCTGGCTAATAACAGTTTCAACCATTATTTCTTGATCTTCTTCTGACAAACTTAACATTGCACGAGCGTGACGTTCAGTAATCTTACCTTCACGTAAACGTTCGATGACTTTAGGTGCTAATTTTAATAAACGCAATTTATTAGCTATGAAACTTTGGCTTTTACCAACACTTTTAGCTAATTCACTTTGTGTGGTATCCCCGATTTCCAATAACTTTTTATATGCTTCCGCTTCTTCAACGACGGATAGGTTTTCACGTTGAATGTTTTCAATAAGTGCAACCACAGCAGTCTCTTCATCATCTAAATATCTAATAATGACTTCTGCGTGTGTTTTACCAAGTGATTGAAACGCTCTAAATCTACGTTCACCTGCAATGATTTCAAACATATCTTCTTCAATTGGACGTACGACGATAGGCTGTAACAAACCATGTTCTTCTATTGATTCTGCGAGTTCTTTTATCTTATTTGGCTCAAATACTTGTCTTGGTTGATAACGGTTTGGCACAATACGTTCGATATGAATAGATTCAACGCTATTATTATGATCTTCTTCAATATAACCAACAATGTCATCTTTGTTCTTTAAACCAAATAATTTAGAAAAAGGTTTCTTCATTTTCCATGCGCTCCCTCTAAATTAATTGTATTGATTTGCATTTACTTGTTAAGCAATGGAGATTTATTCGGTGTTCCTGGTTTTCTAGGATACTTCTTAGGTGTCTGACTTCTCTTGTCTATAATCATCATTTGTCTCTCGCCTGCTTCTTCTGGCAATTCATATGAAATTGTTTCTCGCACTTTACCACCCAAAATACCTAAACCGAAACGTGCTTCTTCTAATTCTTCTTCACCTTTAGAAGATTTTAAAGCAATGAATTGACCGCCTTTTTTAACTAAAGGCAGACACAATTCACTTAATACTGAAAGTCTAGCAACAGCACGTGCAGTTACGATATCATAAGACTCCCTGTAGACTCCTTTGCCAAACGTTTCGGCACGATCGTGCACGAAATTTACGTTTTCAAGGTCTAGCGCCTCTGCTAATTGATTTAAAAAGTTTATGCGTTTATTTAACGAATCTACAATTATAACTTTTAAATTCGGAAAAATAATTTTCAAAGGAATGCTTGGGAAACCAGCACCAGCACCTACATCACAAATTGTTAATTCTTTAGTCAAATCCGTATAAAAACTTGGCGCAATTGAATCATAAAAATGTTTCAAATACACTTCATGTTCTTCAGTGATACTTGTTAAATTTATTTTTTCATTCCATTCAACAAGCATTTGATAATACGTTTGAAATTGTCGTTGTTGTTCTTCAGAAAGTTCTATACCTTGTGTACTGAGTTGCTTAGTTAACCATTCTACACTCATCTTAATTTTTCACCCTTTGGATTTTTCCTTGTTCAAGAAAAACAAGTAAAATTGAGATATCAGCTGGATTCACACCAGAAATACGAGAAGCTTGCGCAATGTTTAATGGCTTAACTTCTGCTAATTTTTCACGCGCTTCAGTCGCTAAACTATCTACCTTACTATAATCTAAGTCTTCTGGAATTTTTTTCTCTTCCATACGTTTTACTTTTTCAACTTGTTGTAATGACTTGTTGATGTAGCCTTCGTATTTCGTTTGAATTTCCACTTGTTCTTCAACATCAGATGGAAGTACATGTGATTCATCCAGAATTTCAAGAATTAAATCGTAAGTCATTTCAGGACGACGTAACAGCTCTAATGCTAAAATACCATCTTTCAAGCGAGAACCGCCTTGGGCTTCAATAATTTCTTGAACGCGATCATGTGGTTTCACTCGGATACTACCTAAACGTTCTTGTTCTGATTTTATCATGTCTCGTTTTGCATTAAAACGTGCATAACGCTCTTCAGAAATCATTCCTAATTCGTGACCTAAATCAGTTAGACGTAAATCAGCGTTATCGTGTCTTATCAATAGACGATACTCTGCACGAGATGTTAATAAACGGTAAGGTTCATTTGTGCCTTTCGTAACAAGATCATCAATTAATACACCGATATATGCATCAGAACGACTTAAGACAACTTCATCTTTATCTTGTACTCTAGCTGCTGCATTAATACCAGCCATAATACCTTGCCCAGCCGCTTCTTCATAACCTGATGTACCGTTGATTTGACCAGCAGTATATAAGTTTTTGATTTTTTTAGTTTCAAGTGTTGGCCATAATTGTGTAGGTACGAGTGCATCGTATTCAATTGCATAACCTGCACGCATCATGTCTGCTTTTTCTAGACCAGGAATTGTTTCTACCATTTGTCTTTGTACATGTTCTGGAAGACTTGTAGATAATCCTTGTACGTATACTTCATTCGTATTACGTCCTTCTGGTTCTAAGAATAATTGGTGACGTGGTTTATCGTTGAAACGCACAAATTTATCTTCAATTGATGGACAATATCTTGGACCTGTACCTTTAATCATCCCTGAATACATTGCTGAAAGATGTAAATTATCATCAATCACTTGGTGCGTATCAGCATTTGTATATGTTAACCAACATGGTAATTGATCTAAGATATATTCAGTAGTTTCAAAACTAAACGCTCTACCTACATCATCACCTGGTTGGATTTCAGTTTTAGAATAATCAATTGTTTTCGCATTTACACGAGGTGGTGTACCTGTCTTAAATCTAACAACTTCAAAGCCAAGATTTCTTAAATTATCGGCTAATGAAATAGATGGTAATTGGTGGTTAGGGCCACTTGAATATTTCATGTTTCCTAAGATAATCTCACCGCGTAAAAATGTACCTGTTGTAATAATAACTGCCTCTGCCCAGTATTCTGTTCCAATGTTAGTACGTACGCCTTTAATCACATCATCTTCAATCATTAAGTCGTCTACCATGCCTTGCATAATATCAAGGTTATCTTCATCTTCAATTACTTTTTTCATTTCTTGTTGATACAATACTTTATCTGCTTGTGCACGTAATGCTCTCACTGCTGGGCCTTTGCCCGTATTCAACATACGCATTTGAATGTGGGTCTTATCAATCGTTTTGGCCATTTGTCCACCTAAAGCATCAATTTCACGCACGACGATTCCTTTTGCCGGTCCACCAACTGATGGATTACATGGCATAAACGCAATATTATCTAAGTTAATTGTTAACATAAGCGTTTTTGCACCACGTCGAGCTGAAGCAAGTCCTGCTTCAATACCAGCATGCCCGGCTCCTATTACTATTACATCATATTCTTGAGCCATACTATTTTCCTCCTTATTATTTTCCTAAACAGAACTGACTAAATAATTGATCTATCAATTCGTCGCTTGCGGATTCTCCGATGATTTCACCTAATATTTCCCAAGTTCTCGTCAAGTCAATTTGAATCATATCCATTGGTATATCTGATTTTGCAGCATCTATTGCGTCTTGAATTGTATTTCTAGCCTCTTTTAATAATGAAATATGCCTTGAATTAGATACATACGTCATATCTTGATTTTGAACATCGCCACCAAAGAATAAATCTCTAATTTGTATTTCTAATTGATCTATTCCTTCTTGCTTCAACATAGAAGTTTGGATTAACGGCATATCTCCAATCATTGCTTTAACTTCATCTATATCTAATTGTTTATCTAAATCCATTTTATTTACAATAACAATCGCATCTTCGTTTTTAATCACTTCATAAAGTTTACGGTCTTCTTCAGAAAGTGCTTCGTTATAATTTAGTACAAATAAGATTAAGTCTGCTTCGCCTAATGCTTTTCGGGAACGTTCAACACCTATGCGCTCTACAATATCTTCAGTTTCACGAATACCTGCTGTGTCTACTAATCTTAGTGGTACGCCTCGAACGTTAACGTATTCTTCTAATGTATCTCGTGTCGTTCCTGGCACTTCTGTAACAATAGCTTTATTATCTTGGATCAGATTATTGAGCATTGATGATTTACCAACATTCGGTCTACCGACAATTACTGTAGATAAGCCTTCCCTCATAATCTTACCTTGCGTACCAGTTTCTAATAATTTATTAATCTCTTCTTTAATTTCATTTGATTTACCTAATAAAAATTCTGTAGTAGCGTCCTCTACGTCATCATATTCTGGGTAATCTATATTAACTTCGACTTGTGCAAGGATTTCGAGAATGGATTGTCGCTGTCGTTTAATCATATCACTCAAACGGCCTTCTATTTGATTCATTGCAACTTTTGATGCACGATCGGTTTTAGAACGAATAAAATCCATCACTGCTTCTGCTTGAGACAAATCAATACGTCCATTTAAGAATGCACGTTTTGTAAATTCTCCCGGTTCAGCCATACGTGCGCCATTACTCATTGTTAATTCAAGCACTCTATTAATTGTTAAAATACCACCGTGACAGTTGATTTCAACAATATCTTCACGCGTAAACGTCTTCGGTGCACGTAGCACAGAAACCATTACTTCCTCTATAATTTCTTCTGATTCTGGATCAATAATATGACCATAATTAATTGTATGAGATGTTACATCTGCAAGTTTTTGTTTTCCTTTAAATAACTTGTCAGCAACGTTAACTGCATCAGCACCAGATAAACGTACAATACCTATCGCACCTTCGCCCATTGGCGTGGATATACTCGTTATTGTATCTAAATCCATCATCCATCTCGCCTCCTTTATTGTCTAAATTTTATCATTATAATATTGTAAAGAGTTTCCTATCAAAAAGCGAATATCTTGATTGAAAAAATACACAGTTAGTCTTAGGGTTGTCTGAAGTTAGACCAACGGTAGTCTAATAAACCACTTCCCCCACCCTACTTAGATGCGCTTATTAAAAGCCTTTGCTATTTTCAGTACATGTTCAAGGCTCGCTTGAATTTGTAGCGTATCCATATCTTTAGCTGGCTGCCTCGCTATTACCACAATATCTAATGGTAGCATATCTTCTTTGTGTATCTTGAAGTTTTCACGAATAGCTCTTTTAATACGGGTTCTAACCACAGCATTACCTATTTTTTTAGAAACACTTATTCCTAAGCGGAAATGCTCTAAATTTTTGTTGGGTTTTGTGTATACTACAAATTGTCTGTTAGCGACTGATTTCCCTTTTTTATAAATAAATTGAAAATCACCATTCTTTTTAATTCGATACGCTTTTTCCACCAACCATCACTCACTTATCTCTTCATTAGATGTATTATGTTTTATATATATGTTTAATCTATATCATTAATTTTCTTAAATTACTAACGAAAATTAACGTAATTTCCTGTCATTTTCCTTCATTAAAACCAAAAAAAAGACCACTGATGAGTCAGTGATCTTATGCTGATAGTACTTTACGGCCTTTACGACGACGACGCGCCAAAACTTTACGACCATTTTTTGTGCTCATGCGTTTTCTGAAACCATGAACTTTACTATGTTTACGTTTATTTGGTTGATAAGTACGTTTTACCATGCAAAAACACCTCCATCTTTATTCGGTTATCTAACTATTATAATAGATAAATTAATATACGCTTCTGCTCTTAAGTCTTGATTTAACTGTTATTAATTTCTAGTCATAATTCAAGCAACTTCTACAATATAACAAAATATATTTTATAAAGCAAGCATCAATTTGAGTCTTTGCAATTTTATAGGCAATTTAAAAATACTTCCCAATTTAATTACATATAAGGAAGTGTTGGATTATAAATTGTCTAACCTCCCCTATTATAGTAGAAACATTACTATCTAAAAAACAATCCGCATTATCCTTCATTTTTCATTATACATTTTCCATACAATCTTTATAAATTATTTCCCAAGCTCACAAATGGTTCGATTTTTGTTATACTGTTTATTCCTCAAAGTTATCCACTTATGCACAGTCACGGTTTCTATTTTTGTGGATAATATATATGTTATTAACAAGGTCATCTACGTTTTAACAACATATTCACAGTCATTTGACATTGGTCATTGTTAAAAAGTATAATTGTGTGGATAAGTCATGTAAATATTGATAGATACAGGGTTTACTTTATTGAATTATATACTAAACAGCTGTGTATAAATCATAGGGAGTAAATAGTTATCCACCGATTGTGTGTAACTTGTGGATAATTATCAACATGCTGTGATTAGTCTCATTTATACCTGTTGTTTTTGTGTATAACTTTTAAAATTTATGAAAGTTGGAGTTTATTCATATGTCAGAAAAAGAAATTTGGGAAAAAGTCCTAACCTTGGCTCAAGAGAAAGTAAGTTATCCTAGCTATCAAACTTTCCTTAAAGATACTAAGCTTTACTCATTGCAAAATGATGAAGCCATTGTTGTTATCGATGATCCATTTGTTGCCAATTGGTTAAAAACGCATTATGTTGAAATTATTCAAACTGCATTATATGAGGCAATCGGTCATGAAATTATGCCAGTTTTCTATTCTGAAGATCAATTAGAGAGTTTAAAATCAGGTGAGAATCAACACACGAATCCAGACGTTCCACAAAAGAAAAAGTATACACCGGGTGTAGATGAAGCTGTCATTGGCGGCGAACAATTCAATACACACAATACTTTTGATACATTTGTGATCGGACCTGGCAATAGATTTCCTCATGCAGCAAGTCTCGCTGTTGCCGAAGCACCTGCTCAAGCCTATAACCCGCTTTTCATTTATGGTGGCGTTGGTTTAGGAAAAACGCATCTAATGCATGCGATTGGTCATTATGTATTAGAAAATAATCCTGATGCTAAAGTTATTTACACGTCTAGTGAAAAATTTACTAATGAATTTATTAAATCTATTCGTGATAATAAAACTGAGCGTTTTAGAGAAAAATACCGTAATATTGACGTTTTATTAATAGATGATATTCAATTCATCCAAAATAAAGAGCAAACACAAGAAGAATTCTTCCATACTTTTAATGAATTACATCAAGCAAACAAACAAATTGTTATTTCGAGTGATAGACCACCGAAAGAAATTGCTAAATTAGAAGATCGTTTGCGTTCTCGCTTTGAATGGGGATTAATCGTTGATATTACGCCTCCTGATTACGAAACAAGAATGGCTATTTTGCAGAAAAAAATTGGAGAAGAAAATTTAAATATTCCAACTGAAGCATTAACTTATATTGCTAATCAAATCCAGTCTAATATTCGTGAACTTGAAGGTGCACTCACTCGTGTATTAGCATTTTCTAAACTTCAAGGCCAACCGATTACAACTGAATTAACTGCTGCAGCGTTAAAAGATATTATCCAAGCGCCAAAATCGAAAAAAATTACGATTCAGGATATTCAAAAGATAGTTGGACAATACTATAACGTGAGAATTGAAGATTTTAGTGCTAAAAAACGTACAAAATCCATTGCCTATCCGCGCCAAATTGCAATGTACTTATCACGTGAGCTAACTGATTTCTCATTACCTAAAATTGGTGAAGAGTTTGGTGGCCGTGATCATACTACTGTTATCCATGCGCATGAGAAAATAGCTAAAGAAGTAAGTAGTGATTCAACTTTTAAACAAGAACTTGAAAACTTGGAAAAAGAAATTAGAAATCAATAAAAAACTGTACTATAACAGATTAATTGTAGGAAAATTGAGGAATAACGTAGTAACGATAAATTTTGGAGAATTGTGGATAATGTGTAAAAGTCATACACACTGTGCACAAGTTATCCACAGTCGTTAAATAATGCCACACCTGAATTCATATAAGTTATCCCGTAATCCACAAGCCCTACTACTATTACTACTGTTTTAAAACCTATATAATTTATATATAAACGACTGGAAGGAGTTTGAAAATTAGATGGAATTCACAATAAGAAGAGATTATTTTATTGCTCAATTAAATGACACATTAAAAGCCATCTCACCAAGAACTACATTACCAATATTAACTGGTATAAAAATTGAAGTTAAAAATAACGAAGTGATACTTACTGGTTCTGACTCAGAAATATCTATCGAAATCACTATACCTAAACAAGTTGATGGTGAAGACATTATAGAAGTTGCAGAAACTGGATCAGTCGTACTCCCTGGTCGTTTCTTCGTAGACATCATTAAAAAATTACCTGGTAAAGAAGTAAAACTTTCTACAAATGAACAATTTCAAACACTAATTACTTCAGGTCATTCTGAATTTAACTTAAGTGGTTTAGATCCAGATCAATACCCATTGTTACCGCAAGTTTCTCGCGATGATGCGATTCAATTATCTGTAAAAGTACTTAAAAACGTGATAGCACAGACGAATTTCGCAGTGTCCACCTCAGAAACACGCCCAGTACTCACTGGTGTTAACTGGCTTATACAAGATAGTGAATTAATATGCACGGCTACTGATTCACACCGCTTGGCTGTAAGAAAAGTGGTATTAGAAGATGAGTCTGAAAATAAAAATGTCATCATTCCAGGTAAGGCATTATCAGAGTTAAATAAAATAATGACAGATAGTGAAGAAGAGATTGATATCTTCTTTGCATCAAACCAAGTACTATTCAAAGTTGGCAATGTGAACTTTATTTCACGTTTATTAGAAGGTCATTATCCTGATACATCTCGTTTATTCCCAGAGAATTACGAAATTAAATTAGGCATTAATAACGGTGAATTCTATCATGCAATCGATCGTGCATCATTATTAGCACGTGAAGGTGGCAATAACGTTATTAAATTAAGTACTGGTAATGAATTAGTAGAATTATCTTCAACATCTCCTGAAATTGGTACCGTAAATGAAGACGTTAAAGCAAGTAACGTTGATGGTGGCAACTTGAAGATTTCATTCAACTCGAAATATATGATGGATGCATTAAAAGCAATCGATAATGACGAAGTCGAAATAGAATTCTTTGGCACAATGAAACCATTTATTTTAAAACCCAAAGACGATGATTCAGTAACACAATTAATTCTGCCAATCAGAACATATTAGAACTTAATAACTTATCCCTAGACAATTTATTTTGTCTGGGGTTTTTTCTTTTAATTTTTAAATTCAAAAGTAATCGCTTGTCTATATACGTGTATATAAATAAAGCAGGGGACACTTTTTACGAAAAAAATAAATTTCAGAAGTATTTTAAGAGGTATATTTCATTTTTAAAGGCACTGAGCGATTAAATATAAGCATTTATTGTTAATTGTTAGGGTATTTCAATAAAATTTTATAACGCGTCTAAAACACGCTTTAAATGTCATTTTAAATCGCACATATTAAAAATGCTGCTCTAATTTCATATTAAATTTGGAACTTATTGATAGAGAATCAAAAAAACAGAATAAAATCACTCGAAATTTGATATAATATTACATGTAAAACAACCGCTATAACGGGCTTTGTACATAATTATTAAAAAGAAGTGAAAATTAGTTAGAAGAATACGCTTACATGCTGTATTTTACATGAAATTTTTCGTGAAAAAAGGTATAATATATTAGTGAGCTTAAAAGAAACGGAGTGATTGATTTGGTTGAAGAGGTAATCGTTGATGGAGACATTACTTTAGGGCAATTTCTAAAGACAGAAGGTATTATCGAATCTGGCGGACAAGCAAAATGGTTCTTACAAGATTTTGATGTCTTGATAAATGACGAACGTGAAACACGTCGCGGTAAAAAGTTAAACCATCAAGATAGCATTGTCATACCAGAAGTCGGTTCATTTGTTATTTTACATCAAGGTGAAGAATGAGATTAAAGACACTCCAGATAGAAAATTATCGTAACTATGATTCAGTTACCCTTGATTGTCATCCAGAGGTCAATATATTGATTGGCGAGAATGCACAAGGGAAGACAAACCTCCTTGAATCTATTTATACATTAGCATTGGCTAAAAGTCATAGAACGTCCAATGACAAGGAACTTATACGTTTCGGTATGGACTATGCTAAAATAGAAGGTGAACTTAGTTATAGATACGGTGAAATGCCTTTAACGATGTTTATAACCAAAAAAGGTAAGCAAGTTAAAATTAATCACTTGGAACAAAGTAGACTGACTCAATATATTGGTCACTTGAACGTCGTATTGTTTGCGCCTGAAGATTTAAATATTGTCAAAGGATCACCACAAATTAGACGCAGATTTATAGATATGGAGCTTGGACAAATTTCTGCAGTATACTTAAATGATTTGTCCCAGTACCAGCGAATTTTAAAACAAAAAAATAATTATTTGAAGCAACTGCAATATGGTCAAAAGACAGACAGCACAATGCTAGATGTCTTAAATCAACAATTTGCAGCGTATGCACTCAAAATTACGCTCAGACGTGAACATTTTATTAAAGAACTTGAATCACTAGCTAAGCCTATCCATTCTGGAATAACGGACGAGCGTGAGACGTTGTCATTAAAATATTTGCCTAGTATAAAACTCGACAATGAAGAGAAAAGTGAGACGGAACGCTTAGAAGAAGTCTTAACTTTACTCAATGACAATATGGAACGTGAGAAAGATAGAGGCGTTTGTTTATACGGCCCTCACAGAGATGATTTAGGTTTCAATGTAAATGATATGGATGCTCAGACGTATGGCTCTCAAGGCCAACAACGGACTACTGCTTTATCGATAAAACTCGCAGAAATCGAGTTAATGAATATCGAAGTAGGAGAGTACCCTATCTTATTGCTAGATGATGTATTAAGTGAATTAGATGATTCACGTCAATCGCATTTATTAAGCACAATTCAACATAAAGTGCAGACTTTTGTAACTACAACATCAGTCGACGGTATAGAGCATGAAATTATGAAGAACGCTAAACTTTATCGCATTAACCAAGGCGAAATTATAAAGTAATAGAAAGTGAAGGTGGAAGCATTGTCAGATGTGAACAACACGGAAGATTATGGTGCTGGTCAGATTCAAGTATTAGAAGGTCTAGAAGCGGTTCGTAAACGACCAGGTATGTATATAGGTTCAACTTCAGCAAGAGGTTTGCATCATCTTGTATGGGAAATCGTCGATAATAGTATCGATGAGGCACTTGCTGGATATGCCGACGAAGTTGAAATTGTTATAGAAAAAGATAATTGGATAAAAGTTACTGATAACGGACGAGGCATTCCAGTAGGTATTCAAGAAAAAATGGGACGTCCTGCTGTAGAAGTTATTTTGACAGTGCTTCATGCCGGCGGTAAATTTGGCGGCGGCGGATACAAAGTATCTGGTGGCTTACATGGTGTAGGTTCATCAGTAGTTAACGCGTTGTCTGAAGATCTTGAAGTGTACGTTTACAAAGATAACCAAATTTATCATCAGGCCTATAAAAAAGGGATACCGCAATTCGATTTGAAAGTTATCGGAGAAACTGATGAGGCTTCTGGTACGGTAATTCGTTTTAAAGCGGATTCTGAAATATTCACTGAAACTACAGAATATCACTATGAAACGTTACAACAACGTACAAGAGAGCTTGCTTTCTTGAATAAAGGTATTTCAATTACGTTAAGAGATGAACGTGAAGAGGAAGTTAGAGAAGACTCTTATCGCTATGAAGGTGGTATTAAATCTTACGTAGAAATGTTGAATGAAACGAAAGAACCACTTCATGATGAACCGATTTATGTACATGAATCAAAAGATGATATTGAGGTTGAAATCGCATTACAGTATAACAAAGGTTATGCAACTAACTTATTAACATATGCGAATAACATCCACACATACGAAGGTGGTACACATGAAGAAGGATTCAAACGTGCCCTTTCTCGTGTGCTAAACAGCTATGGTATAAACAGTAAAATAATCAAAGAAGATAAAGAGCGACTTTCAGGTGAGGATACACGTGAAGGTTTAACAGCGGTCGTGTCTATCAAACATAGTGATCCACAATTTGAGGGACAAACTAAGACGAAACTTGGTAACTCAGAAGTGCGTCAAGTCGTTGATAAATTATTCTCTGAACTATTTGAAAGATTCTTATACGAAAATCCACAAGTCGGACGTATTGTCGTTGAGAAAAGTATTATGGCATCACATGCACGTCTTGCAGCTAAAAAAGCACGTGAAGTGACACGTCGTAAATCTGCTTTGGAAATCTCAAGTCTACCTGGTAAACTTGCAGACTGTTCTAGTAAAGATCCGTCTCGAAGTGAAATTTTTATCGTCGAGGGTGACTCTGCCGGAGGGTCTACAAAATCAGGCCGTGATTCAGAAACACAAGCGATTTTACCGTTACGTGGTAAGATTTTAAACGTTGAGAAAGCACGATTAGATAGAATACTAAATAACAATGAAATTCGTTCAATGATTACTGCTTTTGGTACAGGAATTGGCGGAGAATTTGATTTAAGTAAAGCACGTTATCACAAGATTGTCCTTATGACAGATGCCGATGTCGATGGCGCGCACATTAGAACATTGCTTTTAACATTCTTCTATCGCTTTATGAGACCGTTATTAGAAGCGGGATACGTGTATATTGCGCAACCACCACTTTTCAAATTGACGCAAGGTAAACAAAAATATTACGTGTTTAACGAACGTGAATTAGATAAGCTTAAAGAAGAACTAGACCCAAGTCCAAAATGGTCGATTTCACGTTACAAAGGTCTCGGTGAAATGAATGCGGATCAATTGTGGGAAACTACAATGAATCCTGAACACAGAGCGTTACTACAAGTATCACTAGATGATGCGATAGAAGCAGACCAAGTATTTGAAATGTTGATGGGCGATGTTGTTGAGAATCGTAGACAGTTTATTGAAGATAACGCAGTCTATGCGAACTTAGATTTCTAATACAATGAACTGAATTTTTGAAGGAGGATATCTTGATGGCTGAACTACCTGAATCAAGAATTAATGAACGAAATATAACCAATGAAATGCGCGAATCGTTCTTAGATTATGCGATGAGCGTTATTGTCTCACGTGCTTTGCCAGACGTTAGAGATGGATTAAAACCAGTACATCGACGTATATTATACGGATTACATGAACAAGGTATGACACCTGACAAATCATATAAAAAATCTGCACGTATCGTTGGGGACGTAATGGGTAAATATCACCCACACGGTGACTCATCGATTTATGAAGCAATGGTAAGAATGGCGCAGGACTTCAGCTATCGATATCCTTTAATTGATGGTCAAGGTAACTTTGGTTCAATGGATGGCGATGGTGCTGCTGCGATGCGTTATACAGAAGCACGTATGTCTAAAATCACGCTTGAAATGTTGAGAGACCTTAACAAAAATACAATTGATTTCATAGATAACTATGATGGTAATGAAAGAGAGCCGTCAGTCTTACCATCAAGGTTCCCGAACTTATTAGTTAACGGTGCTTCGGGTATTGCTGTTGGTATGGCTACTAATATTCCACCGCATAACTTAACAGAAGTTATTAACGGCGTATTAAGTTTAAGTTATAACCCTGACATCACTATTTCTGAATTAATGGAAGATGTCCAAGGTCCTGATTTCCCTACAGGCGCTTTAATTCTTGGTAAAAGTGGCATCCGTCGTGCATTTGAAACTGGACGTGGTTCAGTTATAATGCGTTCTCGTGCTGAAATAGAAGAGCGCGGTGGCGGACGTCAACGTATCGTAGTGACTGAAGTACCTTATCAAGTCAATAAAGCGCGTATGATAGAAAAAATCGCTGAATTAGCTCGAGATAAAAAGATAGAAGGTATTACAGATTTACGTGATGAAACAAGTTTACGTACAGGTGTACGTGTCGTAATTGATGTTCGTAAAGACGCAAACGCAAGTGTTGTTCTAAATAACTTGTATAAACAAACGCCATTACAAACATCATTTGGTGTAAACATGATTGCATTGGTAAATGGTAGACCGAGACTTATCACGCTTAAAGAAGCATTGGTTGAATACTTAGATCATCAAAAAATAGTTGTAAGAAGACGTACTGAATACAACTTGAAAAAAGCATTAGACCGTGCACATATTTTAGAAGGTTTAAGAATTGCACTGGATCATATTGATGAAATCATTAGAGTAATACGTGAATCAGATAACGACAAAATTGCGATGGCAAGCTTGCAAGAGCAATTTAAGTTAACTGAACGCCAAGCTCAAGCAATATTAGATATGCGTTTAAGACGTTTAACTGGTTTAGAACGCGATAAGATTGAATCAGAATACAATGATTTAATTGCTTATATTGAAGAGTTAAAAGCAATTCTTGCAGATGAAGAAAAGCTTTTACAAATCGTGCGTGATGAACTCATTGATGTTCGTGATCGTTTTGGTGACGAACGTAAAACTGAAATTCAACTTGGTGGCCTTGATAATATTGAGGATGAAGACTTAATCCCTGAAGAACAAATTGTTATTACATTAAGTCATAATAACTATATTAAACGTCTACCTGTTTCAACATATAGATCACAACACCGTGGTGGTCGTGGTGTACAAGGTATGAACACGCTCGAAGAAGACTTCGTTAGCCAACTTGTAACGTTAAGCACGCATGATCACGTTTTATTCTTTACGAATAAAGGTCGTGTTTATAAACTTAAAGGTTATGAAGTACCAGAACTCTCACGTCAGTCTAAAGGTATTCCAGTAGTCAATGCCATAGAGTTAGATAGTGATGAATCTATCAGTACAATGATTGCCGTTAAAGATTTAGAAAGTGAAGAAGATTACCTTGTATTTGCAACACTAAAAGGTAGAGTTAAACGTTCTGCGTTAAGCAACTTCTCACGCATAAACAGAAACGGTAAGATTGCTATCAACTTTAAAGATGATGATGAATTGATTGCAGTACGTCTTACAGACGGTGAAACTGATATTCTTATCGGTACTGCGCATGCGTCATTAATTCGCTTCCACGAAACTGCATTACGTCCACTTGGTCGTACAGCAGCAGGTGTGAAAGGTATTACGCTTAGAGAAGGCGATAAAGTTGTCGGCTTAGATGTTACTAAAGCGGAACAAGATGATGAAATCCTAGTCGTTACTGAAAATGGTTACGGTAAACGTACACCTGTAGGAGATTACAGATTATCAAACCGTGGTGGTAAAGGTATTAAGACTGCTACGATTACTGAGCGTAATGGTAATATTGTTTGTATAACATCAGTCACAGGAGAAGAAGACTTGATGGTTGTAACAAATTCTGGTGTTATTATTCGTATTGATGTAAATGACATTTCACAAAATGGTCGTGCAGCCCAAGGTGTGAGATTAATCAAATTAGATGATAACCAATTTGTATCTACTGTAGCTATAGTAAACGAAGAAGATGAAGAAGAAGTTGAAGCAACTGAAGAATCTGGAACAACTGAATCAGGTTTAACAAATGCTCAAACAACGGATTCTGAATCACAAGATGCGTCATCAAGTGATGAAGCGGTTGTAGAAGATAACACACCAGGTAATGGTATCCATACAGAAGTTGAAGATGACAACTCTGAAGAAGATGGCCGTAAAGAAGTAAGAGAAGACTTTATGGATCGTGTTAACGAAGATATCGATAATGCAGATAGCGATGACAACGAAGAAGAATAATCTTTGATTAAAGATAAATACACATATAAAAAGACCTACCTCATTAAGGTAGGTCTTTTTTTCGTTATAAGTTAGCTTTCTAATGATTTCATTGCATGTGGAATCTCGCTTATAAGTCTTGATGGTGGAACGACATACATTTTCTCTGCTAACTGTTCACCAATGAAGCTATGTGCGTATGTTGCACTTGTGACAGCTTCCTGAGTGTCATCAAATTGTCCGACGAAACTCGTAATCATTCCAGCTAGGGTATCACCCATGCCTCCAGTTGCCATAGCAGGCGTACCGATTGGTAATTTATAATCTTTGTCTTTGAAATAAATCTCCGTACCATGCATTTTCAGAACAATAGTTGCTCCAATCCGATCTACCGCTTCACGATTGCGTTCATATGTTTGTTCCTCAATAGGAATGCCACTTAAACGTTCCCATTCTTTTTGATGCGGTGTGAAAATGACATGACAAGTAGGTATTTCAGGTTTCAATTTACTGAAAATCGTTATAGCATCTCCATCTACGATTAGCGTTTGATGCGGTTGGATATTTTGTAGTAAGAATGTGATTGCGTTATTACCCTTGAAATCACAACCTAATCCAGGACCGATTAAGATACAATCTGTGTTTTCAATCATTTTTGTTAACATTTTTGTATCATTAATATCAATAACCATTGCTTCAGGACAACGAGAATGTAGTGCAGCATGGTTCGTTGGATGTGTAGCTACTGTTATTAGTCCACTGCCACTATAAACACATGCACGCGCTGCAAGCATAATCGCGCCACCTAAGTTAGCATTACCTCCAATTAAAAGGATTCTGCCATAATCACCTTTATGTGTATCATCTTCACGTTTAGGAATGCTTACCGATGATAAAGTTTCCATATTGAAACCTCCTTTTAAAATTCATGATAATTTAACGCTATTGATTTTTGAATCATATACGTAAAAGTCAGAGTTTAAAATTACAAAAGTAATTATAAATCTACTTTAAAATCTTCAATTATGCATGCAAAATATTGCTGTCTATTGAAGTGTTTTTATTTTCGAAATTTTTAAGCTATTTTTTAATACAATAGAAAATAATAAACCCGCATTGCATTTAAGTCAATAGGTAAACTTGTTAAGAAATTATTAACTTTTCTAAAATAAAGATTAATGCTCCTTTACCCTATTAAAACAGTGATTTGATACCATGTTACGGATATGTCAAAAGCTATTGTTCTGCTGAAAATGTAAGCGTATACTCGAATTAATCGAATTAAATTCATAAGTAGGGAGATGGAGAAATGACATTACAATTAAATGGAGAAATGCTTACAATTGAAGATATCAAGAAATTTTTATACGAGAAAGATACGGTGGAAGTGACTGAAGAAGCTTTTGAACGTGTAAAGCAGAGCCGTCAAACAGTAGAGAATATTATAGCGAATAAAGAGACAGTCTATGGTATTACAACAGGTTTTGGTTTGTTCAGTGATGTGCGTATTGATGAAGGGGAATATAATCAATTACAAGTGAATCTTATCCGTTCTCATGCATGTGGTATGGGGGACCCATTTTCAGAAGAAGTGTCATTAGTGATGATGGTATTAAGATTAAATACCCTACTTAAAGGACATTCTGGTACTACAGTAGATTTAGTAGAACAGCTCGTATACTTCATTAATAATAGAATTGTGCCAGTAGTTCCTCAACAAGGCTCACTTGGTGCTTCTGGAGATTTAGCACCATTATCTCACTTAGCATTGGCCTTGATTGGAGAAGGTAACGTGTTTTACCAAGGCGAAGAGGTAGACAGTCGGTATGTCTTAAATAACTTGAAACGTAAACCACTAGAATTACAAGCAAAAGAAGGGCTAGCGCTAATTAACGGCACACAGGCGATGACTGCCCAGGGTGTAATTAACTATATAGAAGCAGAGAGTCTAGGCTATCAAGCAGAATGGATTGCTTCACTTACACATCAAGCACTCAATGGTATTACAGATGCTTACAATGAAAAGGTACATAAAGCACGTAACTTCCAAGAACAAATTGATGTAGCTGCGCGTATGTTAGATTGGTTAGAAGGTTCTGAGTTAACAACGACACAAGGTGAAGTACGTGTGCAAGATGCTTATACTTTACGCTGTATCCCACAAATTCATGGGGCAAGTTTCCAAGTGTTCAATTATGTTAAAGAAAAACTAGAATTTGAAATGAATGCTGCAAATGATAACCCACTTATATTTGATGAAGATGATGAAACACTAGTGATATCGGGTGGTAATTTCCATGGACAACCGATTGCTTTTGCTTTAGATTTCTTAAAATTAGGAGTCAGCGAACTGGCTAATGTTTCAGAACGTCGACTAGAAAGACTTGTGAATCCACAATTGAATAATGGCTTACCTGCATTTTTAAGTCCACAACCAGGTTTACAAAGTGGTGCAATGATTATGCAATATGCGGCAGCAAGTTTAGTTTCAGAAAATAAAACACTTGCACATCCAGCCAGTGTCGATTCTATACCGTCCTCAGCGAATCAAGAAGATCATGTATCTATGGGAACAATCGCTTCTCGTCACGGTTATATGATGGTTGAGAATGCACGACGTGTCTTAGCGATAGAGACGATTATTGCATTACAAGCTGTAGAATATAAAGATATTGATAAGCTATCACCAAAAACGTATGAAAAATATCAAACGTTACGCCAAATCATACCTTCAATTACAGAAGATAGACAATTTCATAAAGATATCGCAGCGATATCGCAATATTTACACGATACTGCGTATATGAATGAGATATAATAGACGTCAGCACTGTCACTCTTGAAAAACATAAGGTTATTTGCTATATTTAAAACAAGTTAATAAGTTATTGTTCGTAGGCTAAGTAGTATTAATTGTTTGATTTCAGAGAACTTGTGGTTGGTGTGAACAAGTAATCAACGTTAGTGTGAATCTACCTACTATGAGAAGAACAACCGGCTTTGGCCGTTATTTATGGAGAGTGCAGTCTAATTAGGCTGTTAAATAGGGTGGCAACACGTAGACCACGTCCCTTGTAGAGGGGATGTGGTCTTTTTTGTGTTATTATCCAAACATTTTTAAAAATTGAAAGGATGAATGCGATATGTTAGACATTAAATTATTCCGTAACGAACCTGATTTAGTTAGAGAAAAAGTAACAAAGCGTGGTATGGATGTCCAAGTAGTTGACGATATTTTAGCATTAGATGAAAAACGTCGCCAATTAATTAGCCAAGCTGAAGAAATGAAAGCGCAACGTAACAAAGTAAGTGGAGAGATTGCTCAGAAGAAACGTAATAAAGAAAATGCAGATGACGTTATTGCAGAGATGCGTAAACTTGGAGATGAAATTAAAGTCTTAGATGACGATTTAAACCAAACAGACAGAGATCTTAATAATAAATTATCTCGTATTCCGAATATAATTCAAGATGATGTTCCTGTAGGCGCGTCAGATGAAGAAAACATAGAACTTAAACGTTGGGGCACACCAAGAAACTTTGATTTTGAAGAAAAAGCACATTGGGATCTTGTAGAAGATTTAAAAATGGCTAACTTTGAACGTGGTGCTAAAGTATCAGGTGCTAGATTTGTCTTCTTAACTGGTGAAGGTGCACAATTAGAAAGAGCGTTAATGAACTATATGGTAACGAAACATACAACACAGCATGGTTATACAGAAATGATGGTACCACAATTAGTAAACGCTGATTCAATGTATGGAACAGGTCAATTACCTAAATTTGAAGAAGATTTATTCAAAATTGAAAAAGAAGGGCTGTACACAATTCCAACAGCTGAAGTACCGTTAACGAATTATTACCGTAATGAAATTATAGGTCCTGATGTCTTACCGGCTAAATTCACAGCACAATCAGCATGTTATCGTAGTGAAGCGGGTTCAGCCGGACGTGATACAAGAGGTCTGATTCGATTACATCAATTCGATAAAGTTGAAATGGTTCGTTTTGAAAAACCAGAAGATTCTTGGGATGCGCTTGAAGAAATGACAAATCATGCAGAAGCGATTTTAGAAGAACTTGTGCTACCTTATCGTCGTGTGAATCTGTGTACAGGTGACATTGGATTTGGAGCTAGTAAAACATATGACTTAGAAGTTTGGTTACCAAGCTATAATGATTATAAGGAAATTAGTTCATGTTCAAATATAACTGACTTCCAAGCGCGTCGTGCGAATATCCGTTTCAAACGTGATAAAAATGCTAAACCAGAATTAGTGCATACACTAAATGGTAGTGGGTTAGCAGTGGGACGTACATTTGCAGCAATCGTTGAAAACTATCAAAACGCAGATGGTTCTATTACAATACCAGATGCTTTAGTTCCATTTATGGGCGGTAAAACAGAGATCCGTCCTGTAAAATAAAATTAAATAAGTATGGCTAAAAGAGCGTAGCAAAGACCTTTGTTGCGCTCTTTATTTATATCGAGGTGGGGTAGGGGAGGGGTAAAATTAAGTGGATTTATAAAATTATGTAATTAACCTCAATGGTTTTTCATGTGGAAAATAACAGGTAAGTCTAAAGTATTTCATAAGATTCAGAAAAGTTTAAAACGTTGATAAATAAACTTTTTTAAAACAGAGGGTTGTCTTCCGTCACACAAACGGAATGCTAAAGTGATTGAATAAAACGCCTAATTTATATTAAACTTAAGCTATTGTTTTTAAAAATTGAAAATGAAAGGAGTGAGGTAATGGAAGCGCATGTAACTTTTAAGCAAGGTGTGAAAGAATGTGTTCCTACATTATTAGGGTACGCTGGGGTAGGGTTGTCTTTTGGAATTGTTGCTGTAGCCTCAGGATTTAGTTTGCTTGAAATTATCTTACTCTGCTTACTTGTATATGCTGGTGCTGCACAATTCATCATTTGTGCATTAGTCATCGCAGGTACACCGATTTCTGCGATTGTGTTAACAGCATTTATCGTAAATTCCAGAATGTTTCTACTAAGTATGACGCTTGCACCGAGTTACCAATCATACGGCTTATTAAATCGAATAGGACTTTCAACGCTTATTACAGATGAAACGTTTGGTGTAGCAATTACGCCACATCTTAAAGGAGAAAAAATTAACGATCGTTGGTTATATGGTTTAAATATCACAGCTTATTTGTTTTGGACATTTGCATGTGTTATTGGTGCTATATTTGGAAAATACATAAACAACCCAGAGACGTTAGGTTTAGATTTCGCTATTGCTGCGATGTTTATCTTTTTAGCTGTGTCACAGTTTGAATCAGTTCAACGCTCTCGCATCAAGACGTATTTTGTATTGATCATTACTGTAATTGTGATGATGCTTCTTCTAAGTCTCTTTATGCCGTCTTACGTGGCAATTATTCTTGCTTCTACGGTAGCAGCTGGACTAGGGGTGGTGATGGAACGATGACAACAACGACGCATATGCTTATTATTATTTTGCTTTGTGGTATTGTGACATGGTTTACACGGATTATACCGTTTTTACTTATATCTAAAATTAAACTATCTGAAAGAGTTGTAAAATGGTTGTCGTTTATACCAATCACGTTATTTACTGCTTTAGTTATTGATGGTTTGATTGAACAACAAGATGGCATGATGGGTTATAGCGTTAATGTGCCGTTTCTAATTACGATGGTCCCGACAATAGTGATTGCAGTTATCACACGTAGTTTAACAATTACAATCATAGGTGGCATTGTTATTATGGCTGCATTAAGATGGGTATTTTAATTATTTCATTGATGTAAATCATTTTATCCGTTAGAATGACAATAATTAGAAAATTCCGACATTTTTTAAAAATGAATGGATTGTTGGAACATCAATAGTAGTAATGTAGTGCAATACAATTAAAATAAATCTTATTCCGAGAAGCTAAGGGATTTGGCCCAATGATGCTTCAGCAACCGGCTAAATAAAGTACGGTGCTAAAACCAACGATATAGTCGAATGATAAGTAATTTTCAACTTCTTACTTATTGAATAGTGAGGAGTTTTTTTACTAAGTAGGAGGTAAGTCATGACGAATTATACGGTTGATACATTAGAATTAGGACCATTTACAACAGAGTCAGGAGAAACGATCTCAAACTTAAAATTACGTTACGAACATGTTGGATTGAAAGGTCAACCTCTTGTGGTCGTGTGTCATGCTTTGACAGGCAATCACTTAACATATGGCACAAATGAACAACCTGGATGGTGGAGAGGTATTATTGATGGTGGTTATATGCCGATTAATGATTATCAGTTTTTAACTTTCAATGTAATTGGTAGTCCATTTGGCTCTAGTTCTGCGCTTACGGATGAAGACTTCCCAGAACAACTGACTTTGCGTGATATTGTACGTGCAATTGAATTAGGTATTGAGCATTTAGGCTTTGAACGTATTAATATACTTATAGGTGGCTCTTTAGGTGGCATGCAAGCAGTAGAGTTATTATATAACCGTAAATTTGAGGTTGATAAAGCAGTTATACTTGCTGCTACACAGAGAACATCTTCATATAGTCGTGCATTTAATGAAATTGCGAGACAAGCGATTCATTTAGACCATGAACAAGGTATGAGTATCGCAAGACAACTCGGCTTCTTAACATACCGTTCGTCTAAAAGTTATGAACAACGCTTCTCGCCAGATCAAGTGGTTGCATATCAAAGGCACCAAGGCGATAAGTTTATGAAACACTTTAGTTATGCATGTTATTTAACGCTGCTTGACGTCTTAGACAGCCATGATGTGGATAGAGGGCGTGATGACGTGGACGAAGTGTTCAGTAGACTGGATACTAAGATGATGACGATGGGCTTTGCGGATGACTTACTTTATCCTGATGATCTTGTTTATGCAGTTGGCCAACGCTTCAAATACCATAAACATTTCTTTGTACCTGACAATGTAGGGCATGATGGATTTTTAGTTAATTTTAATGATTGGGCACCTAATTTATACCATTTCTTAAAGGTTTATAAAATCAAGCGTAAATGAGCGTGACTGTACTATAGAATGTTAAATTTAGGACGACACAGCAGAATCAGAATAACCAATAGGACCTACAAAGTAGACTGACTGCTTTGTAGGTCCTATTTTTTCTAGGAAAACACATGGAAATAGCTGTGATCTAGTGAAGTAATAGGGGATTTAGCTGTCTTAATATCAACTGAAAGGATGAATATTAGTTTATCTTCGAATAGTTGAATGTGTAGCGTATGTTTAACTTCTATAGAAATGAGTTGGCAATAATTGTATAAAAGTTTTAAAGAGGTTAAAATAAAAGTTATAGTCAAAAATAGTATGGGAGTGGCGAATTTGTTTTCAAAAATATATCCTAAGGCAACTATACTTAGTATAATCACGCTAGTCGTAGTAGCTTTAGCTTTACATATATTACCACCGCTTGGGCTTGTATTGAGTTTGTTTGCGACAATTCCAGGCATTATTTTATGGCATAAGTCTGTAGAATCATTTGGTTTAACAGCAGTCGTAACAGTTGTATTAACAACTTTATTAGGTAATATATTCGTATTAAGTATCATGGTCCTCGTACTCTTAGTGAGTTTCGTTGTTGGCCAATTATTAAAAGAACGTACATCTAAAGAGCGTATACTTTATATTACAACTACATACGTGAGTATGATCTCGTTAATTGCATTTATGGCATTACAAACATTTGATAAAATACCAACATCAACAACATTAATGAAACCTGTGAAAGATCAAATACATTATTATATTTCTAATGCAGGTGTTGGTTCAGATTATAAACAAATGTTTGAAGAAACTTTCCGTCAATTATCAGTTCAGTTACCAAGTTATGTAATCATTGCAGTATTTATACTTATATTAATCAATTTACTAGTTACTTTTCCAATTTTACGTAAATTCAAAATTGCTACACCAATATTCAAACCATTATATGCGTGGCAAATGAAGCGTTCATTGCTATGGATGTATATGATTGTCCTGCTTTGTGTTATGTTTACTGCCGAACCGAGTGCGTTCCAAAGTATCGTATTAAACTTCGAAATTGTGTTATCATTATGTATGTATATTCAGGGGTTAAGTGTGATTCACTTTTTCGGAAAGGCAAAATCAATGCCGCTCACACTTACTGTGATTTTAATGGCAATAGGGACAATTCTAATGCCACTTACACATATTGTAAGCCTCCTGGGTGTTATAGATTTATGTATTAACTTAAAACGTATCATTAAAAAATGATTTGAGGTGGAAAAATGAATCGTCAATCCACTAAAAAAGCCTTGCTCTTGCCATTTATCATAATGGCGCTCACAGCAATTGCGCTTGTTGTAATATGGTTCGTTTTCAACCAAATTATGGCAGGCATCGCTGCGATTGTCTTAGTGGTTATAATTATAGGGACAGTATTTTTGGTAAGACAAGCTTTACAAAAACTAGATAGCTATGTAGATGATCTGAGTGGTCATATTTCTGAAGGTAGCAACATCGCAATTAAGAATTTACCTATTGGGATGATTATCTTAGACGAAAATGAAAACATAGAGTGGATGAACCATTTTATGTCGGAACGATTAGATCGTAATGTCATTTCCGACCCAGTAAACGAAGTATATCCTAATATCTTAAAGCAATTAGAAAAAACACAAGAAATTGAAATTAAAGAAAATGAATACCATTATCGCGTTCGCTATTCTGAAAGAGAACATGTTTTATACTTCTTTGATATTACAGAAGAAATTCAGACGCAAGAATTATATGAAGAATCTAAACCGATTATCATGACACTATTCTTAGATAACTACGATGAAATCACTCAAAATATGAACGATACACAAAGATCAGAAATCAACTCTATGGTTACACGTGTAATCAGTAGATGGGCGACAGAATATAACATTTATTTCAAACGTTATAGTTCTGATCAATTTGTGGCGTACTTAAATCAACGTATTTTAAAAGATATCGAAGAATCTAATTTTAGTATTTTAAGTCAGCTCCGTGAAAAGAGTGTTGGTTACCGTGCCCAACTTACATTAAGTGTTGGTGTCGGTGAAGGTTCTGAAAATCTCGTCGACCTGGGTGAACTTTCTCAGTCAGGCTTAGATTTAGCGCTCGGTCGTGGTGGCGACCAAGTAGCGATTAAGAGCATGAATGGTAATGTACGCTTCTATGGCGGTAAGACTGACCCAATGGAGAAACGCACACGTGTAAGAGCACGAGTGATTTCACATGCTTTAAAAGATATCTTGATGGAAGGCGACAAAGTAATCATTATGGGACATACACGTCCTGATTTAGATGCGATCGGTGCAGCAATTGGTGTATCCCGTTTTGCAATGATGAATAATTTAGATGCCTACATTGTATTAAATGAATCAGATATCGATCCAACGTTACGTCGTGTCATGGATGCAGTAAATGAAAAGCCAGAACTAAAAGATCGTTTCATTACTTCAGATGAAGCATGGGATATTATGACATCTAAGACTACATTAGTCATCGTAGATACGCATAAACCTGAAATGGTCATTGATGAAAATATTTTAAATAAAGCAAACCGTAAAGTCGTGATTGATCATCATAGACGTGGTGAAAGCTTTATCTCTAGTCCATTGCTTATATATATGGAACCTTATGCAAGTTCGACAGCTGAACTTGTTACAGAATTACTAGAGTATCAACCGACAGAACAACGTCTGACACGTTTAGAATCAACAGTTATGTTTGCTGGTATCATCGTAGATACACGTAACTTTACATTGCGCACAGGGTCTAGAACATTTGATGCCGCAAGTTATTTACGTGCACATGGTGCCGATACGATATTGACTCAGCATTTCTTGAAAGATGATCTTGATACGTATATCAATCGTACTGAGTTGATTCAAACGGTGAAACTGCAAGAGAATGGGGTAGCAATTGCCTATGGCTCTAACGACAAAATCTATCATCCTGTTACAGTTGCACAAGCTGCCGATGAACTGTTAAGTTTAGATGGTGTAGAGGCTTCATATGTAATAGCGAGACGAGAAGATAATCTCATAGGTATGTCTGCCCGCTCACTTGGTGCAGTTAATGTGCAATTAACGATGGAAGCACTTGGCGGTGGCGGTCATTTAACAAATGCAGCTACACAAATGAAAGATGTGACTGTCGATGAAGCAATCGAAAAATTACAACAAGCTATAACAGAACAAATGAGTAGGAGTGAAAATTCATGAAAGTAATATTCACACAAGATGTAAAAGGTAAAGGTAAAAAAGGCGAAGTTAAAGACGTACCAGTAGGTTATGCAAATAACTTCTTAATAAAGAAAAATTATGCGGTGGAAGCAACACCAGGTAACTTAAAACAATTAGAACAAAAAAATAAAGCAGTTGAAGCTGAGCGTCAACAACAAATTGAAGACGCTAAACAATTGAAAGAACAATTAAGTAATATTGAAGTCGAAGTATCTGCTAAAACAGGTGAAGGCGGCAAATTATTTGGTTCAGTAAGTACAAAACAAATCACGCAAGCATTACAAAAACAACACGACATCAAGATTGATAAACGTAAAATGGACTTACCAAATGGTATCCATGCATTGGGTTACACAAACGTGCCAGTTAAATTAGACAAAGAAGTCGAAGGTACTATTCGTGTACACACAGTTGAACAATAATAACGGATTGAGATATGAGGTGTAATCGTAATGGATGGAATGTATGAACAAAATCAAATGCCACACAGTAATGAGGCTGAGCAGTCTGTCTTAGGTGCCATTATCATAGATCCAGAATTGATCAACACAACTCAGGAAGTATTACTTCCTGAGTCCTTTTATAGAGGTGCACATCAACACATCTTTAGAGCCATGATGAACCTCAACGAAGACAACAAAGATATTGACGTGGTAACAATCATGGATCAATTGTCACAAGAAGGACGATTGAATGAAGCGGGTGGTCCACAATATCTAGCTGAACTATCTAGTAATGTGCCAACCACACGTAACATTCAGTACTATACAGAAATCGTATTTAAACACGCAACCAAGCGTAAATTAATACAAACAGCTGATAGTATTGCGAATGATGGTTACAATGATGAACTGGAACTAGATGTAATACTAAACGACGCGGAACGTCGCATATTAGAATTATCATCCACACGTGAAAGTGATGGATTCAAAGACATTAGAGACGTACTTGGTGAAGTATACGAGACGGCAGAATTATTAGATCAAAACAGTGGTCAGACACCAGGTATTCCTTCAGGTTATCGTGATTTAGACCAGATGACAGCAGGGTTTAACCGCAATGATTTGATTATTTTAGCTGCTCGTCCTTCTGTAGGTAAGACTGCCTTCGCGCTTAATATTGCGCAGAAAGTAGCTACAAATGAACGTAATTATTCAGTTGGTATCTTCTCGCTTGAGATGGGTGCTGACCAATTAGCGACACGTATGATTTGTAGTTCGGGCAACGTCGATTCCAACCGATTAAGAACAGGTGCAATGACTGAAGAAGACTGGAATCGTTTTACAATTGCAGTAGGTAAGTTATCGCGTACGAAGATATTTATTGATGATACACCAGGTATCCGTATTACAGATATTCGTTCAAAATGCCGACGCTTGAAACAAGAACACGGCCTAGACATGATAGTGATCGACTATCTACAATTAATTTCAGGTAGTGGTTCACGTTTTTCAGACAACAGACAACAAGAAGTTTCTGAGATTTCTCGTACATTAAAAGCAATTGCCAGAGAACTTGAGTGTCCCGTAATCGCACTAAGTCAGCTATCACGTGGCGTTGAGCAACGTCAGGACAAACGACCGATGATGAGTGATATACGTGAATCTGGTTCGATTGAGCAAGATGCCGATATCGTTGCCTTCCTTTATCGTGATGATTATTACAATCAAGGCGAAGATGAAGAAGACGATGATGACACGAACTATGAACCACAAACGAATGATGATAATGGTGATATCGAAATTATTATTGCCAAACAACGTAACGGTCCTACAGGAACTGTGAAGCTTCACTTTATGAAACAATATAATAAGTTTACAGATATAGATTATGCCCATGCTGATATGATGGGTTAGAAAAAGATAAAATTAATTTTTCCGTACAATAATACAAATTTTTGTTTTATTGTACGGTTTTTGTTTGTATTTTATTCTTGAATCTTAATGTAAGTATGTATCTTTTTTTAATGTAAAATACAATGAAAACATTGGTGTTACTATGTTTATCACATTTATTGGAGCGTTTGAATATTGATGAGAATTAGAAAAATGACGAAAAATCAATGTTCGATTTTTGTTTGCAATATCGTTGTGGTATTGGTAGAATACTCATTGGTTAATTGAGAAAAACTTGGAGGTGCTCATATGTCATCAATAGTAGTCGTTGGGACACAATGGGGAGACGAAGGTAAAGGTAAAATTACGGATTTTCTAGCAGAACAAGCAGATGTTATTGCACGTTTTTCAGGCGGTAATAATGCGGGCCACACAATTATATTTGGTGGAGAAACTTATAAATTGCACTTAGTACCATCTGGTATTTTTTATAAAGAAAAATTATCAGTGATTGGTAATGGTGTAGTCGTAGATCCAGTTGCACTATTAAAAGAATTAGATGCTTTAAATGAACGAGGTATTTCAACAGATAATTTACGTATTTCTAATCGTGCACAAGTTATTTTACCTTATCACTTAAAACAAGATGAATATGAAGAAGAACGCCGTGGAGACAATAAAATTGGCACAACGAAAAAAGGTATCGGCCCAGCTTATGTAGATAAAGCGCAACGTATCGGTATCCGTGTGGCAGATTTATTGGACAAAGAAACATTTGCACAATTATTAAAAAATAACATTGAATATAAAAATGATTACTTCAAAGGTATGTTTGGCAAAGCATGTCCTACTTTTGATGAAATCTTTGAAACATATTATGCTGCAGGACAACGTATTGCACCTTTCGTAGTAGACACTGCTAAAGTATTAGATGATGCCTTTGTAGCAGAAGAAAAAGTATTATTTGAAGGTGCTCAAGGCGTTATGTTAGATCTTGATCACGGTACATACCCATATGTAACTTCAAGTAACCCAGTAGCAGGTAACGTTACTGTAGGTGGCGGTGTTGGTCCAACATTCGTATCTAAAGTTATCGGTGTATGTAAAGCATATACATCTCGTGTAGGTGATGGTCCTTTCCCAACAGAACTATTCGATGAAGATGGGCACCATATCCGTGAAGTTGGCCGTGAATACGGTACAACAACTGGTCGTCCACGTCGTATTGGTTGGTTTGACTCAGTCGTATTACGTCATTCTCGTCGTGCAAGTGGTATCACAGACTTATCAATCAACTCTATTGATGTATTGACTGGTCTTAAAGAAGTGAAAATTTGTACAGCTTATGAATTAGACGGCGTAGAAATTACTGAATACCCAGCAAACTTGAAAGACTTAAATCGTTGTAAACCAATCTTTGAAACACTACCAGGTTGGACTGAAGATATTACGGGTTGTCGTTCATTAGAAGAATTACCTTCAAATGCACGTAGATATTTAGAACGTATTTCTGAGCTATGTGATGTGAAGATTTCAATCTTCTCAGTAGGTCCAGACCGTAATCAAACAAACTTATTAAAATCTTTATGGTAGGAAAGTAATACCAAGTTAGGCTGCTAGTCTAATGATGAAAAAATACCTTGTAGCATTCACCATTAAGGGTGCGTCTACAAGGTATTTTTATTTATAAATAATTGTTATTTAATTGAATTGGCAAACTTTATTGCGAAAAGCGAGTATTTGATCTACTGCATATGCATAACCCGCTTCATCGACAGATTGCACGTTTTTTACTTTTTCGATATGTCTTTGATAATACATTTGATTTTCTAACATTTCTGATACAGCACAGCTTAATTGTTCAGGCGTAATGGCCTCAGCATCAATGTGATGACCTAAATTTAAGTCTGCAATCTGTTTAGCTACCATAGGTTGGTCTGCGCTCTGTGGGAAGGCTAGCATTGGCACATTCATCATCATAGCCTCGTTCGTGCTATTCATGCCCGCATGTGTTAAGAATAACGCTGTATGCTGTAATAACTCAGTTTGTGGTACATAGTTTTTAATTATAAAATTATCCGGTACCTCATCGAAATCGTTGAGATGATTTGTTTCACCGATAGAAACGACGACTGATGCATTGATGTCTGCTAATGCTTTAAAACATTTATTGAAAAAAGCGATATTTTGATTAAAAATAGTTCCTAAAGAAATGTAAATGATTGGTCGTGTTTGATCAATGTCATCCATAAATCCAGAGGGTTGCGGTTGAATGACTGAAGGACCAGTAAAGACATAACGTTGCGCATCAAACAGGTCATAATTCATTTGGAAACCTTTCATTACATAACATAAGTTAAAATCTCCAGGATTATTCATCACTTCAAAGCGTGAAGGCACCTCAACGTTATATGTAGATTCAAGATGTTGTTTCAATTCATTAAATGTTTCATCTGCTTGTTTAATTTCATTGTCATCAACCATTGTTGTTAATTTTTCTGTAAATGCATTAAAACTTTGATTACTATGTGCAAATGATGTAATAGAAGATATTGAAGGGATATTTAATTTTTGGGCAATGATATGACCACAACTAAACATAGAATCGTGAATCATATAATCATAATGCTCATCTTTCGTTTCTTCTAAAATTTGAGGCACAATGATATCCGCAGTTTTCAATAAACCGTTCATTACGTTATATAAATGATGTTGACCATAAGATCTAAAACGATCGAGTATAGCATCAGTAGGTAACGTGCGTACTTCTACACCTGTACCAGCTAATTTCTCTTTATATTTATCGCATATATAATAAACGACGTTTTCACCGCGTTCAACGAGTTCTTTACATACTGCAATAGTTGGATTAAAATGTCCGGGTGATCCTGAGTTGATAAATAATACGTTTGCCAAGGATAAAGCCTCCTAATATATTTTATTACACAAGTTTAGCAAAAAGTTTTGAAAACAAAAAAGATTTTAAGTTGAATAGTTTTGTTTTAAAATATAAATTATTTACATGGCATTGAATCAATTTGAAGTTTTTTGCATTTTCATTAATGGCTTTATAGCAGTTTTTTCAAAATAAATCTTAAAATACTAACTTTATACAATTAATATAGAAAATTATACTAATAAAATTAAAAAAAGAGCTTGTCTTCCTTCTAGAGACTTGGTATAATTTAACTTGTGCTTAAGACAGGCTCCTTGGTCAAGCGGTTAAGACACCGCCCTTTCACGGCGGTAACACGGGTTCGAGTCCCGTAGGAGTCACCATTTTTTAGGTCTCGTAGTGTAGCGGTTAACACGCCTGCCTGTCACGCAGGAGATCGCGGGTTCGATTCCCGTCGAGACCGTATAATGCCCATCCAATAGGATGGGCATTTTTTATTATCATTTGATTATACTAGTGTTATTACATATAGAAGCTATAAAATGAGCTTAATTTGAATTTGATAAAAAAATTGCTTATGATAAATGAGCATATGGTAGACCAATATCAATATTCAGCATAAACATAACGAGATGTCCCAGTGACGATGAGCATTTATTGGCATAGCATCATATGAAATTAATGTGAGGAGTGTAAGTATGGCAAATGATAAAAGTATAGAGGGATTGGATCTCATAGATTTAATTAGTGAACGCCACAGTGCGCTTAGACAAACCTTGGAATCCACAACTTCAGAGCAAATACAAGATGTTCACTTTAGCAGCTCAGAATGGTATCTGATTGATAAAATCAATTATGAGAAACCAACTTTTGCCGAACTTACTAGAAAAATTCATCTTACACGCCAAGCTATTCATAAAGCGATTAAACAATTAGAGCACAAAGGTGTCGTTCAAGTTGAAGCTGTGCCCAATAATAAAAAAGAAAAATGCGTAAACTTAACTACACTAGGTCTGCAGTGTTTTGAACAGTATGTAGAACATAAATTACAACTCGTCTCGCATATAGAAACAATGATTGGTAGTACACAGTTAGAGCAACTTAAACAAGTACTACAGCAAGATTGGCATTTAGAAGATATTGAAATAAATACTAAATAGATGCTTAAGTATCAGGCAATAGAAGCAATTGTTTGATGCTTAATTTTTTTGATAATAAATTCGTCAACTAGGTTGACATTAATTTAAAAAATTTGGTACAGTAAGTAAGTTCATATTGAGCGGACGTTGTTTGTTATCATCATGATTTAAATTATTTCCTGGGTGATACTAAACCGATGTTCAATTTATATAGACTAAAATGAAATGGAAATATAGGAATAAGTAGTAAAGCGTGGAGATGAATTTAATAAAAATGAGTGACAAAGCACGATTGCTATACACTTGAATATGTACTTCAAGGCAACACTCACTTTATTATCTCTTAATTATACTTATACTTCGTTTACCATAAAAAGGAGTATATCAAATGGCAACACAAGTAATAGTGAAAAATCCAAAAATGTACGCACTCGTATTAATGATTGGCGGATTTATGGGTTTGTTTAGTGAAACAGCATTAAATATGGCTTTAACAGATATCATGGCTGATTTTCAAGTTTCAGCAGCAACTGTACAATGGTTAACAACAGGTTATTTACTCGTCATGGCTTGTTTAGTTCCTGCATCTTCGTATTTAATCAAATGGTTTAATACAAAGTCATTAGTTATTACAGGCATATTATTATCTTTATTAGGCGTTATCGTAGGCGCACTTGCACCTAACTTTGGTTTGTTATTGTTAGGACGTATTATACAAGCATTAGGTACAGGTATTTTGTTACCGATTATGATGACCGTACTGATGTTAATCTTCCCAATTGAAAAACGTGGTGCAGTGATGGGTATTATGGGACTTGTTATCACAGCAGGTCCAGCACTGGGGCCGACGTTATCAGGTATTATTATTTCAGCATCAAGTTGGCACTTCATCTTCTGGATTAGCGCAATTTTATATATTGTCGTATTATTGATGGCATTTTCACATGTTGAAAATGTTGGTGAAATTACGAAACCTAGAATTGATATTTTATCGATTTTCTTATCGACGATTGGTTTCGCAGGACTTGTATTCTCACTAAGTTCAATGGCAGAAGCGGCGTTTACAGATGTAATCGTTTGGTTACCATTATTGATTGGTATCATTGGATTAGCAATCTTCATCGTGCGTCAGTTTAAAATCGATTCACCGATGCTTAACCTAAGCGTATTTAAGTACCCAATGTTTATATTAGGTGCGGCAATGGTATTCATAACGATTTTATGTATATTATCTACAGGTATTTTATTACCACTCTATTTAAAAGGTGCGCTATTATTTAGTTCTGTTGTCGCTGGTTTAATCTTATTACCGGGTAACGCAGTGAACTTAGTATTGTCACCGGTTATAGGATCGTTATTTGATCGCTTCGGCGCGAGATACTTTGGTATTATAGGCTTCGTACTTATGTTTATCTCAGCAATCTCATTTGCGTTCATGATTTCAGCGTCTACACCTGTATGGGCAATCATTCTCGCATTCATGGTGCTATTCTTTGGTATATCCATGGTTATGATGCCAGCACAAACCAATGCTTTAAATCAGTTGCCACATCAACTTTATGCAGATGGTTCAGCAACGATTACGACATTAATTCAAGTAGGCGGTTCTGCTGGTACAGCGATTGCCATTACAATTTATACAACGGCAATGAAGTCATTCGGTTCAACTAACCCAAATGCTGCACAAGAAGTTGTACTAGCACACGGTGTCCAATATACCTTCTTCTTTATAGTAGGTTTAACAATAATTGGATTTATACTGTCTCTATTTGTTAAAAAAACGAAAACAATCTAAAAATAATAAGTGATACATATAAATAAGCGACGTATACATGTAGAAATTACAGCGAATGAATCATTATCCGCTGTAACCTAAATACATGACCCGTTACTTCATATATGTATCACTTTTTTTGATTTTGGTATGGATGGATGTATGCGTATTACATGCTTCTTAAAATGGAGCTTAAATGTAGGTTGTATATGGCTTATAGGCAAGAAGTTCGATTGATACGCTGATATTGTTTACACTTGATGCATCTATGATTTATCGATAAGTACCCATTTAATACGAACAATGTTATAATTTTACAATATACAAATATAATTTTCTATTTAGAAAAATAGAATTAATAGGTTATAAATGGTAAATTATACTAGAGAGAAAGACGTAGAATTTTTAAAAATGAACGTACTACAATTTAGAAATGAGGTTTATAAATATGGCTAGAAAAGTTGTTGTAGTCGATGATGAAAAACCAATTGCTGATATTTTAGAATTTAACCTAAAAAAAGAAGGTTACGAAGTATTTTGTGCTTACGACGGTGACGATGCAGTTGATTTAATATATGAAGAAGAACCCGACATCGTGTTATTAGACATTATGTTACCAGGACGTGACGGCATGGAAGTATGTCGTGAAGTACGTAAAAAATTCGAAATGCCGATTATTATGCTTACAGCAAAAGACTCAGAAATTGATAAAGTATTAGGTCTTGAGCTTGGCGCAGATGATTATGTAACAAAACCGTTTAGTACACGCGAATTAATCGCACGTGTGAAAGCAAACTTACGTCGTCATTATTCACAACCAGCACAAGAAGTAGACAATGCATCCAATGAAATTTCTATTAAAGACATTGTTATTTATCCAGATGCATACTCTATCAAAAAACGTGGCGGGGAAATTGATTTAACACACCGTGAATTCGAATTATTCCATTACTTATCTAAACATATGGGTCAAGTAATGACACGTGAACATTTATTGCAAACTGTTTGGGGTTATGACTATTTTGGTGACGTGCGTACAGTAGACGTAACAATTCGACGCTTACGTGAAAAAATCGAAGATGATCCATCTCATCCAGAATATATAGTAACTCGTCGTGGCGTTGGATATTTCCTCCAACAACATGACTAGGGGACGCTTATAAATGAAATGGCTTAAATATTTTCAGTCTTTACACACGAAACTTGTTATTGTCTATGTGTTGCTCATTGTAATCGGTATGCAAATTATCGGTTTATATTTTACCAATAGTCTAGAAAAAGAATTAACACAAACATTTAAAAATAATATTTCGCAATACGCGAAACAAATCGAAATTAATATAGAAAAAGTCTATGACGAAGACAATTCGGTTAATGCTCAAAAAGAAGTTCAAAACTTATTAAATGAGTATGCGAATAGACAAGAAATAGAAGAAATCCGCTTTATTGATAAAGATCAGATTATTATGGCCACTTCAAAGCAGTCTACGCGTAGTCTAATAAATCAAAAAGCGAACGATAACTCTATCCAAAAAGCCTTATCTTTAGGCGAAATTAATAGCCATACGGTGTTAAAAGATTACGGTAACGGCAAACAACGTGTGTGGGTATATAACTTACCAGTTAAAACATCGAACGATGGAACAATAGGTAACGTCTATATCGAAGCGGATATTAACGATGTATTTAAACAACTTAGCAGCATCAACCAAATCTTTATCGTGGGTACAGGGATTTCCTTATTAATTACTGTCATCCTTGGTTTCTTCATTGCGCGTACGATTACGAAACCTATTACAGATATGCGTAACCAAGCCGCAGAGATGTCTAAAGGTAACTATACGCAACGCGTAAAAATATACGGTAACGATGAGATTGGTGAGCTGGCACTTGCCTTTAATAATCTATCGAAACGTGTACAAGAAGCACAAGCGAATACCGAAAGTGAGAAACGTCGTTTAGATTCAGTTATCACCCATATGAGTGATGGTATTATTGCGACCGATCGCCGTGGTCGTGTACGTATTGTTAACGATATGGCATTGACGATGATGGGCTCACTAAAAGAAGATATTATCGGAGACTACATGTTAAACGTCCTTAAATTAGAGGAAGAATTCTCTTTAGATGAAATTCAAGAGAATAATGATAGTTTCTTATTAGATATTAATGAAAACGAAGGCATTATTGCACGTGTGAACTTTAGTACAATCGTTCAAGAAACAGGATTTGTGACAGGTTACATTGCCGTACTACATGACGTTACAGAGCAACAACAAGTAGAACGTGAACGTCGTGAGTTCGTAGCAAATGTTTCACATGAATTACGTACACCACTGACATCTATGAACAGTTACATCGAAGCGTTAGAAAGCGGTGCTTGGGAAGATAAAGAACTTGCACCACAATTCCTATCCGTAACACGTGAAGAAACAGAACGTATGATACGTCTCGTAAATGACCTCTTACAATTATCTAAAATGGATAACGAATCCGATCAAATTACGAAAGAAATCATAGATTTTAATATGTTTATCAACAAAATTATTAACCGTCATGAAATGTCCGATAAAGAAACGACATTTGTTCGTGAAATTCCTAATAATACGATTTTCACAGAAATCGATCCAGACAAAATGACACAAGTATTTGATAATGTCATTACCAATGCGATGAAGTATTCTCGCGGCGATAAACGTGTAGAGTTTCACGTGAAACAGAACGCGTTATACAATCGTATGACGATACGTGTGAAAGATAATGGTATTGGTATTCCGATTAATAAAGTAGATAAAATCTTTGACCGTTTCTACCGTGTGGATAAAGCACGTACGCGTAAAATGGGTGGTACAGGCTTAGGCTTAGCCATTTCCAAAGAAATTGTTGAAGCACATAATGGTCGCATTTGGGCAAACAGTGTAGAAGGACAAGGCACATCAATCTTCATTACACTGCCATGTGAAGTACTAGAAGATGGTGATTGGGATGCGGAGTAAAGAGTTAATCAAATCCATCATCCTATACCTTTTAGTATTAATGAGTGTTGTGCTGACATACATGACGTGGAACTTTTCACCAGACTTAGCGAGCGTAGATCAACAAGATAGTAGCAATAAAGATGCGAAAGCGAATACGATAGGTAAACCGCTTGAGCAAGGCATGAGTAAAGTTGTTGCCCCTTATCAAGTCATTCACTCTAATGGTGAAGATACAGAAGGTATGGAAGCGACACGTGGCAACGTCGAAGAGACGATTAGTCCCTTGAAAAACCAACGTGTATTACATGCCGAACAAATGCATAGTAATCATAATTTGATTATTCCAGACTTAAGCGATGAATTTTTAGTACTGGATTTCAGTTATGACATGCCACTAGCAACCTATTTAGGCCAAGTATTAAACATCGATGCCAAAGTACCAAATAACTTTAAATTCGACCGTTTATTAATTGATGACAATGAAGATGGCAAAGTTAAACTCTATGCTGTTAGTAAAGATCGTCATAATGTCGTACGTATGACGACGACGGCGAAGATCAGTTCATTTGCTAAACAAATGAAAGCACAACAGAAAAGTATGAAGCCATATACAGAGATTATTACGAATAAAGATACCATCGATAAGGCTACGCATATCTTTGCACCGAAGGCACCTAAAGGTTTAAAATCATACCACACGATTTATAATCGCATTAGTGTCGATACGATGAATTCTATACTCTTCAATGACTCTGTAGTCGTACGTAGCACGAAAAGCGGTACAGCGACATACAATAACAACACGGGCGTCGCCAACTACAGTGAAGATAATGAAAAATATCGTTACACGAATCTCTCAGAAGATGAGGATCGTTCAACAAACATGCAAGACAGTATTCCAAGTACTTATGATTACATCAACAATCATGGTGGCTTTACAGACGATTACAGACTGTTCAGCACAGATAATAAAGGCGGCGAACTAACATATCAAATGTTCTTAAACGGCCGTCCAACCTTCAATGATGACGACTTAAATAATATTAAAGTCTCATGGAGCGACAAAGGCGTCTTCAGCTATGCACGTGCATTGTTAAAATCAAATGTCACGATAGACAGCGGTGAAGACGAAATAGATTTACCAGGTGCTGAAACAGTCCGTTCAGAACTGGCAAATAATCCTGAAATCGACTTTGAAGAAGTAACAAACATGACGATTGGTTACAACATGGAACACAAAGATGACGGTAGCGACATCGAAATTCAACGTAATAGTGAATTCAAACCACAATGGTATGTAGAGTATAAAGGCGAATGGCATGCATACAACGATGGGGGGCTAGAATAAATGAACTGGAAACGCGCAAAAACATTATTTATTATCGTATTTATTCTAGTCAACATTAGCCTGATTATTATCTACGTGGATAAAGTGAATAAATCACAAATCAGCGATAGTGAAGACGAAAATGCAGTGAATTTTAAACAAGAAGAAATTAAAATTCCAGAAAACCTCCCAAGTGTGAATGGTTTGAAAATGCAATTACTGACAGCAAGATCGAATGACTTCTCATCTTATGCGAAGACACGTCCAAGTATTACAAGCGAGCATTCAGGCGCAGTAGCTAAAGGTGATATTAGTGACCCAATTAACATCAGTAATGATCAATTCACCGACCTCAAATCGTATGTCAAAGGCAGCGTCTATAAAGGTGAAGATTACGAAATGAGCCATATTGATGATGAAAAAGTTACCTTTGAACAGACATATAATGATTATCCAATTATGAATAATAGTAGAGCGAAATTGGAATTTAACGTTGAAGACGGCAAAGCTTCAAGTTATGAACAAACTGCTATGAAATCTATCGAGCCTTCAGAAGGTACGAATAACGATAAAAAGCAAGTGAACACAGCACGAAGTGCCATCGAGGACCTTTACTATAATCGTTATCTTAAACGCAACGACGAAGTAACCAATGCACGACTAGGCTACTATACTGTTGTTAAAGAGCCGAACGTTCAAGTGCTTGAAGCCAACTGGGAAATCAAAGTAAAACACGGTGACAAGATTAAAACATACTATGTCGAAGCCGTAGCAGACAGTCCGAAAATTATTGAAGAATAATCTTGTGGATAACTGTGGATAAGTTGAGAATGAATTAGGCACACCTTTTGAGTAAGGTGTGTTCATACTGTTGACAAAGTCTCCGACTTTGTTGGCAGTTTTTTTATGCACGCTTTCCGCGGGACTGCCTTAGTCTGTAGTCTTCGACTCGTGTTGTTTCCTCAGGCGTCTCGTCCAAATTTTTACAAAGTTACGTATAATTATTAAATAACTTTTTAGAACGTGATTAATGGAAATTAAAAGATAGATAAGCATCTAAATAAACAATTTGGACATGCTGAAAGCTAAAAGTATGTTAAAATTAAATACTGTTAATGAGAGTTATTAAAGAAGTATGAAATGGTTCATTAGAGTATTATATACTTAGAATTTTGCAGATAGCTTAAGCCAATTTTTGAAAAAGAGCTCGTTTCATATTCTCAAAAACTTAGATAAATTAGTTTATTATAATAAATAATTAGACAGAGGGCATGTTGATGGCACATAAACCGGAGACTGCCCCATAAGTAATAGAAGCAATAGATTAGAAAGGGTGAATCGCTTGATACGTATGAGCGCATTAGCGAGTGGCAGCACAGGGAACGCCACTTATGTGGAAAGTGATAAAGGTAGTATTCTTGTCGACGCGGGTTTGACAGGGAAAAAAATGGAAGAGCTATTTGGACAAATAGATAAACAAATTAAAGATTTAAACGGCATCTTAGTTACACATGAACATACTGATCATATTAAAGGTCTAGGTGTGTTAGCACGTAAATATGGTTTGCCGATTTATGCGAACGAAAAGACATGGACAGCTATTGAAAAGAAAGACAGCAAAATTCCAATGGATCAGAAATTCATTTTTAATCCATATGAAACAAAATCAATTGCTGGATTTGATATCGAATCGTTTAATGTGTCACATGATGCGATAGATCCACAATTCTATATTTTCCATAATAATTATAAGAAATTCACGATTTTAACAGATACAGGTTATGTTTCAGACCGCATGAAAGGTATGATTCAAGGTAGTGATGCCTTTATCTTCGAAAGTAATCACGATGTGGATATGTTACGCATGTGCGGTTATCCATGGAAGACGAAGCAACGTATACTGAGTGATATGGGACATGTTTCAAATGAAGATGCAGGCTTAGCAATGACAGACGTCATCACAGGTAGTACAAAACGCATTTACCTGTCTCACTTATCACAAGACAACAACATGAAAGACTTGGCACGCATGAGCGTTGGACAAGTGCTCAATGAACACGACATCGACACAGAAAAAGAAGTATTGCTATGCGATACCGATAAAGCCAAAGCAACACCAATATATACATTATAGATAATCTTAACTTCTTTGAAATTTAGATTATCTTAATGCAGTAGTGGAAGCTACTGTAATCCATGATCAACATTAAAGCGAATTAGCCGATATCTCAATAGGAGGTATCGGTTTTTTTACATTTTTCTAACGTACATATGAGATAAAATAAATTTAATGAGAGTATTTTTATAGGAAAATTTACTCAATAAAAGAAGGAATATATGGGCATACAACCCTATGTCTTAACTGAAAATAACCATATGCAATTGACGGATAATTATAACAATTGGTGGAATGGTTATGTAGTAAGGATTCAGCAAAGATAGTATGAAGATAATGTAAATCCTGTGAATAAGTATGTAAGACAACCTCGAACTTATCCACGGAATTATACATAGTTATCCAGAGATGTGCACAATTCACAGGGAAGTACCCACATTGTACACAGAGTTATCCACAAATAAACAGGTTATTCACTCATTTTTGTGTAGAAACCGTAAACATTATTAAAAAATAGTATGCATTCCTGTTATAATAAGAGGGAATAGTGTGAATAAGTGTATAACTTGTGGATAAGTCTAACAACTGTCAACTACTACACAATTTTTGGAGGATAACTATGAAGATTACGATACTCACAGTAGGTAAACTAAAAGAGAAATACTGGAAACAAGCTATAGCAGAATATGAAAAAAGATTAGGAGCTTATTCTAAAATAGAAATCATTGAAGTGCCTGATGAAAAAGCACCCGAAAATATGAGTGACAAAGAGATAGAGCAAGTTAAAGAGAAAGAAGGCCAGCGCCTGCTAGCAAAAGTAAAACCACAATCCACAGTGATTACTTTAGAGATTAAAGGAAACATGCTGACGTCAGAAGGATTAGCAAAAGAAATAGAAAGCCGCATGACACGTGGTCAAAGCGACTTTACATTTATTATTGGCGGATCAAATGGTCTACACAAAGAGGTTCTAGACCGCAGCAACTATGCCCTGTCATTCAGTAAAATGACTTTTCCACATCAAATGATGCGCGTCATCTTAATCGAGCAAGTCTACCGTGCTTTTAAGATCATGAGGGGAGAAGCGTATCATAAATGATGCGGTTTTTTCAGCAGCTTTGTAAAGGGATTTTGGACGTATCATACTGTATGAGGTTTATAGGAATTGCAGTTATGTTTTTGTTAATAATATCATAAGTAATATGTTTTTATTGTTCACTTAGAGATTTTAGCATATTAGACTATATGACGATTATTAATTGTAGCTGATATGATGTAAATAGGTTAAATAAATAAGAATTAGGGTGATTGTGATGGAGTGGGCTTATATAATAGCTAAATATTTGCAAAATCTAGGAAGTATAATGGGGTTATTAAGCCCTATTATATATTTTATTTATTCATATTCTGAAAGAAGAATATTGACAGATAAAATTGATGGAATTTTTTCATTGTTCGGTTTATTTTTATTGAATATTATTACCTATTCAATATTTATAATTTCATTATTAGGCTTAATATTCTATAAAGGTGGTTGGGATAATTTTAATCATAGTTTGTATGGAGGAACCCTTTTATCTATTTCAATATTTTTAATATTAATTACGATTGTCTTGGAAATGATCTATCAATCAAAATTAAGAATTACATTTACATTAATAAAAACTTCAAGTTTTTCAGGATTACTTATTAAACAAAAAATTATAGATTCACATAGGATTGTAAAATATCAAGCTTTAAGTGATATTTTTGAAGAAAGAGAAATTAGTAAATTTTACAAAAAAATACATAGAGAAGTTGCATTACCGATATCTGAAGAGTATATAGAAAATAATAATTTTGTTTCTAATGTAAATTATCGACTGAAAAGCATCAAAATATTTAACGAAAAATTTTCGCTTTTTGTTATGGACATTTTAAGCTGGATATCAATATTTCTAATTGGTATAGTAGGTGTCATTATCGCAAAAATATTTGAATTTAAAGACCCTTGGCTACTTTGTATTGTGATTATAATGGCTATTATATCAATGATTAAAAACATGTTTTGTATGAAAACAGTTATCGATAAAAATGAAGAATTGATAAGAAGTGAGTATGAAGATTGGAAGTAGTAATACTAATATAAAGTATGAATATTAATAAAGAAGTACAAAATTTTCATGTGATAAGAAAGGTTTTTTACAGAAAATGTTCGTGTAGGTTCTGATAAAGACCTATTATGTAAACTACAGGATGAGTTAATTTGATTAATATTATTTCTTAAATGGAAGGAAATATGCAAAATGACAAATACACAATGGATAATACCTTGTAACATTCAGTTCTATGATGTTATAGGTGCCTTCAATCAATTTAATGTGATAGATTGGAAGCAAAGTAAACAATTAACTAAAGCTAAAAAAGGAGATATTGTATACATCTACATTTCTTCTCCTGTGAAAAGCATAAAATACCAGTGCTTAATAAACGAAGTGAATAAATCTAATACAACTATAGATGACAGTGAATTTGTGATTAAAGGCGAAAACTATATAAATTACGGTAATTATATGGAGTTAGAGTTATTAAATGAACTTAATGATGAAAAACTAGATTTTACTTCTTTACAAGAAAATGGATTGAACGGGAATGTACAAGGACCATTTCCTTTAAAAGGCGACTTTAAAAAATATGTAAAAGAGATTTCAAATAATAAAAATTCTAAATCAACGACAGAATTAGAGAACACTGAATATATTGAAGGGAAACCTTATATTCAATATGGAATGAAATATGAAAGAAACCAAGCATTAAGAAAAAAAGCCATAGAAATACATGGTACCACTTGTAAAGTTTGTGGTTTCAATTTTAAATCCAGATATGGGGACTTGGGAGAAGGGTTTATTGAAATACATCATATAAAACCTATGTTTTCTATAAAAAAAGAAGTTACCGTGAATCCTGAAGATGATTTAATTCCTCTATGTTCAAACTGCCATAAAATGATTCATAGAAATTCTAAACAGCCTTTATCAATTGAGGAATTAAGTAGAATAGTCAACAGGGAGAATTAATAATATTATCATTTATCATGAAGAAAAATATAAATACTATAGAAGCTGACATAAAATACTTTATTCAAAGGTTATCGCGCTATTACTTAAAAGTATGATGAAGTTACAGAAAACTATTATAAAGAAGAATCGTACAATAAATTCTTAAATCGAGAAATCAAATCTAGTTTGCTGTGATTTATTTGAACATTTAATATTATATGCTCTAATTGCGAAAAAATCTAAGGGTATTCACGGACTAGCAGGCTACCTTATCTTCATCGCACCTATAATGAAGAATGGTATATAAATGAAGTTGATTCTAGATTAGAATGGCAGAAATGCTGTAAAGAGAAAGCTTGTTTATCAAAAGAGTATAGTAAAAAATTATTAACAGATATTGTTAATAAATTGAGCAATACAAACTTTTATAGATAATATGAAAAATAAATGTATAAAAACATCTAAAGTCATTGTATTTTGAACACTTTAATTCAGATTTTAAAACAATCGTTATTAAGACATATTTTGATTTTGAAATCATTAAGGGACTTCTTACTAATAAGAAGTCTTTTTGTGTATCTTATGATAAGCAATTATGTAAAACTCTCTCCAAAATATAAAGGACTATAAAAAAGACCCCAATTAATGATGTGCATCCCCAAAATTGGACTGAAAATCTAACTTTTGGGGTGCATTTTATGGGTAAACATTATAAATATGAATTTAAATTAAAGGTAGTTCAAGAATATTTGAATAGTTCATTAGGTTATAGAGCATTAACAAAGAAATATGAAATATCGAATAAAAGTTTAATCGAAAGATGGGTTACACAATATAAAGAATTTGGACCCGAAGGGTTAAGCAAACGATTGAAAAATAAAGTTTATACTAGAGAATTTAAGCTATCTGTTTTAAGATTTAGACAAGAAAACATGTTGTCTTATCGAGAAACAGCAAGCCATTTTAAAATAAGTAATACCGCCATGATATGTGCTTGGTAACGTAAATTTGAAGAGAATGGTATCCTCGGACTAGTCAACAATCGGAAAGGACGTCCAAGTAAAATGGATAAAAAACATTCGAAAGTAAAGCCTAAATCAACCGAATTAAAAGAAAGTGAACGCGAGGAATTAGAAAGACTAAGAAATGAAAATGAGATGTTGAAAGCAGGTATAGCTTATCAAAAAAAGTTACAAGCCTTGACTCAAAATTACGAAACAAAACATTCGAAAAGTAAAAATCATAAAAGCATTACATGAAACATTTAATTTTGGGCTCAGTCTATTATTTAAAGTTTCAAAAGTAGCTAAATCTGTTTATTACTATTGGCTAGAACGTTTTAAACAACCAAATAAAGATGAGGAATTAATCGAAACAATTAAGGCGATATGCGAAGAATGTGGATATATCTATGGCTATAGAAGAGTTACTCAATCCTTATCAAGTAAGGGATTTAAAGTGAATCATAAGAAGTTAAGAAAGTTAATGAAAGAATTAAAACTTACTTGTACAAAATTTACACATAGAAGACGTAAGTATAAATCTTATAAAGGAAATGTAGGCAAAATAGCGAAACATTTATTAAAACGACGTTTTAATACGATTGGCCCTTATCAAAAAGTAGTGACTGATATTACAGAGTTTAAGTTGAATAATGGATCGAAATTATATTTATCTGCATATATGGATTTATATAGTTCAGAAATTATGAGCTATAGTATTTCAAGTCTCCCTACACTAGATATAGCTATCAATCCACTAAAAGAACTTTTAAATATGTGTCCAAATGTTAATTATCGATTAACTATACATTCAGACCAAGGTTGGCATTATCAAAATGCGAAATACATAAATATTTTAAAAGAAAATAAAGTATTCCAAAGTATGTCAAGAAAAGGAAATTGTCTCGATAATTCAGTTATGGAGAAAGATTTGATCATTTTTATCAACTGGAGCAAGCTATTCAAAACTATATGATTTTTTAGAATGATGAAAGAATTAAATCAAAATTCAAAGGCTTGTCTCCTAAAAATTTTAGGAAACAAACCTTTGAATTATTATACTAAACCAAAGTACAACTTTTGGGGTTCAGTACATTAATTGAGGTCTTTTTAATAATTATTTACTTATATTCATCATATTTACCATCAGCAATTTCCTGCTCTGATTGTTCAATTTCTTCCAATACCTCATCTTGATTTGGCCCATCGTAATACCCTTCTTCAATAGCGTGTTTAGTTTGGATTTCACCCGAAGATAATCCACCATCATATTTTTCTCTTAGTGCTTCTTTCTCACCTTTCGCAATTTCTTCATCAGTTGGACCTTCACCATTTTTATGTGGTACAGCATCATCTTTTGGTAAGCCTGTTTCAGGGTCTAGTTGGTCGTTTGAATAATAGCCATCAGCTGAACCAGGCATGTCAAACATTGCATCACCGTTAGGCATGTTTTCAGTATTCATACCCTCATCGGGAACTGCTCCTGTTTCCGTTTGTTCCTCTACAGGATCTTGCTGTGAAGGTTCTTGTGTAACTTGATTAGATTGTTCATCCTGTACGGATTGCTCCTCTACGGAAGGTTGCGTCTCTTGTTCAGTAGGCTCTTCTGTAGCTTCTTTATCAGATGATTTAGCTTTATCTTCTTGCTTATCATCCTGCTCTGTCTTGTCCTTAGTTGATTCCTTTGTCTTCTCTTCTTCATTGCTACATGCTGTAAGTAATAATAATCCAGTGATTGATGATGCTAATAATAGTTTTTTCATGATTGCTTATCCCCTTATAAGTCTATTTATTTGCCATCATTTCCATTAGTTCAATAATTCTATCATTTTGCGAAATTATCTCGTCATTCTGTTTAATCAGTTCATCCTTTTGTGCAATTTGGACAAAGTCAGTCTTGCGTTGTAATTCTTGAGCCAACATATTAGATTGTTGAGCCATATTCATCGTGAACATACCCATTGTCGAAGCAAAAGTATTTAAACCGCTTTGTATTTTTTGAGCATCTATTGCGTGCTGTGTTATCTCAGAAACCTCTGTAGTTCCAAGTAGATTACTATAATTAACTTCTCCACTTTTTATAGATTCATTACTTCCAATCAATTTGTAAGTTTCTTGTAGCCCTTTTTCTTCATCTTCTTTAAATAGTTCTTTTAATTCTTTCTGTTTCTGTTTGCTTAATTTTTGGAATCTCATACGCTCTTTGAATTTTAATGTCTGAAATAAATCTTTTTTTAAAAAGTTTCCCATAATAATCTCCCCTTTTTAAAATGTGTAATAAGTTCCCTAATTACTAATAATTCTATTGTATAAAACTTTTATATTTTTAGCTAGTATTTTATTTATTATCTTCACTTAATTTGAAGTATTCTGACATTTCTAATTGAATGTTTAATGTGACTAAACACCCATTTTTATATCTAATTCAAGTAATTTTTGTCTACTTAGAGTCTACCCTATTAATACATAAAATTTAAATAATTAACTTTTTGAATTTTGTGTATATAATGGAAAATGAGAAGAACTATATTTCTTATAATTTAGAATTAAATATTTAGTAAGATGAATGGAGCTTAAATATGTTTATAAAAAAATTGAAAATTAAAAACTTCAAACAATTTAAATATCTTGATCTGAATTTAAATCCAAAAAGAAATATCTTTATTGGTGAAAATGGCGCTGGTAAATCTTCTATTATAGAGGGGATTAGTTATGTCTTATCAGGTAACGATAAAGTAATAGAAAAAGTAGGCAAGCAATCTCTTTTTAATACAGAGATAATCAATGATTTTCTCGCTTGTGAGAGAGAGGATAGAAAATATAATGATTTACCAGTTTTATCTATAGAGATATTCATCGACTCAAACACTCATTTTGAACTAGAGGGAAAGCATAATTCAGAAGGCAAAGAACTCAGTGGCCTTGTTATGAAAATAAAACCTAATGATACTTATTCAGAAGAAATCAATGAGTCTTTGCAAGAAAGTGATACATTTCCTTTTGACTATTACAAAATTGAATTTAAAACTTTTGATGGAAGAAATTATAATAGTTACAAAAGATATTTAAGATATTCTTTTATTGATTCTTCTAGAATAAATTCAGCTAATGCTAATCAAAGATTCATAGAAAATATTTATAAAAAGGAAGTTAGTCTTGAGGGCCGGATAAGATTACAACATGAGTATAGAAAACAAACAGAAAACTTCTCTAACAAGGAACTAAATTTGCATAACAAAGGGGACTATGATCTTAGTTTGAGTTCACATAGAGGGAGATTTCTAGAAGAAAATTTAACTATCAGAAAAGAAAATGTAGATATTTCTCAACTAGGTAAAGGAGATCATATGTTTTTTAATATTGATTTTTCCTTATCAAGAAGTCAACAGGACAGTAACATAGTTCTAATAGAAGAGCCCGAAAATCATCTAAGTCACTTAAACATGCATAAATTAATACAAAAAATGGTTGAAGCTGAAGAAAATCAAGTTTTTATTGCTACTCATAGTAATATGATAACTACTAGATTAGATTTGCAGAATGCAATTTTCCTAGCGAATGGTAGTGCCATTAAATTAGAAGATTTAGATGATGACACAGCCCGTTTCTTTATGAAAGCTCCAGATACAAATGTTCTTGATTTTATTTTATCCAATAAGATAATTCTTGTAGAAGGAAATGCTGAATATATTCTTCTGTCTTCATTGTTTAAAAGAATATTTGGTACAGAACTGTATAATAAAAATATTGCTATTATTTCAGTTGGAGGGCTTTCATTTAAAAGATATTTAAATATAGCTTTAGAGCTTGAAAAAAAAGTGGCTGTGATAACTGATAACGATGGCGACTATAAAAAAAATATATTAGATTTATATAACGAATATCAAGCAGATAATATTCAAGTATTTGCTCCAAAAGACAATGAAGATTATACTTTCGAAGTTTCTATCTATAAAAATAACATATCTCTATTAGACTACAACCTTAAAACACCACAGATGAGTAATGGACTCCAAGCTTATATGTTAGACAATAAAGCTGAGTCAGCTTTTAGGATATTAGAAAAAATATATGAGGATGAATTCTATAATGATTTTACAATTCCTGAACATTTATGGGAGGCGTATCGATGGATAAATTAATGTTACATGCTGTAGCAGGTTCTGGAAAGACAACTCATATCTTAAATGATTTGAACACAGAAAAAAGGAGTGCAGTGATTACATATACTGTGGCAAATAAAGAATCTTTAAAGAAGAAAATAGCTAATATATTCTCCTATCCTCCTGAAAACATACATGTGTTTGGGTTATTTGAGTTTTTGTATGGATTTTGTTTTAGGCCGTTGCACATTAACCGTACAAATAGTGGTATATGTTTTGACCGCCCACCTTATTATTTCACAGGGTATTTTAATGACAATAATCAAATATATTCTAACCAACTCTCTAAATTTATAATGAGAGAAGAATTAAATTATTTAGCTAGGATAGATAAATATTTTGACCACATATATATTGATGAAGTTCAAGATCTTCACTCTGACGATTTTGATTGGTTGATGACATTGAGCAACTTAAAAATTCCAGTAACACTAGTTGGAGATTTTTATCAATCCACATTTGCTACAAGTAGAAGAGGGAATAAGAGGGCAACTTTGTTTTCAAGTTACACTGCTTACAAAAGAAAATTTGAAAATAATGGTTATCATTTTGATGAATCAACTCTTAACAAAAGTTATAGGTGTTCAAGCGATATAAGTGAATTTGTCACAAGCAATTTAGGTATAGATATGGATTCCCATCACTTGAAGAAAAGTGAAATAAAGATTATAGAAAAAAAAGAAGAGATAGATAATATCATGAATGACGATGATATCAAAAAATTATTTTACGATAAGTCATCCACTTACTTGGGAAATTGCGATAACTGGGGTAACTCAAAAGGGCAAGAATTTAATGATGTTTGTGTGATTTTAAACCCAACTACACTAAAAAATTTTCCAGATAAATTGGAGGATTCAGCACCAACCACTTTAAAAAAACTATATGTTGCTTGTACTAGAAGTATGAATGATTTATATTTTATCAATCAAAAGTTAGTAGAAAAAACCTTTAAAAAGTAACACTAATAAAATTAGAAATATTTATTTTAAGGAAAATGATTCTAATGACTTAGAGAAAAATAAGTAAAGGAATGAGAAAATTGATAATATTACCTAATTATGAATATGAGGATATAGAGACTTTGTTTGCCAGTTTTCAAGAGACCTTGAAGCCTAAAAGACATGGAACCAAAAAATTTAGTGATTTAACAATAGAAGATGAAAGAGAGTATACAGAAATTATAAAATGGTTGAAGGATAGAGGATATTACATTAAACAATTCCCGAATCTAATTCAAAAGCAGCAAAGCCTTAAAAGTTTTGCATATGATGAGATAAGAAGTTACATCAGAGTTAATAAAGGCTATGATGCATCAGGTTCTATCCCTTGGTCAGAGCGTAGAGAGCTAATTACAAATTTAAAACTATGCAATAGAAGTGACCACAGTTCATTTAACGTCAATAAAGACCTAGACTATATAATTAGAGATATTTCAAATGGGAGAGGATATTTAGATACACAAACTGTAAATGATCAATTAATGACTTTGTGCAATTGCATTGAATACTTCTTAAAAGAAAAAAATAAATTTAAAGTAGTTTCTCCAGAATTATTCTATGGTTTTCTAGATAATAATGATTTAAAAAAATTTAGACAAGACACACAAATTTTTAGACATACTACTAAAGATACTTTGGAAGAAAGAAGATTTTGGAATGATAATAAGAAGAAGTTTTATATACGGTTAGGAATAAATATGGTCACCGAAATTCATCAAAAAAGTAAAGAATAACAACCATATTAATTAGTATTGCACTACGATATTAAAAAGTGTTGTTGTGGGAGGGATTGTTGGTATATTCTTTGAATAAATAAGACTTATATCTTCATTTAAAAATCGACTATAGCTGTCATGTTAATTCCACGCAACGACCGTTAAAAGAAAAATATTTAAAATTTTTGTAAAGATAAAGGGAAATAACATAGATAGAGAATAATGGAAAGTTAAAAGACCTGAGATGAAAATCGTTATATTGTAGTTATGAAGACGATAACCGTATAATTCCAGGTGAATATATTGATGAACATTTTTCAAGAGACATACTTTTATTTGCAATTGAATTTTTTGACGATAATTTAGTAGGATATAGTAGCTACTCTATTGAGAAATCGAAAATAACTGACAAAATTTTTGAAAACTTATCAATTAATTAAATATAAGTAGTAAAATCTTGAATGATATAATTTGATAAAAGACGTTATAATATCCAAATTAGAAAGGATAGATTAGTATATGGATTTTTACAATGTGAATGATTACTTATCCTCATCATTAAAACGGAATACTTCGGGTACTGATGAATATCTTACTTTTAAAGAAAGTTTGAGTAGATTAGTAAAAGATACAAACGTGAATGAATCAGAAGAATTTAATAAGAATATCCTTAGTGAGTTTCTAAAAGTTAATCTTATCAATAATTATGCTATTAATACAAAAGGGCGTACAGATTTAGCAATATATAACACTAATGATTACTACTCTGATGTAGGAGCAATTATTGAGGTCAAACGAAGTAGCAATAAGGCAGAAATGATGAGTATCGATAGAATTAACGTTAAATCTTTACAGGAACTCATTCTATATTATCTAAGAGAAAGAGTAACATATAATAATTTAAAATTAAAAAGACTTATTATAACAGATATAGATAATTGGTTTGTCTTTGATGCTACAGATTTTGAAAAGCATGTATATAATAACAAAAAACTAATTAAATACTATAAACAATTTATTGAAGGACAATTAAGTGGTATAAGCACTGACTTTTTTTATAAAGAAATAGCGAAACCTTTCATAGATGAAGAACTACAATACAGCAAAATACCATGCTTACACTTTACACTAAGTGAATATACTCGATTTCTCGAAGAAAAAAATTATAGTCGAAAACTAGATTCATTACATTTAATCTTTACTCCATTTTTCCTTTTGAAAAAGCCTATTCCTAGAAACAAAAAAAATATAGATAAGAACTTTTATGATGAGCTTCTATACATACTTGGATTGAGAGAAGTTAAGAAAAAAGAAAAGAAAATAATTGCTCGCTTGGATCCTAAAGATCGACAAGCAGGTAGTTTAATAGAAAATATTATCTCAGAAATCAATACATCAAATAAATTAGACAATGTAGATTTTATTTATAGATATGGAAAAACAAAGGATGAACAGCTTTTTAATATTGCATTACAGTTAGTTATTACGTGGATAAATCGCGTTTTATTCATTAAGTTGCTTGAAGGTTTTTTAAAAGATATAAATAATAATAAAGAAAATAAATCGTTCTTTAATAAAAATAATATAGAGAACACTTATGATTTACATTCACTTTTTTTTGAGGTACTGGCTATCCCTTCAAAGGAGCGAGCTACTCATATAAAGCAATCTTTCAAATCCGTTCCTTATTTAAATAGTTCGTTATTTGAGCTAACAAAACTAGAGCAAGAAGTTTTCTCTATTAATTCATTACAGAACATTCAAATGCAAGTATACAATAAAACTAAACTACGTTATAAAGATAGCGGGCCTGTCCGATTTACAGATTATTTGATGGATTTCTTTGGTTACTATAGTTTTAGTGATAAGAAAATGGGTTCTGATCATTCGCAAATTATAAATCCTGCAATTCTTGGGTTAGTTTTTGAAAAGCTAAATGGGTACAAAGATGGTTCTTATTATACACCTGCGAATATTACATCACTCATGACTAACGATACTATAGAACTTGCTGTAATTGATAAATTTAATGAAAAGAAAGGGTTGGAATGTCAGTCATTAATTGATGTATACAACAGCATTGATAACATCCCTGAAGCCAATTCAATTATTGAATCCATTAAGATATGTGATCCTGCCGTTGGCTCTGGCCACTTTTTAATATCAGCGTTAAACAAACTGATATCTATTAAACATGAGCTAGGAATTCTAGTGGATTCTAATAATAAAAGAATTAAGGATTATATATTTAAAATTTCAGATGATGATTTGATTATTTTAGATAACGATGGTGAATTTCAATATAATCCAGATTCTATTGAGAGCCAAAGGTTACAAGAAACAATGTTTAAAGAAAAGAAGAATATAATTGAGAAATGTTTATTCGGTGTTGATATTAATCCTAACTCTGTTAATATTTGTCGTTTACGTTTATGGATTGAACTACTAAAAAGTTCGTATTATGATCCTAAGAAGTCAGGTGTTGATTTTGTATCTTTACCGAATATAGATATAAATATCAAGGTCGGAGATTCTTTACTAAGTGCTTATCCCGTAGATAGTAACGTAGGTGACTTTACAAAAGGCGCAAAATTTAAAGTAGAAGAATATAAAGCCTTGCAAACACAATATATTAATGCAAGTAGTAAGGAAGAAAAAAGGAATTTAGATAATGCTTTAATAAAAATTAAAGCATCTTTTAAAAATGTAATAAAATCTGAACGTAATTTACAAATCAAGAAAAACAAGGTTAATGAAAAAATTTATCATCTAGATAAACAATTAACACTGTTTCAGTTAGAATCTAAAGCGAGTATAAATAAAGAAAGAAAAGCACTAAGAAAAGATTTAAAGAAAATAGAAACAGACCTAGCTTTAATAGAAAAAAGAAAAAATATAGAAAATGTATTTGAGTGGCGTTTTGAAATTCCTGAAATATTGGATAATGAAGCAAAATTTATTGGGTTTGATATTATTATAGGTAACCCACCCTATTTCAATCTGGAAAAAGAATCAAGAGAACTATATGAATCAACCGACTCTTTTTCAAAAGTGAAATATGGTAAAACAAATATAAGTTCTGTATTTATCTATCTCGGTTTATTTAAACTCTTGAAACCTGGTGGCTATTTTAACTTCATTGTTCCAAAAGGATTATCATATGTGAGATCATGGTGGAAAATTAGAGAATTAATATTGAGAGATAGTAAATTATTAGCGAGCTATGATGTAGGTAAAGCATTCGATGGTGTTGGATTGGAACAAATTATTGTGTTTGCTAAAAATGAAGAACCTAATAATCATTTAGTAAAAGTGCAACGAAAAGAAGAAGAACCATTTTTATTACCTCAGTTGTATTTGTATGAAAGAAATAGAATTCTTCATTCTTTAACAGAAGAAAGAAAATCTGTTATCGATTATATTGAGCAGGATACTTTTAAACTTTCAGAAATAGCAACATTTCCTAGAGGGAAGGCAAGAGAGAAGAATATTATATTCTCTAATCAAGAAACTGAAATGAATACTCAATATCTTGGTGGTATAAATATTGAACAATTTAATACTAAAAATAACAATGTACGTAAACCCGATTATTATATTAATAATAGTGATTTAAAAAAAGTGAAAATCCATGAAGATGGTTATACTAACCGTAAGATAATATATCAAAATCTTATGTCGAGTAAACCTAGGATAGTTGCGACAATTGATCAAGAAGAACGACCTAATGATGACACTGTAAATAACCTGTTATTAAACAATGAGTCATTTACTTATGAATATATTGTTGCTATTCTTAATTCACATTTAGCGACTTTTTATCTTAAGTATATGGTGATTAATAATGCTGAATTAACCGTACATTTGGATGGGCAATATGTTGGTCAAATACCTATTAAATATCCAACTGAGGAAGAAAACAAGAAAATTACTGAACTAGTAAATATATTATTAATAGACTATAGCGTTGAAATTCATAAGCAACTTAATTCAATTATATATAGTGTCTATAAATTGAAAGAAAACCATATAAAATTAGTGATGGACAGCATTTGATACTATAAAATTCAACCATTCCTTGCATTAAAAACTTGCGTTCGTATAATGAGATATAGGAGTGATATAATAGTAATCACTTATCAAGAAAATTTTCCAAATATTAATACTTAAAGGTAGAGAAATGGTGAAAAGGAGACGTATTCTTTTTTAAAAATCTAAGTTAGTGATTAAAATATAGTAATTCATATCGAATTTTAAAACGTTCATTTTTGACACAAAACCTCTTAACTATAAATTAAGAGGTTTTTCTTATATATTTAAGTCTAAAAACTTGTGTTATAATCAATGTATCATAAATATCAAAAATCATGAGTTTTTAGACGATGAGAGACGCGCTTATTTGCATCGAGAATTAGATTTCATTAATAAGCACCCATAAAACGATTAAAAGAGGTGGTATTCAAATGGCTAAAATTGGTTATGCACGTGTATCAACACAAGATCAAAGTCTCGATGTACAGACTGATACGCTTGAGGAATATGGTTGTGAACGTATCTTTAGTGAGAAAGCGAGTGGTCGCAAAACGAAAAGAACGGAACTTGATAAGTGTTTGGATTATTTACGTGAAGGCGATATTCTAGTTATCTATAAATTAGATCGTCTTGGCCGTACAACGAAACAATTAATTGAGTTATCACAATGGTTGGATGAAAACAGTATCGATTTACATATTATAGATATGAACGTATCGACCCAAGATGCGATGGGCAAGATTTTTTTTACCATGATGAGTGCATTTGCTGAACTGGAAGCTAACTTATTAAGTGAACGTACGAAAAAAGGATTAGAAGCAGCAAGAGCAAGAGGTCGAAAAGGCGGCAGACCTTCATTGTCTGAGCATAAGAAAAGAGAAATTAAGTTTCTATACGATGAACAAAAACTTACAGGCGAAGAGATTGCTAAGAAAACCGGTGTTAGTAGATCAACTATTTATCGAATTGTAAAAGAGAAACGAGGAAGAAATAAGTGAAAAAAATTATATTATTAATAATATTGATAATAATGCCTTTATTAATGCTATTATATAACGATAGTGAATATAGCCCATATAATAAAGATATTGATAAAATTAATCATGCTAGAATGCATGAACAGGTTATACAAAATGAAAAAGGTATGAAAGAAGCTGATGATCTAAAAAAAACAGTGATAAGTCAAAAAAATTATGAAGATCAATTACTAATAGCTATATTCCTTCCTTTAATAGTATTACTATTAGGAGACGTTCTCAACGATAAAAATAATAATAAAAAAAAAGCGAATTTGCAAAAAAGAAAATATGCTCTTTTAAAAAATAAAGCTAGTATTTGCTTTGAAATAATAGAAAATTCAAATGAACTAAATAAGGGGCAGGATATTCAGTGCATCAAAGAAATAGAGTATTCCTTCCTAAATTATTATAATTCAGAAAATGTTAGTCTTACCAATGAACAAATTTTTTTATGTGAAAGTATTATTTCTAACTTTACCTCATTAATTTACACTCACCAATTCGAAGAAATAAATAAATTAAAAGAAAATTTACATAAGTTTCTACTAAATGATAAATCTATTTGATTTTTATCATCAATAGTACTAGTTATATTAAAATATACAGCCAATTCCTTCATAAGTAAGATTGCCAATTCAATTGATATAATAAACATAAAGTAACACGAAAGTATATTAATATGAAAAAATATTATTGCTATAGTTAAAAGAGAAAAATTAATGTATATTAAAAGAGCTATAGTAAGAAACTAAATTTTCCAGAGGTATAATCTCCTTAAATCAATATCAAGCAGAATGCTATTTGTTAACAAATAGCATTGATTATCTGGGATTTTAAAATTTTTCAACTAAATAAATTATATACTCAAAATATTTAGTTTCAATTTTAAAGTACGATAAACATAACAGTGGGGTGTTAACATGGTAAACTTTAAGAAATTAGATAATTATCAAGAGAGTATAAGTCCAATTGAACCTTGGGAAATTATAAATAGAAATCGTAAACCTAAATATTTTAATGACTTATTTTCAAATCAAAAAGATATTCTAGTGGATTGGTTTAAAAAAAGAAATCAAAAAGATACAGTTATAAAACTACATACCGGTGGAGGTAAGACATTAGTAGGATTGTTGATAGCACAATCAACTATGGACGAATTAGGTGAACCAGTATTATATTTATCGCCGACTAATCAATTAGCTCAACAAACAATCAAGATGGCAGAAGATTTTGGTATAAAAGCTGTATTATATCAAAAAGGGCAACCCCTATCTAATGAATTTAAAAATGGTAAATCCATTATGGTTGCATCTTATAAGGCTCTTTTTAATGGTAAAAGTAAATTTGGTATAGTTGGAAGTGGAACTAAAATTCCTCAAAAAATAGGTGGAATTATCTTAGATGACGCCCATACATCCTTCCCCATCTTGAGAGATAGTTTCACTTTGACTATAAATAAGGCATCACAAGCTTATGGTGAACTTATTGATTTATTCAGAGAAGATTTTAGAACAATTGATAAGATGGGGACTTTAGATGATATAGTATCTAATAAGGAAAATAATATTATAGAAGTACCATATTGGTCATGGCTATCTAAAACCGATGCAGTAGTTGAGATTTTGAATCGGAATAAAATTAATGAAAATATTGAATGGCCATTACTAAGAAATCACCTAAATCTTTGTCATACTTTAATAAATAAAAATGAAATTAACATTACACCAATATTGCCGCTGATTGATCAGTTTAGCAGTTTTACAGAATGTCAAAGAAGAATCTATATGTCTGCGACTATAGCTGACGATAGTAATTTAATTAAAATGTTTGATGCAGATTTCGACTCTGTTCAAAACCCACTTTCTTCTTCTTCTCTAGCTGGTATAAGTGAAAGAATGATATTAACGCCTGATTTGATGCCTTTTTCTTACGATGAAAAAATGAATAAGATGCTTATAGAACATTTCGTTAAATCAGAAGGAGCTAATACCGTTGTTTTGACAAATTCATTTACTGAGTCTGAAAAATATGAAGATATTGGTTATGTTGCTAAGTATAATATTGAAAAATATATTGAAAATTTAAAAAATCAGCGTGTAGAAAAACCTGTGATTTTTTCAAACAGGTATGATGGTATTGATTTACCAAATGATGCATGTCGTTTGTTAGTAATGAATGGCTTACCTAAAGGAAATTCATTATATGAGATATATTTATCATCTATATTAGGTAATGATTCTACAATTGCAAATATAATAGCCCAAAGAATAGAACAAGGCATAGGAAGAGCAGCAAGAGGATCTGGTGATTATTGTGTCGTTTTACTAGTAGGAAAAGAATTATCTGATTGGATAAGTCAAAACAGCAATTTCAATATGTTAACTAGCGCAACAAAATCTCAACTCAAAATTGGGGAGAAAGTAAGTGAGGCAGTAAAAGAACCTGAAGAACTTAAAAATACAATTATACAGAGTTTAGAAAGAGATGAGGATTGGATTGATCATCATAATTCTAACCTCTCAAAATTGCTAGAAGAAAGTACCTTTGAGAAGAATTTCACTTTGGCAAAAGTAGAGAGAAAGAGTTTAGATTTATGGAAATTTGGTTACCATAACAAAGCTATAGACAAACTTGAAAAATATGTAGCTAATCATACATTAGAAGATAGGTTAAGTGGATGGTATGAACATAATATAGCAAGAATAGCATTTGATTGGGGAAATGAGGAAAAGTCAGAAGATAGCTATAAGCAAGCTTTTTATCACAATAACAATTTAAATAGGCCCAAAACAAAAGCTCCTTATCGGAAAATAAATATACCAGGCAAACAATCAAAACAAATAGCTGAAATAATAGGAGCTTATAGACAAAGACAAGCAATTTTACATAAATTTGATGAAATATCTAAAAAGCTACATCCAGATTCGTCATCAAACCAATTCGAAGAATCTCTGGCTGAATTAGGGAGATTTTTAGGATTTAGTTCACAAAGACTTGATTATAATGGCTCAGGACCAGATATTCTATGGTTAATTTCAGAAGAAAAAGCAATCGTAATAGAGGCAAAAAGTAGGAAGAAAGAGAAAAATTCGTTTAATAAAGAAAATCACGGTCAATTATTGGTTGCCGGGGAATGGTTTAGACAAGAATATCCTAACTATGAATTTATACGTGCTAGTGTTCATCCAAATAATAATGCTACCAGTAATGCACAAGCAGAAGAGTCCTATGTTTTAACTTATGCAAAACTAAATTTATTAAAAGATGATATAAGATGTTTTTTAAAAAATTTAATCAATAGTCATTTAGACAAAAGTAGTTTAGAAATAGAGTGCGAAAATTTACTGATTAATACTGATTTGACTTATGATAAAATTATAGATAAATATTTTGAAAGATTTAAAACATCAAGTTAATAGTGTTGGTATAATAACAGACAATTAAAAATTTGTAGTAGCGTATAGTCTTTAATATTCTGTAATCTATTTCATTTATATGGTTATATATCCTTAGGATGTTTAATGAGATATTTGTTTTTGACTCCACTGGTATTTATATTCTAATTTTATTATGACTTTGCATTATAACCACTTATGATGTTATAATGTGTTTAACAAAAAGTAGTTCCATTGGAACACCGAACCCCCAACCTACTGGAATAGGTTGGGGGTTCTTTTTGGTGGGCTGGTGTCGCCTTATTATTTATCGCGGTTGTTTAGCCAAAACGTAAAACCCGCAATTATGCATCCTGAAACAACAGGTGCAATTATACTAACAAAAAGTAGTTCCACTGGTCTCACCTCCTTCCGTCGAATATATCGCCGGAAGTTAAGACGACTCTGTTATTATATCATTTGTGAAAGTGTAAGCATATGCACTTCCGATAAGCTGAATTATGTTTAATAGAAATCATACTATTCTATTAAAATCCTCTATTTCGTGTCTCAATTCTTACATTTAAAATTTCATAAAAACTTCTAATGCTCTAAATTCTACGGGCATCTTTTCAAAAATATCGTTTTGCACTTGTATCAATTAAAAAGCGATATTTAACATCTGAAGCTAAAAATCTCTTACAAGTATCATCAATTTGATCAGCTGAAATTAATTAGATTTATGGTTCAAATGATACTCTTTGTTATTCATAAGAAACCTTAAAATATACATTAGGTCAATGAAAATCCCCCTTATGAAATTATAACTGAATAAAGGCACAATTCGTATTAATATTTATAGCCATTATGAATTTTTTCAGAATATTGTTAAAATAAGGCGAATGAACTTAATTACATAAGGATGAGACAAAATGGCGAATTTAGTTAATGATACTCTATCAGCATGGTTACTAGTAGAATCTTTACAACCTGGTGAAGTTAAATATGACAAGGGAAGCACTTTATCTAAAGGTAATTTTCAAAATAATGAACAACAAAAGCAATTACAAAGTTTTGAAGATTATTATGATATATGGAATGATGAACGATATAAAATTGCAGAGCAACCTCAAAAATACGGTAAAAGAATATTTCGTTTATATAGAAATTGCTTTTATTTTAAAGAAATTGATAAAGAAATTCAAAATATTTTTAACGATAATACAGAAATTTTTAACCCAAATGAAAAGCGTTGTTATGGTTATACATTCCAAACTGATGAAAATGGAAAAGTAGTAACAGATAGTCTACATATCCCTATGATTATGAGTGCACTTAAAGAAATTAGAAAAAATAAGAGTGCAAACATAGAACAAATATTTAATGACTCTAAACGTAAATTCCAGCAAAAATTTAATGGAATTATTGCAGATGAGCCGATTAACAAAGACAAAATTAAGCAATTGGATGAAAAGTACCGTGACTTTTTTGCTGTACTTATTTCTGAAACAAATGGCATATTCAAACATTATTTTACGATTGAATATGTTAAAAATAGTGAATCTCCAGATCCTGATTTTAATAGTTTCTTTATTGGTGATATAGAAAGAGCTCGTAAAGACCCTAACCAAACATTGAAAGCTTATATTGAAGGCATAGATGATACAAAGCGTATTGAAGTAGATGAAAATAAAGAAGTGTTTGAGGAGTTCTTACATCCAGAAAATTTACCAGATGGTCGTTGGCCATCACAAATTGAACATAAATTATCTTTAATGCAACAACTAGCTGTAAATCGTATAACAAGTAGTAATGAACATATTAATACGGTAAATGGTCCTCCAGGGACAGGGAAAACGACTTTATTAAAAGATATCTTTGCACACTTAGTTGTTGAGCGAGCTAAAGCCTTTGCCGTGTTAGATGATCCACGGGATGCTTTTGAAAATGTTAAAATACATGACACAGATGCTTATCCTATTAAAGTGTTAAAAGAGGAATTCACTAAATTTAAAATGGTAGTTGCATCAAGTAATAATGGTGCAGTAGAAAATATATCTAAAGATTTACCAAAAATGGAAGAAGTAGTTCGTAATCCTGAAGGGAAGGCATTTCCAGAATATGAATTAGATTATAGTAAAGCGACTGATGAATTGAAAAGTTTTAGCACGATTGCATCTCGATTAATAGGTGAACCAGCGTGGGGGTTATTTTCAGGCGTATTTGGAAAAAGTGACAATATCAATAAAGTAATGAATCAAATCCTTAATAGTGATTCAAAATCTGATAATCAGCAAACTTCATTAGTGAGGTTGTTGCAAAATGAGAATACTAGTATTGGTTATAATCAATTAAAGCAAAAATGGAAAGTTTGTAAGAAAGACTTTAATGAAGAACTCAAAAAAGTGAAAGAATTAAAACAATTATCAGTTGAAGCATATGATAAATATAAAGAAAATGAACAATTATTAAATAAAGAAAAAGAATTAAAATCAGAAATGGAAATATTGAAAGAAAGTTTAAGTCAAAACCATAAAGATTTATCAAACAAAAACACTGAATTAGAGAATGTAAAAAATGATTTTCAATATATAGAGCAACAAATTGAAACAATTGATGAAATGATTCAAACATATAATCCAAATAATATATTTGAGAAAATGAAGTCATGGTTTGGACAAACTAATGATGACAATCTAGATAAGTGTAAAGAAGATAAAATAAAGTTATTAGAAGAAAAAAAGACTTACCATACAAAAATCAACGATTTACAAAAAGGTATAAAAGAGATAAGTAATAATAATAAAGATTTCGAGCAAAAGATAAAAAATGACGAAGAAAAAGTAAATGACTGTAATATCAAACTGACGGAGTATAATAAATACAAAGATAATTCCAAAGTGACGTTTCCTGAATCTGATTTTTGGGATGAGGATAATTATGAGAAGCGTCAGGTAGAAAATTTGTGGAATTCTAATGAATTACAATATCATCGTGGGTTATTATTTTTAAAAGCAATGGAACTACAAAAATTGATATTAATTGCCAATAATGGTCCAGTTTATTATGCCATGCAAGACTTTAAAGCGCGTAATTCATATCTTGATTCGGCACCAGTTCGTGTGACGAATGCATGGAATGTGATGCATCTTATTTTTCCTGTAGTGAGTACGACCTTTGCAAGTTTCGCATCAATGTATAGAGGATTGCCTAAAGACTTTATTGACTACTTGTTTATAGACGAGGCAGGCCAAGCCCTCCCACAAGCAGCAGTCGGAGCATTATATCGTTCTAAGAAAGTGATAGCAGTTGGAGATCCTATTCAAATAGAGCCAGTAGTAACAATGGAAGATAATTTAATAGCTAATATTAGAAAAGGCTATCATATTCATGAACGTTTACTTTCAAAAGCATCTTCTGTTCAAACTGTAGCTGATTTTGCGAATAAATATGGATATTGGAAGACTCAGACGGATGATGAAGATAGTAAGTATTGGATTGGAATTCCATTATGGGTACATAGAAGATGTTTAAAGCCAATGTTTACTATCGCCAATCAAATTGCCTATGATAATAAAATGGTCTTACCTGAAACTATTACTAATATAGGTAAAACTGGATGGTATGATATTAAAGGTAATTCGGTACAGAGACAATTCGTAAAAGAACAAGGAGATAAAGTCATAGCACTACTTAAAAATGATTGGAAACAAGCTATAGAAAATGGTGAGCATGAACCAAGCGTTTATGTTATTTCCCCATTTACTGAAGTAAAAAAACAAATTCAATTATTAGCAAGAAAAGAATTGATTCAAACTGTAAGTGACGATTCTAAAAAAATAAGTGACTGGATTAAAAATTCAATTGGAACTGTCCATACGTTTCAGGGTAAAGAAGCAAAGAAAGTTTATTTTGTAATAGGAACTGACAATAATCAAGATGGTGCAGTCAATTGGTCATGCGCAAAACCCAATCTATTAAACGTTGCTGTCACAAGGGCTAAAAAAGAATTTTATGTTATCGGTGATAAAGATCGGATTAAATCTAAACCATACTACAGCGTTATTAACTTAGAATCTAATACAGAAGATCTCGATGAAACAATAAAAAGCCGTTCATGATATAAATAAAAGGTTCAATTAGTTAAAAGTAATCTTTCTATATAGTTGAGCATAAGTCATAGTAATATAAACACTTTCGTTGAATTCAAACGAAAGTGTTTTTTTATGAAGAGAGTTGCCCATTCAATAGAAAATAAAAATTATAATATAGTTGATGAACAACACAAATCGATATAAAATAAAAATGTAATTTTACTTCGTGTTAAAAGAGGGGATAACATGTTAAGAAGTATGAGTTTATTAACTTTAGAAGAACAATTCATTTATGAGGTTGAATTCAGTCATTATAAGAGGTTTAGTATGTACTCAAAGATTCTATATAAAGGTGTAATAAAGGTTTTCGAAAAGCTTCACCCTAACACTATGTATTCGGGAAAGTTGAAAAATGCGCAATAACTTTATCTTTACTGAATTTAATCGATTATTGATAAATGACATGATTATTTATCTCATACCACTAATTGGTATAACGTCATGGCAATTCTCTGATTCTAAAATAGTGTTCCTTACGTCAACTTACTCAATAGGCTTTATCATATTTAGTAAATTCTCAGGATATCTCATCGACAAATTTTCTAGTGTGAAAGTGCCTATATTCACATATTTAGTCTATATCATGTTGAATTTGATTTTTATTTTCACTGTACTGCGTAACATGAATGACTTTGCGATTGTATTTATTATTATTGCTGTAATGAGCTTATCTTCAAGTGTCTTAGAAATTAATACAAGCGTTTTTATTCCAGATTATTTTACTGAAGATTTAACTTCTATTAATAGTTTAGTTCAACTAGTTAGATCAGTTGTCAATTTTATATCTCCAATAATAACTTTTACGTTAACTAATAGTATAGATGTCACTATGTTTATATTGCTGCTTTTGCAGATACTAAACTTCTTAATTTATACTTACAAATTAAGAAGATTGGATAGCAATTCGTATAAAAAAGATGTTAATCAGAATAACGAAAAACTTAATCTCAATTCGTTAAAATATATTTTAAAAAATAGAAAACTCATTTTGATAATCATCGTTACAATGGGGATTAATTTTTCAATGACAATACTTACAAATACCATGGTTTTATACTTGGTAAGATATTTAGAATTAAGTAATCAATTAGCAGGAATTATAATAGGATTGCTTTCATTTGGAGCTATAGTTGGTTCGGTACTTCCTAATATAATTATTAAAAAGTTTAGCTTTGAAAAATCAATAGGGGTAGTAAACCTCATTTTAAGTATTCCATTTTTATTACTTATTTCAAAATCATATTTATTCTTCTTAGGTGTATTTTTAGGATATCTCTGTAGAAGCTTTGGGAGTGTTTTAAGAACCACAGTTCAATATGAAATTGTTCCTGAAAATATAAGAGGTAAAGTAAATGCTACGATATATTTATTTACTTGGGGCACTATACCCATAGCTGGTTATTCAGCTTCATTATTATTGGAAGTAATATCACTACACACATTGTATGTGATAATAGCTTTGATTTTCATTCTAGCAAACGGTTTGTTTTTATTTAGTTATAATGAAAATAGTCGTTTAAGAAGAAATGCTTGATTTTAAGATGAGCTTAGAAGATGTGAAAGTAATAAGATGATTTAATTGAAGGGAGCCTTGTTAATGATAAAAAAACTAACTATGCTAGACTCTGAATCAAAAGAAATGATTTCAAATATTTGGCTAAATTCGAATTTAGATGCTCATAGTTTTATAAATCGTGATTATTGGATTGGAAATCTAGACAGAGTAAAAAAGATGTTTCCTGATTCAACCATTTATGTCTACTACGAGGATAATCAAATAGTTGGGTTTGCAGGCTTATATGAAAATTATATTGCAGGGATTTTTATCAATGCTAGTTATCGTAATAAAGGAATAGGAAAGTTGTTTCTGAAAAAATTAAAAACTGATTATAAAATGCTAAAGTTATATGTATATGAGAAGAATGTTAGAGCTACTAAATTTTATCTGGAACATAATTTTGAAATTATATCTAAAGATTTTGAAGATGAAACTCAAGAATATGAATATTTTATGGAATGGAATAAAAATAACTCAAATTAATTCTAAGTCTGCTCGAAGAAAAATAATAGTTAGCCAAAATTTATAAAAAGAAAGGTTTACTAGCTGATTCTAGTAAACCTTTCATCTTCCTAATACTAGTTTAATATATTATTTTCATTCATAACGATTGCTATAAATTCGTTCACATTATACATTTGGCCTTCATTTTCGCCATATTTTCGAACTGATAATGTATTATTACTTACTTCATCATCACCGATAACTATAGTATAGGGAACTTTTTTAATTTGAGCATTTCTAATTTTATAGCCCATTTTTTCTTCGCTTATATCAACACTGATTCTTATACCTTTAGATTTTAATTGCTTTTTAATTTGACTTACATGATTCAAATGTATGTTGTTATTAACAGGTATGACATTAACCTGATTTGGCGCTAACCATAACGGTAAATTGCCAGCATAGTGTTCAAGTAAAATACCTAAAAAGCGATCGATAGATCCATAAATTGCTCTATGAATAACCACAGGTCTTTCTTTTTCATTGGCTTCATTAATATAATTTAAATCGAATTTTTCAGGCATTTGAAAATCAAGCTGTATCGTGCCACATTGGTGACTTCTACCTAATGCATCTTTAATATGGATATCTATTTTCGGTCCATAAAATGCACCATCTTTTTCATTAACTGTATATTTTAAATTATTATATTTTAGAACATTTTCAAGAGATGTTTCGGCAAAATCCCATAAACTTATATCTCCCATGTAGTCTTCTGGACGCGTAGATAACTCGATACTGTAGTCAAACCCGAAGATAGTATATACCTTATCAATTAGATTAAGTACATTAAGAATTTCACTTTCTATTTGGTTTTTACTCACATAAATATGGGCATCATCTTGGTTAAAAGTTCTTACTCTGAACAAACCATTTAAAGAGCCACTTAGCTCATGACGGTGTACTTGACCAAATTCGGCCATTCGAATAGGTAAATCTCTATATGAGTGATGCTCATTTTTATAAATGAGCATATGACCTGGACAATTCATAGGCTTCAATGAATATTTTATATCATCTACTTCTGTAAAATACATATTATCTTTATAGTGATCCCAATGCCCACTATCCTTCCATAATGACTCATTCATTATAAACGGTGTATAAACTTCTTCATAATCTTCTTCAAATTGTAGTTTTCTTAAAAGGTTTTGAAGTTCAAGACGTATAATTTGGCCATTGTGTTTATAAAAAGGCATACCAGGTGCATAATCAGAAAATGTAAACAAATTGAGTTCTTTACCTATTTTTCTATGATTAATGTTTTCATATTTTTTAAGAAATGCTTCGTGTTTTTCTAAGGATTTCCTATTAGAAAATGCGATACCTGATATACGTTGTAGGGACTCATTATCAACATCTCTCAGCCAATTTGTAGATGAAATATTTTCGAGTTTATGATTTTTGAGTTTCGACAAATTATTAATAATTGGATAACTAATTAATGATTTATAGTCTCCAATTTCAGCAATTCTAACCTTACTATCCTCGCTGTTTTCAACATGATATTTCATGTATTTTTTGTCTCCCAATACTTGCTTTGCTGTTTCTATTGGTACCTCAGATACTTCTATTGTTGGATTAGATTCTATAAGCTTATTAAGTGATTTGTTGAGGAGTTTCAAATCATCTTTGTTCAGGTTTTTAATTGGAGTTTGGAAATCACAATAAAAAACTTCATTATTAACGCCTATATCAGCGATTTCAATACCTTCAAAGTGATTTTGAATTACATAACTAATTAAAAAAGATAATGTATATCTCATTGATTCTTCGGCTTCTTGATCTTCAAAAGTAATGAAATTAACTTTACAATCTTCCTCGAGTACATAATTAAGTTCTTTTAATTCGCCGTTAACATATCCTAGGGCAGCTTTTTTTGAAAAAGAGCTACCAATATTTTTAGCAATATGAAGTAACGTTGTTTCTTGGGGCACCTCCAATTCATTATTATTTGATAGTTTAACTTTCACATTATCTGCAAACATTGATAACACTCCTTTTATTTATGATAAAAAAACTGCGCTTATCCCTATAGATATAGGGACGAGCGCAGTCTCGTGGTACCACCCAAATTCCCCTAATTGATTTGTTAACCAATTAGGGCTCATTGAACAACGTAACATGTTATTAAACGATGTATTTTCATACATATCTCCAAAGTAGTAAAGTATTTATAAGTATAGAAGCTTTCAGCCGATGACCTCTAATCCCTGTTTAAGTAAATACTTTTTCTTTTTCTCCGACCATCATCTTAAATTATATATTATCTTATATTAGTTGACTAACTAAAGCAATACTCAATTTCAAAATAATCAGTTTTATTATTTGGTAAGCAATAAGAAACTTATATTGTGATAAAATTATATCAATATATGTATTTAATGTCGTGAAAGTGTATATTTAATAAATCAATTAGTAAAATTTAAAATATCTCATTATTAATCGATAAGCAGAAAGTTATCCTAATTGATTGGGATTATTAAAAAATTAAAACTAATGAATTTGCTTCAAATGTAGTTAAACAAAGTGCCATCTTTCTAAATCGAGTAATGGCAACAGCAACTAATTTAGACATAAAAAACTCCTCAATATTCATCAAATATTGAGGAGAACTATTTTCGTCCAATTTAAGGCGCTTTTTAAAATTTTTAGCAAGAAATCTAACTATTTTTTGTGTAACTTTAAATGTAAAGTGTGTACTTTTTCTGCCAATGCTTGAACTGGACCATCGACATCAGCATTTTCAATAACTTGATGGATAGGTAAACTTTTTACTGGTGATGGTGGTGCGCCTATCTCACTTAGCCACATATTTAATTGTTCAGAAGAACTGGCGTAAACAATTCTTCCAAGACCTACCCAACCATGCGCAGCGGCACACATCGGGCAGTGTTCGCCAGAAGTATAAACCGTTGCTGTCTTGCGCTCTTCTGGTGTTAAATGATTAGCAGCCCATTTCGCTATTTCAAACTCAGGGTGTCTAGTGTGATCACCACCACTAACATGGTTGTGATCTTCAAATAAAACGTTGCCATTAGAGCTCACTAATATAGATCCAAACGGTTCGTCTCCTTTATTCAGTGCCTGTTCTGCTAATTCGACACATCTCTCTAAATAAGTAATATCAGATTCACTAACCATCTAATAGCCTCCTTAGTAATTACAAATGAATATTATTCTTTCAAAAATATTACATAGTACTTGTATCAATTACAAAACGATATTTAACATCTGAAGCTAAGACTCTCTTATAAGCATCATCAATTTGATCAGCTGAAATTAATTCGATTTGAGGTTCAATGTTGTGTTTTGAACAGAAATCTAACATTTCTTGAGTCTCTTTTATACCGCCAATAGCTGAACCAGCAAATGATCTACGATGACCAATTAAATTTGCTACATGTAATGATATAGGCTCTGCGGGTGCCCCAACATTAACGATTGTACCATCTAGCGTTAATAATCCAAGGTAATCATCTAATTTCAGATTCGCGCTCACTGTATTAATAATTAAATCAAATGAGCTTGCAAGTGTTTCAAACGTTGCTTCATCACTTGTTGCATAATAATGTGAAGCACCTAATTTCAAACCATCTTCTTCTTTATTTAATGTTCTTGATAATACAGTTACTTCAGCACCCATAGCATGTGCAATTTGAACAGCCATATGTCCAAGTCCACCCATACCTATAATCGCTACTTTTTTATCTTCATTTGCATTCCAATGATGTAAAGGTGAATAAGTCGTAATGCCAGCACAAAGTAAAGGTGCAGCAGCATCTAAACCAATATTATCAGGAATACGTAATACAAAATCTTCATGTACTACGATATGTGTTGAGTATCCACCTTGAGTTGGTTCACCATATCTGTCTGTACCTGCATATGTACCGACGTTTCCTTTTAAACAGTATTGTTCTTCGCCATTTTGGCAATGTACACATTCCCCACAAGAGTCTACCATGCAACCCACGCCGACACGGTCATCTATTTGATATTTACTAACTTCAGAACCGACTTCTTTAACAATTCCTGAGATTTCATGACCTGGCACTAATGGGTAATTAACGGGACCCCATTCTCCATGTGCAGTGTGAATATCAGAATGGCATATGCCTGCATATTTAATTTCTATTAAAATATCGTTTGTATCAAGATCACGTCTTTTAATTTCCGTAGCATAAAAATCAGAATCTGGACTATTCACAGCTCTAGCTTTAACATTTAACATATATTAATTCCTCCAATATTCGTACATCAGAATATTTCTATTGATATACTTCATTGTTCATAATAAACCTTAAAGTATACTTTAGGTCAATGAATATGACTTCCTATGAAATTATGACTGAACATCCAATTTGGTCGTTTAATAAAGATATTGATTTAGTAACAGAATAACGACGCAGTGCTCATAGCGTTTACAGAGTTGATATTCATTCTACCGATATGGCACAATATACTATAATAAGGGGTGTCATATGAAAATAAATAAAATCATAAATAATAATGTTATCAGTGTCACTCAAAACAACCAGGAACGTGTTGTGATGGGTAAAGGGATTGGGTTTCAGAAGGAAGAAGGGGACATTGTCGAAGAATCAAAGATTGATAAAATTTTTGATTTAAATAACCAAGAAATATCAGACCGTTTTAAAACGTTATTAATTGAAGTGCCAATTGAGGTTGTGCAAGCAGTTGAGAAGATTATTGAAGTTGCAAAAATTGAGTATCATAAAGAGTTAAGTGATACGATTTATGTTGCACTCACTGATCATATTAACTTTGCGATTGAGCGTCAACAAGAAGGTATGGCAATCAAAAACGGCTTATTATGGGAAATAAAAAAGTTCTATCCAACTGAGTATGAAGTTGGGATGCGTGGTTTGGACTGGATTGAAGAAATTGCAGGCGTTAAATTACCAGCTGATGAAGTGGGTTTTATCGCAATTCATTTGTTAAATGCAGAGCATAATAACTTAGCAGATTATAACCAAGTAACTGAAATGGTACAGAACATTTTAAGTTTAGTGAAGTATCACTTTAGATTAGATTTTGATGAAGAAAGCTTAACTTACTTCAGATTTGTAACACATTTAAAGTTTCTTGCACAACGTATTCTGTCGAAGAATCCACTTAATACGAGTGAAATTGAGCTTTACGATATTGTAAAAGAGAAGTATAAAGATGCGTTTAAGTGTGTGAAGAAAATCGAAGTATTTTTAATGAAAAAGTATCAATATGAAATGACAAAAGACGAAGTCTTGTACTTAACTATCCATATACAAAGATTAATTTCTAGAAATGAAAGCGTTGACAATTAATAATTATGTGCTATATTTAGTGTTAATAAAACAAAATAAACAATTAATTGTTTAGGATTGTGACTGTTCGGCAGGCGAGACCTAAACCATTAATAGATGAATTTATCTTGGGATAAGTGTATCTATTTGTGGTTTAGGTCTCGTTTTTTTTGTTCTAAATAAGGCGGGAGTGATAGAAATGGCAAATGATCTAAGACTGGCTGATGAAATACTAAAAAACATCGGCGGTAGTGGTAATGTTAAGAATTTAACGCATTGTATGACACGTTTAAGATTTGTACTAAAGGATGAAAGTAAGGCAAATGATGAAATTATAAAGAATTTGGATGGAGTCATGGGTTTACGTAAACAAGGCGGACAATATCAAATTATCGTTGGGAATAACGTTTCGAAAACATATGCTGAGTTAATAGAATTAGGTGTAGGTGGGGATGATAAGAATAACGAGCCTGTTGAAAAGAAAAAATTAACAATTAAACAAGTTGGTATTAATATTTTAGACGCAATTATTGGTACGATGTCTCCATTAATCCCTGCTATCATTGGTGGGTCAATGATTAAGTTATTAGCAATGCTTTTAAGTATGACGGGTGTGTTATCAGAGGAAAGTTCAACATTTAATATTTTAAATACGATTGGTGACGCACCGTTCTTCTTCTTACCGATACTTGTTGCAGTATCTGCTGCTAGGAAATTTAACAGTAATGTATTCTTGGCATTGGCAGTATCTGGGGTCATGGTCCATCCAGTATTTATGGAGATTATGGAGAAAGCAGCTGAAGGTAAAGAAGCTACATTTGCATTTATTCCAGTTATGTCTGTGAAATATACGTATACGATTATTCCAGCAATTGTCATGACATGGTTGCTGAAATACATTGAAGATTTTGCAGATTATATTACGCCAATTGTCATGAAAAACTTTTTGAAACCAATGTTAATCCTATTAATTGCAGCACCTATAGCGATTATTATTGTTGGCCCTGCTGGTATTTTAATTGGTACAGGGTTAGCTCAAATTGTATTCTTTGTCCATGGTCAATTAGGATTCTTAGCAGTAGCAATTGTTGGTGCATTGTGGCCGTTATTAGTTATGACAGGTATGCACCGCGTGTTCACACCAACAATCGTTCAAACAATTGCAGAAACAGGTAAAGAAGGCATGGTTATGCCATCTGAGATTGGTGCAAACTTATCTCTTGGTGGGGTTTCAATGGCAGTAGCATTTAAAACGAAGAATAGAGAATTACGTCAAACAGCTTTGGCAGCAGCGTCATCAGCAATTATTGCTGGTATTACAGAACCTGCATTATATGGGGTAGCCATTCGATTAAAACGTCCAATGATTGCATCAGTTATAACTGGATTTGTAGCAGGTGCAGTTGCAGGACTTGCAGGACTTGCGAGTCATTCTATGGCAGCACCTGGATTGTTTACGAGTGTACAATTTATAGATAAAGACAATCCTATGAGTATTTTATGGATTATTGTGGTTATGGTCATATCAATTGTGCTTTCATTCATTTTAACGTTAGTGATTGGTTTTGAAGATATACCAGAATCAGAAGATGACTTATTAGATTTAGGAACGAAAGATAATACTACTATTGCATCCCCAATTGAAGGGGAAATCAAACCGATTGCAAGTGTTCAAGATGATGTATTCAGTAGAGAAGTGATTGGAAAGAGTATTGCAATTGAACCAACAGGAAACAAGATTTATGCACCAGTAACCGGTACAGTGACTTCAGTCTTCCCGACAAAACATGCTGTTGGCATTACAGGTGACGAGGGCGTTGAAGTATTAATTCATGTAGGTATTGATACTGTGAAGTTAGAAGGAAAACCATTCACATCTGCAATAGAACAAGGGGACCATGTGAATGTTGGCGATGTTATTGGAACATTTGATTTAGCAGAAATTATTGAAGCGGGTTATGATCCTACAACAATTTTAGTGATTACAAATACTGAAGATTATGACGCAATCACGTCATTCGATAACGTAGACGTTAAAGCACATACATCAATATTAGGAGTGGTTAAAAAATGACTATAAAAACTTTTCCAGAAGATTTTCTTTGGGGTGGTGCTATTGCAGCAAATCAAACTGAGGGCGCATGGGATTTAGGTGGCAGAGGATTAAGTAATATAGACTTAATTCCTCATGGCGCTAATCGACAAGAGATAAAACTAGGGAATAAACAATCTAAATTAAGTGATACAGAATATTATCCAAGTCATACAGGTATTGATTTTTATCATCGTTATAAAGAAGATATTGCGTTACTTGCTGAAATGGGATTGAAAGTGTTTAGAACATCTATTTCTTGGAGTAGAATTTATCCGAATGGTGATGAAGAAACACCAAATCAAGCTGGTATCGATTATTACACTGAGTTATTTAAAACATGTAAAGCGCATAATATGGAGTTACTCGTAACGCTTGCGCATTTTGATATTCCAATGGGTATCGTTGAGCAATATAATGGTTGGAAAAATAGAGAAACAATCAATTTATATGTGAAATTTTCAGAAACTTGTTTTGAATATTTCGGAGCATATGTGAATTACTGGATTCCATTTAATGAAATCAATGTCGTGTTGCACAGTCCATTTTCAGGAGGTGGCTTAACCTTTGACGAAACTGAAAATAAAGAAGCAGTTTTATATCAAGCGGCACATTACATGCTAGTCGCAAGTGCTAGGGCTGTCGAAAGTTGTCATCGCATCACACCAAAAGCGAAAATTGGTTGTATGATTGCAGGCGGTAGTTTCTATCCTTATAGTTGCAACCCAGAAGACGTCTGGCAGTCTATGAATGATGAGAGAACCAATACGTTCTTTGTAGACGTGCAAGCGAAAGGGAAATATCCTTATTATATGGATGCATTCTTTAAAGCTAAAGGTCTCAATATTGATATTGAAAGCGATAAGGAAATATTGAAAGAAACTGTAGATTTTGTAGCGTTTAGTTATTATGCATCTCGAACATCTATTGCTGATATTTCAAGAGTGGAAAAAAATGAAGGCAATATTATTGTCTCTGCTAAAAATCCTTACTTAAAAATGAGTGATTGGGGATGGGTCATTGATCCACTTGGTTTAAGAATTACGATGAACCAAATATATGAAAGATTTGAGAAGCCACTGTTTGTCGTAGAAAATGGCTTAGGTGCGAAAGATGAAGTAGAAGTAGATGGAACCATTCAAGACGATTATCGTATTGATTATATGCAACAACATTTCCAAGCGATGTATGATGGGATTCAAGATGGTGTACCGTTATTAGGTTATATTAGTTGGGGTATTATTGATTTAGTATCAGCATCAACAGGTGAAATGAGTAAAAGATACGGCATGATTTATGTTGATAAAGATAATGCTGGCAATGGCACGTTAGAACGTAAAAAGAAAAAATCATTTGATTGGTATAAACAAGTAATACAACGAAATGGTATAGAAATATAACTTATCTAAAAATAAATGCAAAGGAGAACGCGTCTTATAAAACGCGTTCTCCTTTTTTATAAATGCTTTCACTTCACTACATAACTCACTCTACATATTCTAATTCATTAACCACTTTGACCATGTCGTCATGAATGACTAAAGTTGCGTGGTTATCATAAGGTGTAGGGTCATTATTAATGATAATTAGATTTTGTCCTTTAAAGTTCGAAATAAGTCCTGCTGCTGGTTGGACTACGAGTGACGAACCTAGGACGACTAAAGTATCAGCTTTATTTATTTTATCCAGTGCATTATATATCGTATTTTGATTTAATAATTCCCCATAAAGTACAATATCAGGTCTAATGGGGCTACCGCACACTTCACAATCACGTAAATGCTGTTCCATAATATAATTTTTGAAATATGCCTTATGGCAGTCAATACAATAGAAATGGTTTAATGTACCATGCAGTTCGTCAACATTAAGACTCCCTGCATCAGAATGCAGACCGTCGATGTTTTGAGTGATAACCCCTAATGAACGTTTGTCTTGTTCTAGTTGAGCAATCCATTGATGAACAAGGTTCGGTTGCTTATCAGCTATAAGTAAACGTTTATGATAAAAATCAACAAAGCCTACTGGGTCATCTTGAAGATAATCCGTACTTAATAAATATTCAGGTGCATAGCCATCTTTTGAAATTTCATCAAATAGCCCGCCCATAGAACGAAAATCTGGGACACCACTTGCGACAGATACACCTGCACCTGTAAAAAACGTGATTTTATTAGAATTATTAATGATGTTCTTGAATTGTTCAATCCTGTCATTCATGCATTTCACTCCATTAAAATTTTAAAATCTAAGGAAAAATTTAGAAATCATTTTCACCAACATTCAAACTAATTTTAAGTTGTAAAAAGTAATTTAGCAAACAAAACATATACTTAAGCACTAACATGCGACCGTATATTATCTCTTGTTTATGGGGATATTTACGGTCTTTTTTCAAATTGTATTATTATTCTATTAAATTTCACATTTAAAACTTATACTAATTAATTCTAAAAAGTATGATATATTTCTAATAATTATATGTATAAATTTTAATAACTAAAGGCGGTTTGGGGCTTTGAAGAAACAGAGACTAAAGTTAAGCACACTGATCATTATTGTAGTATGTATTGTAGTGTTATTTTCATTACTTATTACGAGTGTATTGATTAGTAAGACCATTAAAGATACGATACATAAAACAACTGAAGAGAAGGCCGAAGTAATTGGTAAGACCGTTGCTCAGTCTGAGATTGTTCAATCTACTTTGAAAAAAGGTGACAACGATAACAGTATACAAACGTATGTGTCTGAAATACAACAATCAACGGATGTGAGTTTTATTGTTGTGATGGATATGAACGGGATACGAAAATCTCACCCTAATGAAAAACGCATTGGTAAGCATTTTAAAGGTGGCGATGAAACAAATGCGCTGCACGGTAAAGAGAGTGCTTCGATTTCTAAAGGGACGCTCGGTGAATCATTAAGGTCATTTACCCCTGTTTATGCTGATGGTAAGCAAGTTGGAGTAGTTGCCGTTGGTGTACCGATGAAAAGTGTTTCTGAAGCACTTGCAGATGGGAATAAGCAAATTATCATTGGGTCAATTGTTGGACTTATTGTCGGTGCCATTGGTGCATATTTACTGTCTAGATATATTAAGAAAATTTTACTTGGTTTAGAACCATCGAATATTGCTAAGATACTTGGAGAAAGGAACACGATGTTGCAATCTGTTCATGAAGGTATCGTTGCTGTTGATAAAGAAGGTAAGATTAATTTAGTGAATAAATCAGCGATGGATATATTTAATAAGGCAAATTTAAAAGGCAATCCAATCGGCATGAAGATTGATGATTATATGGAGTCTACACAACTACCAAAAGTACTCGAGTTAGGTAAACCAGAATTGGACAAGGAACAAAATATTAATGGAGTGAAGATTTTGGTTAATAGAGTGCCACTGGTTGTAAATAATGAAATTGTTGGTGCAATTTCAACATTTAGAGATAAGACAGAGGTGAACAAACTTTCAGAACAGTTAGTAGGTGTGAAGACGTATGCTGATACATTACGTGCGCAGTCACACGAGTTTAGTAACAGGTTGCACGTGATTTCTGGCCTGCTGCAAATGGAACATTATGAGGATTTAAAACAGTATATACATGAGATTGTTGAACTAGGCAGCCAAGAGAATGGTAGTATTACGTCGAAGATTAAAGATCCTGTGTTAGCTGGATTCTTAATTGGCAAATTAAGTTTGGCGAGAGAACAGAATATTAAATTGTCTATTATCAGCCATACAATGATTCCAGAACCGAAGCATTCATATATTACTCATGAAATGATTACAATTATAGGTAATTTAATAGATAATAGTATAGATTCTTTAAGCGCATCTGCTGTTAGTGAGAAAACAATTGACGTGCATTTGAAATATATAAATAACGCATTAATCATAGATATTGTAGATTCAGGCTTAGGTCTAAAAGGTGAATTAGAACATCAAATTTTTGAAAAGGGCTACTCTTCTAAAGGGGAGGATAGAGGCTATGGGCTGCACCTTGTTCAACAAAGCGTAGAGAAACTTAACGGGGAAATAAATGTAGCTTCTAATGTAGAAGGCAATGTGACATTTTCAGTCGTTATAAATTATTCAGAAAAGGGGGGATTATAAATGTTAAATATCTTAATTGTTGAAGATGATCCAATGGTTGCACAAATAAATCAACAATTTATTAAAAAAATAGATGACCAAACCTCAGTTGATATTGCACAGAATGTTAAAGAAGCTATAAAACATATAGAAAATAAAGAAATTGATTTACTATTGCTGGATATATACATGCCTGAGGAAAATGGACTCACATTTCTTAAATATATAAGAGAGCAAGGTTATAAAATAGACGCAATTCTCATCACAGCAGCTACTGATGTCGAGGATATTCAAACTGCATTTCGTTACGGCGCTGTTGATTATTTAATTAAGCCCTTCGACTTTGAGCGTTTTCAACAATCATTGTTGAGATATAAAAAAGGACTCACATTCTTTAATAAAACGAGTAGTATTAATCAAACTGATATTGATGCTGAGTTTCTTAACAAGGAAATTGTTGACCGTGATTCAGAGTTGAAATTACCAAAAGGTGTGACGGAAGCAACGTTACAAGTGATTATTGATAAAATGAAATACTTTGAAGAAAATGAATTCTCTACAGATGACATCTCAAAGCACGTCAATATTTCGAGAGTTTCTGTAAGAAAATATTTAAAGTTTTTAACGGATATAGAGATTTTAGAAGAATCTTTAAATTATGGTATAGGGCGGCCCATTAATTTCTATAAGGTTAAAAAGGATAATCTTCAGTATTTAAAGGGTTATATAGAATTATAGTGAAGTGTTACCGAATCAAAAGGATTAAATTCCTTTTGATTCGGTTTTTTTAATTACAAAAAGATAATTAAAATTTCATAAGCTATAAATTTATATCGTCTATGAATAGAATAGATTTATACGTAACAAGGGGGTTAATCATGAATACGAAAGCAAATTTGAAAGCGCTTACTAATGAAGGGGTGCCAATAGAGCGCAGCTTTAAAAGTTTAGGAAAAAGGCTGATTCATATTAAAGTGGGCGTGTTACCATTACCACTTTACTTAATACTAGCTGCAATTATATTAGCTGCGTCCGTATATAATACGTTACCTGCAGACATGATTGGTGGATTCGCAGTAATCATGATTTTGGGTATCTTACTAGGCGATCTTGGTCAAAAATTACCGATTTTAAAAGATATCGGGGGACCAGCTATTTTAGCATTACTTGTACCATCTGTTTTAGTGTTTTTAGATGTTATTAACACATCTTCTATGGAAGCGGTAACAAGTTTAATGAAGACATCGAACTTTTTATATTTCTATATTTCTTGTTTGGTTGTTGGAAGTATTTTAGGCATGAATAGTAAAGTGTTAATTCAAGGATTTACACGTATGTTTGTGCCTTTACTAGTGGGAACTATTCTGGCAGTATCTGCTGGTTTATTAGTCGGCCTACTATTTGGCTATGATATTAAGCATACATTGTTTTATATTGTTGTACCTATTATTGGAGGAGGTATTGGTGAAGGTATTCTCCCATTATCCATTGCATACTCAGCTATATTGGGAGGCACAGCTGAATCGTTCGTTTCTCAAATGATTCCAGCAGCAGTAATTGGTAATATATTTGCGGTTGTTACTGCAGGAGTCATGATGCGTGTAGGTGAAAAACATACAAAGCTTTCAGGAAATGGAAAATTAATTAAATCTGAAAACATAGATGAAACGAGTGAGGATAAAGAAGATAAAGAAAAAGTAATTGATTTCTCACTTATGGGAGCAGGTTTACTCATTGCTTGTAGTTTCTTTATTGTTGGTACGCTTGGTCAAAAATTCATAGGTATGCCGGGGCCAGTTATTATGATTCTATTTGCAACGATTATTAAATGTTTGAAAGTAATGCCACACAAAATGGAAGATGGTGCGCATAATTTATATAAATTTGTATCTACAAGTTTGACTTGGCCATTAATGGTAGGTCTTGGAATGTTGTACATACCTTTAGAAGATGTCGTCAAAATTGTTACACCAGCATATGTTGTCATATGTGCATCAGTCGTATTAACCATGATTCTTTCTGGTTATTTTGTAGGTAAATTGATGAAAATGTATCCAGTAGATGCCGCTATCGTGACGGGATGTCATAGTGGCTTAGGTGGTACAGGAGATGTAGCTATATTATCAGCATCTAAACGTATGGCACTTATGCCATTTGCACAAGTTGCTACCAGAATAGGCGGCGTATCAACAGTCATCATGGCAACATTTTTGTTGAAAATGCTAAGTTAAATCACAATACTAAATAAGGGGTAATAAATATGTCAGTAAGAAATGAAACTACAGATTCAATCAGTTTACACCATGAACGTTCAGGAAAAATAGAAATTACGAGTAAAGTAGAGGTTAAGGATGAACAGGATTTGAGTGTCGTATACACGCCTGGTGTATCTGAAGTATGTAAGGCGATTACAGAAGATGAATCAAAAGTAAATTCGTTAACAGCGCGAGGTAATATGATTGCTGTAGTTACGGATGGTACGGCTGTACTTGGACTAGGTGATATTGGACCCAAAGCTGCTATACCAGTTATGGAAGGGAAAAGTATTTTATTTAAAAAATTGGCAAATGTAGATGCATTTCCAATTTCATTAAATACAAAAGATACTGAAGAAATTATATCTATTATAAAAGCGTTAGAACCTAATTTTTCTGGAATTAATCTAGAAGATATATCCGCACCACGTTGTTTTGAAATTGAGAAAAGATTAATTGAAGAACTTGATATTCCAGTATTTCATGATGATCAACATGGAACGGCAATAGTTGTGCTTGCAGCATTAATCAATGCACTTAAATTTGTTCGAAAAGAAAACTATTCTACAAAAATCATTATTAATGGTGCAGGCTCTGCAGGTATTGCGATTGCTAAGTTATTATTAGAAGCAGGATATAATAATATTACGCTGGTCAGTCTAGAAGGTGTCTTAAATAAATCAGAAACGTGGATGAACGGCGCTCAACAAGACATTGCAACATATACAAATCTTGAAGAATCTAGAGGCACATTGGATGATGTCATTCAAAATGCAGATGTATTTATTGGTGTATCAGGTCCCAAAGCATTAACAAAAGATCATGTACAGTCAATGAATGATAACCCAGTTGTTTTTGCATTAGCCAATCCTACCCCAGAAATATACCCAGAAGAAGCAATAGAAGCTGGAGCTACCATCATTGGCACAGGACGTTCGGACTATCCTAACCAAATCAATAATTTATTAGCGTTTCCTGGAATATTTAGAGGCGTGTTAGATGCACAATCAAGTGATATTACTACAGAAATGAAAATAACGGCAGCTAAAGCAATTGCTAGCTCAATAAGAGAAGATCAGTTAGCAGCGGATTTCATCATTCCCAATGCGCTAGATAAAAACGTCGCTCACCAAGTCGCCGAAGCGGTTAAGCATATTGCGAAAAAAGAAGGGGAAATATTAGTTTAGAGTGAAAAAAGGAACAATAAATGAAACAGTTAATAGATTTATAATGCTACGATTTTAATAAGTAACTAAGATGCTAAATAAATATTAAAAGTGCTGACAACAAAATGTAATGTTGTCAGCACTTTTACGATTAAAAATCTTTTCCAAGATAGGGTGATTAACACGTCTTAAAAATATAATATTGACTTTACTTATAATTCACGTTACATTATAAAACGTAATTATTACGATTTATAAAAGGGGAGTTAGTCTAATGAGTAAAATTCCGGTAACTGTTTTAAGTGGCTATTTAGGTTCAGGGAAGACTACGTTGCTCAATCACATTTTAAAAAATCGAGAGGGACGTAAAATAGCAGTTATTGTAAATGATATGAGTGAAGTCAATATCGATAAAGATTTAGTTGCAGAAGGTGGCGGCTTATCCAGAACTGATGAGAAACTAGTTGAATTATCGAATGGCTGTATCTGTTGTACATTGAGAGATGATTTATTAAAAGAAGTAGAACGTCTCGTACACAAAGGAAATATAGATTACATTGTTATTGAATCAACAGGTATTTCAGAACCTGTACCAGTTGCCCAAACATTTTCATACATAGATGACGAACTCGACATTGATTTAACGTCAATATGCCAATTAGACACAATGGTGACAGTAGTAGACGCGAATCGATTCACCAATGATATTAACTCGGAAGATTTATTAGTCGATCGAGACCAAGGTGCTGATGTTACGGATGAACGCACGATTGCAGATTTACTAATCGATCAGGTCGAATTCTGTGATGTCCTTATATTGAATAAAACAGATTTAGTTACTGACGATGAATTACAGAAACTTGAAAATGTACTGAGACAGTTACAACCTGAAGCGAAATTAATTAAAACGGTGAATGCAGAGGTAGAATTAAACGAAATTTTAAATACGGGACGCTTTGATTTTGAAAAAGCGAGTGATTCTGCAGGATGGATTAAAGAATTAACTGAAGGTGGGCATGCGACACATACACCAGAAACTGAAGAATACGGTATAAGTTCCTTTGTTTATTCAAGAAGATTACCGTTTCACGCGGAACGTTTTAATAATTGGTTGGAAAATATGTCAGATAACATCGTTCGTTCCAAAGGTATCGTATGGCTCGCACAATATAATGAAGTCGCCTGTTTATTATCACAAGCTGGGTCATCTTGTAACATTAGTCCAGTGACCTATTGGGTAGCTGCGATGCCATTAGAACAACAAAGACAGGTATTGCAAGAAAGAACAGATGTTGCAGAGACGTGGGATATTGAATATGGAGACCGAAATACACAATTTGTCATTATCGGAACGGATTTAGATATTGAAAAAATTGAACGTGAACTCGATGCATGTTTATTAAATCGTCATGAAATAGAGCAAGGTTGGAGCAATTTACCAGACCCTTATCAATGGGAGATAAGTAAACAACAATAAATCAAAATAGGAAGCATTTGATTATAATGCTTCCTATTTTGGTATTTAATTATTTTACGATAGGTGAATATTATTTATTTCTCTTTTTGTTTTCTGCCAATCAATAGTAGGCAAGCGCCTAAAATTAATGATGACCATAGTGGTACTTGGCTTTGGCTTTGACCTGTGTTTGGTAATTGTTGTGTTTCAGTTGAATGACTATGTTCATTTGTCATGTTTTGCTTATCGAGATGAATGTCTTCTTTATCAAGTTTAGTGTTTGTTGTACCTGTTTTATTAATATTTGTATTATATTGATGATCATTTTGGTTATGTGTTTCTGTAGCTAGCTGATGTATAGGCTGTTCTGATTGTGAAACTGATTTTTGATTTTTCATCGTATTATTATATTGTGTAGCTCTAGGTGCTGTAGAAAGAGCAGTTGATTTAGCTGTCGAGTTGTTATTTAACTGAGTCGAGTCATTTTGAGTATTTGATGGATTTTTTGAAATTAATGCGTCAGGGTTCTCACTTTCTGCATTTTGATCGACAAGAGGACCTTCTGAATTATGTTCAATTTCAGGATTTTCGTCATTTAAATCAATCGTATCATTATCTTCACCATAATCACCGTTTGCAGATGGATGTTCATTTTGAGTGTTGTCTTGGTCGTTAGGTGGTACTTGTTCAGTTCCACTAATCTGATTTAACTCAAATGTAGATGTAGTGCCTGACAATTCAAAGGATACGATTAACATTGCTTTGCCTGTCGGGCTGTCCTCTGCAGAGACAAAAGTAATACCCTCAGGTGAGATATCTTTATTTTGTTCATCATAAAGGTATTGCGTGAATGCAGGAGCAGTAGGGTTCGTAATATTATATATCATGATGCCTCCTACACGTTCTAAGCCGACGAATGCGTAAGTTTGATTGCCGACAGTACCAACTTCTATAGACTCGACTTCAGGACCTTTATCGTCACTTCTACCATCTACTTCTAGTTCATTAAAATCTTCATAATTAGCATTAAAGCGTTCTGGTAAAATATCTTTGATACGCTGTTCAATATCATTGCCACTGTCGTAAACCATAGATAGGTCAGAACCTTTTAATATTGAAAATGAGCGACCACTGAACGTTACGAGTGCATTATATTTTCCATTTTCATCTCTGAATTTGTGAGAAGTTGTCACTTTTAATCTGCCTAATTGATCATCATCAAATAGCCCGTTAGCCACAAGCACATCTAATTCTTCTTGCGTATAACCTTCATAGTATTTAGCGTCTAATTCAATATCATCTTTAATATCTTTGACACGGACTTCCTCTGAATAGCCTTCATAATCTTGTGAATCACCTTCATTGGCTATTAATAAATATGTTTCTCCATTATATTCGTATGAATCAATACCATCTGGTTGTAACATACCGAGTACTGGTACAGGGCGTAACTCTTTTTTACCGTCTTTGTCTGAAGGATCAATAGCATTTTCAGGTAAGGAATAATCTTTATAGGGTAATCCTTGGACTTGTACGAATTCACCTTTTTCAATGTCTAGCTTAGCAATAGCACTTGATTCTTGAATCGTCACGTAAGCATATTTCCCACTTTCATCGGTCACGATATACTCTGGCTCTAAATTTAGATAAGCTTGAGATTTATTAGGACCTAATGCACGAATAGATTCATTCATATGATCTTGTGTTAGTGAAGTAGTGCGAACGTGTGAGTTGTTTAATTCGGTTGGTGCACCTGATGTGTCGATAATTGACACAGAACCTTCTGGATTCACTTTGTAATCGTCAGAGGGTTCACCTTCATTGGCTACAAGTAAACGAGAACCATCTTTTGTGAAAGTTACCATGTCGGGTAGACTGCCTACCGTCAAATCATTTAAGTATTTTCCTGTATCACTATAGAAGACCACGTGACCGGGCTTTGTTTTATCTTTGGCAGGTGCAGAAAGGGCAATATAGTTACCATCAGGATGAACAGCTACACTTGTAAGATCACCTGCTTCAATGCCAGCATCTTGTAGATAAATTCGATTTACGAGCTGAATTTCTTTGTTTTTAGTGTTTTTAATATCTAAAATATCTAATGCTTCTTTATCTCCATTTATCGAATAGGCGTAACCATTTTTAGGGTTGTATTTTACAATTTCTGTACCACCTTTATCAAAGCCAGCACCGCTATCATAACGGCCTGTGTGATTAATGTTGAGTGATGTTGAATCTTTAGAAGCGTTACGTGTATTTCTAATTGTTGGATTTTGAGCAGATGCCATTTGTAAGACTGCTTTTGGCTGTTTGTCTTGTTTTTGGGTATTATGTTGAATCTCTTTTAAAAGTGTTGTGCGTTCTGCATTGGTTAAATTTTCTAAGTCTTTAGTAGATGTGCTGTTAGATGAAATAGCATCACTGTGAATATAATTATTGTTCAATGGTTCTGAAGCGGATTGCGATGCCGATGATGCGTCTTCTATTTTATGTGGTGGGTTTATATTATGCTCTGTTTTGTTGACCGATTTGTTTGTTGAGTCTTGTTGTTTCTGTGCAGTTGCGTTTGCATTATCTGATGAAGCTTTTGAATGTTTTGTGGATTTGTCTGATTCATTTGGAGTGTTCGAATTATCTGTTGTTGCATCTGTTTCATTTAATGGCGTCTTTGAATGCGCTGTTGATGTATTTGAATCCTTTGTTTGCGCTATAGTTTGCTTGGATTCGGCGTCATTTTGGACTTGTTCTTGTGTAGCGTCACTAGATGAAGGGTTTGGTGGCTGGTCAGATTTTGGGTTTTCAACATTTGAATCATTTTGTTTATCTTCTTCTTTAAGAAGCTCTTGTTGTTGAGATTTTTGTGTATTCTGCTCTGTAATTTCTTCTTTATTTGAATCATTTCTTGTTAATGATTCCCTTGAATCTTTAGTGTTGTTATCAATAGTTTGTTCTTCATTAGCATCACTTTCAGTCGGCTGTTCAGGTTTTTGTGTGTCTGAAGCATCATTTAATGCATTTTGTGTGCTCGGTGACTGATTTTCTTTCTTTATGTCATTTTCGTCGGTAGTTTCTTCTTTAGGTTCTTCTGTAGTGCCTTCATTTTGATTATGTATATTTGTTGCTTGATTATTGTTCGAATTATGATTATCTGTAGATGTTGATTTAGATGATGATTCTAATGTATGATCTTGACTACTAGTTTGATCTTGAGCAGTTGTAGTTTCAGTATCATTTTTAATTTGACTATGATCAGCGGCGGAAGCTTGATTACTCATCCCAAGTAATAGACATGTCCCAATTGTAACTGAAACAGTTCCTATCATACTTTTTCTAATAGAATAAATTGTGTTTCTTTTCATATTGTTAAACATAAAATCCCCCTAGATAGATAAATACGTACTTATTAATTATCTCACTAGTATGTTTGTGTATTATTTTTAAAAAATAAAGAATTAGTAAATATGCTTTACCAGAAAATAAATAAAACTATTAATACATAGCGCTATCTATATAAATAACGCAATTTAGAAATATATTTAATTCAATCATATTTGGGAATAGAGTAATCATACATATATTTTGATGTTGCTACGCTGCTTTGTGGGTTTTATTGTCAGAGATAGTGTTACTACAAAAAATAAATATTGTACACAGTTAATCTAATATTTTATACTGGGTAAATATTAGAAAGAGCGTCTAAAGTATTTTAATAAAAAATGAAACAAGAAGAATCACTTGAGGAGGTACGCTATTGAAACAAGCTACAGAATTCGCGCAGTTATTAAGATCATTAGATGGACAGAAGTATGGTGCATATAAGCGCCTAAAGGGAGTGTATCAGTTTAAGCAGTTCCGTTTTGCGATTGATCATGCGCAAGTGGACCCGTATGCGCCACCTTCAAAAATGAGAGTTATCATGACTCGTGAAACAGCAAATATTCCGGACGATATGCTAGATTCAAAAAATAAAATTATTGCAGTATCTGACTTTCTGACTCGAGCGTTTAAAGAAAACATAGAATCGTTGAAACATAGCGATAAACACGCAAAAAGTGCTAGCAATATTTTTATTGATCGTTGTGGTCAAGAGATTTTAGAGCGAACTGCTGTTGTGATCAATAAACAGGACATTGAAGTGAGACTTGAAATTAGTTTGCCAGCCGCAGGTAGAAAAATTTTAGGAAAAGTTGCAGCAAATATATTAACTGACACGTTACCAGAAATTGTAGAGCACGCATTACTTTATAAAAATATTGATCAAGTTGCATTAAAGACACAAGTTACATTAATGTTGGACCAAGCGTTTATTCGTGAAGAACTCGACCGAAGACAGCTTGTATCATTTGTGGCAAATGGTTCTATATTACCACGTAAAAGTGGGGTTTCTGACAAACAATTATCGGGTGCTGTAGCGTTTAATAGTCCGAAAAATGTAGAAGTTGAATTGTCTTTACCGAGTGGAAAAAGCATCACTGGCATGGGCGTTCCGAAAGGGATTACTTTAATCGTAGGCGGCGGTTTTCATGGTAAGTCAACGATACTTGAAGCATTAGAACGTGGTGTCTATAATCATATTGCAAGTGACGGTAGAGAATATGTGATTACTTGTCATGATGCTATGAAAATACGTGCAGAAGATGGACGAAATATAGAAAAAGTGAACATCAGTCCTTTTATAAATAATTTACCGGGAAATAAAGATACACGACAATTCTCGACTGAAAATGCGAGCGGCAGTACGTCACAAGCAACGAATGTGATGGAAGCATTAGAAGCAAATACATCGTTATTGCTGATTGACGAGGACACTTCTGCAACAAACTTCATGATTCGAGATAGCCGTATGCAACAGCTGATTGCGCCTGAGAAAGAACCTATCACACCATTTGCGAGTAAGGTAACATCACTTTATAAAGATTATGATGTTTCTACAATTTTAATTGTGGGTGGCTCGGGGGATTATTTTGAGGCGGCAGATCAAGTGTTGATGATGGATGAGTATGTATTGAAAGATGTTACAGCACAAGCTAAATCCATTGCGGCGTCAAACGATAGTATTAAAAGCATGAACATAGATAAAAAATTCGGTGACATTCCTACGCGAATTCCGTTAAAATCTAGTTTTTCTAAAAAAGGAAAAGAAGATCGTTTTAAAGTCAAAGGACGGTATTCCATTTTATATGGTAAGGAACTTATTGATATATCAGGTTTGGAACAGTTGGTAGATAACAGCCAAACACAGTGTTTAGCGGACATGATTGATTATTATCAGAACCATCTATTAAATGAGCAAGACACTTTAGCTCAAGCGGCTGACAAGCTCTATGATTTTATAGAGCAAAACGGTCTAGATGCACTCTCACAATTTCATGGACATCCAGGAAATTTAGCTTTACCGAGAAAGCAGGAATTCTGTGCAACGCTTAATCGTTACCGTGGATTAAAAGTGAAAAGCACATAAGAAGACGACAAAGTGCTTAATCAAAAGTTATATTATATAGTTTAAAAGGTTTGTTTTTTATATTTTTAGGAAACAAACCTTTTAATTTATCGATGTTTTTAAAGTAGAAATAGTCTTTTGAAAGATTTTCTAAATTTATCCCATGCTGCTATATCAAGGTAGTATTTATCACCCGTTTGTTTAATTACATCTTTTTTTAATAAGTTTTTAAACGTCCTATTGTATTTAATATTTAAACTTTCGTAAGTCCTAGCATGTTCGGGCGAAGTGGCATGCGCTTCGATAAGTTTCTTAGCGACTTTATTCTGTTTCCATATTAAAACTTCTGATCCGTTAGTCATATTAGCCTCCTTTTTAAATAATTATAGCATAATATAATTAAAATATTGTAATGGTCACTACTGAATTATCCTAAAAGAATTGTGATAATAAACTTGGGTGATAAACACGCCATAAACAGTAAATTATCTTTATATCGCCTGGTGTTTTATGATGGAATAAGCAGAGGATTTTTTTAATTGTGTGATGCCCATATACGTTTTAAATATAAAAGTATAGGCGTTATATCAAATTATAAAACCATCCATATTCAATAAGGTTTATAAAGGAGTACTAATTAAATGACAAAACATATACCATTAAGTGTCCTCGAACTTGTAGGCATTTCGGAAAATCAGACAGTCAAAGAAGCACTTGAAGCATCTATGGATAATGCAGAGCTTGTAGATCATCTTGGGTTCAAGAGACTTTGGTTTGCTGAGCATCATAATACAAAAAATCTTGCATCCAGTGCTACATCACAATTGATTGCGATGGCAGCAGCACGAACAGAAAATATTCGTGTAGGCTCGGGCGGTATTATGTTGCCAAACCATTCACCATTGCAGTTAGCTGAAAATTTCGGCACGACTGCTCAACTTTATCCAGGTAGAATTGACCTTGGACTTGGAAGAGCGCCTGGCACTGATCAAAAGACATCTCAACTCATTACGCGTTCTGATAGTGATGCACAGACTTTTGCAAATTCTATTTTTGACCTCATGGGATGGTTCAGTGATGAAGGTCTCGGTAACAGTGTTCCGGTTACTTCGACAGTGGGTACAGGTACGCATATACCAATTTGGGTATTGGGCTCAAGTATAAATGGTGCATCTATTGCTGGACAGCTTGGACTGCCGTATTCTATTGCGACACATTTTGCACCTGATGACTATAAACAAAAAATTGACATGTATCGTTCTACGTTCAAGACAGATGCGCCAACTTCACAGATTGATGAGCCGTATGTCATGGCGGGAATTAATGTCATTGTGGCACCAACTGACGAAGAAGCAGAAAAAATTTGGACAACGACGATTCAAATGATGAGAGACATGCATACTGGTCAGCGACGTAAGCTACAGCCACCTGTTGATCCTGAAGAATTAGGTTCAGAAGAACAAAGAAAAATGATGGAATCAATGTTCAGTATTAAAGCGGTTGGTTCACCTGAAACAGTCCGTAATAAATTAGAAGCATTCACGGAAGAGACCGGAGCAGATGAACTTATCACTGTGACTTATACGTATGATCCAGAAAAAAGAAAACAATCGATGGAACTGCTCGCAGACCTATGGTTCTAAGTGATTGATGCTCAAGGAAGATTTTTCATGGTTGATTAAAGTGAAAAACAAGAATCGCCTGATTAGATTTAAGATAATTGGAACTGTATGTCATTTATGATGTGCAGTTCTTTTTTGATTTTATAAAATTTTATTTTGAAATATGACATCGAAATAGCTATTTGATCAATAGCAGAAACATTCTGTATTTTACATATAAATAAAAAGTGAATAAAACTTATTTTGAAATTGAAATTAAGGATTTAATACATCTTTTTTAAAAGCTATTTGCTATATGCATCTTTAGTTTCGTATACTATTACTATTAAACTAAAGGGGAAATTATATGAACAATTCACAAAATCAAGTTATTCAAAGTTATAAAGAATTTTGGACGCGTTTTTTGGACATTAATGGCAGATCTACTCGTCCTAACTTTTGGCATCCTTTTTGGATTAACTTCGTAATATCTTCGCTTTTAGGAATAGTATCAGCAGGTTTACTAAGCAGTGTATTCGCAATTGCAATTATTATTCCTTCATTTACCGTTATGGCCAGACGTTTACATGATACAAATCGTACGATGGTTCTTGCAATCGTTTCGCATATCAGTGGTTTCATAGCGATGGTGGCAACTATTGTATTTATTGTAGGTGTTTTAGCAGTAGCAAGCTCAGGTAGTGGTGGTATGATTGGTGCTACATTATTAGCTGGTGCATTTGGTGCAGTTGTTGCTGGAGTAATAGCACTATATACTTTATATGTATTAGTTATCACTGGTAATAGAGAACCTAATAATTATGGTTCAGGGGGAAGCTGTGAAATTGACCCTCAAGCTCACACTCATTAGTTAAATAAATGATTTATCTACAGTCTCAGAATGTAGACAAACCCTTCACTAATGTGAACCCCAAAAGTTGGACTTAAAAATCTAACTTTTAGGGGTTTCTTTTATGTCAAAATATTATCAAGACAATATCTCCTCCGCAAGTTCATATACAAAATTTAAATCTAATATCGAATCGACCTTACGTAATAAATGATTATTAGGAACTAATTCAGAGATAGAAATCATTTCATATTGATCTCTTCTATCAATTGATTTATTCAACATAATAAAGACCACCACTGTTTAATTTATTTATTATAATATTTTTTGTGTAATATGGGCAGTGATTTATGCCGACTCCTGCGGGAATAGCACTAGCCGAAGACTACAGGCTAAGGCAGTGCCCGCGGAAAGCGTGCATAAAAAAATGCCAACAAAGTCGGAGACTTTGTCTACAGTCTTATTTTGTGTTTTCTTTTAAGATACTGTGAAAATTATTTATGTGCTTTTCCTTTCTTGCGTAAATACCTATCGTTCGCAAGGCATTTGGAAGTTTAATGTGCGTATACATATCACTGTTCACCTTTTCCATATATGACTGCGGACAGATGGCTACACTTTCACTTGTAGCTATAAAATTTAAAATGGATTCTCTATCTTTGACGTAGGATAAATCCATTTTTTGTGGATTAATATTATTATTTTTAAAATCAAATGTATCACCCGGTGGTTCTAATAAATAGTAATGTTGCTGAGCTAAGACTTCTGCATCAATATGAGTTATTTCATTTAATGCGTTCTGTTTAGAGAATACAAGTTCATAGGGCTCTTCAAACCAATATTCATAATAAACACCTTCTTGTAACTCAATTTGTTCACCTATGACCAAGTCTAATTTACTTTGTTTAAGCTTATTTACTAATTCCTCGGTGCTGTTGGCGGGAAACAATCTGATGCGTTCATTTTGATTATTCATTTTATGCAATTTGTCTAATGGAAAATTTGAAATAATACCTACTTTTAAAACTTCAGTATCTTGATTTTTTAAATAATCAATTTGCTGTTTTACTGATTTAAGTCCTTCATATAGCTTTAAACCTTCATTCGTTAAGCTGACACCTCTAGGGGTTGCATCGAATATTTTATAACCAAAATATTGTTCTATTTGAGCAATTCTTTTCTTAATGCCGGGTGTACTTATATTTCTTTCAAGTGCAGCTTTGTTATAACTTTTAGCTTCAACTACAGAAAACAAATCTTCTATATAATCTATTTCCATACAATCGCCTCTTTTAACTCCTAGTTTATGCTCATTATACTAAGTGATTATTCCATAAAGCACAATACCTTGCTAACATTTAGTTAATGAAGGAGTGATAATTTGTCTAAGAAATTAAACGTATTGAAAAGGATGCAACGATGAAAGCATTAATCCAGTTCATAGCATCAATGGTCATCTTTGGAACGATAGACCTTATCATTAAACAAATAAATTTAACTTCCATAGAAATAGCGATGCTTAGCAGTTTTATTGGTTTTAGTTTTTTATTATTGTTTTACATTATGCGTAAGCAAAGACTAAATTTTACTTTTTTGAAGCATTATAAATGGCTCATCATTATTTCTAGTTTTGCATTAGCAGGTAACTGGGTATTTTTATTTCAATCATATTAATATACGAGTATTGCAAATGCAACTTTAGGCTATTATTTTGGTCCGATTATTGTATTACTGCTATCTCCATTCATTTTAAAAGAAGCATTGAGTAAAAAAAGTGTGTTATGTATTATCGCTTCACTTATAGGCTTGATATTTATTTTAAGTAATGGTTTTCTACAGCCTGGATCAAATGATGTGTTAGGAATTCTAATTAGTATGCTTGCGGGGAGTTGTTACGCCTGTTTAATGCTTACTAATAAGTTTATTAAACAGGGTAGCCGTATGGATTTAACTATTTTTCAATTAGGCATAACAACTTTGATTTTGCTTCCTTTCGTCTTTGGCGTTGGTGGTGGATTTGAAATTCATACACAAATTTCTGCGATACCGTTCATTCTTATTTTAGGCGTTGTTAATACTGGTATTGGTTTTTGGTTATTCTTTTCTGGTATGGAAAAATTAAACGGTCAAAATATTGCATTATTAAGCTATATCGATCCATTAGTCGCAATTTTTATATCGGGCCTTATTTTACGTGAACAATTTACGATGTTACAAATAATTGGAGGAATAATACTGATTGCTTCAACGTTCTTGAGTGAATTTTCATTTAATAAATTAAAAATACGACGAAAACAAGGGTTTTAAATACTAAGCATTTAAAAGGGGCGTTTAAATATGAAAATAGGAATTATTGGTGCAGGCAGTATGGGCTCAGCGATGGTAAAAGGGTTTTATAAATCAAATCACTTAAATATGAATAATATTTATATCAAATCTGGTAAAAGCAATAAAGCTAAAGTACTTGCAGAGCGTGTCAATGCTAATGTAATCGACACATATAATGACTTAGAGCAAAGTGACATGATTATTTTAATGGTTAACGAGAGTGACGCTAGAGGAATTTTGGAAAAATTGAGTGATGTAATGAGTGAAAATACGGTTATCGTTTCTGTCGTACCATCGCTTTCTATCGAAGGAATGGAAGGTATTTTACCGCAAGCACAACCTATTGTTAGTTTATTACCTAATACTGTTGTCGAAATAAATCAAGGTATTTTAGGTTATGCGCATAACCAATATGTTGATGAAGAAACGATTAATTTTGTCTTTAAACCTTTAGGTAATCTGGTTAAAGTGAACGAAAGTGAATTAGATATATTTAGCACACTTTCAGGATGTGGACCGGCTATTGTCGATGTTTTCATTGAAGGCTTATCAGATGGGGCTGTATTAAATGGTATGAATAGGGCGTTGTCTTATAAAGTCATAACTGAAATGCTAATTGGTGCTGCAAAATTAGCCCAAGCGTCTGAAAAACATCCAGCTGAATTGAAAGATGATGTAACTTCTCCTGGAGGGAGTACAATTAAAGCAATCGCTACACTGGAAAAACACGCTTTTAGATATACACTTGTTGATGCAATAAATGCTGTTAATCGTAAAAATTAAGAAAACATCTGACCTGAAACTTTCGCTATCTTCTAAAAATAAACGCAATCCACTTAATAATAGTGAGATTGCGTTTTGTCATCTTAAATATAATTAGCTTAAAGTATTAACAAATTTTTCATTTGCTGTTAAATAATAGCCATCAGCAGTTTTTAATCTCGGTGTAAGTTTGTCAGTGAATGCAAGATCAACAATATCTAATGTCGCTCCAACTTTTAAAGTTTTAATTGGTGCGTCGTTAAAAGCAATACTTTCGTATAGTTTGCATTTTTTTATAACTTCTACTGATTTTGGAATATGAGATACATAACCTTCAATTTTATTAAGATTAATTGGTGTTACCAACGTTTTATCAGCTGTGATGTAGAAATCATCATTTGTGATTAATATAGGCATTTGATCAGTGCTTTTTCCAGTTGCTTTAATTTTAATAAGCTGACCTTTAGCAATTGAGTCTATTGGATCATTGAAATCAGTATTTTTATATCTGTTAATTTCCTGTTTCGCAACAATATGGTCAGGCGCATCCATTAGGTAATGATTTGTATTTGATGAAACATGGTCTTTTTTATCTGAAATAAATTCAATATCAAGATTCTGACGTTTTAATATACTATGGCCATTAACATTTGGATAAGTTGCACGAACTAATACTTGGTCAAAGCCGTTATATTGAATTGAAATATTAAAATCAATATCTTCAAATTTCAAATCGTCTGTTTTAATATAAATAGAGTCATTTTCTAATATGAAATCCACTTGTTTACTAAAACGGTCATCTTGAATTTTGACTAATTTTACTGCATCAATGGATACACTAGGTTGTTTAAACACTTCAATGACATCATAAAATGTATTGTTAATTAATCTTGTACCATTGTATACGGCAGTACATTTTGTCTTAAGTTCAAGCAAGTTACTGAATTTTTCAGGATATTTAAAATAAACCATGTGATCTTTAATATATTTGTGAGTATTTTCTTCAAAAAGCATATATTCAATATAATCTACAAAGTTTTCTTTATTATGATGGTATGTGTTATAAACATTTTTATACTTATCATTTATTAATAATTTTTCCATATCGTAGCCTGCATCTGTGATAACAGACTCAACTTCATTGAATTGTTGATAAAAGAAAGCTTTGTCATTTGAATTTAAGAATGTTTTTGTAACTAAGAAACGAGACATAAAATCCATTTCTATAATACGACATAAGATTTGCTCCTTAGCATATTCAGGTAGTTCCATTTGAATTATTTCTTTAAGTACATCTAAATTAAAATGAGATTTTTCAATCATGTCAGTGGCTTTTATTAATGAAATATTATCAGCATAACGATTTACATGATAGACAGGTTCTGGCGTCATAGAGGCGCTTTGAGATTTACTAATTAATTCAGAATAAAATAGTTTATCTTCTCCATATTTTAAATTTTTGAACTTCATATTATTATCAATAACAGTTGACCGCTTGAATACTTTACCCCAAGGGCCAACAGCTCTGAAGATATTATAAATTTCATGAGGAACGAGTCCATTATCTTCTTTATAAGAAGCGAAGTTAGCTACTTTTCTTATTTCATTATTCATATGTTTGTAACATTGACCAAACCCAATATCTGAATGGTGTGTTTGCATCTGACGAATTAATTTAGGAAAACCTTCTGCTTCTAACCAATCATCAGCGTCTAGTATAGTTATATATTCTCCATTGGCTTCTTGCATACCAACGTTACGTGGGATTGCAGGGCCGCCTGAATTTTCATCTAATTGAATAGCTCGAATAAATTCATATTGTTCAGCGTAACGATTTAATATTGCGTATGAACCATCTGTAGAAACATCATCTACAAAAATAGCTTCAATTTGTGACTTATCAATATTTAGATTAATTAAGGATTGAATACAATTTTCTAAAAAAGATTCTTTGTTATATACTGTTACCACTATTGAAATTAATTTCTGAATTATAATCGCCTCCATATTGCTTGTGATTAAAAGTATTTATCGCTGTTATATATTATTTTCATGTAATGTGCATTCAAATATTAATAAAAGGAAATTAAGTGCTTTTTTGAAAATTCATAAATGGAATACTATACTCTTATTGATTATAGTTCAAGTTTTAGTATCTTATATGTAGAAATACATCAAACATGACGCTAAAAATAATTCGCTTAGAATGTTATTATATTCATTTAACAGGTTTGCGTATTCGTTTCTATGTCCCTTGTAATGTTATAGTTTAAGAAACTCGATAACTTTATTAACAGCTACTGTGTTAAATATTTTAAAGGCACATAATCTTGCTAAGAAATAACATAAGTATTATGATGTCAAAGCTATGGATATGAAGATAAAAAGGATTTATATAATTGGAGAAAACAGTGATGAAAAATCCTCCTTATATATCATTTCATTGGTTGTAAGTTATACGCTATAAGTATTGGAGAATGTTGTCTATGAATCGTTTTAAAAAGATATTTACGAGTAGCACGAAAACGGCAAATAAAAAAGTAATCACTATATATGTCATTTTACGCTTAATTGTTATTTTAAATCTTATGAATGAAATGATATTTATCCATAGATGGGATGTCATTTTCACTCTTGTCTTGACGCTTGTGCTATTTACCATTCCACAACTTACTGAACGCTTATTAAAAATTGAAATTCCTAACTTGCTTGAATTTATTATTATACTGTTTATTTTTAGTTCCACGATTTTAGGTGAACTTGGAGATTTTTACAGTTATTTCAGGTTATGGGACACAATGCTTCATTCGATTAATGGATTTTTAGCTGCAGGTATTGGATTTTCACTAGTATTTTTACTTAATAAAAATGTGAAAGGAATCAATTTAAATCCATTGTTTCTTGCAATCGTTACATTTTGTTTTTCTATGACGATTGGTGTGATGTGGGAGTTTTTTGAATATACTGTTGACCAGAGTATGGGTATGGATATGCAAAAAGACCATGTTGTTCAAAAAGTGAATAGTGCAACGATGGCTAATGAGCACAATACTGTACACCACATTGATAATATTGAGAAAACCGTTATAGAGAGTAGAGATGCGTCGGGCAATCGTGTTGAAAATGTTGTTAATGATGGATATCTTGACGTTGGTATACATGACACAATGAAAGATTTATTTGTGAATTTACTAGGCGCCGCTGCATTTAGTGTGCTAAGTTACTCATACGCGAAATACGACCAGAAAAAATATAAATTTGTGAAGAATTTTATACTTAAAAGAGAAGATAGGTAATTGCGCACTTATGAAAATATAAAGTTAGCTTTGCCTAAAATTAATCCCAAATAGTTAAATCTGAGGATCTCTTATTCATGTAATAAATTTTATAATTTAACTATTTGAGTTTTCATCTACAGAGCGCCTTTTTTGTATTGCGTTTTAAGTAAAATAAGTAATATAGTTAATAAAATGAATGAGGGTAACCAAACAAAATTTAAATTCAACATACCTAGGTAAATACAAACAGAAAGAATGGGTAGGCCGAATGCATTTCCCAGGGAATAAACGCTTTTTACAGTGTGACTCGCGTATGCTGTTACGATTATTTTTCTGAATATGATTCTTGCACCACCAAAAGATAGACCAAAGCATAGCATTAATAGCAGTTTTATTTCTAATTTCCTTTCAATTCATTGTATCCAAAGTCAATTTCAAAACCTAAATCTTGAATCATTTTATAGTCTAATTGATTAGGCTGTCCTCCAGTAATTAAATAGTCTCCTACAAATATTGAATTTGCAGCTTTCAAAGCTAAAGGTTGTAGTGACCGTAAATTAACCTCTCTACCGCCAGCAATTCTAATTTCTTTAGATGGATTAACGAGTCTAAATAAGGCGATAAGTCTTAAGCATTTTATAGGAGTCAATTCATCCATTTCCCCGAACTTTGTGCCTTGAATGGGATGTAAAAAATTAATAGGAATACTATCGGCATCGATTTCTTTTAAGGCAAACGCCATATCAATAATATCCTGATTTGATTCTCCCATACCACAAATGACACCAGAACATGGTGAAATATTGTTTGCTTTCATAATTTCTAAAGTATTGGTTCTATCCTTATAAGTATGTGTGGTTACAACTGCTTCGTGATAGTTTTCGCTCGTATTTATATTATGGTTATATCTATCAACACCAGCTGCTTTGAGTTTTTTAGCTTGTTCCTCATTGGTTAACCCAAGACACGCACATACTTTCAACTGAGGATGATTTGATTTTATTTCTTCTACAGTTCTACTTATATGGTCAATTTCTTTATTACTTGGACCTCTGCCGCTCATAACAATACAATAAGTGCCTATATTGTTTTCATGCGCTACTTTGGCACCACTAACAATTTGTTCTTCTGGTACTAAACTATACCGCTGTTTTTGCTTCATATCCCTAGATTGACCACAATAACCACAATCTTCAGGACAAATGCCACTTTTTGCGTTTAAAATCATGTTTAATTTAACTTTTTTGCCGTAATAGTGTTTTCTTAATATATAAGCTTCGTTTAATAAATCTAATGTGTCTACGTTAGGATCTTCATAAATTTTTAGCAATGTATCTTTAGTTAATGTTTCCCCTTGTAAAATGTTTTCAGCTAATTTCATATTAATTCTCCTCATTTAATTAGGATTTAATAGTTTCTCCTTTTTATAATAAGGCTATTTCTATACAAATGTAAACCTAAATAAACAATTGGTTTACATTAACTTCGAGCTAGCTTAAAATTCTGATGAGGGAATAACGTTTTATATTCAACTGTTTAAGGAAGTCTAATGACATCAACAAAAACTAAAAATTTAGTTTGATTCATGTAAGGAGTCACGATAAACTAAAGGCATTGTGAAAAATATATTTACGAGGGGATAATGTAGTGTTTAATAGTAGCGAACAATTAATTTTAGGATTTACGATCATTATTTATTTTATTTTTCTATTACTAATGTCTGTATACATACAACGAAAAATTAAAACTTATGATGACTATAATATGGCAAGCAGAACGGTAACACTATGGCCACTGATTTTAACATTTGTGAGTACAGGCGTAGGCGGCGCGACACTGTTAGGTTATATGGAAAACGGCTATACATTAGGTATGGGACAACAGTGGATTCATATAACTATGATGGTTGCTGTTATTGTACTTGCATTCTTTTTATTAAAACGTATTAGATTACTAGGTGAAAAGCATAATATGGTGACAATCGGTGATTATACTGCGCTTCGTTATGGCGAATCAGCACGTATTCCTACTGTTATCAGTTTCTTATTTGCTTATTGTGCGATGACAGGTATGCAATTTGTCGCGATTGCTTCTATTTTGAATTTAACAATAGGGTTAAATATGACAGCGGGTATTATTATAGGATGTATCTTACTGACTATAAAAACATACCTAGGCGGTTTAAAGGCTGTGATTTGGCAAGACGTTGTTCAAGGGACGATGCTTACGATTGGTATCATAGTACTATTCTTTGTGGTTATATTCTACTCGGGTAATTGGAGCGAAATTAAAGCGAATGCGAGTAGTCAAAACCAAAATGATATGTTGAACTTCCTTAATATCACACCAAATGAAATTTTAATCTATCTGTTAACATTAGCTTTTTATCAATTTATCAGACAAGATGTGTGGCAACGTATTTGGGCAGCTAAAGACTTGAAAACTGCAAGAAATGGTTACGGCATTTCGATGATTATTGCGGTAGCGTTAGGTGCAATGACAGTATTTATTGGTGTCTATGCTAAGTTTGGTTTGAATATAGATATAACAGAAACACCATTAGTTTATTATAATGTCATCCAAAATGTGTTTCCATTTCCATTAGTACTCATAATGATTATAGTATTATTAGCAGCAGTCATATCTAGTGCGGATTCCTTCTTTATTGCAGGTTCTTCATCTATAGCTAATGATATTATAAAACCAAATGTGAAAAGTCATAATCAGAATAAAATGCTGTTATATAGTAAACTTTCAGTATTGATCGTAGCTGTGATTTCTTTAGTATTGGCACTTATGATTCCAGAATTAGTAAATCTTATGGTAACAGGCACTGCGATGACAGTATCAGGCTTGCTTGCACCAGTGATTTTCGGTCTGTTTTGGAAAAAACCTACCAAACTTGCAGGTAATGTTGCAATGTGGAGTGGACTTGGCTCAGCAGTAATATGGCAAATACTTGGTCATCCGTTTGGTCTGCATCCAATCTTAATTGGATTACCACTTTCAACAATTATGTTATTACTTGTAACATGCTTTGGTAAAAAAGATTACGCGACAGCTTAAAGTATTCACTTTATTAAAAATAAGATTTAGCATAAATAAACCCCCTACTTTTATAAAAGTAGGGGGTTTATATTATTCATCGACATCTGCAACAACTGTTTGTTGGTAATCAATTAATATGACAGATCTAAGACCTGTACCTTGTTCTGAACCTTTTTCAACTGGACTTACATAATGACTGACATTAGGATCGTAAACGCCATAGGATTCTAAAGGGTTCTCCATTTCAAAAACTTCTATTATATTGCTTTCATCTGTATCTTCCGGATTACTCCCAGCAGCTTCCGGCACAGCGATAGCATTCGTTCCACCAACAATATTCTTTCTTTCAATTAAATGAGCAAAAGTAAATGGCTCTCCGTCTTGGTGCAAGCAGTTCGGTGAGGAAACAGCTTTATCTCCGTCATTTTCTACATACAATTTAACGAAATGCACACCCACATGAATCGGTAAGATTTTATCTTCTTCGTTCCAAAACGTTTCATGATAATTGGCTATAATAATAGCGTTTAACAATTTATTACTTCTTATATTTTCATCAATAGAGTGGAATTCTCTATATGAGCCGGAATGTTCTGGATTAAACTTCCCTTGAAAATACGCAGAATAATCAACGCCATTTCTTTCAATTGTAGGAAGCCAAAAAACATCTTCTGTGCCAGGTAAAACGATTGCTCGAGAGTATCTTCTATATCTATTAAGGTTAGGGGCATAATCATCTTCGGGCAGATCAGCAAAGTACGCTAAAATTTCATTATAATCCTGTTCAATACCCTCATAATTTAAACTTTTCATTAAATCATATCTTGAATAACCATCTTTTTGTAATTTATTCATTATTCAATACGTATCCTTTCTATTTTTAAATCTAATAATTTGTGAATATCCGTACTAATTGCGTCCAATTGTTCATGATTCTTATATATGTGACTTAATAATCTCTTTTATATTTTATACCATTGTAAGTAGCAAACACAAATGTCGATAAATTTTGATTTCCTAAAAATGAACAAAAACATTTTACCGATTTAATCCGACTATTCTTATATCAATTACTGTTTTGGTGTTGACGAAGTATGTAATATTCGCTATATTAACTAGCATAGATATTATCTGAAAATTCTATATATTGAGAATTTTCATCTTAGGAAATGAGTAAAGTAATTCAAAAAATATTAAATTAAATTTTAAAATTTCCTCAACAGTCACTATTAAGCACAACGAAACTACATTTAGGAGGAAAAACATATGCCGAAAAAGCAGTTACATTTTAATGGATTTGTTCAAAATTCACCATCCCCACATTCATCTGGTTTATGGAAACATGACAAAGATCAAGGTGCACATCACAATCAATTAGATTACTGGATCAATATCGCGCAGACATTAGAGAAAGGTAAGTTTGATTCTATATTTATTGCAGACGTTTTAGGAACATATAGCGTTTATAATCAATCGAGTGATGCTGCAATTAAGCATGCAGTCCAACTACCTGCGCACGATCCTATACCGATTATTTCTGCTATGGCTGCAGTCACAAAACATATTGGTTTTGCCCCAACAATCTCTACTACATATGCACAACCGTATAGTTTAGCTAGACAATTATCTACATTAGATCATTTAACTAATGGTCGTTTAGGTTGGAATGTTGTCACGTCTTATTTAGAAAGTGAAGCGATTAACTTAGGACTGAAAGAACGGTTACCAAAAGATTTAAGATACAACAGAGCAGATGAATTTCTCCAAGTTGTTTATAAACTTTGGGAAGACAGCTGGGAAGACGGCTCTGTAGTTAATGATAAAGAGACTGATACATACGCAGATCCTGATAAAGTGCATGAAATTAACCATGAAGGTGAATTCTTTAGTGTGCCTGGACCACATATAGTGGAACCATCACCGCAAAGAACACCTGTATTATTTCAAGCTGGCGCTTCAGAAAAAGGTAAAACGTTTGCTGCGAAACATGCAGAAGCGGTGTTCACGAAACATACCTCAGTAGAATCATTGAAAAGCTATGTAGATGATATACACACAAGAGCTGAACAGCATGGCAGAAGTAAGGATGATATTTTAGTGTTTCCTATGGTACTCCCAATTATCGGAGAAACAGAAGAAGAAGCCTATCAAAAATATGAAGCATTAACAGAACATATCAGCTATGAAGGTTCCGCATCATTGTTAAGTGGACATACAGGCATTGATTTTTCAGAGTATGACCCGGACCAGTATATAGAAGATATTGAGACGGAAGCGATGCAAGGCAATCTGAATATGTATACCAAAGACCCACACCATAAATGGACACTCAGAGAAGCTGTGAAAAATCATGGTTTAGGCAATGGCACAGCTAAATTTATTGGAACGAAAGAGCAAGTCGCTGATAAATTTGAAGCATGGGCAGTTGAAGGTGGGGCATCTGGGTTTAATATCGCTCAAAGTTATTCACCTGGTACATTTGAAGAATTTGTTGATCATGTTATCCCTGAATTACAAAAAAGAGGTCTATATAGAACAGAATACGAAGGCACAACACTTCGTGAAAATATGTTCGGTAAAGATCAAAAAACAATAAAGGAAAATCATCCAGCAAAAAACAAGAGTGCAGCGAATACTCTTATATAAATTAATAATAAAGGAGTAAAGAACAATGGATGAAATTTCTCTTTATACATGGATAGGCTTCATATTATTTATGATAGTCATGGTTATTGTCGGATACATGAGTTCACGCAAGATGAAAAATATTGCTGATTTTGCCACTGGTGGCGGCAATATCGGGCCTAGGGTGCTGGGACTATCATTTGCAGCAACATACTTAAGTGCAGCCACCTTTTTAGGCTATCCCGGTTGGTCATATGAATGGGGTCTTAACAACTTATGGTTATTTCTAGCCATGTTTATTGGTGGGCCCACGGGTGTCTTAATGGTTGCTAAAAAGGTAAGGAAATTAAATACAACACAAAAATCTTTATCCCTCCCAGATTGGTTAGGAGATTTCTACGATAGTGACATTATGCGCGTAGGTACTGGCATTATTCTCCTTTTTAATATTTTTTATATAGCCAGTCAGTTTGTTGCAGGCGCAAGGATTTTTGAATATTTACTTGGTATGTCTTATTTTAGCGGACTCGTCTTTATAGCCGTTATTGTCGTACTATACGTGTACGTTGGTGGTGCACTTGCAGATATTTATACTGATGCGATACAAGTTGTCATTATGGCCATTGCAGGTCTTGGTGTATTTATCTCAGGTATCGTTATTTTTTGGAAAGGGAGTATTACAAGTACATTTACTGGTATCGCAAATAATTTATCTAACCAAAATGAAAACTTAGTTAAAGTATTTAATCCAGAATCTGTACATTTCAACTCTTTCGCCATGGTTTTAGGTGCAATCGTTATACAGTGGGCGTTTGCTTCTGCACCGCATTTATTCAATAAAATATTAGGTTTGAAAAACGAAAAAGATTTAGGGAAAATGATCAATACTTATATTATTGTCACGGGGCTTTGTCTACTCGTGTTATTCGGTGGTATATTCGCTCGTGTCGCATTAGGTAATAGCGTTGAAACATCAGATTTAGCACTGCTTGACTATATTATTTGGGCATTTCCTGCAGTGATTGTAGCACTTTTCGGCGTGGTCATTTTAGCTGCAGCGATGTCGACAACAGATGGATTATTTGTATCTATTTCTACAGTATTTGCGAATGATATATTCTTAAAATCCTTAGTTAAACGAAAAATAATTAATATTAGTGATGAAAAAGCCAATAAAATCGCATTTCAAATAAGTAAGATTAGTGTGCCAATTGTAGGTTTATTATCATTTTTACTTGTCTTACAACCTCCAAAACATATGAGCGACATTATGTGGATTGGAATATCAGGCATCGCAGCGGGTACATTAGGCCCTATCCTACATGCCATATACGCCAAGAAGAAAGCACCAGCGAGAGCTGCAGAAATATCTATGTTTGTAGGATTGGGTTCCTATTTAGTCATTTACTTCGGTGGTATTATTCCAAGTACAATGTCAGCAGGTGCAGTAGCAACATTTATCGGTATCGCAACAATTACAATTGCTGCATTTATCATCAAGCCAAAAGATAATCAAAAATATAATGTAGAAGAAGGTAATAATTAATGTTTGTTAATGAGATGTTATCGATATGGTTATATGGTTTTCTAGGAATGTTTGTTGTAGTATTTATTTCGTTAAAAGTCGGATATTCAAATAAAGATAAATAATTAATTTTAAAAGGAGAATTTACATGCCATTAATTAAATTAGACATGATCAAAGGTAGAGAAAAAGAGGAAATTAAAAGTATTTTAGATATCACATATAACGTGATGTTAGATGCATTTCAAGCACCAAAAGGTGATAAATATTTAATTGTGAATCAACATGAAGACTATGAAATGGAAATATTAGATACAGGTTTAGGCATTGAAAGAACGGATGACGTGATTGTATTTACTATCGTTTCAAGACCGAGAACAAAAGAACAAAAAACGACATTCTACAAAAATTTAGTGAATACGTTACATGAAAAAGTAGGCATTCGTAAAGAAGATATTATGATTAGTTTAGTAGAAAATACCGATGAAAACTGGAGTTTCTTTAACGGTGAAGCACAATTTTTAACAGGTGATTTATAATCTAACTAAAGGACATATTATTTCGTTAGGTGACAACACTTATATAAAGCATAAAAAAGACACTTCCACTTAATAGCGGAAGTGTCTTTTTGTGTTTATCAAAAATTAAAATTTATCTTTTAAGTCTTTAGCTTTATCTGTTGCTTGGTCTTTTACTTCTTCTTTTTTCTCGTCGTCATTTTTAATTTCGTTGGCCTTATCTTTAGCTTTATCTGTTGCTTGATCTTTATACTCGTCAAACTTACTCATAAATAAACGCCTCCTTAAAATGTTATATTACTGTGATTCCACATATCAATAAACTTAAACATATTCATTTTTATAATTTATTCAAAAAACGTCTTATTAATGTGAGTAGACTATTTTTCTTTATGAATTAGCGGGCTTATTTCTTTTTCAAAATCAACTTTATTTTCTAAATTTTTTATCTCTTTCCCATTAAAATAAACTGTCGGTGAATATTTGATATTGTACTTATCACTGATATATTTATCTTTTTCAGCATTATCCCAAAATTCACTCTTTTTATTTTTGTAACCTTTTTTTATTTGAATTTTTAATTCATTTTGTATATCAAGAGTATCAAATTTTCTATTTAAAAAAACGTCAATATCGGAGTTTTTAGTTGTTTTTTTATTTAATAACTCATTATGAAAAGTTTCGTATTTTCCTGGAGCAAAATGATTTACCGCATATGCAGCAACAGAGGACTTTAAAGAATGCTCACCTAAAAAGCTCATTTCTATATTTCTGACTTCAATATTATGTTTTTCAAGTAAGTTAGAACTGTTTAAAATCTCATTATTAAATCGTTTACAATCAGGACAGTTGTAATCCTCAAATACTATTAAGATATTACTCTTTTTATTTTTATTAACTTTAGGAACATACTCTGTATCTTTAACTAGATTCTCCCACATTTTAATGTCTTCATTTTCACCAAAAAATTCTCGTCTTAGGATTAATAACAAAAATAATATAATAGTAAAAACAGAAATAAATAATAAGATATTTTTCATTGTGCTACCTCCCTATATTTGAGTGATTTTTTATTAAAACTTACATTTAAGCTAAAGGTGGTATCTATATGACTATTATATAAAAATTTATTGAACGCAACTTTATTTTATTATATAATAAAATGAAGAATAGTTAAAATTAAAATATGGTTGTGTTTTGGAGGGATACCAATGCTACATTTACATAATATACAATTTAGCTATGATGATAAGAAGGCTATTTTGAAAAAAATTTCTTATGACATTAAGTACGGAGATTTTATAGCACTAATTGGGGCAAATGGATCTGGAAAAACGACATTAGTTAAATTAATTAATGGAACACTTTCATTAAAAAAAGGAAAAGTGACCTTAGATGGTGTGAGGAATATTAAAGAATATTTCAAAATAAATACACTTTATTTACCAAGTGATGATATTCTTCCTGGTTTTTTGTCAGGCAGAGAATATTTAGAATTTCTACATAAATTTTATAAAAAAAGATTAGATAATGAAAAACTTAAAATGTTAGCTCGAAAATTATCTTTTGTTAATGATTTAGATAACGTCATTGATGATTATTCAACAGGGATGAAAAAGAAACTTCAAATTATTTTAGCTGTACTTATTAAGCCAAAACTATTAATAATTGATGAAACCTTAAATGGTATGGACATTGAATCTGTATTTATTACAAAAGAAATGCTAAGTAACTTATCTAATGAAAATACTATCATTATTATGTGTAGTCACGATTTATCTTTATTAGAAGATATCTGTAACAAATTCATCATTATAAAGGATGGCGTTATTGCTAAAAGTAATTACATGCAAAATATTCCAATTAGTTTGACGGATACATTTAAAGATGTTTTATCGACTAACCATAAGGAAAAGGAGTCAAGATATGGTTAAAGATATATACGAATTAAATAAATTATATACTTTGGTTTTTATAAGAAAAGTGTTTAATTTTGGAATAATGAAATCTAAATTAGTAAGAGCAGGTATTCTAGGACTTGCTGTTATTCTATTTTTAATTTTACTTTTTTCTATTTATATATTTATGTCTGATATTAAAAGTGAAGTAGATATTATCAGTTTTATCATTAAATCGTACTCGTTAACTGTGTCTTTATGGACGGTTATAACCGTTTTAATTGTAAAAATTGTATTTTCCAAAAGTGATTCTTTTTTTAAAATCACCGAGAACTTTCCAATTACTAAACATACAATTACACTTTCAATTTTTATATTTGAATTATTATTTAGTTTAATTTTGGTAAGTACAATATCAATGGCGTTTATTATCTCTATTTTGTTAAACGGTTACTTGAATTATATAGAAGAGTTAATAACTAATATATTTTATGTGAATATTTTAGTGTTTTTAATATTACAGTTATTAAGTAAAATACTTATATATATATGTACTGTAACGCGAATAACTAAAGTGTACACATTATTAAACACCGTTATGCTAATAAGTATATTTATATATTTATATAAACATACTTATACAGTAGTTAGTAGTATTGCTCAGGATTTTTTAAACCATGAAAGTAAAACTAAAAGTTTAGTCTTACTATTAAATAGTAGCTTAGAAAAATTTGGATTTATATTTACTTCAGTTATTGTTATCGTTGTTTCAATGATACTAGTATCAAGTATTATAAAAATCGTTGGTGAAGTGCATTCTACACCATCTAAATATTTAAAATTACTTGATATACCTAAAAATACAAATCATTTATATGTGTATATTGCTTCTTCATTTAGACACATAAATATGTTGACCAATATAGTAAGTGCGTATGTTTTTTCATTACTTTTAATTTCAATTAATTTAGAAAAATACATATTATATACGTTGTTGATTATTTGTTTTAATGCTATTTATTACTTCGTACAAACCTTAGAAATAAGATACATTTCTTATAATTTTAAATACTCAGCTATTAATGATTACTTATTAATGTTGATTTCCCAAATTATTATTGTTTATATCAGTGGGATTCCGTTGATAATAACTTATATCTGTTTAAATAACGGATTGGATACATTATTTTTTACAACACTTGCCTCTATTACAATAAGTCCTATTTTATTGCTCATGTTAGGGATTTTACTGCCACCTTATAAAGATAATCCATTTACAGTTTTAACAAGTATAATAATTATTTCAGTGCCAATTGTTTTCATAGTTACCGCTACAGAATTATTAAATTTAGGTTTTATTACGAACGTGTTAATTTACGCCTTATTAATAATATTCGCTATTATTTTCAGTGTTTACGGATTAAAAATATTAGAAAAGAGGTTTAAATATGAAAAAAATTCTGCATTTAATTAATAGTATATTCATATCTTTTATTGCAACGTTAACTTTATTGGTTATTTCATTTTTTATTATGATATTTTCTATGAGAGAAGGGAGAAAGACAACATATTTTAATAGCATATTTTTTGAGGCAAAAGAAAATAATGTAAGAGAAACCACGTTGAAACTTGGTGTTGAAAATATAGTTCCAATTATAATTACTTTTATTATTTTAGTAATTATTTCATTTATCTTATTTACACTATTTGATAAAAAAAGAGAGAGTAAGAATGGTTGGAAAAATAAAAAACATCACATTATATAGTTTTAGTCGGATATTTTTTAAAAAGTACTATTTGATTTTTTGCTTACCATGTCTAACGTTGATACCTTTTATAATATTGTTAAAGAAAGAATTAATAATGTTTACCCTGGATTTTTCACTTGTTCTGTATTTAGGTTTAATTACTCCATTTATATTACACGAATATATGTATATTTTATTTATGAAAAAAGAGTATTCAAATTGTGAAATGAAAATTGAATTTTCTTTATTAAAAATTTCATTGCTTCCTAAAATTCCACAAATCAGTAGAAAAACTTTATTAAAAATAGCGTTACTTCCCTTAATAATATTATTCTCAATAGGCATTGTATTCTTTGTTATTTCTTACATCATGAATTATTTTCCGTTACGAATTGTCGGCTTTCTTTTTATGATACATATTATAAATGCTATTCCACCATTTGGAGATGGATTGATGATCATAAAAGCATTATTAAGCAGTAATGAAAGGAGGTGAGAGATGATGGAAGTAGCAAAAGTAAATTATTTTATTATTTCTCTATTAACGATGTTTAAGATAGCTAGAAGTTACATTGTAGAAAAAACTAAAGATTATAAAGAACAGGTTGTTAAAAGTATTCAAAATCGTGAATTCCAATTTAACGCTTGGTATTTAGTTTTAATTGGGATAATTTTAGCTTTAGGAGCAACTGTATTTTTAGGTTTAATGGTATGGTGTGTAGTCAATGGTCATGGTAGCTTCACTGGAATGTGGAAAGCAGCCAGAAAAGGCTACATTTATGCTAAGTGCAGTAGATAAACCTTAGTTATTTGGGGGCATAGTAAGTGATCAGACTTATTATACCCTCTTTTTATAATTCAGATAAAAGTACAAAAGGTAAGAAATTTATAGTTCTTAGAGTCAAGAGAAACCTAATTCAATAATGGACTATGAAAATATTAAAATTAACTTTCTAAATTGCCCTTAAAATTAACTTTTATCAACTATATAGAATATTAGCATATTTAGTTATAAAGGTAGAATGAATTTTACTTCATTAAAATATATTTAATGATAATACCACTGTAGAACAATCTTAATATTTTTCATAAAACAATTTCAGTCTTTTTATTGGAGTTCACTTTATTATCAAAAATCATATACATTCTATAAACCAGACAAACCCTTTGCTATAAAGCACTAGGTTTGTCTTTTAATTTTATTATAGAACCATAAAATTTAAGGGTAAAACGTTTTCAAATACCACATTTTTCAACCGTAAAAAGTATTGGAAATTAATCTTTATTAAGTTGAATTCTAATTAAAATATAAAAATAAACGTGAATAACACGAAAACAAAAATAATTTTTTAATAAAGGAATAGTATTTCTTATGAATACAATGTAATATGTAATCATACCTAATATTAGAGGGGGAATTTGTGCAGTGAGAGAGAGACAGAGGTTTTCTATAAGGAAATTGGGAGTTGGCGTTGGATCCGTATTGATTGGTCTTACGATTTTTGCAACAAGTGGGAACGTTGCATCGGCTGACGAGAGACAAAATAATGGAGAAAATTTTGAATCCGTCGTATCAGATAAAAGTGTAGGCGATATTGGGAGCCCTATACAAAATGGTACAGAAATAGCAAGTGAAGATGAAAAAGGTACGGTTGAATCTGCTCAACAAGAAATTGAAGATGTGAAAGCTGAGGATACACCAGAAGTTTCACAAGAAAAGTCAGAATTATCAAACGAAAGTAAAGAAGAAGTAACACAAGAAGAGTCAGCAACATCAACAGAAGATGTGAAAAGTGCGGAAAAAGTTTCACAAGAAACACCGAAAGCATCACCTGAAGATGATAAAAACATAGATGAGTTAACACCAGAAGAGCCAGCAACATCAACAGAAGATGTGAAAAGTACGGAAGAAGTTTCACAAGAAAAATCAGAATTATCAAACGAAAGTAAAGAAGACGTATCAGAAGTAGCACAAGAAGAGCCAGCAACATCAACAGAAGATGAAAAAGACACAGAAAAAGTGACACAAGAAGATTCAAAAACATCAGCTAAAGATGAAACAGATACAGAAGAAGTAACACAAGAAAAACCAGAACTATCAACAGAAGATGGTAAAGATAAAGAAGAAGCTACACAAGAAGACTCAAAAGCATCGCCTGAGGACGAAAAAGATTCAGAAGAAGTAGCAAAAGATGATAAAGACAAAGAAGAAGTGACACAAGAAGATACAGAAACATCACCTGAGGACGAAAAAGACAAAGAAGAAGTAACACAAGAAGATACAGAGGCATCGCCTGAGGACGAGAAAAAACCAGGAGAAGTAAAAGAAGAACTAACGACACCAACTGAAACTGATAAAAATGCAGAAGAATTGGTTCAAGAAGGCTCAGAAATATCACCTGAAGATGAAAAGGAAATAATCGAACCAGTTGAAGAAGGATCAGAATCAGAAGATGAGGATTTATCAGAAGCTAATGCGACACTTCAACGAAGATCAGATGTAAATAATCAAGCTACAGGAGGCATGCAAACCTATGCTGCACTTGCAGATGTTACACTTTTAGACAATATGGAGTTAACAGCTACTCATGATAATGGCATATTAAATCTACAATTAGAGGGGAGACCTTTAGTTGGTTTAGGTTTAGGAAATACGTATCCAACATTCCAATTGTCTCCTCAATTCCGTGATTTAATGGCAGATCCTAATTTTATAAATGCTATAGAATTAGACTATGATTTACCAGGATTGCTTGGTTTAATAAGAAACACTGGAACTTTAGAGGGCAGCGAATTGACTATTGATCCTAATACAGGTGTAGTTTATGGGACTGTTGAAAGTTTAGTGAATTTAGGTGTTGCTAGTAGAGTTACCTATAATTTGACTATTGATTTAAACCAATTAACAGAAAATGGTATGTTACCTGAATCTGATCAACCGGGTAGACAAGAATATAATTTTTCATCAGCTGCGGGTAGCGGTTTAATAAATCTTGATCTTCTCGCAAATAGCGGAAATGAAACATCTATTGTTATAGAAAACGAAGAGGATTCAGAGTCTATTAGTGAAAGTGAATCATTGAGTACATCAGAGTCACTAAGCGAGAGCGAATCGTTAAGCACATCAGAGTCATTAAGCGAGAGTGAATCACTAAGCACATCGGAATCACTA
>NZ_LNNB01000017.1 GCF_001747895.1 Staphylococcus equorum | reverse complement strand
GTAGCACCAACGGTGAATGAAGTGACAAGTGAAGGCACGCAAGTAAGTGGAACAGGTGAAGCAGGTTCGACGATTACAGTTCAATTCCCAGATGGAAGTGTTGTAACTGGCAAGGCGGATAATCAAGGGAATTACGCAATCGATGTTCCAACGAACGTAGATTTAGTAGGCAACGAAGAATTGGTAGTGACATCAACAGATGGTGCGGGAAATGTATCAGAAGAAACACGATTAACAGTTACAGATGCGACAGCGCCAGTAGCCCCAACGGCGAATGAGGTTACAAGTGAAGGTACAGAAGTAACAGGAACAGGTGAAGCAGGATCGACGATTACGGTTCAATTCCCAGATGGAAGTACAGTTACAGGTACAGTCGATAATCAAGGAAATTACGCGATCGATCTACCATTAGATAAGCAATTGAATGGAAACGAAGAGTTAGTTATCACATCAACAGACGCATCAGGCAATGTATCGCCAGAAACAAGACTAACAGTTAAAGACGCGACCGCACCAGACGCACCAACGGTGAATGAAGTTACAAGTGAAGGCACACAAGTTACGGGAACAGGCGAACCAAGCTCAACAATTACGGTTAAGTTCCCAGATGGAAGTGTGGCAACAGGTACAGCAGACAGTCAAGGCAACTATGCAATAGATATTCCGACAAACTTAGATTTAGTAGGCAATGAAGAACTCGTAGTTACATCAACAGATGGTGCTGGCAATGTGTCACCAGAAACAAGATTAACAGTTAAAGATACAACAGTACCTACAGCCCCAACGGCGAATGAGGTTACAAGTGAAGGTACACAAGTAACAGGAACAGGTGAAGCAGGATCGACGATTACGGTTCAATTCCCAGATGGAAGTACAGTTACAGGTACAGTCGATAATCAAGGCAACTATGCAATAGATATCCCGACAAACATAGATTTAGTAGGCAATGAAGAATTGGTAGTGACATCAACAGATGGATCAGGAAACGTATCGTCAGAAACAAGATTAACAGTTAAAGATGCGACAGTACCAAACGCACCAATGGTGAATGAGATTACAAGTGAAGGCACACAAGTAACAGGAACAGGTGAACCAAGTTCAACAATTACGGTTAAGTTCCCAGATGGAAGTGTGGCAACAGGTACAGCAGACAGTCAAGGCAACTACGCAATAGATATTCCGACAAACTTAGATTTAGTAGGCAATGAAGAACTCGTAGTTACATCAACAGATGGTGCTGGCAATGTATCACGGGAAACAAGATTGACTGTTACTGATGTGACGGCACCGGCAGCCCCAACGGCGAATGAGGTTACAAGTGAAGCTACGCAAGTAAGTGGAACAGGCGAACCAGGCTCAATAATCACAGTTCAATTCCCAGATGGAAGTACAGTTACAGGCACAGTAGATAATCAAGGAAATTACGCGATTGATTTACCATTAAATAAGCAATTGAATGGCAACGAAGAATTGGTTGTAACATCAACAGATGCATCAGGCAATGTATCGCCAGAAACAAGATTAACGGTTAAAGATACTACAGTACCAAACGCACCGATAGTGAATGAAGTTACAAGCGAAGGTACACAAATTACGGGAACAGGTGAAGCAGATTCAACAATTACGATTCAATTCCCAGATGGAAGCGTTGCAACGGGTACATCTGACAGTCAAGGCAACTATGCAATAGGTATTCCAAAAAATGTAGATTTAGTAGGCAATGAAGAGTTAGTTGTCACATCAACAGATGGTGCTGGCAATGTATCAGCAGAAACAAGATTGACGGTTAAAGATGCGACGGCACCTGTAGCACCAACGGCGAATGAGGTTACAAGTGAAGGTACACAAGTAACAGGAACAGGCGAACCAGGCTCAACGATTACGGTTAAATTCCCAGATGGAAGTGTATTAACAGGTAAAGTAGATGATCAAGGAAATTACGTGATTGATTTACCAGTAGACAAGCAAATAAATGGAAACGAAGAGTTAGTTATCATATCAACAGATCCATCAGGAAATGTATCGTCAGAAACACGATTGACTGTTACTGATGTGACGGCGCCGGTAGAACCGATGGTGAATGAAGTTACAAGTGAAAGCACACAAGTAACAGGAACAGGCGAACCAGGCTCAACAATCACAGTTAAATTCCCAGATGGAAGTGTATTAACAGGTAAAGTAGATGATCAAGGAAAATACGTAATCAATTTACCATTAGATAAGCAATTGAATGGCAATGAAGATTTGATTATTACATCAACAGATGGTGCGGGCAATGTATCGCCAGAAACACGATTAACGGTTAAAGATACGACAGCACCAGACGCCCCAACGGTGAATGAAGTAACAAGTGAAGGCACACAAGTTACAGGAACAAGTGAACCCAATTCAACAATTACAGTTAAGTTCCCGGATGGAAGTGTTGTAACTGGTGAGACGGATAATCAAGGCAACTATTTAATTGATATACCAACAAATGTAGATTTAGTAGGCAACGAAGAACTCGTAGTGACATCAACAGATGGTGCAGGAAATGTATCACCAGAAACAAGATTAACAGTTACAGACGTAACGGCACCAGTAACTCCAACGGTGAATGAGGTTACAAGTGAAGGCACGCAAGTAAGTGGAACAGGCGAACCAAACTCAACAATTACAGTGAAGTTCCCAGATGGAAGTGTTGCAACAGGTACAGCAGATAATCAAGGGAATTACGTGATTGATGTTCCAACGAACGTAGATTTAGTAGGCAATGAAGAGCTCGTAGTTACATCAACAGATGGTGCGGGCAATGTATCAGCAGAAATAAGACTAACAGTCACAGATGCGACAGCACCAAACGCACCAATGGTAAATGAAGTTACAAGTGAAGGCACGCAAGTAAGTGGAACAGGTGAACCAAATTCAACAATTACAGTGAAGTTCCCAGACGGAAGTGTTGTAACTGGTGTGGCGGATAATCAAGGAAACTACGTAATAGATATCCCGACAAACGTAGATTTAGTAGGGAACGAAGAATTGGTAGTTACATCAACAGATAGTGTGGGCAATGTATCGTCAGAAACACGATTAACTGTTACAGATGTGACCGCACCAGTAACACCAACGGTGAATGAAGTGACAAGTGAAGTTACGCAAGTAAGTGGAACAGGCGAACCAGGATCGAAGATTACGGTTAAGTTCCCAGATGGAAGTACAGTAACAGGCACAGCAGAAAGTCAAGGCAACTACGCAATAGATATCCCAACAAATATAGATTTAGTGGGTAATGAAGATTTGGTTATCACATCAACAGATGAATCAGGCAATGTATCACCAGAAACAAGAATGACTGTTACAGATGTGACAGCACCAGACGCACCAACGGTGAATGAGGTTACAAGTGAAGGCACACAAGTAACAGGAACAGGCGAACCAGGCTCAACGATTACGGTTCAATTCTCAGATGGAAGTACAGTTACAGGAACAGTCGATAATCAAGGAAACTACGCAATCGATGTTCCAACAAATGTGAATTTGACAGGAAATGAAGAGTTAGTAGTTACGGCTACTGATCCGTCAGG
>NZ_LNNB01000016.1 GCF_001747895.1 Staphylococcus equorum | reverse complement strand
CTCAGCCTGTAGTCTTCGGCTAGTGCTTTCCCCGCAAGAGTCGGCACAAATTACTGCCATTTTTTAAACGAAAATAAAATAATATAATATATTTAAATTAAACAGTGGTGGTAATTTTATTTAGTATGTTACATAAAAATTTTAGTGTTACATATCCTTATACATTAAAGTGAGCACTTGAATGACTATTGAGTTGACTGTATAATAATATTCAAATATATACTTTAATGAGAGGTTGGAGGATATGAATAAAAATGAAACGTGTGAAGTTTTCTGTTATGACGAAAAAAAGGTTAATAAAGTACAGCATGATTTACAAAGTATAGATATTTCCGGTATTTCTCAACTTTTGAAAGCAATCGCGGATGAAAATAGAGCTAAAATTACTTATGCTTTATGTCAGGAAGAAGAATTATGTGTATGTGATATCTCAAATATCATAGGTGTGACGGTCGCAAATGCTTCTCATCATCTTCGTATGCTTAATAAACAAGGAATACTCAAGTTTAGAAAAGAAGGGAAAATGGCTTTCTATTCGCTGGATGATGAACATATCAAGCAGATTATGATGATGGCGTTAACGCATAGGAAAGAAGTGAGCGCTAATGTCTGAGCAGCAAGACAAAGTAATAAATAAAGAAAGTAGTACATATCGAGTACAGGGTTTTTCATGTGCCAATTGCGCAGGCAAGTTTGAAACCAATGTTAAAAAACTGCCTAATGTACACGATGCAAGTGTTAATTTTGGTGCCTCTCAAATCTCTGTGCAAGGCGAAGCAAGTATTGAGGAATTGGAAAAAGCCGGTGCGTTTGAAAATTTAAAAGTAATACCAAAAACCACAACACGTACAACTTCGAATTCAAAGGATGAACAAGAAGAAAAGAATCCGTTTTATAAGAAACATAGTACATTGATTTATTCGGCGTTATTTATGACGCTGGGTTTCATTTCCATGTTTATTAATGGAAATGAAAATATTGTAACGGCGCTTTTATTTATCACATCAATGATTGTCGGTGGCGCTTCCATGATAACAACTGGTCTCAAGAATTTGATTCAATTAGAGTTCGATATGAGAACATTGATGACAATTGCTGTTATAGGTGGTGTCCTTATCGGTGAATGGGCAGAGGTATCGGTTGTGGTGATTCTATTTTCAATTAGCGAATCATTAGAACGATTCTCCATGGATCGAGCCAGAGCATCGATTACTTCATTGATGGATGTTGCGCCGAACAAGGCTTTAATCAAACGTAATAATCAAGAAATGACTGTACATGTTGATGATATTGTCGTTGGTGACATTATGATTGTAAAACCAGGTCAAAAAATTGCGATGGACGGTATTATAATTGATGGCTACTCATCAATTAATCAATCAGCAATCACTGGTGAATCTGTTCCAGTTGAAAAGTATAAAGATGATGATGTGTTTGCAGGCACATTAAATGAAGAAGGATTTCTAGAAGTAAAAATTACAAAACGAGTTGAAGATACTACAATATCCAAAATTATACATCTCGTGGAGGAAGCACAAGCAGAACGTGCACCGTCACAGGCATTTGTAGATAAATTCGCAAAATACTATACACCTGTCATCATAGCGATTGCGGCAATGGTTGCTGTATTGCCGCCCTTATTCTTTGAAGCAAGTTGGGATAAATGGGTATATCAAGGGCTTGCAGTTCTTGTGGTTGGATGCCCGTGTGCCCTTGTTATTTCTACACCAATAGCCATCGTATCGGCAATCGGTAATGCTGCGAAGAAAGGTGTACTTGTCAAAGGTGGCATTTACTTAGAAGAAATCGGAGCACTGAAAGCAATCGCATTTGATAAAACTGGCACTTTGACTAAAGGTGTTCCAGTCGTGACTGATTTCAAAGTTATCAATAATCGAGTGGATGAACGTGAAATACTGTCTATTATTGCTGCATTAGAATATCGATCCCAACATCCATTGGCTTCTGCAATTATGAATAAAGCGAATACTGAACACATCTTTTATTCAGATATTATTGTAGAAGATTTCTCTTCTATTACAGGTAAAGGTATAAAAGGTAGCATAGATGGCCGTATGACTTACGTTGGAAATTCAAAAATGTTTTCAGAATTATTAACTGCAAACAATGAAAATAAAGTTAGAAATTTAATTTCTTCTCTTCAAGAGCAAGGTAAAACAGTGATGCTAGTAGGAACGGATCAAGGTGTCGAAGCCATAATCGCTGTGGCTGATGAAGTGCGAGAAACGAGTCAGCAAGCACTGCATAAACTACATCAGGCAAATGTTGAAAATACTGTTATGCTAACAGGTGATAACCAGAATACTGCGGGAGCGATTGGTAATCAAGTTGGTGTTAAAGATATAAAAGCAGAGCTTCTACCTGAAGATAAACTTAAGGTAATCAAACAATTAAAATCCAAATATAAACGCGTGGCTATGGTTGGAGATGGTGTCAATGATGCGCCAGCTTTAGCAGCTTCGACAGTCGGTGTCGCTATGGGCGGAGCAGGCACGGATGCAGCACTTGAGACGGCAGATGTAGTATTAATGGGAGATGATTTGAATAAGCTGCCATTTACGATTAAACTGAGCCGTAAAACGCTGAATATCATTAAAGCGAATATTACTTTTGCGATAATAATAAAAATTATTGCATTGCTTTTAGTCATTCCGGGCTGGCTAACACTTTGGATCGCGATACTTTCAGATATGGGTGCAACGCTACTTGTGGCATTGAATGGTATGAGACTTATGCGAGTTAAAGAAAATGAGTAACAATTAAGCAGACAATTTTTTCGTCAAACAATAAAAGCTAGTATTATCGAACACTTTCGAGAAAGTACATTCTCTTGGCTGAAAAGCCCTTCCCCCTAAATATAAGTTAAAAGCTTAATTTCTCAAATTTGATGTTGAGAGATTAAGCTTTTTTATATACAATTACAGCGTAAAATATGAACAGAAGTGATTACAGGGTTCCCTGTATCTCGTCTATATATAGTAGGCGTTTTGTATAAAAAAACAATTAACAGAAAAGCTTATTTCACAAAAAATAGGCTATATATGTATATAAATAACAAATAGCGACTGACGTTAGTTTGGGTGAAGAAAGGAAGAGCGTGATGTTCAAATCATTTTTCAAATCAAATCGTTTTAAAACGCCACATACATATGCATTATTATTAATAATTATTGTCTTTTCAAGCTTGCTTACCTACTTGATACCGGCGGGGGAGTTTGAACGTGAGAAAAAAGATGGACAAACCTTGGTTGTTTCAGGATCTTATCAAGAAGTTGAACAACATGGTGTATCATTTTTCGATATATTTAGAGCGATACCTGAAGGATTAATCAGTGGTGGAGAAATTGTATTCTACATCTTTTTAGTAGGTGGCGCATTCGGTATCGTACATAAGACAGGCGCATTTGAAAATGGTGTCAATAAAGCGATGCAAGCATTAGGAACATATAAAGGACTTATGATTCCTTTAACAATGACTATCTTCTCTATCCTAGGGTTTTCTATTGGCTTGGCAGAAGAAACGATTATTTTCGTGCCAATCGGCATCATTATAGCTCGAACATTAGGTTATGACGCACTTACAGGCGCTGCAATGGTAATACTTGGGGCAGCCAGTGGATTTATAGGTGGTATGCTCAATCCATTTACAGTCGGTGTAGCGCAATCTGTAGCTGAATTACCCATGTTTTCAGGTTGGGGATTACGGACAATCATCTATCTATTTATTTTAGCAGCCGCAATAATGACAGTAATGTTTTATGCAAGAAAAGTTAAGAAAGATAAAACTAAAAGTCTCGTTTATGAATTGGAACAAGCAGAAGGTGATGTGGAAGCTAGAATGTCCACGAGACGCTTTACGAAAAGACAGGCAATGGGTCTAGGTTTAATTGCTGCAGCGATTGTATTAAACGTATATGGTATTTTTACTTATGGTTGGTCGTTTAATGAAATGAGTGCCAACTTTTTACTCGCTGGTTTATTAGCAGGTTTCATTGGTGGCTTAGGGATGAATGGCACTTTTGATGCAATGATTGAAGGTATGAAAGATATACTATTTGGAGCAATGATTGTCGGTTTTGCTAAAGGTATTATTGTAATTTTAGAGAATGGTCAAGTCATCGATACAATTGTATATGGCATGACAACTTTATTAGCAGATATACCTTCTTCAATGGTAATCATAGCAATGTTTATACTACAATTTTGCTTAAATTTCTTTATACCATCTGGTTCAGGCCAAGCATTAACAACAATGCCCTTAATGGTGCCTATATCTGACTTATTAAACATTAATAGACAAGTTACTGTGCTTGCCTTCCAATATGGCGATGCGATTAGTAATGTTTTATTCCCAACGTCCGCAATTCTGATGGGCGCATTAGCTGTTGGGAAAATTACTTACACACAATGGCTTAAATTTGCGTGGAAATTAATTGTGATATGGGTCGTGATTTGTAGTATCGGGATGTCTATCGCGTTAATAATCGGTTACTAATTGCACATCATAGTGAAAAGAAGTTATAGCATTTTGAAAAATAGAATACGAATGGATATTGTATAAATTTTTAACTTAGTATATACTAAATTAAAAGAAATCGTCATATTGCGTGTTACTGGTTAAGCAGGCATGAGCAAACAAAGCGACTATCGGGAATAGTCTGTTTGCTCATGCCTTTTTGTGTGCGTTTTGACGGTAAAGATAGAGAAGGGATGTTTTGTATATGTTTAAAAAGTTTTTTGGACAATTGCAACGAATTGGTAAAGCGTTAATGTTACCAGTTGCAATTTTACCAGCCGCTGGTTTATTACTAGCAATTGGTACAGCAATTCAAGGGGAATCCTTACAACAATACCTTCCATTTATACAAAATGGAGGAATTCAAAATATTGCTGATATGATGGCAGGTGCAGGTAGTATTATATTTGATAACTTGCCAATCATATTTGCGATGGGTGTTGCAATCGGTTTAGCTAGTGGTGACGGCGTTGCAGCTATTGCTGCGTTTGTCGGCTATATCATTATGAATAAAACGATGGGCGCATTTTTACATGTCACAGAAGATAATGTAGCAGATGCTGCAAGTGGTTATGCGAGTGTATTAGGTATACCAACCTTACAAACAGGGGTGTTCGGCGGTATTATCATTGGGGCGCTTGCTGCTTGGTGTTATAATAAATTCTTTAATATTTCATTACCATCATATTTAGGTTTCTTTGCTGGTAAACGTTTTGTGCCTATTATGATGGCACTGACTTCGTTTGTATTAGCATTTCCTATGGCTTTAATTTGGCCACATATTCAAACGGGTTTAAATGCATTTAGTGAAGGTTTACTTGACGCCAATACAGGATTATCTGTATTCTTATTCGGATTTATCAAACGTTTATTAATACCATTTGGCTTACATCACATTTTCCACGCACCGTTTTGGTTTGAATTTGGTTCATGGACTAACGCAGCAGGAGAAATTATTCGTGGTGACCAACGTATCTTTGTTGAACAAATTCGTGAAGGAAGCCATTTAACAGCAGGTAAATTTATGCAGGGTGAATTCCCAGTAATGATGTTTGGCTTACCTGCAGCTGCTTTGGCTATTTATCATACAGCGAAACCTGGAAGTAAGAAAATTGTGGCTGGTTTGATGGGTTCTGCAGCTTTAACTTCGTTCTTAACGGGTATTACGGAACCATTAGAATTCTCATTCTTATTTGTAGCGCCATTATTATTCTTTATTCATGCAATATTGGATGGTTTAGCGTTTTTAACAATGTATCTATTAGATGTGCATTTAGGATATACATTCTCAGGTGGTTTTATAGACTTTGTATTATTAGGTGTGTTACCGAACCAAACAAGTTGGTGGCTAGTGATTCCAGTAGGACTGGTATACGCAGTAATTTATTACTTTGTATTCCGATTCTTAATCACAAAATTCAATTACAAAACGCCTGGTCGTGAAGACAAGCAAGTTGAAGCTTCTACTGCAACAGCAAGTGAATTACCATTTGAAGTGTTAGATGCAATGGGTGGTCAAGAGAATATTAAACATCTTGATGCTTGTATCACACGCCTACGTGTTGAAGTAAAAGAGAAGAGTAAGGTCGATGTTGGTGGATTGAAAGCATTGGGTGCTTCTGGCGTGCTTGAAGTGGGTAATAATATGCAGGCAATATTCGGTCCTAAATCCGATCAAATCAAGCATGATATGGCTATGATTATGAAAGGTGAAATTACAAAACCAAGTGAAACGACAGTGCCAGTAGAGGACGATAATAAAGTAACGCAGATGGACGATTTGGATGAAGTAGAAATTTATTCACCAGGTAAAGGTCAAATCATACCTTTATCAGAAGTGCCTGATCAAGTTTTCGCTCAAAAAATGATGGGCGATGGTGTAGGATTTGTTCCTGAAGATGGAGAAATTGTGGCACCATTTGACGGTACGGTGAAAACAATATTCCCTACCAAACATGCCATTGGTATTGAGTCAGATGAAGGTATAGAATTACTTATCCATATTGGTATTGATACTGTTAAATTAGATGGTGCTGGTTTTGAAAGTATGGTTAGTACAGGAGACGCAATTAAAAAAGGACAAACGCTAATGCACGTTGATTTAGACTATATTAAAGCAAACGCGCCTAGTATTGTGACGCCATTGATATTAACAAACTTAGAAAACCGAACACTTGAAGTAACTGAAGTAACAGACGTGAAATCAGAACAATTGATTATGACAGTTAAACAAGACTAAATAATCATAAAGATATAAACTTTAAGTGAAACTGCAATAATGTAGTTATATAGCAACTCAAACAGTTCGAATTAATAAAAATTCGAACTGTTTTTTATTTTTTAAGATAAAATGTTGAAATATTCTGAAATTATAAATATCATAGGAGTTATGATTATATTAAAAATGAGGGTGAAATTATGAACTATAGACCATCAATGCAAGTGATGCCTAAAGTAACACTTGTGCCACCAGAGTCAAATATGGCTGAAGCATTATATCAAACAATTAAAAAAAATTTTTCACACTTAGAACCATTTCTAGAATTTATTACGGAAGATGTTACAGTCCAAGACGAAAGTGCATATTTGAAAATGATGATTCAACAGCATGCAGACAATACAGGTCGCTTATTTCTTATTTACTATGAAGATGATCTTATAGGTACCATAGATTTACATAAAATAGATACGAAGAATCGCAAAGCAGAAATTGGTTATTGGATTGCTGAAGATTATACAGGTAAGCAAATAACAACGACGTGCGTGAAGTATATGTGTCATTATGCATTTGAAACATTAGGCTTAAATAAATTGACTATTTTAGCCGATGTTCGAAATATACCAAGCAATAAAGTGGCTGAAAAAGTTGGCTTTTCTTTTGTTGCTACTGATTATCAAGATCTATTCGATGGAGAAGTATTTAGAGATATGAACCGTTATATATTATTAAAAGAACACTTTCACTAAAATAAATTAAACACTTTCATCGCGTTTTAAAAATAATAATTTGAAAGGGGATGGATATGGATATCACAAGAGGCATAAACCATATTGGATTAACGGTACCAGATATTGAAGTTGCAACTATTTTTTTCAAAAAAGCTTTGGACGGAAAGATAGCCTATGATAGTCAAACAAAAGCCGATGATGCACGATCAGGTGAATTTGTAGAACATGTCTTAGATATAGAGCAAGGGGCAAAAATTATAAAGAAACGGATGATGGTATTTCATAATGGACCTAATATAGAAATGTTTGAATTTAAAGATGCGGCTCAGCAAAGTCCAGCATCGTTACAAGATATGGGTTTTACACATATTTCATTTTACGTAGATGATTTTGAAACTACTTTTAAGCGAGTGATACAAGCAGGGGGCAAACCGATTTCAGAACCACACAATAATACAAAATATGAAGATACAGCAAATAATAAAACCGTATATATACGCACGCCATGGGGAAGTTTAATTGAATTACAAACTATTCCTGAGGGTTATTATTATCCAGATGACAGTGAAACTGAAGTGTTTATACCTAAAAAATAAATATAAAACTTTAACTAAGGGGAATCGATGATGTTACAAAGAAAATTAAATATCGCGAATTTAAAGACACCTATTCATAAATTAGAGTCACTAAGTCAGTCACTAGGTAAAGACATCTATATTAAAAGAGATGACTATACAGGAACCGAAATTTCAGGTAATAAGGTAAGGAAGTTAGAATATACAATACAGTATGTATTAGATAACGGTTATGATACAGTCATTACAACTGGAGCAATCACATCTAATCATGCGCGTGCAACTGCTGCTGTCTGTGCACAATACAATATAGAATGTCATTTAATATTGAGAGGCACAAAGAAATACTATGAAGGAAATTTGTTTTTGGCAACGATGTTAGGCGCTCATATACATCTTATAGAACCCAATGCTTCAAGAGAAGAAGCAATGGATTCATTGTATATAGAATTAGAAGAAGGCGGTAAAACGCCATTTAAAATACCTGCAGGCGCATCTGATTGGATAGGCGCTCATGGTTACATCAATACTTATGAAGAAATATTAGAACAAGAAATCACGTTAGGCGTTCAGTTTGATTCTATTAATTTAGCTGTAGGTTCTGGTGGAACATACGCTGGACTTTGGTTTGGCAAAACGAGTAATAACTTAGAAACTCAAATCATTGGATATGCTGTAAACAAAAATGCTGAAACTTTTAAAAATAAAGTCATTGAGATTATTAAAGATTTAGACAAGGAGACGCCCTCGTTTGAATCCATTTTAATCAACGACGAATATATTGGTTTAGGATATGGTCAAGCAACGGATGAAGAACTCCAATTTTATATCGACATCGCGCAACAAGAAGGGATAATATTAGATCCCACATATACTGGAAAAGCTTTTCGAGGACTTGTTGAGGAAATAAAACAAGGTCATTATGATGATCAGCAATGCATTTTGTTTATTCATACAGGTGGTTTACAAGGCTATACACAAGAGATAAGAACGCGAATCGAACAATTAATTGATGTAAAATAAAACGTAGACACTATAATAGTCGAAAGCGATGTTTTAAAAATATAAAATGGACAATTGCTCAAAGGATATGAGCTGTTTTTAAATATTATATTATTGTATTTTGGAGCAAATTCGTTGATTATTCTTCTGAAAATGTTTCATAATGAGATACAATTTGTGTGACGAGGAAGGTGTTTAAAATGACGCAAACATTGACTACGATAGAATCATTTCACGCGTTTGTTAACAAACATAAATTAGCGGTTATACATGTGATGAGAGACAATTGTAGCGTTTGTCATGCAGTTTTACCACAGATAGAAGGACTTGTAGGTGAATACACTAATGTGTCACTAGGCGTTATAAATCAAAGCAATTTAGAAGCTATCGCTGGTGAACTATCGATATTTACTGTGCCGGTAGATTTAATATATTTAGATGGAAAAGAAATGCACAGACAAGGTCGTTTTATTGATATGCAACGATTTGAACATCAGTTGAATTTGATGTATCAAAGTATAGATTAATATATTTTAGCATGTAATTTTTTCTATTTTCAGACAAGAATGGTTAAAAAGTCAGTGCCATTCTTAAATTAATACAAAAAATAAGGCACCTCGTTTTAAAGTTACTCTAACATAACTTTAAAACGAGGTGTCTTATGTATAAAAATTATAATATGACTCAGCTAACACTACCAATGGAAACTGAAATTTTGATTTCATGTTCCCATCTTTGTGTTGTTGATATTTTTAATAACACAAAATAATTAAATTGTCTCAAATGAAAATGTGGGTAATTAGATTAAAAGTTTCATGTTTCTTAAAATTAATGTATGATAAAGAATATTAATAGCGCAATAGGGGGATGTATATGCGAATAGAAAGAATCTGTCCTGATGAAGCAGAGGCATTATATACTTGTATGAAGAAAATCGACCAAGAAACGCAGTATATGTTGTATTTGCCAGATGAACGTAGTTTTGATAAAGAAGCATTTATTGATGATATTAAGCGTAATTTTTATATTGGTGTTAAAACAGATGATAACGAAATCTTAGGCTATTTGTCTGCACATATTAGTACTTTATCTAAGGTGAAACATATTGGTTATATTGTGACAGGACTCGTTAACAACAAGCAGCAACAAGGTTTATCAACAAAAATGTTTGGTGAAACAATTAGGTGGGCGAAGCGCAAGGGGTTAAGACGCTTAGAATTAAATGTGATCACATCGAATACACCTGCTATAAACTTTTACGAGAAATTAGGGTTTAAAATCGAAGGTATTAAACGTGAATCGATTTATATGGATGAACATTACTATGATGAACTCTATATGGCAATGATATTGGATCAAGACCTTATTCCTAATGCTATGCGCATGTTGTAGTTGTCTGGCGAAAAGACAAGGTAAGATTGAGCAATCAATGATATATACATAAAATTAAAATATTAAGCTTGCGTAATTGCTTTTACTAAAAATGTGAACTACTTTATTATAAAATATATATATCAGACGAATTGAAGGAGGTTATATATTTTGTTGAAAAAAATTGTAGCATTAACGAGTGTTGGTGTAATAACTTCCTACCTTTATGCTAAAGTAAAAGAAAAACGTAGTTATAAAAGCTTTTTATATGAAGCAATGATAAGAGCTACTCAAATGAAAAAGCCATTTGAAAGTGTAGAAAATGCGCAAAAAATGTTGAAAATTGTGATGAAAGATACAGAAGGGCCACATAAAGGCACGGGCTATTGCTTTCGTAACGATGTTCGAACTACAAACATACAAAATACAACGACGTATGTAGTGAATGATAAAGAAGATAGCCAGCAGCGAGTTGTACTGTATTTACATGGAGGTGCGTGGTTCCAAGACCCCATTAAAATGCACTTTGAGTATATAGATATACTTGCAGATGAATTGGATGCGAAAGTCATTATGCCTGTATATCCCAAAGTCCCACATGCAACTTACAAAGAAACGTTTGAATTGCTTACTGAAATCTATAATAATATAATTGCTCAAGTAGAACATCCACAACAAGTGATTATCATGGGTGATTCGGCGGGCGGTCAAATTGCATTGTCATTTGCGCAATATATCAAAACATTAGGCTTAGAACAGCCAAGTAATATTGTCTTGATTTCTCCTGTTTTAGATCTAACATTATCTAATCCTGAAGCACCAGTGTATGAAAAAATAGATCCTATGTTAGGCATTAAAGGTACGCAATATTTCATAGAATTGTGGACAGGCGACACACCATTAACAGATTGGCGTGTTTCTCCAATAAATGGTGCATTAGATGGCTTAGGACACATTACAATTTCAATAGGCACAAAAGAAACGTTATATCCAGATGCAGTGAAATTATCGAACTTATTAAATGAAAAAAATATAGAACATGATTTCTTACCAGGTTATAATTTATTCCATATTCATCCAATCTTTCCAATTCCAGAAAGACAACAATTTTTAGAACAACTAAAGCAAATTATCAATAAACATTAAAAAAAGGCTCTGTTTTGGGCCGACTTCTGTGGAAAATCACGAGCCGAAGACTACAAGACTTTGGCTGTGACTACGGAAAGTGTGTACAAAAAAATTGCCAACAAAGTCCTAGACTTTGTCGACACACTGAAAGGACCTTTCAATTTTTGGAAGGTCCTTTATTATATAAAATACTACTTACGTGAGTCATTTTGGGAAACGACGCACGTAAGTAGTATTATTTATTTTTTAAATAAGCTGGGAAAAATTCTGTGAATAAGTCAATAAATGATAAATACACATCTTTTTCTACATATTCATCTACTTGATGCGCTTGACTGACTAAACCAGGACCATACATAATAAATGAAAAATCTTCGTCCTTATCTACAAGTAGGTCAGAAGCATCGGTTACACCTGGAGAAGCTTCTAAAGGTAAATCAGCATTTAAATATTTTGTGCCCATTTCGTGTGCTAATTCTGCTAGTTTATTTTGACCTGTTGTATAAACAGGTGGTCTAGACATATAAGTGTCGATTTCAATATCTGTATGATCAGTTTCAACTTGTTTTAAAATTTCATTGAAATAGGAAATGAATTGTTCGTTATCATGTTCTGGGATTGTACGTATATTAAATTCTGACTCAGCATGTTCGGGAATGGAGTTCACTTGGTTACCGCCATTAAAGATAGTAGCATTCATAATGGCATTACCTAAAAGGGTATTACTTTTATTAAATTTTTCAAAACCTTCATCTGCTTTATAAACAAATTTCACGAGTGGCGAAATCGCATTAAAACCAAGGTGTGGCATCGAACTATGTGAAGCTTTACCTTTTGAAGTAACACGAATGTCCATTGAACCTTTATGTGCATATACAATTCTATCTTGAGATGGTTCGGCAATAACAAGTGCTTCTACATCTTTCATATAACCTTGTTCTTGGAAAGCTTTTGCGCCCTCACCGACGATTTCTTCGCCTGCAGTTGCGAGTAAACGAATTCTTCCATGGTCTAATAACCCTTGTTCTTTGATATCAATCAAGCTGATAACCAATGCAGCAAGTCCTGATTTCATATCTGCAGAACCACGTCCATAAAATTTATTATCTACTTCAGTTAATTTGAATGGGTCATATGTCCATTTATTTTTATCGCCTTCTGAAACGACATCCATATGCCCTGAAATACCTAGAACTGGGCCATCTTCACCAATTTCTGCTATTAAATTTGCACGTGTATCGTTGATTTTAATTATTTTGGAGTCGATACCATGTTTAGATAATAAATCTTTAAGATATTCACATACTTCAATTTCGTGGTCATTTACAGATTTAATACTTACTAAATCTTCTAGTACTTGAACTTTTTCTGCTTCTGAAAATTTACTCATCTTAATAAAACCCCTTTTCTTTAAATAATAACCATCTATCAACTTAATTATATCTGAAGATTCCGACTAATTGAATTTTAACGTATTGAAATAGGGGATGAATAATGAAAGTGAAATTTATTTGAGTTTTTATTTATATTTTGAGCCCATATCGTATGTTTAACAAAAAAATCATACATGGCTCATAGATGAAGTACGATCTAGGGACCTTGTATGAGTATTAACATTGTGTGATAAAGTTTCTGTTTTTAATGAATTAGTAAAATTAGATTGTAATTCATCGGGTACGCGATTACTTTCAGTTGTTGTCTTTTCAGATGAAGCTTCATTATTGTATTCTACATTTTCAATGTTTGTAGGCTTATCAGTATCTATTACTGCACCCTTCATATCATTACCTTGCATACTTCCAACCAAAATCATAATGAGATAGCTACAAGTGATAAGAAATACAACACCAAGATATATAGAAACTACTAATTTAACAGATTTACTCATAAACTGCCTCCTATATAGATTTATTGTTCCCTACACACATAAGATAACATTTAATTTTTAATAACATGTTAAGAAGCAGTAAATATTATATATTTGTTTATGGCAAAATAAACCGCAACACTAAATTAAATTTAAATTTTTCAATAAAAAATATTTATTTTTTCTAAAAATATAAATGCCATTAAATAAGGGTTTATAAAGATAAAAGATGAATATTACATGTATTGTAAATTTGAATTTACGAAATATTAATCAATAATTCAAACAATTTATATTAAATCAATAACTGCATGGTAGCATAACGGTATTGATAGGTAGGAATTGTTTAAACGTTGTGAATGCTATTTTTAGTTGATACATCTTCACTATGTATTAAGAACATGATTAACCTGCTTTGATATATACATAAAATTAAATACGCTGCTGAAAAGAGGGATAAAATTTGCTACTCATCATCATATGTGTAGGTCTCATTCTTTGGCTAGGTATTGTTGAGAAAAAACAACATTCCTACAGATTAGAAAAAGTACCAATACGCATAAATATAAATGGTATAAGAGGTAAATCTACTATAACTAGATTGATTTACAGTACACTGCGTGAGGATAACTACCGAGTTATAGGTAAAACAACAGGGACAGATGCACGTATGCTGTATTGGTTTACACCAAGAGAGTATCCAGTTTATAGGAAGCCTCAAGGAGCAAATATCGGCGAACAACGTGACATTATTCGCAAAGTTGTAAAACAAAAAGCCAATGCGTTAGTAAATGAATGTATGGCAGTTAATCCAGATTATCAAATTACATTCCAAAAAGACTTAGTGAAAGCAAATATTGGTGTGATTGTGAATGTGATGGAAGATCATATGGATGTGTTAGGTCCAACGTTAGATGAGGTAGCCGAAGCATTTACCGCGACTATTCCATACAAAGGACATCTTGTAGTGATGAAAGATGATTATACTAAATTTTTTGCTAAAGTTGCTAAAAAACGTAAAACAAAATTAATTGTTGTTGATAAAGAAGAGGTGCCTGAATCCTATCTCAGAAAGTTCGGTTACATTGTATTCCCAGATAATGTTGCAATTGCTATGGGCGTTGCCGAAGCAATGGGCATAGATCGAGATACAGCTCTGAGTGGCATGTTAAATGCGCCACCTGATGTTGGAGCGGTTGAAGTTAAATACTTTAACGCTAACAATTCAACTAACGTTTATGTTAATGCATTTGCTGCAAATGAGCCAAAATCTTCAAAAGCAATATTAGACAAAGTTGAAACCTATAATTATCCATATAAAAAAATTGTACTTATATTAAATTGTCGTTCTGACAGGATCGACAGAACGAGACAATTTTGTGAAGATTTTTTAAAGGATGTCGAATTCGATACATTAATTTGTACTGGTAAAAGTACTCAAATGGTCAACGATGTAATGAAAGGCCAGCCGAATAAGAAGTATTTAAACTTCGAAGGTAAAGATATAAAAGAAGTTGAGCGCGCATTATATAAAGAATCTCAAAATGCCTTGATTTTCTGTGTTGGTAACATTCACGGACCAGGTAAAGAAATAGCGCAATATATAGAAGGGATCAAATAATATGATAGGTTCAGAGTTATATTTTTCATTATTTGTGGGCATTGTACTAAGTCTCATCTTTGCCGAAAAATTTGGTATTAGTCCAGCTGGATTAGTAGTACCAGGATATTTAGCACTGATTTTTGATCAGCCAATTATGTTACTATCTGTACTCATTATTAGTTGCATTACATATTTCATTGTTAATCATGGTGTAAGCAAAATCGTAATTTTATATGGTCGTAGAAAATTTGCGGCAATGATACTTACTGGTATGGTATTAAAGTTTGTATTTGACATCATTTATCCCTTAACTCCTTTTGAAATGGTGGAGATGTCAGGGATTGGCGTTGTTATTCCAGGTATCATAGCAAATACAATTCAAAAACAAGGTGTCATTATTACTTTATCTACATGTATGTTATTAACATGTATTACTTATGTCATCTTATTCTTTTATAGCTTTATCAATTAGTAAGGAGCATAAATATGAAACAATCTAAACGATTTACTATAGAGGAACGGGTATTAAAATGGACAAAACGTCACAAAAAACGCAACTCTATATACACCGGCATTATTTTAATAGGGGCAATTGCACTTTTAATATTCACTATGTCATCACAAAAAGTTGAACCAGTTCAAGCTATGAAGAAAGCCAAGGATGATATAAGGATGACTTATTTAGGCAATATAGAAATGAATAAGCATATAAGGAAAAATAATATTAATGACACCTTTAGTCCGATAGAAAGTGTTTTAAATGCGAGTGATTACTCAACAGCAAGTTTAAAACTCACCAATTTTTCAGATGATAGAAAGACAAATATTAATATGAATTTAGAGAACGTCATGTTTTTGAAGGGTTTAAATATTAAAAGTTTAAATATTATCAACAAAGTCACCGATAATATAACAGCGAGAGAGTTCAGTAGAGCGGTAGAAGGGCAGGCTGGTTATAATTATTTAACTGGAAATGGTTCGAATCCTATTAATAGTAAAACAGTACAGCAAACAGTTAAAGGTAAAAAAATTGCCAACGTTTCGTTTACAGACGTTGAATCTGATTACACGGACACCTTGAAAAACACAACATCGGTGAGTTTAGAACCGAATATCTATATTCCATTAATTAAAAAGTTAAAAGAGGAAAATGATTACGTTGTGGCTAATGTTGATTGGGGAATAACGGATGAACGCGCTGTTACAACAAGACAAAAGAAATATGCACATTCACTTGTTGATGCTGGTGCAGATGTCATTATCGGTCATAACTCAGTTATTCAACAGATAGAAAAATACAAAGATACGAGTATTTTTTATAGCCTTGGTAACGTAACTTCTGAAGATTTTTTATCTAAAAATAAACAAGGCTTAGCTGTTCAGCAAAATTGGAATGGTAAAGATTCAGAATTTATGGTAACACCAATTAAATCACAAGGTGGAAAAATTACAGAATCCAATCCTAACAAAGTGGAAGAAATTAAATTATTGAACAATATTGAAAGTAAGAGTGTAGACCTTAAAAAAGAGAATGGAGGTTACGTATATGAACATTAAAACACAATGGGTGGGCATTACGGTAGTTTCAATAGTATTAGTCATCTTTTTATTAATTGTATTTGCTCGTGCGAATGAAGGCTTAGAACAATATGAACAAAATGAACTTAAAACATCGCATCACCAATATTTGTCTAAAGGAGCTTAAGTATGAGTATTTATAATAAAAAAACACTCATCGTAATCTTACTCCTTACTATAATCATTTCTTTTATCTTTTTTATAGCAACCAAAGAAGATAATTATAATAAAGATGAATTATATGAAAATAAGATTGCTGATCATGATCAAAACCCATCTGATGAAAATTATGGTGTTGCGTCTAATAACCCAATAGCAAGCCGTGTTGGTGAGAAAATTATTAAAGATGGAGGAAATGCTGTAGATGCTTCCATGGGTGTTTCATATGCATTGGCAATAACCGAGCCTCACTCCTCTGGCTTAGGTGGCGGAGGTGCGATGTTATCCTATGATGGCAAACCGAATGTTGCGCCAAAGCAATGGCAATACAAAGATATTTCATCGTTTAAATATGATGAAAAAGACGAAATTGGCACACCAGGTTTTGTACGAGGGATACATGATGCCCATAAAGAAGCGGGTAAAATGGATGAAGAGAAAATCTTAAACTATGTGATTCCTTTAGCAGAAGAAGGTTTTGAAGTTGATTCAGAATTAGAACGCAGTTTGAAATTATACGGTTCTGATGTTGATAGGGACTCACCATTCTTTGAAGGTGATAAAACCAAAAGAGAAGGTGAAGTAGTTAAACAGCCAGAATTAGCTAAAACAATTAAAGGAATTAGAGATCATGGGCCAGACTATTTCTATGATAAAGTGGGCGAAAGTGTTTCTGATCAAGTAGATGAAGAAATAACTGAAAAAGATTTTAATAGTTATAAAACCACGAAAAAAGAACCGGTTAGCACAGATTATTTAAATACTAAAGTATATTCTGCATCTAATCCATTAGGTGGCACATTGATGCTTCAAGGTTTAGAAATAGATGAAGCAACAAACAATCAAGTGCCACAAAATACCCAATCTGCGCCAGCAAATGAACAAATAGATCCAAATAATCAAACTACCCCTAATAACCGTTTAGATTATATTACTGGTATTTTAAAATCGAGAGCACTTATGTATCGAAATAGAGACATAGTCAATGGCCAAGATGAAGATTATGATGAATACTTATCTCAAGATTATTTACTAGGCAAACTAAATGAAGTGAACTTTGAAAGTAATTTCAATACAAATAATGTAGATAATACAAGTACAACACACTTTGTTGTAGTTGATAAAGAGGGCAAAGTAACAAGTACGACTAATACATTATCAAGTTTCTTTGGTTCAGGTGAATTTATGAAGGAAGGTTTCTATATGAACAACTCTTTATCAAACTTTTCTTCTGATCCGTTAAGCCCTAACCATGGCGGAAAACATAAAACACCTAGATCATATACAGCTCCAAGTATAGTCGTGGGTCCTGATTATTATATGGGTATTGGGACGCCAGGAGGTAATAAGATTCCTACCACAACCAATGAAGTCCTGATAGATTACTTAAAAGGTAATGGCACGCTTCAAGAGTCAATAGATAAGCCACGCTTTTACAATGATGGCGGTACAGTGTTTTATGAAAATGCTATGAGTAAGGCAGATGTTGCTATTTTCAAAAGTTTAGGTTTTAAAGTAGAAGAAAAACGAAATGATCCTAACTTTGGTAGTGTGCAAGCAGCACTTTACAATAAAAATGATAAGACTGTAGAAATAGGACACGATGTTGGTAATAGATAACATAAGGCGCAAGCTAAATTGATGAGTCTAGGAAACAACACAAATTTGATGACAAAAAGTGAAAAGGTAGATTTCCAATTTAAGGAAGTCTGCTTTTTTGTCATATCAATATTAAATAAGTTTAAGATGTTAGTCGGAAATAAATTTTATAAAGTTCTGTAATATTTATTATAAAAGTAAAGATATGGTTTGAAATTAGAAAAAAACTGTATTAACTTGTACGGGGATGGATATAAGTAGAAAAAGACCATAATAGTTGGTAATATAATGTTTATATAATGCATTTTATGAGTGCAATATAAAAATGGGCTTATAAAATATGTTTATATAGCAAGATATTTAATAATAAAATAAAAATGAAAAAGTAACAACAACAATTATATAGGAGGGAAATATATGATATATGCTGGTATTTTGGCTGGAGGTATTGGATCAAGAATGGGAAATGTTCCATTACCAAAACAATTTTTAGATTTAGATGGGAAACCTATTCTTATTCATACAGTAGAGAAATTCTTATTAACAAGTGAATTCGATAAAATCTATATTGCTACACCTCAAAAATGGATTTCTCATACAAAAGATACTTTACGTAAACATAATATTAATGATGATAGAATTAAAGTTGTTCGAGGCGGCGAGGACCGTAATGAAACGATTATGAGTATTATAGAAGCAGCAGAAGTCGAAAATGGTATTACTGATGAAGATGTTATCGTTACACATGATGCAGTTAGACCATTTTTAACACATCGCATTATTAAAGAGAACATAGCAAGTGTTTTAAAATATGGTGCAGTAGATACTGTAATAACTGCGACTGACACAATCATCACATCAGAAGATGGTGAGTCTATAAAGTCTATACCAGTTAGAAGTGAAATGTATCAAGGTCAAACGCCTCAATCATTTAATATTAATTTGTTAAGAAATAGTTATAATGAGCTCTCAAGCGATGATAAGAAAATTATGACAGATGCCTGTAAGATACTAGTTGTAGCAAACAAATCTGTAAGACTAGTTATGGGAGAATTATACAATATAAAAATAACGACACCTTATGATCTTAAAGTTGCTAACTCAATCATAAAAGGTGGGATGTCGAGTGATTAATCAAGTATATCAGCTCGTTGCTCCGAGACAATTTGAAGTAACATATAATAATGAAGACATTAAAAGCGATAAAGTTATTATAAGACCATTGTATTTGTCAATTTGCGCTGCAGATCAAAGATATTACACAGGTAGCAGAAATGAAAAAGTGCTGAAAAATAAATTGCCAATGTCATTGATTCATGAAGGTGTTGGTGAAGTTGTTTATGACAATAAAGGTGTGTTTGAGATTGGTACGAGTGTCATTATGGTGCCTAATACACCTGTGGAAAAAGATGATGTTATAGCTGAAAATTATTTACCAAGCAGTAAATTTAGATCGAGTGGATTTGATGGGTTTATGCAAGATTATGTATTTATGGATCACGATAGAGTCGTTGAAATAGATGATAGTATCGAAGATTTAAGTACAATTGCTTATTCAGAATTAGTCAGCGTAGCCTGGCATGCAATTCAACGTTTTGAACGTAAATCAATTTCATATAAAAATAGTTTTGGCGTATGGGGAGATGGGAATTTAGGTTATATAACAGCTATTTTACTCCATAAACTATATCCAGACGCTAAAATTTATGTTTTTGGTAAAACGGATTACAAATTAAGTCATTTTTCATTTGTAGAACATATATATCATATTCATGAAGTTCCAGAAGATGTCTCATTTGACCATGGTTTCGAATGTGTAGGCGGTAAAGGAAGCCAGTCAGCAGTGAATCAGATTATTGATTTGATCTCCCCAGAAGGGACAATTAGTTTGTTAGGTGTAAGTGAATATCCAATAGAAGTAAATACACGTCTTGTACTAGAAAAAGGCATAACGATGTTTGGTAGTAGTAGAAGTGGTGCACAAGATTTCAGAGACGTCGCTCAATTTTATAAAGACAATCCTGATGTCGTTGAAAAATTAGCACTTCTAAAAGGTAATGAAGTTGATATTAAAACCATTAATGATGCTGTAAAGGCATTTGAAACAGATTTATCCACATCATGGGGTAAGACTGTGCTTAAATGGACAATGTAAAGAACAGTTATATATATAAAGATAACTGAAAATTCAATTTATATTTATTTTCAATTATTTTAAATTAGTTATTAATATCGATTTTACGGTTTTAAATCTAATTAATTGAACAAGAGAGGGTTTTTAAAATTGAGCAAATCTAAAATAATAATTGATGACATCTATTGGGAGCGAATTCAATTGTTTATTGAAGGTCACGTTAATGATATTGAGCTTAACAAGAAAAATTTTGTTTTGCGAAATTTGACTGAAACTAAAGAATTAGCAGCAAATGATGTGAAAATTGAAGGGAATAAATTTAAAGCACGTTTTAATGTGGCGATTTTAGATGATGGAAACTATCTTCCATCTGGTGAATATCTCATTGTCTACAAAGATGATTTTGATTATATTGCCCATATCAATGAAGCGTTACTGAATCCTAATAGTTATGAATTAGATGATATCCAACTAGAAGAATATGAAGCAGAAGAAACACAAAATGGAAAAAATAATTACCTTTTGACCCATTATGAGTTTGTATTTAAAAAAGGTGGCAATTCTAAGAAAACAGAATATGCCGTTCAGCCCATGATTTCGAGTGAAGTAAATGAATTTGTATTAAATATTGATTTTAAAGCGCCTGAACCGAAAGTAAATCCAATTAAGAAAAAAATGATGGATTTGCGTTTAAAATACAATAGATACTCTTTTAATGTGCGTAATTTTGTATTTCAATCTATATTTAAAGTTACTAAATTTTTCCACTTGAAAAAAGGGAAAACAGTATTATTCACTTCTGATTCAAGAGAATATATGTCAGGTAACTTTGAATATGTATATAACGAAATGCTGCGTCAAAATTTAGATGAAAATTATAAAATTCATGCCTTGTTTAAATCTAATATTTCAGCTAGAAGAAATTTCATTGATAAATTTAAGTTTCCGTTTTTATTAGGTAAAGCAGATTATATTTTCGTAGATGATTTTCATCCACTACTATATACAGTGAAGTTTAGAAAAAGCCAAGAAATTATACAAGTTTGGCATGCTGTTGGGGCGTTTAAAACAGTCGGATATAGCCGTACTGGTAAAAAAGGCGGTCCGTTCTTTAATTCTATTAATCATAGAAACTATACAAAAGCCTTTGTATCCTCTGAAACAGACATTCCTTTTTATGGGGAAGCATTTGGCATTAAAGAACAGAATATTATACCAACAGGCGTGCCTAGAACAGACATTCTTTTCGATGAAAATTATGAAAGAGAAATTGTAGCTGAAATGGAGCAAGATTTACCTATTATTAAAGGTAAAAAAGTTATTCTATTTGCACCAACATTTAGAGGCAGTGGCCACCACACAGCTCATTACCCATTCTTTAAAATAGACTTTGCGAGATTTGCTCGCTATTGTCGTGAAAATAATGCCGTTGTACTGTTCAAAATGCATCCATTTGTAAAAAACAGATTGAATATACCTAGAGAATATGAACAATATTTTGTAGATGTATCTGATTTTAGAGAAGTTAATGACATTCTATTTGTTACAGATATATTGATTAGTGATTATTCTTCTCTAGTATATGAATTTGCAGTATTTAAACGTCCAATGCTCTTTTATGCATTCGACCTTGAAGACTATATTACTTCACGTGATTTTTATGAACCATACGAAACTTTTGTTCCAGGTAAAATTATCGAATCATTTGATGATTTAATTACAGCATTAGATAATAACGATTACGAAGTAGAAAAAGTATCACCTTTCTTAGACAAACATTTTAAATATCAAGATGGGCGATCAAGTGAACGTTTAGTAAGAAATGTATTTGGAAGTTAACTTATAGAACAACTAAAATAATAAGATGAATATAGTGAGTTAAGTACAATGATAAATAGACTGATGGTAAGATATAGCGTATATTTTAATTGCTATTAAACTAAGTATATTGCATTGTATCTTAACTCACTTTTTATGAGGTGAAATAAAGTGAAATTTTCAATTATAGTACCAAGCTATAACTCAGAAAAATATATTGAAGAGTTATTAAACAGTTTAAAAAATCAAAAGTATGATAAAAAAGATTTTGAAGTGATACTTGTTGACGATTGTTCAACAGATGACACTCTAAAAATTGTAGAACCATATAAAGACAAAATGAATTTGATTGTGAAAAAACTTGATGCAAATTCAGGTGGTCCAGGTAAACCAAGAAATACAGCACTACAAATTGCTCAAGGAGAATATGTATTTTTTGTAGACTCTGATGATTATATTAATAACGATACGTTAAAAGATGTGTCTAAATTTGTAGATAACAATAATGCAGATGTGGTATTAGTAAGAATGGAAGGTGTAAATGGTCGTGGTGTTCCAAGGTCTATGTTTAAAGAAACGAGCGACTCTGTGACACTGGAAAATTCGAGGATCATATATACACTAGGTCCTACTAAGTTTTATAGAACCTCATTATTACGCAATAATAATATTAATTTTCCAGAAGATTTGCGTAGCGCTGAAGACCAACTATTTACAATGAAAGCTTATCTCAATGCAGATAAAATAGCCGTATTAGCTGATAAACCTTATTACTATGCTACAAAACGTGAAGGCGAACATATGAGCTCAGCCTACGTTTCACCAGAAGATTTTTACAAGGTCATGTCATTGATAACAGAAGCAATTTTAGACAGTCCTTTAGATAATAAACATAAGGTGCTAGGTTATTTTATAGATCGTCATTTCTCTTTCTCAAGAACTAATAATTTTTCTCTAAAAATAGCAGATGATAAAAAAGAAGTATGGATGGATGCATTAGGTGACTTTATTCAAAAAGTACCTTCTGAAGTAGATGAATTAGTAAACGATGCGTTGAAACCATTGTTGTATTATGCACGTCTAAAAGATATGAAACATTACCAAAAGGTTGAAGAAAGTTATAAAAATGGTCGCTTTTATAACTATAATGCACATCAAGGAGAGCTAGAAATACAATTTGGTGAAAATGAGCCGTTTTTCACATTCAAACAATTGATTAAACCTGATTTAAGAATGTCACAGTTTAAATTTAATGATAAAGGATTTGAAATAGAACTAGAATTCTTAAAATCAATTATTAATCCTAATCATGTTGCGACAATGATTCAATTAAAACTTGTTTCTCGAAATAAAAAAGAGCTGATTTATGTACCATTAGCAATTAATGATCAATCTCACTTTAAATTTAGTGCGTCGATGAATGATATAATCCCATACTTGGTGAAAGAAAAAGTTTGGGATGCCTTTTTAGAGATGAGAGTAGATAACATGATTGTTGAAAAACGTATTGGTAGTAAACGTGCAAAATACCCTTATGAGGTAGAGACAAGTACAATTGCAGAAAATAATAATAAATATTATCGCTTTACGCCATACTTTACAAAAGATTTTGATAACCTGTCATTCTATGTAACTAACAATAAACTTTATGACATGTTAGAAGTTACTTCTAAAGACAGTAAAACAATACAATTACGTAGCTTAAAATTCAATTACTTATTATCAGAAGGTATGACAGCACTTATGTTGTCTAAACGCTTCACGTATGGTTATTTAAACAGTTTAGCAACAAACGATAAGATGACGTATCATTTAACTGTTCAAGAGAAAGTAAAAGCAAACGAACTTCAAAAGAATTTTAGAATTGAAACGCCGCACTTAATTTTAAAGTATTAATTATATATTAGTCTATCTTTAAAGATATTTAAGCATAAACTCAAAATTGAATAGATGACTGTTAGAATTCTACGGAAATCTAACAGTCATTTTTTATTTAACAATATAATTATTTTATGGGGATCATGAAATATAAAATTGAAGAATTAGAAACTGTTAATACCATAGGTTCTTTATGAGCATGCATATTTAATTTTGCTAATGGATAGTTGGTATTATTGATCTGTTTCAGTATTGCAGGATTAATATATTTTTGGTTGAGCTTGTGAGGTACCAAGTGTGAAACTATACCATAATCACGGTTGAGTAGCCGTGTAAATACAGGGAAATCATTAGAGAAGTTATGGCTAATATTGACTTCTACGGATCTATGAGTCTTATTACTTTGATTATTAAACAGTAAAAAATGATAATGGTTTTTTGTTTTAGCTACGATGCCATAAGAAAGTAATACAACTTGATTGTTGAGAAAAGGCTTTAATAAACTATAAACATGAACGATAGGCATTGCGCTTTGGTGGTGATTGATAAGCATAAAGTGTGTTTTATCATCTGTATAATATGCATAGCCAAAGCCAGCGATCTGTTGATTCAGTTCAATCAATAGTTCAGTCAATAATATATGTGTGGCATCAGTATCATTATTGAAATAAACTTTCAATGCGTTATGCGTTATTTTACTGAAGATTAATTTTTTTGATTGTTTTCTTCCCATTTGATGAAGAAATAGCGCTATATTTTGTTTTAAAGTATTTTCTGATTTAGAATAAGTTAATTTTTTTGAAATTAAATTTCCAAATGTAATCAAGTCATAATTAACGTAAAAATAATCTACGTGTAATGTCTTAATTTTCTTAATGATGTGAGTGAGATTATGACCATATTCAATAAAAGGATCTATAACAATTCCTGTTTTTAACAAAGGAAACTGGTGATTTAATCTTTTGATGAGCAATGGCATATCTTTAATAGAACTGGTTTCAAGTTCAAACAATAGCGTTATTTGTTCTAAGAAATTTTTAGTATTAAGGGTTTCTTTCAATACTTTAAGTACATGATAATCAAATGTTTGTACTAAATTTAAAGTAGTAATTTTAAATGTTAAATCATACCCTTGAGTAATTAAATATTTAATTGTATCGAATAACTGTTGCGTATCTAAATCATTTAAGTACACAAAGTCTGTATTTTTAATTAAAAAATTTACTTTAGAGAAGTTGGAATAAATATTATTTTGTATAGCATGGTAATTAAATTTTAATAAGTCTTGTAAATTATCTAACCGAATAACCATAAAAGTATCTTCGAAGTGTTGGTCAAAAGATAGGCTAGATAGATTTAAAGTATAGGGCACTTCTGTTTGATTACGAGAAAAGTTATAAATATCTGAAAAATATTTGGATAAATTAGGCTCATTGATTGCTATTTGATAAGGGTTGTTGAAATAACCTTTTCTAAATTGATAAATATACCTTTTAGGAGGTACACCAATATAATGTTTGAAATGTTTTGAATAAGTACTTACATTCATAAACTTATATTTTGTTGCTACATCATGAATCGCTTTATTATCCTGTATTAAATCAAATATGGATAAAGCGATTTTTAATGAACTTATATAGTGTTTAAAATTCATAGTTAATATTTTTGAGAATAAAATAGAGATATAGGATTGCGAAATGAAAAATGTTTTGGATACTTGTTTAGTAGTTAAAGCATCATAGATATTTTTATGGATATATTGCGTTAGGCGATAAACTAGTGGGTGCTTTGTGTATAGGGGTGGTAAATAATTATATTGTAATGTCACTTTTGCTTCTTTTAGTAAAAACTCAATTATATTAGAAATATAATAATTCATTGCATTTTTGTCTTGAAAATTATTTTGGAGCTTTTGTAAAATTAAGTTTTTGAATTGCTCGACATAACGTATTTGATTAAAGTCAAAAAATGCATGGGATAAACACGTATCCTTTTCAATAAATAAAGGTAATGGGATATTTAGTTCAAGAAGATCTTGAACATCAATCATTTGATATAAATCAGCATTGTTAATTATAACGCCATTTTCTATCGTTATAATTGAGCCATTCAAATTAATTTTACATGGCTTTCCTAATGGAAGAAGTATAATTACTTTATTTATACAGCGTGTTAATTCAGTTGTGTAATGACTTCTAATAGATAAAGAACTTATCACAAATATCACCTTTGCCTAAATATAAACCGATTGCTTTATAGTAATAACGCTATTGTACAACTGTGACATGAAAAAATGTTCGAATATCAAATAAGATTAATAAAAGGATATCTTAAAGTAATAATTAGTCATTTAGATAAATGACTTCTTAAAGAAGCGTGGGAATTCATTAAATTTATTGTGTTCTAAATTAACAAATAAGGTACTTCATTTAAAAAGAAAAAATCTAGATGAGTTGAAAATAAATAGGTTTGTATATAATTTTTAAATATAAGCTAAATATATGCAATAAACATAAAAGTGAGGATATAAGTGTTTGTGTTGTAAATTAATGTGAGAGAAAGTATTAAATAATGAAAAAGTAATGAGCTTCTTGCAATTAGAACGAAAGGTGACGTACTAACTTTATGATTTATTTAAAAGGATAGTAAGGGGAAGCGTGAACAATATAAGAAGATCTAAAACCACAGCCTGAAAGTGATTTTAGATCTCTTTGCAAAGGGCCTATATTGAAGTATATGCTCATTTGCTGAGAATCATGTTTATACGCTTTATTAAAACGGGTGCATAAAGTTTAATTCTGGGAATGGAATATAACTATGATGATAAACGGCACGGTTATGGGCCTTTATATAAAACGCAAACACATTCTCTATAAATATTATATAACTAACAATGTAGTCTTACAATATAAAATGCATAAACAATAAAAAATTGCACAATTTAAAGTGGATTGATTAAAATGCTTTAAATTTTTTGAAATTAAAATAAGTTAGCACTAAATAAAGAGAGAGAAATAAATTTTTAGTGGAATCATTTTTGCTTAGCATATAAGTCTATAGATTTAAAAAGTAAAATTGAAAAAGTAATAAATAAAAACAAAGTGAATAAGCCATTAAATAAAGTGTTTCTGAAAATTTGAAAGATAGTGATAGAACTAAGTTTTTCTAAAAATATGGAGCCACTTGTCTTGATTTCAAACAGATCAAGGGAGAACAGTATTAACGTGATAAAGATCATGTATATTAAAGCTATGACAAAAAGATTTAATATATCAGACACAAAAATTTTTTTCATAGTCACCAAGCTCCTCTCTTATTTCTCTATAGCCGATTAAACAATAAATAATAGTAATATGGATAAATTTACGAAAACTTTACAAAAGGGATAATAAAGCGAGTTATAGTGAACAATATAAATGCCGTATAAGAAAAAGTGAGAATTTAATAAAATAACTTTAAATTTTAGGTCAAAACTGTTTAACATACCAATATTGTGCTAAAGAGTAAGTAGTTGGATTTTATCAAGAAGGGGAGGTTCACTATGTATAAAGCTATTATCTTTGATGTATATGGAACAATCTTTGATATGTCATCTTTAGAAAATGATATGACTCAATTTGATGATGAATTAGCTGCATCAATTTCAAAGCTATGGCGAAAGACACAATTAAACCATATGTTTTTAAGACAAATTATGCAGCGCTATATTCCATTTGATGATTTAACTAAAGATGCTTTACGATATGTACTGGATGAACATAAAATACAGTATAATAGAGATGATGTAAATCAATTATTTGATGCCTTTTTAGATTTAAATTATTTTAATGAAATACCACGTGTACTTTCTAGTTTGAATGCCAAAGGTTTTGATATAGGTGTACTATCCAATGGTAATGATAGTATGTTAATGCCATTAGTCGACAATTCCAAAATCAGTGACTATATAAACACTGTAATTAGTGTAGATGAGATTAAACAATATAAGCCAAGCCCTGCAAGTTATGCGCTAATATTAGAATATTATAAAATGACTAGAGAAGATATTTTGTTTGTGTCTTCAAACTCCTGGGATGTAACAGGTGCAGCTAATTTTGGTTTTGATACCGTATGGGTAAACCGTAAAGGTGAACAATATGATAATAACGGTCAGTCGCCAACTATTACAGTGAATAATTTAAATGAAATGGCAAAATGGTTAGAAATGAATAAATAAATATAATAATAAAACAGCCCTAAATTTTAGGGCTGTTCAGAGTGTCGGCAAAGTTTACGATTTTGTCGGCATTATTTTGTACAGACTTTTGCAATCACAGCCTCAGCCTGTATACTTCAACTGATGCTTTATTAACTAGTCAGGAGTCGGCCCAAATCAATGTGACTTTTCAAACAAAAATAATATGTTAGATTTAAATTTTATTTATGAAGTTGCCGAAAACAAATATTTGAAATGTATAGTATTATTTCAACGGAAGCGCACTTAAATCTAATTGGTAAAAGGCTAAATCAAGCCACGTATCAAATTTATAACCTACATTATGTATGGTGCCGGAATGCGTAAAGTTAAATTTCTTATGTAAATAAATACTATAATCATTTGTAGCATCAATACCCGCAACTAATGTTTTATAGCCATTGCTGTGTGCCTGTTGAATGATTTCTGAGAGTAATTGAGAAGCAATTCCTTTACCTCTATGGTGTTTATTAACGTAAATAGAATGTTCAATTGAGTATTGATAGGCGGGCCAATCTCGAAATGAACCATAAGTAGCAAAACCGATTGCTTCTCCTTGTTCTTCATATACGATTACAGGTTCATTATTGTCGGTCTTTTTTTCGAACCAAGCTTCTCGCGATTCTAGGGTTTGGGGCTTATATGTATAAACTGCTGTAGTATTGAGTATAGCGTCATTATAGATATCTAATATATTAGGTAAGTCAGATTGAACTGCGTGGCGTATCATAAAATATCATCCTTTCAGTGAGGTTTTGTAAAATAATTCATAAGTGTAGTTAGAAAATCATTTATTTATATTTAACACCTAATATGATGAATACGCAATTTATTGTTATGAAAGTTAACATCTTAGCTCATATAATAGATATTACCTTAGGAAATGAATGTATAGCCTATTATGCGTTGTGCTATACTTATGTAGAATTCTATAATAATTAAAGCTAATAAAGGAGTTATAAAGCATGAAAAAATGGGGGAGCCGACTCATTTCACTTGTTGGAGTATTGCTTATATTGGCAGCTATTTATATCTTTGCCAAGCCACATATTGATAATTATTTTACTGAAAAAGAGAATAATGAAAAGGTTGAAACTTTCGATCAACAACACAATAAGAACCAACGAAAGTATGTTGAAATACCAAAAGATAAATCAAAAATGGCAGGCTATATATCTGTACCAGATGCAGATATAAAAACACCAGTTTATCCTGGACCAGCGACACCAACACAACTTGAAAGAGGTGTGAGTTTTGCTGAAGCAGATGAATCATTAGAAGATCAAAACATTGCAATTGCTGGCCATACATTCACAGGTTCAACGACCTATCAATTTTCTAATTTGCCAAAAGCAAAAGAAGGAAGCAGTGTCTATTTTAAAACTGGTAATGAGGAAAAGACATATAAAATCACTAAAATATTTGATGTAAAACCTGAAGATGTTGAAGTTCTAGAAGAACAACAATCAGATAAACAGCAACTAACTTTAATCACTTGTGATAACTATAATGACCAAACTGGTGAATGGGAAGACCGTAAAATATTTGTTGCAGAAGCAACTTAAATGAAATTAGAACGTGAAAAAAAGACCGTATCGAGACGATGATATTAAACTACTGTGATTAAACAAGAGTGTAGTTTAACGACAAGCATGAGCTTGCAATAATCGCTTGATAACGGTCTTTTTATTATTTATCGATAACGTCGATAAAACGTTTTGTAATTTCTTTTGGACGAGTAATTGCGCCACCAACGACAGTGCAATGCACACCAAGATTAGTAACTGCTTTGAACATCTCAGGTGTAATAACATTACCTTCAGCAATGACTTTAGCATCAACATTTGCTAAAACATCTTTAAGAAATTGGAAATTATTTTCATATAAAATATGTCCTTTAGTATAAGATGTATAGCCACGTAATGTAGTGCCTACATAATCGAAACCTAATTCATCCGCGTATTGAGCTTCTTCAAGCGTTGAAATATCAGCCATGATTTCGACATTTGGTGCTGCTTGACGAATATATGAAACAAGTTCTTGTAGTGATTCTTTAGGACGTTGTTGTTTTGTAGCATCTAAGGCAATGACTTCACATTTGCTTTCAATTAATTCGTCAATTTCTTGACTTGTTGCGGTAATAAAAACGTCTGAATTATCGTAATCACGTTTAACGATACCAATAATCGGTAGGTGAACTTCTTTTTTGATAGCAATGATATCTTCTTTAGAATTTGCTCTAATGCCAACTGCGCCACCTTCGTATGCAGCTAGAGCCATTTTTGACATGATAAATGATGAGTGTAAAGGCTCATCAGATAGAGCTTGGCATGAAACAATTAATCCTTGTGGTAACATAATTTTGCACTCCATAACTTTTAGTAGATTTAATATTAAAATTAATTTGTATCGACTTAGTAATTTTAATATAACATCAAGAAAATAATAATCAATAGTTTTCGTTGTTATGAAAAAAATTTTCATATATACTTTAACTATTATTTATTTTGAAAGGGTGAATTTTATGAAATTTGAAAATCGTGTTCAACGTTATCATCATTTATTTACAAAAACTGATAAACAAATTGTTGATTACATTCAAAATAATGATTTTGATGATACATTTTCCACAATTAATTCATTAGCCTATGCAATCAAAACATCGCCAGCGACCATTACACGCTTTAGTAATAAGTTGAATTATGACAACTTTCAAGATTTGAAATTTAATTTACAACAGGAAATGACAGACAGAGTTATTGAGAATAGCCCGCTTATTCAACGCATTCATAAGTACCATCAAGATATTATTCAACAAACTGGAGAGTTTATTTCTGATGAGAAAATTCAACGTTTTGTAAACCAAATTAATCGTAGTCGTCAGATTATTTATGCTGGTCTCGGTAGTTCAGGCTTATCTGCAACTGAATTTTACTATCGTATGATGCGCATGGGATTGAAAGGGAGTGTCTCTACAGATGCACATCAAATGAAAATTTTTGCGTCATTGTTAACAGCTTCGGATACTTTTGTAGCTATTTCAAATAGTGGTGAGACTACAGAGTTAATTGCTGCGGCAGAAATTGCCCATGAACGCGGTGCTTATGTGGTAGCCATTACAAATTATGAAGGCAGTACTTTAACACAATGCGCAGATTTAGTATTAATCACAACGGACCAATCTAGAATTAATGATACACAATTTATTAATACACAAATTGCGACACTTTTCTTAATAGATATCGTCAGTTATTTATTGCTGGATGACGAATATATGAATAATGTCTATCAACAAACTAAAAAAGTAATTTTAAATGAATGATAATAAAAAGATAACCTGCGAAATTGGGTGCGTGACTTTCCTCCTATTTACTGAACGACATGTCGTCGTTTAAGTTAGAAGAAACGCATGATTTCACAGGTTATTTTTAAAATTTAGAAATTGCACCAAATAATGAAGCGTGATTTTGTGTACGTGTAGTTTGTATAGCTGCGTGACCATATTGTGGTGGTAAAAAACGCTCTATTTTTGGTGTGATATATTTTAGTAATTGTTGGTCTTGAGAGGATATACCGCCACCGATAAGAATTAAACCAGGATCATAGATGATTTGAATTTGTGCAATCCCTTCAGCAACAGCTTGGCTCCATTGGTTAAGAATAGATAGGGCCAGCGTGTCTTCTTGTTCAGCTAATTCAAATAGTTTAGGCACATCATCTTCATAAGGAAAAGCGCGAGATAGCATTAAAGCTTTAAGTGCTGAAGTTGAGGCACGTTGCTCGAATGTCTTATTGTCTTCCGGGTTATATAATAAATAACCGATTTCGTTTGCCCTGTTACGTTCTCCATTGTATAACTGCAACGTATTGTTATAAAAAGCACCGCCGACGCCAGTACCTAGTGTAAGACAAAATATATTATCCACTTCATATTGGTGAAGGCAAAGTTCACCGAGTAAGGCGGCATTCACGTCATTAAAGACTTGTACTTGTGCATTCAGTGGCGCGAGTAAAGTGTGAAAATTTGTTCCATTATAATTAGGTATTGTTGGTCCAGTGTAGACAACGATGCCGTTTTCTTCATCAATGACGCCAGCGCTAGATACGCCTACCTGTAAAGGGTTGAGATTGTGTGTGTGTTGAAAGTGCTCTACTAATGCATATACCGTATCAACGATAAGATGATTAATATTGTCAGGTGTAGAAACTTTGTGATAATCGATAAAATTTAAATCTTCGTCTAAAACAGCAGCTTTAATAGCTGTTCCTCCGATATCAATTGCGACTTTATAATTTTCCATATGCGATGCCTCCTGTAACGTCTTCTTATTATATGTATCATCTTTATATTTAAATGTGTAGTTATAATCACATTTGAAAATTATTTTCATAAAATATCATAACAAATGATGAAACTTTTCAAAAAGCTATTGCTACTATTTATGGTAGCGTTTACAATTTGAAGTGTAAATAGAAATCTATGAAAGATGATATATAAATCAGTGAGTGATGATATACATTTTTTATAATAATAACTTAAGAAAAATAGATGGAGGGTTATCACATGGAAGAGAATTTAAAAGGTTTATATGCAGCGTTGTTGGTACCATTTGATGAGCAAGGCCAAGTGAAAGAAGAAGGATTACAACAGATTGTTAAAAACGCAATTGAAACAGAAGGTTTAGATGGTTTGTATGTTAATGGTAGTTCAGGTGAAAACTTTTTAATAAATAAAGAACAGAAAAAACAAATCTTTAAACTTGCAAAAGAAGCAGTAAATGATGATGTGAAGATGATTGCACAAGTCGGTTCTTTAGATTTAAATGAAGCGATTGAATTGGGGAAATATGCTACAGAGTTGGGCTATGATGCTATTTCAGCAGTTACGCCATTTTATTATCCTTTCTCATTCGAAGAAATTAAAGATTATTATTTTGAATTAATTGAAGCAACTCAAAACAATCTCATTATATATGCTATTCCTGATTTAACAGGTGTAAATATATCAATTGAGCAATTCGGAGAACTCTTTAATCACGAAAAAGTAATCGGTGTGAAATATACGGCACCAAACTTCTTCTTGCTTGAGCGTATACGTAAAGCATATCCAAACAAATTAATACTTTCTGGTTTTGATGAAATGTTAGTCCAAGCTGCAATATCTGGGGTAGATGGTGCAATTGGCTCAACTTATAATGTGAACGGCAAACGCGCAAGACAAATTTTTGAAAAAGCTCAAAATGGTGAAATTGAGGAAGCTTATCAAATTCAACATGATACAAATGACATTATTGAAAATGTATTATCCATGGGCATTTATTCAACATTAAAAGAAATTTTAGCAACACGTGGTATTGATGGTGGTCAACCTAAGCGTCCATTCAAACCATTTGATGAAAGTAATAGAAGTAAATTGGAAACATTAATCAAAAACTATAATTTATAAAACATCACGTAAGGGGATGAAGTAAATGCAACAGGTAGGTTTTGGTACATGGAACTGGGTAGCAGTTATTGCTTACTTATTGATTATGTTATTAATTGGGGCTTACTTTACCAAACGAGCGAGTCAAAATACAGATAGCTTCTTCACGGCAAGCGGACGTTTGCCATCTTGGGCAGTAGGATTTTCTATTTATGCGACCACTTTAAGTGCGATCACATTTATGTCTACGCCAGAAAAAGCATTTCTAACTGACTGGTCTTATATTGCTGGTAATATTGCAATTGTAGCAATTATTCCACTGTTAATTTATTTTTATGTGCCGTTTTTCAAAAAGTTAAATGTTACTTCGGCATACGAGTATTTAGAAGCACGATTTGGACCGAGTGTCCGTGTCATAGGTTCATTACTGTTTGTGTTATTTCATATAGGTAGAGTTGCAATTGTAATTTATTTACCTACATTGGCAATCACAGCAGTATCTGATATGAATCCTTATGTAGTGGCGAGTCTGGTCGGCATACTTTGTATCTTATATACTTTCCTAGGGGGCTTTGAAGGTGTAGTATGGAGTGACTTTATTCAAGGGGTTATCTTATTAGGTGGTGCCGCAGCAATTATCATTCTAGGTGTATCTCACTTACAAGATGGTATGGGCACACTTATATCAGATGCAATGGAAAATAAGAAAATTATTAGTGCAGATAACTGGAAATTCAATTCAGCTGCTGCAGCCATTCCTATTATTTTCTTAGGTAATATATTTAATAATTTACATCAATACACTGCAAGTCAAGACGTGGTACAACGTTACCAAGCGTCAGATTCAATGAAAGAAACGAAAAAAGCATTATGGATGAATGGTGCTTTAGCATTAATTTCTGCCCCATTATTCTATGGTATGGGTACAATGCTTTATTCATTCTATAGCCATGAAAGTGCTTTACCAGAAGGCTTTAATACGTCGTCAATCGTACCGTATTTTATACTTACTGAAATGCCACCATTTATTGCTGGTTTACTAATCGCTGCTATTTTTGCAGCCGCACAGTCAACGATTTCATCAAGTTTAAATTCAATTTCTGCGTGTTTATCGGTCGATATAAAACACAGATTTTTTGGCAAAGGTGAAGAAAAAAGCGAAGTTGCTTTTGCAAGATGGATGATTATTTTAGCTGGTTTATTTGGTTTTGGAATGTCGCTCTATCTTATTGCAGCAGATTCCAATGATTTATGGGATTTATTCCTATTAGTTACAGGTCTTGTAGGCGTTCCGTTAGCAGGTGTATTTGCGGTAGGTATTTTTACAAAACGTACGAACACATTTGGCGTAATTGTCGGACTTATTTTAGGAATTATTATTGCTTATCTCTTTAATGGTATGGGTGGAGGAAATTCACCATTCTTTGTTTCAATAATTTCATTTGTAGTTGCGTTTATCTTCTCTTACATTGTGAGTATTTTTGTTCCCGATAAGAAGAAAGATATTAAAGGATTAACTATTTATGACATTAAAGAAAAATCTAATTATGTTTCTAAAGTACATGTTAAAAAACCTAAAAGTTAAGCAGAATCATACATCTACTTAGCTTAATTAAAATAACTGTTAAAGACAAAATATCGCTTGAAATAAAAGCAAAAATAACAATATTGGAAACATATAAACTGTCGAAAAAGCATCGGATTTTTCGGCAGTTTTTGTATTTTTTCCATTATTTAAGCTATATGAAAAAATATAAAACTGAATTACTTAAAATTGATTTTTTTTAATAAGACAGTACGCGTTAAGTATTAATAATTAAATTACAATATATGATGAATTTACTTTGAATCAAACTGTATAGTCGATATAATATAAAGATATACATAAATAGGAAGATTTGAGGGGACATTATGATAAAAGCAATTGCAGTTGATATGGATGGAACATTTTTAGATTCCAAAAAAGGTTATGATGAAAAAAGATTCGAACAAATTTTTCAACAGCTCAAAGCACATGACATTAAGTTTATTGCAGCAAGTGGTAACCAATACGCTAAATTAAAATCTATTTTCGGGCAACGTGATATGTTGTTTGTAGCTGAAAACGGTGCGGTTATATATGAAGGGGATACTTTATATGACTATGAAGCATTTGATAGAAGCTTTTATCAAAAAGTAATTGACTATTTAAATATTGAGCGTGGCATTGATAATCTGATTGTTTGTGGATTACGCAGTGCATATATATTAAAAGATAATACGGAAGCATTTAAAAAAGATGCGCATTTTTATTATCGTCAATTGGAAGAAATTGAGTCATTTCAAGATTTACCAGAGGATGAATATGTGAAAATAGCATTGAATATTAATAGAAACTCACATCCGACACTGGATGATGATTTAACTAAAAACTTTACGGAAGATTTAAAACTTGTGTCGAGTGGTCGAGACAGTATCGATCTTATTATACCTGGAATGACTAAAGGACAGGCATTGCATCGTTTACTTAAAAAATGGGAATTAAGTCCTGATAGCCTGATGGCATTTGGTGATGCCAATAATGACTTAGATATGTTAGAACTTGCAACACATAGTTATGTTATGAAAAATAGTGAAGATGAAACATTATTTGAAGTAGCAAATCACATTGCACCTACGAATGATGAGCAAGGCGTGTTAACTGTGATTGAGGAAAAAGTATTAAAAGTACTGAATTAAATATTTAGGGAAGCGGGACAGAAATCTTTAACTTTGCTGTATTTATGTACCTTATGCTTAAACTGTCGACAAAATCGTAATGTTGTTGGCAGTTTTTTTGTCATTTCTACAAACATAACTTCGACAGTGCTATATAAATCATACTCGCTTGCCAAGGGCACAGCCTCAGCCTGTAGTCTTCGGCTCGTGCTGTTCCCTCAGGCGTCTCGTATGAAATAATGATTTGAATACTATAGTTTATATAAAGAGAGTCGATTTATTATAAATCATGCTCGCTTTCCTAGATCACAGCCTTAGTCGGTTTTATTAGCCACTACAATTATATAAACATATTATTTCAATAAGAATTAAAAAGTAGCTATACTAAGATGTATAATTGATTTGAAAGGTAGGTCACTCAGGTTATGACACAAATGCAACAAACGATATTAGATGCGTTTAATTTTAGACATGCAACAAAACGTTTTGACGCAAGTAAAAAAATAGAAGACAGTGATTTTAATACTATTTTAGAAGCGGGCAGACTTTCACCAAGCTCACTTGGATTAGAGCCGTGGAAATTTGTTGTAATTCAAAATAGTGAAATCAGAAATAAATTGAAAGAAATCAGTTGGGGTGCACAAGGCCAACTAGATACAGCAAGTCATTTTGTATTGCTTTTAGCACGCAAAAATGTAACAGCAAAATCACCTTTCGTTCAACATATGATACGTGATATTAAACAATATAGTGAAGAAAGTATTCCGGCAACAGAAGAAAAATTTGAAAGTTTTCAAACAAGTTTCCATATTAATGATACTGAACAAACATTGTTAGATTGGGCTAAAAAACAAACATATATTGCACTTGGTAATATGATGACGAGTGCAGCATTGTTAAACATTGATTCTTGTCCTATCGAAGGCTTTGATTTAGATGCGGTTACTCAATTCTTAGATGAAGAAGGTATTGCAGATACAGCACACTTTGCTCCTTCCGTAATGGCTGCTTTTGGTTATAGAGAAACAGAATCGAAAGACAAAGTACGTCAGCCACAATCAGATGTTGTAACGTGGTTATAATAAATTATTATTAAAACATTTAATTTATATAATAAATAAAACCTCCAAACTATCTACTTTTTGTAGAAGCTTTGGAGGTTTCTTTGTATACTTTATTCGAAAAGACGCTAGTAGTTATTCATTTCTATCTGCTACGAGTGAGGTGTCACTGTGTATTGCAATTTCAAAACCTTCTGGTCCGATAAATTGTTCGGAAGTTGCACTAGGCTTATAAATATCTACATGTGATAGACCGAAACTTGTGTCGTTACCTTGACGTATCGTGTTAGATTGCCATACGTTTGCTGCGATATGGTGATGGTATCGGTTGGTAGACATGAATAGTGCTTGTGGAAAATCAGAAATATGTTCCAATCCTAATTGGTCAATATAGTAATGACGTGCTTGTTCTATGTCTGCAGTTTTTAAATGTAAATGTCCTATTTTGGCATCGCTAGGCATACCTTGCCAACCTGTTTCTGTACGTTGTGCAACAAGGTCATTAACGTCGACTTGCAGTGTATCCATTTTTACTTTATTACCGTTCCATGACCATTCATCTTTTGAGCGGTCATCATAGATTTCAATTCCGTTGCCTTCAGGATCTGAGAGGTATAACGCTTCACTGACAAGGTGGTCACCTCCACCAACTTGTACGCCTAAACTTGATGCGTGATATAAGAAATTAGCTAAATCTACTCTAGATGGTAATAGTAGAGCGATATGGAATAGACCTGCTTCTTTCATAGAAGGGCGACGTCCATCAGTGATTTCGTGTAAAGTTAAAGTGTGACCATGGTTGCCTATATTAAATATAATGTCCTTTTGCGTTTCAGTATTGACGGTTAAGCCTAAAATTTGTTTATAAAATTTAATCATTGTTGATAGGTTTTCAACATTTAAAGTGATATTCGTTACTTGGATTGATGTATTATCGTGAAAAGTCATAATAAAGCTCCTTATCATTACTTGTATTTATTATTATTACAAGTTTGAGTTTAGAGTAACTTACTTTATAAGTCAACACAATTTGCTTGAATATACAAATAGAATTTCAAAATGATTTATTGTTTGAATATCAACATTCGGGTATATTAGGGTTAAATGAAGAAAGTTAACGGATAGGAGTTTTGAAAATGCCACATTATTATTTTAAAGAAAATTTTTTCAGTTCTTCCAAATCAGCAATTGATGTGTTTAATGATAAGGATGAAGCGGTATTTAAGTTACAGTTATTTTATACTTCATCAACACAAGAAGCTTTTGCAATGTTTGGCAATAGTAAACAAAACTTTGAGATTACAGATGGCAAAGATACGTATCGTATTCTTCAGGAAAAAACCATAAGTGGGGCATTTAAAACGCCATTTAAAACGGTATGGGAAGTAGAGAAAAACGACAATCCAATAGGTGTTTTTCGTTCGAAAATAGGTTTTAAACCCACATTACTTTTTGAAGGTAATAAAGGAGATACATTAAAATTTCAATCAGGACTTTTTTCTAGAAGCGTAAAAGTGACAGACGGACACAATGTATTAATGCAAACTAAGTCTGAACGCTTTAAATTAGCATCACGTCATGACGTATATATTGAAGATGAAACGTATCACCCAGCAATGTTAATTATGTTATTTCAAGTGTTTTACGAATTTCAAGAACAACAACGGAAAAACTCAAACTAAAACTTATTATAATTATGCCGGCAGTGATCCTCATTGCTGGTATTTTTGTATCTTTTTCAGCAACTAATTATGTAAAAATATTCCTATATTTACATATGTTAACTTATGGTAAAATATGGAGACAATGTAATTAACGTGATTTTGGGGGTGAGGGTTTGAAAGTATTTTGGAAATTAGGATGGTTTTTTAAGCAACAAAAAATGAGTTATATTATTGGTTTATTTACGTTGCTATTAATCGCATTAATTGAAATTGTACCACCTCAAATCATAGGTAAGACAATAGATCAAATGACGACAAATAAGTTAACACCCAAATTATTAACAATCTACCTCATTATCCTAACTATAGTAGCGATATTAACTTATGTTTTAAGATATGTATGGAGATTATCTATTTTTGGAACGAGCCAAAAGTTAGGGCAGACTTTGAGAACCTATTTATATGAAAAATACACGACGATGAGTGCGATATTTTTTCAAAACAGACGTACAGGCGATTTAATGGCGCATGCAACTAACGATATAAGAGCAGTTCAAAATGCTGCAGGTGCGGGTATTCTAATGATTGCTGATTCGCTAATTAGTGGAGGCACCGTTGTAATCACTATGGCTACGACGGTAAGTTGGAAACTAACCTTAATTGCGCTCATTCCCTTACCTTTTATGGTGTTATTAACAAGTTACTATGGGTCGCTTTTAAGCAAAGGGTTTAAAAAAGCACAAGCTGCATTTAGTAAATTGAATGACAAAACACAAGAAAGTGTTGCAGGTATTAAAGTGACTAAAACATTTGGTTATGAAACAAGTGACCAAGCAGATTTCAAAGCGCTCAGTGATGATGTCGTAGCGAAAAATTTGAAAGTATCGAAAATAGACGCCTTGTTTGATCCTACGATAACATTGGTAATTGGTACAAGTTACTTTTTAGCAATTGCATTTGGTGCACAAATGGTATTTAAAAATGAGATTACGCTAGGACAACTTATCACCTTTACTACGTATTTAGGCATGCTCGTATGGCCATTATTAGCGCTAGGTTTATTTTTTAATATTGTGCAGAGAGCCAAAGCTTCTTATGAGCGTATTGATGAAATTGAAAACTTACCGAATGATATAGAAACTACTTATAAAATCGATGGCCCTCCAACAGGTGACATTATATTTAATATGGAACAATTTAATTTCCCGGGTAATGATGAACAAGGACTTTATGGTATTCATTTTTCAGTTAAGCAAGGATCGACACTCGGTATTGTAGGGCGTACAGGTTCTGGGAAAAGTGCATTAATACGTTTACTATTGAGAGAATTTGATACTAAAAGACCACAAGATATCACTTATGGTGGCTATCCAATTCGAGACTATAATGTGAAGCATTTAAGAGCTCAATTTGGCTACGTGCCACAAGAACATTTTTTATTTTCTACTACAATACGTAATAATATCGCATTTAGTAATGAGGAGATTGATGATGACAGTATTTATGAAGCGAGTCGCTTAAGTCATATCCATGACGATATTATGGATTTTCCCAATAGTTATCATACTGTAGTTGGAGAACGAGGTGTTTCTTTATCTGGTGGTCAAAAGCAACGTGTGTCAATCGCAAGAGCACTGTTAGTAGATCCAGAAGTTCTTATCTTGGATGATTCATTGTCAGCTGTGGATGCACAGACAGAAGAAGCTATTTTAGCTAATTTAGAAAGTGTTAGAAATGGTAAAACCAACATCATTACTGCACATCGCATGAGCGCTGTAAAACATGCTGACTTCATCATTGTATTGGATGAAGGGACAATCGTTGAAAGTGGCACACACACCTCTCTCATAGAGAAAAAAGGTTGGTATTATGAAACGTATCAAGCCCAAGCTTTACAAGATAAGTTATCACGTAACTTAGATGATCTTACGAAAGGGGGCGATGAAAATGACTGAACGTACTAACTTAACTGCCAAGGATCAAGGGAGTGCATTAATTCGGTTATTTAAATATACGCTAACCTATAAAGGTACAATCACGTTAGCCTTTATGATGCTAATCTTATCCACTGTGGCAAGTATGATGACGCCGTATATGGTCAAGATATTTATTGATGATTATTTAACGCCACGATATTTTCCAAAAGATATTATGATTTGGTTGATTGTAATATTTTTAGGCATACAAATCATAGGTGCTATCACGCTTTATTTTAGTCAGTATATGTTCCAATATTTAGCTTTTAAGGTAATTCAACAATTGCGAATTGACGCTTTTAATAAATTAGGGAAATTAGGAATGAAGTATTTCGATAAAGTACCTGGGGGCAGTATTGTATCAAGATTGACGAATGACACAGAAACAATCGTGGATATGATTATTGGTGTGTTTTCTACTTTTATCATGGCATTTTTTATGATGATTGCAAGTTATATCATGATGTTTATTTTAGACGTAAAATTAGCATTAATTGCACTTGTGTTTTTGCCTATTATTTTTCTAATATTAGCGATGTATAGAAAAAAATCTGCCTTTCTTTTTACTAAAACGAGACAAAGATTATCTGATTTAAACTCTAAATTAGCAGAATCAATTGAAGGTATGAGAATTATTCAAGCGTTTAATCAAGAGCAACGATTAAATAAAGAGTTTAATAAGATTAATGACGAACATTATGACTATATGCTGAAGACAGTAAAGCTGGATAGTTTATTATTACGTCCTGCCATCAGTTCTATATCAGTTTTTGCAGTGGTCATGATTCTTGGTTATTTTGGTGTTATTAGTTTTACTACTGGTATCACGGCGGGTGTTGTATTTGCATTTGTACAATATATGGAACGTTTCTTTGAACCTATTAATCAAGTGAGTCAGAATTTAAATATCTTACAACAAGCACTCGTATCAGCTAGCAGAGTATTTGCACTTATTGATGATGACACTTATGAACCACAACAGCATGAAATCAATACGCGCAAAATTGAGGAAGGAAAAATTGCATTTAAACATGTTAGTTTTAGTTATGATGGTGAAACAGATGTGCTGAAAGATATCACTTTTACTGCCAATCCAGGTGAAATGGTAGCTTTAGTTGGTCATACTGGCTCTGGAAAGAGTTCTATCATTAACCTGTTTATGCGTTTTTATGAATTTAACCGAGGTGACATAGAAGTGGATGGCAATTCACTTAAGACGATACCTAAATCGGAATTAAAAGAGAAGATAGGATTAGTCTTACAAGATGCATTTATATTTTACGGTACAATATCATCTAATATTAAGTTGTACCATCCTACAATGACATTTGAACAAGTGAAGGCTGCAGCAGAATTTGTACATGCTAATCATTTTATTGAGGAATTGCCAGGGCAATATAATCATAAAGTGATAGAAAAAGGGAGTGCCTTTTCAAGTGGCGAAAGACAATTAATTGCCTTCGCGAGAACAATTGCTACGAATCCCAAAGTATTGATTTTAGACGAAGCAACTGCAAATATAGATTCAGAAACAGAAGAACAAATACAAAAATCATTAAATGAAATGCGAAAAGGTCGCACAACTTTAGCAATTGCACATAGATTATCTACAATACAAGATGCGGATCAAATTCTTGTATTAAACCGTGGGGAAATAGTAGAACGTGGTACCCATGATCAATTGATTGCACAACATGGTATATATCATAATATGTATTTATTACAAAATGGATAAGAAAGAGGCGGGCGTATGTAATCAAAATTTGATTTCATACGCCCGCCTCTACATGGCTGACTAGAACAAGGCATGCAAGAACTGAAACGTTTGCATAAGAACTTGAAACAAGTGTATTTAAATGTCAGCCAGCTATTGTGAAATATCTAATTTAAACTTTTAATACTTAACCTACATAAACATCTTGATAATCTGAATTTTTTTCAATTACTGCTTCAGCAAATGGACAAGATGCAGTCACTTTTAAATTATTATCACGTGCATAATCTACAACTGCTTTAACTAATTTTGAACCAATGCCTTGTCCGCCAAATTCTTCTGGAACACCAGTGTGATCGATATCAATTTGATTATCACCTTGTTGTTTGAAAGTAATTTGTGCTTGTGGGTTATTTTCGTCATCACCAATGTAAAATTTATTTGTACCTTGTTTAATATCAGCCATTATTATCACTCCTATTATAAATGTATTACTTACTAAATATCACGTTTTGCCGAATGTTAAACAATTTACAGTATGAATTAACATAGAAGTGATAAAGTTGAGTATAGAAAATATAATGATTAAGCGAAAACCATTGAAAAATATGTAAAATAAGTTTATAGTTTTAACGGAACAATTTCGATTTGGAGGAGCGTTTTTTTGAAAAAAAGTATACTGTTGATACTGACATGTGTATGTGCTGTGTTACTCAGTGCGTGCGGAGATATTAATAAAGAAGAAAAAAAAGACGTCAGTTCTAAAAATAAACTAAAAATATATACGACTGCATTTGCATTCAAAAGCTTTACCGAACAAATCGGTGGCAAGTATGTGGAAGCAGAATCTATTTATCCACCGGGCGCTGATATGCACTCATTTGAGCCTACGCAAAAAGAGATGATTAATATTGCCAAAGGTGATTTGTTTGTTTATTCAAGTGAAGATATGGATCCAGTCGCAAAAACAATTACAAATTCTATCAATAATGATAATTTAAAATTGCCCTTAGCAAAAAATTTGAGTGAAAAAGATTTTAATGCTAATCATGAACACGAGGAAGCAGAGCATAGCCATGAACATGAAGAAACAGCACACGAACACGAAGGCCATGACCATGGCAAAAATGATCCTCATGTGTGGCTTGATCCAGAGATGAACAAAATATTCGCAAAAGAAATCAGAGATGATTTAACGAAAAAAGATCCTAAACACCAAGATTATTATGACAAAAATTATCAAAAATTAGTTAAAGATATTGAAGCTATTGATGAGCAAATGAAAGCAATTACTAAAGATACGAAACGAGATAAAGTAGTTATTTCACATGATTCGATTGGTTATTTAGCTAACAGATATGGTTTTGAACAAGTGGGTGTCAGCGGTATGAATAATGAAGAACCAAGTCAAAGAGATTTGATGGATATTGTTAAAAACATTAAAGCTACAGGACAGCCCTACGTTTTATATGAACAAAATATTTCTTCTAAAGTAACAGATGTCATTCAGAAGGAATCTGATTCGACACCATTAGGTTTCCATAATATGGCGACCTTGTCTAAATCCGAAGCGGATAAAGACAACATTTCATACCAATCATTGATGAAAAAAAACATAAAATCATTGGATAAAGCTTTAAACGATTAAAAAGTCAAAGTCAAAAAGCCACGAAAGAATGCTGTTTTAGCGCATTTCTTCGTGGCTTTTTAATATTATTATTCAAGTCTATGACTGATGTGTTTAGTCATATCTTATATAAGATACAGTGGTATTATAATATTCATCAAGACCATGAATACCATCAGCGCCACCTAAACCAGATTCTCTCCAACCTGCATGGAAGCCATTCACGACTTCTTCAGCTTCACAGTTAGCATAAACTTCGCCAAATTTAAGACGTTCTGTAGCAGTCATTATTTCTTTTAAATCTTCAGAAAAGATAAATGACGATAACCCGGCATTAGTATCGTTTGCTTGTTCAATAGCGTCTTCAAATTCATTATATGTCACAATCGGTATGACAGGACCAAAAATTTCTTCTTTAAATGCACTATCTTGTGGATTAACTTTATCTAAAATAGTTGGTTCATAAAAATAGCCGGCGCCATCCACTTTATGTCCGCCTGTAATTAAGTCAGCACCATTTTTGATAGCATCTTGTACTTTGTCATCAATGCTATCAAGTTGTTGTTGATTAATAATAGCACCATAGTCCGTATCCTTATTGAATGGGTCGCCAACTTTAAGTTGTTCCATCTTAACTTTTAATTTATTGATAAATGTATCGTGAATTGCTTCGTGTACAAAAATACGTTCTGGACATGTACATACTTGACCAGCATTGTTTACTCTTGCAGTAACGATATAGTCAACAGCTTTATCTAAATTAGCGTTAGCAGTGACGAGTGCAGGGGCGTTACCACCAAGCTCTAAATTAACCTTTTTAACTGTACTAGCACTTTCAGCATAAACAGATTTACCCGCACGCATACTACCAGTAAGAGAGATTAATTGAATGTCAGGATGTTGTGCCAATTGAGTACCAACTGTTTCGCCTTTACCTGGTAGGATTTGTACAAGGCCAGCAGGTATTGTAGATTGGCGAATAAGTTCTGCAAGTTTAAGTGTAATTAAAGAAGTTGCTTCACTAGGTTTAATCACTACCGAACAGCCAGTAACGATAGCTGGTATGACTTTTCTCATTAATACCATAATTGGCGCGTTCCAAGGAACAATGCCAGCAGTAACACCAACGGGTTTTTTCGTAAGTAAAATAGTTTCGTTTTCACGACTGTTTTGTAAAACCTCACCTTTGTTACTCATACTTAAGCTAGTCATATAATCGATGAACTGAATCGCTTTATCAATTTCACCCTTAGCTGAAGCAAGTGTTTTACCTTGTTCTTTAACGTATAATTCTGCCAATGTATCTTTATTCTGTTCCAATAATGGAATTAATAATTTTACATGATCAGCACGCGTAGGTTCAGGTACTTTTTCCCATTCTAACTGAGCGTGTTTTGATTTTTCTACTGCATCATTAACTTCTGATTCTGTTGCGAATGAAATTGTATCTATTACTTCTTCCGTAGCAGGGTTAATTACGTCTGCTGTGTCAGTTGATTTACTTTCGATAAATTCATTATTGATAAATACTTTGTTCAATTATGACACCTCCATCTAGTTCCTTCTACCACTGAAGAGGTTTTTAAAAACGAAAATGAGAGAAATAATATTATTTTGTATAATTATTAATGAGATATTTTAATTTACTTTTGAAGTGAAAATAAGTAATGAAATGACTTTTAGTCTTAAATAAGAGCATAAAATAGATGTTTTATTTATTTTGGTATATTTTTTATACTTATCTGTTGACTATGTTACTGAAGGGTGTTATATTTATCTCGAATTCGAAACAAATTGAAAGTTGGTGACGTAATGAACCGTACAAAAGAATCATTAAATGCATTCATTGGATTAAACCGAACGGTAGACTTTTTGGAACAAATTGTAAGGACAGACGTTCAACGTTATGGCTTAAATCTTACAGAATTTGAAGTAATGGAATTATTATATAACAAAGGTGATCAACCGATACAGCGTATTGGACAGAGAGTATTAATTGCTAGCAGTAGTATCACATATGTTGTAGATAAATTAGAAGAAAAAGGTTTTGTAATCAGAATACGTAATGAACAAGATAAACGTGTTACCAATGCTTCGCTTACCGATCAAGGACATGCATTGATGGATGATATATTTCCAGAACATGCAGCAACGTTAACATCAACATTCTCGGTACTTACCGATGAAGAAATGACCACATTAAAACAAGCTTTGAAAAAAATAAGTGCTCAATCCACGTAGTGTAGTAGCACTTTTAAAATTTAGTGAAAATTACTTCGAAATCGAGATAAATTATAAAAATAAGGAGTTTTATTATGACAAACAATCAATTATTAGGTATCCACCATGTAACTGCGATCACTGACGATGCAGAAAGAAACTATAAATTTTTCACAGAAGTATTAGGTATGAGACTTGTTAAAAAAACAGTAAACCAAGATGACATATATACGTATCACACATTTTTTGCAGATGATGTCGGTTCACCAGGAACAGATATGACATTTTTCGATTTTCCTAACGTGCCAAAAGGAACTGGTGGAACAAATTCAATTTCACGTTCATCATTTAGAGTTCCAAATGATGCAGCACTTGAATATTATGAACAACGTTTTAACGACTTTGAAATAAAACATGGTGGCATACAATCATTATTTGGCACAAAAGTTTTACCATTTGAAGAAGTGGATGGCCAAAGATACCAACTTGTATCAGATGAGCATAATACAGGTGTTGCACCGGGTACGCCATGGAAAAATGGACCTGTACCAACAGATAAAGCTATTTATGGATTGGGACCAATTGAAATTACAGTTAGCTATTTTGAAGATTTCATCAAAATATTAGAACAAGTCTTTGGCATGAAAGTGAAACATGAAGAAGATAATGTTGCTTTATTAGAAGTTGGTGAAGGTGGCAACGGCGGTCAAGTAATTTTAAGAAAAGATGCTGAAGGACCAGCATCGCGTCAAGGCTACGGTGAAGTACATCATGTGTCATTTAGATTAAAAGATCATGAAGCAATTGAGCAATGGATGGAAAAATATAAAGAAATGGGCATAGGTAATTCTGGCTTAGTGGATAGATTTTATTTTGAAGCTTTATATGCACGTATCGGTCATATATTAATTGAAGTATCTACAGATGGTCCAGGTTTTATGGGTGACGAACCATATGAAACACTTGGAGAAAGTCTAGCACTGCCACCATTTTTAGAAGAGCAACGTGAATATATTGAATCAGAAGTCAAACCATTTAACACAAAACGATAAAGCACTCACATTTCAAAAAAGTGGAAAGGTAAATAATTAGGGGGAACAATTATGGAAGCAATTCAACACATTCATCATATTTCAGCAATTGTAGGTAATCCAGAAGAAAATATTCAATTTTATAGAGATATATTAAATTTGAAATTAATTAAAAAGACAGTGAATTTCGATGATCCTTCTACGTATCATTTATATTTCTCGAATGGTAACGTCGATAATGGAACGATATTAACGTTTTTCAATTGGCCAAATGCACATAAAGGTCGTATTGGTGCAGGCCAAGTTGAAAGAATTGCGTTTAGAATTCCAAAAGATGCTATTGCAGCTTGGGAACAACATTTACAAGAAAATGATATAAACGTAGAAAGAACACAGTTATTTGATAAAGAAACGTTAGAGTTTGATGATATACATGGTTTGCCATTGGCACTTGTTGAAGGCGAAACAAATACAGATAATGACAAAGACATTATTGGTTTTCATGGTGTGACGATGTTGTCTATGGATCCAACAGCGACTGCACGTACTTTAACAACTGATATGGGGTTGTCTCAAGTAAGTGAAAATAGTGATTATCTCCATATTGAAACAGCTGGCGATTGGCAACATCATGTGATGGTTAAGAAAGTCGCGCCGAAAGAAAATGTACGTTGGGGTGTTAGCGTTGTACATCACATTGCTTGGTCTGTACCTACAGATAAAGACCATCGTGGCTGGCAAGTAAAAATGACAGGAAAAGGTTACCACGTAACAGATGTTAAAGACCGCAATTATTTTAATGCAGTTTACATGAAAGAACATGGTGGTATCATTTTTGAATTTGCGACAGAGGGTCCAGGATTTACCGTTGATGAACGATTTGAGGAACTTGGTACACATTTGATGTTACCACCTCAGTTTGAAGATAAAAGAGAAGAACTTTTACGCCATTTACCACCAATTAGAATATAGTGGTTTATTATAATAGTGATTTTACACAGTAGCAGGTTGAATGAATACAATACAACAATTAAAGGAGATGTCGATATATGGAACACATTTTTAAAGAAGGCGAAGCAAACGCACCTACATTTATTTTATTACATGGTACAGGTGGGGATGAAAAAGACTTGTTACCATTAGGTGAAGTATTGAATTCTAAATATAATGTATTAAGTGTTAGAGGAGAAGTTTCTGAAAATGGTATGAACCGTTACTTCAAACGTCTAGGAGAAGGAAAATACGATATCGAAGATTTAGAATATAGAACAGAGCGCTTAATTACATTTTTAAAAGAAGCGGCTGATAAATATAACTTTGATTTAGCACAAGCCATACCAGTAGGTTTTTCAAATGGCTCAAATATAGCGATTAGCATGATGTTACATGATGATATTACATTTAAAAAAGCATTGTTATATGCACCACTTTATCCTGTAGATTTAGTGAACAATAAAGATTTAAGTGGCGTAGATGTATTACTCTCTATGGGAGAAAACGATCCAATCGTTCCTGTAGAAGCTAGTAAGAATGTAATTGATATTTTTGAAAGCCGTGGAGCAAATGTAACGCAAGTTTGGGTGAACAGTCACGAATTGACTCAAGCAGGCATTCAAGCGGGCCAAACAGTATTAAATCAATAATTTAGCAAGAATTAGAAGGCATAAACTTCATGTGTGTAATATAGCGCATGCAGTTTATGCCTTTTTTTATTTAGAAGTAATAATAACTAGATTTAAAATAAATAAAAAAGAGTCTAAGACAAAATACATGTCTCAGACTCGATCATTACCTAGTCAGCTGTGCTGGACTGGTTTCATACGACGAAATCTTGCTAGGAAAAATAGATTCCTATCCCACTCTCCAAAGTGGTGGAAATATTCGATTTTGACTATATCTTATAAAAGTGATTTCTTTCGGAATATAGATGATCAATTATGTGTTATTCGGGTTTGTTTTTAAGTATCCCTTTAATAAATATCGGAATTAATAGAATGAAACCGAAAATACCCATGATAGGGAATACTTTACCTATCAATTCGATAAAACCAATAAAAGTTGTTGCAAAAGTAATGATTGCCATTACGATAATTAAAATGTAATACGATTTACTATAAGGTTCAGTAAAACGTGAGGCAAATGCGTACATTAATCCTACGACTGTGTTATAAATAACCAAAATCATAACGATAGCCATAAATACACCAATAAAAGGAGAGATATTATTTGCTAGTAATAATGATGGGAGTGCAACGCCTGTAATTTGAGCAAACTCTGTAACCATTCCAAGATTGAGCATTAGCAATAAGAAGGTGATGATAATACCACCAAAAATACCACCCCAAATAGTGGATTTCTCAAATTTTAAACGTCCGCCCATTACTGAAAGAAAGCTAAAAGCAGCAGCAATTTGTAAACTACCATAATTGATTGCGTCGAACCACCACCAGTTGTCTGTACGGCCTTCACTGTTTGCATAGTTGTCAGCAGCCTCAAAATTAAATTGGCCAGTTGAAAAATAATATATTGCAATAATTGTTACTATTAAGACTAAGAATGGGGTAACCATACCTAATACAGTAATTAAGCGATCAAATTTTAAAAATAGTGTTAATAAAATAACTAAGACTAATAAAAATGAACTAAGACCATAGGGAATATCAAAGCTTTCATTAATTGTAGATACGCCACCTGCAGTCATAATCATTGCTAATGCAAATAAAAATAATGTTAATATGATATCAAATATCGTAGCAATTGTACGAGGTAAGTAAAATTTAATCGGTTCTGTATGACTATGTGAACGCAGACGATAACCTGTGTTCAGTACAAAAACACCGCCAACAGTAATAATCAAGCCAGTAATAAAAACACCATAAATACTAAAATTACCGTTACTTGTAAAAAATTGGAAAATTTCTTGCCCTGTAGCAAAGCCAGCACCTACTACAACACCGACAAATGCAAAAGCAACAATAATAATTTCTTTTAATTTATTCATATTGTTTGGAATCCTTTCATGACAATTCATTATCCGAATTACGTTATGTTATATAAAAAACATCACAATAGTTAATTCTACCTTAAAAAGGAAGAGAAATAAACACGAAAGTTTATTTGGTGTAGACATATGTATATCAGGAACGTACTTTATAAAGCGTTTCGGAATAGCGCTACGATTAAAGTGAAATATGTGTGGGTATATAGTGAAGGTCATTTTAGTGCGTTAAACTTAAAATTTTGGTAGTATGTTTTTCTGTTAATGAATTTTCGAAAGAAAGCATACAAAAGTTGTTTGATATTAAAAATAGAGAGAGGGAGTTATGTGACTTTACTAAACTTACCGTTAATGTTGCTTATCGTTATATTTTTAGCGCTTGGCATTTTCAGCCAGTGGTTTGCTACCAGAATTAAATGGCCATCGATTGTCGTCATGGCCATCGTAGGGTTACTTGTAGGACCAATATTTGGTCTGATTAATCCTCAAGAAAGTTTAGGACAAGAAGTGTTCAGTCCATTAGTATCATTAGCTGTAGCAATTATCTTATTCGAAGGAAGTAGTAATTTAGACTTTCGTGAATTAAAAGGTATTTCCAAGGCAGTGATGCGTATCATTACTATAGGAGCTACGATTGCTTGGATCTTAGGTTCTATTGCCTTACATTATGTATTAGGATTCTCATGGGCAATTTCACTCGTCTTAGGCGGTTTATTTTTAATAACGGGACCTACCGTAATTCAACCGTTATTAAAACAAGCTAAAGTTCGAAAAAGTGTAGATTCAATATTAAGATGGGAAAGTATCATACTTGATCCTATTGGCCCTATGTTAGCGCTCGGTGCTTTTTATGTGTTTCAAATATTTGAACAGGGCTTTGAATTGCAAATTATATTGAGTTTCGTCTTACGTTTCTTAGTAGCTGTGGTCATCGGTTTTGGTGCATCATACTTATTTATGTGGCTGATTAAACGTGATTTAATCCCTCAAAATCTCATGCCACCAATTCAATTAGTCTTTATTTTATTAATATTTGCTATTTGTGATGAAATTTTACCAGAATCTGGATTACTTGCAGTTACAATTTTCGGTTTAATGATGGCACGCATGAAACGTCACGATTTAATATTCAAAGAATCTGATCATTTTATTGAGAACACGTCATCAATCATGATTTCAACGGTATTTATTTTAATTACATCTTCTTTAACATTAGAAGTATTAAAAAGTGTCATGTCGTGGAAATTATTTATTTTCTGCGCAATCATGATTATTTTAATTAGACCGATTTCAATTATACTGGCTACGATAAATACAGAAATTTCAAAACGTGAACGCGCGATGGTGTCTTTGATGGCTCCACGTGGTATTGTCGTTCTTACTGTTGCTCAGTTTTTTGGGGGCTTATTTGTAGAGAAAGGCACACCGATGGCTGAATTCATAACGCCAGTTACTTTTGGTTTAGTGTTTATTACCGTAGTGATTTATGGTTTTAGTTTCTTACCATTGAGTAAAGTGATGAAGCTTTCAAGTACAGAACCACCTGGTGTAATCATTGTAGGGGAAAGTGAATTTGCTTTTCATCTCGGTGCAAAATTGAGAGAACATAATATTCCAGTTATGGCATTTAATTTATTTAAAAATACGTCTCAACGGTCACATGATTTAGATTTTGAAATTTTTGAAGGCAATTTACTGTCTAGTAATGATCGTATTTATGCAGATATGACGCGTTACAACAAATGTTTACTTATGACGCAATCATTTGTATTTAACAGTCTAGCATTTAATGAATTAGTCCCAGAATTTGGTTTGAAAAATGTAGATATGATGCCCGTGTCATTTAGTGATGAACATGCACGAAGTAATGTGGATGGGCCAATCAAAAATCATATTCTTTTTGATTGGAATTTTACATCACGTTGGTTTAACCGTTTTATTAAAGATCACAATATTATAGAAATACCAGTATCTTGTAAAGATGAGTTAACTAAAAATGATATGATACTTTATCATATCAGCGATGGTAAAGTCGTAACATTCAAACGTGGTAATAATAATCCTGTAGAATCAGAAAAAGGGATGATTGGTTATTTGAAAGACGCTTATTTACATCAAAATATATAGAAAAAATCCATTTGCGCAATGTTTTATTGTTAGCAAATGGATTTTTTTATGCGTTTATTGAGTTGTTTTAATTTACGAAACGGTCATGCATTAACTCTTTTAAGATATCAATTTTTTCTTGGATAGTTTGACCTGAATTCGTATCACGTATTTTTTTACGCTGTAATTCTTTATCTACGACGCGGCGAATCGAAAGTTCGTCGGCACCGTTAAGTAGAACATGCTTTTTCGAATTAAAATGTTTATGAGCCACAAGCTGCATACCGAATGAGTTATAAAGTAAGGTATAGCCTGCAATACCGGTCGTTGATTGATAGGCTTTTGAGAAGCCGCCATCGATTACAATCATTTTACCTTCTGCTTTAATTGGATTTTCACCATCAATTTCTTTTACAGGCGTATGTCCGTTGATAATATGGCCTTGTTCTGGATCTAATCCAAAATCTTTCAGCATTTTTTTACACATATCTACATCTTCACGTAAATAATAATATGGGTTTTTAGCTTCTTTATGTGCTGATTTATCACTAATAAAGTAACGTTCAAAAGTTGTCATTGCTCGTTTACCAAATAATGAAGAATATTTACCAGTCCATAAATACCACACGAGGTCAGTTGCTAAGTCATCTTCAATTTCTTTATTATCGAATGCTTTTCTGACGTGAGTTTCAAAGTAGTCTAATAAGTTTCGGCCATAACGTTTTTCACCGTCTATCGTCATAGATTCCATTTCACCATTTTCATCTACAGGAATGCAACCATGGATAAGTAAATTACCGTTATAAGGCAAATAGAGCTTACCTTTTTGCATTAAGAAAGTCATATGACGTTTTAATTTTTCTGATTGTTGAACAGATAATAATAAATTGTTCATCACTTCTTCTTCTTCTTCAAGTAATTTATTAGGGTCTTCTGGATCGATTGTTTGGAAACAAGTATTTTCTAACGTGTAAGTCTTGCCGTACAATGTAGCTTCATTTTTTGCATAATCGATACTTTCTAACACTAAACGTTCTTCCATTTCGAATGCTGGGCGACGTTTAATAATAGGTGCTTCTAATTTAAACTGTAAGATTGCGATAGCTTGGTGTATTTTCGTGATTTGTTCTAATTCTGCTTGGGTTAAATCCTGAGGGTTTTTAGGTTGAAACGCTTTATTATTACCATCATAGTACTTTTCAGCAAGTGTTAATAACGGACGCAAATTAATACCATAGGCATCTTCAACGATATCTAAGTTATTGTAACGTGCGCAAATACGCAGTAAATTAGCTAAACAAACCTTAGAGCCCGCATATGCTCCAATCCATAAAACGTCATGATTACCCCATTGAATATCTACTGAAGGATAATCAATCAGTGTTTCCAAAATTTTATCTGGTTCTGGGCCACGATCGTAAATATCACCTACAACATGTAAATGATTAACTACTAAATGTTGGATAGTAAATGATAAACCGATGATTAAATCATCAGATTGTTCAAGCTCTATGATTTGATTGATTAATGTTTCGTAATAGGAATGTTTATTATTGTATTTATTACTTTTATACAGTAATTCTTCAATAATGAAGACATAGTTTTTAGGTAAAGATTTACGTAATTTTGTACGTGTATACTTTGATGATGCATATGTAATCAATTTAATTAAACGATTTATTGTAGTTACATACCACTCATCTAATTCAGCTTTAGAAGTAAAATTATTTTTTATTAATTTTATTTTTTCTTCTGGGTAGTATACGAGTGAGGAAAATTCATTAATTTCTTTACGTGTTAAAGTATCTTGGAAAATGTCATTAATCTTTGACAGTACATTCCCAGACCCATTACGTAACACATGTTGGAAAGCATGGAATTCACCATGTAAATCACTGACGAAGTGTTCTGTACCTTTTGGAAGTTCTAAAATAGATTCCAAATTAATGATTTCTGTAGCCAATTCTTCTTTTGAGTTGAATTGTTCTGAAAGTAAGTCTAAATATCTGTCCTTTACGCTCTTATCCGTTGTTTTACACATGATTTATGTCACTCCAGTTGTATAATTTTTGTAATGTTTTGTATTACAGCTATGTAAAACGCTTTCATTATATAGTCTTTATTGTAGCATTATTTTGAATTGTTATGTCCATTTCCTATTATATTATTAACTGTCCATAAATTCTAAAAAATGGCTTAGTCATGTATAAACGATAGCAAATAAATATAACGGAAAAAGGCGATTATCACAAAAAATAATGTAAAATAACATGTTACTCAAATACAGTTAAAATGATATTAATATAAAAGTTGTGGGAAACATACATTATTTTGAATTGTAAAGTGTGATTATAAGCACGAAAAGAGAATAATTACACCTTTAATTTTAACCGTTAAAAACGCTTGTATAACAGCATTTATAGTGTTATAAAGACCTTTTAATAAAAAAAGAGCAAAAAAAACTTCTCATAAGTGGTTTAAAATTCCGTTAATTTTTGTATAATGAATGCATGTGACAAAATCATATAATAAAAGGGAGTTTGTTCAATGTTTACATTGGGAGCATCATTACAGAGTCAAGTAGACCCGAACTGGCAAACGTATATTATGCTGATTGTTTATTTCATTGTTTTATTAGGCATAGGTTACTATGGCTTTAAACAATCGACAGGTAATGTCAGTGAATATATGTTGGGCGGCAGAAACATTGGTCCATATGTAACAGCACTATCTGCAGGTGCATCCGACATGAGTGGTTGGATGATCATGGGACTACCTGGGGAAGTTTATACTACTGGGCTATCAGCAGCGTGGTTAGCGATTGGTCTAACTATAGGGGCATACATAAACTATATTGTTGTAGCACCGCGTCTCCGTGTATATACAGAGAAAGCTGGGGATGCCATAACGCTACCAGATTTCTTTAAAAATAGATTAGATGATAAATCTAACTCTATTAAAATAATTGCCGGGGCAATTATTGTCGTATTCTTTACGCTTTATACTCATTCTGGAATGGTTTCAGGTGGGGTATTATTTGAAAGTGCATTTGGTATGAACTATCACTTAGGTATGATAATCGTAGCAGTTATTGTTATTGCATATACATTCTTTGGTGGCTATTTAGCCGTATCATTAACAGACTTTTTCCAAGGGGTCGTTATGATTATCGCTATGGTAATGGTACCGATTGTTGCTATGATGCAATTAAGTGGACTTGATACAATATCACAAGCAGCAGCATTAAAACCTACGAACTTGGACCTATTTAAAGGCACAACAGTGATAGGTATTATTTCATTCTTTGCTTGGGGCTTAGGTTATTTTGGTCAGCCGCATATTATTGTACGTTTTATGTCTATCAAATCAATCAAACAAATACCAACAGCAAGACGTTTTGGTATTGGTTGGATGGCAATCAGTTTAATAGGTGCAGTAGGCGTCGGACTTACAGGTATCACATTTATCAATCAAAGTGGTACTGATATACAAGATCCTGAAACACTATTCATTTTAATGGGACAAATTTTATTCCATCCGCTTGTTGGTGGTTTCTTACTTGCCGCTATTTTAGCCGCAATTATGAGTACAATTTCTTCACAATTGTTAGTGACATCTAGTTCATTAACAGAAGACTTTTATAAATTATTCCGTGGTGAGAAAGCAGCCAAAGAACATCAAAAAGAATTTGTTATGGTGGGACGTTTATCAGTAATCGTTGTAGCACTTATATCACTTTGGATTGCTTGGACACCAAACGACACGATTTTAGGTCTTGTAGGTAATGCATGGGCAGGTTTTGGTGCAGCATTTGGACCACTTGTACTATTGTCATTATATTGGAAAGGCTTAAGTCGTACTGGTGCAGTGAGTGGTATGTTATCAGGGGCAATTGTAGTAGTTATATGGATTGCGTTTGTTAAACCACTTGGTGAAATCAATGATTTCTTTAATTTATATGAAATCATACCAGGCTTCTTAACAAGTTTAATTGTAACGGTTGTAGTAAGTAAATTTACTAAAAAACCTGAGATTAATGTTGAAGCTGATTTAGCAGATGTACGTCAAACTGTTAACGATGCTAAAAAGCAAAAATAGTACATAATTTAAATAAGGGGTTTAAATTATGACTACAAAATTAAACAAATAAACTAAATAGTGATTGTGGAATCACCATTTAGTTTAAAGCGGGAGAAATTATAGATTATAAAAGACTAACTTCAAAGGGGGAGTTAGTCTTTTTTATTGATTAAATTGACTTCAAAATATGATGTATTTCGATTTATTACTGAATGATACTTTTTTGAATGATTGATATAAAGCATGCAATGTTTGCGATATTGAGTTTGCGGTAATTAATAAAGATAATGATTTCCTAGGAGGATTAAAAGATGGTTACTGTAAATGCTATAATGAAGATTGACCCGTCAAAGCGTGATCAGTATTTAGCACTAGTAGAACCACTTGTATTAGCAGCTAACAAAGAAGATGGCGCATTGTATTATGCACACTTTGAACGCACTGATGAGCCTAATACATTTGCTTTTATTGAACAATATGAAAATGAAGAAGCTTTAGAAGTGCACAATGGTACAGAACACTTTCAACACTTTTTCAAAGAAGTTACGCAATATTTGATTACTAAACCAGATATTCAAGTTTCTCAAACTAAATAAAAGACTATTTCAAAATAAGAGTCTAAACTTACGTAATCTTGTGGGTTTAGATTTTTTATTCCTTTTTACTAGGATTAATTAAGACACTAAGCTGTTGTAGCGTAATACAATGGTGTATAATTTCATGTTGGAAGCAATTATAATAAAAATACCCCTATTTTTTAAAAGTGCGTAATACGTTTTAGTAAGGAGAGAAGAGATAATGTTGTATCAACACGGAACACTAGGTACGTTGATGGCAGGTTTGTTAGAAGGCACTGCTACGATTAAAGAGATTTTAGAACATGGTGATTTAGGTATAGGAACACTAACTGGCTCTGATGGTGAAGTTATTATATTAGATGGTATCGCATATCATGCTAATGAATATGGTGAGTTCAAACAATTAGAAGGTCACGAAATGACACCATTCTCTACAGTTACCCCTTTCAAAGTAGATAAGCAATTTGATGTTCGATATATCACCGACTCTGAAGCTGTGTTGAATGAAATCCAACGTCAAGCAGCGAGTAATAATATATTTATAGCTGTCAAAATCACCGGTAAATTTGAAATGATTCATGTCAGAATGATGCCGAAGCAAGATAGACCTTATACAAAATTAATAGAATCAGCTAAAAAACAACCTGAATATACGAAAGAACAAGTACATGGCACGATTGTAGGATTTTATTCTCCACAATTATTTCATGGCGTCGCTGCAGGAGGATTTCATTTACATTTTGTGGATGAAAATAAAACATTTGGTGGCCATGTCTTAGATTTTGAATTTAATAGTGGTTCTGTAGAAATTAGTAATATAGAAACACTTGAACAACACTTTCCTGTGAATAATGATGAATTTTTAGAAACAGATATCGATTATTCAAGCGTTCATGAAGATATTAAAGAAGCAGAATAAATCATTGAGTGCTATAAAAAGACTTTTCACATCATACAAACAATGAAATGATTTATAATAAATTGGCTATGAAATTATCCAATCAAATACGGCAAAATATTTTTAGAAAAGTGTTAAAATGGTAGAGTGATGTTTTAAGTTGGACATATGTAACTTTTACGATAATAAAAAATATTGTATTAAATATTGAATTGTTAGTAAGCTGAGATAAATAGGCTACATGTGTTTACGACCTAATGAGACTGAGATATAAATACAACATACTACGTTGTAAATGTGAAATTGAGATTACACAGTAGTTGTCTGATATCTAAATGCACTTGTATCAAGTTTTAAAGAACTAATGCTTCATGTATGAAGGCTAGTAGTTCATATGCAAGAGCCTCAGCTCTTGTATTCCTTTATCTAGTCAGCCTTGTGGGGGTGGGAATACGAAATCAAATTTCACATTTTTGATTTCTCTTCCTCTCCCATTTTTATATGTGCTTTTTAAATACTACAATTTGTAGGGCGCATACGTATTAAACTAATAAAAAATAAAATATTGAAGGAGATGAACACCAACATTGGTTAAATATTTAAAGTCACTTGTTCGATTTAATACCATGAAAATCGATGTTGCTAAAGGTTTAAGACAAGCTATATTAATGTTTATCCCACTCGTTATTGGTTATTTAATGGGTCATCTTTCTACAGGATTATTAATATCTACTGGTACTTTAGCACATATTTATGTATTTGGTGGGTCATCCAAATCGAAACTACGTATCGTATTTTTCTCATCGATAGGGTTATCTATAGCAATGATATTAGGTACGCTCACAGTAAGCCAGCCACTTATCTTTGGTGTATTACTACTTATTGTTACGGTGATTCCGTATTATATATTTAGTTCATTGAATATACCAGGACCTTCATCTACATTCTTTATTGTTGCTTTCAGTTTACCTTTCAACTTACCTGTAGCTCCAGAAGAAGCTTTATATAGAGGGCTTGCTATGTTTGTTGGAGGATTATTAGCAACATTAATTGTTACTATCCTTATAGTAATATCTAAAGAATCTGCAGAGTCAAAAGCTATTAAAAACGATTATAATATCATTAAACAACTTATTTATAATTTTGATGATCCGAAAGCATTTGCTAAAGCATCACAATTCGCAGTGACTGCTTTTAGAAATTCAGATACTCAGCTGATCACTTCCAGTACTGCCAAATCTAAAGAGTCACCCGAATTTCAACGTTTGCTGTTACTTCATAATACGGCGCAAGGTATTCATTCAGAATTATTAGAGCTGAATGAAAAGAATACACGTCCATTACCTAAAGAAATCAAAGAAATGGCAGATTTTGTAATCAAACTTGTATACTCTGAAGGTAATATTAAAAAACAATGGACAAAAGCAGTGGAAATTGATGACCAATATCAAAATCTCGTTGATAATATATTCAAAGTAGATGCAATCATGAATGCAGGTGATGAACGTGTAGAACATGAAATTGATATTCGTGTGCCTATATATGGACATCGTATGTTAACAAATTTAACCCTGGATTCATTTGTGTTTAGAAATACATTACGCTATACAGTTATTATGGCTATTTCAATTTTTATAGCGCTTATGTTTGGTTTTGAAAAAGCATATTGGATTCCTTTAAGTACACATACAGTACTAATAGGCTCAACAACGTTACATAGTTTTGAGCGTGCTGGATCTAGGGGAGTTGGTACAATTATAGGTGTGCTTGTATTATCTCTTATTTTATTATCGACGCCACCGTTACCAATTGCGATTCTCTTGTTAGCTGCAGCAGCAGGTGTGACAGAGGTATTTGTGGGGGCTAACTATTCATTCGCTGTTATTTTCATAACGATCCAAGTGATCTTGTTGAACGGTATAGCAGCAAACCACTTAACAATTTTAATTGCGTTGCCACGTGTGATTGATGTAATTGTGGGTATTGCAATTGCTGTTATTTGTTTATTGATAATAGGCAGAAAGACAGCGTCATCCATGCTACCATCAACACTTGCAGACGTTGCAAGAGACGAGGCAGTATTATTCCATTACTTGTTTGCAAGTAGTAAATATTCATCACGAGAACAAGACAAACAAGAAATGCTTCAGTTAAGTGTGAAACTCAATAACATGAAGCAAGTATATAATAGCGCAAACGGTGAACTGTTTAGTAATAAGATGGTCATACAGTATTATTATCCGAGTATTTATGCCTTAGAAGAAATTAGCTTTATGCTTACAAGGGCTTTGAGTAATAAAGAAAGATATCATATAGATGATGAAACAATGGGCGAATACTTACTTATCTTTGAAAATATAGCAAAACATTTTGAAAGAGGTTCGCATATTAAAGTCCAAGAAATATCAGAACTACCTCAGTATATACACATTAAAACATCATTGATGAGTATTCAGAATAACTGTATGAATGCAAGACAAAAAGTGAATTTAGCACAAGTTTAAAAAGCAAGCCAACCTTACGATGAACGGAATCATGGGTTGGCTTGCTTTGTTTTTTATTTATTTTAAGGTGTCAAACAAGTTTTCAAGTGCGAAAGGGAGTCTGAGGTTTGTCTGAGGTAAGACTGCCCTTAGTAATCTTGTTTATTTTCACCTTCTTGTTCTGCTTTCTTTTCTTCCTCTTGTTTTTTCTCTTCAATATCTTTCTTAGCTTCAGTTCTTTTCTGTTCTTGTTGTTTTTCTTGGTCTTCCATTTTTTTATAACGTTCTTTTTGTCTAAACCCATAAGTACTTTCTAATATGAGTTCTTCATTGTTTAAACCAGCACCAATTGCACCGGCAACTGTTGATATAGAAGTAGCAAACCAAGCAAGATTTATATAAGTGATTAACGTTGCGGGGCCGCCCATTTGTAAAGTTTGGCCTAAATAGCCTGAAGGCAAGACTACAAGAGTAGCAATTAAGAATAAAAAGAATAATATTATATAATAAATGATAAGTGAAACAGTTAGCGTTAGTACTGTCGTCAAATTATATAACATTGTAACTCTTTTATTTCTACTCTCTTTTTTCGATTCCCATAAATGGTGCGCTACAATAATCCAAAACATCATGCCAAAAATGGCGACTACCATCATGAGTAACATACGCCAAGATGAATAAACATAACTTAAATTCCACATCGTAGTAAAAACGATACCGAAAGCACCAGTAGTGAATGCTATGGCTACGACATTACTTAAGCTACTTAGCATGCTTAATGGGTTGTTTGCAAATGTCATACCACTAATTAAACGGAAAGAACCTTTTGTATTAGATGAAACAAAATAATGTGTATGTTTGGAATTTGTATCTTCCAAATATGCTGTACGTGATTTTAAAGTTGAAAGTGGAAATTGTGATTTTAATTTTTCTTGACTATCTTTATCGTGGTTACTATTTTTTTGTAAATCCTGTGAATGATCCATATTTACAGTTTCAATAATTCCAACTATAGATTTTTGTATACGTTTTTGAACTGGTCGCCAACCGTAGGAAGGGACGGAAATTAAACTGGCACCATTACTTTTATTGATATCAAAAGCGATTACATTATTATCTTTAATAATAGGGAGGTCAGTAAGTCCTATCGTATATTGCCAATTATTATTATTTTGGTAGTTAGCAATTTTCTCGAATATTTCTTTGGCGGTTTCTGCAGAACCGGTGAGGGGATCAACAACTGTATTGATTTTCCATTCGATATCTTTAGCAAAATAATTTGATAATACCTCTGGTAAGTTATTTTCAAGATTGTGAGCGATTTTTTCTGTTATTCCTGGCGCCGCTACTAATCCAATTTCAATCGTTCTATTTGTCATTGGAATCCTCCTCACTGTGTGACAGTTTTTGGCCATCGTTGTAATCTGATGCTTGATTAGTACTATTAGTCCTATTGTCGTCTTGTTCTAATTCTTTATATCTATAATATTGTCTGAATGAATATGTTACACGCTTGATTTTTTCAGCATTTTCAACCGTTGAACCCATGGCACCAGCTAAAATACCCAATGAAGTTATAAACCAAATAAGGTTAATATAGTTGACAAAAGTTGGTTGTTTTTCATTCAAAGAGGTCCAGCTAGAAAATATTTCTGGTGGTACAAATAATAATGTGCTTATTGTGAGCAATATAAATAGCGCAGCAAAATTAAAAATTGTAATAGCGAATAATGTAGTCAATGTCGTGAAATTGTAAATGAAACGATACGATGTTTGTGTCTTTGGATTCGGACGTTCCCATAAATTATATGAATATATTAACCACCCTACCATGCCGCTTATAGATAATAACATGAGTAGAATAAAGCGCCAGTATTCATAGTCTAAGCTCAAATCCCAAGGTGTTGAGAAGATTGCGATATATGTTCCAGTTGCAAAGGATACTGAAATAATCTTTTTGAAATCTAAAATAGCAGACCAAGGTTCATTAGAAAAAGTCATGCCTACGATTAAATGAAGCCAACCTAAAAATGATGTTTTAGAAATAATACGTTTTCTATTATCTTGTTTGTTATCTTCATTCGGTATAACTTCATTGAATCTTGTTAATTTAAAATACTTTGATTTCAAAAGGTTTTTATCGGAACCTGAAGTGAAAAAATATTTAACAATAAATGTTATGAAATGACGTAACTTGCGTTTTAAATTCACAGCACCTAATGCTGGAACAGATAATAATGCTGTTTTGTCGTCTAGGTTTATATCACAAATTACAGTTTTATTATTAGATAGGCTTGGTAAATCAGTTATACAAATTGTGTAATCCCAATTCTTTTGTTTTTTAATATTTGATGCGATGTCTAGTGCTTTATCCATATGTTCAGCAGTTCCAACCATTGAAGCGACATGTGTTTCAAATTCCCAATTTGTTTTATCATCTACATGGTTTTGGATATCATCAGCTAGATAATCGGAAATCTTGTTTATAAGTTTATGTGGCATGTCAGGTGAAGGAATTAAACCTATTGTTATATTTGTCATTATATCCCTCCTTTATAAATAGTGTATGAAATGATTAGATTCATACTTTAATTCCCGTTCGTTAAGGAAATTAATCATTGTTAACAAGTTTGAGTTTTTAATTGAAAGTGTATATTACTTTGTTTGTAACTTTTTAGTAGTGGTAAACAATAATTAAGACGAAGAATAAATTATAACGTAGGAGGTTGAAGTAATGCCTTGGACAATGAATGATTACCCACAAAGTTGGAAAAACATGGAAAAACTAGAACTTAAAAAAGCAATAGATATTGGAAATGCGATGCTTAAAGATGGTTATAAAGAAGATAGAGCAATACCAATTGCGACGAAACAAGCTGAATCTTGGTATAAAGACGCTTCTAAAAAAGAATTAGATGAATTGAAAAACAAGAAAATAACTAAACATGAAAAAGATGATTCAGCGAATCCTAAATTAAATAATAAAGATGTTCACGTTTATTATGAAGATAATAAGTGGAAGATTAAAACGGAGGGTGCTAAGCAAGCTTCCGATAGTTTTGATAAGAAAGAAGACGCCATGAAACGTGCACGTAATATTGCTGATAACAGATCGACAGAAGTGAGAGAACATAAGAAAGATGAATAGCATTCAAATATTCAGTTTTCTAGTCATCTTTGCCGGGGTGGGACAACGAAATCTCATTTAAAAATGAGGTTTCTGTTCCACTCCTTTTTTAAAATATATTTTAGTTTTGAAAACAAAACAACGATTTTTTTAAAGTGTAGTTTATCACATTTGAAGTATCTTTTTATTTAGTTAATAAATGGGAATTAGCTATAATGTAGTTTAAGTAGATTTTTGGGAGGAACGAAATATGTATATTGAACGTAAACCTTCGTTAAATATAGACAATTTGAAGGAAGAATTTAGAGCGAGTATAAAAAATATCAATAATCAAGAAGATGCATTTGATATGGTAATAGGGTTTGTTGCTTTGGAACAATTATACTCGTCAGCACTTAAGGAAATTAGTACCAAGTTAGATATCTTAGATGACAATTTTCAACAAATGTATAAACACAACCCAATTCATCATATGGAACGTCGCGTTAAAGAAATGAGAAGCTTAATTAAAAAGTTAAATCGTAAAGGATTAGAGATAAGAACAACGTCTGCTAAAGAAAATATACTAGATATCGCAGGTATTAGAGTGATATGTAATTATATTGATGATATTTATGTTATAGAAGAATTATTACTCAAACAAGAAGATGTGAAGCTCTTGAAACGTAAAGACTATATTGGAAATCCTAAAGATAATGGATATCGTAGTTTACATATCGTTGTAGCCATTCCAGTATTTTTAGCTAATTCAGTAGAAACTGTGCCTGTAGAAATTCAAATTAGAACAATTGGTATGGATATGTGGGCAAGCTTAGAGCATAAAATACGTTATAAAAACACTGAAAATACTGAGAACCATAGAAATGTATTAAAGCAATGTGCAAACGAAATAACAGCGGTTGAAAGTAAAATGCAAAATATACATTCCGAAGTCTTCGATAATTAAATAAGGCTACATTAAAGTTGAATCGCTAATTTGTTGTGGCTAGGGACGGTGTCGTGAGCTTCACCCATCTTAATGCTTCAATTTTTTATGAAAGTAAAATAAATATAAAAACCGATATGCCAGGTTCAAGTCCTGCCATGTCGGTTTTTTAAGTTGAAAAGAGATAAAAATCTCATTTGCAAGCGTTTGCAAATGCTGAACTTGTGTATTACTATACTTGTATACAAGTATATCGTATTGATAAAAGAGGTGATGTCATCATGAATTATAAATATCCAGAACAATGGTTAGAGGGTGTCTCGAAAGGTGAAATGATTGCTGCAGAGATTCGTTTAAGAATTGTTGAGGGCACAATAACGCCAGATACGTTATTGACGGAGAATCAAATTGCTAAAGAATTTAATGTTAGTCGATCGCCAGTTAGGGATGCATTTAAATTATTAAAGCAAGATCAATTGATACATTTAGAAAGAATGGGCGCAGAAGTATTGCCTTTTGATGATACAGAGAAAAAAGAACTTTATGATTTAAGAATAATGTTGGAATCATTTGCGTTTAGTAGAATCAAAGCTTTGAATAATGAACAGATTGTTAAAGAATTACGTAAACAATTAGAAATGATGAAAGTGGCAGTTAAATTCGAAGATGCAGAAGCATTTACTGAACATGATATGAAATTTCATGAAGTAACCATACTCGCTTCAAAGCACCAATACTTAAAAACTTTTTGGAATAACTTAAGACCGGTAATGGAAGCACTGATACTATTGTCAATGCGTACACGCATGAGCGAGAATCCAGAAGATTTTGAGCGCATTCATCGTAATCATGAAGTGTTTATAGAAGCGGTTGCGAAGCAAGATGCTGCAAAACTTAGAGAAGCATTCCATCTCAACTTTGATGATGTTGGTGAGGATGTTGACAGTTTCTGGTTAAATTAATGTTTTAACCCGGTAAAGAAGTAGGAGGAAAAATCATGAAATACATGATAGGTGTCGATATAGGCACAACGAGTACGAAGTCAGTACTATACGATGAAAAAGGTCAATTTATAATGAAACACAATATCGGTTATCCATTGCATACACCGAATGTGGAAATTTCTGAAGAAAACCCAGACGAGCTATTTGATGCAGTGTTAATGACAGTTAAGTATGTAATGAGAGAAGCTAATATCGCTAAAGAGGATCTCAAATTAATCTCCTTTAGTGCACAAATGCACAGTTTAATAGCAATGGATGCAAGTAATCAACGCTTAACTGAAAATTTAACTTGGGCAGATAATCGTGCAAGCCAATACGCTGAACTAATTAAAAATGAACATAATGGTAATGAAATATATCAAAGAACCGGCACACCAATCCATCCTATGTCACCATTGGCAAAAATATTCTGGATGAAGCACGAACAACAAGAAATATACAAACAAACTGCTACATTTGCTGATATTAAGACATACATTTTCTACCAATTATTTGAGCAATTTGTTATAGATCAATCCATGGCATCATCTACAGGAATGCTTAACTTAGAAACATTATCTTGGGATAAAGAAGCGCTCGAATTGTTAGGTATTGAAGAAACACAATTGCCAGAGGTTGTACCAACAACGCACATTTTAAAAGGTATGAAACATCGTTATGCAACATTAATGGGCATAGATGAAAATACACCAATTGTGGTTGGTGCGAGTGACGGGGTACTTTCCAATTTAGGTGTGAATGCATTTAAAAAAGGTGAAGTCGCTGTGACGATAGGAACATCAGGAGCGATAAGAACAGTGATAGATAAACCACGTACAGATTACAAAGGACGTATTTTTTGTTATGTGTTAACTGAAGACCATTATGTTATAGGCGGTCCTGTGAACAATGGTGGTGTTGTATTACGTTGGCTTCGTGATGAATTATTAGCTAGTGAAGTAGAGACTGCAAAACGTTTAGGCGTCGATCCATATGATGTGTTAACTAAAATTGCTAATCGAGTTAAACCAGGTGCAGAAGGGTTGATTTTCCATCCATATCTCGCTGGTGAGCGTGCACCATTATGGAATGCAGATGCTAGAGGATCATTCTTTGGTTTAACACTAACACACAAAAAAGAACATATGATTCGTGCTGCGTTAGAAGGTGTACTTTATAATCTTTACACCGTATACCTTGCGCTAATCGAAGTGATGAATGAAACACCATCGACAATTAAAGCAACAGGCGGTTTTGCAAAAAGTGAAGTGTGGCGCCAAATGATGGCAGATATTTTTGATACGAATTTAATTGTACCTGAAAGTTATGAAAGTTCTTGTTTGGGTGCATGTGTATTAGGAATGAAAGCACTTGGGGAAATTGATGATTTTTCTATTATCGAAGAGATGGTCGGTACTACAAACGAACATAAACCAAACCAAGATAATGTGAAAGTGTATCAACAACTCGTTTCCATATTTATCAACTTAAGTCGTTCATTAGAGGATCGCTACGCAGAAATTGCAACATTTCAACGTGAACATATGACAGAGGACAAACCATAGCAAAACGATATAGATATAACCTTTAAAGAGAAAAGTGACAAGTAAACAAGCGACACTCACGTTACGAAAAACTTGTCACATGCTCTTTAAAATTTTAATTATGAAAGAAAGCGTTACCACGATTGATTAGTTATATGTCTGTTAAGTTCTAATTCAATCTTTAATTTGAAAGGGGAGAACGATGATGTTTGAAACAATTTGGCCATTGATTACGGTGGTAATAGGAATTATCGTATTATTATCACTTATTATTTTCTTGAAATTAAACACATTTATTTCATTAATTATCACATCAATTGTGACAGCAATTTTACTAGGTATGCCTTTAGATAAAATCATTGAAACAGTAGAAAATGGTATGGGAAGTACACTAGGACATATTGCATTAATCTTCGGATTAGGTGCTATATTAGGGAAACTACTCTCTGATGGTGGGGGTGCGACACGTATTGCCGACACGCTCATCGATAAGTTCGGACCTAAACATGTACAATGGGCAATGCTTGTAGCTGCGTTTATTGTAGGTATTGCCTTATTCTTTGAAGTAGGTTTAGTATTATTGATTCCTTTAGTATTTACGATTGCAAAACGTGCAAATGTTTCACAATTGAAATTAGGTTTTCCAATGGTTGTGGCTTTATCTGTAACACACGGATTTTTACCGCCACATCCAGGACCAGTGGTTATAGCTAAAGAATTAGACGCAAACCTAGGTCATGTATTACTTTACGGTATGATTATTGCAGTTCCAGTTACAATTATAGCTGGACCATTGTTTAATAAAATTGCTCAAAAAATTGCACCAACAGCTTATACACGTGAAGGTGATATATCAGCCTTAGGTGCACAAAAAGAATTTTCAGAAGAAGAAATGCCTGGATTCGGAGTCAGTTTATTAACTGCGATTTCCCCTGTTATTTTGATGTTATTATCAACAATTGTACAATTAATTACAGGACATGAAGAAGCTACAAATGGCTTTGAATCATTTATTTACTTTATTGGTACTGCAGCTACGGCAATGCTTATCGCGGTATTGTTTGCAATCTTTACTATGGGTATAAAACAAGGACGCAAAAACTCAGAAATCATGGATTCAGTATCTAATGCAATTTATCCAATTGGGATGATGATCTTAATTATTGGTGGTGGCGGCACTTTCAAAGAAGTGTTAATTGAAGGTGGCGTTGGAGATACGATTGCTACATTATTTGAAGGTACAGAAATGTCGCCGATATTCTTAGCATGGCTTGTTGCTGCAGTACTTCGTATTGCACTAGGTTCATCAACAGTAGCAGCAATATCATCTACAGGTATCGTCTTACCATTGTTACAAGTATCAGATGTTAACGTTGCGCTCGTTGTTCTTGCCATAGGTGCGGGTAGTGTTATTTTATCTCACGTTAATGATGCAGGTTTCTGGATGTTCAAAGAATATTTCGGTTTGACTGTTAAAGAGACTTTCTTAACGTGGTCATTACTTGAAACTGTGATTTCAGTATCTGGTTTAATCTTCATACTTATACTTAATATGTTTGTATAAAATAGAAAGACAATCTGTCGACAAAGTCTAACGACTTTGTTGGCATTTTTTTGTGCGCGCTTTTTGCGGGCACAGCCTGAGCTTGTAGTCTTCGGCTAGTGCTTTATTAACGATTCAGGAGTCGGCCCAAATAATTGCCGTTTTAAACTAACATAATCTCATGATTGAACTCATATAAAAGTAAACACATAAAAAAATATAACTGAAAAAGCGAAAAAAGATTAACTTAATATCTATTAAAATTAAAAAATAAATTTGATGAACAAAGATAATCTCAATAAAGGATCCCTTAATAGTTAAGAGGCATTTTATTTAATTTATTATGAATTTTTAAATTTTTGTTGTGATTTTACGTTACTTAAATATAGTTGTCATTGAGAAGAACAACATTAAATTGCTTTAAAATGATAAAATAGAATCAATATCAAATTTTTAACGGTGTCAAAACGCCTATTTCAACCTTTTAGAGTGATTGAAATATGAGTTATTGATGTTACACAAATATACGAGTATTGAAATTATACACAACTCATTTATAGTAAGTAAAATAGGGGGCTTAATTATGAAAAGAATATTACTGATCGCAAGCGCGTTTATCGGTGTCATTGTAGGAGCCGGATTTGCATCAGGGCAAGAAGTACTCCAATACTTCACGAGCTTTGGCATTATGGGGACATTTGGCGCTATCATTACTACAGCATTATTTGCTTATGTGGGTATGATGCTTGTTTGGTTAGGAAGTAAATCTAAGACAGATTCTCATAAAGAAGTTATACATAATATCACAGGGAAATCTATATTCGGTAAAATTTTAGGATGGATTATTGATTTAGTCATTATCTTTACACTCTTTGGTGTAGGTGTCGTTATGATTGCAGGAGCTGGATCAAACCTTAATCAACAATTTGGATTACCTTCAATTGTAGGTACTATCCTTATGACAATACTTATTTTACTTGCGGGTATGATGAAAGTAGAAGGCGTTGTTAAAGTTATTGGGAATATTACTCCATTTTTAATTATATTCATTATAATAATTTCAGTTTATAGTTTTATGACAACAGATACATCATTTTCACAACTTAATACAATGTCGGATGCGAAACCATCAACATTACCTAACTGGTTTATAGCAGGTGTAAACTATGCATCATTTAATACAGCAGTTGGTGCTTCTATGGCAATTGTTATGGGTGGTTCCGAGAAAAATACAAAAGTTGCAGCATTAGGTGGTTTATTCGGTGGACTCGCATTAGGTGTTATGATTGTACTAAGTCATTTAGCTATCTTTACACAAATCGATATTGTTGGCGAAATGGAGATGCCAATGTTAGGTATCGTAAATCATATTTCACCTATACTCGGCGTCGTTATGGCTTTTGTCATTTTCGGTATGATTTTCAATACTGGTTTAGGTATGTTCTATGCATTTGCAACTCGTTTTACGGTAGTAGATACGAAACGATTTAAACTTTTCTATACAGTTACAGTTATCGTTGGTTTATGCTTGAGTTTCGTAGGTTTTACAGATTTAGTAGCAATTTTCTATCCATTAATTGGTTATTTAGGACTTGTACTAATATTTGTATTATTCTATGCACCATTTAAACTCAAATTTGGTAAGAAAAATTCACATAAATAAGCACGAGAGTATAACGTAAATAGTCGTTTATCCAGTTTGAATTAATATTTTTAATGAATTTTTTTGATAATAAAAAATGAACTAGTTATAGAATTATTTGATAAGTTCAAAGAAATTTAATATAAATTTCACACCTCACTCCTTATTTTTAGATATAATAAAAATATAAGGAATGGGGTGTTTTTTTATGAATGAGGAAACGCTAGAGATTTTACAGATGAATGCACTACAATTATTGGGAATTCGGCTAGAAGGATATGATATGAGTGATATGAATGGGGTGATTAATCATATCAAGACGCCGTTTACAAATACTGCACGCAAGCAGTTCAAAAATGAATTGAAACATTTTATTGTGCAAATGCACAGCAATAAAATTTATCATTATACGAATCGTTTTGGTGTGAACTTTTTAATATTCAAATTTAAAAAGTACAAACAAATTTATATTGTTGGTCCATATATGGAGAAGCGGCCTAATGAACGTCGTTGTAATGAGTTGCTCCAGAGTTTAGATATTAAAATATCTAAACTATCTATATTGAAGCAATATTTGCTGACTATACCTTTATGTCATCAAGTTAAAGCACAAAAAATGTGTCGTTTAGCAGTTCGATTCTTGAAAAAAAGAAATATAAATTATGAAACTGTAAAAATTGATTTTAGTTTTCATTCAAATACAGAAGATTTAGCAGAATCTAAAGCGCAAATGGATTATACGTTAAAAGAAATAGAGTATCGTTATAATTTAGAGAATCAGCTACTTACTGCAGTTGAAAATGGCAATGCTAATGAAGCTTTATCAATTCTAAATGCAATGAATTTATCAGTGGCAGGCTTACGACGTGTAAGGGATGATATTTCAAATGAACAATATAAGGCATATTTGATTAATACGTTATGCCGTAAAGCCGGTGAAAAAGCGGGTGTAAGTTTGATTCATATTGATGAAATATCTGCAAAGTATGCGGCATTGATAGATCAAACAATGGACATAGAAACTTTAGATGAAATTACCCATTCAATTGTTAAATCATATACAGATAGAGCGATGAAGGTAAAAGCGAATGCTTATAGTCCAAAAGTAAGTAAGGTAATTCAATATATTGAAAGAAACTTAGATAGTGCATTGTCATTAGATGAACTCGCCTCATATGTTGGTTTGGCACCAAGTTATTTGTCCAAAATATTTAATAAGGAAGTTCATAAATCTATCTCACAATATATCATTGAATCAAGAGTTAAAAAGGGACGTGATCTTATTGCAAGAACTAAAATGACGGTCGCTGAAGTTGCCAATTATGTAGGTTTCAAAGAACAAAGTTATTTTACACAGTGTTTTAAAAAGCAATACGGAACAACACCATTAAATTATCGAACAAAACATAAAGAGTTTTATTAGGATAATGAAGTATAGAAAATTAGAAAAAAGGCTTTAAATCTTTCATTTTTAGTGAATATATTATTAAAAATATCAATAAAATGATAATTATGATGTAAAATCATTGTTTAACGTACAAGTTTACAACATATATTTAAAAAATGAATTGCAGGCAAACCAAAAAGAACAGCTAAGTTTATATGTCAAAAAGAAGCTGTAGTTACAGAGTTTGTGAATCACCTACACTTACGATGTATTAATTAAGTGAAATTCATTTTATAACAACGTTGTTATTTTAATGTTGACTGTTCTGTATTTAAAAATATAATAAAGTTAAGATTCCTATAAATAAGGGTGAGCGATATGTCACTATCGACTTCAAAAACAGTTTAATTTATGGGGATAAAAATTTTTAACGATATAAGAAAACGCTTACATCATTGTGTGTCTTATTATCGATTGATTGTAACAATCACTAATACATACTAAGAAACGATTAAACACTAAAGTGTAGTCAGGAACGTTTCTATAGTGGAAAGAGGTTATCAGCATGGTTACAGCAAAATTAAAACCGGCAAATAGTAAGTTAAAGAGTTTTAAAGAAATTCAATCACCAAGATTAAAATTCAAAGAAAAACTTGCGTATGGATTTGGAGATTTAGGTAATGGCTTAATGTTTGATATGGGACAAATTTACTTATTGTTATTCTATACAGATATTTTAGGCATACCGTCAGTAGTTGCGGGAGCTGTTTTTCTTGTTGCGAAGTTCTTTGATGCCTTTGTAGATACTGGAGTGGGGACTTTAGTAGATAATCAAAGGAACTTTGCTAAACGTGGTAAATTCAAGCCTTTTATTTTGTACGGTACGATACCGCTCGCCTTACTTACAGTTTTAACCTTTATGTCGCCAGATATTAGCCAAACTGGGAAAATAATATGGGCATTTGGAACATACTTGTTATTTAACGCAGCATATTCATTTGTGAATATTCCATATGGTTCATTATCAGCATCTATGACAATTAATGCAGATGATCGTACGCAATTATCAGTGTTCCGTAACTTAGGTTCACAAGGGGCTATGTTTATTTCGGGAATCGTAGTTATCCCATTAGTTAGTCTATTTCCAAGTCATGAATTGGGTTATCCAGTTGTAGTAGGTATACTTGCAATCTTTGGTGTAACGTTCCATATGTTGTGTTACAAAGGCGTTAAGGAACGTCATACAGTAGAAAAACCAAAAGAAAAAGGTATTGGTCGTAAAGCGTTTTTTAATTTATTGAAAAATAGACCATTTATCATTTTAGCATTATATACATTATTAACGATTACAGCATTATTCTTACAACAATCATCGCAACTATATTACTTCCAATATGTTTTAGGTGAAGCTAACTTAGTCGGCGTGGTGAGTACATTAAACATCATTGTGTTAGTACCGGCATTATTCTTAACTACATTTTTAAGTAAAAGAGTTGGTAAGAAAATGACAGCAGTTATCGGTGTATCTGGATTCGTTGTATTCCAATTTATAAACTTTATGTTTTTCTCAGAACACGTAGTACTATTCTTAATTGTTAATTCAATTGCCTCATTATTCTTAGTTATTCCAAATACAGTGACATGGGCGTTTATTGCGGACGTTGTAGAATATGGCCAATGGCAATCAGGTATTAGATCAGAAGGTATTATTTATGCGAGTTACAGCTTTACTAGAAAAATATCACAAGGGTTAGCTGGTTTCCTACCAGGTTTAGCTTTAACACTCATTGGTTATGTGCCACAAGCAGCCCAATCAGCTGAGACAATGACAGGATTAAAAGTATTATTCTTTATTGTACCTGGATCACTTTGTTTAATTGCAGTGATATTGTTCTTCTTTGCGTATCCATTAACTGACCATAGACATAAACAAATTGTTAAAGAATTAGCACTTAGAGAAGAATTATAATACATTTCTAATATAATTGAACTGTTATGGAAGGAGTTAAATCATGTTATATCCAGCGATAAACGAAAATAGAAGTATCATTGATTTAAATGGTATCTGGGACTTTAAATTAGAAGGTGTAGATGATCAAATTGATGTGACACGACCATTAAATACGGAATTAGTTATGGCAGTGCCAGGATCATATAATGACCAAGGTGTTACTTCAGATATTCGTAATCATGTAGGCAATGTTTGGTATGAAAGAACATTTACAATACCTAACGTGTTGAGAAACGAACGTATTGTATTAAGATTTGGTTCCGCAACACATAAAGCAACTGTATATATAGATGGTAAAGAAGTAACATCACATCAAGGTGGTTTCTTACCATTTGAAGTTGACATCGATTCGAAATTTGGTTCTGGTCAACATCGTTTAACAGTTTGCGTGAATAATATTTTAGATGAAACCACTTTGCCAGTTGGTGAATACAGTGAAACGATTGGTAAAGATGGTAAAATAATTAAGAAAAATTCACCAAACTTTGACTTCTTTAATTACGCAGGATTGCATAGACCTGTAAAAATATATACGACGCCTAAAGTATTTATACAAGATATTGAAATTGTACCAGAAGTATTAACAGATCGAGCTAATATAAAATATAAAGTCACAACGAATGAAGCAGTACCTACAATAGCAGTTAAGTTGCGAGACGAAGAAGATAATATTGTTGCTGAAACATCAGGTGCAGAAGGAATGATAGAAGTAGAGCATCCTCATCTATGGCAACCCTTAAATGCCTACTTATATCATCTAGAAGTGACATTGTTAGATAATGACCAAGTCATTGATATGTATGCGGAACGTTTCGGTATTCGTTCTGTAGAAGTAACAGATGGGCAATTTTTAATTAATGGAGAGCCATTTTACTTTAAAGGCTTTGGTAAACATGAAGATGCTTATTATAGTGGACGTGGTATGAATGAAGTTACAAATGTATTAGATTTCAATTTGATGAAATGGATTGGTGCCAATTCATTTAGAACGTCACATTATCCATATTCAGAAGAAATGATGCGCTTAGCAGATGAACAAGGAATCGTCATCATTGATGAGACGACCGCAGTAGGTGTGCACTTAAACTTTAGTGCTATTTTATCTGGTAGTACAACGCGAGATACATTTAAGGAAATTGGTACAAAAGCAGCACATGAAGCGGTAATTAAAGGTTTGATTGAACGTGATAAGAATCATGCATGTGTAGTAATGTGGTCTGTTGCTAATGAACCGGCGTCTACTGAAGAAGGTGCTAAAGCATACTTTGAGCCTTTAGTGAACTTAGCTAGAGCATGTGATCCACAACAACGACCGGTAACGATTGTGACAATTCTCACGTCACAACCAGATACATGTGAAGTACAAGATTTAGTTGATGTGCTGTGCTTAAATCGATATTACGGTTGGTATACACAGTCTGGCGATTTAGAAGCAGCTAAAGAAGCATTAAAAGCAGAGTTAGATGGTTGGACAGAGAGACAACCAGGTAAGCCAATTATGTTCACAGAATACGGCGCAGATACAATAGCGGGGATGCACGCAATTAATGATGAGTTATTTACGGAAGAATATCAAATACGTTATTATGAAGCCAATCATGAAGTTATAGATCACTATCCGCAGTTTATAGGTGAACAAACATGGAACTTTGCTGACTTTGAAACATCCAGTGGAATTATTAGAGTGCAAGGAAATAAAAAAGGTATCTTCACACGTGAGAGAAGACCGAAAGCAGTCGCACATTATTTCAAAAAACGTTGGGACAACATTCCAGACTTTGGATATAAAAATTAACACATAGGATTCATAATGAAGTTTAAACTTAGAACCCTCTACGATGGACGATGCATCCGTAGGGGGTTCGTTTTGCTAACGACTTTACGTAATAAGTGATTATTATGAACGAATTCCGATATAAAAATCACTTCATTTGATATATATTAACTATTAGTTTAGTTAATATTACACCACCATTGCTTAATTTATGTATTATTTTTGTTTGAAAAGTGGCAGTGATTTGGTCCGACTCCTGATGAGTTAATAAAGTACTAGCCGAAGCATACAAGGCTGAGGCTGTACTCATAGAAAGCGTGCACAAAAAATGCCAACAAAATCGTGAGGCTTTGTCGACAAATATAAAAGGGATTTTCCGTAATTGGAAAATCCCTTTTAGTCGTTGATAAGTATTTATGTTCTTAAAAATATTTCAACAATCTAATATATAAAACTTACTTATTATTATAATTTTGCTTGCCATTTATCTGTCCAAACTAAGTCGTTATGCGTACCTTTGAATTCACTTTCACCCATGATTTTGTCTACTGTTTGTTTGATTGTTTCTGGGTTCGAATGATATGCGTTAATATAAGCTTTGACCATTGTTGCATCGTGTAGATGCGTTGTGAAGTTTAAAGAGACAAATACTGTTGGGACTTCATGTACATACCAAGGAATTTCATTACTCATGGCAGTACCCCATTTAATACGGTAATTATTTTCAGCAGCGTAACCAATAATGTTTGCGAAGACAAGTGCTGCATCCACTTTTTCACGATAGTCTAGCGTTTTGCCTTTAACTCGTGTAGAGCCATCGTTCAATGTCACATGGAAACCGCGTGATTCTAATTCTTGAATAATATCTTCTTCTACATTGTTCGAAGATTTATAGATACCATCTTTTTCACCTTCGATAATATATAACTGAATATTCTTATGCGTTTCAGGTCGAATCGGTAATTGATCTAAAGTGTTTTTAACTAAAGTGATACCTAAGTCAGCAGCTTCAGCACGCATTGCTAAATGTTCATCACAACCAATAATAGCTAAATCTTCTTGTGAGCGGATCAGCGTACCCTCTGCTTGTTGTTTATGCAAATTCATTTGAGCTTTAAGTCCTAAAATGCGACGTACTGCATCATTTAAACGCTCCTCAGTGATAATACCTTTGTTATAACCATTTAACATAAATTGATAATCTTCTTCTAAATCATTGAAGAATAAGAACATATCACAGCCGGCAGCAATAGCTTGTGGCACATAGTCTTCACGACGCATTGCAGCGGTCATACCTAACATATGGCTAGCATCCGTAACAACTAATCCATTGAAGTTTAAGTCTTCTTTTAATAAGCCTGTAATTAATTCGGGTGCGAGTGTAGCAGGTAAGATATCTTTATCTTCAAGCGATGGATTTAATTTTTTAGAATAAGCGGGTTGTGCAATATGACCTGCCATAATCATTTGAACGCCACGATCGATATGATGTTGATAAACTTTGCCGAAACTATCATCCCATTCTTGTGTTGATAATTCATTCACACCAAGTACGAGATGTTGGTCACGTTCCTCAGTACCATCTCCTGGGAAGTGCTTGATACAAGTAATCATATCGCGTTCAGAATTAAAACCATCTATAAAAGCGCTAGAATATTTTATAACTGTTTCTGCATCTGTCCCGTATGCACGTGTGTTCACTATTGTATTTCGCCAATTTTGCAAAATATCTACACATGGATCGAAATTAATATGTACGCCTAAAGCTGAAGATTCACGTGCTGATACGAGGCCAGCATTATAAGCGACTTTTGTGTCTTGTGCTGCTTCACATTGTGCAGCACTTGCGATGTAGGTGCCATCTTTACAAGCCCCGTTACCACCTGAATCACAGTTTGCGGCTACTAAGACTGGAACTTTTGTGTGTTTTTGTAAATCATTGAGTAAATTTTGTACATCTTCTTTATTCCCGCCTTCATAACGTGCACCACCAATGTGGAAACGTTCTAAGACTTCTTTATTTGTTAAGTCAGCATCATGAAACTTCTTCCCGCCTTCTAAAGAAAATAAATTAAAAAAGAGTTGTCCAATTTTTTCTTCGTCTGATAAATTTCCTAGTGTACGTTCTACCCATGAAATTTGTTCGTCATCTAAATTATAAGGTGTTGCTTTTAAATTTACTTTTGCCATAAACTTAGTTCTCTCCTTCGAAATTATTATAAAATATTGTAGTTAAGGATGATTGAATGTCTTGATTGAATCGACCTTCTTTAAATAATTTTAAATATTTATTATCAAAATCTAACCATGATTGATTTTCATGTCCTGCTAAAATAGGATAGAAATAAAGATCATGCGATTGAGCAGCATCCATGTCACCTTTAGCATCACCTAACATGATGATATCTTCGGTATTGTAAAATTGTTTCAATTGTTCTAAACAGTATTCTTTAGTACCAGCTTCTTGAGCAAACATGCCACTTAAATAGGGTGTAAGGTGATATGTTTCCCATTCATAAGCAACTGCGGATAAATTTGCGGAAGATACGATTGCAATATCTGCAAACGTTGAGGCATTTTTCAACGTACGTTGTACATGGTCGAAAGGACCAATACTAGGTAAGTTTTTGATGTGATCATTTACACTGTGTGACCACGACAGTGCTTTTTGTAAACCTAACTTTTCAGGAGAGGCTTGAATTGCTTTTTCTAGAGCCGGATTGGAAAAAGATGCTGTTGTTTGGACCCAATGCTTTATATCTTCATAACCTTCAATGTTTAATCCTTTTGCTACAAGTTCGCTCAACATTTTTTCAAGGCCTTTAAAACGATTGATACCTCTTGTAATTTCGTATAAATTAAAAGCATTCCAACGCTCTAACACGTCTTCTTTGATATCATCAAGTTGCCATTCATCTACAAGCGCAGGGCCAAAAGCACGTTCGTGTTTAATTGTCATTGAATCGATGGCACAACCATCTGAATCAACACAAATTAATTTCTTAAACTTAGGTTGATATTGTGATAAAGTTTCGATCATATTAAATGCTCCTTTCAAAAATATTTTTTATTTATAACTATCTAAACATTACGAATAAATAGTTAAAGCATTGTTAGTCTAAGCGTAGGGAATATTTATAAAGCGCTTACATTACACTATTAAAATTATCACGCTCAAAGCAAAAATACCACATTATTTCACGAAATAATGTGATAAGATTCACAAATTATTCAGTTTGAAGTGAAATTTTAATAAAAAGGTTATTTTTTTAATAAAAAAGCTGTTTGTGAAAGATCGTAATAAGGAACTTATAACTTATGTATGTCTATAAAAATAATGATATAAGGATACTTTCAACGATATGAAAATGGAAGAAGCGCTTCAATTAATTTGAGAAGTCAATTAATAAACGATTTTAATAAATACAAAAAGATTAAAAGTGATGATTATGTGAAAAAAATCACAAAATACTTTAAAATTAAGTCACTATCTATTATGATGAAAGTGTAGAAGATAGATAAAGCTTAGCGAAAGCAAAAATACGGAGTGATTATAATGAGAAAAGTAATTGAGGAAGTAATTTTTTCAAATGAAAGCAGTTATGATATTTACACGCATACCGGTGTAAACCAAGGCATTATCAATGATATTAAAGATGGATACAGAAGTATTGATTATATCGCTTACATTGATGCAGAGAAATTATACAACTATGGACTTGCAAAAAAAGTAGCTAGTTAATGATTTATACACTGTGTGCATCGAGTGATTTTGGAGCTGAGTATATCTCTCGTTATGACTGTGCAATAATGAAAGTTATCACTCAACTTCTAGCATGATTTTCTCCCCATTATCAACTTTCATGATTTACCGTTCGTCCGTTAAAAGCTTAAAAAGCCTACACTTACTGTTCATCCAGTAGTGTAGGCTTTTGTATTGTATATAAAGTGCAAACAAAAACGTTATCTTAGTATGATGGAATCAAATATAGGCTTTAAAATTATGTTTAATTTCATTGTAATCATAAACTAAATTATACAAGCGCATACGAATATGATCCTCGGTAGTGTAAGGTATGCGTAAATGGTCGTTTTGTTCTATAAATTTATGAAATTCACGTTCTAATTGTTTACGCTGTGGTATCTTCATATTAATCCATTCTTCTTTATCAAATAATGATTCAAATCGAAAATCAAAGCTTGTTTTACCGATTGTTTCACGTAACTTAGCTAAGCGTTCTTCAAAATTCATGAGCCATCCTCCTTTAAGCATCGAACATGTTGCTACTTATATTTATTATACACACTTACTTTATAACGAAATAAGTAATCTGACAAGATAACCAAAATTCAATTATTTATTTATCCTTACAACTGCATGATACAATGTGGAAATATAAAGAAGTAATTACATATATTAAAAAGAGAGGAAGTTATAAATGGTTGAATTGAAAAATAAAGTTGCAATTGTTACAGGTGCAAGTAGTGGAATTGGTGCAAGCATTGCGCAAGTACTTTCAAGTCATGGAGTGAAAGTGGTATTGTCAGGACGTAATGAATCACGTTTAAACGATACTGCCCAACGTATTCAAACAGCAGGCAATGCAGACGTTGAGACATTAGTAGTGGATATTACAGACAAAAAAGATGTTGAGCGTTTAGTCCAAACTGCAAAAGACAAATTTGGCCGTATAGATATATTAATAAATAGTGCTGGTCAAATGCTGTCTTCAGCAATCACAGATGGTGATGTAGAAGCGTGGGATGCAATGATTGATGTGAATGTTAAAGGAACACTTTATGGCATAAATGCAGTGTTACCAACGTTTTTAGGTCAATCAAGTGGTCATATTATAAATATAGCTTCTATCTCTGGATTTGAAGTAACGAAAAAAAGTACATTATATAGTGCGTCAAAAGCAGCTGTACATGCGATAACACAAGGCTTAGAAAAAGAATTGGCTAAGACAGGCGTTAGGGCGACAAGTATTTCACCAGGAATGGTTGATACGCCTTTAAGTGGAGAAACGGACTGGGGAGAACGTAAGAAATTAGACCCTGAAGATATTGCAGAAGCAGCTATATATGCATTACAACAACCGAGCCATGTCAATGTAAACGAAGTAACTGTACGACCAGTATAGAATAATATAAGTGCAGATCCCTAACTTCAAGTAGAGCTAGGGGTCTATGATGATACTTGTAGCGATAGACTGAAAGGCGTGATTAAATGAACTTTAGATATTTAAGTGAAGCTGATGTATCACAGTATCGATTACTAAGACTCAATTCACTCCAGACAGACCCTAATGGCTTTGCTTCTACTTATGCTAGTGAGATTGAATTTCCGATTGAGAAATTCAAAGTGAGGTTAGAAAATACAGCTACTCATTTTACTGTAGGGGCTTTTGATGAAGCAACACTGGTTTGTATTGCGACGTTTTATAGCGAGACTTTAGAAAAAATAAAGCATAAAGGTAATTTAGTTTCAGTATATTGTCATCCACAATATAGACGTCAAGGTATAGCTGAGCAACTAATTCAACAAATCATTGATTATGTGGTTGAACAAAATACAGTAAAAACAATCAATTTATGCGTGCTTAGTGAAAATAAACGTGCAATTAATTTATATGAAAAGTTAGGATTTAAGCGTTATGGAACTGAGCCGAAAGCACTATACGATGGAACTGTTTACTATGATGAAGACTTAATGTGTTTAGAACTTTAAGCTGATTTTAAACTTTGTGATTAGTAAGGCAGCAGTGGGAGAAAATGATGGAACAGTATACAAAAACAGAATTACAACAAAGTAGGGAACAAATACGCTCGCTTTTAACAAAATGTCAAAAATCGCTAACGCAATTAGAACAAAAAGGAAATCCAAATAGTCGAACGACATTATTAAAAAATAGAATTCAAGCATTAGAAATTGCTTTAACATTGATAGATGAACAATTATAATTGCATAAATTACCTAATAAACGCCTCGTACATGAATGATTATGTGCAAGGCGTATTTTTAAGGAATCTAATAAACAACCTAATTATAACCATTCAATAATCTCAATTCGATTGCCGAATGGATCATAAATATAAAAACGATCGGCACCTTCAAGTTCGTCCCCATATATAATTTCAATTGCTTTAGATTCAAGTAATTTTCTTACGTCAGTAGCGTTATGAACGAGAAAAGCAGGGTGTGCTTTTTTAGCCGGTGAGAAGTCATTTTCAACACCAACATGTAATTGTTGATGACCGACTTGAAACCACACGCCACCCTTTAAAGCTAAGTTAGCAGGTTTTGTAATTTCTTTGAATCCAAGTGTGTCGGAATAAAATGTGCGAGCTTCTGATTCACGATTGGCTGGGGCAGCAACTTGTACATGATCAATTCCTAAAAAGTAATTTTCCATTTCAGTCATCTCCCTAATATAATTTTAGAATATCAAAAGATAATTAAAAGAACAGTAATTTTATTTAGCTCATTAAATATAGTATATATTTATTTCTTGTAAAAGTATAATTAAATTGCAATTGATAATCAATTTCAATTATAATAAAGGTAGTATATAATGGGAGAGGTTATTAATTTGAAAAAAATACTATGTTTAATGTTATGTTTTATAATGTTTTTAGCGGCATGTGGTAGTGGCAATGAATCTAATAAATCAGATGCAAAAGATGATAAGGGGACGAAATCTTATACTACAGAGGATGGTAGTAAAGTTAAAATACCTAAAGATCCGAAGAGAGTCCTAGTTTTAACAGCAAATTACGGGAACTTAAAAAAATTAGGTGTTAAACCTGTTGGCATTACGAATGTATATCCAGACTCTAAATATTTAGACATGGGGAAAGTTAAGAAAATTGATCCAGAAAATGTAGAAGCTGCTGCTAAATTGAAACCAGATTTGATTATTACATATAAAGAAAATAAAAATAATAAAAAATTATCTAAAATAGCGCCAACAGTACCTATAAAAGTACAAAATATGGACTATAAAGATACTCATATTGAAATTGGTAAGTTAGTAAACAAAGAAAGCAAAGCTAAGAAACAAGCCAATGAACTATCTGAAAAGTTAGCAAAAGATGGTGAAGAAATTAAAAAAGCCATTGGGGAAGATAAAACTTTTTCAATTATGGATATTCAAGCAAAAGATATTTATCAATTTGGACCTAGGTTTGGACGAGGCAGTGAAGCAATTTACGAAGGGTTTAAACTAAAAGAAGATCCTGAAGCTAAAGAAGCGATGCCAAAAGAAAAATTCATGAAAGTACCTAAAGAAAAATTCAATGACTATTCAGGCGATTATTTACTTTTACCAACAAAAGATGGTGGGAAACTGAACAATGAATTTGTTAAGTCGAACATATGGCATAATAACGAAGCTGTACAAAATGACAATGTGATTTATTATTCAATGGATGAAGCCATTTATGCTGATTTGATCTCAGTAGAAAAACAAGCAGAATTTTTCAAAAAAGAACTTTTGAAAAACAAATAAAATATAAAGTGAAAGAGAGCGGAAATATGAAATCAAATTTTGATTTCTGTACCGCTCTCTTTTTTATGATTTAAAATCGAATGGTAGCAATCAACTTGCTACGTTATCAAAATTAAATAGGATTCACGTCGAAGTAAAGTAAGTGTTGTTTTTACCAATTGTCTATATCATTACGTTCGCCTTTGAAGTTATTTGAGGTCTGATGACGTTGTGCTAACACAGCTTCGACGTCTTCAAATTTAATATTTAAAGCATGTAATAATACGAATAGATGGTACATTAAATCTGCAGTTTCATTTGTCACTTCATGACGATCAGACTTCATCGCGCCAATAACAACTTCAAACGATTCCTCGCCAAATTTTTTGGTAATTTTTTCAAGACCTTCATTTAACAAATATTGTGTATATGAGTTCTCTTTATTGGATTGTGCACTTGAAGTTACAGTTTGTTCTAATTGTTGGATATTAAAAGGAACGTCGGTATTAAAGCAACTTTGGCTCCCAGTATGGCAAGTTGGACCATTTGGCACAACATCGATGAGTAGTGTATCTTGATCGCAGTCTAAATGAATATTTTTAACTACTTGCGTGTGTCCAGAAGATTCGCCTTTGGTCCACAAACGTTCTTTAGAGCGAGAATAGAAACAAACAATGCCATCTGCTAAAGTTTTGTTATATGCTGCTTCGTTCATATAGCCAAGCATGAGCACTTGTTTTGTATCAACATCTTGCAAAATTGCTGGTAAGAGTCCTTTACTAAAATCAGGTTGTTGTGTCATCTAATGGGAATACCTCCTTGTGCCATCGTTTGTTTTATTTCATCTACAGTAGTTTCTTTATCGTGTAATATACTTGCCGCGAGACCTGCAGAGACATCTGTTTGTTTAAATAAATCAACAAAGTGATCTGGTTTTCCGCCACCACCTGAAGCAATGACAGGAATATTTACAAGTTGTTCAATGTCATGTAAATGTTTCACATCAAAGCCTTGTTTCATACCATCGTGTGTCATGCTTGTGATGAGTAGTTCACCTGCACCTAATGCTTCTACTTCTTGGACCCAATCATATACGCGTTTATCAGTACGTTGTTTACCACCGTGAGTATAACAATAATAGTCGTTCAGTTCGTCATCATAATTGCTATCAATAGCGATACAAATGCACTGACTTCCAAATTTTTCACTCGCTTGTTTAATGAACTCTGGATTGTTAAGTGCGCTTGAATTCAGTGAAACTTTGTCTGCACCATGATTAAGTAATTGTGAAATATCATCTAAAGTAGCGATCCCGCCGCCAACCGTAAGTGGAATAAATAATTTTTCGGCAGTTTCCTCAATGACATCAAGTACAAGATCATGACCTGCTTCTGTTCGAGAAATATCTAAAAAGACAAGCTCATCTGCACCTTGGTCATTGTAATAAAGTGCATAGTCTACTGGATTGCCAATATCTCGTAATCCTTTAAATTGAATCCCTTTAACTACGCGACCATCTTTTACATCTAAACAGGGGATAATTCTCTTTTTAATCATGATAATCCCTCCCAAAAATCAGCATTGTGCGCTGCTTTACCGACGATTGCAGCATAGACGCCTAGTGATTCTAACTGTGTTAAGTCTTGTTGGTTTCGTATACCACCTGAAGCGATAATTTGTTTGTCAGATGCTTCGACTAATTGTCCTGTTATTTCAAAGTTAGGACCTTCAAGTCGGCCATCTTTAGAAATGTCTGTATAAATAATACCACCAAGTGGAAAGTGTTCGATTTTATTAACTAAATCAAATAGGTCTAGTTGAGCGTCTTGTTCCCAACCATTGATTTTTACATCACGACGATAAGCATCAACAGAAATGTATATACGATTTGGATACTGATTTGCCACTTGTTCTAACCATGTTAAATCTTGAATCCCTTTCGTACCAACAATACAATAATCAATACCGTCATTGAAATATGCTTCTATTGTGTCGATGCTTCTAATACCACCACCAACTTCCATTGGTTTGTCAGTAAGTTGTCTTAACTCTTTTATATAATTTCTTTCAATAGATGATTGCTGTTTTGCGCCGATTAAATCGACAATGTGAATACGATCAACACACTTAAACTGGTTATAAAATTTGATGCTTTCTTCAGCGCTACGTGGCATTTTTTCTTCTGAATTATATTTACCTTCAGTTAGTCGCACACTTGTAGCATTGATTAAATCAATTGCTGGCCAGAGTTTAATCATAATAAGAAACCGCCTTTCAATGCTTGGTTGAGTATTGCTAATCCATCGGCACCACTTTTTTCTGGATGAAATTGAATGCCGATATAGTGTTTATATTGAACAATTGCTGGAATGGGATCACCGTATTCAGCGAAAGCTACAACATGTTCAGACATTTCAGCTTGATATGAATGTACGAAGTATACATCTTGTGCCAATTGAGGGTGGTTGCTAATTAAATTATTCCAGCCTAAATGTGGCACAGGATAGGGTGTTTGAATCGGAACAATATTTCCTGGGAAAAGTTTTAAACCTTCGACATTTCCTTCTGCACTCCAATCGTATAAGAGTTGCATGCCAAGACAGATGCCTATAATCGGTTTATCTGTAATTGACTGTAACACTGTTGCTAAACCACGTGTTTGAATCGCTTGCATGGCATCTTTAAAATGACCAACACCAGGTAATATGATCATATCTGCAGCTTCAATTTCATTTTGATCATCTGTCAGTATCGTTTCATAGCCCAAATGTTCCACCGCACGTTGTACATTTTTAATATTTCCTAGACCGTAGTCTATGATAGCAATCATTCAATCACACCCTTAGAAGAGGGGATGCCTTCTGAATCGTTACTTGCTAAAGCTTCTTTTAGTGCACGGGCGAATGATTTGAATATGCCTTCGATTTCGTGGTGCGTATTACCGCCACGTAATAAATCAATATGTGTTGTTAATCGTGCGTTAATCACTAATGCACGAAAGAATTCATCTACAAGTTCCGTATCAAAAGTACCGACTTTTTCTTTACTTAATTGTGCATTAAATGATAAATATGGACGACCGCTGATATCTACAACTGAACGTGCAAGTGTTTCATCCATAGGAATATAGCTTACGCCGTAGCGTTGAAAGCTTTTGCGTTCTTTAACTAATTCTAATAATAATTGACCAAGCACAATACCAATGTCTTCAGTTACATGGTGATCATCGACTTCCGTATCACCGTTTGCTTCTATTATAATTGACAATTTGCTGTGGAAAGTAAAGAGGGTGAGCATATGATCTAGAAACCCCACACCAGTATCAATCTTACTTGAACGCTGATCGTCTGCGAGAGAAATACTTAGTTGTGTTTCGGCGGTGTTACGTGTTTTTTGATAAATCATATTGAGACCTCCAATTTTTAATGATTGCGATTAATTCATCTAATTGTTCATCTGTAGCTATAGAATAACGTACATAATCAGCCATTTCCTTTTCGTCATAGACTCTAGGTAGGAAACCGTGCGCTTTAATAAATGCGCCTAAACTTTTGGCTGCAGTTCCCTTTGTTAAAACAAAGTTAGTCGAGGAAGGAAATACGACCATGATATCTGATACTAAATCATCAAACATATTGCGTAATTTCATAGCAAGTTGTCTTTGATGATTTATAAAATTGTTAAGCATTTCTGTATGTTCAAACATATATATAGCAATATGCAATGTAATTGTATTTAATGGATAAGGGTGTTCAATCCTTTTAATTTCTTGAATTGTTTCGGGCGTACTAATCAGCATGCCTAATCTTAATCCAGCGATGCCAAAGGCTTTTGAGAGTGTACGCATTTGTAAAATGTGCGGCTGCATCTCTATTTGATAAGTATTACCAAAATCTAAATAAGCCTCATCTATGATGAAATACCCACCTAATGTTTCCATCTTATCCCCAATTGCTTTTAAGAACGTCTGACTATATTGCTTGCCTGACGGATTGTGTGGATTGCTCATGATAAAGAACGCGGGCTGAACTTCATCTATACGTTGTAAAATATGCTCTAAATCGAATGATAAATCTGGCTCAGCATTCACAAATTCGATTGGACGATCGACTTGATAGGCATAGGCTTGATACATGAAAAAATCTGGATTCAATGTGAGTACTGGACCTTCTGGCATAATCAGCATTAACTTTTGAATTAATTCATCAGAACCATTACCTGCAATAATTTGTTTAGCTGAAAGTTTATAATAATTTGCATAAGCTGTTTTAAAGCGCTCATATTCGTCATCTGGATAGAAATTAAATGGTGCTTCTTGAATAATTGTTGCCAGTTGTGAATCGGATAATGGACGAAGTGGACTTTCATTTTTGTTAATTCTAATCATCATGTGGCTCCTTTGGTGATCTAATTTCTATAGATTGTTCATGGTTATAAAGTTGTTCAATATGAGCAAGCTTACGTGCAGAGCCTTCAATTGTCTCAAAAGTAGATTCAGATAGATCAATCACAGAATGACGTGTTAAAAAGTCATTGACGGATAAACCATTGGTAAATCTCGCAGTTTGATTGGTCGGTAATACATGACTTGGACCCGCTACATAATCACCTATAACTTCTGGAGAATAATGTCCTAAGAATAGTGCACCTACATAACGCACGTGATTTAGGTAATCACGTGGTGAAGCTGTTTGAATTGATGCGTGTTCTGGCGCGATTTGATTCATTAAATCACATGCTTCATTAAAATTATCTACTGAAATTAAAAAATGATTGTTTGTTAGGCTTGCTTGAACGATAGGTTGACGTTCAATTTGGCTTAAAGTTTGTTGAATGCGTTGTTCGAGTTGTTGTAATAAGTCTTTATTTTCACTAATCACAAACGTTCTCGCAAGTTCATCATGTTCTGCTTGAGCAAATACATCGTAAGTTATAGCATCTAAATCAGCCGTCTCATCTATAATTAGGGCGATTTCGCTTGGACCAGCAATTTGATCGATACCTACTTGACCAAAGAGATATTTTTTGGCGTAGGCAACATACTGATTGCCTGGACCTACAATTTTATCTACTTTAGGTATTGTTTCTGTACCATAAGCAAGCGCTGCGATGCTTTGTGCGCCACCGACCTGGAATACCCTATCGACACCTGCAATATAGCAAGCTGCTAAAACAATATCAGGTAATCCTTGAGTTTGTGGAGGTGTGACAACAAAAATATTTTTAACACCAGCTACTTTAGCTAATGTAACAGTCATTAACACAGTAGAAGGATAGCTTGCTTTACCACCGGGTACGTATACACCGACACGTTCTAATGGATGATACATTTCATAACATTCATTAGAACCTTGTTGTTCCGTGGATTTAATAGATGTTTGATAAGCTTTGATACGTGAGTGACTTTGTTGAAGTGCGTCACGTAATGTATCGTCAATGCGACTATAAGCTGCTTCTAAAGTTTCATAAGGAATTTCAAGTTCTGATGTCTCCACATGATCAAGTTGTTGGTTATAAGCTTTTAAAGCTTGATCACCTTGAAGTTTTACATTGTCACAAATATCCTTAACTAGAGGATATAATGCTTCATTTAATGCGGATTGATTTAAATAGTTCTCTAAAAATGTAGCTTTATTTATAATCAATGAGAGACACCTCCAATGTTTGTATAAAATCATCTATCTCGGTTGATTTTTTAAAATAAGATTGCTTATTTGTAATTAATTTAGCATTAATGTTTTTTATTGTATCTTTTTCAACTAATCCATTTGATTTTAAAGTTGTACCTGTTTGAACGATATCTACAATGCCATCAACCATATCGACTAAACAAGCTAACTCGATAGAACCAGATAGTTTTACTAATTCTACGTCTAACCCTTGGGCTTCAAAATATTTTCTGGCCGTTTTAGTATAAGATGTAGCTACTTTCGTAAAAGTTGTTGTATCTGGTTTCGCTGCTAATGCAAAGTGGCAAGCACCAAAAGGCAAATCAAGTAAATTATTGATTGTGTAATTACCTTCTTCTAGGATGTCACTACCTACGATGCCTACATCTGCAACGCCCTGTTCCACATAAATAGGTACATCGCTTCCTTTAACTAAAACAAATTGGATTTCTCCTACAGAGATGAGTAACTGACGCTCTCTCTGTTCCAACGCGCGTACAAGTTCTTGTTCATCTACTTCATTCAAATAAGCAATGAAACTTTTTAGTAATCTTCCTTTTGCTAAAGCTACAGTAAGCATGATGTTCTCTCCTTTTTAATTAAAGTATAAACCCAAGTCCAAAGCCTTCTAACTCACCTTTGTAAAAACCACCTGTAAGTTGTTGTGCTTTATTATTTTTAAGATGACATCTCATAAAAGCACCTTTGTAATAAGAACGCGGTGGTTGTGGGGTGATATCTAAGTGAATATCAGTGATGTGTTGAGATTTAAACCACTGTTCCCATCGAAGTAATGCTTGTATTGTACGATGATCATGTGGGAATAACTGACTTAATAAATCAAGTTGTTCTGTTGTCTTAGTAGTAAGTAATTGAACTACCGGGTGCGCTATACCTAATTGAGATGTAAGTTCTGAAATATTGCGTTCCTGTATGAGTTTCAATACCTCTTTGGTTTGTTCTTTAGGAGATAGAAGTAAATCTATCAGTTGATAATGACCTAAAATCACAAAATCAATATCATCATTTAAAGTTGTTTTGATATAGTCATAAAAAGTGATGAAGTCATTTTGCATATCTGTAATGGTTGGATTGTAATGTTCGATACCTAACTGAGTATAGACTTCATTATCACGAACAATAGGGCCGGTGTACGCGACACTTTGATATTGTGGTGGATAATTACTGTAATAACGTAATAATTGATCGGTAAAATCATTGCGTAATGCAAAGATATGATGGTCATGTTGCCAGAAACTGCGCTCAGTCATTTGCTGTAAATCGTCTGTAGTCAGTGTTCGCCACGACAGTGATTCGATAAAACTGAAATCTACAAGTTTGAATCCAGCTTGTTCAAAATGTTTTAAAAACGCTAATTCAAATTCTTTGTTATTAATAAGTGTTGTTGTATTCATAATATGACCATCCTTTGTCTTTTTGCTTTGTCACTCTACCGAACTAAAGTGGATTGATAAAGAATACTTTAACATAGTTATTTTTTAAATTCAATAAATATTCTGAAAATAGATATTTGATTTAAATGAGATAACTAAAAGTTTCTTATTAAAAAATGGGAGAAAATGATTAAAAAGGAGCGGGAATATGAAATCGAACTTTGATTTCATATTCCCGCTTCCAATTATCTAACTAAATAGTGATCAGCTATTTTAAATTAAACTCTGACCATAGATGACGTATTTCATCATTTCTTCTTTTGGTACCATGTTTCCACCTGTAGCCCACACGATGTGGTTGGCATTTTCTATATGAATCCCTTTGTTTTTAGCGTGTTTTGTAGCTTCAGCAATGCCAGCAAAACCTGAAGCAGCAGATGGTTCGATAAAGATATCTTCTTTTTCACTTAACATATATAAGTAGCGATACATTTGCTTATCCTCAACTGTAAATGCGCCATATAAAAGTGTATTCATGATTTGACCGACTAAGCGGGAAGGGCGTGACACTGCAAGTCCATCGGCATCGGTACGTCCGTCTAATCCAATATCAGTCACTGAAATTTCATCGTGCAATTGCGTCATCATGCCAAGTAACATACAAGGTGCATGGGTTGGTTCGGCAAAAATACAATAAACGTGTTCACCAAAGACTTTTTTCAATCCAAAAGCAACACCACCAGGTCCGCCACCAACGCCACACGGTAAATAGACAAAAAGAGGGTGGTCAGCATCTACTTGAATATTTTGACGCTCTAATTGTGTTCTTAGGCGTAATACAGCTACAGTATAACCTAAAAATAAATCAGCAGAACCTTCATCATCAACAAAGTGACAAGATGCATCATGTTCTGCGCTTTTTCTACCCTCAGCAACAGCAAATTGGTAATCAGATTGATGTTCCACGACTTCTACACCACGCGCACGTAGTAAGTCTTTTTTCCATTGACGGGCATCACTAGACATGTGTACAGTAACACTGAAACCAAGTTTGGCACTCATGATACCTATACTTAAACCTAAGTTGCCAGTTGAGCCAACAGAAACATTATATTTACTGAACAATTCTTTATAATGTGGTTCATCTAGAATACGATAATCATCTGTCCATTTGAGACCACCATGTTCCATTGCTATCGTTTCAGCCAGCTTAAGGACTTCATAAATACCACCTCGAGCTTTGATAGAACCTGAGATAGCAAGATGGCTATCGCATTTAAGCCATAACTTCCCGTTAGCTCCATATTGTTCCGTTTGAGAAAGGTGATTGTGCATAAAAGGTATGGGCTTTAATGGTGATTCAATTAACCCATGATCTTTCTCTGTTTCAGGAAATACTTTGCGTATATAATTACTAAATCGTTCGAGACGTAATGCTGCGTCCTCCATATCTTCTATTGAAAATGGCAGTGTTTCAACTTGACGAAATTTGGGGTTTTCCCAAAAGATAGGTTTATATTGTTGCATATCATTAATTAAAGGGAAATTTTGTTTTAATTTTTCTAATTCTAGCATAAAAATCCTCCTATAATACGAAATCTTTCATTTATTAATTATAGCAAAAATAGTGTGTTAAAATGCGAATGATACGAATGATATCATTTGATGCGTCGTTTTTAAAAAATATCAAATCAATTATCAACTAGAGCGTAAATAGGAGCGATAACAATGAAAGTGTTTATATTTGGTGCGAATTGTTATTTAGGTAGTCAATTAATTAAGAAATTACAAAAGCATCATGAAGTTTATACAAATAACAATATTGCGCATTTGAATAGTGGTTTTATGGCAACAAATGTATTCCAAACTTATGAATTGCAACGTACTTTAAAACAAATGCATCATATTATATATATAACGAATAAAGCAGCGCTTCCCAATGCATATTTACAAGGGCATTCGCATAGTATGCATGTGTGGGCTATTGAAAATATATTACAGACCTTACCTTCATATAGTGACAAGAAGATTCACATATTAAACGTGGAAAAAAAGTATAATAATCATTTTAAAAATTTATTTGATTCGCAAAACGTCAAAGTAATCGATATGTCAGCATCTAAAGTTATAAACAAAATAGGTAAATGCTCGAGACCTATGCAAAATAAATATAAAAAAGTCTATTCATTTCAACATATGTTACTTACAAAAGAAATCAATGCAATACAACTTGTTGGTATGTATGAACAATATTTAAAAGAATGTAGTTTAGGATGGATTAGAATTAAGCAAACAGAGCAACGCTTTGAAATTAGCTTGAAGTTTCTTCCATATCCATTAATAAAAATGGAAAAAGCATATAGCTCACCAACCAATTTCATTTTAAAAGTAACAGGCGGTTTACTAGTAAGTACAAAAGGAGAAAAAAATGGGATGCTCGAATTTAGAACGTCAGCATCGAGTTATAGATGTGTGATTGGTTTGAACCATTATGAACCCGCATTGCCTTGGCTGGTATATTTATTATCACAAGCTCCGATTCACAAGTGGGTGATGTCTAAACTTTATAATTATGTGTGGAAGTACTATTAATATATAATGGCAAGCGCTATTGTATGGCAAAAAACATAATAAATAGCGCTGGGTGCTCACTTTTAAACGGAGCATTCAGCGCTATATTTAATGTAGTGGATTATTTTTTGAAGGTGCGACGTATTTTAGAGAACCAACCTTGAGGTGAATTGGCTGATACAACATGAGGTTGTGATACTTCATCTTGAAGTTGTTGACCATAATTCACCGCTTCCTTCATTAAATAAGCTTGAGAGTTCAATGGTGACAAGTTATTTTGGATGTAATGATAACGTCCATGTGCATCTTGAAAACGTCCTTTTTGATTATCAGATAACTGAAGGTTCATATAATCTAATAAACGTTTGGCAATGACTTTGTCTTCAACAGGAAATAAGATTTCTACACGTTTAATCATGTTACGTGTCATGGCATCTGCTGAAGATAAATAGATTTTTTCATCTCCATTATTGTGGAAATAGTAAATGCGTGAATGTTCTAAAAAGCGACCCACGATACTCACGACTTCTATATTTTCACTAATACCCGGAATACCTGGTTTGAGACAGCAAATACCACGAATAATAAGTTGAACTTTTACGCCGGCGCAAGAGGCTTCAAATAATTTAAGAATAATATCTTTATCTGTTAAAGAGTTCATCTTCATTATAATATTGCCGTTACCATGTTCGTGATGTGTTTGAATTTCATTGTCTATGCGTGCTAAGAAGACATCTCTAATATCAAATGGCGCAACGATGAGTTTATTGTAAACAGGTTTGACTGAATACCCACTAAGATAATTGAAAAAGTTTAGAGCATCTTCAGCAATTGCATCGTTGGTAGTAATTAATCCCATATCTGTATATAATTTAGCCGTTTTATCATTATAGTTTCCAGTTCCTAGATGAATAAAGGAAGTGAGTTTATTATTGATACGTTTGACTACAAGCGCAATTTTACTATGCGTTTTTAAATGGGTCATCCCATATATAACGTGACAGCCAGCATCTTCTAACATTCTTGCCCAATGCACATTATTTTCTTCATCAAAACGTGCTTTTAACTCAACAAGTACGGTAACTTGTTTCCCATTTTCAGCTGCCGTTTTCAAGCTATTAATAATAGGAGAATCTTTACTTACACGATAAAGCGTTTGTTTAATAGCAATTGTGTCTGGATCTTCAGCGGCTTCACGTATAAAGTCGACAATAGGTTCAAACGATTCGAAAGGATGATGGAAGAATATATCTTTTTTTAACGATAAATCAAATACATTATGATTACCTAAAGACTGTGGTGTCTGTGGCACGTACTTTTTGTATTTTAAGTGTTTCAATTTATTAGATAAGTGATCAACTAAATTAGATAGCATCGTTAAATCTAACGGCCCGTCTACGAAATAAACCTCATCATCATGTACTTCTACTTGGTTCATAATCCACACAATGTCTTCATGTGTAGCGAATCGGCCATCTACTTCTAAACGTACAGCAGTGCCACGTTTACGCTCCTTTAAAAACCTTTCAATTTCAATGAGGAGGTCTTCCGCACCGTCTTCATGTATAGTTAAATCAGCATTTCGAGTGATTCTAAAGGTAAAAGTATTTAATACTTCATATCCACTAAATAAATCATTGATAAAATGCGTAATGATGTCTTCAACCATAATAATGAATTGCGTATCGCCTTTATTTAATGAATAAAACCTTGGTATTAAGGAAGGTATTTGAACAATTGCAGAGTTAATGGCATCTTCAGTATCTATATCAACAAAGATATTCAGGCTTTTATTATTTAGTTTTGGGAAGGGATGATAGGCATCTATTCCTAATGGCGTTAACGTTGGTAAAATGCCCGTTTTGAATTCTGATTGTAATTGAGATAATAACGATTCAGGTAATTCATCTGGTTGAACAATTTCAACTTTATGTTGGCGTAAATCTTCTACCAATTCGTTATAACGCTTATATTGTAAGTCAACATTTTGTTTATTTTTGATATTGATTTGATTAAGTTGTTGTTTTGGTGTTAATTGGGCTTTGTTTTCTGGTTTGTCATAACCCATTTTGACTTGGTCTTGTAACCCAGCTACACGTACCATAAAGAATTCATCTAAATTCGAACTAAATATCGAAACAAAATTAAGTTGTTCAAGCAATGGATTGTTTTTATCACTTGCTTCTTGTAATACGCGATAGTTAAAATCTAACCAACTGAGTTCTCTATTATTAAAGTATTGTGGTAGGTTCAAATCTTTTGCTCCCAAATTTCTATGCATAACTCTAATTACACCTCGTTGTAGTCTGAATATTGGATTTTGCTACGTATAACTTATCATATAAATTTTAAGATTTTGTAAAGATGATAGATAGGTCATCTTTTAAGATTTTTTCAATATGTTTTTTCTGCCTCAAGGATTGATATTCTTCAGCGATAGGCTCACCGTTGTAGTATACATATAAGGTGTAACCATCATCATTTTGTTGTAATTCTACTTGCTCTACAGAACTCGTATGAGAAACATTAAGCGCATTAACAAACTTGATAATGCCACCTAAGCATTGGATGTTATCTAGTTCTTTACCACGCAACCACTTTGTTTCATGACTAAAGAATTTTAATAACGACTTATTTTTAAAACTAGCAAGTAAAGCGAGTTTCACTCGATCTTCGTGTGGAAAACCATCAATCATTGAATTCGCGATAATATAATAAGTGTGCGGTGAGCTTGAATCAGCATCAATAAATCTCCCTAAGTAATACAAGAAAGAACCCTCGGCAAATAGTTCATTTTCTTTTTGAGTGACCTCTAATTTTTTAAAGCCTATTAATTGTTCTAATAATGTTTGTGCTAACTTCACACGTTGTTTTGCACTTGTTTCCTCAATACGATATTCATTAGCTAAATGGTATAACGCGTCTTTACGAATATTCTCTTTTCTAAATTCTTCAGGATGACGTTCAGAAATTAATTTCATCGCATAACCTTCACGCAGTCCTTTTCGAGAAAAAGTGAATTGCTTCGCGTTAATTCTATTAAATAATGACTTGAAGACAGCTACTGCAGGTAGAATAATGTCTACACGATCTCTACTTAGACCATCTATATCTTTTAAATCATCATATGAACTTTTTTTAATGATTGAGTAGACTTCATCAATATGCGCTTCAGTCATTGCATAGTTGTGAACCCCGCCGATAGGATATGAGTGTTCAGATTGATGAATGCGCGCGACATTACGTGCAGAACCCCCAATACCAACTAAAGTAACTTCTTGATTTTTTAACCAAGAAAGTTGCTCAAATTGTTTAACTAAAAACTTTTCCATATTTTTGATTGCTGATTTATCATTATGGTCTTTACCCTCAAAGAATCGATGGGACAAAGTAACGACACCAAATGGAAAACTATGCGAATCTATTAGTTTTTTATCTTTAAAAAGTGTAACTTCTGTAGAGCCACCACCGATATCGATAGATACGCCGTCATTAACGTCAGTAGTATGTGTAATAGCGTAGAAACCATAAAATGCTTCTTCTTGTTCTGAAATAATTTTAATGTTGATGTTAAGTGTTTTCTTGATATGTTCTATAATCTGATCTTGGTTGATAGATTGTCTAATGGCTGCAGTTGCTACCGGATGTAATTCATCTATATTAAACTTGTCAGCAACCTTTTTAAAACTGCGCAATGCTTTAGTTAATACTTCAATACCGTCATCATTCATGGCCAAATCTTCAGTTAAATATTGGCTTAATCTTGCCGGTGTTTTGATATTTAATATTTCATTTAATCCTGTTTTATGATCAAATTCAAAAATAACGAGTCGAATGGTATTTGAACCAATGTCTATTAATCCTATACGTTCCATAATTTCCTCCTAAGTAAATGAGGTTATTTTACTTTACTTGTACTGTATTTACCCTTTTCTTACTTATATATTACAACATTTATAAAAAAATGTGATCTATAATTTTAATATTACTTAATAAAAGTATAACTATACTTTGGTTATTTCAGAGATTAGTGTGGTTGAAAGTAAAGAGACAGACACGGAAATGATTCTACGTGTCTGTCTCTATTTTAATAACTTATTTTACATGTAAAGGGCCACCTGGGCCAAGCGGCCAACCTAATAAATACCAAGCAATCATGAATAATGGCCACACGATACTTAATATAATTGTATAGGGCATTAGACTAGATAATAAAGAACCTAATTTCATATCATTATCATATTTTTGTGCATAAGATAATAACAATGGCAAGTAGGGCATCATAGGTGTAATTGGGTTACTAATGGAATCACCAATTCTATACAGCATTTGAGTCAATGCTGGATGGAAACCTACAATGATAAGCATCGGTATGAAAATAGGTGCTAAAATACCCCATTTGGCAGATGCACTACCAATCAATAAATTAATTAGTGCACTTAATAAGATAATACCTAGGATAAGTACAACGCCGTTCTGACCTTGAAGTATTGAAGCACCTTTAACGGCAACGATAATGCCTAGGTTACTCCACTCTAAAAAGGCAAGTAACTGAGCTGCAAAAAACACAATGACAATAAAGGAACCCATAGATGACATTGAATCAGCTAACATTTTTCCTAAGTCCTTAGAACTCTTAAATTCATTTACCATAATGCCATAAACTAAACCAGGAACTAAAAATAATACTAAAATAATTAGGCCGACGCCGTTAATGATAGGTGCATCATTCAGTAAACTACCTGTGTTAGCATTCCTCAGAAAACTTTGTTGCGGTATAGCTAAAATAATAAGCAATATAATTAATACAAAAAAACTGATATTAGCCCAAAATACGGCACGGTTTTCTTGAGGTGTGAGTTTTGAATTAGAATCATCTGCTTGAATAGCTGAATTAGAATCATCATATTTACCTAATCTAGGAATGACAAAACGCATAGTAACCCAATATACGGAAGGCAATAAGATGAGCACACTTGCTGCAATAAAGTACCAGTTCATTGCTACGTTGACATGCACACTATCAGAAACAATGCTTGTAGCTGGTTTTGTAAATGCATAAAGCAGTGCGTCTGACATACCAATCATGACATTTGCAGAGAATCCGCCAAGTGCAGATGCGTAAGCCATTGCTAAACCTGCAATAGGGTGGTAGCCCAATTTAATAAAGACCATAGCTGCTAATGGGGGTAACACAATCGGCGCTGCATCACCAGCAGCATTGCCTAAGATACCTATAATAATAATGACCGGCACAATGAAATGCTTAGGTGCCTTATGTACGACTTGAATCATTAATTTATCGAAGTAACCTGTTTTTTCTGCTACGCCAATACCAAGCATGACTGCAAGGACAAGACCTAATGCCGGAAATTCTGAAAAGTTTTTTATGGCGTCATTCAGAATCATCGATAGTCCATCTTTACTCAAAATACTTTTGATTGCGATGGTATCGCCTGTGCCCGGATGTTTTACGGAAATCTGAAACAATGATACAACCCAAGTAAGTATTGCGAGTCCTACACACATTAAGAAAAATAAAATGCTAGGATCAGGTAATCTGTTTCCAACTTTTTCTACAATATTCAAAAATCTATTTATTAGCGTTGGCTTATCTTTAGTATTCGAAACCATCATAACGACCTCCCTAATAAGTTATCGGTAGTATAACAAATTAAGAATAAAAATAGAATAAATATTCTGAAAACTTTATAATTTTCAAATTTTAAATATATATTGCATATATGAACGTTCGTATATTTATTTAAAAATTTCATTTGAAAAGTATAAAAAAGAGAGGGGATAGAAAATCAACTTTTGATTTCTGTCCCGCTCCCGTATAGCTTATATAAATTCACGCTATGTTTGTTGAAAAGTTATATTTGAATACTGTGTCTCAGTTAACTCGTAGCTTACCAAATGATTTGATCAACCACATCGTCATTAAGAGATTTAATAATTTCTGTAACTAAGGCTACTGAATTTTTGTAATCATCCGTGTGTAACACAGAAACATTGGAATGCATGTAACGTAATGCGACGCCAATAGCGACAGTTGGTGTCCCTTCATTCGCTACATGAATACTTCCTGCGTCTGTTCCGCCGCCAGCAGTAGTGTCTAATTGAATCGTAATATTGTGTTTTTTAGCCACTGCTTTAATATGTTTCATAAAACCAACATGACCGATATTAGATCCATCCATTAAAATAACAACAGGACCATTACCAATTGCTGTATCACTTACTTGCCCAGACATTCCTGGTGTATCATATGCAACAGCAACGTCTACAGCTATAGCCAAGTCAGGTTTAATCTTGTTGGCAGCTACTTTAGCACCTCGAAGCCCAACTTCTTCTTGAACATTGGCACCTGAGACAAGATTGATGTCAATTGTCTCGTTCTTAAGGTTTTGTAATACATCTACTGCAAGTGCACAGCCGTAACGGTTATCAAAAGCTTTTGCAGTTAAATATTTATTATTCGCTAATGCTTCGAATTCACTATATGGTGTGACCATATTGCCTAATTCAATACCGAATTGTTGTGCTTCTTTTTTACTTTTAACTCCAATATCAATAAACATTTCTTTCATATCAACGTTTTTTTTGCGTTCTTCCGGTGATAATACATGTGGCGGTTTTGAACCAATAATACCTCTGATTTTTCTACCATCATCTGTAGTTACCGTTACTTTTTGAGAGAGCATGACTTGATTCCACCAGCCACCAATAGGGGTGAATTTTAGGAAGCCGTCATTATCTATTTTAGTCACCATAAAGCCGATTTCATCTAAGTGACCAGCAACCATTAATGTTTTATTACTTGTAGTGGCAGTCTTTTTACCGAAAACACCACCTAGATTGTCTTCTATGATTTCATCGCTTACTTGTGTTAAATATTCGTGCATTAAAGATTTAACTGCCATTTCGTGTCCTGCAATACCATCAACATCTGTTAGAGATTTTAATAACTTCACTGAATTGTTCATATAATGCCTCCCATTAAAATTGATAACTTTATTTTAACATGAAGTATGCGATTACATAGCATTTTGACTGTAAGGGGGGATTAAGCAGTGAGGAAAGTCGTTAGTTTATTTGAAAAATAAAAATTCCTACTAAATCACTCAGACTAAAAGTGTGCATAAAAAGAATAAGCATGTTTCAATATAAATATAGACAAAGTGGAGGGATTTTATATGACAGAAGTTCAACATCTTACATTAGGTTCATCAAAAGCACCTGTTAAAGTGGAATCATTTATAAATTTGGCTTGCCCATATTGTAAAAATTATTTTAAAGCCGCAGATCAATCATTAAAACCACTGATAAATCAGGGGAAAGTACAACATGTAATTAAGCATTTTGATAAAACGAAGCAAGGATTATTAAAAGGTACGGTTGCAAATATTCATTTAGATTATCAAAATACTGATGAAACACTAGAAATTATACGTAAATTGTATGACACTCAAAAAGAATGGACAGTTGATTTTGCTACTATAGAAGAAAAAATGCAGCAAGAGTTTAACTTATCACCTCAGAAAGAAGCTGATGAACGCGCTTTAGCGATTACTGAAGAAGCGTTTAGTCGTGAAATTAAAGGCATACCAACAGTATTTATAAATGATAAGAAATTTGAGTTCAATCCATTAGAAGATGCGCAAAGTACAATAGAAACAAAACTAACGCAACAAATAAATGAAGCAAGTCATTAGAAAAAAGCTCTATTACTTTGAAAAGCAGTTTAATTGCTTTTAAGTAATAGAGCTCTCTTTATGTCATCGATGTTGATCAATCAGTTTCAATTTATAGTCTCGTATAGATTGGATTCCGCCATCTTTATTTTTAATAATAAGATGGTCTTTAGATATTTGAGTAGGTGATTCAACACCAACCGCAGCAGCTATATTAAATAACCCCTCATGTAAGCTTGTTACAAAATTAGTGACACGATATTGTTTCTCATCGATAATCAGTCCTCTTTCAAGTTTAGGATCCGTAGTAGCTACACCTACTGGACAAGTATTCATATGACATTGTTGACTCATAATACAGCCGACACTAATCATCATGCCACGTGCCACGTTCACTAAGTCTGCGCCGAGTCCTAAAGCAATAGCGATTTTATCCGGCGTGATAAGCTTTCCGGATGCGAAGATTTTAACACGATCACGAATGCCATGCTTTTCAAGCAGTGAAGTTACAATAGGCAAAGCCGTAAATAAAGGTAAACCAACACCATCTTGCAATTCTTGGAAAGTTGCACCAGTGCCGCCCTCACCGCCGTCAACAGTTATGAAGCTAGGATATTGGTTTGTCTCAACCATAGTTTGTACAAGTTTTTCTACTTCTGAAACTTTGCTTACAACAATTTTAAAGCCAACTGGTTTTTGAGCTTGTTGCTTGAGCTGAGTCACCCAATTAAGTAAAGCTTTTGGACTATCAATGTTATCGAAGCGGTTAGGTGAATTAATGGTTTTCCATGGTTCAACCATACGTATATTTGCAATTTCTTCTGTTACTTTATTACCTTGCATATGACCACCACGCGTTTTGGCACCTTGAGCGAGTTTTATTTCAAAAGCTCTAATCTTATCTCTATGTGCTAACTCAAGAAAAGCATCTATATCAAATACACCTGCTTTATCACGTACACCGAATAATCCCGGTCCAATTTGAAAGATGAGATCTACGTCTCCAGAAAGATGGTGTTCTGATAATCCACCTTCGCCGGTATTCATCCAAGTACCTGCTTGACCAAGTCCTTTAGACAGTGCAGTGATTGCATTACTACCTAATGCACCATAACTCATACCAGATTGGCCAACTAAGCGCTTAGGTTTGAATGGATACTTAAGTTCTGCACCTAAAGTGATGCGGTTTTCTTCTGATATATAGTAAGGATTAAGTTCAGCTTGAATTTTATGTTCATCACGATTGAACAGACGTTCATTATCGATTTCATAGATAAAAGAAGAAATCATAGGTGACTGATCAATGTGTAATTCTGATGTTTGTAAAGGAAACATTGTATTTTGTAAATAAAACCCATCTTCGTAATCTTCTTGCGTACCAAAACTCGTCATTCTAGAATTATATTTTCCAGCTAATACGATGTTAGTAAAATCATTTCTAGAAAATGGTTTACCTTTCGTATCCGCTAAGAATAAATATTGACGGAGTTCAGGACCAATTTTTTCTCCAAAATAACGAACACGTGCAAGTAATGGGTAATTACGTAATACACTATGTTGCTTTTGGTGCTTATCTTTAAATAGTAAAAATCCCCCAACAATTAGTACACTTAATAAAATTAGCACTAAGATGATATTTACGATGAATTGTAATATTGTCAAAATCGTCATGTAACATCCCTCCCTATTTATATATATACTACAACAAAATGCGCTTTTTACAATATGATAACTACTATAAAGTTAGTCTGACCAATATACTAGTGTTGAGGATAGATACCGAATAAATATATTATAAAATGTATATAAGTAATTTAAATCATGGTATATTCATTGTATACAATGATAAGGAAGGTGTCATATGGCTCAACAGTCAACTCAAGAGATAAAAAAAGCACACAATGAAAAAAACATATGGAACAATGACAAGATTGTAAAAAAAGATTTTTGGCTATTCCCTATATATATTGTTGCGAATAATATAGTTCCTATTATTTTCTTTGTTTTGATATATGGAATATATTCTATTTTTGATATAAAAAATGAATCATTTGTTACTGATGAAAATATATTAATCATGGGCGCAGTCATTGCAGAAATAATCATTCTATATAGCTTTTATGTAATGCATAGAAAAGATAGAATGATATCAATTGCAATGGATAAATTTAAAAAAGTGCCACGATATCTATTGATGATTATGGGTGCATATCTATTAATTTTAATTTTAAATTCAACATACGCTTGGTTAATGGAATTTTTGCCTAAGTCATTACAATATAATGAAACACAAAATCAAATGTTATTAGAAGAAATGTTCGCTGATAACAGGATGTTACCATTTTTATTTATTGATATTGTGATTTTAACGCCTATTATTGAAGAACTATTATTTAGGCATTTAATCATCCATGAACTAGGCAAAAAAATTACATATGGTTTTGCCACTGTCCTTTCAATTATACTTTTTGCAGGTGTTCATGTGATTGGTGCCACATCTCCATTTGAGATAGGATCTTATATTATTATCGCGATGGGGATTGCTTTTGTTTATTTAAAGAGTGGTATGAATTTAGCACTGGCTATAACGTTACATGCTGTAAATAATTTAATTTCATTCATAGCTATTGTTTTTATGAAATAACAAATAAGTAAATGAAATTTGATGAGTGACATATTAATTATTAGGTGAACGCCTTAACTCAACTCATTATGAGAAAAAAAGGCTATTAAAATAATTGATTTAGGGAATAAGTAATATCAAATGATTCATATTTTAAGGAGGGCAGATGATGTTAGAAGTTAAAAATGTTTCTTACAAAATAGACAATAGAAACATCATCGATAATATCAATTTGAAGATAGAAAAGGGAGATACAATTGCTATTATAGGGCCTTCTGGAAGTGGTAAAAGTACATTGTTACGATTGCTTAATAATTTAATTAGCCCAACGCATGGCGAAATATATTTTAACGGCAAAGCTTATGAACAAATTAAACCCGAGTCATTACGTATGGACATTAGTTATTTATTACAAGAAAGTGATTTGTTTGATCTTACAATTGGTGATAACATGGCGTTTCCTGCTGTAGTTCGAGAGGACAAATTTGACCGTAAAAGAGCTAAGAAGTTATTAAAAGCTGTTGGCTTAGGTCACTATAATTTTAATACAAGTGTAGAGCATCTATCAGGTGGAGAAAGACAGCGTATTACAATTGCTAGACAATTAATGTATAAACCTCAAATACTATTATTAGATGAAGCTACAAGTGCATTGGATACGCAAAATAGTGAGAAAGTAGAAGACCTCATTTTCAAGTTTGCCGCTGAAGGTGTTGCGATTTTATGGATTACTCATAGTACGAATCAGAGTATTAAACATTTTCAAAAAAGAATCCGAATTGTTGATGGCAAAATAGACAAACAGGAGGATTTATAATGAGTACAACAGCTTTAGTGTTAACAGGGTTACTCCTAATCTTTCCTATGATTGTATCTTATAAAGAAAAATTACATATTATTAAAGATTTACTCGTGGCAACAACACGGGCTGTCGTTCAACTTGTTATTTTAGGATATCTTTTGCATTTTATCTTTGATGTAAACCAAAAATGGTTGCTCTTATTATTTGTACTAATTATCATTATTAATGCTTCTTGGAATACAATCAGTAGAGCATCGCCAGTGATGCATCATGTGTTTTGGATATCTTTTGCAGCAATATTTATTGGTGTTGCATTACCATTAGCAGGCGTCATCATCACAGGTGCTATTCAGTTCAAGCCTAATGAAGTCATTCCGATTGCAGGTATGCTTGGGAGTAATGGTCTGATTGCTATTAATTTAGCCTATCAGAATTTAGATAGAGAATTTGTTAAAGAGATGAGTAGGATTGAAGCTAAATTAGCGTTAGGTGCTACACCGAAACTCTCTTCTAAAACGACAATACGGGAAAGTGTAAAGACAGCAATTGTACCAACAATAGATTCAGTTAAAACATATGGGATTGTATCTATACCTGGTATGATGACAGGGTTAATTATTGGTGGTGTTGATCCATTAGAAGCTGTAAAATTTCAATTGATGGTCGTGTTTATTCATACAACAGCAACAATCATGTCAGCACTAATTGCTACATACTTAAGTTACAAACAATTCTTTAACCATCGCAATCAACTGATAGGGCGACACTTACACGCGAAACAACGCTAATTTTTATAGAAGAAATTCAGTCAGGGAGCATCTAAAATAGGATGTTCCCTTTATTTATTGTTGCTTTTAACTTTATGGGCTAATTAATGAATATTGCAGTAATTTGTGAATTGTAAAATGATATTAATAAGTCAGAGATTGCAATAAGTAAATGTATTCAAACTTGTTGACGAATGGTTTATAATATAGTGGTTATGTAAAAATTGCAACGAAATGAAAGAAAGGAGTGAAACGTATGTCAGCTATGCGAATTACAACCTTTATTTTAAGTATATTTATCGTAGGTATGGTTGAAATGATGGTTGCTGGGATTATGAATTTAATGAGTAATGATTTAGGTGTTTCTGAAGCAATTATTGGTCAGTTAGTAACTTTATATGCAATTACCTTTGCTATTGCAGGACCAATCTTGGTTAAAGTCACAAATCGTTTTTCACCAAGGCCAGTTTTATTGTGGGCATTAGTAATGTTTATGTTAGGGAACGTAATTATTGCAGTTGCACCTGATTTTACTATTTTAGTATTTGGACGTATTTTATCTTCAGCAGCTGCAGCTTTAATTGTAGTGAAGATACTAGCATTAACTGCTTTATTAACGGCACCTCAACATCGTGGGAAAATGATAGGTATTGTTTATTCAGGGTTTAGTGGTGCTAACGTATTCGGTGTGCCGATTGGGACGATTATTGGTGACTTAGTTGGTTGGAGATTTACATTTCTATTTATAGTAGCTGTAAGTATACTTGTTGGTATTCTTATGTACTTTTATGTACCTGATCCAGAGTTTAAAGCATCTACAACAAGTACAAGTAGTCAAAAACGTGGCAGCAGTTATTCTAAAATCTTAAGACCTGCAGAAATTACAAAATATTTAGGAATTACATTCCTATTATTAGTAGCGAATTCCGTTACATTTATCTACATTAATCCGTTAATGTTGTCTAGTGGTCATGATTTATCATTTGTCTCTATAGCATTATTAATCAATGGTATAGCAGGTGTAATAGGAACTTCGATGGGCGGAGTACTATCAGATAAATTAACAAGTAAGCGCTGGTTAACGATTGCAACTTCAATATTTATTCTTATGATGTTAATCTTGAATGTTTTCTTACCAGGTACTGGCTTGCTATTAATGGTCATCTTCATTTGGAACATCATGCAATGGAGTACAAATCCGGCAGTTCAAAGTGGTATCATCGAACACGTTGACGGTGATACGAGTCAAGTTATGAGTTGGAATATGTCGAGCTTAAATGCTGGTATTGGTATCGGTGGTATCATTGGTGGCTTGGTTGTTTCGAAAATAGATGTTTTAGCTGTAACTTACTTTAGTGGTGCCATTGCTTTAGTAGCACTCATATTGGTTATAAGTTTAAAAAATGTAGCAAAATATAATAAAGCATAGGTAACATTAATTCAGAGTATCAAAAATTGTTGATTAGCTCACAAAAATTAGTGATAATGATGCTTTAGTTATAAGTAAATTAAGATTTAATTTTAAGTAGAAAACTGAATGTTTGGAAGCCAAACAGTAATGAGGACGGACACATGTCGATTGAAGAATTGATGTCATGTATCCGTCCTCATTTTTATTAAGTTATAGATTATTAGAAAAGTTGATTTGTTTTTCGGGGGTTTGCTTAGAATTTAGTTGTATTTCACTAATGTTTAAATGCGCTTTTTTATTTGAAAAATGAGCAATAAAAGCTGAGATAATAATATATATAAAGGTACCTATGATATAACCTAATTTTAAATCTGAAATGAGCAAATAAGATTGGCATAGCAAGACTATAATTGCACATATAGCAATTGTCACCAGAATAGGATAAGGGACTTTAAATGGGGATTGTTTATATGCTTTAGGATATTTTTTTGGCAATTGTGTCACAGCTAAGGCTGGAAATGCAAATACGATGAGAGAGATGCCTGTACCAAGTTGTGCAACAACATCTAAAGACATACCTGTAATAATAGGCAATGCACCAATAATGTAAAAGATAAGTAATAGCCAATGAGGTGTACCAAAACGTTTGTTTACTTTACCTAAATATTTAGGTAAATAACCGTCATGAATTGCGACTAATAAACTTTTTGTTACCCAAGTAAAAGTCGAATTAAGTGTTGTTGCTAAAGCAAACATTGCGCCACCCACCATGAAGAAAATAAATGCCGGAGTTGGTAATACTTCTTTTGCGACACTCGTTAAAGGTCTACCTGCTACTTCTGGAATAGGTAATACACCTACTGCAATTGAGGCAATAAATGCGTATAATAATCCGACAAATATAGTAGCAACAATAATAACAATTGGAATGTCCCTTTTAGGGTTTTTCATTTCTCCACCAAGTTCAGCAACTACTTGAGCACCTCCTGTCGCAAAAGAAACAAGGCCTACAGCAGTAAAGAAGCCGGTGAAACCATCTGGGAGCATAGATTTCGTATTAAATACACCAAAGTTAACATGTGGAACACCAAATATGATAAAGCAAGACAAAGCCACTATTAAAGTGACTACCATGATATTTCCAATAATAGAGGCAGATTTAATACCAACTATATTTACGATAAATAAAATAGTTAATAATGAGAAGGCGACAGCCCTAACCGGTACTCCAGGGAAAAGACCTTCTAAATATTGTGCGAATGACAATGCATATAATGACAACGTGATCTGCAAAAAGATAAATAATAGTAACCAAAAAATGCCTGTCTTTGGAGACAATAAACGACTAGTGTATTGATACATTCCGCCAGTAGTAGGTAATGTCGAACCTAATATTGCGATTGGGAGCATCGTAAGTAAGGTGATGATGGCAGATAAAATAAATGCAGGTGTTATGCCGCTACCAGTCATCTGTATACCAATTCCAGTTAGTGACATGACACCAGCACCTATGATTTGCCCGATAGCTATACCCAGGACGTCAGTTAAACCTAGTACTTTTTTTAAATTTGTTGCTTGTTGCATTAAAATCACCTCTAAATTCTATGTAATAGTCTAAATAATAAAAAAATCATAACATAACAAACATTTAATTCATAGTACATCAATCGGAAAACTTGGTATAAATGTTAAAAAGATTAAATATAGATAAAATTAATCATTTCATAGTAGACTAAAGATAAATAAATTAATTATAAAGAGGTGCAATTTTTATGACTAATGAACACGATCATATTAAAGTAAATGCATTTATTGATAGGTTAAAACAATGGCAAGATGAATTTAAAATAATGCGTGAAATTATTAGAGAAACTGAATTAGTAGAAGATTACAAATGGATGCATCCTTGTTACACGTTAGACAATAAAAATGTTGTGATTATTCAAGATTTTAAACATTATTGCGCGTTACTTTTTGAAAAAGGATCTATCATGGAAGACCCATACCAATCACTTATCCAACAAACGAAAAATGTCCAAGCTGCAAGACAGTTGCGCTTTGAAAGTCTAGACGAAATTGAAAAACGAAGAGATGAAATTAAATGGTATATTGAAGAAGCGATAAGAATTGAAAAATCAGGTAAGCAAGTGCCAATGAAAAAAACAGCAGACTATGAAATGCCGGAAGAACTACAAATAAAATTAAATAACAGCGCTGAACTTGAAGAAGCATTTTATAATTTAACACCTGGTAGACAAAGACAATACATGTTCCATATAGGACAAGCTAAAAGAGCGATAACACGCGAAAAACGCGTTGAAAAATATGTGGATCATATTTTAGAGGGTAAGGGTATAGATGATAAATAATATAGACTTGAAGTTGATATTAAAAGAACGAAGTGAGTTTACAAAGTAGCAACTTAATTTAAGTAAAGTGTAAAATGTTTTTTAAGAGGTATTCATATTTATTTTAAATAAAATAAAACATGTGTTGAGTTCATATCGCTTGTTTAATGGTCATTATTTTAATTAATAATAAAAAGATACAGTTGCAACTTTAACAATTATCGTTTATAGTTTGCTCGAATATAAAAAGTGTTATGAGAAATCAACTCGTAAAGTACTTTTAGAGAGAGGGTGTATTAATGCCAAGAGTTTCTAAACGGATACAATTACTAGAAGCAGCTGCTTCTATCGTTAATGAACAAGGTAGTGAATATTTAACTTTAGATGCTGTTGCTAAGAAAGCAGGCGTAAGTAAAGGTGGCTTGTTGTATCATTTCAAAAACAAATTTGCATTAATTCAAGGGCTTGTCGACCATGCAGACGAAATATATCGAATTAACGTTGATAAACATGTGCAAGATAATGACCAACAGCAAGGTAAGTGGATACGCGCATTTATAGATGCCACGCGCGAATATAGTTCTGAAAATGCATCTATCACTTCAGGGATGTTAGCTGCACAAGGTATAAATAGTAATTTATTATTACCTTTACAAGACACATATAAAGAATGGCAATTCAATATTGAAAATGATGGCTTAGACAAAGTTGATGCGACAATTATTCGAATGGCAGTCGATGGACTATGGTTGTCTGAAATATTTGGTTTAGCTGCCATTGATGATTCGATGAGAGCTGAAGTTTTAGAAAGATTAACAGCTTATACTAAAAATGAAAAAATCGATTAAAAAGGGTCAATAAAATTAGAAATTATAAAAAAATAATTAAATGAAAATTTCATGTAAAGCACTGATAATATAGGGATAGTCAATGATTCAAAATTGATTAGTCCCTTTTTTTATATGTTATAAGGTTGAAACTAAACCGTCTGGTTGGTACACTAATCGATGTATTAAAAAACTCTGTTGGAGGTTTATATTAATGAAGAAAGTTATGCTAACAGCAGCTATAACAGGTGCTGGAGATACTACAGAAAAAAATAAAAGTGTTCCTGTAACACCTCAAGAGATTGCTGATTCAGCGATAAAATGTGCAAGAGCAGGAGCGACTGTGGCACATATACATGCTAGAGACCCAGAAACAGGTGGCATTAGTCATAATGTTGAATTTTTTAAAGAAGCAGTGAAATTAATTAGAGAAGCAGACGAAGATATTGTTATAAATATTACTTCTGGTGGGGGCGGAGACTTCATTCCGAATCTAGAAGATCCATATACTGGTGCAAAAGGAACAGACATGCTAACGCCAGAAGAAAGACATGAACCCGTAGGCGCATTATTACCAGAAATGTGTACCTTAGACTGTGGTAGTGTCAATATGGGTGATACGCTTTATTTAAGTCCAGCAGGTTGGTTAAGAGAACAAGCACAACTTGTTAAAGATGCTGGGGTTAAACCTGAGTTAGAATGTTTTGATAGTGGCCATATTTCATTTGCTAATCAACTTATAAATGAAGGTTTAATTGAAGGAGAGCCGATGTTCCAATTCTGTCTTGGTATTCCATGGGGCGCAGAAAATGACGCGGAAACGATAGAATACTTTAAGACACGTATACCTGAAAATGCACATTGGTCAGCATTTGGTATTGGCAGAATGCAATTTCCAACAGTAGAAGAAGCGGCTAAACGTGGAGGCAATGTACGTGTGGGATTAGAAGATAATTTATATTTGGCAAAAGGTGTCAAAGCCACTAATGAACAACTCGTTGAAAAGGCTGTAGAAATATTAAAAGGGTTAGATATAGCACCAATGACGCCAGCTGAAGCGCGTGAAAAATATCAACTTAGAGATCCACAAGGAGGCACAAAATGAAATTCGCAGTCGTAGGTACAGGCGTTATTGGTAGTGGATGGATTACAAGAATGTTAGCACATGGACATGAAGTAATTGCTACAGACCCAAGTGAAGGTGCATATGAAAGCATGTTGAAACAAGTAAAACAAAATTGGCCATATGCTGAAGAACTTGGCTTAGCAGAAGGTGCTTCATTAGAAAACCTTACATTTACACCTTATTTAGAAGAAGCAGTTAAAGAAGCAGATCATATACAAGAAAATGTGCCTGAAGTTGAATCAATAAAAGAGCAAGTGCTTACAGATATAGACTTTTATGCACGACCTGATGCAACAATAGGCTCAAGTACTTCAGGTATTAAACCTTCAGAATTACAGCGAAACTTGCAACATCCAGAACGTTTAGTTGTCGCTCATCCTTTCCATCCGGTATATATTTTACCGCTTGTAGAAATTGTTCCAGGACAATTAACTGCGGAAGCAACGACAGTAAAAGCTGAACAAGCTTATGAAAGTATCGGCATGGACGTATTGCATGTAAGACATGAAATAGAAGGTCATATTGCTGATAGATTAATGGAAGCACTTTGGAGAGAAGCATTGCATATTGTAAATGATGGGATAGCTACTACAGAGGAAGTAGATAAAGCATTCACACATGCAGCAGGCTTACGTTACGCACAATATGGACCGTTCATGACTTTCCATTTGGCAGGCGGAGAAGGCGGTATGCGCCACATGCTAAAACAATTTGGACCAGCATTGAAAAAACCATGGACTAAATTAGTAGCACCAGAATTAACGAAAGATTTATATGATGAAGTTGTTAATGGTTGTGAAGCTTCATCACAAGGCCAAACAATGTCAGAGCTTGATCAAAAACGCAATGAATTCTTAATCAAAGTTAAAAAATTAGCAGAAGCATATTGGCCAGAAGATACACCATCAATGAAAAAAGCTACAAGCCCATCGGTGTATTAATATGATACATTCACAGTTTGAATATACGACTAAAGTGAAAGATATTTGGGTGGACCACAATGGTCATATGAATGACGCTGAATATAATCGTGTGTTTAGTGATGCGACAGATGCTTGGCTTGCTTATCTAGGATTAGATAAAGAGACGATAGCACAAAAGCAATACACAGTGTTTACTTTAGAAAACCATGTGATGTATTTAAAAGAAATTAAAGTCGATGAATCCATCACGGTTAATGTTGAGTTATATGATTATGATGCGAAACGTTTACATGTATTTATGACGTTAACAGATGCAAATCAATCTCGTTGTGCAACTTATGAAGTGATGCTCATGGGGATGAATACAGCTGTAGATAAGCCCGAAGCATTTCCAGAAATGATAAAAAAAGCGATTGAAGATTATGCTGCTACCAATACGATTGAATATCAGCCCAAAGAGCTTGGTCATCTGATTGGTATTAAGCATAAATAGTATAATTGAAATCAATTTGAAACGATTGATTAACTTCGTTTATTGAATGTTTTAAGAAACAAAATCCATGAGTATAAATTGTTTATTTTTATTAATTAAGGTATCTTATTATATAGGGTAACAAAATCAAATTTTAATTTATTGTATAATTGATTTGTTTTTTAACAACTAAAACGAATAAATTAGGGCTATTTGTAGCTATGTTGTTACTTATTTTAGAATTTGTATAACATCCACAAGTAGTCCTAAATTTATTATGAAATATTTGTAATTTAAATATGTACATAGAAAGGAATTGAACCATGTTAAGTATTAAAAACTTATCAAAAGTCTACGGTGGCGGGAAGAAAGCTGTAGATAACATATCATTAGATATTGAATCTGGTGAATTTATTGCGTTTATAGGAACAAGTGGTAGTGGAAAAACAACTGCTTTAAGAATGATCAACAGAATGATAGAAGCTACTGAGGGACAAATAACAATTAATGGCGGCGATGTCCGCAAAATGAATCCAGTAGAATTACGTAGAAAAATTGGTTATGTAATTCAACAAATAGGACTTATGCCTCATATGACGATCAGAGAAAATATCGTTTTAGTGCCAAAATTATTAAAATGGTCTCAAGAAAAGAAAGAACGTAAAGCGAAAGAATTAATTAAACTCGTAGATTTACCAGAAGAGTTTTTAGATAGATATCCTTCTCAATTATCTGGGGGACAGCAACAACGTATTGGGGTAGTGCGTGCATTAGCAGCTGAACAAGATGTCATATTAATGGATGAACCATTTGGTGCATTAGACCCGATTACGAGAGATACATTACAAGATTTAGTGAAAGAATTACAACAAAAATTAGGTAAAACATTTGTTTTTGTTACACATGATATGGATGAAGCGATTAAGCTAGCAGATAAGATTTGTATTATGTCTGAAGGACAAGTTATACAATTTGATACGCCAGACAATATCTTACGTCATCCTGCAAACGATTTCGTTCGTGATTTTATAGGTCAAAATAGATTAATTCAAGATCGTCCAAACATGCGTACAGTTAAAGATGCAATGATTAAACCTGTAACTGTACACGCAGATCGTTCACTGAACGAAGTAGTTAAAGTCATGAGAGAACGTCGTGTAGACACTATTTTTGTCGTAGGTAATAACAGTAGATTACTGGGCTATTTAGATATTGAAGATATTAACCAAGGATTACGTTCAAACAAAGAGCTTATCGATACAATGCAACGTGATATTTATAGAGTAAGAATAGACAGTAAATTACAAGATTCAGTACGTACAATTTTAAAACGAAATGTAAGAAACGTTCCGGTAGTGGATAAAGATGGTGAAACATTAATTGGATTAGTTACGAGAGCAAACCTAGTGGATATTGTATATGACAGTATCTGGGGCGAAATAGATGAAGATGACAATGCGAATCAACATGCAATTGTCGAGCCCGAAAATGTAGGAGCTGATAAATAATGAAAGATTTCATAGAGCAATATGGTGGGCAACTGATATCAAAAACAGCTGAACACTTTTATATCTCAATGATCGCATTGTTAATCGCAATCGTAGTTGCTGTTCCATTAGGCATTATCTTATCCAAAATGAAAAGAACTTCAAATATCGTACTCACAATTGCTGGTGTGCTTCAAACAATACCAACGCTTGCGGTATTAGCTATCATGATACCGATATTTGGTGTGGGGAAATTACCTGCAATTGTAGCATTATTTATCTATGTACTTTTACCAATATTGAATAATACTGTATTAGGCGTCAAAAATATAGACAATAATATTAAAGAAGCTGGTACAAGTATGGGAATGACGAAGTTACAACTTATGAAGGATATTGAGTTACCGTTAGCTTTACCACTTATATTAGGTGGCATTCGATTATCATCTGTATATGTAATCAGTTGGGCGACGCTAGCAAGTTATGTTGGTGCAGGCGGATTAGGTGACTTTGTATTTAACGGGTTAAATTTATATGATCCATTGATGATTGTAAGTGCAGCAGTGCTTGTAACAATTTTAGCTTTAGTTGTAGATGTATTACTTTCAATAGTCGAAAAATGGGCTGTTCCAAAAGGATTAAAAGTATCCAGATAATATAAGGAGGACATTATGAAGAAGTTTAAACAGTATAGTATCGTGCTTGTACTGTGTCTGACGGTGTTGTCTGGATGTAGTTTACCTGGTTTAAGTGGTAGCAGCTCAGATAATGAAGTTAAAATTACAGCACTTGCAACGAGTGAATCACAAATTATGTCTCATATGTTGAGACTCATCATACAACATGACACAGATGGTAAGATTAAACCATCATTAATTAACAATTTAGGTTCAAGTACCATTCAACACAATGCTTTAGTGAATGGAGACGCGAATATGTCAGGGGCAAGATACAATGGCACAGATTTAACAGGTGCTTTAAAAGAAGACCCAATAAAAGATCCTGAAAAAGCGATGACAGCGACTCAAGATGGGTTCCAAAAGAAATTTGATCAAACATTCTTTGATTCATATGGTTTTGAGAACACATACGCATTTATGGTTACTAAAGAAACAGCTGAGAAATATAATTTAGAAACTGTTTCAGATTTAGAAAAATATAGTGATGAGTTAAGACTTGGCGTAGACAGTTCATGGTTACATCGTGAAGGTGATGGTTATCCAGGATTTACGAAAGAATATGGATTTGACTTTGATACAGTGCGTCCAATGCAAATCGGACTTGTATATGATGCATTGAATTCAAAAAACTTAGAAGTAGCAGTTGGTTATTCAACGGATGGACGTATTGAGGGATACGATTTAAAAGTACTTGAAGACGATAGACAATTTTTCCCACCATACGATACGAGTGCAGTAGCAACGAATAGTTTATTAGAAAAACATCCAAAATTAAAACCAATTATTAATAAGTTGAATGACAAAATATCAACAGAAGAAATGCAAAAGCTTAATTATCAAGCAGATGGTAAAGGTCAAGAACCAGCTGTTGTAGCTGAAAATTTCTTGAAAGAACACAACTATTTTGAAGACGATAAGAAAGGTGGTCAAAACTAATGGAAGGTAATTTATTACAGCAATTAGTCGAATATTATTCAGTCAACTTTGGCTACCTATGGGATTTATTTATTAAGCATTTATTAATGTCAGTATATGGTGTTTTGTTTGCAGCAATTGTAGGTATACCATTGGGCATTATCATCGCTAGATATAAAAAATTATCATGGACGATTATTACAATTGCCAATATTATACAAACTGTACCAGTTATTGCGATGTTAGCAATTTTAATGTTAGTGATGGGCTTAGGTCCAAACACAGTTGTTTTAACAGTGTTCTTATATGCATTGTTACCTATAATTAAAAATACTTTTACAGGTATTATTGGTGTTGATGAAAACATTAAAGATGCTGGTAAAGGTATGGGTATGACACGGAACCAAGTGTTACGTTTGATTGAGTTGCCGTTGTCTTTATCTGTAATTTTAGGTGGTCTAAGAATCGCACTTGTTGTAGCAATTGGTGTTGTAGCAGTTGGCTCATTTATTGGAGCACCAACTTTAGGTGACATTATTATTCGTGGTACAAACGCAACAGATGGCACGACGTTTATTCTTGCGGGTGCAATTCCAATTGCATTAATCGCAATTCTAATTGACGTTGGATTGAGATTTTTAGAAAAACGTTTAGATCCTTCTAATAAAACACAGAAAAAAGAAAAGCATAAGCCTCAAAGTATTAATTAATAAAGGATAGTGATTAAAGTTGGCAATTTTATCAATTAATTATAATTCTAAAACAATAGGTATGCATCATCATTTTATGGTGATTTTACCGGAAGATGAAAGTTATTTTAATAAAGCAGCACAACCGAAACCACTGAAAACTTTATTATTACTACATGGTCTCTCAAGTGATGAAACTTCTTATATGCGTTACACAAGTATCGAACGTTATGCTAATACGCATCAATTAGCTGTCATTATGCCCAATGCGGACCATAGTGGATACAGTAACATGGTTTATGGCCATAACTATTTTGATTATGTATTAGAAGTGTTAGATTATGCGCATCAAATTTTACCATTATCTGATAAAAGAGAAGATAATTTTATTGCTGGTCACTCTATGGGTGGCTATGGCACCATTAAATATGCTTTATCACAAGGCCATCGTTTTGCTAAAGCTTGTACTTTATCAGCAGTGTTTAATGGTCAACACCTTATGGATTTTGATTGGTATGATTTCTCAGGTGAAGCTATAGCAGGAACAAGTAAAAGGGTTGAAGGTACTGATTTAGATCCGTATCATTTAGTCGATCAAGCAATAGACCAAAATAAAGTTATTCCGGAGTTACTCATTATGTGTGGCACGGAAGATGATTTACATGAAGATAATCAACAATTTATCAAGTATTTAGATGAAAAAGCAGTCCCATATCAATTTGAAGATGGACCTGGTGAACATGATTATGCTTATTGGGATCAAAGTATTAAACGTGCAATTGAATGGTTTGTAAAAGTATAGCATAAAAAAATGTCGATAAAGTCTCAGACTTTATCGACATTTTTTGTGCGCAATTTCCGGGATTGAAATTATATAAAGTTATACGCACATAAAATAAGTATATAAAATGTGATTTTATATTTTATAGTAGTGATCACTTTTTCTAAATTGATCTATTTAACTGAAGCGTTACTATTTTTGAATTCTTCTTGTAGTTTACCTAAATGTCTTAATGTTGGCGTTAACGCTGCAAAGAAAAAGCCTTCTTTTAATTTGCGCGCTTGAGGTGCACGAGGTGAATATGCTCTAGAACCACCATTAACCATGGATGCTTGATTGACTTCAAGTAGTAAATAACCGGCTTCTTTTTTCAAATTAATTAAGTCACCAAATTGATTCTGTAAATCATTAGTATCTAATAAATTGTAAAATTGTTTTTTGATATTGTCGTAACGTGTTTCAAAGTCTTGAACATCATATTCTAAATACTTGTTAATACCATTTTGTGCATTAGAGAATTTATGAATTAAATCAAGTGATGAACGCACAGAACCTAATGCAATCGGTATTTGTAACGCTACAAATTGTGGACGTATCTTAGACGCGAATGTTTTTGCATCGTGTGTAATAATATGTGCTTCAGGTATGTGCAAATCATTCATTTCAATTGAAAATGTTGCTGAACCATTCACACCTAAGAAGGTAGACATTTCATTTATATTAACGCCTTCTTGATTGGCTTGAACGATAAACATTACAAGTTCATCTGATGTTTCAGATTTAGAAATAGCACCAAAATAATGCTCTGCAGCAATGTTACTAATCGCAGGTAATCTACCATTCACAATGAATTGCTCATCATTATAGTGATGTGACAAGTTGAATGATTCTAAATCATTAAATGATTTCATCGGATTTGATAATCCTGTAGCACCTAAAATCTCTCCTGATAGTAATTGCTGTTGTAAATCTTTATTTAAATGAGGCTGTTCTGCATTTTGTAAATAGGTAGAAAAGGCCAGTTGGCACCATAAACAGAAGCCAGTTGTCAGACAAGATTTTGATACTTCTTCGATAACTTCTGAATTTGCTTTGACATCATTTTCTTTAAAATATCCTTCTTTAAATAAATTTTGAATGAAGGTTTTAGGATAGTGTGAACCGTCATCAATTTCTACTAAATATGGATCTAATTCGTTTTCAATATGTGTTTTTAAACTCATAAATATGCTCTCCTTTATTCACCAAAACGTGTTAATATCATTTTCTCTAAATAACTAATGAGGCGATCAATTAAGAACCCAAATACCCCAATAAAGAATATGGCAGATAAAACATCTTCTAAATTCAACATATTCCGTGAATCAACAATTAAGAATCCGAGTCCAGATTGTGCGCCAATCATTTCGCCAGAAACTAAGAATATCCAACTTGTTCCAACTGCCATATGTATACCGCCCATAATATGTTTAAATGCACCAGGGAAGAGGATATTTCGATATAATGACCATCCCCTTAAATTTAAATTAGATGCAATCTTCAAGTATTGTGGTTCTACATTTCTAATCCCTTTGATTGTATTAAAAACAATTGGGAAAAATGCGGCGATAAAGATAATTGCCATTGCAGGTAAACTCCCGATACCAAACCATAAAACGACGAATGGTGACCATGCAATAGGGGAGACAGGTCTAATTAATTGAAATAGAGGTTCTATTGCATCAAAGAATGCATTACTACGGCCTAATAAAAAACCAACAGGAACCCCTATGATAACTGCAAATCCAAATCCTACAATAAAGCGAAATAAACTAATACCTAAGTGTGAAAATATTTCCCCGGTAATAATGAACTGCCATATACTTTCTGCTACTAGTAAGGGTCCCGGTAAAAGAATAGGCTGGTAATCTCCAATCCAAATTACGCATTGCCATATAAATAGGAAAATAATAAAAGTAATGATTGGTAATGTCCATTTTTTGACTATATTAGCTGTCATTTCATTTACCCCTCCTTATATAGCGTAGGATCAACAAAATCTTTATAAGCAGGTGCTTTAAAAAGTTTATGATCATTTACTAAATCTGTAATTTTACTGTAACCGTCTTTTTTAATCGTTAAATCGCCGTATGATGTCCATTCGGCTGATTGTTCAAGAACTTTTCTATCTTGCTTAAAGTTTTTTGCCATGACATCTACACTTTTATCTTTATTGTTCATTTTATAACCAGCTTGTTTATAATCTGACATAAACTCTTTGGCAACTGTATGATGTTGATCAATAAGATCGCTTCTAAGTACAAGTGCGCAACAATAAGCATCTGGAACGATATCACTACCATGCTTTATAGTATCGCCTTTACCTAATTTTTCTCCCAGTGCACCGAATGGTTCCGCGACAGAATAACCCGAGATTCGTTCTTCGCTTAACGCTGCAGGCATTTCTGCTGGGGCCATTTCATGATAACTAAAGGTATCAGATTTTAAGTTCATTTGTTTTCGCATTTCTTCTAGTAATAAATAATGTGTTGAATAACGATGTGGGATAGCAAAACTGTATTCTCCGTGATTGTGAAAATCAGAAGCTTCTTTACCTTTTTGTCCCATAATCACATTGCCCTCATGATGACCTAAGGCGACTGCTTTAATATCAGAACCTTTTTGTTTTGATTTCATCGCAAGTTCAATCAGTGTAGATGCGCCATCGATTTTACCGCTGTTCAAGGCATCCATAAGGTCTGGCCAATTATTAAAACGTATGAGTTCGAGTTTGTAACCAGATTTTTTAGATTTTTGTTGAATGTCTTCTGTCATCATCAAATTTGCTGAATGTGTTATTGGAAGATAGCCTATTTTTATAGTTTGCTTTTTATTGTCGCCATTTTGACTATCTTGATTTTTATTCGTGCTACAACCTGAAAGAATAAGAAGGAGTATTAAAGTAAAAGCAATATATTTTTTCAATTTCTAACACTCCTTATAAATAATATTCTGGCTCTGCCATATGGTGATTTAAAGCAAATTTTTCCATAATATCATTTCTTACTTTTAATAAATGACTATCATTGCGGTTACGAGGATGAGATTGTTTGATATTATATTGGCTGATAATTTCACAACCATCACCGAGTAGCACAATATTATCTGAAAGATAAATTGCTTCATCAATATCATGCGTAACTAAAATGATTGTTGCTTTTGTGCGCTCTTTTAAACGTACAAGTTGATCTTGTAATTTATAACGTGTAAAGGCATCTAAAGCACCTAAGGGTTCATCCATGAGTATGACATTCGGTTGATGTACTTGTGCTCTACAAAGCGCAACACGTTGCTTCATACCACCGGATAATTCTTCTGGAAATAATTTCCCTTTATGATTTAAATCTACGGTTTTTAACTGTTTATTGATGTCTTCATTGCTTATGTATTGAGACAAACCAATACGTATGTTGTCGTTAATATTTTTCCAAGGAAGTAAGTTGTGGTGTTGAAATATCATTAAACAATCAGGTGATGGTGTTTGTTTAATTTTTCCATCAATATTTACTGCACCTGAAGTTGGTGTTAAAAAACCACCAATAATATTTAATAACGTCGATTTACCACAACCACTTTTACCTATAAAAGTTACGATGTTACTTTTTTCTATATTTAATTCAAAATCATTAATGACTTGGTTATCGCCAAATTGATGTTGAACGTGGTCAATGTGAATCATTACAACACCTCGATTAATCTTATCGTTTTAGTATGGTTTATCCTGACACTAAAGGGCTATGCATACACATAGCCCGTGAAGTGATTGATTTTAATGTTTTATTTTGAAAAAAGTGCATAAGAACTACTCATCTCAATTTCATTGAGAAGCAAAATTAAGGATTACAATAGCTTTAGCTATTGCATTAAGAAAAACTAATGACTAAAAATCACTTTTAGAATTAAGGATTACAATTGCTAAAGCAATTGCATAAGAACTACTAATCTCAATTTCATTGAGAAGCAAAATTAAGGATTACAATTGTTAAAGCAATTGCATAAGAACTACTAATCTCAATTTCATTGAGAAGCAAAATTAAGGATTACAAT
>NZ_LNNB01000015.1 GCF_001747895.1 Staphylococcus equorum | reverse complement strand
ATAAAAAAATAAACCAAATGCCTTTACAGCAAATGGTTTGTCTACGTTCTGAGAGGAAACTAAAATTTAGTTTCCTCTCTTTTTTTACTTTTATTAACACTTATATTTTGGTTATTCCAAATTTGCGTGGTTTTGTTGCATTGCTTCTTCATCAACTTTTAACTCAGTCATTAAATCTAAAACAATACTATCTAAAAACACTTGTGATGCTTGTTCAAATAGGCTACCTAAGGGCTGTGCTGAACCTTCAGCATCATATTTCGTCCCTGCCGGTAATTCAATAACTGCATTTGCAAGCTCACCTATCGCTGAAGCCGGATTTGTCGACAATAATACAACTTCTGCACCTACAGATTTAGCTTTATCTGCTAATAATCTTAAATGCTCTGTCGAACCTGACCCAGAGATAATAACAAACAAATCATTTTCAGTAATAGAGGGCGTCGTAGACTCACCCACAACATGCGCGTATTTGCCTAATTGATTTAAACGCATTGCAAAACTATTTGCTACAAAGCCTGAACGACCTTTTCCTGCAACAAATATTTGATTCGCTTCAACCACTTGTGTTAAAAACGCTTTTGCTTCACTATCTTTAACGTGCGATAGTGTATGGTCTAATTCATCTAATATTAAGCGATAATTTGTTATTTCAGTCATATTATCTGCCTTCAATCGCATCTCTACATTGTTTAGCAGCTTCAACTGGATCGTCTGCGTTAGCAATACCGCCACCAACAACAACTAAGTCTGGTTCTTCTGCTACAACTTCTTTAATTGTATCTGGTTTAATACCACCAATAACAGCTACTTTTGAATTAGAAATAACTGATTTAACTTTACGTAAACTTTCTAAAGGAGATTGACCTTCAGCTTGTAAGTCATAACCAGTATGCACAGCGATATAGTCTGCGCCTAAATCATCTAACTCTTTAGCACGTTTTTCTAAATCTTGTACTGCAATCATATCAACTAATAATTCTTTACCACTTTTATGTGCTTCTTCAACTGCTGCTTTAATTGATGCATCTTCTGCAACACCTAAAATTGTTACTACGTCTGCACCAAATTTAACTGCTTGGCTTACTTCGTAGTCTGCAGCATCCATAATTTTTAAATCTGCAAGTACTTTTACGCCTTCTATATTATCGTTTAAATGTTGAACCGCTGGTAAACCTTCATTAATAACGATTGGTGTACCAATTTCTACGATATCTACATAATCTTTAACTTTATTCGCAAGTTTTGCCGCTTCCTCTTTATTCAATAAATCAATTGCTAGTTGTAATTCCAAAATGATCATCCCTTCTTGAATTAAATTATAGAGCCATCGTTGTGACTTAACTTACTATATAATGTTGCACTTAAGCTATTTACCCTTAGTTTTATATATTAAACGCGTAAAATAACATGATAAATACTGTACATCCTCTACATAAAACGAAGATACCCGTTAATACCTATGTTAATTCTATGTTTTGTTGTTAAAACTACAGTCATAATAAATTAATTATTATGCAAATTATATATAAATGTTATGACACTTATGCATTATACTTCTTTTATATATTTTTAACAGGAATTGGATTCCGCCCCTATTTCACTATTAAGTTGAGACTTTTTACTATAAATTGAGCAGAGTGATACATTTCTGCTGTGCTTTTTAGTAGAATGAAGAGATAATCAAAATATAAAATACAATTCTTAGATATAAAATTCACTTTTCTGGTAGAAAATGTATACGAGTCGGTTTACACTAAAGTATAGACTTATATCATCGAAATCTATTGTGTTAAGTAAATATAAATAATTGAATTTTGTAATGTTGGGTTTGGAAGCAAGGAGGCAAAATTTTGGAACAAATAAACATTGAGAAAGTACAAACATTACTTTCTTCATACGAGCATAAACCTGTATACTTACATGTTGAAACAACAAATGGTGCATATGCTGCTCACTTTGACCAACGTGTATTTAATGCGGGAACTTTTTTGAGAAATATTCAAGTGACTTACGAGCACGCTCAACTTAAAGGTGGCAACAAAGATCCTTTCCGTGTCGGTCTTAAATTGAAAGATAGCGGTTGGGTCTATGTTCAAGGATTAACACATTATGAAGTGAATGAGAATGGTGAGTTTCTTCTAGCAGGCTTTAACTATGAAGGTCAATTAGCTGCTGCTTTAGAAATTAGTACTCAACCGTTCAAAGCATAAGGAGGGCGTATCATGGCAGAGGAAAGCCAAGTATTAGTAATTTTTCCACATCCAGATGATGAATCGTTCTCATCTGCAGGCACATTAGCACGCTATATCGATAATGGAGTTCCAGTCACGTACGCATGTTTGACACTCGGACAAATGGGTCGCAATTTAGGCAATCCACCTTTTGCTACGCGTGAGACATTACCAGATATTCGTGAAAAAGAATTAGAAAAAGCAATGGAAGCAATAGGCATAACTGATTTACGTAAAATGGGCTTACGAGATAAAACTGTAGAGTTCGAACCACATGATGAAATGGATGCAATGGTTAAATCCCTCATTGATGAATTACAACCATCTGTCATCATTTCATTCTATCCACAGTTTGCTGTTCATCCTGACCATGAAGCTACTGCAGAAGCAGTTGTGAGAACGGTTGGTCGTATGCCAGAATCTGAAAGACCACGTTTACAGCTTGTAGCATTTAGTAATGACGCACATGAAAAATTAGGTGCACCAGACATTCTAAATGAGATCAGTGATTATAAAGAGGTTAAACTACGTACATTTGAAGCACATGCATCTCAAACAGGTCCATTCTTAGAGTCACTTGCAACACCTGACGTACCTGGAGAAGCACACAGTTTCTTAGAAGTAGAACCTTATTGGACTTATAACTTTGAATCTTAAGTGGAGGCAATAGCATGACAGAATTTGACTTATCTACTAGAGAAGGCAGATGGAAACACTTTGGTTCTGTTGACCCTATCGAAGGTACGAAACCAACTGAAAAAGAAAATATGAAAGACTTACAAAGTACACATAAAGATTTCTTATTTGAAATCGAAGAGGTGGGCATTAAAAACTTAGTTTACCCAGTACTTGTAGATCGTTTCCAAACTGCTGGAAACTTTAGTTTTTCAACGAGTTTAAATCAAGACGAAAAAGGCATTAATATGAGCCGTATATTAGAAAGTGTTGAAAAGCACTATAATAATGGCATTGAATTAAATTTTGACGCACTTTATCAATTATTACGTAGTTTACAAGTTAGCATGGCGCAAAACGCTGCTGGTTTAGATGTTTCAGCTAAATGGTTCTTCGACCGTTATAGCCCAGTCACTCAAATCAAAGCTGTTGGTTATGCCGATGTAACTTATGGTTTAGCGATTGATAAAGACGACGTAACCCGTAAAGAGATTACAATTCAAGCTGCGGTCACTACACTATGTCCTTGTTCAAAAGAGATTAGCGAATACTCAGCACACAACCAACGTGGTATCATCACTGTAAAAGCTTTTCTAAATAAAGATGTTGATTTAATAGGTGATTATAAAGAAGTCATACTAGATGCGATGGAAGCTAATGCGAGTTCTATGTTATACCCTATTTTAAAACGTCCTGATGAAAAAAGTGTTACAGAACACGCTTATGAAAATCCAAGATTTGTAGAAGACCTTATCCGTCTTATTGCTGCAGATTTGGTAGGTTTTGAGTGGCTTGATGGTTTTGAAATAGAATGTCGCAATGAAGAATCTATTCACCAACATGATGCTTTCGCTAAATTAAAATACCATAAATAGTTAAATACCATTTAACTCATACGCTTTATTTATTATAGGAGTACTAATATATATTTATTAGTACTCTTTTTTTGTTCAAAATTTGAATATTTCTAGTAAATGTTATTTCAATTTTTCTAGATTATCTATTTGACGTTATGTTTTTAATTGTTAAAAAGTAAAATTTTAATGGTTACTATTAAATTATTTACTCTAAAATCTAAACTCCCATATTAATTTTAAAATAATGTGTATCAAGAGTTAAATTTTGTTAATGTCCGACATACACTTTTCGTATTAAAATTATTATAGAGGAGATGCTCCTTAGTATATCGGTGTGGTGAAATAAATAATGGATTATGATTTAAAGATATATAATAATAAAACATCCAATTTTAAATGTTTACGTACTAACCATTTTTTTAATATCTATTTCGTTTTTGGTGGAGCAATTACAATATTAAAAAATAACGATTTTCAACATTATCGTACAGGAGATATATTTTATATTCATGATTATGAATGTATTAATGATATCAACTTTGAAGGCACGTTGTTATGTCTATCTATAAATAATTACTATTATTATAAAATTTCGAATACGTACGCTCAAAATGAGAATATTATAATGGATAAAGATAGACCCGGTTTAAAAACACTTTATAACGACGTCATTGCCTCTATTTTAAATCGATCCATTGCTTCAGATATAGAACGAAAATTATTATTTCTAATTGAAGCCACCTATCTTAATACCATAGATACAACTCCCCGCTCTAAATCTGAGCGAAATTTTAAACATGTGTTGATTAGAGACGTTATTCAATATATTAGTCACAATTGTGAAAGAAAATTAAGTTGCCAGGATATTGCACATCATTTTTTTGTGAATAACAGCTTTTTATCGCGTGAATTTTCAGCACTTATGTGTTGTACCTTATCAAACTACATCATTGCTTCAAAAATTCACTTTTCAACATGTGCTTTATTAAATGGCGATGCTTTAGATTTTGTATGGAAACAGTATCATTTCCATTCACTTAAAGATTATATTTATTATTTCCAAGCAATCAAAGGTGTAAGTCCCTATGAATTTAATAACAAACAACCTGTTATAGAAGGTGTTCAAAATCTCAAAAGTAATACAACAAATAACTTAATGTGGTGATGACATGAATATGATAACTTACGAAGAAAAGAGAAGCTTAATTAAAAAAGTAATCAAACAAAATTTGAATCTTACATTTAATGAAATTGTTATATTGGATAAATTACTTTATATTAACAAAGAAAGCATTGAAGCGGTAGAACTCAAAAGACTGCTATATAGTCAAAACACACCGATTTCAATACAAATCAACAATCTCATTGAGCTGGGTTTATTAAAAAAATCTAGAGATGCATATGATGAGCGCTGCATTCATTTACATAATATCGACCTACCTAAGATAAAATCGATTCTAGAACAGTATCATACAATTGTAACTTCTATTTTAAATCCATCAACCCAACAATAGAACAAATAAAAAATAACTGTTAGGCTTCTATGTAGAAACTTAACAGTTATTTTTTATATTTTAATCATTTAACTTATTTTAAATGTTCATAAGGACTATTTTTAACAAAAGAAATGATTTGATCTACAAATAATCTAGCACGTAATTGGAATTCTTCATTATCTAAATATAATGTACCATCGTCTAATTTTTTATAGTCTGTATCATGCGTAGCAATTTGTGTTGGCACTGCAATACCTAATAACGTACGTACAATTAAACGTAAATGTGATAATGGTTCTGAACTTACGATGCCGCCACTATTACCGATAAGACCTACAGGTTTCATTTTGAAATCATCCATAGTTAAGTGATCTAGAGCATTTTTCAAAATACCAGAGTATGAACCATGATAATTTGGAGATCCTAAGACGAAAAAGTCCGCTTCTCTCGCTTTAGATTGTAATGTACTTAAATTATTTTTATATGTTTCACTTGGACTAGAAGCACCTGAAACATCAAGTTGATGAATTGGATTTTCTGCTAGATCAAAAATGTCAACTTCAAAATCATGCTCTTCAAAATGTCCTTTTAAATATTGGGATAGCGCTGTTGTGTGTGAACCTAATTTCGCACTCCCTACAATGATTAAACCTTTCATAATACACTGCTCCTCATACTAATTTTCATTATTTTCTTTGAGCAATTTCATAATCGCTTTTCCGACGCCACTTTGCTCATTTGTGTCTGTAGAATACTTAGACACTGCTTTAACTTCAGGTGTTGCATTATCCATCGCTACAGAGTAACCTACACGCTCTAGCATAGAAATATCATTCATGTTATCACCAATTGCCATAACACTTTCCATATCTATATTAAGACGCTCTGCAATCGTTGTTAACGCGATACCTTTTTGTGCATCTGAGTGTGTAATCTCAATATTACCTCTCGATGAAGAAGAAATTGCAAGACTTTCTGATTGTGCTAGTTTTTCACTTGCACGGTCAATTTTTTCTAAATCACTATCAAAAGCAAGGATTTTCATGACGATTTCTCCAGGCGTATCTTCAATCTTGTCATAATTATCTACAACTTTTAAAGTACCATTATCAATTCGTTTTTGAATACCAGCTTTGATTTTTTCTACGTCTGCTTTTTGACCAGCTCGTTCTGCAATGTCTATATATATTTCTAAATCGCGTTGAGGGTTTTCAGTGTAGATACCTAAGTTTGTATAAACTTGATAATAAATATCTTCTTTATCCATCTCTGTTGTAATTCTATTAATTAACTCACGATTCAATTTAGATGTACTCATGATATTAAAAGATTCATCTCTCACTTCTGCACCATTTAAACAAATGTAAGGCACTTTCAAATCTGTTTGATTCACTGGTGAATTCGCTTCATAAAAAGCACGACCCGTAGCAATAACTACTGTTATGCCTTGCGATTGCGCATATTGAATCGCTTTAATATTCTCTTCTGATATCTCATGTGCCGCATTTAATAATGTACCATCCATATCTGTTGCAATTAATTTTATCATTAATTTACCTCTTTCCTTCTATGATCGATAACACAAGCTTAATTACACATCATTCTCATTTGCCACAAATTTGTAACACACTCATATTCTACCAAATCTTTAGGGATTTGTATTATCGGCTGTTTGTATGAGTTTTTTATTTTTTCTTAAATTTTTAAAAAATATTTTTAATAATTGGCTACACGCTTCCTCTAATACACCTGTTTGAACCGTTGCCCGATGATTAAATCTTGATTCTTGTAACAGGTCCATGAGACTACCTGCACAGCCGCCCTTCGGATCTTTAGCTCCATAAATCACATATGGAATACGGCTCATTACAATGGTTCCAGCACACATCACGCATGGTTCTAGTGTGACATAAAGTCTGCAGTTCTCTAAACGCCAACTACCGACGACAGCAGCAGCTTTTTGAATTGCAAGATGCTCGGCGTGAGCAGTTGGGTCTTGTGATGATTCTCGCAAATTGTGTGCTCTTGCAATCACTTCATTATCTCGAACAATGACAGCACCAATAGGCACTTCACCAATGTCCCCTGCTTTTTTTGCTTCTTCAATCGCAATTTTCATATAATTTTGGTCAGTTGTCATGTGTCTTACACCTCACATATGGTACAATATTTATTGTCTATTTTAACATTGGAGCGGTAAATATGAAAAAACAATTTATTGCTGTTGAAGGCCCGATTGGTGTCGGAAAGTCTTCTTTAGCACACAAACTTAGTCAAACTTACAATTACTATGAAGAAAAAGAAATCGTAAATGAAAATCCTTTTTTATCAGATTTCTATGAAGATATTTCTAAATGGAGTTTCCAAACAGAAATGTTCTTTTTATGTAATCGTTACAAACAATTCCAAGATCTTGTTTCAAATGAAAGTGGTATCGTGAGCGATTATCACATTTATAAAAATAAAATTTTCGCACATAATACCTTAACGAGTGCCGAATACAGTAAATTCTCAAGAATTTATGATATTTTAACCGAAGATCTAGAAATGCCTAATATCATCATTTTCTTAGATGCAGAATTAGAAACTTTAAAAGCACGTATAGCACAACGTAATCGCAGTTTTGAACATCAAATTGAGGATAACTATCTACTTAATTTAAAGCGTGATTACAATGCTTATTACAATTCGTTAAAAGCTGACGGAGAACGCGTCATTCGTATAGACACGACACATCTTGATTTCGTTAAACATAATGATGATTATAATTATATTTTAGAATTAGTGAAACCACTGATTGGAGGACAAATGCATGAATAAATACGGTATCCCTCAAGATGCTGTGATTACTATCGCTGGTACTGTAGGCGTAGGAAAATCAACATTAACAAAAGCTTTAGCCGAACGCCTGAATTTTAGAACTTCATTTGAAAACGTGGACCATAACCCTTACCTCGATAAGTTTTACAACGACTTTGAGCGTTGGAGTTTCCACTTACAAATTTATTTCTTAGCTGAACGTTTTAAAGAACAAAAGCGCATGTTTGAATATGGCGGTGGTTTCATCCAAGACCGTTCGATTTACGAAGATGTCGACATTTTCGCTAAAATGCATGAAGAACAAGGTACAATGAGCCCAGAAGACTTTGAAACATATTCTGAATTATTTAACGCCATGGTCATGACGCCTTATTTCCCTAAACCAGATGTATTGATTTATTTAGAATGTGATTACGATGAAGTCATTGATCGCATTAAACAACGTGGTCGTCAGATGGAAATGGAAACTGACCCAGAATATTGGCAAAAACTATTCAAACGTTACGACGACTGGATTAGTGAATTTAATGCATGTCCTGTTGTACGTGTGAACATTAATGAATATGATCTACATGAAGATCCAGACTCATTAAATCCAGTCATTGATAAGATTCGTCATATCATTGAGACACATCGTAAAGTGGATCAACGCTAATACAATTACCAATGGAGTGTCGACAAAGCATCTGACTTTGTTGGCATTTTTTGTGTACATTTTCCTTGATTTCAGTTTCGGCTTTTCTATTTATTTCATACTCACTATATATGATAAAACTTCATTCTGTAGTCTTTTACTAGCGTTTTATTAACTCGCCAGAAGTTGGCCAAATTACTTCCATCATTTAAACAAAAATCATCTATGAGAAAAAACAGCTGTAAAACAATGGAGTGGGACATTTATTATGTCTCACTCCTTTTTCATTGCTATAACAATGTACTACTCAATATGTCTGCGGTAGATTATTTTTTCAATTTCGTCTTCTGTCACATACTTACTATAATAATGTTCATCCGTTTGATCTAATCCAAATGTACTTGCTTTATCTTGATCTTCTGTCCCAATATAAAGCTGTTGTTCTGTATCTTGATATAAATCAAAAACGGCACCTTCATATCTTGCTTCTTGAAATAATGCATAAAGCTCATCAACATCGTCTCTCGGGATATGTTTGAAATATAATGTATGCGCTGATTGATTTGCTGTTTGTGCTTCAAAACCATGTTCCAATGCTTTTTCGTCTTCTGTAGCTAGCACCAATTCGTTACCAACAATTTCAACTACTTTAAAAGTTTCGCCTTTATAATCTGCGTATTTTCCATCAATCATTCAATCACCTCAATGTTTATATTAAAGAAAAAAGTCATAATACACGATACGTATATTATGACACAATTTGTGAACTACGCATATTGATTTAATATCCCGAGAACGTGATTCGCGTTATCTACAATATGGTCAGCTTTATTAAGTTCTTGTTCTAAGCCTACGCCTGTTAATACAGCGATTGTAAGGCCTAACTTAGCATTTACACCTGTTTGTATATCATTGGCAGTATCACCCACGATGATTACATCTTGTGGTGATACGTCGTAATTGTTAAACAAGGGATTAAGCACTTCTGGATTAGGCTTTTCAACTGCATTAGCTTCCGTAGATATGACTACATCAAAGAAATGGTCAAATTCAGTTGCTTCTAAAAATTGTTCTACACCTTTTTTAGAATCGCTTGTTACTATCCCCATTTTATAACCTTGATTTTGTAGCGTCTCCAATGTTTCATAAATACCTTCTACCAGAACATTTTCTGGTACTCTATTATCAACAAGTGTTTGGCTCCTCTTTTGTGCCCACTTAGAAACGTCCTGACCAGCAATATCACATAACGCTTTGACCATTTCTTCTAAAGCGCCTGATGCCATTATTGTGCCAGGTTGAATTTCTCCATCTACAATACCTAAATGCTTATATGCTGCGTCTATATCATGGATATCGTCCTTATATGCTTCCATGAAATCGTCGACGAGTTGCAAGCCAATCTTCATCCAACTCCCGTCAAAATATATTAACGTGCCATCTTTATCAAATAAAATCCATTTCATCGCTTGAACAGCTCCTATGTATTAACTTCATATTAAATTATATCGCACTTTATTTTAATATAAACACTTAAGGCTAAACAAATAATGAAACTGGGAGAATTAGATAGTTTTAATGTAATTCATACGGTGAATCTCAGAATATTGATAATTACTCTGAGATAATTTCTTAAAATAGATATTAAAAATTTAAATCTTTGTAGATGGTCGATTTCATTAAAATTGTTGACTATTTTCCCATATCTTTTCAATTTTATCCTGACTGTAACGCTTAGATAATGGTACAATTTCCCCTTTTTCATTAAATAATTTTCCAGTCGTTCTAGAAAGTGAATTATCTAATGCTAGTTTTAATCCTATTTTTGGATTTGGTTCTGATACCATATTGAAAATATATGTCAAAATTCTACCAAATAATTTATATACAAAACGACCTATTAAAGATGTAGGCATAGCATAATTAGAATCAGTAACATAGCCAGGGTGAAATATATTAGCCGTTACAGAAGTTCCTTCTAATCTTTGAGATAATGCTAGTGTGTATAATACTTTAGAGGTCAATGCTTGCCTAACCTTATTGCTTTTACTATTACGTATTTCATCAATAGAAGGTAATTTAACTAACCCGCGATTAACCAAAATGGGCAATCCACCTACTGTTAAAATACGCCCTTGTTCAGCATTTTTTAACAATGGTAATAATTTTTCTGTCAGCCAAAAATGTCCCAAATAATTTACTACATAATTTTTATTATAATTATTTTCTGTTAATTCTTCTTTTTTTATAAGCGCTCCAGCAGCATTAACTAAAACATCAACTTTTGATTCTTGTTTTAAAATTGTTTTTGCAAATTCATCAATTTCTTTTTTATTTGTTAAATCAACTGAATGAAATGTTATATTAACATTCCTTGTTAATTTAATGATCTCACCTACCGCTTTTTCACCTTTATCTTTGTTTCTACCAATTAATAAAACGGTCATATTTTTTCCAGCTAAATCAATTGCTGTTTTTTTACCAACACCTGAAGTACCACCTGTAATTACTGCTATTTTTTCTAAATTCATTTTATTTCCCCCTCTTCTTTCTATTTTCATTTTTATAATTATTACTGTATACTATGGAGCCAACTCCATAGCAAGGGGGAATTAACATTGACCGCAAATTTTTATAAAACGAAAGAAATCGTTGAACATACAGGCTTTACGAAAGATACGCTCCGTTATTATGAAAAAATTGGTATTATTTCAAATATAGCACGAGACAAGAATAACTATCGTCAATATACTGAACAAAATCTTAATTGGTTGTTATTAGTAAAATATTTAAAAAAACTAGATATCGACTCAAACCAAATCATAGGTATACAAAATTTAACTGTTGAAGAAAGTGAAAATTACATTAAACAATACCAACAAGAAATTAGAAATAAAATTCAAGAGTTATATGATATTGATGAGAAGCTTACCGCTAAACTCAATTTTTTGAAGCAAGGTAATTTAACGATGATGAATTCAAACGAGTAATGTGTATGCATTTGTCTTCATAAATGAAGTTGTAGTGCTTTAAAGTCTATATATAAGCGCATTTTCAATTCAGTCAGCCACTGCCAATATAAAAAACTGAGGCTAAGACATATGATATGTCCCAGCCTCTTTAAACATTTTAAAATTAAAATACGTCTAGATTATAATCATTTTCTGTGCACTTTTTGTTAAAAATAATCACGTTATAGCAAGCAACATTTACCTAAGGATTATAAACTTTTCTTCCGAGTTGAACTATTTTATCTGTTGAAAATTCATTTTTTGATAAGTTTTGAATCTCATTAATCATTTTTTCTCTTAAGAATGGTCTCTTCTCATTATCAGCGGAATCCAATGCTTGTTCTAATTCTTCTTTTGTTAATTCCGTACAATATGCAGGTGTACCAGGTTGATGTCTCCAAGAGTCTTTTAATAAGCCACTATCTACAGTATCAAAGCCTATTTCGCTAACTATAGCCATAATAATTTCTTTATCTTTTTGATTATCACCTGCTATAGCCATAGCAATTCGATTTTCAGTATTTTCAGGAGCGCCTTTATCATCTAATGTCTCTTCTAATAGGTTATTAAATGCTTTAATAACTGGTTTTCCTAATTGTTGACTCACCCATACACTATCAGACATACCATTATCAAGTTCCTCAATATTTTTATCTCTAAGAATCGGAGCATAATTCGCAGTATCAACGATAATAACATCGTCATCAACTTGATTCATAAGATATTTCAAATCTGGTGTAGCAGGAAATGGAATTGCAATGATTAAAATATCTATATCTTTTATAACATCTTCTACTTCAACAGCTTGCCCTGAAAAGTTTTTATTTTTTAATTTATCTATACTTCTTGCATCTGCTACTTTAACTTCATGACCATTATTCACTAATTTATGTGAAAGTACTGTTCCTATATTTCCAACGCCTATAATGCCAAAATTCATATTAATTCTCCTCCTAATAAACTATTTTTTATTTAAAATCTTGCATTAAATCATCAATAACTTCTTTTACACTTCGAATAGATTTGATAGGACTAATACCCGTACCCACAGAAACATAACCATTTTCTGTATCTCCTTCAACCATACCAAGTCTCATATTTCTTCCTGCTCCCATATGTTGCCCAAGTTCTTCATTTGTTGCGCCTTCTTTATCCATGACTTCTAACTCTTTTGCTAATTTACCCGGAAGCGAACGATAATAAGCTGGAATTGTTCTGAAAAGAATTAAATCTTCAGCTTTTGAATCAACAATGTACTGTTTTACATTTTCAGCAGCTGGGTTTTCAAAAGTAGGAATAAGGACACTACCAACATATAAGCCTTCTGCACCTAAACTAAAGGAAGCTCTGACACCTCTTACGTCACCAATGCCTCCAGCAGCAATTACTGGAATGTTAATTACATCAGCAATCATCGGTACAATCGAAAAAGTGCCAATCACTCGTTCTGGTACTGTTCCACCTTCATCAAACCCAGTAGCTACAAATACATCTGCACCCATTGCTTCAGCAGCTTTCGCATTTTCAGTTGTAGGCGTAATTGGTCGGAATATAATTTTCATATTATTATCTTTTAACTTAGTAAATATTTCTTCATCTAATAGTCCATTGATCAATACAACTGGCACTTTTTCTTCAATAAGCATATCAACGATATATGCAACGTAAGTAAGATCTTCACTTACCATAATTGTTGAGGCAAAAGGTTTATTTGTGAGTTGCTTAATTTTTTTAATTTCTTTTCTCATACGTTCTGTCGTTTCCACTGGCGAACGTGACACTCTAGCCTCACCAGCATTAGGCCCCATTATCCCTAATCCACCTGCTTCACTCACAGAGGCAATAAACTTAGGGTTTGTTAATGAATTCAAAGGTCCTTGAATAATAGGTTTTTCTATATTAAATATTTCAGTCACTCTGTTTTTCATTATGTTACTCCTTTTCAATAAATATCATATGTAGTATATTAATACGAATGGAATCATTGTTGAAGTAGGCAATAAATAATGACATAGTATTAAAAAATGTACTATTGTGATATGGAGGTGTTTAGATGGTTAAAATATGTAATTATGGTTTTGACGAAAACGTTATAGAAGAACATCGAGACGTTTATGGTATCGCTTATACCCAGAATATTTTGTCAGGTCGTTATAAGAATTTAATTTTATGGTATTTAAAAGAAAGTGATTATAGATTTGGAGAGATAAAGAAATTTTTAACAAGTATTTCTCAAGGTTCTTTAACGAAACAACTTAAAGAATTAGAAAATGATGGTCTTATTAATAGAACCGTTTATGCAGAAGTTCCGCCTAAAGTTGTGTATAGTCTAACAAACAAAGGTAAAGCTCTTATGCCAATTATAGATATGATGGAAGCCTATGGAAGAGAATATGGAGAGTATTAACTTCAATTAATAAACATAGTACAAAGTCACCTCTTTTAAAAAGTGCTCTTAACATTTCAAATTTTGTTTCAAAAAGGAAAATGCTTATGAAATAAGGACCCTCACCAATTATCTAAAAAACCAAACACTGACTTAATTTTGATCGTTTTAATCATAGAATATTAATTTAATGCATTTCATATGTTTTAACTTTTTATTTTTGCTAAAATTAATCAATATCGTTAAGGAGGAATGAAATATATGTTCATAGCACAAGCTAATTTTACAGCTTCTTTAGAAGATAGAGCGATTTTGGATAACAAAATCAGCCATGCTAAAGAAGATTTTTCAGGATATGAGGGTTTAATAGACGTGGAAATTTGGAAAAATGAAACAAAGTCTAAAATTTCATACTCTATTGTATCGAAATGGAATGAAAAAAAGAATTTCCAAGCATGGGTGTCACGTCCAGCACATGTTGAAGAACATAAAAATATGCGCAAGGAAGAAAAAGAAAATACTAAACCTACAAGTATTGAAAAACAAATAAAACAATTTGAGTTACTAGATATATAAAATGTAATCTGTAAATATCAGAAAAGCAACTGAGACACTTCTTTTAAAAAGAAGTGTCTCAGAGTGTCGACAAAGTCTCCGATTTTGTTGGCACTTTTTTGTGCACGCTTTTCTTAGGATCAGATTCTGTAGTATCCGTATAGTAGATACTTTTTTAGATTTAATTTTTATTATTTAAAAAGTATATTTATCCCCATCGTTTGGTACTTTAAGTTGTGATGAAAATTGATTTTCTTTTGCGAATTGCTTTAAGTAATCTCTCGAAAGGTTCCAATGATTTACAGCTTCCATATGAATGACGATAATCTCAGAGGATGTCATTAACTTAGCAACTTCATAAATATCATTTTCATCCATAACCAATGAACCACCCTCATTAAATTGATTATCTCCACCATTAACCACTATAATTTCAGGGCTATAAGTTTTTAAAGTTTTTCCAACTTCATCATACCAAACTGTATCTCCAGCAATGTATAATGATTTTTCATTATCATGTTGGAATATCAAACCACAGACATTACCTGCACTTTTAACTATATCACCGCGACCGTGTTGGCCTGGTGTTTTAATTACTTGGATACCTCCGAATTGATTTGTCTCTTTTAAAGCTTCAACATCTGTGAAACCAACATTTTTTACTTCTTCAGCATCTTCACTGTTCTGTGTGTAAATTTTAATATCTATTGGTAATATTTTTTGAGCTGCTTCATCGAAATGGTCTAAATGTAAATGTGTCAAAATGACTGCATCCACACCTGTAATGATTTCATTTACTGACATAGGTAATTCAACTAAAGGATTATTTTGATTATCTCTAGGTGCATTCGGAAATGGTGGAAATGAGCCTTTTTCTCCCAACATTGGATCTATTAAAAACTTTTTATCTGCATATTCAATAATAAGTGTCGCATTTCTTACATGAGTTATATTCATTACAATTCCTCCTTTATGTGATACTTTTATTCTATTAGTAAAACCATGAATAATACATAACTTGGTGAAAAAGTTTTACCGTATTTGCTTGATAAATGAAAAGGAGTGACTTATATGGCTATCGATAATACTGATAAGCTGATTATTAATGAACTTCAACAAAATGCTAAAATTACAATGAAAGATTTGGGTCAAAAAGTTAATTTAACTGGTCAAGCTGTGAACACACGAGTCTCTAAATTAGAAAGTGATGGGGTCATTCAGAACTATACAATTCAAGTGAACCAGGAAAGTTTAGATTGTGCTATTCATGCTTTTATACATATTTACATGAATAAAATATCGCACCAACCTTTTTTAACATTTGTCGATACAAAAGCCATTTATATACTACATAATTACAAAATAATAGGTGATGGTTGTTATTTGCTAGAATGCCGATTCCCTAATAATAAGCACCTGAATACATTTTTAGAAGATCTTAATGTTTTTGCTAACTATAAGATTTCTACTGTTCTTTAAAAAATAAACACAGAGTATAAGTTGGAATTCAACAAATACCCTGGGTTGACAATTTTCTAATTGTTTCCTTATGCACTCTTTTTTAAATGTCAGTGATTTTGGCCGACTGCTGACTAGTTAATAAAATACCAACTATGCTCGCGTAAAGTCAGCACAAAAAAAGCGTCAACAAAGTTGAATACTTTGTTGACACTTTGAGAGACACCTTATTGAAACAAAACGTCTCTTAATCAAGTTCATTTTATAAAATTAATCTTCCTTTATAGCTTTACTTTCTTTAATCCAAAAGGATAGTACTAAACTGACAACAGCTACTACAATAATGGCAAAGTAAGCAATATTGATACCTTGAATATTTGCTAGAAGCATTAATTGTTCTTGAGGTTTAGATGTACTAGCATGATCGGTAATATAATTGTTTGAACCCATAGTCATAATTGTAACAAGTAATGAGGTGCCAATCGCGCCAGCAATTTGTCTGATTGTATTCCATACTGCTGAAGCATGCGCGCTTAATTCTTTTGGTATTACATTTAAACCAGCAGTTTGAATTGGTGTTAAAAGTAAGGCCATGCCAATTCTTCTACCAGTACTTGCCGCTAATAAATAATAGTAATTCGTGTCTTGTGACAAGTCCATAAAAGGTATTGTTGAGACAATAGTTATGATAACACCTACGATAGTAATCCATTTTGCGCCAAATAAATCATATAATTTACCTGCTATCGGACTCATCGCAGCCATTAATACTGCACCAGGAAGCATGAAGACACCTGATTCCATAGCCGAATAGCCAAGTACATTTTGTAAATAGATAGGTAATAAAATCATATCGGCATACATAATAATCGTAACGCCTATATTAATAATATTCGTTAATGTAAATGTGCCGTATTTAAATACTTTTAGATCCAAGAATGGATTTGTAGCTTTCAATTGTCTTACAACAAATAGAATCAGTGAAATAATACCAACTACAAATGAAATCATCACGATATTACTTGTCCATCCCATTTCACCTGCGCTACTAAAGCCATATAATATAAGTGAAAATGCGATTGTTGATAATAACATACTCGTTAAATCAATTTTGTCTTTCTGTGTTTCAGTTACGTTTTCTAGGAAGAAATATCCTAATACAATAACGATAAGTGATACAGGTACTAAAATACCGAATAGTGAATGCCATGACAGTGCATCAATAACATAACCTGAAATAGTTGGTCCAATGGCTGGTGCAGATAATACTGCTAAAGAAACCATACCCATGACCGTACCGCGTTCAGACGGATGATATAAAATCATTACTACACTATACAAGAGCGGAATCATAATCCCTGCCCCTGAGGCCTGCACCATTCTTCCGACTAACAGAAATGTAAAATCAGTAGACATTGCTGCTATCAATGAACCAAGTAAGAATAAGAACATTGCACTCGTAAATAATTGTTTCGTCGTAAATCGTTTCATTAAAAATGCTGTAATTGGTACCAACACGCCATTGACTAACATATAGGCAGTTGTTAACCACTGTGCTGTAGCCGCTGAAACATTTAAATCTTTCATGACTTCTGGCGTTGCTACACTCATTACAGTTTGATTAAAAGCTGTTAAAAATGTTCCCAAAATTAAAATAGTGATAATTATTTTTTTAGGAAATTTATTTACATTAATTTGATTACTCACTATTAAGACTCCTTCATTTTTAAATTACACTTTGTTGTTTAATTAACAATGAACTATTATAATAGAGTTCAAACGGATAAACAAATTACAAAATATCGTTTTTTGTTGTTTAACATACCTTTTAAATCATTACGTTTATTAAAGCTTTAATAAAAGACAAAAATCAAAAAAATGTTTGAGGTGCTATATTTTATGAAGAAACATGATTTAAGAATAGAAAGAACACGTTACATGCTTAAAAATGCATTAATTGATTTGCTAGAGGAAAAAAACGTTGAAAGCATTACAATAAATATGTTAAGTGAGAAAGCAATGATTAATAGAGTTACTTTTTATTCACATTATAAAGATTTAACTGATATGTTAGAGAAACTAGCAATTGAAACAGTGAATACAGTTCGTGAAAATTTATCTACATATGAAGATGACTCACACAATTGGAACAATCTCATTAATTTTTTAACACACGTACAGAAAGAGAGCCGTCTCTATAAATTGATTTTAGTTTCTAATAAATTACCAGGCTTTAGAAATGAAGTTTTAAATATCATTGAAACAAAAATATATAACGGTATAGAGCAAAGCAAAGATACTAAAAACAAAGATATAAAATTATGGTACGAATCTTCCGCTATCATTGGAACAATTGTATGTTGGTTAAAAGAAGATATGCCCTATACACCTAAATATTTAGTTGAAAAAATATCAGAAATACATTTCAGTAAATTTTAAACTTCATGAGTCTGGGGCATAAATGTCTCATTCTCAAATGGAAAGCTCAATCTATTATTTTTAATGGATTGAATATTAACTGTCTGATCTCTAGTCATCCTTGTGGAGGCGGGAATGTGCAATCAAAATTTGATTGCACATTCCCGCCTTTTCTTCTTTTTAAATATTTTTAAAAATTTAAAAGTTATAGTACTTAATAGACTTTATTTATTAAGTGTTGATTGAATAATATATTTTTACCTGTTAATATAATTTATACATTGTTAAATAACAAACATTTTGTAGTTTAAAGGGTGAGCAATTTACTTTTGCAAAACACTTTAAATCATGTTGTTACCAGAATGTATTTTTTATATTAGGAGGAATTTTTGTGAAAACTAAAGTGATAGATAACTATAAACAACTGATGCAGTTAACAGATAATGATAAAAAAGAAGGGTATTGGGAACAAACTTCAATCCTTTCAGATAATATTAAGCCTTTATTTGCTTCATTTCTATATGAAGTTCAAGGTTCAATAAATCAATCTTTAGAACAATTTAAAGCGCCTGTTCCCGCTATTAAAACGAGATTTGAAAATAGTCATATTTATATGAAACGTGAGCCTATCGAATATGACATTAATGAACGACACAACCAATTTTTAAGTATTGTACAACCTATATATCCAGAATTAAACACACGCTTTCAGAATGTGCTAGAAACCTTCTTTTTTCCATTTTTTGAAAAAATAGATGATATGTTGGAGCAAGAAGTTACCTTTGATATTGCGCAAACAATGCTCGACTACGTCATGGACATGTATCCTAAATCATTTACTTATCAATCAGAAATCATGTTACCTCATCACCAATTACATAAAGATTTAGAAAAACTTTATGCACAAGCAACTGATGATAAAGATGTCACTATTATTTATGACATGCTCATTGGCGTGTGGAATAAGTCATTAGAAATAGATAAAGCACTTTCCAAACTATCACAACAAGTGAAAGAAGATGAAGATCTTAAGTTAAAATTCCAAACTGTTAAACCCACAGAACTATTAAATCACTTACATGAAATACCATCAGGAAGAAAATTCGAAAAAGATTTTCAAAAGTTCTTAAGTAACTATGGTAATAAAACCGTAAGATCAAGAGTATTAACAGATCAAACTTGGTTTGAAAAACCTTCCATACCTTTAACGACAATTGCTAGTTATATCAGTAGTAATGTAAATGTAGAACAACGTTTCCAAAAAGCTATAGAAACAAGAGTGCACAAATACGAAGCAGTCTTATCTTCTATACCAGAAGGTACAACAAAAGAACAATTTAAAACACATTATCAATGGGCACTAGATGCATCCAATCTTGATGATGACCACCACTTTTATATGGATGAAATGCCAACAGCAAAGACACGTTTATTACTCTTGCATCTAAGTAATTTCTTAGTGAATCAACAGATAATCGATGAAACTGAAGATATTTTTTATTTATATTTAGATGAACTTCAAGAAGTTCTAAAACATCCCGAACCACTAACAGAAATAATTTCCGAAAGAAAATTAGAGTATCAACATAATATAAATGAACAAAGTCCTTCATATTATGGCACCCCACCTGCTCATAATGAAAAAAACCTAGATATTATTTCTGAAAGAGCTACTGGCGACGCTTCAAACAATGAAGAGACAAACACTTCTTCTTCTGGATATATTAAGGGGCTAGCTGGTTCTAAAGGTATATATACAGGTACTGTAAAGATAATTAATAATGAAGATGAATTTAATAAACTTGAAGATGGGGATATTCTTGTAACACATATGACTACGCCAGCTTGGTCTGTTCTATTTTTAAGAGCAGGAGCCATTGTGACAAATGTTGGAGGCATACTATCTCATCCAGGGATTAATGCACGTGAATATCAAATACCTGCAGTACTTGGGACTAAAAATGCTACGAGTGAGTTGAAAGATGGAGATATCGTGACTGTTGAAGGCACAAATGGGTGCGTAAAAATTGATGAGAGAGTGTAAATTTTTTATTGCTAGCTACGCTTTATAAAAATTTAAAATATATAAAACACAAAGAGGGTTAACATATGTATACTCAGACGTTCGACAACGCAGAAAATATAACAAATTCTATAGGATCAAAGGCACTTAATTTAGTTAAACTTAAGCAAGCAAATTGGCCAGTACCAAATGGTTTTATTATTTTACCAAATACTTTCCAACAATTTGTTGAGTTTAATAAAATATCGCTTCATGATAGCAATATTCGTCAAAAAATTATTGAAGGTAAGCTACCTGAAAATATTCACTGTGAAATCATAGATGCTTTCAATTTAATTAAGAAAAACTTCAATGCAGTTGCTGTACGTTCATCCTCTAGCGCTGAAGATTTAGACAATGCTTCATTTGCAGGACAATATGAAACATATCTAAATGTTCAAACTAAAGAAGATCTTATTCAGAAAATCAAATTATGTTGGGCCTCTATTTTTTCAGAACGCGTCCAAAGTTATCTTAATACAATGGCTGTTGATACAAATAACTTATCTATGAGTATTGTGATACAAGGACTTCTCATTCCTGAAACGTCTGGCGTTATTTTTAGTCAAAATCCAATAACTGATAATTTAAATGAATGTATAATCAATGTGAGTTATGGGTTAGGAGAAAGTATCGTGTCAGGTATGGTTACGCCTGATACTTTTATTGTAAATAAATCCACTTTTGAAATAGATAAACAACTTGGGTTAAAAGAAATAAAAATGCTTGCTAGTGAAGAAGGTATATCTGAAGTCGAAACCACTGAAACGGAGAAAAATACTTATTGTATTAATGATTACATTGCGCAAGAATTAGCAAAGTATACTCAAAAATTAGAATCATCCTTTGGTTACCCTGTTGATATAGAATTTGGCATCCAACAAGATGAAATTTATATTTTACAAGTTCGTCCAATTACTACTTGAAATTAAATTTTATATTCAAGTTACTATGGTTATTAGTCGTTCTGTCCACATAAAAGGCACTACAAGTTTATAAACTGATTGCTCCCTTCAAAGTAGACACTTAAAAAGTGAAAACTTTGGAGGGTGTTTTTTGTATCTCGTAAACTTTAAGTTGAAAAACATTAGCAAAATCAGCAAAAAATAATTTTTATTTTTAAAGGTGTCTCTTAATCATTTAATATATCATTAAGCTTTTCAGAGAATATTAGTGTATACAAATATCGATAACCCTTTTGCGTTGGGTGGGAATCGTCCGCCATCATCGTTTTGTCATCTTTAGCTAGTTTATTTATTCTCTTGTTTCCCCATACATCAATAATATGAACACCCCATTTATTTTTTATTTCTAATAGTTTGTTAATCAAAAATTCATAATAAGGGTCTTTATCACGTATACAAGTATAAAATATAATAGGACAATCCCAATTTTCTTTAACATATGAAATAATAAATTCGATGGCACCTATGGTTGTTTCCGTATCAAAATCATTAATACTATAAGATTCACTGATTGATCCTATAGGTTTGTTGAACCTTCCGTCATTTGTGGATAACTGACATACAAAGCCATCTAATATATTTTCTGTAGAAACCTTACTTTTTAATCTTTCTACATAACTTGAATTTTGTTTACCAGCTAATGTCGTTCCTGATTGAGCTTCTTTAATTGTATCCACACCATATTCTTTATTTAAAAATTCTACAAATGAGTTTCCTTTAGATGCAGCACCATAAGTAATTGAAGAACCTAAAAACAATATTCTTTTATTATTCAAATTACTGTTTTTATCTAAATAACTTTCATTTGGTTCAAACTCATCTTTGTTACCTTTAATTATATTCGGTGTATTTTTGATTAAAGAGATTAATGTGCCTGTCCCCTGCAAAATTGTTCTGAGTTTATTCATTTATATGCCCCCTAGACATCATGCAGTTTGTTTATTGAAAATTAATAATACAACTGTAAAATTATTTAAGTAAAAAATAAAAAAGAGTCAATATTTCCTAAATATTGACTCTTGAGTGCCTTGTCTCTTAAAAACGCATTTAGTAAAAAGAATAAATTTAACTAGCTTGTTATTTTAATCTGGTGTTCCTAAGACGATAATGTTCTTTTTATATTTAAAAAGTTTTTGAGAGGCACTTCTAGATTGTCCATCTGATTAAAGTTGATGCGTAAGCTAAACCACCACCAAATCCAACTAATAAAATTAAATCGCCTTTTTTCAATTTATTCTCTTTAACTGCTAAGTCTATAGATAGCGGAATCGTGGCAGATGACGTATTGCCATAGTATTTAAGGCTCATCAATGCTTTCTCTTTTTCTATACCAGATTTATCACAAATTGATTCTATCATTCTAGCGTTAGCACTATGTGGGGCAAACCAATCTAAATCTTCTTTATTGATATCTGCTTTATTTAGAGTCTCATTAATAATTTTTGGTACATTACCAACTGCCCATTTATAAACACCACGGCCATTTTGAACAATATAACCTGGATTTTCTAAATCCTCATCAAACATTGCATCAGACAATTCTGAGCAATATAAGTTATGTCCTTTATCACCATCTGATCCAGCACTACTTGCTATAAAACTAGTGTCGTCTTCACTGTATTCTACTAAAAAAGCGCCAGCACCATCACCAAATAATATACACGTATTACGATCCGTGTAGTCAGTGATTTTTGATAATGTTTCTGACCCAATAACCAATACTTTTTTATTTTGTCCAGAAGTAATGAGTCCATTCGCTATATTAAGTCCATATGCAAATCCAGCACATGCAGCGTTAATATCCAGTGCACCTGCATTCTCCAAACCTAGTTTAGCTTGCACGTAAGATGCGACACTTGGCGTTTTATAATCTGGCGTTAATGTTGCATTTACAATCATATCTACATCTTTTAAATCTACTTGATATTTCTCTTGTAGATCAAGAATTGCTTTATAGCTGATATCACTTGTATACTCATCTTCATTTGTAATTCTTCTTTCTACAATACCAGTTCTTTGTTGTATCCATTCATCTGAAGTCTCTACAATTTTTTCGAAATCTTGATTATCCATGACTTTTTCTGGTACATATGAACCTTGTGCAGTTATTTTGGCAAGTGAACGCATCTAAACAAATCCTTTCATCGAATTTTTATTTAATTATAATATTTTATATTATTCATAATACTATTTTTATTTGTGAAATAAAATGATTTTACAATAAAATATTAGTGTAATTACATTTTTACATAAACCATTTAATACAAAAAGGAGTGGGGAAAGAAATCTAATTTTTCTAATAAGATTTCGTCGTCCCACCCCGGAAAGAATGACTAGAATAAGTGCATTTTCAATTCAGTCAGCCACTGCCGATTTAATTTATTAATAAGTACCCATGATAGCATCTTCGACTTTTTCTTTGTAAAAGTTTTTAATTTTTAGCTTTTCGTCCTCTGTGAAAGATTTAGTATCTAATGCCTCTAAATTTTGTTTCACTTGTTTCACATTTCTAAATCCTGGATTAATACAAGATATTTCTTTAGCATCTAAAATCCATCTTAATGCTGCACTTGCCATAGAAGGACGACCTTCTTTAATCCATGTTAGTTGATCAGATAATTCTACCCCTTTTTGAAAACCTAATCCTGAAAATGTTTCGCCTACATTAAAAGCTTCGCCATTTTCATTGAATTTACGATGATCATCTTCAGCAAATTGAGTTTTCGCTGTAAATTTTCCTGTCAACAATCCACTTGCAAGTGGCACTCTCGTAATGATACCAACACCTTGTTGGTAAGCTTTAGGAATTAATTCCTCTAATGGTTTTTGGCGGAACATATTAAAAATAACCTGCAAGCTTGCTACATTAGGATATTCTAAACATATTAAACCTTCTTCAACTGACTCAACACTCACCCCATAATGTCTTATGAGACCTTCTTCTTTTAATTGGTCTAATACTTTAAACACACTGCCTTCTTTTAAAATTTCAGTAGCAGGGCAATGGATTTGAAACAAATCTATTGTATCTCTGTTTAATCGATGCAGACTGTCTTCACAGTATGATTTTACCGTTTCATAACTATAATTTTGTGGGTCAGCAATATCTCCTTGTCGACAGAATTTTGTTGCAATATATATTTCATCTTCTTTTCCTGCAGTTGCCTTGGCTAATAATTCTTCACTATGACCGTCTCCATAGACATCAGCTGTATCAAAGAAATTCACGCCTTGATCAATTGCATACTCTAAAGCACTTAATGCATCTTCATCATTTGTTTTACCCCATGCACCACCTATTGCCCATGTGCCAAAACTAACTTCACTGATCATCATGCCCGTATTACCTAACTCGCGATATTTCATAAAATTTTCCTCCCCTTAAAATTAAAAATAGCTTACCATTTCTATTTATATACTTAATTACATTTTTATATACTTCTATGTTTTACACATGTTCTTTACCCTTTATTCGCAAAAATAATAAACATTTACTGTTAATTTATATCTTTATATAAATTAAAGTTATATTGTATTTTTCAAAGTATGATACATTTTTTCTGCATAATCATCTAATGCTTCTTTTGACATTTGAAGGCGTTTTTTAGATGAGCCATATCCAATTTCATTGTTTCCTTGAACCAAACCATCAAAAATTTCATTAATAAAATCAACAGGATCCGCACCAGAAGTATGAATATTCTCCCCGCCTAAATCAGTATTTACTGCAGGAGGAATAACCTCATAAACACTTGTATTTGTGTTCGACAATTGATGTCTTAAACTAACTGTAAATGAATGTACTGCAGCTTTGGTCGCTGAATAGATTGGCGCAATTGCCATAGGTGAGAAAGCAAGTCCCGAAGAAACATTAATTATATTTGAATTTGTTGTTTTATCAGAAAAGTATTGGCTAAATAATGTTGAAAGTTGAACCGTTGCTTCAAAATTGGATTTTATTTCCGTATTTAAGTTCTCCCAATTCGTTGTAACATTGGTTTTTAAAATATCAAAACGGTTTTGGATACCAGCATTATTTACGAGTACGTTAATATCCGAATAATTTTGAATTACCCAATGATATAAATCCAAACGTTCTTCAGCACTAGATATATCACATTTCTTCGTTGTTATTTCTGGAAATTGTTCTTTAATATTTTTTAATTTTTCAGTATTACGTCCACATATAATAATTTTATTATCATTTTCATAAAACTTTTTAGTGAACTGAAGTCCTATACCAGAAGCACCACCAGTGATAAGTATTGTATTATTCTTTATATCCATTTTGCACACTCCTCTACATAAGTTTAATCAGTGTAGTCGTTTTTTTAGCATACGTCTAACAATAAAGTTTGTTTAGGACAATGCGAAAATATCATATTCTATCATATCTAAATGGAGACAAAAATAAGCTTTCCAAGTATGGCTGACACAAACATCATATATTGAAAAACAGACAAAACAATTTGAATGACTAGATATATAAAACATAAAAGGCGCTTCTTTTTTAAAAGAAGCGCCTTTTGGCTAGCTATTAATATCTTGGTACTACGACTCTCCAACCTTGTGGGTCTTCAAGTTTACCGCTTTGGATACCAGTGTAGTTGTTATATAAGTCTTGCGTGATTTTACCAGTTTCATTGTTATTAATCACAATTTCAGTTTCGCCATATTTCAATTGGCCTACTGGAGAAATAACTGCTGCAGTACCTGTACCGAATACTTCAGTTAATTCACCTTTATTATGTGATTCAATCAATTCATCAATCGATACACGACGTTCTTCAACTTCATAGCCTAAATTGCCAGCTAATTCAATGACTGTTTTACGTGTGATACCAGGTAAAATACTACCGTTTAATTCTGGCGTTACAAGTTTGCCATTCTCTACGAAGAAGATGTTCATACTACCTACTTCTTCTACATATTTTTGCTCTACACCATCTAACCAAAGTACTTGGTCGTAACCTTGTGCAGAAGCATTTGTTTGTGCTAATAAACTTGCCGCATAGTTACCTGCAACTTTAGCGTGACCTACGCCACCGCGAACAGCACGTACATATTCATCTTCTACATAAATCTTAGTTGGGCTTAATGACTCGCCACCATAATAAGAACCTGATGGTGATAAAATGATAAGTAATTTATAAGAGTATGAAGGACGTACGCCTAATATACCTTCAGTCGCGAAAACGTATGGACGTATGTAAAGTGATTGACCTTCACCCTCTGGTACCCAGTCACGTTCGATATCTACTAATTGTTTTAGACCTTCTAAAACAACTTCTTCATCAACTTTCGGCATATCTAAACGTGATAAAGAGTTATTAATACGTTTAAAGTTCTCAGACGGACGGAATAAATCAACATCGCCATCATGTTTATATGCTTTTAAGCCTTCAAATACAGCTTGCCCATAATGAAGTGCTTGAGCTGCTGGAGAAAGTTCAATTGGACCATAAGGCACAATCTTTAAATCATGCCATCCTTGATCAATATCGTAGTCGAAACTTAACATATAATCTGTGAAGTATTTTCCAAAACCTAAACCACTTGGATCCGGTTTTTCTTTAAGTGTTTCTCGTTGTACAAATTCAATTTTTTCTGACATGATTTTTTCCTCCTAATGCTATTTCCTAAAGTATTACTTTAAATTATACCAATCCACAGGGCACTGTTCAATAATTTTCAAATAATTTCAAATATACTAAAAATGCACACGATTTATTTTTAAAAGTATTTTGTGATTAATAATATCTCAACCTGTCTATAAATTACCCGTATATCAACAATACCTATGCACATATTGATAAATGGTTTGTTATTTTTGGTTTTAAAAATGGCAGAGATTTGGGCCAACCCTAACTCGTTAATAAAACACGAGCCAAATACTACAGGATGAGACTGTGACCGCGGAAAACGTGCACAAAAAATGTCAACAAAGCCTGAGACTTTGTTGACACTCTGAGCCCCACTACTGTATGAATGAGGGCTTTAGGTTAGATTATCTTACTGTTTCTTTATCTTCGATAGCCTTTAACATCGTTTGAGTCATTTTAGTTAAATCATATTGCGGATTAAATCCCCATTCTGCGCGTGCACAGCTAACATCTATACTATTTGGCCAACTATTAGCGATAGACTGTCTTACTGGATCCACATCATATTCCAATTGGAACTCTGGATAAAATTCTTGAATCGCTTCTTTTACCATTTCTGGTTCAATACTCATTGCACTTAAATTATATGCATTACGGTTAATTAATTTAACACCGTCCGCTTCCATAAGTTGAATGATGGCATCTATTGCATCTTCCATATACATCATATCCATATATGTGTCTTTTTCGATAAAGCTAGTATAATGACCTTCTCTCACAGCTTTAAAATAAATATCTACCGCATAGTCTGTCGTACCTCCACCTGGTTCTTTTATATGGGAAACTAAACCTGGGAATCTAACACTGCGTGTGTCGACACCAAATTTGTCGAAATAATACTGACATAATAACTCGCCAGCAACTTTATTCACTCCATACATAGATGTTGGTCGTTGAATCGTTACTTGTGGTGTATTTACTTTAGGTGTTGAAGGTCCAAATGCGCCAATTGAACTTGGTGTAAAGAATTGTAATTTGTATTCACGTGCTGTTTCTAAAGCGTTCATTAAACCACCCATATTTAAATCCCAAGCAAATAATGGATTCTTTTCAGCAACGCCTGACAATAACGCTGCCATATGCATCATTGTATCTGGCTTAAATGTCTCAACTAACTCAGACATACGCGCTTTATCAGTAACATCTAATATTTCAAACGGCCCATCTACAATCGCTGAATCTGTTTCTGGTTGTTTAATATCTGTAGCTAAAACATTATCATTTCCATATAACATTCTACATTTCACTACGAGTTCAGTTCCAATTTGTCCTAAAGCACCTGTAATCATAATTTTTTTCATATTTCTATCTCCCCTTGTGCATTACAGAAACTGTAATGTTTTTCTCATGCGTACACAGTCCTTATTTTCAACTAAATTATACAATAAAAGCGCTTTATTGTATACATTGAGTGCACACTTTTATATATTTTATTTTGTTAAATTTAAAAATGCGCTTATTTCAAGGTCATAAAAGCGCATATCCTTTAGAATTAAATTATTTCAAACGTAAAAACCCCCTTGCTACCATTAATAGCGAGGGGGGTAGTGCATCAATGTACAAAACTTTTGCCAATATCGTTTTAATCACTTTAGCAATGAAAATAAAAGCGTCTTATAAACTATATTATTAGATTGAACGCACTGTATAATTGAATTCCGTGCATTAGCTATGCAAACATAGTATTTAGTATCTTGTTAATATAGATGCCTCGGTCCCTATACACCTTCACAAAATTCACTTCAATAACAAGTATTTTAATGTATATTTTGAACAATAACTGATATTATTAACAAATAAATATGCAGTGAGAGGGATGACATAATGACTTATTTAATCATTATTTTATTCGCTGTTTTAATCATGTCATTAGTTTTAAGTTATTTTTGTTTTAAAGAAAGTAAAGCTGAAATTGACCAAAGTAAACAAGCGAAACGTAGTGAAAACGAAAGAATAGGTGTAAAACAACAGTCACATAAAGTACTAACCTTAGGCATCGTGTTACTTGTTTTCAGTGTACTCGTTTTAATAGGTATTATTTGGATTCTAATAGCAATGTAGGTTCATTTATCTAAACTTAAAATGATTTGAATATCCAAATATATTTAAAAGACGACCTTTTGTTTATAAGATCGTCTTTTTTGTATGCAATAAATAGCTCTTTTTACTTTTCATTTTCTAGCTTTAATTGCGCTTCAATAGTTTCATTTTTACTATCAAAATCATAATCCTGAGAATTTAGCGGTTTCCCCGTTTCTATAACGCTTTTTATACTTTCCATATGGAATTGCCAACCTGCAAAATCTAAGATAATATGCGGAAATTCAAATGGTAAATATTCAATAAATGTAAGTTCCGTTTGCTGATTCTTTCTATTTAATTCAAACTTCACAGTACCAATATCCCATGTAAAGCCAAGAACCTTATTTTCTTCAAAATGTGTGATTGTCATTTCTAAATCGTCTTCTTCCTCTAAATGAAAATACATTTTGCCACGCACTTCACGTGTTTCAAATAACAGTTGCGGAAACCATTGCTGTATTCCTTCAGTAGTACTCAGATAATTAAATATTGCTTCCTTATCTGCATCTATATTTATTTTCAATGTTTGATAAACACCTTGTCCATCTTTTGAATACTGTGCTTCCATGTTTAAAGTTCCCCTCTCAATTCAAAAATCATCTAGGAAAAACTGAAATTTGTAATCCTCCATGATAATTTATCTATATTCATTTTACCCTTTCCGTTATAAAATATTACTAATTTACCTATATTTATTATATGTCTTAACTAAATTTAATTTACCTATATTTTTCTCCTCAATCCCTTATTAGACGCATCTTTTACGTTTTCAAATTTCTCATTATTTTAAATTTTTCAATTTTTTTGGATAAATGTTTGTAAATCGCTCTCTATTTATATACACTTAGTGAAATACTGGTGAGAGTATGTACTCTATTTTCAACTTATTCAGTAAAAGAAAGTTAGGTGTATATGGAAAAAGATAAGAAAAAGATGTTGAACAAAATGGTAAAACCTTTCGCAAAAACTAACTACACGAAAAGTACAATACAAATTATAAATACATTACTTCCCCTTATTGCAATTTTAGTAGTAAGTGGACTTTTATATAATGTGCATTGGTCATTAGCAATTATTAGTAGTATATTCGCATCAATATTTTTAATTAGAACTTTCATCATTTTTCACGATGCTTGTCATGGATCATATTTAAAAAAACAAAAGCACAATGATTTACTCGGAAACGTAACTGGTTTCCTTACACTCTTCCCTTATAGAAAATGGCGTAGAGAACATTTAATTCACCATGCTGGTAGTGGTAATCTAGAAAAACGTGGTATCGGTGATATCTGGGTTATGACGGTAGAAGAATATACAGAAGCATCTAAATTCCAACGTTTAACGTATAGAATTTATCGTAATCCACTTGTCATGTTTGTCTTAGGACCGTTTTTCTTAGTATTTATTTCTAATCGATTTAATTCAAAAGACGCTAAAAAGAAAGAACGCATCAACACTTGGATGAACAATATTTTATTATTAGTCGTATACGGTGGTCTAATTTATCTATTAGGTGTAGGTCATTTCTTTGCAGTATTTGCACCAATGATCTTCATTGCTGGCATGTTAGGTATTTGGTTGTTTTACATCCAACATACATTTGAAGATTCTTATTTCGAAGAAGCTTCTGAATGGGACTATGTAAAAGCAGCCATCGATGGTAGTTCGTACTATAAATTACCAAAAGTTCTACATTGGGTTACAGGAAACATAGGTTATCATCATGTACATCATTTGAATCCTAGAATTCCAAACTACTCTTTAGAGGAAACTCATGAAACTGTTACACCACTGCATCATGCAACATCTATTACGCTTAGAGAAAGTCTGACATCGTTAAAATTCAAATTATATGATAAAAGTCATAAACGCTTTATCACTTTCAAAGAATTTTCACTTAGAAATAAGCAACCATCATAAACATCAGAAATATTACCTAGACCTTTATTCAATGAATAAAGGTCTATATTTTTATGACATAAAATAAGATTCAAGACACCATATTATTATAAAATTAAATTGACTAATTCTATATGAATAGTAAATCTAAAAAATAAATTACTATTTTGTTTTTTTTTTAAAAATAATAATTTATTATATTGCTTATACATATAAATTGTTTTATAATACTTCGAGGTAAGCTAATTATTTAAATTTTAAAATAGGAGAATGTTAGTTATGAAAAAAGAAAAATTTAGTATCCGGAAATATAAGCTAGGAGCATCATCAGTATTATTAGGGACTTGTTTAGCAATAAGTATTGGGAATGTGGGAGAAGCACATGCATCAGAAACAAAACATTATGAAGCAAGCAATAATTTAAACCACTCAGAAACGGTTGATGACAGTCAACTATCGAAAGAAGAAAAAAACTTAGTTATTAGCAATGCAGAAACACCAAAAGAAAATACTGTTTCTCCAGATACTGTATCTTCTGACGAGAAAAATATAGATAACAATGGAATTTCGTCTGCAACTGAGGAAA
>NZ_LNNB01000014.1 GCF_001747895.1 Staphylococcus equorum | reverse complement strand
ATTAGAAAAATTAGATTTCTGCCCCACTCCCATAATCCAGCATGCGCTTTTAAAATCGGATTATTTTAACTTTAAAACACCAATCCATTAGAAAATAATAGATTGGTGTTTTAAAATTGAGACTGAGGTATTTATGACCCGTCCCTGTTTTTCAGTTTATTTATCTAAATATTCATGCTCTCCAATGATGCCGGCACGTCTATCAATTTCTTCCAATTTTCTCGCTTTCGGGATACATAGAATGTAAGCAAAGCATATTGCTATAATACCCGCACTCAATTTACCAATTAATACAGCTGGTATGAGCGTTGGCTGAAAATTTGCCGTATATGACAAATGATCTCCTAATAAGAACGCACCACAGACACCGAATGCGATATTTAACACTTTATCTTTAGGTGGCATATCTCTTACTAACTTGAGCATAGCTAGAATATTAGCAATTGTAGCGATAAACCCAGCACTACCTACTTCACTGAGTCCCACTTTACTACCAACAGTATGCAAACCTTTAGAGAAGTACTTACGTATTAAATAAACCATTGGGAATGCACCCGATAACATAATAGCAATATTCCCTGCGTTCTCTAATGCCCTAAAGTTATCTTCACTATCCGCCATAATTGGATCGAAGCCCCAGACACCAAAAACTGTTGTAAATAATCCTGTAAATATTTCTACTACTGAAAATACAAAGACCAATTTAATACAGGAATCTAGTATTTTACCAAAGACAATAAAGATTTTAATCATAATATCCGAGAAGAAATACAGTCCAATGGCTGTTACTACTACAAAAATAATTAATGGTAATAAGTTGATAAATACAGTGGATAAACTGATTTGAAAAACGTGTGTGGCTGCACTCGTTGTATCAATCACTGTACGGATTTTTGTATGACTAAATAAAATAGTTACCGTAGAAATAAATACACCAAAAGGAATGGCCAACAATCCTGATAGAATACCCAAAGCCATGTATTTATGATCTCGTTTATCAAGCATTGGTAGACCAAGCGGTATTGTGAACACGATTGTGGCACCAGCCATAAAACCAACAATCATTGCCATAATCCAACCTTCATAGCTATCCTTTAATACATCTGCAAGTTGATATCCCCCCATATCTGTCGCGAGTATTGATGTTGCAGCTATAGCGGGATCCGCACCAATTTTATCAAAAAGTGGTCCAAAGAATTTTTCTATAAACTGCGATATGAATGGAATAGAAGCCATAATACCTGCTGAGTTAGCAAAGATAGGTCCGATGGTATAAATACCTTCCATAAATTCCTTCCCTATCCCTTCATTCGCATTCCGAATTGCACCAAAAGCACCTAACACTGCACATACCATAATAATGTAAATAATCACTGTACCAATATGTTCCATGATAGTTTCCCCCATTTTTATGAGCTATAAAAAAACAAAAAGGTGCCTATTTGATTAATTCAAATAAGCACCTTTGCTTGATTATATTCACTTGTATTGTAAATCTATTACCCCAATTGTTTAATGATTGCTGAAGCTTCTTTTTCAATAGCTATTTGGTTATCCATACTGTTTCTCCTAAGCTTTTGATAAGCTGCTTCTTCCGTTAAATCAAGTTGTTTCATTAATAAGCCTTTTGCCTTTTCTATACGTTTCCGATGTTCCATTTGCAAACGTGTATCACTCACTTCTTGCTTGAGTTTACCCATACTATCTGATTGCGACATTGCAATTTCAATAGCTGGTAGCAATTGTGACTCAGATATAGGTTTAACGATATAACCTACGACATTTTGTTGCTTAGCTTCTTCAACGTACTCACAATGACTATATGCTGTCAGGATAAGTATCGGAATATCATGTTTCTTACCAATAATTTTACTGGCTTTTAAACCATTCAACTTCGGCATTTTAATATCCATGACAATCAAATCTGGCCGAAATTGATCTGCGGCTTCAATTGCTTTTTCTCCATTACCTACTTCTGCGACGACATTGTAGTTTGCTTCCCCAAGCATTTCTACTATATCCATTCGGACAATCGCTTCATCTTCAACTACCATAATAGATTTCATTTCAATCCACCCCTTTGTGTTGAAATTCAACTTTACCTATTGTTCCAATTGAATTACGGTCAATGTTAAATGTACCTTCTAAATCATTTTCTGCTATAGTAGTAACAATTTTCAATCCAAATGATGGTAGAAAAGCACTCTCTTCTTCGCCCGTATCTTGAACTTCAAGCTTTACGGTATCCGATTCTGTATCGTAAGCTAGCGTTACGCTTATTATACCCTCAGTCTGATTGTTGAAAGCATGTGTTAGACAATTCGTAATTAATTCATTCGCAATCAATGCTACAGAGACTGCAATATTAGATACTAAATTAATATGTTCATCTGTCTGATATGTAATATGTAAGGTTTTATTCGATGATTCGTTATAAACGACCATATTACCTATCTTTTTAATCAATTTATCGATATTCACCGTATCTGTCGATGATTCATCTAGAATGACTTCATATACAGATGCGATACTTAGAATGCGATTTAAACTTTCTTGGAAATATTTTTCACTACCATTTGGCAAACCGCGTCTCATCTGTAAGCGCAGTAAACTGGCTACGGTCTGTAAATTATTCTTCACACGATGATGTACTTCTCTAATTGCTACAGATTTAGAAATAAGTTCGCGTTCCTTTTCTTTCAAATCTGTAATATCTTTCAGTAGAATTAAATGACCTGTCATTACGCCTTCTTCAAGTAACTGAATACATTTCACTTGAAAGTAGTGTCCTTTAAGCTCGCGTTCTTCAATTGTAATAACACGACCATCTGTAAGCATGTCTTTAATGCTCGGAAACAATGCTACGAAATTCAATCCCGCTTCACAATCGACACCCACTAAATCTCTAACCATTGTCTCACCGGCTAAATTATAGTAGCGGATGTCTAATGTGTTGTCTAAATCAAATAAACTTTCTTCAATCATATCCGGTACAAAAATTGGATTATCACTATTTTGCGAGACGATATCACTTAATGTTGTAGTCGCCTGTGTCAAAGCTCTTAATCGTTTTTCTTCCATTACTTTGTTGCTTACATCTATTTCCATAATCAGCGTGCCAACAATGGCATTTTCCAATTTAATTGGTGTAACACTTTGTTCTACGACTTTACCTTCTTGAGTGATTGCACGGTGTTGTGCAAAATCATCTCCTTCCAACACTTGGAATACAGCGGGTTCAAATTTTTCATACACATTTTCACCAATGACTGAACCTTGATATAGACCTTCGTCATTTGTAGGTATGGCTTCCGCTACTACTATAACTTCTCCATCTTTTTTAGTAGGACAATCAATAAACACATTCGCCCTATTTAAATCAGCAATCATTTGTAAATGATCAGATACTTCTACGATATGTTGTGTTGCCTGTGGTGTTAAACTTGTATGCGTTTTACATAAATTTTTCACTTCGTTGATAGTCATCATTCCAAACATAGTTGTGCGAATTTTTAGATTTCTCATATATATAACTACCATTATGAAATTTTGACGATTATATGTCAATGTATAATGAGATAATTTAAAAATTTATAGTAATTTTTCATCATTATTGCGTGCTCTCGCTTATTCTACATCGCATTTTTATATGGCTCATATATGTGTTGCTCTACGCTTCTTATAATTAAAACGAGAGCAGAATAGAAATCAAAATTTGATTTCCTATCCCGCCCCCACAAGACTCTCTATAAACAAGCTCGGTTGTAAATTATTTATTCATCTAACTGCATATATACGATATGTGTTCTTAAATATTCTTCTAAGCCATGCTTACCGTCTGCTCCACCAACACCTGATTGTTTTACGCCTGCATGGAAACCTTGAATAGCTTCAAAGTTTTCTCTATTTATATATGTTTCACCGAATTCTAATTTTTCTACTGCTGTAAATGCTTTTTGGATACTCTCTGTATAGATAGAAGATGTTAAGCCGTACTTACTGTCATTTGCTAATTCAATTGCTTCTTCAAAAGTATCAAATTCAACAATTGGCAAGACAGGTCCAAAGACTTCTTCTTGAACAATATCCATACTATTTTTACAATTTGTGATGATTGTAGCTGGATAGAAGTAACCTTGTTGCTCAGGTGTTTCTCCGCCACATTTAATTACGCCACCTTGTGCTTCAGCTTTTTTAACATGATTATGCACACGCTCTTGAGCCTGCTTATTAATTAAAGGACCCATGTCGTAATTATGTTCTAACGTATTACCAAAACGAACTTCGCTCATTTTTTGAACTAATCGTTGTGTGAATTTTTCACTTATACTGGAATGTACATAAACTCGTTCAGCACAGTTACACACTTGACCCGTATTAATAATACGTGAATCTATAATATATTGAACTGCTTTATCTAAATTAGCATCTTCTAAGACAATTGCCGGTGCTTTACCACCTAATTCTAAATTAACTTTAGTTACATTTTTACTTGCAGCTTCCATTACTTTTTTACCTGCTGAGACACTACCAGTAATAGATACGAGTGCGACTTTACTATTACTCGCAAGCTCATTACCCACCACGCTACCTTCACCGTTCACTAAATTAAACACACCAGGTGGTAAGCCAACTGTATCTAAAATCTCAGTGAATATTTGCGCATTTATAGGTGTTTCTTCTGAAGGTTTAACTACAATTGTATTTCCAGTAATAAGTGCTGGCGCTGTTTTGCGTGCGATTAAGAAGAACGGGAAGTTCCATGGCAAAATACCTGTAGTAACACCCAGAGCTTTTTTGTACATTAGAATATGTTCCTTCTTACGATCACTCTGTATGATTTCTCCTTCATATCTTCTTGCCCACTCTGCCATATAATCTATATAATCTGCTGTAAAAAAGGCTTCCGTGTTCGCTAAATCATATGTTTTACCACCTTCTTGCATAATGACTTTGGTAATTTCTTCACTACGTTCTCGAATACCTGCTGCAATTTTTTTAAGGTAGTTGCCTCGCTCAATTGCTGGCAGTTCGCTCCATTTCGTTTGGGCTTTATCTGCGTAGTCGATAGCTTCTTTAGTGTCTTGTTCTGAACCTCTGTATAACTTTGCAATTGTTTCTTCAGTTGCAGGATTTTTCACATCAATTGCATCTTCCATGTTTCTTTCAACAAATGAACCGTTAATATAATCTTTAATATTTATCATATTTTACTCTCCCCTTCTTGAATCATGGTATTTGTTTCTGGTGTAATGCTTACGCTACTATTTGCCCTTTCTCCATATCTTTCACGTTCAATCTGTTCTAACGTCTTACCTTGTGTCTTAGGAGTTAGGACAATGCCAATGACTGCATGAATAACTAAAAATGAAATCATAATGATTCCAGTAATTTTGAATCCAAGTGATGCTAAAATGGTAGGTAATACAAATGTATATACTGATATTCCTGCTCGTACTATAAAGTACATCAAGCCTTGCGCACCGGCACGATAACGGGTTGGGAATAGTTCACTTGTCCATAATGCATAAAAGGCTTGGGCACCTATACCTGCTGCTGACCCCCATAATAAAACAAATAAAATCAGTGATATCCAATTCATAGGTGCAAAGGTCAATATAATCCAAGCAACAATACCCATCGTTGCACCAATACTAAATAGTAATCTTTGACTGATACGGTCTCCTAATTTCATAAATCCAAAGTAAGTCGTAATCACTGTACACAGCCATAAAATCGCTTGTAAAATGTTGGCTTGTGCACCACTCAGACCACCGACGCTTTCATAAATAAAGGGCATAAAGTACCCCATGGCGCCAGACGTTAAATTCCAAAATAAATAAATTCCTATAAGTAATAACATTGCTTTTAAATTCACTGGGTTAGTAAATAATTCTTTAAAAGCTGATGTCTTTTTAACATTAAACGAAGCTTCTCTTTGTTCTTTTTCCTTCTCTTCTTCCCAGATTTTAGATTCTTCCATACCTTGTCTAATCCACCACGTAACACCTGCGATGATAAACAAATGTAGAAAAATTAATCTTGAGCCTAATAATCCTAATGGCGCTAACATAACTGCTAAAGTAAAAGTAATTGCTGGTCCAATAGACCAAGCTAATTGTGCAGTTCCTACACGTTTTGCTCTTTCTTTTTCTGGTGCTTCTTCTGCAATATATGTCCAAGCTACAGGTACCCCTATACCTACAGCTATACCAACAATGATTGTACCTGTGAGTAACATTGATAAATTAACAGATAGCATGATAATTAAAATACCTACCATGTATAATAATAGATCGTATTTAAAGATAAATTTTCTACCTAATTTATCTGTTAATGGACCACCGATTAATGCACCAATTGCTGCACCTAACGCGTTCGCACTTAATGCACTCAGTAAGCCCATCTGCCAATTATCAATATTTAAATATGCTTGCCAGAGTGATAAACTACTCGCTGCTGCAATAATTGAACCCGCTTCTATATAATTGGCCATCGCAACTGCAATTGTTGCCAGCCAGCCATTTGTCTTTTTAGGTTTTAAACTCATAACCTCATCCCCATTTTTCGTTTATTTCAAATAGAACATCTCTCTCAATTCAGTTGATTTAGGACTGTTATCTTCATTCACTTGCATGATATCGGCCATGTAGTCCCACCATTTCCGACAAATCGGATTTTGCGCCATATTGTCATATGCTGTTTTATCGGTAACATCAAGTGCTGCAAATAATTCTCCAGTGGCTTCATTTAGAAAGATACTGTAGTCATGCACGCCGTTCTCTTTTAATAACTGTTTCATTTCAGGCCATAGTTCATCATGTCTTCGTTTATATGCATCATAAGAACCTTCATTGACATACATCACCGTTGCAATTCGCGTCATCTATCTCACCTCAACCTCTAAGTAACCTTCTTTAGGTTCAACATTAAATCCTTGAGCTAACTCCCATAAATTCTCATCCGAAATCGTTTGTTTAATACCACCTTGTGCTTGCGCATACGTATATACTTCAGCTGCTTTTTCAATGGTTTCAATCAGACCAAACACTTCGTCTAAATCATGTCCTGCTCCAAATACACCATGAAATGGCCAAATCACAGATCTTTGCTGTTTCATTTTTTCTGAAGTGAGTTGTCCTATTTGTTCTGTGCCAGGTACCACCCACGGAATAATACCAATTGCATCTGGAAATACAACGAGACATTCTGTACACATTTTCCATAATGTTTTCGTAAATGCCTTTTCATCTAATTCGTGCGTATACGTCATCGCAATCGTATGTGTGGCGTGACAATGCATAATAACGCGGTGTGTAGCATCGACTTCTAAACGTTGGATATGATTCATTAAATGCGTTGGCAATTCACTTGTTGCTACTGCATCGTTCACAAAACCCCATAAAATGTTATAGCTTTTACCGTCTGCTGCAATTTTAATTAAACCTAATGCATCTTGTGGATCGTCTATAATATTTTTGAAGTATTTTCCTGTACCAGTGACAAGAATATATTTATTCGCTAATGGACGCACCTCAAATGGCAGACTTACGTTTCTTATATTTCTGCCATCTTCTGATAAATACGGTTGAACCTTGGCAGCATCTAATATCCAAGATATGTTGCCTCCGTTACGTTCGTCCCAACCTTTGTGATACATTAAATGTGTAATCTTAGATAATTCTTTAACCGCGGGAGAATCGACAAAGTTTTCCAATTAAATTCCTCTTTCCTGTAAAATATTTTCTTCGTATTTTTTAATTGGCTCATACCAATCCAATCCTGGTTCAGCATCGTTTCTGCTACAAAATTCATTCCATATCGCGCCAAACGGATACATCTTCATTTCTTCTTGTAACGCTAAACGTCTCGTAAAATCACCGCTTTGTTCAACTTCTTTTAATTCATTAATAGGATCTAATAATGCTTTAAGCAATGCTTTTTGCATATTTCTAGTACCAATAACCCATGCAGCCACTCTATTAATAGATGCGTCAAAGAAATCTAAACCAACTGTTGTACTCTTAAGTAAATCGTTATAAATGAGTTCTTTGGCTATCTCATTCAATTCGTCATCCAATGTAACCACATGATCGCTATCCCATCTTACTGGTCTAGAAACATGTAAACTTAAACCTTTTGTAAATAAATTGAGTGCCGATAATTTGTTAGACACCACTTCTGTTGGATGATAATGTCCGGCGTCTAGTAATATTTGTTTATCTCTTGTTAAGGCATAACCCATATAAAATTCATGAGAACCCACAACATAACTTTCAGAACCAATACCAAATAATTTACTTTCTAATGTATCGATATTATAGCTTTCATCTATTTCTTCTTTAAAAATTTCATCCAAACTCTCCATCAAACGTTTGCGAGGTGTTAAGCGATCTACCGGCGTGTCTTTATAACCGTCTGGCACCCAAATATTTGTTGTTGAAGGTTGACCGAGCTCTTTACCAAAATATTCACCGATTTTTCTAGATTGTTTACAATGTTGTATCCAAAAGTCTCTAATTGATTTATCCGGATGCGCTAATGTAAAGCCATCTTCTGACTTCTCATGACTGAAGCATGTTGGGTTAAAATCTAACCCCAATTCATTCTCTTTTGCCCAATGCACCCACTTTTCAAAATGCTTTGGCTCGATTTCATCTAAATCGATTGCTTCTTCAGATTCGGCATAAATACCATGTAAATTAATTTTATGTTTTCCTGGAATATGCTTTAAAGCTTCTTCTAAATCACTTCTAAGTTCTGCTCCATTACTTGCTTTACCTGGGTGATTACCAGTAACTGATATGCCCCCTGATAATTCTTGATTGAAAAGGAAACCTTCTACATCATCTCCTTGCCAACAATGGATAGAGATTTTAATATCTTTTAATTTAGTTAATGCTTTCTCTACATCAACGCCTAATGCCTCATATTGTGTTTTTGCTGCTTCAAATGCTTGCTTATTATACGTACTCATAATGAGTAACCCCCTTGAATGTCTTAATATCTTGATTTGCTATATGCTTTAACTCCGGTTTGTCTATCTTTGTCGTATCTGTAGAACGCTTAATTACCGCTCTAGCTTCTTGAATATTTTCAAACTCACCTGTGCCAATCATTGTTGCTGCCAAATTCCCATAAATTGTCGCTTCTGTTGGCCCCACAATGACGTCACAATTTGTATACAAGGCCGTAAGTTCATTTAAATAGTCATTGTTGGAACCACCGCCAACAATATTGATTACTTCGATTGGTTCTCTTGTTATTTCGTTTAACTCTTCTATGGAAATTGCATAAATTATTGCCAGATTCATATAGACGCTTTGCACAATTTCACCTAACGTTTGTGGCACTGTTTGGTTTGTCTGAATACAGTAATTTTTAATTTCATCCACCATACAGTCAGGATTAATAAAGCGTTGATCGTTAAAATCGATATAAACTTTAAAGTCTTGATGTTGCTTTGCTTCCTCTACCATTTCAGGAAATGTATAATTTTCAGGCCAATCTTTGCGTATCCGCTGTATAATCCACATACCTATAATATTTTTTAAGAAGCGATAGGTGTGATTCATACCGCGTTCATTAGAATATCCAAGTTCTAATGCTTTTTCAGTTACGATTGGGCTTTCTAATTCTTTACCTATTAATGACCAAGTCCCACTTGATAAAAAAGCCCATTTTTTAAATGCATCTCCAACAGAACCTAAAACAGCTGATGCGGTATCATGTGATGCTGTGGCATAAACATGTGTCACAGGTAAATCATCTTGGCTATTTAAGTCTGCATTGATTTCGCCTATGTATGTGCCAGGTTCAATCGTGTTTGGAAATTGTTCCTTATCTATTCCTATTGATGTTAGCAACGCTTGATCTAATGAATGATCATGCACTGAGAGTAATTGCGTCGTACTTAAATTGGTAATTTCATTTCTTTTCTTATTTGTAAGTAAATAATTCAAATAATCAGGAATAAGCAAAATATCATGTGCTTGATCTTTTAATGCATGTGTCTCTTCAAACAACTGATAAATTGTATTAAAAGTTAAAAATTGAATTCCAGTTTTTTGAAAAATATCGTATTTGGAAACTTCATTGAATAATTTATCCATCGTTGTATCCGTTCTTGAATCTCTATATGAGACGGCGTTTTGTAAGCGCTTCCCTTTGTGGTCTAAAAAAAGATAGTCTACGCCCCACGTATCTATACTTAAATAACACTCTGTGATGCCCATAGCTTTAGCTTTTTTCAAAGAAACAATAATTTCTTCAAATAAATAGTCAACATCCCACACTTCCTGTTGATTCTGTGTTGTAAAACCATTGGCGAAACGATTGATTTCTTGTGTTTTAATCTGGTTATTGTCGATATTTGCTAAGATGGCTCTACCACTAGACGCCCCAATATCAACAGCTATATAATGCTTCAACTTATCACCTCTTTGGTTATGATTATAATCAAACAATCCACATAAATCAACATAAAACAAAATATTTTGATAATTAATGTGGTTTATATGTTGGTTTCAGTCTTTTTTTGTGAGATTAAAAGCGGTTTTATGCTATAATGATGACAATATATATTTAGGAGAAATTTATTATGAAGCCATTTGAAAGAAGAAAGTCACTACTAAATCATCTCTATTTAAACAATGTTGTTTATGTGAATAAATTAGCTTCTGAATTTAATGTTTCAGAAGAAACAATTCGTCGAGATTTAGAAAAATTGGAAAAAGAAGGTATCGTAGAACGGAATTATGGTGGCGCGAAACTAATCAAAACTGAAGAACTGCCTTATTCTGTGAGACATACGCGCAATAAAGATAGCAAAGTCATTATTGCTAAAAAAATTGATCAATTTATACAAAATGATACAAGTTTATTTGCTGATTCCAGTTCTACAATAAATGAAGCATTAAAGCGTTTTGCTATTTCCAATAAAAGAATTCATATCATAACAAATGCTGTAAACGCACTATATGAACTTAATCAAACATCTATGGAAATCAACTCAACAGGTGGCAAATTATTAAAACATTCTTCTGCATTAGTTGGTCCTCAAACGACAGAATCAATTAATAAATTCCATACTGATTATGCGATTTTAAGCTGTAAAGCCTTGTCTAAAGATGGCATCATCACCGATTCTAATGAATACGAATCTCACATTAAAGAACTCATGATCAATAAAGCCAAACAAGTTATTTTGGCAATTGATGCTTCTAAATTTGATGGCAATAGTTTAATAAGCTTTGGTCACCTATCCAATATCGACTATATCGTGACAGATACTGAATTTGATGACGAATGGAAAAGCATCCTAGAAAATCATTCAGTAAAGATAATATAATTTCTCTTTTTAACTTTCATATCTTATAATCAATGAATTAAGAATGAAATTATTAAAATAATAAACATATTATACGATAAGCACTTATCATTCCAAATGCGATGGTAAGTGCTTTTTCTCGTGCTAATCACAATGATGTACATAAAACGGAAACGCATTTGTGTCTAATGAGTGTACAACTCTTTGATGACCTGTGCTAAATTAGAGTCAACAACAAGGGAGGGATTCAAAATACAAGCAGAAAACTTTAATATCATTACCGAAATGATTAAAAATCCGAAAATTAAAGGCAAAGACTTAGAAGTAATGTTCAACATGTCTCGCAGACAACTTGGCTATCGAATCCAAAAAATCAATGAATGGTTAACTGAACAAGATTGCCCAACAATTGAACGCACAAGCCAAGGATTCTTCATCGTTGATGATATAATCAAAAATTTTCTTAATGTATCACTTGAACCTATTCCACAGGAAGATGAGCAAGTATATACTGCTTACCAACGCGCGCATCTCATTTTACTGATGTTGTTTAGAGAAGATGAAACATTGTCATTAAATCACTTTGCAATTGATTTAAAAGTAAGTAAGAACACAGTGTTAAATGATTTAAAAAAATTAAAATTATTACTAGAACCATATGATGTCACTCTGAAATATTCACGACAGGAGGGTTATTATTTAGTCGGTAATGAGTTTGAAATTAGAAGACTTTTAACACGCTTAATTGATAAAGTATTCACTTTAAATATTTCAAAGGATGATATTTTAACAAGTTTAGCTTTGCAAGAAGATAAACTTCAAATCATCGATCTTCAAATTAACAAAATAGAACAATATTTAGAGAATAATTTTATTGATCAAAGTACTGAGACATTACGTTATAAACTCTATTTCATCTTGAGAAGAATTCAACACGATAAGATTGTCTCACCTTTTTCAATTGGATACGATGACCTTTCCGACACTGAGGAGTATCAAGCGACTGAAATACTAACTTCAAACTATCCTGATATTCCTCGGCAAGAGAAATTATTTATAACATTGCAGCTCTTATCAACAAGTGTGCAATGGTCGGAATTAGATGACGTGAAAGTTTTACCGGAATTAAAAACTGCACTACAAAGCATGCTTGATCAATTTGAGAAAATTACTTTTATCACTTTTGAAGATCGTGAAACATTGGTCAACCAATTGTTGTTTCATATGAAGCCCGCCTTTTACAGAATTAGATATGAGTTATCTGATGTCGATAGTTTACAGAATAATCTGAAAGATGATTACAAAGAATTATTTCATCTTGTTAAACTCTCTTCCAAACCTATGGAAAAGTTCTTTAACCAACCATTACCTGATAATGAAATCGCATATCTAACCATACTCATTGGCGGTATTTTAAGAAGACAAGATGAAGACATCGACAAAAAAGTAAAAGCTGTGGTGGTTTGTACACAAGGTACGTCAATTTCTCAACTCATGTTACAAGAATTGCGGAGTGTGTTTCCAGAATTCATATTTTTAGATGCCTTATCACTACGTGAATTTAACCAGTATACGCTAGACTTTGATATTGTCTTTTCACCAATGCACGTGATGACACACAAAAGATTATATATCACAAAGGCAATATTAACTGCCAAAGAAAAACACGATCTTCGTCAGTACGTATTCGGTCAACTCAACAATAATTTTGAGACAGACATACACGCTGAAAAGATGCTCGCCATGATACGTGAGCATGCAGATATTCATAACGAAGATGCTTTACTTAATGAAATTAAAAACCAATTTGATGATATTCATGCATACGCTTCAATCAAATCGTCTTCAATTTCGTTAAATGGTCATTTGAATTTACAAGATTTGTTGCCAGTACACCATATTCAATTTGCATCACGTGTTTCAAATTTGGAAGAAGCAATTCGGCTTACAGCTGAACCACTTTCTAGTCAAAGCTATATAGATGCAAATTACATCGATTCGATGATTCAATCTTTCGACGATACTTATATGGTTATCAATCAAAACATCGCCATACCACACGCTGAGAACGAACAAAATGTAAACCGTACGTCTATGAGTATGTTGGTATTAGACGAACCATTGACGCTAAGTACAGGACGTAATGTACATGTCTTTGTAGTTATCGCAGCAACAGATAAATTCAAACATTTAAGACCCCTATTACAGTTACGAGATTTAGCACAAGACAATGAAAGTATGCAAAGCATCATACAAACAGATTCAAAATCACAAATATTTGAAACGATTAAACAATTTTCAAAAATAGACTAAAGCAAAGGGGTTGCGTCATATGGAAGGTTTAACAGTTGATGCCTCGAATGTTGTCATTGGTTTAGAGGCCACAACAAAGGAAGACGTCTTAAGTCAATTAGCCGATTTAATGCATGACAATGGTTACGTCAAAGCATCATACAAAGATGCAGTCATCGAAAGAGAACAATCATTTGCTACAGGGTTACCTACAGTATATTGTTCTGTAGCCATCCCGCACACAGATATCCAGCACGTGAATTCAAAATCAATCGGTGTGGCTGTCCTTAAAGAAACAGTTCCTTTCGTCATTATGGGCGAAGTTGAAGAAACAACGGATGTGAAATTAATCTTTATGCTCGCAATGGATAAAGAGGATGCACAGTTATCATTACTACAAAAATTGATGGGCATTTTCCAAAATGATCAAATACTTGAAACCATTGCCAACGCAACAGATAGCAATCAAGTCGTAGAAGTTATTGAGCAAGAATTAGCAGACGCATAATCATTCAATGTATTAATAAAAAATATAACAGGAAGAGAATTTAAATATTAAGTTCTCAAATTAGGAGGAAATTATTATGAAACAAGTATTAGTAGCATGTGGCGCAGGTATCGCAACTTCAACGGTAGTAAATAGTGCAATCGAAGAAATGGCAAAAGAGCACAATATCAAAGTAGATTTAAAACAAATTAAAATTTCAGAAGTTGGCGTTTACGCAGATTCAGCAGATTTATTAGTTACAACTGCAATGACGCAAAAAGAATACGACTTCCCTGTCATTAACGCACGTAATTTCTTAACTGGAATTGGCGTTGAAGATACTAAAAAAGAAATCTTAGACGCATTACAAGAATAATGAGTCATTTAATTTAACATACCGAATCAACCGTTGGGATAAATATCAAAAAAGAAGTTCATGGTTATATCAAAATGGCGTCTTAATTTATACCAACATCACTTTATATTAAAGAGGATGGTGTAAGGGATGAGTGGATTTGTAGATTTTATTCAAGCTTTTCTAGATTTAGGGGCAACAGTAATCCTTCCAATCGTTATATTTTTACTAGGATTATTCTTTAGGCAAAAAGTCGGTGCAGCATTTAGATCAGGTTTGACGATTGGTGTCGCATTCGTAGGGATTTTCTTAGTTATTGATTTACTTGTAAACAACTTGGGACCCGCTGCCCAAGCGATGGTTAAGAACTTAGGTGTAAGCTTAAATGTTATTGATGTGGGTTGGCCAGCAACATCTTCTATTGCATGGGCATCTGTTATCGCAGCATTTATTATTCCTTTAGGTATTGTAATTAACATTGTCATGTTACTGACAAAGACTACTCGAACAATGAACGTAGATATTTGGAACTTCTGGCATTATACATTTATGGGTGCCATGGTTTACGCCGTATCTGATAGCATTTGGCAATCATTAGTGGCTGCAGCAATATTCCAAATCGTCTGTCTGAAAGTGGCTGACTGGACTGCACCAATGATGAGTGAGTTCTACGATTTACCTGGGGTATCGATTGCCACAGGTAGTACAATTTCATATGCTCCAGGTATTTTCTTAGTAAAAGGTTTACAAAAAGTGCCTGGTATCAAGAAACTAAATGCAGACCCAGAAACGATTCAAAAACGTTTCGGTGCATTTGGTGAATCCATATTCGTCGGTTTAGTACTTGGTTTAATCATTGGTTTGTTAGCTGGTTACAACGCTGGCGATGTTATCAATCTTGGTATGTCAATGGCTGCCGTTATGGTGTTAATGCCTCGTATGGTTAAGATTTTGATGGAAGGTTTAATGCCTGTTTCCGAATCTGCACGTACTTGGTTAAACAAACGCTTTGGGGATCGTGAAATCTACATTGGTTTAGACGCTGCGGTTGCATTAGGCCACCCAGCAGTTATCTCAACAGCTTTAATTTTAGTTCCGATCACAGTATTATTAGCAGTTATTTTACCTGGTAACCAAGTCTTACCATTTGGTGACTTAGCAACAATTCCATTTATTGTCGCATTTATCGTAGGGGCTGCACGAGGTAATATCATACACTCGGTTATTGTCGGCACAATTATGATTGCCATCTCTTTATATATCGCAACAGATGTTGCACCGATATTCACAAGCATGGCAGAAGGCACAAACGTAAACATGCCATCTGGCTCATCTCAAATTTCAAGTCTTGACCAAGGTGGTAACATCTTAAATTACATTATTTTCAAATTCTTTAGTTTATTTAATTAACAGATAGGAGCTGACATTACATGAAAGCACTCGTTAAAACTGAACCAGGATTCGGGAATCTAGAAGTCTTAGATAGAGAGATACCTTCACCGAACGCAGATGAAGTAAAAATAAAAGTTCATTATGCAGGTATTTGTGGCACGGATGTGCACACGTATGAAGGTCATTATAAAGTGAACTTTCCAGTGACACTTGGCCATGAATTTTCAGGAGAGATTGTAGAGACAGGCGCTAATGTCACCGATTTTAAAATTGGTGATCGCGTCACTTCTGAAACAACATATTACATTTGTGGTGAATGTGAATATTGTCAAAGTGGTGATTATAACTTATGTAATCATCGTAAAGGTTTAGGCACACAACAAAACGGTGGCTTCACGCAATACTTAGTTGCACGTGCAGCGAGTGTCCACCGCATTCCTGATAATGTTTCATATAAAGCAGCATCTATGACGGAGCCATTAGCTTGTGCCCACCATGCCGTTTCTAAAATTGAAATACAGCCTGACGATGTCGTAGTCGTTATGGGGCCTGGACCTATTGGATTACTTGTCGCGCAAGTCGTTAAAAGTAAAGGTGCAGAAGTCGTAATCACTGGATTAGATAATGATCAAACAAGATTAGATAAGGCAACAGAACTTAAATTAGATCATGTCGTCAATATTCAAAATACTGATTTAAAAGACTATGTAAACAGTATTACCAATGGTTATGGTGCAAACGTAGTTTTAGAATGCTCTGGTGCAGTACCTGCCGCCAAACAAGGTTTAGATATCTTACGTAAAAAAGGACAATATGTCCAAGTTGGTATCTTTAAAGATCCAGAAATTTCTTTTGATTTAGAAAAAATCATACAAAAAGAAATACGAATGGTTGGTACGAGAAGTCAAAAACCAGCCGACTGGGAACCTTCTTTACAACTGTTAAGCAGCGGTGATGTCAATGCTGAAGCATTAGTCACAAATGAACTTGATATTACGCAATGGGAAGAAGGCTACAACCATATCAAAGGTGGAGAAGGCATCAAAGTACTCCTTCGCCCTATCGATTAACTTGTTTTAAATAACCATCATTTAGCACTTAAATGATATAAGGAGATAATTATTATGGTAGAACATATGTTAGATTTCATGCTTGGGCCATTGAGAGGTATTACAGATTTATATATGGATAACTTACTTTATTGTAATATAGTCGTTTTTCTTGGTTACTTCGGCGCAAAATTTTTTAAAAAGAAAAAAGTTACTTCTGAACAAAATTAATGCACTTATTATTCAGAAGATAAGAGGTGAAATACTTTGAAAGCTTTGAACCTATACGGCATTGAAGATTTAAGGTACGAAGAAGCAAAACATCCTGAAATTGAAGACAGTAATGATGTCATTATTAAAGTGATTGCAACCGGTATATGCGGTTCGGACAATTCCCGCTATAAAAAGTTAGGCCCTTATCGTGAGGGCATGACGTTTGGGCATGAATTTTCAGGAGTTGTGGAAAGTATAGGCAGTAACGTAAATCATGTGACAGTTGGCGATGCAGTCACGGGTTGTCCAGCTATCGCTTGTCACGCCTGTGAACAATGTGAAAAAGGTGAATACTCTAGATGTGAACATTTATATGTTATTGGCTCTTATGAACCTGGCTGTTTTGCAGAATTCGTTAAACTACCTGCAAATAACGTCTTAAAATTGCCAGCTAATGTAGACTTTGATACAGCTGCTATGGTTGAGCCTTCTGCAGTAGTAGCACATGGGTTTTATAGAACAAGCATGAAACCTGGTGCAACGGTAGCTGTTATAGGGTGTGGCAGTATCGGTTTACTAGCCATTCAATGGGCTAAAATATTTGGTGCTGCTAAAACGATTGCGATTGATATCGACCCAGATAAATTAGCAATTGCTAAGACGCTCGGTGCAGATTATACGATTAATTCTAAAACAGAAAATTTAGATGACGTTATCGCTACGATTCCTCATAACATAGATGTCGCTGTTGAATCGGCAGGCTCACCATTTACGATTGGACAAGTCTTAACGTTACCAGCTAAGGGTGGGGAAGTCTTACTGTTAGGCATACCTTACTCCGATATTGAAATGGATCGTGTTCATTTCGAAAAAATATTACGCAATGAACTTAATGTTATCGGCTCTTGGAATGGCTTATCCGCCCCATTTCCAGGCGAAGAATGGCATGCGTCCCTTCATTACATGTCTACAGGAGAGATTCAAGTGGATCCGATGATTTCAGATCGCTTAGATTTAGCAAAAGGTCCTGAAACATTTGATGCATTAGTTAATAAAAAGAAACATTTTGATAAAGTAATCTTCCACCCATAATTAAAATCTAACATTGCCATAATATTATAAAAAAGTCCTAACACTGATGATAGTATTAGGACTTTTTTAATGCGTATTGATATCGTGTTATTTGCTGTAACAGATAGCTAGCTACAGTGAATGAGCATCTTAGGCTTTGGCTTTTAATTGGAATTTTCAAACGCAATACTTCATTAAGTACTTTAAAAACATTTAAAATTAAAATGAATTTTCTTGTTTTGAAATTTAATATCCAATAACATCAATGGTTTCCTTAGGATTAAATACTGTACGGTCTCTGGTATAATAAAAAAAGTCACGATTATAAAGTTCTGTTATATCCCAATTAATAAAACAAGTTGCATTATTATTAATAAAATTAAATACAGATTTCACATCTTCTTTTTCACTTTTTTCAATTACCTTATTCACTATTACATTCATTCTACGGGCATTAATTTTATTTAAAAATGGAGATTTATTAAAAATAAAAATAATCCAACATTCCTTTTCATTCTCTATATTATTTATTGTTATTTTTTCTAATTCTTCTTTAATAAATAGATTGACTTCTTTTTTGATAGAATCCTTTTTATAATTATAACTATTATATATCATTAATAAACCAGGCATCGAGAGTATGTCTTTATTTTTTTTCATTATTAAATCTCTCATTTTTTCTAATATGGATGAATTTATATCAATATCTAGATTAGATATATATACAAATAGATTCACCCAATCTACTGTGTATCCACTCAATATTTCATCTGAATAATTATCAACCATTTCTGATATGAGGTCTAAAACACTATGTTTTTGATATACATTTTTATCACAAATTTTTATGATTATATCTAATGAACGTATCACTTTTTCAGAATTCATAAAATTTGCTTTAAGTGATAACAATTGAAATATAATTTTAATCATATTTTTTATATTTTTCAATGAAATTTGTATTTTTTCCTCTTCTATAAATTCATAAATATTACCATACAAATTATCATATCCAATAGTTTTAACCTCTTTTTTTAAATATGATTCTTCTTTGTAAAGCATCTCCAATTTGGTAACTATACCACTTAGTAAATATGATGTAACAAATTTACTCCCATAGTTTATACAAGTTCTCTTTATTTCATTAATTACTTGATTAAATAGTCTTGATCCATTCAATAAGTCATCAAGTAAAACTAATAAATTTCTAAGATCAGATTTCCATAACAAAAAATTATCTTCACGTGAATATGTAGCCTCTTTTTCTGTTTTCAATAAAAAATGGAAGTCTCTTAATACTTCTTCTAAGATATTCTTTATAGTTTTAAATACATTCTCATCATTATAATATATAACGTAATCATCTATAAATCTCGAGATTTCATAGTCATTTTGGAATTCTAAATCATGATCCCTTAATAACTTGTATTTAACTCTATTATCTAAATTAACCATTAATAATTCTGTAGCCATTCTTGAAAATTCAGGTCCAATTATAATCCCTCTTGTCTTACCACCATTTATATTTTGCAAATGTTTATCTATATTAGGAAACACTGTATTTTTATCATTTTTAGTGATATTCAGAGAGTCATTAAAATCATTGGATAATAACCATTTAAATGAATGAGTATATACGCTTCCAAAAAAGTCTTGAATATCTAACCTAGTTTGAAATCTATATTTTTCAACCTGCTTTAAGTATTTAAAAGAAGTTAAATATTTATCGAATCTTTTAAATATATAATGGTTAAAGTATATACCGCTACTCTCTAAACTTATTAAAAATTGTTTTCTATGATTTTTATAATACGTTACTTGTTTTTGAGTATCTATATATGATAATGAGTTGTTATATGTAGGCTTTCTTATTGAAAATGATTCTATATCATTTATCAATGCAATTAAATCATGTTGATATCTTTTCATAAACTTTATTGTATTTATCATACTAACTGGATTAATTATACCTAATTTTCTGAATGTATTTTTGTTATTTGTTAAGTACTCAATTGGTTTCGTTTTAGTTTTTTCATCAAAATTTTTATCAATCGTAACTTTATCCAATATATATTCATAGAAGTAATTATTAGTAAAATAATGTGGTTTTTCAATAGGTAGTAAATCGCTAATCACAAAATCTTCAATCTGTCTTTTTATAATATTTGCCATGAAAATCTCCTTTTGCTATACTTTAAATACACAATATCGTCTTTAAATCCTAATTGATTCAAAGACACAAGTTCCTTATATTATAAGGAACTTTTTTTATTTAACACCATTAAATATTGTAACAATTCAAACACTTTTTCATTGTAATTATTGCTTTGTAATTGAAAGTTTATTTTTGTCGCTAATTTTTCTATCTGCTTATTATTCAAACCTATATTTGAATTGAAAATTATCGCCTTATTTTTATAAAAAAGTTTAATGAAATGTTTATCATTTATGAGTTTATTAATCATATTGCTTAATTTTTTTGGTTCAATTATATTATTGTTATTATTTATATCAAATAATATACTCCCACTTAATAATTTTTTCGTTTGGCTATCTATTTGTTTTAAAGATATCCCTTTTAGCTCTTTATAATTTTGTGAAATTCCATATGAGAACCAGGTTTTCGTTGAATTTCTATTACCATAAAATACAGATCTTTTATAAAAAGTATCTAGTCTTTCTTTAAATAAATGATAATTCTTATCTTCTGAGTAATTTCTCATTATTTTTTCTAAAATTTTCTTATATTTCTTAATTTTTTCCGTGGAGATTCCATAATGAGTTATTTTTAAATCTTTATTAAAATAAAATTTATAACCTAAATAAATTAATTCATGTTTTTCTTTCACTCTCGATGTCATATAATGATATTTTTCATTGTTTTTTGTGTGAATACTTGCACTGTTTCCTAAAGTCTTTTCCACTATTGTTTTAATTTCCTTAACTAATTTATCTTCTTCTATAATTTCGTTGAAAATTATAATGAAATCATCTACATATCTAGAATAAAAAATTATTTCAGGATACTTTTTTTTAATTTCTATATCTAATTTTCCTCCTAAAACTTCAGAAATTATATTACTTATACTTATGCCAGGATATAGTACTTTTTGGTTTTTCAACGCGTTTTCTATATATTCTACTTCTTTCAATCGTATTTTTTTATTCCTTTTTAACTCTTTGTAAAATTTTTTTATATCTATTGATTGAAAAAAGTTTTGGATATCAAATCTTATTAAAGTTACATTTTTTATATCCGATAAATGCGGCAGATAATTAACTAATTTTTTCATTATTATATTTCTGTCAGGAACATTAATATCAAAACAACATTCTATTAATTTATATACATAATCAATATGAACGTTGTCTTCTTTACTAATTATATTTTTCTTATCCATATATTTCCCTTTATCTAACTGCTGTTTATTCATAGGCAGCAACGTAAATTTTTCATCGCTCACTTTTTGAATAGTTTTATCCTCATATTTTTGACGTAATTTTCTATATAAAATTGTCCTCACCATATACACCTACTTTATTTTAATTATACTACATTACTAAAATTTAAAGACTTCTATATATTAATTTAGCTATTATATTTTTTATCATTTTAACTTTTCAAAGTTATATTGTTCACTAATGACTTAATTATAAATAAAACAACAGGCTTTTCAAGTAAGTCTCATATATTACATCTAATAATATTAATATATTGATAGTGAAAAAGTTACTCCAAATATTTTATTGTCATAATGCAATTATAAAATGTACTAATTAAATATTTAATTTGCCAAATCTTCTTATTACTAACCTAAACGCAATTATAATTTATAAGTTTAATTAACTATTCAAATATTACTCTTATTCATATTTTATCTTTATACTACTATTTATAGAAACATAACTTTTAATACCTTCACTGATTTATTAATTATTTTCATTAAAATTCAATTGAGTATAAAATTAAAAACCCCCAAATTAATTTGGAGGTTTTTAATTTTATTTTACTGTACTTTCATAAAGCCATTCCCCAAGACATCTCGCACATCATGAATAACAAGAAAAGCATTTTCGTCGTGAGCATTAACGATTTTCTTAATTCTTGATAATTGGTTTTGTGGTACGACAACATAAAGCACATTCGTCTCTTTTCGTTCATAGCCACCGACCCCATTCAATAATGTTGAACCTCTACCTGTTTCTTTATTAATCCCCTTACTAATTTCATTATTATAATTTGAAATAATTGTAATTGCCTTTTTAGGATTAAAACCTTCTATTACAAATGACATACTTTTCTCAACTATAAAAAGCATAACAATGGTATATAAAACATTTTGTGCGGGAAGGATAATTAAGAAAGATAGCACAATGATTGAATCAAGCATAAACAACGCTTGAGAAGTTTTGATTTCAGTATATTTATTTATAATTTTAGCAATAACAGATGTGCCACCTAATGTACTGCGTGCTGAGATTACAAGTCCAGTACCGACACCTAGTAGTAAGCCGCCAAACACTGTATTTATAAAATCAGATTCAATCTGCATATTAAATGATTCAGTTAGTCCTAAAAACATTGAACTCGAAATTACTGTAATCAGTGTGTAAACTGCTGTCGTTTTACTTAAATATTTCCAACCTACCGCAATTAATATCATATTTATAATTAGAGAGGTAATTGCCGGTGATAAGCCTAGTGTATATTTTAGATTTAACGAAACACCTACCGTACCACCCTCCCCAAAATTAGCAGGAATTACAAACACATTAATGCCTATACCTATAAGAAATGTCCCTAAAATACAGAAACATATATTTTTAAAATGAATTTTGTACAACATCCCAATAGCACCTCATTTCTTTTATTTGAAAATCACTCAATTCTACTGTTTTATTTCATTTATATTGATCGGCTAGAAAGACCGACATAAAAAGAAACTTTTCAGTTATTAACCAAAAAGTTTCGAAAGATATATTTTTGTTATTTTTTTAGCACAAGTATATATGATAGTAGAAATAGTCATTTATTTCAATTGAATTAGGTTAATTTGTTTTATAAATTGTAATTGAATCCGTTATTTTTATTATATATTAGCAATAGTGTTGAATTAAAAAGACAAATTAAACGATATGACTCGTCCAATTTGTCTAATATATAAATTGCGAATTGTTTAAAACGCATTCTGATTGAGCCATTGTCCGCCATCCATAGTCATGCAAGCGCCATTAATATAGTCTGCATCATCTGAGAACAAGAATTTAGCCAAGCCTGCAATTTCTTCAGGTTGACCCATTCTACCTACTGGCACACTATCTAGTGTCTGTTGACGTGCTTCTTCAGATAGACTTAATTTTCCTGCGCCACCCGTATTTTCGATTGGTCCAGGTGCAATGGCATTCACTGTAATACCATATTTAGAACCCCATTCCACTGCAAGTGTTCTCGTCATTGCAAGGACGCCAGCTTTGGCACTTGCCGAATGAATAACACCCGGACCAGACCTCCAAGCATACGTCGCAACCATGTTCAAAATACGACCTTTCTGACCATTTTTAATCCATTCTTTACCTACTGCTTGTGTACAATACCATGTACCATTTAATACAATATCTACAACTGAATTCCACGCATTAATCGATAAATCTTCTGCAGGGCAAATAAAATTACCTGCTGCATTATTCACAAGACCATCTATCTGTCCAAATGTTTTTACAGTCTCATCTACTGTATACTGCACACGCTCTGGATCACGTACATCCATATCTATACACAGCACTTGACCTTCATATTGTTCAATTTCCGCTTTAGCAACTTCAAGTCGTTCTAATGAGCGACCTGTTATAACTACTTTGGCACCTTCTTCAGCAAATCGTTTCGCCATTGCTTTGCCCATGCCACTACTACCACCCGTTATCATCATCACTTTGTCCTTCATTTACATTCTCCTTTTAAAAGCTTGATTTAATATGATTCAAATAAATTGGTAAGCGCTTACATATTATTGTACATTAATTTTACTTTTTTAGTAAATCATCTTATTTTAGTTTTTAAAAAGATTGCTATTAAATTGAAAAAAGCAAGAAAGAAACCAAACTTGGAAATTTGGTTTCTTTCTCGCTCTACAAGGATTACTAGATATTTAAATTTACAACATGACATGCTTTATTTATGCTCTAGTCTCTTAAAACGTTATTGTTTATGCTGTAAAAAACGATGATATAAATATTTTCCGGCAGTTACGAACATTAATAATAACCCCAATGCCACAAATATAAAACCAAATTCCACTAAAAACCATGGTTCACGTAAGGTGCCATCTTGATCAACATGACTAGGTAAAACAATAAATAGCCCTCCCATTAAAATTCCAAAAATCATGCAAAAAATACTTGAAAAAAATAATTTTTTACTCATAATCTGTATATAACCTCCTAAATTTATTAGCCAATTAGCTGGCTGCTTTCAAGTTTTTATTATCAAACATAGAATTAATTAATAAAAGAAAGCATCACAAGACATAGCTGTTTTAAGCGACAGTATGTCTTGCGGGAGGTGTAAAGTGTTGCTTGCAATCGCATAACAACAGCTTTTTACTAAGAATCTAACTATATAGAGATTGGAGGAAAGATCGTATGGATTTTGGAAATCAAATTAAATCGATTAGAAAAGAACATCAACTCACACAAGAACAACTTTCCGAACAGCTTAATGTATCCAGACAAACAGTATCAGCTTGGGAAAATAATAGATATTTACCAGATATAGAAATGATTGTGCATATCGCTAAAACGTTCCACTTGTCACTCGATGATTTAATCTTAGGCGATGACGTTATTAAAGATAAGCTCGTTAATGATGGAAAAAGTATCAAACGCATACGTCTAAGCATTGTAAGTATGATTTTAATTTTGATTGGTATCACCTGTGCGATACTTTTCTTAGTCATCCCCTCTTACGTTTCACAAGACGGCGTACTGCATGAGCCTTGGTTCCTCGTACCCCTTGGATTGTATGCGTTGATAGGCGGTCTCATCGTAGGACTTATCAATTTAATGTTAATATTCATGAGTCACTACAAACATTCACGTCGCAGTTAAAAAATATTATCCCTATTATATAAGACTTATTTCAAAACAATTATTTAAAGTTGTTTTGAAATAGGTCTTTTTCATTAACAAGAGTTATCCACTATCTATATTACAAAATATGATAAGTTCTTAATGTTTATGTAAATTCAATCTCAAACAAATCTATAAATGATACATTGATATCGGAATACGATATCGACTTTCGATATATTGATTAGGAAGGGTGGATGAATGTGGAATCAAAGTTAGAAAGACGCATGTTTTTAGGTTTTATTTATATTCACATCTTGCATCATGCGAGTGAACATCCTATCTATGGTAGTTGGATGATTGAGGAACTTCAAGAACACGGTTATACGATGAGTGCTGGTACGTTGTATCCCCTCTTACATAGTATGGAAGACGAAGGATTACTCGTTAGCGAGAAAAGTGTGGTAGCAGGTAAACAACGCAAGAATTATACTATCACTTCATTCGGTAAATCAATGTTAGTAAAAAGCCAACAAAAATTAAAAGAGCTTGTTGGCGAAGTATAATTTATAAATTGGGAGGTTAATGCTAATGAAATATCTTGACGTCTTTTTGGTCGCACTGAGATTAGGTTGTACATCTTTTGGTGGCCCAACAGCACATCTCGGTTACTTCTATGATGAATACGTTAAACGTAGGAGATGGCTTACAGAACAGCAATATACAAATTTAGTCGCGTTGTGCCAGTTTTTACCTGGTCCTGCAAGTAGCCAAGTCGGTTTTGGTATCGGCATAACAAAGGCAGGTTTACTTGGTGGTGTTATTTCATTTATTGGTTTTACATTGCCTTCAGTTATTGTATTAATGCTTTGTGCGACGCTGCTCCTTGCTTACAGCAATGATTTAGGTTGGACGCATGGCTTAAAATTAGTTGCAGTGGCCATCGTACTTAATGCCATTATTGGCATGGGAAAGAAACTTTTACCTGATGTGAAAACAAAGCTTCTTGCGCTGTTCACATTAGTTATGGCAGTCTCAGTGATTCATCCGCTGTCACAATTAGGTGCATTAATTATTGTGGCACTGGCTGGATTATTACTTTTTAAAGAAAATGAGGAAAGTAAATCATCAATAAAAATATTCAATATTCCTAAATTGGTTGGTGTCGTTGCACTTACACTATTTTTCAGTTTTTTATTAATTTCACCTATTATTAATTACTTCACAGCCAATTCTTGGGTAAGTATGATTGATCATTTTTATCGCTCAGGTGCGCTTGTTTTTGGGGGTGGCCATGTTGTTTTACCATTATTAGAACAAGCATTTGTCGCAACAGATATGATTAGTGCGAACGACTTTTTAACAGGGTACGCTCTAACACAAGCAATGCCAGGTCCATTATTTACCTTTGCCGCATATATCGGTACAGTAATGTCTGGCATTACAGGTGGTATCGTCGCAACGATTGCTATTTTCTTACCTGCCTTTTTACTATTAGTAGGTGTTTTACCATTTTGGGAACATGTGCAGTCGAATCGCTACGCTAAAGCAATGTTAAAAGCAGTCAGTGCCGGTGTCGTTGGTATTCTGATTGCAGCATTGTATGATCCTATTTTCACATCATCCGTCAATTCACATATGGATTTCGCATTTGCTGCTATATTATTTGTCTTGCTAGCCTACTGTAAAGCTCCGTCATGGCTAATTGTAATTTTAGGATTAGTGCTTGGTATAACGTTTTATTAAATTGATACTTTGTACTGTTTTGCGAAAAGTATTTACTAATTCTAACTCATATTCAAGTCATTTATTTTGCCAATCACATTGTAATTAGTTACAATATTATCAAATAGAATAGTTCTCTTATTAAGAGCGAGTGGAGGGATTTGGCCCTGTGAAACTCCAGCAACAGCTTTAACGAGCGATGTGCTAACTCCAACAGTTCATTTTATATGGACTGAAAGATGAGAAGATGTGCGGAAGCTCTTCTTGTCTAAGAAGGGCTATTTTATTTGTAAAAAATGAAAAGGTGGTATTTTTTATGAAATCATTGCACGAATTATTCACGGAACTTGAATATTGGGACAGCTACAAACCAAATAATATGCCAAGTAGTATGGCCAAAGTACAGCATATTCATCATCTCGAAAATGAAATCTTAAGAAACATCGATGTTCGCGATTATAAAACAATTATTTTAGACAAAGAACAGTCATAAAATACAAAAAACTGAGGTGCGTCGTATAATACGCATCTCAGTTTTTTTATTCTACATTCATAATTATTTCCTAGGACATAATCATGGTATTATTCTTCGCTACCAAAAGGCACATACTTAACTTTTGTATCTGCTGGTAAGCCTTCATACTTATTGAATAGTGTTTGATATTTATCACTTGTCGGTGTTACATGATGTAAATAATGTTCAAATGGTAGTTTCTCCATCGTATAGAAATCCTTATCTGGATTTGCTTTAACTTCTTGTTTCAAATTCGCGATTCGCGTCTCATTTTGATAATGAATATAGCAAAAACCACTCAAATAAATAATGCCAAACATAATTGCAATTCCCACGACCATGTTACGCCACAACGTATGTATGACGTTGAGCTGAACAAGCAATATCAGTAAAATAATGCTATAGATTACATATACTGTATAAAAATTCCTTGGGCCGAGCGGAGATACAATAACTAAAGGTGCACATACAAGTAAAGTTGAGGCTACAAGTAAATATAATGTATAACGTACTTCCTTTTGCTCGATTATTATATGTATTGCATAAATCATTGCACTTAAGAATACAATACAAATCAAAGTATTGAGCAGATTTGCTATAGTCATTGAATGGAAATTTTGTAATGCGAACTGTTTATATATGAAAAAGTAATACATAGGTAATATCAATAATCCACTAACAGTCAGCTCTATTTTTACCTTGGATAAGCTATGCAGTGCAGTATTTCGATATAGCATAATTAAAACCACAGCAATAATCATAGATAAAATCACAATTTGATTGAAAAAGACCCAATCTGGAATTGTCGTAGTCATCGTATGGAATATTTTATCGAATAATCCTGTTTCACTCGATATATTCTGATAACTGCTGCCTTCAAAAAATATTTTACGATAATTGGGGTTTAAAAACATGATTACTGTGCCAGCGACAGATAATAATAAACCAACAATAAATTTAGGGTTAATTTGTCGATAAAGTAATAAGTTCAGAGCGATAGCTAACACCAAAATCATACTATTAAAGAGCGTCGTATTTTCCATGAAAAACTGCCCAATAAAACAAATAATATAAAAGACAATATTGATTACAGGTGTAAGTCCTTTCCGTTCAAATAAAACTGTAACGATAAACCATAAAATGAACAGCACACACAACGTGGCTGGGACATAATTATAAAAACCTGCAAACCATCCATAAGTTTGTTTGTATATCTCATTTGGTATTGTAACCATAAGTATAAAAGCTATTAAATAATATAGTGGCTGTTTCGTATTATGAGTAAAACGAACAATAATATATATCATAGCCATGCTAATTAACGCGTAAGATATCCACCTAAACCAATCCAAACGAACTGCTATCGTTTCTAAAATATTACCCAAATAACGCCCATTTAAATTCGCATATTTTTCCTGCCACATTTGCACGCCATACTGACTATACCAATCCCAGTCATCATGAGTTAATGGTAAAAAGAACGCCATAAAATAGTAAAATAAAAATAGTGCGGTAAGTGTCAGGTACATCTTGTCCAAATTTAGTGATTTCATATTAATTTACCTCATGTTTATTTAAATTCGTCTTATGTATAATAAATAATGGTCTCTGTTTCACTTCATAATAAATTCTACCTATATATTCTCCAATAATACCTAAAGAAGTCAGCTGCACGCCGCCTAGGAACAATACTGCAAAAATAGTAGTGAAATAACCAGGCGTAGACACACCATAACTCAGTGTATAAATTAAATTGAATACAATATAGAGAAAGCTCATCAAACAACTAAATAATCCTAAATAAATAATAATACGTAACGGTCTATTATTAAAGGAAATCAGTCCATCTATACCATAATTTAACAATGAACTAAATGACCATTTAGACTCTCCTTCTTCGCGTTGTACATTTTGATATTCAATGACTTTTGGCTCAAAGCCGATCCATGCAAATAATCCTTTTGAAAATCGATTGTATTCTCCTAATTTCACAACTTCTTTAACGGCACGCTGACTCAGTAACCTGAAATCTCCTATGCCATCCTCTAAGGTAACATCTACCATTTTATTAATCATTAAATAATACATTTTAGACAGATGCTTACGTAACCAACGTTCTCCAGTTCGATCTCTTTTAGCCACCACTTGATCTTCACCATTTCTAAAATCTACAATCATTTGTGGAATCAGTGACGGCGGGTGCTGTAAATCTCCGTCTATGATTATCAACGCCTCAGCTTCCGTACTCGCTTTCAATCCTGCATACATCGCAGACTCTTTACCAAAATTACGTGAAAACGAAATGTATTTCACCCTACTATCTAATTCAGATAATTGTTGAATTATTGTTAATGTTTGGTCCCTACTACCATCATCCACGAAAAGTAATTCATATGTATAACCGTTAATATAACTATCATGTTGCATAATTTCTGTTAATTTATTATAGGTTTGTTTAATTACAAACGCTTCATTAAAGCATGGAATCAATATTCTAATCATTAAAACGGTACACCTCTTTGAATTATAATTATATAAAATGTATTATATACAGTATTATACAATATAACAAATCAGAATGTACCATATATTTTGTACATTCTGATTTATCGAGTCGTTATGTGTATTACAGTGGTTATTTCATTTGCAATATCATGGACACTTTATATATTTAACCATCGTAAAATCAAATAACTTATTGTGAAATAATTTGATATTCAATTTATTTCTGTCACTTTAAGGGTAAATATTAATATAATATATTCGCGAATCAGAAAAGGAGGATACTTTTGTCACATATAACAATTAAACCTGCCTATCCCGAATTACAAGAAGGTGGGCATTTTAACCTATTAGCAATTGATGATATGGCCAAAGTCTTTTTCAATACAGAGGATGAATCTAAACTTGAACAAGGCATGCAAAGTTTATGGCGTCAAAATGGCAATCGCTTTAGCTATAACAACACGATGATTGCTTTTGTAGATGATCAACCTGCTGGTGCTATCTCTTGTCTACCTTACGATACACTTGAAAGTCAGACACTAGCCACTGTTAAACAGATAGTGAAAATACAGAAACTCCAAATTGTGCCTCAGTTCATCAATAACTTTAAAGCTATAGTCGCTTTGATTAATTTAGATGAAGGTAGTTCTGGAGAATATCATGTAAGCATGCTTGCCACACTTTCTCAATTTAGAGGTATGGGTATAGCTAAAAAACTACTTACTTATGCTGAACAACTTGCCTTTCATAAAGGCTATGATATTATTTCACTGACAGTAGAAATTAATAACACTTCTGCCCAGCGCTTGTACCAGAAACAAGGTTACGATTACGTGGGTGAAACTGGCGAAGGCGATATTAGAATATATAAAATGTGGAAACATCTAGTCTAGTAGTTACTTTATTGTTATTTCGAGACGTCTGGCATTGTTCGGTCAGACAACCCGATGACTGACCCTGCTGACGTGAAGGGATTTACATGTCCAAACAGATTGTTAACCATATCGATATCTATGAGGCCCCCTCGTCATAAATGATGAGCGGCCTTATATAATAAATAAATCATGAGTTGATTCGAATGTTACTAAGCGACAATTATAGCAACATTTTTATTTTGTGATTGTCATATAGTAAACATAAAATACACTAAGAACTATAAAACACATGGCACATAATCCATATGCCACCCATTCATAATAGTCGACTATTATTATCGCTAACACAACGAACATTGTGGCTAGCAACAAACACACCACAAATAAATAAACTATGTTATTAATCTTATTCTTAGGAACTTTGTGAGTTTCTATTGATGCTATGATTTTAATGTTTTTCGTTTTTATAATATAAAAAGATGTGAGCAACGACGTTACAAAACAAAGTAAACTAATAATAATATCCAAATTCATTAATTAACTTAACCTCTGTGTTATTGATTTATATATTGATTTTGTAAGACGGTAAATTTACCAACACCGGTCCTCTCATTAATCTAAATATAGCATTCAATTCACAACACGTTAATATTCATTTATTAATCTTAAACGTACAATTATTAAAATTTATTTGAATTATTAATTATTGTAACTTTTTATAATTATTAACCGTCTATTTTAAACACACATTCCATATTTTGTTAGAATTAAAACAAGAACAGTATGTAGGAGGAAGATTTTGAAGAAAAAAATTGAAGTTGTAGGTGCTGTTATTTTTTCTAAAAATAAAGTGCTATGTGCACAAAGAAATGAGAATATGAGTTTGCCTCTATTATGGGAATTCCCGGGTGGAAAAATAGAAAGAAATGAATCAGAAATTAATGCTTTAAAAAGAGAAATACGAGAAGAAATGTTATGTGATATTGAGGTTGGTGACAAAATCACCGCTAATGAATATGAATATGATTTTGGTATCGTAAAACTAAGTACTTATAAATGTACATTAAATGAAAAATTACCAACTTTAACAGAACATAAAGAAATTAAATGGCTAGCAATCCAAGAATTAGAAAAATTAGAATGGGCACCAGCAGATATTCCAGCAGTTGAAATTATTGTATATGAGGAAGAATTTATTAGAAGATTTTAGTGAGTCAATACACATTACAAATGAGCTTTCACTTTAATTGATGATTTAGCTATCATTAATAATAAATAGACCACAAAAATCTTCTTTATATCTAAATTTTTTGTTAGCAATTAAATATTATACATATCTTTCAGATCATCTAAACTTATGTCTAAATTAACAGAGTGTAATTTACTTTTCCTTTGATTAAATAACTTTTCTAAAATATCTGCTTTATCTTTATCAATACCATGGTGAATTTGACGATGCGTTGTCGGATTTAAAGCAACTATGTTCTCTGGAACATCGATATCAAAATCAAAAAATTCATGAAAGCTAATAGGTATAAGATGATGAGCTTCAACAAAATTTTTATTTGTAATTCTGTTCGTAAAAGTTTTTAACGTAGGGTCATACTCACATTCATAATTTGCTAAGTCCAAAGCTATCGCCGACTGCTTTGCGTCCCTTGGATAATATTCTTTTGCATTAGATTTTAAAACAGCCTTCTTCTTTTCACGAGGTACTGATTTATAATTTTTAGTTTCGAGCAATACTTCGTATTCATTCGACAACTGTTGATATTCCTCTTCATCGTGATCTTCAATATACAAGTCATCAATGTCTAACAATAATTCCTCATTTAATGCTTTAAAAGTTCTATTTCTCATATGTGCGGCTAGGTCATTGTATATTTGTAGCATTTCTTCTAAATCTTTAATCAATACAGAATCAGAAGGTAAATTTTCAGCACTATAATATTTACCTATAATATGTGCACTTTCATAGCCATTACCATATTTTCCTCTAGTATTAAGATTTATAGTTGTTACATAGTCTTTTTCTGAGTCTGGACAGATCAAACCCCTTACTTTAGAAGACACCTTTTTCACTTTATCATTAGCTGTTGCATTGTTCCCGTATTTATCGCTAAAGTAGGTCCATCCTTGATTTAAGCTTAAGTATACTCCTTTCATATCTTCATCAAATAAATAAACTAAATAGTAGCCTTCTTTAGTATTAATATGAACATTCGTATCCTTCAATGCAATTTTTAACCATGGTATCCAAGCCCAGTTATTGAATTGTCCTATTGAGCCTTTTACACTGTATTTATCTTTAAATCTTTCACCCATATTTGCATATATTGCATATATTGCATCCCTAATTATATTCAATCGACTTAGACGATGTTGTGTCTGATCACTTTCATTTTTTCTTTCTTTTAGATATGTAGTAAGCACTTCATTTATACTGTCTCTTAAAGCGTTTTTCATTAAAATACCCCCTTCATATAGGCCTATTAAAATACATGACACTATCTTGATTAATTTTTATTGCTTATATGATTACCAATTTAGTCTAATTATAAAATAGCACTTTTAAAACATTAATCAAATAATATATTTATACTTATTATTATTCACTTAATATTATGCTTTGTAATTATAAAAAGGTTCTCAGATTTCTTATTAGCAATCCGAGAACCTTTTCTATTTATTATTTATATTCTTCAACCAATTCTTTATAAAACTTACTCAACGCTTTGTTTTCGGTTTCTTTAAATTGTTGGTCTGGGCGTAGGTTGGGATCTTTACCAGTATGGTCTTTCGGCGCAAATCCAGATGCTAAAGTCACATCTTCTTTACCTTCAAATTGGTATTCGTAGACCTTGCCCTCTTCAGTGAAAATGTATTTTGTCACTGGCTTACTTAAGTCTGCAACTTCTTTGTAGCCCTCTACATTAGAAAGATCTTCCGCTTCTTTATCAAAGCCTACCTCGCCATCTTTAGGTGTGTATGTAACGGCACCAGTAACAGCATGCAAATCGAATGCTTCAGGCCCAGGTTTGCCTGTATTATTGATTTGAATTTCTCCCTTTTCCGTACCTGCATACCAATCACCATCAGAAATACTACTTGTACTAAAATAACGATTGGAGACTGCCTTACCGTCTTCTTTTTTATTTTCAGCTAACCAATCTATCATTTTTTCTTTTATTTTCTTCTGCTCGTCATCAGAAATTTGAGTTTTATTTGATGTTTCTTTTTCACTGGACTCTTGCGCTACTGCTTCTTTTCCAGAATGATTATTTGTCTCAGTTTCTTCATTACTACAACCCATAAGTAACGCTGTACAAATAGATATCATTGATAATGCTTTAATATATTGTTTCATAAAACAAGTCTCCTTTTTCAAAGGAAAACCGATATACCTAAGCTATAAAATAAATTACAGCTTAGGTATCAGTTTTAATTATATTTAATCTTTTTGAATACCAAATTCATCTACTAATTCTACGCTACGTTGTTCGCCTTTACTGATATCACCACGTAGTTGATAAATTTTAACTTTTAATTGATCGCCTTCTACTTCATAAACTGAGAAGTTTTGAGCTGATGAATCTCTGTTATTTTCGTGTTTATCTTTAAATGCGTCTGTTTCTTGTGGCTGCTCGCCTAGTTTGAATAAACTATTGTAATGATCTAAATCTTTCTGAGTTAACCAGCTTAATTCTGGTCTAACCTTTTTAATGTGTTCTAATGAACGGTCATAAATACTGTCATATTCTTTCGTACCACCAGTGTTAGGTAATACATAGACTGAACCTTCTGGGTCGTCATAATATTTCACGCCATCTTCGCCAACGAATTGTTCCGTATCTTCTTTCTTCGCATTCACAAAACTATTTTTCGTTGATGTGTGTTCTAGTGGATGTGTACGTGATAACACATGGTCGTGACCTTGTAATACTAAGTCAACGTCAAGATCATCAATTTCTTTTGTTAATTCATCTCTTACTTTCTTCACATCTTCATCTGAAAGTGCATGATATGATTTAGAATACATTGGTTTGTGTAAGTTTAAAACAACCCATTTTGCCCCATTGTCTCGCGCCTGTTTAATATCTTTCTTAATCCATTCCATCTGTTCATCACCGATGGCTTTTTCATCTGGATTGTCTTTTGATTTCTTATTGTCGTTTGTATTCGCTACTACCATGTGTGCCCCATTATAATCAAATGAATAGTACGAACCGCCATTAACAGCGTCATTTTCTTTTGGTACGTTCATGTGCTCATTGAATTTATTCAATAATTTTTCATCTTCTTCGTTTAATGCATACTCATCATGGTTGCCTGGTGCTGAGGCAACAGGTAAAGACATAAATGATGGTCTAGATTGTTTATATAAATCTTTCCATTCATCTTCAACTTCAGCTGTTTCTACAAAGTCCCCTGTATGTAGTGCGAAGTTAGGATCGCCTGCTGTTTGAATTGCGTTTTTCAATGTATCAGCACCAAATGCTGCTTCATTTCTTACATTCTCATTCCAAAAAGCATTTTGCGTATCTGTGTATTGTACAAAGCTAAATGGATCGCCTTTATCACCGGAAGTCTTGAATTTACCTATTTCACTTTTCTTCCCACTTTCACTACCCACTTTGTAGTAATATTGTGTATTCGGTTTTAAATCTTTAGCTTGTGCTTTGTATGTATATTCTTTTTCTTTAATTAAATCTGTTTTACCATGCTTGTCGCCACTCGTCCATTCAGGGCCACCTGCATTTTCATCGGTATAATAACCATTTACTTTAGGTTTGCCATTTTTCTCAATAGGTTCGCCTTCATCATCTTTAGCTACATCTTTATAGATGATATTGCCCTCTTTATCTCTTTCAAGATACTTTGAGTCTACTTTTTTAGGTTTAGCATCAAATGATTTTGCGTTTGAAAAATCTTTAGATTCTGAAACCCATACTTTAGAGTCTTTGAACTTGTCTGTGGTATACCAACTAAAACCCATTTCTGATTTAGTGTCACCTTTAAAATTTGTAATTACACGGTTAGGATTATTGTTCTCTGGAACCTCAGCTACTTTAGGTTTTTTATCCAGTAATTCAATATCACCGTTTTTTTCGCCTTCTGTTGCACTACCTGAACCACTTGCATCAGCTGTTGGTGCTGAAACTGTAGTAAATACTATAGCTAGACTCATTACAGTACTTACAGCAATAGAACGATACTTATATGCCATCACACGTACCCCCCAATAGGAATTTTTAATGTTTCATTCACTATTTTAGCAATGTAGTATTAATTTAAAGTTAATGCTATATGGATTTTGTAAATTTCAAATTACTATTTAATTTTATTTGGCTATATTTAAAAAAACCAATTTATTCACTTTAAAATTCAGTAAATAAATTGGTTTGATAATAATAGGCTGGGGTTTTTGATTTAATCTTTCAACAGCTAAATCATACATATTTCTATAAATATATTTATTTATGAAAAAATGAATCTAATCAACGTATTCATCAGCAAAAATTCTCATCTCTACTTGAAGCGTTTCGTAATCTTCTTGAGCATCATGCCATGCTTGTGCATCACTATTGTCATCAAAGTCTTCTATATTATTTAATATATCATCTCTTTGACTTTTAAATTCTTCTAATTGAGAAACAATATCTTCCTCTTCTTGATTTGACGTTGCTGCGTTTAAATCATCTAGCGCTCCATCCCAACCTAAAACCATCTCTCTAGCCTTAGATAAGTATTCTTCCTGTTCTGTATAATCCTCGGCATTAAATGCTGTACTTAATATTTTCCCTATACCCCCAGAATAATTAACAGCCTCATGAGCAAATGTAGGTGAGACATCATTGCTAGTTGTAGTGATTGATTCCATATTATTTAAAGCCTCTTCGTCAATTTGGAATGTATTTTCAATAGATTGAACTTTACCGTCTTCAATATTCACAAATATAGTAAAACTATTGTCAGAGTTATCATCATAAACTAACTGGGAGTCTGTTTCTACTGTAGGATCTCCATGAAAATGTTTAAAATCAACTATTGAAACATTTTCTGGTAGAACATATACACTCGATATTGTGTCATCTATGCCATAATATATGCCAATGTCTCCATACTTTTCTACATTGCCAATATCCATGGAACTACTGCTACTAGTTTTTCCAAATTCTTGTTGTATGTCATCTTTTGACATGCCTAAATTAAACCCTTCATATCCCTCTGTATTATCTTCATTCATAAAATCTTCACTGAATTCTGATGACAACACTTTGATATCTACTTCTTTATTATTTTGAGACTCACTTTTATTACTTTGAAAAGCATTATTAGTGTCATCTTTTGAAATCACATTTTCATAAAAAAAGTAGCCTGTAAAAACTAATACTAGAATCAAGATAATAACTGCTAATATCGAAGAGATGATAATCCAAAGTTTACCCTTACTATGTTTATTTTGCTTTGTCTTACTACTTTCATAATCATTTTTCTGAGTTGAAGTATTTAAACTCTTATCATTATTTTCTTTATTATTTCCATCCAATTTTGTTCCACATTCATTACAAAATATTTGGTTATCTTCAATTTTATTACCACAATTAGGACAATACTTCATTATTATATATCCTCCCTAATTGTTTTTGCTTCTCTCTGTAAAACATTCACTTGTTTTAATCCTGCTTTCATTAATATAAATACTAACAGCCACACAATAAAAATGAGTACAAAATACTTAAGCGTATAGCTTCCTGCTAATGAAAATGAACTATTCCAAGTACCATGTAAAATAACCGATGAGAAAAAGAAAAATAAGAAGCGATTATCTAATATGTTACTAAATTCAAAGTTGTTATCTTCTTTAGCAATCACAATAGCAGCCCCTATAATAGCAGACCACACTAAATGACTTCCTATAGCTGTCCAAGCCCTTGTAAATACCATATCAATTAATGTAGCCTCTAAATTATCAGTGAAAGTTAAAATATAACCAGCAGATTCAAAAACAGCAAAGCCTGCACCAATTGCTCCTCCTATTAATAAACCGTTTAAAATTTTGTTTGTTTTATATTTGTTAATAAAGTAAACAATAATAATAGCCTTACCTGTTTCTTCCACTAAACCTACCAATCCCGCGTCTACTACAGTCATTGATCCGTATAAATAATAATCGTCACTAAATGTAATAAAATTATATAAAATCATTGTACTAATAAGTGAAATTACACCACCAATGAAAAACATTTTTAAAACTTCAAATAAGCTTATATTTTTAAACGCATTTGATTCATAAAAAAAGAATAAACCTGTTAATGGTACTGTTAATGCGCCAATAAATATTAACCCAGGAATCGAATTCTCATTACCAAAGACACCACCTAATATCCATAATGCTGCAAACGTGATGGCAAATGCTAGAAACACTCTCGAAAAAACCCATGGTTTCCCCCATTCTTCTGATACTTCGTCTAATGTTGGTGTTGTGGTCTTTGTGCCAGCTATAAATACTTCGTCTGATTCATCTTTTGAATGTGATTTAAACACTTCTGAAAACATATCCTTTAGATTTAAATTCAAACTTTCTTCACTACCAGCTAATCTTCCAATAGATTTGGTAGTATTACTAAATAAATTTTTAGCTTCAAACTTCAAATCAACATTATCTGCTGATTGTTTTTCAATTGTTTCCGCGCTTTGATTTAAAGTCTCTTTATTTTCAGTACTATAATTTACTATTAAATTTTGTCCGCAGCTCATACAAAATTTATCACCGTTTTCTACTTTTGTATGACAGTTTGGACAAAATTTCTCATTTTCAACTCTAGGTTCTTCTTTAACAAAATTATTTTCTAAGTTCTGCCCACAACTAATACAAAATTTGTCATGTTTTTCAACATGGCTCCCACAACTTGCACATTTCATACAATTCCCTACTCCCATATTATTTTCAATAACTATACATACTACTTTAATATATTGCACAAGAAAATTCTACATTATTTTTTAGTTTTAATATTTAATTTAATTTTTAAACAATAGCCAAAATAATTTTGAAAAATAACGCACATCCTGTAAAAGGAAATGTGCGTTATTTTGTACTTTATCATTTCAGTTATTTATAAAAATTCTATAATTTCTGTCCAGATTTACTACTCCTTCTTTCTCTCAACATCAACCCTAGTCGTGAATTGTAGTTTTTCTTTTTTAATACGTACTCACCATTGTAAATGCGACTTAACCATCACTTTTATTTTCCACTACCATAAACCAGGCTAAACTTAATATTAATTTACCCTAGCTTAACAATTCCTTTGAATTAGCTTTGTTACAATATAATTAAATTTGAAATTTAAAGGGGAATGGTTTTGAAGAAATTAACTTGGTCATTTATCACATCTATGGCATTAGCAACTACTGTCATAGCACCTACTACACTTCACGCAACAACAACAGAGAAAGATGCGCAAGATACAAAAGATAGTTCGACAAAAAGTATAGAGATTCACGATATCCAGGGAGAAGGTCATCAATCACCTTACGATGGTAAAAAAGTGAACAACATAAAAGGGATTGTTACATATCAATATGAATTAAATGGTGGCAAGTACTTACATATTGAAACACCTGACGATAAACAGGATAATAACCCGAATACATCTGAGGGTCTTATCATTTATACGGGTAATCAAAATTATGACGCTCAAAAAGGTGACTTAGTTAACGTTACAGGCACTGTCGATGAATATTATATTGATGGTTATGATGATAAACAGGAAACAGACTTACCAGTAACTCAAATTAATGCACGTGACGATAAAGGTGGCAACGTGGCTATTGAAGAAAGTAACCAACAATTGCCTGAGCCCTATGTGATTGAAAAAGTACCAAGTAAAATTTCTGCAAATGATAACTTTCAGACCTTTGATCGTGAGCAATACGCAATTGACTACTGGGAATCGCTAGAAGGCATGCGTGTTGAAGTTGACGACGTCAGAAGTGTTGGCCCACAAGAACATGGTGACCTTTTCACTGTTTCAGACGACCAACCAGCTGAAACGGACAATGGCGGTGTACGTTTAAAAGAAAATGATCAGCATGGTGAACGTATTCCTTTTAAAATGTATGATAATCATAAAGCGCGTGATTTTGATGTAGCAACAGGCGATAAATTTAAAGGTCCAATTATTGGTCATGTGAATTATGGATTCCAAAACTACAAATTAAATGTAGATTTAGATGACATGAAACAAGCACATGTCGAGGGTGACACTGAGCCACAACCAACTTCCATTGAACCGAGTAATCAAAAGCTCAATGTTGCATCTTATAATTTAGAAAATTTCTCTAACAATTCATCATCTACAACAGAGGATAAAGCGGATAAAATTGCGAATGGCATCACAGAACACATGAAAAATCCTGATATTATCGGCGTGACTGAAGTACAAGATAATGACGGTCCAAAAGAAGGCGGACCAGAAGCTAATAAATCTTACGAACGTTTAATTAAAGATATTGAAGAAGCTGGTGGACCAAAGTATAAATATTTAAATATCGATCCTTCAATGAATGAAGACGGCGGTCAGCCTGATGCGAATATCCGTGTTGGTTTCTTATATAATCCTAAACGTGTTCAATTTGATAAATCTATTGAATCTGGAGATGCAGACACAGCAGTATCATATAAAGATGGCGACTTAACATTAAATCCAGGTCGCATCGACCCGAATAATCCGGCCTTTGATGATTCTAGAAAACCATTGGCTGCTCAATTTAAATTTCATGGAGAACAAGTCATTGTATTAGCGAATCATTGGAACTCTAAAAATGGTGATACACCACTATTCGGTAGTCAACAACCTCCAGTATTAGAAAGTGAAAATCAACGTGTTGAAATTGCCAAATCAGTTGGACACTTTGTAGAACAAGTCCAAAAAGACAACCCTAATGCCAATATCGTATCCGTTGGTGATTACAATGATTTCCAATGGTCAAAACCGTTGAAAACATTTGAAAGCTTTAATATGAGCAATATGATTTATGATTTACCTGAAAGCGAACGTTATTCATACAACTATCAAGGTAATTCACAAGCACTTGATCACATATTCGTTTCAAATAACTTGAAAAACCATACAGAATTAGATCCAATTCATGTAAACAGTGATTTCACTGATATGTCAGGTCGTGCGAGTGACCATGATCCTCTATTAGCTCAAATTGATTTAAAACAGGCCCGTAAAGATGAAAAAACTAAATAGGCACAAAAAATCGACAAAATCATAAGAGTTTGTCGACAGAATTGAACGAGGATGCCATGCATCACTCGTTCTTTTTTTTATAATAAGATGTCATTGCTCAACTAAATAGACTTTTTCAGAGTAGCAACGTACGCTACCCATTTTTTCCTCTAAGAATTGATTCCATTTTACATCTCTATTTAGCTCATTTTCTTCTTTTAAAATTGCTAACGGCACTTGTAAGTTAAGACAGCGACCAGAAATATTAAAACGTGTGACACCGGCTGGGACAGTTTCTCCTCTATTAACGATTGTTTCGATTTCTTTAAAACCAAGCGGCTGGTATTTCATCAAAATATGTTGGCTAGATACACAAGTATTATCACTCTGTGCCATACGTTCCACATCATAAGTTTGACTATAACTGGCAACGACCTTTGCCCACGCTTCTAATTTCTGTTCTCCTAAATCTTCTATATATAAATATTGTTCGTCATAGCCTTTGCACATTGTAATAAATGGCGTGGTATTTTTAATTTCTGTCGTCCATGGCAAACTATCATCTTGTCTTAAATTTTCCCACCACTGACCAACAGGCACCTTATGATTCCATGTACTAATGGAATATTGCGTCTCATTAATATCTTGTACTGGTACAACGCGACATCCAAGTGCCTTGAGACTCGTGAAACGATGCACACCGTCAATGACCATATATCTACCTGATTGTGTTTGTGTAACTAATACTGGATGTCTCATAATTTGTTCCGCTTCAATACTTTGCTTTGTTTTTTCTAAACGCTTCGGCTCAAATGTTTCATGTAAGTCTATGTGTTCCACTGGTACAAGTTTTAATGCATTATACATTTGTTCCATTTTAGTCCTCCTTATTGATCAGATAAATAGATAAATGTCGGATGTGGATGACTTAAAAAATCATGGTGAGAAATAGACCAACCATAAGCGCCAGCGTAATTAAATATTACGACATCCCCAGTTCTTACAGATTTTACTGATGTTTCTTTTGAGAAAACATCTTTCGGCGTGCAGAGTTGACCGACGAATGTCACCTTTTCATTAGCGACTTCCATGCGTTCAAAGTGATAGGGATTATGATCAATATGACATATTTCAAAAGGATGATTGTGTTGCCATGACACTGGTAGTCTAAATTGTTGCGTGCCCCCTTTTAAAATAGCGTAATACGCATGATGCACTTGCTTGATATCAATGACTTCAGTCGCATAGTAACCGATATGCGCAACTAAGTAACGGCCACACTCAAAGTTCAACGTAACATCATTCATCGCTTCTTCATTAATCACATCTTGAAAGCCTTCAACAAATTGCTGCCATTCGAATTGTTGATTTAAATCTGCGTAATTGACTCCAATACCTCCACCGATATTGATATGTTTCAGTGGAAATTGAAAGGCCTCTGCCCAAACTTTGGCTTTGTGAAAATAGAGTCGCATAACATCTAGATGTAACGCTGCATCTAAGTTATTTGAAATAGAATGAAAATGAAATCCTTCTAAGTTGATATGCGGTAGTTCAAGTGCAAGTTTGATTGCTTGTTCGACTTCATTTTCTGATATACCAAATTGGGTTGGTCGTCCTGCCATGTGTAGCGTCGCGTTTGGAAAGGGTCCTGATAAATTCACACGTAATAAGACATCCATCTGTTCATTTTTGGTATCAAGGATAGCATTTAACCTTTTTAACTCGTATATACTTTCTACGTGAATGCGTTGAATGCCTTGATCGATGGCAAATGCTAATTCTTCATCTGTTTTGCCTGGACCACCAAAAATAATGCGGTTCGCTTTTTTATGTGCTAAACCTTTTTGTATTTCACCTTGAGATGCTACTTCAAATCCAGCAACAGATTCACTCATCGTCGCTAAAATGTCTTCTTCACTATTGGCTTTCATCGCATAATACATCTCACAGTTCTCTGGTAAGGACGAAACGATTTTGTGCACATGTTGACGTAATGCGTTTAAATCATATATATAATGACAAACAGGAGCGCCACTTTGCTTGATTTCTTTAATTTTGTCGGATATTTGTGTCACGTTTTGCCCCTCCTTTAAATGAGGTTAATTCTGATTTTAAATTACGGTAAAGTTTGCCACGATCGTCTCCAAGTACAAACGTATTAACACCACGTTGTGACCACATATCTTGTTGTTCTTTATTTCTTGGTAATGCACAAAAGTGTTTATTGTAATCACTTGTCACGTCATGCATGTAACGTAATGCTGATTGTACGACTTCACTGCTTGTCTCCCATGGCATGCCAAACGACTGAGATAAATCGGCAGCACCTTCAATAATCATGTCTAAGCCTTCAACTTGTACAATGTCTTCTATTGCACTGATGCCCTCTTGATCTTCAATCATCGCCATGACAATAATTTTATTGTTCGCATCTGCCATATAATTTGTTAATGGAATTTCACCAAACTTGGCCATGCGTCCACCATTTAAACTGCGCATACCTTGAGGATAATAACGACTTAATTCCACAATATGTTCTACGGTCGCTTTATCTTTAACATGAGGGATAATAATACCTCTTGCGCCCATGTCCAACACTTTGATAATATCTCGCTCAATGACTTGAGTGACCCTTACAATTGGCGTGATTTGCGCTGCTTCAGCTGCACGAATTAAATGTTCTAACGTTTCATCATTAATGGCAGCATGTTCAGTATCTATAATTACAAAATCATAACCACTTGCTGCAATGATTTCAATAACAAGTGGGTTCGGAATAGAATTAAAAATGCCATAGACTTCAGTGTCTTGTGCCAATTTATCTTTGAGGGATAACGTCATCATGATGAATCACTCCTAACGGGTTACTTACGTGATGGATTCTTATTTCTGTATCCTCTAATAATCTTCTTGTTGTCAATTTTTCTACTTGTATCGTTTTTTCAAATAGATCAAAATGCTCATAATTAGGCAGGTCAGGATGGGTTTGACGATACTGCTCGATTTCATCGTATACATACATCCATTGTTGACGTTCACTCAAATTGTAGTGACGTTCAAAGAACATAATGATTTCAGAAATATTAATAAAGAAAAATGCGTCTAGAGCAAAGTCTCTAACAAGTTCTGCATCTTCTGTTTCGATAAATGAATTACGATTGATTTTCTTATGTTCTTCTGGTGTATCTTTTAATTGAGGATTTTGTGCCTCTGTACTTAGTAATCCACGCTTAAAACGCACACCATCATGAAAATCTTTAATTGCTACACGCGTTGGCCAACCGTCTTCATGAATGAGCATCATATTTTGCGCATGTGATTCAAGTGCAATCCCATGGTAATAAAGCATATGGATAATCGGTTGCACTGCGACTTTGATAAATTGTTTAACCCAAGCTGCTACACCATATTGTGCAATCCATTGCTGAATAATTGGATTCTGTTGTTGGTCCAAACTATAAATCGCATTAAATGGTATCGCATCTTCTGTTTCAGTTAAGTAACTGTGTAAGTTCTCTCGCCATATGACAGATACTGCACCATAAATGGCTTCACGCTTTGATTCATCTAAATTATCATTAATATAAGACATTCCTAATATTTCACCTAAGAAGACCGTTTTTAATTCTTTATTTAGATAGCTGTCTTGTTCATGAATATGCTTTAACCAATCTGTAATCTGCGCTGCATTTTCAATCGTATGTGGCGCTAATACACGTTTAGTGGATGTATTCGTAATACTTAAGGGCACTTTAATATAATATTTAGACGTGTTCACAGGTGATAATGTACGAATCGATTGTTGCGGTGTATAGTATTCTTCCGATTCGCCTAGTAATATAATTTCACCATTAATCCATTGTTCAGCAAGTTCATTTGCAATAATGTGATCAAATTGCCAAGGATGTACAGGCAACCATTCATAGTCCGCTAATGATTTATCTAATGTTCTAAACACTTCTTTAAACTGCTGCACAACTTCATTACCTAACTGTTGTTGAAGTAATTCTTGCGATTCAATATTTTGAGAGACAGTCTGTTCAATATATTGTTTTGGAATTGCGAGCCATTTCAATGTAAATGTCGGCTGAAAATCAGGGCCATATTGCAAATTATCTACAAGGGTAAAGCCGAGACGTGATTTATAACTTGGGTGATAAGGATGACCTTCCATCGCATAAGATTCAAGTGCATCGAACGTTAATTTAACACTACCCGCAGTCATCTCTTTATATCGCATGGCTTGTGTATCTTTCAGTTCCGTTTGTAGTAATTCATTGATAAATGCCTCAACTTTTTCACTATTTTTATCAAATGTATAGATGACTTCTCGTAACATTGTGGCGTAATCAACCGTTACTGCTATATCGCCATCATCTGGGATTCGCCATACAGGTGATGTAAGTTCTAACCTTTGAAAGCTATCTAATTCTCTTACTTCAGCACGATACGTTGCGTCTTCCGCTTCAATTGTTACTGTCGTAGTAGCACCTTGTTGTGTCACCTCATATTGCACGACATCTTCATATATAATAGAAGTTACAAGTTGATTCATAATGCGGTGTTTTACTTGTTGTTCAATATTGTGCATCATGTTGTCGTACCTCCTCTTCCATAAACATTGGGTTTGGTATATTGGTATAAATTGGGTTATCGCCACACGCTTTTATTTTGCTCAAAAAGTTTGCTTTTGCTGAAAATGTTGGACTTTCGTATAGGTCATTCACATAGACTTTCATTTGTGTTGATATACTTGCGTCTTGAGACCAATCCAATAATTTATTGCGAACCGTTTGCCATAATGTCGTTTCACTACCAACGCGTTTGCCCATTGTAGCCACCAAATGCCCCAAATGATTTACAATAATGTAGTATTTAAAACGATGCCACGCTGCTTCATTACTGTAGACAACTGGACTTTCGCTTTGTATTATATTTGGAATAATTTGCGCACGCTTTGCGATACCTTCTGCGATGCATACGCCTTCCAAATCTCTGACATAACACACTTGCGGATGGCCATCTTTAAATTCAATCAAAGTATTTTGTACATGGCCTTCGAGACTAATGCCAGTGTCAGATAATAATTCAAGCATTGGATATAAGGTGATGTCTAAGTATGCACTTAACCATTCCTCATCCGACAAGTCACTTTGAGTAATCATCTCTCCTAACATAGAATCAGGCTCATGTGGCATGGTTTCAAATAGACTTGCTAACACGTGAATTTGTTTCTCCGAGTGATAATCTTCAATACCTTCACGCACAATCATTGCGGTGTTTGCTAATAAATCGAAAGCGCCTGCTTCAGGCGAATCTTTCAATGCACGATAACCTTCTTCGAACATCAGCTTAAAATGCTTTGTTTCATAATCTGGTTTTATCGATGCGATGACACTTGCGGCATCAATTGTACGTTCTACTTGTTCATGATCATTCGTTCTTACGAAGTTTGTGATTTTGACATTTATCGGTAATTTCAGGTAAACGTTAAGCTCTTTTGAAAATACCGTGCGAACAGAAGACGTCGGATAGACGTAATATCCGCTGATACCGATATCTTTAATAAAGCCGTCATCCATCCATTGTTTAAACTTAGCGTTGTCTTTTAATACAGCTATTTGATATGGGTGCACAGGTAATAATGTATAACCGGCTTCTATGTCATCAGTATCTAACTGTGCCAACTGTAATGCCAATTCATTTACTGCGGCGGCTCTGCCTTCCACATATCGTTCAAGCATGATAGAACGCTCAACTTGTATATAATACAGTTGAAATTGTGTCTGGCACTCTGGTGCATAATTCAATAAATCTCCTTCGCTAAATCCGACTGAACTCTTGGGCGTTGGATGAAACGGGTGACCCAAATAAAGGGATTGTTCCGAAATAATATACTCATCTTCAGTTTGTTGTTGTTGCGCACGCGTTAAATAGAGTGCGGTGCGTTTTACACTATTGTTAATATCTAGGTAAACATTGTGTAGTATTGCTTTTAATCCGGTTTTATCTTCATCTTCTGTTTGTTGTGCGAGCATCTCAAACAAGTGTTCAATCACTTCCATTGGTGCTAACTGTGAAGACGTGCCATTGTCTTGTGCACACATCACTGGGTGGTATGAGTGATGACCCATTTCTGACCAATAATTAAATTTACCTATTAACGTTTTAGATGGCCCGAGCGTGATGCACCACATGTTCTGCTCTGGTTGCGCATTGTACAAATTTTGTTCTCTAAAATATACATTCAATATACGTTCTACAGCTGCATGTTCAGCTATTTCCATATTCTGATTACTTTGCACGTTTATTATTCAACTCCCATACATTCATTGTTAATTTATAATCTTTCACAGCGTTTAATTGCGATGATAATAAGACAACACAACTGCTTATAAATATGCCGCCCATCACGATAAATGTAATCGTAGGGTTATAGCTACTTGTAATCACAGCGCCTAGCATACTGCCAGCAACTTGTCCTATAACTAACATGCTGTTAGTGGAACCAACGAAGGTGCCTTTTAAATCTTGGTGACATGCTTTAACAACGACATACATCACACTTTGAATTAATGCACTATACGTGAATCCTTGTATCACTCTAAAGATGATTAGCATCCACAGTGTGCTCGACAGACCTTGAAATATGACACTTAAGCCACAAATGAGTGCAGTGATTAAATAGACATATTTGACATAGTTTTTATCATTTAAGCTTCCCCATAATGGGGCACTTAAAATAGAGGCAGTCCAAAATGCAGATTGAACAAGACCTACCGCTGCTTTATCATCTAAAAATGTCTGGTTGGCGCCAGTTGTTAAAGGGGCGAGCGCAGTCATCATGCCATACATCGCAAGATTAGCAAGCATACCAACGATAATGAAGCGACATGTCACTTGAGAACACAGTAAACATTTAAATGATTGTCTTACACTACAACGCATAGGTTCTGCTTCGCTACTGTTATGCTGATGTGTGGTTTCTATAAGTAACTTAATGCCTACTGCACAGACAATAAATGTCAAAATAGCAATCACTAACAGTAACGATTGAAATCCAACAATACTTGCTGCAACGCCTCCGATAAGGGGTCCAACTAGAGAGCCCGCACTAATAGAACTTTGCAATTTTCCAAGGACTTTACCACGCATTTTTTCCGGTGCTTCACTCGTCGCAAATGCATTAGAAGTATCTACAACACCGCCAAATAATCCTTGTAACAATCTGACTAACACAAACTGCAGTGGCGTCGTACAGAGTGACATCAATAATAAACAAACTGCTAAACCTAATAATGCACGGAGTACCATCCATTTCCGGCTGATTCTATCGCCAAGTTTGCCCCACAACGGTGAGGAAATCATCGTTGTGATAGCGGGCGCTGCAATCGCAACTCCACTCCACATTTGAATTTCTGTAACAGATAAATTCTTGAGCGATGCAATATAGATTGGCAACAAAGGAACGAGTACAGTCAGTCCAGCTATCGAAATAAACTGGCTCAACCATAAGATGCGAAAGTTCCTATACCAAATCGCTTCACTGTTCATGACGCATCATGGGGTTTGGTATCGTCCCAATACTTGATGGCATACTACCGCCACCTGATTCTTGTTGATGTAAAAGTGGTAAAAGTACGCGTTTAAAAGGCCATGTTTGCTTCTCGAATAAAATATGTTGCACTTGTGCTTTATCCGCTTCCGAACAATCCATCTGCTGCACATGCTTTGAAAGTGATGATTTAATTTTATTCATTAACACGATTTCATCCAATCCAAAGACGTGATGTAGCATATCTACAATTGCATACAAATTCACTGATACTGCTAACGTTTGAAAATATGTAAAGAACGTTTCTATATCTTCATTAATTAACGTATTCGGAGAATTTTTGCTTATCGCATATTGTGGCATATCAATGTTATTTTCATGCATCCACTGTGGATAAATACGTACTGTATCGTGATCTCTCAATATGAATTGATCCACGTGCCCTTCTTTAAATAAAATCAAAATATTTTGTCCATGCACTTCTGGTAAGACACCGTTTTTCATAAATTTAAGCATAATATGAAGAAAGTAATCTACCATCTCATCAAATAACACTTCTAATTGCTGACTTTCCATTTGAGCCTGCGCTATGCCTAGAATATCTTCGTATAATGTGGCATCATGGGCCGCTAATGCAGCCATCGATACGAGTTGAGACGATGACGCTGTTACTTGGTTAGGATAACTTCTAATCTGTGTTGTCAGATGGCCTATTTGATCTTGGAATATATCTTTGTCTGCATTAATAAACGATAACCACTGCTTTTCATTACACAGCGCTACCTTATTTTCTAAAGTGCTGTCTTGAGCTATAATTTCACTTAATAATTGTTCTGCCTTTTCACCATTTAATAAGTAGCGTGTCGGTGTTAATCTCAGTGCACCTAATGACTGCATTGAAAACGGCACTTTAATATGCTGAAAAGGACGATGAATATCAATGAGCGAACGCATAGATGATGATGGCAAAAACGCGCCAAACTCATAATCTAGCGGCACAATAATATGCGCTGCGATTTCTGCTTGAAACATTTCGGGAATCACATGTATCATTTGCCAAGGATGTACAGGAAATACCATATACTCTGAAGATAAGCCTGCCGCCTCAAGCGTGTGTGCTAATGTGCCCTCATCTTCGATTGCTAAGGCTTCATTGAGTAAGCTTTCGTTTAAATACTCACTCTTAAGAATGTAATCACGATGTATCGCAACCGTTTTTAAAGAGAAAGTTCTAAAATATTCTGGTTGATATTGTTGATAATCTGCTGTATCTAAACCACGTTTTTCTTTAGCTAAAGGATGAAATGGACGATCCTTTAAGCTCGCAAACTGTTCTGATTTGATAAAAGGATGTTCTGATAAGGTTAATCCTTCTAATTGGGCTGTTAACTGATCCATCGCAACTTCAAGCCCTTCTCGAAAACGTGCTGTATTCAATTCACGGCTCGACGGTGCATTCATTTCAACTAGTGTGTCCCATAACGCTAATGCATTTATTTCATGTTCTTCGTCATTGTCTTTTACAAAGACGGTCGTTCCTTTTAATCTATAAATATTTAAACCACTATGATAAACAGGTATATAGAGCGCCTTGTCTTCATTGGAATATTTCAATAGCGTATCTGAAGCGATTTGCAATGCTTCACTTTTTGTCAAAAGACCAAAGACATCTTCAAATAATAGACCATCCACTAGATCTCTTAAAACAGTAGTGTGCGCATGATTTTGTTGATGATTCGCTGTGACTTCTATCACTGAACGACACTCCTTAATATAGACTTAATGTTGTTCCGATTTGCTGTTGCTTCGCTTCTTTATAAATATAATAAGCACTTGAAATATCTTCGATTGCCATACCCATTGGATTTAATAAAATAATTTCTTCATCATTTTCTCTTCCTGGTTTAGCATCTGTTAATAATTCTCCTAATTCAGCATGTAAGGCTTCCCTACTAAAGCGCCCTTCTAATACAAGTTGATTAATTGTCTTTTTCTCGCGATTTGCTTGTGACCAATCGTCTACCAAGACTTTATCTGCTTGTGTAAAGACTTCTTTTTTAATATCCATAATTGAAATATTGCTAATAAATGTGCCTTTTTGAATCCAGTCATATTCAATGTATGGTTTGTCCGTAACTGTGCAAGTAATGACTACCTCTCCATTTTCAACTGCTTCTTTCGCTGTTGTCGCTTGAACAAAGTGAATATCTGGACGTGCTTCAGCCCATTTTCCAATAAAATTAGCGCTGGCTTTTTCAAATTGATCAAATACGTATACTTGTTTAATATGATCAAATTGCTCTAACATACTTTGCAATTGTCTATCACCAATTAGACCACAGCCGATAATTGTTAATCTTTCAAAGCCTTTTTTCGCTAATTTCTGAGCAGCAATAACTGAAACAGCAGCCGTTCTCATACTACTGATTAAGCTCGCTTCCATCACTGCAATGGGATAGTTTGTTTCGGGATCATTCAAAATAATAACGCCACTTGCGCGTTCAATCTTTCGTTCTGATGGATTATCGTGTTTACTACCAATCCATTTAATACCTGATACTGGATCTTGACCGCCAATATGACTTGGCATGGCAATAATACGATCCGCAATATGCCCTTCTTTACCATTTGCGCGTAAATATGGCTTTAATGGTTGCACAAAATCTTGATTCGCGTGGGCTTTTAATGCCTCTGTTAATGCATTTACATAAACTGTTGAATGATTACCTCCTGCTTGTTCAATATCTGATCTATTTAAATACAACATGTCTTTGTTCATCGTGTTAGTGCTCCTTTTTTATTTTTTACATCATCAAACCATGCATCTGAATAAACTAAATCTAAATAGCGATCGCCTCTATCAGGTAAAATCGTCACAATTGTTTTATCTTTATCGATGGAATGAATGACTTTTTCAATCGCTGATATAATTGATCCTGTCGACCCACCAGCAAAAATACCTTCATAATCAACTAAGCGTTTACATCCAAGTGCTGATTGGTAGTCATCGACATGGACAACTTGGTCTATTTCTTCTTTATTTAAAATTTCAGGCACTCTACTCGCACCAATACCTGGTAATTCTCTATCTGTAGGTGCGTCACCAAAAATAACTGACCCTTTCGCATCCACCGCAATAATATGTGCATTCGGGTGACGTTCTTTTATCTTTCTACTCATGCCCATAATGCTACCTGTCGTACTCACTGGCGCTATAAAATAATCAATTGGGTTTTCTATTTGCTCTACGATTTCTGCACCAGCACCATGATAATGTGCTTGCCAATTTAATTCATTTGCGTATTGATTGATCCAATATGCGTTGTCAGTTGAATCGAGTAATTCACGAACACGTTGAATGCGCGTCATTAAATATCCACCATTTTCATCCGCTTCGTTTACCATATCTATATTTGCACCATAACTTTTAATAATTTTTAAATTTGTTTCTGAAATTTTCGGGTCTACCACACATGTTAATGTTAATCCTCTTATCTTAGCGATCATTGCTAGAGCAATACCTAAATTTCCTGAAGTACTCTCAATTAAATGTGTACCTTTAGTAATTGTTCCTTTGTCAAAACCATCTTCAATGATGTATTGAGCTGGTCTATCTTTCATACTGCCGCCTGGATTCATATATTCTAATTTTGCGAAAACATTATGTTCCGGAAACAGTTGCTTGAGCTGTATCATAGGCGTTCCACCTATACATGAAAGTAAAGAATCATGACAATGCTTAGGTTCTTGTCTCACTTAAATTCCTCCTAAAAAATATGGATTATCGATAACACTACGATAATGATAACGATTATCATTATCATTATCAGTAAACTGTATTCTAGGTATCCTTATTTAAAATGTCAAATCTTTATTTAATTTTTAAAAAAATTTAAAATTTTTGTTGACATATCGTTTACTTTATAAGATATTAGGATTGATAATGATTATCAATCCAAGTTGGAGGTTTTAGAGAAATGAAGCATTTAACAAAAGTATTCATTACTGTTTTAGTAGCCGTTATGGTGTTAGCAGCTTGTGGAAATGGGGAGTCCGAAAAGTCATCGGAGTCAAAGGAAGATAGTAAAACAACGAAGATTAAACATGCTATGGGGACCACTGAAATTAAAGGGAAACCAAAACGTGTCGTAACATTATATCAAGGCGCGACTGATGTATCTGTCGCATTAGGCGTCAAACCCGTCGGTGCTGTAGAATCTTGGACGCAACAACCTAAATATGATTACATAAAAGACGACCTAAAAGATACAAAAATAGTAGGTCAAGAACCTTCACCAAACTTAGAAGAAATATCTAAGTTAAAACCAGATTTAATCATCGGTTCTAAAGTCAGAAATGAAAAACAATATGAACAACTTTCTAAAATCGCACCAACCATTACGCACGATACAGTGTATAAATTTCAAGATACAACGAAAATGATGGGCAAAGCACTCGGTAAAGAAGAAAAAGCTGATGAGTTATTAAAGAATTATGAAGATAAAGTTGCACAATTTAAAAAAGATGCAAAAGCTAAGTATGGAGATCAATGGCCAATGTCAGCTTCAGTTATCAACTTCAGACCAGATCATGCACGTATTTATGCAAGTGGTTACGCTGGAGACATCTTACATGACTTAGGATTTAAACGCCCAGAAGGACAACAAAAACAAGTTGATAAAGGTAAAGACATCATTCAATTAACATCTAAAGAAAGCATTCCACTTATGGATGCTGACCATATCTTTATGTTCAAGTCTGATAAAAGTGCTAAGGACGTAGAATTAACTAAGAAAACAGAAAAAGAATGGACATCAAGTAATCAATGGCAAAACTTAAATGCAGTAAAAAATGATAAAGTATCAAGAAATGTGGACGAAATCACATGGAACATGGCTGGTGGTTACACTTCATCACTTAAGCTCATTGACGATTTATACAAAAAATTAGATATTGAAAAACAATCTTAATCAATAAGGAGTTACCTCATGTTACTTAAACCGTGGTATAAATTAATGCTTTCTGGTTTATGCCTTATCGTTGTAACGATTTTAAGTTTAATCATTGGAAACACGCTTGTATCACTTTCACAGTTGATACAAGCGTTGTTCCACTTTAATAGTAATAACGATATACATATTCTACTTGCCGAATCCCGTGCATCCAGAACAATTATTGCTATACTTACTGGCGCTGCATTCTCTGTATCTGGTCTACTTATGCAAGTGTTAACACGTAATCCAATCGCTTCACCTGGCCTGTTTGGTGTCAATTCAGGTGCCGTGTTCTTTGTGATTTGTGGCTTAACATTTTTTAAAGTGCAATCATTTGAAGCACTCATAGCGATTTCATTTATCGGGGCAATCATTGTTACTGTTCTTGTTATTACACTTGGCATGTTTAAGCAAGCGCAATTTTCACCTAAACGTGTGATATTGGCTGGCGCAGCGATTTCAGCATTATTCGGAGCATTTACACAAGGCATTTTAATTATGAACCAAAGCAATTTACAAAGTTTTCTCTTTTGGCTAAGTGGTTCTGTTGCAATGCGTAATGTGTGGGAAGTGGCTTGGGTCATTCCAATTATTATTATATTTCTACTCATTGCCTTTGCGATGTCATCACACATCAACATTTTAATGACGAGTGATGAAATTGCTTCTTCACTTGGTCAAAAAGTTAAATTAACAAAAATGATTATGGTATTAACTATTAGTGCGCTTGCCGGTATTTCTGTCTCACTTGCAGGATCTATTATGTTTATCGGATTAATCGTACCGAATATTAGTAAAAAGTTAATGCCAGCTAGCTATAAATATTTGATACCTTTCACTGCAATGAGTGGTGCTATGTTAATGACATTGTCCGATATTTTAGCCAGAACAATAATCCAACCACTCGAACTTCCTATAGGCGTTATCACAGCAGTCATCGGCTCAATTACACTTATTTATATTATTAGGAAAGGAATTCAACGTATATGAATGAAACACTCCATAAAAAAGATACCAAACGTTTAGTCATTGCCGTTCTCATATTGATTATTTTTTCAATCTTGAGTTTAATGCTGGGGTCTACTTTTATATCGTTAAATAGTATCCTTTCTTATATGATTGATCCTATTTCAAGTCCCGATCAATTCACCATCGAAGTGTTGCGTTTGCCAAGAATTATATTAGCGATTGTAGCTGGTGCAGCACTTGGTGTAAGTGGTTTGATTTTACAAAATGTACTTAAAAATCCTATCGCTTCTCCAGATATTATAGGTGCAACAGGTGGTGCAACATTTGGGGCAGTGGCATTTATTGCGTTTTTAGGAGATATTAGTGTCCATTGGCTACCGGCGTTTTCGCTCACTGGTGCAGCTGTTGTGATGTTCATCTTGATGAGTTTCCAGAAAAAAGGCAATATACAGCCCACTACTCTAGTTATTATTGGTATCGCACTACAAACGTTATTTATGGCACTCGTGAATGGCACGCTTGTCCTTACAAAACAACTTGCTGCGTCTAAAGCGTATACCTGGCTTGTCGGTAGTTTATCTGGTGCCACATTTGAAAACAGTTTGATATTGGGGTTATTTATAGTGTGCACTTTGCCATTGTTGGTTATTGTACTCCCAAGAATGAAAGTATCCGTTATGCATGATAATGTGGCCACGGGTTTAGGCGTAAAGGTTAATCAAACACGCCTCATTCAAATGGTGATCACAACGATACTTGCTGGTGCAGCGATTAGTTTTGTAGGGAACATTGGCTTTGTGGGTTTAATCTCACCGCATATTGCTAAAGCTTTGATTAAAGGGAATTATTTAAAACGGATATTGATGTCAGCCATTTTTGGCGCACTTTCCATTGTCATTGCGGATCTTATAGGCAGAACGGTATTTTTACCAAAAGAAGTACCGGCTGGTGTTTTCATCGCTGCATTCGGTGCCCCATTCTTTATCTATTTATTACTGACTGTGAAAAAATTATAAGTATTGTGTTTAAGATAAAGTCTCCGACTTTATTGGCAGTTTTTTGTGCATGCTTTCCGCGGGCACAACCTCAGCCTGTAGTCTTCGGCTAGTGCTTTTCCCGCAGGAGTCAGCCCAAAGTACTGCCTTTTTCAAATAAAATAATCTAATTTATTTAAATTAAACAGCACTGTAGTTTATAATGCTAATTAAATCAATATACCTTGTAATTTTAGTGAAGTTATCACTTATTCAAAAACCATTTAGAATAAGACGAATGCATGAATATTCAAGGGGGTTTTTAAAATGAGAGAATTAGTAGGAAAATGTTCTGTCTGCCAAAAAGATATTTATTGTTTAAATGGTTTCTTGAATGGTGAATATAAAGACAATCATTTATATTGCTTTGCATGTGCATCAAATATTGAAAAAGAATAAAATTATAAAAAGCAGTCACAAATCATTAAATTTGTGACTGCTTTTAAAATTCATCTATACTTGTCAGATTTTGAAAGGTTTAGCTCCAAAGCATAGTATGATTGAGGATGCATACTATAAAATAGGTGACCAGACACGTTCAAAATCGTGTTTTTAAATAATAGTAGTTTAGGATTCTTGTCGTATTCAAAAATGCTATATTACATTAGTGCGAGACACTTTTAATAAAGTTACTACTTTTGTATGCTTCTGTTAAAAGTTGTCCATCGTTTGATACGTAAAAATATTTTTCATCAAGTGTAGACACCTCCGTCGGGAACAGCCAATACAGCTTACCCTTTTCAAAGGATTTGTCTTGTTTGATACATAAATATCTACATTCTGATATGCTCATTTATTGCTGCCTCATTTCAAGATCGAAGTAGCTCTGTATTATTTAATAATCGTGTTATTAAATACAAAACTAGGTTCTGCACCTAAAACGATAAGGAATATTTGTGAGTAAGCTACAAATTGGAATTTTAATATCATTTCATTCACATATTCGAATTCATTATTTTCTTTTACTTTTTCAACTTCTCGTTCATATAACTCTAAAACAGAATCTCTAATTAAAATAGGTCTGTTGTTTTGAATAACTTCATTATTATTTGAAAACATAAGTAGTCCTAAATATTTATAATGAATACTTAGTTGTCTTGTTAAACTTGCTATATATTCTAATTGCTCATATAAGAGAGGTGATTCTTCTCTCAAAGCTTTTAAATCTAATTTGAATTGTGTTAGTTCATCCATTTCATTAACCATTTTTATCACTTCTCCAATTCCCATGGTTTACTTAAATCAAGAGACTTAAGTAATGTTTTACTTTGTAACCTTCTCGTTTTACGCACTTTTGCTCTTTCTTCACCATACATAAATAATGTTTTTTCGTCTTTAGTCTGAGCTGTAATTTTAGGTACTTTAATTGATTTTTTATTTTCATCTAAGGCTACAAAAGTAAGAAAAGCGATAGCAGCAATTTTTCTTTTTGCTGTAATCATATCTTCCGAAATTACCTTACAAAATATCTCCATAGATTTTTCTCCTGTATAAACTACAGAAGATTCTATACAAACTGAATCTGACTGAGTAATAGGATGTAAAAATTCCACACTATCTGTAGATGCTGTGACACATTCTTTAACTCTTGCATGTCTTCTAGCAGACAAAGTTGCATTATTATCAATTTTTTTCATCAATACGCCACCAAATAGTGTGTTGTAATTATTCAAGTCATTAATTAAAACTTGATCGGTACTGACAATTTTACTATCGCTCGGATATTTATAATTTTCCATGAAAAACTCCCGTTCTATAATGTTTATGTCACAAATTATAGAACGGGAACATATAAATAGAAAATATCCTTTTTTTATAAGGCCATAAATTATGTGAATGACCTCTGCGTTTAATGATGTAATAAGTAATTTTCTTGTATAAATTTAATCCAATTTTTTGTTAAAGAATCGACTATGATATCTTTTCTCCAAATAATGGCGAGTTCCCATTTCATTGAAGGTTCATTAATACTAATAGCTTTCAAATCTTTATCCAATAAATCAAGTATCCCCTCAGGTAATATACAAATGCCCATATTATTTATTAACATTTCTTCTATAAAGCTCCATTGGGTCGTTTCAAAAATAATATTAGGATTAAATCCATAGTTTCTACACGTATTTTTTATTTTATCATTTAAGTAAAAATCAGAATTAAATAAAATAAATTCTTGATGTTCTAAATCTTCAATATCAATCGTATCACTATTAGATAATGGATGATCTTTATGAACTACAAGTTTTAACTTTTCTTCTAAGAAAGTGAATGTACTGAAAATTTTATGATTCGTTGGTAGAACAGTAATCCCCATATCCAAATCACCATAGTATATATCATTTTCAATTTTTTTACTTCCATTTTCAAAAAGTTGAAACGTTACATTAGGATAAGAATCATGGAACTGAGAGATGAGTTTTATTAGTCTTCGAATATTAATAATTGTAGGAATTCCTATTTTTAAATGTCCGCTTTTCAATTCTAAAAGATTACTTAATTCATTAGGGATGTTTTCATACATTTTCAGCATTTCTTTACATTGAAAAAAGAATGCCTCCCCTGCATCAGTTAGGTATATTTGGTTTTTATATCTATTAAATAATGTTACTTCTAATTCTTTTTCTAGTAACCTAATCGTATTACTAATTGTTGGCTGTGTAATGAAAAGTTTAGCTGCTGCTTTCGTCATACTTTTTTGTTTTACGACTTCAACAAAATACTGCATATGTCTAAGTTCCAATAAAATCACACCTTCTTTTTATATTATGAGTGTAGCGTTCTATAGTTCAATTATTTTTATATTTTATAATCCAGAAATTTTTAGCGTTCTTGTTAATATTAATATTAGCATGTATTGGAAATATAACACCAAGGTTTATTTTTATGTCACCTTATTATTTCCAATAAAATAGTTAAATCACTATTTGTCATGAAGATTTAATTCAAAAAAGGCCGTTACCACATTTCGTGATAACGGCTTTTTTGAATATAAAATAAATTGCTGATTAACATGAGTGAAATACCTTAAACACTAGCTACTCAAAATTCAATTTAAAATTAAATTTGATTTGTGTATCATTGAGTCGATAAGCTTCATTTAATTCTGGGCCACAACTATTAGAACCAATGCCACTTTGAGCATAATCAATATAAAAATACGTATAATCTTCGAGCTCTAATTGGTCTTTATGTGCTATATGCGTTAACTGATTTAATGAATAATGTGTTGTATTAAAGCTGAATGTGTCCCCACTTGATACAACAATAGCATTTCGACCATTTGAAGCTTTAACAAATGTACTCTCGTTATGGCTTCCTGATTCTTGAGGTTTGATATGGTTACTTACATTATCTGTCACTGTTGTTTTGAAATAATCTAAATATGTTGCTATACCTTTGTCTTGATAACTACTATAAGGACCATTTCCATAATATTCGACTTGCTCATAATCACTTGGTAATGTCATGGCTAAACCGAACCGTGGAAGAAATGGCGCTAATGTATCTTTCTCTAAATCATAGTTTACGTTAAGCGTACCATCGTTTTGAATTGTCCACGTAATTGTACCCGAAAGTACAGGAGGAACCGCTTCATTAACCAGTGCAATATCAAAAATAAGACTGACGTCACTCTTATTTTCATCGATTCGATAACCATGCACACGCGTAGTAATATCTTTATATCCAGCGTATGCCCAATCTTGCTTAACATTAATATCATTATCTGTTGGTGCACGCCATAGGTTATTTTGTGTTTTTTGATTCATAATAATTATGCCATCATGCGCAACTGTTTTTAAACTCGCGTCTGTTTTATCAAAAATGTATACCCAATCATCAATAGCGACGTGAATTGTACGATCCTCGTCTCTGCATGCTAATGATAATAGTTTCATATTCTGATGCGTCATTGATTGTCGCTGATATACGATTTGATCATATCCTAATTCAAAATGAGCCGAACGTAACTTATCTGCATATTTCAATTTGTAGTGTAACATCACATCACTGAGTTCATTTATATTAATATAGTCACTTAATTCAATCTTTTGTGTTGTATGGGGTGCAAATTGAGCAAAAGGAACTTCAAACGTCTGACGCGTGCCATCTAAAAAAGTAGCAGTTGCTTCAACACTTAAATAATCTTCTATATGCGTGAAATCAAGTTGATTACGTAATGATAGTTTATAGTCATCCCGCTTTATTACTTTTAACGGTCTATGTTCATGTTTAAATTCATAGTATCCTTCGTGAGGCACACGGTCAGGAGAAACAATACCATCCACACAGAAATTACCATCATGTAGACGTTCGCCGAAATCCCCACCATACCTAAATATTGTCTTACCACCTTTCAAACCTGTCTGGATACCGTGGTCACACCATTCCCATACGAACCCTCCAATAAAGCTATCGTATGCCTCAACAAGCTTTTGATAAGCATGAAGATCGCCTGGTGAATTTCCCATGGCATGCGCATATTCACACAAAATAAAGGGTTTATCTAGATTCGGATTCTTCAAATATGTCATTTCAATTTCTTCTGGAGATGGATACATTCTACTAATCATTTCAACGTTAGATAAATCATAGTCTTTTGATTTATCACGATGTAATGTGCCTTCATAATGAAGTGGTCGTGTAGCATCTAATTCTTTCGCACGTACCAAGCCTTCAACCACATTAACGCCAAATCCTGATTCATTACCCATTGACCATGAAACAATTGAACTATAGTTTTTCAAAGGGATTATAGACGCTTCAATACGCTCGATAATTGCAGTTTGATATTTAGGGTCATCCGTAATGATATTAAAGTGCTCAGTGTTCTCTTCACCATATAAACGAACTACACCATGCGTTTCTAAATCCGCTTCACTCATCACATAAAAACCATATTGGTCTGTTAATTCATAAAATAAAGGTGATTTCGGATAATGTGCCGTACGAATTGCGTTAAAATTACCTTGCTTCATAAGCTCTAAATCTCTCATAAATTGATCTTCATTTATCGTATAGCCTGTTTTAGGATCACTATCATGATGATTGGTACCACGTAATTTAATAGATTGTCCATTAATAAAAAATTGATTATCTCTGATTTTAACTTCTCGAATACCAATTTTTTGTGTAATAACTTCTTGAGCAGTAGTAATGACTAACGTATAAAGTACAGGACTTTCTGCTGACCATAATTGTGGTTTGTTAACTGTAAAGCTATACTGTTCAGAAGCTTGAGTACTGCTTACCAATTTGCCATCTGAATCATATAAGTGTAGTTCAGCTTGGTCTAACGCTTGTTTACGTACTAAGTTCACATCTATAGTGGCCTTATTCAAATCATCATTTAAATGTGTTTCAATTTTAAAATCATCTACACGTGATTGCGCTCGTTTTAAAATATAAACATCTCTAAAAATACCTGAATGTCTGAACATATCTTGGTCTTCAAAATATGTGCCATCTGAGTATTTTAATACAAGAACTTGTATCGTATTCTCTCCATCACGCACAAATTTTGAAATATCAAATTCTGAAATAGCATGAGATATCTGACTATAACCTACAAATTGATTATTTACCCATACATAAAATGCGCTATCTACACCTTCAAAATTCAAATGATAATCACTTTGCGTATCATATGAACTTAACTCAAAAGAACGTGTATAACGTCCGCATGGATTGTACTTCGGAACATACGGCGGATCAAATGGAATTGGATATTGTGTGTTAAGGTACTGTATTTGATCGTAGCCATATAAATTCCATACAGACGGTACTGGCAATATATCCTTTTTAATCTGTTGAGGTTGGTTTAAACATGCTTCTAGAGAATTGAAATATTCAAAGTGCCAATCACCATTTAATAATGTCACATTTTTTGTATTATAACGTGTTTCTAAACGGTAGTCAGACTCCCCTCCTTGATAAGGTATATAAAATGCACGTCTTGGCATCAAGTTCACATGCTGAATCTCCATATTTTCATGAAATTGTTCTTCTAACATAAAATGACATCCCCTCTATTTAATATTCTCTCTATGTTCCCTCTGACGTTTATATCGGAGTGTTTTCTCAATATCATTTAAAAAGTCACCTTTTAAATGGAATGCTTTATGATATAAAAATGCTGTTAAACTAACGAAAATCAACGGTGCGACAATAATCATGATACGCAGACCATTAACCGTGACCGCTGATTGTGCCTCATTCGGCGTATAACCTAATACAGATAAGCCGACACCGACAATTAAAGCAGCAACTGCTTGTGATGCTTTAGTTAAAAACGTGTTTGTGGAAGTGATCACACTCTCATTACGTTGCCCAAACTTCACTTCACCGTAATCAATCACATCTGCAAGCGATACTGTTGTTATACCAATCATAAATCCTGAACCAACTCGTAACATACCTGCACCTATAATGACTAAGATCGTACTTTGTGGCGCCACGAAACCTGATATTAAAATAATAACTAAACCAGTTATGATAAGCGTAATAGCTGTATTAAACGCTCTAGTTCTACCAACCCATTTAATAAAACGTGGCAAAAGTAATAAACCAAGCATTTCACACAGAATCATTGCATTAAAAATTGAAAATAAATGTTCCGCATTCACTACATATTTAAAGTAATAAATGATAGAACCATTGAGCGTTTGTAGACATAAATTAAAAGTTAATAAAACACCCATGATGGCGAGTAATTCTTTGTTTTTAAATAAAATACGACCAATATCTTTAAAATTAACTTTAATACCTATTTGTTTTTCCATTTCATGATCTTCAGGTACTTTGAAGACTGTTACACCTATCGTAAAGATAAAAACAACACTACAGATTACGGCAAAGACAAAAATACCTACCGAATCACTACCACTACCAAAGACGTCTCCTAATTTATGTATAAAGAACAAACCAAAAGTACCTACAATAAATGCGGCTAAACTTGCGAAAAATCTAGGAATGACTGAAATCTCTTCACGTTCTCTAGGGTTATGCGTCAAGTTCGGTAACCAAGACCAATACGGAATATCCATCATCGTATATGTCATTCCCCAGGAAATATACATAATCGATATATAAATATACATAGACGTTTGTGATAAATCTAAATTCGTAAACAGCAAGACTGTAACAATAGCATTAGCAAGCGTACCGATAACGAGCCACGTCTTGAACTTACCAAAGTTATTCCGCGTATTATCAACGATCATACCCATAATCGGATCATTAATTGCATCCCAAATACGTGCAACAAAAAGCATAACTCCGACAAATGCAGGAGATAAACCTACAATATCTGTGATATAAAACATTAAGAAGAGTCCAACAATATTAAATATGGCATCCTTCCCTATTGCACCAAAGCCAAATGCTAATTTTTGCTTTCCAGTTAAATATCTATCCATTTTATCCACCTCTAAAACCTCACTTTTTAAAGCGCTTACATATATGTTAATATCATTTTATCAATTTAAAGTGCATGTTATGAATAGCATAATGATGATGTTGTATGGCAAAATGTTGCATTTTGTTATTATAATGTGATTATATAAATCTAAAGAAGTTCAATATGATGAATTGAGAGGTGTGTTATGCAAGTTTTATGGAAGAAATTTAGTAAAAAGTTAATTGATGCTAATTTAGTAGAATGTGGTATTGAAGTTGGTGTACCAAATGTAGGTTATAATTATACAGTTTTCCAAACATCTGTAATACATATCGTGACTCATGGTGAAGGTATTTTTAAATATAATGGGCAGAGTTTCAACTTAAAAAAAGGGGATATGTTTTTACTAGAAAAAGGCATGGAAGTTGAATATAAGCCTTCTTTTTCAAAACCTTGGACTTATTATTGGGTAGGTATTAGTGGCAAACAAATTCTAGATTATTTAGCACGTAGTTATATCGTAGATGACCATGTCATTATAGGTAAAGACACTTCTGAAATTAAAAAAACGATTCATAATATATGTGATCTTTCAAAAACAATTGCGTCTAGCAACTCACATGACATTTTAATCATGCAACATATATACCAATTAGTTTATATGCTTCAAGAACAGTTTCCTAAAAATTTCTCAGTTAACGTCAATATTGTTAACGAAGATATCCAAAGAGCAGTCGAATTTATCAATTCAAACTATCACAAGAATATTAGTGTCGTTGATGTTGCGCAATATGTTAATGTCACTCGCAGTCATTTATTCAAGCTGTTTAAGAAGAATTTAAATTGTTCTCCCAAAGCATACTTAACATATATCCGTATGTATCATGCATCTCAATTACTTATACATACGAATAATATGATATGTGAAGTTTCAAGTAAAGTTGGATATAAAGATCCTTTGTTATTTTCTAAAAATTTTACAAAACACTTTGAAATTAGTGCATCTGAATATCGAAATAATTTTTCGTAGCTTTAAATTTTTAACTTATAACAATACCACTATCTGTAGTTTTAACATGAGAATTCTTTGGTGTTTGTATCATTTTAATCACCCAATAAAAGTCTCCAATACATGACATTGTATGCATGGTAGCAAATGATAAAAAGAACACTTTGGGTAAAAGCCCCATATAAAAAGTTATGATGAAAGTTGAAGTAATAATAACAAATGGTGCTATTGCACTTATAGCAAAAGTTAATGGCGTAAAGCTTCCCCCTGGTATTGCACAATAAATCATTCCGTTAGCCATTCCAAAATTCACCTTATTCAATGGCGAGAACAGTTTGAAAAACAAAGCGTGAATTAATTCATGTACAATAAACGTCCCTATAAATAACCCTATTCCAATAAATATATTAGCTAACATTGAATCGAAAATATCGATAGTATCAGACATCTTCACCATAACAAAAAACAACCCACCAAAAACAATACATAAGGCAATTTGATATTTAGAAAATGCTTTTATTAATGAATCATTACCTATAATATCAATTTTTTTCATAATGATAATCTCCTCTTCATATTATAAAATTCTCACATATAACATACACGATACATGTCATTTTGACAAATATAGTTGTCAAAATGACAAAAGTAATATATATTAACCTTAAGGAGTTGATCAATAATGCGCAATCGACTTAAAGAATTACGTGCACGTGATGGCTATAATCAAACACAACTTGCTAAAAACGCAGGAATTTCTAGACAAACTGTTTCCTTAATAGAACGTAATGATTTTATGCCATCAATTCTGACAGCTGTTAAAATTGCTCGCATATTTAATGAACCCGTTGAAAACATCTTCATAATTGAGGAGGAAGATTTATGAAAGTAGGACGCTTTTTATTGCTTGTTTTAGTAGGAGGAATCATTGGTGGTATTATTGGCCTATCCTTTGGCTTATTTGAAAATAACAGCCATTTTTCAAGCATAAGTTTCGCAAGCCACGAAATTACAATCATTGTTTGTCTCATTGCATCCCTCATTAATATAATCCTTACTCTAGTGTTATATAAAGTTCAACAAAATGCACTCACATTCAAATCAAAAATGAACCATGATATAGAGGGTCAACAAGCTGATGAATTTGAAGAGAAAGCAAATATGATGTTTATGAGAACGAGCTTTATTTATTATGTTCAAATTTTAATTAGTTTAATTTGTATGTTTATTATAGTGATGGTAAATGCTTCTGAGGGAGACATTTTTTATCCTATCATTCCTTACTTAATCACAATTGTTCCTTCTCTGATGATCGGTTTCTTTGTAAGAAAATTTGATAGTCGTTATCCAAAACAAGGTGAAGCTCAATATACGGAGAAAATTCTAGACATCATGGATGAAGGAGAACGTCATATTACGCTCGTCTCTATGTTCAAAATTTATCATATCAATCTTACTTTATTGATTATTGGTGGAATGATATTAGGTTTATTCTCATTAATTACTGGCATCAACCAACTTTTAGGATTGCTCCTTATTATTATTCTTTTTATCTATAATGCATTTGGTTATATGTTAAAAGTACGTAAATTTTATTTATAAATATAGTATGAAGAAAGAGAGTGTATCTATGGAACACCTTTTAAAAGTTCAAAATTTAAATAAGTCTTACACAAAATCTGACTTTCACCTTTCCGATATTTCACTATCAATCAAACCTAGTGAAGTTGTAGGTTTAATTGGAAAAAATGGTTCAGGTAAATCTACATTGATTAATACATTGGTCGGAAATCGCTTTAAAGACAGTGGAAAAATCATTTTTTTCGATGAAACTGTAACAGAAAATGATTCCAATTATAAAGAAAATATCGGTGTTGTATTTGATGATTTACGTGTACCAAACAAACTAACAATCAAAGAAATTGATAAAGTGTTTTCTAATATTTATCAATCATGGAATAGCGAAAAATTCTTTTCAATTATCGATAAATTTGAGTTACCTACTAATAATGCAATTAAATCTTTTTCACGTGGTATGCGTATGAAAGCTGCTTTGACAATATCGTTAGCACACGAAAGTAAACTTCTCATTCTTGATGAAGCTACTGCTGGTATGGATGTCTCAAGTCGTGAAGAAGTTATTGAAATGTTAGAGGATTACATAGAAGAAGGCAATGGGATTTTGATTTCATCTCATATTTCAGAAGATATTGAGCAGCTTGCAACTAAACTTGTATTTATGCGAGATGGCAAAATTATTTTTGAAGAAAACAAACAAACCTTATTGGATAATTATGGCATTATTGAGCAACCTGAAGAAGATTTCAATATTCCAACTGACCTTATCATAGCTTCAAGAGCTCGTAATCACATAAGAACTACTTTAATCAATAATCGTAACCAAGTAACAAATGCGAGACCATTGCAAAATATTGATGACGCAACAAAATTAATTATGAGAGGTGATAAATAATGAAGGGCCTAACACTTAGCAGTTATTACTCATCAAAAAAATCACTCTTCACTTATTTAATTGTAGGTATTGTCGCTAGTATACTATTCACATTTATGAACCCTATCATGACATGTTTTTTACCAATGATTTTTCTTATTTCACCTGTAACGGATAACATTAAACATGAGAAAGATTCAAAATGGATGTATTATGTGTCCACTTTACCTAAAGGTAGAAGTGCATACGTAAACAGTTATTTCAGCTTCTACGGCGTTCTAATTTTAATAGGACTTATCATCGGTATTATACCATTAGCACTCATAACACAAAATTTAAATCTCACGTTAGTATCTATATTAATAGGCATAGGTGGCGCTGGTTCATACGCAATAATGTTCCCTTTAACATTTAAATTTGGACCAGAAAATTCAAATGTTATTTTAATCACAACATCCTTTATAGTAATAGCTTTATTTTTCCTAGTATTCTTTGGATTTATCATGCCAAATATTGCTTCATCTGGATCAATTGAAGATATAGCTAACGTAACAAGTAATTTACTCGTAGTTAGTACCTATGCACTTTTAGGTATTATTTTATTAGTAGTTTCCTACATTTCATCAATAAAAATATTTAATAAACAAGAACTATAGCAAAAAATCCCAGTGACTTAATTACAAAGTCATTGGGATTTTTTATTATTGTGTGATTTATTAATTTACTGATTCAATAAATGTTGTTTTATCGATAGCATTGGCTTGTTGTAATTGTAATTCTAAGTAATTATCGAATGTGTCTTTGTGTTGCGTAACTTCCTCTAGGGCACTGATTAGCGTATCAGGATACGCTACATCGAATAAATGAGTTGGTGCTGTTACTACTTTATTGTGCGCAGTGGCATCATAACCTAAAATTAATAATTTGTAGTCAAAGGCTGCCCTAACTGCATCTAATATTTCATTACCTTTATTAATATCTAAATAGATATCGCATTTTTTATAAAGTGCTTTAAATTCGGTCTTTTTGGCATTTGGATATAATTTAACATTGGCATATTTATTCAAGTTCATTAACACCTTAGACATTTCAGTCATAGCTGCAATATGAAAATCTAAATGTGGATGTGCTTGTACAATTTGTTCTAAATGCGGTATTTGATCAGAATTTGTTAGTGTTAGCACTTGGTTAGAATGATTATTAGACTTCAGGAATTTATATACATATCCAGATTTATATATTCTATTTTTCCATTTATCACTAATGGATGATTTAAGTTGTTCGTAGGCTTCATCGCTCGGCACAATAATACTGAATGATCTACGTTCTTTAGATAATATATTTTCCATATGACGAATAATATCGCTCGTAATATCACCTTGCCAATAAAAATAATCATTGCTAGACTCACTTAAACCGTTCATCACTGCGGCAGGTACTGAAAATGAGTTGATTAAAAATTGTTCAGATTCTAACCCTGCAACTTGAATATAGAAATTAACAAATTGTATTTTCGAATGGAAGAAGTATTCTTTGCCTTGCCAATTCAAAATAACATCATTTGTGATGAAGTTCTCAACCATAAACACTTCACCTTTAGCGTTATAGTAGCGTTTTAATATTCTTTTATGGGTATTAGGATCCAATACTACTTGTGCATAACTGTATCCATATTTATTATAATAATCAATAAACTGCGTATGTCCTTGTTTATTTAACCACTCAATACGTTCTACGATTCTATGTTTATAATTCTTTTTATAAATAATTCTCGCTTTAATATCTCCTGTATCTTTAATTACAGCATCGTTATTATTGCCTTCAATCAACCAAAATTTCGGTGTTTTAACTTGGTTAAAAAATAATGGTTTGACTGGCAAATTTTCATTTTCCGCAAAAAATTCATATGGTGTTTTAACATCTGCAGGAAGAAAGCCATCTGCTTCAATAACGATTGTTTGTCTATTCATACCAGAAAATTTAAATGAATTATAAAGGACTATTGTTTGTTTATCGAAAGCTTCATATAAATTAATCATAAAGCACCTCTTCAATTAAATTATTCCATTGGATTTTTACAGCATCTTGTGTAAATTGTTCAGCAACTTTATAAGATGCCTCATGGAAATCATTTGTATCATTTTCAAAAAATAGAATTATAGCTTCAGCAATTTTTTCTACTATTTCAGACTCTGATTCTACATTTAATTTAATAGGTATGAGATAGCCATTTTCTTTGTCCTCAATAAAAGTCGGATTTCCATAATTAACATCAAATCCAATAAGTCCTAATCCTGAGCCAATCGCTTCCATCAATGTTAATCCAAAACCTTCACTCGTTGATCCTGATAGAAACAATTCATAATCCTTATATACTTGGTTTAAATTTACATGGCCATGCAATGTGATATAACTTTCTGCGTTATTTTCACGAATAAGGTTATGCAATGCCTGCTTTTGAGCACCTTCTCCATATATATCAAATGTTATTTCAGGTCTTTGTTGTTTTGCAATTGCGACTGCTTTAACTAACCAATCTACACGTTTTTCAGCTGCTAATCTTGAAGCAGTAATAATAGAATAAGGCTTTCTGTTTAAAGAAGGTTGTGTTAAATTTTTTAAATTTCCTACAGGAATTGTATATATATTAGGCTTGATATGATTATATTTTTCAAATTGCTCTGTCAGCAGTTTATTTTGGATTTCCGTTGCTGTGATAAAGAAATCAATTTCCTGCGCATTAGTGAATACATATTCATAATGATTATTCCAAAGTATATAATCATCGTTCGTTGTCGAAGCATTATAGTGTTCTGCATGAATCACTACACCTAATTTAGCTTGATGTTTATTTTCTATCATAATTTGACCAACATCTTTTGAGCGATCTAATAAAATCATATCTTCCTGCGACAACTGAAGTTTTTCCATGAAATATGCAATAAAACTTTGCTTCGAATATAGTATTCTATCTTTAAAGACAAACATACTATTATCACCATTTACATATTCGTTGTATGCTGTAGAACCGTCTTCATTGTAAAAGACTCTCATATATAATTTAGCCATATTATCTTCAGGGGCGTAATACTCTGAAAAGACACGTACATAGGAATAATAATCTTTGCGTAGTAACTTCCCTCTTGATACATATTCTACTCTATCAACAATATCGCTATCTTCTTCTTTCAAATGACACACGATATAATTACTGTTTTTATTAAAGAAATATTTTTTGATTTTTCCTTCATCTTCTGTTTTAGTGATGTCGTCATTGAGTGATTGAATAATCTCATCTAATTTAACACTTGAAGGTGCTATTTTTATATCTGTGAAAAATTGGTATAACCATACCACTTCATCATCATTAAACCCTAAATTTTTTGTTAGGGTTTGTATATTTTCAGTTTTTATAAATTCTAAAAACACGAACTTTAATGTTTCTGCTCTTCCTCTTAAAGCTTGAGCTCTGTATAATTGCGCATACTCTACACCACTACTCGCCCATCCAATACCATAGTTCATGTTATATATCGTCATGTATTACACCTCAATAACTAAAGTTAAAATCACAATTTTACTTATCAAACAAACAATTTAACAATGCTAAAAATCATAAAGGTCAATATAATAAACGTACCAAAAAACTTAAGTGTCAGAAATTCTTTTTTTGCTTTTTGTTGATCTTTTTCAGCATCATATTCATTTAATTCTTCTTCAATTTGTTTATTTATTTGATCTAATTCTTCTTTTTCATTTATATTTTCACTCATATATTACACTTCCTATAACTATAGAAATATTTATTAACTTATTATAACAAAATAAGCCAAGGAAAATATCCTCAGCTGTATTTTGTATTGATATTTAAATCAAATGTGATTAATTATCCTCAGTTTCTTTTTTACGACGTCTTCTCAGTAGTGCCAAACCACCTAGTCCAAGAATACCCGCTAACAATCCGTTTTTCGTTGTATCGTCACCTGTATTTGGTAACTCTGAATCTTTGTCTTTATCTTTTTCATTTTGGTTCGCTTCATTCTCAGAATCTGAATCACTTGATGATTCTAATGTGTTTGTAGAATCTGATGAATTGTTTGTTGTTTCTGATGTTCCTGTAGAACCTGATGCATTGTTTGTTGCTTCTGATGTTCCTGTAGAACCTGATGCATTGTTTGTTGCTTCTGATGTTCCTGTAGAACCTGATGCATTGTTTGTTGCTTCTGATGTTCCTGTAGAACC
>NZ_LNNB01000013.1 GCF_001747895.1 Staphylococcus equorum | reverse complement strand
CAATAAAGCAATTGGAATAAAGCATCTATGATTATTTGAAAATATAAGTTACAATACATTCAAAAATATTTTTGAATGAGGTGTATTATGATTCAAACGGTTATTACTGCTGCTGTTCTTTATATTGCTACAGCAGTTGATTTATTAGTGATTTTATTAATATTTTTTGCTAGAGCAAAGACTAGGAAAGAATATAGAGATATTTATGTTGGTCAATATTTAGGTTCTATTATTTTAATATTAGTTAGTTTGTTTTTAGCTTTTGTATTAAATTATGTTCCAGAGAAGTGGATATTAGGTTTATTGGGTTTAATACCAATTTATCTTGGGATTAAAGTGGCTATTTATGATGATTGTGAAGGAGAAAAGAGAGCTAAAAAAGAATTGAATGAAAAAGGATTGTCTAAATTAGTTGGTACGGTTGCAATCGTTACGATAGCAAGTTGTGGTGCTGATAACATTGGTTTATTTGTTCCATATTTTGTGACATTAAGTATTACTAATTTATTAATTACTTTGTTTGTCTTTTTAATTTTAATTTTCTTCTTGGTATTTACTGCACAAAAACTAGCTAACATCCCAGGGGTTGGAGAAATTGTTGAGAAGTTTAGTCGTTGGATTATGGCTGTTATTTATATAGCCTTAGGTTTATTTATTATTATTGAAAATAACACTATTCAAACAATTTGGAGATTTATATTTTAATTTAAGGTGTGATTTTATATGAGTCATGAAAATGCTTGCGATGTGATCTGTGTACATGAAGATAAAGTTAATAATGCTTTAAGTTTTTTAGAAGATGATAAATCTAAGAAATTACTTAACATTTTAGAAAAAATTTGTGATGAAAAGAAATTGAAAATCATATTATCTTTGATTAAAGAAGATGAGTTGTGTGTTTGTGATATTTCTTTGATATTGAAAATGAGTGTTGCTTCAACTTCGCATCATTTAAGACTTTTATATAAAAATGATGTACTTGATTTTTATAAAGTTGGAAAGATGGCATATTATTTTATTAAAGACGATGAAATAAGAGAGTTTTTCTCTAAAAATCAGGAGAGTTTTTGAAACGAGTGAAACGAGTTTCTTCTTGTCTTGATACTATATAGAAATAACGTTTTTTTAAAGTAATGTTAATTTTTCAATTGAATTAAAATAAATAGATACAAAAGCTATATGCTAAAATTTAGCATATAGCTTTTGTTAATTAAAAATATAATTTACTTATGACTAATAGAACAGCTAGAAAAGAGTAATATACAGCTCCTAGAATTAAGTGTTTTCTATCAATTTTTAACTTCTTATCGCTTTTACCAGTTCTTCTTTTTTGAAATCTTCCTACGGATAGTTGGAAGTATATACAAAGAGGAACAAAAATAATAACAAATAGAAAACTGTATAAGAATTGCAAAAAAATGTTCCTTTCTCTGATTAGAATTTTATTCTGACTTACTTGTTTTAAAACATAGCATTACTTTGTTTATTTAAATAAATTAAAGGTATTAATATAATAGGACCTCAATGTAACTATTTGTTTCACACTTGCTACTGTTAGCATTAATTGCTAACAGTAGTTTTTATTTAATTCTCGAATAATTTTAAAAGCCATAAACAACCCAACAAAATTAAAACAAAGAGTATATAAGGGACGATATAAGCGATATACCATAAGTAGCCCCATGCAGACTGTGTATGTGTAATCGTATGATGCAAAGTACTGTACATGCTATCAATACCCAAAACGTGTCCAATCGGACCGGTCACAATGGAAACTAAGGCCATCAATAAAATAACGAAGTATAAAGCACCGATACCATGCGTCATACTTTTGATACTCGATTTAAAAGTGCTATTCAACTTTTGATTTTCTTTTAAACTGTTATTCAATGCTTCATGCTGTTCTCGGTTGGCCATTCGAATCCCTTTGAGATCCTCATACATCCCATCTTTTTCTTGTCTAAATGCCTTTGCGAGATCCTCAGTCATATGCTTTGTATCAATTTTTGATAACATTTGATTGGAAATTTTAATCACTTTGGTTTCTGTTTTATCTAGGTAGTTTTTAAAGTTCGAGGTCGAAGCCTTTAGTTCGCTTACTAATTTTTGGTTCTGATTCGATCTGCTTTGCTCTCGCTGCTCGAGCTCGATCATCCTGTTCCCGAGCTTCGCGTTCTGCTCTTTCAGCTCGTTCACGACGTTTTCGTTCATTGCGTTGGGCTTCAGTTGATTGTTCGAAATCTGCCCAATTAAGTTCTGTTCTAGGTTGTCTATGCGTTGATTGATCTTTTGGAGTTCGTTCAGGAGCTGTTCGTTCTGATTCGTATTTGGTGTGTCTGCGTTGTTTCTCGGATTCAAAGCCATCAATAATCGCTCCTTTATCATAAATATCGCCTAACTTGCTGCCTCTTACTTTTTTATTTGCCTCAATGTGTCTGTAAGTGATGGTTTTATCGGTCACACGTTCAACAGATATCCCTTTTGGAAGTAATTGTTCTTTGAAACTGTCTATATCTGTTGCCTGTGTTTCATCAATGGCCATTCGGACTTCGTTTTTCCAAGATTTTTTTCCTTTATCAATCAGGTTTTGTTCAGCTTGTGTATAGCGTAATTCTGATGTCGGTTCTGGAATGGATAAACCATGGTTTAAACAAACTTCATCGTTCGCTTTACGTAGGTCACGTAAAGCTTGTTTATCGTTATTAAATTTCTTACCTGTTTCTAAATTCACGGCATTGATAACGATATGATTGTGAATATGGTCCGTATCACTATGTGTGTAGATGGCCACTTGATGCTCGGGTGCCATTTTTTCGGCTAATTCTAAACCGAGTACATTACATTGTTCCGGTGTGACTTCACCTGGTTTGAATGACTGAATAATCACATGGCCTTGGTTGCCATCTGTTTTACCGTAAACTTCTCGAGAAGCTTTAAAGGCACTTTTTGCGTATTCGACATCACAATTTAAACCACTTTTTTCTTCCGCACGTTTTTCGGCATAGTTAATGGCCCGTGACGTTGATTTGGTAGAACTTATTTTAGTTGTTGCCATATGTGATTCAACTCCTTACGCATGATGGCGATATCTTGCTGCATCAATTCCAAATTTGCGCGTTCGCCATACGTATTTAAAGCTTTAGCGATTTGGTTTAAGTTGCTGCCCAACTTACCCATATCTTTGGCCATCGATTGGCGCGTGACTTTGTCTAATTTGGGCGCCACTAATCGAGCCCCTTGTGCCTTGTTTTTAACAAACGAAGGCACACTCATATTCAAAGTTTCAGCCGATGCCTGTAACTTTGAATATTCGGATTCGCTCACACGAAAACTAATTTGTTTCGGTTCCTTGCGGTCGGGGGTTTGGTTTTTCCCGACAGCTTCGTTTCCGTCAGTCATTGTTTTACGTTCGCTCATAATCCCACCTCGCTTTCTAACGAAAGACACGTTGCTCCGTTGATTGTATTATAACATAATACAATCTTCCTCACATCTTTGTAGAGGTTTGGCAAGCAATGGGAATGCTAGCCACTTTGTGCCTAGATACCCTGCTTGTTGGTGGATAAATCCCCCAAGCCCCCTAAGATTTTTTCTGCGAAAAAATAGCAAATACTACTAAGTATTTGCTTAGTCCATACGCTCAAAAATGTGAGCGTAAAAGTGAGTAATTACTAATTTTATAAATGGTATTTATATTTAGTAATTACTCATCAAATATCCCCTTATATGTTAAAATATTAACTAAGTAATCACTCAATCAAATAGCATCTATTTTTTTGAGTATTTATTTAGTTATGGAGGGGATATAAATGCCAGATCAAAATCATAAAAAAGCGAAAACAATCAATATTAATTTAACCGAATCAGAGTATGAAAAAGTGAAGCAACTTGCGGAAATTAGAGACCTCAATCCGACCGCATATACACGACTGACTGCATTAGGTAATCGAATTAAACCTACGGTTGTTTATCCTGCAGATGAGCGCATTAATGAACTTGAAAAAGAAAATCAAGAACTCAAAATGAAACTCATGGCAGGGCATGGTGAATATGAAGTTACAAGAGAAGATTTCGATAACTTAGAAGAGCAATATTATCATTATGCAGGTTATGTGAATACATTTAAAGACTTCTTACAGTATGTACAAAACGATGCGGAATATATCAATTTAAATGGTTATAAAAATGATGAAAAATTAAAATCAGATATTAGAGATGCAATTTATAATATTTTTAAACAAGATTGAGAAATAAAACATGAGAGGAGTTAATTATGAATTGGGATTATGTATTAGATATTGGAGCGAAAGGGATTTTAACCACTATTGTAGCAGGAGTAATATTGAAATTTATCCAAAGAGTATATGATAAATTAAAAAAGGATAGAAACTCAGATGTTTTCGAAGAAGCAACAACACTTTTTATTAGTTCGCTCATGATTTATTTGATTATCGGTTTAATGAATAGTGGTTTACTTTATTTGATTTATGAATACTATAAAACAAATGAAGGAGTAGTTAATATAACTGCCATTACACTAATTTTAATCAATACAATAACTATATGTATTCCATTTCTTTATTTTGAAAATTTAACATTATTACGAAATAAATTTTATCTTATAAAAAGAGAAAAAGAACCTCGCTATGAGCTACTGATAAAAGGGTATGATATCGTAAACTCACAAGGTTTTGAAATTAATAATAAAATACCTCTTTTGTCTAAAATTAATATTGAAAATTGGGGTGATTATAGAAAGGATTGTAAGAGGTATTATGATAAGCAAATAAGAGGATACCTTTATGAAATTATTTATATACATAATCATCCTATAAAGCGTTTTGTGAAAATCGTACCTAAATTATGGACCATATCCGTTCTTAGCGTGCCAATAATATATATTTTAGCAATAATATTGTTAGTAATATTTGGGAATAGCTTAATACTAGTATGGATTATTATGATAACTTTAATGATACTGTATATTGCTAACTTTATTATACTTGTTCATGTGTCTACTTATATAAGTAAGCAAAATAAAATAGATCAATACATAGGATATTACAAAGCTAATAATTTAGCATAAAACACAAAATCTCTTGTGCATGGATACAAGAGATTTTGTGTTAAATATTCTTTATAATCATTAGAGTAATTCTATGGATTTGTTTTCTTTTATGATTTGCCTGAAATTAGTTGAATGTTCTTTCTTTACTCTATGGAGAACTAGTTGTGTTAATAGTCTTATAGGGCTTTCTGGATATAAATCTTCACCTAAATAAATATCGATTTCTTCTTCAGTGTACATTAAGGCATTCGTCTTTAATGTTTCTCCATCTAATTGATAGAATAATAATTCTCTTAATTTATTGAATTCATACCATTTATAAAGAAAATCACCCATTGTAGAGAATGCTTTTTTAGCTCCTATTTCTTTTGTTAGTTTATGTTCAAGATGTTGATAAATGTTTCTATAACGAGATTTTGGTAGTAACAAGCTGCTTTTTCTTTCAGAGAAAAAGTAATTACTTCTAAAATCATTTAAATCGTAAGTGTTTGATAAGGCAAGTAGTTTCTCTGATATAGCCCTTGAATTAACGTCATTTACAGTTTCTAATGAATTTGAGGATAATAAATCGAGTTTAATTTCTAACATATTACATATTTTTAATAAATCTTCTGCTTTAGGAGATTTTTTATTATCTTCCCAAGACAATAATAATTCGGGTGAAATATTTAATTCTTCATTGATAGTTGTATAATCTATATTTTGAGTTTGTCTATAGGAGATTAATTTCTTTAATCCTTCAATATTATCATCCATAAAGTAGGGATGAGCATCTTCATAGAACTCTTTAATTTTAGATAAAGCTAATTCTATTTTTTTATATAAATCCAAGAAATTTATTGGTTCTCTTTTATCTGTAATACTCGTATGTCCTGCACTATCATAACTTATACGAAAAGGAAATGGATTGTTTTGCTTATTAAATGAAGCAAACATATCTAATTTCTCTAACAATTTATCTGCTCTATGGATTACTATATCGTTAGATTCATCTTGGTGATCTCGTTTGGCATAGTCATAGTATTCTTGCAAAATTATGTCGTATTTTGGTAAAGATATCCAATCTCTCTTTCCAACAATATCATGATTATGTACAAGGTCAGAAAAATTCTTAGTTGTTTTTAAGGAAATAGATCCCTCATCGAAATATTTTTTTATATAATATGCAATATCATCTAGCTCATCATTATTATATAGGTTCCATCCTTTATTTAGAAACTCTGATATTGTTAATCCAAAGAAATAGGATACTTCATCTAATGTATTGAAATCCCAGTCTATGTCTTTTTCTTCAAGTTTAGTAATGAACTTTTTAGAATAATTACTTTTGTTAAATGTTCTATTGAGTTTTTTTGCTAACTTATTTTTAGTTAATTTACGATTTTTTCGTTCATATGCTAATTTTGTTGATATATTCATGTGAAGCCCCCTAAGTTTGTTGTAATATATAATTATAATTAAATTGTATATTTATATCTTTGAGATTGAAAGTAAAACGAAGTAGTGAAATTTATAATGATATATAGTATATAGAAAAGGGGGATATCATGGAAGTTAACGAAAGATTTGAAGATATGGTAAGGAATTTAGATGAATATTATAGTAGTAAAATGAATATGGAAAATTTATCTATAGATAATTTATCAGATATTGATTTGTTGAATCTGAATGAGAGTGATTTATCGGAGAATCTTATGAAAGCTTTGGCAACGGTTGACTTATTTACATCTTTAAAGGATTTTAGTAAGAAACAACTAGCTATATACGAAAAAGTGTTAACTGATGTTTATCATATTGTTGAAATGGTTGATTTAAATGATACAGAACAAAAGAAAGTATTAAGTTTTCAAAAAGAATTATTAATTCGAAGAAGGAAAATAAAAGAATTGAATAATGTTTTTGATTTAGTTCCTAAACGTCCTGGGGATACCCAAGAAAGATTAAATAAACTAAGTGTGATTGGAGATCGAAAAGAACACTTACAATATTCATTGCGTAGTAAAAATGTATTTGGTGGCGTTTCAGAAAGTGCTAAAAAACTGGGCATTTATAAAGGTGGATTTATTGAATCACAACGTATAAAAATGTCTCAAACAAATGAAGATAATATTAGAAAACTATATACTCAACTAATAGAATCGATAGTAGAAGATAATAAAGAAGAATATAGTAATCAAAGCGTAAGAACGAAAATATTAAAATTCATTAATAAAAGTAAAAAATAGCATGATTTTAGTTCATAAAAACATGCTATTTTAATATTAACTCATGATGAAAGTATTTTGACTTACTCGTAATGAGACCATGCTGAGGTGATTAAAACTTCTTTACTATCTTCATCAACTGTATAAACCACCCTGTGTTGATGGTTTATTCTTCTAGAATAACGTCCCAAATGTTTGGGTTGTAACTTTTCAAAAGACTGATTTGGAAAATAGGGGTCTTCCTTTAACGTTTCTACAATCTTTAAAAATTGAGTTTTAAGCTGTGATTGTTTGATTTTCTTTAAATCTGATTTTGCTGAGTTTTTAATAGAAACATTGTAATTGCCCATTAGATATTATCCCAATCTAGGTCATCAATATCAGTAAAACCACTACTGTCATTTTCACGTTCTCTAACTTTATCCATAGTTCCTGTTGATTCAAGATACAATGTTTCTTGAATGCTATTCCAGTCTTTTTGTCCTATAATTACTGCATTATTTTCGCTTTTAGAGCCACTTATAATAACGGGTTCGTGACTATCATTAACTTGTTTAAGTAATTCATAAAATTCTTTTCTCGCATTAGTAGGCGTTTTAATATTCATTTTTCATCACTACCTTTCTTTATCTCACATTATAACGTACTTAAAAGCGTACGTAAAGCTATAAGGTATGATGGTTTATAAATTTGATTTTTTACATAATTCAACTTATCGGAAGTGCATATGCTTGCAGATTAACAGATGGTATAATAGGGAAGTCGTCGTTCTACTTCTGTGCTGGTTTAGCATGGAAGGAGGTGACACCATGTTCAGCATCATATTTGTATCTATAGTAGCTCCTATTATAGTGGGGGTTATAATCACGTTGTTTTCATATTGGTTGAATAATCGTGATAAATAATTAAGCGACGACATAGTAATAACACCAAAAAGAGCCCGATAACTATTCCAGTAGTTATCGGGCTCGGTGTTTACCATGTTCAACACATATTTGTTATCTAAATTATAACATCATAGTGGAGAGAAATGCAAAATAAGAATAAATATATACGTAGTCTAAATAAAGAGCAATTTACTTAGCTTTGCCTCCACTTAATTCATTCACTGCTAGTATAGCTTGCGCTACGTCTTCAGCAGTGAATTCGTCACTTAAATTAGAGAAAGTGTCATTAGGATCTTTTGCTAATTCTCCCACTTTTACTAAATCCTCAAAAGAAACGTCGTGTAAATGCATATTATTTAAATTTGTTGGCATTTCTAAGAATTTATAAAAATCAATATATTTTTTAATTTCTTCATAAGGTCTATTTTCTAAAACCATTTGAACGAGAGTCCCATACGCCACTTTTTCGCCGTGTCCAAGTTTATGGATATCTCCTGATAAAGCTGTAAACCCATTGTGTATTGCATGGGCTGCAGCAAGTCCACCGTTTTCAAAACCAAGTCCTGAGAGTAAAGTGTTTGCTTCGATAATAGACTCCACTTGAGGTGTTACAATACCTTGTGTTGCAGAAAAATAGGCGCTTTTACCGTATTTAAATATTGTTTCTTCTGCTTTTTCAGCAATGGCTAAAGAAGCTAATGTTGGTTTTCCATCCACCATAGTTTTCCCTCTACGGTTTAAAGTTGCTTTAACTTCTACTAAAGTAGCTAAAGCATCGCTCATGCCCGCCGCAAACAATTTGACTGGTGCTTGGACTATAATTTGTGAATCTGCTAATACTACATTTGGGTTTTTATAGTAAAATCTGTAACCCGTAAAAACACCTTCATCTGAATAGATAACTGACAAAGCACTCGTAGGCGCATCTGTAGAAGCAGTTGTTGGGACAATAATAACAGGGGAATTAAGATCATCAGAAATTGCTTTTGCTGTATCTAATGTCTTTCCTCCTCCAACGCCAACAATCACATTTATGTTATTTTCTTTGGCTATTTGGCTAAGTCTTGCTATTTCATTTTCAGAGGCTTCCCCATTAAATTCTTCGTATTTGTAACTAATCTCGTTAGATTCAAAACTCTCATTTATGTCTTTATTTGTTAGTGACCAAACTAAACTATCTGAAATAATCAAGGGTGTATCACCTAATTTATTAACTTCATTGGCTAAACTTTTTATTTCTCCTTTTCCTTGTATATATCTACTTGGCGATTGAAAAACGTATCTTGACATAAAAAACCCTCCTTATTATTTGATATACACTTATTTTATCCCCTGTATTCGTATGTATAAATCATAAATCTTTGTAAATGTGAAAGTTTATACGTAAAACAATTACTTATTCGAATGATTTAACTTCTTTTTTTGAGCAAGACGTATTCAGGGTGTGGGTCATTTTTTTATTATTTAAATTGGAAAATAAACTTTTGTTTAAGTCAAAATTTTAATTTTACGTGTTTAACATACTTCTTTTGAGGTTATTTGAGTTTGTAAGTAGGATATTTATTATGTTTTTCTATCAAGTTAGGAGTTACTTAATATTAACGCAGTTTGAAATATTACATTACTGGAGGGGTTTTATGGATTTTATCATTACAATAGTAATAGGTGTAATCGTTGGCGTGGTATTTTCAATCTGGTTAACTAACAATAAAATTACTAATCTTATTATTAGTTTGATTTCAGCAGTAATTGGTGCATTCATTGGTCTAACAATGTTAAATTCTTCAGGCAATGCATTATCAAATTCGGCAGGCATGTTCTTTATAATTCCGACACTTGTTGGTTCTGTTTGTCTGACTTTACTTGTTTTATTTATTATCAAAACGAGCAAAGATATAGCAACAAATTAAAATAGTTTATATTGCTACAGTATATGTGAGATTGTACTAATTTTTAATAATGTAATAAATAATAAGACGACATAGTAAATACACCAAAAAAAGCCCGATGACTACTGACATAGTTATCGGGCTCGGTGTTTATCTTATAGACACTCTACTTATTAATTATATTATAAAACCATAAGGTATAGGAATGCAAAAGACTAATTTGATAAAATCTATGATATTTATATTTCTTTAATAACCCTGTAAACAGTCGATCTACTTACTCTAGTTTGTTCAGCAATTTCTTCACCTGTAAGCTTCTGTTCATCATATAAGAATTTAATTTCCCTTTTCCTGTGATCTGGTAAAGATGGTCGTCCACCTTTTCTACCTCTTGCTCTTGCAGCTTCTAATCCTTTTTTAGTACGTTCACTTAGTAAATTAGCTTCGAGTTCAGCGAATGCACTCATCATGGTAAAGAACATCTTGCCCATCGCATCTTTTGTTGATACATTCATATCTATAATATGTAAATCAATGCTGTTTTCATCCAACCACTGAGATAACTCAATTAATTGTTTCGTTGTACGTCCAAGACGATCTAGTTTATAGATAACTAGAATGTCTCCTTCTCGTAAATAATCCAAACACTTATCAAGTTCCGTTCTTTTCGTTTTGCGACCACTCGCTTTCTCGCTAAAGATACGTTCGCAACCATATTCCTCAAGTGTATCAATCTGTCCATCAAGACTTTGATCTTGTGTTGATACACGTGCATAACCAATTTTAGCCATTTGAATACCACCTCTTTTAATCGTTTTATGGGTACTTATTAACGAAATCTAATTCTCGATGCAAATAAACGCGTCTCTCATCGTCTAAAAACTCATGAGTTTTGATATTTATGATACATAGATTATAACACAAGTTTATAGATTTAAATATCCAAGAAAAACCTCTTAATATTAAGTTAAGAGGTTTTGTGTCAAAAACGAAAAATTTAAAGATATATATAATTTGTTTCTCTTTACCTTCTATTATCTTTAATCCTTTTTTCACTGTTGAGACTAACGTTTGAATTCAAAAATTATTATAGTTTTTGAATTTTTGTTAAAGTAACTTTATAGGAGATGATGATTCATGTACTACGCTCAAGATGTAAAGAAAATAGTTGGTATTAATAGTTCAGCAATGAGATATTATGAAAAAGAAGGGATATTACCTATTGTTAAAAGGGATAATAATGGGAGTCGTACGTATACAGATGAAAATATAGAATGGTTGAAATTCATTAAATTATTAAGAGCAACAGATATGGGGATTGAGGATATAAAGTATTATGTTTATTTATTTAATCAAGGGCATTCTACGATAGAAAAAAGACGTGAAATTTTAAGTGAACATAAAGAAAGCATAAAAAATGAAATTATAAGCAAGTTAGATTGTCTAGATCAGATTAACTATAAATTAGGTGTTTATGATGAAAAATCTCGTGATGTTAATACAAATAATATAAACAGCGATTGTCTTATTTGACATAAAGTACACTTCAAGGTTTAACATTAATTATATATTTAATTAATGGAGGCATATAATATGAATAATATAAAAGACAAAGTTATCCTTATAACAGGAGCATCAAGTGGTATAGGGAAAGCAACAGCAACATCATTAGCACAACAAGGTGCAAAGTTAGTGTTAGCAGCAAGAAACGATGAAAAATTAAAGGAGATTTCAGAGGAATTATCACAAGACAACAATATAGTTAAATATAAACAAACAGATGTGACAAATATTCAAGACGTAAATGAATTAGCACAGTTTGCTATCGATAATTTTGGAAAGATAGATGTTTTAATTAATAACGCAGGAGTTATGCCGTTATCTTTAATGCATAATAAGAAGATAGATGAATGGAACTCAATGATTGATGTGAATATTAAGGGTGTTTTAAATGGTATTTATTCTGTTATTACTGAAATGAGAAACCAAAATTCTGGTCATATAATAAATATATCTTCTGTAGCTGGACATTTAGTTACTCCTGGTAGCGCTGTCTATAGCGGAACAAAATTTGCTGTAAGAGCAATTACAGAGGGCTTACGCATGGAAGAATCGTCTCAAAATAGTAATATTAGAGCAACTATTATTTGTCCTGGTGCTACTAATACTAATTTAACTCAAACAATTACTGATTCGGATGTAGAAGGTAATGTATCTTCTGTGTATGAAACAACAATAGAACCTAAAGATATGGCTAGAGCTATAACATTTGCAATAAATGAGCCCTCTAACGTCGCTGTTAACGAACTTATCATTAGACCTACAAATCAAGAATGGTAAATAAAATATCATTAGGAGTGCGACATGAATAAAAAAGAAGTTAGTATGTCAGAATTATTTTTCGATTTGATTTTTGTTTCAATACTTTCTCAAGTTAATCAAGCTACTGCACACATGACGGATGGTATTTTATCGGCTGAAAATTTACTCAAAAATTTTATGCTTTTCCTTATCTTTGTAGCTATATGGGTATATAGAACATTATTAGTTAATAGGTTTTTTAATAAAAAATGGTATCAATATGCGTTTGTATTTATTGATATGTTTTTAATAATATTACTTTCAAGGGCTATTGATTCAGACTTTCAATCAACTTTCACGCCTGGCGTTCTAATAACAACATTACTTTTTTTAAGTATTGCTACGCAATATATATTGAACTACATTCTTAATAAAGAAAGGTTTGATATAAGACTCATTCTACCGTATGTATTAAGTCTTATATTAGCATCTTTAATTTCAATTTTTTCTTTATTCATTAATGGTAACTCAAATGTTTTAGTATTTTTGATCGCTGTAACAATAGCTTCTATAGTACCTTTGTTCTTTCAAAAACAGGCAAAAAAACACCCTGTTTATTTTGATCATTTGAGTGAACGGTTAAGTCTATTTGTAATATTGATGTTTGGGGAAGGGTTAATATTCATTGCAAGTGATATAAGTGTATTTTCATTAAATCCAGTATATATAATAATGTTTATGTTGTTAGTATCCTTATTTATTTTATATACCTTACATTATAAATACACAGAAAAAGCAAAAGCAAAAAGAACAGGTTTTTTCACTTTATATATACATTTATTCATTCTATATTTTATAGATATAATGTTTTTAGTTATTAATGAAGAAATGCAGCATGATCATTTTTCTTCATTTAATTATCATTACTTGTATATTACTGCTTTCACAATGTATTTAATACTATTGCTTGCTAATACTAAGCATTATAGTAGTATTTTAAGTTCTTCCAAGGTTAAAATGAATATTATTGTAATAGTTATATGTGTTGTCTTATCATCTATATTAAATAGTTTTGTTTTAATTAATATAGTTTTCATATTAACTATTTTAACAATTATCTTTATAAATTATAAAAATAAAATAAAAAAAGAATTTATTTAGAAAAGAGGTTGCTTATTATGCCAATTTTAAAATTAGAAACACTAGATTTAACAAAAGATCAGAAAAAACAACTAGTTGAGGAATTAACAGAAACTGCTTCACGTATTACTGGAATCCCCCAAGAAGGATATTATGTGATTTTAAAAGAAAACAGTCTAGATAACGTGGGTTCTGGAGGCAAGTTGTTAAGTGAAAGAACGTAATAGTTACTTTCTTTTTCTCATTATTTAAAAATATAGATAAAAAAACAAACCAATAATATGTCTCATAGATATATCATTTCAAAAAACTTATATAGAATTAAAAAGGACCAAGTATAATTATACTTGGTCCTTTTTAATTCTGTAAACTGTCTGTCTTGTAATGTTAACTTCTTTAGCAATTTTACTAATCGAAACGCCTTGCTCCAGCATTTCTACAACGCGATGATACACTAAACGTTTTTGAGGGTCTTTTGCATTTGGTGAATAAAGTACAGGTCTACCTTTATAGACGCCTTTTTCTTTAGCTACTTTTATACCTTGTGCTTGTCGACGCTTACTTTCATTTCTTTCTTGCTCTGAAATCATTGCTAAAATTTGAATGATTAAATCCTTCATGAACTTATCTAATAATGGATTCCCAATTGCTTCATTCATCATGGGCAAGCTTGTAATCATTAATTGGACTTCTTTTTCTTTTAAATAGTTAACCGTTTGAATAATTTCATCATAATTTCTACCTAATCGGTCGATGGATTCTACAACTAAACGATCTCCCATGCGTACAAAATTTAATACTTCTTGAAAAATTGGTCTATTTTCAATCGATTTTCCCGATTGTTTTTCTGTGAATATTCTTCCAGCACCAAATGCTTCTAAATTTTCAATTTGCCTATCTAAATTCTGATCAATGGTTGAAACTCGTGCATAACCAACTATCAAATTTACCCACCCTTTCTCATACACCCTAATCATACAATTCGAAACTGCATTTTACAAGCCCATTTAAGTGTTTGGTTAGGGTAGGCTCTAAATAGGCAAAAAATACCCTCTTAAGAAGTTAAGGGGTGTTTTCTTTAAAAAAACGTTTTAAGTTTTGGGAGTGATAGAATTTATTATATATAATTAATTCAGTAAAAAGTATATACTATCAATAAATTCTGAACAATGTAGGAGTTGATTAAAGTTGGAAAACACAAATAAGAAGACACTTCTAGAAGAACTAAATGAAGATGATTTAAACGATTATTATTATTGGAAATATTTAGATCCATTACAAAAATCTAAGGAATGGAACGGTCCATATATCGAAGAAGAGTATTTTACATTTACTGAATTCGAAAAGAAATATAGAGAAAGTAAATATCTTTATAAAAATACATTATCAACTTTAGCAATAAAATATGAAGATGATTTTTTAGGTGTTGTCACATCATATTGGAAAGATAAGAAATCCAGATGGTTAGAATGTGGCATTGTTATATATAAAAATAATAAATGGGAAAAGGGATTAGGTTCTCAAGTATTCAAAGAATGGATTAGTTATCTATTTAAAGAAACTGATGCTAATAGAATAGGTATTTCAACATGGTCTGGCAATATTAGAATGATGAAAGTAGCAAATAAAACTGGAATGATAGAAGAGGCACGTATACGTAAAGGGCGCGTAGTTGAAGGTGAATTCTATGATGCCATACAGATGGGGATTTTAAGAGAAGAGTGGCTATTTTTTTAATATTCTTCTCTCTAAAATAAATAACACTCTAAGTATATGTAATAAAAGAGACTTCCTTTCAAAAGGAAGTCTCTTAATCGTTTCAAAATC
>NZ_LNNB01000012.1 GCF_001747895.1 Staphylococcus equorum | reverse complement strand
TTGTGTTTCGTATTTCTTTTTTGTGTTTGTTGTGTTTGACTTGTTGTTTCGCTCTACTAGTAATACTATACACGCATCAAAACCTTTTAACAACTATAAAATTTACACTTTAACCCGCTCATAACAGCCTTCGAACGCCAATAAACATACTTTAATATCTCCTTCTTATTTAAAGTTCGCTTTGTAGATAATAAGCATCTAAAAACTACCTATAAACACTTGAAAAACGCTTATTACGCGTACTTTAAATTCTTTTACATCTTTTTAATTTTATTTACAAATAATTAAAGCTACCTATATAGGTAGCTTTAATCGTTCATATATATATGTTTAATAGCGTACTACATCTCTGTTCGGCCCATAATCGCTTTCGACAATGTAACTTCATCAGCGTATTCTAAATCGCCACCTACAGAAAGACCTTGAGCTAATCTCGTTACAGTAACACCAATTGGTTTTACTAACCTCGAGATATACATCGCTGTAGATTCACCTTCTAGGTTTGGGTTCATCGCTAAGATAAGCTCTTTAACTTCTTCATCTTTCAAACGATTAATTAAACTCGGTATATTAATATCCTCTGGTCCAATACCATCCATTGGAGAAATAGAGCCATGTAAGACGTGATATAAACCTTTATATTCACGCATCTTCTCCATAGCAATGACATCTTTATCATCTTCAACTACACAAATAATTGTGCGATCTCTCTGTTTATCTTGGCAAATGTAACATGGATCTTGTTCAGTTATATGTCCGCATTCACTACAATAGGTAAGTTCTCGTTTAACATCCACTAAAGATTTGGCAAATTGGACAACATCGTCTTCTTTCATATCTAATACATGAAACGCCAGACGTTGAGCGGTCTTCGGCCCAATGCCTGGCAGTTTCATGAAACTGTCAATAAGTTTTGAAATCGGTTCAGGATAGTGCATATGATCACATTCCAGGAATGTTTAAGCCTTGAGTGTGCTTGCCTAAGCGTTCTTGTGTAAGTTCATCAGCTTTATTCATTGCTTCATTCGTTGCAGCAATCACTAAGTCTTGTAACATTTCAACGTCGTCTGGATCTACCGCTTCTTCTTTTATTTCTACATCTAGTACTTCTTTATGGCCTGATACTGTTACAGTTACCATGCCACCGCCAGCTGTACCTTGGACTTTCTCCTCTTTTAATTTCTCTTGCTCTTCGCCCATTTTCTTTTGCATTTTTTGCATTTGTTTCATCATCTGTTGCATATTTCCGCCACCGCGCATAAATTTTTCCTCCTTGAATCTTCTATATCATTTTTATGGTTATTCTTTCGTCTCATTATACATGCCTTTTTATTCATTGTCATGTATCACTCTTCATCTATTACATTTACAGTACTCTCACCAAATAAATCTTTAGCTTTTTGAACAACGTCAACTTCTTCCGCTACTTCTGGAGTAGAAGCTTGGTTATCACTTTCACCTTCTGTTGTGGTACTACTCTTTCTATTTTGTAGATACTCTGTTCTAACTCTCATCCATTGATCGGCAGGTACACCTACAACTTTGACTGTTTTATCGATGATTTTACAAACAACATTCTCAATATTTTCCCGTTTTTCATCATCTTTATTAACAATTTCGCAGTGTATTTCTTCTTCAAACTTAATCAGAACATGCGTTTCACTTGCAGCAACAGGTTCAGAATTTTGCAAGAGGCTCACTAATGATTTCATATCATTGCCTTTCGCATGATTAATAACCTCTTCCCAATGGTCTTTCAATTGCTTAATATCATCTTTATTGGCTTTGTCTAATACTTTAGCAATTTGTTGCATAGAAAAAGCATTCTTAGACTGTCCACCTTTGTTGGTAGTTCGTTTAGTCTGTTGAGGCGTGTTGCTAGTCGTCACACCTTGCGCTTTTATTGTCTTCAATTCACTTTCTAACTGTTCCATTCTTTGCAACAGCACATCATTATTAGGTTCAGTTGCAATACCTGTAGTCGCTACAGTTTGAACACTCTCGGGTTTTTCTTTTATCATTTCAGCGATTTTAACTAGCAATACTTCGAAATGAACACTTTGGTTTACACTGAATCGAATCGAAACGAGTGTATCATTGATGATATCAATCATTTTGTAAAGAACATCTAAATCAAAATGCATTAATGCATCATATTCAGTTTCTACATTAGAAGTCTTATTCATAATCGTATCTCTCACAAAGTAAATCATATCGTTAATCAAACGATTGACTTCTTTACCTTGTGATATGAATTGATGATAAGTTGAAAAAGCGCTTTTTACATCACCTTGAACTACTTCTTTAAGCAATTCATTTAAAGCACTGGCATCTACACTACCGGTTACGTTCAGCGCATCTTGTAACGTGAGATGCTCATCTCCAAAAGCAATGGCTTGATCCATAATACTTAACGCATCACGCATACCACCTTCTGATGCCTTCGCAATAAATTCTAACGCGGCTGTATCGTATTCTATTTCTTGTGAGTCCGCTACAAACTTTAAGCGTTCAACAATTTCATCTTCACTAATTGCTTTAAAATCAAACCTTTGTGATCTTGAAATAATTGTCGGAGGTATTTTGTGAGGTTCTGTCGTCGCTAATATAAATATTGCATGTGCTGGTGGCTCTTCTAACGTTTTAAGTAACGCGTTAAAAGCACCTGTTGTTAGCATGTGTACCTCATCTATAATATATACTTTGAATTTCGATTCACTAGGTGCATATTTAACTTTATCTCTAATATTTCTTATCTCATCTACACCGTTATTACTTGCAGCATCAATTTCAATGACGTCTGAATTCGTTCCTCGCGTGATACCCTTACATATTGCACATTCATTACAAGGTTCACCATCGGTACGTTCAAGACAGTTTATGGCTTTTGCGAACACTTTAGCAATACTCGTTTTACCTGTCCCTCTAGGTCCGCTAAATATATAAGCATGGGATTGTTTACTTTTAGCAATCGCATTACGTAGTGTCTTAGTTACATGCTCCTGACCCACAACATCTTCAAAGCTTTGCGGTCGGAACATTCTATATAAAGCTTGATAATTCACTTTCGCACCTCCAATAGCATTCATCAACTATTATAGCATTGTACTTTATACTTTGAATATCAATTAAAAGATTCTGGATAAACCACTTTGCCATTAGGTTGCTCTGTTAGTTGTTCCCAAAGGAATTTGACCATAAAATTTTTTGAAGGTAAATCAAATGGACTATATATATTGTATTGCTCCGCTTCTTCATAACCTAATTTGCCATAATATCCCGAAGCTCCTAAAACAATAATGGTAGTATAACCTTGCGCTTTTGCTCGCTCTTCTGCTGCTTGCACGAGTGCTTTTCCCAACCCCATGTTTCTATATGCTGGTAAAACAGATAGTGGCGCTAATGCTAATGCAGTAAAACTTGTTTCTTCATTAAGGATTTGGATTTCTGATAACATAATATGACCAATCACTTCACCATCATCATTTTTCGCGACAACTTCTAGTTCATAGTTATATTCTAAAGTTTCTCTCAATTTCACAACTAACGCTTGCTCATCATGCTGTGACTCAGCGACATCTTCAAACGCAGATTTTATTGTTTCCAAACTTGTATCATAATCATTTTCAGTTAAAGTACTTAAGTATATTTGCATCGACATCCCCCTTATGACGTTTAAATTTCAACCTTTGACTTAACAACATCGGCTTTGTGACAAGTATTAAACGATACCAATATCCTATCAAAGTATTCCTTATATTTTAATATAAAAAAAGAGCGACTGCTATCAAAAGATACGTCGCTCAGTATTTATATAAGTTTATTTCATTATTTAAAAATTTAAAACCGTGCACCTTCACTTCGAATGTGTATCACAAACGTAACCAAAGTCGTTAGCTAAATCTCGGCAACCCTACGGCACATACGATAATCCACTTAATGCTGCTTCCGTCAGGACCTGACATGGTTCGTGGGTTCATATTGCATAGGACCGAGATCTTCAAACACTACGTGCTTTGGGCAGACTTCACAAAAACACACCCTTAGCAAAGGAATTCAGTCTCGCGTAAAGCGGATTTCGAGTACAGGGAACCGCTACCTCCCCACTTAGCACGGCAAAATATATCATACTATAATTTAACAACTGATTGCAAGTATAACCTATCCTAGATACTATATCTTCATTATATAATTCACATTATAGTCATTTTTACGATAAAGTATTTCACCTTTTATGGCGTCTAGAAAAATCATTGAATTTAAACTCTGTGGCTAAGTGTTTCGAAACATTATATTGGAATATTGTAGTATCTTTCAAATGTACAATGCCTCGAACTGTTGCTGTATATGGCGGAACTACATCGCCAAATATTTCTCGTTCTATTTCTCCGAAGGCCTCAAAAGTAATCGACTTATTAGAGTAACTAATTTCTAAACCTAATACATCTTCTATATACTCATATAGTGATGCTTTTGCAATCTCCGTAGTAAGGTTCGGAACAATTGCTTCTATTAAATAGTCTTCATCTATAATCTTTACTCTATTTTCTATTTTCCTAATTCGAACAACATGCCACAATACTGTTCCGTGGCGAACATTCAATGCCTTTTGTACTTTCGGAACTTCACCTGCAGTTATCTTTTCAAACACTTTGACGTCAGTTTCATGTCGCAGCCCTAATCCTTGTTGAACTTCTCTGAAGCTGGTTAAATCTGCAAAAGGAAACTCTGTTAAGCCTTGATAGATTACAACCGAACCTTTACCGCGAATCTTTTGAATCATACCGTCTCTCACTAATAAGTTCAGTGCTTTACGTACTGTTTCACGAGAGGCACTATAGGCTTCTACTAACTCATGCTCTGATGGCAATTGAGTGCCATACGATATGCGTGACTCTATGATGTCTGTACGTATTGTTTCATATATCGTAATAAATTTTTTCTGTGTCATGCGCGCTCACTCACTGCCCTTTTCTAAATTATTGTGCAATTACTATTGCGCCAAATCCATCAATTAATTCATTTGTTGCTTCACCCTGTTGGATAATAATTTCTCCCTCAATAGCTAAATCTTCTGGAATCGCTACTTGTTCATTTGAAAAATTTGCAATAACAAGCCACGTTTCATCATTATAATGACGTTTATAAACAAATAACTCATTATGCTCCATATATAAAGGTTCTATACTCCCATACGTAATAATATCGTGTTCATGACGTAAGTGAATCAAATGTCTATAAGTGTGCAATATAGATGCTTCATCTTTAATCGCCGCTTCAACATTGATTTTATCAAAATTATTTGGAATATCAATCCATGGTGTGCCTGTAGTAAAGCCCGCATGCTCTGTATCAGTCCATTGAACTGGTGTTCTTGAAGTGTCGCGAGATTTTTGTCCTAATATCGTAATGATTTCTTCTTCTTTATAACCTGCACCTTTCATATTTTGATAAGCATTTAATGATTCAACATCACGATACTGGTCAATTGTTTCAAAACCCGGATTTGTCATACCGATTTCTTCACCTTGGAAAATGTAAGGCGTGCCTTGTAACATATGCAGTACAGTAGCTAACATCTTAGCACTTTGTTTACGCATTGGTTCAGACGAGTCATCACCAAAACGCGAAACGACACGAGGCTGGTCATGGTTACACCAAAATATTGCGTTCCAACCGCCACCTTCATAAATACCGAGTTGCCATTCCATAAGTATATCTTTTAATTTATGGAAATCTAATTTAGCATTCGTCCATTTTTCACCATCAGCATAGTCTACTTTTAAATGATGGAAATTAAAGACACTACTTAATTCTTGGCGCTTAGTATTCGTATATTTAATACAATGATCTATTGTAGTTGAGGACATTTCACCAACTGTCATTATATCTTTGTCTCCAAACGTACGACGATTCATTTCATGTACGTATTCATGTACGCGTGGTCCATCTGTATAAAACTCTTTACCGATTTTTTCAGAGTCTTTAAACTCACCTTTAGAAATCAAATTAAGCACATCAAATCTAAAGCCATCTACACCAAAACTAATCCAGTGGTTAACAATGTCATATAAAGCGTCTCGCACCTCAGGATTATCCCAATTTAAATCAGCTTGTGTAACGTCGAATAGGTGCAAATAATATTCTTCTATTTTTTCATCGTATTTCCACGCATTGCCGCCAAATTTTGACTCCCAGTTTGTTGGTGGTTGATTATCTGCTGATCGTCTAAAGAAGTAATAATCCCTATAGGCACTTTCTTTATCTGCATACGCTTGCTTAAACCATTCATGTTTTGTAGAGGTATGATTAATTACAATATCCATCATAACTTTTAAATCACGCTTATGTGCTTCACTTACTAATGTTTCAAGATCTTCTATTGTTCCAAATTTTTCATTGATTTTGTAATAGTTACTAATATCATAGCCGTTATCGTTCATTGGTGATTCATATACTGGCGTTAACCAAATGTAATCCACACCTAGATATTGTAAATAATCTAGTTTTTCAATAATACCTTGTAAATCACCTTCTCCACTGCCTGTTGTATCATTAAATGATTTTGGATAAATTTGATAAACAACTGATTTTCTCCAATCATTATGTGCCATAACAATTACCGCCTTTTCTTTTACTATTTTAAAAAGAAACTCGCTAATCAATTTTAGCGAGTTTAATTGTACTTATCTATATAACTTGAATTATTTTTCAACCATTTCTTTTGTTTCTTCTTTACTAAATCTTGATAGAACAACAGTTAAAATTGCTGGTACGACAATTGCTAAAAGGGTACAAATAGCATAAATTAACCAGAAATCCTTTTGGATAGAAATAATAGCTGGCACGCCGCCTACGCCTACACTACCAAGCACACGACTTGCACCTATAATACCACCTATCACACAAGATGTTGAAATTGCTGCTATAAATGGGTATTTTAGTGGTAAGTTTACCCCGAATAATGCTGGTTCTGTTACACCTAAGAAACCTGAAATACCTGAAGTCATAGCAAGACCCTGTTCTTTGCCCATTTTACGTCTTCTATAGACAAACCATGCGCCAAATGCTGCTGAACCTTGACAAATGTTTGAGATTGCAAGAATCGGCCATAGGTATGTGCCGCCAAGGCTACTTCCCATTAATTGGAAATCTACCGCTAAGAACATGTGATGCAAACCTGTAATAACGAGTGGTGCATAGAACAAACCATAAAGTGCGCCACCTAACCAGCCAGCATGTTCAAAGACAAATGTCACGCCTTCTGTAATTCCTGTACCAAGCCATAATGCAACCGGTCCAATAACTATAAATGCTAAGAAACCTGTAATTAGTAGTGCCACAGGCCCTACAACTAACATTTTAATTGAATCATGAATATATTTATTTAAGAATTTCTCGATTTGAGCTAATACATACGCAGCAAGTAAAATCGGCAATACTTGTCCTTCATAGTTCAATTGTTTAATTTCTAAACCGAAAATATCCCAAGTAGGAATATTACCACTAGCAATATCGTATTGTGAAGCTAGTTGTGGATTCATTAGAATTAAACCTAGCACTAGACCAAGTATTTGACTCCCACCAAACACACGCATACTACTCCAACCGATTAATGCTGGTAAGAATATGAATGCTGTACTTGCAATTACATTGATAATATTAGAGATATCTCCAAGTTGAGGAAATTGTTCTACTAACGGTTTAGGGCCAAATAGCCCTTCCATCGTAAGTAAATTATTAATCCCCATAAGTAAACCAGCAGTAACAATTGCCGGTAAGATTGGAATAAATATGTCTCCCAACAATTTAATCAATCTTTGAACCGGATTACCCTTTTTAGCCGCTGCAGCTTTCGCGTCGTCTTTTGACGCTTCACCTACACCTGTTTCTTCAATGAATTGTTTGTAAACTTCATCGACTGTACCTGGACCAATGACAATTTGATACTGATTATCAGCTTTGAATTGTCCTTTTACTAAATCGTTATCCCCCAATCGATCCTTATCTACTTTATCATCATCTTTCAAGACAAGTCGCAAACGTGTTACACAGTGCGTTGCTGTGTCCAAGTTGTCTTTGCCCCCAATAGCTTCGACTATATCTTGCACATCTTTCTTTTTAACTGCCATGATGATTCACTCCCTTTTTCTTTTAACATCACTGAAAGTATAACTTGTATAGACAAGTTTTGTAAAGGCTTTCATGTTAATTTAAAAAAATAATGTTATTTTCATGTTTTTGTATAATATTTTCAATAGATTCATTTAATTAATGCAAAACAACTTAAAAACGGCAAATAAAAAAGACAAGCACTCAATACATGATTGATTACTTGCCTACTCTATTTATTAGTCTTAGTTTTATAATATTATGGCGGAGGAAGAGGGATTCGAACCCCCGCGGGCCGTTAAGCCCCTGTCGGTTTTCAAGACCGATCCCTTCAGCCGGGCTTGGGTATTCCTCCAAATAAATACATTATTTATAATATTATAGCCCGTTTCAAAAGTCAATTAAAATTTCAGCACTATACAAGTGCTTTTTCTTTTAAGTAAGCATCTACTGAATCTGCGACAGCCCTTCCTTCTTGAATAGCCCAGACCACAAGACTTTGACCTCTTCTCGCGTCGCCCGCTGCAAATATGTGTGGTTGATTCGTTCTAAAATCTTTATTATCAGCCACTATTTTATTACGTTTAGTTTGAATATCAAAAGCATGAGGGACGGTCGTTTCTGTACCGACAAAACCGATAGACAATAAGACTAGATCTGCTGGCCAGTGACGTTCTGTGCCATCCACCACGACCATCCCATCTTCTGTTTCTTCAAGTATTTGAGTATAAACGCCTTTTACATTGCCGATACGATCAACATCGTAACGCATCGTTTGTACACCATATGCACGTGGTTCAAAACCAAAACGCGCCTCATATTCTTTGTGTGCATAATCCATCTTGAACACAGGCATTGCTAATGGCCAGTACGTATTTTCATCAAATGTAATCTCTTCTGGCTGCTTTGTGTATTTATTAAATTGAACGATAGACTTACAATTTTCACGCAGTGCTGTCGCTACACAGTCAGCACCTGTATCACCAGCACCAATTACAATGACATTTTTTCCTTTAGCTGAAATCTCAGGTTCGTTAATTTCTCCATTTAAAAATTGGCCTTGTTCAGTTAAGTAATCCATTGCAAAGTGAATTCCAAATCCCATGCGTCCTTCTAATGGTAAATCTCTCGCATTTTGTGAACCTGTACAAAGTATAATTGCATCGTGTCGTTCATTTAATTCATCACGACTTACGTCTACACCAATTTCTGTATCTGTCATAAATTCAATACCTGATTGTTTCATCACTTCAATTCTACGGCGCACGACATCCTTATCTAATTTCATATTAGGAATACCATACATTAAAAGCCCACCCGCTTCATGTGCACGTTCATATACTGTTACTTTGTATCCTAGTTTATTTAGTTCATCTGCCGCTGTTAACCCAGCTGGACCACTGCCGACGATTGCTACTGTTTCGGATTGACGTTGCTCAGGCTTTGTTGGTTTAACCCAGCCATTTTCATAAGCTTCATCAATAATCGTACGTTCAATTCCTTTGATAGCAACAGATTCACGATTAATTTTCATCACACACGATTGTTCACAAGGTGCAGGACAAACGCGACCCGTGAATTCTGGAAAGTTATTTGTCTCACTCAAGCGTTCATATGCTGTTTTAAAATCTTTTCTATAAACGAGATCGTTCCACTCCGGAATGTAGTTCCCAATTGGGCAACCAATTGTTTCTTTTCCATGAGGCTCCCCCGTTTGGCAAAATGGTGTCCCACAATCCATACAACGTGCACCTTGTTCTGCTGCTTCATCCTTAGTAAACCTCTGTTGAAAGGCATCGTGATTACTTATACGTTCAACCAATGACAATTCATCTAATTGTTGTTTGTCATAATTCATAAATCCTTTGAATTCGCCCATGACAAATCCCCCTTTATGGTTAATATACGGCAGTCTGCTGTTCTTCTGATGCTAAGCTTGTACGTTTATCATTAAATGCATTCAACAACGCTTCATCTAATTCACTCGAATCACGTTTTTGTAATTCTATTTTTTGCATCATTAATTTATAGTCTTTCGGAACTACTTTGACTACTTTTTGTGCCACATTTTCAAAATCATTTAGAATAGCTTGTGCTTTTGTACTCTGTGTATATTTAACATGAGCTTGTAGCATGTCTTTCAAAATTTCACGCTCTGCTTTTACACTAATCGTATCGAAATCTAGACTGTCTAATTTATGTTCTTTTCTAAAAGCTTCAACGTCTGATGGGAAAATGTAACTCACGCCGCCACTCATACCTTGGCCAAAGTTTTTACCTACATCTCCAAGTATAACGACGCGTCCGCCAGTCATATATTCAAGCCCGTGGTCGCCAATACCTTCGACAACTGCTTGTACACCACTATTTCGGATACAGAAACGTTCTCCTGCCTTACCATTAATATACGCTTTACCATGTGATGCACCGTAAAAACAAACATTACCAATAATAATTTCATTTTCACGATGTTTATTCGGCGCTTTCACAATAATCTTACCGCCAGATAATCCTTTACCAACGTAATCATTTGCGTCACCTGTATGATGAATCGTTAATCCACTAGGCGTATATGCTGCTAAACTTTGCCCACCATGACCCTGTGTTTGGGCATAAATCGTGTCTTCAGGTAAACCTTCAGAGCCATGAATTCTAGTAATTGCACTACCAGTGATTACACCTACGTCTCTTTGTTCATTTTTCAATTTATATTTACCTGTAAATGCTTCACCTTTTTCAATAGCTGTTTGTGCGTCAGGATACAATCTCGTTAAATCAAACCCTTCATCAAGATGATGATTTTGTTTTATTTTATTAAATCTGTCACCTTCATGTTGATACAACAACGCTTCAACATTCATAGTAGCTGCTTTAGAGCGACGTGATGATAACTGGCTACTTCGTTGTAATAAATCCGTTCTCCCTACTAATTCATCGACTGATTTCAAACCGAGTTCAGCTAATATTTCTCTTAATTCTTCCGCTACAAAATGCATGAAATTAACTACATGGTCTGCTCTACCATTGAATAACGCGCGTAAATCTTGATTTTGTGTAGCGATACCTACTGGACATGTATCTTTATGACATACGCGCATCATAATACATCCCATAACTACTAGCGGTGCAGTGGCAAAACCAAATTCTTCAGCACCTAATGTACATGCATAAGCGACATCTTTACCTGTAAGTAATTTGCCATCGGTTTCCACTTTCACTCTTGATCTTAAGCCGTTCATCATTAAGGTTTGATGCGTCTCTGATAGACCAATTTCCCATGGCACGCCTGCATGTTGAATGCTTGTTTTAGGTGATGCTCCTGTCCCACCATCATAACCACTGATTACGATTTTATCAGCGTATGCTTTCGCGACACCTGCCGCAATCGTACCGACACCTGTTTTAGAGACAAGTTTAACTGTAATATTTGCATCTTTATTGGCATTTTTTAAATCGTGAATTAATTGTGCTAAATCTTCTATTGAATAAATATCGTGATGTGGCGGTGGTGATATTAAGCCAATACCTGGTGTTGAACCCCTTACTTCCGCAATCCATGGATATACTTTCGTACCTGGTAGTTGTCCGCCTTCCCCTGGTTTAGCGCCTTGCGCAACTTTAATTTGTATTTCTTTTGCATGTTGTAAGTAATCACTCGTTACTCCAAAGCGACCTGAAGCAACTTGTTTAATAGCACTTGAACGATTTTTTCCTTCTTCATCTATTACAAAACGTTCAGGATTTTCGCCGCCTTCACCACTATTACTTTTACCGCCCATTTGATTCATTGCTTCTGCAAGTGTTTGATGTGCCTCTTCTGAAATCGAACCATAACTCATCGCTCCAGTATTGAAACGTTGTACAATCTTACTCGCAGGTTCAACTTTATCGATATCTATTGATTTCTGCTTTTTAAATTCCATCAAATGACGAATATGGTCTGTTCGCTTATGATTAACTTCATTTGAAAATGCTTTGAATTTTTCATAATCGTTTAAGCGACATGCATGTTGCAATAAATGTATCGAAGTTGGATTAAAAGCGTGATGTTGTCCTTGTTTGCGCCATTGGAACGTACTACCTGACTCAATGTATTCACTCTCAGGTGTTTGTCTCGCTTTATTTTCTTTATCAATTAAATCCATCGTTATCCCAGATAACTTGGACTGTGTGCCAGTGAAATATTTGTCTACAATTTCATTTGAAAGTCCTACAGCTTCAAAAATCTGTGCCCCTTGATAACTTTGAACTGTAGAAATACCCATCTTAGCCATTACTTTGATGACACCTTCAGACAAGGTATGTGTATAGGTTTGAACATTTTCAGAAATATCCCCTTCTAAACGTTGGCTCAAGACCAATTGTTCAATCGTACGTTGTGCTAAATAAGGTACTACCGCGTTTGCACCGTAACCTAATAAGCATGCAACATGATGTACCTCTCTTGTTTCTCCTGACAAAGCAACAATACTCGTACGCATACGTAGGCCTTCTCGGATAAGCAATTGATGAATATGACTCACCGCAAGTAATATAGGCATTGCATAACCTTTTTCTGTTACAAGTGTACGATCATCTAATACTAAAATTTCACTGCCTTCTTTAACAGCACGTATCGCTTTACCCCCTAAAGCGTCTAATGCTGCTTCTAAATCGTCTTTATAAACAGTTGATAGATGTTTTACGTTAAATCTACTCTGTTCAATTTCCTCAAGTTGCGCTTCTGTCATCACAGGACGTTTAAGCTGAATTCTATTTAACACATCCTCATTAGGATTTAACAAATTCCCTTCGCTGCCTAAATAAGCTAACTCACTCGTGACAATTTTTTCACGATAAGCGTCAATAGGCGGGTTTGTTACTTGAGCGAATAATTGCTTGAAATAATTAAAAAGTGTTTCATTTTTTTCGTTTAATACTGCAATAGGTACGTCATAACCCATTGCCCCGATTGGATCTTTTTTATTATCAACCAGTTCTGTCATGTATTTATCCATTTCTTCTTTGGTATAGACAAATTGTTTTTGCAATCGATTCAATGTTGCACTATCCCACTCAGATGATTTATACGTCACATTTTCTAAATCCAAATCTACTTTAAACTGGTTTAACCAACTTTCATAAGGCAGTTCATCTGCGATATTTGCTTTTAACTCATTATTTTCAATCACTTTATGTTGGTTAAAATCAACAAGTAATAACTTCCCAGGGTTCAACTGACCTTTAAACGCAACGTTCTTTTCAGGTACATCAACAACACCAACTTCAGATGAAAAGACAATGTAATTATCTTTCGTTATAGTATAACGTCCTGGTCTTAAGCCATTTCTATCCGTTAAAGCACCAATCTTGTCTCCATTACAAAACGAAATCATCGTCGGTCCATCCCATGGTTCCATTAAATAACTATAATACTCATAGAAAGCACGTACATTCGCATCGTTAGCTTTGTTGTATAACCAAGGCTCTGGAATCATGAGCATCGCTGCTCTTTCAGGCTCCATAGCTAATGATAAAAATTCTAAAGCATTATCGACTATAGCCGAGTCACTGCCATCTTCATCAATAATTTCTTTTACCTTGTCCTTTTCGTCGCCAAAAATAGTTTCAATCAGCTCATCTTGTCTAGCGCGCATCCAGTTTACATTACCTTTAATCGTATTGATCTCACCGTTATGCATAAGTAATCTATTAGGATGTGCACGTTTCCAACTTGGAAAGGTATTTGTACTGAAACGCGAATGAACAAGTCCTAATTTCGAAACATAAGATTCGTGATTCAAATCTTGATATAAAGCCTTAATCTGATCCGAACGCAACCATCCTTTATATACAATCGTTCTATTCGACAGACTTGTAAAATATAAATCTAGTTGTTGCTGATTCGCATAATTTTCAATTTGTTTTCGCGCTAAAAATAATTTACGATCTACATGTGAAACATCATTTAATGCCACGAACACTTGTTGAATAAAAGGCATTGTATCGGCAACATGTGAAGCAATTGCATTAATGTCTACAGGTACATCTCTATAACCAATTACGCTTAATCCTTCCGCTTCAAAGTGTGCATTAAACTGTGCCTCGTGCTGAGAACCAGCAATCGATTCATTTGTAAAAAACATCCCAACGGCATATTGACCTTCTTCAGGCAAATTAAAGTCCGTTTGTTTTGAAAAATAATCGTATGGCACTTCGGTCATAATCCCTGCACCATCACCTGTCACACTGTCTGCACCAAGACCGCCACGGTGATCTAACCTACGCAGCATCTCCAATGATTTTTCGACAATAGCATGGTTCCTTTCGTTATCCATATTGGCATAAAAGCCAATACCACATGCATCATGTTCCTCACGACTATCATATAAGCCAATTTTCTTATTGTATTCGAGCATGATCTTCACCTCTTTTTCGAAAATTCTGAATATTAAATTAGTAAGTAAACTATATAGTAGTTGATCAATCTGTTCAATATATAAAATAGATGATATTATTCTAATTATTAGAATGTTTTTGAATTTGGGGGATACAATGGAAATCAAACAACTAAAATACTTTATAGAAGTCGCAAAAAGAGAGCATTTATCAGAAGCTGCACTTGAATTAGAAATCGCACAATCTGCAATAAGTCGTCAAATTACGCAACTCGAAAAAGAATTACAAGTTAAATTATTTAATAGAGAAGGCCGCAATATTTATCTTACCGATGAAGGGAAGCAATTATTTTCAGAAGCAACTAAAATTATAGATCAATTCGACGAAACTGTCCGTCTATTTCATAAACAATCAGAATCCAATCATTTTATTATTCGTATCGGTTATGTTGAAAGTTATATCTCACAAGTACTCACGCTATTAATACAATCTTTTGAAAATCAGAGCGATTCAATTGTCGAACCTATTCTAATGGAAGAAAGTGAAATTTTAAATGCTTTAACCACTGATCAAATCGATATTGCATTTACCGATTTATCAAATGACATCAAACAAAATCGCGAACTAAAAGTAAATGCTTTGTTCGAGGAAAACTACCACGTCTACGCCCCTAAAGACGCACCAATTACTATGGCAACTCACCCGCCTCTAGTACAGTTCTCAGACAAAATAATTTACGAACTTTATCCGTTACCTCCGCATATCAAGCAAATATTAGCCAATATTGTAGTAAAACCAATACGTACCATTACCCATCCACAACTCGCACAATACATTTTAAATAAAGAGCGTGGATATATTATCGCAGCTTCCTATCACCTACTAGAGAAGAACCCTGATAAATGGGTGGACATCTCTCTCGGACATACAGAGCTAAAACGCACAATTTGTAGTGTGATGCGCCAAGATAATCGTAAAAACGACATTCGCTTAATACTTTCAATGATCGATCAATTGTTGAGTCGTAGTACAACGTATCACTAATTCAAAATTCATACGCAAACCTATAAATCGTTGAATTCAACATATGAGACGCGTATAATCGCATTGTCTATAAAGAGAGGATTGAATTAGAGCGATGCCAATCAAAACACTAATCAAACGCCCTTTCAATTGGGTATTATTGTTGTTTTGCATCATATTTATTGGGTTGTTTATTTTCACATTTGTAAACGCTAAGTTTTACGATACACCTATTGGTCAAATTACAAATATTGAAAATAAATCTACATCTAAAACCACAGATGACCATCATAATAAAGATATAAAACATACAGAAACATTGAAACTTACAATTTTAAACGGAAAATTTGAAGGTCAAACTGCAACGATTCCACATGAATATTATGAATCTCAAGCAGATAGTGAAAAATTTTCTAAAAATAATAAAGTCTTACTACATATCGATAAACATCCAAATGACGCATATATATTAGAGAAAAAGCGTGATAGCCTCGTAGTAGCCGTGACAGGTTTATTTTTATTAACGGTACTTCTTGTAGGCAGGAAAATCGGACTTCAATCCATTTTATCTTTGGCAATTAACACAGCCGTCGTCATTCTAGCGATTTATATTTATAACCAATTCCATATTATGACTTTATTCAGTCTAATGAGTATCGGAGTTATCATATCTACTACATTAACCTTATTGCTAGTTACGGGTTGGCAATGGCGCACACTCATTACTATTGTTAGTACCTTGCTTGGTACATTTATATGCGTTGGGTTAACACAATTAGTAATTCAAATGACTGGTGGCGAAGGATTAAAATTTGAAACGATGAGTTTCTTAACATTACCACCTAAAGAAGTCTTTCTCGCATCGGTAATGATTGGGTCACTTGGTGCAGTAATGGATGTCGCCATTACAATTGCAAGCGGGATGACTGAAATCCTACGTCGAACACCTCATATTAGTATGACGCGTTGGGCACTTGCCGGACGAAATATTGGCCAAGATATTATGGGGACGATGACCAACATTTTACTCTTCTCTTATTTATCTGGAAGCTTACCGATGTTACTTATTTATTTAAAAAATGCAAATACCATTACCTACACAATCTCTATGAATTGGTCATTAGAAATTTCCCGGGCAATTACAGGCGGTATTGGTATCGTCTTAACAATTCCTATTACAATATTATTGATGCAAGTATGGTTCAAAATGCGAGGTGCTAAACAATGAGTGCAATAACAATTTTAGGTATTATACTGTTCATACTCATGCTTATTTTTGGTGGTAAAAAAGGGCTCATCTCTTATCTGACATTATTCTTAAACTTTGTCATCCTATTAATAAGCTTGATTATCATTATGTTTGGCGCACCGGTTTATCTTGTAACCTTAATTTTTTGTATCGTTATCGCAGCGTGTAATCTATTTGTACTTAATAGTTATAATACCAAGACACAGGCAGCTTTTTACGCAACGATTCTAACAACAGTCATCTTGATTGCAGCCATCTACTTTTCTGTATCTATCGGTAACCTACAAGGTTTCACAACTGAGCAACAAGATGAAACGTACATTTTCTCTATGAATATCGGTATAGACATGGTTAAATTCATGGTCTTCACCATAGTCCTTGCAGTCATAGCTGCTGTCATTGATTTAGCTATTACAATTAGTTCACCCATGTATGAATTAAGTGAGACCAACCCTGATTTAACTCAAAAAGAACTATTTTATTCAGGAATGCGTGTAGGCAGAGAAATCTTAGCCACATCAGCTAATACAATTTATCTCGCTTATTTTGGAGGCCAACTCACATTATTTTTCTGGTTTTTCAAATTAAATTATTCCTTTGCTCATATCATTAATTCTAAAATATTCGCTCAAGAATTTATCTCTATTTTATTAGGCGGTATTGCGATTGCGATAAGCATCCCTATTACGGCTTGGCTGTCCTCGCTATTAATCAAAAAGGAACAAAAAATGAAATTACCTATAAAGCATACGTATAAATAAACAAAACCACTCATCTTGTATTAAATATTAGATGAGTGGTTTTGACTTATTTTTTCTTCAATCCATTAAGGCAGCTTATTAAATTTATTTAACTCTCCACTGAAATAAGCACGTTCTCCATGAACAACATAATCCAATCCATTTACTTCTTCGACTTTGTCTGTGCCTAAAGCACTAAATAATGTTATTCCTTTTGCAATTAAAAACGTTAAGCAACCGCTAAAAACAACTGTTACAAAAACTGCAATCAATTGTGCCCAAACAGTTTGTAAATTGCCACCAAAAAGTAATCCATTTACTATTTCGTCATTCACTTTATGAGATTGAAAGACACCTGTTAAAATTGCACCGATAATACCACCGATACCATGTATACCAAAAGCATCCAATGCATCATTATATTTTAGTTTCACTTTAATATAATTAATTGCAAAATAACAACTAACGCCACCAATCAATGCAATCGCTATTGCACTCATATAGTCTACAAATCCGGCAGAAGGCGTAATTGCTACTAAACCGGCTAACATTCCTGATAACATACCAATCAAACTTGTTGTTTTTTTCATAATGTACTCTATAAGCAACCATCCCAACGAACCTGCACTTGCTGCTAAAACAGTATTTACAAAAGAAGTCATAGCAATATCATTGAATGTTAATGCGCTTCCCACGTTAAACCCATACCAACCAACCCATACTAATATGCCACCTACTAGCGTAATAATAAGATTATGAGGTGGTCGTTTATCAAAATTTTTCCCTGCACCTATCATCAAGGCCAATACTAGTCCTGATACTCCTGATGTAATATGAACTACTGTACCCCCTGCATAATCTATCGCACCTAATTTATGAATCCAGCCACCTCCCCATACCCAATGTGCAACTGGACTGTAAACTAAAAGAACCCATAAAAATACAAAAATTAAATAGGGTATAAACTTCATTTTTTCTGCAATTGATCCTGACAAAATCGATACAGCAATGGTACAAAACATTAATTGAAACAGCATAAAAAGCGCTATAGGAATATGCGTAGCAATATCATCTTGTGTATTAAAGCCAACTTGTTTTAACCCCAAGTATGTAAAGTCTCCTATAATAGTATTTCCTGGACCAAAGCTTAAGCTAAAGCCTAAAATAACCCACGCGAATGTCACGACAACAATCGCAGACATACTTTGCATAACTGTATTCAACACATTTTTAGATTGTACAAGCCCACCATAAAACAAACTCAACCCTGGCGTCATTAACCATACAAGTAACGTACACAAAAATAAAAATAAAGTATCATTCATATTCATCTAAATCACTCCTTTGATCAAAATCATACCCCCGGTCAAAATGAATAGCAAAAATGCGTCATATAAATTAACATTGTATGTTAACTTACATGACGCATTTTTAAGTTGATTATATTTGTTGCTGTAAGATATAAACAGGTCTACCTTCTAATAAGGTTTCACCTACTTCGTTATAATGACACTGTCGATATAATTTTTGAGCTACTTCATTATTATCATTGACCGCCAGGCAAATTTCATCGATATTAGGAAAGTGGCGATGTATATATTCTGGCAACGCTTGAATAATTTGTTTTCCATAACCACGTCCTCGATAATGTGCATCTACACTAAAAGACCTAAAAAACATTGCATTTTTATTTAATGAATAAGGCGCTACACCTGCACCTTCATGCAGTGTAAAAAAACCTATACATTGTTGCTCGTCGTTATATACGAGTACAGGATGACGTTCCGAGTCGCGTTGCGCAAGTTCAATATTCACTTTTGGCGTTTTAGTAAATTGATGGTCTCCTGACGTAATTGTGATTTTTTCAATATCTGAAACAAGTTCTGCACTATATGGAATCATAAATATATTTTCTAATTGTTCATTTATCCAAGTCACTACTGCAGGTGCGATTTTATTGAACTCTAGCTTATGAATCCATTTTACATCTGTAATTTCTTGGTCAGTTGCAACATTAGACCAATCTATTTGTTCTGTTGTATAAAAACAATTCAGTTCTGTCTGCTCATTGTGCTGTGGATAAGCATCTCCAATAACTGTGTCCATATAAATGAGCGAGTTTTCCGATACATCAACTTGCAGTTCCTCTTTCAACTCTCTCTGTAATGCTTGCTTATAAGTTTCATCACCATCTATTTTACCGCCTGGAAAATAATATTTCTCTCTATCTCTAGCTTGTACTAGTAGTAATTCGTCATTTTCTTCAACAACTAAACAAACACATTTAATCATAACTACGCACTCCAAACGTATTTCAATTTTTTATTTATACGGAAATAATCGTACCATTTTCAAACTAACTGCGCTTATGTTATCATATTTTATTATTCGAGAACATCTCATTTAGAGCAACATCACAGTGTGGAACATAACAATCAACTCATAAAATGTTATAATATTGAACAATATATTCACTTTCAAAATGGAGGATACAATAAAAATGGCTAAAAAACCAAGCATTAATCGCATTTCTAATACAATCAATTTTGTAGGTATTGCCGTAGAAGGTTTCAACTGGTACGCCTATCAATCAAAAAACAAAAAATTACTTTACGCTAGCATGGCAATCACAAGTGCAGGTGCGGTACTCGATTTTTATACAGCATTAAAATCACCGCGTAAATTCGTTAAAGTTTTTTCAACTTTCACAGTAGCTAGCACATTATTCACGACTGCTAAACGTGTACAATCTATACGTAAAGAAGCATAATCTCTCATTTTCTTTATTAACACCTTTTCACAACTAATTACTATAAAATCAATCTGCCAACAGGGACACGCGCTCTGTTGGCAATTTTTTTAAAAAACAACATAAAAATGCTTCTAACGTATTCGTTTTAAAATACATCAGAAGCACTTTTCAAATTAGTGAATATATTTATATGAACTTACTTGTGATGCAGGAATCGTTCTGTAAGTTACAATACCTGGTGATGCACCGTAATTCATTTCTGAAATAGTAATACTACCGTTAGAATTAACAGATTCTACGAATGCAACATGACCATAATAACCTTGATCAGATTGTAAAATAGATCCCACTGTTGCCTTATGGTCAACTGTATAACCATCAGCTGCCGCGCCAGTATCCCAACTATTAGCATTCCACCAATATGTACTAATGCCTTTACCAATTTGTGCACGTTTGTTAAATACGTGCCATGTGCATTGGCCCCAGTCATACAAATTGGAATGATTAAATATCGGTGTGTTATAACCTGTAGACCCTGATGAACCTGATCCACCAGTTGAAGCTGTCCCTGAAACTTTCAACTTCTGTCCTGGATAAATATTAGTATTTGATAAACCATTTAAACTCATGATTTTTTGGTAAGTCGTGCCATATCTTGCAGCGATTGCTGATAAAGAATCGCCTGATTTTACTGTATATGTCGTTGTACTACCACTGCTCGTCCCACCTGATGAACTTGAACCACCAGTTGAAGCTGTTCCCGATACCTTCAACTTCTGTCCTGGATAAATGTTAGTATTTGATAAATTATTTAAGTTCATGATTTTTTGGTAAGTCGTACCGTGTTTAGCAGCGATACCTGATAACGTGTCTCCAGATTTTACTGTATATGTTGATCCTGATGATGTATTCGTTGATGTACTTGTTGAACCAGAAACTTTCAATGTTTGGTTAGGAAAAATAACGTTAGACGTCAAATTATTCAACGATTTCAATTTTGAAATTGAAATATCATATTTATTTGCTATTGACCACAGAGAGTCCCCGCTCTTAACTTTATAAGTTGTTGCAGCATCAGCATTTACTGAAGTTACAGCCGCTATCGCGCTTGTCCCTATTACAGTTGCAATTATTTTTTTACGCACTTATGTAAACCTCCCAATATTTCTTTTTACATTTTATCATTCATTGCTCACTATATTATTATACAGCTTAAAGTTGGGCGTGAGTATATTATTTGTATGACATTCATATTACAAACAAGAACTACTCGTAATATAAACGCCTTCATAATTCTCAATTCATTTAATGCTGTTCAAATGTTTGAATCCGAATATCGTCTATCCCAAAGTAATCACTTAGTAAAGCTTGATAATTGTTTTGGGTTACTGGAATTTTTTGAACTTCTCCATTTTTTGATATCGTTAAATGTGCATTAGATAATGTAACTCTGCCGTATGTTTTGGCTTTACTAACCAATAATTTTTGAACAAAAATAGAGTCTGAATGATGCTGATTAAATTCAATTCCCGCTGCAAAATCTTTGATCGTTTTAGATATATCAATTGCTCTATATTGTGTTTCCCAATCATCTGTTTTATACTTTTGCATTTCAATCGTATCCGCATCAATATGTATCACTTGAAATGTACCATTTACATCGCTCACTTCATTTTGATTCTTAATAAGTGGCATCGCTTTTTTAGGTACATCCGCATAACCAACATCGATCAGATATTTATGCTGATTTAAACGTACAATCAAAGCCATATGAGACCCTTCCATTGCCCATCCTTCACCTGTATTAATAGTTGCAGAAATCATATAAACGTCAAAACCTTTTTCCTTTAAAAAGCTATGAAACAATCTATTTTGTTCATAACAAAAACCACCTCTATGCGCTCGAATGATTTTATGAAGCATCGTTTCATCATCTAGTGCGATGGGTTGCTTATTTTGAACATTAATATTTTCAAACGGCACATGTAGTATATATTGGTGAATATAATGATTCAACGTCTCTAAATCGACTTTATTGTAATAATCAGAATTAATATTTAAGTACGTTTCCAATCGTTTAAAGTTTGTCATTTACCGTTACCCCTTCTAACACGATAGTCTATTGTTTATACAATACTATTTTAGCCGACTTAATCTACTTCAGACAAACAGACTGTTTTGTGGAAAGCGTCATGTAATTTGTGTCTCCACCTTAAAATGTTGTAGTTTCATAAATACTTAGTATTCACATGCTGCTTTCATATCATAGGTGTTATGATAATTTGTATAAATCATTTTAATATTGACATGAGGGAAATATACCGATACTGTGTATATTCAATACCATTTTTCAATTTACTTAGCATATATAGTATGATTTTTAAAAAAAGTGCTTTACGAATGGCTCAACAGCCCTATGTAGCACTGTGATTTTAAATTCATAACTATTTTACACTTCTATGCAGGTTACATTAAAAAACGGATTAAATATTTTTAGTGAACAAAACATTTGATTATTTTAAATTTTCAGAGTATTCATACAATATAGACTTATTAATGGAGGTAATTTTTTGACTAAAGAAACAGAACATACAGAAGAGAAAAAAGATTTGCGTATCCGCAGCAAAGTCATTAGTGAAGGTGTAAGTCGTACACCTAACCGTTCCTATCTACGTGCACTTGGCTTTGAAGATGAAGATTTTAAAAAACCGATGATTGGTGTAGCAAGTACATGGAGTGAAGTAACACCATGTAACATGCACATTGATGGTTTAGCGCGTGCATCTAAACAAGGCATTAGTGAAGCTGGTGCCTCACCACTTATTTTCAACACCATCACTGTCTCTGACGGTATTTCCATGGGTACAGATGGCATGCGTTTCTCACTACCAAGTCGTGAAGTTATTGCTGATTCAATCGAATCTGTAGTAAGCGCCGAGAATTTAGATGGCGTTGTGGCAATCGGTGGCTGTGATAAGAATATGCCTGGTTGTATGATCGGCATTGCACGTCTTAACTTACCTGCTGTTTTCGTATTTGGTGGCACGATTATGCCTGGTAAATTAGATGGCAAAGATTTAGATGCCGTTTCAGCATTTGAAGGCGTAGGTCAGTACAATAATGGAGAAATCGACAAAGAAGCATTACATAAAGTAGAATGTGCAGCATGTCCTGGCGCAGGCGCTTGTGGTGGTATGTTCACTGCAAATACTATGTCTTCAGCTATAGAAGCGATGGGCATGAGTTTACCTGGAAGTGCCTCTCATCCAGCTGTATCGACAAACAAAATGAAAGATAGTAGAGCTGCCGGAAAAGCAGTTTATAAATTATTAGAACAAGATATTTATCCTAAAGACATCATGACAAAAGAAGCGTTTGAAAATGCAATCACAGTCGTTATGGCCCTAGGTGGTTCTACAAATGCTATTTTACATTTATTAGCTATTGCACATACGATTGAAGTAGATCTGACACTTGACGATTTTGAAAAAATTCGTAAACGCGTACCACACATTGCTGACTTAAGACCAAGCGGTAAATACGTTATGGCACATCTTGATGAAGCAGGTGGTATTCCTGGAGTAATGAAATTACTTTATGACAATGGCTTAATCCATGGCGACTGCTTAACAGTAACTGGTAAAACTGTTGCCGAAAACTTAGAAAACGAACCTGGCTTAACTGATAATAAAGAAATTATTAACTTTGATAAGCCTAAACATGCAACTGGACCACTTGTTATCTTAAAAGGTAATCTTGCACCAGAAGGCGCAGTTGCTAAAATTTCAGGATTAAGTGTAACTTATATTAAAGGACCTGCACGTGTATTCGATTCTGAATCTAAAGCGACAAAAGCGATTCTTAATGACGATATTAAACCTGGCGACGTCGTAGTTATCCGTTATGCTGGCCCTAAAGGTGCACCTGGCATGCCTGAAATGTTATCCGCATCATCTATTTTAGTAGGTAAAGGATTAGGCGAATCTGTTGCTTTAGTCACAGATGGCCGCTTCTCAGGTGGTTCACATGGTCTAGTAATCGGACATGCTGCTCCTGAATCAATGGTAGGTGGACCAATGGCCTTACTAGAAGAAAACGACACAGTTACAATCGATGCTGAAAATCTTGAAATAAGCTTTGATGTATCAGATGAAGAACTTGAACGTCGTAGTCAGCAATGGCAGGCGCCACCATCAAAAGCTACACGAGGCACACTCGCAAAATATGCTAAACTCGTGTCTTCTGCTTCTAAAGGCGCTATCACAGACTAATATATTAAAACGTTTCTATCCATTTTAACTAAAGCATTATCATAATGAACATTTATCCTGTTCTCTATGGTAATGCTTTTTATTTTCGGATATTTTAAAAAAAGAATCGTGAAAAACACTTTTGCATGCGTTGTCGTTTTATTTTTCAAATTATTCACACTTACGAATAATTTGTTACTATTTAAGAAATTATAAACAAAATTAAGCGCAATTATATTAAAGTGAAGATAACAAAACAAAGCGAGGTGAGTTATATGAGCTTTATCATTGATATCATCAAAAAAATTATCGGTTTATTCACTGGCAAATAACTTCTAAAATTGCTTTAAGGGCCTGATATTTAATTAAATATCAGGCCCTTATTGGTAGTGTTAACTGAGTCATATTAAATTTTTATATGAATTGCACTACAAAAATCAAAATAATTACTACAGGTAAAATAAATTTAATTAAGTAATACCAAGGTATAAATAATCTGAGTTTATCTTTACCAAAATGTGCTTTCAAATCATTTTTATCTAATAATTGACCAACAACTAGTGTTGTTCCTAATGCTCCCAGTGGCATTAATATATTCGAAACTAAAAAGTCCATATTATCAAAAATAGTACCTGCGGCAAATTGTATATGACCTAAACTTCCAAACGATAGTGTTGCTGGAATACTGATTGCGAACACTAATATACTTACATAAAATGCAACTGGTTTACGTTTTGCATTATCATTTTTTGTGAAGTTCGAAACGTTCAATTCTAATAGTGAAATTGAAGAAGTAAGTGCTGCAAATAAGAATAAGATTAAAAAGATTAGGTAAAATCCTTGTCCATATGCCATTTGATCAAATACTTTTGGTAATACTTTAAATAGTAACCCAGGCCCTTCTGTTGGGCTGTAGCCGAATGCTGAAATTGCAGGAAATATAGCTAAACCTGCCAAAATTGAAACCAGTATATTCATTGCTACAATAGAAATCGCCGAAGTCTTAATCGTCATCTCTTTTGAAGCATAACTTGCGTACGTAATCATGCCCGTCGTCCCTAATGATAATGTGAAGAAGGATTGCCCAAGTGCAAATAAGACACCCTCCATAGAAATTTCTTCTAGACGTGGTTGTAAAATATATTTTAAACCTTCAAATGACCCTTCAAGTGTTAACGATTTGATAACAATAACAATTAAAAAGATAAATAATAGTGGCATCATAAACTTAGAGGCTTTTTCTAAACCTTCTTCAACGCCCATCATCACAATAAACATCGTTAACAATATAAAGATGCCTTGCCCAGTAATCGTTAAGAAAGGATTACTAATAATAGATTCAAACTGTATATTTCCTAATTGACCACCATTAAGGGTTAATATTTGAAGCGCAACATTAAATATATAGATGATAATCCAACCGCCTATCACACTATAAAACCCAAATAGTATGAATACTGCTAAATTACCGTTCCATCCGATAACGTTCAGCCATTTTTTCTTTGTTAACTTTTCATAAATTACAGTTGTATAAGTCTTCCCCATCTTACCAACAGTAAATTCCATCATTAATAAGGGCAGTCCGACAACTATCGTAAATATTAAAAACATTAATAAAAATGCGCCCCCGCCATATATACCAGCCATATATGGAAATTTCCACATTGCTCCTAGTCCTATAGCAGATCCCGCACTTGCTAAAATGAAGCCCGTCGACGACTTCCATTGTGATTGTTTACTCATAATTTTACATCCTTTGTGTTTTAGAAAACTTCATTGCGTTAAAGCGTTTTAGTAACATAGCAATTACTATAACATTTTTCAGTGATTGTCTCAATATAAATTTCATTGAATAGTGCGCACTATGTAACCTAAGACAAAACATGAAAGCGTTCTGTTACATTGAACATTTTATGACGTTTATAAAACACAATACTTTTAATATTGAAAATTATCTGACATCTTATTGAATTAACAAGTAATATATGTTAAAGTTGCTTGTGTTTTGTGCAAGTAAATTTCCTTTAAATCGAGGTATTAGAAATGAACAGACTCATCTTAATTTCTGGTCTAATGTTATTCTCATTTTTCTTTGGAGCAGGAAATTTAATATTTCCACCTATGTTAGGTTATACAGCTCAAGAAAATATGTGGGTTGCTATGACTGGATTCGCTATAACAGGCATCTTATTGCCTTATCTTACAGTAATCGTCGTTGCTTATATGAATGGCGGCGTTGAAAGTATCGGGAACAAAGTCCACCCTATTTTCGGGACAATCTTTGCGATCTTCATTTATTTATCTATCGGGGCATTATATGGTATCCCACGTGCTGCAAATGTTGCGTACGAAATTGGAACAAATCATGTTTTACCAGTACATAACCATTTTACATTAATCGTATTTTCAGTCATATTTTTCCTAATTGTTTATTTTATCGCATTATATCCAAATCGTATTATAGATAATTTAGGTAAATATCTGACGCCAATTTTAATACTTATTATAGCTATTTTATGTATCCTAGTAATCATAAATCCAGAAGGTTCAATTGGCCAAGCAAGTGGTGATTATGCACAAACTCCACTCGTATCAGGTATTTTAGAGGGGTACTTTACAATGGATCTTGTGGCTGCGCTAGCCTTTTCTGTTGTGATTGTGCAAAGCTTCAAAATGAATGGCATCACCGATCAAAAAACACTCGTTAAAAACGTAATTAAAGCTGGTTTGATCTCTGCTATTTTATTATTAGTCATTTATTTTGCACTGGCTTATGTAGGTGCTACAACCACTCAAGCTGGCTTTAAAGATGGCACTGGCATCTTAACATTTAATTCGTTACGTGTATTCGGTTCATTCGGCAATCTGTTATTTGGGGTCATCGTTATATTAGCTTGCTTAACTACTTGTGTTGGATTAGTAAACGCATGTGCGGCCTTTGCGATGAAAAAATTACCGAAAATATCATATAAAATTTTCGTACTTATCTTTTCATTATTGGGCTTTTTAGTTTCAACGTTAGGTTTAGAACTGATATTACAAATTGCAGTACCGTTGTTAACGTTTATATATCCAACATCTATTGTATTGGTGCTTATTTCATTAGTAAGTATTTTCATTCCATTTGAAATGAAATTTGCGTTTATCATTCCTACTATCGTGACTTTAATTATTTCGGTGTTACAGATACTCAATGATTTCAAATTATTCCAACCACTGAATGCGTTATATCAAGTGTTACCACTCTCTGATATTCAATTAAGTTGGCTCATACCCTTTATAGTCTTACTTATCATTGGATTAATAATAGATTTTTTCTTAAAAAACAAACCAGCAAAATCGTTATAAATTTGATTTCGTTGTCTAGACTTTCCTTATTTCACTGTATAATGGCTTGTCATAAGTAGTTTTGCTAAAATGGATATTATGCAAAGAAATTTATTTTAGTTATATTTTTAAAAGGGGATGAGATGTTACATGGATAATTTCAATGAATTTTTACAAACTATAGATAATGATAAACACAAAAAAACAATGACTGAGATTTTTAATTGGATTTCAGAAACATTTTCTAATCTTGAGACAACCATAAAATGGAACCAGCCTATGTTCACAGATCACGGTACTTTTATTCTCGGCTTTAGTAAAGCAAAACAGCAATTTTCAATTGCACCTGAAGCGAAATGCATGACTGAATTTAGCGAACGTATCGATGCCGCTGGTTACTCACAAACGAACAATTTATTTCGAATAAAATGGACTCAAGAGGTCGATTACACATTGTTAAAAGACATGATTCAATTCAACATCGATGATAAAGCTGATTGCTCTACATTTTGGAGAACTTAACATTTATTTCATAGTCAAAGATATAAAATAATGGTTTCTACTATATTTCAGTAGAAACCATTATTTTAATTATCTGAAAGCTTATATCTCAAACATTTCTCATGCTTAAAAGTTAATAATCTTCGAAAAATGCAATCACATCTTGTTCTACTTCTATATGGCCTTCACCATAAGTCATTAAATGTTTGCATGGCGCATAACCTTGCACTTCTTTTTGTTCATGCGTAATATGATCATAGATATAGCGCGCACTCGTTTCATAAGCATCATCGTCTTGTTCACCATATTTGATAGTAATGGGAGCAGTGATTCGGTCTAATTTTGACATCACATCTTCAACTACGATTTGAAACTGATTAAGTCCTGCTCCATAACGCTCAATATTTTTAATTTGTTGTGCTACCTCCGATTGTTCTAAACCAACCAACTCTCCCATACGTTGACCATAATAGGTCAATCTACCTGAGAGACCAGCATCACTTTTTCTATATGGTGTAGACATAATAGCTATTGCATCTATAGGTTGATGCTCTGCCAATTTGAGTGATAATATACCACCTAATGAGATACCGCAGACACCAATACTTGAATACCCTTTATCCTGTAAAAATTGATAACCATCTAATACATCTTGCCACCAATCTTCAATATCATAGTCCATCAACGTGTCTAACATTAAACCATGACCTTTGTATGCGGGAACATAACATGTGAAACCCGCTTTATGTAATTTAGTAGCTAATAATTTTACATCTCTTACCGTACCCGTGAATGAATGTAATAATAATATAGCCCGTTCCGCTTCATTATTCTCCAAAAATATTGGGTTTGGTGCCTTAACATTTATCATCTTTTGTCACTCCAAAATTTAGATTCACCATTTATTGTAATTCAAATTCATAATGCGTACAAAGCATATAAACTATCACTCTTTTTAAAAATAAATATCCCCTTCAAAATCCAACACGCTTACGTGTTAATTTTGAAGGGGATATTTTAATGAATTATTAACATTTATAACTTCTCTTAGTTTTTAGTTATTCGTTCATGTTAAAGAATTGTAATTCATATATTGATTTTTCATCATACGCATTAAAAGTATCAATTTTACCGTTTAAATGTATTTCTTGTGTTTTTCTACTTACATTATGCTTGTAAGTTATCCTCACATTTAAATCAGATTCATAACCATTATTCTTAATTGTGCTTTCAATTTCTGAATAAACGTCTTTATTAATCGGTAACAAATAACCTTCTTTACTAGGTAAAATATTAACATATTTTGTTTGTAAGATGTCTTGATTACCAAGATAGATTTCGATTTTTATATTTTTAGCAGCACCGCCACCTAAGTTATATAATTTCAAAAAGTCTTGGTCTTCATCACTATCAATAGCAGTATTTCTTAAGTTTAATTCATCATGGTCTCTAGTAATCAGTATTTGATTAAAACCGAGCGCCGGTAAAAAACTGATTTTCATTTGGTACAGTTGCACACTGACTGAGATAAAGTAAAACAGTGCCATTATAAATGTACCAAGTGAGCCAATCGCTGAAATAATATTTATCATAATTGTAAACCTCCGTTATTCTATTTAAGAGGCAGGATTTGCATTGTAACATATTTTACACTCAAAAAAAATAACGAGCCACCAAAAGGCAGCTCGTAACTAAGAGGAAGTCTGTTAACATGCCCAAGGGCATGTTACAGACCTGCCTCTAGTTATCATGCCCGTGGGCACGAACAATTATTGTACAATGAACTTTTACTTTTTACAACCCAACATATATTTTTAATTTTATAAATGTTTTATAGCATTTACAATTGTATGATAATATTATATTTATAAAATATGATTTAATATCAATAGGAGTTGTCGTATGTATAATTCTAATCAAAGAGTCACCTCATTTTTAAAAATCACCACATTTTCTACTCTATGTTTTTTTACTTTTTACTTTTTTCTAACTTTATCCCCTAAAGCAATTTATGCCGATGATTTATACACGTCAATGACTGAACTTATGGAGGACACTGAAGAAGGTAGCGACTGGGAGCTCAACTATAACAACAACCAAAGCAACGCACTTATTGCAGCAATACATGGCGGTAATATCGAACCTGGAACTACTGAAGTAGCAAAACTAACTGCTACTAAAGGGGCTTATAATTACTATAGCTTCCAAGGCATTCGTTCAACAAACAACGCAAATTTACATGTAACTTCAGTTAACTTTGATGAACCTATAATAGAAGATATGCAACAACAAGTATCAAATTCCGTCATGATTCATGGTGCAAATGGCGAAGCGCCTATCGTTTATATTGGTGGCAAAGATGATGCTTTAAAAGCGTCTATTGAAGAACAATTAGAGCTTAAAGAATTTGATGTACAAACATCACCTAGTCATTTAGAAGGTGAAGCTGATGAAAATATTGCCAATAAAAATAATCAAGGTGCAGGTGTACAGTTAGAATTAACGACTGGACTACGACAATCCTTCTTTAACAACCAAGATCTAACCATGAATTCTAGGCAAGATCAAAGTAATTGGAGCTTTGCAATGTATGACTTTGCTCAAGCAATACAAACAGCAATACATGAACACGAATAATTTTTATTGAAAATGCTACTTTAAGCTAACATAAAAACGCAGTCGCTTTTTTAACTCAAACGACTGCGTTTTTTATCATTTATTTTCCGAATTTTATTACGTCTCATCTTCAACCACTTTATTTTTAGCGGCTGGATAGCCAAAAATAAAGATTAAAATCGACATAATGATTAATGCAACAATACCTGAATTCCAACTTCCAGTCGCATCATATAGATAACCAATTAGGAATGGTCCAATTGCAGCAATTAAATAACCGACAGATTGTCCAAACCCTGAGAGAGAAATACTACCCTCACTTGTATGTGCACGAATCGAGAAGAATGTCATACACAAACTGAAACATGCGCCCATCGCTAAACCTGCAATCACAATACCGATGATTAGCAACACGAGCGATTGTGTAAAGAACAGACTAAATCCGATTAAGAATAATACTGTAATAATCACGACTAAAATGCGTTGGTCTTTCAACTTAGAAGCAACAATCGGAAATATAAAAGTCATAGGAACTTGAGAGAATTGATTTAACATTAATAGATAGCCTGCTGTGGTTGGTTCTAACCCTCTATCTATGAGAATTGAAGGCACCCATGCCACCATCGTATAGAACACCATCGACTGAAATCCCATCGTCAATGCGACCATCCACGCTAATTTAGACTTTACAACATTCACTTTTTTAGAAGGCTCTAGTTTCGATTGGTCCACTGTCTCTTGCTCCAATTTGGCGCCAGTACGCGCTTTGGGTATCCACAGTAATAAAGCAATGACACCAAAGATAATCCAAAATGATAAGGACAATCTGAATCCTATAGGTGACATTTCAGATAAGGGGAAGCTTAGTCCCCCACCTAAACCCGCCGTGAAATTCATCGTTCCGCTATAAATACCTGTTGCTAATCCAATTTGCATTGGAAAATACCATTTAACATAACTTGGCAAGACGACATTTCCAAATGCAATCGCAATACCCAACAATAACGTTCCTATAATAAACAGATTAAAATCACCAGCGATACGTAAAAGCAGCGCAATAATCAATAATATCGTAGAATAAAATATCGTGCGCGACATCGTTAAGCGTGACGTAACTTTAGATACGAGTGGCGATACAATCGCAAAGATAATCAGTGGTATCGTAGTCAAAATACCCGCTACACTATTACCAATTTCCATCACCTGTTTAATCTCTTCGACTACAGGACCTACAGAAGTAAGTGGTGCTCTTAAGGTAGAAGCAATAAAAACAATAGCTATAATGACGCCCCAATGCTCATTAATTCTGTGTGTACGATAAAGTTCAGACATCTTATACCACCTTTCTACAATAAATTAATTTTAAAGTTTTATATATTCCATATCATTCAATTTACCTAATTAATAAAAAATATTATAGTGACCTATTTATACTATTGCTAATTACGTTACTACAATACTGAATAAATTTAAAGATGCTAAATTTTTAATTGCAAAACTACTTTTGTAAAATTGATACATACATGAGAAACTAATCTATAAGATACATGGAGTAATGATATGATTTCAAATTAAAAAAACTACAATAAAGGTTGATATCAATGACGGAAATTTGTTTTATCAGACACGGAGAAACAGATTGGAATACAGCAGGGAAATTACAAGGTCGTACAGACGTACCTTTAAACCATACAGGCATTAAACAAGCAGAAGCATGCAGCCAATTTCTAAATCATTCAGAATGGGATATTATCATCACGAGCCCATTAGCGAGAGCAAAAAAGACAGCTGAAATTATTCAGCAACAACTTAATATACCTTTAATAGAAATGGAGGCATTTATTGAAATTTCATTCGGTGATGCTGAGGGATTATCAACAGAAGAACGTACAGCGTTATATCCCGATCGACTTTACCCAAACAAAGAACAAGCACACCTCGTAACAAATCGCTTTCTTAATGGGATAAATTCACTTATAGAACAATACAAAGATCAAAAAATCCTAATTGTTTCTCATGGCGCATTTATTAAAGCAGTATTTTCTTACTATTCTAATGGAGAAATTAGCACTGATTCGCCGAGATTGTCTAATGGCAGTCTAAGTACACTTAAACTAACGAACGAGCAAGCCACAATTTTAAATTATAATGAAGCGGCACACTTACCATCGCATTCTTCACTAGGGAAAAAGTAACGGTCATTTTATAATTATTATGAATAATGTAGCTTGAAAATGAATTTTATATCTTTAACGGTTAATTATAACTTTTTGTTATGATTAACCGTTTTTTTGTTATACAGCTCTATGACAATACTTTAGAGCAGTAAGTAGATTGAATAAATAGAGCGTTTTAAAAATAATCAGAAGAAACTTTGTAAAATGTGAACTCTATCTAAAAAGAAAACGTATATTTATTGAGTGAAATTAAAAAAGGGGGCTAGTTGTGTAAGCTTATTTGGGATTTAATTTGGTAGATAAAATCTCATAAGAATTAAGGTTAGACAACATGAATTACTTTAAAATTTTAAAATAGGGGTGAAGCATTATGAATAAAAAATTATTAGTATTATCATCAACAGTCGCAGCTACAGGATTTTTAGTAGGAGCAGGAAATGGCGTAATTGGAAATAACACTGCACATGCAGATACAATGAATCCTCAAGAAAATAACATGAACAACAATATGCAACAACAAGCCATGCCAATGGAAAACGATATGGCTATGGATCAAGACATGAACAACATGCAAGGCAATATGAATAACAACGATATGGCTATGGATCAAGGCATGAACGACATGCAAGGTAATATGAATCACAACGATATGGCCATGGATCAAGGCATGAACGACATGCAAGGCAATATGAATCACAACGATATGGCCATGGATCAAGGCATGAACGACATGCAAGGTAATATGAATCACAACGATATGGCCATGAATCAAGGCATGAACGACATGCAAGGTAATATGATGAAGGGTAACATGGAAGAAGCTATGATGCCATATTATAATTACACAGGCTACACAACATATGATGGCCATTTTACTCAAGATTATGATTTTGTAAGAGCATTAAAATACGATAATGTAATGATTGACGGATACAAAGTTAACACTGCAACAAACGATAAAGATGTAGCTACAAGCAAAAAAGTGAATGACACAATGGTTGATATGAATAAAGATGGTCAAGTCGTTAATATCACTTTTGATACTAAAGCAGATACAGTAAGCAAAGCAATGTTCAAAAAAGCACATATGTCTAACCACATGTCTGACGAAGGACAAACAGAAAACGGCTCATATATAACTTATGAAACAAATCATGGTATGTATACAGCACACTTCGACGAACAAGGCTTTTTAATGAAAGTGATGATAAGTTAATAAGCAATAACAAAAAGGACCTGATTATAGGTCCTTTTTTGTGCTTTATATAATAAATTATAATGTGGTTATATTAATAATTACGAAATGATAGCAGTTTATAAGACCGACTCCAATGGAAAAAACACTCACCAAAGACTACAAGGTGAGGATGTGCCCATAGAAAGTGTACGCAACAACACAGCCAATTCAGTTAAATAACATCCATTTGTAGTATTTCCTCTATATATGATTGGTCATCGTGTTCATACTTACTCCCTTTAAAGTTCTGTGGTTCATTAATGCCAGTAAGTAGGATAACCTCATTATTGCTATCTGTGGCATATAGCAGCTCTCGTATACCTTCTTTTCTCGAACATCCATTTAAAACAACACGCTTTTTATAACAATCAGGTAAATGTTGATTCATAAATTTGATGATAAGTTTAGGATCTACATACCCTACTTGCTCTGCAGCCAACATCAACTTATGCACCCCATCAGGAAGCTCATCGACAGTCAAAGCAATTTTATCAAAACCTCTTAAGCCTATACCAGTAATCATCGTATTTAATTTTTTACCTATACTGTCTGTATAGTCTAAAGCATTGTTTACTGATTCTCTAACTGCTAAAGCTGTATGCGCAAAATCTAAAATAATCGTATATGCACCTATATTAATAATTTGAAAACGATGTAAAGGTGAACCAATTACATGAGCTGCTTGAATAATGTCTTCAATATCAAAACCTATTTTATGCAATGCAAACATACTCGTCGCTAAATTAATGTAGTTATGGCCGCCCTGAAAAGTAGGATGAACACGATACTTTACTCCATCGATGACAATATCAATATAATTATTTTTCGCATGATATTGATAATATGTTTCTTCTTGATTTGAAAAATATAAATTATCTTTTGCTATGGTTCTATATTCAAGCGTGTCCCAATTCACTAAATTCACCTTACTTAAATCATTCAATTTTAACTTAGCATTTAAATATTTTTCCATTGTGCCATGATATTCAAGATGTTCCGGACTAAAGTTAGTAAATACTGCTAACTCATTTTGAATGAAGTCTATGCGCCTTTGTTCTAAAGCAATAGAGGTTGCTTCATAAACAATATAATCATAATTTTCACGATAAAAATAATCTATGATTTCTCCCATTTCAAAATACATCGGCGTCGTTTGCGTCGTATGGTTAAATTTCATTTTGTTATAATGACTATCGAACACGCCCATCGTACCAATGATAGCTACTTTTTTACCTAACTGTGTTAATAAATTCCCAATCATATGACAGGTTGTTGTTTTACCGTTTGTGCCCGTCACTGCAATAAAATTTAAAGCGTCAATGGCGCCTCCATAGTATAACTTCACTAATTGATTAGCCACTTCAGGAAAATCATTGATATAAATAACGGGCATATTAAATTCGAAATCTTTAAATGTAGACGGAGACGCATCTGTAATCATTATCAATGGTTTCATTTCATTTGCACGTTCCGCATAATAAACCGTATTGTCCGAACGCTTCAACATAAATATTGTATCTTGCTGAATATCTTGATACATTGACGTAATTTTTTTACAGGTCTTATCTGGCTTCACTTTTACGCTTAATGAACGCTTAACTATATTTTCTCCAATTGTTAATAATATGTCTTCAACAGTTATTTTCATTATATTCACCCAACATTTATCGTTTATTTTATAATACTTAAATATGCATATTAAAAAAGTAATTATAAAGTATACGTATAAACCAAAGAAAAGGATCACATTAATTTGTGATCCTTTCAAAATCATTTTTTCTAAATTAAAACCTAGTTAAATTTCATTACTAGACATAATCATTTGTCCTTTAGGTTGCTTATTATTAGGTGATGGTTCTAGTGTAATGGCTATTTTATCTTCTTTATCAACATCTACATTACTTAAGTCAAAAACAACCATACCTTTATCATTCGCACTCGCAAACGTGCCTGCAGGGTGTGCTTGCTCGCCTTTTAATATCCACACTTGATAAACTTCATTACCTTTTGTTGCTTCAATATCATTGGCTTCAACCATTAATTTTCTATCTTTTGTACTACTAGAGTCAGACAGATAGGCTTGCCCTTGCACTTCGTCCCCAGACATGGACTTTAAGTTTATTGCTTTCGCATCATTCGTATTAATCATAGAAGCTGATTGGTTTTGAGATGCCTTATATCCAAAGTATTGCACGCCATTACCTATAATAGATAAGAACAATAGCGCTACTATAACGCCTATCGATACACGCTTGGTAATAACACTTTTAGATTTTTTCTTTTTGTGTTTTGAAAAATGCGCTATTTGTTGATTTTCATGATTATTATTTGCACTTGTTGTATCAAGTTCATCTTCTTGTTGTTCTTTTTCTGCTTCTTCGTTTGAATTGTTTTCTTCATCTAGCACTGACGTTAAAATTCTTTTCTTCATACCTGTTGGCGGTTCAATTTCTTTATTACTATAAGGAAGTGAATCGTGAAGAACGTTTAGGTCTTCTAAAGTCTCATGGCTTTCAGATGACAAATCTAATTCTTGTTCAACTTGCTCTTTTTCACTTTCGCTCAGATTGTCATTGAAATAATCATATAGTTTATCAACTTTATTATCTTTCATTTTCTCCACGCTCCCTTCTTAAATGTTTTTTGGAATAATCGTTCAAATGCTTAATTGACAGCCTCATTCTACTCTTAACAGTGCCCAGTGGAGTTTGTAGTTTATCAGCAATTTCTTGCTGACTCAAACCTTTATAATAAAACAAATAAATAATCTTTTGTTGGTCTTTATTTAAAAGTGAAATCATTTTTTTAATTTCTTCAGACACTTCCTTATCCAATAAGTCATATTCTGGTAGATGATCATTTTGTATTCCTTGAAAATCCTCATCAAACTCATTTTCAATATGTTTATTCTTTCTTAACATATCAATAGATTTATTACGGCATAACGTAATAAGCCAAGTCGACATTTTCCCTTTATTTGGTTTGAATATAGCTTTTTGATTCCAAATTTTCATGAAAACATCTTGCAAAACTTCTTCACTAGATTGAACATCTTTTGTGATTTTGTAAGCCAAATTAAATAACAATGACTCATATCGATCATATAGGATTTCTAAACTCTCGCTGTCCTTTTTATCGATTATTGATCTATAAAGATCATTTTCATCTATCATGCCGTCCCCTCCTTAGTTTAAATTCAGTATCTAGAAATACCTATCCTATATGTATATTTACATATGTATTCAATAAACATACGAAAGTTATTCGTTAAAAGTTTAACTTTCAAGAATCTTTTTATAATATCGCTAAATAATTAGAGTTATTTCCTTTTCCCCTTTTATTTTTAACCTATTATTCACATTACCACTAATAGCTCAAGCATTTCATTACAAAAGTGGTTGTACACTTGTTAGTTAACTGACAAGTGTAATAATACTATAAGCCTTCGTACTAGATTGTCTATAAATAGGTGTTACACTGGACGTAAATCATAACCTACTGGAGGGATTTTGATGAGTATCATTCTTACACTAATCGTAGGTGCTATTGTAGGCATCAGTTTATCGCTTTGGTTAACGAGTAACTCAATTCCCACTGTTATTGTCAGTCTGATTTCAGGTGTTTTAGGCGCATTTATAGGCACATCTTTATTAATAGCACCAAGTATGTATTTCTTAATCACAGCATTTATAGGCGCATTTACGCTTACATTGCTTGTTCTATTCATCATCAATACAAGCCTCGATGTTGTGAGAAACTAAGTTAAGTTCTAACTACAAGTCGATATTAAACTGCAAAAAAACATTCCTTGTAATATAAATTTTCAAAAGGAATGTTTACATATAACTCATCTTAAGTTATTCATGATAGTAAGTGCTTTTCAGTTTTTGAAATGACTTATAGCTTCAAATAGCAAACTAGTTTATCTTGTTTTAATCATTTTTCGAAACATGCTTACCATCACAGTAGCCCTCTATATTATAATGAGTGATCAAGTTGAAAAATGTGTATATGATGTATATCAATTACTTCATTTTTAAAAATTCCACACTTTTTATTTTCCTCTTTCAAACTTCTTTTTACCATGATTCTTGGTGTAGATGAATTTCAATTTTTATCATATAATCTTCTTCAAAATCATATTCACTATATATATACGTCAATTAAACGAAAAATAATTTGGTTCAAATCCTAATAAGTTACTGACAAATTTCCGTCGCTTTTTCTAAAAAAAGTTGCGCTGCCTTAGAAAAAGTATGGTCTTTGCGCCATACCATATTATGTTTTGCTATTAATTTCGGTTTTAGTGGTACAAAGCTAAGTTTGTTTTCAATAGAAGTATTGATAATACTATCCAAAGTGATGACATACCCTATGCCAGCTTTGACCATTAATCCAGCGTTATATGCTAAATTGAAAGTACCTACAATATTCAGTGCTTCAAAACTACTACCAAACCAATCTGCAAATTCATTTTTAGAAATCGTTGTATCTAAAACTTGTCTGGAACAAATTAACGGTTTCGTTAATAAATCCTCCTTAGTTACACAAGTTTGCTGTGCTAAGGTACTATCACTTTTAGCTACCACCCCCCAATGATCTGAAGACGGTAAATTTAATGCTTTATACTTATTTAAGTTTGCTGGTTGGATAAATACCCCAAAATCCAACAATCCTTTATCTAACCGACTCTCAATATCTTCTGCATTACCACTATATATATGAAAATGAATATCAGGATACATTGATTGAATATTTTTAAAAACATTAGCTATTACTTGCATTCCTTTAGTTTCACCACAACCTATATAGACATTACCTTCAATGTTTTTATCAATAAATTTAAATTCTTCTTGTATTTGTTGAGACATTTCTAATAATTCTTCAGCTCTCTTTTTTAGTAACAGCCCTTCATCTGTAATATAGATACTGTGGTTGCTTCTTTTAAAAAGTTTGACACCTAGTTCACTTTCCAAATCTTTAATTTGTCTAGATAAAGTTGGTTGTGTAATGTGCAATGTGTTAGCAGCACGTGTTATACTCTCTTCTTTTGCAATCGTGACAAAATAATATAGGGTTTTTAATTCCATTACATTTCTCCTCATTATGCATTTTAAGCATATCTAATAATTACAATTAAGTATTTGTTATAACTACTTATACCCTTTACACTTTTATTATAAAAGTTTTGTAGGAGGTACATAGTGAAAAACAATAAATTAATTATACTCATTTTAACTATTGGTGTTTTTGGTATCTTAAATACTGAGATGGGTTTCATCGGATTAATACCTCAAATTGCTGAACGTTTTGGTGTTAGCACTTCAACTGCAGGTTGGCTCGTCTCCATTTTTGCTATTGGCATAGCAATATCAGGTCCAATTATGCCTTTATTATTATCTAAATTGGAAAGAAAAAAAGTAATGATTATTGTGCTTTTAATTTTTATAATTAGTAATATCATTTCAGTATTCACTACAAGTTTTACTATTTTATTAATTGCTAGAGTAATTCCAGCCATTTTCCACCCAGTATATATTGCCTTAGCTTTTTCAGTCGCGTCTGATTCGGTCAATTCTAAAGATGCACCTAAGGCTGTAGCTCGCGTATTTATTGGTGTTTCTGCAGGCATGGTTGTAGGTGTACCTATCGTTAATTTCTTAGCAACTCAATTCAACTTGTCTATCGCTTTATCATTTTTTGCACTGGTTAATATAATCGTTTTGATTTTAACATTAATCTTTATACCTAAAATGCCAACAAAAAAATCTGTGACTTACGGCACACAACTTAGTGTATTAAAAAGGCCTTTAACATGGATGTCCATCATCATTTCTATACTATTTAATGCTGCTATATTTGGTGTTTACAGTTACTTAACCGATTACTTAAATATTGTGACAGAAGCGCCTAGTCACTATGTATCCATAATTTTATTCCTATATGGTATATCCAACATTTTAGGAAATATTATTGCGGGAAAAGTATTAACTTCTATTCCACAAACAGCAATTTTTCTACTACCGTTTGCGTTAATTATTATATATATATCAATGTTTGGCTTAGGCTCTTTCCTTATCCCAATGGCTATCATTTCAATATTTTGGGGTACATTAGCTGGAATTTCTGCAAATATCACACAATACGTAATTACTTCATCTGCTCCTGATGCACCAGATCTTTCCAATGGTATATTTTTATCAGCTGTAAATTCAGGAACCACGATTGGTACATTTATTGGTGGTATATTTATCACTACACTAGGATCTAATTATGTCATTATGGTTGGTATCTTAGCCTGTGTCATTAATATCTTGTTTATCTTAATTAGAAATAAAAGTTTTAAAAAACAAGATAATATTTCATAATAAAATCCCTTAATCTATCTAGATTAAGGGATTTTATGTTGATACTTTCATTATTCATTTTGAAATTTAAATTTAGGCATAAAAAAAAGACGAGTTATACTCGTCTTTTAGCCGTTATTATAATTTAACAACGTTAGCTGCTTGAGGACCGCGGTCGCCTTCAACGATTTCGAATTCAACAGCTTGGCCTTCTTCTAATGATTTGTAGCCTTCTTGAGTGATTGCTGAGAAGTGTACGAATACGTCGTTTCCACCTTCAACCTCGATGAAACCAAAACCTTTTTCTGCATTAAACCATTTAACTGTACCGTTATTCATATTAAATTCCTCCATGTGCTTTTGCACTAATATTTGTAATCTGTCTTAAAAAATCAAAAGGAGTAAATTCAAAAGAATAAAACTACAAATCAATTTCACGAACTAAATTACTTAATACCTATTATAACGAGTTATACTCATTTTGTACACCCCTATTTCTAATTTAATTTTAATTTTTAATCTTTGATACGAATATATTGTGTTGCTCGACTCATTTTATTTTCAATTAAACCTGCGTACACTATGCCTCTCATTAATATGATCACTCATCACATCGCTGTTTAGAAAATAGATTCACTACAAAAAACAATGAAGACACGCTATTAAGTGTGCTCCATTGTTTCAAATGACTCTATTTTCAGACTTTATTATACTCTTTTACGTAATTGGTCCATTATTTTACTAACATATTTTGAATAATCTTTTCCAGTTTTCTTTTTAAGTTTATCACTTATTTTATACAAGCCTTGCTCTAATTTACCGTTTTTTACATATTTACTTAACGTACTTTTTACCTTCTTTATCAATTATAAAACTCCCTTTTGGCATTCTAAATGCATATTAGTATTTCAGTCACAAAATCTGCGTCGTAATTTTTAATCTAATGAATAGCGTTTCAATAAGTGTAAACAAAATATTAATACACCAATTGTCACTGCAAGAAGCAATGTTTCAATTGCATTATAATGCTCTACAATAATAAATCGAATCACTGCCGTAATTCCTACGTAAATAAAAAATTGTAATGAGAAATGATAATTCTTTCTGAAATATTGTATGATTAACAGTATGAATTCGATATGCATGAAAGCAATCAACATTTTCTCTACGACATAATTATACTTCACCGTTTTATTTTCTATAAAGGTATAAATCATACCCCAACATTCTTGAAATAAAAATACGACTAATATAACTCCTAATATTGCAATACAGAGGTTTAAACAAAAATAAAGTGCTTTAGTGAAATAATCTATCACTTTGTTCAATATTAATAAATCTCCTTAACTTGAGAATGTCCTCATACAAACACTTGTATGAGGACGTCTATTTTAACATTTATATCTTAAAATACATCATATAAAACCTTATAAATAAAATTTATAATTCGGCTAAGCAACTATAAATGTACCCACTAACAATATTACCGAAATAATCATTGTCCAACTCAATATTGGTGCTACTTTATCAATCATTTTTTTATATTCTTTATCTGGCGCATTATTTTTCTTTAAATGCCAGCACTTTGTTAATAAATACAATGCTTCTAGCAAATTAACGAACAAAACTATAATTAAGATTGTGATAATCATAGATATATCTCCCTTTTTATAATGATATGTAAGCTTAATTATTGTGTTTTTTTCTTATGTTCATAGCTTTATAAACGAGGTAACCTGCATTTAGAATGGTGATTATTACTAATATAATTAATAATGGCATACTTAATGAAGATGAACCAAAAGCTATGATTAATACAAGAAAGATATTTATAATACTAGAAATCATAAAACCCGTGTCTAGATTCTCTTCTTTCTTCATCAATACATCTCCTTGGTGTTTAATTCTTTTAACAATACACTAACATAAAATTTTTTTGTCATGTATATTTTATTGATAATATATTTAAAAGCAATACAAAATGGATTATACTTATATTGTTGATTAATTAATAAGGAGATCCTATTTTGAAATTACTTTTATTCTTCATTGCTATTTTGATATTTTCATCAATTTGGACTGTGATAACAGGCAAGTATTTACCAAGTGAAGTTGTGGATAATAACAAGAATAATAGCCGATATGACAAAAGACAAAAGAAAATATTCATTGAAATTTTAGCTAGAACTTGCGTTTGGCTAGTTTATATTTTAGTACTCATACTTATATTTCGACTTTTTGGTTTTTGGGATACCAAAGGCAGCCTTTTCATGAACTATCCTGAAATTATATTTTTAGCTGCAACTTTTATATTAATTGTCGTAAATTATTTAGGTGTTAGGAAAAAATACTCTACTGGCGAGTAATAAAATAAGAATACATAAAATAAAAAAAGGATTGATACAATTATGAAATTCATAAATTTTACTGCAATGACAGAAAAAGGATTAAATAAAAAGGTGAATGAATTTTTAACAGAAAATCCATATATTGAGATTATTAAATTCGATTATCAAATAGGTTATAGCGGCTTTGGCGTCGGCATACTTTATAGTAAAACGAAAGTTTCTAATTTATAAAAATTATCAGAAATTAAAATGAGCAATGCATTGTATATACAGGACAATTAACATTTTGATTATCCTATCCATATTAGATTTCACGAATATAGGTGAATCAACAGCTTTAATCGTATTAGCAATTGTCTTTGTTTGTAATACGATATTATTACTAAGCGCTAACAGTAAACATGTTAAGAAAGATGGCACTACTATAGAAAATTATGAGAAATAATACTACCAATTACACAGGAGGAATTTCATGAAATATAGCGATTCTCAATCAAATACTAAGGATGTTAGGACGATATTTTTAAAACCTTTTCCGGTACCTTTAATTTTCATTGTATTTGCAATATACACCATAATAACTAAAGATAATACAGCTTATATAGTTACATCTATAATCGCATTAATATTTTTCACATCATTGTTAACGTTAGATATTAATGCCTACATGAATTATAAAAAACAAAACAAGCAGAATAAACAAAATGGAAGATATGTATGAATTTTGGTAAATATAAATATGATTATAACTATTTACTCATGTCTACACCACTTTTAGTAGTATCACTATTTGTACCATCAGTATTTGTTGCCTTTTTCATATGTATATTTTGTGGATTTGAGAAAAAGAGTAGGAGTGATTAATGATGGTATTTTCGTTGATGAAGACAAACCGGGTACTATGATTAATACAAGAAAAACATTTATAAAACATAACGGTAACCACTTCATTAATTTACAAGGAAATTGAAACTGACTCTTATAAAAATTTACCTCACAAAGAACGAGGTTGGTTTGAATGGATAGTAGGAGCACATTGTGGAAGTGGTGGTGCTAGAGGCTGTTGGACTGCTGCTATTACTTTAGGTATTACCCTTTGGCATGGCAACAATATGTGGCTTAATTACTTCATTAGGGTGTATAGGCGCGACAAACTATATTTGTAGATGAAAGAAATGAGGTTTTACTATGGCGATGTTTATCATAATATTCCTATTTGTATACTCTATAGTCATAACGTTAATGTATTTTAAAAATCAAAAATAAATCAAAACACTTTTACTTTAAAAGGGCGACTCTAATAACAGTCGCCCTTTTGTTGCTTTTGGAATTATCTAAATCAGGCAATCCCTTTTTTCTTTAATGCTAAATATGCACCAAAACAAGCGAGAACTATGCCCACAATTAGTTTTAAACTGATTTATGTCTCTCGCTTAATAGTGATCAAATTACTCAAGCACGCTTCGATTAGCATGATGTTGATAAGTCTAAATTTATGATTTTATTTCCAACACCAAAATAATTGCTATCATGTGTCGCCATTATTATAGTTATGCCTTGCTTATTTAACGCTTTAAATATATTTATTACATTATCACTGTTATCTCTATCCAAATTACCTGTAGGTTCGTCCGCAATAATTAATTTCGGTTCTTTTAATATTGCTCTTGCGATAGCAATTCTTTGTTGTTCACCGCCGCTACATGTGTAAATTTTCGTTTTTAAAGATAGATCTTGCAAACCAACTTTTTTCATTACACTTTTTAATTTAGTTATCTCTTTTTTCGAAACATTTAATGGCAAAGTGAGATTTTTAAGGATTGTCTCATTTTCAAGCAGACCATAATTTTGATAAACGTATGATATATCTTTACGCTTATAGATTAATTTCGTTTTTTCATTTTTCACTACAACGCCGTTGTATAATACTTCTCCTGAGTCTGGAGCTTCAAGTAATCCAATAATATTTAATAAGCTTGATTTCCCTTTACCACTTGCTCCTCTAATGATTACAAAGTCTCCTGATTCAATAACGACGCTAAATTTTTCGAAAATTACTTTTCCATCAAAAGATTTATTAATATGATTAAGTTTTATCATTCTTTTTTCCCCTTCAATACTTGATTTATATTTTCTTTATTCAACTTTTTAAATGAATGCATTATCACAGTAGAGTGAACTATAAGTAAAATTATATAAAATAGTATTGCTATTTGATTTAAGCCTTTACTAAGGAATAGGCCTATAAAGAAATTAACCAAGCACAAAAAGAATAAAACCCATTTGTGAATTTCAAAATAACTATAGCCTAAATTTCGTTTAAGAAAAATAACATATTGATACGATTTAAAATAAAGGTTTATAAAAGTGATACTTACTATCATATAAATTAATGCTGTTAATCCCGATAAAAAAGTATATTTATACATTTTTGATTTCAGTTCATTTATAAATTCTATTTTAGAATCGAACACCGAACTTACTGTAGGAATATAGTTATCTAATTTATATTTTTTCAATCCCGATTCTATTGTTTTATATGGATGATCTAACATACTCTTAAACATATAAGATTGAGAAAAATATGGTTCAAAATTTTCTTCATGTGTTTTTCCACTTTCAACTATTGCAATAGGATCTATAATGGTATTTTTTTCTCCTCCTATTTGAGCGTCATAGGTAAAGTAAGAGGAATTATTTTTCGTCCAAATAATATTACATCTAAACTTTCATTTGCTTCTCCTTTATATTTAAATAAATTTTTTCTGAAAGTGAACTCATCTTTGAAATTGTCTTTAATTTCACTTTCATAGCTTTTATACTTTACTGGAACTATGATATTCTGCGTATTATCTTTATATATCATTTTAGTTAATACATTTTTATTTTCCTGAGTATATTGTGGATGGTCTTTCAAAAATCGTTGGTCTATCGTAATTGTTTTGCCAGCTGGATCGATATTATAATTTTCTATTTCACCACTTACATATAATGGCTCTCCATCAACCTCAAGAAATTTAATAGTATCAATAATAAACCCTTTATTCTCGTTACTGTTATAGTAATTTTTAAACTTCTTATTAACTTCTATATCTAACTTTCTATTTTTCAGCTGACCTCTATCCATAACGTTGGTTTTATAGGTGTTCTCGGCTTGTGTCCAGTGTTCACAAGAAAGTTTTTGTCTTTGATATTCGCTATAATTATTAATTAAACTTTGAGTAGATAGCACTAAAAATACAACTATTACAATTGTTAATAGCATATAGGTGTACATCATAATTAATTTATTACTATGCTTTTTATTTTTAGCAAAATCCTTTCCAAATATATAAGTGATTATTACTATAATTATTAAAGACAGTAATAGTATGATTAAAGTAGTTAATAAAATAATACCTATCACATTTAACAACTGAAAATCTTTATAAATTAATATATACATCAATAGTGTAAGTAATATATTAAGGAGAATATAGTAGAGCATCTGTGTTCTAAATGATTTAATAATAGCCAAGATGATTCTATATCTTACATATCCTAAATCATATAATATTTTATAGTTACTTTTATTATTGTTTAAATAATGATGTAACACTGTCATATATATCAAAATTAAAAGTGAACATAGGGTTAAACTAAATTGGTCTATTTTTAAGTAAACTTCACTACTATTATCCATTTCTTCGATATGACCTACATTTTTTTCTATCAAATTTTTAACTTTTTCAGTATTATTTTTACTACCTGACAAATAATAAGTGCCATTCTCTGATAATTTTGTATCTTCTAGAGCATATATTTTAATATGTAACTTACTATCAAATATCATCATCTTATTATTGGTGTTTGCCATAGCTTTCAATTTTTCATCATTAGTATTTATAACGATTTCATCATTATTTATGTATGTGACTTTTGTAATTTTAGTGTTGTATTTTTTTGACAGTTTATTGAAATACTCTAACGCTTCGTCAGTATACTTTTTCTTTTCTTGAGTGAATAAAAACTCTATTTTCTCATTTCCTTTTGCTACAGTATTATAAAAAGAAAGTGACTTATAAGTGTCGATAATAATAAAATTTAAAGTGAGTGAAATCACTACTGCTAATATTATTAAAATCCTTTTCACAACTTCTATCTCCTTATAAAAAGCCCACTAAGAATAATAATCTTAGTGGGCTAAATATTATTATTTGTGATCATAATATACTTTATTACCATATAAAGTTTTCACTATTCTGCCATATGAAAAATCCCCCGGTTTTTTCCATTTTAGTCCACCCTTCATTCATAATTTAGGCTGCATTCTAAGTTACACATTTCTCTATATTTAACTTAAATTATACTTATCCCTTAGAAAATATCTACAAATCTTTATGTTTATTTATTTTTTATTGCCTAAGATTAAATTTTCTTTATATTAGATGGAGATAAAAAGAAGTTCAATTAAAAATATGCTACTAATACCTTAAAATTTTTAAGATATTAGTAGCATAGGAATTATTATGAAGAAATATTTCTAGCACTTTATTTAAAATAAAAAACACCCCCTTAAGCCTATGGCCTAAGGGGGCATCATTCTATACTATTATTCCCACTCGATTGTGCTTGGTGGCTTAGATGTAATGTCATAGACGACGCGGTTGACGTGGTCTACTTCATTTACAATACGACTTGAAATCTTTTGTAAGACTTCCCAGTCAATGCGTGCGAAGTCACTTGTCATGCCATCAATAGAAGTTACAGCACGGATGCCTACTGTGTGATCATACGTGCGGTAGTCTCCCATAACACCTACAGATTGGATGCCTGGTAATACCGTGAAGTATTGCCAAATCTCACGTTCAAGACCTTCTTCACGTACAACTTGTCTTAAAATCGCGTCAGATTCACGTACAATTTCTAGTTTATCTTCTGTGATTTCGCCAAGCACACGAATACCAAGTCCAGGACCTGGGAACGGTTGTCTCCATACTAAATGCTCTGGAATTCCTAATTCGATACCTAATTCACGTACTTCGTCTTTAAACAATGTATTGATTGGTTCGATTAATTGGAAATCCATATCTTCTGGTAATCCCCCAACGTTATGGTGTGATTTAATTGTTTGTGCAGTCTTCGTACCTGATTCAATAACATCTGTATACAATGTACCTTGAGCTAGGAAGTCTACGCCTTCTAACTTAGATGATTCGTCATCAAATACATAGATGAATTCATTACCAATGATTTTACGTTTTTGTTCTGGGTCAGATACACCTTTTAGTTTACTCATGAAACGTTCTTGTGCGTCCACACGAATAATGTTCATATTGAAACCTTCACCAAATTGTTCCATTACCATGTCGCCTTCACCTTTACGTAAAAGACCATGGTCTACGAAGATACATGTTAATTGGTCACCGATTGCTTTGTGTAGTAATACTGAAACTACTGATGAATCTACCCCACCACTCATTGCAGAAAGGACTTTACGATCGCCAACGAGGTTGCGGATTTTTTCAATTTCAATATCGATAAAGTTTTCCATTGACCATTCGCCTGTACAATCACAGACGCGACGTACAAAGTTACGTAATAAATCGTTACCGAATTCTGTATGACGTACTTCTGGGTGGAATTGCACGCCATAAATGCGGCGTTCTTTATCTTCGATAGCTGCATAACGTGTGCTTGGGCTATCTGCAATGACTTCAAAGCCTTCAGGAATTTCAATTACTTTGTCCGAATGACTCATCCAAACATTTTGTTCTTCTGGTAAACCAAAGAATAATTCATCCGTTTTAGCATTAATAACTGCTTTACCGTATTCGCGTTCATTAGCGCGCTCAACTTTTCCACCTAATAATTTAGTTGTAAGTTGCATACCATAGCAAATACCTAAAATAGGAATACCTAAATTATATATTTCTGGATCAATTGTAAATGAATCTTCTTCGTAAACTGAATTTGGTCCACCAGAAAGGATAATACCTTTAGGGTTCAAACTTTTAATTTCATCCATACTCATTTCATGGTCGTGTAATTCACTGTACACTCCCATTTCACGAATACGACGTGTAATTAATTGGTTGTATTGGCTACCAAAGTCTAAAACAAGTATGAGCTCTTGCTCTTTCGCCATTTCCATAACTTTTAAATCTCCTTTGACTTAGAATGAATAATTTGGTGATTCTTTTGTAATTTGAACATCATGTGGGTGACTTTCTGCTAGTCCAGCAGGTCCCATACGTGTAAACTGTGCTTCTTCTCTTAGTGCTTCTAAGTTTCTTGAACCAGTATAACCCATACCAGATCTTACGCCACCCATAAGTTGATAAATTGTATCTTGTAATGAACCTTTATAAGCAATACGGCCTTCAATACCTTCTGGAACGAATTTCTTAGGTGTTTTGTCCTCTTGGAAATAACGGTCATTTGAACCACTTTCCATAGCACCTAATGAACCCATGCCTCTGTATACTTTATATTGTCTACCTTGGAATACTTCTGTTGCGCCAGGGCTTTCTTCAGTACCAGCGAGTAAGCTTCCTAACATTACCGCATGTCCACCAGCAGCTAATGCTTTGATGATGTCACCAGAGAATTTAATACCGCCATCAGCAATAATTGATTTGCCTTGTCTACGTGCTTCTGTAGCACAATCATAGATAGCTGTAATTTGAGGTACACCAACACCTGCTACAACACGTGTTGTACAAATTGAACCTGGGCCAATACCTACTTTAACTACATCTGCACCTGCATCATATAACGCCTTTGTACCTGCAGTAGTAGCTACGTTACCAGCGATTAATGTTACTTGTGGGAATTGCTCTTTAATATGTGCAACTTGGTCTAATACGCCTTTAGAATGGCCATGCGCTGTGTCTATAACTAACGCATCTACACCAGCTTCAACTAATTTTTTAGCACGGATGTCTGTGTCTTTAGCAATACCAATTGCTGCACCAACTAATAATCTACCGTGTGCATCTTTAGCTGAATATGGGAATTCAAGTACTTTTTCAATATCTTTAATTGTGATTAAACCTTCTAAACGCCCTTCTTTTACTAGAGGTAGTTTTTCGATTTTATGTTTTTGTAATAATTTTTCAGCTTCGTCTAATGTTGTACCAACAGGTGCTGTAACAAGTCCATCTTTAGTCATCACATCAGAGATTTTAATTGAAAAATCTTCAATAAAACGTAAATCACGGTTTGTAATAATACCTACAAATTGTCTATCTTGTTTACTGTTAACAATTGGTACGCCTGAGATACGATATTTACCCATTAATGCTTCCGCTTCAAAAACACTTTCTTCAGGTGTTAAGAAAAATGGATTTGAAATAACACCATTTTCAGAGCGTTTTACTTTTTGAACTTCGTCTGCTTGATCTTCAATGTGCATGTTTTTATGGATTACACCAAGTCCACCTTGTCTAGCCATTGAAATCGCCATTTTCGATTCAGTTACTGTGTCCATACCCGCTGAAATCACAGGAATGTTCAATTTAACGCCTTCTGATAATTGAACACTTAAATCTACTTCTTTCGGTAAAACATCTGATTCTGCTGGTAACAATAACACATCGTCAAAAGTTAAAGATTCTTTTTCAAATTTATTTTCCCACATACTGGTACAGCCTCCTATTATTTGTTTTATAGTTATTATTTCATAACTTCCGTATTTTGTTGACTCTTTATACCATTAAAAAAGAAATTCAAAATAATTGCTGAAATCGCGCCAAGTACAATACCATTTTGAGTTAACCATGCAAACTGTTCACCTAATGCTTCAAATGCTTGAGGTACTGCACTTATACCCGTTCCTAGCCCAACTGATACAGCAATTACTAACAAATTGTTTTGATTCTTAAAATTAATATTACCTAATATACTAACACCATATGCCATAACCATGCCAAACATAGCTATCATGGCACCACCTAATACTGGAAGTGGGATCATATTCGCCAATGCACCTAATTTAGGAATACATCCGCAAATAATCAATAATATAACCATGCCATATATCACATTGTTCTTTTTAGCACCTGATAACGATACTAACCCAACATTTTGAGAATACGCTGTATATGGGAAGGCGTTAAAAATTGACCCTAATATAATCGCAATACCTTCTGCAGTATAGCCTTTACGGAAATCTTTACGTTCTAGTTTCTTACCTGTAATCTCACTTAATGCATGATACACACCTGTTGATTCTATCAAGCTGACTAATGCAACAATGAAAAATACAAGCGTCGCACCTAAGTCAAAGCTGAAAGTTGAAAACCTAAATGGTTGTGGTAACGCAAACCAATGCGCTGTTCCAACTTGCTTCACATCTACAATACCAAATATCGAAGCTAAAATCGTCCCTGCAACCAATCCTATTAAAATAGCAATAGATTTTAGAAAACCTGATGTAAATCGTTGAACTATCAAAATAATAATTAACGTCGTCGCACCAAGCATAATATTCGTAGCATCACCATAATCTTTTGCGTCTTCTCCGCCAGCTAAATAATTCATTGCAACTGGCATTAGGTTAATCCCTATTATCGTAACGACACTACCTGTTACAACAGGTGGGAATAACTTCACTAAATGCGAAAAGAATGGCGCAATAACAACAACTAAGATACCTGATAAAAATAGTGAACCATATAAGTCACCAATACCTTTTGTCTGACCAATCAAAATCATCGGTGCTACTGCAGTGAATGTACACCCCAATACAATAGGTAATCCTGTACCAGTACCTTTCCAAACTTGTAAAAATGTAGCTACACCACACATAAAAATATCTACTGTAACTAAGAATGCAATTTCTTCTGGAGAGAAGTCTAAACTTGTTCCAACGATAATAGGAACTAGGATGGCTCCTGCATACATTGCCAATAAATGTTGTAAGCTTAAGAAAAAGGTCTTCATGCTTCGTCCCCTAGAAACGTTACTTTGTTTCCACTTAAAGAAGCAACTTTACATAGTGATGAAACTGTAAGACCTGCTTGTTCTAATCGCTCTCTTCCGGGTTGGAAGCTTTTCTCTACTACAATGCCAACACCGACCGTAGTTGCATGCGCTTTTTCTACAATTTCGTTTAAACCAAGTGATGCATCGCCGTTCGCTAAAAAGTCATCTATGATTAATACGCGATCATGCTCACCTAAAAATTCATTTGAAACAATGACCGTACTTGTCGTGTTTTTTGTGAATGAATGGATATCTGCTTGATATACATCTTTCTTTAACGTACTCGGCATTGCTTTTTTCGCAAATAGACACGGTACATCAAAGTGCATTGCAGCCATGATAGCTGGTGCAATACCTGAAGCCTCTATTGTTAATATTTTAGTAATACCTTCGTCCTTAAACTGCTCATAAAACGTTTGTCCTACATCGTACATTAACCTTGCATCGATTTGATGATTTAAAAATCCGTCCACTTTCAAAATCTTCTCATCAATAACGACACCATCTGCTTCTACTTTCTGTTTCAACAAATCCACTCGAAAAAACCTCCTCATTTTGTGTACAAAAAAAGTCCTAAACTAACTTAGTTTCAGGATCTATGAGTGAACTTGCAATACGAGAAGAAGCCCTTCTTCAACTTATAACTCATGTTGCCCAAGTTGGTTGTTTCACATTCATTTCCCAAATTATATGTAAAAAGGTTAGATTTGTGACAACAGTAGCGATAAGTGTTCTAAAACGTGTACGTCTTCTTACGATTTAAAACATATGAATTCGAATTACTTATGTATTGTATTGGTTACCCATAGTCATATCGTTAATGGCGACATGGTAGAAACTTCTAAAGCCTTATCCTTTAGATTATATGAGTTAGATAAATTATTAACTGATGATAGCAAATTTTAGCTTTATTTTCAATACACATATTACAAGTAAGCGCTTCACAACGACCTTTTTATTACTTTTTTCTCGAATTTGTAAACGTTTTCTATGGCGATAAAATGATGTTTGTCAGAGTTATCATTCCGTTATATAATAAAGTTGTATTCGTTTTATCTATATGTGAACTGGGTAAATACTTAATAATCATTAAAACAATGGCTGGAGGGATTTTACATGACAGATTTTACAATTGTACAAAATGAAGAAGAATTATTACAAAAAGTTAAAGAAAAAGTTTCTGAAGGATACGATGAATCAGAGCTATCCGTTTTATCTAGAACAAAACTCCATATTGATGAATTACATAATTCCGAAGTGAGTTTAATAGCAACAAGCGGATCATTTAGTGATAAAGTCGCTAAGATTATGACTGGTGAAGACGGTGAAGAAGTTGTCTTATCTCACTATGATATTACAGATGATGAAAAAGAACATTATAAAAAGGAAATACTAAACGATAAATACATTATCGTAGCTGCGAGAGATACCTCTTCACATGAAGAAGTAGAAAAAACAAATGCTGCTTATGAAGATGAATCAGTTGTTGGGCATCATTATGCCGAAGAATCAAACGGCCCAAAATCGTAAAGATGCACTTACTATAATCATTTTGAGTCTGAAACATAATTGCATTTATTAATTTAGAGACTGCACAGTAGTTGACTAGATATTTAGTCAACTTAGTGGGGGCGGGAATACGAAATCAAAATTTGATTTCTGTCCCGCTCTTTTTCAATTACATAATAAGTATTAACAAGATTTAGATTATGTGTTAATAAATTACAAATATAACTATTATGTTATAATGAACGCAATAATTTTGGGGGTGAGTCTATGGAATTTAAAGCCGTAACATCAATTGATGATCCATTGTTCAAATCAGCTTTAAAGATATATGACGAAAAGTTTGATATCGGGTTAACAGAGGACGAACAAATATTTAAACAATCGTTAAAAAACGAACGTACTAAACATGATTATTTATTTTTAGTAGGTATCGAGTCAGAAAAACCAGTGAGTTTAGCTACTGCTCACTATGAAGCAACGACGAACTCAGCTTTTTTAATTTATTTAATAGCCCTCGATCAACCGAACCATGATGAATTAATCAATTTAACACTAAAACGTATGGAAAAAGAAATTAATAAATTATCTAATCAACTCCATGCTCATGATGTTAACTTCATCATGTTGGAAGTGCCAAAAGAACCTGAAGAAGCGTCTGAAGACGAAATAACTATTATGGATAACAGACGTCAGTTTTTATTCGAAAATGGTTTCGAAAGACAATATGACATCGATTATTTAGCACCCAGTCTGAAAGGTTTTTCTGAAGGACGACCTATGGATTTATTTATTAAATCTAATATCGAATTAACTAAAGATATTTATGGACCAAGTATTAAATCAAATTATATATTAAAGTATGTATTTGCTAACAGAATATCTAGAAGTGTTATTTATCCTTTACTCACGGAAATGGATTTGCGCAAATGATAGCAGGCACTACTTGAAATCACTGTTAAAACAGTTTAGACTAACATAGAGGTAAGACTGACGTTTCACTAACCGAAGACAAACGTCCGTATACATAAATCGCTTATATGAAAGGACTTATTACTATGTTAACTAAAGAATTTGCACTACGTGTAGAGCTAAGTGAAAAACAAGTCCGTAAAATCGTTCAACATTTAGAAGAACGCGGGTACCAACTTAGCAAAACCGAATACCGTGGCCGTGAAGCTACAGATTTCAAAGAAGAAGATATTGAGCTTTTCCAAGAAATTGCCGAAAAAGTTAAGCAAACCAATAGCTATGATTTAGCTTTCGAGGAATTAGAAAAAGAAAAAGACTTCCTACAAGTACTTGTTAAAGACAATGACAGTAATCTACCTACTGACCAAAATGTTTCTAAACTTGTGGATGACTTACGTTCTGAAATCCAAAAAATGCGTGACGAACGTCAAATGCTTGGCCAAATGATTAACCAAGTACACCAGCAACAACACGAATTACATGAAATGCAAAATCAAATCACATCAAAATTAGATGCTAACACGGAATCATTAAAAGCTATCCAAACATCAACGGATGAAATTAAGACAACTCAAAGTGTGATTCAAGATTCTCAAAAAGAACAATCAGAACTTGTGAAATCTAACGTTGAGACAGACAATATTACTGCTTCTACGGGTACAACTGCTGGTAAAGGTGATAATTTGACTGATAATACTACTGAACAAGCTTCATCTGCTACTGCACATCCAGCTAAAGACAGTAAAGTAAGTACGGAAAACACTTCAAACTCAGTTCAAGTCGAAGATAGCGAGATTACACAAGTTGGTGCTCAACCATCTACTGTAGCTAAACCAACAACTGATGATAGCAAAGTTGCTTCAACTTCTTCTACAAGTCAGACAGGTAAAGAAACTGACACAACGGGTGCTGCAACTACTGCATCATCAGAAGAAAAAGATACAACTTCAGTTGATCAAGCTAAAGATGATTCTATCCAAAAAACACCAGACAATGATCATGCTACAGACCTAGCATCGTCTAGTGAGCAAGAAGCATCTTCAGAGCAAACGCACGCTTATGAATCCCCACTTGCTAAAGAAGAACCAAAAGATGAACGCAAAGGATTTTTTGCTCGTTTATTCAATCTATAAAGAAAATCTAATTTATTTTAACCATCCCAACAATCAAGGGATGGTTTTTTTATATAATTATCCAGTATATCAATCTTCTCTCCTCACCCCTTTCTTCACCCACAAAAACATCTTCATAGCAGTGTCTCACTGCATTTCATTATTGTCAGAATATAAAGTCATTTTCATTTTCAAATTTTCTTGCAAAATAGACTTGAATATTATTAACTTTTCTAATATCCTTAGTATGCTTATCGGAATTAAAAAATTAAATTATGAAAGTGTAGGTCCTGCTTTATGTTATTAACAATTCTTAACATCGTCATTTTTGTGGCCTTCCTCATCGGATTATATGTAATGGCTAAACGACACGTATCATTTCCAAAACGTGTTTTCAGTGCTTTAGGCGTAGGTATCATTTATGGTATTTTCATTCATCTAATTTATGGTGTGGATTCTACGATTACTAAACAAACAACAGACTGGTTTAGTATTGTCGGAGATGGCTATATCTCATTATTACAAATGATAGTAATGCCCTTAATCTTTATTTCAATCGTTTCAGCTTTCACTAAAATTCAAATTGGAGAAAAATTTGCTAAAATAGGCATTTATATTTTCATGTTCTTAATCGGTACAGTAGCTATCGCAGCTATCGTTGGTATTGTCTCTGCCCTTGTTTTTGGCTTAGATGCTTCATCTATCGATTTAGGAAGTGCTGAAAGTTCAAGAGGTGGCGAACTCGCAAGTCAGGCTAAAGACATGACTGCCAATACATTGCCACAGCAAATCTTAGAGTTACTACCAAGTAATCCATTCTTAGATTTCACAGGTCAACGTACAACTTCTACTATTGCAGTCGTTATATTTGCTGCATTTATTGGTTTTGCATTCTTACGTGTAATGCGTAAACAACCTGAAAGTGGAAATATCTTAAAACGTGGTATCGATGCATTGTATAACCTAGTAATGGCGATTGTAACGTTCGTATTACGCTTAACACCTTATGGTATTTTAGCGATTATGACATCAACGATTGCCACAAGTGACTTCGGTGCTATATGGACATTAGGTAAATTTGTGCTCGCATCTTATGCAGCCCTTATCGTAATGTATATCATTCACTTACTTATTGTTACAGGATTAGGTTTAAACCCTGTTACTTTTGTTAAGAAAACGGGTGAAGTATTACTCTTCGCCTTTACGTCTCGTTCAAGTGCAGGTTCATTGCCACTTAACGTACAAACTCAAAAAAATCGTTTAGGTGTACCAGACGGTATCGCTAATTTCTCCGCCTCATTTGGTTTATCTATCGGACAAAATGGTTGTGCGGGTATTTATCCAGCTATGTTAGCTGTCATGGTGGCACCTGCTGCCGGTGTGGAAGTTAACTTACAATTTATATTGGCAGTTATCGGCGTTGTCATTATTAGTTCATTTGGTGTAGCTGGTGTTGGTGGTGGCGCAACGTTTGCTTCAATCATCGTATTGTCTACACTGAACTTACCTGTAGCACTTGCAGGTGTGTTAATTTCTGTAGAACCCTTAATTGATATGGGTCGTACTGCATTGAACGTCAATGACTCTTTACTTGCAGGTACAGGTACAGCTAAACTGACAGACAACTTAGATAAAGACGCATATAACTCAGAAGAATATGGTGAAATTACTGGCTAATCAGCCTTTAACCAGAACTATCCCTGCTCATTAATAGTTCTAACTATAATTAAAATTAAATATGTAAAAAACCTTCCCAAACCGTGTGATTTCACGTTGTTTAGGAAGGTTTTTATTTTATCTAGTATTCTGGTTTGAATGGCCCCCAAGTGATTCTTTCTTTACCATCTAGTGGAATTGCATCAATTTCTTTCGACACATCATCAAACCATTTTAAAAAAGCGGGATCTTTTTCCAAATATGCTTCGACACTTTCTTGAGTAACATCATGTAAATACCAAGCTTTACTTTCAAATTCATATTGAATTTGAGCATATGCTAACCTAACTTTGTCTACACTATCGTATAAACAATTCACTTGTTTCACTAAATTCGGTGCTTGAGAAACGATACTACCTGAAATAACCTTTTTATGTGTTTCATTATCCAAGTCATTCCACATTCTGAGTTGACCATCCATTTGAAAAAACAAATCGATTGTCGAATCTTTCTCATCAAAGGTGATTAAAATAAATATGCGCTCAGCTGTATGATCTACTGAATTGATTGCTGTGACAAGTACTTTTTGCGCCATTTTCGCCCAATACTTTTGCGCTTCTTCCGGGGTTAGTTTGCTCTCAGATGAATAAATATATTGATTATTTATGTCACGTCCATCAATCTCATCCGGTTTTTTTCTAAAAAATCTATTAAACATGCTCAACTTAACCAACCCCTTCCTTAATGTAATGAGTTTGTGAAAATGAAACACTTTAGCTATCTTGCTATACTATTATTTTCTAATAAAACCTGCTCTATTCAATTGATCTAACATATCTAATCTTTGTTTTGCGCTCATAAAATTCGCAATTTGATTAGACCATGTTTCACTACGTTCACCGTTTGTACGCGATTTGTAATAATCACTTACGGTTTGATCATATCTTTGTAATGCTTCTTTTTGCTCGTCCTTATCGCTATTATATCTATCACGATGAAAAACATGTTCAAACGGTAAACGCGGTTTCGGGCTACCATCTTCCTCATCTTCAGGTATACCAAGTGCCATACCAAATAGAGGGAAAGTATGCTCGGGTAGGTCTAATACTTCTTTAACTCGTTCAACATCATTTCTTAATGAGCCTAGATAAACAATTCCATAGCCCATATCCTCTGCTGTAGCAGCGATATTTTGTGCTACTAACGTTGCATCTATTGTACCAACAAGCAAGCCTTCCGCAGATTCAAATGATGTCTCCATTTGATGCTTGGAATCTTCATTCACTATTGAGTGTCTATAATAATCCATTACAAAAACAAACAAATAGCCATTTTCTACGACATAAGCCTGCCCAGATACTTCTTTTAAATCTTCTTTTATCTCAGGATCTTCTATACCTATAATGGAATAAGTTTGTAAATAACTAGAAGTCGAAGCGCTTTGCCCTGCCTCAACAAGTTGTTTAATATGCTCTTCTGGAATAGGTTCTTTCTTAAAATTTCTTACTGAATGGTGTTTTTTCAATAAGTTGTACACGTGATCAGACATGCTATCGCTCCTCTTTATGAAATATATCCATATCTTACCAAAAGCATATTTTGATTGCTTATATTATGTTTACCCATTTTTCACCTTTCTTAAAAGATTTGAAAGTAATTAAGTTTATGGTTAGTATAATAGTAACAATATTCTGAAAAAGGAGTGCTAATATTTCATGACACAAGCCAATACAACTGTCGCAGATGCATTGTTTGAAGCCTTTAAACAGCACGAACCCATAGATTTTGTTAGTCACACGTACAATATCAGTGAACGAGAAGCATACCAAACACAGGATTTACTTATCGATAAACTTAAAGACGTTGATCAATCCAATATCGCCGGCTATAAAGTAAGTATGACAAGTGCAGCAACACAAAGTATCGCTAATACTGATGAGCCAGCTTATGGCACAATACTTTCTTCTAAAATTGTAGAAAGCAATGGCTCTGTATCACTTTCAAGTCTATTTTCACCTTTAATTGAACCAGAAATTATGTTTATTCTAACGAAAGATTTATCTTCTAATCCAACAAATGAAGAAGTCCTATCTAGCGTTAAAGTTGCACCAGGTATTGAAATACCCGATGCACGCTACAAAAATTGGTTTCCTAATTTTACTTTAGGTGATTTATTAGCAGACAACACTGCGACAGGATTAATTGTTGTTGGTGAAACAATTGAGCCTCTGTCATATGAAGATTTTGCAAACATCCATATGAAACTATCGTATAACGGAATAGTAGAACATGAAGGCGATTCTACAGAAGTACTTGGCAACCCAATCGAGTCTGTTAAATGGCTTGCACAAAAACTCGCAACGCACGATAAAAAATTACACAAAGGTCATATCATTTCTTCAGGTACCTTTATATCGCCTATTCCAGTAGAACTAGGATCTTATAAAGTGGAATATAGCAATGTAGGACAAGTGGATGTCACATTTGTGGACTAGACTCCCCTTTCACTCATGTCACAGAATGTAGACAAACCAAGTGCTATAAAGGCATTTGGTTTTTTTATAGTATTTTTCTTTAAAAATGGTAGTGCTTGGGTCGACTCCTACAGAAAATGCAGTAGCCGAAGCCCACAGTCTAAGTCTGTACCAAGGAAAACGTGCACAAAAACTGCCAACAAAGTCGGAGTCTTGTCGACAATCTCTCACATATAATCTTCTCACTATGCATACTATAATTTATAAATCATTTAAAATAATTCATTTAACTCATAGATATGTTTCTCTTTATCGTAACGTGGAAAACACTAACTGTACGTAAAGATAGGGGGTATTTTAATGAGCAATAAAAAGAAAGATCAATTAAATGAAGTAGAAAAAAGCAATGACGATAAAGCAATGACGACTAATAATGGTGTCAAAGTAAGTGAAGATGAAAACACGCTAACTGTTGGTGAACGTGGTCCTAGCTTATTAGAAGATTTCCATTTCAGAGAAAAAATCATGCACTTCGATCATGAACGAATCCCAGAACGTGTTGTACATGCCCGTGGCTTTGGTGCACATGGAGAATTTCAAGTTTATGAAGATTTATCGAAATATACTTCAGCCGACTTTTTAACTCACCCCGAGAAAACAACGCCACTATTCGTTAGATTTTCCACAGTTCAAGGTTCTAAAGGCTCTCCTGATACAGTTAGAGACGTCCGTGGCTTTGCGACAAAATTTTATACAGATGAAGGTATTTTCGATCTAGTAGGTAACGATATACCAGTGTTTTTCATACAAGACGCAATCAAATTCCCAGATTTAATTCACGCAGTTAAACCTGAACCACATAACGAAATGCCTCAAGGTGGTACTGCACATGATACATTTTGGGATTTCTTTGCTCAAAACCCAGAATCTACACATACCGCTGTATGGGCTATGAGTGATCGCGGGATACCTAAAGATTTCAGACAAGTCGAAGGTTTCGGCGTGCATACGTTCCGCCTTGTTAATAGCGAGGGACAGTCTTATTTTGTTAAATTCCATTGGAAACCACTTCAAGGGCTAGAGTCTCTCGTATGGGATGAAGCACAAATTCTACATGGTAAAGACGTTGACTTTCATCGTAAAGACCTTTACGAATCTATCGAAAAAGGCGATTATCCTGAATGGGAATTAGGCCTACAAATTATTCGTCCCGAACAAGAATTTGACTTTGATTTTGATATTTTAGACCCGACAAAAATTTGGCCTGAAGATGACGTTCCAGTACAAAGAGTTGGTAAAATGACGTTAAACCAAAATGTTACGAATGTGTTTGATGAAACAGAACAAGCTGCATTCCATCCAGGTCATATTGTGCCAGGTATCGACTTTTCTAACGACCCATTATTACAAGGACGTTTATTCTCTTATACAGATACACAAATCACGAGATTAGGTGGTCCAAACTTTAATCAAATTCCAATTAACCGTCCTGTGAATGAAGTACACAACAACCAAAGAGAAGGTATGCACCAAACAAGTGTAAACAAGGGACAAGTTGCGTATCATAAAAATGCACTGAATAATAATGACCCTCATACAACGCCAAAAGAAGAAGGTGGTTATGAGCACTATCAAGAAAAAGTTGAAGGCCGCAAGATTCAAAAACGCAGTGAAAGTTTCAAAGATTATTATAGCCAAGCCAAACTTTATTTAAACAGTCTGACTCAGCCTGAATTTGATCATACCGTAGATGGCTTTTCATTTGAAATCGGTATGTGTAAATCGGTTATGGTTAAACAAAATGCTGTTAACCAATTGAACAAGGTTGACCGCACATTAGCCGAACGTGTAGCTAAAAATGTAGGTGTGGAAGTGCCCGCAGAAAATGAAGAAGTCCAATCAGACGCAAAAGATAGTAAACTAACAATGGAAAAATTCGACATCCCATTAGCTGGACATTCTGTAGCTGTTGCAGTAAATGGCGATATTAGTGCTGACACACTAAAATCATACGCTAAAACGTTCACTGAACATAAATTAAACTACGCATTTGTGGGACAACATCCTAAAGATATCTCAGAAGACTACGGTATCACTGAAACATTTGATACTGCTCATCCAACTTTATTTGATAGCTTAATTGTACTTTCAGATGGTAGCGACATACTTCCACCTGTCGAGGAGTTTGCAGAACTCACTTATAAACACAATAAACCATTAATTGTTAGCCAAACAGCTGCGACAAATTTAGCAGATGCCAAATTGAATTTAGCAGCACCTGGTGTTTTCGTATCGGATGATCCTAATACAATTGTGCAAGCTTTTGATAGAGCAAGATACTGGGATAGATAAAAAATTCAAAATTATTATTAACTGACTAAGTTATAACTTAGTCAGTTTTTTATTATAATAGAATGAAATGGGTATTATTACATTAAAGAGGTTGTTCATAAATCCCTGTGAACATAAATCAATCTTATACATATTTAATTTTCAAAAACTGATAATGATGATAAACACGCGATTGCAACCTGTCGTTGCGACAGACAATAACATTAAGTTCGTGACGCTGAACATGTAATAGATTAACTTTAAACAAAGGATGTGGTTGATATGGAAATTGGTAAAAAGATTAAAGAGCAAAGAGAACAAAAAAATTGGTCTCAAGATGATTTAGCCGAAATACTTAACATTTCACGCCAAAGTATTTCAAAATGGGAATTAAATAAAGTCTATCCGAGCATTGATATGTTAATTAAAATGAGCGATCTATTCGACATCTCATTAGATGAACTCATTAAAGAAGACAAGCAACTTAAACATACAATTATTGAAACATATCAGCAACCTGTTTCAGATGATAAAGAGAAACCTGCTATGAATGGTTGGGAATTCCTAGCAGGTTACTGGTGGTTGTTCTTTCCTGTTGCTGCAATGATTTGGTGGATAACACAATCATTCATGTAATTAAGTGCTAAAACCTTCTTTAGTAACTTTATACTTCTAAAAAATACGAGACCTATTTCAAACTGTAAATAGGTCTTTTTTTCATAAAAATCTCACACATTATCACTATAGCTTGTTATACTGTTTTATAAATACACTATAGGAGTATTATTTATGGTTAAACACATAGAATTATTTGTAAAAGATAATAGATTAGTTGAACTTCAAAATGATTTAGCTACTATTGTCACAGAAGATGAGTTTCAAAATTCGATTATAGAACTCAATCAAGATACGAGTGGATTCAAGACATACACGCTTAAAGCACCACTACCAGAGCGACTATCAGTAAAAGAAATCATTAAATTTTGGTGTAAGTGGTACGATTCAAAATTATCCTTAGATACAGTCCTTTATGAATGTAAGTTATTCTCCTTCAACCACAAGAAAATTAAAAAGCTCACAACATCTGAACTTAAACTCGTCCATTTAGCAAAATTATTCCTTGTACCTGAAACGAAATTTATTATTAAAGAACCTTTACAAAATGTCTCTATTGAAACAAAACACACCGTACTCAACTTACTCAATGAACTCAGCAAGTACAATTCAATTATTACATTAACAAATCACACAGAGGAAGCATTACTTATCAGCAACAATTGTTATCGCCTTACTGAAAAAACATTTAAACCTATAGAAATATCACAATATGAACCCAATCATCAGCAAGATATAAGCGACAGCAACCAATTAGAGCGTCAACAAATCAAACGTTTAACAGTTAAAACTAATGAAAAAACGTTATTTTTAGATCCTATCGACATTGATTACTTAGAAGGTCAAGATGGCAAAGTGGTTATACATGTAGGTAATGAACAATATACCCATGATACGACTTTACAATCTATTGAAACGATTATTGTTCCTTACGGTTTTTATAGATGTCATCGTTCTTATATCGTAAACTTACAAAAAGTCAGTGAAATTATTTCTTGGTCTAAAAACAACTATTCGATACGACTCAATAATACTAAGGAAATGCTAATCCCTTTATCTAGGCAGAAAGCAAAAGAAATAGAACGATTTTTCAATATTAATGAGTAACCATTCAACACTTATACGTTACATTTCACCTTCTTTTGAACGTCAGATTCGCGTGAACACGCTATGCTGAAGTTAATTCAAAAGGAGGTAATTTAATGGAACACATAATTGAAATGAATCATGTAACAAAGTCATTTAAAAACAAAATAGCAATTAAAGATATGAATTTCACTGTGAAAAAAGGGGAGATTTTTGGTTTCCTTGGTCCTAGTGGCTCTGGCAAGACGACAACAATTAAAATGTTAACTGGAACATACGATCCGTCTAAAGGTAGTCTAAATGTTCTTGGACACAATGGTTCTGAAATAGGCACGAGCAACTTTATGTCAAAAATTGGTATCCTTACAGATCACAGCACTGCTTATGAACGCCAAAGCATTTGGGATAACTTAAAGTTATTCGCAAAACTTAACAAACTACCATTACAAAAAATTGATGAAGCTTTAGAATTTGTTGGTCTAACACAGGATAAAAAATCATTATTTAAAAACTTGTCTGCTGGTATGAAGCAACGTGTACTACTTGCTAAAGCAATCTTACATCAACCTGAACTATTATTTTTAGATGAACCAACAGCATCTTTAGACCCTATGACAATTCAACATGTGCATAAAGGCCTTAAAGCATTAAACGAACGTGGCACAACGATATTTTTAACAACACATAATATGGAAGAAGCAAACGCCTTATGCGATCGCGTGGCTTTTATAGAGTCAGGTGTACTCAAAGAACTTGATACACCAGAGAACTTTCGCTTTAATCATGCAAATCATACAATTAAGGTCATTCATAATAATAATCGAGAAAAAACCTTACCCATGACTACCGAATCTGCACAGTATATTACAGATATGCTCGAAGCAAATGATTTAAAATACATTTCATCTGATTTACCTACGCTTGGCGATGTTTTCTTGAAAATCACTGGAAAGGAGCTTGTTTAGTATGAATATTACACGCTTGTCAGCACTGTTAGAGAAAGACTTTAAAGAATCTATACGAAATCCTTCCATTATTTTCATGCCGTTAATGATCATATTAATCAGTATATTTTACAGTATCATTCCAACTACAAATACAGTTCAAAGCGCACCGACTGTAATGCAGTTCATCATAATTAACATGGCATTTGTTTTTGTTGCTACATCACCTCTTATCACAATGATCTCTGAAGAAAATGAAAAAGGTACATTGAAAGGCTTAGTAGAGTCGCCAGCATCTAATATTGAAATATTGTTTTCTAAAGTCATCATCACGTTTATAATCACAATCATTACGACTATCATAAGCTTAATGATTGTGAACAGTAACGTGAATTTCGATTTTCAAACTTATTTAGGACTTGCAGTCATGCTATGCTTTTACCTTGTCCTTGGTTTAGTCTTTGGTTTGTTGTCTAATACTGTTGGTACTGCCACAACATTAATGATGGTGCCCTTCATTCTCTTCGGCATGACACCAATATTTAATACCTTAGAGGGTGTTATAAAATTAGGCTTTTTCGACAAAGTACTGGAAATATTACCTTTTGGCTTAATTTTAGAATTAGAAATCAATAATGCTAGCTTGAGCCTACTATATCTTCTGATTTGGTTTATTCTTATTATGGTTTCGTTGTTCATTACTTATAAGTATAAATTCCGTAAACGCTAGTCGTTCACAAAATTGTAAAAAATGCTCTGAAAAGCTGTGTAATTCATGTTTTTAAGCCAATTTAATAAATAACAAGCCTTTCTTCTCAGTTTCATATGTTTAGTTGAGAATTGAAAGGCTATTTAATATGTAGAAAGATTATATCAACTATGTAAACGCTCTCTTTTACGTGCATGTTTTCACTTGTCACTAATGGTTCAAAAGCACACACAGAGCGTTATTTTACACTTTTATATATAGCCTTTCATCGTTGACGAGAATATATGAGCGTGCAATAATAGTACGTGAAAGATTAGAATCATTACAATTAACAAACTATAATAATCTACTTAACTAATATTCTAATCAAAATTAGTTAATCAATCAGGAGGATGTTTTTTTATGTCTTTAATTAACAAAGAAATTTTACCATTCACAGCTAACGCTTATGATCCAAAGCAAGATGAGTTTTTCGAAGTTTCAGATGAAAACTTAAAAGGTTCATGGAGTGTTGTTTGCTTCTATCCAGCAGACTTCTCATTCGTATGTCCAACTGAATTAGAAGATTTACAAGGACAATATGATAAATTACAAGAATTAGGCGTAAACGTGTACTCAGTATCAACTGATACGCATTTCGTACACAAAGCTTGGCATGACCATTCAGAAGCCATTAACAAAATCCAATACACTATGATTGGTGACCCTTCTCAAACAATCACTCGTAGTTTTGATGTATTAGATGAAGAATTAGGTTTAGCTCAACGTGGTACTTTCATCGTAGACCCTGACGGTATTGTACAAGCAGCTGAAGTGAATGCTGACGGTATCGGCCGTGACGCAAGTACATTGGTACACAAAATCAAAGCAGCACAATATGTACGTCAACACCCAGGCGAAGTTTGCCCAGCTAAATGGGAAGAAGGTTCAGAAACATTACAACCTGGTCTTGACTTAGTAGGTAAAATCTAAGGAGGCATTGATTTAAATGCTTAATGATCAGCTAAAATCACAATTACAACAATTACTTCAATTAATGGAAGGTGACGTTGTACTAAGTGCAAGTTTTGGTACAGATGAAAAGTCTAAAGAATTAAAAGAATTATTAGACGAAGTAGCAGAGATGTCATCTCGCATTACTATAGAAGAAGTTGACCTTAAACGTACACCAAGCTTTTCTATTAATAGACCTGGTGAAGAAACAGGTATTACATTCGCTGGTTTACCAATGGGTCATGAGTTCAACTCTCTTGTTCTCGCTTTATTACAAGTAAGCGGTCGTGCACCAAAAGAAGAACAAGCAGTTATAGATCAAATCAAAGCTTTAGACCGTCCGTTACATTTTGAGACTTTTATTAGTCTAACTTGTCAAAAATGTCCCGACGTTGTTCAAGCTTTAAACTTAATGAGTTTGGTAAATCCAAATATCACACATTCTATGGTAGACGGATCTATCTTTAGAGAAGAGTCTGAAGACATTATGGCCGTTCCTGCAATTTTCCTAGATGGAGAAGAATTTGGTAACGGACGTATGACAGTTCAAGATATATTAGCAAACTTAGGCAGTCAAGCAGACCCAGCTGAATTTAACGACAAAGATCCATATGATGTACTAATTGTCGGAGGTGGACCTGCAAGTGGTAGTGCAGCAATTTATACTGCACGTAAAGGTTTACGTACAGGTATTGTTGCGGATCGCATCGGGGGTCAGGTCAACGATACCGCTACTATCGAAAACTTTGTCACTGTTAAAGAAACAGATGGACCAAAATTTACTTCAGCACTCGAAGATCATATTAAACAATACAATATTGATGTAATGACTGGTATTCGTGCCAGTGATATTGAAAAAACAGACGATGGTATCATTGTCACTTTAGATAATGGTGCACAATTAACAAGTAAAACTGTTATTATTTCAACAGGTGCGCGTTGGCGCAAGCTAGAAGTGCCTGGTGAGGAAGAATTAATCAATAAAGGCGTTGCATTCTGCCCACATTGTGATGGTCCATTATTTGAAAATAAAAATGTTGCTGTTGTAGGCGGCGGTAATTCTGGAGTCGAAGCTGCAATCGATCTTGCAGGTATCGTTAAACACGTAACGTTACTTGAACGTAACGCTACGCTGAAAGCAGACAACGTATTACAAGAACGTTTGGCTTCTTTGCCAAACGTAACTATAATTAAAAATGCTCAAACAACAGAAGTTTTAGGTGACAGTGCAGTAACTGGTATTAAATATCAGGATAAATCACTTGGCGAAGATCATACTTTAGAACTCGAAGGTATCTTTGTTCAAATTGGTTTATTACCAAACACTGAATGGCTTGATAATTATGTTGAATTAAACCAAGCTAAAGAAATAGTAATTGATCGTAAGAATGCTACAAGCATCCCTGGTATTTTTGCTGCTGGTGATGTTACCGATGATCGTAACAAACAAATTATTATTTCTATGGGTGCTGGTGCAAATGCAGCATTAAACGCTTTTGATTATATCATCAGACATTAATCGCACCCCTTTCATTTAACAATAAAGATTAAGGAGAACCCTTATGCGGTTCTTCTCTTAACATTGACAAACCACTTGCAAAAGCAAGTGGTTTGTTTTTTTATAGTTTTTTCCTTGAAACAGTTCTTATTTATTATCTAATAATGGATTATATTATTTGAACACTAGCAGTGATTTGGGCAAACTTATGCGGGAGAATCACTAGTCGAAGCATACAGGATTAGGCTGTGTTCCCGCGGAAAAAGTGCACACAAACTCCCAACAAAATCGCATACGCTTAACAAAATCTATATGTGCTTCTCTTTTTATTTGTATACTTTTCTCTTTTAAATCTGAGTTTAACCCTTATATGCTTATTCTTGTATCTATGCGATTAATTATTTAAATTAGCTAACATTTTATAATGAAAATCTAATGAATTTTTAAATTTATATAGCAATTATCCTCTTACACCATTCATTTGTTCAATAGATTGTGCGTTTATTATTTAATTCATCATACAAATAGATAGCACTACATGATACGCTTAAGTTATAATTTTCTAAGAACGTATGTAAACATACAATGGGACTGTTAAAATAGAACGACTTATTATTAAAGGAGCAATATTATTTATGAAGAAAAGTATACTTTTATCGTTAGTTTTGGTGCTAGCTGTCATACTCGCAGCATGTTCAAATGGTAATACAGAAGATGATGAACAAGAGGAACATAATGAACGCAATGCACCAAAAAATGTGAGCAAATTGGCTGAGAAAGATATCTTCCATTCAGATAAAAAGGGTGAAGATATTAGTGAAGATGAAATGAATAAAGCGATTAAAAAATATTTAGATGTTAACTCACTTATTATTGATAATAAATACCTCATGCAATATAAGTTAGACAAACAAATAGGTACAGATACAAAAATCACTGATGCACAAGAAAAACGTTTATCAGATTTATCGAATAATGCAATTAAAAATGACCTTCATTTTAAAAATTTCGTAGAAGATAACAACATGCCAAGCGGTTATAAAGATAATCTCGATGAAATTATCGCTTATTTTACATCCCTAAACACTACAATTAAAAACGTTGATAAAGAAATTGAAGAAATAGATTACCAACCTGACAATGACCTCAACGTTGTTGACGTTCCTGCTAAAGTTGCCGGAAATGTAAATCATAAAAAGCAAAAATCAATTAAGAAATTCCTTGATGAAAAAGGAATTGAAAGTGACGCAGTAGATAAATAGATGACAAATGGGAGTAGGACAATGAAATCTAATTTTTCCAACAAGATTTCGTCGTATAATTCTATCCCGGCAAAGCTGACTATATAATGAATGAGGCTAAGACATGTATTAACGCCCTAGCCTCATTTGTGTCAAAAGATTGTTGTTTTAGCGTCATGCTTTTCATTTATGTTTCACAATTTTAGCCAAGGTTACAAAATGATGACATGTCACCTTTCCATGATGGCAAAGGCGTTGAGCCTATTTTCTACTCATACATTGATACACTCTGACTTATTCTCGTAAAAAACCTTACATGATTGTAAGGTTTTTTAATATGATTATCCTGTTTTTCTCAAAGCTTAATTTGTTAAGCTATATACAAGTTAAGAAATACGTTATTAGAAGCACAGCCACTCATTAATAAATTTAAGGAGGCCACACTGTTATGATATTAACTATTTTAATAGGTGCCATGGCTGCTATTTTCATAGCTTTTAATCTCTTTGAGAAGAAAGAAAAATATGGCGTCGTTTCTTTTAGAACAATTGCGCTAAGTGTAACTTACGTCATACTGGCTGTTATTGTCGGAAGCTTTTTAGACAATATCAATACATTATTCCAAGGATTTCATGATAGCTTAACAGCAGCTAAAAAATATTAAACCTGAACCGGCAACGTCGCAGTTCAGGTTTTTTGTTTGTCTTACATTTCAAGTTCATAGGGTACACAATTTTCTATTTTTCTATCAATTACAGTTTCTTTCGTTTCATAGCGTAAGTAAACAAGAAAACATCTGATTACGACCTGATGCGCAACAATTGCGATAGACTCTAAAGACGGATCAAGTTCTTGGTCAAAAAATTGTTCAACACGCTGTAATACATCCGAATAGCTTTCTCCTTCAGGGGCTTTTTGTGTGAAACTATGACGAAAAGCAAGCAAATTTTCATCATTAAAATAAGCATGATATTCAGGATTTTGTTCAATTGCATCTATCATTTTACCTTCAAAGATGCCTAAAGAACGCTCTCTTAATAAAGGGGTCACACTCGCTGGAATGTGCTTATCAAATATCGCATTATATGTTTGTCTCGTGCGAGTCAAATCAGATATATACACGTGTTCAATATTCTTTTTTTCAAAATAGCTTTGCAGTAATTGAGCAGAATATACACCACTTTCTGTTAAAGGTACATCTAATTGACCACAAAAGTATTTTTTTCCTTGTTTTTTATCGTAATTTGACTGCGATTCTCCATGACGAACTAAATAAATTTTCATAGTGATTACCTCTTCTCTATTTATAATCCAATATTTCATTATTCTTTTAACGAAGCTCATATCTTACAATACTGTTAGATGAAGCAATATGTCTATATTTCAATGATTATTCTTGTTATTATCCAATTGAGGTGATACAAATGAGCGAAAAAATGTTACATCATGACACACAAAGTGGGCGTGTATTAGCAGCAGTCAGTTATTTCAGTATATTCTTTGCACCAATTATATTACCTATTATCCTTTGGATTTTTGCTGATAAACCCGCTTCAACGCATGCAGCAAAATCATTAGTCTATCATATTATAACGTATATTGGACCAATACTATTAGTTTTAAGCGTAGCGTTTGGAACTACAATAATTGATCAACAGAATACTACAATTGCAATCATAGCGATTGTGGTGGCCATCCTTTTATTAGTGGTAACCATTTGGTACACAATCAAAAATATATATCGTGGTATCAAGATATTGATTTCTGAAGATGCTTATTTCCGTCCATAAAGCATTGCAATTTTTTAGAAAATCTATTTAGAATATGATTGAGGCTGAGACAATTTTTTGTGTCCCAGCCTCCTTCTTTCATTATACTTTTAAGTTGAATCAACTGCTTTTACTAAATAATAAACTAATAGATAAACCAATGAGGATGGCACCTACTGCATAATCAAACACCGCTTTTATTTTTCTGTTTCCAAAAAGTAATTTAATATATTGGAATATGTATACACAAAAAATAAACCAGATAAGAATCACCGTTGTTACTACTGCCGATAATATTGCAATTTGAGATGACACACCTTCGCCAGCAGTTATAAACTGCGGTAAAATACTTATGTAATAAAGTAATGCTTTAGGGTTTAATATTGTGCTGATAAAACCTTGGCGATAAGAACTTAAATAACTAATCTGTTGTGTCTGCATTTGAGATGTTGAAAAATTCATGCTTTGACGTGCACAGATGATACTTTTAATGCCTAAATAAATCAGATAACACGCGCCTAAAATTTTAATCATCAGAAAGACATAATACATATTTGCCAAGATAAATATAATGCCAAATACTGCTAATAAAGAATAGATAACGTGTGCTGACGTAATACCTAACGCAGCCATCGCGCCATTACCTTTACCTGAAGTAATTGAATTTTTCATTACTACAAAAAAATCTGGACCAGGAACAATAATAATCATTAATGTAATCGTAATAAATGCTGCAAGACCTTCCATCACATGCACCTCCATCTTAACTACATGGTATCAATTACACTATGTCACCGCAATATACCTAGTCCATATTTCTTTTGGCAAACTGATTAGCAAAACCTTTTATCACTTCCACGTTAACTCAATAATTTTAAACCAACCGTACTAGCTAATATGACTGCAATACAAATTATTCTTTTGATATCGGTAGACTCTTTATAAAAAACCATACCCAATATCGCTCCGCCCACTGCACCAATACCTGTCCAAACCGCATACGCTGTACTCATAGGTAATTGAGTCATTGCCGTAGATAAAGCTAAGAAACTCAAACTAAAGAAGCCTATCAATCCCATGACAGCGGATTTTTTCCGTGTATGCGTATAAGCATTTAAAAAAGTAATACCTAACATTTCAAAAATACCTGCAATGATTAATAATATCCAAGCCATTATGCTTCTCCCCCTTTATCTGGTGTGACTAATTTCAAACAAATCACACCTAAAAGTAATGTTAAAATTAAAATGATTTTTCCAAAATTAACTTCCTGACCGAAGAAAGCAAAATCAAATAGAGTAACACCTGTTGTTCCTAGACCAACAAATACTGCATAAGATGTACCCACTGGTAACATTTTGGATGCATCTATAAGCAAATAAAAACTTAAAAATATAGCTATAATTGTTAACATCCATTCGAGACCTGTCGTTGCATGTGTTAACCCTACGACCCAACCAACTTCAAAGATTGATGCGATAATAATTTTTATCCAATTCATTTATATTCCCCCTGTTAAAATAAAAAAAGCCCGAGAGATAGTCATCACTACTATCTCCCAGGCTTTTATCCTTCCGTGTCACATTTAACATGTGGCTTCCTCTCGGACCAGGCCAACATTAAGTGTTGCGGAACCCTAGAAAGCTTTTATTTAATTCTCTGTATCATATCAATTTATCTTATAGACATCAAGCATAGCATTTTATTTTCACTCAATTTAAAATCATTATCATTTAAAAACGCTTACAAGAAACGCCTCGGTGTCTTTTTACATTTTTATTTTAAAAAGTTTTAATTATTTAAGTCATTCCCCTCTACATTTTATAGTATTTCATGTATACTGAATATCAGATTAGAACAATTATAATCTGAATGATTAATCAATGAAATGAATTCTCAATTAAAACAATCCGATTATTGGATTGAAATATAAAAAAAGTGAGGGATGACTATGCAATTATTAAATTACAAAATGCACAATGATGAACTCATCGCTACAGTGTTATCCGACAAGAAGCAAGTATTCAAATACACATTTGATGTAAACACGCCGGAATACGAAATTTTAGACGTACTTGAAGAAATTAACGAATATGTAGACAATGGTCACCATCCATTAGGTTGTTCATTACTAAAAAATTACACATATGCGGATGTGAGCCACAATAGTTTATAATATTAATCACATACCAAAAAGATGAGTATACTGTTAACTTTAAAACAGCGTACTCATCTTTTATTTTTGCTTATATATGCTTCAAGAAAAACACTACCTATAATTGAACTGTGCATGGTATATTGAGTTAGTTCACATCATTTACCGGGTAAATACATAATAAAGATATTCAAACGTGATAAATATAGTTTAGGGGGGACGCAATATGTTCTATGGTTCAATATTACTCATAATCCTTGGTATTGTACTACTCGTTTTAAATAAACGCCTTTCAAAAAAAGGTGATACAAGTAAAAAACAAAGTTTGGTCAGTTTCGGTGTGATGTCATTGGTTTTTGGCCTCTTTGGTCTAATAGGTGTTATTATTATGGCAATGACCTAATTTACATGAAAAAAAGAGATAGATTCCCTATAAGGAATCTATCTCTTTTTAAATTTCTACACTCTTACATATCGAATAAATCATTAAATGATTCAACCATCGTTGGATGTGTATAGATATTATCTTTCAATACCTTATAATTTAATTTCTGATCTATTGCTAATTTTATTAGATTGATAATTTCTTCTGCTTCTAAGCCGTATAATGTTGCTCCAAGTATTGTTTCCGTATCTTTATTCACTACTACTTTAAACAAGCCTCTTGGATCATTATTCACTTTATGTCTAGGGATAGCGTTAACTGGTAGTGCGTTTTCTATTACATTATAGCCTTGATTTTCAGCTTCTTTACCAGTCAAACCTACACGTGCCATTGGTGGATCAATAAATACTGTATAAGGTACAGCGCCTCTATTTTCAGTAGAACGCACTCCTGTTCCAAAGAGTTGGTCTTTTACAATTCTAAAGTCATCTAAAGAAATATATGTGAATTGCATGCCACCTTTAACATCACCGATTGCATAAACATGTGGCGCATCCGTTTGGAGGTATTCATTGACCTTAATCTCTCCATGCTCACCTAGTGTTACATCTGTATTGTCTAAATCTAAATCCACATTAGGCTTACGACCAGTCGCTAATAGAACTGCATCCGCTTCATAATCTCCATTAGACGTATGCACAATAGTTCCAGAGTCAGTATCTTCAAAGCCCTCTGTATTCACATTGTATATGATATTTACACCTTTGTTAGCTAAATCTTTTTTAACTTCTGTAACAATGTCCTTATCTTCTTTAGTCATAATATCATTGCCACGTTCAAGTACGGTCACTTGTGTGCCAAAGTTAGCAAACATAGAAGCAAATTCTAAAGCAATATATCCACCACCAATGATGACTAATTGTTTAGGTTGAAAATCCAAACTCATTATCCCAGCTGAATCGTATAAATGTTGAGAACTTTCAACACCTGTGATTGGCGGAATCACTGACATTGCACCCGTATTAATAACGACATCTTCCGCATGCAATGTTTCCACTATCTCATCATTGTCATTTAATAAGTTCACTTCATTGTTAGATTTGAATTTCGCAGTATAATCCAACACTTCAATATTGTTATCATCTGCAAGATTATGATAATTTTTATTGTTTAATGCATCTACTACATCTTTTTTTCTAGAAAATGCTTTATTAAAATCATTATGAGTTAGACCTTCGTGAACAAGCGTTTTTGAAGGGATACAGCCAACATTGATACAAGTCCCACCATACATCGCTTTAGATTTTTCTACTACTGCTACTTTTTTACCTTGTGCTGAAGCAAACTTCGCTAATGTTTTACCACCTTTACCAAATCCTATAATCACTACATCAAATTGTCTCATGAATATCCTCCTTCAATACATCGTCTAATACATCAGTAATCTTGACGCTTTTATAATAATTAATTAATATATCATTTTCTTTTTGCTGAAACTTAGACATCGTGGTTCCTATTTCCCTGGAAATCTCACAATCGCTACCTTCATCACCTGTAAATATTCGTCCATCTGACCTTTCTTCATTAAATAATTCAAATAAGTCTGCCAGATTAACATCAGCGGTCACTTCATTAGCTTGATAACCACCATATTTCCCTCTACTAGCATCTAGGTAATGTTGATCATTTAACTTTCTTGTTACCCTGCGTAATTGCACTGGGTTAATACATATTCGTTCTGATAATGACCCACTACTATAACGCGCATCTGGATGCTTAACTAGAAATGTTAGCAGATGTACTGCTATATTAAACTCTAAATTCATTTACATCACCTTTAATCGTAACTTTTATAATTACATTAAAACATGTCTTGAAATTTCTCGAAAGTTTTTTGCTTATATTATTTACATTCCCTAATTACAGTAATAGGTATCAGCAAAGTTATTATTTTGCATTACTGAATATATTTAATATACTTATGTGCAAGACAAGATAAACAATAGAGGAGATGGCGAAATGATTAAAAAACTAGATGAAGTTATGATATACGTATATAATCACGATAAAGCAATTCAATTTTGGACAGAAAACTTAGACTTTGTAGTAGTAGCCGATGACGAAGAAATGGGTATGCGCGTAGTAAAACTGCTTCCAGAAGACGATGCTCAAACTGCTATTGTATTGCAGGACAAAGCGAAAGTTGACGAAATGGACATGGGTGTCAGTACAACTACACCATCACTGATTTTCGCAACAACACAATTCGACGATTTATATAATCGTTTGAAATCTAATCAAAATACAGTTGGAGATATTATGGATTTACCTATGGGTAGAGTGTTTAATTTTGCAGATGCAGAAAATAATTATTTCGCAGTTAAAGAAATATAATATTTCAGTATTGTAACTAAATTTGCCCCACGGCCTATGTCATAAATACATGTCCCGCCCTAAATTGTTAAAAGGTGCAGCATGCTTAAATTTTGTATCTCTTGCCCTAAACAATTGTAAAGGTCTGTTAAGTCGTAAGTAATGTATTTGTAATCAACACATAACCTGTATAACTTATTAAATTTGTTATACTTTTATAACCACTAAATATGTAATACAGGAGACAATTATGAAAAGAATTTTCCACTTATATTTATACTATTTTATTATGTTAGCTATCGTTGCCGCTGTTTTACTGTCTTTATATTTTTTATATGTGTGGAAAAACGACCAGCCACAAAATCAAGACTATTATAAGAATTTTGAAGAATTGAAAGCCGACACAAAAGAAGATCGTGATTGGCAAATCAATTCAAAAACGACAAATAACAAAGATATATTAGTTACTGCTATTCATGGTGGCGGTATTGAACCCGGCACTTCTGAATTGGCAAAAATCATTTCTAAAAAAGGTAACTTTAATCTATATAGTTTTGAAGGTTTATTAAAATCAAACAATACTAAATTGCATATTACTTCGACTCGTTTCGATGACCCCAAATTAAAAGACATGACGAGTAGATCAGATGAAACGGTGTCCATACACGGCATTCGAGAAGATAAAAAAGTTGTCTACATTGGTGGTAAAGATAAGGATATGGCCAAATCTATACGTAAGGAATTAGAAAAAGAGGATTTTAATGTTGAAAATAGTCCTAATTACGTAAATGGTGATTCTAGCCAAAATATCATTAATAAAAATGATACAGGATCAGGTGTTCAACTTGAGATTTCAACGGGATACCGCAAATCATTTTTTGAGGATGATGACCTTGGTCGCTCCACGAGAGAAAATCCAAATGATTACAGACAATCCATCCACGATTTTGCTGAAGCTGTTACAAAAGGTGTAAAAGAACAAACAACAAAAGACTAATAATAAAAAATCCAGAAGCCTACTTGATGAGCGTAGCTTTCTGGATTTTTCATTTTTTAAAATTCATTATTAGTAAATATCAAAGTACGTTTCTTTTAAATCTTTTTCATTAGGCTGGTTTAATAATTCTACTACTAAACTAAAATCATTAATAATATGACTAATCCTTTTGAAAATAGGTTCCATATCAACTGTTGTTTGTGATTTTAAACCTAAACAAAAAACAAGTTGAACATCTTTGTCCCCCCATTGAATAGGTTTGTCTAATTTAACTATATAAATAAAAGATTTTTTAGCAGAAGGTGTAACAGGATGAGGAACAGCGATAAGGTTACCATAAGCCGTAGTAGCTACTTCTTCTCGTTCTTTAACTTTTTCAAAAAAGTCTGATTTTATATAATGTAATGCTTTTAAATCACATTCAATTTTTGATAGTAATTCATCTTTACTTTCAACATTACTTTTAATAGCAAAAAGTTCGATTAACTTTTCTTTTTGGTCTACATTGTAGTTATCTATAAATTTTTTCAAGTTTAAAATATCCACATCAGTTAAAATGGTATTCACATAAATGACGGGCACAGAGGGATTGTTGATATTATTAAATCTGTTCCCTGTAATTTATGTTCACTTAACTCATACAATTGTAATGAATTGGTTGTTGTGATTTCGTCACTAAAGTTTTCAATCAATTTGTATTTTATTAGCTGTGAACTAGCCAAACCAGATGCACAAACAATGGTTGTATTGATTTTGTTATCCAAATTATTAGGTTTCTTCAAAGCCAATTCAAAATGCAAAGCTAGGTAGCCAATTTCACTTTCAGAAATTCTTATTTTGTATACTTCTTCGATTACTTTACTTCCTACTAAAGCGATATCAAATGAAAATGGATAGTTCTTTTTAATTTCTGCTAATAATGGATTTCTGATATTCATTTTATATTTATATCTCGTAATAGAAGTAGATAAATGTAAACTTAGATTATTTCTCAATTCTTCTTCATCCGCTAAATCTATGTGAAATACTTGTTTTATTCTTCTTAAAATATGCTCTATCAACATATTTAGTTCTTTATTTTCATGAATATTAGCTTTTTCAGAAATAAGCCCTGATGTTAATATATGTGCCCAAATATATTGTTTTTCTTTAGTAGGTAATTGGATATTAAAATTGCATTCTATCATTTCTACTAACTGCTTAAAAAATTGATTAACATCATCACTCGTTTTCGTATAGCCATTAAATATATTACTTTCATCTTTAATAATGAGTTTATGCTCAACCCTAAATAGTGCTATATATATGTGAACAACCAAATTTTCTAATTTTACATCAGGTATTGTAATGTTAAATCGATTGATTATTCCGACAATTTTATTTTTAAGTAAATTTATTTCTTCGCTATCAAAAAACTCATCCATAGATAACGGATCTAATAAAAATTCGGCAATTGCATATCTTTTCTGAAATTCATGTCCATCTATTTTCAATCCATGATATGGGCTTGTTATCAGATTCAAATCATGTTTTTCTAACTGTCCTCGTATCATTTTCAAGTCTTTTTTAATAGTTGTATCACTTACAAACATTCGCTCACTTAAATCATCAATCTTTACATAGTTATCCAATATAAGTAATTGGCTAAATATATATCTAACCCTACTATCTTGATTATTAAAATTGAGAAGCTCATCTTTTAAATATTGGTCATTTAGGAATAAATTGAATTTCTCTTTGTTTTTTATTATCAATTTATATCCCACTGATTTTTTAGAAAAAATATAAAATCCAAATTCTTTTTCTGATTCATTTAATTCTTTCAAATCATTTCTAACAGTTCTAGGAGAAACACTCAAACTTTTACCTATAAACTCCCCAGAAATATAGGTGCTTGAATAATTATACATAAGCCGTATAATTTTTAAAGTTCTTTTGTTCATTCCCTCACTCCAATTACCTTACACTTTAGTATTGATTATATATTATAATTCAAACATGTTTTCCTCTGATAATTTTTTAAACCAATACCCACTCTTTTTAATTGTACGTGCTTGTGTATTAATGTCTACAGAAATAAATCCATATCTATTTTTATAGGCATTCATCCAAGACCAATTATCCATAAATGTCCACATATGGTAACCTTTACAATTTGCACCTTCTTTAATCGCTTTATTAAGCCAATACAAATGATCTTTCAAAAATTCAATTCTATAATCATCTTGTATTTGATTGTTTTCTATAAACCTTGCTTCATTTTCCACGCCCATTCCATTTTCAGAAATAAATGAAGTAATATTGCCATAGTTATTTTGTAAGTTTTTCATGATATCATAGATACCTTCGGGATAAATTTCCCAACCTCTATAAGGGTTCATTTTTCTGCCTGGCATTTCATAATTATCAAAATAAAATTCTGGAGTGAAGGGTGAATTAGGGTTAGGCATACTTTCTTTAGCTTTAACACGTCTAGGTAAATAATAATTTACACCTAATAAATCTACTGTATTATGTTTTATGATTTCCAAGTCTTCACTCTTATAAAAAGGCAGTAAATCCTGTGCTTTGATCATTTCTACTAATTCCTCTGGAAAAGTACCTTTTGTAGCAGGATCTAGAAAACTCTTATTAAAGAATAAATCTGCTATTAATGCAGCTTTTTTATCTTCCTTATTTTCACTTCTTGGGTAAGAAGGGGTTAAATTTAAGACTATTCCTATTTCCCCATCATAGTTCTGTTCTTTAAATAACTTAATTGTTTTAGCATTTGCTAATATTGTATTAAAAGCATATTGAAAACCTCTTTTAGCATCATTTATATCAGGGTAATGGAAATTATATAAATAACCTCCTTCAACAGGCACAATTGGCTCGTTAAACGTAAACCATTTTTTTACTCTATCCCCATACAAATCAAAGCATTTTTGTGCATAATCAACATAATTTTCGACGACTTCTCTTGATTCAAAACCGCCCTTGTTTTGTTGTTTCATAGGCATATCAAAGTGATATAAATTAACAAAAGGTTCAATGTCATTAGCTATTAATTCATCAATGACATTATTATAAAATTCAACTGCATTTTCGTTTGTATTTCCCGTATCTTGATTTATCATCCTAGTCCAAGAAATGGATAAACGAAACGAATTGTGCCCTGTTTCTTTCATCAGTTTAATATCCTCTTTATATGTGTTATAAAAATTCGACGTGACATCTGGTCCAACATTATCATAAAATCGATTCGGTTCTTGTTCATACCAATAATCCCATATAGATTGTTCAGTCATAGATTGCGTTCCTTCAGTTTGTGTCGCACTTGCCGCACTGCCCCACCAAAAGTCTTTTGGAAAAGTAATTTTCATAAAAGTTCTCTCCTATCTGTTTGCTTTAATTTCTTGATAAATATCGATGATTTCATTTGCCATATCTTTTATCGTTAGTGCATTCATCAAATGATCTTGTGAATGTATAAGTATTAAATTTAATTGGTAATCTTTGCCTCGTGCTTCTTCTTGCAATAAACTTGTTTGAAAATTATGTGCCTTATTTATTTCTTGTTCTGCTTCTTTCATTTTTTCCTTAGCAGTCTCGAAATCATTTTCTTTCACATATTGAATTGCTTCCATTGCACTTGATCTACCATTGCCAGCTAGCAAGATAATTTGGAATGCTATTTCTGTATTATCCATGATATATTACTCCTCACCCTTTGATTTTTCTTGTTCTTTTCTAAAATAGCCATTGTCCAATACTTTGAAGAATGGTAACCAAATTAAGAACGTAACAATTAAATTAAATAGCTGTAATACTGCACCTTGCCAAGCATTTCCTGTAGCTAAATATCCACTTATAAAAATAGGAGTTGTCCAAGGAACAATGACCCCAGAAGGCTTAGGTACCAATCCTAATCCCATAGAAAAATAAGTTATTATCGTTACTACTACTGGAGCAATAATCCATGGTACAAGTATAATTGGATTCATTATTACTGGTAATCCAAATAATATCGGTTCGTTTACATTGAAAATAGAAGCTGGGGCGCCTAACTTTCCAATTTCTTTGTTTTGCTGACTTCTGGAAACAATAAATATCAATATAATGACTACCATTGTGCCACCAGTACCGCCCATGCCTACTAAGAACGTATCTATAAATTGTTTGGTAATAATATTAGGCAACTCTTGATTTGCTTTAAATGCCTCTAAATTTTCGTTATTCAAAGAATACCAAATTGGGTCAAATACTGTATTTACAATAATTTGGCCATGTAATCCGAAAAACCAAAATATTTGTATTAGAAGTACTGCAATAATTGTAGCCGTCAATCCACTACCTAATTCTGTTAATGGTTGTTGCAAGATCGTATAAATAAAGTTTTGTAATGTATCGAAAGGCGTAAAAGAAATTAATATTCTAACAATTAATATCACCGAAAGTGTTACCGAAATAGGAATTAAAGCACTAAATGATTTTGCCACTTGAGTTGGTACACCATTAGGCATTTTAATTGTTATCTCTTTCCGACATAGATAACTGTAAATTTCACACGAAATAATAGATACAAAAATACCTAAGAACATACCTTTTGCTCCTAAAATCTCAACCGGTATGACGCCTTCCGTTTTTTCAAAAACTTGAGGTGTTAAAATCAAAACACTACTTAATGCTGTTACAGCACCATAAATACCTTCAAATCCATTTTTCTCTGTCAGCTTATAACCAATACCTATAATTACATATAGCCCCATTATCGAGAGCGTGGACTCTGAAGCTGGTCCAACCATAGCTTGCCAAGCCGAAAATTGTGATTCAGATAATATTTTGTCTAAAAATGGAAAATTGGCTATTACAATAAAAATCGAACCAAAAATAATTAAAGGTAAAGCAACCATAAATCCATCTCTTAAACTCGAAAGATACTTATTGTTATTCAAGTTATCTGCAATTGGCAATAATATATCTTCCAGTTTTTCCATAAATTTATTTTCCATATGGTTTCACTACTTTCCTATTAAATTTAGTGATTGCTTTAATACGCCATCACCATCAATACGCCCATATGCAACAGTATCAATAATATCAATAGGAATTTCGATATCGTTTTCTTTAGCGTATTTTTCAAATTTTCGCTTCATGAATCTCATTTGCGGACCAATTAATAACACGTCATAGTTATCTAATTTTGAAAAAGCATTATCACTTGATACTGCTTCAATGTTAACTTCAATATCAGCACTTTCTGCTGCCTCTTTCATCTTGGTAACTAATAAACTTGTAGACATCCCTGCGGAACATGATAATAAAATATTCTTCATATAAATCATCCCTTCTGTTTGTTTATCAAACTATACTATGTATGCGCTTACACATTAATGGACATTTTTTCCTTTACTATAGGAAAATGAGTTTAATCGGAGTATGAAGATAATATTATCTCGCTATTTATCTAACTTTAAAGAATAAAAGTATTATAAAAAACGCCTTACTATCTATGATAGTAAGGCGTTTAAAAATTTAAGTTTTTCATTATTTTATTTTTTTCAAAAGAAAGGATGCTAAAGCACTGATAATTGTCACCCAAAATAAGATACCACATACGATAGCGTTGCTCCCGCTTATTGTGATTCCCGCATTAAAATTTCCGTTAGGATCACTTTCTATGTAAAAATTAATCCCAAATACAAATACCAAGGTAATAAAAGATAATATACCAACTACATCAAACAATAATTTAACATAAGGATACTTAATATTTTTAGCTATCATGTGACCACTCCTTCTTTAATTATTAAAAACATTTGACTGCTTCTAAAACAAAGAGTAACTAAGAGATTATTCTTTATAATAACTATAGGCACACTTTGTATACATAGAACCTCATATAACTGTCATTTTAGCATTTCTGCAGTCTACAACATTTAGATAGTTGTACTTTAAATCAAAAAAGAGGTTACTCAAACAATAAAGGTGTAGTACAATAGAGTTAATTAATTATATATGATGTTAGTAGCTATAAAAATATAAATTAACGAAAATATTTTTAATAAGTATTGCAAACTTTAAATTAGAGGAGACTGTAATGGAAAAGAAAAAGAAAAACGGTTGTTTTGGTTGCCTAGGGTGCTTAGGACTCATCATTCTATTGATACTACTCATTAGTGGATGTAGTGCACTATTTGATTCAAATGATAATAACGAAAACAAGAAAAATGACGAACCAAAAAGTTCTACAAAGAATGAAAAGTCTAAGAATAATGATACTGAGAAAGATAAAAAACCTAAAAACAATGACGTGAACACTTCAAATGAAACTGATGATACTTCAAATCAAAACAATTCTAATCAAGAACAAACTACTTATGAAGAAACAAACGATACAGAAGATACAACTTCAGAATATAATCAAGATGAATCTACAAACACTGATAACTCTAATTATAATACAGACCAAAACCAGTCATCTAACAATAGTGGTCAAAGTAATGAAATAAACAGTGCCTCTCAAAATGATGAAACTAATTCAAAATCAAATACCACGTCACCTTCAACCGAGGTAACTGAAAGTAACAACAACTCTAGTTCTTCAGACATCGATGTAGCTAAGCCTGGAGAAATAACATCTGATATGCCGGGTTATGACCCATCAAAAGATAGAGATAAAGATGGCATAATTAATGAAAAATAAATAAAAACGCTCTATAGTATTTGTTACTATAGAGCGTTTTATTTAAATGTATATGTTCGCATGAACGTTACATGCCTATTTTATTTTTAAAATTTGTCCTGTTTTAATGCTATTTGAGTCTAGATTATTATCAGATTTGATTTTACTTACTGTTGTATCTTGTTTCTTAGCGATACTATACAATGTATCACCTTTTTCAACAGTATATGTTTTAACTAAGTAGAGTGTTTGCCCTTTACTGATATTATTCGTTTCAAGATTATTCCATTTTTTGAGATCTTCAATACTCACTTTGCTTCTTTTAGAAATATTATATAGAGTGTCACCTTCGACTACTTTATGTGTATCACCTGAAATACTGTCATCGTTACTATCAGGGTCCGTCAATTTCAATGTTTGACCGATGGATAATGTATTATCGTTTAAGTCATTCCATTTTTTAATATTATCAATTGTTACGCCACTTCTCTTAGATATACTATACAATGTATCGCCTTTAACTACTTTATAAGTAGAACCTGTAATGGCATCGTCATCTTCGCCACCTAATTCTTTATAGTGTTTCTGAACTAAACTATAAAATTGATTCATGTTATAGCCCCATTGGTTAAAATAACCTACAGGATCAGTATGGTTTGTCCCACCCCAATATTGACTAACTGCATTATGACTAATAATTGTTCCAGTTCCTTGATTGTTATCTGCAAGTGAAGGTTGTAGTCCGTTTTGTTTTAGCATTTTAGCAGTTAAATAAGCTTGGTTGTTCACAGATTTAGCAAAACCATCAAACGTGTTAGATCTTGTTAATTCTATTTGATAAAAATATGGGTTAGCATTCGCTCCGGCGCCCCATGCTAAATAGTCGCTTGGTGCCGTTTGTATAATTTTGTCACTACCTGCGTATGCGTGAACAAAGGCATTATTGTAGTTATTATACATGTAATTTACTTCACCATCGATTGTACTATTAGGGTTTGCAGTTTCGTGAATAACGACACCGATGAATTTCCCTGATTTATAATTATATTTTGGTAAATTATTCATACGAGAATCTTGCACTATTTCTGCAGGTTGTATGTTGTTATTGTCTATGTATGTATTAACGTCTTGGTACGCTCTATTTGCAAATGTACTCATTTCTACTGAATTATGTTCTGCAACTTTATCATGTAGCTTCAAATCCCCTGGTGTTAACTGATCTTTCAAAGCCTGTGGACTCATTTTTTGTGCTTTTTCAAAATCTATTGCCTTACTTGTATTTTCATTTTTAGTTTCTTCTGTATTCTTATTAGCATTATCTTCTTGTGCGGTTGCAACTGTACTACTTAACAATAAACTCGTTGCTAATACTAATGACAAACTAATCCTGTACTTCATAAAAAACATCTCCCATTTCAAATTTTTAAAAACACGACACTATATAAACATCCATTCCTTGCACAACACCTTATTGTCTCATCTTATAATATTATAAGATTATTTACAAAACATAGTTTTATTTTATGCTATTATTTTAAATATTTTTATATAAGCATAATCATTATTTTGATTTTTGCACAAAAAAGCTACTACCTCAAAAGGCAGTAGCTCATATTCAAATATCCATAACCACACTAGATAAAATAGCAACCAATGCGACTACAAGTACCAATACTAAAAGTGAATCAATTCGTTTTTGGTTACGTTCATTCATAGGTTTTCTAAATTCTTTTAATGCGAAAAATCCTGTAATTAATACAATGACTAAACACAATAAATGAAATACCAACGCTAATACTTCCATTATCATCACTCCAAACTTGAAATAATTAAGTTTGTTGCTTTAAATCTTCTTTTATTTAGGCTTTTCATGTACAAAGCCTTCCCGATTAGATATGTTACGATTTATATTTCACAGTTACAAAAAACAAAGATTAATTTATATTCTTTTTATTCAATTACCCCTTTTTCGACGATTAGAAACAAATATCAATCGTTCATCTAGCATATGTAATAATATTTTTATAAAGTATGCCTTTTCTTTTACCTTCTCAAAACAATTATTTCTATTTTAGAATACAAGCAACATATAAAGTTAATTAATAATCATTCCTATAAAATTGATTTGAGTGTATAATTAACTTATAAGTATCATATTTCTATCAAGTGTATTTTTGTTCTATTGTATAAAATAAGGAGTTTACAAACCTATATTTAGGTAGCTCACAATTTTTTAGGAGATGGTTAAATGAAAGAGTTCACTCAAAAGATAGAAGATCTTCAAAAAAGAGTTTCTAATTTAAAAGATAATATTAAAACTGAAGAAGCTACTAAGAACGCTTTAATTTTACCCTTTTTTCAGTTACTAGGTTATGATGTTTTTAATCCAATGGAATTCACACCTGAATTTATAGCTGATGTCGGTATTAAAAAAGGCGAAAAAGTTGATTATGCAATTATAACTGATGACTCTCCCTCTATATTAATAGAATGCAAATCTATTAATGAAAAATTGAATAACCATGATTCGCAGTTATTCAGATATTTCGGTACTAGTACTTCTAAATTCGGAATTTTAACAAATGGGATTGAATATAGGTTTTACACTGATTTAGAAATCCCAAATAAAATGGATACCAAGCCTTTTTTAGTAGTAAATATTGAAAAATTGAAAGAAAATAGTATTAAAGAACTATTTAAATTTAAGAAGGAAAATTTTGATATTGATAATATCTCAAGTTCTGCTTATGAGCTTAAATATATGAATTTAATTAAATCATTTTTCGAAAAACAATTAGAAGAACCTAAAGAGGATTTTGTTAAATATTTATTAACTGAAGTGTATGAAGGTGTTAAAACAAAAACAATTATTGATAAGTTTACTCCAACTGTAAAAAATACTTTGAATATATTTATCAATGAAAAAGTAACTGATCGCTTAAATGCAGCATTAAATTCTAGTTCTTCTAATAAAATTACAATTGAAGAAAACGAAGAAGAAGAAATCAAACCTATTAAAAAAGATGATATTATAACAACACAAGAAGAGCTCGAATCATATTCAATGACTAAAGTAATTGCTTCAGAAATTACAGACGCTGAGCGTATTTTTTTTAGAGATAATAGAAGTTACTTCAATATACTGTTAGATAATAATATAAGAAAATGGATTATGAGAATTTATATAACTAACACTAAATCAGAATTTGTTTTAAATGATGATGATAAAACAATTATAAAATTTGATAAACCTTTAGATATTCTAAAGTACAAAGAATCCATTGTAAAAGTTGTTGAAAAATTCTTATAGAATTACTTAAAATTCAATATAAAACCACAAAAATAACCCCGTAAGCCTAAGCTTACGGGGTTTTCAGATACAATATCTATTATTGTTCTTCTTTAACATATGGTAATAATGCCATATGACGAGAACGTTTAATAGCTAATGTCAACATACGTTGATATTTAGCTGAAGTACCTGTTACACGACGTGGTAAAATTTTACCGCGTTCTGAGATAAAACGTTTTAATAAGTCTGTGTCTTTATAGTCGATGTGTGTAATTCCGTTTGCTGTGAAATAACAAACTTTTTTACGACGACGTCCGCCTCTTCTTGGTCCACCTGCCATGGTAACTGCCTCCCTTTTTATGATATTTTCTTATTTATATACGCTATATAATTAGAATGGTAAGTCATCATCACTAATATCAATTGGTCCGTTTGCATTTGCAAATGGATTATCCGATTGGTTATTGTTGTTTGATGAATTGTTGTTATTATTATTATTGTTGTTTTGGTTTTGGTTATTGTTTTGATAAGATGACGTATTTTGACCTGATTGTTGTCCGCCAAAGTTTTGGAAATTGTTATTTCCTTCTTGGGCATGACGTTGATTTTGATTTTTAGGTTCAAGGAATTGAACACTATCACAAACCACTTCAGTTACAAAAATACGACGTCCTTCTTGGTTTTCGTAGCTACGTGATTGAATGCGACCGTCAACGCCAGCTAAACTACCTTTGAATAAGTAGTTATTCACATTATCTGCTTGTTTTCTAAAAACAACACAGTTAATGAAATCTGCTTCGCGTTCCCCTTGCGCATTTGTAAACGTACGGTTTACTGCTAGAGTAAAAGTCGCAACACTCACGCCTGAGGGTGTTGTTCTATATTCTGGATCTTTCGTTAAACGACCGACTAAAACAACTCTATTTATCATTTAAACGAACCCCCAATTATTATTTTTTAGTCTTATCTTCGTCTGCACGAATTACGATATAACGGATGATATCATCGTTGATTTTAGCTAAACGTTGGAATTCATCAGTAGCTTCATTGTCTTCAGCTTGGATACGTACTAAGTTGTAATAACCTTCACTGAAATCATTAATTTCATAAGCTAAACGACGTTTACCCCAATCTTTAACTTCTAAAGCCTCTGATCCGTTAGAAGATAAAATACCGTTGAAACGTTCAACAACAGCTTTTTTAGCATCTTCTTCAATGTTCGGACGAACGATGTACATAACTTCATATGTTCTCATTTATAATTGCACCTCCTTGTGGTCTATGCGGCTCATCATCATATGTGATAAGCAAGGAATAATTTTCATTACTCACAATCAAGAATTATAGCACAGCGCATTACATTTTACAATGGTTATTACACTGCTATAATCTAAAATTTATCAAAATGTTTCATATGAAACATGCTGTACAGTCACAATAAAATGCCTTTCAAAAGTTTCTTGCAAAACGCTTTATGCTGACTTTCATTTTTTAAATTCTAAATAAAATTAATCTTAATAAAAAATTGATTCCATAAAATATATGGTTGCTAAATCTTTTTAATTCTAATAGCATACAATCTGAGTTCGTTTTTTATAATTATAACCTTATTTAGCACCTAGCATTTTCAAAATATTAATTACATACAAAGGAGCATATTATGGTTTCAGTAATCAAAAAAGGTTTAGTCACTGCAAGTGTATTATTTGCATCAACGTTAGCAATGAACGCAGCACACGCCGCTGGAGATACATCAAACCAAAAAGGAACGATGGGGTATGGCTATCAACAATACATTGAAAAACACCCTGAAAAATCATCCAAACAAAGTTCAAATGAGGTACAGTCTGAAGCAAGCACAACACAATCTGGCGAACGTGTTCTAGATATTTCAGAATGGCAAGGTGACTTAACAGAACAAGAAGTTATAGACCTTAAAGCTAATTACGACTTCATCATTATTCGTGCTCAATATGGTTCTGAAAAAGTGGATGCATCATTAGAACACAATTCAGCTTTATTAGACAAACACGATTTGGACTTTGGCGTATATTCTTATAGTATGTATGAAAATCCTGAAGATGCACGCTACGAAGCGCAAACGTTATACAACCGTGCACCTAAAGCTAGCTTTTACATCAATGACTTTGAACAAGATACAGTCACTTCGGGTACTACAGAAGAAAGTACATCTGCATGGTATGATGAAATGAAAAGTTTAGCTGGCAACAAGAAAGTATTATTCTATTCATATGAAAATTTCATGAAGGAACATGCTTCAGAATCTGTCGGTGAATATGATGGTTATTGGATTGCCAATTACAATCCTGATCAACCCGCTAGTGAACACGTTTTATGGCAATATACTGATAGTTACGCATCACCAGAATTAGACCAAAATGTCGATGCAAACTATACTGGTCCAGGTGTCGATACATCATGGTTTACATCTTAAATTCATATACTTTCAAAATATACAGCTCATATATCGTAACTGTTTAAGTTGATTATATGAGGGTCATTTAAATAACGACAACGGTTTGGGCCGCGACTCCTGACTCGTTAATAAAACACTAGCCGAAGATTACAGGTTGAGGCTGTGCCCGTGGAAATAATGCACAAATAAATGCCAACAAAGGCAAAGAATTTGTTGGCACTCAAGGACAATCTCTATTACAGGGATTGTCTTTTTTAAAATGTTAACATCGTATGCCATAATTTTATGGTAAGAAAAAAGGCCAAACAACACGATTGGTTGTCCGGCCTCTTATATATTTATATTCAACGTTATAAGTCGTTAAATATAAATGTATTTTGATTGGGTGTTAAAGAATCATAATCTTTAATTAGGGTACTTCTAGGTAATTTTATACTGGTAAGATGCTTGATACTAAGTCTAATACTGTTTGTAATAATTCGCCTAACATAGTAACGCCTCCTAATTCTAAACATCGAATGTTGTTATTCTAACTGTTTAATTTAAGTGACACTTAAAATATAAATGTTACACAAAATACCTCGTATTATTTAAGTAATGCTTTAAAAATTAGTTCGACAATATTTTCTATCATAATCGAGCCCCTCCCATCACATAAACCTACTCACTGTATTTTTACTATTCAACTTGATCAAGGATTAATCCAAGAATTTGTTCTACTAGATCTGCTAACATATGATGCACCCCCTTGAAGTGTCTAAATACAGACTAACATAAAATAATTTTCAATAAAATCATTTTGTGGAGGAAAATAATATTTTTACTAAAAGTTAACTTTAGTTTTACATAACATAATTATTTAATGCACAACTGAATTGATTGCATTTATATTTACTAAATAGTCCATCGCCCCGTTCTTTATTTTACATTTATACAATTGTGTAAAATTCCACATAAATACACATTGTAGTTTTAGCTAAAATAAAAAAGCCTTCTCATCACTATTCTGTAATGAGAAGGCTCCGTGCTTATCTTACACGTTAAATCTAAAGTGTACGACGTCGCCATCTTTCATAATATATTCTTTACCTTCTAAACGCTGTTTCCCAGCATCTTTGGCACCATTTTCACCATTGAATTCAACGTAATCATCGTAGCTTGTTACTTCGGCACGGATAAAACCACGCTCAAAGTCTGTATGAATAATACCCGCACACTGTGGCGCTGTCATACCAGAGATGAACGTCCATGCACGTACTTCTTGAACACCTGCAGTAAAGTAAGTTGCTAAACCAAGTAAGTCGTATGTTGTACGAATTAAACGATCTAAACCAGGCTCTTCAATACCTAAGTCTTCTAAGAACATTTCTCTATCTTCATCTTCAAGCGTTGCAATTTCTTCTTCGATCTTAGCGCTAATTACGATAACTTCTGAATCTTCTTTGCTCGCATACTCACGAATTAATTTAACTTTTTCATTATCTTCATCGCCAATTTCATCTTCGCCCACGTTTGCAATATATAACATTTCTTTAGAAGTTAATAACTGTGCTTGATTCACAAATTTTTGATCGTCGTCATTAAATTCAAGGCTACGAACAGGATTTCCTTCTTCTAATGCTTCCTTAATTCTTGCTAAAATGCGTGCTTCATTCACTGCATCTTTATCTTTTTGTTTCGCCATTTTTTCTGCTTTTGGCAAACGTTTTTCAACAGATTCTAAATCTGCCAATACTAATTCCATATTAATTACTTCGATATCATCAACTGGGTCTACGCGTCCTGAAACGTGTGTCACATTATCGTCGTCAAATGCACGTACCACTTGGCAAATTGCATCTACTTCTCGAATATGTGATAAGAATTTATTACCAAGTCCTTCACCTTTAGAAGCCCCTTTAACGATTCCAGCGATATCTGTGAATTCAAATGTTGTTGGAATTGTTTTCTTTGGTTGTACCATTTCTGTTAATTTATCTAATCTGCTGTCTGGTACTTCTACGATACCTACGTTAGGATCGATTGTCGCGAAAGGATAATTCGCTGCCAGTGCACCTGCTTTTGTGATTGCATTGAAAAGTGTAGACTTACCTACGTTGGGCAAACCAACTATACCTGCTGTTAAAGCCATTATTCATTCTCCTTATTTTCAGTATCTTGATGAGACACTAATATTTTTTTTAGTTTTTTATTAAAAGTTTGTCTTGGGATCATAATACTTCTTTGACAGTTTTCACATTTTATTCGGATGTCTGCACCTACACGAATGATTTTAAAACAATTCGTGCCACATGCATGTTGTTTTTTCATCTCTACAATATCATTTAAACCGTAATTTGATGTCATTCTGTCACACCTCCGAACATCTTATGCATTATTTTGTTGATTCGCATCGTATTGCACCATCATAGGTTTCGGTATTTGAATCTCATGCTGTTTAAATACTTTTAAAATCTCTTTTCTTAAAATACGTGCACCTGAAAATCCTTCTCCAGGTATCGTTTCAGCAGAAATCCACAATGTAATTTCATCTCTTGTAATGGAATTAATACCAATCACTTCTGGATTTGATATAAATAAGTAATATTTAGAACGCATTGTTTCAAAATGTTCGACTAATATCTCTTCTACTTTATCTATATCTTCTTCTACGGAAACTGGTATTTCTACCATTGACTCACCATTCGTTACTGAATAGTTGGTAATTTCACCCACACTACCATTAGGTAATGTTGTTAACTCACCTGTAATCGTATTAATTCGCATCGAACGTAAACCAATGGACTGTACTGTACCTTCTGCAACGGTAGTACCACTACTATTGATTTTAACATAATCTCCTACATCAAATTGATTTTCAAAAATAATGAAGAAACCCGTAATAATATCTTTAACAATTGTTTGTGCGCCGAAACCAACTGCTAAACCAACAACACCAGCACTGGCAATAATGCCTCCAACGCTTATACCAAACTTACTTAAAATTGTAGTCAATACTATAAACCATACCACATATGCTACTACGTTTTGAACTAATGCTATTAAAGTTTTCGAACGTTTTTTATTCGCTTTTTTACCTCTATTTTGTATTTTAAAGAATTGTGCTATCGCTTTATTTATGAAACGTAGGACAATCCAAGCCACAATGATATAAACAAAAATCATAATAACATTCGATATCAACGTTTGATATGTCTCTGCCTTCGTTAACGGTTCAATTAACGAATAAAGGATGCTTTTAATTTGATCCAACTACACTTCCTCCTTACTCATACTCTATACCATTCCATTATAAGCAATTTTTCTATGAAATAAATCCAACTTCAGCTTTAATTTCATAAGCTATTTTATAATTAAGAACTATCTGAGTATATCTTTACAAATACATAACTATTTTCTCTCATTAAAATAATTATAGACTTATATAGTTTATTAAAAATGTATCTAGAAGGATAGTTTTAAACCTTATTCTGTAATTAAGATTTAAAATGAGGCGTTTAATGAAGCTTTATATCAATCATTACTAGATTCACGGAATATTTCTACAAATAGACTAGTGCTGCATAGATTGAAATTTTATTATTAATTTAACTTTTATGTATACCTTTAATCTTATTCTTAGGCGTAAGATAGCCTAAATAACTTAAAAAATGGCAAAAGAAAAAGAACCATAATTAAAAATTATGATTCTTTAACACCCAATTTAAAATTATACTACCAAATACTCACAAAATTCAAGTGTTTTTTAAGTTTTTTGTATAAATTTTTAAACAAGTCATATTCACTACCTCTCAAATGTATGTAGTGCTATTTAAACATATTAAAAATTAATCAACATCTTTTTATAATATTTAAAATACAACTAAATTTATATAAAATTACAATAAATTTAACATATTAACACTTACGCATTAAATTTAGACACTTGGGGAATTTCCACCAAATTTAAATGTATTTATTATAATATTCAGATAAAGGGGGTGCATACAATGTTAGCAACTCTAGTAGAACAAATCCTAAACTTAGTATTAGACCAAGTAGAATAGTAATTACAAGATAGCATTTATGAAGGAGGGAATTGAAATGATCGAAAACATCGTTGAACTCATCTTCAAATCACTTTTAAAATAATCCTCGTAAATTTAGATTGAGACAATTTTACACTTTGTATAACGTCTTGAACTATGAGATTACATAACTTTTATAAGGAGGGGTATTATGCTAGGAGATATCGTACAAACAATTTTAGATTTAGTATCAAGTATTTTACCATTATAAGAACAAAACGTTAACGCTTAAGAACTCTAATTAAAGATTATGATTCTTTAACACCCAAATATATATATGATGATAGTCATTTTTAAGTAAACGTTTCTTCTGAATTCCTATAATTAACAAGCACTTACTGAGCCTTACATCGGTAAGTGCTTGTTTTGCCAAAAATACTTTAATTACAATATTAAAAAGCCTAATCAACTTCTATTCGGAAATTGATTAGGCTTTTTAAATACTAGAATTTAATTTTCATTAATAAATACTGTGAATTGTTCTATTCAGCAATTTGTTTTTCAAGGTCATTATGAAGTTTAAAAATCATCACACGTTCACCTGTACGAGAACTTAAATCAGTATGAAAGCCTTTGACTTCTTCACCAGTAATGGATAATACAATGTCATCGAGTGCTTCAATACCTGATTCCACGAGTTTTGAGCGTGTTCTTTTAATTGTTACTAGTCCTTCGTTCGTTTCACAAACTTTATACTCTGCTTGTGTTAATACACCTTGTAAACTCACAATAATCATATCGCGCAATATATCTGTTTTTACAGAAAGAGAGCCACGGCCAAGGAAGTCTTTTTCCCATTGTGTAATTGCTTTGCTGATTTCAGACTCGTAAGTGCCTTTGGTTGTTTTCATTTAGTATGCATCTCCTGTAGAACCAAAATGAGGTTAAGTTAGATTATTATTTGAATAAAGATAACATTATCATTTTTGCATACTTTTCTCCACAGTTCTACAATATCACCCGGGAAATCATTTATATTTTATTTAATAAATTAAGTACGATAAGATATCAATATGCTCATAGATTTTCAATGACATGACATTCAAATATAGCTTAATAATCCGTTAACCAGTCATGCCATTGGCCATCTTCATCAATCGTTGCTAATCTCACCCAACCGTTTTGTACTTTTTGTTGGAATGCTTTATCCGCTTCTAATCTTTCTTTTACAAAGTTTTCAGGAGCTTGGATCACTACAAGTAAACGTATAGGTGAATGGTACATTTTATCATCTGACGACATCACGGATTGCCAAGGTAAGCCTGTTAACAAGTCACTCGCATTCCCTTGCATAACACCAATGCCAGCTGTCACAGTTTGTGTTGTTTTACTACCACTACCATAATAATGTGGCGCAACTGTAGAAGCATAGTATTGTAAGTTAATCCATTGTGCTACAACTGCAGGCCCACCAATAATATTGGCTAATATACTACCATCTTGGTCGTTTTTCCAATCATAATTATGCAAAAATGCTCTGCCTTGTAAGTCACTGTGCTTTGTTAGCTCACGTTGTCCAATAATAAAGGCAGCATTTTTAGCTAATCCCCACTCTGGTCTTATCTCGCTCCAATCATTTGATAAGCGATGTGCTTCATTGACAGGATCTTTCTTCGTTACATTATTATTTGGTAATTGTTCTAAGCGTTGTTCATTAGCATAATAGCTGACGTTAGGCATTGCTGCTTCAATAGCATCATAAGCTTTTTGTGCCGCTTCTGGTAATTCTGGTACATAAACCCACTCTAATGTATCCACAGAAGTCTGATGTTCTGCAGCTGCAAATACGGTCGTTTCCGGAATTTCAATACCATCTCGGGCTAGCCCTTGTCTCACTTCTGGCAAATTACACAACTGTGCTAATACCTTGCCATTAAAACCACTTGCTGCACCACCACATGCACCACAATCTAACGAAGCAGCATACGGATTGTTCGCACTTTGACTACCATGACCACACATAACAACTAAAGGTGAAAAGTCCGTCGTTAAATCCATTAAGCGTAGCGCTTGGCGCGTATAATTTAACCGCTCATCTTTTGTAAACCCTACAGGCAAACCATCTTCTCTACGATGATGATGATTAAGCGTAAGTGCTGTATCTTCTGGCTTTTGCAACCAACCTGCATAGAACTTGCGAATCACGTTGCCTACACGATTTGGTATAAAACTGCGTGTAAATGTTTGTAGTGTTAACCACGGACCACTGAGTTCTGGTAATAGTAAACTAGGCAACACGTTTTGTTTCATTTTCTTAAACGTATAAGTGACCGATTCAAGTACATGCTTACGTTGTCGGAAAATAGTTGGTTCTTTTTCTTGTGTATATTCTTTAATTTTATGCTGCGGCTTACTCATTACAGGTAAAGATGGATGACTATGTTGATTTCCAAGTTCATTTTTGGCAATCGGCAAACCAAAGAACCCTGCAATACCTATCGTTTCAAAGGGACCTGCTGCTTCAATTTGTTTACGAAATGGCTCAGAACGTACATCTATACAAAATGCCATTTGTGCAAGTGGCGTGTCATTCTCCAACAACACTTGCTTTTCAGGCGCAATAATCTTTCTTAATTGCTGATTATAAGTTGCTTCCCAAGCCTCTAACAATAATTTACGACGTAATTGATCATTAAACTGAACGGCAAATAACACATGTTGCTGTTGTTCTTGCGTTGTTAATTTGTCCCATTGTTGTGCCGTAAAACCGCCCCATTGCATCCATGACAAAATGCAATCCGCTAATGAAATAGATTGATTCGCTGATGTATCATTTGTAGGTAAGTCTGATAAATACGGTTCCATGATTACCCACTCCATGCCTAAACGAAGCGCAAGGTAATCTAATAACAACGACTCCATTTTACTATTATTTTCATGCTGCCATAGCATCATACCTGCCCAACCTGGTAATGATAATAAATGATTCTCTAAATAATTTTGCGTGTCTGCCTCAGCAATACCTAATTTTAACAATGTGGCTCTAATTAATGACTCAGCATCATCAGGTAAAGTCTTCAACCGGGCACGTTGATCTTTTGTTAACGCTGGATCATATTGGATTAAACGTCTCCAAGAATAGAATAATCCTTTTTCACGATGCGGCATTGTCCACCCTGATTGTGCATCATCAACAAATAACTTACACCACTTAATAACGTGATAATCCACTGTATCGATTAATTTTTTATTATTTTCATCCATTACATACGTAGACAATAACGGCGTTGAGCTTTTGACATCACTTGATAAATCTAAATCCTCTAACTGTTGTGCCAATGCATCGACTTGCTCTTGTATATGATGATTAGATTTTAAAGGATGTAATTTTAAAGCATTACGCCCATATTTTATTGCGTTTTCTCTTGGTATTGCTAATGACGCTTGCTCCAACCACTGTTGGAATCGTTCCTCTATCTTGTGGTCATCTATTTCGCCTTGTTTCTTAGCTTCTAATATACTTGCTATCGCAGGATAAATATCTACTTCTCGCACTTGTTTAAGCCAATGTGCAACTTCATCAAACGTTTTATCCTCTAACCCAGACCACGGACTTCTTGCCGCAAACACTGAAATGGGCGATAACGGGACAATAACCTTACTTGCAGCATCAATTAATGTTCGAATATCATTAGGATTGTTTTGTGAAACATAGTCTGTCTCTCTATTTGCTTCCCCCATTTTAGTGTCCTCCTTTTGTTAAATATGTTTTAAGGTAGTTTGGATGACGTTCTACAGTGTCAGCTTTTGCATCCCCGATACGTACAAGCCACATATATAATATTGAAAATGCGACCGATGAACGATTACGTGCGACCCATGTACTCATTAAACTACCAATCAAGAGCATTAAAGCTACAATTACAACGACAAGCATAGGTGGTTGAACACTATTGAAAGTCATCGTATGTAAGGCGCTAGCGAAGAAGTGATGAACGATAAAGTATACCGAGCCAACGACAATGAGTATCAATAATCCCATGATACGTCCGAATTTTCCTTCTCCAAATGCAACAAGTTGTGTCCATGATACCGATAATGACCAAGCTAAGATGAGGCCACTCACTAAACGGTAGCCTTCATCAGGAGATGTAAGCCAAAAACCTAAACCAATAGCCAAAGCTAATACACGACCTGATATGATCCATAAATATGACATTCTCTCACTAGCACGACTTGGTACATTAAAGTGACGCACCGCCGAACCAGAGCGTAAGAAGAGCGTTGCTTTAAATAAACCATGTAAAATCAAATGGATAATCGCAGGAATGTATGCACCCATTGCACACTGGATTAACATAAAGCCCATTTGTCCAATTGTAGATCCTACTAAAAGGCGTTTATAATCTACATGCACTAAACTTATACCTGCACCAATCAGTACAGAAATACTGGCAAACAATAACAATACGAATGTTGCAATGTCACCATTAAATATCGGTGAAAATCTCGCCAATATGATACCACCCGCATTCACAATACCTGCATGCATAATCGCCGACACCGGTGTTGGTGCTGCGACTGATTCTATTAACCATCTTTGAAATGGAAACTGTGCAGCTGGCACCATAACTGCTAATATAATGAGCATATTAATACCAAAACTTTCCCACGCATTAATTTGAGCTAAATTTGTAGCTGTGAAAATCGAGGTATATTGCCATTCACCAGTTAATAATGCAATCCACACTACCGCCAACAATAATGCTAGCCAACTTAACAAAAACAATTTACCGGTTACTTTTGCAGCAGCTCTTGTCACTTTCCAAGCGCTTGTTAAGCTAATTAATAGCGTTAAACCAAGTAACGTTACGCCCCAACTGATCACCATAATACGCAAATCACCTGTTAACCAAGCCATTGCGGCAAAACTAGTGGTAATTGTAAATAAAGTGAAGTACTTTCTATAACTTCGATCGCCCATTAGATACTGTACACAATAACGTTGAATGATTAAGCCTATGACTAAAACGAAAAAGGCCATTAACCATGCTAGAAAATCCGAATACCAAAATCCTACTTCTATATTTTTCGGTGCGCCTATAAGTCCGATAAATGCTACAAGTGGTGGTAAAGCCACTAAAAATATATGTATGCGCACATACGCCAATGGTATGCGTGAATTTAAAAACATGATGCCACTCAATACAGAAACAATAACAGTGATGAAAAATATTATTAACAGTATTGATACATTAAGCGATGTGAACATATTGGATTCTCCTTTCTTTTTACATTAATTTTAGTGTTACAAAATCAAGCTACTTTTATGTATAACTTAGTATGTTCAGTTATTTTCCCATTAAAAAAAGCCGACAATATACAATAAACCACGGACGGTTTATTACAATTGTCGGCTTCATTGCAACGCACTTTTTAACGAAGTGATTTGCTTTGCTACCTTATATGTATAAATGTTTATGAATTTTATAATCTAAAAATATTACATTTAATCTTATATGACGGATGATTTTAACTTTTCAACACTATTCGTACACTTTTTCAATTTGCCAATATGATTATTAACAGCTTGCTAAAGCTTTAATATCGTGAAAAAAGCAGTATTCAACGACTATATTTATTTTTATTTAATATTACAAACATATACTTATTATTCGTGATTGTCAAGAAACACAAACTTCTATAATGAATTTAACAATGCTTTTAATAATTATATATACAGCTTAAAACACGCTATTAATAATTAAAATAACATTCCTTCTTTGCTATATACTTTCTTAGTTTTTAACTTTCTCTTTTCTTATTTATCCATCCACTCAATTTAATTATAATTTTACACATTTTGTGTTATTATTTATTCAACATATGATACAGTCACATTTTATCTATTTAAATTAAGTAGGAGGATGCTTATTATGCCAAAAAAGTTATTCAATATTGATTTAAGTAAGAAAATGGACCAACAAGATCACCCTGGACATAACCGATGGCACCCAGATATTCCAGCAGCTTTTTCAGTAGAACTTGGTGAATCATTTCGTATGGAATGTTTAGATTGGACAGATGGACAAATTTCCAATAACGATGATGCAAGTGATATCAAACACGTTAATTTAAACCGTGTGCATGTATTAAGTGGACCTGTTCACATCAATGGTGTTGAACCTGGTGATTTATTAGTCGTAGATATACTAGACATAGGTACATTCCCAGAACACGAATGGGGTTTTAACGGTATTTTTGATAAAACGAATGGCGGAAGTTTTTTAGTAGATCATTATCCAAATGCTCAAAAATCAATTTGGGATTTCAATGGGATATACGCTACGAGTCGTCATATCCCTGGCGTTGAATTTGCTGGTATTATTCATCCAGGATTAATCGGTGTCGCACCTTCACAAGACATGCTTGATGAATGGAATCGACGTGAACAAGCGTTGGTCGATACTGACCCTAATCGTGAACCTGTATTAGCTAACTTACCCGAAACTGATGCAGTCGTACTAGGTGATCTTAAAGGAAATGATTTTGAACGTGTAGCAAAAGAAGGTGCAAGAACAGTGCCTCCAAGAGAAAATGGAGGCAATTGTGACATTAAAAATTTATCAAAAGGTTCTCGTATTTATTTTCCTGTATTCGTTGATGGCGCCAAACTGTCTGTAGGAGATTTACACTTCTCTCAAGGAGATGGTGAAATCACTTTTTGCGGTGGAATTGAAATGCCAGGTTGGATTGAATTACGCGTAAACGTAATTAAAAATGGGATGGAGAAATACCAAATCAAGAAAAATCCTGCATTTAAACCCGGCCCTGTTATGCCAAATTATACAGACTATATTGTTTTTGAAGGTATTTCAGTTAATGAATTTAACGGAGACCAAACATACTTAGATGCAAACACTGCTTATCGGAATGCTTGTTTAAATGCAATTGAATTCTTAAAAACGCGTGGTTTTACAGGTGAACAAGCCTATATGTTACTAGGATCAGCACCTGTTCAAGGCACCGTAGCCGGTATTGTCGATGTCCCTAATGCCTGTTGTACCATTGCCATTCCCCGGGAAATATTCAAGGGCGATATTTTACCCGAATTGGAGCCTGATGAATAATGCCAAACTACACATATGTATGTCCAAACTGTGATGAATTTACAATTCGTCAATCTATGAATGACACACACGATAACGTTTCATGTCCTGCATGTGGCCATTTATCTAAACGTGTATATACTGCTTTTCAAACTTATGGAATGGACTCAAAGTTAAAAAAACGCATCGAACAAGGACAAAAACCAAAAGTAGTCACTAAAGATAAATTACCACAAAAAAATCAAACAATCACAAACACTGCCAGACCTTGGATGGCCGGCCATTAATCTAAATATTTAATAGTATTACTAACACTCTAATCCATCATTGCTTATAATCATAAAGCAATGATGGATTTTTACACTTCAGCCTTCACTTCACCGACTCAATATATGACATTGCTTCCTTCCCTCTAATTTCATTAACCATCCTTAAAAAGCACAATGACAATAATCAACAAAAAAATATTAATTTAACTTTTAGTAGATAAAATTAATATTTTGTTAACAATTTTAATAAAACTAAAGAGAAGCTATTTTTTTAATAAAAGTATAATTTGTGATATATTTATAAAATAAGCAATATATTTATATTCAACTTACTTAATCTTTTTATTTAAAAAACAAAGGGGGCTGGTTTTAATGAAAGTTGCTATAGTCACAGGAGCAAGTAGCGGAATTGGTTTTGAAACAGCTAAAATGTTAGCTAAAAAAGACTATCGCGTTTATGCTCTTGCAAGAAACACAAAGAAAATGCAAGGTTTATCAGCATATAATGTCAAAATAATGAAGCTGGATATAACAGATTATGATGCGATTAAAGAAGTAGTTAACCATATTTTAAACCAAGAAGGGCATATAAACATTTTAATAAATAATGCTGGATATGGGTCATATGGTGCTATTGAGGACGTGTCTATTGAAGAAGCGAAAAGACAGTTCGATGTAAACCTATTCGGACTATCTGAGATAACAAGAGCTGTTATACCTTCCATGCGCGAACAAAAAGCAGGGAAAATTGTAAACATATCATCAATCGGTGGACGTATACCTAATTATCTAGGTACTTGGTACCATGCTTCTAAACATGCATTAGAGGGATACACCGAAAGCTTACGTTTAGAACTTTCTGATTTTGGCATAGACGTTATCGTTATCCAACCAGGTGGTATAAAAACAGAATGGTCTACGATTACAGCTCAAAATCTTAAATCATCTGCTAAAGGAGGAATCTATGAAGAAAAAGCTTTAACACTGGCAAATACAATGATCAAGTTAAATTCACTTAATTTATTTTATCCTCCTTCCGCTGTAGCTAAAGTTATCACTAATTCAATAGAAAGACGCATTGTAAAACCACGATATATTGTCGGTTTCCTTGCTAAGACCTCTATTTTTTTACATGCAGTTTTACCAGTTAAGCTATATAATTTTATTATCAAATAATAGATATCTAAATAATTTATGACAGGAGCGAATTTAAATGTCCACTGCAAATCTAACTTTTGCCCAAAATCATTATGCAATGTTGGAGTTATCACAACCTAATACAAGCATTTCTAATCTTTCTAATTTATTATATATCGAAAACACTTATTCTTATGATGCTATAAATAATGCATTAAATAAGCTTGTTGAAAATTTTGATGCATATAGAATTCATATAATTAATGAATCAGGTGAACTAAAACAATCTTTACAACCATTTAATTTCCAATACTTCCCAGTAGTTGAATTTACAGACGAAGCTCAATATAACGCTTGGATTGATCAACAAAAAAATAAATGCTTATTTGAATTAAATAGCGATTTATACGACTTTACAATTGTAAAAAACCCCGATGGAAAGCATTCTGTTTTCTTCACACACCACCATGCTATTACTGACGCATGGAGCATAACTCATTCTGTTAACTATGTCGCAAAAATTCTGATTGGTCATGATGTGGAACCTAATACTTATTCTTATTTAGATATCGCTAATGATGACCAAAAATACTTAAATTCTCGCCGTTTTGAAATCGATAAGAACTATTGGTTTAATACAATATCCAATTATGAAATGACTGATTTTTTAACAAAATTACAAAATATAGATTATAAATCATTAAGAGAAACTTATTCTCTTAATGAATACGAATTTAAGTTGATTCATAAAATGTGTAGTGATTATTCTATTAGTATTAGTACACTATTTATGTCTTTGATGCATTTATATATTAGTAAATTATCAAATAAGAATCAAAATTCAATTGGTTTGATGGTACATAATAGAAGTAGTAACATCGAAAAAGAGACTTGTGGTTTGTTCACAAAAGCACTGCCATTAATCGTTGAATTAAATCCTGAGCAATCTGTTGAAAGTTTTATAAACTTAGTTAAAAAAGAAAACTTCAAATTACTAAAACATAGAAAATTACCTACAACAGTATTGATAGAACAAAACAAAGAGAAAGATGTACCGAGCTTAGCTGACTTTGCTATTTCATATCATAATATGCAATATGATAATGAAATTACAAAAGAAGGGTTTAAAGAGGAATGGTTATTAAATGAAGCAAACCTTTACAACAAATTAAATATGAATATTAGTAATAGAAATAATGATAATACATTGCATATCGATTATGACTTCAGTACATGCTACTTAACCGAGAAAGATATTGAACAAATCCATTATAGTTTAGTAGATATTTTAGTTCAATTTTATAATAACCCGCACGCACGTTTAAACGACATAGAAGTTGTTACTTTTAAAAGCGGTCGATAATTTATGATGAACGTTACTTTGTTTTGTATCCCATTTGCAGGAGGGAATAAATTTATATTTTACCCTCTAAAAAATAAGCTTCAAAAGGATATTGATTTAAAATCCTTAGAACTTCCAGGTCATGGAGAAAGGTTAAATGAGCAACCTCTTCTCACAATTGAAGATATGGTCGATGATTTAACCGATCAAATTATTAAAGAAAAGCCTGAACAATATATAATATTAGGATACAGTTTAGGAGCCATCTTGGCTTATGAAATTTACTTTAGATTACATAAATCTCATCATATTCTTCCTAGCCATATGATTCTTTGTGCTTGTGAACCTATTGGATATGCTAAGCATAATAATATAAATAATATGAGTGATTTTGAATTTAAAAAGTTTATAAAAGATAAAGGTGATACTCCTGAAGAAGTCTTGAATCACGAGGAATTATGGGAAATTGTTGAACCTGCTCTTAAAAACGATTTTCTCGCAATAGATAACTATCATAATAGTTATGAGAAGAAGAAGAAAATGAATACTACACTTTCTATATTTGTAGGTGAGAATGACACTATAGCTAATCATACTTTGTACAAATGGTCGAATCTAACAAGTGAACATGTAGAATATAAATTCTTTCAAGGAAGTCACTTATTTATTACTGATGCTTACGACCAATTAAGCGAAGAAATAAAATTAGTTTTAAATTAAACCGCTTTTAATTTCCAAAGTTTATTCATACGTTAAAAATAAAAATGAGGTAGCAAAATAAAATTTGCTACCTCATTTTTTTAGAAATTATTTTTTGTATGATTAATCATTATATCTAATGTGTTTTCACTTGTTGGTTCCCACTGGAAATTTAATTTTTCCAGTATGAAATTAGTTTTATAATCTAAAATTTCGAAATGTACTTTATTAAATAATGTATTGTCTAAGATACCTGTGTGAAGTAAGAACGCATTGACTTCATCGCTCATTACTCCAAGGTCTATACATTCCATTAAGTGATCTAAAAAGGCATCCCAATAAACAGCTTCTATATAATGGTTATTCGCATTATATACTTCCATTAATTTCTGAAGTGATAAGCGCTTGTTGTTATAAATGTGATGGATTTCATTGCTTAATTGATCATTCAATATTAATTTATTACATGCTTGTGCAGCTTGGTCAACATGAGTAAATTCTAAGTCATCATCTTCGAGCCTTGGAAACTTCTGAAACATCTTAAATGATTTTATGACACTATAAAAAGCATTGTTTTCTTCATTTTTTTGAAAAATTCCTGTTCTAGAGTCACATTGTAAGTTACCTAGTCTATAAATATTTGTCTCAATACCTTCTTCACGATAAGCAATAAGTAATTTTTCAGCTTCTATCTTACCATCAATATAGATATTATTTGGTTTTTGAGAAATATCTACATCATATTCAGAAAAAGTAATACTATTTTTATCCTCTACGCTACCTGAAGCTACGCTAATTGTAGACATATGGTGAATTTCTTTTTTCTTTTTGTCTTTCGCAAAAGATATTAAATTGTGGATTGATTTAACATTTGTGTTATAAGAAGATTCTTCTGTCGCAAAATGATTTACATTTGCTGCTGCATTTATAATAATATCTATATTATTTACTAAATAATCATAATTACTATTAGAAAAACCTAAATATTTTGATTCAATATCGCCCTCTACAAAATGAATACGGTTCAAATCTTCTGTTTTTAATTGAGAATTAAAGTAATAGGACCAATTGTTATTTAATTTGCTCTCACCGCTTATTTTTTTATTATTTCTCACTAACACATGAATAATTAAATCTTTACGTTCTAATAAATCTTTTAATATATGGATACCTAAGTAACCTGTAGCGCCTGTCAATAATATTTGTTTGTTAGATTTAACGACATCTTTATCAATGAATTTATAATTTTCGTTACTTTGCACTTTGTAATCATTGATTTCTGATATAAAATCACTATTTAAATGATGTTCGTTCTTAACATTCGGAAATTTTAATGCGTCTAATTTTGTCATTACATTCATTTCTTCACGTTCAATCAATGCTTTACTTATAGATTCCACTGTCTGTAATTCAAAGATATCTTTAATTGATATATTATATAATTTAGATATTAACGATGTTAACTTTATGGCCTTAAGTGAATCTCCGCCCATTTCGAAGAAATTATCATGAATACTAACTTGATTCACGTGTAATACTGCTTCAAATGCTTTCGCTACAGCGCTTTCTATGTCGTTTGTCGGCGCTACA
>NZ_LNNB01000011.1 GCF_001747895.1 Staphylococcus equorum | reverse complement strand
CGCAAAAATGTGCGCGTTGAATCATGAGTAATTACTCACTAAACCATTCCGCCTATGTTAGAATAGTAACTAAGCAATCACTCATATCAAACTATATTATTTGATTGAGTATTTACTTAGTTAAAGGTGGAATCAAAATGCCAAGTCAAGAACAAAAGAAAGCCAAAACGATTAATATTAATTTAACGGAAAGCGAGTATGAAAAAGTTAAACAATTAGCTGAAATTAGAAATTTAAATCCCACAGCTTATACGCGATTAGTTGCCTTAGGGAATCGGATTAAACCAACGGTTGTTGAAATATCTTCGAGCCAAATGACGATGGATACGAATGAAGATGTTGAAGATTTAAAATCACAAGCTCAAGCTAATGCTAATGCTAATGCGTATTACGCCAACATGTTTAAGCGATTTGCGAGTTATATTGAAGATGATCGTTTTTATATTAATTTACATAACGTTCAAAGTGATCGAGAACTGATTCAAGCCATTCATCAAATAAAAAAAGAATAATAAAATTTTAGTCAAAGATTTTTTAGTATTAAAAAATCAAAAAAATAAATAGTTCGCTATCTTAACAAGCTACTTATATGATAAGCTTGTTAAAATTTAAGGAGAGTATGAGAAAATGAAAAAAACAATTTTTATAGCATTTGCAATGGAAGATGAACGGCAAAGAGATTTTTTAAAAGGGCAATCTTTAAATACAAATTCGTCATTTGAATATGTCGATATGTCTGTGAAAGAACCTTATGATAGCGATTGGAAAAAGCATGTAGAAACCAGAATAAAAAAATCGGATGGAGTAGTAGTTTTAGTAAGCAAAAACTCTTTGAAATCTAACGGTCAAAAATGGGAAATCTTATGTTCGAAAAATAATAATAAAAAAATATTGGGAATTTGGGCTTATGCTGATGATAGAACAAATATTGATAGGGTATATACCAAAACTTGGAGTTGGGAAAATATTTCTAAATTCATAGATAATATATAAAAAGGGGGCGCGTTTATGAAAGGTGCATTAATTGTTGGTATAGATTATTATAAAGAAGTTAATTCTTTATCTGGGTGTGTAAATGATGCAAATAACGTAATGGAAGTTTTAGGAAGTGATGGAGATGGAAGTCCGAATTTTGAGTGTAACTTACTAACTGCTACCAGTATAAAATCTGCTATAAATAGACGATGTTTGAAAGATAACGTGGAAGAATTATTCAAAAAAGACTTAGATATTGCTTTATTTTATTTTGCAGGTCACGGATACATAGATAATGCTGGAGGTTACATCATAGCTAGTGATAGTAACTACGGAGACGAGGGGCTGGCATTATCCGACATATTAACGTTTGCTAATAAATCCCCATCTAAAAATAGGATTATTATACTAGATAGTTGTCATTCAGGACAATTAGGCGATAGAGTTGGGGATGAGATGGCTACTTTAAAAGAAGGTGTTACTATTCTGACTGCTTCTTCTAAAGATCAATATGCAACGGAAGACGAAAGTGGTGGTGTTTTTACAAATTTATTTGTTGATGCTTTAAATGGTAGTGCATCTAACCTTAAAGGGGAAATTACACCGGGTAGTGTTTATTCACATATAGATCAGTCTTTAGGAGTATGGGAACAAAGGCCTATCTTTAAAACAAATATAAAGCAATTTGTATCTTTAAGACAAGTTTCTCCAAAAATAGCTACAAATAATTTAAGAAGAATAAGTGAATTATTCCCAAGGTATGGATATGAATACCCCTTAAACCCAACATATGAGCCAGAAGAAAAAGGAAGAGATGAAGGAATGCCATCTCCTGAAAAGGAGAATACGGAAATTTTTGCAATTCTCCAGCAATATAATAGATGTGGCTTATTAGAGCCAGTTGATGCGAAACATATGTGGAATGCAGCTATGGAAAGCAAATCATGCAAGTTAACATTATTAGGAGAACACTATAGGAAGTTAGCCATAAAAAAAAGAATTTAGCCTCAATTTAAAATATAAATTGTATATAATATACAAAATAACTTCCCATAATAGTTAATTATGTTAAGTTGATGAATACTATATATTCATTTGGAATCATTAATTATGACTATAATTCGGAGGTTAGTATACTATGCAAATAAATGAAGTTAAAGGTACTTATAACGCCACGGGCGCTAATATTTATTTTGAATCAAAAGGTAATGGTGAAAATATATTATTAATTCATGCTGGAATTGCAGATTCACGTATGTGGGACAAAGAATTTCATTTATTATCAGAAAAATATCGAGTAGTTAGGGTTGACCTTCCTGGTTTCGGCTTAAGTGATTTTACAGGAGGAAATTATTCTTATAGCAATATTATTAATGAAATACTTATACATCTAAACATCAAACGTACACATATTTTAGCAGCTTCATTTGGTGGAAAAATAGCTATTGATTTTTATTTAGAGAACTCAGAAAAGTGTCTAAGTTTAGCGCTTTTGTCTCCAGCTATAGGTGGATGGGAAGATTCGTCTTTCCTACAAAAATATGAAGAAGAAGAAGAAAAATTATTACAAGAAGGTAAAATAGAAGAAACAGCACAGTTTAACTATAAAACTTGGATATTAAGAAATAGGAGCTCAGAACATATCAATCCAACAGTGAAAAAATTAGTTGTTGATATGCAGATGCAATTTTTAACTAAACCTGAACCAGATTATCCTTACGAGGAAATAGAGCCGGAAGATAATATCTTACAAATAAAAAGTATCCGAATACCTGTATTAGTTATTAATGGTGAATATGACGTTCAAGATTTTCATGATATCTCTGATTTAATGAGTAGAGAACTCCCTTATGTAAAAAAGGTTATAATACCTGATACTACACATTTAGCTAACCTGGAATCTCCAAAACAGTTTTTTAAGTTAATTTCAGAATTCTTTTCTGATAGCTCTAATAATTAATCAATAGAAATGTATAATATATACAATTTAACTGCCTATAAGACTTTATTATGTAAAAAAATCACGAAGTACTGATTTAACAGTATTTCGTGATTTTTTGATTTATAGTCATTTATACATTGTAGGTATGATGTGTTTTCGATACAAATGAGTGGACCTGTTAGAATCTATAAACTCATATTTTTTGGTTTTTATGATACATTAATTATAAGACAAGTTTTGATACTTAAATATATACACAAAACCACTTGGTTTTTCATTAAGAGTTTTTGTGTCAAAAACGAATGTTTTTGTTACAAATTTGAGTTATCTGCAATTTAACAAGCAAAATTTGTGACAAATTCCTCTCAAACAGATAAAAAATAAGGTGTCACTTTCGATGTTATTTTGCACTGATTTAGGCGATAATTTGTACTATAGTTAAGAAACCCAGCTAATCTTTTCACAAAGACAGCTAGGCTTTAAAGTTGGTTATGCAAAATAACACTTAAAATATATGCAATTTATCGTCAAAAATGACACCTTCCCTTGATCATTATCGATATACCGAGCGTCAAAATGATTCAGCCAAGGATGAACAACTCTATTTCAGATTTTTTCCTCAATCCTATTCCTGTTTCCAATTTTGTGAGAATTTATCCATTAATATTCGAGTTCTTCAATAAGAAAAATTTTGTTTCAGCTCATAAGAATAATGTTTCGACTTTCGAGATGATTTTTCTACATATTTTTCGGTAGATTACGCCGTAACTTCGTAACCTGTATCTTTAATGGCAGTTTTGATTTCTTCTAATTCAACTATACTCTCATTGAATTTCACATCCACTGCTCCTTCAGAAAGGTGGATTTTTACAGATTCAACTCCAGTGAGTTTACCTACACGTCCTTCAACTTTATTGGCGCAAGATCCACATGTCATTCCTTGTACATTTAATGTTACTTGTTGCATATAAATTCCTCCTTTATTTTTTATTAATTTTAACTGATGAACATTACTTACCTTACCCCCGTAAGGTATATAGTTTTGTTTTAAAAATGCTATCTCTTATTTGATATAGCACCTGGGTAGTATCATTTTACTAACCCTTTTTACACCACCTCCTTAAAGTAAATTCAATTTCATTCTGGGGGTAGGATAATTAAAAATTATACTGAAAAGATTTACTGATTTTTTTTTAATATACTCACTATTTCATTTTTATTATTCTCAAAACCAATAAAATATTTGACTAGCTTTCTTTTGCCGACTAACCCTTTTTTATAAAAAGCAAACATTGGAACGATTCGATTCCCAGATATCTCCTTTAAATCTTCCTCTAAGCTGAGATTTTTGCTTACATCTTTATCAGCATAGTGGATTCTATTAGATTTTAGATACTTCTTCGCATCCTGGCAGTCTGAACATGTGGGCCTAGTATATAATTCAAGTTCAAATTTATCTTCCACTTTAATCTCTCCTTCCTATTAAACAGCAGACGGTTTAAATCGTTTTAAACGCAAAGCATTTGATAATACTGAAACAGAGCTTAAGGCCATTGCAGCTCCAGCAACCATTGGGTTTAACAATGGTCCACCAAGGAGATAGAAAATACCCATGGCAAACGGAATACCCAATATGTTATATCCAAATGCCCAGAATAAGTTTTGTTTGATATTTCGAATAGTAGACTTACTTAATTCGACGGCTGTTGGAACATCCATTAAATCACTTCTCATTAATATAATGTCTGCAGATTCCATGGCAACATCCGTACCTGAACCAATAGCTATTCCTATATCTGCTTGTGCAAGGGCTGGTGCATCATTAATACCATCTCCAACCATAGCCACTTTCTTACCTTCTGCTTGGAGTTTTTTCACTTCATTTGCTTTATCTTCTGGTAATACTTCACTGAACACACGATCAATTCCAACTTGCTTGGCAATAGCCTCAGCTGTACCTTTATTGTCTCCAGTAATCATCGCTACTTCGATTCCCATTTTTTGAAGTTTTTCAATTGCTTTTAGACTATTTTCCTTGACTGTATCAGCAACTGCAATAATACCCGCAATTTGGTTATTAATGGCAATGTACATAGGGGTCTTTCCTTGACCGGCTAGCTCATCTGATGTAATTGCCAGCGTATCTAAAGAAATATTACGTACATCCATTAATTTTCTGTTTCCGGCTAGTATTACTTTGCCATCTACAGTTACTTCAATTCCATGTCCAGGGATAGCATTAAAGTTTTCTGTTTTCATAAAGTCTAGTGCTTTTTCTTCTGCTCCCTTAACAATTGCTTCACCTAACGGATGCTCAGAACCTTTTTCAGCAGATGCTGTTAGTTGTAATAATTCTGTTTCTAAGATTCCGTTTACAGTGATAATATCTGTAACTTTAGGTTTACCTTCGGTAATTGTACCTGTTTTATCAAAAACAATCGTTTGAACTTTGTTCGTTGTTTCAAGTGCTCCACCGCTCTTAATTAATACACCGTTTTCTGCACCCTTACCAGTACCAACCATAATTGCAGTCGGCGTTGCTAGACCAAGCGCACATGGGCATGCAATAATTAAAATGGAAATAACAATTGTTAAAGCAAAGAGTCCTGTTTCTCCTCCGAAATACCAGGCTGAACCCGAAATAATAGCAAGCACGATAACGATCGGCACAAAATATCCGGAAATAATATCAGCCATTTTAGCAATCGGTGCTTTTGAGCCTTGTGCATCTTCTACCAACTTAATAATTTGTGATAAGGCTGTATCCTTTCCTACTTTGGTTGCTTTATATCGGATAGTACCATTCTTATTGATACTTGCACCTATAACATTATCGCCTGTATTCTTTTCTACAGGTATACTTTCTCCCGTTAACATGGATTCGTCAATAGATGTTATTCCTTCTAATACAACACCGTCAACCGGTATTTTTTCACCAGGTTTAACGATTATAGTATCACCTGCCACTACTTCCTCAACTGAGATTACTACTTCTTCTCCATTTCTCACAACCATTGCTGTTTTTGGAGCCAACCCCATCAGTTTTTCAATTGCTGCCGATGTTTTGCCCATAGAACGAGCTTCAAGATATTTACCTAGTGTAATTAGCGTCAGGATTACCGCTGCAGATTCATAATATAGATTTTCTGCATAACTGGTATGACCAAACCAAATCGCTATTGTTGCCCCTAAACTGTAGACGAACGCCGCATTAGTTCCTAAGGCAACTAAAGAATCCATATTTGGATGTCCCCTAAATAGCGTCTTGTATCCTACCGTAAAGAACTTCCACCCATAAATCATAACTGGTATCGTTAATATAAGTTGTACTAGTGAAAACCATTCAGGATTCACCTTTGGATCAATTATTTCTGGCAGTGGTAAGCCTAACATGTGCCCCATCGCGATATAAAACAAGGGAATAGTGAAAATTGTTGAACCCAAAAATCGTGTCCATATGGATTTAATTTTCTGTTGTTTTTTGTCTTTTTCTTCATTGACTGAATCTGACGTTTCCAAATCTTCATGTGCTTCATATCCTGCATTTGAAACTGCTTGAGTAATGTCGGACACAGAAATAACTGTCGGATCATACTGGATTGTCAGTTTTTCTGTAGCCAAATTTACATTAGATGCAATGACACCCTCCATTTTTCTTGTTGCTTTTTCAACAGTTTGAACACATGATGCACAAGTCATACCAGTTATAGCGAATGATTTCTGCTCCACATCTGTTAACGCCTTATACCCAGCCTTATCTACAGCATTTTGAATATCTTGTGTGGATACTGCATTCTCGTCAAAACTGATATTCAATTTTTCAGTAGCTAAGTTTACATTAGATTCTTGTACGCCGGGCAATTTCTTGGTCGCTTTTTCAACTGTCTGTACACAAGATGCACAAGTCATACCTTCTATATTAAATGTTTTTTTTGCCATTCATTTTTATCTCCTTTTTGAATTATCTGGTTCAGCCTCATATTTTAAAGGGTGTTTTATTCATATTTCTATTTTCTACGATATTGCATTGTTATGATGAAGTGTTATAATCCTAACAATTACACTGTCCAGGAACACATGTGCAAGGAACTTCTTCAACAGCATCTTTTTTCTTCATTTCAAGTACTTTTTCCAATCTGTCTATATCCTGAAAACTCAGCGCTGATTTTGAAATTAAATCCACTATTGTTTTACCAACGTCTTTATTACAAATATTATTGAAAGTTTCATTTAGGGTACTTTTGATAAATTCATTTTCAGTTATATTAGTGGAATAAACATACTTATTTCCTTCTGATTCTGTATGAAGCATTCCTTTTCTTACAAGTCTTCCAATAAAAGTTTTGGTAGTCGCAGGTTTCCAATCCTTCTTTTGCTTCAAAACTTCTCTAATTTCTTTACTCGTAACGTAATCTTGTGCCCATACGACACGCATAATTTCCCATTCGGAATCTGTAATTTTAGAATCTACTTCTGTGTTCATAATCTCACCTCTCATTAATTTACATGCATAATCGACTCATATAACAGTAGTTTACAACTGTAATCGATTTTGTCAAGTCTCTTTTTCTCTTTCACTATTGTTATAACTATCCTTTACAATTTATTATCGATTCTGTTCATTCACATCAATCATAATGAAGGTGGTAACCGGATTCGAACCGGCGATCAAGGTTTTGCAGACCTTTGCCTTCCCACTTGGCTATACCACCATATAAATTATAGTAATGCATTTATGGTCTCGCACATTATCGACTACAGTTGTAATCTACTGGCATATACATAGATTACAACTGTAGTCGATTTTTGTCAAGTAATTTTTATTATTATAATCATCATTTATTATCGATTTTGTCATTTCGATACTTATAAAAGTAAAAGAGGTCACTGAATTGTATCGATTAAAGCTTTGCAGACCATTACCTCACCCCTTAGTTATAGCACCGTTTAAATAGCCAAAGAAAAAATAAAATAAGAGTGATTATCCTAATATTAAGACAACCACCCATAATTAATTTCATGAAATAAAAAACACAAATACATGATATCTATTTTTATTGTTGATTCAATTACAATTCATTTTCATGATGGTGATGTCCAGATGACTCAGCTTGCACCTTACACAAGATCGAATTGTCATGCAGATGATGAGGCGTTTCTAATTGAATCGTCATATGGTGAATATTTTGGTGCTTAAGGTCATGTTCGATTTGACGAAGCAATCGTTCACTTTCAGCAATTGATATTCGTTCATCTACAACCGCGTGGCAAGACAGTGCGTTTAATCCGCTTGTAATCGACCAAACGTGCAAGTCATGGACACCTTCAATGTCTTTTTTATTTTGAATTGTTTCAACCACATCGTCCATATCAACATTTTCTGGGGTCCCTTCCATCAAGACATGTAGCCCGGCTTTCGTAACAAAGTAGCCACTGCGTAACACGAGTGCGGCAACAATGACACTTGCGAGTGGATCTGCCCAGCCCCAGCCAAAGAACATGATGAGTAATGCAGCTGCAATCGCACCAATGGAACCAAGCATATCGCTAATCACATGCAAGTATGCTCCACGCATATTCAAGTTCTCTTCTACATCTCCGCCGCGCATCATAAGCCAAGCAACAAGGATGTTGACTAGCAAACCAATTGTAGCAATGACTAACATTCCGGTTGAAGCAACCTCAGGTGGGTTTTGAAAACGTCCGATTGCTTCATAAAAAATAAAAAGTGCAACGATGATGAGTGTCAATCCATTAAGAACAGCCGCCAGTATTTCAAACCGCTTATAACCATATGTTTTACTATGGTTAGCAACTTTTGCTCCAAGTGTAAAGGCGAGTAGCGCAATTCCAAGTGATATGGCGTCACTTAACATATGACCTGCATCTGCTAACAAGGCAAGACTATTAGTAAGATATCCACCTATGGCCTCAGCAATCATATATGACGTAATAATAATAAAGCTAATCAATAAAACCTTTTTATTTGCACCATGCGTATGGTCATGTCCATGATCGTGTCCCATTCTAAGCTCCTCCTAGATTAATGATGTTCAGCATGCTCAATTGCCTGCTTCAATAAATTAATAACATGATCGTCATTTTCCGAATAATACAACGTTGTTCCTGCTCTTCTATATTTGACTAGTCTTAAATTTTTTAAGAAACGTAATTGGTGGGAGACACTGGATTGGCTCAAGTTTAATTTCTCCGCAATATCATTGACAGCATGTTCACCTGAACACAGGAAGTTCAAAATACGAATTCTCGTTGGATCACTCAATGCTTTGAATGTTTGCGAAACAATAAACAACGTCTCTTCATCTAAGTATTGTTCTCCTTCATTCAACAACTCTTCGGGTTCCTGTTCTTCATTCATTTATTTCACTCCTATATAATATATCGATTTAAATATATGAACATATACTCACATTTAGATATATAGTTTATATTACGCTACATTGAATGTCAATTAGAAACTATAACATTCAAATGAGTCATCAAGTTTTCTAAGAATCAAAATAAAAATATAAGTTTAGATAATCCGACAAACGTAATTACTATGCTACCTTTTGTTCAATATAATATTTCTCTTATTTGCTAACTTACCTCGTTAGGTTAAATGAGCTTATTTAAAAACTCGTTATTTATATTTATTCTGTAAATTTAGTCTAGGATCTAAATATACAAAAGCCACTCTCTTAATATATTAATAGTGGGAGGCGCAAAAGAATGATTTTGACACGCTGTAATTATATATAATGTATAATTACAAAAAAGATTTAAATACTATACACTATTTAAAATATTCTGCAAAACTTATATAATGAACTCAATGACGTATAAGAGTATACCTTATAAAATTTAATTAAAAGAAAGCCGTATATAATAAATAAAAGGGGCATAAAATGTTAGAAATCTTAAAAAATCTGAATTTTGTGAAATTACTTTTGGGAAGAATAGCTAGCAATATAGGAGATAGTATTTATTATGTATCGGCTATGTGGCTTGTATATGAATTAGGAGGATCTGAATTTTATACAGGTTTAGCTGGGTTTTTAATACTTTTACCAAATGCCTTACAATTTTTATTTGGACCTATTGTAGATAATTATTCCATTAAATTAATTTTAGTATTCACTCAATTTATGCAAGCAATTTTAATTTCTACTATCGTAATACTTTATTTTTACAATCTTTTAACTGTTACATCCATTTTAATTATTATGCCAATCATTGCTATTATGAATCAATTTGCTTACCCAGCAATGCAATCTGTGTTACCTAAAATTATAAAGAAGGATTCTCTTACTCAGGGAAATTCATTAATGTCTATATCATACCAAGGTTTAGACGTAGTATTTAATTCTGTATCTGGAATATTCATTAGTTTAATAGGAGCTATAAGTTTATTATTTTTAGATATCTTAACATTTATAATCAGTGGATTGTTATTTGGATTATTAAAAATACCTAAACTTATACATAGTAAAGAAGTTAAAGAGAATTTTGAAAAAAATTATTTTGAAGAATTAAAATCAGGGTTAAAGTTTGGATTTAATTCAATTATAAGCAAGTTTTTTCTTCAAAACGCTGCGGCTAATTTTTTACTAGGGGGTTTTATGTCTATATTACCTGCGTATGCAGATTTTAAAGGGGGGGCTAGCGCATATGGAGGGTTCTTAGGTGCTTTTTCTGGCGGCATGTTATTAGGTTCTTTATTAACTTCATATTTTGAAAAATTCAAATTAGGTTATTTATTAAGTTTTTCTATGCTTTTTGGGGGGACAATGTGGGTAATTTCTGTTTCAATACCAAATACATTTTACAGTATGTTGATTTTTAGTTTAGCAGCAATACCCATAGGTATAACAAATGTAATTTTATTTTCAGTAATACAAAGAATAGTTCCTGAAAATCTATTAGGAAGAGTATTATCGGTTTTAATTAGTTTGGGAGGTATATTGATGCCAATAGGGTCTTTAATAGGCGGTATTGTCACTCCATTTATAGGTGTAGAAAGAGCTATGATTGGATTTGGTATAGGGTTTATGTTAATTGCTGTTTACTATCTGTTAGTAAAAGATTTAAGGGATCTTCCTCCTGCCAAAAAATTAGAAACGATTAAATAAACGGGAAGAAAGGAAAATTAGTTATGCAAAGTGAAAGTATTTTGGCCAAAAAATTATAAAAATAGTATTTTTTATATTAAAAGTTACTTCTTTATATAAAAAGGTGGCTTAAACGCTTCAAAATCAAATTTTGTCTTACAAACAATAGAAATTAAAAATATTAGTGTACTGTATATAGTGTACAGTTTAACAACCTATAATAAGTAATTATGTTAACTAAACACAAAGGCCGAAACACTGATTTAACAGTGTTTCGGCCTTTTTTGATTTATGATCGTTTATACACGTTTTATACATCGTTGATTTAACACGTTTTCATGTGTTTTCATACATGTTGTTTTTGTATCTTTATTCAGTGAATAATTAGCGAAATTTAAGGGCTATATTATATTTTTAAGCTCCTTCTTATACTTCAATAGAAAGTACCTATTACGAGTTTCTTGTGATAGGTACTTTTTTGTTTATATCTTTGAATCGTTCCCTATTTAGATTTATTTCTTACTATTTACCAAATAAATATCTCCAAAGACTCTTTTTGTGAGTTTGTGTATTCTGAATATCTTTATATTCATGATGTGAACTATCTTGCCTTTCATTCTCTTCAAATTCATAATAATCACTTGTTTTTTCGCTATATTCTAATTGGTTTAACGCAATTTTTAGTTCGTATTTTAATTCTTCACGGTCTTTTTTATCACTTATAGTTAATTGTTGTTGTTGATCTATGAGTCTTGTTAAATTGTTAATTTGTTCATCTTTCATTGAAAGTTGTTTAACAAGTAAATCATTTTCTTTTTGTAAAATTTCCAACAGATCTGTATTATCTTTTTCTGAAGAAGAAGTGTTTTTATTTTCAATATTTTTATGTTGCTTTAATTTATTGATTACTATCTCATCTAAATATCTTGTTTTGTTTTTCCAAATTATATTATGACTTTCATTTATTTCTTCTATCCAAGAAGTTAAAGTTTGTTTAGTAATTTGGAGTTCTTCAGATGCTTTTTTAAAACTTTTCATTTTATCACCTGCTTACCGCTAATTTACCATAATTTACTGGTATTTACCGATAAATTTAATCAACGTTTTTATCGATTTTATCGTCATTTTTTTAACACTCATAAATATTACCCAACACTTTTATAGAAAGTGTTGGGTAATATTTATGAGTGTTTGTGTTAGTTCTTAAACTTACAATTTTTCAATTCTATTCATTTTTTCTAGAAACGCCTTTTGTTGTTCTTCTGTAAATTCAGTTGTTTTTGGTTTGATGGGTTCATACTTTTTATTTTCTAACCATTCTGGCGTCATCTCACGATTTATATTTTGATTGTTCTTACCTACGTTCGACATTTCAGGTTGTCGTTTTGAATGAATGCGTTTCTCAGGTTCGAAAGTAAATTCTAACGACTCAATTTTACGGCTTTTCTTAGCAGAAATTTTAGTTATATTTAAGTCTTTAAATATAAAGCCCAATTCTTTAATAATGGGGTTAAGCACCCGTTTATTAATATCATTCATTTTATAAGATTTAGGAACATCTAAGCGTTCTCTGAAATCATCAATTTGTATTTTGAAATATCCTGTATGCTTATATTGTTTTAATAGTCTAAACATGTTTTTAGAATACGTTGATTTGAGCTGTGTCATTTCTTGAAGTTCAAATTTAGTAAAGTTTCCAGTTAATTCATTCAAGATGTGTTTTAAGTCTGGTGCTGTAGATACTTGTAATGTTTTTTCGTTTAAGTCTATTTCATATTTATAAAATAAAACAAAGCTTGTGATTTTATTATCAGTACGAATTGTGTAATTAATATTTAGCATTTTACTATAAACGTGTTGTAAATCAGTTACAAATTTATTCATATGCCTTATATCTGGATTGTAAGAACTTAATTCTTTTAGTTCATCAAAAGTTAAAGTTAATGTTTCACAATCTTTTTCCTTTAGTTTATTACACATAGCAAAAAATAAATCTATTTCTGTACTTGTAAACTTTCGTAAAGGTACTAAATTTAATGCGTTTTGGTACACAACAGTCTCTCCAGTCATGTTATAATCACTCCTATACAGTATATATTACTTTTCAAAAGGGACTAATTAGCGGTTAGTCCCTTTTTTTATTTATTATATTTCATAATAGGACTTTTAAAGACAATAATCAAGCACCAAGAGGGACATTTATATAAATGTCCCTCTTGGTGTGATAAAATGTCCCTCTTGGTGTGATAAAATGTCCCTCTTGGTGTGATAAAATGTCCCTCTTGGTGTGATAAAATGTCCCTCTTGAAGTCTGAAAGGCCTTCTCCCAGTAAGGGTAAAAGGCCCCCTAAAAAGGGTTTAAAAAGTTCTTAAAAAGATTATATAAAGTTCAGGGCAATTTTGCCCCATTTCAAAATCTAATTCAAAACCACTTCAAGAATGAATAAATTCTGAAGGAATTTATATTTATTTTAAAAACCTAAACTCTTACTTTTTTGAAAAAAAGTAAAATCAAAAAACTTCTTGAACTCATATCGCTACGCTCATTCCGTTACCGTTGATACACAACAAAATAAGCACCTATAACATTGTAAAAAACTTAAGAGATTAAAATTCCATATAAAGTAAAAACTTTTAATTTAATATGTTTAAAATTTATATTTTTAGGTCTAATAGATGTAGAGCTATCTCTAATTAACACTTCATTTGACTGAAACTACTATTAGTTTTTTGTTTGAAAATGAACTTAAATTCAAATAATTGTCATGGCATCAAAACTTAATTTTATATTTAACTAATTTAAAACAATTATTCTATTTGTATGCATAAATAATGTACTATTGTTATAATTAATTTGGGACTCCTTCCTAACACTTCTTAATTAAACATAAAAATTTTCAAAAAGTGTTTCGAACTACTGTTATAGCTTTGCACAGGCTTATTAACAGTAGTTTTTTTAATTTCTTGCATTAATTTACTAACTATATATATATTTAGGTATAATTTAGTATAGCTTGTCCAATTTTCTTTGTTATAATACTCGTATAGAAGTATCCCTAACTTCTTTATTTTTTCCATTAATTTCATATCTTAGTTGTTTTTAATTTTATAATTAGATAAGAGTTTGATTTAAAAAAAGCCACTAGAATAATTTCTAGTGGCTTTTTTTAAATCATTAATAAATCTTTCTTTTGCAGTTTGATCATAATTAGATAGCTCTTTTAAATTCTCAAAAGGTATAGTTAATTTATGTGTTTCTTGTTCTTTAAGTTTGTTAAACATTGAAAAAATAAGTTCATTTCAACACATGTAAAATTACATAAAGGTATTAAATTTAAATCATTTTTGTACACAACAATATAACTACCTATAACATTGTCAAAAAGATCTTAAAAGATTATATAATTTAAAAGTTTAAACTTTTAATATTCAGGTATAGTACATTTAGCACTAATTCTACTTAACACTTTATTTCATACTGACTACTATTAGCAGGAAAACTAATAGTAGTTTTTTAATTTGAAATTAGAATGGAATTCACGTAGGCTTTTTTATAGATATTATTAACTCAGAACGCATATCCTTTATTTCAGCCATTTCAATTTTATATTGAGATGGCTTTTTAATTGCCTTTATTTTGAATTTTAAGGGGATATTTAGAAGTATAACTATTGTTTATGATGTTTTATACCTCATTTCCATCTTATGGCGTTAAATGCTTTTAAAACACCATGTATAAGAAAACCGAAAAAAACATACGGTAAAACATATAAAACACCCCATAAATATCTCCAAATACTTTCTTTTGTCGCTATTTCATGATTAATAAAGTCGTAGCCTTGTGAAATGCCAAAAAAGTTACTAATTGGTCCCGTTACCAACGAAACCAAAGCAATGATTGCCACAACAAAAAATAAAGATACAACGCCTTTTGTCATAATATCTAAGGATTTATTTAAATTCTCAACGATTGTATCGTTTTTATCTAAGCGATCCGTAATCGCCTTTTTGTATTCTATTGTTTCTTTTCTGGCTTGGTCATTATGTTTTTTATAATGCTCAAATAAATCACTTGCTTGTTTATCTATATCTTTAAATTTTTCATCAAAGGCTTTTTTAAAGTCTTGTTCTTGGTTGTCTGTATCTAATTTTCTTAAATAACTTCTTGCCACATTCATAAAATTATCTTTTGTAGCATGTGTTGATTCATCAAAGTTCGAGGTCGAATCCTCTAGACTTTTTAGAAGTTCGTTGTGCCTGTTCTCTCTCTCTTTCTCGTTCTTCTTTATCTCGGATAGATTTCTCATGAGCAAGTCTTGCTGCTTCAGAACTTCTTCTATCGTGTTCAAGTTTTCTGGTGTTGTCTGCGAAGTTGTCCCATTCTGATTGAGTTGCTTTTCTATCTGGTCCAGTTTCTCTAGTATTTTCTTGTTCTCTGGATTTAATTCGTCCATCATACCCATGTTCTAACCCCCCTTTATCATATTTCTCACCTAGTTTACTACCGCGTACTTTTTTATCTTCTTCAAGATGTTTGTAAGTAATCGTTTTTTCAGTGATACGCTCAATTTTCATACCTTTTTGTAATAAATCTTGATTCAATTCTTCATGATTCGTTGCTTGTGTTTGATCTATAACCATACGGATTTGTTCTTTCCAAGGTATGGGTTTATTCCCTTTTTGAGCTTCTTTTCCGATTTCATATTCAGCTTGTGTGTAACGTGTTTCCCTTTGCTTTTCTGGAACTGATAAACCATGTGAATGACAGATATTGTCATTCTCTCGTTTTACCAGTTCACGTTGTTTTTTATTACTTTGATATTTATTACCTGTATCAAGGTCAATTGAATTAATTACAATATGATTGTGGTAATGGTTTTTATCTGTATGTGTATAAACTGCGACTTGATGATTTGGGGCGATTTTCTCGGCTAATTCTAAACCAATTTGATTACATTGTTCTGGTGTTACTTCGCCGGGCTTGAAAGATTGAATCACTGTATGTGCTTGAATCCCATCTTCTTTGCCATATAAAGCGCGTGTGGCTTTAAAAGCTGATTTAGCGTAATCTACATCGCAATTCAAACCACTTTTTTCTTCTGCTCGTTTTTCTGCGTAATTGATGGCCCTACTTGCCGATTTAGTGTTTCCTAATTTAGTTGTTGCCATGTTCATCACTTTTTCTTTGCGTATAAAGGATTAACCAAGCAAAAATTAAAATTAATGTAATAAAAATAGGCATTATATAATTACCGGAAATGATTAAAAAGATTGATGTCGCAATCGTTATAAGTGTAAAGATGATCATAAAAACATAAGAAACTAATTTAAGTTTTTCCATATTTGATCCAACCTTTCACGTACTTCTTGAATATTTCGATCCATCGCATGATAATGAGGCGTTTCATTTTTATGTTGATTACAGTATTTAGCAATCTGATTCACATTTGCCCCTAACTTACTTAAATCTTTGGCCATCGATTGTCGCGTCTCTTTGTCCAATTTGGGCGCTACCAATCGACTCCCATGTGCCTTCTTTTTAACAAAATTTGGCACACTCATATTCAAAGTTTCGGCTGATGACCTTAACTTTTCATATTCGGATTCGCTCACTCTGAAACTAATTTGTTTTGGCTCTTTGCGGTTGGGTTTTTGGTTTTTCCCAACAGACGCATCGCTATCCAAATTGTTATCATGTTCACTCATTTAATCCCACCACGTTTCTTCGAAATTTATAACTTTCTATATTTGCAGATTATAGGATAATCAACAAAATTTCAAGGTATAATGTGGTTTGGCAAGCGTCGTATATTCTAGCCACTTCGTGACTGTATATACTGCTTGTTGGGATTATATCCCAAACCCTTTATGTTTTTTTCTACGAAAAAATAGCAAATACCTATGAGTATTTGTTTAGTTCAACGCGCAAAAATGTGCGCGTTGAATCATGAGTAATTACTCACTAAACCATTCCGCCTATGTTAGAATAGTAACTAAGCAATCACTCATATCAAACTATATTATTTGATTGAGTATTTACTTAGTTAAAGGTGGAATCAAAATGCCAAGTCAAGAACAAAAGAAAGCCAAAACGATTAATATTAATTTAACGGAAAGCGAGTATGAAAAAGTTAAACAATTAGCTGAAATTAGAAATTTAAATCCCACAGCTTATACGCGATTAGTTGCCTTAGGGAATCGGATTAAACCAACGGTTGTTGAAATATCTTCGAGCCAAATGACGATGGATACGAATGAAGATGTTGAAGATTTAAAATCACAAGCTCAAGCTAATGCTAATGCTAATGCGTATTACGCCAACATGTTTAAGCGATTTGCGAGTTATATTGAAGATGATCGTTTTTATATTAATTTACATAACGTTCAAAGTGATCGAGAACTGATTCAAGCCATTCATCAAATAAAAAAAGAATAATAAAATTTTAGTCAAAGATTTTTTAGTATTAAAAAATCAAAAAAATAAATAGTTCGCTATCTTAACAAGCTACTTATATGATAAGCTTGTTAAAATTTAAGGAGAGTATGAGAAAATGAAAAAAACAATTTTTATAGCATTTGCAATGGAAGATGAACGGCAAAGAGATTTTTTAAAAGGGCAATCTTTAAATACAAATTCGTCATTTGAATATGTCGATATGTCTGTGAAAGAACCTTATGATAGCGATTGGAAAAAGCATGTAGAAACCAGAATAAAAAAATCGGATGGAGTAGTAGTTTTAGTAAGCAAAAACTCTTTGAAATCTAACGGTCAAAAATGGGAAATCTTATGTTCGAAAAATAATAATAAAAAAATATTGGGAATTTGGGCTTATGCTGATGATAGAACAAATATTGATAGGGTATATACCAAAACTTGGAGTTGGGAAAATATTTCTAAATTCATAGATAATATATAAAAAGGGGGCGCGTTTATGAAAGGTGCATTAATTGTTGGTATAGATTATTATAAAGAAGTTAATTCTTTATCTGGGTGTGTAAATGATGCAAATAACGTAATGGAAGTTTTAGGAAGTGATGGAGATGGAAGTCCGAATTTTGAGTGTAACTTACTAACTGCTACCAGTATAAAATCTGCTATAAATAGACGATGTTTGAAAGATAACGTGGAAGAATTATTCAAAAAAGACTTAGATATTGCTTTATTTTATTTTGCAGGTCACGGATACATAGATAATGCTGGAGGTTACATCATAGCTAGTGATAGTAACTACGGAGACGAGGGGCTGGCATTATCCGACATATTAACGTTTGCTAATAAATCCCCATCTAAAAATAGGATTATTATACTAGATAGTTGTCATTCAGGACAATTAGGCGATAGAGTTGGGGATGAGATGGCTACTTTAAAAGAAGGTGTTACTATTCTGACTGCTTCTTCTAAAGATCAATATGCAACGGAAGACGAAAGTGGTGGTGTTTTTACAAATTTATTTGTTGATGCTTTAAATGGTAGTGCATCTAACCTTAAAGGGGAAATTACACCGGGTAGTGTTTATTCACATATAGATCAGTCTTTAGGAGTATGGGAACAAAGGCCTATCTTTAAAACAAATATAAAGCAATTTGTATCTTTAAGACAAGTTTCTCCAAAAATAGCTACAAATAATTTAAGAAGAATAAGTGAATTATTCCCAAGGTATGGATATGAATACCCCTTAAACCCAACATATGAGCCAGAAGAAAAAGGAAGAGATGAAGGAATGCCATCTCCTGAAAAGGAGAATACGGAAATTTTTGCAATTCTCCAGCAATATAATAGATGTGGCTTATTAGAGCCAGTTGATGCGAAACATATGTGGAATGCAGCTATGGAAAGCAAATCATGCAAGTTAACATTATTAGGAGAACACTATAGGAAGTTAGCCATAAAAAAAAGAATTTAGCCTCAATTTAAAATATAAATTGTATATAATATACAAAATAACTTCCCATAATAGTTAATTATGTTAAGTTGATGAATACTATATATTCATTTGGAATCATTAATTATGACTATAATTCGGAGGTTAGTATACTATGCAAATAAATGAAGTTAAAGGTACTTATAACGCCACGGGCGCTAATATTTATTTTGAATCAAAAGGTAATGGTGAAAATATATTATTAATTCATGCTGGAATTGCAGATTCACGTATGTGGGACAAAGAATTTCATTTATTATCAGAAAAATATCGAGTAGTTAGGGTTGACCTTCCTGGTTTCGGCTTAAGTGATTTTACAGGAGGAAATTATTCTTATAGCAATATTATTAATGAAATACTTATACATCTAAACATCAAACGTACACATATTTTAGCAGCTTCATTTGGTGGAAAAATAGCTATTGATTTTTATTTAGAGAACTCAGAAAAGTGTCTAAGTTTAGCGCTTTTGTCTCCAGCTATAGGTGGATGGGAAGATTCGTCTTTCCTACAAAAATATGAAGAAGAAGAAGAAAAATTATTACAAGAAGGTAAAATAGAAGAAACAGCACAGTTTAACTATAAAACTTGGATATTAAGAAATAGGAGCTCAGAACATATCAATCCAACAGTGAAAAAATTAGTTGTTGATATGCAGATGCAATTTTTAACTAAACCTGAACCAGATTATCCTTACGAGGAAATAGAGCCGGAAGATAATATCTTACAAATAAAAAGTATCCGAATACCTGTATTAGTTATTAATGGTGAATATGACGTTCAAGATTTTCATGATATCTCTGATTTAATGAGTAGAGAACTCCCTTATGTAAAAAAGGTTATAATACCTGATACTACACATTTAGCTAACCTGGAATCTCCAAAACAGTTTTTTAAGTTAATTTCAGAATTCTTTTCTGATAGCTCTAATAATTAATCAATAGAAATGTATAATATATACAATTTAACTGCCTATAAGACTTTATTATGTAAAAAAATCACGAAGTACTGATTTAACAGTATTTCGTGATTTTTTGATTTATAGTCATTTATACATTGTAGGTATGATGTGTTTTCGATACAAATGAGTGGACCTGTTAGAATCTATAAACTCATATTTTTTGGTTTTTATGATACATTAATTATAAGACAAGTTTTGATACTTAAATATATACACAAAACCACTTGGTTTTTCATTAAGAGTTTTTGTGTCAAAAACGAATGTTTTTGTTACAAATTTGAGTTATCTGCAATTTAACAAGCAAAATTTGTGACAAATTCCTCTCAAACAGATAAAAAATAAGGTGTCACTTTCGATGTTATTTTGCACTGATTTAGGCGATAATTTGTACTATAGTTAAGAAACCCAGCTAATCTTTTCACAAAGACAGCTAGGCTTTAAAGTTGGTTATGCAAAATAACACTTAAAATATATGCAATTTATCGTCAAAAATGACACCTTCCCTTGATCATTATCGATATACCGAGCGTCAAAATGATTCAGCCAAGGATGAACAACTCTATTTCAGATTTTTTCCTCAATCCTATTCCTGTTTCCAATTTTGTGAGAATTTATCCATTAATATTCGAGTTCTTCAATAAGAAAAATTTTGTTTCAGCTCATAAGAATAATGTTTCGACTTTCGAGATGATTTTTCTACATATTTTTCGGTAGATTACGCCGTAACTTCGTAACCTGTATCTTTAATGGCAGTTTTGATTTCTTCTAATTCAACTATACTCTCATTGAATTTCACATCCACTGCTCCTTCAGAAAGGTGGATTTTTACAGATTCAACTCCAGTGAGTTTACCTACACGTCCTTCAACTTTATTGGCGCAAGATCCACATGTCATTCCTTGTACATTTAATGTTACTTGTTGCATATAAATTCCTCCTTTATTTTTTATTAATTTTAACTGATGAACATTACTTACCTTACCCCCGTAAGGTATATAGTTTTGTTTTAAAAATGCTATCTCTTATTTGATATAGCACCTGGGTAGTATCATTTTACTAACCCTTTTTACACCACCTCCTTAAAGTAAATTCAATTTCATTCTGGGGGTAGGATAATTAAAAATTATACTGAAAAGATTTACTGATTTTTTTTTAATATACTCACTATTTCATTTTTATTATTCTCAAAACCAATAAAATATTTGACTAGCTTTCTTTTGCCGACTAACCCTTTTTTATAAAAAGCAAACATTGGAACGATTCGATTCCCAGATATCTCCTTTAAATCTTCCTCTAAGCTGAGATTTTTGCTTACATCTTTATCAGCATAGTGGATTCTATTAGATTTTAGATACTTCTTCGCATCCTGGCAGTCTGAACATGTGGGCCTAGTATATAATTCAAGTTCAAATTTATCTTCCACTTTAATCTCTCCTTCCTATTAAACAGCAGACGGTTTAAATCGTTTTAAACGCAAAGCATTTGATAATACTGAAACAGAGCTTAAGGCCATTGCAGCTCCAGCAACCATTGGGTTTAACAATGGTCCACCAAGGAGATAGAAAATACCCATGGCAAACGGAATACCCAATATGTTATATCCAAATGCCCAGAATAAGTTTTGTTTGATATTTCGAATAGTAGACTTACTTAATTCGACGGCTGTTGGAACATCCATTAAATCACTTCTCATTAATATAATGTCTGCAGATTCCATGGCAACATCCGTACCTGAACCAATAGCTATTCCTATATCTGCTTGTGCAAGGGCTGGTGCATCATTAATACCATCTCCAACCATAGCCACTTTCTTACCTTCTGCTTGGAGTTTTTTCACTTCATTTGCTTTATCTTCTGGTAATACTTCACTGAACACACGATCAATTCCAACTTGCTTGGCAATAGCCTCAGCTGTACCTTTATTGTCTCCAGTAATCATCGCTACTTCGATTCCCATTTTTTGAAGTTTTTCAATTGCTTTTAGACTATTTTCCTTGACTGTATCAGCAACTGCAATAATACCCGCAATTTGGTTATTAATGGCAATGTACATAGGGGTCTTTCCTTGACCGGCTAGCTCATCTGATGTAATTGCCAGCGTATCTAAAGAAATATTACGTACATCCATTAATTTTCTGTTTCCGGCTAGTATTACTTTGCCATCTACAGTTACTTCAATTCCATGTCCAGGGATAGCATTAAAGTTTTCTGTTTTCATAAAGTCTAGTGCTTTTTCTTCTGCTCCCTTAACAATTGCTTCACCTAACGGATGCTCAGAACCTTTTTCAGCAGATGCTGTTAGTTGTAATAATTCTGTTTCTAAGATTCCGTTTACAGTGATAATATCTGTAACTTTAGGTTTACCTTCGGTAATTGTACCTGTTTTATCAAAAACAATCGTTTGAACTTTGTTCGTTGTTTCAAGTGCTCCACCGCTCTTAATTAATACACCGTTTTCTGCACCCTTACCAGTACCAACCATAATTGCAGTCGGCGTTGCTAGACCAAGCGCACATGGGCATGCAATAATTAAAATGGAAATAACAATTGTTAAAGCAAAGAGTCCTGTTTCTCCTCCGAAATACCAGGCTGAACCCGAAATAATAGCAAGCACGATAACGATCGGCACAAAATATCCGGAAATAATATCAGCCATTTTAGCAATCGGTGCTTTTGAGCCTTGTGCATCTTCTACCAACTTAATAATTTGTGATAAGGCTGTATCCTTTCCTACTTTGGTTGCTTTATATCGGATAGTACCATTCTTATTGATACTTGCACCTATAACATTATCGCCTGTATTCTTTTCTACAGGTATACTTTCTCCCGTTAACATGGATTCGTCAATAGATGTTATTCCTTCTAATACAACACCGTCAACCGGTATTTTTTCACCAGGTTTAACGATTATAGTATCACCTGCCACTACTTCCTCAACTGAGATTACTACTTCTTCTCCATTTCTCACAACCATTGCTGTTTTTGGAGCCAACCCCATCAGTTTTTCAATTGCTGCCGATGTTTTGCCCATAGAACGAGCTTCAAGATATTTACCTAGTGTAATTAGCGTCAGGATTACCGCTGCAGATTCATAATATAGATTTTCTGCATAACTGGTATGACCAAACCAAATCGCTATTGTTGCCCCTAAACTGTAGACGAACGCCGCATTAGTTCCTAAGGCAACTAAAGAATCCATATTTGGATGTCCCCTAAATAGCGTCTTGTATCCTACCGTAAAGAACTTCCACCCATAAATCATAACTGGTATCGTTAATATAAGTTGTACTAGTGAAAACCATTCAGGATTCACCTTTGGATCAATTATTTCTGGCAGTGGTAAGCCTAACATGTGCCCCATCGCGATATAAAACAAGGGAATAGTGAAAATTGTTGAACCCAAAAATCGTGTCCATATGGATTTAATTTTCTGTTGTTTTTTGTCTTTTTCTTCATTGACTGAATCTGACGTTTCCAAATCTTCATGTGCTTCATATCCTGCATTTGAAACTGCTTGAGTAATGTCGGACACAGAAATAACTGTCGGATCATACTGGATTGTCAGTTTTTCTGTAGCCAAATTTACATTAGATGCAATGACACCCTCCATTTTTCTTGTTGCTTTTTCAACAGTTTGAACACATGATGCACAAGTCATACCAGTTATAGCGAATGATTTCTGCTCCACATCTGTTAACGCCTTATACCCAGCCTTATCTACAGCATTTTGAATATCTTGTGTGGATACTGCATTCTCGTCAAAACTGATATTCAATTTTTCAGTAGCTAAGTTTACATTAGATTCTTGTACGCCGGGCAATTTCTTGGTCGCTTTTTCAACTGTCTGTACACAAGATGCACAAGTCATACCTTCTATATTAAATGTTTTTTTTGCCATTCATTTTTATCTCCTTTTTGAATTATCTGGTTCAGCCTCATATTTTAAAGGGTGTTTTATTCATATTTCTATTTTCTACGATATTGCATTGTTATGATGAAGTGTTATAATCCTAACAATTACACTGTCCAGGAACACATGTGCAAGGAACTTCTTCAACAGCATCTTTTTTCTTCATTTCAAGTACTTTTTCCAATCTGTCTATATCCTGAAAACTCAGCGCTGATTTTGAAATTAAATCCACTATTGTTTTACCAACGTCTTTATTACAAATATTATTGAAAGTTTCATTTAGGGTACTTTTGATAAATTCATTTTCAGTTATATTAGTGGAATAAACATACTTATTTCCTTCTGATTCTGTATGAAGCATTCCTTTTCTTACAAGTCTTCCAATAAAAGTTTTGGTAGTCGCAGGTTTCCAATCCTTCTTTTGCTTCAAAACTTCTCTAATTTCTTTACTCGTAACGTAATCTTGTGCCCATACGACACGCATAATTTCCCATTCGGAATCTGTAATTTTAGAATCTACTTCTGTGTTCATAATCTCACCTCTCATTAATTTACATGCATAATCGACTCATATAACAGTAGTTTACAACTGTAATCGATTTTGTCAAGTCTCTTTTTCTCTTTCACTATTGTTATAACTATCCTTTACAATTTATTATCGATTCTGTTCATTCACATCAATCATAATGAAGGTGGTAACCGGATTCGAACCGGCGATCAAGGTTTTGCAGACCTTTGCCTTCCCACTTGGCTATACCACCATATAAATTATAGTAATGCATTTATGGTCTCGCACATTATCGACTACAGTTGTAATCTACTGGCATATACATAGATTACAACTGTAGTCGATTTTTGTCAAGTAATTTTTATTATTATAATCATCATTTATTATCGATTTTGTCATTTCGATACTTATAAAAGTAAAAGAGGTCACTGAATTGTATCGATTAAAGCTTTGCAGACCATTACCTCACCCCTTAGTTATAGCACCGTTTAAATAGCCAAAGAAAAAATAAAATAAGAGTGATTATCCTAATATTAAGACAACCACCCATAATTAATTTCATGAAATAAAAAACACAAATACATGATATCTATTTTTATTGTTGATTCAATTACAATTCATTTTCATGATGGTGATGTCCAGATGACTCAGCTTGCACCTTACACAAGATCGAATTGTCATGCAGATGATGAGGCGTTTCTAATTGAATCGTCATATGGTGAATATTTTGGTGCTTAAGGTCATGTTCGATTTGACGAAGCAATCGTTCACTTTCAGCAATTGATATTCGTTCATCTACAACCGCGTGGCAAGACAGTGCGTTTAATCCGCTTGTAATCGACCAAACGTGCAAGTCATGGACACCTTCAATGTCTTTTTTATTTTGAATTGTTTCAACCACATCGTCCATATCAACATTTTCTGGGGTCCCTTCCATCAAGACATGTAGCCCGGCTTTCGTAACAAAGTAGCCACTGCGTAACACGAGTGCGGCAACAATGACACTTGCGAGTGGATCTGCCCAGCCCCAGCCAAAGAACATGATGAGTAATGCAGCTGCAATCGCACCAATGGAACCAAGCATATCGCTAATCACATGCAAGTATGCTCCACGCATATTCAAGTTCTCTTCTACATCTCCGCCGCGCATCATAAGCCAAGCAACAAGGATGTTGACTAGCAAACCAATTGTAGCAATGACTAACATTCCGGTTGAAGCAACCTCAGGTGGGTTTTGAAAACGTCCGATTGCTTCATAAAAAATAAAAAGTGCAACGATGATGAGTGTCAATCCATTAAGAACAGCCGCCAGTATTTCAAACCGCTTATAACCATATGTTTTACTATGGTTAGCAACTTTTGCTCCAAGTGTAAAGGCGAGTAGCGCAATTCCAAGTGATATGGCGTCACTTAACATATGACCTGCATCTGCTAACAAGGCAAGACTATTAGTAAGATATCCACCTATGGCCTCAGCAATCATATATGACGTAATAATAATAAAGCTAATCAATAAAACCTTTTTATTTGCACCATGCGTATGGTCATGTCCATGATCGTGTCCCATTCTAAGCTCCTCCTAGATTAATGATGTTCAGCATGCTCAATTGCCTGCTTCAATAAATTAATAACATGATCGTCATTTTCCGAATAATACAACGTTGTTCCTGCTCTTCTATATTTGACTAGTCTTAAATTTTTTAAGAAACGTAATTGGTGGGAGACACTGGATTGGCTCAAGTTTAATTTCTCCGCAATATCATTGACAGCATGTTCACCTGAACACAGGAAGTTCAAAATACGAATTCTCGTTGGATCACTCAATGCTTTGAATGTTTGCGAAACAATAAACAACGTCTCTTCATCTAAGTATTGTTCTCCTTCATTCAACAACTCTTCGGGTTCCTGTTCTTCATTCATTTATTTCACTCCTATATAATATATCGATTTAAATATATGAACATATACTCACATTTAGATATATAGTTTATATTACGCTACATTGAATGTCAATTAGAAACTATAACATTCAAATGAGTCATCAAGTTTTCTAAGAATCAAAATAAAAATATAAGTTTAGATAATCCGACAAACGTAATTACTATGCTACCTTTTGTTCAATATAATATTTCTCTTATTTGCTAACTTACCTCGTTAGGTTAAATGAGCTTATTTAAAAACTCGTTATTTATATTTATTCTGTAAATTTAGTCTAGGATCTAAATATACAAAAGCCACTCTCTTAATATATTAATAGTGGGAGGCGCAAAAGAATGATTTTGACACGCTGTAATTATATATAATGTATAATTACAAAAAAGATTTAAATACTATACACTATTTAAAATATTCTGCAAAACTTATATAATGAACTCAATGACGTATAAGAGTATACCTTATAAAATTTAATTAAAAGAAAGCCGTATATAATAAATAAAAGGGGCATAAAATGTTAGAAATCTTAAAAAATCTGAATTTTGTGAAATTACTTTTGGGAAGAATAGCTAGCAATATAGGAGATAGTATTTATTATGTATCGGCTATGTGGCTTGTATATGAATTAGGAGGATCTGAATTTTATACAGGTTTAGCTGGGTTTTTAATACTTTTACCAAATGCCTTACAATTTTTATTTGGACCTATTGTAGATAATTATTCCATTAAATTAATTTTAGTATTCACTCAATTTATGCAAGCAATTTTAATTTCTACTATCGTAATACTTTATTTTTACAATCTTTTAACTGTTACATCCATTTTAATTATTATGCCAATCATTGCTATTATGAATCAATTTGCTTACCCAGCAATGCAATCTGTGTTACCTAAAATTATAAAGAAGGATTCTCTTACTCAGGGAAATTCATTAATGTCTATATCATACCAAGGTTTAGACGTAGTATTTAATTCTGTATCTGGAATATTCATTAGTTTAATAGGAGCTATAAGTTTATTATTTTTAGATATCTTAACATTTATAATCAGTGGATTGTTATTTGGATTATTAAAAATACCTAAACTTATACATAGTAAAGAAGTTAAAGAGAATTTTGAAAAAAATTATTTTGAAGAATTAAAATCAGGGTTAAAGTTTGGATTTAATTCAATTATAAGCAAGTTTTTTCTTCAAAACGCTGCGGCTAATTTTTTACTAGGGGGTTTTATGTCTATATTACCTGCGTATGCAGATTTTAAAGGGGGGGCTAGCGCATATGGAGGGTTCTTAGGTGCTTTTTCTGGCGGCATGTTATTAGGTTCTTTATTAACTTCATATTTTGAAAAATTCAAATTAGGTTATTTATTAAGTTTTTCTATGCTTTTTGGGGGGACAATGTGGGTAATTTCTGTTTCAATACCAAATACATTTTACAGTATGTTGATTTTTAGTTTAGCAGCAATACCCATAGGTATAACAAATGTAATTTTATTTTCAGTAATACAAAGAATAGTTCCTGAAAATCTATTAGGAAGAGTATTATCGGTTTTAATTAGTTTGGGAGGTATATTGATGCCAATAGGGTCTTTAATAGGCGGTATTGTCACTCCATTTATAGGTGTAGAAAGAGCTATGATTGGATTTGGTATAGGGTTTATGTTAATTGCTGTTTACTATCTGTTAGTAAAAGATTTAAGGGATCTTCCTCCTGCCAAAAAATTAGAAACGATTAAATAAACGGGAAGAAAGGAAAATTAGTTATGCAAAGTGAAAGTATTTTGGCCAAAAAATTATAAAAATAGTATTTTTTATATTAAAAGTTACTTCTTTATATAAAAAGGTGGCTTAAACGCTTCAAAATCAAATTTTGTCTTACAAACAATAGAAATTAAAAATATTAGTGTACTGTATATAGTGTACAGTTTAACAACCTATAATAAGTAATTATGTTAACTAAACACAAAGGCCGAAACACTGATTTAACAGTGTTTCGGCCTTTTTTGATTTATGATCGTTTATACACGTTTTATACATCGTTGATTTAACACGTTTTCATGTGTTTTCATACATGTTGTTTTTGTATCTTTATTCAGTGAATAATTAGCGAAATTTAAGGGCTATATTATATTTTTAAGCTCCTTCTTATACTTCAATAGAAAGTACCTATTACGAGTTTCTTGTGATAGGTACTTTTTTGTTTATATCTTTGAATCGTTCCCTATTTAGATTTATTTCTTACTATTTACCAAATAAATATCTCCAAAGACTCTTTTTGTGAGTTTGTGTATTCTGAATATCTTTATATTCATGATGTGAACTATCTTGCCTTTCATTCTCTTCAAATTCATAATAATCACTTGTTTTTTCGCTATATTCTAATTGGTTTAACGCAATTTTTAGTTCGTATTTTAATTCTTCACGGTCTTTTTTATCACTTATAGTTAATTGTTGTTGTTGATCTATGAGTCTTGTTAAATTGTTAATTTGTTCATCTTTCATTGAAAGTTGTTTAACAAGTAAATCATTTTCTTTTTGTAAAATTTCCAACAGATCTGTATTATCTTTTTCTGAAGAAGAAGTGTTTTTATTTTCAATATTTTTATGTTGCTTTAATTTATTGATTACTATCTCATCTAAATATCTTGTTTTGTTTTTCCAAATTATATTATGACTTTCATTTATTTCTTCTATCCAAGAAGTTAAAGTTTGTTTAGTAATTTGGAGTTCTTCAGATGCTTTTTTAAAACTTTTCATTTTATCACCTGCTTACCGCTAATTTACCATAATTTACTGGTATTTACCGATAAATTTAATCAACGTTTTTATCGATTTTATCGTCATTTTTTTAACACTCATAAATATTACCCAACACTTTTATAGAAAGTGTTGGGTAATATTTATGAGTGTTTGTGTTAGTTCTTAAACTTACAATTTTTCAATTCTATTCATTTTTTCTAGAAACGCCTTTTGTTGTTCTTCTGTAAATTCAGTTGTTTTTGGTTTGATGGGTTCATACTTTTTATTTTCTAACCATTCTGGCGTCATCTCACGATTTATATTTTGATTGTTCTTACCTACGTTCGACATTTCAGGTTGTCGTTTTGAATGAATGCGTTTCTCAGGTTCGAAAGTAAATTCTAACGACTCAATTTTACGGCTTTTCTTAGCAGAAATTTTAGTTATATTTAAGTCTTTAAATATAAAGCCCAATTCTTTAATAATGGGGTTAAGCACCCGTTTATTAATATCATTCATTTTATAAGATTTAGGAACATCTAAGCGTTCTCTGAAATCATCAATTTGTATTTTGAAATATCCTGTATGCTTATATTGTTTTAATAGTCTAAACATGTTTTTAGAATACGTTGATTTGAGCTGTGTCATTTCTTGAAGTTCAAATTTAGTAAAGTTTCCAGTTAATTCATTCAAGATGTGTTTTAAGTCTGGTGCTGTAGATACTTGTAATGTTTTTTCGTTTAAGTCTATTTCATATTTATAAAATAAAACAAAGCTTGTGATTTTATTATCAGTACGAATTGTGTAATTAATATTTAGCATTTTACTATAAACGTGTTGTAAATCAGTTACAAATTTATTCATATGCCTTATATCTGGATTGTAAGAACTTAATTCTTTTAGTTCATCAAAAGTTAAAGTTAATGTTTCACAATCTTTTTCCTTTAGTTTATTACACATAGCAAAAAATAAATCTATTTCTGTACTTGTAAACTTTCGTAAAGGTACTAAATTTAATGCGTTTTGGTACACAACAGTCTCTCCAGTCATGTTATAATCACTCCTATACAGTATATATTACTTTTCAAAAGGGACTAATTAGCGGTTAGTCCCTTTTTTTATTTATTATATTTCATAATAGGACTTTTAAAGACAATAATCAAGCACCAAGAGGGACATTTATATAAATGTCCCTCTTGGTGTGATAAAATGTCCCTCTTGGTGTGATAAAATGTCCCTCTTGGTGTGATAAAATGTCCCTCTTGGTGTGATAAAATGTCCCTCTTGAAGTCTGAAAGGCCTTCTCCCAGTAAGGGTAAAAGGCCCCCTAAAAAGGGTTTAAAAAGTTCTTAAAAAGATTATATAAAGTTCAGGGCAATTTTGCCCCATTTCAAAATCTAATTCAAAACCACTTCAAGAATGAATAAATTCTGAAGGAATTTATATTTATTTTAAAAACCTAAACTCTTACTTTTTTGAAAAAAAGTAAAATCAAAAAACTTCTTGAACTCATATCGCTACGCTCATTCCGTTACCGTTGATACACAACAAAATAAGCACCTATAACATTGTAAAAAACTTAAGAGATTAAAATTCCATATAAAGTAAAAACTTTTAATTTAATATGTTTAAAATTTATATTTTTAGGTCTAATAGATGTAGAGCTATCTCTAATTAACACTTCATTTGACTGAAACTACTATTAGTTTTTTGTTTGAAAATGAACTTAAATTCAAATAATTGTCATGGCATCAAAACTTAATTTTATATTTAACTAATTTAAAACAATTATTCTATTTGTATGCATAAATAATGTACTATTGTTATAATTAATTTGGGACTCCTTCCTAACACTTCTTAATTAAACATAAAAATTTTCAAAAAGTGTTTCGAACTACTGTTATAGCTTTGCACAGGCTTATTAACAGTAGTTTTTTTAATTTCTTGCATTAATTTACTAACTATATATATATTTAGGTATAATTTAGTATAGCTTGTCCAATTTTCTTTGTTATAATACTCGTATAGAAGTATCCCTAACTTCTTTATTTTTTCCATTAATTTCATATCTTAGTTGTTTTTAATTTTATAATTAGATAAGAGTTTGATTTAAAAAAAGCCACTAGAATAATTTCTAGTGGCTTTTTTTAAATCATTAATAAATCTTTCTTTTGCAGTTTGATCATAATTAGATAGCTCTTTTAAATTCTCAAAAGGTATAGTTAATTTATGTGTTTCTTGTTCTTTAAGTTTGTTAAACATTGAAAAAATAAGTTCATTTCAACACATGTAAAATTACATAAAGGTATTAAATTTAAATCATTTTTGTACACAACAATATAACTACCTATAACATTGTCAAAAAGATCTTAAAAGATTATATAATTTAAAAGTTTAAACTTTTAATATTCAGGTATAGTACATTTAGCACTAATTCTACTTAACACTTTATTTCATACTGACTACTATTAGCAGGAAAACTAATAGTAGTTTTTTAATTTGAAATTAGAATGGAATTCACGTAGGCTTTTTTATAGATATTATTAACTCAGAACGCATATCCTTTATTTCAGCCATTTCAATTTTATATTGAGATGGCTTTTTAATTGCCTTTATTTTGAATTTTAAGGGGATATTTAGAAGTATAACTATTGTTTATGATGTTTTATACCTCATTTCCATCTTATGGCGTTAAATGCTTTTAAAACACCATGTATAAGAAAACCGAAAAAAACATACGGTAAAACATATAAAACACCCCATAAATATCTCCAAATACTTTCTTTTGTCGCTATTTCATGATTAATAAAGTCGTAGCCTTGTGAAATGCCAAAAAAGTTACTAATTGGTCCCGTTACCAACGAAACCAAAGCAATGATTGCCACAACAAAAAATAAAGATACAACGCCTTTTGTCATAATATCTAAGGATTTATTTAAATTCTCAACGATTGTATCGTTTTTATCTAAGCGATCCGTAATCGCCTTTTTGTATTCTATTGTTTCTTTTCTGGCTTGGTCATTATGTTTTTTATAATGCTCAAATAAATCACTTGCTTGTTTATCTATATCTTTAAATTTTTCATCAAAGGCTTTTTTAAAGTCTTGTTCTTGGTTGTCTGTATCTAATTTTCTTAAATAACTTCTTGCCACATTCATAAAATTATCTTTTGTAGCATGTGTTGATTCATCAAAGTTCGAGGTCGAATCCTCTAGACTTTTTAGAAGTTCGTTGTGCCTGTTCTCTCTCTCTTTCTCGTTCTTCTTTATCTCGGATAGATTTCTCATGAGCAAGTCTTGCTGCTTCAGAACTTCTTCTATCGTGTTCAAGTTTTCTGGTGTTGTCTGCGAAGTTGTCCCATTCTGATTGAGTTGCTTTTCTATCTGGTCCAGTTTCTCTAGTATTTTCTTGTTCTCTGGATTTAATTCGTCCATCATACCCATGTTCTAACCCCCCTTTATCATATTTCTCACCTAGTTTACTACCGCGTACTTTTTTATCTTCTTCAAGATGTTTGTAAGTAATCGTTTTTTCAGTGATACGCTCAATTTTCATACCTTTTTGTAATAAATCTTGATTCAATTCTTCATGATTCGTTGCTTGTGTTTGATCTATAACCATACGGATTTGTTCTTTCCAAGGTATGGGTTTATTCCCTTTTTGAGCTTCTTTTCCGATTTCATATTCAGCTTGTGTGTAACGTGTTTCCCTTTGCTTTTCTGGAACTGATAAACCATGTGAATGACAGATATTGTCATTCTCTCGTTTTACCAGTTCACGTTGTTTTTTATTACTTTGATATTTATTACCTGTATCAAGGTCAATTGAATTAATTACAATATGATTGTGGTAATGGTTTTTATCTGTATGTGTATAAACTGCGACTTGATGATTTGGGGCGATTTTCTCGGCTAATTCTAAACCAATTTGATTACATTGTTCTGGTGTTACTTCGCCGGGCTTGAAAGATTGAATCACTGTATGTGCTTGAATCCCATCTTCTTTGCCATATAAAGCGCGTGTGGCTTTAAAAGCTGATTTAGCGTAATCTACATCGCAATTCAAACCACTTTTTTCTTCTGCTCGTTTTTCTGCGTAATTGATGGCCCTACTTGCCGATTTAGTGTTTCCTAATTTAGTTGTTGCCATGTTCATCACTTTTTCTTTGCGTATAAAGGATTAACCAAGCAAAAATTAAAATTAATGTAATAAAAATAGGCATTATATAATTACCGGAAATGATTAAAAAGATTGATGTCGCAATCGTTATAAGTGTAAAGATGATCATAAAAACATAAGAAACTAATTTAAGTTTTTCCATATTTGATCCAACCTTTCACGTACTTCTTGAATATTTCGATCCATCGCATGATAATGAGGCGTTTCATTTTTATGTTGATTACAGTATTTAGCAATCTGATTCACATTTGCCCCTAACTTACTTAAATCTTTGGCCATCGATTGTCGCGTCTCTTTGTCCAATTTGGGCGCTACCAATCGACTCCCATGTGCCTTCTTTTTAACAAAATTTGGCACACTCATATTCAAAGTTTCGGCTGATGACCTTAACTTTTCATATTCGGATTCGCTCACTCTGAAACTAATTTGTTTTGGCTCTTTGCGGTTGGGTTTTTGGTTTTTCCCAACAGACGCATCGCTATCCAAATTGTTATCATGTTCACTCATTTAATCCCACCACGTTTCTTCGAAATTTATAACTTTCTATATTTGCAGATTATAGGATAATCAACAAAATTTCAAGGTATAATGTGGTTTGGCAAGCGTCGTATATTCTAGCCACTTCGTGACTGTATATACTGCTTGTTGGGATTATATC
>NZ_LNNB01000010.1 GCF_001747895.1 Staphylococcus equorum | reverse complement strand
CCATACCCCAGGCAAGCATGCGCTTTCAAAATCGGAAGATTTTAACATAGAAAAGCAGCAATCCATTAGAAACTAATAGATTGCTGCTTTTAATTTGAGAATGGGATGTTTATGTCCCAGGCTCTTGGATTCAGCTTATAATATTATACGTGCTTAGTAATTGTTTCTGCTGGTAAACGATATGAACCATGAGCAGGATTTTTAGCTTTTCCTATCGCTATAATCATGACAGGTTCATATCGTTCTGAATCTATATCAAAGGTTGTTGCTATTTGATCACTTTCAAATCCACCTATTGGATTCGTATCATAACCATAAGCTCTGGCAACTAACATGAATTGCATAGCAGCTAGACTACCATCAATTTTTATAATATCGTTCATTTCACTTTTTTCTAAACTTCTATAGAAAGGTAATACTTTCCCAAGCAATTCATCTTTCACATCTTCGGGCATTAACCCTTGCTTAACAGCGTTACTATAGATTTCTTCACCGTATTCATGACTTTGCATATCCCCAAAGATAACTACCATTGCGGACGAAGTATCATTTTGACGTGTATTAAAACGTATAAGTGGACGTAATTTATCTTTACCTTCATCACTTTCTACAACTAAAAAGCGCCATGGTTGCATATTCACTGATGACGGTGCTTTTGTTGCTTTTTGAATCATTTCATCCATTTCTGAAGTTGGTATTTTAACTTGCTCATCAAAAAGTTTTACAGATTTTCTATTCATTACTATATCTTCAAAGTCGTTATTAATCATTATTCATTTCTCCTTAACTATTTTTAACAAAATCAAATTATACTCAATTTATTTAGATTTACAAATCATCTGTTTGAGAATGAAATAAATAGTAACGAGAACTTAAATAATCATGAACAATACTTCATCAGAAACTTAATATAAGGATACGTTTTTCAAAAAAATCTATTATACTCTTTTTAATTAAATACAATTCATTCACTTAAACTTCACGAGTGCAAAATCACAAGTTGTTCTAATCTGTTATTTGCATAGACATCGTTATATTTCTATCACAAAAACCCATTTTTTCGTATAATTTTTTAGCAAAGTTATTCGCAAAAACATTCAGCCTTACTTCTTTGATATTTTTCGCTTTAAAATACTCGCCGACAAATTGTATTAATTCTTCAGCGACCCCGTGTCTTCTATATTCATCAAATACATACAACTCATATATAAATCCATACTCTTCTTGAATAAAATAATCTGTTTTGTCATCTATAAGTACGAAACCTTTCATGTGAGATTCTTCTATTAATACATAATATTCAGCACCTTCGCTTATTAACTGTTTTGACACTGATCTCATCGCATGATCTGATAAGTCAAAGTCTGCTGTTATTGCTTCTTTAAATACAGTCGGTATCGTCTCATTGATTATTTTCAATTCTTCTTGGTTTGCTTTTCTAATTGTCATTATTATGCACCCTTTCTTCAACACTCTTTCATTCTAAATACTTACACTCATTGTTATATCACTTTACATTTCAAATAATTTTTATTACTTTGACAATACCCTAAATCAAAAGAAATTAATTTCAAGACTGTGCAAAATAAAAACTTTATCGTCTGACAACTTTAATATCAATAGAATTCTTATTAACTACTGGATATATTGTATTTTTATAGTAAAATAGGATAGTGACTTTATCTATATACCATTAATTACAGGCGGCTTCACTATATTATCTAAGATAGTTTTTGTAGTATACAAGACCTATTTTTAATTGTGAATACTGTACATGATACAATGGATGCTTTACAATCAACAGATCATCCGATGATTAACAACCATTGTTTTTTAAATAGAGCATTTCAATAACTTACAACGCTATTATCAATAGTTGAAAATATTATAAAAAGTTCGATATATTCTACCTTATATCAAAATATAAAGAGAAAATTTTTTAAAAAGAGGGAATAAATAATGAAGTCTATATCTGTCATAGTGACTTATTACAACTCAGAAGACTATATAGAAAGATGTTTAAATAGTCTTAAAAAACAAAGATTTCAAGATTTTGAGTTAATTTTAGTTAATGATGGTTCAACTGATAATTCAAAAACAATCGCAACACAAAGTATTGCAAATTGGGATATACCAATAAAAGAAATTGATTTACAACAAAATACAGGTCATGCACATGCAAGAAATATTGCGATGCAAGAAGTAGATGCACCATATTTTATATTCATTGATTCAGATGATTATTTAGCTTCTTATGCACTTGCATTTTATATGAAAAAAATAAATCAATTTGACGCACTTATTTCACCAATACATTCATTTACACTTGATATACCACAATATATAGACCAAGACTTAGTGCGTGTAGACTATTTAGATACGAAAACTAAATCAAATCAATTTTTACGCAAAAATTCAGCATGTAATATTGTCTTTAAAACGGCTATCGCACGTGGACATAATTTACAATTTAATGAAGGCTTAGATGTCTTTATTGACTGGTCTTTCATATTAGATTTCATAAAATACTCAAACGGTTTTGTACGTGTGAGTCGCTTCCCATTTTATATCAAAGGCGAAGTTTATGACCCATTCTTAAAACCAAGGTTATCTAAACAAGATTTCGGCATCGTCTTCAACGATTATGTTTATAGTTTTTCAGACTCTATCCAACGTGCACCTTTAAAAGAAAACAAACGTTTCATAAAAAATAAAATGAAAAGTTTATTTAAATATTCGTTTGAGCCTTCGTTGAGAAAAACACCTGAAAGATATGAACAAAATAGTGAGTTATTACCAAGCGTTACAAGACAACTCTTTCCTACAATTTTCAAAAATGAAAAACCTTTATTTATTGCTGAAGCACTCATGCTTATGTTTAATAAGAGAAAATCAGCATTTAAAATTAATCAGCTTAGAAATAAAGCAAGATTAGCTAAAAATGTTGTTTTACGCAGAAAAAATAAACATCGTGCACTTTACCAATTGACAGATTCTGAAAATAAAGTTAATCCAAAAACAATCGTATTTGAAGCTTTTGGTGGTAAAAATTACAGCGATAGTCCTAAATATGTTTATGAATATATGATGAAACATCATCCGAATTATGAATTTATATGGGTATTAAAAAAGCCTGACAGCATACAAATACCAGGCCCAGCAAAAAAGGTTCGAAAAAATTCTAAAGCATACTATGATGCTTATTCTAGAGCAAAATATTGGGTATCAAATGCTAGGCTCCCACTGTTTCTAAATAAAAAGCCTAACCAAGTCTATATCCAAACTTGGCACGGTACGCCATTAAAACGCTTGGCAAACGATATGAAAGTCATTCGTATGCCTGGAACAACAACAGATCGTTATAAACGCAACTTCAGAGAAGAAACAAATCGTTGGGATTATCTCGTTTCACCAAATGCTTATTCATCAAAAATATTTGAAACAGCATTCTGGATGAATCCAGAACAAATTCTAGAAATTGGTTATCCTAGAAATGACGTTTTAGTTAATCGTTCACAAGACGAAGCCTATCTTCAAGAAATCAAAGAAAACTTAAATTTACCTGAAGATAAGAAAGTGATTATGTACGCTCCTACATGGAGAGATGATGAATTTGTTAAAAAAGGTAAATACTTGTTTGATTTGAAAATAGACTTAGATAACTTACAGGAACAATTAGGTGACGAATATGTGATTTTATTAAGAATGCATTACCTGATTTCTAATGCCCTCGATTTAAGAGGTTATGAAGAGTTTGCAATTGACGTTTCAAATTACAGTGACATCTCTGAATTATACTTGATTTCAGATTGTTTAATCACAGATTATTCGTCAGTCATGTTTGATTACGGCGTACTAAAAAGACCACAGTTCTTTTTCGCTTATGATTTAGATAAATACGGTCAAGATTTACGTGGTTTCTATCTTGATTATCATAAAGATTTACCAGGTCCAATTTATCAAGATGCTTATAAATTAGCTGATGATTTGAAAAACTTAGACCAGGTAAAAGTAGATTACAAAGATAAAATCGACACTTTCTATAATGACTTTTGTTCATTAGAAGATGGTAAATCGTCTAAAGCAATTTCTGATTTAATTACTGGTCAACAAGACGAGTAGTTTTTATACAAGCGTTTCAGCGCTTGTATTCCTTTATTAAATTAGCCTTGTGGGGCGGGAATAAGCAATCAAATTTCAAATTTTGATTGCTTATTCCCGCCCCTATTTTCATTTAATTTTTGAGCTAATAACTGCCAAGCTCTGTGATAATTATCGTCTAATTGTACAGGTTTAAAACCAAACTCAAGATACATATTGATGGCTTTATAACTTATCGTTTGTGAAGTTAAATAAGCTTTATTATGATGTAACGCTAAAATATTCATTGCTGCACTAAGTAATGGCTTAGATAACTTTTTGCCTTGATATGCTGGTATGATGCCAACCCAATGAATTCTCCCCATCATTTGACTATCATCACCTAAATAGCCATACCATGCAGTAGTCGTACCCACAACTTCTTGCTTCTCATTTTCAATGAAGATACAACGTTGTTCCATCTCTGTTACATGATCTCCAAACTCTTTATCAAACCTTTCTAATGCCATTTCCTCAGTTGTAAACTCACCTGCTAGCGTTTCTATATAAGCCCATAATTTTTCATCGCCTTTACGAAATTTCCTAATGACAAAACCTTTAGGCACATCATACTGTGGTATATCATCTAACTGTGTTCTCACCATTTGTACTTTAATATTTTCCATTCTGCCGCACCCCACATCTTTAAATTTGTTATATCAACTTATGTTTATAATAGCCTTATTCCCATCATAAAAACACCTATTACAACTTCCAATAAAAACTTATCTATTATGCACATTATAAATTTATGAAAAACATAAAAAAACTGCCAACCAAAAAGTTATACATTTTTGGCGACAGTGAAAATATCTATACTTCCTTATTTTGAAACACCTATCGTGTTCAACAATACAATACCTATGAGTATAAACACGATTGCTATGATGCCTGTGAGATTTAGATTTTCATTAAATAAAAGGACTGCGAGTACTGTACTTAGTACTAATCCCAAACCAGCCCAAGTGGCGTAACTTAAGCCTAACGGTAGATATTTCATAGCTAAACTAAAAAAATAAAAACAAATCATAAATGAGATGATTGCTGATAAACTTGGGTATAATTTACTAAAGCCTTCAGAAGCCTTAAGTGAAACCGTGCCTGTTACTTCAGTAATAATAGCAATCAATAAATATAAATAAGCCATAATACTCCTTCCCTAAATCGAAGCACTTGGAAAGTTAATCGTTTTTATATTAACGCTTTTACCAATCACGCTACTTCTATTTAATCAATATCAAAGTCCTATTTAACTATTGTGCAATAGTTCTCTTTGTAATTTACAACTCTAAAGCAGCATCATTTTAACAGCTATAAATAATAAGCAACTGGTGAAAATCATTAAATTTATGACTTCACCAGTTGCTGTTTTTAAATTATATAGATTGGTTCATTACTTTTATTTTACTGTTCCTGCATCTTTGTCATGTACACCATGACGATAGAAATCAATGTTTTCTGGTTCCATAGGTTTTTTACCACGGATAATGTCTGATGCTTTTTCTGCCATCATTAATACCGGTGAGTGGATATTTCCGTTTGTAGTGCGCGGCATTACAGAGGCATCTACAACACGTAAGTTTTCCATACCATGTACTTTGAATGTCTCAGGATCAACAACTGACATTTCGTCTGATGCTGGGCCCATTCTACAGCTACATGATGGGTGTAATGCAGTTTCACCATCACGTTTAACCCATTCAATAATTTCTTCATCTGTTTGTACTTCAGGTCCTGGAGAAATTTCTCCACCATTAAATGGATCTAAAGATTTTTGAGACAAGATGTTTCTGGCTACTTTGATAGCTTCAACCCATTCGCGTTTATCTTCTTCTGTAGATAAGTAGTTAAATACGAAATCTGGTTTTTCAAATGGGTCTTTAGATTTAATCTTCAAGTAACCACGAGAGTTAGAATACATTGGACCTACGTGTACTTGGTAACCATGAGCATGTGGTGCTTTCGTACCATCGTATCTTACTGCGATTGGTAAGAAGTGGAACATTAAGTTTGGATAATCTACGTCGTCATTTGAACGTACAAATCCGCCACCTTCGAAGTGGTTAGATGCTGCTGCACCTTTACGACCTAAAATCCATTGCAAGCCAATGAATGGCATCTTCAACTTATTAAGGCTGGGTTGCATTGAAACTGGTTGTTTACATGCATGTTGTACGTATACTTCTAAATGGTCTTCAAAGTTTTCTCCTACGCCTGGTAAATGTAAACGAGGTTCAACACCAACTGAACGTAGGTGTTCTGAATCACCAATACCAGATAATTGTAATAATTGTGGAGAGTTAATTGCGCCACCTGATAAAATAACTTCTTTCGCATTCACTGTATGTTCTTTACCATTCTTCTTGAATGTTACACCAGTTACTTTATTACCTTCAAAATTTAATTTAGTTACAAATGCACGCGTTTGTACGTCTAAGTTTTTACGTTTCATAGCTGGATGCAAGTAAGCTCTTGACGCTGATACACGTCTACCATTATGCACTTGACTATCAAAAGGTCCAAAGCCTTCTTGACGGAAACCATTAACGTCTGGTGTTTTATTATAACCTGCGTCAACACCAGCATTGAAAAATGCTTGGAATAACGGGTTTTTAGCAGGTCCACGTCTTAATTTAATTGGACCGTGGTGACCACGATACTGATCATCTTTAGTAGAACCGAATGTTGTTTCCAAACGTTTAAAGTATGGTAAACAATGGGCATAGTCCCATGATTCCATGCCTTCTGGTTGCGCCCATTTTTCATAGTCTAATGGGTTACCACGTTGATAAATCATACCGTTAATTGAACTTGAACCACCTAATACTTTACCACGCGCATGTCCAACTTTACGGCCATCCATATGTGGTTCTGCATTTGTTTCATAAATCCAGTCATATAGTTTATTTCCTGCTGGATACATTAATGCTGCTGGCATTTGGATTAATAAATCCCATGAATAGTCACTACGTCCAGCTTCTAATACAAGTACTTCATTAGAAGCATCTTCACTTAAACGGCCACCAAGTACCGAACCGGCACTCCCACCACCAATAATGATATAATCATATGATTTTTTCATTTTTGATAAAACCTCCTAAATTTTTAATTATTAATATTTTATATTTGTGTGTAAATTACCTATTGTTTACCAAACCAATTTACTGGCTCTGGGTTCGTATTACGTAGAATATGTTTCTCAACTTGATATTCTGCTAAGCCTTCTTTACCAAGTTCTCTACCAATACCTGATTGTTTGTAACCACCCCATGGTGCTTGTGCAAAGTATGGGTGGAAGTCATTAATCCAAACTGTACCCATCTTCAATTTATTAACAACACGTTCAGCTTTACCGATATCTGAAGTGAATACGCCACCTGCTAAACCATAAATTGAATCATTTGCTAGTTCGATTGCTTCTGCTTCTGTTGAAAAGCCTTCAATCGTTACAACTGGACCAAATACTTCTTCTTGTACAATACGCATTGAAGTATCACAATCTGTAATGACAGTTGGTTCAAAGAAGAAGCCATCTTGTAAGTCTTCACGTTCTGGTTTTTTACCACCAATAGCAATCGTTGCGTTTTCTGATTTTGCAACTTCCATATATTTTTCTATTTTTTCTCTGTGTTCAGCTGAGATAACTGGACCCATTTCAGTTTCTGGATTAAATCCATCACCTAATTTAATATTTTTAATTCTTTCAACTAAAGCTGTTTCGAATTTATCTTTGATATCGTTGTGTACTAAGATTCTTGCGCCTGCAGAACACACTTGGCCTGCATGGAAAAAACCACCATTCAAAGCTTGATCGACTGCAAGATCAAAATCAGCATCATCAAAAATAATATTAGGATTTTTACCACCAAGCTCTAATGCAACATTCGTTACGTGGTTAGCAGCTTGTTTCATAATATGTTTCCCTGTTTGAATGCCACCTGTAAAAGATACTAGGTCTACTTCTTTATGAGATGATAACGGCTCTCCTACTTCAGAACCTTTACCTAAGACTAAGTTAATAACACCTTTAGGGAAGCCAACTTCCTCCATCAATTCAAATACACGAATTGTTGTTAGCGGTGTGATTTCACTTGGCTTCATAACTAGCGTACAGCCTGTAACTAATGCCGGAGCAATCTTCCATGAAGCTTGTAGTAAAGGGTAGTTCCATGGTGTGATTTGTGTGACAACACCTACTGGTTCTTTTATCACTTTACTTTCAGTATTAGGAATTGGTGAATCTATCATTTCGCCGCCATCTTTATCTGCTAAACCAGCAAAATAATGAAATACATTCGCAATGTCGTCCATGTCCGCATATGATTCTTCTAATGTTTTACCTGTATCCAATGTCTCAAGTCTTGCTAATTCTTCACGGTGTTCTACGATTAAGTCAGCAATTGCGCCTACTTTTTTACCTCTAGATTCACTTGTTTCTTGAGACCATTCACTGCCTTCAAATGCATTTCTTGCAGCTAAAATGGCACGTTCACTATCTTCTGAAGTACCTTCTGCGACTTCAAAAATGACTTCTTGGTTATATGGATTAATAATTTTTCTTGTTTCTTCGTTCGAGCTATTTACCCACTCACCATCAATATATTGACGACGAGATAATTGATTTAAAAGTTCCATGAAAATTACCTCCGTTAAGTTTGTTAAATTTTTATTTAACGAATTTTACAAGCTTTATGTTAGCATAGTAATCGAAAGGGTGTCAAACGAGTTTAGTTATAAGCTGGTTATGGATTTGTATAATTATAAAAATATAGTTATTTTGAATTCCTTAATCATCAATAGCTTGAATTTGTATAAAAATTTATCGGAGGTGTACATCGTGGTACATTCAAACAACCCTGATAAGCAATTGGATGAAGCTAAAGATATCGTCATCAACGCAATTGGTGAAACGATGGACCTATACGGGATTAACAGAAGTGTGGGTAATTTATTTGGTACTATGCTCTTTGAAGACAGCATGACGTTAGATGAAATGCGTGAACAACTACAAATGAGCAAACCTAGTATGAGCGCTGGAGTTAAAAGACTCCAAGAATTCGATCTTGTCAAACAACAGTTTACACGTGGCAGTAGAAAACAACATTTCATTGCTGAAAAAGACTTTTTCAATTTCTTTAGTAACTTCTTTACCCGCAAATGGAAAAGAGAAATTGTAATTAACTCTGAGGCTGTTCATGATTCAGTAGCTATCCTTGATAAGGTCATCAATGACAAAAATGCTGATGCAGCTACAAAGACAGAAGCTAGCGAAGTCAAAGCACAATTAATTGATACATTGCCTTACTATGATTGGTTAGATAATTTGGGCCAAACAATCGAAAGTGGCGAAATATTTAAATACTTCCCTATTCCAGAAAATAAGAAATAACACTTATTTCATTATTTCAGAGTAATTGTACAATCGAAAAATGGCAGTTAGATTTCACTTTAGATATCTAGCTGTCATTTTTTTCATTTCCAGATACACTTTTCTCATTGATTTCAATACATTTAGTGAAAAAGCGTTGCAAAAATACGCATTTAAAATTTCAGATACGTCACAATCCACTTCCATCTTTCACTACAAAAAAACAGTGAAGCAATCTATCGTCATAGATGCTCCACTGCTTTTTATATATTTTTATCTATAAGTTGTCGTCATTTTTCTTTTCTCTCACCTGTGTAATTCTCAGTGAGCGTCGTTCTACTTCTTTATATTTATCCGCACGGCGCTCAAGTTTGAGTCGATCCTCATTTAATGTCCGTAAGAACGAGATCATCATCATGACGAAGACAATGAGTACTGGCACACTAGCAAGTAAGGAAGCTGTTTTCAACACTTCCAATGATCGCTCACCACCAACAAGCATTAATGCAAATGGTAATAAACATAAAGCGAATGCCCAATATAAACGGTTTGCTTTCAAAGGTTCTCCAACCACTTTTTTCTGAGATGCTGCTGCTAAAATATAAGACCCAGAATCAAAAGTCGTTGCTAAGAACAGTACCGCAGAAAGTAAGAATAAAATAATAACTAAGTTAGGGAATGGTAATTGATGCAACACTTCAATTATAGTTGCTTCTGTACCATGCGTGTTTAAATTCTGAACAACATCAAACGCTCCAGTTAATTGTAAATAAACTGCATAGTTACCGAAAATACCAAAGAATAACATACAGCCTAAAGTACCGTATATTATCGTACCTAGAACGACTTCTTTCATAGTTCGTCCCTTAGAAATTCGTGCAATAAACAATCCAATAAACGGTGCATATACAATCCACCATGACCAATAGAATATTGTCCAATCTTGTGGGAAGTTCGTTTCCTTACGTCCACCGATACCTCCGAATGGTTCTATCCATGTCGCCATTTGGAAGAAGTTTTTCACCATATTACCCATACCTGTTATAGTTGTTTCCATAATAAACACAGTTGGGCCAACAATCAGCACAAAACCAAGTAAAACAAATGACAGAATAACGTTCCAATCACTTAACACTTTTATGCCTTTTTTCAATCCAGAATAAGAACTGTATGCAAAAAGTGCAGTTATGATAAATAGAATCGCACCACGCATGACCATACTATCTCCGTCTAAACCGGTCAATCTTTCTATACCTGCTGTAATCATCGGTACGCCAAGTGCGAGTGATGTTGCAGCGCCTCCAAGTAAACCGAAGATAAATATAATATCGGTAACTTGTCCAATAAAGCCATCTGTTTGGCTTTTTAAAATAGGTCTCAACGTTTGGCTGATTTTAAAGACTGGTTTTTTCTTCACGAATATAAGATAACCAATACATAATGCTGGCAATACAAATGTTGCCCATGCGATAGGACCCCAGTGGAACATGCCATACATTGTAGCGTAGTTTAAAGCACTATCCGTCATTCCTTCACCACCGTGTGGCGGATCTTGATAGTAAAAAGCCCATTCAATAACGCCCCAATATAAAATATCTGAAGCAATACCAGCACAGAACAGCATTGCTGCCCAACTAAAATTATTGAATTCAGGTTTATCTGTAGCTTTACCTAATGTCACATTTCCATATTTTCCAAATGCAATGTACAAAACAAATATTAAAATTGCTAAGCCAATAAATAAGTATACTGAACCAATTGTACTTACAACAGCTTCATTCATTTTCGTAATAATATCTTGACTGGCCTTTGGAAAAACCATCATAGGAATTACTGCAATTAATAAAATTACGGAAGACCCTATAAAGGTCGTCCAATCCATTACTTTATTCTTTTTCAATTGTTGAACACCCCTCATAGTAGATTTGTATGTAAAATTACCGCTAATAAATTTAATGAATTAGCAAGAACTATTTAATTATTCACAAACATGAGCCTAACGAATTTTAAATAATAATGCAAATTGCATTCAAATGAGTTATTTGTAAAAGATGAATAATTATATAAAAACAACAATTAATTTGAATACGGAAATCGCTACAATCACAGTGTTAAGTTTAAACTTAACGAAATTAATGAATCTTACAAACTTAACTAACTGTATTTTTATACAATAAAGATGAATATATATTCTGTTTTATTTTTTTATTTTCTTTATGTATTCGGTGTTTTTTAAAAAATATTTCGTTTAATTTTTACATTTCTTGCTTTTTGTTAATATTACTAAAAAGCATAAAATAATTATAAATATAAATGCCTTGAAATTGCTTCAGATTAAACTAACTTCGAGTTTAAATTAATGGCGTTTAAAACTAAAAAAGGAGAGGTAAGTGTGCACAAAAAAGTGCCAACAAAGTCAGAGATTTTGTCGACACTCATAATCTATTTTTATAATTTTGCTTTTGCCATCTTATATTGCATTTACTGTTATCGAATATTAATATTTTGCAGCATCAGATGATGGATGTAAGATTGATTCTACATCTTTGTCCGATAATTCATAATCATAAAATTTTTGATAATATGTTTTAATTTCATCTTTCATATTATATTTAAATTTATCTGGATGGTTATGTTGTGCCATCCATTTCAACATTAATGGGGCATCGCCATTTGGTGGGAACCAACGATAAATACCTAACGGTACTTTATAGACCTCTTTATCTTTCACTGCTTTCACTTGGCTCCAATCTTGGCCATCTGTTTTATTTTCAATTAAATCTTCTGGTTGTGTTTCAGTGAAATTCGTAATGTAAATTTTATCCGGATTCCATTTATAAATTTGTTCCATATTAACTTCTTTTTGTCCCTCTACGCCATCTTCTCCAACTACATCAATGCCACCCGTTGCTTTAATCCATTTTTCACTATGGAAATTTGATCCAGCTACAACGATAGAATTATCTGTGTGCTGATGTAGAAATAAAACTTTGGGTTTCTCTGATTTTTTTGTGTCTTTCAAGCTTTCATCAATCATTTTTTGAGATTTTTCGCCCTCTTGCATAAACTTATCAGTTCTCTCACTTGTTTTACCACCTTTGATGTCTGAAGTTACTTCCAACCAGCTATTAAATGTAGTCAATGGATCGTCATCTTCATCATTTACAGTTTCAAGACCAATTGTAGGTATACCACTTTCTGCAACTTTATCTAAGGTTTTCTCTTCAGATGCAAGTTCAAAGTAGACATCTGGATTGATTTTAGATAATTCTTCTATATTTATATCACCATTTTTCACAAATTCAGTAGATGCTTTTTTAACATCAGGTGATATTTTAGCTAGCATTGAATTTTCTGCAGCATTATAGGCATTAGGATGTAATCCCTTAATTTCTTTAGTAGAATTCGTCCCTACAAACCAAGCAGAGAAATAAGGCAGTATGCCGCCTACTACAATACTATCTGGATCTTTTTCAACCTTCACTTCACGATTGGTTTGATCCGTAACAAGCTTTTCCTCTTTCGTTAATTCTTTATCTTCTGAATTACTCGTTGTACTGTTTGAACTGCATGCAGTAAGTAATGTAGCTGACAATACAATCCCAGCTAGGATACTATATTTTCTATTCATTGCTGATCTCCTGTTCATATCCATTTTTCTAAACTAAGTCGTTTAGTTTGTAAGACCTAGAGCTATATACACCCTCAAAACTTGATTAATTACCTCCAATACCATTAGAAGTTTATATTTATGCATATTTCCCTATTTATAAACCATTTTAGTGATAATGATAATCAATTTCAATATATTTTTGAATTATCTTACTTTTAGTGAAAAGTATTCTATAATATAGAAGGAATACTAAAGTATTGAATAAAGAGGTTTTAAAAATGGATAAAAAACAAATTGTAAATTATTGGGATAAGCGTGCCGAGTCTTTTAGTAAAGATAAACAGGCAGAATTAGAAAGTAGTCATGCAAAAGCTTGGCTGAAAGAAATAGAATCAATTATTCCATTAAAAGATGGTTTAAAAGTCTTAGACATAGGTACAGGTGCTGGTTTTCTAGCAATCCTATGTGCGCAACAAGGTGCTGAAGTTTCAGGTATTGATCTTGCTCCTGATATGATTCAATCTGCAAAACAGAATGCACAACAATTAAATCAAAGTATACAATTTAAAGTCATGGATGCAGAACACCTAAATTATGAAAATGAAACTTTTGATGTCGTTATCGCTCGAAATGTGACATGGTTATTGCCCCACACACAAGCTACTTACAAAGAGTGGTTACGTGTGTTAAAACCAAATGGTCATCTTATTAATATAGATGGGAACTATGGCAAAGATTCCTTTATTAATTACGGAGATATCTCAACGGATCACGCACATAATACACTGGGAGATGAAATGTTGCAGGAAAGCGAAGCCATCAAACAAAGCATCCCCATTAACCACCAATCAAGACCACAATATGACATGAATATCTTAAAACAACTAGGATATGAGGCCATTCATCTTGATACTGGCGTATATACTCGAATATATAAAGAACAAGATGCTTTTTATAATCCAACACCTATATTTTTAATATCAGTCACTAAACCTATGCCCTAGTTTAATGTACATTTTTTTATATTAGATAGAATATTTATTATATTTTAATATCTTAAGTGCCTTGAACTTGCGTTATGCTTCAATTTTTATCATACTAAAAGAGAATACAGTAAAAGGAGTGGTAAGAATGAATAAAGAACAATTTGATAAAGTGAAAAATGGTAAAGGTTTCATTGCTGCATTAGATCAAAGTGGTGGTAGTACACCAAAAGCGCTTAAAGATTACGGCGTTACTGAAGATCAATACGATAGCGAAGATGAAATGTTCAAACTCGTTCATGACATGCGTACACGTATTGTATCATCACCTTCATTCAGCGCTGATAAAATTATTGGTGCAATTCTTTTCGAACAAACGATGGATCGCGAAGTAGACGGTAAACATACTGGAGATTACTTAGCTGATAAAGGCGTTGTTCCCTTCTTAAAAGTTGATAAAGGCTTAGACGAACAAAAAGATGGCGTTCAATTAATGAAACCTATGCCAGATTTAGATGCTTTATTAAGTCGTGCCAACGAACACAAAATTTTTGGTACAAAAATGCGTTCTAATATTTTAGAACTTAACAAAGATGGTATTGATTTAGTTGTAAAACAACAATTTGATGTTGCTAAACAAATTATCTCTGCTGGATTAGTTCCAATCATTGAACCAGAAGTTAATATTAATGCTGAAAACAAAGAAGAAATTGAAGCATATTTAACTGACTCAATCTTAGAAGAACTAAACAAATTAAACGACGATCAACTTGTAATGTTAAAATTATCTATCCCTACAAAAGCTAACCAATATCAAACACTTATTGACCATGCTAATGTTGTACGTGTTGTTGCACTATCAGGCGGATACAGTAGAGAACATGCAAATGAAGTCCTTAAACAAAACAAAGATTTAATTGCTAGCTTCTCTCGTGCACTTATTAATGATTTAAATGTAAACCAATCAGATGAAGAATTTGATAAAATCTTAGGTGAAACAATCGAATCTATTTATGACGCTTCAGTCAATAAAGCCTAAATAAATAATTCCTACACATTATTTATTTCCCAGGAAAAGCAAAGCGCTTGAGATTTGAATACCTCAGTGAACTAATAAAAGCAGTTTTCTACTCAAAATGTAGAGAACTGCTTTTTTATGTCATACTCTTACTAAAATGTGAGGTGATTTGAGATTATAAGTTCAAGAAGTGCCTATGGTATGTAATAAGCAATAACATCCTAATTACCTTTTTCAATTTCAGGATAAACAATATATCCATCATCTTCTATAATAGGCAAAGCACCCCATTGTCCTAATTCGTGTTGTTGCTGAATAATTTGTTGTTGGTTATCAAGCATAATATGATGTACAGACCATTCGTGAGCAGCTAGCCAATTACTCACAATTAATCTGTGACATCGCGCTGGATGTGGTTCAGAACACATGTAAGCTACACGTTTTGAATGTCCTAATACTTCTAATGCTTTGATTCCTTCTTGAAAATCCGCTGTCAAAGTGTAATCAGCATAATTATGGAAAGATTCATTATTCCAAGCTTCATTTATTGTTCTACCTACACTTTCAGAGGCTTTTCTTCTACCACCTAACAACGTATTATATTGATATTCAATATTTGCTTCAGTAAGCCATTGTCTTATATTGTCTTCATTAAATTGAGGATTGCGTTTACTGCCTCTAAATGCACGTATATCCACAATGACCTCTATATTAAATTGTTGAAGCATATCTATAAATTGTTGTTCTGAGTGATTCGCGTGACCTATCGTATATATTTTCGACATTCTAATCCCCCTTACCGTTGATACATCCTGTATTTATACTATATAACCTAATTGAATTTTTATAATCTCATTTATTTAATTTTAAGATATATTGACTATAAACTAATTCTTAAAATATACTAGCCATCATTGAAAAATATCTATATACTAAATTTAATTTATAAAATAACTTTATTTAAAGATTAAGGGGACTAAAATGAAGAATTATTTACATAGGTGGGTCATAGAAGCACTCAGTTTTATGGCTTTAGGATTATTTGGGTCATTAATTATCGGGTTAATTTTGGATACAATAGGTAGTCAAACATTACTGCCTCAATTAGATCTATCATTTTTAACTGAAATTGGTAAGGTCGCCATGTCTGTGACAGGTGCGGCGATAGGTGTTGCAATTGCATATGGATTAGGTGCAAAACCACTCGTTATTTTTTCATGTGTTATTGTAGGAACATTGGGCTATACCACTTTTGAAGGTGGTCCTGTGGGGGCATATATTGCTACTTTAATCGTAGTTGAACTGAGTAGATTATATGCAGGCAAAACAAAAATCGATATTATTGTAACACCCTTACTAACAATTATTATTGGGGGTTTCATTGCGAAAAGTTTTGGTCCAGCGCTCAATCAATTTATGACAGGCTTGGGCAAAATCATCAACGCTGCTACTGACCAACAACCATTTATAATGGGGATTCTCGTAGCAGTCATCTTTGGTTTAGCTTTAACAGCACCCATTTCTAGTGCTGCACTTGCGCTTATGCTTGATTTAAGTGGTTTAGCTGCTGGCGCAGCGACGATTGGTTGCGCAGCTCAAATGGTTGGGTTTGCAGTCAATGGCTTTAAAGACAATGGATGGGGAGGTATATTATCTATGGGGATTGGTACAAGCATGTTACAAGTTCCAAATATTATTAAGCACCCTATGATACTCTTACCGCCAACGCTTGCGAGTGCAATTGTTGCGCCTATCATGACAACATTGTTCCCTATGACGAATAATGCTGCTGGTGCAGGTATGGGAACAAGTGGATTCATCGGACAAATTATGACAATCAATACGATGGGCGGTTCGCTGCAAGTCTGGTTGTTAATCCTTGTATTCCACATCCTATTACCTGCAGCAATCAGTTTTTCACTTTATAAACTATGTTTCAATAAGCAATGGATTAAACCTGGGGATCAACTTATCCATATCGCTAGTTAATTTTTAAATAGCAGTGGTTTTGTCCAAATCTTACGGGAAAAGCGTGCACAAATAAGCAGTCCAAATATAAAATTTGGGCTGCTTATTTGTATTTATCATATATTAAAATAATATTACCTATCTTCTTGTACTGGTACTTGCTCACTACTCACAACATTTTTCTTTTGCGTAAAATAGAGCACAAATGCAATGAAATACCAAACTAAGACAATCAACCATTCTGATGGCCAAGCCAATGATGATGGCATGCCAGGAAGGTATATGATTAAGAATAACACACTTAATACAATTGCAATTATGCCGACTGCTTTACCATTCTTAATACGATAAGGGCGTTCTAACTCTGGCTGTGTTTTTCGTAACTTAAGGAATGAAATAGCCACGAGTAAATAACCTAATATAACACCTATGCCACCTGCATTAACAATCCACTGAAGTGCTGGTCTACCTAATAATGGTGCAACAAATGCAAGTACACCTAAGAATAAAATACCGTGTGTAGGTGTTTTAAACTTCGGATGAATAAAAGCAAACCATTGAGGAATCATCTTATTTTTTGCCATAGCATATAAGATTCTACTACCACCAATAATGAAAGCATTCCAACTCGTAATTATACCAGCTACCCCACCAAGCACGAGTAAGATACCGAAACCACTATGACCGAATAAATTGACCATCGCATCAGCTGTTGCTAAGCTACTTGTCGTCAATGCTTGTGGAGATAATCCTGTGGATACGCCAAAAACAATTAATAAATAAAATATGACTGACGCAATAATAGAAAAAATTAAAATACCACCAATTTTTTTAGCCGGTGCTTTTACTTCTTCAGCTATTTGCGGTATGACGTCAAATCCCACAAACAAGAAGGGAATCATCATTAAGACAGACATTGTACCACCAACACCATTTTCAAATGGTTGTAAATTATTAAAGTTACCATTAAACCCTGCACCAAACACAAGTAGCAACCCTACTCCAACGATAAATATTGTAAATACTGTTTGCATAATCGCTGCTGGCTTAACGCCGAAGTAATTAAGTGACGTTAAGATGATACTTCCTACAGAACCGATGAGTACCCATGTTAGATAAACATCCCATCCTGCGATATTCCACAATAACCCTTGATGCTGAAACGGAATCACATAATCTATCACAGTTGGCAAAGCAACCGCTTCGAATGTTATTACAGAGACATAGCCAAAAAGTACCGACCAGCCGGATATAAAAGCAATTCCCGGAGAAAATGCTTTTTTCACAAAAACAAATCCTCCCCCTGTTTCAGGAATTGCTGCAGCTAACTCTGCATATGTAAGTCCTATCACGATAACTAAAAATCCACCTATTAAAAATGCAATAATACTTCCTACAAAACCTGCTGTTGAAACCCATTCTCCTGATAATACGACCCATCCCCATCCAAGCATGGCGCCGATAGCAAGAAACAAGACATCAACAATACTCATAGATTTATTAAATTCTGATTTCATTGAACATACCCCATATCATTCATCAAATTTCAAAAAGTGATATATCAAGGCTGAAATAACATCTAATTAATTACGATAATTCCAACCTTGCAATCACTTTATTTCCGCACTTTGTTTACTTTTAAATCATTTCATATTGTAATTGTTGAAAATCAAACTCATCTGCTAAGTTTCTATTGATAGATATTTAGTTTCTAAATATGGTTCAATTCCTTCTGTGCCGCCTTCTCGACCATAGCCACTTTCTTTCAAACCACCAAAAGGTGCATGTGCTGCAGAAGGACCACCGTCGTTCCATCCAATGACGCCGTACTCTAATTCATTAAATAGTTTCAATCCAGTACGATAATTATTTGTGAAGAAATATGAAGCCAACCCAAATTCAGTATCATTTGCAATGTCTATCACTTCATCTAAATCTTCATACGTCATGATTGGTGCCACAGGTCCAAATGTTTCTTCATGCATCACTTTCATGTTCAAATCTACATTAGAAATTACTACTGGTTTTAAGAAATTACCACCTAATGCTTGGATTTCTTCTAAACTACGAGATAACTTACCACCTTTGTCTTGTGCATCCGTAATATGTGTTAACACTTTCTCGACAGCATTGTGATCTATTAGTGGACCTATTTTAACTTTCTCCTCTAAACCATCACCTACTGTGAGTGCATGTACTTTTTCAGTTAGTCTTGCTGTATATTGTTCCGCTATACCTTTATGTACAAAGATACGGTTTGCACATATACATGTTTGTCCAGCATTTCTGAACTTAGAAGCAATCGTCCCATCAACGGCTGCTTCAATATCTGCATCATTATGTACAATAAACGGTGCAAGACCTCCAAGTTCCATTGTTACATTTTTAACTGTTTGTGCTGATTGTTCAATTAATGTTTTACCAACAGCTGTCGATCCAGTAAACGTTATTTTATTAATTTGGTCATGCCCAGTAAATATATCACCAGCATCTTTACCTGATGCAATAATATAAGATATCGCATCTTTCGGAATACCCGCTTCATGTGCAAGTTCTACTAATTTGATTGTAGTTAATGGTGTCTTCACTGCTGGTTTACAAATAATTGTACATCCTGCTGCTAAAGCTGGTGCCATTTTACGCGTAATCATTGCTGCCGGAAAATTCCAAGGTGTAATTGCTCCAACCACACCAACTGGAAATTTATCTATAACCATTTTCTTTGAAGGTGTATGAGCTGGAATTGTACGCCCATAGACACGTTTCGCTTCTTCCGCATACCATTTCACATAAGAATTTGCATAAGCTACTTCCCCTTGAGCTTCAGCCAAAGGTTTACCACCCTCAAGTGTGATCAGACGTGCAAGTTCATCTTGGTGTTCATCTATAAGTGTAGCCCATTGGTTTAATTTAGCAGCACGTTCATGTGCATCTACATTTTTCCATTCTTGAAAGGCTTGATGAGCGCGGCCTATCTGCGCATCAATCTCCTCATGCGTCGTGTAATCTAAACGTTCAACTACTTCATTCGTTGCTGGATTATATACTTCTAACTGTTCCATATCATTCACTCCTTATAAAAAACGTTTTATACTCCATGTCTATCATTAACTTATACCCTTTAATATTTTGAAAATGAACTTCATTCATTAAGAGACACTATAATTTGAAGTCACTTCATCAAATACATGCGTTAAAATGTTTAAGCCTTGGTTAAGTTCTGCATCAGTTATTACCAATGGCGGTAAGAAGCGTATTACATTGCCTTTAATTCCTGCAGATAATAACAATAAGCCTTTGTCATTTGCGATTTGTGTAATTTTACCTGTTAGTGCTTTATCAGGTAAACCTGTTTCAGCATCTACAACTTCAAAAGCGACCATAGCCCCTAGTCGACGAATCTGTGCGATCTGCTTGTGTGACTGACTGAGTTCTTCCAAATATACTTCAATGTTGTGTCCAAGCTGTTCTGCTTTATCATTTAATTGCTCTTGCTCTATAATATCTATTACTTTTAACGCAGCTTCACAAGCTAATGGATTACCTGCATACGTGCCCCCTAATTCTCCTGGCGCTGCACTATCAATAATTTCTACTTTACCTACTACGCCACTTAAAGGAAATCCAGCAGCAAGTGATTTAGAAACTGTGATTAAGTCTGGTTCAATACCAAAATGTTCAATTGCAAAGGTTTTACCTGTTCTTGCAAAACCCGTTTGTATTTCATCTACAACAAAAACGATACCATTGTCTTCACAAATTTGTTTTACTATATCAACAAACTTTTGATCAGGAATAATAAATCCACCTTCACCTTGTACGGGTTCCATGACAATACATGCAACATCACTTGGATCTACAGTTTCAATGAAGAAGTCATGTAATTTATGAATCACTTGATCTACATACGCATCTTCCGTCAATTCTTCAGATTTTTCAGAAATATTAGGATAAGGTGCTTGATAAACTTCAGGCGCAAATGGACCGAATCCATATTTATAAGGTTTCACTTTACTTGTCATAGACATTGTTAAATTTGTACGACCGTGAAAACCACGTACAAATGATACAACTGCTTGTCTTCCTGTATATTTCCGAGCAATTTTCACTGCATTTTCTACTGCTTCAGCACCAGAGTTTAGTAAAATAGCTTTTTTAGCAAATTCACCTGGCGTAATCTCTGTTAATTTCTGTGCTAGGTTAAGGTAACTTTCATACATCATGACATTAAAGCCAGGATGTATGAATTTATCTAGCTTTTCTTTTAAATGTTTAGTAATTTCTGGATGCGTATGACCGACATTAAGTGTACCAATAGCACCAGCAAAATCAATAAATGTTCGACCCTCTACATCAGTAATTGTTGCGCCTTGTGCTTTATCTGCAACATGCAAATTTCCGTTACTCACACCGCGCGCTACATACTTTTCTCTTTTTTCTTTAAAATACTCAAATTGATCTGACATAAAAAAACCTCCTCATGCTTATTAAAAAAGATTTATGGTTGTCTAAAAATTTAAGTCATTATTGGTCTTATGTAAAGACCCAGTTTGAACAAATTAATGGTACCAGTTTAGTTAGAAAGAACTTGTTTCAAACGATTTACAGCTTCAGGTATCTGTGATTGTTCAATTTTCGAGAAACCAATTATTAATATTTTAATCGCCTCATTCTTTTGAAATGTTTTTACGGAAAAGCGTTTTATGGTATAGAGTTCTAATTTTTTTGCTTTTGCACGTGTTTCAATTTCTGTATATGTATAAGGAGAAGTTACTTCTATGATGAAGTGTAAACCTGCACGTGTATCTTTTATTTGAATATCATCTTTAAAAACATTTTCTAAATGTTCGATTAATAGAGATCTTCTTTTTCCATATAGTTGATGCATTTTTTTAATATATTTTTCGTAATGACCTTCTTTAATCATTAAATTGAGTGTTAATGCATTCAACATAGAAAAGTCTGGTATCATATTGTCATTTTGTAATTCAAACTGCTTAATCAATTTTGATGGTAAAATCATATAACTCATACGTAAACCTGGCATTAATGTTTTGGAAAAAGTGCCCAAGTAAATCACACTGTCATTTTTGTCAAAACTAAACAATGACGGTATATTGTCTGTTTCATACTTAAACTCACTATCGTAGTCATCTTCTATAACATAACTATGCGTTTGGCTTGCCCAGTTTAATAAATCGATTCGTCTTGAGACAGGCATAATAGTACCCATAGGGAACTGATGAGATGGTGTTACGATAACAGCATTAGGTTGCGTTTGTTTGAGTTGATCTATAGATATACCTTTATGATCTAATTCTATTGCGGTGGTTGATGTATTGGTTTGATTAAGTAATGTTCTAAAACGGGAATAACCAGGATTTTCTACAGCAATCGTTACGTTTTTTTCCAATAATTGAATTAACTGCATCAATAAAGTATTCGTTCCTGATCCTATAACGATTTGTTCAGGATGACATTGGATTCCTCTTTGATATGACACGAGTTTCGCAATAGATTGTCTAAGTTCTATTGGACCTTTAACATGTGGAATGGTCGACAAATAATAATCATAATCTTGGAATACACGCTTTGTTAACTTTGCCCATGTATCCACTGGAAATTCTGATATATCTGTACTCATATGGGAAAAAGAGTAATCAAATGTAGTTCGAGTTGTTTGCTCGTGACCATCTAATGAAATCTGAGCGTCAGGGTCTATAATTAATTTATCTAACGGTTCTATAAAATAACCTTTTCGTTCCTTTGTATAAATGTAACCTTCAGCTAATAACTGCTCGTAGGCTGATTTCACACTGTTCACACTCACATTAAGATGCTTTGCCATATCTCTTTTTGAAGGGATTTTTTCATGACTTTCATATTTGAATGCGAGTATATCATCTTTTAAGCGGTTATATAACTGTCTATAGATATATTGTTCTGTGTCCCGTTGCATAATTACACCTCTTCGCTATATTATAATTCGTTTATTATACACGTGATTCAGTCTACTACACTAATGAAATCATTTTTTCTATTTTCATTTAAAAAACAACGGTAGCCACCATTAGGTTAACTACCGCTGTTGGTATTGATTTTACGTAAGGAATTATCAAACTTTAGAATCAAATCTTATAAAATTGGAGATGCTAATTTAGCAATAGACTGCTTAAACTTAATCCAATGTGAACGCTGTTCGTAACGTTCTTCTGTGAGTTCTTTTGAAATTTTAAGATCTTCGAAGAATGCTGCTTTTAATTGTTCTGCGATTTGTGTGTCATACATAAATGCATTAATTTCAAAGTTTAATTCAAAGCTGCGGACGTCCATATTTGCAGTGCCCACGCTTGATACTTCGTCATCAATCATGATCATTTTAGAATGGATAAACCCATTTTCATATGTGTACACTTTTACACCGTCTTTAATAAGTTGTGACACGCTTGTGATTGTTGCCCAATATACAAATATATGATCTGGTTTACACGGTATAATCAAACGAACATCGACACCTGATTTCGCAGCAATACGTAAGGCATTAATAAAACCTTTGTCCGGTATAAAATAAGGACTGTGCATATAGATAGATTTTTTAGCATTCATAATCATCTTCATATAGCCAAATTCAATTTGATGCCAATTATCGCTCGGTGCACTGGCAGCCAGTTGCATAGACACGTTGCCACCTTGATAGGCATTGTTCGGGAAATACCTTTTATTATATTCTAACTGTTCACGTTTAGCTTGCGAGTTCCAATCATGTATAAAGCTCAATTGCAGTGCATCGACACCGTCGCCTCTCACTCTTAAGTGCGTATCTCTCCAATAGCCAAACTTCTTGTTTAAGCCTAAATATTCGTCACCTATGTTGAAACCACCTACATAACCTGTCTGGCCATCAATAATTACAATTTTACGGTGATTTCGGTTATTTACTCTAAAGTTTATAAAAGGAACTTTAGATTTGAAAAATGCTTCGACTTGTCCGCCCTCTGACTGGAATTTTTTAAAATTAGAATTATGTACCGATTTAGATCCCACAGCATCATAAAGTAGTTTGACCTCTAGGCCTTCTGCGGCTTTTTCTTCTAGTATTTCAATAATTTCAGTACCTAAGCCGTCTAATTTCAAAACGTAATATTCCATATGAATATAACGTTTAGCATTACGCAAATCTTGTTTCATTTGGTCATATAAATCATGGCCATCTGTGTAAATATCGATATTATTGTTATTACTTAAAAAAGATTGTTCTTTAGTTAATAACGTGTTAGCAAGATCAGCATGTTTTCTTACAATAGGATTTTTTGAATCACTAATTTTGTTAGTATCATCTTGAAGTTGTGACCGTAATCTTTTCAGACCATCTTCAATTTGATTATGCTCAAACCCTCGTTCACGCTTTTTTCTAACTGCACGTCCGAAGAATATATACACAATAAAACCTAAAATCGGCATAACGAATAATAAGAATAACCATGCCCAAGTTGAGGTCGCATCTCTTCTATCCCTATCTAAAAATACAATAAGGAAAGCTAACACAATATTAATTAGAAAAAAGAAAGCTAACACGATTCTATATATCGGGCTTATACCTGTATCAAACATCAATTGCATAAAATCACCCCACTACTTCACTTTTATAAAAATTGTTATTTAAAAATTAATTGTTGCATTAAACTTTTCATTTTATTCTCATATAAATTGAATGTCATAAATAATAACGTTCAACAAAGAATACTCATAATAGATATAATCATTTCAATTATATTCTATTATGAGTATTTTTACCATTTAAAATATATTTCATTTAATTTATGAAATATATGACCTCTTATTTTCGAACTATTTATTTTTGGTTGTGCTTGATTGTTCAATAGTACGATTACGTCCCGCTTGTGAGCCGAACAATGTTATAACAATCGCAGTAATTAATAAAATACTTAGAGAAGCAGTCCATTTACCAGTCATATCATGCAAGATACCAAATAATAACGGACCTATTGCTGCCACAAGATAGCCTACTGCCTGAGCCATCCCTGAAAGCTTTGCTGAGGTTTGAATATGTTCCGTTCTTAAACTAAAGAATGTATTCACTAAGCCAAACGCGAGACCGCCCGCAACGCCAATTAAAATAGTAGAAATAATTGCTAGATGTGGCACAACTAGCATAATTGTCACACCCACAATAAAACATATCCCTGTAATAAAGGTTAATAAGAATTGCGATTTCATTTTAGTTGCAAATATAGGTGTAATGAAAGTAAATGGAATAATGGCTATCTGCATTATAGATAAATATGCGCCTGCCTCATTAATAGACATGCCACTATGAGATAAATAAGCTGGCAGCCAATTAATCAATGAATAAAATATAAGTGATTGTCCTCCCATGAGTATCGTAATTTGCCATGCTAATGGAGATTTCCACACATTTACACTTTTCCGAGGTAAAGCAGTTGCAGTTTCTTGTGTTCCTTTTAATTGGAATGACCATATAATGATTGTTATCAGTGTGATGATTCCTATAACACTGATAGCGATATTATAGTTAAATGCCTTTACTAAAGGCGCTGTTCCATATGAGGATAAGCCACCAAACACATTCATCACAACGGTATAATAACCTGTCATAATGCCGATATGTAGTGGGAATTTTGCCTTAATCATTGCTGGTGCCAGTACATTACCAAACCCGATACCAACACCTATCAGCACTGTTCCTATATATAACCATGACATGTCCGTAATTGATCTGACAAGGACACCAATAAAGATTAAACAAAGTGCTAAGAAAATTGTTTTTTCTAATCCCATTTTATTACTTGTTCGAGCAGCAAATAATGAAATCACAGAGAATGCCAATAATGGCACCACTGTTATGACACTGACCGCACTATTAGACATCGCTAAATCCATCTTAATGTCAGGTAACGCAACACCAATAGATGTGATCGGCGCTCTTAAGTTAGCCCCTACCAATAAGATTCCTATAAATAATAACCAATTAAATGGTTTTGTGGTTCTATACTTTTCCATATTGTACCGCCTTGCTCACTTTATTTTAAAACAACACAATATATGGTACGATATGTACGTTATATTGTAAATAGGAGGATTCACTTGTATAATATTCAGAATATAGTAGCCAGAAATTTATCTGACTACCGAAAAAGACACAACCTCAGTTTAGATAAAGTTGCAACTGCAACTGGTGTGAGTAAAAACATGCTGAGCCAAATTGAAAAAGGCACTTCTAATCCAACGATTACAACGTTATGGAAAATCGCGAATGGATTACATTTATCGTTGTCTCAATTAACCGCGATGAATAATGATAGCGTTGACTTTATTGATGAATCAGATATCATCCCTATCATCGATGAACAAATAGCGATTTATCCTTATTTTCCTTACGACGATAATAAAAAATTTGAAATGTTTAAAATGGAGATACAAGCAGGAGGCAAGATGCTTTCTGAACCTCACCATACTGAGTCTGAAGAATATATTATTGTTAACAAAGGCCAGTTAAAAATAGAAGTCGATACAACAATGTATACAATCAATAGTAATCAAGCCTTCCGCTTCAATAGTGACGTGCCTCATTGTTACTTTAATCTAACTGATGAACCTGTTGTATTTACCGCAACGATTCATTATCAATAAACCATTCAATTTAATCATCATAATATTATAAGCCATTAGTCTCCTAGCAGAAATCTAATGGCTCATTTTGTATTCAAATTATTTTAGACTCGTGTTGATTCCTTAGGCGTTTCATCATAAAGATTTCATAATTATAAATAACTTGAAGTGTCGTGTATATTTGACACACACTTTTATGTCAGATATATTGTACATGTAATATATATTTGACACTAAAGAAGGGTAGTAAATCTATTATGAATAAAGTTAAAAGCTTTCGTACTGCTAAAGATATTTCACAACTCACACTTGCACGTTCAGTAGAAGTATCACGTCAAACCATTAATATGATTGAAAACGATAAATATAATCCCTCGCTTAATTTATGTATAAAGATTGCTAAAGCGTTAGGTGTCACCTTAAACGACTTATTTTGGGAGGATGATAATAATGAATAACAAAGATAAAAACCTCTATCAAAGCTTTGCAGGAACAATGAACGATCCTGATGAATATCAAAGACATGAAATTGACAAATTGCTTGCCAAACTTTCAATTATTTCACTATACATATTCTTAGCTTTACTTTACTTATCTATATTTTTTGATATTGAGCGTTCATTTATTTCACCTTTTAGTATAGCCGGTATCATATTTATAATTATATTGGCATGCAGGATGTCTATGAGTCATTTTGCAGCAGATGCTATTTCAATAGAAGTAATTGACAAAGAAACGTATCATCAAACATTAAAAAATTCACGTAACAAGAGAATTATATTTCTTATTGTAGCAATCACTTATATATTACTCGTTAACTCAGTCATTGCTCCAATGCTTGCAGGAAATGCATTAAATATGGAACGTCTAACTGACTTAAACACATTTTTCCCCGTAATAGTTATTGCAGTATTCACGATTGCTAAAGATTCACGTGTAAAACTTATTGATCAAAAGGAGACGTATGATGGAAAATAACAAGTTACTTCGTTTAATTCCTAACTTCAGATTTACTGATGAATATGAAAGACAACAATTACTTAATGAATATGCCAAATATTTCATGTGGCTATTTTGGGGCATCATGATTATTTCTATAGCAGATATATGGATAGACTTTTACTTACACCGCATACCTATCTTAGGCATGTTAGGTTTTGCTTTAATTATGATATTATCTCTAATTATGATTATTGTTATTAGAAACAAAAAAATAGATGAAGTAGATACTTATTCAGAGAAAGCATGGACAAAAGAAATGAAGAAAGTGCGTAATGGGAGTTATATTTTTGCTGTTACGATGTTCTTGATTGCAAACTTTAATCAATATATTCTACCCTTTATTATACATAGTGGTGTTCCTGAGAAATCCGATATGCTGATTAACCTATTCATTTCTATTGGATGTGGCATTATAGCTGGTTTATTTGTTTATACCCTTGGTCGTAGAAAGGTTACACGTGCTTATATGGATAAATAAAACTAAAGAACCACGTACTCATAATTGAGCACGTGGTTCTTTAGTTTTTTCATGTCGTTTGAAATTTAGTTTTACAAGAATTTTTCAATATAAAATGCAGATTCTTCAATAGATTTATATTCTGTATTAATCACCGTCGCGTTTAATTTTTCAAAAATTTCTTCCGCATATACGAGTTCTTGTCTGATACGTTCAATACTATTGTAATTTGTAGGTCCATGTAATCCTAAAACTTTTACACGTTCATTACGAATATTCAAAATGTAATTAGGACTAGCAGTTAGACCAAATACTTTCAACTTCTTATATTTAAAGACTTCATCTGGTATATCAACTTCTGGCACTAAAGGAATATTCGCTACTTTATAACCTTTATTCGCTAAATACATGCTCAAAGGTGTCTTTGATGTTCGAGAAACCCCAACGATGAGCGCATCTGCTTCGCCGATATCAGTAAAATGTTTACCATCATCGTATTTCACTGAGTATTCCATCGCTTCAATTCTTTTAAAATAGTTTTCATCCAGTTTGCGTAAAGCGCCACTTTCATGACTAGGTGAACAATTCGTAAGTTGCTGAATAATCCCTATTAAATCTGACATATAGTCGACATAAGGTATTTGTTCATTTTGTGCATACTTTTGACCTACTATATTAAATTCTGGGTTCACTAACGTCGTAACGACGACTGCCCCACGTTCTTTTGCTCGTTTCAAAACATTGATTAATTCTGTTTCACTTTTAATAAATGGAAACTTCTTAATCTCTATTTGTGATACTTCTGGAAACTGAGTTAACGTGGCATGAATCATGCGTTGTGCAGTTTCACCAATTGAATCTGATACCACGAACAAAGTGAGTTGTGGTGTCTGTGTATCATTAAACACGTAATCGACCACCTTCAACTTCACTTTGTGCAGTAGAAAGCAATGCGCCTGGTACTCTATATGGAGAGCATGAGACATAATCGATATCTAAATTATTAAAGTATTGTATTGATTTATGGTCACCGCCAAGTTCACCACACACTCCAATCTTAAGTGTTGGATTTGCAGCTTTCGCTTGTTCAGTTGCTACTTTAACTAATTGTCCTACCCCTTCTACATCTAATGTTTGGAAAGGATCAATATCTAAGATGCCTTGTTCAGAATATGCACCAATAAATTTCCCAGCATCATCACGTGAAAAACCAAATGTTAACTGTGTTAAATCATTCGTACCAAAGCTAAAGAAATCACATTCTTTTGCTAAGTCTCCTGCAATTAGACAAGCACGCGGTGTTTCAATCATTGTACCTATGAGGTAATTTACAGATTCTCCCGCTTCTTGCTGTAATGCTTCAATACGTTCAGTAATTTGTGTCTTTAATGTCGTAAATTCTGCAACTGTTGAAACAAGCGGTATCATGATTTCTGGTTGGCAATCAATACCTTGTGCTTTTAATCTTAATGCACTTTCCATAATCGCTTCTACTTGCATCACATAGAGTTCAGGATAAGTAATAGCTAAACGACAACCTCTATGACCGAGCATTGGATTCACTTCGTTTAAATTTTCTATATATTGTTCTAATGTTTTTACTGATACATTTAATTGCCCAGCAACAGATGATTTTTCTTCCGTTGATTTTGGTAAAAATTCATGTAGTGGTGGATCCAACAAACGAATAATTGTCGGACGTTCTCCAGATAGTTTTAATATTTCTTCAAAATCTGCTGTTTGATATTGTTTAATTTCATTTAAAGCTGCGATACGTTTATCTTGTGTATCTGACAGAATGAAACGGCGCATTTCAACGAGACGTTCAGGTCCAAAGAACATATGCTCTGTACGTACAAGCCCAATGCCTTTTGACCCAAATTGATAGCCAGCTTGAATATCTTGAGGTGTTTCCGCATTCATACGTACATCTAATCTTGCTACACCATCAGACCATTCCATAAACTGTTCGAAAGCCTCGCTTCTTTCTGCTTTCATTGTTTCAACTTCTCCGACATAGATATCTCCTTGAGCGCCATCAACAGATATCATATCGCCTTCATGCAATGTGCCACCAGGATAATTTACAACTTTATCGACAACATTAATTTCTAAATCTGAGCAACCTGTAACACAACATTTACCCATACCACGTGCAACAACTGCTGCATGAGAAGTCATTCCGCCATGCGTCGTTACAATTGCTTCACTTGCGACCATACCTTCAATGTCTTCAGGGGAGGTTTCAGGGCGCATTAAAATAACCCTTTCACCTTGTTCAAATTGCATTTTAGCTGTTTCTGCTGAAAAGACAATTTTTCCACTCGCTGCACCCGGACTGGCTGGCAATCCTAATTTAGAAATAACTGAAGCGTGTTCGAGTGCTGTTTTATCAAAATTTGGATGCAATAATTGATCAATCGATTTTACTTCGACATTCATCACAGCTTCTTCTTTTGTAATTACACCTTCTTCAACTAAATCTACTGCAATGTGAATTGCTGCATTTGCTGTACGTTTACCATTACGCGTTTGTAAAATATAGAGTTGTTCATTCTCAATCGTGAATTCTATATCTTGCATATCTTTATAATGTGTCTCTAAGCGTTGCGATACATCTACAAATTGTTGATGTACATGTGGCATTTGATCTTTTAACGATTCAATATCTTTAGGTGTACGTATACCGGCTACTACATCTTCACCTTGTGCATTTAATAAATATTCTCCAAATAATTTCGCTTCTCCAGTGACAGGATTACGTGTAAACGCAACACCTGTTCCACTGCGTTCGCCACTATTGCCAAATACCATTTCTTGAATATTAACTGCAGTACCTATATCATGTGGAATTTCATTTAATTCACGATAAACTCGAGCACGGTCGTTATCCCACGATTTGAACACTGCTTCAATTGCTTCTGTTAGTTGATCAAATGGTGCTTGTGGAAATGGTTTGTATACTTCATCTAAATATACACCTTTAAAATGTTCACAAATTTCTTGTAACCCTTCTGCTGGAATATCAGCATCATTTTGATAATCATGTTGCGTTTTATAAGCATTAAAATATGTATCAAATGCATTCATTGGTATGCCATATACAACCTCACCAAACATTTGTAACAATCTACGATAACAGTCATAAGCAAAACGAGCATCATTTGTTTTCGCTGCCAATTTTTTCACATTATCATCATTTAGCCCTAAGTTTAAAATTGTATCCATCATACCGGGCATAGATATTTTTGCTCCACTACGTACTGAAACAAGTAATAATTGCTCCTCAGATGAAAATGATTTTTCTGTACGTTGAGAAAATGCTTCCAATTGACTATTTAATTGTTCTGATAATGCTTCAGGCACTTTAGAACCATGTTTCAAGTATTCAATACAAGCTTCAGTTGTAAGTGTGAAACCATCTGGAACAGGTAGCCCTAAGCGTTTCATTTCAGCTAAATTGGCCCCTTTGCCACCTAGTAAATCTTTCATTGATTTTTGACCTTCGTCAAATGCATAAATATATTTTGTCATACTAAATCACCCCTATTTTTAAATACGTTATACTAATTGTTATTGAGTATGTCATATTAAAACCCAAAAAACAACTATAATATTTGAAAATTTGGAAAATATATTTATTTTTTCTTTATTACAAATTCATCCAATCTAAACGCATGCTAGCTGCTTAAAACATAAAAAAAGCCCAAGCAATCATTATTAATGCATTGCTTGGAGCTTCTTATGTTCACCAGTTTATCGTCATATTTGAATGTAAGATATCATTTAATTTACTATGCAACTATGATGCTACAATATAAGGTACCCGCTTCATAGGTAGTTTTCATATCACCATCAATGAAATGTTATATTTCTATCAATCATAAAACGCACAGTTAATCTATTTAATATTTTCATTTGATATAAACTGGTTCTATTCATTGATAAATGTTAAAAGATTAAGTGAGTTAAATAGATAGATTTGTGCTATATAAACAATATAACATTTATAACTTGTGGCATTTACAATCATTCAAAATGACATGTTACAGAACAAAGGTCTGCTTTAAAGTAGGTGAATATTTAATATATAATCATTTGATAAAGTGATAAAGAGGTATACTTGCAATTGAATTATGTCGCGAGTAACAAAGGTGGAAATTATTAGTTTTGAATATGCTCAACTTTTAAGTTGAAAATAAGGTGCTACTTCCTCTGTAGTGTAATACTTATTTTATAACTTCGTGCTTTGCAAATACTTTTCTAAACAATAACTTTTATTTCGCTTACATCTTGTTCACGCTCCTTCATCTCGAAATACACCAATGACACATTGATGTGAGTTATTACTTAACAACTCAATAATGGCACCATTTCCAAACAAAATTTCAAACTGAAAACAAAACGTTTTGCATCTATAAAGATTTTCGTTATTTATTTTATAGAATTATTTAGCAATAACTTAATTTTATTATATTGTCGTTCGTGTAATTTGTAAAGTAGTTTTTAATAATTTTCTAAAAATTGAAGTTCTAATATTTTATACCCGTTACAATTTGAAAATTCAATCATGACAAATATCAAAATTCTAAATTTTATAATCATTTGTTTTTCAAATCACACCTATCTATTCTCGCTTTAACACCACATCGCAATTTGCAATTTCAATGCCTCAGAATACTTTTTAGGGTTCAAGCCTGTAACTGTTTTACATTTTTCTAATCTATATAACAGCGTATTTCTATGAATATATAAGTGCTTTGCTGTTTGAGAAATATTCAAATTGTTGTTAAAAAATATTTTCAATGTTGCAATACTTTGCTCATCTAAATCCCCTAATATTCTTTTTTTGAATCTTTCTCTAATTTCGCTGTCTATTTGATATAACAGCGTTTTTTCTTCTACTTCTTCAAAAGATACGAGTGGTGCTGATTGCTCATTTAACATAAATACGAGTTCACATTCTTCATACGCTTTTTTAAAATCGTTTAAATTTGTAAATATAAGGCTTGAGGTCATATGCACTTCCAATTGTAAGCTTTTAAACATTTGGTGAATTCGATTTATTTTCACATCTAATGCGCACTGTTCTTCATCAGTAGCAAGAATTACGATACGGTTATGATTTGTAAACGCAATGACAAAAGAACTAGGGTCAATCTTACTTGCTAATGTACGCACGATGCTGTTCCTAGAAAATATTTGTTTTTCAATATTGATGATAATGCATTTGCCAAATGTTAATAAATGCGTATTAAGCTGATTGCCCAAATGTTGAATAAAAGATTTAGACGGTTCACTTTTCAGCAATTCTTCAATAAATAACTCCTGACTACGTATATTTCCTTCTAATTCATATGTAAAATAATTTTGATATAGCAATAATTCCGTAGACATTTTCACTAAATCCGATACATGTGTAAGTTTTTCAGGATCACCTGTTATACCAATCACACCAACGATGTTATCTTGAAAAATAATCGGTAAATTCACGCCTGGTTGTGTTCCTTCTAATGTCGCACTATCTTCCTTTGATAATATGACTGTCTCTTCTCGTTCTAATACTTTACGTGCGCCTTCATGAATTGTCCCTACACGTTTTTTATCAAATGAGGCTATGATTTCCCCGTTAAAATTCATGATATTAATATTACTCTGTGTTCTTTTAGCTGTTTCTTCTACAATTAATGTTGCCATTTCTTCTGTAAGTATATTCATAATTTCACCACTTATCATTTTTATACAAAATTATAGCTTTATATTTGTATAGTTTAACTCTATTTTCAATAAAATAAAATCGATACAATGAAATAACAATCAAAAGAAAGCGTTTACAAAGGAGGAACCTCAAGTGAAAATCATTTTAGCACCAGATTCATTTAAAGGGAGTATGACAGCAACCCAAGTCTCAAAATATATGGCAGACAGCATTACAGAAGCATATCCACAAGCTGACATACACGCTTTACCCGTTGGTGATGGCGGTGAAGGTACGATGGAAGCACTAGTGAATGCCACTAACGGAAGCTTTCATACCGTTTCAGTAACAGGTCCTCTTGGAAATCATGTAACTGCGCAATACGGTGTACTCGATGATGACACATGCGTGATTGAAATGGCGGAAGCTTCTGGACTAAGACACTTAACTGACGATACTTTAAATGCAATGACAACAACGACTTATGGTACAGGTGAATTAATTTATAATGCCTTAAATAGAGGTTACAAAAAATTCATTTTAGCTATTGGCGGCTCTGCGACAAATGATGCTGGTGCTGGTATGTTGCAAGCATTAGGCGTCAAATTATTAGATGAAAATGGCGAAGCTATCGCCTTTGGAGGAGGTGCGTTGCAACATATTAAGCAAATAGACTTAACCCATTTTGACGCTAGAATTAAACAGTGTGAATTTATTATTGCGACGGATGTTCAAAATCCTTTAATAGGTCCTGATGGCGCTTCACATGTTTTTGGTAAACAAAAAGGTGCCACAGAAGATAATATTAAACAACTTGATGCCAATCTCACGCATTGGGCAAATCTTGTAGAAGGTAGTACGCATATTAGCCTTCATGATTTGCCAGGAGCTGGTGCAGCTGGCGGACTAGGTGGCGCCTTTAAAGCATTTTTACCTAGTCATTTTGAAGATGGTATTCAAGTAGTAATAAAACATACGCAATTAGAACAGCTTTTACCAAATGCAGATTTAGTTATTACTGGAGAAGGCAAAATTGATTTCCAAACTTTTTATGGTAAGACACCTATGGGCATCGCAAAATGTGCGAAACAATTTGATGTCCCTGTCATCTTTATTGGAGGTTCTGTTGAAATTGACATAGAACAATTTGATGAGGTAGGTGTAGTAAGTGCTTTTAGTTTAACCGATGGTCCTTTGTCACTAGCAGAAACAATAGCAAATTCGGAAAAATTAATAAAAAAAACAACGAAGAACATCATAAGAACATTTTTCCATAACCACTAGCATAATTAAGGGGATGTTTCGTTATGAGAATTAAAGATACGATTGAAAAAGTACCTGGTGGCTTGATGGTTGTTCCGTTATTATTAGGCGCTGCAATCAACACGATTGATCAATTACATTTGAATTTTATTACGAATGGTTTAAAATTTTTAGGCGCTCCAAAGACTGAAGAAGGACATTATGAGATGTTGCAAATTGGGGGATTTTCTCAGGATTTATTTAAAGATAGCGCACTCGTGTTAATTGCACTATTTATCTTTTGTGTGGGAAGCCAAATGAACTTAAAAATTGGTGGCAAAGCATTGAAAAAAGGTATGATATTAACATCAACGAAATATTTTTCAGGTTTAGGCGTTGGTCTTTTACTTGGAGCTATTTTCGATCCATGGACAGGGTTATTTGGTTTATCTACAATCGCAATTATTGCAGCAATGACCAATAGTAACAGCGGTATGTATGCTGCTCTAACAAGTGCCTATGGCAACCGCTCTGATATTGGTGGTTTATCTATATTAGCTATCAATGATGGCCCTTTACTTACATTAATTTCTTTAGGCTTTATCGGTACAAATTTTCCAGTCATTTCTTTCGTTTCTGTGTTATTACCACTCGCAATAGGCATGCTTTTAGGTAACTTAGATCCTAAAATCGCAGAATTTTTACGACCGGGAGAATCATTACTCATTCCCTTCTTCGCCTTTTCATTAGGAGCAGGAATGAATTTAGCCGAATTCTTTAATTTCTCAGTATTATCTGGTGGCCTCACATTAGCATTGCTTACATTTGTCTGTACTACTGTGACTGGCGTCATTGCTTTCAAACTCTTTAAAGAAAAAAGTGTCATAGGCCCTATTTCAGAATCTTCTACTGCAGGTAACGCCGTTTCCACACCTGCTGCGGTTGTCGCAGCTGCCTCAACTGCTTTAGCTAGTGGTAATTTGAGTCAAAGAGAATTTGCTATGATAGAAAAAGTAGCACCTATCGCGACAGCTCAAATTTCAGTTTCTGCTATTACTACGGCGATTTTATGTCCAATTGCTGTTATCATGGTAGATAAATACCAGAAGCGCAAAGGCATTGATGGCACCCAAGAACATTTCAAAACCAATCACAAAGCATTTTCTAAGATAAAACAAGCCACAAATACGGCCGATTATGAAAGCGCTTTAAATAAGAAGGAGGACTAACTTTGAAAACTACGATTTTATACGGCAAATCAAACGTTGAAGTTGACTTGCCGAAACAAAGTGTACTAATTGAACCCAAAAACATTGAGCCACTTGAAGACCATGTAACTGCGATACGCACAGCATTAAATAATCCAATTGGCTCCGAACCATTGCAAGACATGGTGAGTTCTGACCAAACTGTATCTATTGTTATTAGTGACATCACACGACCAACACCTAATCACATTCTTGTACCATTACTAATAGAAACATTAGCCCACGTGCCTTTAGAAAATTTTGTAATTATCAATGGTACAGGTACACATCGCGACCAAACACGAGAAGAACTTGTACAAATGCTTGGTGAAGACATAGTAAGCAAAGTGAAAATTGTTCATAATCATTGTAATGATAAGGATACACTTAAAAAAGTTGGCCATAGTCAATATGGTTGTGATGTCTACCTGAACAAATATTATGTTGAATCTGACTTTAAAATTGTCACCGGTTTTATCGAGCCTCACTTCTTCGCTGGCTTCTCTGGTGGTCCTAAAGGGATTATGCCTGGCATTGCTGGCATAGAAACAATTATGACATTTCATAATGCTAAAATGATTGGCGATATACGTTCAACTTGGGGCAATATGCAAGATAATCCTGTGCAAAATATGACCCGGGAAATCAATGCAATGTGTAAACCAGACTTTATGCTCAACGTCACGTTGAATAAAGAAAAAGCGATTACCGAAGTATTCGCCGGTGAATTATACGAAGCACATGATAAAGGATGTGAATATGCAAAAGCACATGCGATGTTCAAGTGTGATGAGCGTTTTGATGTCGTGATTGCTTCTAACTCAGGCTACCCTTTAGATCAAAACTTATATCAAACAGTTAAAGGCATGAGTGCAGCACATAAAGTAGTTAAAGAAGGTGGCAGCATTATTATGTTATCTGAATGTAGCGATGGCTACCCTAATCATGGCAATTATGCAGAGATACTAAAAATGGCTGACTCCCCTCAAGGGCTTGTCGACATGATCAGTGACCCTAACTTCGCGATGCTTGACCAATGGCAAGTACAAAAACAGGCTGTGATTCAAACTTTCGCTGATGTTTATTTATATTCTAAACTCAGTGACCAACAAACCAAAGATGCCATGTTGCATCCGGTGCATAATATTAATGAGACACTTAAAGCATTAGAAGATAAATATGGAAAAGATATGACGATAGGTGTTATGCCACTCGGACCACTTACTATCCCATACGTAGAATCATAATTTAGGAGGAATCATTATGTTAACTGAAGTATTAACTAAAGAACAACAATTAGAACGTGTATTAAAAAATATGAATCGTGTAATCGTCGCTTTTTCAGGAGGTGTAGATAGTAGCTTTGTATTAAAGAAAGCTATCGATGTACTCGGCACTGACAATGTAAAAGCAGTTATTGTAAAATCCGAATTATTTAGAAATGAAGAATTTGACCAAGCCCTTCGTTTAGGTGAATCACTAAATGCCAATGTGATAGAAACTGAAATTGAAGAATTAAAAGATCCAAATATAGTTGAAAACACACCAAGCAGTTGGTATTACAGTAAACGCTTATTATATTCAAAACTTGAAGACTTAAGAGTAAACTACAATTTCGACTATGTTCTCGATGGCATGATTATGGATGATTTAGATGACTTCAGACCTGGGCTCAAAGCAAGAACTGAATTCGGTGTTAGAAGTGTGCTACAAGAAGTTGAATTGTATAAATCTGAAATTAGAGAACTAAGTAAATCCAATGATCTACCTGTATGGAATAAGCCTGCATTATGTAGCTTGGCATCTCGAATTCCTTATGGTGAACCTTTAAATTTCACAAAGGTTAACAAAGTAAATGAAGCTGAAAAATTCATTTTAAGCTTAAACATTAATCATGTCAGAGTACGCTATCATAATAATATCGCAAGAATAGAAGTAGACGACACAGCTATCCCTGCAGTGCTTCAATATAAAAATCAAATCACACTTCGCTTGAAAGAACTTGGTTTTGATTATGTAACTATTGATTTAGAGGGCTATCGTACAGGCAGCATGAATGAAGTCATCAATACACAAGATGAGATTTAACAAAATAAAGGTGGCATAACTATGACTGAAAACCAAGACCCAATAGAGTCATTACTTCTAGCGGTAAAAGAGAATGCGCTTTCCATTACAGAAGCAAAAGATAAATTGAGTCATTATGATGAATTAGGTTTTGCAAAAATTGATTTACACAGAACAAAACGACAAGGCTTTCCAGAAGTTATATTTGGGGAAGGAAAAACTGTAACGCAATTAGACGAAATCGTACACACATTAATAAAGCATGATGAAGTCATTTTAATTACTAGAATTGATCAAATTAAAGCAGATGATATCATCGCTAAATATCCACAACTTGAATACCATGAGACAGCACGTATCGTTTGTACACCTGTTAATAAAATTAATAAAACGGAACATTTTGCAGCGATTATTTGCGCCGGTACGTCTGATCTGCCAGTAGCCGAAGAAGCGGCTATTACAGCTGAAGTTATGGGTATTTCAGTACAACGTTTTTATGACGTAGGTGTTTCAGGCATCCATCGTCTTTTTGCACATATCGAAACAATTCGTCAAAGTAAGGTGTCCGTAGTTATCGCTGGTATGGAGGGCGCGCTATCTAGTGTTGTTGCCGGTTTAGTTGATCACCCAGTCTTTTCAATACCTACGAGCGTTGGTTACGGCGCCAATTTAGATGGCGTTACCACGCTATTATCTATGGTTAATTCTTGTGCACCTGGTACGAGTGTGCTCAACATTGATAATGGATTTGGCGGTGGCTATAATGCCGCAATGATTATAAAAATGATCGAAAATGCTTAGAACGGAGTGAAACATTATGTCCAAAGCGATTTATCTTGATTGTCACGCTGGTATTGCTGGAGATATGTTATTGTCTTCACTTGTAGATTTAGGTGCGGATGTCACCTTTATTGAATCACAATTAAAAACATTACCGCTCAATCATTTCAAACTCGACTTCTCAACTCAAAACAAACAAGGCATTCAAGCCATGTCACTTAACATTGATTTCGAAGAAGCGCACCATCATAGAAAAGCATCAGATATCTTTAAGATGATCAAAGAGAGTAGCTTGCCAAGCAGAGTAAAGGATCGAAGCCTCAGGGTATTTGACGTGATTGCACACGCAGAAGCTAAAATTCACGGTATGTCTGTTGAAGATGTTCACTTTCATGAAGTTGGTGCTATGGACTCTATCATTGATATTATTGGCGGATGTCTTGCACTAGAAGATTTAGCTATAGATGAACTCTATGCCTCGCCTATTCCAACTGGTAACGGGAAAATCAATATCGCACACGGTGTCTATCCAGTGCCTGCCCCAGCTACTGCTGAAATACTCAAAGGCATCCCGCTTGCTTCATTTGATGTTAACAGTGAATTGACAACACCGACTGGCGCTGGTTTTATTAAAGCATTGGTTTCGGAAATCGGCCCTTTACCTGCAGTAACCATGGAGCAAATCGGTTATGGTTGTGGCACAAAAGATTTCGATTTTCCCAATGTTTTACGAACAATTCAATATACAGTAAAAGAAAACACGCCGACACAAGTCCAAGTGATAGTGTGCCAGATTGATGATATGACACCAGAGATGCTTGGTTTCTTTATAGAACAAGTACTGGATGACGGTGCGTTAGATGCTTACTTTACTCCAATTACGATGAAGAAAAGTAGGCCCGCCACACAACTTACAGTGATTAGTAAAATTGACGACGCACAATACTTTGAAGACTATATACTTAAAAATACAACCTCTTTAGGTGTAAGAAGTTATGCAGTCAATCGCAAAATTCTCCATCGCCAGTTTCAAACAATTCACACAAAGTATGGTGCTATATTAGTGAAAATAGGCATGATGCATAATAAAATTATCAAAGCGAAACCAGAATTTGAAGATGTAAAAAATGCAGCAATTCAATCTGGCAAGTCTTTCTCAACTGTTTACAATGAAATACAGCATGAAGTTTATAACCACATTAAAATAGACGAATAAAATAACCTAGCACGAGCCAAAGACTACAGGCTGAGGCTGTGCCCACGGAAAGCGTGCACAAAAGACTGCTCCAAAATTATACGGACACCACGTAAAATCAAACATGCATTCAATTACTAACTATAGTCTTCAATTATTAGTAATTGAAGACATAATTCATGTTATTTTGCTGTTAAATCAAAGCAGTGATTTGGGCTGACTCCAGCGGGGAAAGCACGCGCCGAAGACTACAGGCTGAGGCTGTGCCCGCGGAAAGCATGCACAAAAGACTGCTCCAACATCAAAAACTCAACAGACAGCATAAAATCCAGCACTCACACTTAAGTGAAGTACTGGATTTTTTATTGCTTAAATTATTTTAGAGAAGGACCTACTTTAATATTTGCACTATCTAATGCAAGTTCAAGTACTTCAATAACTTGAATACTATGTTCTAATTTTTCTTCTGCTAAATCGAAATTTTTATCATTAATAATCTGAACCATCTTCACAAATTCTTCGTACATACGATGTTTTTGTTGATTAACTTGATATGATTTCGTACCACCTTGGTTAAATGTTAGATCAAACGCTTTTAGTTCATTTGTTGGACCTTTAATATGAATTGTTGCATTTTCACCTTGTATGTACGACTGATTGTCAGAACTAGAGTCTTTTGCACCAATACAAACAACTTTCATTTCATCATAATCAAGATTTAAGATACCAGATGTATCAATATCGTTTTTAACGTTAGCAAAATAAGCAACACCTTTAGGCATACCGAAGAGCCCAACTGCTAAATGGATATTGTATACATTGATATCCATGAGTGCACCTCCACCCTTCTCAGGATCGAAAGCAGGTTGAATGATGCCTTTTTTGAAATTATCATATCTTGAAGAGTACTGTGAATAATTAAATTGGGCTATTTTACAAGTACCTATTTCACTCACAGATTGTTTCAATACATCATAATTACTCAAATAAAGGTTAGTAATAGCTTCGATAATAATAACATTATGCGCTTTAGCCAATGCTTTTAATGTTGTTAATTCTTCTTTAGTTAAAGTAAATGGTTTTTCACATATTACATGCTTCTGTTGCTCAATTGCTTTGCGTGCATAATCAAAGTGCAGATGATTTGGTACAGCTAAATAAATCGTATCCATATCTTCATCTTGAAGAAACTGATTATAGTCTGTAAAAATTGCTTCAATATTAAATTGTTTTTGTAAACTTTCTACATTTTCTGGATTTCTTCCTGTTGAAACAATGCTATGAAACTCAATGTCTGAAATTTCTTCCATCACTGGTAATGCTTCTTTGACAATCTTGCCCGCCCCTACGATACCTAATTTCATGTTTGTCTCTCCTTCTCACTTAATCTAAATGATGATGTATTATCACTTGGTGCAATATCAAATTATTGATAGCTATTTTAAAATCCATTCAATATACCATTATATTTGAATTCATCATGCAATTCAAAAACTACAGCCTTGATACAATTCGTATTTTGTTTTGAAAATCTCACTAGTGGTATACAATTAGTATAAAGGTATAACATAAAATCATTTTTTATATTCTTTAAATAAAGGAGGCATTTTTGTGTCCATATTTTATTTTTTAATATTTATAGTAATCGTTTTAATTATCTATTTCATTTTCCGAAAAAATTATAAAAAGGAAGCTGCAGTTAATAAAAGAAAACGTAAACGCGAAAAAAGAGTAGAAAACTATATTAACGAAGCTTTTCAAATAGAAAATTTAGAAGATGTTAAAGAAAGTAAAACAACAATTGCTTTGGTTTATCCTAAAGAAACATTAGATGTTGAACCTGAACAAGTCGTACAAGTAGAAAATCAAAGTGAAGAAAAAGTCGTAACAGAATTTGAAATGCCTGAAGGTATTAAAAGAGAAGAACTATATGACTTTTCTCTTAAACACACTAAATTTTATATCGCACATGATCGTTATGAACGTCTTAAAACGGTCGATGAAAATGAAAAAACAAATAGTGGCATTATAAAATAATTCAATTATTAAAGGAGTATGTATATGACACCAATTGTTAAAGCTTATTCAAATGACGAAGATATTGAAATTAATATCAACACATTGAAAGATCAAAAAATTAATGCAAAAGACATTTATGTTCTATCTCATGATGCCGATCATACAGAACGTATCGTGAAAAATACAGAAGTCTCTGGCATTGATTACAATCGTTCCGATGTTGGCGAAAAAGAACCAAAACAAGGTGATCAACTAAGAGATAAGTTACAAATTCTTGGCGTTTCTGAAAGTGATGCGCAAGATTATGAAGAACTTATGGATCAAGGTAATGTACTACTCATTGTTACAGATCAACGTGCAGCAAACGTACTCTAAATTTAAATTAATTAGCTAAACTAATGCACCCCGCATTCTTTTAATTAGGATGCGGGGTGCATTATATCTTTTATACATATTGATTATAATTGATTAAAGTTATTTTCTTGGAGATCTGTAATTTTAGCAATTTCTACTTTTTGGTCTTTAGGCTCCAATACATGTAAATACTGTGCATCGTCGTTATCTTCAATTTTCTTTACAGTAATGCGGTCATGTTCTATAGTTTCGATAATTATTTCTGAATGCTTATCTAGCGCTTCTTTAATATGTTGCTTATCCATGCTACAACCTCCTTAAGTAAAAGCTAATTGTATTTCGAATCTCTCCATCTTTTACCCTTAAGCTATTTTTCAAATCAAAGAAAACATAATAAACTGCTTTTCCTTTTTAATATATTCATTTGTAAAATCATGAAATGGCGTGATGACCAACTTGTATATAATAATTAAAGCTGAGACATGTATTTATGTCCCAGCCTTGATAATCAATTATCATTAACTTAATATTACATCTACTAATTCTTCTGCAGTGGCTTTACCGAAATAATATGTAATGTCTATTTCACTTAAAGCCTTTAATAAATCCTCTTTGACTACACGTACGTCTTTGAGTTGTTCTTCAACGTCTTTAATGTCGCCTTGCCCAAAGAAATCTCCATAAATACGACATGCTGAAATACGTCCTTTTTCTACAGAAAGAGAGACATCAATCGTGCCTGCCGCTAATCTCGCGTCTCTATTATATTCATAGCGTGGGGAACCACCAAAATTCCATTCCCAATTTTTATATTTTGAGGCTAGCATTTCATCAACGGCTTCCCAATCTGCATCAGTTAATTCATAACGCTTTGCGTCATTCGTATCATCAATGCCTAAAATCTCTTTAACCATCAAATCTTTAAATTCATGGATCGTTACATTTTGATATTCTGGTGCCAAATATTCACGAATATTGCCTACACGTGATCTTACAGATTTAATACCTTTGGATTCTATCTTTTTACGATTCGGCTTCAATACTTTAACCATAGGTTCATAATCTACATCCAATAATAAAGAATAGCCACCATAGATACGTCCCTTAATCAAAGTCATTGCCGCCCCAGATACTTTTTTATCGTGAATGGCTAAATCATTACGTCCACTTTGCACAACTTCTGTTGCACCCAGTTGATGTAAAGCCTGTATACCTGGTTCGTAAAAGCGTTTGAAATTACCATAAATTGTATCGTCTTTTTCTAAAATACAACACATATTCACTGCACCACTGTCTACATAAACTGCGCCACCACCTGTATCACGACGAACGACTTGAATACCATGTTCGTCTAAATAATCTTGGTTAATTTCTACCGCAGTATTTTGAAAACGACCTATCTCCACTTTTGGATCACAGATATACGGAAATAAGATATCCTCATTTAAAAATATATTTTGGCTAACGTGAATTTGCATCGCTAATGCAACTGCACCATCTGTTATATATTCGCCATTGCGAATAGGTTCAATTAAATACATATTGTTCTCCTATATAGTTAATTTTTTGTTGGCTTCTATCATGAGTGTTGAAATATCTTCAGTTAGATGTATTGTTCTATCTCGAATATTCTCTGGAATACGATATGCTTTCTTATTCATTGTCATAAATAAGGCATTTGGATTATGTCGTGTCATGCGTTGGAAAGGTTGTTTCACATATTGTGGTGTCGTATAACCGATACCTATTTCTAGATATAATACTTTATCTTCTTTATGTGCCTCAAGGAACTGATTGTAGCGAGATAACTGCGCATGAAAATCTGCATCCTCTACCATACCAACCTGTGCTTTTCGCTTATTAATTTCCATCGGCGCATCACATTTAGGGCAATGCGGCAAGAGTTCTCGTGGCACTTCCATATGCTCTTGTTCTGCAATCATTTGACGTATTGCAGCATCATCACGATAAGTCTGCGCATGACAATGTTGACTACATTGCCACAAGATGTACTCTCCTTGAATATGAAAAACTTTATCCAAATCAAAATCTGCCACTGCAAATGCATTATCTGCATTCGTCGTGATGATATGATAATCTTTATGACTTAAAATTTGATTAAGCGCAGTATAAGATGCGCCTACAGGTTGGTCTAAATAATTCAGCGCAACAAATCGACTTTGAAATGCCCAATACTCCTGCCAACTTTCGAATGTATGAAGACTTGCTTGTAACATATCAAAGAAACCGTATTTTTTAATAAAATCCGGGAAATTTTGTGTGAAACGTTCACCTATATACGTAAACCCGTCTGATGCTGACATACCCGCGCCTATCCCAACTACAACTGCTTCCGCTTCATTTAAAGCATCTGCTAATATATCGGATTGTCGATCATAATTTGTAGTTAAGACATCCCAAGTTGATTCAGTCATAATGTTTCAGTCCTTCCTTATACAATGCAGCATCTTTATCTGTAAATACATTAAAAATCACACTTATATCAGAATGATGTTCTTGTTTATAATGCATTACAGTCGAAATTGCTATCTGTGTTGCCTCATCTTGAGGGAAACCAAATACGCCTGTTGAAATACAACAAAAAGCAATACTTGATAAGTTTTGCTGATCCGCAAGTTCGAGACAACTTCGATACGAGCGCGCAAGTAAATCACGGTTCATTTGTGACACCGGTGTCTTACGAATTTGTGGTCCCACTGTATGAATGACATATTGAGCAGGCAAGTTATAACCAGGGGTAATTTTTGCTTTACCAACACCTTCACGTCTACCTTGTTTATCTATTAAATCTGCACAAGCTAAACGTAACTGGACGCCTGCTTTAGTATGGATGATATTATCGATACAGTTATGATTCGGCTCAAAACAGCCTAACAGCTTACTGTTAGCCGCATTTACAATGGCGTCTACCTCAAGCTGCGTGATATCACCTTGCCATAAATATATATCGTTATTGAGATATGGGGTTAATGATGTTAGCGACGTAACTTGTTGCGCATTGTAATTTTTTAAAAATGCATCTTGCATCTCAATAAAATCTGCTGCAATCGGTGTTGCTGGCCTTACATTTACTAACCCTCGAAACATTTCGAAACGTTCTGCTTCCGTATCAGGTAAGTCTGCAATGGCACCGTCATGTGTCTCTTGCCACAAATACTCAATCAAATACGCTAAACGTTCTGTTTGTTGCATAATTTATGCCTCAGGAAGTGCATTAAATGCTGCTTCGTCAACATTTTCTAATTTAACCAACCAATTTTCTTCAGCTTTTTCAGAATTTAAAAGCGTTGGTTCATCTTCAGCTTTTGTATTACGTGCAACAATTTTACCTGCTAATGGTGATTGAACGTCTAATACTGTTTTAGAAGCTTCAATACTAACGATTTCGTCGTCGACTTTAATATCGTCTCCACCCATAAATTCAACATAACCTACTGTTCCTACATCATCTTGTAATTCAGGTGTCATACTGTATACATACTGTTCTCCAACTTTTTCTACCCATAAATAATTTGCTAATTTTTTCATAAAATATCTTCCTTTCTCCAACTTGTTATAAATATATTTGCGCGAGTAATTCGATTGTACGACAGCGTTGCGCTATGTCTGGGATCAAAGGTACAACCATCACTTCGTCAGCATTAAATGTTTGAATCATTGTGTCTATTTGTTTTTTTGCACTTTCTTTTGTACCTACAATTATACGAGCACGGCTTTGAGTAATCAAACGTTCATCTCTTTCAGAACGTTGATACAATCTTGCAGTTTCGATAGAAGGCAGGTGCTCAAATTCGGCAAATTGTTGTTTACCTAATAACCATACGTCTAACGCTTGTGCCAGTGCTTCGGCTTCTGATGCGGTATCAGCAACTGCAACAAATGTAGTGAGCATAACAGTAGGCTTCATATTTAATGCCGTAGGTTTAAAGGCTTCTCTATAAGCTTGCACACTACTTTCAGCTTTTTTAATTGCTTTTTCATTAGGTAATAAAAAAGTCCCTAGTGTGTAGCCTATGCCTTGACGTCCTGCCATTTGTGCTGATGATACACTCGTACTTAACAGCCACATTTGAGGCATCGTCGTCACACGAGGTTGTGCGAATACTTGTTTAAAACGTTGCTCTGGTTCATGCTCCGTTAGATAGTGTCGCACATCCGTAATAGACTGCTCGTAGTCTAAGAAATGTGTTTTCGTTTCATTCATAGCTTGTTTTACACTGGGTGTACCAGAATTATTACCGATACCTAAGTCTACACGGCCAGGGTAAAATGCTTCTAATAATCGAAAGTTTTCTGCCACTTTAAACGGGCTGTAATGCGGTAACATTACTCCACCTGAACCGAGTCGAATTTGCTTCGTCTTTGCCAGTAATTGCATCATCAATAATTCTGGGCTGCTACATGCAAATGCTGGTACATTATGATGTTCCGTCATCCAAAAGCGCTTATAACCAAGATTGTCTGCTAATTGTGCTAAGCGTACTGTGTCTTGTAAGGCATCTTGTGCTGACTTGCCTTCATCTATCACAGCATAGTCTAAAATATTCAATTGAACCACGTGTGTGACCACCTCCACCGGTACTGACCTTATATACTTTATTTGGGCTTATCATGTAAGCACTTTCACTTGAGTGTATATCGTAACTCCGTTATGCTAAATTCCATGTACAAAGCTTTGCACACGTTACTGCAAAACATGTCCCCATTTTAAATTACCCTCACTCTCTAGGATAACTGATATAGAAAATTTTTGTTACATTTTGCTTGAAAAAATCACCATAATTTTTATTTAATTGACCACTATATCCTATTAGTGTTAATTTGAAATTACATATTACAACGAAGATAGAGGTTATAGTTATGAAAACTCATTATCAAGCATTATTCGAACCATTAACATTACCCAATGGCGTCGTCTTCAATAACCGTTTTGTGCTATCACCTATGACTACGAATTCCTCAACACAAGACGGTCATATTACCGAGCAAGACCTACTTTATGCACAACGTCGGGCACACGCTGCGCCCCTACAAGTAACAGGTGCAGCCTATATTGAACCTTATGGTCAATTATTTGAATATGGTTTTAGCATCACTGATGACAGTTGTATACCTGGTTTGAAAAAATTAGCAACTGCAATGAAAAAAAATGGCAATAAAGCCATTTTACAACTGACACATGCAGGCCGATTTTCAAATCAAGCCATCTTAAATTATGGCCAAGTTTATGGCCCAAGCCCTATGTCTTTAAATGTCCCTATTCAACATGACGTTCTAGCTATGTCTGTAGATAAAATTACCTCTGTAACGCGTCAATATGCCGAGGCAACTTCTCGTGCTATACAAGCTGGTTTTGATGGTGTAGAAGTTTCAGCTGCCCAACGCTTACTTATACAAACATTTTTCTCTACTTTTTCTAACCAACGAACAGATCAATATGGAAATCAAAATTTGGAAAATCGTGCACGTATCGGGTTGGAAATACTAGCTGCTGTACAAAATGTCATTGATAAAGAAGCACCACCACAATTTATTTTAGGCTATCGCGCTACACCTGAGGAAACACGAGGTAGTGATGTCGGTTATACAATAGACGAATTCAACGAACATCTGGATTGGGTATTAGATACAGCGAATGTGCAATATTTAGCAATCGCAAGTTGGGGACGTCAAATTTATCAAAATAAAGTCCGTTCTGACGGCAAGCACACAGGACAATATGTCAATGCTGTCGTCCATGATTACCTTGATGGTAGAATTCCTGTCATTGCTAGTGGTGGTATTAATTCACCTGAAAGTGCGCTCGATGCCTTACAACATGCAGATATGGTAGGGATGTCGTCTCCATTTGTGACAGAGCCAGATTTTGTCTTAAAATTACAAGAAGATCGTCCAGAGGATATTGATTTACATGTAACAATCGACGATATTGATGAACTCGCGATTCCATACGCAGCTTTTAAAGATATCGTTAAAATGATGGACTACGGCGAAGGGTTAAAAAAAGAAACCCGTGACGAGTTACGTAAACTTGAAACAAACTATGATCAAGTAGATTATAAAGCAATAGAAAAAGATTAATTTAAAATACTGACAAACTGAGCAGATAAAACAGCTTTGTTTGTCTTTTTTATATCACTTGATTGCTTTGTAAAAATGAATTAATATCTCAAAATATGTAAAAAGCATTGGACCGTATCATGTCCAATGCTTTCTTGTTAGGTTTTATGTGAATTTAACCATTTTGTTTGGCAAATGCTTGGCCAATTGCATTTAATTTATGTGGTGCATCATGTACTGCCATCTTCACTTCAACTAGGTGCATCATGTCTGGTTGTGCCTCGATTTCGAGGAATGTATTTTGTAGTGTCTCACTTGTTGTCACATCGTGTACGATGACTTCATCTTTCCCACCGAAGACTGTTGGTAATAATTTATAATCCCACATTTTAATATCATTGTATGGCTCATTTTCTCCATGAATTTTACGTTCAACTGTATAACCATCATTATTAATAACAAAAATAATCGGTTTGATTTGCGCTCTGATCATCGAAGACATTTCTTGTACTGTTAATTGTAGCGAACCGTCTCCAATTAACAATAAATTTCTGCGCTGTGTATTTGCCATTTGTGTGCCCAGTGTCGCTGGTAGTGTATAGCCGATTGAACCCCATAAAGGCTGTCCTATAAATGTATTGTTACTATATAACGCTAAATCATAAGCACCAAAGAATGATGTGCCTTGTTCAGCTAATATCACGTCATCTTGCTTAATAAAATCTTGCATCATTTTAAAATAAGTTGCTTGAGATAAAGGATCTCCATTCAAATCGTATTGATTTTCTTCAGGACGTTGAAATTGAGGGAAAGTTGCGTCATTAACGTAATTAATTGTATTTAAGCCATCCAATAAATCGATCAGTGCGACTCCCATATCTTTCGTTTCATTCATTTTGAAATGACGATGATTAATCATTACGACATCATCAATATCAAATTGATATGAATATCCTGCAGTTGCTGAATCTGTTAATTTCGCTCCAATATTTAAAATTGCATCACTTTGATCCACGTAATTTCTAATATCTTCTTCTGCTAGTGAGCCATCATAAATACCCATGTAATATGGGTTTTCCTCATTAAAAGCACCTTTGCCTAGTGATAGTTGTGCTACAGGAATATGCGTTCGATTCACAAATTGCTCAAGCTTTTCATGTAAATCAAAACTATTAATCTCGTGGCCGGTAATTATGACTGGTTTATCTGCACTTTGTAACTTTTCTTTAATCATGTTCACATACTTAGCAACATCCATCTCCTGATGTTGCGGCAATTCAAACGGTTGGTCTACTTCAATTTCTACGCTTGCTACGTCAATTGGTAAATGTATATGCACTGGACGTTTTTCAGTTAGTGCTGCTTCAATTACTCTAGGTATTTCTACTAGGGCATTTTCAGGCGTAAGATACGCTTGTGTCGTTGTAATCGGCTCATACATTTTTCTATAGTCATCAAAATTCCCTTCTCCTAAGGAATGATGGACATATTTCCCTGCATTTTCTACTGCTCTTGTAGGCGCACCGGTAATTTGAATAACCGGAACACGTTCAGCATATGCGCCAGCAATACCGTTAACAGCACTGAGTTCTCCTACACCAAATGTTGTTACCATTGCACTCATCCCTTTTAAGCGCGCATAGCCATCAGCCGCATAACTAGCATTTAATTCATTTGTGTTACCAACCCACTCTATGTCATCACGACGAATAATATCATCTAGAAAAGTAAGGTTAAAGTCACCTGGCACACCAAATACTTTATCAACGCCAACAGCACTAATACAGTCCATTAAATATTGTCCTATACGTTTTTTCATTCATCATTTCCCCTTTTTTATCCATCTCTATTACACTACAAACTTAACTTAATTAAGATGAAAGGTCAATGATGTTGACTTTATTTTTCACTATTTTTTATATGTTAATTCTAACTGATGAATCATATGTGTCAGCATTTCATTATTCGGCGTCGCCACACCACAGGCTTTACCGTATGTAACAATTTGTCCATTTAAATAATCTATTTCTGTTAGACGCCCTTTATATAAATCTTGATGCATCGATGGATAATGTAAGCCTTGTGACTCAATTGGATAAGCAGCTTCAATTTTGTTAATTAAATTTTCAAAATTGAGTTCTAATCCACGGGCTTTTGCTACAGCTACAATTTCTTCAATAATAGGAATAACCATTTGTCGTGCTTGTTCATATTGTGAAAATTGGTTTATTGTTTTATCTAAAATCGTACATAATGGATTCAATACACTGTTCAATGTAGCTTTTGACCATATAGATTCAAAGACGTTGTCACTGATCGTAGAATTTAATTTTGCATTATTAAAAATTGTATTAATCGCTTCTGTACGATAGTCTTCGCCACCGTCTGCACGTTGCAGTTCTATTGTGCCTGTACCTTCTAACAGTATTTGTCCAGGGCCTCTTAATCCTGCTGTCCACATCGTGACTGCTAAAAATATTTGTGATTTCGGTATAATTTTGGCAAAACGTTCTTCATGTCCTAAGCCATTCATCATTGTTAATACCGCCGTCGTTTCTTTAATCGCATTAGCTTCATTCAACGCCTCAATCATTGCTTCTGTATCCATCGCTTTGGTTAAAATGATAATCAAATCATATTGTTCATCGATTTGTTCTGGCAACTGCGCTTTGATATTAATATGATATGTTTCCTTTTCTGTTTGTATATTCAAGCCATGTTGCTGAATATTCGTAATGTGTTCTGTCCAATAATCTATTAAAGTTACATCATATCCTGCTTGGGCAATTTGCGTTCCAACACGACCACCCATTGCTCCTGCTCCTGCAATTGCTATCTTAACCATATAATCATCCTCTTCTTTATTTCATAATAGTAATTCAACAAGTTAATTACATTATTTGTAGTTAGAAATTGTTTAATATTTAAATGACATAAAGTGATTTTTATAATTTAGTCTTTCTTATTCTCGTCTTTTAAATATTTCACTTCTTGGAATCCTGTACGATAAGAAGCAAATTCTTCCATTATCGCATACCAATCATTGCCTACTTTTTTCTGTATATCTTGAAATAAATCATTTTGCGTTTTATTAAGTTCTTGTACTAATTTTTTTCCTTTTTCTGTGGGGTACAAAGCTTTAATACGTTTATCCGCTTCAGTGGGTTGTTCAGTAATATATGCCTCATCTTTTAATTTTTTCAACGTTGCATGACTGCCTTGTTTAGAAATCTCTAAACTTTTCAATAAATCTTTTATTGTAATTCCAGGTACTTTTTCGATAAAAAACAAGAACCTATGATGTTGTCTATTTAAGCCATATGCTTCAATAATTTCATCTGCTGTATTTATAAACGTTTTGTAAGCAAAATAAAATAACAAATTCTCATAATCATTATTATTACCTTCCATTATTCACATTCCTTTTTTATAATTTTTAGCGCATCAGCGGGGGTTACTAATTAATGTATTGATAACACTTCAGTCGAACTCTACAAGTGCTTTAAATGTGGCTCCAATAATCCGGAAAGCTCTCCTACTAAAGTATCTATATCACATGGTTTTGATTCTTCAATCCACCATATAATAACGCCTACTACAGCAGAGGATAAAAACTGGGCAGTAATTTCACTGTTTTGTTTATTTATGGTGTCGCGCATTTTCTTTGATAATGTTTGCTTAAGCATATTAAGATCTGATTTTTTAACCAAAGTTTTCAAAATATCGTACTGATCGTCAATCACGTACATGACTTCACGCAACGTTTCTTTATTATCTCCTGATTCTGCAAGATAAAGATTGCATTTATCCACTGCTGCACCCAAAATATAATCAATTGCATGGTCTAAAATGTCGTACTTATCTATAAAATTCAAATAAATGGTACCTCTATTTATATTGGCACGTTGAGCAATATCATTCATTGATATTTTATCAAAGTCCTTTTCTCTAATCAGTTCAACAAAGCTACGAATAATAAGTTTTTGGGATTTTTCTTTTCGTTTATCCATTTTAACTCCTTTTAATATCAACAATTTTTAATATTTGTTCATTAAACATCAACAAGGTTGTATTGTTCATTGAGTTTAAATCTTATTAATGATAACTTCAAGTTATTAAACAATTGTTCAATAATTAAACTGGAGTGATAATGATATGAAAATTTTAATATATGGTGCAGGTGTACAGGGGCAATTTTTAGCTCACGCACTAAATACCAAAGATAATGACATTACAATGTTTGCACGTGGAAAAACTTTAGAGCAGTTGAATCAAAAAGGTTTAAAACTTAAGCATTCATTGCAAAGGAAGACGACAAATGAACCTATAACAACGATAAGTACACTTTCAGAACATGATATTTATGATGTTATTTTTGTAACTATGAAGTATTCAGATTTTTACAATGTTGTACCAACACTAGCTCAAAACAAAAGTGAAAACGTTATTTTCATTGGAAATAACATGAACCCTAAATTACTACAAAACACATTAACGCAACAAAGTAATCACCCTAAGCATATCACTTTCGGCTTTTTAATGACTGGTGGTTCAAGAGAAGCAAGTCATACTAATATTTTAAGATTTAATGCTGGAGAACTCAAAGTAGGTAACATGTATGGAGAAATTACTTTTTCAGTCAAACTGAATTCAATATTTAAAAATGCAAAAATCAAACTAACTTATGAGCAGAACTTTGAAGATTGGTTGATGTCACACGCTGCTTTAGTATTACCGTTAAACATGCTATTTATTCTAAAACAAAACCAAAATACTAGCGCGCATACGTTAACCAAAGAAACGATAGCTGCTTTTAATGAACTACATCAATTATTAGAACACAAAGGCCATACTATAAGACCAAAAGCACAGTCTGTTATTTTGAAAAATTTCAAAGGATTATCCAATATAGCATTAAAAACAATTATGAACATTGGACTCATCAATCAAACACAAGGTTCTTTTAAAGAGCTTGAAGCACTTTATAACGATGTTAAAGTACTCAATCAAAATACAGCACTAACTACAAGTCATCTAGACGCTCTATTTGAAACGAGCAAATCCTTCAGTTAAAACGACTCAATTCAGTGCAGTTAAAAAGGAGTGGGTATACGAAATTAAATTTTGATTTCGTATACCCACTCCCACTATGCTGACTAGATGATAGGTTTGTTCTTTAATTTAGGTTATTTTATTTCAATTGTACGTTTCTTTAGAAATGAAGCATATCCTAAAATTACGTAAATCACAGTCACGATTGCAAATATTACTTCAAATATCGATACAAAATACAGCACATTTTGTACTTTATAAGGTAAAGTTTCAATTTTAAGTAAGTTATATAGTGATGTTGCTGTTGTCACCCAAGGAAAGGTTAATGCTGAAAATGAAAATCTAAAATTCAACTTATATAATTTCGGTATAAATGTTAATGAGTATATAAATATGAGTTGAGAGATAATCAACATCGGTATAATGTAAAACAGTTGTGTATGTTCTACACTTAATAAATAACCATTTAAACAAAGCGAAGCTGGTGCTGCTATGATGATTGTCATAGGAAATTGATTTTCGTTATATAATCGCCACGTCTTTTTGAACAGTACGATACATATCAATATTAAAAAACATAGCGTCGCTATATACACAATCAATTCACCAAAGAATGGTGAAAAATCTTCAGCAGTTTCTGAAATAACGCCAATTCCCACAAATGTAACAAACCAACTGGTACTCGGAACGATGTGTTCATTTTTATGTAAATAAATATGGTAATAAATAAACAAACCAATAATAACAAACTGCAGTATTACAACGAGCCACCACAACCAAATTATGATTTCCCAGGTAATATTGAGTTGGTGATATAAGATATAAAGTAATGTCAGAAATGTCATGGTTATCGTAGGAAAAGTTGCACATATATTGCGATCAGATAATTCTTTCAACACAATTCTAGGAAATTTTATACATTTTAGTATAAATAACCCCACCACAATAACGCTAATAATTAAAAATATTGTAGCTAAAACATTTCGTTCCATAATGTATAAAAGATTACTTAACGCTGAAATACCTAGTGCTAAGCCACAAATAGCAGTCGGTATTACACTTATAAATTTTCGAAACATATCATTTATTAATCCTTTTTATTTATATTTGAATATTACATACATAGTAACTATACTATTTTATCGAACTCCAAGCGTTACATCTGTTTATATTGCTTTGAAAACCGATATTATTCATCTTGTTTATCAAATAAATTTTAGCACTAATATATGACAGATAATACCTCATTGGGAATAATTTTTTATATAACAAGCAGCCCACTTTTATTCATTATGGACTGCTTTACTTTATCTTCATTACAGTTGTATATTAATCTTCAATAATGTCTAATCCATCTTTCCGTAATTGTTCTAATCCTTTTAACATTTGTTCAATATCATCATTGGAGTGTCGTTCCCATGTAGCTAATTTTGCTACAATTCTCAAAGGTTCCGTCGAGCGATATGAGCGAGTAGGGTTGCCAGGAAATTTTTTATCTGTGACATTAGGATCATTTTCAAATGCCCCCATGGGTTCAATAATATAAATATGCTCTTGTGCCGGTTCGTCAGCTAACGCAGCCGCAAGTTCGGCGCCCCACTTAGCTGTGTCTAAAGCGCCAGTAAAATAAATATGGTTCATTTTACGATTTTGATAATTAGAAATACGTTGAGTTTGTAGTAAATCACCTATTTGTAATTCAACCTTTGTCCCATGAAAAAATGGTCCTTGATCCAACACTTCTTTTTGTTCTACCATTGTTCAACACTCCTTCTTCCTCTAAGCTATTCACCAGTATAAACCGCTAAACAATAAAGAAGTAGTCTATAATAATAATATTATTTAATGTATAATTAAGACAAAGGACATCTTATTTTAAATCATATTGATAAAAAAGAGGCGGAAGGAAATCAAAATTCGAAATTTGATTTCCTCTGCCCACCCCACAAGTACGATTCTATAACCTTTCTAAATGAATCATTTCATCTGCTTTGTCTGTAAAAATGCCATCGACGCCCCAATTCGCTAATTGGTTTGCACGCAATTGCTTATTTACTGTCCACACATTTAACACATATCCAGCATTTTTAATTTTTTTAACACGTGCTTGCGTCAATTTAGCATCTTCAATATTCACTATTTTCGAACCACAATAATCTAATAGCGTTCTCCAATCATCACCAAAAGCTGCAGATTTAAATATGACAGCTCTCTCATAGTCTGGCATGAACTGCTCTGCTAATTTCACTAAAACCAAATTAAAGCTTGATATCAATACTTTTAATTCCACATCTAAATCTTTTAATTTATCTGCAACTTGTTTAATCATACTTTCTGACAGTACTGTGCCATTCGGACCTGTAACGCCCTTCAATTCAATATTCAAGTTCATATCATAGGCATTTGCCAATTCAATTACTTCATCAAACGTAGGTAGTTTTTCTGCTTCAAATTCTGTTCCAAACCAGCTACCTGCTGATGTATCTTTGATGTCGTCATAATTTAATTGTGTCACTTCTCCTACCATATTCGTTGTTCTATCTAAAAAATCATCATGAATTAAAATCAACTGTTCATCTTTGGTAATCGCTACATCTAACTCAATCCATTTTAATCCAGGCGTATTTCCAGCTTCTTTATAAGATGCGAGTGTATTTTCTGGCGCTTTACTTGGTAAACCTCTATGTCCATAAACAGTAAACATACCATCATCCTCTTCAATTTAAATTTAATGCAAGTATGATATGGTCTCAAAGATATTTCAAATATTCTTTGTTAATTCTGCATATTAATATAAAAAAACGCCCTTGAATTCTATAACAGAATTTCAAGAACGTTTTATTTTATCATCTTAATTTATGCTTTTGAGTTTACGTATGAAGTTGGGTCTACTGAATAACCGTTACCAATTCCGCCTTCCATGCGTTGGAAGTGTAAATGTGGTGCAGTAGAGTTACCAGTGCTACCTGATTCACCGATTTGTTGTCCTTCTTTAACTTGGTCACCTTTTTGAACGTTTAATGAATTCATGTGCATATACCATTGATAGTTGTCACTATTTTGTTCTTGGATTGTAACTTGGTTTCCGCCACCATAATTACTCCAACCACTTTGTACAACAGTACCATCTGCTAATGAATATACTGGCGTGTTTTCATCCATTGCATAGTCGACACCGTAATGTGCGCCGCCACCATGATATTGACCATATGGTTGCATTTGACTATTACTTGTTAACCAATTTGATGAACTTGTGCTGTTATTGTTGTTTGAAGCTTCTGATGAAGGTGCCGCTTCTTGTTGCGTAGCTTGTCCTTCATTAGAACTATTTGTGTTTGTTGATTCTGTAGCAGGTGTATTTGTTGTGTTCTCTACGTTATTTGACGTTGCATTTTGTTTCACATCTTCAACACCATTACCGTCATTGCGTGTATAACTACTTTCATAGTTTTCGTTTGATGATGTGTTATTTTGTGTATAAGATGCGTTGTCGTTAGTTGTTGTGCTTTGTTCTTGTGATGAAGTTTGAGCAGAAACTTCATTATTAGAACTTTGTGGTACTTCTTGTGATTGCGCTGGTGCTTCATTTACATCGTAGCCACTCTGTTGAACAGCTTCATGACTTTTATCAGCACTATAGTTGTTATCATTATATGCATTTGTTGCATTCGTATTTGTTGAGTTTGTGCCTTGATCATTCATAGGGAAATAGTAATAATGGTAATTCCCTTCTTCATCAATTAAATAGAAATAATATTGTTGTTGATCAAACATTGATTGATCCCAGTTTCCATCTAATGTATGGTGATAATTCCCACTATTATCTTCATCAATATAACCATATTCAAAGATATCATTTGTAGATTGGTTACTTGAATATTGCGTACCTGATTGATTATTCTCTGATGCTTCTGCATCTGACTGTGCTATGCCCACTGCTCCCAATGACAATGTAGCAATTGTTGCTGTAACGATTTTTTTCATAATTAATAAATCCTCCCAAAATTTTTCCTTAGCTAACAATAGCAAAGAAATTATATTAAGAGAATAGCAGAAACTGATTTTTAATTTTTTGGTAATTGATTTGAGACACCTGTAATTATTTTGAAAATTCTATCTATAATATATATTAAAATATGCTTGGTATAAATTTTAAACATAACCACTTCTCAATGATATAAAAATTATAGCATTACACCTTTTAAAAGAACTAATGCCTTTTTTATATTATTTGTTACATGATACTATAGATATATTAAGATTGAAGGGGGCACATAATGGAGGATTTGAAAAACAGCTATGTAAATAGAGGTTCAAAAGCATATATTAAAATTATCGTTGCGCTTTTCATTTCAGGATTCACTATTTTTTCAATACTATATAGCGTTCAACCATTGATCCCCCATTTCACACAATCATTTAATGTGAGTGAAACCGTTGCAAGTTTGGCATTGTCGGCAGCAACCTTGACATTAGCTTTTGCTATGTTAGTTTTTGGTGCAATATCGGAAGTAATTGGACGTAAACCTATTATGATTTTTTCTGTAATTTCGGTGTCATTATTAGCACTAGTGCAACCCTTTATTACAGATTTCAATACCTTCTTAATTGTTAGGCTTATACAAGGTATCTGTTTAGCAGGCTTACCCTCTATCGCCATGGCATATATCGGCGAAGAAATTTCTGCGCATAGTTTACCCGAGGCAATGGGTATTTATATAAGTGGCAATGCCTTTGGTGGTGCGTTTGGTAGAATATTCACTGGATTTATTTCAAGTATTTATGGTTATCAAGTCGGCTTATTCTCCATTGCAATTATTAGTGTTGTCGCAGCAATATTATTTGCTTTCTTACTACCAGCATCTCGACATTTTGAGAAGCAACGTTTTTCTGTTAAAGCATTAGTATTGAGCTATAGTCAACATTTGAAAAACATTCGTTTACTAAAACCTTTCATGATTGGATTTCTATTATTAGGCTGTAACATCGCTGCTTTTAACTATATTGGCTTTGTGTTGGCAGCTAAACCTTATCAATTGCACGACAGTATTATTAGCTTTGTTTATTTATTATTCTTAATTGGTATGATATCTTCTATATTAAATGCAAAATTACGTACTAAATTAGGTACATTAAACGCCTTAAAATTTAGCATCTTACTATTAATCGTTGGTATTTGGATTACACTTTTACCTTTTTTAGTTTTTAAAATACTCGGATTAGCATTCAGTGTTTATGCATTTTTCAGTGGTCACGCGATAGCAAGTGGTGTAGTTGCAAGTCGTGCTGAACATCATAAAGCGCAAGCATCTAGTTTATATTTATTATTTTATTACATGGGTTCATCTATTGGTGGTACATTAGCAGGTATCTTCTATGGGCTGATACAATGGCCAGGTGTTGTATTTATGATCACAGCTTTCATGCTTATTGCATTCATTATTTCATTAACAATCAAACAAAAAACGGCTTAAAAATCTTAAAATCAAGATTTTTAAGCCGTTTCTTTATACTTCTTCAGCATTTTCGTCCAAGTTTATGAATGTTATTCCATAGGTGTCATTTGTGCTTCAAATTCATCAAGGAGTGTCCGAACCTCATCTGTTGTACTTGTGCTCATTAACTGATGTCTCAGTTCACTTGCTCCTTTGATACCGCGTACGTATACTTTAAAGAATCTGCGTAATGGTTTAAACTGACGCGTTTCTTCTTTTGTATATTTATCGAATAGGTCAAGATGAAGTCTTAACAGCCCTAAAAGCTCTTCACTCGTATGTTCTCTCGGTTCTTTTTCAAATGCATGCGGGTTTTGGAAAATCCCACGTCCAATCATTACACCGTCAATACCATACTTCTCTGCCAGTTCAAGGCCTGTTTTTCTATCCGGTATATCTCCATTAATCGTTAACAATGTCTCTGGTGCAATTTCATCACGAACCTTTTTAATTTCTCCAATTAATTCCCAATGCGCATCTACTTTACTCATCTCTTTGCGCGTCCGAAGGTGAATCGACAGGTTCGCAATATCCTGTTCGAACACATGTGTCAGCCATTCTCTCCACTCATCAATATCAGAATAGCCAAGTCGAGTTTTAACACTTACTGGCAGGCCTCCTGCTTTAGCTGCCTGAATAATTTCAGCTGCAGTTTCAGGACGTTGAATTAGACCTGAACCTTTACCTTTCGTTGCAACGTTCGGCACTGGACAGCCCATATTTAAATCTATGCCTTTAAAGCCCATTTCTGCCATACCGATACTCATTTCACGGAAGTGATCTGGCTTATCTCCCCAAATATGAGCGACAATAGGCTGTTCATCTTCAGTAAATGTTAAGCGTCCGCGTACACTGTGTACACCTTCCGGGTGGCAAAAGCTTTCTGTATTTGTAAACTCAGTGAAGAAAACGTCAGGTCTGCCTGCTTCACTGACAACATGACGAAAAACAACATCTGTAACATCTTCCATTGGTGCCAAAACAAAAAATGGACGCGGTAATTCACGCCAAAAATTTTCTTTCATATATATTTAAACCTTCTTATCTATTATTATCTCGAATTTTTATCCATGACGATATTACCACAAAAAGTCAATTTACACAAAAGTATTATGACTGCTAAAAAGCCTGCATAGAGTGCTTCTACACGTGTATATAACTCTTCTAACTTTTTTTCTTCAAACCAGTTTTCTCTTTTGAATATATCATTTAATTTCTGACTCTATAACTATACATACTGCTTAATAGTCCAACGCAAAGTATAGTCGCCGCAAAAATTAATGCTGCATTATAATTTCCTGATTCACCAATTAATACACCAGAAAGTGCTGGTGCAATCATTTGTCCCAAACTGTAAATAACAGTTAATGAAGCAACTAAATTTATTTTACTATTACTTTGAAACATTAACGTTTGTGCTTTAGACATAAACAATGTCGTTAAACCAAGAAACGTAGCACCAAATAAAATAGAACTTATCACTAAACTCGTCATGCTTTCTGAAAAGACAGGCAATATTACGGCAATAATTTGTAAAATAAATGCTAAATTAGTTGCTTTACCGTGTCCTAATTTTTCAGCCATCATAGACCATAAAATCGTAGATGGAATAGCTCCCAACCCTACAAACATCCAACTTAACGCTGCATAATCTGCAAACTCAGGTATAGATTTAACGATTGCTACTAAGAATGTTCCTGTAATTATGTAACCCGCACCTTCACAAAAATACGCTATTGAAAATCCCCAAATAAATTTTTTATTCAACTTAATTTTTGGTTTATCTTCTTTTTCATTTAAGTTTTGTGTTTCATTTTCAATATTTGAATTTTGACGCATACCAAAAATTACAAAACTTCCCATAACTAAAGCAAAAACACCAAGTAAAACCCACGTTGTCTTCCAATTATTTTCTGTAGTAAATAAAAATATAAATATACTACTTGTGAAAATGCCTAGACCCACACCACTATAAAGCATACCTGAGATACGACCCTTGTTCGCTGCTCTCAATGCTTCGAGGGCCACATTTGAGGCTAAGACAAAAACGGTTCCACTTGTGATACCTGCAATTAAACGAAAAATAATCCACAATGTAAAATTATCAAACAGTCCCATCAATATTGTTGAAACTATATTGATCAGTAAGTAAACTTTCAAATCTGTAACCTTGCTAAATACAACTATCCATATAGGAATAATTGCTCCAATTAAATAACCTAAGTAATTAATAGTTGCCAGTAATCCTGCGCTCTGATTATCCATATGTCCCGTTTGTTGCATAAATGGCATAATAGGTGTGTATGCAAAACGACCAATTGCCATAACAATAAACAAACAAATCATCCCTAATATGAGTTGCCGATAAGCTTTTTGCATTTTCCCACACCCTTCCTTAGTAATTATTCCATTATACGCCTAAGCTATATTTTTAGAAATGGCATATCATTAATAAGTTATATAGTAAAAATAAGACGGAAGCTCTATCTAAAGAGCATTCCGTCTTATTGATTTTGTAATACTATAATATCTTTCTCATTATAATATTAATTTTTATTGGTGATCTTCTTTATTTTTACGACGTCTTCCAATTAATAAGAACGCACCAAACATAGCTAATAATGAACTTAATAATCCATTGGCTTGGTTCTCACTTTCACCCGTGTCAGGTAATTTATCTACCTTTTTATTATCTGAGTTACCAAGTTTATTTTTGTCATTATTCAGATTTGAAATAATACCTTTCTTATCTTTAATTTGTAATACATCGCCTTTCGAACCTTCTGCTGTTTCAGCTTTATCGTTAATTGAAGTATTCGAAAGTTTGTTGCTACTATTTATATTTCCATATAGTTTTCCATCTTTCGCTTTATTACCATTCAAACCTAATTTATTGCTTGAATCATAATTATTGCTAGTATTATCGTGAACATTCGATTGGTTAGAGGTTGAATTACTATTGCTACTCACGATAATTGTTGTTCTAGATGTATTGCCTTTCTTATCAATCGCTGACACTTGTATTTTATCCCCAGGTTTTACATTGACATTAGTAGGTATATTAATTACGTATTTGCCTTGATTATCAGCCTTACCTGTTATGACAGTTCCATCCGGGAACTTAACTGTAATTGTCGAATTCGGTTTAGCTTGACCTGTAATTTGCGTAGATCCAGTCGTTACTCCACTCACTGTTGGCACTACTGGTGTGATTGTATTTTTAATAGTTAATCTTGTTTCTAAAGATACGTTTCCTGATCCATCTGTTGATGTGATAACCAAATCTTCGTTACCATTCAACTGCTTATCTAATGGTAAATCTATTACGTAATTTCCTTGATTATCTACTGTACCTGTAACTGTACTTCCATCTGGGAACTTCACTGTTATTGTGGAGCCTGGTTCGCCTGTTCCTGTTACTTTCATGTCTCCACTGGTCACCTCATTCACCGTTGGGGCTACAGGTGCTGTCGTATCTTTAACAGTCAATCTTGTTTCTGGTGATACATTACCTGATCCATCTGTTGATGTGATAACCAAATCTTCATTGCCATTCAATTGCTTATCTAATGGTAAATAGATCACGTAATTTCCTTGATTATCGACTGTGCCTGTTACTGTACTTCCATCTGGGAATTTAACTGTAATTGTTGAACCTGCTTCACCTGTTCCCGTAATTTGTGTACCTTCGCTTGTAACCTCATTCACCGTTGGGGATACAGGTGCTGTCGTATCTTTAACCGTTAATCGCGTTTCTGACGATACGTTTCCTGATCCATCTGTTGATGTGATAACTAACTCTTCGTTTCCATTCAATGGCTTATCAGCTGGTAAATCGATCACGTAATTTCCTTGATTATCTATTTTATCTGTTAATACACTTCCATCTGGGAATTTAACTGTGATTGTTGAGCCTGGTTCGCCTGTTCCTGTTACTTTCATGCCTTCACTTGTCACTTCATTCACCGTTGGGGCTACAGGTGCCGTCGCATCTTTAACTGTTAATCTTGTTTCTGACGATACATTTCCTGATCGGTCAGTAGCCGTAACAATTAACTCTTCGTTTCCATTCAATGGCTTATCTAATGGTAAATCGATCACATAATTTCCTTGATTATCGACTGTACCCGTTACCACACTTCCATCTGGGAATTTAACCGTAATCGTTGAATTTGGTTCGCCTGTTCCCGTAACTTGCGTACCTTCACTTGTCACTTCATTCACCGTTGGTGCTACAGGTGCTGTCGTATCTTTAACCGTTAATATTGTTTCTGGTGACACATTGCCCGCACCATCTGTTGATGTGATGACCAACTCTTCGTTACCATTCAATTGCTTATCTACTGGTAAATCAATCACATAGTTTCCTTGATCATCTACTTTACCTGTTAATACACTTCCATCTGGGAATTTAACTGTAATTGTTGAGCCTGCTTCACCTGTTCCCGTAACTTGTGTGCCTTCACTTGTCACTTCATTCACCGTTGGAGTGACTGGCGCCGTCACATCTGTAACAGTTAAT
>NZ_LNNB01000009.1 GCF_001747895.1 Staphylococcus equorum | reverse complement strand
TTACATCAGAAGAAGCGTTGTCTTGAGCTGAATTTTGTTCAGTAGATTGCGAATTTTCAACAGCCTGACTGTTATCAACTGGAGTAGTTGTATCATCAGTTGAATTATCTTCATTGTCTTGAACATTTTGAGCAGAAGTATCTTCTTCAATTTGTTGCTCGTTTACATCAGAAGAAGCGTTGTCTTGAGCTGAATTTTGTTCAATACTTTGAGCATTTTCAGAATCTTGATTGTTTTCAGTTACTTCATTAGCTTCTGATTGCGTGTTCGCTTGCTCTTCAGTTTGTTGATTGTATGTATCTTGACTTGGTGTTTGTTCAGAGTTCAACTCATCTAATTCTGCATCGTAAGTGTTAACTTCGTTTGCTAAAGTCTGTTGAACTTGTGTAGGGTCTTGATATGATTGTGTACCTGAAATATTAGCGGTAGGTTTACTAACTTCAGATTTGATTTGTTCACTTTGTTTAAGTGTATTCTTATCATCTAACACATTCCCATTTGTAGATTGATTTTGAGCATCATCTGCAGCTTGTGCTTGATGAGTTGTTAAAGCTGTACCTGCTAACGTTAGTGCTACCATCGACGGTACTTTATAAGTAAAATTTTTCTTAGTCATTAAACTGCCCCTTTAACTATATATATTTAATATCCATTATAATACGACTTTTGGTTGAGTGGCTTAATTTTACTGACTTGTAATATAAAATTAATCTAATTAAGTTTTGGAAAAGCTATAACATCTGATTTAAAGCGTTATAAAGCTTATTTTAAAAAATATTGAAATATTACACGTTGTGAAATATTACAAAGAATAGTTGCAATATAAATGTAAAAAAATATTGAATTGTGTTAAATTGATTTTGCCATAGCAATATGTTCAATATTTTCTTCAATGAAAACTTCTCCAAAAGGATCATATTCTAGAGATTCATAAAATGTTTGAGCATGACATTGCGCATTTAGCATTAACGAATGATGGCCTTGGTTTTTAGCAACATCTTCTATAAAGCGCATAAGTAATTTGCCATATCCAGATTTTCTATGAGACGCAATAATAGCAACTCTTTCTATTTTAACGCCATTGTCATGAGGACGAAATCTACCAGTGGCAAAGGGGAGGTTGTTTTCATCATATCCAACGATATGTGTAGCAATAGCTTCATATTGATCTATTTCATTTTCTAGCGGTACACCTTGTTCAAGAACAAATACTTGTTTTCGAACACTGTATGCATCTTCCATCATGGAAGGTGTGGTAACAATTTTAAACATAACAATTCCTCATTTCATTTATTTTGGTTAAAAAAAGACCCTATCAAAGTTTAATATGATAGGGCGTTAATTTATTGATTATTGTGCTTCTTTTCTAATTATCGCAGTATATTGCCAAAAAATTCGCATTTGAGCAATATTCCAATTATTCATACCCATAGTAAAACCAGACGGTCTGAATAAATTAACATCTGTAACCTCTAATGCAGCGGCAATAAGATATTGGATAGGTACGCTAATTTCTTTCATTGTTTCTGTTATACCATTTTGATTATAAACCCATGAAAACGGTAATTCTGATTCAAAAACATCAACTTTTTCGAATATTTCTGGAAGTCCAACAATATAACATGCACCATCGATGATAGGGTTATTATCACTATCTTTATAGTATATGCGTAAAGCTTCATAGTTTTCACGGTGTTCATGATTGACATAGAAAAATTCATTTCTAAAAAGCGCCATATCTTTGCTGTGTATCATTTGTTGTTCTAAAACATTAAACATTCCGTTTATATGAGCAAGTTTTTCGTATGTTTTGCGTGACATATAGTGAGCTCCTCTCCACAGTTAATATTGATTAGTTGGTACTTCTTGAGCATTTTGTTGTTGACTAGGATCTACCTGTTGCTGATTAGGATCAGTTTGTTGCATGTTGTTATTCTGTTGTTGCTGATTATTATTGTTTTGTTGTTGGTTAGGGTCTACTTGTTGTTGATTAGGATCAGTCTGTTGCTGGTCGCTATTCTGTTGTTGTGAATTATCGTTGCTTTCAGTGTCATTTAATTCAGATGAATTGTCTTCATCTTCATCATTGGAAGTATCATTTTGATTTTTTCTAAGTAAGCTACTGTCTAACTCTGTTTGTGGTACGAGTGTACCATAAAAATCAGTGACACGTTGATTTAAGAATTCATTTGTATCTTCAATTTCAGGTAAATTTAAATCATCACGTAATAAATTTGAAGTGTCTTGAATACTTTTAATATCTGGATTGTAATAATAGATTCCATTTAAGTAATCATCTTCACCTTTAAGTTGTTTACTTTTGATTTCAACATCATCTTTTAAATAAGATGTCGCAAGTGCTTTTACCTCGTCATAGCTTAAATTGTGTTTTGAATTATTCCCAACTATTTCAATAACATCATCTAGTTTACTAAAGGAATCAGCATTTTGTGCCTTAGCAAAGAGTTTTTTAATTAACTCCATTTGTCTTTGACCGCGTTTTAAATCAGAATCTTGATGTCGCGTTCTTGCGACTGCTAATGCTTCGTCTCCATTTAGCTTTTGAAGGCCTTTTTCAACTTTTATTTTGCCACTGTCATCTGTATTTGGTTCACTGATGTCATAAGGGACATCATATTCAATGCCACCAAGTTCATCAACAGCATCTACAAATGCGTCCATATTAATACGTACATAATAATCAACGGGTACATTTAAAGTAGCTTCTACAGAATCCATTGAAGCTGTAGGTCCACCATAAGCATGTGCATGCGTGATTTTATCATAATAACCTACTTTTGGAATATAGCTGATTGTATCACGTGGAATGCTTAGCATTCTTATTTGTTCTTTATCAGAACTAAATGTTGAAAGAATCATTGCATCGGTTCTTGATTGTTCAGTACTTTGCCCATTTTTTTCTCGCCCGCTATTTCCATCAATACCTAGAAATAAGATAGAAATAGGATCTTTTGAAGGATCGACTTTAGATTCACGAATGTTTGATTTCCTCGAGGAATCACCATCGTTAAAAGAATTCTCAAAAGCACCTTGAGATGATTTGAGTAGAATGATAGCAAATATAACCGGAACAACGACAAGAACTAAAGATAGAAATATTAAAAAATATTTAAAAAATTTATTCATGTTTGAAGCTCCCCATGTATATGATTTTGTACATGTTACTATATTATCGTTAAATGTTATAGCTCTTTTAACTATATTAAATATTTGTAAAGAAGAAAATGTACTATAACTTATAATTTTATTACTATAGCTAGTAAATATCAACTATGAATGTGTTATTTTCAAGTTTAAAGTAAAATTAAATGAGGGTATGTGAAGTATAAGGCTTTTACATTGGAGTTTATCAATAGAAACTAACAAAAATGTCATTTGCTTAGAAATGATTTATAGCGATACATGAGCTATAATATATAATAGAAATATCATCTTGTGAACAATAACTGTGTTGCAAGGAAATGACAAAATAATTATAAATATAAGAAAAAAGAGCTTTGCTACGTTATAATTTAAGAACAATGCTTTCTATAAAATATTTTAAAAATTAATAATTGAAATGGATATATCTTTAGTGAAAGATATAAGGAGGAAATGTGAGTATGAAGCAAGAATGGTTAGATAAAATAGATGAGAGTTTAGTGAAAGATTTTTATGAAGTACAAACAGAAACAGAAAAAGAAGAAGGGTTCAAAGGAAGTTTAGCTTTTGGAACTGCAGGTATTCGAAGCACTTTTGGTTTAGGACCAGGAAGATTAAATGCATTTACGATTCGCAAAGTAGCTTTAGGCTTAGCTCAATATTTAAGTAATAAAAGTGATTCACCAACAGTAGTCATACACTTTGATACGAGGTTTTTATCTAAAGCATTTTCACAAGAAATGGCTAGTGTGCTTGCTAATAATAATGTTACACCTATTTTATCAGAAGATTATAAATCTACCCCAGAGTTATCATTTGCTGTGAGACATTTGAATGCAGATGCAGGTGTGATGATAACAGCTAGTCATAATCCTAAAAATTATAATGGTATAAAAATTTATGATGAAAAAGGCGGTCAATTACTACCTGATGAATCCGAACAACTTAGCAACTATATTAATACCATAGAATCCCCATTATCAATTGAAAAGGGCGATTTTAAAGTATTAAAAGAAAATGACAAAATTAAGTATATTACTAGTGAAGTAACCGACAAATATAAAAGTGAAGTTAAAGATTTAGTAGGTTCGATTGATGAAAAAGATGCAAAAGTAGTATTAACCAGTTTACATGGTACAAGTTTACCGTTGGTTTCAAATATATTAACAGAATTGGATTACCAAAATTTTGTGATAGAAGAAGAGCAATCTACACCGGACGGCAATTTCCCAACTGTAGAAATTGCTAACCCTGAAGATGAAACTGCTTTTAATTACGGCTTAGCACTTGCAGAAAAAACAGACGCACAACTTGTCATAGCTACAGATCCTGATGCAGATAGATTTGGTTTTATTGAGCGTTATGGAAAAAATGATTATCGATATTTTAATGGTAATGAAATTGGATTACTATTTATGAAATTGAGATTTCAAGACTTGGTTGAAGCTGGTGCACCGCTTTATATTATAAAATCTATCGTGACAAGTGAATTAGCAGAAAGATTAGCATTAGCATTAAATGTACAAGTTAACAATGTGCTAACTGGATTCAAATATATTTCTGATTTACTTGAGCAAAAAAGTGCAGATAACGAGACGCAATTATTACTTGCATTTGAGGAAAGTCACGGTTATTTAGCAAAATCAATTTCTAGAGATAAAGATGCAATTCAAATGGTACCTTTATTAGTTAAATATAAGAATCTATTATCTAAAAATGGTTTGACATTTAAAGACACTATGGAAGATATTTATCAAAATATTGGTGCATTTAAAGATAGAACACTCGCACCGTCATTTGAAGGGGCGGAAGGTGTAGAAAAGATTTCGAATATAATGAGTCAATTTAGAGATAAAGATATATTCTCAATTTGTGGTATGGATATAAAACAAATAGAAGATTATCATACGGGTGAAAATAGAAATGTTGTAGAAGGTACAACAGAAGCATTAACATTACCAAAAACGAATCTAATTAGATTTATTTTTGAGGATGGGTTTATCGCTCTTAGACCATCTGGAACAGAGCCAAAAATTAAGCTCTATTTCTCTCTGAATGTAGAAGATATAGATGCAATTACAGATCAATTTGAAAAAGACTATATTCAAAATATAGATTAATTTATGTAGAGGCAGCAAGATGACAGCAAAAAAACTAAAACAACTTACAATTTTTTTAATTTTTATTCTAGCAATCATCACTTTTACAATTGGATACAGATATTATCAAGATAATAAACAGGATACGAAATACCAAAGTGTTCATACGAATCATTTAAAAACAGTGATGGATAAAAATAATCCACAAATAAATGCGATTCATCAATATTTAGAACAAGTTAATTTTAATGGGACTGCAGCTGTTTTTGAACGGGGACAACTTAAATTAAATAAAGGCTATGGTTTCAAAAATTTTGAAACAGAGGAAAAGAATAGGGCAGATACATTATATTTAATTGGCTCATCTCAAAAATTCACTACAGGTTTAATGCTTAAGCAATTAGAAAATGAGCAAAAAATAAATATGAATAATACGGTTAATCAGTATTTACCATGGTTCAAAACATCAAAACCTATTACATTAAATCAACTTATGCTTCATCAAAGCGGTTTATATAAATATAAAGCTTCAACCTCTTATAAAAATTTAGATAGTGCAGTACAGTCAATACAGCACAGAGGGATTGAGCCTAAATTTTATAATAAAAATAGATATAATGATGCTAATTACTTAGTTTTATCTCGTGTGATAGAAGAAGTAACTGGTGAATCTTTTTCAAAGAATTTTGCAAAAAGATTATCAAAGCCATATGGATTAGAACATACAGCATTCTTTAATGATGAAACTTTCAAAAAAGATATGGCTGAAGGATATAAAAATGATGAAAATACAGGAAACCCGGTGAGACAGAAGCCTAATATTTTAAACCAATATTACGGCGCAGGTAATTTATATATGACGCCTCATGATATGGGTAAATTGATCTTAAGTATACAAAAGAATGAATTGTTCAAAGATAATATAACAACGCCTTTACTACATGAAAGCTTAACGCCACGTTACCCAATAGCGTATCGTTATGGTTTTTATTCACTTCCCACTAAAAATAGGATTAATGGTGGTTTTTTTGGACAAGTATTTACAGCATACTTCAATGACGATTATATTGTAGTGCTTGGGACAAATTATGAGCATAATGAAGTTAATAATGAGAAAAAGATAAAACATATTTTTAATGAATTACTAAAACAAGACAAGCCTTATAATAAAGTAGGGCAACGTTATTAATTACTTGATTATTGTAATAACCTAAAATCATGAAATTTAAAACACTCCTAACTGCCAAGAACAAAGGTATAGCCTTTAACTTGATGACAGTATTAGGAGTGTTTTTTTCTTAGGTATAAGTAATAGTCATAATATGGTATAAATCATATTTAATTTATTTACAGTATTTTAGTGCATTGACGAACATGTCCTCAAACGTATCTGGATGAATGGACATGACCACTGAACAATTAGGGAAGCGAGATTTAAAATCTGTTACTGTGGCACCTTTTGTAAACGTGCCATTCGTTTCTATTTGAACATCGGCTTCCTGCACATTGAATTTTTCAGGATGAAGCAAATAAAGCACAGTATATGCATCGTATACATTAATCCCTTTTTCAAAATCATCGCCTTTGTAATGCTTGAAGATTTGATGCAACATATCACCAGTTTCATTTAGTGTTTGGAGTTTATTTACAAATGAATGGCTTAAGGTTGAACTTCTTGCTACATCAAGTCCTACCATAGTTAAAGGCAAACCAGAATTAAAAACGATTTGTGCAGCTTCAGGGTCACAATAAATATTGAATTCCGCTAAAGGGGTGACATTACCGCGTCCTGCGCTTCCTCCCATTAACACAATTTCTTTAATATAATCTTTTACTTCTGGATAAGTAGAAAGTAATAAGGCAATATTCGTTAATGGACCTATAGGTATAAGTGTTATAGGAATTTCACTATTTAATAAAGCCTTTCGCATTGCTTCCACAGCATGTGTTGAAGCTAAATCTTTTTCATTTGCTTCAGGAAATGGATAACCATCCATACCTGACTCACCATGAACTTTGCTTGCATTTACAATTTCGGAAACTAATGGTTGAGAGGAGCCTCTATGAACGGGTACATCACTTGCAAAAAATTGCTTAAGTTTCAATGTATTCGCTGTTGTTTTTTCAATGCCAACATTACCATTTATTGTCGTAATCATTCGTAAATCAAAGTTAGGGTGATTCAGCGCAATGCTTATAGCAGCGGCATCATCAATACCAGGATCGGTATCTATAATGATTGGTTGTTTCATAATTGTTAAGTCCTCCTAAGTCATTTTATTATCGTATAAATCCATTTTACATTGTTTTCTGTTAAAAGTGTTGTATATAAAATGAATGTGAATTTAAATTGAACATAAAAGTAGGGGAACATCATAAAATCAATAGAAATTAACTTCTATAATTTAATAAATAATAAAAAAAAGACTTCTCTAAAAGAGAAGTCTTTTCTTGGATTATAAGTGAGCTGAGTGTCCACCTTGCATTACCCAATAAGTACCAATAACAGTAATTAAGGTAATGATAATCGCAAATACTACTTTAAATGCTTGTAAGTTTCCGTCTCTACCTTCAGTTAAGTGCATGAACATTAATAATTGAACTGCAGCTTGTATAAAAGCAAAACCAAAAATGATGGTAATCTTAACGTTAAGTTCCATAGATGTGTATAAAGTTACAAACACTGCTAATATTGTCAGAACGATTGAGGCAATAAAACCTACTGTGTGTTTTACTATTGTATTCATCCGCTAAACACCATCCCTATCATATATACGGCAGTGAAGATGAAGATCCATACAACATCTAAAAAGTGCCAATATAAACTTACTATAAATAATTTAGGAGCATTGTCTTTATTTAATCCTCGCATGGCTACTTGAATTAATAAGCAGATAATCCAGACGATACCTAACGATACGTGGGCACCATGTGTTCCTAATAGTATAAAGAAACTAGACCAATAAGAACCAATAGAAAGATTAACACCCTCATGTACATAGTGCGTGAATTCATAGATTTCAAAACCTACGAAGACGATACCTAATAATACAGTGATAATCATCCAAATCATCATTAATTTTTCTTTTTCTTTTCTCATGTAGTAAATTGCAATACCACATGTATAAGAACTAATTAATAAAGCAAATGTCATTATCAAAATGAGCGGTAATTCAAATAACTCGGTAGTCATTTTACCAGCATAATCGCCACCGTGTTGCAGTGTTAGTAATGCTGCAAATAACGTCCCGAATAATGAGAATTCAGCTGTAAGGAAAATCCAAAAGCCAAGCTTATTTAATTCACCTTCATGCGAACGTTGATCAATTGTGTTTGCATCATGACTCATGACTTACAGCCTCCTTTTCTTTTATACGTGCTTCACGTAAACGTTTTTCAGTCTCAGCTACTTCAGAAACTGGTATATGATAACCGTGATCTACTTGGAAACTACGATAAATCATAGTGCCAAAGATACCAATTAAGCAAAGAATAGCCGGTAGCATTGTTTCAAATACTAGGAAGAAACCACCAATAGTGAAGAATATTCCCATGAACACACCAACTGGCGTATTATTCGGCATGTGGATATCTGTGTAATTATGGTTATCTAAATAATGACGACCATGTTCTTTCATATCAACAAATGTATCATAGTCGTTCCAGTCTGGCGTGATAGCAAAGTTGTATTTAGGTGGCATTGCTCCTGCAGTTGACCATTCTAATGTACGACCTAAGCCATCCCAGTTATCACCAGTTGCTTCACGTGGTGCTTTGAAGAAGCTGTATACAATACTTGCGACTAAGAACATAAAGCCTAATGCCATTAATAGGGCACCGAAAGTTGAAATTACGTTTAGTAACCACCAACCATCTTCTGGCATGTAAGTGTATAAACGACGTGGCATACCATCAAGACCTAGTATGAATTGAGGTATGAAACAAATGTTGAAACCGATCATAAAGAACCAGAAACACCATTTATTTAATTTCTCGTTCAACTTAAATCCAGTCATCTTAGGCCACCAGAATATTAAAGCTCCTAGACAGGCAAATACAACCCCCGCTACTAATGTGTAGTGGAAATGGGCTACTAAGAAGTACGTGTTGTGGTATTGGTAATCTGCTGCTGCCATAGAAAGCATAATACCAGTTACCCCACCAATTAAGAAGTTAGGTATGAATCCTAATGCAAATAGCATTGGTGATTCAAAGGTAATACGACCTTGGTAAAGCGTGAACAACCAGTTAAATATTTTAACACCGGTTGGTATACCAATAAGCATTGTTGAAATCGAGAAGAATGAGTTAATTAATGCACCATTACCCATTGTGAAGAAATGGTGAACCCAAACTAAGAAACTTAAGAATGCGATACCTGCAGTCGCCCAAACCATACTTTGGTGACCAAATAGGCGTTTACGCGCAAACGTTGGAATGATTTCAGAGTATATACCGAATGCCGGGAGAATAACGATGTATACTTCGGGGTGCCCCCATACCCAGAAGAAGTTAGCCCAAAGCATTGGCATACCGCCATTAGCAACTGTAAAGAATGCTGTACCGAATATATTATCGGTTGTAAATAGTGCTAATGCTACTGTTAGTACTGGGAAAGCCAAGATAACGATTAAAGCTGTAATGAAAGTAGTAACCGTAAACATTGGCATTTCCATAAATTTCATTGTAGGTGTTTTCATTCTAAGTATGGTTACGAAGAAGTTAATACCTGTCATCAGTGTACCGATACCAGAAATCTGTATTGCAATTAAGTAATAATTGACACCTGGCCCGGGACTGAATTCGCCTGCGAGTGGTGCATAGTTAGTCCAACCAGCTGCAGGTGAGCCTCCGATTATAAATGACAAGTTGAATAAAATCATACCTGAGAAGAATAACCAGAAACTTACGCTATTTAATACAGGGAATGCAACGTCTCGAGCACCAATTTGTAAAGGTACAATGACATTCCATAAACCAAATATGAAAGGCATTGCCATAAAGATAATCATGATAACACCGTGTGTACTAAAAACTTCGTTATAGTGATTTGAGTCCAAGAACGTATTGTTAGGAATCGCTAATTGTGTACGCATCATTAATGCGTCAATACCACCACGAACGAACATTAATACAGCACAGATTAAGTACATTGCCCCGATTTTCTTATGGTCGACAGATGTGAACCATTCTCTGTATAAATATTTCCATAATTTAAAATAAGTAATTACTGCGATTAGTCCAATGATTCCAAATGGGGCACCGATTTGTGCCATTGTAATCATCCAAGAACCTTCAACAAGTAATTGATCCCATGGAAAATTCATTAATGTCCACCTCCAGATTCATGCTCTTTTTTCTCTATTTCAGATACTTTTTCGTCTTTAGCACCTTTAGAGATTTTGTCCATTTCCTCGACGTTATGTGTTTCCTCGTCTTTGAATTCACTGTTGTATGGTTCATCGTTGCCAAGAATCATGGCTTTCATACCATGTCTCTCATAGTTCGCATTTGTGATTTGCGGTTTACGTGCAGGTTGATCGGGTTCATCTAACACATCTTCAGTTAATTCTTCTTCAGTGTTAAAGTTCGGATCTTTTTGTACGTAGTTGTAGCGATCATAAGCGTGGAAAATATACTCAGGATCTGCTGCAGGATCAACAAATGCTAGATGGGTACCACTGAAAGTTAACTCTTCATTTTCAGTAGTTGGTAAAAGTTGCTTATCAAATGTATCTTGATCTAACTCTTTTTTACTTTGAGCATCTTTGACCCAATCATTAAATTCACTTTGACTTACTGAGTTAACATCGAAAGTTTGACGAGAAAAACCTTCGCCATTGAAGTTTGAGTTACGTCCACGGAACGTACCTTCTTCACTGGATGTTAATGTCCAGTCCATCGTCATACCTGTCATCGCGTATTTCTGACCACCAAGTTGTGGAATCCAGAAACTTGTCATCGTATCCATTGATTGGAGTTTGAAAACAACCGGACGATCTTTCGGTATTGTTAAGTGATTAACAGTTTCAATTTTTTCTTCAGGATAACTAAAGAACCACTTGAAACCAGCGCTTGTAGCATAAACTACAATAGGATCATCCTCTTTGTCTGGTGTTTCCTCATACATGTAAAGTGATTTAACCGTTGGAATGGCTATAGCAATTACAATGATTATTGGAATAATGAACCAGATCGATTCAAGTAAAAAACTATGGTGCATCTTTCCTGTTTCCTCTGTCTTGCCCATTCTATATTTGTATAGAAAGACTGTGAACAAGAGAATTACAGCGACAACTATAGCAAGCATGAAGATGATTGAATAGATAATCAAGAACTTCGTATCACTTGCCATTGGCCCTTTTGGGTTTAAAACTTCTACATTCTCACAACCACTAAGTAAAATTAGCGAGCCAAAGAGTAGAAGCAAAGACTTAAATTTTGACACTTTTTTGACCTCCTAATACTACAATTGTAGGGCTTAACATCAATTTTAAGATATTACGCAATTATTACAAGTGTTTGTGCGAAAAAAATTATTGTAAAATTAAAAGAAACCCAACAGAACCAATGTCTGACGGGCTTTTAAAGATTTGTTAAAATTATGTGTACATTTTGTGAAAAGTGTCATAATTAAGTCGAAAGAGTAATTTTGTCTTAAAAACTGTGATAATCGTTATCATTTACGATTTCTTGAGACTATGTATGAAATCTATGTGTTACTTAACTTCAACATAACGTATTGATTTTTTTATAGCGCCATTTGAATCTTCAACTTTATATTCAACTTTGTACTTTCCAGTTTTATTTGTATTTATATCTCCATCAACGGTAATTTTATGAGTTAAATCGCCATCTTCTTTATCAAAGGCACTTACACCATTAAGTAAATTGTAATCGTCACCTTTTTCGATGATTGTATCATTAGTACCTTTTAGTTCTGGTGTTGAATTATCAGTAGCTTCTGCACTTAAGTTAGGTGACACAAGTGTAGCAGATACGCCTAAGGCTGATAATGACTGTATTAGTTTGTTCATAACGTTAACCTCCGTATGACCGTCATTTGTTTTATTCAACTATACTATACTTTAAATGAGTTTAGAATACATCGTACTATAGTCCTAATATAACTTATGACTTTGAATCTAGCTGTAATTTTCAGTTAATATTTAGTAAATTGAACGTTCTGTGAATTTTGACATAACAAACTTCAAATGATATAAAATTTTATACGAAAGTAGCGTAGGGGGTTTAATTGAAATTTAAAAGATATCGTCGGAAAATCTCAGTCAATTTTTTATCGAAGTGATCGAAGCGATATATTATTGTAGAAAGTGGAAAATTGGAATGCCATGTAAAAGACACTATTTAATAGTAGGAGATGACTTAAATCACTTACTTATACTGTCAAAAGAGATGATAATAGAGATTATGAATGTGAAGTTTCTTCAATAATATATGATGGGCTTAATGAAAATGACTTTATTCATTTATCTACACCATAATAAATGAATAGTAAGTTAGAAAGCATAGCAACAGCGGAAAAAAGGTTATATAGCAAAATTTTAACTGGAACAGTTTTTTTAAGAGATTTAGAAATATATGGATATGGAGGAAGCTTTTTCTTGAAATCTATTATCACAACTTTACGATAAATAGGCGTCGATGAATTGAAAATACATGTTAAATTATTTATACCTAAAATAATTGTTGCTGTGTAAGTATTATTTAGATGAAGCATTTGAATCTTGAATATTATATAAAAAAGAGAGGTTAGATTGCACTTTGTGATATCTAACCTCTCTTTATTCATATATTAATAGTAACAATACGCACTGATCATTCTCGAACGATTATTCAATGCCTCTACGCATTTTTTCCGCCATAAGTGTATTATTTAAAACCATAGTAATAGTCATTGGGCCAACGCCACCAGGAACTGGAGTAATTGCACCTGCAACTTCTTTTACTTCATCGTAAGCAATATCACCTTTTAATTTACCATTTTCGTCTGGCGTGTTACCAACATCAATCACAACTGCGCCTTCTTTGACATCTTCTTTTGTAACTAATCCTGGACGACCGACAGCACTAACGATGACATCAGCATTTTTTAAATGACTGTGCATATCCTTAGTTCTTGAATGAAGAATCGTAACAGAAGCATTTTTTTGTAATAATAATTTAGATACAGGTTGTCCTACGATATGACTACGTCCGATAACAACTGCATCTTTTCCTTCTAAATCAATGTCAGCATGATTCAATAATTCCATAATACCTAATGGTGTACATGGAACGAAAGTTTGTTGGTCTATATAAAGTTTACCAATATTTTCAGGGTGGAAGCCATCCACATCTTTTGCTGGATCTATAGATTCTATAACTTTTTGTTCGCTTACTTGTTTTGGTAAAGGTACTTGTACTAATATACCGCTCACAGTATCATCTTCATTTAAACGTTTAAGTTCGTTTAGAACGTCTTCTTCAGATGTTGATTCATCTAAATGTACGATTTCAGAAATCATACCAATTTTTTCTGCTGCTTTCTTTTTAGAATTTACATAACTTTGACTTGCACCATCGTTACCTACAAGTATTACAGATAATTTAGGTGTGTAACCCTTAGATTGCAATGCTTCAACTTGATCTTTAAGACCTTGTCTGTAATCTTTTGCAATTTGTTTTCCGTCTAAAATTTTAGCGACCATGAAAAAATCCTCCTCCAATGTGTGTACTTTACTTAACTTTAACATAAAAAACTTGATGAATAACAACCAAAAGACGTAGATTGGATCTTTTTTTTGATTTAAAGTTCGATTTTTGATTGAAAAACCATCGTTTAGTTGTTATGCTATATCTGTAATATACATCTAATAGTAGTAACATTTCAAATTTCTGAAAGGGTGTTCATTGTGAAAGTGGTAGTTATAATGGGGAGTTCTTCTGATTGGGAGACAATGAAAGAAAGTTGCCTTATGCTAGATCAATTAGAAATTCCTTACAATAAAAAAGTAGTTTCAGCGCATCGTACGCCACAATTAATGTTTGAATTTTCTAAAGAAGCAAGAGACAAAGGGTACGACGTCATTATTGCTGGAGCAGGTGGTGCAGCACATTTACCAGGTATGGTAGCATCAATGACAACATTACCTGTGATTGGGGTGCCAATCGAGTCAAAAAGTTTAAAAGGATTAGATTCGCTATTATCTATCGTTCAAATGCCTGGAGGTATACCAGTAGCAACAACTGCAATAGGCAAAGCTGGTGCCAAGAATGCAGGCGTGTTAGCGGCTAGGATTTTAAGCATTGGCAATAAAAAAGTCCAAAAGAATTTGGAAAATTTCGAAAAATCATTAGTTGAGAAAGTGAGTGAAATGCAACATGAGCTTCAGTAAATTAAAATTCGGTTCCACTATTGGCATTATTGGCGGAGGTCAGCTGGGTAAAATGATGGCACAATCTGCACAAAAAATGGGGTTTAAAGTTATTGTACTCGATCCTGATCAAGCGTGCCCATGTCAATATGTTGCCCATGAATTTATTAATGCCGCTTATGATAATCAAGAAGCTTTAAATCAACTTGGTGAATCATCGGACGTCATTACTTACGAATTTGAAAACATTTCAGCTAGTCAACTGCAAACACTAGTCTCAAAATACAATATTCCTCAAGGCTACCAAGCAATTCAGTTGCTACAAGACCGATTGACTGAAAAACAAACATTGCAAGCAGCACAAACTCAAATTGCACCATTCGTTCAATTATCTGAACCAAGTGATTTGAATCAAGCAATTGAAACCATTGGTTATCCATTTATCGTAAAAACACGTTTCGGTGGTTATGATGGGAAAGGCCAAGTTTTGGTTAAAGACTCAACTAATATTGATGAAGCAAAGTTGCTTGTTGATGAACAAGAATGTGTAGCCGAACAATTTCTAGACTTAAAAAAAGAAGTTTCACTTACAGTGACGATTGGCAATGATAACCAAATCACGTACTTTCCACTCCAAGAAAATGAACATCAAAATCAAATACTATTTAAAACAATTGTACCAGCCCGTACAGATATCGAAAAAGAACAGGCAGCACAAAATGAAGTTAAAAAAATTGTTGACCACATCCATTTTGTAGGCACATTTACAGTGGAATTCTTTATCGATGCACACAATCATTTATATGTTAATGAAATTGCACCGAGACCACATAATTCGGGACATTATTCTATAGAAGCATGTGATTACTCTCAATTTGACACACATATATTAGCGATTACAGGACAAAAATTACCGCAATCTATTGAATTGCTAAAACCTGCAGTAATGATGAATTTATTAGGTAGAGATTTAGATCTTTTAGAAGATCAATTTGCTGATCATCCAGACTGGCATGTGCATATATATGGTAAAAACACTCGTAAAGCAGATAGAAAAATGGGTCATTTAACTGTTTTAACTGATGATGTGACTCGTTCTGAAGAAACATTGTTAAACACATTTGAAGGGAGATACAACTAATGTCTTTGTTATATGAAGGGAAAGCGAAAAGAATTTTTTCAACTGGAGAACCTGAAATACTACGCGTTGAATATAAAGATGAAGTGACAGCTGGAAATGGGGCTAAAAAAGATTTCATAGAAGGTAAAGGACGATTAAACAATCAAATTACTTCTAGAATTTTTAATTTTATAAAAGCTCAAGGCGTGAATAGTCACTTTATTGAACAAACTTCTGAAACTGAACAACTTGTGAAATTGGTAGATATTATTCCTTTGGAAGTAGTAGTAAGAAATATTGCAACTGGTTCTATAACAAAGAGATTAGGTTTTGAAAAAGGCCATGAATTTGATGCTCCACTCGTAGAGTTTTTCTATAAAAATGATGATTTAAATGATCCATTGATTACTGAAGATCATATTAAATTATTACACATAGCAACAGATGATGAAATTGCTATTTTAAAAGAAGCGGCTAAAGAAATAAACGCGATACTTGTTCAGTTAATGGATAAAATGGATTTAAGGTTAGTAGACTTTAAAATTGAATTTGGGAGTACGACAGATGGTCAAATAATATTAGCTGACGAAATTTCACCAGACACTTGTCGCATATGGGATAAACATAGCGATACAAATTTTGATAAAGATGTATATCGTGAGGACACGGGATCAATTATTGAAACATATCAAACTTTCTTAAATAAATTGGAGGCATTATAAAAATGAAAACAATCGAATTACACATCACTTTACAACCGCAAGTACTGGATACACAAGGACAAGCGTTAAACCGCGCAGTACATGATTTAGGATATAAACAAGTAAACGATATTCGTGTAGGTAAAGTTTTATATATGACAATTGATGAAGCAACTGACGAAGCTGTACACAATGTCATTACAACACTAAGTGAAAAATTATTTGCTAATACTGTAATTGAAGAATATAGTTACAAAGTTTTGGATGAAGGAGAGAAAGCTTAATGAAATTTGCAGTGTTGAAATTTCCAGGATCAAACTGTGACCGAGATATGTATAACGCGGCAGTGAAAGCTGGTGTCCAAGCAGAATTTGTAGATTATAGAAATACTTCTTTAGAAGGGTTTGATGGTGTACTTATACCTGGCGGCTTCTCATTCGGGGACTATTTACGCTCAGGTGCGATGGCGAGTGTTGCACCGATTACAGAAGAAGTTAAACGTTTTGCAAATGAAGGGAAACCGGTTTTAGGTGTATGCAATGGTTTTCAAATTTTGACTGAAATTGGATTGTTACCAGGTGCATTATTGCATAACGATTCTCATTTATTTGTTAGCCGTAATGAAACTTTAAAAGTTATAAATAATAAAACGATGTATACCAATTTATATGAAGCGAATGAAGAAGTAATTTATCCAGTTGCACATGGTGAAGGTCACTATTATTGTACGCCAGAAATGTATGAAGCATTAGAAGCCAACAATCAAATTATTTTAAAATATCTGGACAATCCGAATGGTTCGTATAATGACATAGCCGGAATTATTAACGAAAAAGGAAATGTGTGCGGTATGATGCCACATCCAGAACGCGCAATTGAGTCAATTTTAGGCACTGATAGTGGAGTGAAATTATTTGAAGCAATGGTAAATAGTTGGAGGGAACAAAATGTCTAAATTTTTAGAGCCAAGTTCAGAGGAAATTAAATTAGAGCGCTTATATAAAGATATGGGTTTAACTGATAAAGAATACGATAAAGTTTGTGAAATCTTAGGACGTGAACCTAATTTTACTGAAATAGGTATTTTTTCTGTAATGTGGAGTGAACATTGTTCATACAAACATTCAAAACCATTTTTAACACAATTTCCAACTACTGGTAAACATGTATTGATGGGACCAGGTGAAGGCGCTGGTGTTGTAGATATTGGCGATGAACAAGCAGTAGTATTCAAGGTTGAATCACATAATCATCCTTCAGCAGTAGAACCCTACCAAGGCGCAGCTACAGGTGTTGGCGGTATCATTAGAGATATTGTTTCTATGGGTGCAAGACCTATCAATTTATTAAATAGTTTACGCTTCGGTGAATTAACAGAGAAACAAAATCGTCGTTTATTACGTGGTGTTGTCGCTGGTATTGGCGGTTATGGTAACTGTATTGGTATCCCGACTACTGCAGGCGAAATTGAATTCGATAGTAGATATGATGGTAACCCCTTAGTTAATGCTATGTGTGTGGGTGTTATTGACCACGATATGATTCAAAAAGGGACTGCTAAAGGTGAAGGCAACCCAGTCATCTATGTTGGATTAAAAACCGGCCGTGATGGTATTCATGGTGCTACATTCGCTTCTGAAGAACTAAGTGAAGATAGTGAAAGTAAACGACCATCTGTTCAAATTGGTGATCCATTTGTTGGTAAAAAATTAATGGAAGCAACGCTCGAAGCAATTACATTTGATGAACTTGTAGGTATACAAGATATGGGTGCAGCCGGACTTACGTCCTCATCTTCAGAGATGGCAGCAAAAGGTGGCAGTGGCTTACATCTTAAACTTGAAAATGTACCGACGAGAGAAGAAGGCATTTCACCATATGAAATGATGCTCTCTGAAACACAAGAACGTATGCTACTTGTAGTTGAAAAAGGTACAGAAGATAAATTTTTAGAATTATTCGACAAACATGAACTAGATAGCGCAGTAATTGGTGAGGTAACAGATACAGATCGCTTTGTTCTTACTTATGAAGACGAAGTATATGCTGACATACCAGTACAACCGTTATCAGACGAAGCACCTGTATACACTCTAGAAGGTGAAGCGCCAGAATATAATACAGCAAAAAATGATTATAGCAATATTGATGTAGAAAATGTGTTTGACCAATTACTACAACATCCTACGATTGCATCAAAACGTTATTTATACGAACAATACGACCAACAAGTCGGTGCAAATACTATTGTTAAACCAGGTTTACAATCATCTGTAGTACGTGTTGAAGGTACAAATAAAGCTATCGCATCAACAATCGATGGCGAAGCACGTTACGTCTTTAATAATCCATATGAAGGCGGGAAAATGGTCGTTGCTGAAGCATATCGCAATTTAATATCTGTAGGTGCTACACCATTAGCTATGACAGATTGTTTGAATTATGGTTCTCCAGAAAATAAAGAAATCTATCAACAACTTGCAGACTCAACAAAAGGTATGGCAGAAGCTTGTGAAGTTTTAAGCACCCCTGTCGTGTCTGGTAACGTGTCATTATATAACGAAAATAGAGAAGCATCTATTTTCCCAACACCGGTTGTAGGTATGGTTGGATTAATTGAAGATATTCAATATCTAAATGAATTTACGCCGCATGCAGGAGATACTTTATACATTGTTGGTGAAACAAAAGATGATTTTGGCGGAAGTCAAATTGAGAAACTACTTTACAAAGAGGTCAATCATGAGTTTGAAGCGATTGATTTATCAGATGAAGTACGTAAAGGCGAAGCTATTAAACAAACAATTCGTAATGGTGTTGCGTCACATGTACAAACAGTTGGTAAGGGTGGGTTATTAGTGACATTGGCACGAATAAGTGCATATCATCAATTAGGCATGAACGTTAATTTAGATATTACAAACGAACAACTTTTCAGTGAAACACAAGGACGTTATGTTGTTGCAGTTAAAGAAGGTCAATCGTTCGATGTAGAAAACGCAGTAGAAATTGGTAAGTTAACTCAAGACGGCCAATTCCTCGTATCAAACAAGGAAGTTCAAGTAACGCGAGAAGTTAAAAATCTGAATGAATTATGGGAAGGGGCTATTCCTAAATGTATGACTACAGTGGATTAAATGAAGAGTGTGGTGTATTTGGAATTTGGGATCATCCAGAAGCTGCACAGTTAACATATATGGGGTTACACAGTTTACAACATCGTGGCCAAGAAGGCGCTGGTATCGTGTGTTCGGATGGCGAATCACTTGTTGGGCAACGCGGTATGGGTTTACTTACTGAAGCAATTTCAGATACCCAACTTGAATCTTTTAAATCCTATAAACATGCAATCGGTCATGTACGTTATGCCACTTCTGGTAATAAAGGAATAGAAAATATCCAACCATTTTTATATCATTTTTATGATATGAGTGCCGCCGTTTGTCATAACGGTAATCTAATTAATGCACAAAGTTTAAAAAGATCATTAGAACATCAGGGGTCTATTTTCCATTCTTCATCAGATACAGAAGTAATTATGCATTTAATACGTAGAAGTAAGGCGCCAACCTTTGAAGATGCGCTTCAAGAAAGCTTGAGAAAAATCAAAGGTGGCTTCACTTTCGCATTATTAACAAAAGATGCGTTGTATGGTGCAGTTGACCCTAATGCAATTCGCCCGTTAGTTGTAGGCAAAATGAAGACTGGTGCATATATCATTGCTAGTGAAACATGTGCGATTGATGTACTAGGCGCAGAATTTGTGCAAGATATTCATGCAGGTGAATATGTTGTGATTAATGACGAGGGTATTAGAGTAGAGTCTTATACAAGACATACGACAACTGCAATTTCAGCAATGGAATATATTTATTTCGCAAGACCTGATTCTACGATTGCTGGTAAAAATGTTCATGCAATTAGAAAACAATCAGGTAAACAGCTTGCCCAAGAAAGTCCAGCTGACAATGCGGATATGGTCATTGGTGTACCTAATTCTTCTCTATCTGCGGCTTCAGGTTACGCAGAGGAAAGCGGATTACCTTATGAGATGGGACTTGTTAAAAATCAATACGTAGCGCGTACATTTATTCAACCTACACAAGAATTACGAGAGCAGGGCGTACGAGTTAAGCTGTCTGCAGTTAAAGATATCGTTCATAATAAAAATATTGTACTTGTAGATGATTCCATTGTAAGAGGTACGACAAGTAGACGCATTGTACAAATGCTAAAAGACGCAGGCGCTAATGAAGTGCACGTTCGTATTGCTTCGCCAGAGTTTATGTTTCCAAGTTTTTATGGTATAGACGTCTCGACAACAGCTGAACTGATTTCTGCGAATAAATCGCCTCAAGAAATTAGTGACCATATTGGATCAGATTCTTTAGCATACTTAACTGTCAATGGGCTTATTCAATCTATTGGTCTGAATGAAGATGCACCTTACAGTGGTTTATGTGTGGAAAGTTTTACTGGAGATTACCCAGCTGGACTTTATGACTATGAGTCAGACTATCTAGAGCATTTAAGTGAACGTCAAAAAGAATATTTAGCAAATCATACACAATACTTTGATAAAGAGGGGAATTTAAATGTCTAAAGCATACCAACAAGCAGGTGTCGACATTAACGCAGGTTATGAAGCGGTAGAACGTATGTCGAGTCATGTTAAAAGAACGATGCGTAAGGAAGTACTTGGTGGACTTGGCGGTTTCGGTGCAACATTTGATTTGTCGCAATTGAATATGAAAGCGCCCTTACTTGTCTCAGGAACTGATGGTGTTGGAACAAAGTTGAAATTAGCTATAGATAACAATAAGCACGATACGATAGGTGTCGATGCCGTTGCAATGTGTGTGAATGATATTTTAACGACCGGTGCAGAGCCACTTTATTTCTTAGATTATATTGCAACACATAAAGTAATTCCAGAAGTCGTTGAACAGATTGTCAAAGGGGTAAGCGATGGCTGTGAAGAAACAAACACTGCACTTATTGGTGGAGAAACAGCTGAAATGGGAGAAATGTATCACGAAGGAGAATATGATTTAGCAGGTTTTGCTGTAGGCGCTGTAGAAAAAGATGAATATATCGATGGCACTTCAGTTGCACCAGGACAAGTTATTATAGGTCTTGAATCTAGTGGTATTCATTCAAATGGTTATAGTTTAGTTAGAAATTTAATTAACAAATCAGGAATTAATTTAAATGATAAGTTTGATGAACAACGCACATTCTTAAATGTCTTTTTAGAACCTACACGTTTATATGTTAAACCAGTGCTTGCTGTAAAAGATGCAGTGAAAATCCATGCAATGACGCATATTACTGGTGGTGGTTTCTATGAAAACATTCCTAGAGCATTACCTGAAGGAGTTACAGCAAAAATTAATGTGTCAAAATTCCCAACACCGCAAATATTTGACTGGTTACAAACACAAGGGGAAATCTCAACTGAAGAAATGTATAATGTTTTTAACATGGGCATTGGCTTTACATTAATTGTAGACAAAGAAAATGAAGCAGCAGTGTTAAATATATTGGAACAACAACAAGTAAAGGCATACCAAATTGGTGAAATCGTTAAAAGTGATCAACCAATTCAATTATTGGGGGTATAACTGTGACTAAAATAGCTATTTTTGCGTCAGGATCAGGTAGTAACTTTGAAAGCATCATGACTCAAATCGAAGAAGGTAATTTACCTCATATAGAAGTCACTGCCTTATACACAGACCAAGTAAGTGCTTATTGTATTGAACGTGCTAGAAAATATAATTTAGATGTTCACATCAATGAACTTAAAAATTTTCCTTCTAAAGCAGATTATGAGCGTAAAATTATCGAATGGCTTACTTCAGAACAAGTAGAATGGATTGTTCTAGCAGGTTATATGAAGCTGATTGGTGAAAATATATTAAAAGCATACAATAGACGTATTATTAATATACACCCTTCACTGTTACCTAAATATAAAGGTAAAGACGCAGTAGGCCAAGCTCTGGAGAGCGGTGATACGATTACAGGTACAACAGTGCATTATGTGGACAGTGGGATGGACACAGGAGAAATTATCGAACAATGGACATGTGATATATACCCGGACGATACGAAAGAACAACTAGAAGAAAGAATTAAAGTGATGGAACATGAATTATATCCGAAAGTGATATCCAAAATCATTAAATAAGAGGTGCCAATACAAAATGAAAAAAGCAATTTTAAGTGTGTCTAATAAAAGTGGTGTTGTGGCATTTGCCCAATCCTTAAATGAATTAGGGTATGAGTTATATTCTACAGGTGGCACGATGCAATCTTTAGTAGAAGCAAATGTTCCAGTAAAATCAATTTCAGAATTAACACAATTTGAAGAAATTATGGATGGAAGAGTTAAAACATTACATCCATCTGTTCATGGAGGTATACTAGCTGATCGAGATAAGCCAGAGCATTTGCAACAATTAAAAGCGCAGCATATTGATCTTATAGATATGGTGGTAGTTAATCTATATCCATTTAAAGAAACTGTAGCGAATCCTGATGTTACAGAAAGCGATGCAATCGAAAACATCGATATCGGTGGACCAACTATGTTACGTGCTGCAGCTAAAAACTTTAAACATGTCACGACAGTCGTACATCCAGCAGATTATAATGAAGTTATTGAAAAACTGAAAAATGACGATTTGGATGAAGCATACCGTAAGTCACTGATGATCAAAGTGTTTGATCACACAAATCAATATGATGCAGCAATTGTTGAATTCTTTAAAGATAATAAAGAAAGTCTACGCTATGGTGAAAACCCACAACAATCAGCACAGTTTGTTCGTACATCTACTGCAGCGCACACACTTGGAGGCGCCAAACAGTTACATGGTAAACAATTAAGCTATAACAATATTAAAGATGCAGATGCAGCTTTATCACTTGTTAAGCAATTTGAACAACCAGCGGCAGTAGCAGTAAAACATATGAATCCTTGTGGTGTAGGTGTTGGAGAATCAATTAATGATGCTTATCAATATGCCTTTGAAGCGGATAGTCAATCTATTTTTGGTGGAATTGTCGCTTTAAATAGATCTGTAGATAGCACGTTGGCAGAAACTTTACATGAAATATTCTTAGAAGTTATTATTGCTCCAAAATTCACACAAGAAGCATTAGACATTTTAAGTAAAAAGAAAAATATACGACTTTTAGAAATTGATATGACGATTGATAACAGTGAACAAGAAGTCGTGTCTGTTTCAGGTGGCTATTTAATACAAGATAAAGATAATGTGAAATTAACACGTGACGATATGAAAGTAGTCACAGAAGTTGAACCTACCGAAGCGCAATGGGATGCAATGTTATTAGGATGGAAAGTGGTTGCATCTGTGAAAAGTAACGCAATCATTCTCAGTAATGCGAAACAAACAGTCGGAATTGGCGCAGGACAAATGAACCGTGTTGGGTCAGCAGAAATCGCCATAGAACGTGCGATAGAAATGAATGATCAGGTTGCAATGGTATCAGACGGTTTCTTCCCAATGGATGATACAGTTGAATTGGCAGCTAAGTCAGGTATCAAAGCGATTATTCAGCCAGGCGGTTCAATTAAAGATCAAGCATCTATTGATATGGCAAATAAATATGGTATTGCAATGGTAACTACAGGCGTTCGACACTTTAAACATTAAGGGAATTGGAGGCAATAAACTTTATGAAAGTACTCGTAATTGGTGCAGGTGGCAGAGAGCACGTTATAGCGCACAAATTGAAGCAATCACCACTTGTTAATGAAATATTTGCAATCCCAGGTAATGACGCAATGTCGAATGTTGCACAGGTACATAGTGAAATAGCAGAAACAGAACATGAACAAATTGTAGCATTTGCACAACAACATGATATTACATGGGCAATCATTGGCCCTGAGCAACCTTTAACAGATGGATTAGCTGACAAATTAGAAACTGCACAAATAAAAGTATTTGGACCTAATCGAGCAGCTGCACAAATCGAAGGTTCAAAATTATTTGCTAAAGAATTAATGAAAAAATATGGTATTCCAACTGCTGAATATACAGAAATTACAAATAAGCAAGATGCATTAGCTTATATTCAATCATGTGAGTATCCAGTTGTATTGAAAAAAGATGGATTAGCAGCAGGTAAAGGGGTTATCATTGCGGAAAGCTATGAGGAAGCATTATCAGGTGTAGAAGAACTTTACCCGGAAGAAGAAGGCATTGTTGTTTTTGAACAATTTCTTGAGGGTGAAGAATTCTCGTTAATGACTTTCGTAAATAATGACTATGCTGTGCCATTTAACTGTATAGCGCAAGACCATAAACGGGCATTTGATGGTGACTTAGGTCCGAACACCGGAGGTATGGGTGCGTATTGTCCAGTGCCTCACATTGAGGATGCTATTATCAAACAAACAAATGAAGAAATTGCACAGCCTATTGCCAAAGCATTGGTTAGTGAAGGCTATTCATTTTTTGGTGTACTATACATTGGAGCAATTATTACTGATGAAGGACCAAAAGTAATTGAGTTTAATGCCCGTTTTGGTGATCCTGAAGCTCAAGTACTTTTAACACGTATGGAAAGTGATTTAATGCAGCATATTTTAGATTTAGAAGCTAAAAAACCAATTCTTTTTCAATGGAAAGCCGATTCTGTAGTAGGCGTTATGCTTGCATCTAAAGGTTATCCAGCAAAATATGAAAAGGGTAAAACTGTTTCAGGTTTCGATTTAGATGGTCAATACTTTGTGAGTGGATTAAAAAAAGAACAAGATATATATGTGACATCTGGTGGGCGTGTTATTCTGGCCTTAGGTGAAGGCAAAGATATTGCAAGTGCTAAAGCTAAAGCATATGAAGCGGTCGATAAAATCAAAAGCAATGCATTGTTTTATCGAAAGGACATTAGTGATAAAGCACTTAAATAACAATTAAAGTAATTTATATATAGATATTTTGAATTATATAAATTGAATAAGTTATCAAAAAAGCGTTAAGACAAAGTGGTTTAAGTTTTGTCTTAACGCTTTTGTGTTTAAATTACATGGACAGTAATGTAATTTAGTAAATACTTGAAATACGCACATCATTAATTCCTGTGATTGGAACATATTGTGCTAGGAAATATGCAACAATTAAAATAGAACTTACAACTACGATTAATAAAAGATCTTTATACGAGAAAGGTGCATAATAATAGTATGTTCTAGGTCCGTCTTTAAATCCTTTCTTCTCCATAGCAACTGATAATTGATGCGCTTTTCTAATGTTTTGACTTAGTAGTGGTATTACAAGATGTTTTAAACGTTTAAAGCCTCTGTAATTACGTGAATCAATCATTTGATAGCGCATTTTCAATGATTTTCTGAGTTGAAATAATGAAGTGAACATTAAAGGAACCATTCTAATTGCTGCCATAAATGCATATGCTATTTTAGGTTTAACTTTGAGATGTTGCATAAGACTATAAAAAATCATGACGATTTGTGATGTGAAGGCAATTAAAATTCCAAAAAGAGAAATGGTTGTCGTACGCATTGCTAAGTGCAAACCACGATATAAACTTTCGGTAGTAATTTGAATAAAGCCTAATTTAAATATTGTATGTGTGCCATCACCATAGAAAATCATGAATAAAGCAGATATCAAACTAAAAGTGATAGTAAAAAGTATGAAAATAAAAGTGATTTTGAATTGCAATCCATTAAATAAAAGTAGAAATATCAACATTAATAACATTATATAGAGCATGTAATCAAATTGATGTACAAAGATAACAAAGAAAAACAAAATGACTGCCATTGCTAATTTAGTAATAATGTTGACGTCGTCAACAAATGAATAGTGTTTTTTCCATATCTCAAACATAAGTATCACCCTTTAGTTCAGTTAATTGATGTTGATCGACATGGAGTCTTCGGGTTGGATACCGTGCAATAATTTCTGAATCATGCGTTACCATTACAATCGTTTGTCCATTTTGTATACGTGTTTGGAATAATTTAATAAGGTTAAATGTATTATGACTGTCGAGACCAAAGGTAGGTTCATCAAGTAAAATAAAGTCAGAAGATGAACTTAGAGCAATTGCAACGCTTAGACGTCTTTTTTGACCCATAGACAGTTCATATGGATGTTGTGATTTAACTGCTTGTAAATTAAGTATTTCAAGCATATTCTGTGTTTCTCGCTCAGCTTCAACAGTTGAACGTGTTTTATTCTTATATTGAATGTAAATTTCATCATATACAGAATGAGTAATAAATTGTAATTCGGGATTTTGATAAACTAAATACATATGCTTTGCGGCAGTTTTAATTTTTGATAATGCATGATTGTTAAAATACATTTTCCCATCATATTTAATGAGTTGCATCATCGATTCTAATAAGGAAGTTTTGCCGCTACCATTTGAGCCAGTGATGGTGATCCATTCGCCAGCACAAATGTTTAATTCTGATATGTTAATCAGTTGCTGTTTACCTCGTTTAATCAAGCCGTTTTTAAATTTAAAGGTATCATCTGATTGTTGCGTAGTTGAAACATGTTGTGTTTTTAATGATGGTGGGGCGGATTGCCAAGCATTAGGATGCCACACACCATATTCCGTTAATAGATGCTCATAGTCATGCAATATCTTATTAGGAGGTGCATCGGCTATTATGGCACCATCATAATTTAATAGAATGACACGATCAACATGTTGCCAAATATGTTCTACTTTGTGCTCTACAATTAATACAGTTTGGTCATGCCACAATGCTTTTATTTTTTGCCATAAATCCGCAGTTGCATCAACATCTAGCATTGCTGTTGGTTCATCTAAGAATAGGGTGTTTGCTTGTTGCAACAAAGTTTCTGCAATTGCTAATTTTTGTTTCATTCCACCGCTTAATTGATTAATATGTTGATTTTCATCGACATTTAAATCTACTGCTGATAAGGCAGATTGAATACGGCTTTCCATTTCATCGCGTGGTACACGCAAGTTTTCTAAAACAAAAGCGAGTTCCTCATATACTTTAGGCATACAAAATTGAGTGTCTGGATCTTGAAAAATAACACCACAATCCTCATCAATTTGTAATTCATCATATTTCATAGGTAAATCTATAAGATTAGGAACGATACCACTTAAAACGTTTAATAACGTACTTTTACCTGAACCAGAAGGACCTAAGAGCAATACTTTTTCTTTGTCTTTTATATGAAGGGTTAAATTATCAAATATTTTATTATGACCGTTAGGGTATTTTAAACGTAATTTTTTTGTGACTATCAAGTTTATTGCTCCTTATAAATTGTCGTAATCGCTCTGAGTTGCAGGTCTGAATAATTTAGTGACACCAGTTTGATCTAAGGCTTTCACAATATAGTAAGATAAAAGGCCTGCTACGACAATTCCACTTATAAGTCTAAATACTATATATAATGCAAGGTTCCAACCAGCTATTTCACCGAGATAACCATAAGCAAAATCTAATGGCAATGTTGATACTGAAGCCAAGAAACCGGCTAACATTGCAACCATTGCTGAGCGAGATTTATATCTGAAAAGCGCAAAGATGAGTTCACATGCTAATCCTTGTATTAAAGCATAAACCATTGTAGCAATATCAAAACGGCCCATGACAATCGTTTCACCAGCACCTGCAGCAAATTCGGCTAAAATAGCGATACCTGCTTTTGGAATAATAAGATAAGCTACAATAGCTGCCATAAACCAGGCTCCGTAAGTTAGTTCTTCAAAATGAAGCCCTGTAACTTGTAGTGCTTTATAGACAAAATTCCAAATGTTATAAATGACGGCGAAAACTACTGCTATTAATACAGTTACTAGTATCTCAGAAAGTTTTAATCCTTTTGACATATATACTCCTCCTATATAAAAAAACGCACAACCTTCTAGAAAGGTGCGCGTTAAATACAGGCATACGGATACCATCTTTTAATAAGTATCGCAGTACACTTTCCTACGCTAGTTTAATCTAGATCAGGTTCAAAGGGTTTGAGGGTATACCTCATCTCAGTCACTAAACACCCCTAGTGCGAATGATTATTTAATTTAACTCTAATGTATGATTTTTAATCACTTCTGTCAAGGTTGTAAATGAAGCTAATCAAAAATATTATGTATTTTTAAAATATATTTAGCCTTCCACTACTTTAAAAAAACTATATGTTTCATGTTAGGCGGAAAGTGAGGGAATATGGCAGAAAACTAAAAAAAGAGCGAAACAGCAATCAAAAATTTGATTCTGCATTTTCGCTCCCACAAAGTAGAATAGCTATCAAATAGCTACTACTAGTATAATAATTAAGCCAGACACAGGTATTGATGTCTAAGTGATACTTTTATTAATCAAAAGTATCTTGAATATTTTTTTGCGTTTCTTCGCTATTTTTTTCAGATGAATCTTTTTCATCTTTTAATTTATCTTCAGTTTCTTTAGCTTTTTCAGCTGCTTTTTTATTTAATTCTTCTTTGCTCATAAACAAAACACTCCTTCATGTTTAATCATCTATACAACCTAAATACCACGAAGAGCAAAGGGCTAAACAAAAGTACTTAAAAAATGGAGGAGAAAACTGTAAAATTAAAAGTAATATTAAATAAATTGTTTAGAGTAAAGGTATATGTGGAAATTTGACTATACAACTAATTTATATCATACTATAGACTTATTTATTGAGATTATTAAAGACAAGAGCTAAATGTTAATATATAATAACTTTGAGGTGAATGGTATGTCTTTTATGAAGAAACACGCTGAGATATTATATAGTTATATTATAGGCATCGTTTCGCTTTTCACAGGTCTCATCATTTTAATTAATTTACCAATGATTCATAAATTAAATGGCAAAGGTAAAATTGATTTACACATTCATAATGTATGGGATTTTATAAACGCATTTTTTGCTGAAATAATTAGGGTAATGAGCAATTACATAGGGAATTTTCCAGTAGTTAGCGCCATTTTAATAATTATATTTGGCATTGGATTAATTATGCTAGGAATGACTTTATTTAGAACAACACGATATGACTACGATATTTCAATATTCTTTTTAGTTATTGGTATTCTCTTCTTTATCATAACGCTAATCTTGATGACCCAAGTTTATAGTTTTTTCGCTATTATTTTCGTAATACCATTTGTGATTCACATTGGTTATATCGTTTATAAAGATGAGTTAAATAAAGAACATAGAAAATATCATTATTTATGGATTATTTTCAGTTATGGGTTTAGTTATTTGATAACACAATTGGTGTTATATGGAAGAATTGAGAGTGATGAAATTATACCAATTGACATCTTAAGCGTTAACACATTTTTCATAATTATGTGGTTACTGGGACAAATGTCAATTTGGAATTTCTTATTCTTAAGAAGATCATTACCATTAACAAAACAGGAATTAGGCGAAGAAGAACCAGAATTATCTAGAACGAGTAAAGACACTGTAACGAACCAAACGATGGAACGTTGGAAAACTTTACAAGACAAAACGACAGAATTTACGCGTAAGACTCGTAGAAGTGTAGATATTCAGAAAGCCAGAGATAAGAAAGATAAATTTATTGAAAAATGGAAGAATATTATTGATATACAAGAAGATGATGTTCCAAATTGGATGAAGAAACCAAAATGGATTAAACCTAGTTATGTAGAATTATTTTGTGGCGCGGTTTTATTATTCTTCACATTAATTGAATTTAATAATAGAAATTCATTATTTGTTTCTGGTAATTGGGAGATTGGCCAAACGCAATATGTCATTGAATGGATAACGTTGTTCATCTTAATGATTATCATCATTATTTATATTTTAACGACATTGACGAATTATTTGAAAGGTCGATTTTATTATCTACAATTATTTATGGTAAGTTTATTATTCTTTAAATTATTTACTGAATTTATGAATATTATGGTTCACGGATTATTACTTTCAATATTCATTACACCGATTTTAGTTATGATGTTAATTGCAATTGTAGTAGCGTTTATAATTAAATTACGAGAACCTTCTAGAGATTAAAAACTTAATAATGTTGTTTAACGAACCTATCTTCCAATCGGTTGGAAGATAGGTTTTTTTATTAAGAAAGTTTAAGAATGACAAATACTTAGTCAAAACGTTTGAGTTAAATGAATATTAATGATGTTACGATGTACTTGAAATGATAAAATAGGTAAGCGACAGATAAATATAAAAAAATAGTAGAAAGGCTGACATAATTTTATGAAAACTGCCACATTAAATAGAGGTAAAGAAACAAAATATTTAAATGAATATCCATTGGTAAGTGAAGATGATATTTACGCACATGATCACTTACATGAAGGAGATTTATTTCAGCTACTAAATGATAAAGATCAGTATATTGCAACTGCGTATGTTGGACGTCAACATAAAGGCATCGGTTGGGTATTGAGTTACTCACGTGATGAAGTGGTTAATACACAATTTTTTGAAAAATTATTTGATATTGCGAAAAAAGAACGTGAATATTTTTATAATGTAGAGGGCACAAATGCATTTAGAGTATTTAACGGCGAAGGTGATGGTGTTGGTGGTCTCACAATCGACAACTACAATGGTCATTACTTAGTTCAATGGTATTCTAAAGGAATCTATAAGTTCCGTTATAATATTTTGAGTGCACTGAAAGCAATATTCGGTTATACGTCAATTTTTGAAAAATTACGTTTTAAAGATGCCGCTGTAGAAGGTGGCTTCGTTGACGGAGATGCACCAGAATTTCCAATTGTCATCGAAGAAAACTTCACATTTTACAATGTACATTTAAACGATGGACCTATGACAGGTATCTTTTTAGATCAAAGAGAAGTAAGAAAGAAATTAAAAGAGCAATACGCGCAAGATAAAAATTTACTAAACTTATTCAGTTATACAGGGGCATTCTCAGTTGTAGCTGCAGATAATGCAGAGATGACAACAAGTGTTGATTTAGCTAACCGCTCTCGTGCGCTTACTGAAAGTAATTTCGGTTTAAATTCTATAGACCCGGCGTCACAATATATTTATGTTATGGATACTTTTAATTTCTATAATTATGCACGTCGTCATGATTTCTTCTACGATACAATTGTGATTGATCCACCAAGTTTTGCGAGAAACAAGAAAAAAACATTTTCTGTATTAAAAGACTACGATAAATTAATCGTTAGTGCACTGGATATACTAGGTCCTGAAGGTACATTACTATTATGTACAAACAACAGTACATTTTCATTAAAAGCATTTAAAAATGTAGTTACGGAAACGTTAACTAAAGAAGAAGTGGACTTTGAAATTATTGATGTTATGGGCTTACCAAAAGATTTTAAAACGCATGCACACTACAAACCTTCAAAATATTTAAAAGCGATTTTTGTAAAAATACAGTAAAGTGTGAAAAAACGGGTATTATTCTTAGTGTATAGAAATTACTAAGGAGTGAATATAATGGGTTTTAAAAATAAAATCACAAATAACGTTACACAAAAAGTAGGAAACAAAGTTTTAAATATAGAAGATATAAAAAATAAAGGTAGTATACCATCAACATATAACGAAATTGAAGAGCGTCGCCAACGTGCAGAGGCTTTAGTGAGAAAAAAATCAATGCTATCATCTGGCGTAAGTGTAGTACCTATTCCAGGTTTAGGTTTCAGTGTAGATATTAAACTTATGAAAGATGTTATCGAGGACGTAAATAAGATTTATGGTCTTGATCATAAACAAGTTAATACAATGGGAGACGACATGAAAGAACGTGTGCTAACTACGGCGGCAATTCAAGGTAGTCAATTTATCGGTAAAAAAGTATCAAGTGCTATCCTCAAAGTAGTTATTCGTGATGTAGCGAAACGTACTGCAGCAAAACAAACGAAATGGTTCCCAGTAGTAGGTCAAGCAATCACTGCTTCTATAAGTTATTATTTCATGAAAAAAATAGGCAATGATCATATCCAAAAATGTGAAAAAGTTGTTAAATCACTCGTGTAAAACTACAGCGTTTTCACAAATTGTTAAATAATCGCTGAATATTGTCATGACATGGGTGCAAGGAATTGAATTTATATATATAATTTGGTAATCTTATTATATAAAACTATGTTAGGTTTTATAATAAACTAACGATTCTAACTATACGAAGGAGAAATAAATTATGGAACAAAAATCATATGTAATTATCGATGAAACAGGTATTCACGCTCGTCCAGCGACAATGCTTGTTCAAACTGCCTCAAAATTTGATTCAGATATTCAATTAGAATATAACGGTAAAAAAGTTAACTTGAAATCAATCATGGGTGTTATGAGTTTAGGTGTAGGTAAAGATGCTGAAATCACTATCTACGCTGATGGTAGCGATGAAAAAGACGCAATCGAAGCAATCACTGAGATTTTATCTAAAGAAGGATTAACTAAATAATATGTCTAACTATATAAATGGTATTGCTGCATCTGATGGTGTAGCGATTGCCAAAGCATATTTATTAGTTGAACCAGATCTTTCATATAATAGTGAAAAGATTACAGATACCGACGCTGAAATTGCTAAGTTCAATGATGCCATCGAAACATCTAAAGTTGAATTAACAAAAATAAGAAATAACGCTGAAAAAAATCTAGGTGCTGATAAAGCAGCAATTTTTGATGCTCATTTATTAGTTTTAGATGATCCAGAGTTAATTCAACCGATTGAAGACAAGATTAAAAATGACCAAGTTAACGCACCAACTGCATTATCTGAAGTAACTGGACAATTCATTACTATATTTGAAAATATGGATAATGAATACATGAAAGAACGTGCTGCTGATATCCGTGACGTTTCTAAACGTGTGTTAGCACATATTTTAGGTGTAGAGTTACCAAACCCAAGTATCATTGATGAAAGCGTTGTTATAATCGGAAACGATTTAACACCTTCAGATACTGCTCAATTAAATAAAGAATTCGTGCAAGGCTTTGTAACAAATATTGGTGGAAGAACATCACACTCAGCAATTATGAGCCGTTCTTTAGAAATTCCTGCAGTTGTAGGTACAAAATCTATTACTAAAGACGTTAAACAAGGCGATATGATTATCGTTGATGGATTAACTGGTGAAGTAATTATTGATCCTACAGATGATGAAGTGATCGCTTATGAAAATAAACGTGAACGTTTCTTCGAAGATAAAAAAGAATTACAAAAATTGCGCAATGAAGAAACAAAAACAATTGACGGTAAACATGCTGAATTAGCTGCAAACATCGGTACACCTAATGATTTAAAAGGTGTTATTGAAAATGGTGCAGAAGGTATTGGTTTATATCGTACGGAATTTTTATATATGGGTAGAGATGAAATGCCTACTGAAGATGAACAATTTGAAGCCTATAAAAAAGTTTTAGAAACGATGGAAGATAAACGTGTTGTTGTACGTACATTAGATATCGGTGGCGATAAAGAGTTACCATATTTGAATCTACCTGAAGAAATGAATCCATTCTTAGGTTATCGTGCGATTCGTTTATGTTTAGACCAACCTGATATTTTCAGACCGCAACTTCGTGCATTATTACGTGCATCTGTTTACGGTAAATTAAATATCATGTTCCCAATGGTTGCAACAATCAATGAGTTCCGTGATGCTAAAGCATTATTACTTGAAGAAAAAGAAAACTTAAAACAAGAAGGTACAGAAGTTTCTGATGATATTGAATTAGGTATCATGGTTGAAATTCCTTCAACTGCTGCATTAGCAGATGTCTTCGCAAAAGAAGTTGACTTCTTCAGTATTGGAACGAATGATTTAATTCAATATACAATGGCGGCTGACCGCATGTCTGAACGCGTTTCATACTTGTATCAACCATACAATCCTTCAATTTTACGTTTAGTAAAACAAGTGATCGAAGCATCACATAAAGAAGGTAAATGGACTGGTATGTGTGGCGAAATGGCAGGCGACGAAATCGCTATTCCATTACTATTAGGCTTAGGATTAGATGAATTCTCAATGAGTGCTACATCAGTACTTAAAGCGCGTCGTCAAATCAAAGGTTTAAGCCAAAATGAAATGGAAGAATTGTCACAAAGAGCAATTAATTGTGCAACTTCTGAAGAAGTACAAGAACTAGTTGAGCAATATGCTAAATAATAAATAATAATTGAACATTTGAGTTCGAAAAAAGCTGATAGACCACTTATAGTGGCGCTATCAGCTTTTTTATTTTGCTATGAATTAAAAAAATTAAGAATTAATGTAGTAAGTCATTGCATGTTGTTAAACAGTAACTTTGTAATAACACTAAAAATCATATAGTTTAGAAAGTGAAAGATTTACTCATTCAAATGTAGGATAGCTACATTGTTTGATGATTATTCTATATTTAAAGTACGGTTGATTTTATCAATATCAATTTGGTACATCGGCTCATTATTCAACAAGATAAAAGGTGTGGCGAAAGCATCATAGTCTATCATTTCATTTCTATATTTGGAATTTGAGATGTTTTTTTCGCTATATAACACGCCTTTATCTGACAAATAGTTTTTAATAAAAGTACAAGGTGGGCATTCATTTTGCGTATAAATAATTATTTGATCCATTAAAACTCATCCTTCCTATTTTAAATTCGATATACTTTAATATAAGAAACTTTTTAAATTATTACAAATCTTTGACTTACATGCAAGTGGTCATTAATTTGTCACTATATTTTGAACGCAACTTATTTCAATACAACGTAAAGCAGTTTATAATGAATAAACGTTGTGATTTTTGTCACAAATAAATAAAAAAGGTGATATTATGGATTCAGTTGAATTAGCCCGTTTTTTAACTGCGATGACACTCGCGGTTCATATCATATTCGCAACGATTGGTGTGGGCGTGCCATTAATGTTTGCTGTTGCTGAATTTTTAGGTATAAAAAGAAATGATCCAAAATATATAACATTAGCCAAAAGATGGTCTAAAGGATATACCATTACGGTAGCTGTTGGTGTTGTGACAGGTACAATTATTGGACTGCAATTATCACTATTATGGCCAACATTTATGCAAATGGGTGGTCACGTTATTGCATTACCATTATTTATGGAAACATTTGCTTTCTTCTTTGAAGCAATTTTCTTAAGTATCTATTTATATACATGGGATAGATTTAAGAGTAAATGGACCCATTTCCTTATTAGTATTCCCGTCATTATAGGTGGTACATTCTCAGCATTTTTCATTACAGCGGTCAATTCATTTATGAATACACCAGCTGGCTTCGATATGAAAGATGGAAAAATGGTTAACGTCCAGCCTTGGGCAGCGATGTTTAACGAATCGTTCTTAATTAGATCGTTCCACGTTGTTGCTACAGCACTTATGACGATGGCATTTGTACTTGCTGCAATTGCTGCATTTAAATTATTGAAAAACAAATTCAAGAAAGATACAGAATATCATAAAAAAGCATTGAAACTAACAATGATTCTTGGCGTAGTATTTACTTTAGGTTCTATGTTAGCTGGAGATTTATCAGCTAAGTTTCTACATCAAGAGCAACCAGAAAAACTTGCTGCTTATGAATGGCACTTTGAAACAGAGTCCAATGCAGATTTAATATTCTTTGGTAGTTTAGATGAAGAAACACAAGAAGTATCAGGTGCCATAAAAATACCTGGTATACTCAGTTTCTTGGCTGACAATAATACAAATACTGAAGTAAAAGGATTAAATGAGTTTCCAGAAGAACTGCATCCACCGATGATTGTACACTATTACTTTGATATTATGGTTTCTATGGGTGTTTTCTGCTTAATCGTATCAGGCGCGTTTATATTAACGCTTATATTTAAGAAATTACGCAAATTCACTTATTCAAAACCAATATTGTATGGTGCATTATTAACTGGACCAGCAGCAATGATTGCAATAGAAGCTGGTTGGTTCTTAACTGAACAAGGTCGTCAACCATGGTTGGTTCGTGGTTACCTTAAAGTAGCTGATGCTGCAACTCAAGCAGGTGGTTTAACACTCGTGACAATATTATTCGGTATCTTATATATGATTTTAATCGTGACTACCGCATACGTATTAATTCGTATGTTCAGAAATAAACCAGCATATAAAGATGTAGAAGAAAATACACCAGAAAGAGGTGATGAGTAATGATATTTGCTTATATAGGTATTACAGTACTTGGAATATTTTTATTCTCTTATATTATTATCGCCTCTATTGATTTTGGTGCTGGGTTCTTTACACTTCACGCAAAAGTAACTAAACAAGATAAACAAATTAACCATTTAATAGGTCGTTATTTAAATCCTGTGTGGGAAGTAACAAACGTTTTCTTTGTATTCTTTTTCGTTGGCATCGTAGGATTTTTCCCTGATGCGGCAAAATATTTTGGTACGGTACTACTCGTACCGGCTTCAATAGCATTAATATTACTAACAATTAGAGGTAGCTTTTACGCATTTGAAAATTATGGACCTGATTCAAAACTTATTTGGTTAGCAATGTACGGCCTGTCAGGATTGTTTATTCCAGCAGCGCTTGCTACAACGCTAACAATATCAGAAGGGGGCTTTATTACAGGTTCAGGTGATAATATAGATTTGGACTGGCTTGAATTAGCCTTGAGTCCTTATTCATGGTCTGTCGTATTCTTAGCTGTTATATCAGTGCTATACATTTCTTCAGGCTTCCTTACGTACTATGCTTCAAAAGCTAAAGACAAACCAGCATATGATTTATTAAGATATTGGTTCCTATTCTGGGGGCCACCGATGATCGCAATTTCATTATTCGTATTTGTATCGTTAAGACTACAAAACGAAGCGCATTTCTTAAGCGCAGTAACTGATTATTGGTGGATGTTCCTACTAAGCTTTATAAGCTTTATAGGTGTTATGGTACTTACATTAATGAAAAAATGGCACGGATTTGCATTTATCCTTGTTATACTACAAATGGGATTTGCATTTTTCGGATATGGTGCCAGCAAAATGCCATACATTCTATACCCATATGTTCGTATAGATGAAGGCGTTGTTAATAGTAGCATGGCCATTGCTTTAATTATTGCATTTGTTTTAGGTTTACTTTTACTCATTCCATCGTTAATATTATTATTAAGATTATTTGTTTTCGACAAAGATTATGTTGAAGGAAAAAAATAAATTAATTTTTTGAAATGAGGTATTGATAGTTATTCACTAGTTCGTCTTGACTGATGGATGGCTATCTTATCCGTGATTTTTTAAATTGGAGGACGCATATGGACAAAGAGTATGTGGTTATCGGCTTAGGTCGATTCGGTGGCAGTATAGTAAGAGAACTTAACGCATTAGATATGGATGTTATGGCAATTGATATGAATGAAGCACGTGTAAACGAATATAGTGATATTGCGACACATGCTGTCATTGCTGACACAACAGATGAAGCTGTTATGAAAAGTTTAGGTATCAGAAATTTTGATCATGTCATCGTAGCTATAGGTGAGAATATACAATCAAGCACGTTAACAACCTTAATTTTAAAAGAGTTAGGTGTAAAAAAAGTAACAGCTAAAGCGCAAAATGATTATCACGCAAAAATTTTAAATAAAATTGGCGCGGATACGGTTGTTCACCCTGAAAGAGATATGGGAAGAAGAATTGCTCACAATGTCGCAAGTGCAAGTGTGTTAGATTATTTAGAACTTGCAGATGAACATTCAATTGTAGAGATTAAAGCGAGCGAAAAAATGGCTGGCCAAACCATTATAGAATTAGATATTCGAGCACAATTCGGGATAAGTATTATTGCTATAAAAAGAGGTAAAGAAATATTAGTTTCTCCTGACCCTAATATTAGTATTGAAATCGGTGATATATTAATTATGATAGGGCATGATAATGACTTAAATCGTTTTGAGAAAAAAGTGGTTCGATAAATGAGTAATATTGAAGAAGTCTCCAAAACAGGAGGCTTCTTTTTTATATCCAATTCAGTTGCAGAATCATTAAAATACTATTAATTAAACGAGGTATGTTAATCAATGGTAAAAGACTTAAAATACCATCTTAAGCAGTAGAAATTATAGAATTCCTTTTACATTGCAAAATAATCAATTTATATAAAATAGATTAGTCATAGCAAAACAGCCCACACAATGTTTTGACAATGTGTGGACTGTTTTATAATACCTATGATTCAGATGATTGATTTGTTTCATCTTTTTTAGGTTTAGGTTTTGGATTTTTTGTTGGTGCTTTCGTGTTGTTGTTTTTAGGTTTATCATTTTTAGGGCTAGGTTTCTTAGCAAATGATTGATTGTTATCTTCATTTACTTTCATAATGACTGGTAAGATCATTGGTTTACGTGCAGTCTTTTCAAATAGATAAGGCTGTAACGTTTCAATGATTGATGATTTAATTTGATGCCATTGAATCTCTGGATTTTGATTTAATTTTGAAATAACATCCGTTTTGATTCTACGTTGTGCATCATAAATCAATTGTCCAGATTCACGCATGTATACGAAACCACGTGAGATAATATCAGGTCCAGAAAGTAGTTTATTTGTTTTGAAGTCTATACTTACAACGACAATCACTAAACCTTCTTCTGATAATAGTTTACGATCACGAATGACTACATTACCGATATCGCCAATACCACTACCATCAACTAATACATTACCTGATGGAATTCTACCAGCTTTTCTAGCAGAGTCATGTGTCAATGCTAAGACATCACCAATATCAAAGATAAACACATTGTCTGGTTCAACACCACACTCAATACCTGATTGACCGTGTGCTTTTAGCATACGATATTCACCATGGATTGGTAAAAAGAACTTAGGACGTAACAGACGTAACATTAATTGTTGATCACCTTTAGAACCATGACCAGAAGTGTGAATATTAGATACTTTATTATGAATAACTTCAGCACCAGCGCGATAAAGTGAATTTATTGTGCGGTTAATACTTTTCGTATTACCTGGAATAGGTGAAGAACTAAATACAACTGTATCTTCAGGGATGATTTTAATTTGTTTATGTGTACCGTTGGCAATTCTAGATAATGCTGCCATTGGTTCACCTTGAGAACCTGTACATAGAATCAATAAGTCATGCTTAGGCACGGTATTGATTTTATTTGGCTCAACAAACGTTTCTGGTGGTGCTTTGATATAGCCTAATTCCATACCAATCTTAATGTTGTTTTCCATTGAACGACCAAATGTAACAATTTTACGATTGTGTTTAATTGCAGCTTCAACTGCTTGTTGCACACGGTAAATGTTTGATGCAAATGTAGCAAATATGATTCGACCTTTACAATCATGGAATATCTTTTCAACATTTTGACCAACTTCACGTTCACTTAGCGTAAAGTCTGGTACAAGTGAATTAGTAGAGTCAGAAAGCAAACAAAGTACGCCTTCTTCACCTAATTTTGCCATTTTAGCTATATTTGCAGGTTCACCAACTGGTGTGAAATCAAATTTGAAGTCACCCGTATGCACAATATTTCCTTCTGGCGTGTTAACGATAACACCATATGCTTCTGGAATACTATGTGTAGTTAGATAGAATGAAACTTCAAAATGCTTAGATTTTATGACACTGCTTTCATCAATTTCAATAAGTTCTGCAGTTCTTAATAAATGATGTTCTTCTAATTTATTTCTGATTAAACCTAAAGCTAATGGTCCACCATATATAGGCACATTAATTTGCTTTAATAGGTAGGGCACACCACCTATATGGTCCTCATGTCCGTGAGTGATAAACAGACCAACAATTTTATCTTGGTTCTGTTCTAAATAAGTAATATCAGGAATGACATAGTCGATACCTAATAAATTATCATCAGGGAATTTGATACCTGCATCGATAATAACGATTTCGTCCTGATACTCAACGGCATAAGTATTTTTACCAATTTCGCCTAAGCCACCAAGCGCATAAACCGCAACTTCATTTTTGTGAATTTGTTTCATTATTCAGCTTGCTCCACATTGAAGTGATCTGATTGTTTTTCGTATTCTAAATGTGCGCCCTCTAATTTAGTAATAAATTCAATGTTAAAGTTACGATCCTTTAAATATCTTCTTACTTGTTCTTCTGTTTGTCCTTCAACGTAAATTGTTTGTGTGTGTTCACGTACTATTACTTCTTCTTTTGTTTTTTGAAAAAAAACTTTAAATACTGCCATTTTATATATTTCCTCCTAAAATCATGTTTGATTTTTAATTTTGTATAGTAAAACCCTAGTAATATAAAAGTGTTAAGTATCCATTGGTTATTTGAAATTAACTGCACTTCTAATTATGCATGGACACTGATACTGTATATAAATAGAACATACTAGTTTTTTTGCCCAGTATGTTTCTAGGGAGATCTTCAGTTCGTTCGTTTAGAAAACTACAAACACTATGTTTCATATGTTTTCAGTTATTTCTCATTTTACATGATGTAGTAGAATAAATAAAGCAGTTTTATCTTTAGTGCCTCTTTTAATAAGTACAAATAATTTCATTTTTATTATAATTAATATTTAATCCGCAAATTCAAATCTTTAGTTATGTAAAATACTGCAATAAATCATCATAAAACTTGAGTGTGCGTTGAAAGTTAATTATGATGAAAGAGAGTTATTATTTAATATTGCACAGAGTAATATATTAAATATAGAAACGATAGATGGGTAAGGGTGATAGAAATGGATCGAGTGAAAAGAATTATAGAAGATGTTAAAAAAGAAAAAAATCGAAACGATAAAATATTTCAAGATATCACTTTTGAAATCCGTACAGAACAAGTAATCATGTTTTTTAATTATAATGAAATAATTGATACTGTAAATGGTGATCAAAATTACGTTAAACATAATCATGACCCAGAATTTATAGACATTAAAGAATTAAACGACTTAAAGACAGAACTCAAAAAATTAGATATACCATTTACTGAACGAAGAGATGACTTTATGTAAAAAATGCCGTTAGCTTTGAGAAATCCTCAATGTGCTAACGGCATATTATTTTTAATAGCTTAAACTTCTACTGCATCTTCATGTGGCGTAAGTGGGTTGTTTGGATCAATATGATCATAAAACATTACGCCATTTATATGGTCTATCTCATGTTGAACGACAACAGCTGGGTAACCTTTTAAACGTAATTTCACGTCATTACCATCTATATCTGTAGCTTTTACCGTGATTCGATATTTACGGTGGACGAGTCCTGGAATATTTTCATCTACGCTTAAACAACCTTCGCCAGTTGGTAAATAAGCTTCTTGAACGCTGTGGCTCATGATTTTAGGGTTAACTAATGCTAAATCATAACTTTTGCCATCACCATCATCTGGTAAATAAACTGCTATCATTTTTTTGGCAATATTAATTTGTGGAGCAGCAAGTCCAACTCCTGAGCGAAGTCCATACTTATTAGCTGTTTCCTCATCCTGGCTATTAATTAAAAATTCGCGCATAGCTTTTAAAGTTTCACGATCTTCGTCAGAAAGCGGTATTGTTACATCTTTTGCTTTTTCACGAAGTGTGGGGTGACCATCTCGGATAATATCTTTCATTGTTATCATTTTGTTCATACACCTTCCTTAATATAAAATATACCAAAGTTTAACGCTTAAAATACAGTGATACATTTGATTTCTTATAAAATATTATATAATATAACACACAAATAAAGGAGGATTTCTCAAAAAATGAAATTAAAGTATAGCATCGGTGCGATACTCGCTTCTACAATGTTAGTAGCGGGGTGTACAACAGACAAAGGTGAAATAGAAGATTATAACGAAAAAGTACAAAAAGCATTTGATGAAGAGAAACCTGTATCTTCAGTAGGGAAGAAATTAAATAGTCTTGAACAAGACAAGCAAAAATTAGTTGAGCAAATTAATGGTAAGGACCAAGCAGAAGTGAAAGATACTTCGAAAAAAGTCGTGGACAATGTTGAAGAAAGAGAAAAAACATTTAAAAAAGAAGAAGAAGCTTTAGATAACTCAGAAAAAGCATTTAAAAAAGCTGAAAAGCATGTTGATAATATAAGCGATGAAGATAAGAAAAAAGAAGTGACACAATTGAACCAAGCGCTTAAAGATAAATACAAAGCACATGATGAATACGCCAAAGCATATAAAAACATTTTGAATAAGGAAAAAGATATGTTTGGTTATACTTCGGGTGACGAAGTGAGTCAAGAGCAAATAGACAATAAAGCAGAAGCGGTTTCGAAATCATATAAAAATATGAATAAATCATTTGAAAAATACTCAGATGCAATGAATAAAGTGAACAAAGAAAAAGAAGATGTAGACAATCTTTCTTAAATTTAAAAGCGATAAATTTGAATTTTAAATAGCTACGTTATAGCATATGATATGAGGGCGCTTACAATTTTAAGGGAATTACTTTATAGTGACTCGGTTTTGGAGTAGTACAGCGCTATGAAAAACAGTAGTACAGATTAAAAACTGTACTTGTCTTAAGTATTACAGAACTTTTTCAAATTATTTAACAGTGTAACAGTTTTGTGGTACAATATTGAAGGATAAAATAAGTTTCTATTATACGGGAAAGGTATGGTGAATTGAATGGCTCCGAAATTGAAAGCCCAATTCGATGCAGAGAAAGTATTGAAAGATACTGAATCTCAATTTGAAATGATCCAAATCTTGGATGAAGATGGTAACATCGTTAATGAAGATCTAGTACCAGATTTATCAGACGAGCAATTAGTTGAATTAATGGAGAGAATGGTTTGGACACGTATTCTTGACCAACGTTCTATTTCATTAAACAGACAAGGGAGATTAGGTTTCTATGCTCCTACAGCAGGACAAGAAGCTTCGCAATTAGCTTCACAATACGCTTTAGAACAAGAAGATTTTATATTACCAGGTTACCGTGATGTTCCACAATTAATCTGGCAAGGCTTACCTTTAACTGAAGCCTTCTTATTCTCAAGAGGACACTTTAAAGGTAATCAAATGCCTGAAGGCGTTAACGCATTAAGCCCACAAATTATTATCGGTGCACAGTATGTTCAAACTGCTGGTGTAGCGCTTGGTATTAAAAAACGTGGTAAAAGTGCTGTAGCAATTACTTATACTGGTGATGGTGGTTCGTCACAAGGTGATTTCTACGAAGGTATTAACTTTGCTTCTGCATATAAAGCACCTGCAATTTTCGTTATACAAAATAACAACTATGCGATTTCAACGCCACGTAGCAAGCAAACTGCTGCTACTACATTAGCTCAAAAAGCTATTGCAGTTGGTATCCCAGGTATTCAAGTTGATGGTATGGATGCTTTAGCAGTATACCAAGCAACTAAAGAAGCGCGTGATCGTGCTGTTAATGGTGAAGGTCCAACTTTAATTGAAACAATCACTTATCGTTATGGTCCACATACTATGGCTGGAGATGACCCAACGAAATACAGAACATCTGATGAAGATTCTGAATGGGAGAAAAAGGATCCATTAGTTCGTTTCAGAAAATATCTTGAAAATAAAGGTTTATGGACTGGCGATAAAGAAAATGAAGTTATCGAACGTGCAAAATCTGAAATTAAAGTTGCTATTAAAGAGGCAGATAATACTGAAAAACAAAAAGTTACTGACTTGATGGAAAACATGTATGAAGAAATGCCTCCACATTTAGCAGAGCAATATGAAATCTATAAAGAGAAGGAGTCGAAGTAACCGATGGCACAAATGACAATGGTTCAAGCGATTAACAACGCGCTTAAAACCGAATTACAAAACGATGAAAATGTTTTACTTTTCGGTGAAGACGTCGGTGTTAACGGTGGTGTTTTCCGTGTAACTGAAGGTTTACAAAAAGAATTCGGTGAAGACCGTGTATTTGATACACCTTTAGCTGAATCTGGTATTGGTGGTCTAGCTTTAGGCTTATCTACTCAAGGATACCGTCCAGTAATGGAAGTACAATTCTTAGGATTTGTATTTGAAGTATTCGACTCTATAGCAGGACAAATTGCGCGTACGCGTTTCCGTTCTGGTAACTCTAAACAATCACCTGTTACTATTCGTGCACCATTTGGTGGTGGCGTTCATACACCAGAATTGCATGCTGACAACTTAGAAGGTCTTTTAGCTCAATCACCAGGTTTACACGTTGTAATTCCGTCTAATCCGTATGATGCTAAAGGATTATTAATCTCAGCAATCAGAAGTAATGACCCAGTTGTATATTTAGAACATATGAAATTATACCGCTCTTTCCGTGATGAAGTACCTGAAGAAGAGTACACAATCGAAATTGGTAAAGCAAGTGTGAAACAAGAAGGTAATGACATTACGCTTATTGCATATGGTGCAATGGTACAAGAGTCATTAAAAGCAGCAGAAGAGTTAGAAAAAGATGGTTATTCAGTCGAAGTTATTGACTTACGTACAGTTCAACCAATCGATATCGAAACACTTGTTGCTTCAGTAGAAAAAACAGGACGTGCTGTAGTAATACAAGAAGCGCAACGTCAAGCTGGTGTTGGAGCACAAGTTGTTTCTGAATTAGCAGAACGCTCTATTCTTTCATTAGAAGCGCCAATCGCTCGTGTTGCAGCGGCAGATACAGTTTATCCGTTTACACAAGCTGAAAATGTTTGGTTACCAAACAAAAACGACATCATTGAAAAAGCGAAAGAAACTTTAGAATTTTAATATATATTTAATGAAGTAGGATGATATCAGTTTAGTTGATACACCTACTTCATCTAAATATATATTTATAGCATGAGATAGTGACTTAATTGTTCATCGCTCAATTTCTAATTTTTGACTTAATATGAATTTTTAGGAGGATAATAACGTGGCATTTGAATTTAAATTACCCGACATTGGTGAAGGTATCCACGAAGGTGAAATTGTAAAATGGTTTATTAAATCTGGAGATACAATTGAAGAGGACGATATTTTAGCTGAGGTACAAAACGATAAATCAGTTGTTGAAATCCCATCACCTGTTTCAGGTACTATTGAAGAAGTACTAGTAGATGAAGGTACTGTAGCAGTTGTTGGTGACACAATCGTAAAAATCGATTCACCAGATGCAGAAGAAATGCAATTCAAAGGTAGTGAAAGTGACGATTCAGCAAGTGAAGAAACAGAAGCACCTGCAGAAGAAAGCACTAAAGAAGAAGCACCTGCACAAGCTTCTAAAGACGAAGAAATAGATGAAAGCAAACGCGTTAAAGCAATGCCTTCAGTTCGTAAATATGCTCGTGATAATGGCGTTAACATTAAAGCTGTTTCAGGTTCAGGTAAAAATGGCCGTACAACTAAAGAAGATGTGGACGCTTACTTAAATGGTGGCGGAGAAGCAGCTTCAAATGAAAGTGCAGCTACAACAACTGAAGAAACTTCAAGTGCAGCACAATCAGCAACAGTTTCTACAGAAGGCGAATTCCCAGAAACAACTGAGAAAATACCTGCAATGCGTAAAGCAATTGGTAAAGCAATGGTTAACTCAAAACACACTGCGCCTCACGTAACATTAATGGATGAAATTGATGTTCAAGAATTATGGGATCACCGTAAAAAATTCAAAGAAGTTGCAGCTGAACAAGGTACTAAATTAACTTTCTTACCTTATGTTGTTAAAGCACTTGTTTCTGCACTTAAAAAATATCCAGCGCTTAACACTTCATTTAACGAAGATGCTGGCGAGATTGTACACAAACATTATTGGAACATCGGTATTGCTGCAGACACTGACAGAGGATTATTAGTTCCTGTTGTTAAACATGCAGACCGTAAATCAATGTTCAGCATCTCAGACGAAATTAACGAACTTGCTGTTAAAGCACGTGACGGAAAATTAGCTGCAGATGAAATGAAACATGCTACATGTACGATCAGTAATATCGGTTCTGCTGGTGGACAATGGTTCACTCCAGTAATCAATCACCCAGAAGTAGCTATATTAGGCATTGGCCGTATTGCACAAAAACCAATTGTTAAAGATGGAGAAATAATAGCTGCACCAGTATTATCATTATCATTAAGCTTTGACCACAGACAAATTGATGGTGCTACTGGCCAAAATGCTATGAATCATATCAAACGTTTATTGAATAATCCAGAATTATTATTAATGGAGGGGTAAAATATGGTAGTTGGAGATTTCCCAATTGAAACAGACACTATTGTAATCGGAGCAGGACCAGGAGGCTATGTTGCAGCAATTCGTGCAGCACAGTTAGGTCAAAAAGTAACAATCGTTGAAAAAGGCACATTAGGTGGCGTATGTCTTAATGTTGGATGTATTCCTTCTAAAGCATTGTTACACGCTTCACACCGTTATGATGAAACTAAGAACTCAGAAAATTTAGGTGTTATTGCTGAAAGTGTTTCACTTAATTTTAATAAAGTTCAAGAATTCAAACAATCAGTAGTTGAAAAATTAACTGGTGGCGTTGAAGGATTGTTAAAAGGTAATAAAGTAGAAATCGTTAAAGGCGAAGCTTACTTTGTTGATAACAATAGCTTACGTGTTATGGATGAGAAAAGTGCTCAAACATATAACTTTAAAAACGCGATTATTGCAACTGGTTCAAGACCAATTGAAATCCCTAACTTCGAGTTTGGAAATCGTGTAATTGATTCATCTGGCGCTCTAAATTTACAAGAAGTTCCTGGTAAATTAGTAGTTGTTGGTGGCGGTTATATTGGTTCTGAACTTGGAACTGCTTTTGCAAACTTTGGTTCAGAAGTTACTATTTTAGAAGGCGCTAAAGATATCTTAGGCGGTTTTGAAAAACAAATGACGCAACCTGTTAAAAAAGGTATGAAAGAAAAAGGCGTTGACATTGTAACTGAAGCTATGGCTAAATCGGCTGAAGAAACTGAAAACGGCGTTAAAGTAACTTACGAAGTAAACGGCGAAGAACAAACAATCGATGCTGATTATGTATTAGTTACTGTAGGTCGTCGTCCTAACACTGATGAATTAGGCTTAGAAGAATTAGGTCTTAAATTTGCAGAACGTGGATTAATCGAAGTAGACAAACAGAGCCGCACTTCAATTGAAAACATTTTTGCAATTGGTGATATCGTTCCTGGTTTACCACTTGCGCATAAAGCAAGCTATGAAGCTAAAGTAGCAGCTGAAGTAATCTCTGGTGAAGCATCAGAAGTAGATTACATCGGTATGCCTGCTGTATGTTTCACTGAGCCAGAACTTGCTCAAGTAGGTTATACAGAAGCTCAAGCTAAAGAAGAAGGATTAAAAATTACTGCTTCTAAATTCCCTTATGCAGCTAACGGCCGTGCGTTATCATTAGATGACACTACTGGTTTTGTTAAACTTATTACGCTTAAAGAAGATAATACATTAGTAGGTGCTCAAGTAGTTGGTACTGGCGCTTCTGATATTATTTCTGAGTTAGGTTTAGCAATCGAAGCTGGAATGAATGCTGAAGATTTAGCATTAACTGTACATGCTCACCCAACATTAGGTGAAATGTCTATGGAAGCTGCTGAAAAAGCTATAGGTTTACCAGTACACACAATGTAATTTCATTGTTGTAACAGATATAACGATAGCCTTGTGGGGGCGGGAATACGAAATCAAATTTTGATTTCTGTCCCGCTCCCTTTTTTATTTTAAAATGTAAAATCTAAAAGAAACTAAAATATTTGATAAAAAGTAGGAGGGATACTTATATGGAGTATCAATATCCGATAGATCTTGAGTGGTCAAATGATGAAATGATGCAAGTTGTATCATTTTTCAATGCTGTAGAATCTTTTTATGAATCAGAAGTAGAAGGTAAATTATTATTAGATCGCTACAGACAATTCAAAACAATTGTTCCTGGAAAAGCAGAAGAAAAACAGATTTTTAAAGAATTCGAAAAAAGTAGTGGATATAATAGTTACCAAGCAGTAAAAACAGTTCAAACTGACAACAGTCAAAAGTTTTTCAGTGCAACTAAAAAATAACTATTGTTATATAAGCTATATTCTGATATTTTTATTAAGCATTAAATAAAACGTTTGATAAAAGTAAACAGTATATAGCTTTTTTATTTTTGCGAAATTTTAGTGTAGTGCACATCATAAAATGCCGTATAATCCTAAAAAGTTAATTTATATAAAGAATGTCATGATGAATATAGGTAAGAAGATTAAAACACTAAGACAAATTAAAAATCTCACTCAAGGAGAGTTAGCTGAACGCACAGATTTATCAAAAGGCTATATTACTCAAATTGAGAATCAATATACTTCATTGGCCAATTTCGCAATCTAATGAGTTTGAAATGGAACCACTTATAATTACTTTAAATGGAAATGCTGCATATAAAAATTTTGAACCTTCAAATTCGGATACATTTATATATTGTTTAGCAGGTGAAGTTACATTATTGTTAGGTGGTAACGTGTTTCATGCTGAAATGGGAGATGCGCTTTATTTTAAAGCAAAGCAAGAACATAAATTAATTAATTCTACATCAAATGAAGCTCGAGTTATGATTGTTGCAACTGCATCATATTTATAGGAGGAAGCACAAATGAGTCCGTTATTATCTTTTAATGCTGTAAGTAAAGCTTATGATGATACACCCATATTAGATAAAATTAATATAGATATTGAGTCAGGTCATTTTTATACATTACTTGGACCTTCTGGTTGTGGTAAAACAACAATTTTAAAACTTATTGCAGGATTTGAACAAGCCGATGAAGGCGATATTATATATCAAAATCAGTCAATTAATCATATACCAGCAAACAAACGCAAGGTGAATACAGTATTTCAAGACTATGCATTATTTCCGCATTTAAATGTTTATGATAATGTTGCTTTTGGATTAAAATTAAAGAAAATGAACAAAAGCGCCATTAATAAAAAAGTGCAAGAAGCATTAAATCTTGTTAAACTCACTGGCTATGAAGATAGAACAATTGAAGGTATGAGTGGGGGGCAAAAACAGCGTATTGCAATTGCACGTGCGATCGTAAATGAGCCAGAAATATTATTATTAGATGAGTCTTTATCAGCACTTGATTTAAAATTAAGAACGCAAATGCAGTATGAATTAAGAGAAATACAGTCTAGATTAGGTATAACATTTATTTTTGTTACACATGATCAGGAAGAAGCGTTAGCGCTTAGTGATTATATATTTGTAATGAAAAATGGTAAAATACAACAATTTGGCACGCCAACTGATATATATGACGAACCAGTAAATCGTTTCGTTGCCGATTTCATAGGAGAATCAAATATTATTGTAGGCACAATGATAAAGGACTATATCGTGAATATTTACGGTCAAGATATAGAATGTGTAGACATGGGTATACCACCACAACAGCATGTAGAAGTAGTGATTAGGCCAGAAGATATATCCTTGATTCAACTGGAGCAAGGTTTATTCGAAGTGACAGTTGCTTCTATGCTTTTCAGAGGTGTACATTATGAAATCAATTGCATTGATAGTAAAGGTTACGAATGGCTGATTCACTCTACTAAAAAAGCAGAAGTTAATAGTAAAGTTGGTTTATACTTTGAACCAGAAGCAATTCATATTATGGTACCAGGTGAAAGTGAAGCTGAATTTGATAAGCGTATTGAAAGTTACGAGGAAATCGATTATGCGCAAGATTAATACATTTTTATTTATACCCTATATAATGTGGATGGTTTTATTTATCGTTGTTCCTGTGATGCTTCTTGTTTATTTCTCGTTTATTGATATGCAAGGGCATTTTGGTTTGGAAAATTATAAACAGATGATTTCATTGAAATATTTCACGATGATTTGGGACTCGGTATGTTTTGCTGCAGCAATTACGTGTATGACGCTACTTATAAGCTATCCAGCTGCATATTTTATAAGTTCATCTAAACATCAAAATATATGGTTACTTATACTCATCGTACCAACTTGGATTAATTTACTACTGAAGACCTATGCATTTATAGGCATTTTCAGTCATGATGGTATTATCAATCAAATAATGAATTTTTTACATTTGCCTAAAATGGAATTGTTATTTACTGTTCCTGCTTTTTTAATAGTAGCAAGTTATATTTATATTCCATTTATGATTTTACCTATTTTTAATAGTATGAAGGATATTCCTGAAAATATTTTGCAAGCTTCAAGTGATTTAGGTGCGAATAAGCTAACAACATTTAGAAAAATCATCCTACCACTTACGAAGCAAGGTGTACTGACAGGAATTCAAGTCACGTTTATACCTGCATTGTCGCTTTTTATGATTACGAGACTTATTGCAGGTAATAAAGTGATTAATATTGGGACAGCCATAGAAGAACAATTTCTAGTGATACAAAACTATGGAATGGGTTCAACGATTGCGTTGTTTTTAATCGTATTTATGGCGTTCATCTTAATTATTACGAATACTAATGTTACGAATAGGAAAAGGTGAATCATATGAGATGGTATGGCAAATTATATATCGGTATATTAATTACTATTTTATATGCTCCAATATTATTTTTAATGGTTTATTCGTTTAATGCTGCTGGTAATATGATTCATTTTGATGGCTTTACTTTGGAACATTATCAATCGTTATTCAGTAATGACCGATTAATGTCTGTCATTTTTAATACGATTGGTGTAGCATTATTAGCCGCTGGATGTGCTACTGTAATAGGAACATTAGGTGCAATTGGCTTATATCATTTAAAAAACAAGAAATTAAAAGTTTCATTACTTACATTAAATAATGTTTTAATGGTATCTTCTGATGTTGTTATTGGCGCTTCATTTTTAATTATGTTTACTGCTATAGGACATTTTACTGGTATAGGTCTTGGGTTGATAACGGTACTTATTTCACACATTGCTTTTTGTGTTCCTATTGTGGTAATTATTGTGTTACCTAAATTGTATGAAATGAATAATCATACATTAAACGCGGCTCGTGATTTAGGTGCAACGGAGTTTCAAGTATTGAATAAGGTAATGTTGCCTCATTTAATGCCAGCAATTATCGGGGGCTTTTTTATGGCGTTGACCTATTCATTAGATGATTTCACTGTCAGTTTCTTTGTTACTGGTAATGGATTTAGTGTGCTTTCCGTAGAAGTTTATGCAATGGCAAGAAAAGGTATTAGCATGGAAATTAATGCAATATCTACCATTTTATTTGTTGGTATTATGTTAAGTATACTAGGGTATTATTTTATTAAAAAAATACTTAAGCATAAAAAACAAGTGAAACGGGGTATATTATAATGAAACGTTTTTTACAGTTAATTATAATTTCTATTGTCGTTGGTCTGATATGTTTATTTATCAGCCAAAGATTCACTTCAAAGCAGCACTCTGACACTGGTGAAAAAATTTATGTTTATAATTGGGGAGAATATATTGATCCTAGTTTATTAAAACAATTCCAAAAAGAAACAGGAATAGAAGTCGTTTATGAAACATTTGATTCAAATGAAGCGATGGAAGCCAAAATTAAAAATGGTGGCACTCATTATGATGTTGCTTTTCCGAGTGACTATACAGTTCAAAAATTGAAAAGACAACAATTGTTATTACCTCTAAATCATGAGAAACTACCTAATATGAAAAATCTTGATGCAGATTATCTTGATATGCCATTTGATGAAGATAATACGTATTCAATACCTTATTTTTTTGGTACTGTAGGTATTATTTACAATAAAAATATATACCCAAATGATAACTTTGAGTCGTGGGATCAGCTTTATAAAGCAAAATATAAAAATGATATATTATTAGTAGATGGTGCGAGAGAAATGATAGGTGTAGCTTTAAATAAATTAGGTTATAGTATAAATGAGACACATTCATCATATTTAGCAGAAGCTGAGAAAGACTTAACGCATTTAGGACCTAATGTTAAAGGCGTGGTAGGTGATGAAATTTCAATGATGTTAGAACAGCATGAAGCAAATATTGCAGTGGTATGGAGCGGTGTTGCAGCTCCTATTGTACAACAAAATGAAGGATTTGATTATGTAGTACCTAAAGAAGGTTCAAATCTGTGGTTTGATAATATGGTTATACCTAAGACCACACAAAATAAAGCAGGTGCCTATAAGTTTATGAACTTTTTATTAGATGCTGAACATAGTAAACAAAATACAGAATGGGTGGGCTATGCGACACCTAATAAGGCAGCAAGAACTCAATTGCCTGAAAGCATAAAAAATGATGAACGGTTTTATCCTACAAAGGAAGAACAAGCCAATTTAGAAGTTTATAAAGATTTAGGTAAAGAGGCGTTAAGTGAATATAATGAAAGATTTTTAAATTTTAAAATGTCATTAAAATAAGTCATAGTTAGTAGTTATTTGATCGTTAATTCGATATAATAGTTTGACAAGCAATATAAGGAGTTGTAAAGACATGTCAGGAGAGCAATATACTCAAGTTAGACGTCCGGTGAGTCGACTAGCAGAAAAAGTATTAGGTTGGTTGAGTTGGATATTCTTATTATTACTAACCATTATTACGATGTTTATTGCACTAGTATCTTTTAGTAGTGAAGCATCAATACAAAATTTGGAGACTTCATTGAATGGCAATGATTTTGTTCAACAAATATTAGCGAATAATGGATTAAACACAATCCAATTTGTAATATGGCTACAAAATGGCGTGTGGGCGATTATAGTATATTTCATTGTCTGCTTGCTTTTATCATTTTTAGCCTTAATTTCAATGAATATAAGAATTTTATCAGGATTCTTATTCTTAATCGCAACGATAGTGACGTTGCCATTAGTGTTGTTATTTGTACCACTAATTATTCCTATTCTATTTTTAATCGTGGCAATCATGATGTTTGCACGAAAAGAAAAAGTAGAAACAGTGCCTGCATATTATGCAGAAGGGTACCAAGGGCGTTATTCAAATTATGAGCAACAATCAGAACCAAACTCACCTCAATATATTGAAAAGCAACAAACTTCTGACGTAGAACAACAAAGTAATGATAATCAATTAAGAAGAGGTGGTTATAGCTCTGAAGTTGCAGAAAAAGTAAACTCTGAAAATAATGCATCTGATGAAGAACCACAAGTACTTTCTAGACAAGCAAAATATAACTATAAGCAAAGAAAACACAATAATGTTGATGATGACAGTCAAAGTACTGAAGATGATTTCGGTCAAGTTAGCAATGTATATAATGAAGATGGTGAAGCAGTTGCCAACGAAGATCAAAGTAGCAAAGATGCAGTAACAAATGAGCAACAAGAACAACAAGCTAAAGAAACAGAATTAGAAAATCAACGTATAGCAGAAGAAGAACAACGCCGTAAACAAGAAGCGTATGAAGCGCAACAAAGAAAACAAGCTGAGCAAGAAGAAGAACAACGTCGTAAACAAGAAGAGGCTGAAGAAGCTGCTAGATTGAAGCAAGAAAAAGCTGAAGAAAAAGCACGTATTAAACAAGAGAAAAAAGAACGCAGAAAACGTGAAAAAGAAAAACGTAAACAACAACCGAGTGCAGCAAATCAGCGTAGAAAGAATTTCGAAGAACGTAAGAAAATGACTTCACAAGATGTTGAAGAAACACAAGATACAACATCTGAAGAACAAAATGATTCTGAAACAAAAGACAAATCATAATAAAAGTTGTGTTGTTTTATAATAATTCAATTTGGTATTCAACTACTAGACTCGATTGTTCACATAATGTGAGGCAATCGGGTTTTTATTTATATCGCTCTAACATAATATCATTTAGCGATAGGTCGTGGTTATTTTTAATTATTCATAAATTTGCTATGATATAATTAATGAATTTATAGGAGGAAGCATATGAGTAGGAAAGCAGAACGTACCCTAGCATGGATAGCAATTAGTCTTAGTTTAATATACTTATTATTTATGGTTATTGCATATAATTTCATCAACGTACCAGAATTTAAAGCAGTATTTAATGAAATGAACCAACAACAAGGGACAGAAATTACCTCAGGAGCTTTTAAAGCTTCTATCGTACTACAAGGTATCTTTACACTTATTTCAACGATTTTGGCTATTATTGCGGTCTTTACAATTAAAGGTAATCGCATACTAGCAGGATGTTTATTTATTGTTTCGGCTATTATTGGTATATCTGGTGGGAACTTTATCGCAATGATTTTATGGCTAATTGTAGGTATTATGTTATTTTCGAAAAAAGATAATACGAATCAAGGTAATCAAATTAATCAGATGCCAAATTATAATATTTATAATAACGAAAAAGAAAGAGAAAAGCCCCAGCAGCAAGACATGGATCCTGAGGCAGAAATGAAACGAAAAAAAGATGATGACCCGTACATTTATTAAATGTTCCTAGCAATCATTTATAAAGATAAATAAGTAATAATAGAAAAAGCACGTGACTTAAATTCATTTTAAGTCGCGTGCTTTTTAGATATTTCAGATGAATTATTTATAAAATTTGAGTAATTGTTCAAAGGTTTCTTCGAGGAAGTTTAAAAAGACTTTGTCGCTTTCTAATTGTTCGGCATTTGGTGACAATGTACGAGCTACAAAGAACTCACCTTTTTTAACTTCTTTAACACGATTGAGCGCTTTTGTTAGGTCTTCATCTGACATTTCATGAATGTAAATTTTTTCTTGGCTCATATGATCAGGACTAATGCTGTAGTCATTTGGTAAATTTTTAAGTGTTTCAAATTGGTCCTCGAAAGCTTTTATTTGTTGTGCTTTGTCTTTTGTTTCATGCATGATACCATACATGACAAATAATTGATTTTCAAACAGACCTATTTGAAAATGTGGTTGCATTTTATAACCGCGTTTATTTGTAGCGAATGCGACCCATGTATCTTTTGGTGGGTTAACTTTTCGACGCGCATGTTTAGCTACGTGTGGATAAAATTTTTCACCGGTTACTGTTTCTAAATATTGTGCAAAATAATCACCTAATTCATTCAGCTGTGGTCGGATACGTTCATTTAACGCTTCCATTCTTGCATCAAGACCATCAACTGTGAATGCTTTGAAATCTCTAGGTTTAAATATGTACTTAGTCATTGGGGCCTCCTGTAAACATTATATACGTCTGTATTGTAGCATAATATAATTGGATTAACATTGTCTTTGCCCATTATGCGCACCTAAAACATAACTTTATAGTGCGCGTGTATAAAAGATAAAATAGGGTATACATGTAAGAAACCATAAAATATTCAAAATATATTTTTATACATATTATTATTAGAAAATAGAAAAGTTGCGCATTAACTTTTTGAGTATTAATTACTGTATAATGAGAAGTGAATAAGGAGCTGATACAATGACTGTTTACGAGTTTGCTAAAGGTCTCATATTAGAGGCAGGGAATAATGTAAAAAAAATAATGAAAGAAGATATAGAAATAGAAACGAAATCAAATCCTAATGATTTAGTGACAAATGTAGATAAAGCTACAGAAAACTATATTTTTGAAAATATTTTACAGACATATCCTAACCACCACGTTATTGGTGAGGAAGGTCATGGCCATGACCTGAATAATGTGTCAGGTGTTGTATGGGTAGTAGATCCAATTGATGGCACATTGAATTTTGTTCATCAAAAAGAAAATTTCGCAATTTCCATTGGTATTTATAATGATGGACAACCTTATGCAGGATTTGTATATGATGTAATGAACGATGCACTATATCATGCTAAGACTGGGGAAGGAGCATTCGAAAATGAAAATCGACTTCCTGAAATAAAATCGACGCCTTTAAGTACAAGTATTATCGGTATCAATCCTAACTGGCTAACCAAACCACGTTTAGGAGAATTATTTAAACCTATAGTAGAAGAATCCAGGAGTGCCAGAGCTTATGGATCAGCTGCTTTAGAAATTATTCATGTCGCAACTGGAAAATTAGCTGGATATATTACACCTAGATTACAACCTTGGGATTTTGCAGGTGGACTCATTGTCTTAAATGAAGTAGGTGGAAAAGGTACAGATTTAATGGGAGATGCATTATCAATTTATGAACCTAGTTCGATTGTAATGGCGAATAAACAATTGCATGCTGAACTCATTGAACAACATTTTCAAAAAAATAATGAAATCATTGGATTATTGCAACAACGTTTAAAAAACAAATAATAAAAGAGCATTTTAGAAGAAAAAACAACCTATGAAAAGCGCCTCAATCCTATTTGTTAGAATTGAGACGCTTTTATAGATTGTATATAAAATTTGACTCGATTATAGCCAATCGTTTTCGCGATATTTCTTTTTTAAAGTGAAACCGTAACCAAATGTTGCAATGAGTAATATAAGTGTTAAAATCATCAATGGAACATTTGTTGCAGCTAAACTAAAGCTAAATAAAAGCAAGAATACTACAGCTACTACAGCAAGTACCCAGAATATTGCTTTCGATTTTTTTTGTTGCATACTACCACACCTTTATAGTTTTCTTTAACCAATTATATGATATAATAAAAAAGTTGCAAAGAAAAGTGGGAATTTACTCGAGAAAGGAATTTGTATAAATGACTAATAGAAGAGAAGACGTTCGTAATATAGCTATCATCGCTCACGTTGACCATGGTAAAACAACACTAGTAGATGAGTTATTAAAACAATCAGGAATATTCCGTGAAAATGAACAAGTAGATGAAAGAGCAATGGATTCTAACGATATTGAGAGAGAACGCGGTATCACAATCCTTGCTAAAAATACAGCAGTGAATTATAAAGACAATCGAATTAATATTTTAGATACACCAGGACATGCTGACTTCGGTGGAGAAGTAGAGCGTATCATGAAAATGGTTGATGGTGTTGTACTTGTAGTAGATGCTTATGAAGGAACGATGCCACAAACACGTTTCGTATTGAAAAAAGCATTAGAGCAAAACTTAAAACCAGTTGTAGTTGTAAATAAAATTGATAAACCAGAAGCACGTCCAGAAGGCGTAGTAGATGAAGTATTAGACCTATTTATCGAGTTAGAAGCTTCTGACGAACAATTAGATTTCCCAGTCGTTTACGCGTCAGCTGTTAATGGTACTGCAAGTTTAGATGCAGAAGCACAAGATGAAAATATGCAATCTCTATATGAAACAATTATCGATTATGTACCAGCACCAGTTGATAACAGAGACGAACCATTACAATTCCAGATCGCGCTATTAGACTATAGTGATTATCTAGGACGTATTGGTGTAGGACGTGTGTTCCGAGGAACGATGCGTGTAGGTGACAGTGTATCTTTAATTAAATTAGACGGAACTGTTAAAAACTTCCGCGTAACAAAAATCTTCGGTTTCTTCGGTTTAAAACGTGAAGAAGTTAACGAAGCATATGCTGGCGATTTAATTGCCGTATCAGGAATGGAAGATATTAACGTTGGTGAAACAGTAACGCCAAGTGATCACCAAGATGCACTTCCTGTATTAAGAATTGATGAACCAACACTTGAAATGACATTTAGAGTTAACAATTCGCCATTTGCAGGCCGTGAAGGTGATTATGTAACATCTCGTCAAATTCAAGAACGTCTTGATCAACAATTAGAAACAGACGTTTCATTAAAAGTTACGCCTACTGAAACTCCAGATAAATGGATTGTTGCAGGGCGTGGTGAATTACATTTATCAGTCTTAATAGAAAACATGAGACGTGAAGGCTTTGAATTACAAGTATCTAAACCTCAAGTTATTTTAAAAGAGATTGATGGTGTGAAATGTGAACCGTTTGAACGTGTACAATGTGAAGTGCCGCAAGAGTATACAGGTCCTGTAATCGAGTCATTAGGCCAACGTAAAGGTGAAATGCTTGATATGGTTACAACAGATAATGGCTTAACACGCATTCTCTTTATGGTTCCTGCTCGTGGTTTAATTGGTTATACTACAGAATTTATGTCTCAAACTCGTGGTTACGGTATCATTAACCATACATTTGAAGAATTCAGACCACGTGTTAAAGGTCGTATCGGTGGCAGAAGAAACGGTGCACTTGTATCTCTTGATCAAGGTAAAGCTAGTGCTTATGCAATTATGGGCTTAGAAGACCGTGGTACAAACTTCATGGAACCTGGTACTGAAGTATATGAAGGTATGGTTGTTGGTGAACATAACCGTGATAATGACTTAACAGTTAACGTTACAAAAGAAAAAAACCAAACAAACGTACGTTCTGCTAATAAAGACCAAACTGTAAGTATGAAACGCCCAAGAATTTTAACTTTAGAAGAAGCATTACAATTTATCAATGACGATGAACTTGTAGAAGTTACACCAGAAAATATCCGTATTAGAAAAACAGTTCTAGAAAAATCAGCACGTGAAAAAGAATCTAAACGTGTCAAACAAATGATGCAAGATAATGAATAATTAAATAAGATTTAATATGAGAACCGAACTAGATAATAATTTCTAGTTTGGTTCTTTTATTTTAGAATTGGCATCTAAGTTAACGCGGTTAAGTAAATTAAATATATATTGTTACTAACAACATATGTACATGATGTTTTATAACATATAAAAATAGCTAATCATTTAACAATTTGAGCTGCATTTTTGTTACGGCTCATAATTATTGAATAATTAGCTATTATAATTATAAAGTTAGTTTATTAAATTGATGTGATATAAAACTATGTGTTAAAGATGATTATAAGTCGTTACTTGATTGCGTTGTTTAGGTGTATCAAGTCTACTTTTACACTCATCACACATAAATGTGTGCATCGGATCATTTCTAAGTCTTTTCGCTTCTAATGTATTTTGATCGATAAATACTTCCATATCACAAATAATACATTGAACTTTTTTCATACTTAGATCACCTCAATATGAGTAACATATGCAAATTGGTAAGAATAACCTTCATTTGGAATGTAAACAAAGCTATCTACGCTATAGTCATCATATAATCTTTTACCATCTTTAGCGAATTGGAAAAAGAGGTAAGGTAATAAGTCAATCGGAACCTCGATAGCATCATTTTCATTATATAAACGGATTGCTTTTGCAGAATCATGTGGTTCAGCATTTTTGAAAAAAGGTGTCATATTGATAACGAATGATTGTTCCAATACTGCACGTCTTTTATATTTTATTTCAGAATTTAAAGTTGGTGGATTAGTTTGACCTTCTAAAATTGCACGATTCCATTCACGGTTATCGTCAAAATTGATTGGTTTTGTACCGTCAAATACACCTTTTTCTAAATCTTCAATTAGTACTTTTCTATCATCAAAAATCCAAGTTGTACTATCTAATGATATTGGAAATTTAACTGCGCCCTTAATTTGAATCATAGTCCCACTCCTATTTGTATATCTTATCTATCTTTATAACAAAAATATGTAAAAATGAATTTTTTGTGAATGTTTTCCACTTGTAAGTGAACATTTCATATACGCATTGTACTATAAAATTCGTGTTGAAATAAAACGTTTACACTACAGATGCCAGCATGCTGACGATTCCATAAATAAATATATTTGAGATAAAGATTTCTTTAATATCAATATTATCACAAATAACACGGTTTAGTATATTAAGGAATTCACTTGCTTTTTATGAATCAGTAAGATACACTTCTACATATAAAGTTACAATTGATAGGGGGGAGTATGTCATGGTAAAGAATCAAAAAATGAACAGTGCGGCATATGACCAGTTGAATAAAGATGCTGATAGGATTCTCCAACTTATAAAAGTACAAATGGATAATCTCACGTTACCTCAATGCCCGTTATATGAAGAAGTACTCGATACTCAAATGTTTGGATTGCAAAAAGAAGTAGATTTTGCTGTTCAACTCGGTTTAGTCGATGTAGAAGTGGGCAAAGATTTAATGCTACGATTAGAAAAAGAACTTTCTAAATTGCATGACGCATTTACTAATGTTTAATATGGTTAAATAAATAGAGTTTTTAGCTGGAAAGATTTTGACCAGCTTTAAAATTACACACAACTTGTATAAGTAGTATCTTCAAAACTACATAACATATTTCAGAGTGGCTGGGACATCAATATATTGTTGATTGCATCGCAGCCATTTTCTTTTGTTTAAAATAGACAAATGACGAAATTAATGGTTAAAATAATGGTATTTAGTGTTATATTTGTTCGAAATATTAGAGTGATGTTTGATATAATGTTAAAAGTGTAATTTATTTTTTATGAAACAGACCCAATATCTTAAGACGATTTACAACAATAAATATCGTTTTAAAGTTACGAATTTGAGCTGGTAATGATAAATGATATTAATAATTAGAATTGGATGATATGTCAAATGAATAACATAAAACAATTTTTTCGATATATTGGTAGAAATGCCAAATTTATTGATTATCCGTTAGTAATTACATATATTTTATTATGTCTAATAGGCTTAGTAATGGTATATAGCGCAAGTATGGTTGCAGCTACAAAAGGTTCATTGACAGGTGGCGTTCCAGTGACTGGGACTTACTTTTATACAAGACAATTAATGTATGTAATCATGAGTTTAATTCTTGTCTTTTTCATGGCATTCTTTATGAATGTCAAATTCCTTGAATCCATCAGATTTCAGAAATGGATGATGATGATAATGGTTGGTTTACTCTTAGCCACGTTACTTGTAGGAAGTAATATTAATGGTTCGAAAAGTTGGCTCAATTTAGGTTTTATGAACCTACAAGCTTCGGAACTATTGAAAATTGCAATCATTGTATATATACCTTATATGATAGAAAAGAAACGACCGAAAGTTTTTAAAGAACCAAAACTATTAGCTTCACCGATTATTTTGGCTTCAATTTGTATAGCACTTGTACTTTTACAAAGAGATGTAGGACAAACGCTATTAATTTTAATTATTTTCTTTTCAATCATATTTTATGCAGGCATTGGTGTTCAAAAATCACTCAAATATGGTTTGATGATTTTGTTCGGTGTAGTTATTATAGGCTCACTGTTCTTACTATTAGGATTAGTTCCAGATTACTTGACTGCCCGTTTTAGTACATTAACAAATCCATTTAGTAATGAAGAAGGTACTGGGTATCATATCTCTAACTCCTTGATTGCAATCGGAAATGGTGGACTGTTTGGACGAGGGTTAGGTAATAGTATTATGAAATTAGGATACTTACCAGAGCCACATACTGATTTTATCTTTTCGATTATTGCTGAAGAGTTAGGCTTGGTAGGCTGTGTCGTCGTGATATGCTTACTATTCTTTATAGTTTACAGAGCATTTGAACTAGCAAATAAAACTAACTCTTACTTTTACAAGTTGGTTTGTGTAGGTATTGCAAGTTATATCGGTAGTCAAACATTTGTTAACTTAGGTGGTATTTCAGGTACAATTCCGTTAACAGGTGTGCCATTACCATTCATAAGCTTTGGTGGCTCTTCAATGATTAGTTTAAGTATCGCTATGGGTCTACTGCTAATTACAGCGAAACAAATTAAAATCGAAGAATTAAGAAAGAAAAAAGCAAATAAAATTAACAATAATTCAGGGATCTCCAGAAAATCATAAGTTAGTTTATTATGGTAGTTATGATATAAAAAATGTAATTTGTAAAAGCAAACGTTACAACAGTAAAATGTTGAAAACGTTTGCTTATTTTTATAATCAGACATCTTAATTTTGAAAAACTTAGTGTTTTTAAAGTTAATGATAATAAAAAGTTATCGATTTTAATAATTTTTTATTATAGTTAAGCTATGATATAATTCCATAGAAATGCGCGTATACTACAGTGTTTAGAGACTATCACAGACGGATAAAATTTTATCTATCAGTGATCACAATTCAACCGTTTAAGTAGTTATTCGAGAATATACGAACAAACTTTTATTTGTATACATTGTTCGCATTTTGCTATAATGGTTTCTATATCAAACTTTTTAGAAAATTCAAATTTTAAGGGGGACCATGTTGTGAAAAAAATAAATAAACTTATGGTAGCCAATCGTGGAGAAATAGCAATAAGAATTTTTAGAGCAGCAACTGAGTTAAATGTACAAACAGTTGCGATTTATTCAAATGAAGATAAAGGGTCTTTACATAGATATAAAGCGGATGAATCATACTTAGTAGGCGAAGATTTAGGTCCTGCAGAATCATATTTAGATATTGAACGCATTTTAGAAGTGGCGAAACGTGCCGATGTAGATGCAATTCATCCTGGTTATGGTTTTTTAAGTGAAAATGAAACATTTGCACGCAGATGTCAGGAAGAAGGCATCAAATTTATTGGGCCTCGTGTGGAGCATTTAGATATGTTTGGGGACAAAGTTAAAGCAAGATCAACAGCAATTAAAGCAGATTTAAGAGTTATCCCAGGTACTGATGGACCGATTGATAATCAAAAAGATGCTATAGCTTTTGCAAATGAAGCAGGCTATCCACTTATGATTAAAGCAACAAGTGGTGGCGGTGGTAAAGGCATGCGTATCGTCCATGCAGAAGATGAATTAGAGGACGCATTCCACCGAGCTAAGTCTGAAGCTGAAAAATCATTCGGTAATAGTGAAGTATATATTGAAAAATACATTGATAATCCAAAACATATAGAAGTTCAAATTATCGGTGATGAACATGGCAATATCGTACACTTATATGAACGTGATTGCTCTGTGCAACGACGTCATCAAAAAGTAGTGGAAGTAGCGCCTTCTGTTGCATTGTCTGATGATTTAAGAGAACAAATTTCTGATGCTGCGATCCAACTTATGGAAAATATAAAATATGTTAACGCAGGTACTGTAGAATTCTTAGTATCAGGAGATGAGTTCTATTTCATAGAAGTGAACCCACGTGTTCAAGTTGAACATACAATTACTGAAATGGTTACAGGCGTAGATATTGTTAAAACTCAAATACTTGTAGCAGACGGCGAAGTATTATTTGATGATGAAATTAGTATGCCAAAACAAAAAGATATTCAAACGTTAGGATACGCTATACAATGTCGTATTACTACGGAAGATCCTACAAATGATTTCATGCCTGATACGGGTAGAATCATAGCTTATCGTTCAAGTGGCGGCTTTGGGGTAAGATTAGACGCTGGTGATGGTTTCCAAGGTGCAGAAATTTCACCATATTATGATTCATTACTTGTGAAACTATCTACGCATGCGATGTCATTTAAACAAGCAAACGAAAAAATGGATCGTTCGTTACAAGAAATGAGAATACGTGGCGTTAAAACAAATGTGCCATTCTTGATTAATGTGATGAGACATGAACAATTTAAAACTGGCGATTATACAACGAAATTTATCGAGAAAACGCCAGAACTTTTTGATATAGCACCAACACTCGACCGTGGTACAAAAACACTAGAATATATAGGTAATGTTTCAATTAATGGTTTCCCTAATGTCGAAAAACGACCAAAACCGATTTATGAAGCATCTCCAATTCCGAAGATTGCTAAAAAAGAAGTTGATCAATTAGAAGGTACTAAGCAACTATTAGACACACAAGGACCTAAAGCAGTTGCAGATTGGTTAAAACAACAAGAAGACGTATTAATTACAGACACAACATTTAGAGATGCACATCAATCATTACTTGCTACTCGTGTACGTACGAAAGATATGATGAACATCGCTTCTAAAACTGCGGATGTAATGAAAGATAGCTTTTCATTAGAGATGTGGGGCGGTGCAACATTCGATGTCGCATTTAACTTCTTAAAAGAAAACCCGTGGGAAAGATTGGAAAGATTGAGAAAAGCTGTTCCAAATGTATTATTCCAAATGTTACTACGTGCTTCTAATGCAGTTGGTTATAAAAACTACCCTGACAACGTAATTAAAAAGTTTGTCAAAGAGAGTGCAGACGCTGGAATTGATGTATTCCGCATATTTGATTCATTAAACTGGGTAGATCAAATGAAAATAGCAAACGAAGCAGTACAAGAAGCAGGTAAAATTTCGGAAGGTGCAATTTGTTATACAGGCGATATTTTGAATCCGAATCGTTCTGACCTGTACACGTTAGAATATTATGTGAATATGGCGAAAGAACTTGAGAGAGAAGGATTCCATATTTTAGCGATTAAAGATATGGCCGGCTTATTGAAACCTAAAGCTGCGAACGAGTTAATTGGAGAATTAAAAGCTGCAGTAGATTTACCTATTCATCTGCATACACATGATACAAGTGGCAATGGCATACTTGTTTACAAACAAGCGATAGATGCTGGCGTAGATGTCATTGATACTGCTGTAGCGTCAATGAGTGGCTTAACAAGTCAACCAAGTTCTAATTCGTTATATTATGCATTAAACGGTTTTGGTAGAAATGTGCGTGCAGATATTGATGGCATGGAAGAATTATCTCATTATTGGGGTACAGTGCGTCAGTATTATAGTGATTTTGAAAGTGATATTAAATCACCTAATACTGAAATTTACCAACACGAAATGCCAGGTGGACAATATTCAAACTTAAGTCAACAAGCTAAAAGTTTAGGACTGGGCAATAGATTTAATGAAGTGAAAGAAATGTACAAACGTGTCAACTTCTTATTTGGCGATATTGTAAAAGTAACACCTTCTTCTAAAGTAGTAGGTGATATGGCTCTATACATGGTACAAAATGATTTAGATGAACAAACTATCATCGATGATGGTTATAAATTAGATTTCCCTGAATCTGTTGTATCGTTCTTTAAAGGGGAAATTGGCCAACCAGTAAGTGGCTTTAATAAACAATTGCAAAAAGTCATCTTAAAAGGTCAAACAGCTTTAACAGATAGACCAGGTGAATACCTAGAGCCTGTTGATTTTGAAGCGGTTAGAAAAGAATTAGAAGAGAAACAAGAAAGAGAAGTTACAGAACAAGATATAATCAGTTATGTGTTATATCCAAAAGTTTATGAACAGTTTATCTCAACGCGAGAACAATTTGGTAATGTATCATTATTAGATACGCCAACGTTCTTCTTTGGTATGAGATCTAACGAGACAGTAGAAATTGAAATTGATACAGGCAAGAGACTCATCATCACACTTAAGACGATTACAGAGCCAGATGAAAAAGGTATTCGTACAATTTTCTATGATATGAATGGTCAAGCACGTCGTATCTTCATTCAAGATGAAAACGTCAAGGCAAGTGAAAGTGTGAAACCAAAAGCGGATAAATTAAATCCAAATCATATCGGAGCTCAGATGCCAGGTTCAGTTACTGAAGTTAAAATTTCAGAAGGCGAATCTGTTACGAGCGGCCAAGCTTTATTAATTACAGAAGCAATGAAAATGGAAACAACAATCCAATCACCATTTGATGGTGTGGTTAAGAAGGTTACAGTTCAAAGTGGAGAAGCAATCCAAACAGGTGACTTATTGATTGAAATTGAAAAAGAACCAGTAGATTAAATGTATTATTGTACAATTAAACAGCCGTCAGGTTCCTCTAAATAGGAATCTGACGGCTGTTTTATGTTGGGATTTTTAAAATGTAAGCACAAATGAAAATGAATATATGTAACACAATCAATGAAAAATGCTATTTCAAGAAGGAATAGATATTGATATCAATACAGCAAGGTGATCTTAATGAATAATATCTATAAAAAAACCAAATGCTGAAACGGCATTTGGTTTGTCTAAGTACTTTTTTGTTTATTAACCAATAAAAATTATTTATCCGCCACTTCGAATTGTTCGAAGCATTAGTACTATAAAGTATGCGATTAAGCCAAATAATATAGTAATAAATAGCGCATGTAACAAAGCAATGAATAGATTAACATTTGTCATCATAGATAAAGCACCTGTAATAACTTGTAAAACTACTAAGACAAAGGCAGATGTATAACCAAAACGTATTGTACGATTATGGCTATAATTTTTTACTGCATGGATAAATGTAAGTAATATCCAAATGAAAGCAATTAAAGCCATACCTCTATGCGTAAAGTTTACCCAGTCTTGTACATTATGCGGTATGATATCGTCAAATGGCAGTGGCCATTTACCATATGCTAAGCTGGCTTCTTTGTGTCTTACTAGTGCTCCCGTGTATATAGTTAAATATACAACAATTGCCATAATCCATGTATAAATTCTTAATGGCTTTCTGATAAATAGCTCATCAGCTTCATATTTTCGATCAATTTCAAAAATAATTAAAGTTAAGACAAACACTGATGAGAATGAAATCAATGAAATACCAAAGTGTAAAGCCAATGTGTATGAATTTTGTTGCCACATTACTGCTGCTGCACCAACAAGCGCTTGGATGACTAAGAATCCAACACTTATAATACTTAACGGTTTTACTTCTTTAATATGACCAATATGTTTCCAAGCAACTATCGCTAACCATAAGACAACAAGCATGGATATGCCTGAAACTGCACGGTGACTTAATTCAATCAATGTTTGAATTGGTAAATTTTGAGGTAAAAATGCACCATGACATAAAGGCCAGTCAGATCCACATCCATCCTCAGAACCAGTCTTGGTAACTAAGGCACCACCCAATTGAACAAAAGCCATAATGAGCGTTGCTAAAACAGATAACCATTTTAGGTTTTTTTTGCTAAACAAGAATTAACCCCCCACTTATATGTAAAACTCTTGAGACACTAAATTACATTTAGTTGTAACATCATTTGTCGTAATTATTGTAATTATTAATCTCGAAAAGACATACTTATAAAATTTAAATAAATCTTAACTAACATTATAACAAGAAATATAGATTAAATTGTGTCACAAAAATGACTATTTGTGAAAGTCGTTAAAGTGTCACAAATAACTTTACATAAATGTAGTCAATAACACAAATTTAATATATCATTGTATTATATGAAAAAAATAGGAGGGAAATTATGAACAAAGAACAAACTTTGTCACATAATTCTAGTCGTGTAACTTTTAAAGAGTTACAGCAAATCATCAAAATGGGGCTTGTACAAGGAAACTTACTACCCGCATTTGCTGGTTCATGGCTTGCAATTGTGTTGGCGAATCATTCCTTCCTCTCGTCAATACCACAAATCTTAATGATGTTGGTGGGCTCTACGTTAATTATGGGGGGCGCATGTGCTTTAAATAATTACTATGATCAAGATATTGACAGTATCATGCCAAGTAAACAACAGAGACCAACAGTTAATGAGAGAATCTCAGAAAGAAATTTATTGATTCTCAGTTTTGGAATGATGCTTATAGGGGAGGCATTACTATTTGCGTTAAACATACCTTCGGGAGTAATTGGCTTGATAGGCATCGTTGGGTATGTTTCATTTTATTCTATTTGGTCTAAACGTCATACAGTTTGGAATACAGTCATTGGTAGTTTTCCAGGTGCAGTGCCACCATTAATTGGTTGGACTGCAATCGAAGGAAACCTCAGTTTGGTAGCAGTAGCACTATTCTTAGTAGTATTCTGTTGGCAACCAGTTCATTTTTATGCGTTAGCAATTAAACGTAAAGATGAATATTCATTAGCAAATATACCAATGCTACCATCTGTTAAAGGGTTTAGCCGTACGAGAGTGAGCATGTTTATATGGCTTGTATTCTTACTACCACTACCATTTTTACTTAGCACATTAGGCACAACGTTTATTGTGATAGCAACACTGCTAAATTTAGGTTGGGTATATATGTGGTTAACAAGCTTTAAGAAAGATTTAGATCAAACGAAATGGGCAACAAAAATGTTCGTTTATTCATTGAATTATTTAGTAGTATTCTTTGTGCTCGTTGTCGTCGTGTCATTAATTCAAATGTTCTAATAATTAATAATGAGGATGTAATATATGAATTTACCAATTTTACCTACTTTAAGTACAAGTTTTATAGTTATTAGTGCTATCTTAGTTGCAATAGGTTGGCGCAAAATTTGGAAAAGAGAAATCGAAAGTCATAAAAAAGTAATGCTAAGTGCGGCATTTTTTGCACTCGCGTTCTTTATCATTTATGCTTCGAGAACGATTTTCGTTGGTAACACTGCTTTCGGCGGTCCTGATTCAATGAAGATTTATTACACTATATTCTTAGTATTCCATATCAACTTAGCAACAATTGGCGCAATTTTAGGTGTATCACAAATTATCACGGCCTTTAAAGAGAAATTTAAAGTGCATAGATTTGTCGGTCCAATTGCATCAATTGTATGGTTCTTCACTGCAATCACTGGTTTAGCAGTATACGCATTACTTTATGTAATCTATCCTGGTGGAGAAACAACATCGCTAATCAAAGCAACGTTTGGATTATAACTAATGTTTAAATGACTGTTAGTCATTTTACGGAAAGATTTTCGGCATATAATAAAAATGGTAAGCAATCAAATTTTGATTGCTTACCATTTTTTTAGTTACAGTGATATAGTTAATAAACAATAATACTAGAGATTCAGTCTAATTATTCAAGTATCGTATTAAGTGTTTAGCAGTTACAGAATCTTTAGTATCTAATAATCCTTTTGGTTGTCCTTCATATAGTAATTGTCCGCCTTGTCCACCAGCATAAGGACCGATATCAATAATCCAGTCTGCATGCGTCATCATGGTTAGGTTATGTTCTATAACTACTACTGTGTTGTTGTCATCAATGAGTTGATTAAAACAGTCTAATAATATAGGTATGTCATCTTCATGTAATCCTGTTGTAGGTTCATCGAAGACAAAAGTGTGGTGATTTACAGTACGTGTTAAATATTTACTTAGTTTCACACGTTGAACTTCGCCACCTGACAATGTATTTAACGTTTGACCTAATGTCATATAATTAAGACCTGTGGATTTTAAAGCATTCAAAGGTGTTGAGATATTGTGTTTTGAATGGAAAAATTCAATTGCTTCATCTACAGTTAGCGCAAGAATATCTGCGATGGAATAACCTGCTACTTTAGCGTCAAGCACTTCTGGTTTATATCTTAGTCCGTTACAAACATCACACGTTTGAGTGAAATCTGGCATAAATGCAAGTTCGGTTTTTAAAATACCTTTACCATGGCACTCTGGACAAGCGCCTTCTGAATTATAACTAAACATAGATTTTTTTAATCCTGTTTCTTCACTGAAATAGCTTCGAACTTCATCAAATATATTTAAATAAGTGAGTAAGTTAGAACGACTTGAAGCATGCACAGGTTTTTGATCAATAAAAATAGTGTCTTGTAACTGCTCTAATCCTTCATGAATTAAAGAACTTTTGCCGGAACCTGCGACACCAGTCACTACAGTCATAGCCTCTTCTGGTATTTGAGTTGAAACATTTTTTAAATTATTACGAGATATATTAGAAAGCTTAATAAAACGTTGACGCTCTCTAGGTTGTGATTTAAGCTTATGCATTCTTCGTAAGGCAACGCCTGTACTGGTAGTTGATTTTAATAAAGCATTATAAGACCCAGTAAATGTAATCTCGCCACCATTTTTTCCAGCAAGCGGGCCTAAATCTATAACATGGTCAGCAATACGTATAACATCAGGGTCATGTTCAACGACCAACACAGTATTACCTTTGTCTTTTAAAGATTGTATGATTTCATTTATACGTTGTATGTCATCAGGATGCAAACCAACACTAGGCTCATCTATAATGTACACCAAATCACTTAAAGGGCTATTAAGGTGTCTTATTAATTTAATGCGCTGTGATTCACCACCTGAAAGCGTGGTAGTTTCTCTAGATAAAGTTAAGTAATTAAGCCCAATATAACTTAAAGATTGTAACTGTTGTTGTAGTGGTTCAATGATGACACGCGCTTTATCTGAATGAATGTTTTTAATGAAATCTAATGCATCATCAATGGATAATTGAGTGAAATCTGCGATGTCAAAACCATTAATTTTACATTTTAAAATATCTGGATGTAATCTTTTTCCATGACATTTCGGACATTCTTTTGAAGTCACGACACGATCTATGGCTTCTCTAAATTTATTTTTTTCAAAATTATCATTGAGTAAAAAAGAACGTCTGAAGCGATGAATTAAACCTTCGAATTTGGCTGTTTTAGGCCAATTATCAGGCGGGTTTTTCAGTTTAGTAGGCTTTGTGTACAGCAACGTATCAAGTTCTGTTTGTGTATAATCTTTTAATTTTTTATCATTATCAAATAAACCTGTATATAAATAACGCTTTCCTCTCCAACTATCTGGTCTAAAAGAGGGGAATCGTATCGCATCTTCATTTAAAGATTTATTAAAATCTAACAGCTCATTTAAATCTATGTCCTCCACGTATCCTAGACCTGAGCATGTATCGCACATTCCTTTAGGATTGTTAAATGAGAATATGTCAGAGTAACCCACAAAAGGTTCTCCGATTCGAGACCATAGTAATCTCACTGAAGCGTATATATCAGATATTGTTCCTACTGTTGAACGTGAATTGCCACCTAATCGTTTTTGGTTGATAATCATAGCAACTGGTAGGTGTTCAATCAAATCTACTTTTGGTTTTGAATATTGAGTTAATTGATGTTGTATATATGTAGAATATGTCTCGTTTAAAAGACGTTCTGACTCGGCAGCAATTGTATTAAATACTAATGAAGATTTTCCTGAACCTGAGCGACCAGTAAAAACCGTTATTTGATGCTTTGGTATATCGACAGAAATATCTTTTAAATTGTTTTGCTTTGCGCCGTGAATACGAATTGTTGTCATGACTTTCACCTCTCAATTATAACTATACCCGAAAAAAGATGATGTATCACTTGTATCGCTGAATCGTAAAAATGTGTATTTTGAATGACCTGTGCTAATCTTAACAAAGAATTTACAACGACATACCTTGCTTGTGACATAATGAAACATGTACAATAAATGAAAGTAATATATAGGTGGGTGAGCGATGAAAAAACTAATAATTAAAATTATTGGTGTATTATTATTAATTTGTTTTTTAATTTATCTATTTTACTCACCGCGTTTAAAGTTTGACGTACTCGAAAATCCTAATAAAGATTCAACTAAAACGACACAAAATAAGGATGCTCAAAAAACTGAGACAAACGCTGAAAACCCGAAACCTAAAAAGGGTGTGAGTACGTGGGTTGGTCAAAGCTTAGATGAATTAACTGATAAATATGGTCAAGCTGATCGAGTTTATCCATATAAAAATAATTTTAAAAACTATGTGTTTAAGCAAAAAGATAAATATTATTTGATTACTACTAAAAAAGGTATCGTTAAATCTGTTTATGCAACAGGTAAAGATGCTAATGTAAATCCAATAAAAATACAGGACGATGCGTCACACGTTTTTGAAAAATATAGTATTAATCCAGAACCAACGATTTCTGTTAATGGTAAGCAATATGAATTAGAGCTATCTGATTCAGATATGAAAACACAAGCATTAATTAAATTTGAAGATATGTATGCGCAAGTTTACATAGATCAACAATCTAATGAGGTTGTAGCAGTTAGATATTTAGATAGTGAAGCTCTAGCAGCATTTAAACCCTATCAAATGTTATCTACCAAAGAAGATAAAGAGGTTAAAAGTAAATATAGTAATATTACTTATGAGCAAAACTCAAATCAGCTGACGACACTTTATGAAATTACAAATGAAATGAGAAAGTTAAAAGATGCCAAGCCATTAAAAGTTAATAATCATTTAACGCATATTGCCTCATTTAACTTGTATGAAGCAATTGGTACTGATAGTGTTGAATTTACTGAAGATGCTTTAAAACAACAGCTGAATGAGCAAGAGGTGCCATTTGTATCTGCTAGTCAAAATGTTGGCTATGACTTCAACGAAGTGCCAACGTTAATACATAGTTGGCTCAACTCAGATATTCATAGATCAAGGATGTTAAACTCTAAATATAATGAAATGGGTGGCGAAGTAACAAATGGTTACTACACAATTATTTTTGTTGAAGATAAATAGAAAGGAGATTTGTAACGATGATTACTGAAGAAACATTAACAGTGCTTGATGAAATTGAAGCACTTAGTGATAAAATACTTGAATCAAGATTATATAAAGAATATAAAGAGGCTGAACAACAGTTAGTGGATAATGATGAAGCACATTTACTATACCAAGCATTTTTGAAATCAAAAGATAAGTATGATGAAATTATGCGTTTTGGTAAATACCACCCTGATTACCAAACGGTGATGCTAGATACACGTAAACGTAAACGTGCTTATGAAATGCTACCAGTTGTAATGGATTTTAAACAAAAAGAAGTCTTATTACAGGATTTAATAGATGAGGTGATTGTTAAAATTGCATACGCTGTTTCTGAAAATGTAAAAATTGAAACAGGCAATCCATTTTTCCAAAAAGATGCAAGTGGCTGTGCTACAGGTGGATCATGTAGCTGTTCACTTTAAGTTGAATTTTTAGAGTCATTAATAATAAATATTGAAAAAGCTGGGACGCCTCATTGAGGTTTCCCAGCTTTATTGTGACGCATGCGTTGTTAGTGATAAGTATGTTTAAATCGTTCTGCTAAATCGGGTCTGTCAGTAACAAGTGTATGCGCACCATTAAAAATCAAATCATTCATTAAGTCGAGATTATTCACTCCATAATAACCTGGGATGATATCACGCGTGTTAAGCCACTGAATGAATTTTGGTGAAGTTAGTTTAATACCTTTGAACGAAACAGGCATTTGGAAGGTGTGCGCACGTGGCTGAAAGGTATCGCCTAGACCTAAATAGAACTTTAAGAAGCCTTCTGCGACTTCATTTTGGCCTGCGCCAATAGCTACAGTGCCATTACTTATTATATTAAAACGTTCAATTTGTTTACTGTGGAAACTTGTTACTAATACGCGATCTTGAGCATTATTAGCAACAATATCCTCAAATATAATTTCTGGTACAAGATGGCCATGTTCACTTTCAGGGTTGTCTTTTAAATCAACATTAATCAATTGATTTGGATATAATTTAAGTAATTCATCAAAAGATAAAATATAAGCATCTTTGTGACCTCGATAAGGTTTATGACCGTTTATATCTACAAAATGATATCCTGAATCTAACTGTTTTATCTCTGCTAAAGTATGTTCTGATACTTTACCTGAACCGTTAGTCGTACGATCCACGTCTACATCATGGAAAACGATGAGTTTTCGATCTTTTGTAAGTCTCACATCTGTTTCAAATCCATCAATCCCGTGCGCTGCTGCATTATCAAAAGCAAGTTTAGTTTGCTCTGGTCTTACAGCCATACCACCACGATGGGCAAATATATATGGTGCAGGTTTAGAAAAGAAAGATGGTATACTTTGATTATTCGGTTTAGCTTTATATTTAGTAATTAATAACACGCTACCGACTAAACCTAGCGTACTTAAAAATCCGCCCTTAATTAATTTATTAATTTTTGTCACGAGCAATCCTCCTCAGTTTTGAGTATATAAAGTAATATAGCAAATGTTTGTGATACATCAAAATAATTGTTATTTATAAAAAGAAAAAGACATGATATTATATAATGGCTAATAATTGGAGTGAAAAAAATGAACACTATAGCTAGAACAAGTTTGATAATTTATTTAAAACATATGAAACACGAAAGACAAGTAAGAAAATTTGGTCATATCGTAAGTGTAAATAGACAACAACGCTATGTCGTAATGTATATAAATGAAGAAGAAGCTGATCAAATTGTTGAGAAATTAATGAAGCTCAAATATGTGAAAAATATTGAAGGTTCGCCTTATAAATATTTAAAAAAGGTTTATGAAAAAGAACAGCATGAAATATCTTGATTCAAAAGTTTTAAAAGCTTTATTTTTGTATCTAACCCATAGCAATCTAGCTAATGACTTAATATAGGGCAGTTAAACAAGCCACAATAGTACAATCATAGTCTACAGTGGCTCGTTTTATTCAATTATTGCAATGGTGGAATCCATCGTTGCAGTCTTAAAACGCTGATTAAGTAATTAAAATATAAATCGATGTCGTGGAAGGTGTCACTCGGTTGTACATCTACCTCTTTGATATCTATATTGTATAGTCTTGCTTGCTCATTGATTAATTCAAACTTTTTGTTTGAATTAGGATAGGGATAATTTAAAGCATTAACCATGATATACATAGCTTGGAAGTGATTTTCACTTGTAGGATGCATAACGATTGCTACTGAAGAAGGTTTTTTTTCAAAAGTAGCAGTGTGGAAATACACAATATGGTCGATACGTTTGAAATTATATGCTATTAAAGTGTTAAATTCGAATAAGTCTGTGAGGCCTTCGCCTAATTTTATAAATGATTGTTTCAATATTGTAACCTCCTTAACATGCAATATGCATTATATAAAATTTGATTTAAGAATGGAAGTGTTAATAATATGAGAGTGATTTCAGGAATATATAAAAGTAAAGCGCTAGAGAGTTTAGAAGGGCGCAATACAAGACCTACGATGGATAAAGTGAAAGAGGGTATTTTTAATAGTCTTCATGAAGTTTCAGGTATAGGTTTAGATTTATATGCAGGTAGTGGGTCTTTAGGTATCGAAGGTTTGTCTCGTGGTATTGATAAAATGATCTTTGTAGATCAAAATTTTAAAGCCGTTAAAGTGATTAAAGCAAATTTAAAAAATTTAAATATAGAATCGCAAACTGAAGTATATAAAAACAATGCAGACCGTGCGTTGAAAGCACTTTCGAAACGTGATATTCAATTTGATGTAATTTTTTTGGACCCACCATATGAAAAAGGACTTATAGATGAAGCATTGGAAGAAATCGCAAAGTTTAATTTATTAAAAGAAAGTGGTATTATCGTTTGTGAGTTCAATCATCACGAAAAAATTAATACTGATCCTTTCCATGTGATAAAGCGTTATCATTATGGACTGACAGACACTTTGTTATTAGAAAAAGGAGATTAAAATGTCTACAACTAAAGCAGTTATTCCCGGAAGTTTTGATCCAATTACATATGGGCATATAGATATTATAGATAGAAGTGCTGATCGCTTTGATGAGCTTCACATTTGTGTCTTAAAAAACAGTAGTAAAGCAGGAACATTTTCAATTGAAGAACGCATAGAATTGATTAAAGAATCAGTGAAACATTTGGATAACGTTACAGTTCATCACTTTAATGGTTTACTTGTTGATTTTTGTGACGATATTGGCGCACAGACAATAATTAGAGGTTTGAGAGCTGTAAGTGACTTTGAATATGAATTGAGACTGACTTCAATGAATAAGAAGCTAAATAGTGATGTAGAAACAATGTATATGATGACAAGTACAAATTACTCGTTTATTAGTTCAAGTGTAGTTAAAGAAGTTGCTGCATATAAGGCAAATGTTTCAGACTTCGTCCCAGTACATGTGGAAAAAGCATTGAACAAAAAATTTAGAAAATAACTATAAAGAACCGATACTTAACAAATTGAATAGTGGTTCTAGACTGTATACAAAATCGCTGAACTGTATCTAGTCAAATAGGTAAAGGGATAATTAAAATTAGTTTAAGGCTGACATCATACTTTTAGGTATGCGGTCAGCCCTTTTTAATTTATGGTTAATATATACTGTCTTAAACACGTATCACAGGTGTATTGAAGTCGGTAGCGGTACTATTAGAAAGAAAATTATAAATCTGAGTGGCGTGTATTTCATTCGTAAAATAATGTGCGTTTTGTTTATTGACTTGAGTTATATAATTACGTTCTGGAAAAGCGTTTTTTAAATATTTTAAATATTGCTGTCCTTTTTGTGTCATGCCTAATACTCTAACGGCTTTAATTGTTGAAGGTTTATCTTGTTGTTTGAAATTCAGTAAAATGTTCATAAGTAAACGTTGGATATGCGTATATGTATAACGCTTCGTTTTAATTAATTTCATTAAATGTTCAAAAGAAGTCGCTTCATTGATTAAAAGTATTAAACGATGTTCTAAGCCTTCACTCATTAAGTGGATTTGTTCTAAAGCTTGCACGTCTTGGCTTAAAATCGCGTATTTTATATAAGTGAAGGTGTCTTCAATTGAGACGTGAGGCGCTCCATAAAGTGTTTGAGTTGATTCAGGAACAACCTTTTTCCATTGTTCATCACCTGTTTGAATCGATTTACGAATCGAAGTACCACTCGCAAAAGCAAAGTTTGAAATTAAATCATCATGATGAGCGCTTTGTTCTCGAGGTATCGTCCAAGGTTGGATGCTTGGTGCCCATTTTTGAATCGCACGCACATATGATATCCCTAAAGTGTTATTAGGTGATGAAAGTAACGAATGATCAGAGATAAGTTCACTAATTATTCGTGGGTAGCTTTTACCTTCTTTAGATTTCTCAGAAAATTGTGGGGAATCTTCTACTTTATTCATTTCTTGAGCAAGTGATAGAAATGCATTTATATCACCAGATTCACTACCAAATGATAAATGATTAATATTTAAATAATCTGCTACTTGAACTGCAGTTTCTGCAAAATACTGTCCTGCAGATATAGCAGAGTAGGCAGGTAATTCAATAACTAAGTCGACAGCGGTTAACGCCATTTGTGTTCGAGTGAATTTATTATAAATTGCTGGTTGGCCTCTCATTACAAAGTTTCCACTCATAATTGCGACAGAAACTTCGGCTTCGGTAATTGACTTTGATTTCTGGGCATGGTATAAGTGACCATTGTGGAAAGGATTATATTCTGTGACTAGTGCAACGCTTTTCATTTGCAATTCTTCCTTTCAGAATTCATTATATATATTGTAACAGATGTAAATGTGTTAAGAAAAAATCTTGACAACTTATGTCTATAAAGTTAAAATAAATTTTGTGCTTGTTAGAGGTGAAGCCCTATGAAATGGTCAATAACACAATTAAGAAAATTCCAAGATAAACCATTTGAATTTCATCAAACGGTTAATTTTGATCATTTAGTAAAATCATTAGATTTAATAGATCTATCTGATATTGATGTTGAAGGTGAATTAACCGTCAGATCAAATGAAGTCATTGCAGATATGCATATAACCGGAACGTATACGATGCCATGTGCACGTACGTTAGTTCCTGTAGAAACTCCTATAGATATTAAATCTCAAGAGATTTTTGATTTAGAAGGATATGATGAGTATAGTAATGGCGAAGATAAAGATGAACATTACCATGATGCAACAAACGGTATGATAAATCTAAAAGATATTACTGAAGAACTAGTTATCATTGGAAAGCCAATGCGTGTTTTTTCAAGCGAAAGCGATCAGATGTTAAGTGAAGGCAATGGTTGGGAAGTTATTGACGAAGAAGAAGCGGTTGAGCTTGCAAAAGATAAGGAAGAATCTGAATCTAAGCAAATTGATCCTAGGCTTCAAAAACTACAACAATTATATGACGAAGAGTAATAGCGGATTTTAATAATCTATAGTATAATGGATTATTGAATCTGAAAATTTCTATTTAGTGTTTGAATATAAGGAGGATATATCATGGCAGTACCAAAAAGAAGAACGTCAAAAACAAGAAAAAATAAACGTCGTACGCATTTCAAAATTTCAGTACCTGGTATGACAGAGTGCCCAAGTTGTGGAGAATATAAATTATCTCACCGCGTTTGTAAGAACTGTGGTTCATACAATGGCGAAGACGTTGTATCAAAATAATTTCATTTAATTAAATGGCTTAATAATAGCCTATTCTAATCGTTCACTAATTATTCACTTGATAATTTTTGAGCGATTTTTTATGTTAGAGATAGATAGTATTTATATTCAACTGATAGGTTGTGTAAAATTATGGAAACAATGAATGCACAAATAATTATAGATAAAATAGAAAATAGTGATGCTATTTGGCTTTATGAGCATTTTAGTGATTATTTTCAAGAAGTTTCTTCTTATAAAGAATTCAAAAAATTGTTGAGTGCATATAATGGTATTAGAGGAACAAACAGGTTGTATAAACATTTACATATAAATCGCCAAGATGAGTACATTTGGTTTGACAGTAATATGGAATCAGGTGCAAGTGTCATTTTAAATAAATATCAAGAAATTATTGGAATGGCGCTAATTCCGATCAAACAATCACATTTGATTAAGTTCTCTAAATGTAGCTATACCATCCCTTTACAAGAAGATTGGCTTGTTCATACTGGTGGCTCAAATGAATTATTAAATCATCACTATCGATATAAAAACCAACGCAATGCTTTTGATTTTGTAAAAGTAATTGAAGGTTTTACATATAATGGTGATTCTACGCTGTGTGAGAATTATTTTAGTTATAATGCGCCTATTTTAGCTCCAGCAAATGGAGTAGTAGAAGAAATTGTAGACGGGATTCCTGATTGCACACCTGGTGAATATAATACAATGCATCCTGAGGGTAATTATATAATTATTAAACACAGACGTAATGAATATAGTATGATAGCACATATCAAACCGGATTCATTTAAAATTAACAAAGGAGATACGTTGTTGCGTGGACAACATATCGCAAATGTAGGTAATTCAGGAAATGCTGCTGAACCACATGTACATTTTCAAGTGATGAATCATAAAAACATAAAAACAACTCAGACGTTGAAAGTTAGATTTCTCAATAACGCTTCACCAGTCAAAGGTGATATAGTAACATATACAGGAGATAATATTTTAGTGGAAAGTGAAAGTCAATTTTCTACATTTTTTAAAAATATTAGTACAAATATTAAACATAAATTTAAAAGTTAAAAATACTAAAATAAAGAGGCTATGCTATGGAAATGATTACTTCGGCTCAAAATAGTAAAGTTAAAAATGCAATTAAATTAAAAAAGAAACGTGAAAGAGATAAAACAGGACGTGCACTTATCGAGGGCTATCATTTGATTGAAGAGGCATACAAGAGCAATTTAAAAATTGAACAATTGTATGTCGTTGATATTGAAAGACTCGATGATGGTATGATTAATTATGCTGAAGAAGTATTTGAAATCAATTTAAAAGTTGCTGAAGCATTATCAGGTACAGTTACGCCACAAGGCTTCTTTGCAGTGATTGAAAAACCTGTTCATGAAACACGGAAAGCCCAACAAGTGCTATTAATAGACTGTATTCAAGACCCAGGTAATTTAGGAACACTAATCCGTACCGCTGATGCTGCAGGATTAGATTTAATTGTTCTTGAAAAAGGCACAGCAGACCCTTATCAAGATAAAGTTATGCGTGCGAGTCAAGGCAGTGTCTTTCATATTCCAATTGTGTCACAAGATTTAAGTGAATTTATTGATGAATTTGAAGGTGAAGTGTATGGTACTGCGTTGGATAATGCAGTAGCCTATAATCAAATACAAAGCCAAGAAAAGTTCGCGTTACTTTTAGGTAATGAAGGTGAAGGTGTAAACCCTGAATTGTTGAGTAAAACGACTCAAAATTTAACAATACCTATATATGGCAAGGCTGAAAGCTTAAATGTAGCAATAGCTGGTAGTATCGTGATGTATCACTTGAAAGGTTGACCCTTTAATCAATTATCGTATATAATATAGTTAATGATATTAGAAAATAAATATTAACCTTTAAAAAGACGTAGACTATTTTCATACAGTTGCTTAAGGGAGATTATCCTAAGACTGCAAGATAATCCACTGTATTTAGTTTTTTTCACCTTTTTGGTTACTTAAAGAAATTTAAGTCGGACTTCATTTCCGTTATCAATGACAACAAGTGTATGCTTAGGCATAAATTTGGGTGGTACCACGGAAGGCTTTCGTCCCAGTTTCAAGGGATGAAAGTCTTTTTTTTGCGTTTTTACAAACAATCATTATACATTTAGATTTTAATATAGGAGGACTATGTATGGCACAAACAGAAGCGATGACTGAGCTTAAGCAGCAAGCATTAGTTGATATTAATGAAGCTCAAAATGAAAAAGAATTACAAGACGTAAAAGTTAAATATTTAGGTAAAAAAGGTTCAGTTACTGGTTTAATGAAACATATGAAAGATTTATCAAACGAAGAAAAACCAGCCTATGGTCAACAAGTGAATGAAGTGAGACAAGCCATTGAAGGTGAAATTGAATCACGTCAAGAACTTTTAGCTCATGAACAATTAGAACAACAATTAAAAGAAGAACAAATTGATGTCACATTACCTGGCCGTAAAATTTCAATAGGCTCTAAACATCCTTTAACAAGAACGATTGAAGAGATTGAAGATTTATTCTTAGGTTTAGGTTACGAAATTGTTGATGGTTTTGAAGTAGAAAAAGATTACTATAACTTTGAAGCATTAAACTTACCTAAATCACATCCAGCAAGAGATATGCAAGATAGCTTTTATATTACAGATGAAATATTAATGCGTACACACACTTCTCCTGTGCAAGCGAGAACGATGGAAGAACGCAATGGTCAAGGTCCTGTAAAAATCTTATGCCCCGGTAAAGTTTATCGACGCGATTCTGATGATGCAACGCATAGTCATCAATTTACTCAAATTGAAGGTTTAGTTGTAGATGAAAATATTAAAATGAGCGATTTAAAAGGTACGTTAGAATTATTAGCTAAACAATTGTTTGGCGAAGATAGAGAAATTAGATTACGTCCAAGTTACTTCCCATTTACTGAACCTTCAGTAGAAGTAGATGTGTCATGTTTCAAATGTGAAGGTGCAGGCTGTAATGTTTGTAAGCAAACAGGTTGGATAGAAATTCTAGGCGCTGGTATGGTACATCCTAATGTATTAGAAATGGCAGGTTTCGATTCAAATAAATATACTGGCTTTGCATTTGGTATGGGGCCTGATCGAATTGCAATGTTGAAATATGGTATTGAGGATATACGTCATTTCTATACAAATGATGTACGTTTCTTAGATCAATTTAAAGCTGTAGAAGATAGAGGTGAAAAGTAATGTTTATTTCAAAAGAATGGTTAGAAAGTTACGTAGATATTAATGAACCAATAAATGCACTTGCAGAAAGAATTACACGTACTGGGATTGAAGTAGATGATGTTGTAGATTATACAAAAGAAACTAAAAATTTAGTGGTCGGTTACGTACAATCTAAAGCGCCTCATCCAGATGCTGACAAGTTAAATATCTGTTTAGTAGACATCGGTGAAGCAGAACCGGTACAAATCGTGTGTGGTGCGCCTAATGTTGATGCTGGTCAGACAGTTATTGTTGCAACAGTAGGTGGTAGATTACCTGGCGGCATAAAAATTAAGCGTGCTAAATTACGTGGAGAACGTTCAGAGGGTATGATTTGTTCGCTTCAAGAAATTGGTGTGCCAAGCAATCTTGTCCCTAAAAAATTTGAAGATGGTATTTATGTCTTTTCATCAGAAGTGACGCCAGGTACAGATGCTATGACTGCGTTATATTTAAATGACCAAGTGATGGAATTTGATTTAACACCAAACAGAGCTGATGCACTAAGTATGATTGGTACAGCTTATGAAACAGCAGCATTATACAATGTGTCGATGAAGAAATCAGAAACAAATAGTAAAGAGGTTTCTGGACAAGCATCAGATGAAATCAGCCTGAACATTCAAAATAAAGATAAAGTTGCATATTATAGTGCAAGAGTAGTGAATGGTTTAACAATAGCGCCATCTCCAGAGTGGATGCAAATGCGTTTAATCAAAGCAGGTATTCGTCCAATCAATAACGTCGTAGATATATCAAACTATGTACTTTTAGAATACGGACAACCGCTACACATGTTTGATAAAGATCAAATAGGTTCAAGTCAAATAGAAGTACGTCAAGCTCATGCTGATGAAAAAATGACTACACTAGATGATCAAGAAAGAACATTGAAAGACAGTGATATCGTTATTACAAACGGCACAAATCCAATAGCAATTGCTGGTGTAATGGGTGGCGATTTCTCAGAAGTGACTGAATCAACAACGAATGTTGTGATTGAAGGCGCAATTTTTGACCCTGTTTCTATTAGACATACTTCAAGAAGATTAAACTTAAGAAGTGAAGCTTCTAGTCGTTTCGAAAAAGGTATTGCTACAGAATTTGTAGATGAAGCGGTGGATAGAGCGTGTTATTTACTTCAAACTTATGCGGGCGGTTCAGTAACACAAGGTCGTGTAGCAAAAGGTGATTTAGGTCAATTTGTTACTCCAATTGAAATTTCTATAGATAAAGTAAATAAAACAGTAGGTTTTGAACTATCAGCGGAAGAAATTGAAGCGATTTTTGTACAATTAGGCTTTGAAACAACTAGAAATAAAGATATCTTAACTGTTATGGTACCTTCTCGTCGTAAAGATATTACAATAAAAGAAGACTTAATTGAAGAAATTGCACGTATTTATGGTTACGACGAAATCCCATCAACATTACCTGTGTTTGAGGAAGTCACACATGGTGCTTTAACTGATAGACAAGGTAAGTCTCGTGTCGTGAAAGCAACACTAGAAGGCGCTGGATTAAGCCAAGCAATTAACTATTCATTGGTAGACAAACAACGAGCACAAGATTTCGCGCTACAAGAACGCGCTACAATTGATTTATTAATGCCGATGAGTGAAGCGCATGCTACTTTACGACAAAGTTTGGTACCTCATTTAATTGATGCAGTTTCTTATAACGTCGCACGTAAAAATAATAATGTGCGCTTGTATGAACTAGGTCGCGTATTCTTTGGTAATGGCGAAGGTGAATTACCAGATGAAGTTGAATATTTAAGTGGTATCTTAACAGGTGATTACACAGTTAATGCTTGGCAAGGTAAGAAAGAAGAAATTGATTTCTTTGTTGTCAAAGGAATCGTAGATCGCATTGCCGAAAAATTAGATATCCAATTTGACTATGAATCTGGAGAAATTGATGGTTTACATCCTGGTAGAACAGCTATGGTTAAACTAAACGATGAAATCATTGGCTTTGTGGGTGAATTGCATCCTCAAGTTGAAAAAGAGCATGACTTAAAACGCACATACGTTTTTGAATTAAATTATGAGAAATTGATGGCTGTCACAGTTGGATATATTAATTATCAACCTATCCCTAGATTCCCAGGTGTATCAAGAGACATTGCTTTAGTTATTAACCGTACAATACCATCAGCAAAATTAGTGAAAGTCATTGAAAATCATGGTGGGGACATTTTACAAAATGCCGAAGTATTTGATGTTTATGAGGGTGAACATATTGCTGAAGATGAGAAATCAATTGCAATTCGTTTAGCTTATTTAGATACAGAGCAAACACTTACAGATGACAAAGTAAATGCAGTACATGAAGACATCTTAGCTGCTTTACAAGCAGAAGGTGCAACAATTAGATAAAATAGTGTAATTAAAAACCTTGGTAGACCATTATTATGGACTGCCAAGGTTTTTAGATTGTCGATAAAGTCTATGTGTTGGTAGTTTTTTGTACATACTTTCCGCGAGCATAGCCTCAGCCTGTAGTCTTCAGCTAGCGCTTTTACCGTAAGAGTCGGCACAAACCACTGACTTTATTTAAACAATAATAATTTCATTATTGAACAAAGATTGTCTCAATGATAAATGCTTATAAAAAAATAAACCAAATGCTTTTATGGCAATTGGTTTATCTCGTTATGAAATTTTGGTAGACCATCGCAAATGGACTATCAAGATTTTTATTTGCTAACGATGTTTCTTTTGTACTAATTTTTCTGCTTTGGCACGGTTGGCAAAATGCTTTTTAGTGATAGAGTCTAGGTAATCAATGCCTTTGCGTTCAATGATTTTAGCTGCTGCAAGGTCGACTTTATTACTAGCACCTTTAGGAATCTCTGTTTTAGCAGCACGGGAGAGGCTATCCATATTTTTAACAAAGGCATAACGTGAAATAATGCTGGCTGCCGCAATTGCTATAGATTTAGATTCACCCTTTGTTTCGAATTTTGTTTTAGTGCTGAAGGGTAAGTCGGTTAGCGCATAGCGTTTATATACACCCGCCTCAGCAAATTGATCAATGACAATATAGTCTAATTCATCAGTATCTATCTTTTGCGTTACATTTTTGATTGCCTCGTTATGTAATACTGCTTTCATTTTAACTTGTGACCAGCCAGATTTTTGTTTTTCGTTATATTTTTCATTGTGCATAGTTAACAAAGAATGAGGGATAAAAGTCACAAGCTGTTCAGCCAATTCGATGATTTTTGCATCAGTCAATTTTTTAGAATCATCGACGCCAAGCGTTTTTAATATTTGAATATTTTTCTTAGAAACATACGCAGCACACACAGTAAGTGGTCCGAAATAGTCACCACTGCCTGCTTCATCACTACCAATACATTGATAATTGTTATATCGAATAGTTTGTTTAGTGCTCGAAGTTTTTTTGGGTGAATTCGTTGTAGATGTTGCAGGTTTAGCTGTATTAGGTAAGAGTTGGGATGCTATATTGTCTGCATCTTTACCTTGAAACATGACTTTATTTGAATTATAAATTGAAATTGAAGTGCTTTTATATTTAGTTTTGCCTTTCATTCCCTGAGAAACATTCGATGTATCAAATTGAATTTTAGACATTAATTGCTGGATTTCTTGATTTGTTAATTTAAGTACAACATTTGTCATGTTTTTTTTGGCCTCACTTTATATGGATTGCTAATATTTATATTTCGACACTGAACATCATATCACAAGTATAAATAACCGAGCTACCTGTGAAAGTACCATCTATTAAAAGTTTATGTAGAGGCATTTTCGTTTACATTGTCAAAAATATTATGAATAACAAATATTTCAAATATTACAAATCACACCTCTTACAAAATAATATTTTGTCGTGTATAATGGTTCGTAATAAATAGTATAAATTACTAAATTAAACACTTAAAAGAATCAATCAGAGAATGAATTCGGAAATATAAACAAAAGTCAGGAGTTATTATATGGGAGAGTTTAAAAATCGGATTAACGTCACTATAAATGATCAGCGCTATACAATTGTCGGAGAGGACAATCCTGAGCATATCCGTTATGTAGCACATCTCGTCGATGAAAGGATTAAGGAATTGGGCAGTAAAAGTGCAGGTCTAGACACGACAAGAAAAGCAATATTAACAGCGGTAAATATCATGCATGAAAAAGTACAATTAGAAGAGGAAAATCATCGTCTACAACAAGAAATAAAACAACTGAAAAACAGTGATGAATAATGATTTTTGATATACTAATAGTAATTGTTTTTATATACATAGGAATGATTGGGTTTAGAAGAGGTGTATGGTTAAGTGCATTGCATCTAGGTGCTACGCTGTTTTCATTATGGGTAGCACAACGATTTTATTTGCAAATATCTCAACGATTGGAATTATTTATACCTTTTCCTAAAACACAGGCTTACGATTTGAATTATGCTTTTCAATTTGATAATCTACAACAGCGATTCGACCACATTATTGCATTTTTAATCGTAGCGACAATTACCAAAATGCTTTGCTATGGGGTTATTGTAGTCTTTGATAAAGTGATTCAATACCAAGGGCTCAATTTAATAAGTCGATTTATTGGTATGCTAATGGGAATAATATCTTCAATTATTATTTGCGCAACATTATTGTATAGTGCAGCACTTTATCCATTAGAATTCATCCAACAGCAACTCTCAAGCTCGATGATTGCCGAATATATGTTATTACATATTCCTTATGTATCGACATTCGTATTAAACATATAGTTAGCATAATTTTCGTAAAATATATAGATTTTTAAAATACAGGAGGTCAGGGCATAACCAATTTACTGATGAACGCATAACAGTAATCTGTCTTGACCTTTTTTTATGGAGTGAAAGTAATGACAAAAAAAGATATTATTCAATTATTAGAAAAAATAGCTACTTATATGGAATTAAAAGGTGAAAACACATTTAAAGTTTCAGCGTATAGAAAAGCAGCACAAAGCCTTGAAATAGATGAACGTCCGCTTGATCAAATTGAGGATGTTACAGAATTAAAAGGCATTGGTAAAGGTGTAGGAGACGTAATTAAAGAATATCGTCAAGAGGGGAAATCTTCGACTTTAGCGTCATTACAAGAGGAAGTGCCAGAAGGGTTAATTCCTTTATTGAAAATACAAGGATTAGGCAGTAAGAAAATAGCTAAACTTTATAAAGAATTAAATATAGATGGCAAAGAAGCATTACAAAAAGCTTGTGAAGCAGGTGAAGTGAGTGAATTAAGCGGCTTTGCTAAAAAAACCGAGCAAAATATCTTAGAGGCAGTTAAAGCGCTTGGTGCGAAAAAAGATAAATACCCGATTGACCAAATGAGAGGCTTAAACATTGAAATTAACGAACATTTAGCCTCAATTGCAGATATTGAACAATACGAAGTAGCGGGTAGTTACAGAAGATTTAAAGAAATGAGTAAAGATTTAGACTATATTATAAGTACAAATGAACCGACAAAGGTACAACAAGCATTACTTGATATTCCTAATAAAGTTAAAGAAGTAGCTGTTGGTCAAACAAAAGTATCATTAGAAGTAACTTATGATGATGAAACAATAGGTGTAGATTTCAGGTTAATCGAACCTTCAGCTTTCTATCACACACTACAGCACTTCACTGGTTCTAAAGATCACAATATTCGTATTCGTCAGTTAGCTAAAGAAAATGATGAAAAAGTGAGTGAATATGGTATCGAACAAGCAAATGGCGAATTGCTTCAATATCAAAGTGAAAAAGAAATTTATGAACATTTCGGTGTGAATTGGATTGACCCAGCAATGCGTGAAGATGGAAGTGAGTTCGATAAAGACCTGTCAGATATTATTAAATTAGATGACATTAATGGAGATATTCATATGCATACGACGTATAGCGATGGTGCATTCAGTATTGAAGAAATGATAGAAGCAAACATTGCTAAAGGTCATCAATTTATGGTGATTACAGATCACTCTCAAAGCTTAAAAGTTGCTAATGGTTTGTCAGTTGAGCGCCTATTACGCCAAAATGAAGAAATCAAAGCTTTGAATAACAAATATGAAGAAATTGATATTTACTCAGGTATTGAAATGGACATACTTCCTGATGGTCGTTTAGACTATGATGACGAAGTGTTGGCGCAATTAGATTATGTCATTGCAGCAATACACCAAAGTTTTAACCAATCGCAGGAAGACATTATGAAACGCTTAGAAAACGCATGTCGCAATCCATATGTCAGACATATTGCACATCCAACAGGTCGTATTATTGGAAAACGTCCAGGTTATGAACCAGATATTGATAGATTATGTAAAATTGCTGAAGAGACAAACACGATTTTAGAAATTAATGCAAACCCTAAACGGTTAGATTTAAATGCCGAAACAGTTAAAAAACATCCGAATGTTAAATTAACTATTAATACGGATGCCCATCATGTAGATCATCTTGAATTCATGAAGTACGGTGTGGCGACTGCACAAAAAGGGTTCGTTAAAAAAGACAGAGTAATCAATACGATGTCACGAGAGGCGTTTAAATCGCTTATAGAAAATAATATTAAATTGAAGAAATAGAGGGATTATATGAGGCAGAAATCATTAAATGTCCTGGAATTCGACAAAATAAAAGCACTTGTAGAGAATGAAGCAATAAGTGATTTAGGTAAAGAAAAAGTTGTAGCGATGACTCCAGCAACTGATTTCAATACTGTCGAATTTCAAATGAATGAAACAGATGAAATAGCTCAAATCTATAATAAGCATCGCATGCCAAGTTTAAGTGGTTTAGCAAAAATATCTTCATTTATTCATAGAGCAACAATTGGTGGCGTACTCAATGTTAGCGAATTAAATGTAATTAAACGCTTAATACAAATACAAAATCAATATAAAACATTTTATAATAGTTTGTTGAACGAAGAAGAAGAAGAAATTAATTACCCAATTCTAAACGATAGAATGGAACAACTACCTGTTTTATCAGACTTGTATCAAAATATACATCAAAAATGTGATGCCTATGATTTATTTGATGATGCTAGTTACGAATTACAAGGTATTAGAAGTAAGATTTCTAAAACAACGCAACGCATAAAACAAAATTTAGATAAAATTGTAAAGCATCAAGGCAATCAAAAAAAGCTATCTGATGCAATTGTGACAGTGCGTAACGATCGTAATGTTATACCAGTGAAAGCAGAGTATCGTCAAGATTTCAACGGGATTGTGCACGACCAATCTGCATCTGGTCAAACATTGTATATTGAACCTTCCTCAATAGTAGAAATGAGTAATCAAATTAGTAGTTTCCGTAATGATGAAGCTGTAGAGCGTGAACGTATATTGACTGAACTAACTGTACAGGTTGCTGAAGAAGCAGACGCTTGTTTGATTTCAGAATCTATTATGGGTCAAATTGATTTTTTAACAGCTAAAGCACGTTATGCACGTTCAATTAAAGGCACGAAACCAGAATTTACTAAGGATAGAACTGTTTATTTACCGAAAGCATTTCATCCGTTGCTAGATAGAACTTCTGTTGTTGCGAATACGATTGAATTTGCTCAAGATATAGAAACTGTGATTATAACAGGACCAAATACGGGTGGTAAAACGGTGACCCTCAAGACACTGGGGTTAATTATAGCAATGGCTCAATCAGGCATGCTAATTCCTACACTTGATGGCAGTAAATTAAGTATTTTTGAAAATGTGTATTGTGACATCGGGGACGAACAATCCATTGAACAGTCATTATCAACGTTTTCTTCACATATGAAAACTATTGTTGAAATACTTCAAAATGCGACTAAAAATAGTTTAATCTTATTTGATGAATTGGGCGCCGGAACAGATCCAAGTGAAGGTGCCGCCTTAGCAATGAGCATATTAGATCATGTACATGAAATTGGTTCACTTGTAATGGCTACGACACACTATCCTGAATTAAAAGCATACAGCTATAATAGGGAAGGCGTAATGAATGCCAGTGTGGAATTTGATGTAAATACATTAAGTCCGACTTATAAATTATTAATGGGCGTTCCTGGACGGTCAAACGCGTTTGATATTTCTAAAAAATTAGGACTTAATATGCAAGTGATTCAAAAAGCCAAATCTATGATTGGACAAGATGAACAAGAGATTAATGAAATGATTGGATCATTAGAAAATAATTCTAAACGAGTTGACGAACAGCGTATCGAATTAGATCAATTAGTAAGAGAAGCACAAGAATCGCGTGACGCACTTGCTAAACAGTACGCACAATATCAGAATTATGAAAAACAACTTTTAAGCGAAGCCAAAGAGAAAGCAAATCAACGTGTGAAATCAGCTACGAAAGAAGCAGATGACATTCTTAAAGAGCTACGTGAACTTAGAGATAAAAAAGGCGCCGATGTTAAAGAGCATGAATTAATCGATAAGAAGAAACAGCTTGAAGATCAGTACGAAGCTAAGTCACTGAAACAAAATGTCCAAAAGCAAAAATGGGACGAGATTAAGGCTGGAGACGAAGTGAAAGTCCTGACATATGGCCAAAAAGGTGAAGTGTTAGAACTTATTGGTGATAAAGAAGCTGTAGTACAGATGGGTATCATAAAAATGAAATTACCCTTAGAAGATTTAGAAAAAACGAAGAAAACCAAAGAAGCTCCTGCCAAGATGATTAAGCGAGAAAATCGACAAAGTATTAAAATGGAACTCGATTTACGTGGTTATCGATATGATGAAGCAATGGTGGCTGTGGATCAATATTTAGACCAAGCTGTGTTGAGTAATTATGAACAAGTTTATATTATTCATGGTAAAGGAACAGGTGCTTTGCAAAAAGGTGTGCAAAAACATTTAAAACGACATAAAAGTGTGTCATCATATAGAAACGGAATGCCAAGCGAAGGTGGATTTGGCGTTACCGTGGCTGAATTAAAATAAACGTGAGCAAGAGATATGCAGAATGTTATAAAGTCTGTTATAATTTCTTCATCATTTGAAATTTAAGGAGGATTGGCAGTTATGGCAATCGTAAAAGCAACAGATTCAAACTTTGATGAAAACATCAAATCAGGTGTAAATTTAGTAGATTTTTGGGCAACATGGTGTGGCCCTTGTAAGATGATTGCTCCAGTATTAGAAGAATTAGCTGGTGACTATGACGGCAAAGCTAATATTTTAAAACTTGATGTAGATGAAAATCCATCAACAGCTGCTAAATTTGAAGTTATGAGTATCCCAACTTTAATCGTATTTAAAGATGGCGAACCAGTAGATAAAGTAGTAGGTTTCCAACCTAAAGAAAACTTAGCAGAAGTAATCGAGAAACATTTATAGTAAACCATTAGCAAAGCTGGGACATTAATTTATTTAATGTCCCAGTTTTCAATTTATTAGCGTTTCAATAGATTGTTTAATGCGCTGGTACTATTTATAATAGATTGTAGGTAATATTTAAAACTCAAACAATGAGATGTATATATGATTAAAAATTATTAACTGAAACATGATGTATATTTACTTTCATGTCGTTATATTATATAGATTTAAAGGAAATATGAAGTGAAAGGAGGAGACATTAACGTGGAGACGTATCAAGAACAAATCAAACAGAAACTTACAGTTGTGCCAACTGAACCAGGTTGTTATTTGATGAAAGATCGTAATGACCAAATTATTTATGTCGGTAAAGCGAAGAAATTAAGAAACAGATTAAGGTCTTATTTTACTGGTGCTCACGATGCAAAGACAACACGTTTAGTTGGAGAGATTCGAAATTTCGAATTTATTGTCACGTCTAGTGAGACAGAATCACTGTTATTGGAACTTAACCTTATCAAACAATACCAACCAAGATATAATATTTTATTAAAAGATGATAAAAGTTATCCATTTATTAAAATTACTAAAGAAAAATACCCACGATTAATTGTTACAAGAACAGTTAAAAAAGGCACTGGTAAGTATTTTGGACCATATCCTAATGCGTATTCTGCACAAGAGACTAAAAAATTACTTGATCGCATTTATCCTTTTAGAAAATGTGATAAAATGCCTGACAAATTATGTTTATATTATCACATTGGTCAATGTTTAGGGCCGTGTGTCTATCCAGTTGAATTAGAAAAGTATGCAGAAATGACTAAAGAGGTTTCAGATTTCTTAAATGGTGAAGATAAAACGATTTTGCGTAATTTAGAACAAAATATGAAAGATGCTAGTGAAACATTGGATTTTGAAAGAGCAAAAGAATATAGAGATTTAATACAACATATTCATAATTTAACTAAAAAACAAAAAATCACAACATCGGATTATACAATTAGAGATGTTTTTGGCTATAGCGTATCTAAAGGTTGGATGTGTATACAAGTGTTTTTCGTTCGCCAAGGTAATATGATTAAACGTGATGCGACGATGATACCAATACAACAAACAGAAGAAGAAGAATTCTATACTTTTATCGGGCAATTTTATGATTTGAATCAACATTTGTTACCTAAAGAAGTGCACATTCCACAACATCTAGATAAAGCTATGGTTGGTTCGGTTGTAGATACAAAAATTGTGCAACCTATAAAAGGTAAAAAGAAAGAATTGGTAGATTTAGCTAATCATAATGCTGAAGTGACGCTTGAAAATAAATTCGAGTTAATCGCAAAAGACGAGTCCCGAACAGTTAAAGCAATTGAAGAGCTTGGTGACCGCATGGGTATTCAAACACCAATTAGAATTGAAGCGTTCGATAATTCTAATATACAAGGTGTGAATCCAGTTTCTGCTATGGTCTCGTTTATTGATGGTAAACCAAATAAAAAAGGCTATCGGAAATATAAAATTCAAACAGTAGATGGACCAGATGATTATAAATCGATGCGTGAAGTGGTACGTAGACGTTATACACGTGTCCTAAATGAAGGCACACCATTGCCAGATTTAATTATTGTAGATGGTGGTAAAGGCCATATGAGTGGTGTAATAGATGTACTCGAGAATGAATTAGGATTAGATATCCCTGTTTCAGGTCTTCGTAAAAATGATAAGCACCAAACGTCAGAGATATTATATGGAGAAAGTGCTGAAATCGTTCCGCTCAAAAAAAATAGCCAAGCATTTTATCTGTTACAAAGGATACAAGATGAAGTGCATAGATTTGCTATTACTTTCCATAGACAAACACGCCAAAAAACAGGTTTGCAATCAGTATTAGATACAGTAGATGGTATCGGTGCTAAGCGTAAAACGAAATTATTGCGAACGTTTGGTTCAATAAAGAAAATGAAAGAAGCAAGTATTGATGATTTGAAAACATCAGGCTTACCACAAAATGTAGCCCAAAATTTACATCAAGCCTTACACAATAAAAAATAAAATGTTTATGGCATGAGAATCATTCTCATGCCCAAATTGTTTTTAATTAGTGTTACAATAGCAAATAAGAGGAATTCTTTTTTTAAAAGTATGTGGAAGCGTTTTCTAATTGAGAAAAATTATCATTTGAAATCAAACCTTTTAAACAATAAGTAATATTCAATTAAGGATTCACTTAAATGTTTAGAATTATACGGCATAATATTGTATTGCAACAAATATATAATATTATAATTTAGTGTTGTACGTTTGTTTTTGAAAGAAATTATGTAATCGCTTTATATATTTCTAAGAAAGAATTTCAAAAAAAATCAACTGTTTCACAGGGGGGAACTTCCTTTTGGCATACTCGAAAAATCAATTCTATTTAAGACGTTTACATTCTTTACTTGGTATCATACCTATAGGTGGATTTTTAATATTCCATTTACTCGTAAACCACCAAGCGACGAAAGGTGCAGATGCATTTAACCAAGCGGCTGGATTCATTGAATCCTTACCTTTCTTAATTGTATTGGAATTTGTATTGATTTACATTCCGATTCTGTATCACGCAATTTATGGTGTACATATTGCCTTTACGGCAAAAGAGAACGTAGGTCATTATTCAGCTTTTAGAAACTGGATGTTCCTACTACAACGTATAACAGGTGTTATCACTTTTGTGTTTGTTGCTATTCATGTATGGCAAACACGTATTCAACGTGCGTTAGGCGATGAGGTCAACTTTGACATGGTACATGACATCGTAACTAACCCATTTTGGTTAGTGTTCTATATTGTCTGTTTATTAGCTGTTACATTCCACTTTGCGAATGGTTTATGGTCATTCTTAGTAACATGGGGTGTATTACAATCACAAAAATCGCAACAAATTTTCACATGGGTTTCTTTAGTGGTATTTATCGTAGTTTCATACATTGGTATAAGTGCTATTCTTGCGTTTTTATAAGATAAAAAATAAGTTTCAGATTTATATTTAGGGGAGTGACTATTTATGGCAGAGAAGAAAGTTATTGTTGTCGGTGGAGGACTTGCCGGTCTAATGTCAACAATTAAAGCAGCAGAACAAGGCGCACATGTCGACTTGTTCTCACTTGTTCCTGTTAAACGTTCACACTCTGTGTGCGCACAAGGTGGAATCAACGGAGCAGTAAATACAAAAGGTGAAGGCGATTCACCAACAGTCCACTTAGACGATACAGTATATGGTGGAGATTTCTTAGCAAATCAACCGCCAGTTAAAGCGATGACAGATGCAGCACCTCAAATTATTCATTTATTAGATCGTATGGGTGTAATGTTCAACAGAACGAATGAAGGTTTATTAGATTTCAGACGTTTTGGTGGAACAATGCATCACAGAACAGCATATGCTGGTGCAACGACTGGTCAACAGCTACTATACGCTTTAGATGAGCAGGTTCGTAGTTTTGAAGTAGATGGTTTGGTTACTAAGTACGAAGGCTGGGAATTCTTAGGCATAGTTAAAGATGATGACAACATGGCTAGAGGTATTGTTGCTCAAAACGTAACGACTTCTGATATTGAATCATTTGGTTCTGATGCAGTTATCATGGCTACAGGTGGACCAGGTATTATCTTTGGTAAAACTACAAATTCAATGATTAATACTGGTTCAGCAGCATCAATTGTTTATCAACAAGGTGCAATGTATGCAAACGGTGAATTTATTCAAATCCATCCAACAGCAATTCCAGGTGATGATAAACTCAGATTAATGAGTGAGTCAGCACGTGGTGAAGGTGGACGTATTTGGACTTATAAAGATGGTAAACCTTGGTACTTCTTAGAAGAGAAATATCCGGATTATGGTAACCTTGTTCCGCGTGATATTGCTACACGTGAAATCTTTGATGTCTGTGTTAACCAAAAATTAGGTATCAACGGTGAAAACATGGTATACCTTGATTTATCACATAAAGATCCACATGAATTAGATGTAAAATTAGGTGGTATCATTGAGATTTACGAGAAATTCACAGGTGATGATCCTCGTAAAGTTCCAATGAAAATCTTCCCAGCGGTACATTACTCAATGGGAGGACTTTATGTAGATTACGACCAAATGACAAACATCAAAGGCTTGTTCGCAGCTGGTGAATGTGATTATTCACAACATGGTGGTAACCGTTTAGGTGCCAACTCATTATTGTCAGCAATTTATGGTGGCACAGTTGCAGGTCCAAATGCTATCGAATATATTTCTAATATCGAATCTTCTTACACTGATTTAGATGATAGTATCTTTGAAAAACGCGTGAAAGAAGAACAAGAGAAATTTGATAAATTACTCAATATGCAAGGTTCAGAAAATGCGTACAAATTGCATAGAGAGCTCGGAGAAGTTATGACAGCCAACGTAACCGTTGTTCGTGAAAATAAAACTTTATTAGAAACTGATAAAAAGATTTTAGAATTAATGGAGCGTTATAACAATATTGATATCGAAGATACTCAAACTTGGAGTAACCAAGCAGTATTCTTCACTCGTCAATTATGGAACATGCTTGTACTTGCCCGTGTAATTACAATCGGTGCATACAACCGAAATGAATCTCGTGGTGCACATTACAAACCAGAATTCCCTGATAGAAATGATGAAGAATGGTTAAAAACTACTTTAGCAACATATCAAGGAAAAACAGAAGCGCCTAAATTCACTTACGAAGATGTTGATATAAGCTTAATTCCACCTCGTAAACGAGACTACTCTACGACGTCTAAAGGAGGTAAATAATTATGGCAGATACAAAAGAAGTAAATGAAACAGCAGCGCAAGAAGAACAAAACCAACAACCAAGCCAAAAATTAATCAAATTAATTATCAAACGTCAAGATACAGAAGAATCAAAACCTTATGAGGAAGAGTTTGAAATTCCTTATAGAGAAAACTTAAACGTTATAGCGTGTTTAATGGAAATCAGACGTAACCCAATTAACAGTAAAGGTGAAAAAACAACACCGGTTATCTGGGATATGAACTGTTTGGAAGAAGTATGTGGTGCTTGTTCAATGGTGATTAACGGTCAAGCAAGACAATCATGTTCTGCAATTGTTGATCAATTAGAACAACCTATTAAATTAGAACCAATGAGTACCTTCCCAGTTGTTCGTGACTTACAAGTTGACCGTACTAGAATGTTCGATAACTTGAAACGTATGAAAGCTTGGGTTCCAATTGATGGTACTTATGATTTAGGTCCTGGACCTCGTATGCCTGAGAAAAAACGTCAAACAGCTTATGAATTATCAAAATGTATGACATGTGGCGTATGTTTAGAAGTTTGTCCTAACGTTACAAGTAATAATGATTTCGTTGGCGCACAAGCAATTTCACAAGTTAGATTATTTAATTTACATCCAACAGGCTCAATGACAAAAGATGAACGTCTTGAAGCCTTAATGGGTGGCGGTGGATTACAAGCATGTGGTAACTCTCAAAACTGTGTCAATGCGTGTCCTAAAGGTATTCCTTTAACAACATCGATTGCAGCATTAAATAGAGAAACATCATTCCATATGTTTAAATCATTCTTTGGTTCAGATCACCAAGTCAATTAATAACATATAATATAAACTAAAGACTTAACATCTATTTAAAACAGATGTTAAGTCTTTTTTATTTTAAGGATCTTCGGATTTTGAAAAGACATGGAATATGGCTAGAGTCTTTTATCTCTCATTCATATTATTCCACTAGTGGTCAGATCTTTAATGATCTTATAATTATATCTGTATAACAAAAAATAATATTGTATTTCAGTCTTGATAAATGATTTTGAAATCAAGGCTGTGCTACAATAAAGGACAAGCAAATGAATAAGGATGTAATTGAATATGGAGAAACCAATTGGTGTAATAGACTCGGGTGTCGGTGGATTAACAGTAGCAAAAGAAATCATGCGCCAACTACCACACGAAACAATTTATTATTTGGGTGATATTAAACGTTGCCCTTATGGCCCAAGAGAAGGCGCAGAAGTTAGGAAATTCACAACAGAATTAGCTGAAAAGCTGATGGAATTTGATATAAAAATGCTTGTTATTGCTTGTAATACTGCTACTGCAGTTGCTTTAAAACATTTACAAAAATTATTAGCTATTCCAGTCATTGGTGTCATTGAGCCAGGTGCGAGAACGGCAATTATGACAACAAAAAATAATGATGTTTTAATCTTAGGTACAGAAGGTACAATTAAATCTGAGGCTTATAGATATCATATTAAAAATATTAATCCTAATGTAGAGGTTTCTGGTATTGCATGTCCTGGCTTTGTTCCTTTAGTTGAAGAAATGCGTTATAAAGATCCTACAATAACTAGTATTATCGTGCATCAAACATTGAAACATTGGAGGAATAGTAATGCAGATACTGTTATATTAGGTTGTACGCATTATCCGTTACTCTATCAGCCAATAAACGATTATTTTGGTGGCGAAAAAGTGGTGATTTCTTCTGGTTTAGAGACAGCACGTGAAGTAAGTGCACTATTAACGTTTAGTAATGAACATGCTGCTTATACAGCCCACCCAGAGCATAGATTTTTTGCTACTGGTGAAACAGAGCATATCGAACGAATAATTGAAGAATGGTTAAATATGGAAGCGAAAGTAGAAAAAATTGAAGTATAGAAAGAGGGAACATCATAGTGGAGGATATTGTAATTGCATCAAATAATAAAGGTAAGATAAATGATTTTAAAGTTATTTTTCCAGATTTTAATGTCGTAGGTATTTCTGAAATTATTGAAGATTTTGATGTAGAAGAAACTGGTGATACTTTTGAAGCCAATGCAAAATTAAAATCAGAAGCAGCGGCAAAAGCATTAAACAAACGTGTGATTGCAGACGACAGTGGACTTGAAGTATTTGCTTTAAACGGAGAGCCAGGTGTATACTCGGCTCGATATGCTGGCACAGCTAAAGATGACGATGCTAATATAGAAAAAGTGCTTTCCAAATTAGGCGGGGAAACAGATCGTAGTGCACAGTTCGTATGTGTGATTAGCATGAGTACGCCGAATGAAGAAACAGTTCAATTTAAAGGCACAGTACAAGGAAAAATCACATTAAATAAAATTGGAGAAAATGGATTTGGTTACGATCCGATATTTTATATAGATGACAAGAATAAAACAATGGCTCAGCTCACTGTTGAGGAAAAAAGTGAAATAAGTCATAGAGGTAGAGCAATAGAGCAGTTACAACACTATTTAGAAGGTGATGCTTAATGACAAAATGGATTATAGTCAGTGACAATCACACTGAACAAGGCGTGCTTTTTGATGTCATCAATCATCATGAAGATGCAGATGTTGCATTGCATTTAGGCGATTCTGAATTTGCTTATGATGATAGTGAACTAAGTCATTTTCATAGAGTGAAAGGAAATACAGATTTTTCTCCAGAATTTCCAAATGAAGAAAAAATAGAAAAAAATGGCATTCATGCTTTCTCCACGCATGGTCATTTATATAGCGTTAATCGGACAAGAATGAAATTAGCTGAAAAGGCTACGGCGCTAGGTTGTAAATTTGCTTTTTATGGTCATACACATGTAGCAAAATATGAAAATATTGGCGGCGTTCATGTTATCAATCCTGGTAGTATTTCACAATCACGAAGCCGAGTTGAAGAAACTTATGCAGAGCTATTGATCAATGAAGAAGAACAAAGCGCAAAATTAAATTTCCGTAATCGAAATCACGATATAATTGATAGTGAAACATTTAGTATATAATATGATTAGTGCATATTCGAGTCATTATGAATATGCGCTCTTATATATTATTAAAAAGAATAAATAATTAATATGGCAGTTTCAGCGGTTGTTTTAATTTAAATTTCAAAAAAAGTATGAAAATAAGATAAAAGGTTTATTATAGTGAAAAATCATATTTATTTTTAATGCTTGGAGTATTGCTTTATTAGGCTAAGTTAGATATAATTATTCTTGTGTTCAAAAAGAATATGTCCTGGTAGCTCAGTTGGATAGAGCAATGGCCTTCTAAGCCATCGGTCGGGGGTTCGAATCCCTCCCAGGACACTAAGAGAATAAATTACATATTATTCAAAAAAGAACTCCGTTGCGACGGGGTTCTTTTTTTAGGTTCTTTTTCAAAGAGCTAAAAAGATAAATATATATAGGGATACGATAAATGACCAAAAAAATACCAGATGAATTAACATCTGGTATAGTGGGATTTAATTTGAAATGAGTTACTTTATAGAGTGGGAAGTGGAATGGTTATCACGAATTGTTACTTATAATATATCAAATATTTCAAGCATATTTAATTTTATATTTAAATCACTAGGTGCTTTTTAATAAAAATATATAGGGATTTAAGAACTTCCCTTAAATATTATTCTAATTCATTTGATTGCATATCTGTTTTTTCATAATTCGACTGAGGAAAATCATCATAAAAATTAGTATCTTCGTCAATCCATGATGTGTTAATTTCATCTAGTTCTTGATTATAAAAATTATCTGTGCGTTCATCTACTTCAGTCTTATTTTTATCTTGTTCTGATTGTGAGTTAAGTTCTGAGTTAAAACTATTGTTTTCTTTTTTGGTAGGACTTTCGACTTGACTACGTGGGTTATTATCAGAGGTTATATCAGAATCTAAGGTTCTATTGTTGGTAGTTTGGACTAGTGAATTTCTTTCATTAGATATATTCATAACTGAATTATTTAATTCCTGTTCATTTTGATTATTCATTGCGATTTCTTTAATATTACCCAAATCAAAAATTACGCTTTTAATACTGAAGAAACTAGAAGAGACTTCTAATTTATTGTTTTTAGCTTTAATAATTTCAGAAGAAACATCAAAAACTACTTTTCCTTCTGTGATACTATCTGGATTTACCTGTTCAAGGAAGAAAGAATTTTGTATAGATCCATCTTCGCTTTGATTGGCAGAGATAGAAGCTTGAGAATCTGCTTCTAATGATTTTTTACCTGATTTTAACTTAAACATATTACTATCAATAGTTAAAGCAGTATTCCCTTTATTCTTAATTTTCACATCTACAATGATAAAAGTATCTTTAGGTGTTGTAGGTAAAATAGAAGGACCGACCTGTTTAGCAGTTTCAACATTATTAACTGTTACTTCTAAGTTTCCATTTTTAACAGTTTCTCCTAATTTATATATTTGTTTTTTATCGCTATCGCTATTATCACTAGATGTTGTTTTTTCATCATTATTTACAAAAATGGCTGTACATGCTGAAATTCCAATAATAATTAAAACAATTAAAATTAGAGATCCTCCACAACCAATAAGCCAATTTTTTCTTTTTTTACTAGCTGTGTACTTCTGAAATGCTTGGTATTTTTCCCATTCTGATTGAGATATTTTTTCTTGATGTTGTTTCATTCTAAGTTGCTCCTTTGCTTCTAAAATATATACTAAAGCATAAAATATGCTGAGTATTAAAGAACAATTCTCCCAATAACTCTAAAGTTGTTATTATCTTTTACATAGATGTACTCATAATAAGGATTAAAAGATACCAATTTCTAGTGTTATTATTAAATACGACTTTGTTAATTAATGCTGCATTATTTAACAGGACTAAAGCAATGGTATTGTTAATAACTTGATTTTGCTTATTAATGAAAAGAGTAGCTATCTTTATCCAACATTAAGTCCTTCATTAACTAACATACGACCAGCTATTTAATTCAACTTATATTCCTTAATTTTTTTAATGTATTTTATACTTTTATTGTATATTTTAATTTTAAATAATGCAACGAGATAATGAAATAAAGGCTGGAATTATAAATTTTATCTAAATGAAATACTTGTTTAGGAATAATTATAAGAAACTAAGTGATGAAGATTTGAAAGACATAAAGGATGAATTGAAAACACAATAAACAGAGTGATATGATGCTCAAAATGATGGATGAAATCAAACAAGATTTGAAGAAGTAGTAAAAAGAAATATGATAAAATAAGAGCGAGCAAGTTGGATAGATGGTGGCTAATCTCAGTATAAAGTGAGGTGGTGCTTATGAAAGTACTGTTAAAATCTTTAGAAAGGAGACGCCTTGTGTGGTTTCAATTGTAGAAGCGCTACACTTAATGTTAGGTTTCGGTATGTTCATCGTTACCTTGTTAGGTTTAGTGGTTACAATTGTCAAATTAAACCATAAAAAATAACCTTCTATTCGCTTTGGCTGGCAGTAGAAGGTTATACTATAACTAGATACAGAGGCCACCGTCTTTTTAACGGGCTCACTAGGGCGATACACGTATGGTGTGTTGCCCTTTTTCTATCTATAAATTACCACAACACAAAAATATTATCAATTGTTTAAGTCGGCATAGTCATGTCGGCTTTTTATTTTAAGGAGGAAAAAGTACGAATGCAAAAGTAATAGTAATCGTAAGAGTATTAAGTTTAATTTTTGTTTACACAATAAAACATAAGCTCTATTGTGTTCATCAGGTGCTTATATGATTATGAACCAAAACACACTTGGTGAATATAAATATGAATCTAACTACTGTAATATATCTAGAGAATATCTCAAACCACGTATACCCAAAGGACAAGACATGGTTAAGTGGGCACCATTCGTTACAATGCCTGAACAATATGAAATGTTAAATCAATTTAAACAAGATCAAAATAAAATAGATATACACTAAATGATGATCAGTGGAACGATTTAAACGATACTTTAATATTTAAAATGTATCATGATCCATCTATAGAATTACGATATTTTGTTGATGGCTTATATTTAAACTAAAGAAGGTTATATGCACAGAGTAGATGCATACACACAAATACTACATTTTTATGTAGATATAGTATTAAGTAAGGTTAATTTGAAAGATATTGTGGAGATAAAATAGTTTAAAAAACTTGAAGAATTTGAAAATAATTTATATTCTTCAAATCGAAATTGCGTAATGAATGTGTTCAAAGAAATCAATCAAAAGATAAATAAAATATTCGAAACCAAAACATTTTAAAGTATGTCTAAAAATTTTGATATATGAAGTCAATCTGTAATTTATCTAAGTACTAGGAGATTATATATCAGAAAAGGTAAATTCATTGAAATTGAGAACTATAAAAATACACAAATCTAAACAAAATAAGTAAGTAGTTTTTAGTCTGAAAGCCAATAAAGCGATAATGTTTGTATTTAGTTCAAAAGGGAAATTATTAAATGTTTGTAACGTTAATATGAAAAGGGGATTTTAAAGTATGGATAACCCAAAGAAAGTACTAGTAACAGGTGCTACTAGGGGAATGGGAAAAGAAAGTTCAAAAGTATTAGCGGAGAAAGGCTATCATGTTATCTTAGGTGCTAGAAGTTTACAAGATGGTCAATCTATTGTGAAAGAATTAAAGTTAAAAGGCTTGTCCGTGACTACAGTTCAACTAGATGTTACTGATATTAACTCTGTACAGAATGCAGCTCGAGAAATAAACTCTTTAGATGTTTTAATTAATAATGCAGGTATAGCTTTAGAAGCGTCAAGTCCATCTAAACTTGATGTCACTAAAGTGAAAAATGAGTTTGATGTTAATGTTTTTGGAGTTATGAATGTAACTTCAGCAATATTACCGTTACTCAAAAAAGTGAAAGAAGCAAAAATCATTAATATGTCTAGTATGATGGGGTCTCTTAATTCAGCTTTAGATAAGGATTCAATCGTATATGGTGCAAGTGTCGCTGGTTATCAATCATCAAAAGCAGCTTTAAATATGTATTCTATTCAATTATCAAAAGAATTAGAAAAAGAAGGCTATGATATCACTGTAGATTTAGTTGATCCTGGAATGGTAGCCACAGAATTTGGAGGTCTAGACCCAGAAACTGCTAAACAAATGGGAGCAAACTCAATTGATGTAGGTATCAAAAGAGTTATTGATTTAATAGAAAAAGGTAAAAATATTAAAAATATAACTTTTACAAATAATAATGACGTTGTTCCTTGGTGATTTTGTGCTTTTCTTTACTATTATGACTAGATAAATATCATTTTAAACTCACCTAATTGAATAGGTGGGTTCAATTAGGTTTTACGATAATTTTTGTATTTTTTGGACTCTATATATAAATTTTCAGTTTTTATACTTACTGTATTAGAATCACACATTGATTTTTGTATAGTAACTAAAAGTTTTTTACTTTCGAAAAGATAGGTATTATAAAACTTGTTGAAATAGGATAGTTGCGACGGGGTTCTTTTTTAATCCTATACTTATCAGTTTGAAATATTTTGATCATAACGCAGTGAAAAAAGGTCATTAAAAGTAATGGTCAGTAGATTAGAAAATATAGTAAAATAAGAGCGAGCAAGTTGGATAAATGGTGGCTAATCTCAGTATAAAGTGAGGTGGTGCTTATGAAAGTGCCGTTAAAATCTTTAGAAAGGAGATGCCTTGTGTGGTTTCAATTGTAGAAGCGCTTCACTTAATGTTAGGTTTCGGTACTTTCATCGTTACCTTATTAGGTTTAGTTATTACAATTGTTAAATTAAACCATAAAAAATAACCATCTCTAACTTTGACCGAGTTTGATGGTTATTTAATCATTTATTAAACGAGGCCACCGTCTTTTTAACGGGCTCACTAGGGCGATACACGTATGGTGTGTTGCCCTTTTTCTATCTATAAATTACCACAATATAAAAATATAATCAAATTCTATAGGTCGACAAAAGTAATAGTCTATAGATTAAAAATATAGTAAAATTAGAGCGAGCAAGTTGGATAGATGGTGGCTAATCTCAGTATAAAGTGAGGTGGTGCTTATGAAAGTACCGTTAAAAACTTTAGAAAGGAGACGCCTTGTGTGGTTTCAATTGTAGAAGCGCTTCACTTAATGTTAGGTTTCGGTACTTTCATCGTTACCTTGTTGGGTTTAGTTATTACAGTTGTTAAATTAAACCATAAAAAATAACCATCGCTAACTTTGGCCGGTTAAATGGTTATTTTTATATAAATTATCATTTTAAAGCCACCGTCTTTTTAACGGGCTCAGTTGGGCGATACACTTAAAGTGTGTTGCCCTTTTTCTATCTATAAATTAACACAACACAAAAATATTATCAATTGTTTAAGTCGGCATAGTCATGTCGACTTTTTATTATGAGGAGGAAAAAGTATGAATGTAAAAAAAGTATGATATGGTATATTAAATATATGGATAATACAATATAATTAAAGAATTAAGAAAAATGTATTTTTTATAGTTTTTTAAAACAAAGTGGGGCGATGTCAATTAAGAGAGAATCATTTTATACATATGTTTTACCTGGGATCATTCTGATTATTATAGTATCTATAATAATCTTCATACCAAAAGTTAAAGGCTATGAAGGTACTGAAAAGAACCCTTTAATTATTGCTCATAGGGGTGCTAGTGGTTATGAACCTGAACATAGCTTTCCAGCATATAATAAAGCGATTCATGAAATGAATATTGACTATTTGGAACTGGATCTACAAACAACTAAGGATAATAATTTAGTCGTTATGCATGATGAATCAATAGATAGAACTACAAATGGAAAAGGTAAGGTAGAAGACTATACAATTGAAGAGCTAAAAAAATTGAAGTTAATAGATAAGAAAAATCGAAATTTGGAGGTTCCAACCTTAGATGAGGTTTTAGACCAATATGGTAACGATGTTAAATACTATATTGAGTTAAAAAACGCTAAAGATAATCCTAATATGGCACATATTACGGTAGAAAAATTAAAAAATAAAAAGTTATTTAACTCTAAATACATCGTTATACAAGCGTTCGATGATAAAGCTTTAAAAAAAATTAAAAATGAGAATGAAAACATACCATTGGTCAAATTGATTGATGATAATGAATTAAGCAAATTAGATAATAATATGTTAGAAAGTATAAGTAGTTATAGTTATGCAGTTGGAGTTTCGCATAAAAAAATAGATCGTAAGCTTATAGAAAGTGTTGAAAACAATGCTATGCAAGTACACGCATTTACTGTAAACAGTAGGAATGACTATAAGTCCTTGAAAAAAATAGGAGTGAAAGGTTTTTTTACAAATTATGGAGATGATATTGTAAAGTAATTAACAATAATAGACGCTATAAATATAAAGAGGATGCGTATTTCAATTATAATTTCCATTGCATTAAATACTTGAATGATAAGTATTTAAAAATAATTCCATTTAAAGTGTTGTGTATTACCATTTTATGTTATTTTTAGGTAGTAGTTTTTAAAATATTAATAAATACATAACGAACGATTTTTATACATATTTAAGAATTTAACGACTTATAGAAATAAGTAGGGATTGTTTTTTTATAAAAAATACTTAAGTAATCATTTATATTATATAATGAATACTAAATCATCTAAAAGGGGAATTAGGAATTGGAAAAATTGCTGTCTATCATTGTACCAGTGTACAACAAAGAATTATTTCTTAATGAATGTATAGAATCAATTGGGGCATTAAATATTAAAGAAGATAAAATTGAAGCGATATTTGTAGACGATTGTTCTAGTGATAACTCATTAAAAATAATTGAAGGATATAAAAATAAATACAGTTTTTTAAAACTCATTAAATTAGAAGAGAACACGGGTAGTCCTGCTGAACCTAGAAACGTAGGCATTAAAAATGCGAATGGAAAATACATAACTTTTCTTGATGCAGATGATTGGTTAGATTCAACTGGTTTGCCGACGCTATTAAACCAAGCTGAAGAGAATAATTCAGATGTTGCGTTTGGACACAGTATTAAACATACAGATAAAGCAATTAGCAAATTAGGAAGATTTACTTCATATAAAGTTGCAAATAATTTAGTACCATATGAAATTAATAAGATTTTTAGAGCTGTAGGACCACCAGGTAAAATTATTAAAAGAGATATCATTATTGATAATAATATAGAATTCAAGCATATGAAATTTGGTGAAGATAAATTGTTCTTTATCAATGCAATTTCTAAATGTAAAACAGCTTCTATGAATTCAACGCCTGTTTATCATGTGAATAGATATTCATATAATCAATCACTTGTAGGTGAAACAAATATTATAGAAAAAACACATTTTAATTTATTGGTACTACAAGAAGTGTTGAAATTGGATATACCTAAGCCAGCAGAATTTCAATCATTAAGTCGACTTGTTGAAGTAGATTTCGTTTCTAGATTATTTAATAATAGAAGATTTGTAAAAAGTGAAAATAAAGATGTATTCTATAGTCTATTTCAACAAATGATAGATACTTTAAATGAACATGATAAAAATGTTGAAGATTATATCATTGGAGATAAATATAAAAATATTTATCAAATGCTTATAAATAAAGAATATGAGAAACTTTTTGACTTTATCGGCATGCTATTAAAAGGTGGAAAAGCAGATAGATATGTGAAAGATAATCAAATTCACTTTTTAATGCCTGAATCTGTAAAAGATTATTTACCAATGAAAGAAGAACTATTTGCTGTTTATGAAGGCACGCATCTTATTGATGATGAATTAAGAGAAGTTATAAGAGTTTATAAAGCTCCAGAAACTACAATTAATCAAGTGTTACTTACTGAAATTAATTATGAGCTCAACGCAATCGAAGTTGAATTCTCTGAAGATGAGCATCGATTATACGTAAAAACTGAAGATTTAAGTAAGTGCAATTTTGACTTTAACATTAATTTAATTCACGATAACTATAAGAAGTATACAATTAACATGAATTTACCTAACGCAACGCAGACGCTCAAGCTTAATAGACAAAATTTTAAATCTGAATTTATTGTGAATGATAAAAAATCTGGAAAGACAGAGGCGCCTAATAAATATTTCACCTATAATCCAATAACGATTGGTATAGCGAAAAAGGTCAATTTATATAAAGATCTGGAGTTTAAAGAACGCGCAGATGTTAATGTTGAAATAGGTGAGATAATAGAAATTAAAGACATTGGCTATACTAAAAAGAATACACCAAGACTTATCACAGTGGATGGATTAGTGTTAACAGCCAATCAAAAGTTTATTTATCGTGTTGCTACTAGTAAAGCCAATAAATATATTTATGAGAAACCTGAAACAGTAATGATTACAAAAGATTGTAAGGAATATCAAAATAGGGACTTTAGTGGTGAAGTTTTGACAGAGCTTAAGGTTAATGAAAAAGTAGCTATTCAAAAAGTAGTGGCATCTTCAAAGGGTACGCCACGACTTAAAACAATGAATGGTACATTTATAACCGCAAATAGAAATTTTGTTAAAGAGGTTTAAATTGAAAAGGAACAGTGACTTTATAGAGATTACTAGAAGATTCCAATTTTGGAGTCTTCTTTTTTAATGTTTACCTTTATTGATTAAATTACTTTTAAATTCGTCGTATAAGATGCTCATATATAAGTCGGTTTCATAATTTCCATTTATATATGAACCTTCACGATCACTACCTTCAATTATAAAACCTGCATTTTTGTAAGAATTTATAGCTCTATAATTATATGAAAGGACTCTTAAATAAACTTTATGGAGGCCTAAGTCATTAAAGGCATATTCCAAAATGTGATGTGTTACTTGAGTACCAATTCCTCCATTCCAAAACTGTGGATTAAATATACCTATTGCAAAATTAGCTTTATTATTTGTTTCATCTAAAGTTAAACGAGCTTGTCCAATAAATAAATTGTCATAGTCAATAACCCATTCATATGGGTTAGCCATAATTTTCGCGATTAATAATTTAGCACCAGATTCTTGCTTTTCAGTTTCTGAATTTATTTTAGAGCCATACATTCTTAAAAGCTCTTCATTAAAAGGGACTGAGAGATAATCTTCAATGTCACTTGCTTGAGCATCTCTTAAACTTAGATGGTTATTAATTTTAAGCACTGCTTTCATAATGATCCTCCCAATCTATTCAGATAGTCTGTTGAATTTATTTATATCAGCATACTACAAATTAATTGTGATTATACATTAATTTTAAAAAGTTCTGATAAAATCAATGCTTTTCTAACAAAAAATTAATAATTCACCAACATTATGAAAAGTTATTTAATTGTGTGAAATACAATTAAGGATTCATAACTGTTTCAAACTAGCAATTAAATAACAGATACAGCAATTTTTTGATTAAGTAAGGAATTTCGAACAATATAATCAAGTATTATCTTATATTATACATAATAAGTGATACACAAATAAAAAGTATTTTATAAGTATCACTTTAAACATAATTTTCAGTCAGAGCAAATATTATTTTATAAGGAGTGTTTACAATGGAAGGTTTATTTGAAGCAATTAAAAATACAGTACAAGCTGGTATTGCAGGAGATGGCATGAAAATTGGAAGTGGCGTTTTAGACATCATTTCTAATGGGTCAGCATTAATTTCTCAAGCATTAGGATTTTAATCTAAGTAGATTTTAAAAAATAATACTTTAAAGGAGATAATCAATATGTCAGATTTATTTAACGCAATAAAAGAAACAGTACAGGCAGGAATTGCAGGAGACGGAGTTAAATTAGGGACAAGCATTGTAGATATCGTATCAAGCAGTGTAGGTCTATTAGGACAATTATTCGGATTCTAGTAAAAATAAATTATAAAACTTATAAATAGAGGAGAGATTTTTATGTCTAAATTAGCAGAAGCTATCGCAAATACTATACAAGCAGCACAATCAGGTAATGGTGTAGAATTAGGGACTAGTATAGTAGATATTGTATCAAGCGGTGTCGGATTATTAGGTCAATTGTTTGGATTCTAATTATTAAAATAGGAAGTAGTGGTCAAGGTGATAACCTTGGCCATTTTTTTGTATGTTCAAAATGTGTATACTGTTATTGAGTGAATAAAAGCAATAAATGTATTCAATTGTATTAATGAATATGTATAAAAAGAGGGGGAATAAAAATGAATTCTAAAAGTCTACTCATAGATTTTGATGATACAATCGTAGATTTTCATGATGCGGAATCACATGCATTTTTCAAAATGGCAGAAAAATATAAATTGATCGCTAATCATGACGATTTAAAAACCTTTATGAAAGTGAATCAAGCGCATTGGGAAGCTTTTCAAATTAATAAGTTAACGAAGGAAGAGGTTCTAAGTAAGCGATTTGAAGTATATTTTGATTTACATGAAATGACCGTGGATGGTAAAGAAGCGGATTACATATTTAGAGATGAATTAGCGAAAGCACCAATAAAATTCTTTCCTAACACAGTTGAAACTTTAAAGTATTTAAAACAAAATCATGATTTATATATTGTGACGAATGGTGTGTTAGAAACGCAAGAGCGCCGTATTGCGAAGGCACAGTTTGGTCAATTATTTAAAGGTGTTTTTGTTTCAGAACAAACAGGTTACCAAAAACCAATGCCTGAATTTTTTGATTATGTATTTAAGGAAATTGGTGAAGACAAACGAGATAATGCCATAATCGTCGGAGATTCTATGACATCAGATATTTTAGGTGGTAAAAATGCCCAAATTGGCACGTGTTGGTTTAATCCTAGAAATAAAATAAATGAAACTAATATCAAACCAGATTATACAATAAAATCACTCAATGAATTATTAATTTATATGAAATAAAAAAGGGGCAGGAATACGAAATTAAATTGGATTTCGGATCCCCGCTATTTTTTGGATAACTTAAAGAGGATTCCAAGAGTTGAAGCAGTCGTAAAAAACTACGCGTCTACCTTAATGTAGACGCGTAGTTTTTTTAAAGCTGAAAACAAATGCATTTAGCATCAGACTGCTAATGAAAATAAAACAACTGAGACATATGTTTTATCTTTCGTACTCTTTTTATGGTGTCCAAACTAGAACATCATGTCCATCTTTGTTTACTGCATTTACATCTTTGAATCCTTGTTTAATAAAGAATGCTTTAGATTGGTTACGAGCAATTACTTTAATAGGAAGTCCTTGTTTTTTTGCAAAATCCAACAACTCTTTACCGTAACCACGATTCTGAAAGTCGTTTAATACTTCTAATTTCCACAATACGTTGTAATCGTCGAAATCAGGGAAGTAGACTTCTTCAACATCGCCTTTACGATACAATGCCATTCTTGCGCCTAATCTATCTCCGATTTGAATACCATAAAAAGGTGAATCTGAACTCGCATCTATCATTTCTCCACGAAGTTCATCAACCATATACAAATCTTTGTTGCCGAAGTTTCTAAAATCTTCGAATAATTCGTCTGTTTTATAATTTATATCAAGACGTTTTACGTTACTCATAGCGTCTTCCCCCTTTGTACTATTATATTTTATTATACCTTATTTCTAATGATATTTCACAAAAATGACGACGCGAAACATACTGTTAAAGTAGACTGTATACAATGCTTATTTCAAATACATAAACACACTTTTTTTAAATTTTTCAAAAATCGTTTATTATAGTATGTGCATTGAATTAAAAAGTAAAAAATACAGGTTATTTTAAGCCGTTAAATTGTCAATATAGTACATAAACTTTATACTGATTAGGAATAGAGTAACATAAGGAGAATTACGAATGGATTGTATGACTAGGAAACTTAACGAAAAAGATCAATTTATTTCAAAAATTAAACAAAGTGATTCAACACTAGCTCAGTTTTATCATTTAGATGCAATGGATAAGAATAACTATAAACAAAGACTTCTAAGTGAAAATAATGGAAGAGAAGTTGCATTAGCGCAAGTGATTGAAAATTATATGAGTGATTTATCTTTGACTGAGGAACAAGAAAGTAATATTAAATTATTAAGTGATGGCGCAAAAGTAATTGTTGGCGGACAACAAGCAGGTTTATTTGGTGGACCTTTGTATACATTCCATAAAATATTTTCTATTATTACACTAAGTCAACAACTATCTAAAGATTATAATAAACATGTCGTGCCTGTGTTTTGGATTGCAGGGGAAGACCATGATTTTGACGAAGTAAATCATACTTATGCATATAATAATCAAGATGCTAAGTTACATAAAATCAAATATCATACGATGGAGCCACCAGAAGCAAGTGTCTCACATTATAATCCTGATAAAGCTCAGCTCAAGGAAACTTTGAATCAATTTTTCCAACAACTGAATGAAACTGAACATTCACGACCTTTAATTGAAATGTGTCGTAATATTATTGATGCACATGATAGTTGGTCCGATATGTTTAAAGCATTGCTACATGAAGTATTTAAAACATATGGTTTATTATTGTTGGACGCTAATGATCCTGAACTACGTCGATTAGAGCAACCGTTTATCAGAAAAATTGTGGAAAACCATCTTGATGTTGATGCAGCCTTTAGAAAAACACAAGCACAAACAACAGCAAGTGGTTTGGAGCAAATGATTCAAACAGACACAAATGTGCATTTGTTTTTACACGAAGATAATATGAGACAATTACTGACATTCAAAGAGGGTCAATTCTATTTGAATAAATCAGATAAAACAATGACGCTTCAAGAGGTTTTAGATATAGTAGATTCAGAGCCGGAAAGGTTTTCAAATAATGTGGTAACAAGACCTGTTATGGAAGAATGGTTATTTAACACTGTTGCCTTTATTGGTGGACCAAGTGAAATAAAGTATTGGACCGAATTAAACGATGTGTTTAGAACATTGGATGTTTCAATGCCAATCGTCTTACCACGCTTACGAATTACTTATATTAATCACAGAATTGAAAAATTAATAGCACAATATCAACTGGATAAAAACCAAATTATCGAAAATGGAATTGAAGATGCTAAACAAAAATTTGTTAGAGCACAAGCATCTCAAACATTCATTGATCAAATTGAATCAATGAAAGCACAGCAAGAAACACTATATCAATCGCTAAAAGCAGAAGTAAAAGGCAACAATGATAATACATTGTTATTAGAAAAAAATAATTCAATTCATCAAAAGCAATACGACTATTTGATAAATAGATATTTATTAAATATTGAACGAGAAAATGAAATTAGCATGAAACATTTCAAAGTATTAAGTGGTACACTTCATCCAATGGGAGGGTTACAAGAAAGAATATGGAACCCTTTACAAATTATGAATGATTTTGGGATGAATGTGTTCAATCCCTCCACTTATCCACCACTTTCTTACACTTTTGATCATATTATAATAAAACCTTAGAGACAGTAAGGGTGCACCCGATTCATCTTTTTGATGAATCGGGTGTTTTTTTACGTTGAATAAGAAATTATGGTTATATTTGTATAATTAGTGGAGGATAGTGGTGAGATGTGGTAAATTATATATATGAGAAGGTGAGGTGATTATAAATGTTCATGGGAGAATACGAGCATCAGTTGGATACAAAAGGACGTATGATAGTGCCTTCCAAGTTTCGCTATGACTTAAATGAACGTTTTATAATCACTCGAGGCCTCGACAAATGTTTGTTTGGCTATACTTTGGAAGAATGGCAAATTATCGAAGAGAAGATGAAGACATTACCAATGACTAAAAAGGACGCACGTAAATTTATGCGTATGTTCTTCTCGGGAGCCGTAGAAGTAGAGCTGGATAAACAAGGGCGTATTAACATTCCGCAAAACTTGCGACAATACGCTAACTTAAGCAAAGAATGTACAGTAATAGGTGTCTCAAATCGTATTGAAATTTGGGATAGAGGAACTTGGAACAGTTTCTATGAAGAATCTGAAGATAGTTTCGAAGATATTGCTGAAGACCTGATTGATTTTGATTTTTAATAGGAGGAGTTAAATTTGTTTCATCATGTCAGCGTTATGCTTAAAGAAACCATTGATTATTTAAATATTAAAGAAGATGGTGTCTATGTCGACTGTACATTAGGTGGCGCAGGGCATGCCCTCTATTTATTAAATCAATTGGGTGACGAAGGTAGGCTTATAGCAATCGACCAAGATACAACAGCGATTGAAAATGCTAAAGAAGTTTTGAAAGAACACTTACATAAAGTGACCTTTGTCCATAGCAACTTTAGAGAATTAACTGAAATTTTAAATGATTTGAATATTGAAAAAGTAGACGGCATCTACTACGACTTAGGTGTGTCCAGTCCGCAATTGGATGTACCTGAACGTGGGTTTAGTTATCATAACGATGCCAAATTAGACATGCGAATGGATCAAACACAATCGTTATCAGCTTATGAAGTTGTAAATGATTGGCAATTTGAAAAATTAGTCAGAATCTTTCATCGATATGGCGAAGAAAAATTTTCAAAACAAATTGCGCGTCGTATAGAACAGAACAGAGAACAAAAGCCAATCGAAACAACGTTAGAACTCGTTGATGTAATAAAAGAAGGTATACCTGCAAAAGCTAGGCGAAAAGGCGGACATCCTGCAAAAAGGATTTTCCAAGCAATTAGAATTGCAGTGAATGATGAATTATCTTCATTCGAAGATTCACTAGAACAAGCGATAGGTGCAGTAAAAATTGATGGTAGAATTTCAGTCATAACTTTCCATTCATTGGAAGATAGATTATGCAAACAGATGTTTCAAGAATATGAAAAAGGTCCAGATGTTCCACGGGGATTGCCAGTCATACCTGAAGCGTACACGCCTAAATTGAAACGCGTTAACCGTAAACCCATTACCGCTGCTGAAGAAGATCTAGATACAAATAACCGTGCGCGTAGTGCGAAGTTACGTGTTGCAGAAATATTGAAATAAGGAGTGAATGATGAGTGGCAGTAGAGAAGATTTATCAACCTTATAATGGATCAGAACAACAGATTCCCGAATCACAACCGAGGAAACAACCTAAAACGCAACCTAAAACCAAAACCGTAAAACGCAAAGTAGTAGTTCAACTTACAAAGTTTGAGAAAATGTTATACATAGGACTTATAACAGTAATTGCTTTAATAAGTATTTATATGCTATCTTTAAAAATGGATGCGTATGATACTCGAGGGAAAATTGCAGATTTAGATACTAAAATCGAACAACAATCAAGTGAAAACAGCGCAATAGAATCTGAAATTAAAAAGAACTCTTCATATGAACGCATTTACGATAAGGCAAAAGACGAAGGAATGAGCCTTAAGAACGACAATGTAAAGGTAGTGCGTAATAATGGCGAAGCGAAAAATTAGATTTAAAAAACCGAACTTTCTAATTAAACAAAGTAAAATAGGGGCAGTCCTACTCGTTCTCGGATTTGGACTGCTCTTTTTTACGTTGGTTTTAAGATACTCATATATTATGTTGACAGGGCACTCTTCCGGCGAAGATTTAATAATGAAGGCAAACGAAAAATATTTAGTCCAAAGCCAAGAGCAACCTGAACGTGGAAAAATATATGATCGTAATGGAAAAGTACTAGCAGAAGACGTAGAAAGATATAAAGTCGTTGCTATTGTTGATAAAAAAGCAAGTGAAGGCAGCGAGAAGCCGAAACATGTTACAGACAAAAAAGAAACTGCGAAGAAATTAGCGACAGTGATAGATATGTCTGAGGAAGATATTGAAAAAAGGCTGGATAATAAGAAAGCATTTCAAGTTGAATTTGGACAAAAAGGTTCTGATTTAACCTATCAAGAAAAAGAAAAGATAGAGAAAATGAATCTACCTGGTGTCACGCTCTATCCAGAAACTGAACGTTTCTATCCTAATGGTAACTTTGCGTCACATCTTATTGGCATAGCACAAAAAGACCCTGATACTGGGGAATTAAATGGTGCTATGGGCGTTGAAAAGATATTCGATAGTTATTTATCAGGACAAAAAGGTGCGTTATCTTACATTCATGATATTTGGGGCTACATTGCGCCAAATACAAAAAAAGAGAAAACACCACAACGCGGTGATGATGTCCATTTAACTATAGATTCCAACATTCAAGTCTTTGTTGAAGAAGCACTAGATGGAATGGTTGAGCATTATAAACCGAAAGATTTATTTGCTGTAGTCATGGATGCAGATTCAGGTGAAATTCTTGCATACAGTCAACGACCTACGTTCAACCCAGAAACTGGCGAAGATTTTGGTAAAAAATGGGCGAATGATTTGTATCAAAATACGTATGAACCAGGTTCCACATTTAAAAACTTTGGTTTAGCGGCAGCAATTGAAGAAGGAGAATTTAAACCAGATAAAAAATATACGGCAGAACCAAGAGAAGTCATGGGATCGAAAATTTCCGACTGGAACAAAGTAGGTTGGGGAGAGATACCAATGTCACTTGGTTTCACATATTCTTCAAACACCCTAATGATGCATTTACAAGATTTAGTTGGCTCAGATAAGATGAAAGAATGGTATGAAAAATTTGGATTCGGTGAATCAACGAACGGTATGTTTGATGGTGAAGCTACTGGTGATATCGCATGGGATAATGAAGCACAACAAAAAACATCTGCATTTGGTCAATCAACGACTGTAACACCAGTACAAATGTTACAAGCGCAATCAGCGTTCTATAATGAAGGTAATATGTTGAAACCGTGGTTTATAGATAGTGTATCTAATCCTGTAAGTAATGATACTTTCTACAAAGGTGAAAAAGAAATCGCTGGTAAACCAATCAAAAAAGATACGGCTAAAAAAGTACGTACTGAAATGGATAAGGTTGTTAACAGCGAAGACAGTAATGCTAAAAACTATAAAATCGATGGTTATGAAATAGAAGGTAAAACCGGAACAGCACAAGTAGCAGATTCAGATAATGGTGGATACGTAGAGGGTGAAAATCCATATTTCGTAAGCTTTATCGGTGATGCACCAAAAGATGACCCTGAAGTTGTTGTTTATGCTGGTATGAGTTTAGCTCAGAAAAATGATCAAGAAGCATATGAAAGTGGTGTAAGTAAGGCCTTTAAACCAATTATGGAGAACACGTTGAAATATCTGAATGTCGGTGATAAAAATTCGAAAGACAAATCAGATGTGAAATACAGCAAAGTGCCAGATGTTGAAGGTCAAGAAACACAAAAAGCACAAGACAAAGTGAATAGTAAATCTCTAGAACCTATCGTTATAGGTGACGGTGAGAAAATCACAAAACAATCTGTTACTGCAGATAAAGAGGTATTGCCTAATAGTAGAGTGCTATTATTGACTGATGGCGATGTTACGATGCCAAATATGTCCGGTTGGACTAAAGAAGAAGTCATTGCATTTGAAAAGCTCACGAATACAAAAGTAACTACCAAAGGTAGCGGATTTGTTTCTGAGCAATCTATAACAGAAGGTCAAAAGATAAGTAAAAAAGATAAGATAGAAGTAACGTTGTCTTCTGAAGAAATAAATGGAGAAACAGCTGATGACGAATCAAAATCTAAAGACAATGAAGAAAACAAAGAAGATAAAGAATAAATTTATTTAGCACAACTTCTGATTTCAATTTTAACTCATGTTAGAATATTTGTTTCATGATTATGAGGTATTCAAAAATAGTAGCTTGTCAGTATTTAGTAGCGTATGACGTTAATTAAATAACTGGTAAAGCTACTTACCTCTATACATATTGTAGCCACTTAGCACTAAGAAATAATCCAATTAAATATATAAAGGAGCATAATATGGTTTATTTACTCGCAATTATTGCACTTTTAATCACTTTTATATTAGTCCCAGTATTGATACCAACGTTAAAAAGAATGAAATTTGGGCAAAGTATCAGGGAAGAGGGCCCACAAAGTCATATGAAAAAGACAGGCACACCTACAATGGGTGGACTTACTTTCCTGATTAGTATCATTGTAACTTCGATACTTGCAATTATTTTTATGGAAAATCCTAACCCAATAATTTTACTATTATTTGTAACAATAGGGTTTGGCTTAATCGGTTTCATAGATGATTACATCATTGTTGTGAAAAAGAACAATGAAGGATTAACAAGTAAACAAAAATTCTTAGCACAGATTGCGATAGCAGTCATCTTCTTCATTTTGAGCCAAGCGTTTAATTTAACTGATTTTTCTACAGGAATACATATTCCATTTACGAATACAGAAATACCACTATCCATTGCATATGTATTATTTATTGTGTTTTGGCAAGTAGGGTTCTCTAACGCAGTGAATTTAACAGATGGTTTAGACGGACTCGCAACCGGTTTATCTATAATTGGATTTGTTATGTATGCAATTATGGCTTATTTCCAAGGTGCTACATCTATCGGTCTGTTCTGTATTATTATGATTTTTGCATTAGTTGGGTTCTTACCATTCAATTTAAACCCAGCTAAAGTGTTTATGGGAGATACAGGTAGTTTGGCATTAGGTGGTATATTTGCCACAATTTCAATTATGCTAAACCAAGAATTATCACTCATTTTTATTGGTTTTGTGTTTGTTGCAGAAACTTTATCAGTAATTATTCAAGTTACATCTTATAAATTAACAGGCAAACGAATTTTCAAAATGTCACCATTACATCACCATTTCGAATTAGTTGGTTGGAATGAGAAGAAAGTTGTTACGGTATTTTGGACAGTAGGCTTGATTTCAGGACTAATTGGCCTATGGATTGGAGTGAATTAAATTGCTGAAATATACAGGGTTAGAAAATAAAAATGTATTAGTAATTGGTTTAGCAAAAAGTGGTTATGAAGCAGCTAAGTTGTTAAATAAGTTGGGCGCGAATGTCATAGTTAATGATGGCAAAGATTTAAGCCAAGACTCACATGCGAAAGACTTAGAAAATAGAGGGGTTAAAGTCATTGGTGGAGAACATCCGCTGTCTTTACTTGATAGCAATCCTATTATAGTTAAAAATCCTGGAATACCCTATACTGTACCTTTACTTGAAGCAGCTGTAGAAAAAGGCTTGAAAATCTTAACAGAAGTTGAATTGAGTTATTTGATATCAGAAGCACCTATTATTGGTGTCACAGGTACAAATGGTAAAACTACAGTAACGTCATTAATTGGCGATATGTTTCAAAAAAGTAGAGTAACAGGTAAAGTATCAGGGAATATTGGATATGTTGCTTCTAAAGTAGCTCAAGAGGTCACAGCAAGTGATTATTTAGTTACGGAACTATCTTCATTCCAACTACTTGGTATAGATCGATACAAGCCGCATATTGCTATTATCACAAATATATACTCGGCACATCTTGATTATCATGAATCATTAGAGAACTATCAAAATGCTAAAAAAGAAATTTATAAAAATCAAACTGAGGACGATTATTTAATCTGTAATTATCACCAGCGTCATTTAATTGAGTCGGAATCATTAAGTGCCAAAACCTATTACTTTTCTACACAACAAGAAGTTGATGGTATTTATGTAAAAGATGGTTTTATTGTGTTCAAAGGATTTAGAATCATTCATAAAGATGATTTAGTTTTACCGGGTGAACATAATTTAGAAAATATACTTGCTGCGACTTTAGCTGCACTTTTAGCTGGTGTATCAGTAAGAGCAATCATTGATAGTCTTACAACATTCTCTGGTATTGAACATAGATTACAATATATCGGCTCGAACAAAACGAATAAATATTACAATGATTCAAAAGCAACCAATACACTTGCAACACAATTTGCATTAAATTCATTTGATCAATCAATTATTTGGTTATGTGGTGGTTTAGATCGTGGTAACGACTTTGATGAACTTATTCCTTATATGAAAAACGTCAAGGTGATGGTCGCATTTGGAGAAACGCAAAGTAAATTTGTGAAGCTAGGTGAAAGTCAGGGCAAATACGTAATAACGGCGACTGACGTACAAGATGCAGTCGATAAAATACAAGACGCTATAGAACCAAATGACGTTGTACTTTTATCACCGGCCTGTGCAAGTTGGGATCAATACAATACTTTTGAAGAGCGTGGAAATAAATTTATAAAAAGTTTCCAAGCGCACTTACCTTCTTTTTAAAGGGTGTGAAAATGAATGACTAATAAAGTAAGTGAATTTGACTCTGAATACTTAAAAGAAAAACGAGCAAAACGTCGAAAACGACAAAAGCAAATTCAATATTCAGTATTTGGTGTATTGTTATTTATTATCATTTTGATTCTTATATATATGTTCACGCCTTTAAGTAAGATAAGCAGTGTGGAAATAAAAGGCAATGATAATGTTTCCAAAAGTGCAATCAATAAAGCGATTGACGTTAAAGACAACTCCAGAATGTACACATATAGCACTTCAAAAGCGACGGATAAATTAAAAGACAACAAATTGATAAAAAGCGCGAAAATCACGAAACAAATGCCTAACAAATTAACGGTTGAAGTCACTGAAAATCAAATTGTTGGAATGACGAAAAAGAAAGATAATTATGTGCCTATTCTAGAAAATGGTACAGAATTGAAAAACTATGATGGTAATGCAACGGATGATGGACCCATATTAGTAGGATTTGAAAAAGAGGAGAAAGAAAAAATTATTAATGAACTTGCAAAAATGCCAGCAAATGTGAGAGGTATGATTGCAGAAATTAAATATGATCCTCAAGAAAATTTACAAAATCAAATCAAATTATTCACATCTGATGACATTCAAATTCTTGGTAATCTCAATACGATTGCTAATAAAATGAAATATTATCCGCAAATGTCTCAATCGTTAGAACGTGATGAATCAGGCGAATTGAAAAAGTCAGGATATATTGATTTATCAGTAGGTGCATCATTTATTCCTTATGGTGGTGGTAATGAAACAAAATCAGCAAGTGACAAAAATGTAGACGAACAAACAACAGAAACAGATGCTGCAAAAGACGAGTTACAAAGTGCATTAAACAAAATAAATAAAGAATCAGACAAAAATAATTAAAAAATTTCGACAAATACACGTGTTTATAGTTCACAAGCATCAAAACGTATTGTAAACTGTTAATAGTGTGAACTTGAATAAGTTATTGTCAGGAGGTGCCTATCTATGGAAGAGCATTATTATGTAAGTATAGATATTGGTTCATCAAGCGTTAAAACGATAGTGGGCGAAAAATTTCACAATGGTATAAATGTGATAGGTACAGGACAGACCTACACAAGTGGGATTAAAAATGGTCTTATTGATGATTTCGATATCGCTAAACAAGCGATAAAAGATACAATCAAAAAAGCCTCTATTGCTTCAGGTGTTGATATTAAAGAAGTGTTTTTAAAACTTCCAATAGTCGGAACTGAAGTATTTGATGAAGCAAATGAAATAGAATTTCATGAAGATACAGAATTGAATGGTACACATATTGAAAGTGTGCTTGAAGGTATTCGCGAAAAAAATGATGTGCCAGAAACTGAAATTATAAATGCATTCCCAATTAAATTTATTGTTGATGGAGAAAATGAAGTTTCAGATCCAAAAGAATTAATTGCTAGACATGGTTTGAAAGTAGAAGCTGGTGTTATTGCAATTCAAAAATCAATTTTAATCAATATGATTAAATGTGTGGAATCTTGTGGCGTAGATGTATTAGATGTGTATTCAGATGCGTATAACTATGGTTCAGTGCTATCAGCTACTGAAAAAGAGCTAGGCACATGTATCATCGATATCGGTGAAGACATTACACAACTTGCATTTTATGAACGCGGTGAGCTTGTTGATGCTGAGGCAATAGAGATGGCTGGTCGAGATATCACAGAAGATATTTCGCAAGGTTTAAACACATCTTATGAAACAGCAGAAAAAATTAAACATCAATATGGTCACGCTTTCTTTGAATCTGCTTCTGATCATGATGTATTTAGTGTGGATCAAGTGGATAGTGAAGAAGAAGCTCAATTTACTCAAAAAGATTTAGCAGATATTATTGAAGCACGTGTTGAAGATATCTTCTTTAATGCATTTGATATATTACAAGATCTAGGACTTACTAAAGTTAACGGCGGTTTCGTTGTTACTGGTGGTTCAGCAAACTTATTAGGAGTTAAAGAATTACTACAAGATATGGTCAGTGAAAAAGTAAGAATTCATACACCATCACAAATGGGTATTAGAAAACCTGAATTTTCTTCAGCAATTTCAACAATTTCTAGTAGCATTACTTTCGACGAATTGTTAGATTATGTTACAATTAGTAATCATGACAGTGAAGAATTCGAAGAAGAAGTCATCGAATCTGATGAAAGAGAACATAGCACAAAATCAAGCGGATTTGACTGGTTCAAGAAAAAATCAAACAAACAAGAAGAGCCACAAACGTCAGCTTCTGAAATGGAAGAACCAGAAGCACCTGAGGAATACGACGAAAAAGTAGACGTCAACCAAGATGAAGAACGTAAACCTCAAGACAAAGAAGAAGGTAAATTCAAAAAACTTATGAAATCTCTATTCGATTGATTGGCCATTAAAACTAGGAGGAAATATAAATGTTAGAATTTGAACAAGGATTTAATCATTTAGCGACGTTGAAAGTCATCGGTGTAGGGGGCGGCGGTAACAACGCTGTAAACCGTATGATTGACCATGGTATGAATAATGTTGAATTTATTTCAATCAATACGGATGGACAAGCTTTAAACCTGTCTAAAGCTGAAGCTAAAATCCAAATTGGTGAAAAATTAACACGTGGTCTAGGCGCTGGAGCGAACCCAGACATTGGTAAAAAAGCTGCAGAAGAATCTCGTGAACAGATCGAAGATGCTATCCAAGGCGCAGATATGGTATTCGTAACTGCTGGTATGGGTGGCGGTACTGGTACTGGTGCTGCACCAGTCGTAGCAAAAATTGCTAAAGAAATGGGAGCATTAACAGTAGGTGTCGTTACACGTCCGTTTGGTTTTGAAGGTCGTAAGCGTCAAACACAAGCAGCAGCTGGTGTAGAAGCAATGAAAGCGGCTGTAGATACATTAATTGTTATTCCTAACGACAGATTATTGGATATCGTTGATAAATCAACACCAATGATGGAAGCATTTAAAGAAGCCGACAACGTATTACGTCAAGGTGTTCAAGGTATTTCTGATTTAATCGCAGTATCAGGTGAAGTAAACCTTGACTTTGCAGATGTGAAAACAATCATGTCTAACCAAGGTTCAGCATTAATGGGTATCGGCGTTTCTTCTGGCGAAAACCGCGCAGTAGAAGCAGCTAAAAAGGCGATTTCGTCACCATTATTAGAAACTTCAATCGTTGGTGCACAGGGTGTACTTATGAACATCACTGGTGGAGAGTCATTATCACTTTTCGAAGCACAAGAATCAGCTGATATCGTACAAGATGCAGCAGATGAAGATGTAAATATGATTTTCGGCACTGTAATTAATCCAGAATTACAAGACGAAATTGTAGTTACAGTTATCGCTACTGGATTTGAAGATAAACCTTCATCACAAGCACGTAAAGCTTCAAATACTGGTTTCGGTACAAGTGCAACAAGTAGTAACAGCACAAAAGAAGATACATTTGCATCAAATACAGCAAATACTTCTCAACCATCAGAAAGTGCTAGTGAAGGCAGAAGTCATACTACAAATGAAGATGACATTCCAAGCTTTATCAGAAATAGAGAAGAAAGACGTTCAAGAAGAACTAGACGTTAATTTTCGAACTAGCTCGCCTTGTGTACATAGGGCTTAAAGCTTAAAGTAGTCAATAATAAATACAATGATGTCATCAGGTCCAAAGATCTGATGACTTTTTTGAATTTTATTGCTATCTATGAGTATAACTTAATCATATATTTGTCTGAGATTTTAGAATAAATTATTGTCGCGGGTCTCCTATAAGAAGTCATAGCGAGAAATTGCAGTTTTAATTAATGGAGGGTCATAGTATGCATGATAAATTTATTAAAGATAATCATATATTGAAATATGAGGATAGCCATTTAAATAATGTAAAATTGGGTATAACAACAAGAGAAGAAGGTTTGAGTCCCTATCCCAAATCAGCTTTTAATATGGCTAGATATATTAACGATGATCCACAGCACGTTACACAACACCAAGAAGAGCTTGCAGCTGTAATTCAATACCCGAGAGAACAGTGGGTATTTCCTATACAAACGCATGAAAATAAAGTTGTAGAGGTGACAGCTAAAGATAGAGGTACGAATATTGATATTTTAACGGATGCTTTACATGGTGTAGATGCATTATATACGTATGAATCTGATCTTCTGCTTACAATGTGTTATGCGGACTGTGTACCTATATATTTTTATAGCGAAAAACATCATTACATCGCTTTAGCACATGCTGGTTGGAGGGGCACTGTCGGTCAAATTGTGAATGAAGTCATCCGCTATATCGATTTTAATTTAAATGATTTGAATATCGTTATTGGACCTGCAACTTCTACAACTTATGAAATTAATGATGATATTAAAGCAAAATTTGAATCATTACCGATAGATATGAATGAATACATTAAGACAAGAGCCAATGACAGACATGGCATTGATTTAAAACGTGCAAATGCTTTATTACTTGAAAATGCAGGTGTTCCTAAAGATAATATTTATATTACCAACTATGCGACATCTGAAGATTTATCCTTATTTTTCTCATATAGAGTAGAGAAAGGGAATACTGGCCGTATGTTAGCATTTATCGGTCAATAATGAAGAGGTGTAGAGATTTGAACGTACAACAGAATTTAGAACAAATTGAAAAACAATTAAAAACATACTCCGAAAAAGGTAATATTTCAACGTTACCAAACGTGATTGCAGTGACAAAGTATGTTACAATAGACCGAGCTAATGATGCTTATAATGCGGGGATTAGACATTTTGGTGAGAATCGTTTAGAAGGATTTCAACTTAAAAAAGAAGCTTTACCTGATGATGTTGTAATGCACTTTATTGGTTCGTTACAGACAAGAAAGGTGAAAGAAGTGATCAATGAAATTGATTACTTTCATGCATTAGATCGTCTTAAATTAGCAAAAGAAATTAACAAAAGGGCGGAACACAAAATAAAGTGTTTTGTTCAAGTAAATGTTTCAGGTGAAGAATCTAAACAAGGTGTTGCATTGAAAGATGTGAATACTTTTATTGAAACGTTGGAACAATATGAAAATTTAGAAGTAGTTGGTCTTATGACTATGGCTCCATTAACTGATGACGAGTCATATATAAAAAGCTTATTTCAATCATTAAAGAATAAAAGAGATGAGATTAAAGCGCTCAATTTAAATTATGCACCATGTACTGAGTTATCGATGGGAATGAGTAATGATTTCCATTTAGCTGCTGAAGAAGGTGCGTCATTTGTGAGAATTGGGACTAAACTTGTAGGAAAAGAGGAGTGAGCCCCGTGGCTTTAAAAGATTTATTTAGTGGATTTTTCGTGGTTGAAGAAGAAGATGACGAATTAGAAGCACCAGAAGAAGAACAAGGTAGACAACAAAACAAGCAACAAGCGCAGTCTCAAACGAATTTCAATGAATATAAAAATAATGAAAATACAGAGCGACAAAGATCCATACAATCCGTTCCCAAAAAGCAGTCATCAAGATTACAGCAATCCTCAGGTGAAAGGAAGTATCAAATGAATAACACTTCATCAAAAAATAATGCAAGGAACGTTGTGAATATGAATAATCAAGAACAAGATCAATTCGGTTTTACAGAAGAAAGTTCTAAAATGTGTTTATTTGAACCACGTGTTTTTTCAGATACTCAAGATATTGCAGACGAACTCAAAAATCGTCGCGCAACTTTAGTTAATTTACAGCGTATTGATAAAGTTTCTGCTAAACGTATTATCGACTTTTTAAGCGGTACAGTTTATGCAATCGGTGGAGACATTCAACGCGTAGGATCAGATATATTCTTATGTACTCCAGATAATATAGAAGTAGCTGGTAGTATAACAGATCACATAGAAAATATGGAATACCAAGGTGAATAGAGGTAATAATAAATGGATATAGGTTTATTAGGAAGTATATTTAGTTTTATTTTATTCTTGGTTCAAATTTATTATTACGGAATGATTGTTTATTTCTTTATGTCATGGATACCTAATGCACGAGAAAATAAATTCGGTCAATTTTTGGCTAAAATCTATGAACCATTTTTAGAACAGTTCCGTAAAATTATTCCTCCAATTGGTATGATTGATATATCATCAATTGTAGCAATAATTGTACTTGTCTTATTCAGATCAGGTTTAGCAAGTATTTTTAATCTAATTTTGAGTAATTTAGCTTAAATAAATTTACGTTAAATAGAATTTAAGTTTAATTATAACTAATGTATAAAATAAATGAGAAGCACCTAACGTTGTATGACGCGAGGTGCTTTCTCTTGTATGTGGAGTGATTAGCATCGATATTTACCAGCATTTTAGAAAAGAAGAACATGAATTAATAGATCAACTTATGGATAAGTGTAATCGTGCGAATGAGCAGTATGCGCCTATATTAACACCATTTCTAGATCCACGTGGACAATATATTATGAGTGTCATAGTCGGTAGCTATGGTGATTTAGAAGTGACATACTTTGGTGGGCCTTATGCAGAACGCAAAAGGGCTATTGTTGCGCCTGATTATTTTGTGCCAGAAGAAGAACTGTTTGAAATTGTATTGCTTGAAATAGACTATCCTCAAAAGTTTGTAACGCTACAACATCAACATATATTAGGAACAATTATGTCTTTAGGGATAGAAAGAGAGCAATTAGGAGATATTATTGTAGATGACTCAATTCAATTTACTTTGACAAAGCAATTGGAATCTTATATTATGTTAGAGCTAAATAGAATTAAGGGTGCTACAGTTAAACTTAATTCTATTCCTATAAAAGATATGATACAATCAAAAGAGCATTGGCAAACATATGAAACTACTGTGAGTGGTTTGCGTTTAGATGTCATCCTAAAAGAAATGATTCGCAAATCGCGTACAATTGCTAAACAATTAATTGATAAAAAGCGTGTCAAGGTCAATCATACAATGATTGACGCTACAGATTTTCAACTTGATAGTGGTGACTTATTGTCAATCCAAGGTTATGGTAGAGCAATGATTACTGATATTGGTGGTAAAACTAAAAAAGATAAAGTAAGAATTTCGTATAAAACTTTATTCAAATAATGTTATACTTATCTAACGTATAAACAAGTCAAATTAGATTTCAATCAATAAAAATGCATACAAATAAAAAAATAGAAAATATAGACATAAAGCACTATTTCAGATATTTAAAGAAGTGCTAAAATAGTGTATTATAGAAGGAGGATAACGCATGCCTTTTACACCAAATGAAATAAAAAACAAAGACTTTACACGCGTAAAAACTGGTTTTGAACCAACTGAGGTTGAAAGCTATTTAGAACAACTAAGTAACGAAATTGAACGTTTAAAAGAAGACAAAAAGCAATTAGAGAAAGTCATTGAAGATAAAGATACAAACATCCAGTCTTATAAAGATGTTCATCAATCTGTAAGTGATGCTTTAATTCATGCGAAACAAGCTGGGGAAGAAACAAAATTAGCTGCAACTAAAGATGCTGAAGCAACAGTTTCTAAAGCACAAAGTGAAGCTAATAAAATCGTTAATGATGCAGTTGAAAAAGCACGTCGTCTTTCATTCCAAACTGAAGACATGAAACGCCAATCAAAAATATTTAGATCACGTTTCCGTATGTTAGTTGAGGCTCAACTTGATTTACTAAAAAGCGAAGATTGGGATTATTTATTAAATTATGATCTTGATTCTGAACAAGTAACTCAAGAGAATATTAATCATTTACATGAAAATGATTTGACTGAAGAAGAAAAAGCGATGAAAGCGAAAGCAGAAGCAGATAGTACTGCAGAAGCAGACGCTCAGGCTACAAATACTGAAACAGATAAAAAATAGTAATTAATATAAATAACAGACGCGTAAGCATCTCTTTGCATATCAAAGCGAGTTAGGGACAGTGAGAGCCTTTCATATGTAAGATGTTTATATCACTGTTATTTTAAAAAAATATATGAACAATGAGAGAACTCTAAGTTGAGTTAATCAGGGTGGTAACGCGGTATTAATCGTCCCTGTTAATTGAACTTAGGGTTCTTTTTATTGTACGAATGAATTGAATTTAGTATGAAAATCGGAACAAGGAGTGTATAAAATGGATTATAAAGAAACGTTATTAATGCCAAAAACAGATTTCCCAATGCGCGGAGGGTTACCAAATAAAGAACCTAAAATCCAAGAAGAATGGGAAGCTCAAAACATTTATCAAAAAGTGTTAGATAAAAATGAAGGGAATCCATCATACATTTTACATGATGGCCCACCATACGCTAATGGTAATTTGCATATGGGACATGCACTGAATAAAATCTTAAAAGACATGATGATTAGATATAAATCAATGCGTGGTTTTTATGCACCTTACGTCCCAGGTTGGGATACGCACGGTTTACCTATTGAACAAGCACTAACTAAAAAAGGTGTTAAACGTAAAGAATTATCTATTGCTGAATTCAGAAAAAAATGTGAAGCATTTGCTTTAGAACAAATTGAAAATCAGAAAAAAGATTTTAAACGTTTAGGTGTTAAAGGTGATTTTGATAATCCATATATCACGTTAAAACCAGAATATGAAGCAGCGCAAATTCGTTTATTTGGCGAAATGGCAGACAAAGGATTAATTTATAAAGGTAAAAAACCTGTATATTGGTCACCATCAAGTGAATCTTCACTTGCAGAAGCAGAAATAGAATATCAAGATAAACGTTCGGCTTCTATCTACGTAGCATTTGATGTTAAAGATGGTAAGGGCGTTGTAGATTCAGATGCAAAATTCATCATTTGGACAACAACACCATGGACATTACCTTCTAACGTAGCGATTACAGTACATCCTGATTTAACTTATGGTCAATATAATGTGAATGGTAAAAAATACATTATCGGTAAAGACTTAGCGAGTGATGTTGTTGAAGCATTAGGCTGGGATGAAAACACGCTTGAATTAGAAAAAGAATTTAAAGGTAGCGAATTAGAGTATGTGGAAACACAACATCCATTTGTTGACCGTGTTTCATTGGTTATCAATGGCTTACATGTTACTACTGATGCTGGTACAGGTTGTGTTCATACAGCGCCTGGTCATGGTGAAGATGACTATATCGTTGGTCAGAAGTACAAATTACCTGTAATTAGCCCAGTTGATGATAAAGGTGTCTTTACAGAAGAAGCTGGTCAATTTGAAGGTATGTTCTATGACAAAGCTAATAAAGCAATTACGGATGTGTTAAAAGAAAAAGACGCTTTATTAAATTTAGAATTTATCACACATAGTTATCCTCATGATTGGCGTACGAAAAAACCTGTTATCTTCAGAGCAACGCCACAATGGTTTGCTTCTATTGATAAAGTACGTCAAGATATCTTAGATGCAATCGAAGTAACTGATTTTAAAGTAGATTGGGGTAAAACACGTATCTTCAATATGATCCGTGACCGTGGTGAATGGGTTATTTCACGTCAACGTGTATGGGGCGTACCATTACCAGTATTTTATGCTGAAAATGGTGACATCATCATGACAAACGAAACTGTTAATCATGTTGCAGATTTATTTGAAACATTTGGTTCTAATGTTTGGTTTGAACGTGATGCAAAAGATTTATTACCAGAAGGATTTACACACCCAAGTAGTCCAAATGGTGAATTTACTAAAGAAACAGATATTATGGACGTTTGGTTTGATTCTGGTTCTTCTCACAGAGGCGTTTTAGAAGGCCGCCCGGAACTATCTTATCCAGCTGATTTATACATTGAAGGTAGTGACCAATACCGTGGTTGGTTTAACTCATCAATCACAACTTCTGTTGCGACAAGAGGTAAATCACCATATAAAATGCTCTTATCTCACGGTTTTGTTATGGACGGATCAGGTAAAAAAATGAGTAAATCATTAGGTAACGTGATTGTGCCAGATCAAATTGTTAAACAAAAAGGTGCAGATATTGCACGACTTTGGGTAAGTAGTGTTGATTACTTAGCTGACGTTCGTATCTCAGATGAAATCTTAAAACAAACTTCTGATGTGTATCGTAAAATCAGAAATACATTAAGATTTATGTTAGGGAACGTGAGTGATTATAACCCTGCTACCGATGCATTAGCTGAAGCAGATTTATTAGAAGTAGATAAATATCTATTAAATAGACTACGTGAATTTACAGCAAATACTTTAGATCATTATGATAACTATGACTACTTAGACATCTATCAAGAAGTTCAAAACTTTATTAACGTAGAACTAAGTAATTTCTATTTAGATTATGGTAAAGATATTTTATATATTGAAGAACGTGATTCTCATAAACGTCGTAGTATGCAAACAGTGTTATACCAAATTGTAGTGGATATGACGAAACTATTAGCACCAATCTTAGTGCATACTGCTGAAGAAGTGTGGTCTCATATTCCTCATGTTGAAGAAGAAAGTATTCACTTAACTCGTATGCCAGAACGCACTGAAGTTGACCGTGAATTTTTAGATAGATGGAATACATTTATGAATTTACGTGATGACGTTAACCGTGCATTAGAAGCAGCACGTGGTGAAAAAGTAATTGGTAAATCGTTAGAAGCTAAAGTTATAATTGGCAGTAATGAGAACTTTGATGCAACATCATTTTTACAACAATTCTCTGATTTACAGCAGTTATTCATCACTTCTCAAGCAGAAGTAGTGGAATCAGTTGAAAACGGTGTGGCTTATCAATATGGTGATATCCGTATTGAACACGCGCATGGTGAAAAATGTCAACGTTGTTGGAATTATAGTGAAGAACTCGGTTCAGTTGGCGAACTTGATGATTTATGTCCGCGTTGTCAAGAAGTTGTAAAGACACTCGTATAAAACGTAGCACCATCAATTATTAATAATTGAGTCTGAGACATGTATTTTGTCTCAGGCTCTTTTCATGTTTGAACTCCTAAGATAATTATGAAGAAATAAATAAAAATAATAGTATTGAATGAGCTTTTTTAATGTATAAAAATGGATTTCAAGTATACTGAATTTATTAGAGTTTTAGAAAGGTGTTATACATGTTCCATAGTCAAAGCGCACATTTTGTAAATGGCATTACGTTAAATGTTAGAGATAAAGATGAAATGAAACAATTTTATGAAAATATCATAGGTATGAATGTAGTAAATGAATCTTATTCAACAATCCAATATGAGATTGGTAATTTAAATCATTTTATGACTTTTAATCAAGTTATACAGGGCAGAGAGCCATTACGTTCAGAAGCAGGATTATTTCACTTGGCGATTAGGTTGCCTGCAAAGACAGACCTTGCAGATTTGCTTGTTCAAATAAGTGAAGCGGGTATTCCAGTACATGGTGGAGAGCATGATGTGACGACCTCATTATATTTAGAAGACCCTGAAAGCAATGGATTAGAATTTTATGTTGATAATCCAATTGAAGACTGGTTATTTGAAGATGAAAAAGTAGTGCTTGAAACACAACCGATTAACGTGCCAAATTTATTAACGTTTACTTCAAATGAAAAATGGCAAGGTATTCCAGATGAAAGCGTCATTGGATATTTGAATTTAAAATCGATTGATTTAAGCAAAGTAAAGCAGTACTATAATAATTATTTCGGACTTGAAACATCATCATTAGAAACAGATGGCGCATTTTACTTATCCTCTAATGGTTATCACCAACATTTAGTGGTTAATAATTGGCTATCAAGTATTAAACGAATTGAAAATAATAGAACATATGGTTTAGCAATTATTGATTTTCATTACCCTGAAACTACTCACAAATTATTAACAGGCCCAGATGGTATACAATTTCGATTTAATTATAATAAGGTCGTGTGAATTAATGAAAAAAAGACTTGGTACGATGTTTGCGATAAGTACTATTATTATTGTTGCTGCCGCATATGAAGGATTAGATAACCAAGATATGACTGAGCCAACAAATCATTTTTGGTCGTTAGATCCAATGAAATATAATACGTATACTAAAGGACAATGCACGCACTACGTCTTTGAAAAAGTAAGAGAAGATGGTATGAAAATAGGGAAAAATTGGAACGACGCAAAGTATTGGGCATCGTTTGCACAAAAAAGTGACTATAAAGTAAATCAATCACCTAAGGTAGGGAGCATTTTACAGACTGCTGAAGGTGAGTATGGTCATGTAGCTTATATTGAACAACGAAATGACAATGGTTCATTAGAAGTGAGTGAAATGAATTATAACAAGCCTTTTGAAATATCAAACCGAATTATAACGAAAGACGAAGTTAAAGATTATAAATATATCCATCCTAAGAAAAACGCAAGTGTTTAAACATAATAGTATATACAGGTAGTACTTGTGCATGCTTTCCGCGGGCACAGCCTCATCCTGTAGTCTTCGGCACGTGCTTTTCCCGCAGGAGTCAGCACAAGTCGCTACCTTGATTTAATAGCAAAATAATATGAAATATGTTTTCGATAACTCATGACTATATTTTTAATAGCAAGATTTATTTAATATATATTTGTATAGTTTTTTATTTTGTAACAGTACTTGAGCATGCTTTCCGCGGGCACAGCCTTAGCCTGTAGTCTTCGGCACGTGCTTTTCCCGCAGGAGTCAGCACAAGTCGTTACCTTGATTTAATAGTAAAATAATATGAAATATATTTTCGATAACTCATGACTATATTTTTAATAGCAAGATTTATTTAATATATATTTGTATAGTTTTTTATTTTGTTACAGTACTTGTGCATGCTTTCCGCGGGCACAACTTCAACTTGCAGTATTCAACTCATGTTGAAACATATGCTGGGTGTAGGCGCTTCTATATCATACTGTTATTACATCAACATAAAATATTTCATCTACATTTAAAACTAGGCAACATGGTGAGCCGTTTGATTGTTAAATGTAGATGATTTTTTAATTGGTTTATTGTCTATGTGAATAATATTAGCGTTTTAAGTATTAATAATGTAACTTTTTTACCAGATATTCAAACTGTAACTTTTTTTATAAGTTTGATTAGGATATAATGAAAGATGTTGTAAAAGCGACTGAGATTAGAATAGGAGGTACAGACATGAAACGTCCGTACTATATTGGTATTTCTTTATTCATAACAATCGTTATATTAATATTAGATCAAATCACAAAATTTATTGTTGCTAGTTCAATGAAGGTTGGAGAAACATTTGAAGTTATTCCCAACTTTTTAAATATAACTTCTCACAGAAATGATGGTGCCGCTTGGGGTATTATGAGCGGGAAGATGGGCTTTTTCTATATAATTACAGTTATTATACTCGTAGTGCTCATTGTATTTTATATTAAAGAAGCAAAACACAGTTTGTTAATGCAAATCGCTATTAGTTTATTATTTGCAGGTGCTTTAGGTAACTTTATTGATCGCGTGTTGCACGGCGAAGTTGTTGACTTTATTGACACATATATATTTGGTTATAACTTCCCAATATTTAATGTAGCTGACTCTAGTTTGACGATAGGCGTTTTGTTAATTATTATCGCTTTGTTAACAGATATGAAGAACGAAGAATAGGAGAGATTTTGCATGACTATACATGAGTATAAAATAGAAAATAAAGATGACGCAGGCCAGCGTATCGACAAAGTATTACCTGAATTCAATTCAGATTGGTCACGTACACAGATCCAAGATTGGATTAAATTATCACTTGTAAAAGTAAATGATAAGCTAATTAAGCCAAATTATAAGACGAAGTTAAACGACCATATTGTAGTAACTGAAAAAGAAATTGTAGAAGCAGATATCAATCCAGAAAATTTAAATTTAGATATATATTATGAAGATGATGATGTAGCAATCGTCTATAAACCTAAAGGCATTGTGGTGCATCCTTCAGCTGGGCATTCAACAGGGACACTTGTAAATGGTTTAATGTATCAAATGAAAAATTTATCTGGCATTAATGGTGAAGTACGTCCAGGTATTGTACACCGTATTGATAAAGACACATCTGGTCTATTAATGGTAGCCAAAAATGATATTGCACATCGTAGTTTAGTGGATCAATTAGTTAAGAAAACTGTGACACGTAAATACGTAGCACTTGTTCACGGCAATATACCGCATGATTACGGTACAATAGAGGCACCAATTGGTAGAAATAAAAACGATCGTCAATCAATGGCAGTGGTTGATGATGGTAAAGAAGCGGTTACACATTTTAATGTATTAGAGCATTTTAACAATTATACTTTAGTAGAATGTGAATTAGAAACAGGGCGTACACACCAAATACGTGTACATATGAAATATATTGGATTCCCTCTTGTAGGTGATCCAAAATATGGACAGAAGAAAACCCTGAATATTGGTGGACAAGCACTACATGCAGGTATCATTGGTTTTGAACACCCAGTGACACAAGAATATATTGAAAAGTCTACACCACTCCCTGAAGACTTTGAGCAATTATTAGCAGATATTCGTAAAAGTGATACTAAATAATAAGCATAAACTTGAAAGATAAAGTTTTGAAGATTTCAAGTTAATATATAAGCACAAGCTACTAGAATTCTATATTTAGAACCTAGTAGCTTTTTTATGTTTGTTTATAAGCAAGAAAAATCACCATATGAATGAAATAAACATCTTCTAATGATTAACTTGAATTTTAATTGACCGCTTGCAAGTGAATTGTATTCATGGTAGTATAGTGACAGTTTAATAGAACGTCATACGTCTTTAAATGAAAGTCCAGAGAGGCTTCGAAGACATGTAGTTAATATAAGGTACATAAACATATTGTGTGTTTGTGAAAGCAAATGAACACTGTTGTAGCTGAAGTTTATCAGCGCAATGGGAAACATAGCGGTTAAATCCCTGTGTAGAGAAAGCATCTAAGTTAAGTGAAGATAAATCTCTTGTTTGTTTATGATAACTTATAACTAAACCTCATGTCTTAATAAAGACATGAGGTTTTCTTTGTATTAAATGAGATAGATATTTATCAAATTAAGGAAGGTGCCTAAAATGTCAGAACGAGTTATTATGGATGAAGCAGCGATTCAAAGAACGGTGACACGTATTGCACATGAAATTTTAGAGTATAATAAAGGTACTGATAATTTAATATTGCTAGGTATTAAAACGCGCGGTGCATTTTTAGCGCGACGTATTCAACAAAAAATTGAACGCATAGAAGAGAAACTTGTACCAACTGGAACGATTGATATCACTCAATTTAGAGATGATTTAGAACAGACAATAAATGAAGCTGAAGAAAGCGCATATGAAATTGATGTTAATATTACAAATCAAGTCGTAATTATCATTGATGATGTTTTATATACAGGACGAACGGTGAGGGCTTCCTTAGACGCAGTGTTACAATACGCTAGACCTAAGAAAATAGGGTTAGCTACACTGGTTGATCGAGGACATCGAGAATTACCGATACGTGCAGACTTCGTTGGTAAAAACATACCAACAGCAAGGGAAGAAGCTGTGGCAGTTTTTCTTGAAGAAATCGATGATAGAAATGCAGTAGTAATTGAATAGCACCTTTTAATTCAGTACGAGAGACTGGAAAAGGGAAGAGGATTTAAATTTTCAGCTACGATCTAAGCATTAGATACGTAAGCAATTCATTTATAGTTGTCAAATGCACGATGTTGATAACATTCCTCTTCACATATACTTTGTTTTATTGCGAGTTATCTATAGTCAAAATGTCAATGGCTATAAATCAACTTAGCAATAATCAAGATATATACTTTTTAGTCTCTTTACATGAATTTAATGTAAAGAGATTTTTTTATGAGAGGAAGCATAAAACATGGAAAATGAAACAATGTTTGAACGGACAGTTAAGCCAGTATTAGATGTGCAAGATAGACCTAAATTAGGACAATGGGCATTCCTGAGTACACAACATTTATTTGCGATGTTTGGGTCAACTGTACTCGTACCATTTTTAACAGGATTACCTATATCTTCAGCGTTATTAGCTTCTGGTGTAGGGACATTGTTATACATACTAATTACCAAAGCGAAGATACCAGCATACTTAGGGTCGAGCTTTGCATTTATTACACCCATTATTACAGGACTTAATTCACATAGCTTAGGTGACATGTTGATGGCGTTGTTTATGAGCGGTGTAATGTATGTACTCATCGGGTTAGCAATTAGATTAACTGGAACAGCATGGCTGATGCATTTACTGCCGCCGGTTGTTGTAGGACCAGTCATTATGGTTATAGGGTTAAGTTTGGCACCTACGGCAGTGAATATGGCAATGTTTGAGAATTCCTCAGAGATGCAAGGATATAATCTAAGTTATTTAGCAGTAGCAATGACCACATTGATTGTAACAATCATAGTGCAGGGTTATTTCAAAGGCTTCCTATCCTTGATACCAGTATTAATTGGTATTATCACAGGTTACATCCTTTCAGCATTGATGGGACTTGTCAATTTTGCGCCAATAGCGCAAGCAAAATGGTTACAATTTCCGGACGTGTATTTGCCATTTAAAGACTATACACCATCCATTCACATGGGATTAATCATTGTCCTGATTCCTATTGTCTTTGTGACTGTAAGTGAGCACATTGGTCATCAAATGGTTATTAATAAAATTGTAGGGCGTAACTTTTTTAAAGACCCAGGTTTAGATCGTTCGATTATTGGCGATGGTGTTTCTACCATGTTTGCAAGTTTGATTGGTGGCCCCCCAAGCACGACTTATGGTGAAAATATTGGCGTTTTAGCCATTACAAAAATTTATAGTGTTTACGTCATCGGAGGCGCAGCAGTTATTGCTATTATTTTAGGGTTTGTTGGTAAATTTACAGCGCTCGTTTCATCTATACCTACACCTGTAATGGGAGGCGTATCAATATTACTTTTTGGTATTATCGCAGCAAGTGGTCTGAGGATGCTAGTCGAAAGTGAAGTTGATTTTGCAAGTAACCGCAATCTTGTTATTGCATCAGTCATCCTTGTAATTGGTATTGGTAATCTCGTCTTTAACTTAAATGGCGTCGGTATCAATATGCAAATTGAAGGTATGGCATTAGCAGCTTTAGCAGGCATTATACTCAATCTTATCTTACCTAAGGAAACACCCGCGAATAAATAAGCATTGATCATTATGAGGAGGCTAAAAAATTGGATAACTTATTATCGATGGAACATCTAACTACAAATGAAATATATGAATTAGTCAAACGTGCGAGTGCAATAAAAAATGGTGAACTACAACCTCAACGTTATGAAGATAAGTTTGTAGCAAATCTATTTTTTGAAAACTCGACACGTACGAAAAGTAGTTTCTTAGTAGCAGAACAAAAATTAGGACTGAAATTAATTGATTTTGAAACAAATACATCTTCTGTTCAAAAAGGGGAAACATTATATGACACATGTAAAACTTTAGAACAAGTAGGTGCAGATGTTCTGGTAATAAGACATTCACAAACCACTTATTATGACGAATTAAAATCGCTTAACGTACCAATTATTAACGCAGGAGATGGCAGTGGGCAACACCCGACACAAAGCTTATTAGACATCATGACAATCTACGAAGAATATCAAACTTTTGAAGGCTTAAATATCTTAATTTGTGGTGATATTAAAAACTCTCGTGTCGCCAGAAGTAATTATCAAAGTCTAACAACACTTGGTGCTAATGTAATGTTTTCTAGCCCAAATGCTTGGAAAGATGATTCCTTAGATGCGCCGTATAAAGATATTGATACTGTTATAGATGAGGTAGATATAGTAATGTTATTAAGAGTACAACACGAAAGACATACTGATGAGAACACAACACAATTTGAAGTAAGTAACTATCATAATCAATACGGTTTAACGCAAGAAAGATATAATAGGCTGAAATCACAAGCAATCGTGATGCATCCAGCACCAGTAAATAGAGGTGTGGAGATAGAACATTCACTTGTAGAAGCATCAAAATCACGCATTTTCAAACAAATGGAAAATGGCATGTACTTACGCATGGCGGTTATAGATTATATTTTACAATCGAAAGGGGCAGAAACAAATGAAATTATTAACGAATGCTAAAATCTTAAAAAATGGTGAATTTGAAACGGTGTCTATCTTAGTTGAAGGACAACATATTAAACAAATAGCTACGCAAATTGAGGTAGATACAAATACTGAAGTTATAGATGTTAAAGGACAATTTGTTTCTCCAGGTTTAGTAGATGTACATGTGCACTTACGTGAACCAGGCGGGGAACATAAAGAAACAATAGCAACGGGCACAAAAGCAGCAGCAAGAGGTGGATTTACAACCGTCTGCCCAATGCCAAATACACGTCCGGTACCTGATTCAGAAGAAAATTTAAATCATTTAAATCAATTAATAGAAGATAACGCTGAAGTAAGAGTATTACCTTACGCAGCTATTACAGTGAGACAAGCTGGTAAAGAACATGTCGATTTTGAAACACTTGCTAACAACGGCGCGTTTGCATTTACAGATGATGGTGTAGGTGTTCAACAAGCTAATATGATGTATGAGGCCATGCAAGCGGCAGCAAAAGTGAATAAAGCAGTCGTAGCACATTGTGAAGATAATAGTTTAATTTATGGTGGCGCTATGCATGAAGGGCAACGCAGTGAAGCTTTAGGCATTCCTGGTATTCCAAATATTTGTGAAGCAGTACAAATTGCACGTGATGTACTATTAGCAGAAGCGGCTGGCGCACATTATCATGTATGTCACGTTTCTACAAAAGAGAGCGTCAGAGCAATTCGCGATGCTAAAAAAGCAGGTATACATGTGACAGCAGAAGTTACACCACATCATTTATTATTAACTGAAGATGATGTTCCAGGTGATGATGCGATTTATAAAATGAACCCTCCATTAAGAAGCAAAGAAGATAGAGAAGCACTGATTGATGGTTTATTAGATGGTACGATAGACTGTATTGCAACAGATCATGCGCCACATGCTGCAGAAGAAAAAGCACAGCCTATGACAAAAGCACCATTTGGTATTGTTGGAAGCGAAACAGCTTTCCCATTATTGTATACGCATTTTGTGAAAAATGGTGACTGGTCGTTACAACAGTTAGTAGATTATTTAACGATTAAACCCGCTCAGACTTTCGAGTTACCTTATGGTACATTAGAAGAAGGCGGATTAGCAGATTTAACAATTATTAACCTAGATGAAGAAAGTGAAATAAAAGCAGAGGACTTTGCATCTAAAGGAAGTAATACGCCGTTTATCGGTTATAAAGTATATGGTACGCCAGTATTAACAATGGTTGAAGGTGAAGTTAAATTTAAGGAGGAAAAATAATGTTGAAGAAACGCTATCTAGTTTTAGAAGACGGTTCATATTACGAAGGCTATCCCCTTGGTTCTGATCAATTAACAGTAGGAGAAATTGTTTTTAATACTGCAATGACGGGTTATCAAGAAACCATATCGGACCCGTCATACACGGGCCAAATTATTACATTTACATATCCACTTATCGGAAATTATGGTATAAACCGAGATGATTTTGAATCACTTGTACCTACCCTAAATGGTGTAGTTGTTAAAGAAGCAAGTGATCATCCAAGTAATTTTAGAAAACAAAAAACATTACATGACGTATTAGTTGAATATGATATTCCTGGTATTTCAGGTGTTGATACGCGTAGTATTACCAGAAAAATCAGAAATTTCGGCGTGTTAAAAGCAGCTTTTACTGATAATAAAGCTGAAATTGAATCATTAGTAGAACAGTTGAAAACGACTGAATTACCAAAAAATGAAGTAACAGAAGTATCAACGAAAACACCTTACGTTTCAACTGGGTATGATTTGAGTGTTGTATTGGTCGATTTTGGTAAAAAACAAAATATCGTTAGAGAATTGAATTTGCGTGGTTGTAATGTAACCGTCGTACCTTATGATACTTCAGCTGAAGCGATTATGAGAATGACTCCAGATGGCGTAATGCTATCTAACGGACCGGGAGACCCTGAAGAAGTGAAAATTGCAGTTGAAATGATTAAAGGTATATTAGGAAGCGTTCCTTTCTTTGGTATATGTTTAGGCCATCAGCTTTTCGCCTTATCCCAAGGTGCAACATCGTTTAAAATGAAATTCGGTCATAGAGGTGCCAATCATCCTGTGAAAGATCTTAAAACAGGAAAAATTGCAATAACGAGTCAAAATCATGGTTATGCAATCGATAAAGACTCATTAATTGATAGTGACTTAGAAATTACACATATTGCAATCAATGATGGGACAGTAGAAGGTTTAAGACATAAGTCACTACCGGCATTTTCAGTTCAATATCACCCTGAAGCATGTCCAGGGCCATCTGATTCAAATTACTTATTTGATGAATTTATCGACATGATGAATAATCATAAAGCGAAGGAGCGTATGTCAAATGCCTAAACGTACAGATATAGAAACGATTTTAGTTATTGGATCTGGTCCAATCATCATCGGTCAGGCTGCAGAGTTTGATTATGCAGGGACACAAGCTTGTTTAGCCTTAAAAGAAGAGGGCTATCGTGTAATATTAGTAAACTCGAATCCAGCAACAATTATGACTGACAAAGAAATTGCAGATAAAGTATATATTGAACCATTAACTCATGATTTTATAGCGCGCATTATTCGTAAAGAACAACCGGACGCCTTGTTACCTACATTAGGTGGACAAACAGGATTGAACATGGCCATTCAACTACATGATAGTGGTGAACTTGAAGCAAACAATGTGCAACTTTTAGGTACTAAATTAGAATCTATCCAACAGGCAGAAGATAGAGAATTATTCAGATCATTAATGAATGAACTCGAGGTACCTGTGCCTGAAAGTGATATTGTAAACACCGTAGAACAAGCGTTTATGTTTAAAGAAAAAGTAGGCTATCCACTCATCGTAAGACCAGCATTTACAATGGGAGGCACTGGCGGTGGTATTTGTCATAATGATGATGAGTTTAAAGAAATTGTAGCGAACGGTCTACATTATAGTCCAGCAACACAATGTTTAATTGAAAAATCAATCGCTGGTTTCAAGGAAATTGAATATGAAGTAATGCGTGACAAAAACGATAACGCAATCGTTGTGTGTAATATGGAAAATATTGATCCAGTTGGTATACATACAGGCGATTCGATTGTTGTGGCGCCGAGCCAAACATTGTCAGACATTGAATATCAGATGCTACGTGACGTGTCATTAAAAGTAATCCGTGCCTTAGGAATAGAAGGCGGCTGTAACGTGCAATTAGCTTTAGATCCACACTCTATGGATTATTATATTATTGAAGTGAATCCACGTGTGTCCCGTTCATCAGCATTAGCTTCTAAAGCAACAGGATATCCAATTGCTAAACTAGCAGCTAAAATTGCAGTTGGTTTAACGTTAGATGAAATGTTAAATCCAATTACAGAAACATCTTACGCGGCATTTGAACCAACTTTAGATTATGTTATCTCGAAAATCCCACGTTTCCCATTTGATAAATTTGAAAAAGGTGAACGTGTTTTAGGAACACAAATGAAAGCAACTGGTGAAGTTATGGCAATTGGTAGAACTTACGAAGAGTCATTACTTAAAGCAATCCGTTCATTAGAATATGGTGTACATCACCTTGGTTTGCCTAACGGAGATTCATATGATTTAGATTATATTAAAGCACGTATCAATGACCAAGATGATGAACGTTTATTCTTTATAGGTGAAGCGATTCGTCGCGGAACAACATTAGAAGAAATTCATGAAATGACACAAATTGATTACTTCTTCTTAAATAAATTCCAACACATCATTAATATTGAGCATGATTTGAAGGCTAATAAAGGTGACATAAAATATCTGAAATTTGCGAAAGATTACGGCTTTAGTGATCGTGTCATTGCACACCGTTTTGATATGACCGAAGAAGAAGTTCATGATTTAAGAATAAAAAATGGTATAACGCCAGTTTATAAAATGGTAGACACTTGTGCTGCAGAGTTTGAATCAGCAACGCCATATTATTACGGTACGTATGAATACGAAAACGAATCTATTGTTACAGATAAAGAAAAAATTCTTGTACTCGGTTCAGGACCAATTCGTATAGGACAAGGTGTAGAATTTGATTATGCAACAGTGCATGCAGTTTGGGCAATTCAACGTGCAGGTTATGAAGCAATTATCATTAATAACAATCCAGAAACTGTATCAACAGATTTTTCAATTTCTGATAAGTTATACTTCGAGCCATTAACAGAAGAAGATGTTATGAATATTATTGATTTAGAGCAACCTAAGGGTGTGGTTGTACAATTTGGTGGTCAAACAGCTATCAACTTAGCAGATAAACTTGCTAAACATGACGTTCAAATTTTAGGAACATCTTTAGAAAATCTAAATCGTGCTGAAGACCGTAAAGAATTTGAAGCATTATTACACACAATCGATGTACCTCAACCAAAAGGTAAAACAGCAACGTCTCCTAAAGAAGCATTAGAAAATGCAAGGAATATTGGTTATCCAGTTGTTGTAAGACCTTCATATGTATTAGGTGGACGTGCGATGGAAATCGTGAATAGTGATGCAGAACTAGAAGATTACATGAACCAAGCAGTTAAAGCGAGCCCAGATCATCCGGTACTAGTAGATAGTTATTTGACAGGTAAAGAAATTGAAGTGGATGCGATATCTGATGGGGAAACTGTTATAATCCCTGGCATTATGGAGCATATCGAAAGAGCTGGTGTACACTCTGGAGACTCTATAGCAGTCTATCCACCACAAACATTAACGCAACAAGAAATGGATACGTTAGAAGACTATACGATTAGACTAGCTAAAGGATTAAATATTATAGGATTAATTAATATCCAATTTGTTATCGCTCATGATGGCGTCTTCGTCTTAGAAGTGAACCCACGTTCGAGTCGTACGGTACCATTTTTAAGTAAAATTACGGACATCCAGATGGCTCAGCTAGCAATGCGTGCGATTATGGGTGAAAAACTTGTAGACTTAGGCTATAAAGCAGGGATACAACCATATACTGAAGGTGTTTTTGTCAAAGCACCAGTGTTCAGCTTTAATAAGTTGAAAAATGTTGATATTACGCTCGGACCTGAAATGAAATCAACAGGGGAAGTTATGGGTAAAGATACAACAATGGAAAAAGCCCTATTCAAAGGATTAACAGCCAGCGGTATGGAAGTAAAAGATCATGGTACTGTATTGATGACAGTGAGTGATAAAGATAAAGAAGAAGTAGTCAGTATCGCACATCGTTTAAATGAAGTAGGCTATAAAATTTTAGCAACTGAAGGTACTGCGAATAAACTAGCTGAGCATCATATACCAACAGAAATTGTCGGTAAAATTGGCAAAGAAGATGATTTATTAACGCGTATTCAACAAAGTGAAGTACAAATTGTAGTAAATACGATGACGAAAGGTAAGGAATTCGAACGTGATGGTTTCCAAATCAGACGTACATCAGTTGAAAATGGCGTACCTTGTCTCACTTCATTAGACACAGCTGATGCACTAACGTCAGTGATTGAAAGCATGACATTTACAATGAAAAATATGTAATAGTTAAGTTTGATACCACTAAGATAAAATAACAGTGCGAGTGCATAACATTATTTTATCTTAGTTCATATAGTAGAAGATCTTAAAATACGAGGTGTAGAACATATTATGAATAATTTACCAATTATCGCACTAGACTTTGATTCATCAGAAACGGTGGATGCATTCTTAGATCAATTTGATGAGCCACTTTTTGTAAAGGTGGGTATGGAACTTTTTTATCAAACTGGACCACAATTTATAGAATCTATTAAAGCACGTGGGCATGATATTTTTTTAGATTTAAAATTACATGATATACCGAATACTGTGGGTAAGGCAATGGAAGGGTTAAGTAAATTAAACGTTGATTTAGTCAATGTACATGCTGCTGGTGGAACTGAAATGATGACACGCGCATTAGAAGGTTTAAGAAAACACAACCAAAATATTAAAATTATAGCAGTTACACAACTTACTTCAACTACAGAATCTATGTTAAGAAATGAACAAAACATTCAAAGTTCTATAGAAGATGCAGTGCTTAATTATGCGTATCTAGCCAAAACGTCTGGTTTAGACGGTGTCGTATGTTCACCGCTTGAAGCAGCATTACTTACAGGTGAACTCGGTAAAAACTTCTTAAAAGTAACACCTGGTATCAGACCAGAAAATGCGCATTCAGATGATCAAAAAAGGATTACTACACCGGAAGATGCGAAACAATTAGGCTCGACACATATTGTAGTAGGTCGGCCAATTACGCAAAGTGATAATCCGGTCGCAAGTTATCATAAAATTAAAGAAAGTTGGTTAAGTAAGAATGGCTAAAGCAATAGCAAAATCACTATTAGATATTAAAGCAGTTTCACTTTCGCCCAACGATCCGTTTACATGGAGTTCAGGTATTAAATCACCTATTTATTGCGATAACCGTGTGACATTAGGTCATCCGTCAGTACGACGTAATATTAGAGATGGTTTAAGTTCGTTAATTAAAAATAATTTTTCGGATGTCGAAATCGTTTCGGGGACTGCAACAGCGGGGATTCCACATGCTGCCTATGTTTCTGAAGCGCTAGATTTACCGATGAATTATGTGCGTTCTAAGAGTAAGAGCCATGGTAAACAAAACCAAATTGAAGGTGCGTTAAGCAAAGGTAAAAAAGTGGTAGTCATTGAAGATTTAATTTCAACAGGTGGATCTTCTATAACTGCTGTAGAGGCATTAAAAGAAGCAGGAGCTGAAGTTCTAGGCGTAGTAGCTATATTTACGTACGGTCTAAAAAAAGCGGATGAACAATTTAAAGAAGCCCAAATACCTTTCTTTACTTTAAGTAATTATAATGAATTAATTGAGGTAGCTAAAGAAAAGGGAGAAATTTCTGACAATGATATTGGTACATTAGTTGAATGGCGAGACAACTTGTCTTAAAATGTGAGTTGGAGGGGATATTATGACAGAAGACCCAAAAAAAGCATATAATCACTTTGCACATTTAAACGATTTTTTAAAAAAAGAAGACGATTATAGACATCCATCTCATTCAAACGATAAAAACGAATGGCTATCTAATACATCAGAAGCAAATATATATAAGAAATCAAAGACTACTATTAAACAAAAAGGACATATTAAGTAATTCATAAAATGTAATATGTATAGACGTATTTAAGATCATAATAAAGAGGAAGATCAGAATGAATTTCATTTTGACCTTCCTCTTTATATTAAATCATTTTGACATAGCAAACTTCTTGTTGAACTTCGTTAAATTAAGGTTATTTTTGTAATAACAAAGTTTATCAATATAATTTATAATACTTATTATATGTGCTGACCGTTTTAAAACTAAAATGTGTCATTGTGTAGTAAAGTTATTATTAGCGGATCATAATTTTAATAATAATATAACCTACTAATAAAACTAATGCTGCAATAAGTAATGGAATAATATAAAAAGACATGAAATACCTCCAATTGGATTTATATTTATTCTAACTGTAAATATTAGAAAGTAAAAGAAATAAAGACGATATTGTCATTCAACTAAAAAGAGATGACAGTTATACATTTTTTTGAATGCAATGGGTTAAAAGCGTTACAAGAAATACAAAGTGGTGTGACCACTATTGTTGTGGTACATTTGCATTTATAATACGATGTATAACTTAGAATTACAATAATATATTTTTATGGGGCTGGGACATAAATATATGTCTTAGCCTCTATAGTTATATTAATTTTAGCTGACTGAATTGAAAATACCAATCGTAATTGTTTACCAAAAGGGTTTAATTTTTGAAAATGTAAGGGGTGCTTAAATGAAAATGATGAAACAATTATTCCGTGATCATACTAAAAATATCATTATTTGTTTAATTGGCGCATTTGTCAGTGCAATTGCAGTAAATTGCTTTATTCTAGAATCTAATCTCGGGGATGGAGGCACAGTTGGTATATCTTTAGCGCTTAAATATGCTTTTGGTTGGTCACCAGCTTTAACTTCTTTAATTATTAATACAATTGTTATTATTGTAGGTTGGAAATTTTTAAGTACAAGAACTGCTGTATATACTTTTATTGCAAATACAGCAATTTCTCTATTTTTAGATTTAACTGAAAATTTTAGTACTGGTATAGATAACTTTGTAATCAACGCTGCTTTTGGTGGTGTGTTTGTAGGTGTGGGCATCGGCTTGGTTATTGCAGCAGGTGGTGTCATTGGAGGAACTTCAGTTGTAGCTAAAATGCTGAATAAGTACTTTGATATAAAAACGTCACAAGGCATATTTTTATTAGATGGTTTAGTTGTGCTCTCTTTCTTATTTGTATTACCGTTAGAAAATGTGTTGTTTACGATTATTATGATATTCATTACTGAACGTGCAACTGCATTTATAATTGAAGGCTTTAATCCTAAAAAAGCTGTTACAATTATTTCAGATGAAAATGAAAATATTAGTGATAGAATTAACAGTTTTACAGGCAGGGGCTCAACGTTACTTAAAGGCAAGGGTGGTTTCGGTAAAAAAGAAACAAGTATGTTATATGTTGTAGTGCCACAATCTCAAGTCACGCGTGTCAAAAAATTAGTGAATGAAGAAGATGACAAAGCTTTCTTAGTTATACATGATGTTCGTGACGTGCTAGGTAGTGGATTTATTAATTTAACATAAGCCAATAATTTGAACGTTTGCAAATAAGAATTTGAAAATATTTTACTACTTATAATAACGTTGTATATTCGATTTTTTACAATTTATCATTTATTCTAGTATTAAGAAGAAATTAAGGAGGTTGGATAATGGCTATACCAAAAATAACTACATTTCTAATGTTCAATGGAGATGCAGAAGAAGCAATTAATTTATATGTTAATACATTTGAAGATGCTGAAATATTGGCATTGGTAAGATATAGTGAAAGTGATAAAGAACCAACAGGGGCTGTACAACACGCTATTTTCAGGTTGAAAGATCAAGTGTTTATGGCAATTGATAATATGAATGGTGTCGATATAGAAATGAATCCAGCCGTATCATTATATGTCACTGTAGACAGTGCGTTAGAAATGGAACGCTTATTCAGTAATCTGAAAAGTGGTGGGGCTATTTTAATGCCTAAAACTCAAATGCCACCATTTAGGGAATTTGCTTGGATACAAGATAAATTTGGTGTTAATTTTCAACTAGCATTGCCAGAATAAACTTAAATTATAGAATGAAAAAAGCTAGGATATAATCGTTTTTGAAAAATCAAACGACTTTATCCTAGCTTTTTTATTATGCGCTTTGATAATCCTAACGCATAATATATAATAACAAATTATTTTACTTTCATTTTTTGAATGTGATCATAATCTGGTGTAGCGAAAAGCGTTTTTTGATTATCATATGTTACAAAACCTGGTTTGGCACCTGAAGGTTTGTGCACATGTCTAATTTCTGTGTAATCTACTGGAATTTGTCCAGAATTACCAGCTTTGGAGAAATAACCAGATAACATGGCCGCTTCTTTAATCGTCTCTTCACTTGGTGCATCACTAAGTATTACAACATGTGAGCCTGGTATATCTTTCGTGTGGAACCAAAGATGATTTTTTGCTGCTTTTTTATTCGTTAAATAATCATTTTGTTTATTGTTTTTACCGACAAGAATCGTATCACCATCAGTTGAAACATATGCTTGCAATTGAATGGTTTGTTTCTTTTTCTTCTTGTTTTGTTTGCGTTGTTTCATAAAGCCCTGTTCTGCAAGCTCATCACGGATATCATCAATTTCATCAACAGAGATATGTGCGAGCTGTTGTTCAATACTTTCAAAATAAGCAATATTCTCTTGAGTTAATTCAATTTGATGGAGTAACTCGTGTGCTCTTGTTTTCAACTTGTTATATTTTTTATAATAATTCTGCGCATTGACAGCAGGGGCTTTGGTTGGGTTAAGAGGAATTGTAATTTCTTCCCCAGTATAATAATTAAGCGTCGTAATTTCTTTATCGCCTTGCTTAATTTGATAAATATTGGCTGTTATTAACTCACCATATAGTTGCTGTAATTCTTTTTCTTTGGTCCCTTCTTGCTCATCAATTAATTTACTTAATTTATTTTGATATTTATGAAGTTGTTGCTGTACAAATTTAACTAAATCATTCGCACGTTGTTTGACACGCTCTCTTTCGCCACGTGCATCATAATAGCGATCAAGTAAATCATGCAGTGAATCGTATTCTACAACATCATCATAAAATTGATTTAATTTCATAAAGTAAAAATCTTCTTTACCTGTTTTATGATTTTTATGGAAAACAGGTATGGGCTCACCCTTAGTTTCTTCAATTACTGTATCAAATGCTTCAGGCAAAGTTTGGGCAGTCATAAATTGTTTTCTGCTAACAATTTCATTAGTAATTAATGGACTAAACCCTTCGATGTGATCTAGTAATTGTCGAGCTATTTTTCCACTATTAAAATCTATATATTTTAATACAGTTTCTCCAGATATATCATATGGATTAATTTTGTTTTGCGCGGGTGGTGCTTCATATTGAAAACCAGGCATTACAGTACGATACTGATTTGTGTTTGGTGTTAAATGCTTAAAGCCTTCAATAATCTTGTGCTGTTCGTTTACTAATATTAAATTACTGTGTTTACCCATAATCTCTAATATAATTGTACGATGTATTGTATCGCCAATTTCATCTTTACTCTGTACATCTATTTCTACGCGTCTATCATTACCAATTTGTCTTACTGCTTTTATAAAGCCACCTTCAATATGTTTACGGAACACACGTGCAAACATAGGAGGATCAAATGGATTGTCATATTTTTTATTAGTTAAATGCATTCTAGTAAAACTTGGATGGATAGAAAGTAGAAGTTGATGATTTTTACGATTTTGACGCACAACGACAAGAAGTGTGTCGTTTTCTGGTTGATTTATTTTGTGGATTCTACCACCTACAAGAAATTGTAGAGATTCCACCATTTTTTTAGTGAATAAACCATCATATGCCATTACTATCAGCCACCTTATTTTTAGTCATTCAACATATTGTAACATGGCGTAAAGATTAGGTCATGAGCAAAGTTTGTGTTGTGGGACGCTATACAATTGAATGTTTCTTATGGTATCATATGTTAATAATAGAAGATTAGCTTAGAGAGGTAGTAAGTCATGGATAATGAGAAAGGTTTATTGATTGTACTATCTGGACCTTCTGGTGTAGGAAAAGGGACAGTTAGAAAAAAAATATTTGATGATCCAACCACATCTTATAAATATTCTATTTCAATGACCACACGTGGTAAGCGTGAAGGTGAAGTAGATGGCGTTGATTATTTTTTCAAAGCAAAAGCAGAATTTGAAGAATTAATTAAACAAGATGAATTTATAGAATATGCTGAATACGTAGGAAATTACTATGGGACGCCTGTTCAATATGTTAAAGATACGATGGAACAAGGCCATGACGTATTTTTAGAAATTGAAGTAGAAGGTGCGAAACAGGTGCGTAAGAAATTCCCTGATGCATTGTTTGTTTTTCTTGCCCCGCCAAGTTTAGATCATTTACGTGAACGCTTAGTCGGTCGTGGCACGGAGTCTGATGAAAAAATTCAAAGTCGTGTGAATGAAGCACGTAAAGAAGTAGAAATGATGAACTTGTATGACTATGTTGTAGTTAATGATGAAGTAGAGTTAGCTAAACAACGTATTCAATCTATTGTAGAAGCTGAGCATTTGAAGAGAGAACGTATTGAAGCGAAATATAGAAAAATGATATTGGAGGCAAAAAAATAATGTTATACCCACCATTAAACGAATTAACAGCAAAAGTTAATTCAAAATATTTAATTGCAACTACTGCTGCAAAACGTGCTCGTGAAATAGATGAAAATCCAGAATCTGCATTGTTAAGCAAATATGATGCAAAAAAACCTGTAGGTAAAGCGCTAGAAGAAATCGCTGGCGGAGATGTTTATCCTGACGGACTTTACAAAATACCATCTAAGTAATTAAAAGTTAATCTTGAAACATATAAATAACAACTAGCATGCTGCTAATTAAAAGTTTTTCAAACGAGTCTGGGACATAAATACATGTCTCAGACTCAATTGTTAGATTGAACAGTAGTTGTTTGATATCTAATTGTACTTGTTTCAAACTTTTTTAGTAAGCCTTACGGGGGCGGGAATAGAAATCAAATTTTGATTTCTATCCTGCTCCCTTTTTTTATTTAATTTAAAATTTTGTGTATAATGGTGATTAATCATCTATTTAAAGCATTTAATAACAAATTAACCTTTGTGTTATTTATAAACATAAATTTATAGCCTATTAAGAGGTCATATTTAAATTATTTGGAGGAGATTTGCAATGAAACGAATATTACTTGCTGTTACAGGTGGCATTGCTGCGTATAAAGCAATTGATTTAACAAGTAAATTAACGCAAGCAGACTATGACGTTAGAGTTATGCTTACAGATCATGCACAAGAATTTGTGACCCCATTAGCTTTTCAAGCAATTGGTAGAAATCCAGTTTATACAAGTACTTTTTTAGAACAGAATCCGGAAGAAATACAACATGTTGCATTAGGTGATTGGGCGGACGCAATCGTAGTGGCACCAGCGACAGCAAATATCATTGCCAAACTTGCAAATGGTATTGCAGATGATATGGTGACGTCGACATTGCTTGCTACTGAAACAGCTAAATTTATTGCGCCAGCGATGAATGTGCATATGTATGAAAATAAGCGGACACAGCACAATCTCGCTACACTGAGTTCAGATGGTTATTATTTTCTTGAACCCGGTGAGGGCTTTTTAGCATGTGGCTATGTAGCAAAAGGCCGCATGGAAGAACCTTTGCAAATTGTTGAAAGGTTAAACCAGTTTTTCAAAGAGAACGAACAAGCATCTTATTCGATAGACAGTCGATTTGAAGGTATGAACGCATTAATCACTGCTGGACCGACCGTCGAAGAGTTGGACCCAGTACGTTATTTATCTAACCGATCATCAGGAAAAATTGGTTACGCATTAGCAGAATCACTAACTAAGCGTGGAGCGAACGTCACACTCGTATCTGGACCTACACACCTAACACCTCCAGAAAATGTGAATGTTATTCAAATTCAAAGTGCTGAGGAAATGTTTGAAGCGGTAAAAACACGCTTTAATGAACAAGATATCGTATTTAAAGCTGCAGCAGTATCAGATTATGCACCTGCTGAAATGTTAGAGCACAAACTTAAAAAACAAGACGGTACATTATCTGTGACTTTTAAACGTACGCCAGATATTTTGAAATATCTAGGTGAACACAAAACAAAGCAATTCTTAGTAGGCTTTGCGGCAGAAACACAAAATATTGAAACATATGCTCAGAAAAAACTGCAACATAAAAATGCAGATGTGATTATTGCTAATAACGTAGGCGATCGTTCAATAGGATTTAGTTCGGATGATAATGACTATACGATGTATTTTAAAAATGGAGGTCCTATTAGTTTAGGAAAACACAAAAAAGTCATATTGGCGGAGCATATCTTAGATAGTTTAGAAACAAGGTGGGAATAAAATGATAGCAAAAGTAATTGTTGATATACCTTCTAAAAGTGTGGACTTTACGTTCGATTATATTATTCCTACAAGACTACAATCTATGATACAAGTTGGTATGCGTGTCATTGTGCCTTTTGGACCAAGAACAATTCAAGGCTATATTATGGAAATAACAGAACAACCTGACGCAAATATAGACATAGCTAAGTTAAAAGAGATAAAAGAAATTCAAGATATTAAACCAGAATTAACTGAAGAACTTATTAAGTTAACAGATTGGTATAATAATTATTTTGTGACGAAGCGAATTTCTATGTTAGAAGTGATGTTACCGAGTGCAATTAAAGCTAAATATACAAAAGTTTTTTCAATTGAAAATGATGAAGCAATTCCTGAACAGTTACGTCGTCGTTTTGATAGCGAAGGGCATTATGCGTATAAAGAAGCTCAATATAATGATGATTTATCCGTCATATCACCTTTGTTAAAGCAAGGTGATATTAGTGAAGTAACATTGCTTTCTCAAAGTCTCAGTAAAAAGAAACAACGTGCTGTGAGAGTGATAGAAGGTTTTGAATATGATGCTGTACTTGGTTCTTTAGAAAAGTCTCAAAAGCAATATGATTTATATGCTTATTTAATTGATGAACGTCATCATACTGTATTACTGAAACAATTAGAAGCAATGAACTTTTCAAAGTCGAGCATTGATACACTGATGCGCAAAGGTTTTGTGGAAAAATACGATGCAATCGTTGAACGTGACCCCTTTGAAACGCGTGTATTTGAACAAGACGAAAAGCAACAACTCACAGTTGACCAACAGCAAGCGTTTGAAGCAATACTTAAAAATATTAAGGCACATGAACAGAGAACTTTTTTACTTCATGGTGTGACTGGTTCAGGAAAGACTGAAGTATATTTGCAAACAATTGAAGAAGTCTTGCATTTAGATAGACAAGCTATGATGCTAGTGCCGGAAATTGCCTTAACCCCACAAATGGTTTTAAGGTTTAAGCAACGATTTGGTGATGAAGTAGCCGTGCTCCATTCAGGTTTGTCAAAAGGTGAACGTTATGATGAATGGCAAAAAATCAGAGATGGTAAAGCTCGGGTAAGTGTTGGTGCACGGTCAAGTGTGTTTGCACCATTTAAAAATTTAGGCATGATCATTATTGATGAAGAACATGAATCATCTTATAAACAAGAGGATTATCCTAGATACCATGCACGTGATATCGCAGAGTGGCGCAGTCAATATCATCAGTGTCCATTGATATTAGGGAGTGCTACACCAAGTTTAGAAACTTACGCGCGCGCAGATAAGGGTGTTTATGAACTGTTATCTTTACCTAACAGAGTCAATCAACAGGCATTGCCAGAAATTGAAATCGTTGATATGAGAGCTGAATTAAGTTCAGGCAACCGGTCTATGTTTTCAGAACAATTACGTGAAGCCATTCAAACTCGTTTAGATAAACAAGAACAGATTGTATTGTTTTTAAATCGTCGAGGCTATGCATCATTTATGTTATGCAGAGATTGTGGTCATGTACCACAATGTCCCAATTGTGATATCTCATTGACTTATCATAAGTCTTCGGATCAATTGAAGTGTCATTATTGTGGTCATCAAGAAACACCACCGAACAAATGTCCTAATTGTGAAAGTGAACATATCAGACAGGTTGGTACTGGTACACAAAGAGTTGAGGAATTATTACAAGAAGTGTTCCAAGAAGCACGCATTATACGAATGGATGTTGATACTACATCTCGTAAAGGTGCGCATGAAAAATTATTAAATGATTTTGGCTCAGGTAAAGGTGATATTTTATTAGGTACTCAAATGATTGCGAAAGGGTTAGACTTTCCTAATATCACACTCGTAGGTGTACTCAATGCGGATACAATGTTGAACCTTCCTGACTTCAGAGCAAGTGAACGTACTTACCAATTATTAACACAAGTATCAGGTCGTGCAGGACGTCACGAAAAAGAAGGACAAGTAATCATTCAAACTTATAATCCAGAACATTATGCGATTAAAGATGTTCAAGAAAATGATTATCCAGCTTTCTTTAACAAAGAGATGAATTATAGGAAAATAGGGAAATATCCTCCTTACTTCTTTTTAATTAATTTCACTATTGCACACAAAGATATGAAGAAAGTAATGGAAGCATCGAAACATATTCATAAAATTTTATTACAGCATTTATCAGACAAAGCGTTAGTATTAGGACCATCACCAGCAGCATTATCAAGGATAAATAATGAATATCGCTTCCAAATCTTAATTAAATATAAAAGTGAACCAGCGCTACACGAAGCGCTTAAGTATTTAGATGATTATTATCATGATCAATATTTAAAAGACAAGCTATCATTGAAAATTGATATTAATCCCCAAATGATGATGTAATAGGGGGCGTGAAATGGCTTAACACCAGTAGTTACAGGGGTTATAGGGGCTACTGGAATTATAAAAAGGGCAGAAAAAGGGCAGATTGTTTAATTGGGAATGTTTTCTAACTTCTCGGTTAACTGTTTGTCCATTTTTTCTGTTACATGGGTGTATATCTGAATCGTTGTTTTTTCGTCTGTATGTCCAACTCTTTTCATAATTGCTTTGAGTGATACATTCATTTCAACGAGTATACTTATATGAGTGTGTCTGAAGGTGTGGGAAGTAACTTTCTTATTTATACCTAATTCAAGTGCAGCGTCTGATAATAATTTATTTACTTTATGAGAATATAATGGATTGCCAAATCTTGTAGTAAAGATAAAACCACGATCAATGTAATCTTTTTCCCAATGTGCAGATTTTTTATTTTCCAATATTACTTTTTTTAAGATTTCAACTGCACGTTTATTAATAGAAATTGTTCTTCTTGAACCTCTAGTTTTAGTTGTATCTTTATATCCATATCCATTTTCATATTTAATCCAATGAATTGTTCCATTTATATCTATTGTTTTATTTTGAAAATCGATATCCTTTTCTTGTAATGCTTGAACTTCTCCAATCCTCATACCAGTTAGCGCTTGTAGTTCTATTAAACTAGCTACAAATAAATTCAACCTTTTGTCCGAATGTTTTTTTGTTAATATAAAATCACGTATTTTTAACACTTGATTCATTTCAAGATAGTTATATATTTTTTGTTCTTCTTTTTCTATATCTTCTAGTGTTTTAGCCTTCTTGGGTACTTCCACATCATTTAACATGTGTTTGTCAGTGTATCCATAAAATTTCGATGCATATGATAAAGCTTTTTTCATATCATTAAGTTGTCGTCTGACTTGGTTCTCTGAATAAATTTCAGATAATGTATTGATTAGTTTTTGAACATGCTTTACGTCTATCTTTGAAACTAGTGTATGTTCATCTATATTGCTCTTTAAATTACTTAGTCGAACTTTAGAGTTATTTAGAGTTGTTACTTTTAAACCAGATGTATTTTTATGATACTCAAACCATTCATCTAGTAAATTGTGAATCGTTAATGATTTTAAATTGTTGTTAGTGCTAGTAGACATCTTACTTTTTATCTTATCGTCTAATTGGAACACAGCCTCTTTTTGAGAAGCTTTAGTATTTTTGTTCATAACAATACTTACTCGTTTCCATTTGTCTGTATACGGGTCTCTATACTTCTCGTAATAGCGATATTTAGTTTGGCCTTGTTTATCTTTAAATTGTTCACTCCACATGAGTCATTCCTCCTAAAAAAGATAAAAATATATAGGGCAGTGGTGACTGCCCGTTGGATTATCTAAAAGCTGGATGTACCCAATATTCACTTGCATAACGTTCTGCATCTTCACGAAGTTTGTATTTATTATCATCATTCATATTTTCAATTAAATCTTTATCGAACGTCATTTTTAAAACATTATCTTTTGAAGTATTCATCTTGTCATCTTCCATATCCATTGCTACAACAATATCTACATTATCAATATCTAACTTAGACTTTTTAACACCTATCAATGCATTTGCTGCTCCGTACTGCATTTCTCTTAACGCTGACTTTTCACTAAAACCATCGTAATCTTTCAAAGTAATGACAGCCGCATTATCATATTCGTTATAGACGATGTCAGAAAAATTCTTTTTACCAACTTCTTTTTTTACACTTTTTTCTAATTTTTGTTTATCAGTTAATTCTTTCTTCTTTTCTTCTTTAGGTTTTGCTTTTTCTTCAGTTTTCTCACTATTTTTAGTAGTACTCTTTTCTTGATTTTCTGATTGAGATTCATCTTCTGTGAAAAAACTTATTATTAATAATAAAGCAAAAATGCCAGTAACAATCCATCTCGCTGAATTATTCCATTTTTTGAAATACCACATTAAAAATAATCCAACTGGAAAGAAAATAATTAATGTTAAAATAATAAACCAATTTCTTTGATACCATCTTTCATTATTCATTCAACATTCTCCCTTATAATAAATTTAATTTATATTTAACAACCTACATTTAGATATGAGTGTACCCAGACACTCAATGTAAGTTGGATTAATCTTTCTTCATTATTTTTAATGGTTCAAATTGTATGAAGTAACCATCATATTTTACATAGTTTCCAAATTGCTTTTTATAATCTTCTATAGCTTCAAAGAAATATGATCTATCAATTTGAATTAACAAACACATCTCATATAAATCTCCCCATACCCCTTGTTTATAGCACTTTATTAATTTTTCTAAAGGGACAGCCAATTTAAATCCATATCTTCTAGCTTTCAATTCTTGTCGAGCAGCATTGATATTATCTTTTCTTGAATATACTCCTGTGATATTTCCATAAGATGTTTCATGATGCCCTAATTCTTCTGCTAATACGCCGTTCTGAATATAATGGTCATAATCATTGTTTAAAATAACTAACCCATTAGGTAAGTATTTGTTTCTTTTATAATACCCCTTAACTTTATCTACAGGAAACTGAGTTTCAACTACACTTAAATTCTCATAGTTGCTCAATAATTCTTCTCTCATTTGCAATGCACTCAACCCCTAAAACAATTACTTTTTATATTTTTGCATAAATTCTCTAATTTCTTTAATTTCTTCTTCAGTTAGGTCATCTTCTGAATGCGCAGCTTCAACTTCTTCAAATTCAGTACCTAAATTAAATAAATAATCAACTGTTACGCCAATTCCTTTTGCTACAGCAATAACATTTTCTATTTTTGCTCCCTCGAAGTTTCTTTCCAACATAGAACGTAAAGTTGTGTAGCTAACGCCGATTTCTTTCGCAAATGATCGTGTGTTGTAGCCCATTTCTTTGATATTTTCTTCTACAAATTCGCTTCTATTATTCATTGTAAAGTCCTCCGTTGTTTGTACGACATTTCGTATTTTATAAATTAAGTATACACGCATTTAAATAGGAAGTAAAGAGTTTTATTACGAAAAATCGTACTTTTTTAAATGAAATGGTTGCATGTGTACGATTAATCGTATATAGTATTACTTGTAGATACGACACATCGTATACAGATGCAAAACATCGTATCTTTGGAGGTGATCATTTTGTATCCAAAACTACTTACAGCGATGAAGGATCATAACATCACAGAAAAAGATATAGCTAGGGTTTTGAACATTCCTTACACAACCGTAAGAGATAGAACAAAAGGGAAATATTCATTTACTTTTGAACAAGCAATGTTAATAAACAAAAAATTGTTTCCTGGTTATAAATCAGAAGAATTATTTGAAATTAAAAAATAGGAGGAAAAAAATGCAAGGATTACAAACAATTCAAATTGAAAATAACACAGCACTTGGACCAGTAGTTTCCAGTAGAACTGTAGCAGATGAGTTAGGAAAGAGACATGACAATGTGGTGAAAGGTTTAGAAGCAATGATGTCAGAAACCTCAAATGTTAGTTCTCTAATTATACCAAGCAGTTACAAAGTTGAAGGGCAAAAAAGAAGTTATAAAGAATACCTATTAACTAAAGACGGTTTTACTTTATACATGTTCAACATTCAAGGTCATAATAATTTCAAAATGGCTTACATTAATAAATTCAATGAAATGGAACAACAAATACAGAATAAATTGCCAGGATCGTATAAAGAAGCTTTAACTGAATTACTAGTAAAAGTTGAAGAAAACGAAAAGTTACAACTTGAAAATAACATGAGCAAACAGAAAATCGCCGAATACGAACCTAAAGCATCATACCTTGATTCAATTTTACAAAATAAAAGTTTAGTAACGGTAGGACAGATAGCAAAAGATTATGGCATGTCTGCACAAGGACTGAACAAACTACTTCACGATTTAAAAGTACAGTACAAACAATCTGGACAGTGGTTACTTTACTCAAACTTACACGATAAAGGTTATACACATTCATCTACTACGGAAATTGAACATAAAGATGGAAGTACATCAGTGAGAATGAATACTAAGTGGACACAAAAAGGACGTTTGTTCATATACAACTTATTAAAAGAAAATGATGTATTACCAACAATCGAACAATAGGAGGAAACGGAATGAACAAACTGTACAAAACAACCCTCCTCATCACAATGGCAGTTGTGACATGGAAGGTTTGGGAAATTGAAAGTAACACTAGAAAAAATTATTTATCATCAACATCTTCAGTACTTTCAGCTCGGCCATTAGCAAAGTCTATAGCATCAAGATAGTGATTAAAATAAAGCTCGCGACGTTTATCCATATAATCGACAAAATCTTCTTCACTATCAAATTCTTCAGGTTTTGAAACATGAGGAAGTGTTTGGATATAAGCTTCGGCAAAACGTTCGGCATTATAATTCACAAACTCAGACATATTCTCACCCCCTTTGCACACAGATAAATAAATTATACCAGAAAGGAGTGGTTAAGATGACACATTTACCAACTAAACAAAACGTTGTAGAAGATGTTAATCAAGTTGTGTTTTACCCACTGTATGGAAAACCACCAACTATAGCGAAAATATTTGATGTTGGAGTATCAACTGTTTACAGATGGTTACGCGATTATGATGAAGATGATTTAGGTGTTAAAGATTTGTATCTTGATTTATCTGCAAATATGACAAGAATCGACATTGAAAAGTTGAGAGAGTATTTAAAACTTAGAAATAAAAAATGGATGTAGGAGGGGTAACATGAGAGGTTTACTAGCATTATCAACAGCTATAGTCGTATTCTTCATAGCTTTGATATTCACTAAAGACTTTATCCACTTGTTTCTAATTTACTGGGTAGCCGTTTGCTTTAGCTACATGGCTTGGGACAGTTGGATTAACTATATAAAGACAGAAAAAAAGACCGCTAAGCGTTGGAGCGCTTAACAGTCAAGGCTTATCTATATAAAAAAAGAATCTATATAGATTATGCCCTAAAACATAGGAGGTAGTCAAATGTATTACAGAATCAATGATGAAAGTAAGAAGGTAATCAATGTTCAAGGATTCCAATTTATCCTACGTGTTAGAAAAATGACGCAATTAGAAGTAAATATATCTGTTGAAACGTTAGACAACGTATTTATAGATGAAATTTTAGTAGCTGATGAAGAACTAGGCGTAAACACTGCAAGAGAAATCTTAGAACAATCCGTATTCAAATGGATAGATGAGAACACCGATGAAGCAGATAGAGTAATGAGCGCTGTGATGACATGGTAGGAGGAATATAAATGAGTACATTATTTAATCTAACTGACAATTATAAACAAGTTTACGACTTAATAGCAGAACAAGGTGATGAACAACTACTAAACGACACACTAGATAGCATCAACGACGCTTTAGAAGATAAGGCAGATGGTTATGTATCAGTTATCAAATCACTAGAGAGTGACAACAAAGCCATAGATGATGAAATCAAAAGGCTACAACAACGTAAGACAACTAACAAGAATGGTATTGATCGCTTGAAAGAATCATTGAAAGCGTCTATGGAATCAACAGGTAAGACTAAATTCAAAACAGCATTGAACAGTTACAACATTCAAAACAATCCACCTTCTTTAAATGTAATTGAAGAAAAACGCATACCTAGTGACTTTTGGTTATCACAAGCGCCTAAGTTAGATAAAAAATCATTATTGAAACACATTAAAGAAAACAACGATGTTGATGGTGTGGAAATTAAACAAACACAAAGTTTGAGGGTGAGATAAATGACTGAACAAAACAATGAACAAGTAGATCTTTTAACTCAATTAGGTGTTAAGGATATTAGTCAACAGAATGCGAATAAGTTTTATAAGTTTGCGATATACGGAAAGTTTGGAACTGGTAAAACTACCTTTCTAACTAAAAATAACAATGCACTTGTACTTGATATCAACGAAGATGGCACGACAGTTTCAGAAGATGGTGCAGTAGTGGCGGTTAAGAATTATAAACATTTCTCTTATGTAATAAGAATGATTCCACAGATATTAGAACAGCTTAGAAATAACGGTAAGCAAATTGATGTAGTAGTTATTGAAACAATACAAAAACTTAGAGATATAACAATGGACGATGTAATGGCTGGTAAGACACGTAAAGCCACATTCAACGATTGGGGCGAAACAGCTACTCGAATAGTAAGCATGTATAGATATATTTCTAAGCTACAAGAACATTACCAATTTCATCTAGCTATAAGTGGTCATGAGGGCATCAACAAGGACAAGGATGATGAAGGTGGAACTATTAATCCTACTATCACAATTGAAGCACAAGAGCAGATTAAAAAGGCTGTAGTAAGCCAATCAGATGTATTAGCAAGAATGACCATAGAAGAAACGGAACAAGATGGTCAAAAGCAATTTGATTATGTACTGAATGCAGAACCATCAAGCTTATATGAAACAAAAATTAGGCATTCACAAAACGTGACAATAAGTGACAAACGATTTATTAATCCGAGTATCAATGACGTTGTACAAGCAATTAGAAACGGAAACTAAATTAAAAATTAAAAGGACGGTATATAAATTATGAATATTACAGGACAAGCTAAACACATTAAAGAAACTAATCAAGATGCATTTTTAAAGGGTGGCGACTTCTTAGGCGCTGGAGAATTCACAGTCAAAGTTAAAGACGTTGAATTTAATGATAGTCAAAACAGATATTTCACAGTTGTATTTGAAAACAGCGAAGGTAAGCAATATAAACATAATCAGTTCGTACCACCATTCCAACAAGACTTCCAAGAAAAACAATATGTAGAGTTCCTAAGTAGACTAGGTATCAAATTAAACTTACCAGACTTATCTTTTAACACAGATGAATTAATTAATAAGGCAGGAACTATCGTTTTAAAACATAAATTAAATGAAGATCAAGGCAAATACTTTGTAAGACTTTCATTCGTAAAACTTTGGAATAAAGGCGATGAAGTAGTTAATAAACCAGTACCTAAAACTGATGAAATGAAACGTGAAGAACAACAAGCAAATGGACAAGGACAACAAAAAGAGTCGCTAAGTGACCAAAGTAATCCATTCGCAAATGCTAACGGTCCTATTGATATAAATGACTCAGAATTACCGTTTTAATGAGGTGATTATATGACAGAAATTTGGAAAGATGTAGTGGATTACGAAGGCATCTACGAAATAAGTAACTTTGGAAGGGTTAGGACACATAAAAATAAAATAACTTATACAGAAAAACATGGCACAAGGCATTGGCAACAACGTTACTTAAAAAACAAGACACCCAATGGTAGAGATGTAAGAGTAGCGTTATGGAAAGCAGGTAAGCCTAAAGACTATCTTGTTCATAGGTTAGTAGCCTTTGCATTTATACCAGTTATGAAAAATAAAGAATGTATTAATCATATTGATGGAAACCCTAAGAATAATAATGTGGAAAATCTTGAGTGGTGTAATCATTTAGAAAACAATAGACATGCTTTCGAAAATAACCTTATAGATACACAAAAGTCAGTGAAATTAACGCATATAGATACTGATTTACAACTTGAATTTATAAGTATGGCTAGAGCAGATAAGTGGTTAAAAAGAGCGACTGGATATACAAGCGGTCGTTTACTAAGAGGACACAATATAGTGATAGCTAGTGACAATACTAAATATAATGTTGAGAAGTTGATATAAATGCAACAAATTACTAGATACCAATTGGATAACGACGGTACTTATTCCGTCGTTGCCACTGGTGTTGAATTAGAAACCAGTCACATAGAACTTATAGATAACGGTTATAGCTTAAATGCTGATGTAACTATACCGGATAATAAATTGATTTCTATTGACCAACGTAAAAAGATATTTGCGATGTGTAGAGATATTGAATTGCACTGGGGAGAGCCAGTTGAAGCATTGAGACAAAGATTTCAATGTGAATTAGAAATTATGAATGGATATGAACGTATTAGTTTACGTGACTGCACAAGGAAGATAGCTGGTGAATTAATCGAACTAATCATAACTTTCATATTCCACAATCAAATACCAATGAGAATTGAAACAAGCAAACTATTACAAGGTGATAAAGCGATGTTGTATTGGGCAACTGTTAATCGCAATTGTGTAATTTGTGGGGACCAGAAAGCAGATCTCGCACATTATGAAACAGTCGGACGTGGAATGAACCGTAAAACAATGGATCATCACGGGAAACATGTTCTTGCACTATGCAGAAAACACCATAGTCAACAGCACGCAATAGGTGTTAAATCATTCGATGATTTATATCACTTACACAATAGTTGGATATCAGTAGATGACAAGTTAAACAGTATGTTACGAGGTGAGAAACAATGATGATGCCTAGAATGATTAAACCAATAGATAGAATAGCTATCGGATATAGAATCGCATCACTTAGAGCTAGTGATGATTGGTCACAAGAAGAATTCGCAAATATATTCAAAGCAAATAAAAGTATTGTAAGCAAATGGGAAAGAGGTATTCATTTACCTAGTATGGATAGATTAAGAAAAATGCAACGAATATTCAACGTAACACTTGAATGGCTGTTATACGGAGAAGGTGAAAAAGATGGCAGATAGTATTAAAAGTTCCGTCTCGGGTTATGGATTAGTTTTCAAAAGAGTTATGAAAGATACAGATATAAGTATAGAAGCTAAAGCCTTGTATAGTTACTTGTCTGCTTATGCAGGAGCAAATGAAACAGCTTTTCCAGGAGTAAGTTTAATATGTCACGAGCTTAATATAAGTGATAAAAGGTTTCAGAAGTATAGAAAACAGCTTGAAGATAATGGCTACTTATCAATTAAAAGAGAAAGAACAAGTAATGGCTTCAGTAAAAATATTTATACCATAGAACACAATCCCGTATCAGGTCATTTCGTACCGGTACAAAACTTACCGGGAAGAAATCTACCGGTACAAAACGTAGGTACTACAATTAACAGTTCTATAATTAACAGTAATACAAATAACAGTCAGACAATTAATACTAGCGCAACTGACGTTACGCGTGAACGTTTTGAAGAATGGTGGAAACTGTATGATAAAAAGCTAGACAAGAAAAAAGCATTTAGCTTATTTAAATCAGCGCTTAAAAAGCATAGTTACGAAGAAATTATGAATGGTACTAGAGATTATCTCAAAACCATTACTAACAAACAGTATCAGAAATATCCTAAAACATTCTTAGGGCAAGAAAGTTATATGAACGACTTTACAGAAGAAGTAAAACCTACAGGACAGAATCAATTAGAAAGAATGAAACATGATCCTAGCTATTGGGATTAGGAGGGATTAAATGAAACGGATGCTAAATCCTAGAATAACTGAAACATTAAAGGAATACGAAGCTACTGAAATAGAAAAAGGACTGTACTGTAAAAAGTGTGATAACAAATATGATTTACACAAATTCAAAAATGGTTACGAATATCGTGATGGTTGTGAGTGTAGCATGATTGCAGCGGGGAAAGAAGCAGAAAGAAAACGTAAACAAAAAGCAGTTAATCGTATATTTAGTCAATCTAATGTAAATCGCTCGCTTAAAGATGTAACAGTAAATAATTATCAGCCACAAAATCAAACACAAGAAGACGCTAAACAGACAGCTATAGAGTACGTTAAAACATTTTCTATAGATGAATCTAAGAGTTTAATATTACAAGGCTCATATGGTACTGGAAAATCCCATTTAGCTTATGCCATAGCAAAAGCAATTAAAGCCCAAGGTTATTCTGTAGCATTTATGCACATACCAATGTTAATGGACCGAATCAAAGCTACTTACAACAAAAATTCAGTAGAAACGACAGATGGACTTGTTAAGTTACTAAGTAGCATAGATTTACTTGTATTAGACGATATAGGTGTAGAAAACACTGAACATACATTAAATAAACTATTCAGCATTGTAGATAACAGAGTAGGTAAAAATAATATATTCACTACTAACTTCAGCGATAAAGAATTAAATCAAAATATGAATTGGCAACGTATTAATTCAAGAATGAAACATAATTCAAGACAAGTGAGAGTTCTTGGTGATGATTACAGGGAGAGAGACGCATGGTAACAATTGATGAAATAAAACAAAACCTTGGATGTTCAGATATGTACATTCAGAAAATGATTGAGTGGGCAAATGGAGACGAACATAAGTTAGAGAGCTTATACTACTTCAAGCTTGCTGAACGTCAAATACGACCTGCTATTCAAGAGGTGAGGTAATTGGGATTAAGCACTGAATATGATTTGAAAGATAGTACAGGTAAAGTGGTTGCTTCTGTTATACCACTAAATAATAATACGAATAGGTTATTTGGATTATATAAACGATATGGATTAGATGAATTCATCGTTACAGATAACAGATTAGAAAAAATAAAGAAACATTTCAATTTAACTAGAGTAGATCAAACAAGCATTTTTGATTTTATACAGGAGTGAGGACATGGAAACAATCGAGTTAAAAGTTGATGCACCTATGTCATCACCTAGACCACGATTTAGAAATGCTGGGAAGTTTGTACAGACTTACATGCCTAAGAAGTATACAGACCATAAAAAGGACTTACAGTGGCAAATGCCAATGTTAATGATAGATAAACCAATCAAACTAACAATAGAGTTTCACTTTCCATTATTGAAGTCATGGAGTAAGAAGAAACATGTAGCGATGGTTGGACAATACAAACGTACGAAACCAGATATAGATAACTTAATCAAAACAGTATTAGATGCTGCTAATGGTCACTTATGGAATGACGATAACCAAATTGTAGAAATCACAAGTTTTAAGAAGTATGCAGAAGAACCAAAGATAATCATGCATATAGATATAGAAGGTGATTCCGATGAATGAAGAAACAATAAAGATTAAGTATACTGCATCGTTTGAAAAGACTGTGCCATTTATACAAAGACCAAATGAAGAAGTAAACGATGTGTTAGATCGCATTGGTAAAGACATGGATAAATACGTGAATGATTATTTAGATGGAACATTTATAGAATTTAGTGACCCGGAGGTAAAAGACTAATGAACATCAATTTAAGTAGAGCTAAAGATGATAAAGGTAACTTATGTTTCGTAATGATAGATGATAACGAAGAAGTATTTGTAGATGTGGAAGATTACAAGGAAGCAAAACAACTTGGTATCCATTACACGAGAATTAAACACCATGCTAAAAAAGGTAGACGACACTTAAAAAACTACATTAGAAAGTATGACCAACGTCAAGGTGTGGACAGACTCAATGCAGAGGACAGAGAGCGTGCTGAACGTAAGGTTGAGTTGGAAGAACATAAGCAACGTAAGGAACAGGAACGACTTCAGATGATAGATGATGCTAAGCGTAGTAGTAAGTGGTTCGAACATTTATCAGAGAACGATGTATTTCCGAAAGTGGTGAAGTAGATGGACACTAAAGAATTGATGATAGAAGAAAATAGAGTGATAAACCGTTTAACTTACTGGAAAATTCAAAAATCAAATGTTGAACAACACATTAAAGCACTTGAATGCAAACGTAACGAGTTAAGAAAGCAACGTTATAAATTTGAAAGTGGTGAAGTAGATGAAGATTAGAGAATTAGACTTAGATCAATATGTAATCGTGTATGACATTGGTAAGGGTGAAGATACTAAAGGTATGACAGTAGTAGGACGTGTGGAAGAAATTGTGTTCAATGATGATGGAGAGAATACAGCGACTATCAATTCATTAGGTAACTTATACGATATCACAGACGATAACGAGTTCGAGTTATGGACTAAGAGTATTGAAGATAAGACGGAACATATTGCATTTGATAAAGAGAATACGGAGAAAGCAGTAAAATTGTTATCCAACGACGTACAACAACGTAAACGTAAAGGTGTGGTAACTAAAGCAATACAAGCAACTATACAACCAGGAGAGGGCGTGCTTTCACATAACACAGTTAATCACCCATCACATTATAACTACGGTGAGATAGAAGTAATAGATTTCATTGAGCAGGTCACACAACACTACAATTCTAATGTGGCTTATCACATTGGCAATGCGATTAAGTATCTAGCACGCAGTCCACACAAGAATGGTAAAGAAGATGTGGCAAAAGCTAAATGGTACATCGAACGTGCATTTGATAAATGGGATGTGAAGTAAGTGGCTGGCGGAAAACAAAGATATGAATACGTTATTTATAAAGGTGATGACATTATTTGTCATGGTACACGTAAGGAATGTGCAGAAAAGTTAGGTGTATCTGAGCAAACAATCATGTTCATGAGTTCACCAACATTGAAGAATAAAGATAAAGGTACACGTTTAATAGCAGAAAAAGTAAGTATTGCAGAGATAGAGAAAGAGTTAGCGCTATGATCCTATCCGACACTGTAAAAGTTAAATATAAATTAAATACATGTGAGCTACAGACACATGAAGTTGCAAAGTTACTACGTGATAAAGGTGTTAAGGGATTCGTAATATCCTCGAATGATAGAAATGTAATCGTAGCAGTACCACGTGAGGATATAAAACGGAATAGGAAGATAATGGAGGGGATTAGGAATGAAGATTAAACGTAAAGTAGAAATGAATTTACCACAGTTGATTGAGTGGGCATGGGATAACGATGACGCAACTGGTGTACGTTTTCAATCTGATGGATTTGTAACAACAGTTTACTTCGGGAAGAATGGAGATGTATCTGTCGAAGATTGCTCGAAAGATGCACGTTTCACAGTTGAAGTCGAGGAAGAAATCACGGAAGATACATTTTTCAAACATTTAATAAAAGTCACAAAAGATGACGGACATTATACAAAGTTTTTTTTAAAGTTAAAGATTTAATATATATAGGTACCGAAGAAATACACGCATATATAGATGGTGAATATAAACTTATCTGGACACATGAGAATGGACTGGTCGAATAATGAAACAATTCACAGTTTGGCTAGCAGTCGTAATAATACTGGCAATCATGCTATTGATAATGTGGACAACTATGTAAAGGAGTGGTGAGGGTGATAGGTGCAATCTTATTGTTGTTTACAGTAGTAATTTTAGCATTGATACTAATAGTACCATTAATACACTTGCTAGTTATGCAATTTGGTAGCCATGCTTATATAGTAGCCTTATTCACTTTAGTATTGATTGTATTAGTTATTGTCACATTAGCACGTTGGACATTAATTCAATTTGGAATATAAAGGAGTGATGGCTATGGCTACAGACAAACAAGTAAAGTACGTCCAAGCACTACAGGAACAGTACGGTGCAGACGATTACACAAAAAAAGAAATTAGAAATATGAGTTACAACGAAATTAGTAATGTCATAAATGAACTTAAAAAAGCGATTGCAGAAGAAGAATTGTACAACGAATGTATGAGTTATGGATTACCTAATCAATAAGGAGTGATGGTAATGATACGCACAGTTAAAGATTATGAAAAGCTATCAGAACAATACAACAAGATGATAGCAGAACGAAACAGTCTTATCGACGATCTATCTTGGTATAAAGCAAAGGTTAGTAGGTTGGAAGATGGAAACGAAGACATGTTGCTAGAACGTGAATATTACAAAAATAGATATAAAGATATGATACGCATATGTAAAGAAATGGAATGTGAGAAAGAGAAGTTACAAAGTAGGTTAGATGAATTTTTAGAACATGACTATGATAATCAAAAACTACACAAAGAAAATCGCAACCTACTTTCCGAATTCTCCCAACACATAGGCAACAAACCATCGAGCAGCAAGTATAAGTATTTTAGAGCGAAGTTGGATGGTATTGGGATTAAGGTGGGTGAGTAGATATGACATTTGGAATAGACCTTTGGAAAATAGTGCTAGAGTCTAATTGTTCAGAAGAAACAGAAAGAGATATAAAAATCGGATTAGATGATTTATATGCTAAAGCTAAGGCGTTTGATGCAATAATTGAATATAAACATAACATAATGGCAGTTAAAGAAATAGCGCTAACACATGCTACTGACGAGCCATTCAATACCGACATGTATAGTGTACATTCTTTAGTTGATAACTTATTAGACGTAATAGAAGAACTGGAGCGTGCAGACGATGAAAGATAGAGAATATAAAGATGTGTGGAATGAAATGAAACTTGATGTGATGATTGATTACACTCGATTAATTCATACAGAAGAAACGCCAAGCAATATAGAAACTTTACCCGGAAGAGTAGATCAGTTAAAAGACATAGGTAAATATATGGATATGAAAGACAACACAAATGAATTTAGCAACTTACTAAGTGATTTGGAGGACAAATAAACATGGATTATAAAAAGAGTTTTACAGACGCAACTAAAGCAACGATGAAGAATGGTGGCAAAGATATAGCAACTAAGGTTGTGCCAGTAATTTTAGCTGGTGTAGGAAGTATCATCGTGGGAATTATTAATCAGGATAAATAAGGAGAGGACAAACAAAATGACTAACACAATTACAGTAGATCAATTAAAAGAATTACTACAAATACAAAAGGACTTTGACAGTAGAATACAGGCACTTAATTTACAGGATAGCAAGGTAGCGTATGTGGTTGAGTTCTTTGAATGGTTTAACACATTAGAAACGTTTAAAAACTGGAAGGAGAATCCGGGTAAACCGTTAGATGTACAATTAGATGAATTGGCAGACTTATTAGCGTTTGGATTGAGTATTGCGAATCAACAAGCAGAAGATATGGAAGAAATCCTTGAATATGCTGATGATGGTATTTTCTATGAATACCTAGACAGAGTAGAAATAAACTTTAATGACAGAGATGTGGTTGATGAATTCATGTCAGATATAGATGAAATATATGATGGTTGGTACGCTAACAATTTATTCTTACCATTTGCAATTGCTAATAATTACTACGCCATCGACCAACTAATCACAGCATATAAAATGAAAATGACTCACAATCACTTACGACAAGATGGTGCAGTTGATATTGGTAAGGGATATGTGTAATGGAATTTTTAATCCGACACATAACCGACTCTACTAACCACACTTTCACAGAAGTGATTAAGCCACGTGAGAATGAGTGTTACGAGATTGTGAGTGCTGATAGTAAGGCAGAGGCAGAGGAGATATCAAAGAGACCTAAGGGTTTATTGAATTATGTGAAGTCTAACTTCAATGATTCCAGAATAGTTAGTTTTGATAGACCTTCGGAAGAAACAATGGAAAGCCTATTCGGTAAAGATTACAAGAAAGGACAGTGACCAATGAGAATACTTAAAACACTACTAATCATTACTCTATACGAACTAAGCAAATATGTTACGAATGAAATTATTACACGCAGACAAGCAAACGATGCGGTGGATCAGTATCCGATAGATTATGAGGTGAGTGAATGATGTTCTGGATTATAACAACTATTCTTCTAGGGGTAATCGCAGTCATTTCGCTTATATACAATGCAGTTAAAGATACTAAGATAGATGCACTGGAATATGAGGTAGCATATTTGCTAGATATTATATTCAATGAGCATGGCGATGTTGTATTGAGGTTGAAGGAAAATGAATATACTGATGAAGATATTAGAGAGATTAAAGATAAATGGGATAAACGAATAAAGTAGGTGGAGAGAATGGAAGAATGGAAGGATATCATAGGTTACGAAGGTTTGTACAAGATATCTAACAAAGGTAGAGTTTGGAGTTGTACTTATAACAGAACTTTGAAGCCTTCTACAGAGAAAAGTGGATACAAAAAAATAGTGTTATCTAAAGAAGGAAAAGTTAAAACTTATAGAATCCATAGATTGGTTGCATTAGCTTTCTTAAAACCTGTTAAAAATAAAGAAATAGTTAATCATATAGATGAAAATAAATCTAATAATTATTTCTTAAATTTAGAATGGTGTACTTACAAAGAAAATATGAATCACGGGACTTGTATAAAAAGAATATTAAAAACTAAAAGCGGGAAAAATTACGATGGTTATAAAAAAGTTTCTGAAAAGCTTTCCGTTCCTGTAATCGGTATAAATGTAAAAACAGGAGAAAAAATAGAATTCAAATCAATGACTGAAGCCAGAACTAAGGGTTTTAATAATGGACATATTAGCGCTTGTGTTAATGGTATAAGACAGACTCACAAAGGATACAAGTGGCATAAACAATTTGGAGGGTATTAGATGTACACAAAGGAAGATATTCGATATATGATTGATAACTTTAGAAGTAACTGCAATACATTAGCAATGATACTTCCAGATGTGGATAGTAATAGTATTGCACAGTACGGCATAGAGGCTACATTACCTAAACCACAAGGCGTTAATAGTAGTAAGGTAGAATCGGTTGTACTTGCTAGAGAGAAAGCTCACAGACACGTAAAGAGTAAGATGGATAAGATAGCGTTCATCAATGACTGTCAAGATAAACTAGATGAGGATGACTTTATATTCTTAGAAGTAATGAAAGGATATAAGCGTCATGAGATACTACCTGAAGTAGAGATGAACAAGAACACTTATGGAGATAGACGTAAGGAAATCATTGATAAGCTATACTACATGCAGAAGGACAGTTAGGACACATCAGGACAGTTGTGACACATTAGGACAGTTGTGACACTATTATGTACTATACATAGGTATGGTATATAATATCGATATACGATAAGTTCCAGTGACTTATTATAAATAACAATACTATATTATATTGAGGCACGCAGGGGTGATTACCTGTGTGTCTTCTTTGTGCTTATTGATATGAACACTACACATGAACTCCAACTATATAACTTTTAGTCATGCTCGTAGTGTTGATATGAGTTAGCATATGTCATTCATTAATAAAGATAAGGTGATTACATATGATAGATGATATTAACTATAAAGATGTGAATGATCGTAAGAGATTTTATAAGAAGAGAGAATGGAAAGACATAAAGGCGATAAGACGTCAGATTGATAATGATGAATGTCAGTGGTGTAAATATAGTGGCAAAGTAGTTACGTCTAAAGACACGAGATTGATTGTTCATCATAAGCAAGAGTTAAAGGATAGACCAGACTTAGCATTAGATATAGATAATTTAGTTACAGTTTGCTTTGCTTGTCATGAAAATCATCACGATAGAAACATTTATAAAAAGAAAAAAGATAATTGGAATGATGAATGGTGGTAATTTTTAAAAAATAAAAAAATAAATTTATATAAAAAAATATTTAATCCCCCCGCCAAAATATTTTTAATTTTATTTTAACCTCGGGGAACGAGGTGGGGAGTCTTTTCTCGACATTTGTTAACAATTATCGCGTATAACCCCTCCCTAAAGCATATATAGAAAAGAGGTGATAACTGTGGAAAGAGATGAACAGCAACTTAAGGAACATGAAGCACGAGTAGATAAGGAAAAAAAGCGATTAGATAAGGTTTTTCAGTCTATACCTGATGATAAAAAGAGAGTAGCGCAAGGATTAATTGTTCAAGCAGCAAGAATGCGTGTGTTACTTGATGACGCTTGGTTAGATATCCAAGAAAAAGGTGATTACGAGTTATTCACTCAATCAGAAAATGCCCCTCCATACGAACGTGAACGACCAATAGCTAAACTTTTCAACTCTCGTGATGGTGCTTATCAGAAAATCATACAACAACTCACGCGGTTGTTACCTGAAGATATTGTTGAAGAGAAGAAAAGTGATAATAGCTTAAAAGACATGTTTAAGGGAGGTAGATAAATGAAGATAAACAAACATGTTCAGTGGTATATCGACAAATATAAGCATGGTGAAATTAATCTAAATAAAGAACGAAGATTACTTATAGAACATCTTGAATTAAATGTTTTGCATAGAGATGATTTGCATTTTGATGATGAACAAATTGAATTGTGTATTAAATTCATTGAACGACTATATTTTGAATTGCAACCATTCCAAAAATTCTTAATCGCATTTGTATTTCTTTTTGATGAAGAAGATGAACTTTACTTTGAACAGTTCTTTTGGTTAGTAGCACGTGGTGCTGGTAAAAATGGTTTGATTAGTGGATTATCTACCTACTTAATAAGTGAGCTACATGGCGTAGATAATTACGATGGCACAGTTGTAGCTAACACAGAAAAACAAGCTAAAACATCTTTTGAAGAAATGCACAGACAAATTACTAAGCATGGTCTTTATACAGGGTCGATAAATGATTCAGAAGGTGCAGGTATTTTTGATTTAACTAAGTTAAGAATTACCTCTACAAAAACACAAAGTAAATTTGAGTATGCAACAAGTAATGCTGGTAGTAAAGATGGTGGACGTGAAGGTTTTGTTATTTACGATGAGGTTCATAGATATGAAAACAACGACATAGTAGATGTATTCTCTAGTGGGCTTGGTAAAGTAAAGCATCCTAGGGAATTTTTTATAGGCACAGATGGTTTTGTTCGTGAAGGTTTCTTAGATAAGATGAAAGATCGTTCTTTAGATATTTTAGAAGGACGTTCAACTGATGATAGGTTGTTCCCATTCATTTGTAGATTAGATGATAAAGAAGAAAAAGACGACCCTACAACTTGGTCAAAAGCAAATCCCATGTTTGAAGAGCCTACGAGTGATTATGGAAAACGTCTATACAGGAAAGTGTTAAATCAATACAATGACTTGCAACATAGTCCTAGTGGTTATGAAAACTTCATGACTAAGCGTATGAACTTACCTGAAGAAGACTTAAGTAAGATTGTGGCTGATAGAGATGATGTACTGGCAACAAGTCGAGACATACCACCATTGAAGAATAAAACAGCTATTGGTGGTGTTGACTATGCAAGTATTAAAGACTTTGCAGCAGTTGGATTACTATTTAAAAACGGAGATGACGTGGTTTGGTTATCACATTCTTTCGCAAGAAAAGAGTATTTAGATCAAGCTAACCTTAAGCCACCTATCAAACAATGGGAAAAAGAAGGTCATTTAACAATAGTCGATGAACCATCAATTAATCCTGCACATATTGTTAATTGGTTTATAGAAATGCGTAAAAAATATGCGATACAAGAAATAGTTGCAGATAATTTCCGTGTTTCATTACTTAGACCTTTATTTGAAGAAGCGGGATTTGATATAGAAGTTTTACGTAATCCTAGAGGTGTCCATAGTAAATTAGCACCTCAAATTGAAACATTATTTGCTAATCATCACATTATATTTGGTGATAATCCATTAATGCGTTGGTATACAAATAATGTAGCAGTACAAGTTAAGAAAGATGGCAATAAAGAATTTATTAAAAAAGATGAACATAGAAGAAAAACAGACGGATTTCACGCTTTTCTACATGCACTTTATAAACTTGAAGAAATCGAAGAAATCGATTTAGATCAAGCATTTGATTTATTAGATAAATTAAATTTCTAGTTAGGAGGTGATTTATTGGGGATTTTTGATTCAGTATTTAAAAGGAATTTAGAATTACGAGACATGCTTGATTTAGATTTAGCTTATGACCCTGCAAGTAGGTCGTATTTAAAACGTATTGCACTTGAAACCTCTATTAACTTTATTGCTCGTACCTTTAGCCAATCAGAATTTTGGGTTAAAGATGGGCAAGAATTAGTTAGAGATAAGTTGTATTACAAATTAAATGTACGACCTAATACTGATTCTAGTGCTTCAGACTTTTGGCATAAGGTTATTTATAAACTTGTGTATGACAACGAAGTATTGATTATAAAGACTGATAGCGATGACTTGTTGATTGCCGATGATTTTTATAGAGAAGAATATGCAGTCTATGATGACTTGTTTAAAGATGTCGTAGTTAAAGACTATGTATTTAAACGTAATTTTAAGATGGATGAAGTAGTTTATCTGAACTACAACAATGACAAGCTTCAAAGGTTTGTGGATGGATTGTTTGGTGATTATGGTGAGTTGTTTGGTCGTATGATGGACACACAATTACGAAAGAATCAGATTAGAGGTATTGTTAGTGTTGGTAATGGCGGTGGTCAACTAGACGATAAGAAAATGACAAGGTTACAGAAGTATATAGATAAAATATACAGTCAATTTAAAAACAATGGTGTCGCAATCGTACCACAAGTACCCGGATTTGATTACGAAGAATTATCCAAAGATAACGCCAATGGTACTGATAATGGCGCAGAAAACTTACAAAAAGTTAAACGTTTATTTATTGATGATGTAACTAAAATCATTGGAATACCATCTAACCTTATCCATGGTGATGTGGCAGACCTTAGCAACGCTATGACAGCTTACATTGATTTCTGTATTAATCCACTTGTCACTAAGATTGAAGATGAATTAAATAGTAAGTTTTTTACAGAACAAGAATATTTAAAAGGACAATGTGTCAAAGTAGTAGGCATTAACAAGGTAGACCCTATTAAGAATGCGGAAAAAGTAGACAAATTAATATCATCAAGCGCAGCTAAACAAAATGAAGTGCGTGAAATGCTCGGTCTTGAACCTGTTGAAGGTGGAGACCGTTTTATTTTGACTAAAAACTATGAGAAAGAAGATTCAACGGAAGGAGGTGAGACTGATAATGGAGACGAAAAAGGAACTAATCAAAGCAACGTCTAAATATTCGTTTAAGAATGAAGTACAAGACGATAAAGTCATTCTCACTTTAGGAGGACCCGTTGCAGAAGCGTCATTTTTTGCAGATGAAACTATCAACAGTGCAGACATTGCGAATGTATTAGACGATGTGAACAAAGACGTTGTTATTAGATTAAATAGTCCTGGTGGTGATGTATTCCAAGGCATTGAAATTTACAACTACCTTAAGAATCATCCATCGAACATCACAGTAGAAGTTACTGCTTTAGCTGCAAGTGCTGCATCAATTATCGCTATGGCTGCTAATTCTATTGTAATGGAAAAAGGTGCTTCAATCATGGTACATGAAGCTGCAACTTTAGCTATTGGTAATAAAGCCGATATTAAAAAAACGCTAAACGCTTTAGAAACTATTGATGAATCTATTGTGGACATTTACCAAGAAAAAACAGGATTAGATCGTGATGAAATTTCTCAAATGATGTCTGAAGAAACTTGGTTTACAGCTAAAGATGCAGTAGACAAAGGTTTTGCAGATGATACAAAAGAGAAGGTTGGAACACCTAAAGACCCTCAAGTAGAAAATAACGCAGAAATTATTGAATTACAGAATCAAATTGAGAACTTAACAAATGAAGTTAAGTCGTTTAAAAATCAAAACAAGAAACCGAAAACTAAAAGGTTATTATAGGAGGAAAAAGTATGACGATGAAATTTAAAGACGCAATCAACAAAGACGTTGAGAATTTAAAGAATGAATATTTCAATGCAGTACGTAATGAAGAAGACCAAGAGGTAGTAGAGAATAAATATGCTGAATACATGGCTGCCTTTTCTCAAAACTTACACAATGAAGTTTTAAAAGAAGCGCGTGAAGAAGTCCACAACACTACTACAGATAAACAAGTGCGTATGAATCGTGGAGACAATATCTTAACAGCAGAAGAAAATCGTTTCTTCACAAACTTGGTAGAAGATGAAGCTAACTTAGATACTTATAAAGAAGAAGTTATCTTACCTGAATCTACTGTATTACGTGTCTTCGAAGATATGCAAAAGGCACGTCCTTTATTATCTAAAATTAATTTCCAAATTGCTGGAATTAAAACGCGTATGATTGTTGGAGACCCAAGCGGTGCTGCAATCTGGGGAGAAATCTTTGGTAAAATCCAAGGACAAATCCAAGCTAATTTTAAAGAATTAAACTTCTCACAAAATAAATTAACAGCATTTGCAATTGTACCTAAAGACATGCTCGACTTTGGTCCAGAATGGGTTGAACGTTATGTACGCTTACAATTAGCAGAAGCTATGGCGCTTAAATTAGAAGAAGGCGTTGTTTTAGGTAAAGGTGCAGCATCTAACCAACCATATGGTTTAACTAAAGACTTAACGTATGATACTGATGGAGTAACTGTAACAGGTGCAGCAGATAAAACATCGGCTGGTACTTTAACATTTGCAGACGCTCAAACTACTGCTAATGAGCTTGCTGAAGCATTAACAACATTATCTACTAAAGAAAACGGACATAAAGTAGATGTAACGGCTGGCGTAACTTTAGTGGTTAACCCTGCAGACCAATTCTATGTTAAAGCTCAAAACACTATGCAAACAGTTAATGGTTCATGGGTTACATCGTTACCATTTAATGTAGATGTTATTGCATCTGAATTTGTAGAAGAAAACCAAGCGCTATTCGTAGTAGGTAGTCGTTACTATGCAGTTCAAACTGGCGCGGTTAACATTAAGTCTTACGACCAAACGTTAGCTTTAGAAGACGCTGATGTATTCATCGCTAAGCAATACGCACACGGTATGCCTGACGATAACAAAACTTCGTTAGTTTATGACTTAGATATCGCTGCAAAACCGGTAACGCCCTAATACACCCCAAAACGTAGAAGTAATAGCTAATAGTAAATCTGTTAGCATTTCTGCGGAATAGGGGCAGATTAAGTTGAAAGTGGTGATTAGATGATCACTCAGACACAAGTAAACGAAATGAAACGCCGATTGAAAATATTCCATACATTTGAAGATGAACATATCAAGTCTTTGCTCGAACAATCGTTTGAAGACATTCAATTCAGATGTCAAGAGTTTGTAATAGGCAAGAACATTAGAGGTACAGAACTTGTGTATGAGCGTACAAGATATGCTTATAATGACGCATTAGAATATTTTCACGAAAACTTTTTACCACAAATAACTTCTTTCGCTTTAGAAAACATGGAGGAGGTTGATTATGAAGAAAAGTTATAAACCACCAGAGATAAGTAACGGAGACCTTAGAGTTCCCGTTACTTTTTTTCGTATGGTAGAAAATGAAGGGCCTTTACCTGGTAGTAGCAAAGCAGAGGATGTTTTCACTACACTTTGCGAAGTTTACGAAAGCTCAACTAAAGACTTAGAAAAAACAAGCAATATTACAGGTACAAATAAGGTAACAATTAACTTTAGAAACCCTCATTCTGATTATCATATTAAACATTCAGATACGTTCGAGTTAATTCATGACCTGTATCAAGATTTAACGTTTAGAGTCATTGATTTTGCACTCAATTCAAGTAATAAAGAAATTATAAAAGTCGTGGGTGTCGCTCATGACAGTTAAATTAAAAGGCATGAAAGAATTAGAAAGAGCGTTAGAACGGAAATATGGTAGGCAAAAAATGAAGAAGATAAGTGATGAAGCGTTACTTGCTGGTGGCCAAGTAATAGTTAAAGAAATAAAGAAAAGTTTCGAATCATTTAAAGATACGGGTGCCAGTATTGATGAAATCACATTATCCAGACCCTATTCATTAAACGGTGTACGTACAATAAAAATACATTGGAAGGGTCCTGATGGACGCTATCGTATTGTACACCTTAATGAGTTTGGAACGATAAAAAATCCTAATCCACGTGGTAAAGGCTCAATTGATAGAGCTTTAAGAAGTGGTAGAGATACCTATTTCAAAGTGGTTAAAAGACATTTAGAGAAAGGGTGATGTAGATGAGGGATATCTTAATGAACATTTATAATATGCTGATAAACGACAATCAAGTTATAGAACATGTAGGAAAAAGAATTAAATTCTACGAATACCCAGAACCCTCTGACGCATCAAAACCTTACATTGTCATGAGTGAAATTGACGATACTTTACCCGTTGGATATGCCGATAACGATAATTTAGCTTTAAGTTATTTGGTACAGATTGATTTGTTTGTACCAGAATCAAGTGATTATCAAGCCTATCACGTTAGAAACCAACTTAGTTATCACATATCTAGGTTGATGAAAGAAAAGTTACAAATGGAAAATACAGCAAATGCACAACCAGAATACGATAGAGAATTAAAAATATACAGGTCCGCTCGTAGATACGAGGGGTCCTTTTATCGTTCTGAATTAAATTTACAGGAGGAATTATAATGCCAAAACAAACAACAAGTTTTACAGGTTTAGATAACTTTAACTACAAAGTATTGAATGAAGATGGTGCAGGTGTTAAAACACCAGAACGTATCAAAGGTTTACAAGAAATAACAATTTCTAAAGAACAAGAAGTTGTTAAAGCACACGGTGATAACAGAACAATGGAAACTGCAGTAAGTAATGGTGATGTGGAAATAGAAAGTGGTTTCCATACATTAAGCCTTGAAGATCGTACAGCTTTATTTGGTTTAGAAGTTGACGAAGATGGAATCGTAGCAGTTGGCAATGACACACCAAACGATGTAGCAGTCTTATTAGAACGTACGTCGGCAGAAGGTCGTGAAGTTGTAGGTTTAATCTCTGGTAAGTTCACATTTGCAGAGGTGGAAGGCTCTACAACATCTGACGAAATCGAATTCTCTAGTCAATCAACAACTGGAACATTCATTGCGAAAGATGTTGAAGGTTATGACGAACCAAAAGCAATGTACTTAGGTTTCGACCCTAAAGGTACTGATACAGCATTACACAGCATTTGGAAGAAAGTCTTTGGCGAAGAACACCCAGACGCAGTAGTAACACCCTAAGGTTCCCCAAAAGGTAGAGGTAACAGCTAACAGTAAATCAGCTGTTATTTTTGCTGAATAGGGGCTTTAAAAATAAAAAATGGAGGAATTGAAATGGAAGACAAATTAAATTTATACAAAGATGAAGAACTTTTAAAGAGTGAGAATTACGTTGAAGGAAAAGCAAACGTAACTATTGATAGCTTAGATGCAGATACTGATTATCCAAAAGGTACTTATCAAGTATCACGTGAAAATGAAAATGGAGAATCAAAGAAAAAAGACGTCCCAGCATTTAAAACAAAACCTATTCTAGTAACGGGTGTGACGTTAAATAAGGAAGCGTTGGATTTAACGGTTGGTGATCAACAAAAAATTACGGCAACCGTAGCACCTGGAACAGCTACAGACAAGTCAGTTGAATATTCTTCTTCTAATAAAGATGTGGCTACAGTAGACGGTGAAGGTAATATCACTGCTGTTGCTAAAGGTAGCGCTGATATCACAGTTACAACGACAGACGGTAATAAGACAGCTAAATGTACAGTTACAATAACTGAAAAAGAAGTAGAAGAACCAGAAGCATTAAATGTAGAAACAAAAACAAATAGCGCTGACGTATCAGCGAAATAACTACTATTGAGGGCTTAATGCCCTCTTTTTATTTGCAAATAAAAATACAAAAAACAAAGGAGCAATTATAAATGGCTAAACAAACTAAATTAAACTTTATCGAATTAATTACAGGTGAAAAAGAAAATGGTGAATTTGAAACAAAAGTATACTTCACACCTAAACATTTACCTTTCAGTGAGTTAATGAATGTATTTGAGAAAGTGGAAGAAATTGAAAAACTAGAAGAAGATTCAGGAATTGAAAGCATTAGAGAAATGTTTAAGTTAGTTGCAGAAGATATTTATAAAAAACAATTCACTGTACAAGAGTTAATGGACGGATTACATGCACCAGAAGCAATGCCAGAGATAAGAGCACAAATACAGTTTGTTTCACAAGGTGAACAATCAGAAGAAAACGAAAAGCGTTTGAAACAGCTTCTAAAGTAATAAGAGGTGATATGAATGAAACACAGCAAAATAGAATTAGCTACTAACTTTGATAGTGAAGGAGTGCCGGGGAGACATGAAACATTTGTCACACGTCCGAGCATTCCTTTTTCTTTGGTATATGAATGTGTTTCTTTTCTAGCTTCGTTAAAAGGAAATCCAGACAATGACGAGTTACACGTAATGATAGACCTAGTTGTCCGTATATTCGATAACCAGTTTTCTAAAAGACAACTTATTGACGGTCTAACATCATATGAAGGTACCCATGAACTATACAAACAAGTTGTATTCATAGGTAGTGGGCAAAATTTAGATGATGAAGTTGAGTCAAATGAAAAAGTTCAATCAATATCAGTAAATGGCTGGGAAGATCATAAGGAAAATTTGAAAAAAACTATTAAAAAAATGGTCAAAGACGGTGAACAGACGTACAACGATGTGTTAAATATTCCGTTTTATTTGGTGTTCGATGATTTAAATACGAAAGCTAAAGCGGAACGTAAGTCGTCTATGCTATCAGCCTTTGGACAGTAATAGGTAGGAGGTTTTGAATTATGGAACAACAAATGTTAAATGCGTTTATTGAAGCGCCTATTCATTACAAATGTGACAGCATGTTGACTGCTTGTATCTTTTAATTACTTTATTAGCAATTTATAAGTAAGGAGGTGGAACAATGGCAGAAAGAATAAAAGGACTTCAAATAGATTTATCCATGAAAGATATGGGTATTGGTGCCACACTTGCTGGTGTTAGACGTAGTTTTAAGACATTGAATTCTGATTTGAAGTTATCAAGAAATAACTTTAAAAATTCCGAGAAGTCTATGACTTCATACAAAAACAGAATTCGTGAACTTGATGGAGCTACTAAACAACAAAGGAATAATGTTAAAGAACTTCGCGCACAATATCAAAAGACAGCCCAAGAACAAGGAGCAAATAGTGCGAAAGCTGCAAGACTTAGAACAGAGTATAACAAACAAGCTGATACTTTAAATTACCTAGAACACGAGTTAGAACAAACTACGAGTTCGTTTAAAAACTTTCAAAAGGAATCACAAGCAGCTGCTAGAGTATCTAACAGTAGTTTCGGAAGACTAGGTAAGAGTTTTACTGAAATGGGTCCTAAGATAAATAAAGTGGGCGAATCAATGAAAAGTGTTGGTCGTTCAATGTCTATGTATGTTACAGCACCAGTTGTAGCTGGATTTGGCTTAGCTGCGAAGACTAGTATAGATTTCGATGATTCTATGCGTAAAGTTAAAGCGACATCTGGAGCTACTGGTAAAGAGTTTAACTCACTACGTGATAAAGCGTTGGAAATGGGCGCTAAAACTAAATATAGCGCGAGTGAGTCAGCGGATGCTCTTAATTTTATGGCTTTAGCCGGCTGGAGTTCCAAAGAAATGATGTCTGGTATCGGTGGCGTTATGGATTTAGCAGCAGCATCGGGTGAAGACTTAGGTCAAGTAAGTGATATTGTGACTAAAAACTATTGGTCGGTTGTCGAGAAATCGGCAGCATAAAACATCCGGCAAAAACGGGGAAAGCTAAGGTGTATAAGCTGTTTTGTGTTATAATAGAGATAGAAGGATAGACTCGGATTAATTACCCGTTTCGAAAAGCGATTTCCCAATCGCCTTCCTTTTTCATTAATTATGGGACCAACTATGGGAGGTTGTTGATATGGAAAGAGTATGCAAGAGTTGTTTTGTTAAAAAACCTGTTTCTGAATTTTATAAAAAAAGAGATTCGTTCGAAAGTTCTTGTAAGAAATGCAAATATAAAAACGCTAAAAGGTATAGTCTAAATTGCGAAGTTTGTAACAATGAATTCACTTCCACTAAAAAACACCAAAAATTTTGTAGTATCTCTTGTAGATCTACAAGTAGGGAGAAACCAGTCATAAGAAAATGTGGATATTGTAAAGAAACTTTTAAAAGGACACCGTCGACATCAAATGTGGTAACAGCATATTGTTCTATCGAATGTAGAAACAAACATTTGAGTTATAGGGTCAAAGGTGAAAACAACCCTAATTGGAAAGGTAAGACATCTATAATCGAATGTGAATGTTGTGGTAAACCGTTTGAATATAAAGATTACTTTAATAGTGAAAATAAATATTGTTCACAAAAATGTAAATCGATTCATCAAATGGTTATATTGAAAGGCAAGAACAATCCTAATTTCAAAAACCGAACGGGGTATATAAAATGTGATTGTTGTAATAAAGATATAGAAAGACCTATGCATAATATCGAATTAAGAAAAAATAATTACTGTTCTTTAAAATGCAAGTATAAACACACCAGATTACTCTACAGTGGTCCTAATAATCCTAACTATACTAATGGGTTATCTCACAACTACAGAGCTAGATATAGAATTGTAGAAGGATATGGAGAATGGAAGAAATCAGTCATGGAAAGAGATAGTTTTACTTGTCAATTATGTGGATGTTCTAAGGGTGGGAATTTACACGCACACCATTTAGACGGATATAATTGGGCTGAAGAAAAAAGAACAGATGTTGATAACGGAATAACTCTATGTTCTAGTTGTCACATAAATTTCCACAAGATATACGGAAATGGTAATAACACAAAAAAACAGTTTGAAGAATATAAGAATAATTTTAAGACACTCGCATAAGCGGTGTCTTTTTATTATGCACTACGCCAATCCCGTGGTAACTATATAGATTAGTAAGACTATATAGCACCGTAACGCGTAGAGGGTGAAATAATCCCTCCAAGAGTGTCGGACACCTGACCGTTAAAGACGAAGGTGAAAAGGTACGCTAAACTGGACCAAAAATGATTGGTCGATGAAAATGAGGGAAACCTCCAGAGCGCATGATAAAAAACTTGCGGGTAATAACATTTTGGATAGTTTAACAGCTTTTGGCATGGAAGCAAAAGATAGTGGTAAGTTTGCCGATGTACTAGCACAGACAAGTTCTAAAGCCAATACAGATGTAAAAGGTTTAGGAGATGCGTTTAAATATGCAGCACCTGTAGCTGGTGCATTAGGTTACAGTGTGGAAGACACATCAGTCGCTATAGGTTTAATGAGTAATGCTGGGATAAAAGGTGAAAAAGCTGGTACAGCATTACGTACTATGTTTACTAACCTTGCTAAGCCTACTAAAGCAATGAAAGATAAGATGGACGAACTTGGTATATCTATAACAGATAGCAATGGTGAAATGTTACCAATGCGTGATGTTATGGATCAATTGAGAAGTAGCATGGGTGGTTTATCTAAAGACCAACAAGCAGCTGCAGCAGCAACTATATTTGGTAAAGAATCTATGAGTGGTGCGTTGGCAGTGGTTAACGCATCAGAAAAGGATTATAAAAAGCTTACTAAATCAATCGATGGTTCGAGTGGCGCTTCCAAACGAATGGCTAAAGAAATGGAAGGCGGTATTGGTGGTTCAATGCGTAAAATGAAATCTGCGGTTGAATCACTAGCAATTAGTATTGGTGATGTGGTAGCACCATTTATAGGAAAAGCAGCAGACGCTATCGCAGGCTTAGCAACCAAATTAACTAATCTACCTGGTTGGTTACAAGGTACGATAGTAGCGTTTGGTGCGTTAGCAGCTGCAATTGGTCCACTAGCATTAGTTATTGGAGTATTTACAGCCTCATTAGGTAGTATTATGACTACACTTGGACCAATAATGGTTGGTATTACAAAAGCTGGTGGTGTAATGAAATACCTATCTGGAGTAATGGCAACTGTTACAAAAGCTTCACCACTTTTAGGAATGGCATTAAAAGGCATTGGTTCCGCAGCTACATTCATGTTAGGCCCTTGGGGACTAGTTATTGCTGGTGTGGTAGCGTTAGGCGCAGCATTAGTTGTAGCTTACAAGAAATCTGAAACGTTTAGAAATATTGTGAACGGTATGGTCACAGGTGTGGTTAATGGATTCAAATTATTATGGTCAGGAATTATGACTGTACTAACACCTATAGGTCAAGCCTTCATGAAGTTTGGTGGACAGATTAAGTCAGCTATTGGTGACTTCTGGTCTAAATATGGCGCACAATTCATGCAAGCGATAAACAATATTAAGAATGGATTCTTAGCATTTTGGACATTCATTCAACCAGTATTAGGATTCATAGGTGGATTATTCAAGAGTACGTTTAGCGATTCCATACCTATTATAAACTTCTTCAAGAATCTGATAATGGGTAGTTTAGTACATGCGTTTAATATGGTGAAAAATACTGTGATGATTGCGTTTAATGCTATTAAAGGAATTATCATGGGTGTCCTAAACGTTGTAATGGGATTCGTTAAAATGTTTATTGGTATTTTCACAGGTGACTGGAAACTATTCGGTGAAGGATTAAAACAAGTTGCTAGAAGTTTCCTAAGTATCTTGAAAAATCTTTTCCAATTAGCGTTTGCTGGAATCTTAGGTATAGCTAAGACAATTTGGGGCGTAATTAAAAATACAATAGTTGGATTAGCAAAAGGTATTTGGACTGGCGTAAAAAACGCTTTTACTTGGTTAAAAAATAGTACAGTATCAATTTTTAATTCCGTTAAAACTTTTACTATTAATGTTTGGACTTCTATCCGAAATGGAGTAGTCAATTTCGCTAAAAGTTTATGGAATGGAGTAAAAAATGCGTTTAACTGGTTGAAAAACGGAACTATATCAATTTTTAATTCAGTTCGAAACTTCCTATATGGATTGTGGACTGCTGTAAGAAATAGAGTGGTTTCACTTGCCCAATCTCTTTGGAATGGTGTTAAATCTAAATTCAATTCTTTAAAAAATTCTATAACATTTATATTTAATGCTGTTAAGTTTTTTGTTTTAAAAACATGGTTATTGATAAGAAGTAAGGTAATATCATATGCAGCGAGTTTATATAATGGAGTACGAAGTCGATTCAATTCGTTAAAAAATTCTATATCCTCAATTTTTAATTCTGTACGCTCTTTCCTATACGATATATGGAACAAAATTAGAAATAAAGTCGTTTCAGTCGCTACATCTCTGTACAACGGCGTTCGTAGTAAATTTAATAGTTTGAGAAACTCAATAAAAAATATCATAGGAAAAGTAAAAAATAACCTATACGACACTTGGGATAAAATCTGGAACAAAGTAACAGGTGTTGCTTCTAGTTTATGGTCTACTGTAAAAGGTACTTTCCAGAACATGAAAGATGGTATTAAAGGTTTTGCCGATAAAATTGGCGGTACGATCAATGGAATGGTTGGCGGAATTAAAAAAGGACTTAATAAATTAATCGACGGTGTGAACTGGGTTGGTGGAAAATTAGGTATAGATAAAGAAATACCTCATTTATCAACTGGTACATCGGGTGCAAGTGGCAGTGTAGTATCGAATGGTGCAATCAGTAGTCCAACATTAGCTACAGTTAACGATAGAGGACCGGGTAATGGCTCGGGTATCGGTGGACATCAAGAGGTTATTCAAAGATCTAACGGTCAAATATTCGCACCTAAAGGTAGAGACGTAACTGTACCATTAGGTAAAGGCGATGTTGTACACAGTGGACGTTCTGTACAGAAAGCACAAAGAGCCGGAGTATTACCTAAGTTCAGTAGAGGTACAGGCTTAGACTTATTGAAAGACCGTAAAAAGAAAAAACACGAACATGGTGGCATGGATGCTATTGGTGCATTTGGTCCATCTGGTGGCGGTAAAAATCCAATACAAGAAGCTATAGTTGGTAAACTTGCAAATGGTGCTAAGAAAGTTAAAGAAGGCGCAGACACTGGTAAGAAAGTTGTAGAAGCTGGTGCTAAGTCTGCTGCTAAAATTGGCGGTGACTTACTAGATTACGTTGGTAGTCCCGGTAAATTAGTAAACGCTATGTTGAAAAAATTTGGCGTAGATTTTGGAAATGTCAAAGGTGAAATTCCTAAAGACATGATGTGGGACGGTATGTGGAAAGGTCTCAAAGGTGGCGTTAAATCACTTTTCGATGGTTGGTTAACAGAAGCTAGTTCAGGCGGCGATGGTGGATACATTGACTTATCTAAAGGTATTAACTTTGGATTCCATAAAACAGCAGCATCTGCGAAAGCCGCAGGTTATCCGTTTGCTCGTCCACATATGGGCTTAGATATTAACTATCCTTATGGTAGCAAACTCTATTCTACACTAGGTGGGACAGCTACAGCTAAATCAGGTTACAATGGTGGCTTCGGTAACAGTATGTGGATAAAGTCTGGTGTTATGCAAGCTATTTATGGTCATATGAGTGAACTTGCTTTTAGTGGTAGTAAGAAAGTAAAACCAGGTGACTATCTTGGTAAATCTGGCGGCGACCCTAGTAAACAAGGTGCTTCTGCCGGGGATTCTACAGGAGCTCATTTACATTATGAGATGAGGAGAAATGGTGAACCATTTGACCCTACTAATTGGTTGAAAACTAACAATGGTGGTGGCGGTAAAGCCAGTGGCAAGTATGGTAGTACGATTAAGAAAGCATTAGGAATGGCTGGATTACCTCAAACTTCTAAATATATTAAGGCTTGGCAAGAACAGGCAAGAACAGAATCAACATTTAATCCTAAAGCTAGAAACGCATCCGGTGCTAGTGGTTTAGTACAAGTTAAACCTGGAACGTTCAATGCTTTTAAATTATCTGGTCACGGAGATATCTGGAACCCGTTAGACAACCTAATCGCTGGTATGAGATACGCTAAAGCAACATACGGACCTAAGAAAATGTTAGACCGTATTGGACACGGCTTACCTTACAAAACTGGTGGAATCATCAACAGTGAAGGAATGTATAACCTTGCAGAGGACGGACACAGTGAAGTAGTTGTTCCATTAGATCCCGCACGTGCTAACGACGCAATGAAATTAATTGGTTATGCACAAAGTAAGATTAAGGATAAGAAAAACAAACGACCTAATGATATGAGTAATAAATATAGTTCTCAATCAAACGGTGGAGACAACACTAACTTGTTAATGCAAATGATTGGTGAATTACAAGAACAAAACGGTTACTTGAAAGAAATTGTACGTAGTAATAAGAGTATTGAAGGACAACCTAAAGGATTTACAGAACGTGATATTTCTCAAGCTCAAGGTAAAAAAGCACAAATGATGGCATATAACTTAGGAGGTGCTTTCTAATTTGAAAAAGGAAGTTAGATTATTTAATGATAAATTTGATATTAAGTTAACTGATACAGCTAATTTATTGTTTTTAGATCACATTGAAGAAGATGTGGAAGTTAATGCAAACACAACTGAAATCAATGGTACTGATGGAGTACTTATGGGACCGACTACGTTCGGTCCTTTTAATTTAGTTTTAAACTTTTCATTTAAAGGGTTGGATACTAAAGATTTGAAGTTGTATAAGCAGAAGTTGAGAAATATATTATATCAACGTGAACCATATTACGTATGGCATTCAGATATGCCTGGTAAGAAATATGCAGTGTATTGTGATAGTAATGATAATGAAAACTTAACTAACTCGTTTGCTACTTTTGCAGTGACTTTTGTAGTATTCAAAGGTTATTCCGAATCACTGAAAGATACAGATGAATTTAGTTTATCTAGTGGTGATTGGCAGTTCGAAGGTGGGTTGTTATCTGATGATGAAATTAAGTACAAACATGATACAACGAGTTTTAAAATTTACAATGGTTCTTCTGATGTAATTAATCCTTTGTTAAGACATAGATTTAAGTTAATCATTAATATAGATGCACCTAAAGGATTTAAGGTAACTAATAAAACTACTGGAGACACATTCGAGTACAAGAAAGCAATTAAGAGTAATCAAACGCTAACCATAAATGGCGTACATCCTTTTATTAATAACAATCGTGTAGGCATAGATACTAATTGGCAGTGGTTAACACTAGCTGAACGTTTTAATAATATAGAAATTACAGGCGAGAATATTAGTAATGTATCAACTCAATGGATATTCCCGTTCATATATAGGTAGGTGAATGAATTGGAAAGTTTAATCTTAAAGAATAGAAAGGGTACGTTTGGTGAAATACTCACTGATTTTGACTTCGGTTCATTCAAATATGAATATGAGAAAAACAACGAACGATCCATTGGTTTTACTATTTACAAAACGTCATTAAATACTGATATATTCGACACATTGTTAAATGAAATGTTGATACTGTGGAAAGGTCAAGAGTATGTGATTAAATCTACATCTATTAAGTATGATGGTGTGATTGTTACGAATGAAATTACTGCTAAACACATATTCATGGAGTTTCAAAATCATTATATTCAAAAAGATTTGGAAAACGAAGAATTAAATAATGAGGACACGGAAGAAGAAAGCAAACCTACCATGACACTGGAACAGTATCTTGAGTTTGGATTTAGAAATAATAAGTTAGGTTTCTCATATGAAATTGTAGGTGAGTTTGACGAACGTATTGCCATTGATGAATTGGGTGGTAAAAATGGCATGGAGTTTCTAACAGAAGGTGCGGAGTTGTTCAATTACACTTACTTTGCAGATAACAAGAAAATTTATATTTATGATGATGAATTATTTTATCAAATGTCTGATTTACCACTTATTTATAAATACAATTCAAGCGAGGTACAAGCTACAACTTCCACAACTGATGTACGAACTTATATACAAGGTTATGGCAAGAAGAAAACCAAGACTGAAACAAAGAATTACAACCCAGTTAAGCCACCCGATTTAAATTATAGTGGTAAATTTTTCAAAGAAGGTACATGGCGTACACAAGAAGAAGGAGCATACTACTCAAAAGAGTTGGATTGTAAGTGGGGCAATGAAACACTAACATGGTCGCTTAAAAAGTTATCACGTGGTGGATTACTAGATGTATATATCGATAATGTGAAAATTGATAGATATAGTTGTTATAGTCATACTGCACGTACTGAATCAATCGTTATTGCTCGTAATTTAAGCAAGGGCAAACACACATTTAAAGCAGTTTTTGTTGGTCCAGACCCGGAAGTTAAAGAATATAAAACAGCACCAGTCATGTATGTAGGTACAGAGAAATCAACAACCTTGAACTTAACAGCCGTATTAAAAGGCAGTGATGTTTATCACACTTACGCTGAATATGAATCGCCTAATGTAGAAACGTTTGGTTGGTCAGAAGCACCAACTGCGTTTGATGATGATACGTTAGATAAAGACGAATTGCTCGAAACAATCAAAGCACAACTCAATGATCAACCAACAGTTGAAGTTTCAACAAACTACTTAGGTAGTATGGAAGAAAAACATTATATTCGTAATGATGATGTGAAAGAAAATCATATGATCCGTTTTATTCATCAACCACTAGGTTATAACTTAGATTTGAAAGTAGTAAAAATAACCGAATCACATCCAGTTGTGAATGAACCAGTAGAAGTTGATTTTAGTAATTCACCTACGGATATTATAAAAATTCAACAACGCATTAACAGAAATATTAAAACAATGAATAATCTAATCAAGGGCGGTTCACTTAGTGGGTCGTCTTTTTCTATGCCTGAAAACTATTCAGACATTGTGGGGGTGACGTTAATAGATGGATAGAGAAATACCACACAGATATTTGAAAGATAATGACGGTGCAGAGTACTTCCCAGTAACAAGCGGAGAAGCTATCGAAGAATTGGAGAAGGCAGCTAGTATTGTTGATATTAACAACAAGATCAGTGAGATAAACGACAAAATGAAACTCATGGATGTTGCTCTTGGAGACATGGTTGGAGATACGGGTTGGATTGATATTGACGTACCACCTAACATGAAAAATGATGCTAACAAAGCAGGGTTTAAATGTGGTATTAGAGAAGTTAGAGCAGGTAATAGCTTAATACCTCATATGTTTGTTGTACGTTCTATAAGATTAAACGTTTCTAACATTACAGGGTCAAATATGCAGATAGCTCAACTACCAACTGGGTTTGTTACAAATAACCAGTCATTCATGGCTAGAGGTCAAGGCTATAGACATGCAGTAACAATTGAGTGCTTGAGTAATGGGAAGGTAATGGCTTTTGTTCACCCTGACGACCAAAAACAAACAAACTGGGTGTATCAAGAGTTTACTTGGCTAGAATAATGAAAAGGAGCAATTTATAGATGAGACTATATACAGACTTTCCTATTGAATTAGGACAAGAATATAGATATAAAACAGTTGAGAACTTTAAAAATTTATTGGATGAACATAAAGCATCTAAGAAGAATTTTGAGTTTCACAAGACTGAAGAACAGCATGCACACAAAGCTAAGCAGATTGATTATAAACTCTCAAACGTTCACGATGAATTACAATACCAAGATGGACGTATTGAGGGGTTGGTTATTGGTCATAATGGTGATGGCGTAGAAGAACTTAAAGATGCTAGAACAGCACTAGATGGTTCTAATCAACCATTATTATCTACTCGTTTAAAATATGACTTTGAAATTATTAAGAATAAGATGGAAGAAAATTTCAATTACCTTGATACAAAGATTGAACGCATCAGAAACGTAAATGATTTTGGTGCTGACCCAACAGGTGAACAAGATTCTACAGAAGCTTTCAAAGAGGCTGTAAGAGGTGGAAACGTTCATGTTCATATGACAGAAGGAACGTATAAAGTGTTGGGTATTAGATTACCAAATAATACAGTGTTATCAGGTGAAGGAAAAGATATTACCACAATCAAGCTTTCAGATGAGGCACTTGCAGAAAACATTGTTATCACTAATGATGATATGTCAGGTAATGCTCGTAACATCGGTATTAAAGACTTTACTATTGATGGTAACAAGTGGAGACAAGATAAAAAATTCAAGGCGGCTGGCGGGTCACGATCATCAAACGTTAGATTTGCCGGTGTTAAACAGGGTTTTGCAAGTAATATTAAATCAATTGACGCATTACTTCACGGTTTCGATATTACATTTGCAAGTGATGATTACTTCTATGAAGGTGACGGGGTAAGAGTCAATGAATCTTTAGAAAGTAAATATGTGCATATTGATAACTGTGAAGCAAGCGGTTTTGGTGATGATGGGATAACTACTCACCATTCAAGATACTTGTTAATCACTAACAGTTACCTACATCATGCAACTGGTGGAGGAAATAACAACGGTATTGAAATTGACGATGGTTCACAGCACGTAATGTTAGATAACAATACCACTGAAATGAACTATGGCGGTATAGAGGTTAAAGCCCATGCTCCTACATCAGCTCCTAATAATGTAATGATTAGTAATCACATGTCTATTCACGATTCACGTGCTTACAACTTACGACATATCGGTCATCACAGAGCAGGAGACCCTAAATCTAAAACAGCTCATAGTTTACTATTAAGTAACTGTACAGCCATAGAGCCTTATGACAATAAAGTTTATCCGAATACAACACCTCGTGCATTGATTATCTCAGCTTATAGAAACGTACAAGTAACTAACTTTAGTGCTGTGGGTGACGGTAAGTTTACTGCAGGACAACCTGCTATTGCTGTTCAATTTATGAGTGAGAACATTATGTTAAACAACATTAACGTTACAGGATTCAAAAACTCACAAGCCGATATTAAAATATTCGGTGGAGGTAATAGAGGTAAGAAAATTACTTTGAGTAACATTAACATTTGGAACTCTTCACAAAACATTGGTATTGCAGGTGGAGGTAGAATCTATGACTTCCGTATTATTAATGCTAACTTACAAGGCCAAGGTACTGGAACAGGTTTAGAACTTTATAATAATACTGCTGAAATCATTGCGGTTAATGCTGAGAACTATAGTAAACCAGCTAGAATTACTGAAAGAGATTATACAGTTGTTCCTACAGTTATAAAAGGTGGATTCAGTGGTGGTTCTACTGGTTCCGCAGCTATTGCACAACGGTCAGCAGTAATCGCTTCGACTGGTAACACATACGCTCACAGTGATAGAAGTTGGGCTATGGGAGTAGGAGCTAACTCAAATGTTTATGGTTCACGTTCGGGTATTATGAATGCCTTAGAATCAGAAACTACTAAAGGTAATCATACTCAAATGATTTCAAACTCTCGTGGTGTTAGAACAGATAAAAACTATTCTTGGGTAATGGGTTACGGTACAGACGGACCTTCTACAGAAAGTGTAAGTATTGAAATGCGCAGTATCAGTGGGAATATTAACACTAAAGGCAAGATTACCTCAGGTCAAGATTTTGGTGACTATGCGGAGTATTTCGAATCACAAAGTGGTCAAGAAATCCCTAATGGATATCTAGTTACTTTAGATGGGAGGAAGATAAGAAAAGCTAATAGTAATGATAAACCAATCGGAGTTATCTCAGGTACAGCAGGGGTTATCCTTGGTGACCAAATGTTTCATCATAAAGATAAGAACCTTAAAGATGAGTTTGGTGTAACACTTACTGAATGGACTACTAAAGAATGGTTAGATGATGATGGAAATACCTACTCAGAAGAAGTGGAAATTCCTATCCCTAATCCTGATTGGAAAGAATCAGAAGATGATTATATTTCACGCTCTGAACGTCCTGAGTGGAATGTAGTAGGTCTTATGGGACAAGTTTTTACTAGAATAGACTCTACAGTACAAGCTAACGACTATATCAAGCCTAATAAAGGTATTGGTACGAAAGATAATAATAATGGTTATTACAGAGTGTTAGAAGTAACAACACCTTACGATAATGAAAAAGGATACGGTGTAGCAGTCGTATTAATAAAATAGGGGGGAAATAAATGGCTAATGGTATAGATAAAAAAGCCTTATTCAATTTAAAATCTGAACCTTATTTAAAACCAATCTCTGATTTAGGGGTTGGTTTTTATAATTTAGATGAAAACACGGCGATACTAAGATTTCAATTAAGTAACGCAAAAGGACCTTTATTGATTCATGAAAATAACCTTATAGCTTATGCTTATTTTGAATCGGATAATGGAAGTGCTTCAGATGTAATTGAGTTAGAAGTTGAAGATTCTCACAAAGGTATTGTAACGATCACTTTAGATAAAGCGTTCTTACAAGCTTCCACATCTACAAAGGTTAAAGGACAAGTTTATATTGGCGTGAACAATGTAAGTGGGAATCCTGAATATAATGAAGTTGCCGTGTTTAGAGAATTCACATTTGAAGTAGCAGACGCATTAATTAACAAAATTTCATCATTTACTAAGATGGAATATATCCGTATGTTTGACCAATTGAAAATGCGTATTGAACAAAAAGTGAAAGATATTGAAGAAGCTATAGCCAATGGTGCAGATTATGTAGCAGAAATGAAATCAGTATTACAACAAGGTATAGAAACAATTAATAAACTTGTTGATGATAGTAAGACCGATATTCAATCTTATATAACTCAAGCTAAAAAAGACTTAGAGAAAACAAAAGATGATGCTACTGAAGATATAACTACGCTAACTAATAATGCTAAATCAAGTGTACAAGATACAGTTTCCACAAGTATCAATGCTATTAAGGCAACAACTACTGAAGCTACTGAACATGTAGATGCTAAAGTAAGTGAGTTTAATCAAACTGTCGAAGACAATGGTTTCCTATCTCCTGAAATGTTAACAACAGAAATAGAAGCTTTAGAATGGCAGAAATATAAATTCACTAATGACGATGGAAGTAGACAGTTTATGAGTGGTTTAAATTTACTCACCGCTCCACCTGGACAGTATGAAAGTACGAACACTATCAATGGTCCATTAAAAGAAAATGGAGAACCCGACACTGGTTTTATAGAAACAGATATAAGTGTATCTTCAAGTGGTAGACGTTTAATCATGGCAACTAGAAGTAGTTTCAATAAAACATATGTAAAAACGCTTCATACTAACGGGGCTGATACCGGTTGGAAAGAGCTAACAAATACTCAATTCGACACAGGTTGGATTCCTTTCACTATCATTAATGGAGGTAGAACTAACCCTGCTTATGGTAATGGTGGTTCTCGTAATGGTTATGGCTGTTCTTATAGAACGGTAACCATCGGCTCTATGACTCAGAAATTCCTAAGAGTTAACGCAGACAATGTTGTTCATAGTCAAGTCATAGCACAATTACCTGCTAACTTTGCTAAGAGCCCTCAAGTAGGTTATATAAGAGCTCCATTAGCACATAACTCAACTAGTATTATTATTGAGAACGATGGAGAAGTAAAACTCTATATAGCTAATGAAGCTGAATGGGAAAAATCTAATAGCAAATATATCTACGGCACAATCAGTTGGTTAGAATAGGAGGAAAACATTAATGTTTAAACAAGTGTTTTTATATAACGGTACACCTTATTTAGCTTACATGAATGAAGATGGTGAATATGATTATCCGAAAGACGAATGGACAGATGTGGCTCCACCTGAAGGTATTTACTCTCCATATTACTTTGATGGTAATGAATGGATAGGCGCTACAAAAGAAGAATGGGAATCTCATAGACCTGAAAAGGAACCTCATATTCCAAAGGTAAACGAAATAATGTTAGCACAAGCACAAATGCAAGTAACCAAGACAGCTAACCAATTAGTTAAAACTCAAAAGGAACAAGCAGAAACATTAACAGAGTTGACTAAGAAAGAACAACGACTAAAAGAAATTGAAGAACAACAAGCACAAACAATGCTTGAGATTGCCAAATTGAAAGGGGAAAATTAATATGTATCCAGGATTCGATTCTATCAAATATTTTTATGACATTAACTGTTACACAAACGAGGACATTCAGACGTATGTTGAGCTAGACGCATTGACTAAAGAAGAATATAAAGTAATCACTGGAGAAGATTATCCGGAAGAACCACAGGCTTAGGCTTGTGGTTTTATTTTGTAGAAAGTAGGAGGTCCGATGTTGAATGTAAATGAATTAACGACATGGTTTATCTTCTCTGTTTTGCCTATTGCTTTAGCGATAGCAACTTTTGCGTGGAAGATAAGTAAGGATAAGAAAGATAATGAAAATCGTATTACTCGAATTGAATCCGAAGTGACGAGAAATACTGAAGATATTAAAGAAGTGAAAGACGAACAAAGACAACAAAGAGAAGAAATTAAAATAATATTGCAAATTAGTTCAAAGATTGACACTTTAAATTCACGTTTTGAAAACTTTGAAAATAGATTTTATGACAAACAAGATACTAACAATTAAGTCGGCTCATTGAGTCGGCTTTTTATTATGGAGGAGGAAATAACGATATGGAACAAATTATAGCATTTGCAGGAATTATTTCAGTAATCACAATTGCATTAACACAAGTTATTAAGAAAGCGAGTGTTGTGCCTAAAAACATCATACCAATCATTTCAATGGTAATAGGTGTAGCAGTTGGTGGTATTACTGTCTTTATTCCAGAAATAGTAACTGAATTATCAATTGCTGGTCGTTTGTTAGCTGGATTAATTAGTGGGCTAATGGCTACAGGCATTTGGGAAACGTTCAACAGACGTACAGGTAATACTAAAGATAATAATATGAAATAAGGAGAGATTTATATATGAAGAATGCTATTGACTATCTAACTGAAAAAGGTTGGAAGATATCATCAGACCCACGTCAATACGATAACTATCCAAAGAACTATGGCTATCGTAATTATGTAGAAAATGGAATTAACTATGATTCGTTCTGTGGGGGTTATCACAAAGCGTTTGATGTGTATTCTAATGCTACAAGCGATGTACCTGCAGTTACAAGTGGAACGGTGGTAACAGCAGAAACACATGGTAACTTTGGAGGTACATTAGAAATAAGAGATGCAAATGGTAATGATTGGATATATGGACACTTACAACGTGATTCACTACGTTTTATCAAAGGAGATAAAGTTAACCAAGGCGATATTGTAGGTCTACAAGGTTCATCAAATTATGACAACAATCCTATGGCAGTCCATCTACACATTCAACTAAGACCTAAAGGTACTGATTTATCAGATGAAAAAGCAGAAGTTTGTACAGGATTACCAATAGAAACATACGACATTAGCAAACTGAATAAAAAACAAGATAAAGCTAATAATGGGAGCGTGAAAGAATTGAAACATATTTATTCTAGTCATATTAAAGGTAATAAAATAACATCACCTAAGCCAAGTATTCAAGGAATTGTTATCCATAATGATTATGGTAGTATGACACCTTCTAGTTATTTACCATGGTTATACGGTCGTGAAAAAGCTGGTACGCATGTTAATGGTTGGGCAAGCGTTTATGTTAACCGTAACGAATGCTTATGGTACCACCCAACAGATTATGCAGAATGGCATTGTGGTAACACGTGGGCAAACAATAACTTAATCGGACTTGAAGTTTGTGAAAGTTATCCGGGACGTATTTCTGATAAAATATTTTTAGAAAATGAAGAAGCTACATTAAAAGTGGCAGCAGATATTTTGAAGTCTTATGATTTACCAGTCAATAGATCAACTGTTAATCTACATCGTCAATATTTCGGTACATCTTGTCCACATCGTTCTTGGGATATTCACGTTGGTAAAGGTGCAGCTAATACAACTGCTAATAATAACAAGATGAAAGATTACCTTGTAAAACGTATCAAACATTATTATGATGGTGGTAAATTAGAAACTGGTAACGCAGAAACAATTCAACAAGAAGATGTAAAACAGGAAGTTAATGAACACAAAACCGAACAAATAGTATCTTCTACTGATTGGAAAGAGAATGCAGATGGCGTTCTATACAAAGCAGAGCAAGCAACGTTCACTGTAACTGCAAACGAAGGAATCATTACACGTTATACAGGACCGTGGACTGGTTGGCCACAAGCTGGAGTGTTACAGAAAGGGCAATCTATTAATTATAGTGAAATACAGAAATATGACGGTCATGTATGGGTATCGTGGGACACATTTGAAGGAGAAACAGTATACATGCCGGTCAGAACGTGGAATAGTAAAACTGGTAAGTTAGGTTCATTATGGGGAACAATTAAATAATATGTTACAATATGAATAGCTATCATACTAAGGGTAAGTGTCGTCATGCACTTGCCCTATTTTTTACGTTGTTTTTATAAATTATTGTATAATCCTTTATTTAATTGGGAGAATTAGTTATAATCAAAACAATGATAAACGTCATATTTTCAAAATATGATTAATAAAAGGAGGGGTTTTATGAATTATAAGCCTTTGAAAACATTATTTCATATGTATGGTTGGGAAAACGTAGAAACAGAATATGAAATGAGAAGAAACAGTTTTTCATCCTATTTAATAAATATAAATATTCACCCTATTCAAAACGGGGAGCAAAAGACTGAAACCTGCTATCCATTGTTTTTTGTTTTGACCAAAGAACTAGCTTCAAATTTAGAAAGCATTTTGACTAATTCTGAAAAAATTAAACAGTTATCTTCCAAGTTGCCAGGAGTAGCTAATGATTCATATATTAATCACTTACTTATAAATGAATTACAAAGTACCAATGAAACAGAAAATATAAGAAGTACGAAAGAAGAAATAGCTGAATCTATAAATAAAACTAAAGGATATAATAAAAGATTTGATGGGCTAGTTAACCAATATTTAATGATTGAAAATAACAATATAGAGATTAATTCGATCTCAGATATTCGAAAAATATTTGATTCAATCGTATCAGGCGAAATTAAAGAAAACGACTTACCAGATGGAGATTTATTTAGAAGGAAAGGAATTGGCGTTTATGATGAATCTAAAAATAAGTGGATTCATAGAAATGAATATACTGAACCTGAGCTTTTTGAACACTTAACTTTAATGTTAGAGTTTGTTAAATATTTTGATGCTCCTCAAGTATATAAGATAATGGCAAGTCATTTTATTTTTGAATATCTTCATCCATTCTACGATGGGAATGGCAGAGTAGGGAGATACATTATAGCTAAAATGTTGAATGATAGCTTAGATCCTTTCACCGCACTTACATTTTCATATACTGTTAATAATAATAAAAGTAAATATTATAAAGCTTTTGAAAATACATCTAATTATTATAATAAAGGTGAATTGACAAATTTTATTAAAGAAATGTTAGATTTACTATTAAAAGGACAGAGCAACATTATAGAAACTTTTGAAAAAAATAATAGTATTTTGGATAAGTTGGGCATTGCATTAACCAATGTAGCAAAAAATAGATATGATTTTGATATACTTTTTGTCCTATTACAAGACAAAGTGTTTGGAAGTAAATACTCTCGGATTAGTTTGAAAAAAATGCAAGAAGTGACTAGTTTTTCTAGAAATAAAATAAATGAAGTTATAAAAGAATATGAAACCAAACTTATTAAGATAAAGAGTAATCCAGTAGTGTATGAAATAGATGATAAATTTATAGAAGAATTACTTTCTCAAAAATAACACACTCACTCAACTAGTGGGTGTTTTTGTTTTGTGGTAAAATATGATTACATGCTTTTGCAATCCCGTTTGCAATCTCTCACGCATTATTTGTAAAAACATCCCTAACACCCATGCATGTCACTGGGTGTTTTTTATGTTATAGTATATATACTTCTTTATTTCCTAACAATTAAGAAGTCCTCTTAAGTATTTAGGCAGCCTACCATAATAGGTTGCCTATTTTTATGCTTATGTTAAAATAGATTTATCCGTTTACACGGACTCCTTTAGTAGTATTTTATACTTTGCCCCTTCTATAACTAGAGGGGGTTTTTTATTTGTTTAATGAGTACTCTATTTATATGAAGAAACTGGTTTAAGTAAGATAAATTTAAAGGATATTGTGGAAATAAAATAAAAATAATGTTAATTTGAGTATAGGGTTTGCGAAGGCCCCTAACTTTTTATTGTTTAACTCTTTTCCGTATACTTTTAAGTGTACAGTCGCCTTTCGAGGCGGCTATTTTTTATGCAATAAAATAACCCACCTAAATTAATAGATGGATATTTTAAGGGCAAAAAAAGGGCAGATTAATTAGAAAAGGGCGAACACTGTGGGAATCCATAAACAGTGTAATACCCTTAAAACATTGATATGACAGTGTTTATAGACGCTGTGAAACAATGACAAAACAGACTTTTTAATCCCCAAATGATGATGTAAGTAATTTGGTTGAATATATTGACTACAGGTGATCCAAAGTTTACAGCGGTTTGTATAATTAAATAAATTTCAAAAAAGGACAAATAGTTTAACTTGAGACGTTTTTAAAGTCTTAGTTAACTGTTTGTCTTTTTTAGTGTTATATATATGAATGATTGTTTACAATGTCGGTTAATATATGTGGCATCCGTCGATTTGCATCAGTGAAATACTATATTGGAGGAGTTTTTGTGAGGAAAATACAAATCATTAATATTGCTAATGATTATAAATAGCATCTATAAAGGGGAATAAATACGCTAAAAACATAAGTATTACTAGAATAGCTATAAACCAGTTTTCTTTATCCAAACTTATTCATCCTTTGTAAAAGTATATGGTAACCATATTATAAAAGAATAACTAAAATCAATAACATAGGGTGAATGTAATTAAATCTTTAAGTTAAATTAACAATGTTATTAAAAGTAAATAGCGAGCTACCATTTATTATAAAGGTCTTTTTAACTTTTTATTTTTAAAATTAAAAATGTCTATAACAATTGTTATGTATGTAATTTTAATATATAAAAAACATATCAAATTTAAAATTTGCATTTAATGCTTTGTACAGTTATATTGAATAGTAACGAGTCCAATATAAATTGATATCGAACTTATTTAAAATAAAGGTCTGAGATTTTAAAATCAACAATAAAATACAATGGTGGGTATTTTTCATCATGTAAATATAATATCTAAGGGGATTTGTCTATGAGTTTAATGAATATGAGAGAAGCTACAGGATTAAGTATAGTTGAATTATCAAATCGCATCGCATCTTTATATAATACGAAATTAAGTCCTGAATTAATTGAACGCATAGAAAGTAAGCAAACGAAATTAAAAAATGAAGATGCACAAATATTGGCCGAATTTTTTAATACAACCTCTGAAGATTTAATGTAAATCAAATAGACTTAAAAATTCATCCAAATGAGTGTATAATGAGCTATAAATTTCGGCATAGTACGAGTCAATAAAGGGGCGGTATGGCAATGGTATATAATGAATACAATCAACCAATTGGTGATATAATAAATGATTTTGAATTGCCAGGTTTTCCTGAAGCAAAGTCATTGAAAGGACAATATAGTCGCTTGGAAAAATTGTCAACACAACATATCGATGATTTATTCAATCATTTTAGCGTAGAAGAAGATGCGCCGAATTGGACATATCTACCTGATGAACAAACTCAAGATTTTAACCAATTTAAAGTCTACATAAATAATAAAATTCAATCGAAAGACCCCTATTTCTTTTCAATTATTGACAACGAAACGGATGAAGCGGTTGGTATTTTGTCATTGTTAAGAATAAATCAAAAAAATGCCTCAATCGAAGTGGGCCATATTCATTATTCAAATGTTTTAAAACAATCACGTATTGCTACTGAGGTCCAATATTTATTAGCAAATTATGTATTTGAAACATTAGGTTATAGAAGATATGAATGGAAATGTGATGCTTTGAATCAACCTTCTATTAAGGCGGCCAAAAGACTTGGATTTAGATATGAAGGTATCTTTAGAAATCATACAATTTATAAAAATAGAAATAGAGATACATGTTGGTTATCTATGATAGAAAGTGAATGGTATGAATATAAAATTAAGTTTGAAAAATGGCTGAATCCTTATAATTTTGATGAGTTTGGCAAACAGCTCACTAGATTGTCTATGGACTAGAAGAAAGAAAACCAAAATTTATATAACCGAAGTATATGTAAAACGAAGGAAATATTTTATTGTAAACCGATAAAATATTTCCTTTTTTTTCTTTGGAATTGTTAAGCTATATGTAGTATTAAAAACGCATGAAATATATTTTCAAATTGAAATATAAACGGCTAGTACAGCTATTTCAATTAGCTGTTGCACAATGCATGATGCATTTTTAGTCAAAATAAGTTATAATGATATGATGAATTTTTGTGAGGAGAAATATGATGACAATTAAGCAGCTTGTTACGAGTCAACACCCAATTCTAAAAAGATCAATACCTGATGTTACTTTATTTGACGCTCAATTAGCGGAGTTGTTACTCGATTTAGAAGATACAATGTATGACGTAGGTGCATCCGCTATATGTGCACCACAAATTGGTATATCGCAAAAAGTAGCGATTATAGATATGGAAGTAGATGGCTTGTTACAACTGATTAATCCTCAATTAATAAGCGAATCTAATGAGAAAGTTACAGATTTAGAAGGATCTATTAGTATACCTAACGTATATGGTGAAGTTACAAGAAGTAAAATGATCGTTGTTAAAAGTAATGATAAAAATGGTAATGAGGTTGAAATGACCGCATATGATGATATTGCACGTATGATATTACATATGATTGACCATTTTGAAGGTAAGTTATTTACTGAGCGCGTAAGTAAATTTTTAAGTGAAGCTGAAATGGAGGCGTATTTTGACAATGAGTAAAATAATATTTATGGGGACACCTGATTTTTCAACTAAAGTTTTAGAAATGCTAATTGCTGAACATGATGTAATCGCAGTTGTAACGCAACCTGATAGACCAGTTGGTAGAAAACGTACGCTTACACCACCACCTGTAAAAAAAGTGGCAGTAGCACATGACATTGCGGTCTACCAGCCAGAAAAATTAGCACAATCAGAAGACTTAAAAGTACTTATTGATTTAAATGCAGACCTAATCGTCACAGCAGCTTTTGGACAAATATTACCAGAAACATTATTAGCATCACCTAAACTGGGTGCGATTAATGTCCACGCCTCATTGTTACCTAAATATAGAGGTGGCGCTCCAATTCATCAAGCGATTATTGATGGTGAAAAGGAAACAGGAATATCTATTATGTATATGGTTAAAAAATTAGATGCTGGTGATATTATATCTCAACGCGCTATCGAGATAGAACAGCAAGATGATGTAGGTACGATGCACGAGAAATTGAGTTTTTTAGGTGCAAACTTACTGAAAGAAACGTTGCCATCTATAATAAGTGGCACGAACGACAGTATTGCTCAAAATGAAAGTGAAGCGACATTTGCCTCTAATATTAATCGTGAAGACGAGAAAATTGATTGGACACTTTCAGCAGAACAGATATATAACCATATTCGCGGCCTGTCACCATGGCCTGTTGCTTATACAGTAATGGATGACGGAAATTTAAAAATATATGCATCTAGAATTGAAAAAGATAAAACTGGAGAACCAGGTACGATTATAGAAACAACTAAAAAAGCAATTATCGTCGCGACTGGTTCCAAAGATGCTATTGCTTTAACAGACATACAAGTTGCAGGTAAAAAACGAATGCTTGCTGCAAATTACTTAAGTGGAGTGCAAACGCCACTCGTTGGGAAGGTATTATTATGACAATAGACACGAACGTAAGACAATTAGCGTTTGAAACTTTACAAGACATCATAAATGACAAAGCTTATAGCAATATCATCATTAATGAAGTTTTATCTAATAATGAATTAAATCGTGCAGATAAGGGATTATTTACTGAACTCGTTTATGGCACATTAAAAAGAAAATTTTCGCTGGATTACCTATTAAAACCTTTCGTTCAAACGAAGCTCAAAGGTTGGGTAAGACAATTACTATGGATGAGTATTTATCAATATGTTTATTTAGACAAGGTTCCTGAACATGCGATTATTAACGAAGCAGTAGAAATTGCTAAACGTAAGGGCGGACCGCATAACGGTAACGTAGTAAATGGTATATTACGTAATATTATGCGCAGTGATTTGCCAGACTTCACTGAAATCACTGATGATAAAAAAAGAATCGCTATCGAATACAGTTTGCCAAAATGGTTAGTAGATCATTGGTCGACACACTTTGGTATTGAAAAAACTGAAGCAATCGCGGAATCATTTTTAACAAAAGTAGCGACAACTGTACGTGTAAATTTAACAAGAATTTCAATTGAAGATGCAATTAGAAGATTAGTTGAAGATGATTATATCGTGGAACAAGATAACGAAATTGATACATGTTTGCACATCAGTGGCAAACCAATTATCGAATCACGTATGTTCAAAGATGGTTTAGTTTCTATCCAAGATAAAAGTTCTATGTTCGTTGCTGAATTAATGGGATTAACTGAGGGCGACGAAGTATTAGATGCATGTAGTGCGCCAGGTGGAAAAGCGTGTCATATTGCAGAAGTATTAAATGGCACAGGTCATATTGATGCAACTGATATCTATGAACATAAGATAGATTTGATAGATTTCAATATTAAAAAATTACGATTGTCTAACATTTCTGCTTTTGAACACGACGCGACTGAAAAATATGGTAAAGTGTATGATAAGATTTTAGTTGATGCACCATGTAGTGGCTTAGGTGTCCTAAGACATAAACCTGAAATTAAATATGAACAATCGCAACAATCGATTCAATCATTAGTTGAAATTCAATTGGAAATTTTAAATAATGTGAAAGATAATTTAAAACCAGGTGGCACGTTAGTCTATTCTACATGCACAATTGAACAATTAGAAAATGAGAATGTAGTATATACATTTTTAAAAGATAATAAAGATTTTGAATTTGACACATTTGAACACCCGATTACTGGAGAAAAAGTGAAAACGATGCAAGTACTACCTCAAGATTTCAACTCTGATGGCTTTTTCATTACTAGGATTAGAAGAAAGGAAAATTAAATTATGATTACTGAAGAAAAGAAGAAAAAGAATAAGTTTCTTCCCAATTTTGAAAAGCAGTCCATTTATTCAATTAGATATGACGAGATGCAAGATTGGTTGATACAAAATGGTCAGCAAAAATTCAGAGCGAAACAAATTTTTGAGTGGCTTTACGAAAAACGCGTAGATAGCATCGACGAAATGTTGAATTTATCTAAGGAACTTAGAGAAGTTTTAAAAGAAAGTTTTACAATGACAACTATGACGACAGTCGTTAAACAAGAGAGCCGAGACGGTACAATCAAATTTTTATTTGAACTACAAGATGGCTATACAATTGAAACAGTTCTTATGAGACATGAATATGGGAATTCAGTATGTGTGACGACACAAGTAGGTTGCCGTATTGGTTGTACGTTCTGTGCATCTACATTAGGTGGATTGAAACGTAATCTAGAAGCGGGTGAAATAGTATCGCAAGTACTTACTGTTCAAAAAGCACTAGATGAATCAGAAGAACGCGTATCACAAATTGTTATCATGGGTATTGGTGAACCGTTTGAGAACTATGATGAAATGATGGATTTCTTAAAAATTGTCAATAACGATAATGGGTTGAATATTGGTGCTCGTCACATTACGGTATCAACTTCAGGTATTATTCCACGTATATATGATTTCGCAGATGAAGACATTCAAATTAATTTTGCTGTGAGTTTACACGGTGCAAATGATGAAATACGTTCTAGATTAATGCCTATTAACAGAGCATACAACGTTGAAAAATTAATGGAAGCTATTAATTATTATCAAGAAACAACAAATAGACGTATTACGTTTGAGTATGGCTTGTTTGGTGGCGTTAATGATCAACTTGAACATGCTAGAGAATTAGCGCATTTAATTCAAAACTTAAATTGTCATGTTAATTTAATTCCTGTTAACCACGTACCGGAACGTAATTATGTTAAAACACCTAAAGAAGACATATTTAAATTTGAGAAAGAATTAAAACGTTTAGGTATTAATGCAACAATTAGACGTGAACAAGGTGCAGATATAGATGCTGCGTGTGGTCAATTAAGAGCGAAGGAACGAAAAGTAGAAACGAGGTAGAGACATGCTAAAAGCACAATTTTTTACTGACACGGGACAATATCGTGATAAAAATGAAGATGCAGGTGGCGTATTTTATAATCAAACAGAGCAACAGTTATTAGTGCTCTGTGATGGTATGGGCGGACATCTTGCAGGTGAAGTCGCAAGCCAATTTGTAACCAATGAACTGCAAAGTCGATTTGAAGAAGAAAATCTCATCGAGGCAGATCAAGCTGAAGATTGGTTGAGAACAACACTAAAAGCGATTAACCGTGAATTATATCAATTGTCAGTAGAAAATCCAAAATATCAAGGTATGGGTACGACTTGTGTTTGTGCATTAGTATTTGATAATTATGTAGTTGTTGCAAATATTGGGGATTCACGTGCGTATTTAGTGAATAGTAGAGATATTGAACAAATTACGAACGATCACTCATTCGTGAATCATCTTATGATGATAGGCCAAATTAGCGCTGAAGAAGCGTTTACGCATCCACAACGCAATATTATTACGAAAGTGATGGGTACGGATAAATTAGTTACGCCAGATATTTTTGTGAAAAAAACGAATTTTTATGACTTTTTAATGTTGAATTCTGATGGTCTAACTGATTTTGTTCGTAACCATATGATTCAAGAAGTATTAATTCAAGATAATGAATTAGAAACACAGGGACAAAATTTAATAGAACTTGCATTATCACAAGATACGAATGATAATGTAAGTTTAATTTTGGCTGAGATTGAAGGTGATAAAGTATGATAGGCAAATTAATAAATGAACGCTATGAAGTGATTAAAAAACTTGGTGGCGGTGGTATGAGTACTGTCTATCTTGCTGAAGACTCGATACTCAACCGACAAGTAGCAATTAAAGCAATTAGAATTCCATCGGGTGAAAAAGAAGAAACAATTAAACGTTTCGAGCGTGAAGTACATAACTTAACTCAACTTTCACACGACAATATTGTTAGTGTATTTGATGTAACAGAAAATGAAGAGAACTTCTTTTTAGTGATGGAATACATAAAAGGTCCAACATTATCAGAATACATTCAAGAAAATCGTCCATTAGATATTGAAACTGTGTTGAATTTTACGAGACAAATTATCGATGGTATCAAGCATGCGCATGATACTAAAATTGTTCACCGTGATATAAAACCACAAAACATTTTGGTGGAAAAAGATAAAACTTTAAAAATATTAGATTTTGGTATTGCTAAAGCGTTAAGTGAAACAACAATGACCGAAACGAATCATGTGTTAGGTACAGTACAGTATTTATCTCCAGAACAAGCACGAGGAGAGTCTACAGATAATGGAACTGATATCTATTCCATCGGTGTAGTATTGTATGAAATGCTTGTTGGGAAGCCTCCATTTTCAGGAGAAACCGCAGTAAGTATTGCAATTAAGCATATACAAGACCCGATGCCCAATGTTACTGAGCATCGTTCAGATGTGCCACAAGCTATAAGTAATGTTGTGCTAAAAGCAACTGAAAAAGATAGATCCGAACGTTATGAAACTGTTAAAGATATGCAAGAAGATCTTGATAGTGCACTATCAAAAAGTAGAGAGCATGAAGCGAAATATCTTTCAGATGATGCTAACACTAAAACAGTGCCTATAAATAAAGAAGAAATTGCTAATCAAACACAATCAGAAAATCAACATAAAAATATTAAAGAAACGATGCAAATCCCTATTGTGAATCAACAAAAATTCCAATCTAGTGAAGAGCATATATATGCAATGCCAACGAAACAACGTTCAAAGAAAAAGAAGTTTTTCTATGCTATTGTAATTATTCTTTTATTATTTGGCTTATTTGGTTTTATGGCTATGGGAATGTTTGGGAGTAAGTATTTAGAGACGCCAGACTTATCTGGTAAAACTGAAAAAGAAGCAGAAACAATATTAAAAGATAATAAATTAGAACTGGGTGATATTTCTCGTGAATATAGCGATAAATACTCTGAAAATAAAATTATTAAAACAACACCTAAAAAAGGTGAGCGTTTAGAGCAGAAGAGTAAGGTGGATATCGTTTTATCTAAAGGACCTAAATTAGCAAAAATGCCTAGTCTTTATGGTATCCCTAAATCAGAAGCGATGGATAAGTTGAAAGACTTAGGCATTAAAGACGCTAAAGTAAAACAAGCGTATACGAACCAAAATGTAGCTAAAGGATTAATCGAAGGACAAAACGTATCACCTGGCGATAAAGTTGAAGTGAATGATAGTAATATCGAATTAACTGAATCATTAGGTACAAAACAAGTTTATGTCGAAGATTATGAAAACAAATCTTTTAAAACTGCTAAGTCAGAATTAGAAGCTAAAGGCTTTAAAGTTGTAGTTAATGAAGAGCAAGACGACGACAAAGTTAAAAAAGATCACGTTATCAGCCAATCACCAAAAGGTGAAGAAGTTGATGAAGGTTCAACGATTGGATTCACAGTTTCTAAAGGAGCACCTGAGGAAAAAGATGAAGACAAGGACAAAGACAAAGAAGATTCTGATAAAAAAGATGAAGATAAGTCTAAAGATGATGAACTAGACAAGACGTATACAGAGACATATCAGGTACAGTATACGGGTGATGATGATGAGAGCCAAGAAGTCAAAGTTTATGTAAGAGATAAAGATGACGAAGGCGATTCAGCTTCACAGACGTACAAGATAAAAGAAAACAAAACAGTAAAAATCCCAATGACAATTCAAAAAGGCGAGACGGCAGGATATACCATTCGCGTTGACGATAAAATCGTCGCTGATAAAGATATTCCATATGATTTTTAGCCAAAGCTTATGATCCGAACTTGCACTTAACGAACGAAGTAAGTTTAGTGTTGCTAATTTACCTTTACCAATATAAGTAAACACCATTTCAACTGATATAAAGTCTGTTGAAATGGTGTTTTATTTTATAGGTTTTATTATTTTTATACGAAATAGTCTTAAATCATATTTAAATTAAAAAGGCTTTGCTATAATATATAAGATAATAGTTTTTAAAGAGAGGTGTCTAAGTGAAGACAGGACGCATTATAAAATCATTAAGTGGCGTTTATCGTGTAGATGTAGAAGGGGAACTATACGATACGAAACCACGCGGTTTATTCAGAAAAAATAAATTTTCACCGATCGTTGGTGATCTAGTTGATTTCGAAGTTGAGAATATAACAGAAGGATATATTCAATACGTTCATGATAGAAAAAATGAATTGAAAAGGCCACTTGTTAGCAATGTGGATCATCTTATATTAGTAATGAGTGCAGTAGAGCCTGATTTTTCAACGCAATTACTAGATAGATTTTTAGTCATTGCGCATTCATATCATATGCGCCCGCGTATGCTCATAACTAAAAGAGATTTAGCCTCAGCAGAAATGCAGCAAAAAGTTATGCAATTGTTAAATGTTTATGAAAATATGGGCTATAAAACACAATTCATTAGTATCGATGATGATATTGAACCTGTTTTTGCTGCTTGGGGAGAAGGACTTGCTGTATTAAGTGGTCAATCAGGTGTCGGCAAATCAACACTATTAAATAAATATTTTCCAGAACTGAATATTGAAACACAACATATTTCAAAAGCGCTTAACCGCGGTCGCCATACTACAACACATGTAGAACTTTTTGAACGAAGCCATGGTTATATTGCAGATACGCCTGGGTTTAGTGCGTTAGATTTTACACATATCCAAAAAGACGAATTAAAAAATTACTTTATGGAGATTAATGAATACGGCGAACAGTGTAAATTTAGAGATTGTAATCATATTAATGAGCCGAAATGTAACGTGAAAACAGAGTTGGAAAAAGGAAATATCGCACAATTTAGATATGATCATTACTTACAACTCTTTAATGAAATTGCAAATAGAAAGGAAAGATATTAAATGGCAAAACTTTATCCATCATTATTATCAACTGATTTTTTAAAATTACAAGAAGAATTAACAGCATTAGAAGAAGCAGGTGTAGACGGTGTACACTTTGATGTTATGGATGGCCAATTCGTGCCAAATATCTCGATTGGTTTACCGATACTTGAAGCAGTACGTAAAGGTACCAAACTGCCAATTGATGTTCATTTAATGATTGAAGAACCAGAAAAATATGTCGAATTATTTGCTGACTACGGTGCTGATATGATTTCAGTGCATGTAGAAGCAACACCTCACATTCATAGAGTGATAGAACAAATAAAGAATAAGCATGTAAAAGCAGGTGTTGTAATTAATCCTGGAACACCAGTCGATGCAATCTTACCAGTGATAAAAATGGTAGATTTTGTATTAGTGATGACAGTGAATCCTGGTTTTGGAGGTCAATCATTTATTAGTGATACTGTTGATAAATTAGATCAACTATCGAAAATCAAAGATGAATTAAATTTAGACTTTGAAATTGAAGTAGATGGTGGTATTAACAATGAGACTGTTGAAACTGTTATAAACCATGGTGCTACAATGTTAGTTGCGGGGTCATATTTTTTCAAACATGATGATTACAAAGTAGTAACTAAGACATTGAAAGGCTGAAGCTAATGAAAGTGAATTTATTGTGTGGTAATAGAAATTTGCCTGAAAGTTTATTAAACACTGAAACAGATGCGCATTGGATTGGGGTTGATCGAGGAGCGTTACTTTTGATAGAAGCAGGAATAACACCTCGATTCGCTGTAGGTGATTTTGACTCAATTACTAGTGAAGAAAAAGCATTTGTTGAAAAAAGAATTGACATTAATCCATTTAATTCGGAAAAAAATGATACAGACTTAGCTTTAGGTATTGATCAAGCAGTGACCAATGGTTATAAAGAAATTTGTGTTTATGGTGCTACAGGCGGTCGATTAGATCATTTTATGGGTGCATTACAAATTTTAGAAAAACCAGAATATACAGAGCAAAATATTGTCATAAAACTTATTGATGTGAATAATGAAATTCAATTTTTAAAAACAGGATCATATACGATTCAGAAAAATGACAATTATCGTTATATCTCATTTATTCCAGTTACGTACCCTACGATTATCTCGTTAAATAATTTTAAATATAATCTTGAAAAGGAACAACTTAAACTTGGATCTACGTTAACGATTTCCAACGAACTCAACCAAGCAGAAGGTAATGTGAATATTACTGAAGGTAATGTATTAATGGTGAGAAGTAAAGATTAAAATACAACGACAAATAATGCTCAAGTTTATGAATTAATTTAAATGAGCGCATAAAAAAAGACCAATCCTCCACATAAGGACTGGTCTTTTTCGTGCATTATATTTATTAAACTCTAGTTACTTTACCAGATTTTAAAGCACGTGCAGAAACCCAAACTCTTTTTGGTTTTCCGTCTACAAGAATTCTAACTTTTTGAAGGTTAGCATTCCATCTTCTTTTAGAAGAATTTAAAGCGTGAGAACGATTGTTTCCAGTTGAAGCTTTACGACCTGTTACGAAACATTGTTTGCCCATGAAAGTACCTCCTTTAATAAATATAAATACACGCATCTACTACATACTTGAATAATGTACCACAAATAAAAATGGATGTAAATAAGAAGAATGATTTTTTCTATTTACATAGATTCTACTTTTGTTAAAATCAAATTATGGTATAATTATAAACTGTGGATAAATGTAGAAATTTGCTTAATTAGATAAATTATATTATTTGTTAATTTTATAGTTAATTAAACAACCATAAACTAGGAGGCCCAATTTAAATGACATTAGAAATCACAAATGATTATGGTAGTATAGACATTTCAAACGAAGTAATAGCTTCAGTTGTGGGTAGCAAAGCAGTAGAATGTTATGGGATTGTAGGAATGGCTTCTAGACAACAAGTAAGAGATGGAATTGCTGAAATATTAGGGCATGAAAATTATTCTAAAGGTATTGTTGTAAGAGAAGGCGATGGCGTTATAGATGTTGATATGTATATCATTGTAAGTTATGGTACTAAGATATCTGAAGTAGCGAGCAATTTACAGTCAACAATAAAATACACATTAGAGCAAACATTAAAAGTAAAAGTAAATTCAATAAATATATTTGTACAAGGTGTTCGAGTTAATAATGGCACTAAGAACTAGGAGGACAATACGGAATGGTTAGCAAAATAAATGGTAAATTATTTGCCGAAATGATTATACAAGGGGCACAAAATTTATCAAATCATGCAGACTTGGTTGATTCATTAAATGTGTATCCAGTACCAGATGGAGATACAGGGACAAATATGAATTTAACGATGACATCTGGAAGAGAAGCAGTGGAAGAAAACTTGTCGCAGCATATCGGTGAACTAGGGAAAACCTATTCAAAAGGTTTGTTAATGGGCGCTAGAGGGAACTCTGGGGTCATCTTATCACAACTATTTAGAGGTTTTAGTAAAAGTTTAGAAGCGTATGATGAGATCAATGCACAGCAATTAGCAGAAAGTTTCAAAGCCGGTGTAGAAACTGCATATAAAGCAATTATGAAGCCTGTAGAAGGTACGATATTAACTGTAGCTAGAGATGCTGCAGATGCTGCTATGCGCAAAGTAGAAGAAACTGAAGATTGTATCGAATTGATGACATATATTTTAGAAGAAGCAGAAATCTCACTAGAAAACACGCCTAATTTATTACCCGTATTAAAAGAAGTGGGTGTAGTAGATAGTGGTGGTAAAGGTTTGGTTGTCGTTTATGCTGGTTTCCTTAAAGCATTAAAAGGTGAAACGGTAAGTGCTGAAACAGCTAAATTAGATAAAGATTCGTTAGTTAATGAAGCCCATGATTTTCATGGTGTAATTAATACTGAAGATATCGTTTACGGTTACTGTACAGAAATGATGGTACGTTTCGGGAAAAATAAAAAAGTATTTGATGAACAAACATTCAGAGAAGATATGAGTACATATGGTGACTCATTATTAGTCATTAACGACGACGAAATTGTTAAAGTACATGTACATAGTGAAAAACCAGGTGATGTGTTTAATTATGGCCAACAGTATGGAGAACTTATTAAATTAAAAGTAGAAAACATGCGTGAACAACACCGAGAAGTTGTAAAAAAAGAACAAGTAGGTCAAAGAGAGACTCAAACACCTGAAACAGTTGAAACCGCAGTTATTGCTATTTCAATGGGAGATGGTATATCTGATTTGTTCAAATCAATGGGTGCAACACATATGATTAGTGGTGGTCAAACAATGAATCCATCAACTGAAGATATCGTTAAAGTAATTGAACAGTCACAATGTAAACGCGCAATTATTTTACCTAATAATAAAAATATTATGATGGCGAGCGAACAGGCTGCAAATATCGTAGGTGCTGAAGCTGTCGTTATCCCAACTAAATCTATACCACAAGGCATTGCAGCACTGTTTAATTATGATGAATCAGATGCGCTTGAAGCTAACAAAACACGCATGGTTGAATCACTTGAAGCAGTGAAATCAGGTTCAGTAACATATGCTGTAAGAGATACAAAAATTGATGGTGTTGAAATTAAAAAAGATGCGTTTATGGGCTTAGTTGAAGACAAAATCGTTACGAGTAACGAAAATGAATTTGAAACTGTTAAAGGTTTATTGTCTGAAATGATTCAAGATGATAGTGAAATCATTACGATGATTATCGGCGAAGATGCAAATGCATCATTGACTTCGGATATTGAAACTTGGCTTGAAGCATCTTATCCAGAAGTAGAATTAGATCAACATGACGGCCAACAACCTGTATATCAATATCTATTCTCTGTAGAATAAATATATTTATTGAACACTTGTATATATGAATAGCTTCCACTTTAGGAAGCTATTTTAAATTGTCGACAAGGTCTAAAAGCTTTGTTGACAATTTTTTTGTGCACGTTTTCTGTGAGTAGAACTATAGCTTCACGATATATTACATACTTGCTTCACTAGGATATGACCTCAACCTATAGGCTGCGATTTGTTTTGGATTATTCGTATCATGGCAGGCGTCTTAGATGAAAAAAGTTCATAAACTAAAAAATATAGAGTTAGTCTACTAAGGATAAATTTTGTGACAGTAATTATTTTATTGTATGTAAAGATTTGTATAATTAAATTAAAAGTAAACATTTTTATTTAATTAAACCTTATACAACATTATTCTTCTTTTAAATGAGAATAATGCAACCAGTATTGGTTTATAATGTCTTGCTTAATTGTTATAATGAGTTGCATGCATATAAATGTAAGCGCATTACATTAGAAACATTAAAAATAAGAGTGGGGTATAATTATGAAATATAAAACAGTTTTCGATATTATAGGACCTACAATGGTGGGGCCGTCTTCATCTCATACTGCTGGTGCAGTAAGAATTGGATTAGTAGCAAAAGATTTATTTAATCAATTGCCAAAACAAGTTGATATCTATCTTTATGGTTCATTTATGGAAACGTACAAAGGACATGGTACAGATGTAGCACTTGTTGGTGGTTTGCTAGGTTATGATACAGATGATGACCGCATACAAACAAGTTTAGAAACAGCTGAGCAAATGGGAATGAAAGTGAATTTTATAGAAATGGCTGAAGAAAGATCACATCCTAACACTGCTATTATCAATATGAGAGATGCTGATAAAGAAATTTCTGTTGAAGGTGTTTCTATAGGTGGCGGTAAAATTGAGGTAGTTGCTATTAATGGATTTAATATTGCGATAAGCGGTAATTATCCAGCACTGCTTGTGTTTCACAAAGATACTTTTGGCACGATTGGTCGTGTAGCAAATATTTTAGGTGATTCTAGTATCAATGTGGGGAGTATGCAAGTTTCTAGAAAAGAAAAGGGCGACCAAGCGTTAATGACTTGTGAATTAGATGAATCTGTGACAGATGAAATTATAGATAAAATTAAAAACGTCGAAGGTGTAGTGACAGTTTCACTCATGGGCGACGCCTAATGGAGGGTAACGCATGTTTAAAAGTGTGAAAGAACTAGTAGAAAAATGTGAAACAGAAAATAAAAAAATTCATGAAATCATGCTAGAGCAAGAAATGGAAGTAACTGGCTTATCCGAAGCTGATATTTATGCCGGCATGGATAAAAACTTACAAACGATGGAAAATGCACTTGATGAAGGGTTAGAAGGCGTAACTTCAACTACTGGATTAACTGGTGGAGATGCTGTGTTAATCAAAAATTATTTGAAGACAGGTAAATCATTAGCTGGACCAACTTTATTGGATGCAGTGAGTAAAGCAGTTGCAACAAATGAAGTCAACGCAGCAATGGGTAAAATTTGTGCAACACCTACTGCCGGCTCTGCAGGTGTAGTACCAGGCGTATTATTTGGACTCAAACCACGCCTTGAACCTACAAGAAAAGATATGTTGAACTTCTTACTTACCTCTGGTGCGTTTGGTTTTGTAGTGGCAAACAATGCATCAATTTCAGGTGCAGCAGGCGGTTGTCAGGCAGAAGTAGGTTCTGCTGCAGCGATGGCAGCAGGTGCAACCGTAGAACTTGCTGGCGGAACGCCACAACAATCGGCTGAAGCTTTTGCAATTTGTTTGAAGAATATGCTAGGTTTAGTATGTGACCCAGTAGCTGGCTTAGTTGAAGTGCCTTGTGTGAAGAGAAATGCTGCAGGTGCATCAAACGCAATTGTCTCTGCTGATATGGCTTTAGCAGGTGTAACTTCAAGAATTCCCACAGATGAAGTGATTGAAGCAATGTATAAGATTGGCCAAACGATGCCATCAGCATTGCGTGAAACTGGTCGTGGAGGTTTAGCTGGTACACCAACAGGTCAGCGTCTAAAACAAGAAATATTTGGTGATTAAAAATGTCAAAAGTCAATTTAATAGATAGTCCCTTTCCTTTATCACAGATAAAAGGGCTGGGCCCGAAAAGGTTGTCCGTATTAAATGAATTAAATATCCATACTGTAGAGGATTTAATTTTATATTTACCAACCCGTTACGAAGATAATACAGTAATTGACTTGAATACGGCCGAAGATCAAGCGACAGTGACAGTGGTAGGAGAAGTATATTCGACGCCTACTGTCGCTTTTTTTGGTCGTAATAAATCTAAGTTAACCGTACATATCATAGTCAATAATATTGCTGTAAAATGCACTTTTTTCAACCAACCATATTTAAAAAAGAAAATTGAATTGCATGGTACAGTTACGGTAAAAGGTAAATGGAATAGAAGTAAACAAGAGATAAATGGCAGTAGAATGTTTTTTAATCAACAAGAGACTCAAAACTCACAATTTGAACCTGTTTATCGTGTTAAAGAAGGCATTAAACAAAAACCATTGAGGGATATGATTCGACAATCGTTGGGAGAAGTCACTATACATGAATGGCTCTCTGATGAATTGAGACAAAAATATAAATTAGAATCATTAGAGGATACGATTAAAGCGTTGCATTTTGCCACAGACAAGGCATCTTTGCTTAAAGCACGTAGAACATATGCTTTTACAGAATTATTTATGTTTGAGTTACGAATGCAATGGTTAAACCGATTAGAGAAAACATCAGATGAAGCGATTGAAGTAGATTATGATATCAATTTAGTGAAATATTTCATAGACAGCCTTCCATTTGAACTCACTGACGCGCAAAAGCATAGTGTTAATGAAATATTCAGAGACTTAAAAGCACCAATAAGAATGCATCGTCTCTTACAAGGTGACGTGGGTTCAGGTAAAACTGTCGTAGCAGCAATCTGTATGTATGCACTGAAAACTGCGGGATTTCAATCAGCATTGATGGTGCCTACTGAAATATTAGCGGAACAGCATGCAGAAAGTTTAGTTGGAATTTTCGGTGACAGGATGAATGTGGCCTTACTTACAGGTTCAGTAAAAGGTAAAAAACGAAAGTTGCTACTAGAGCAACTACAAAATAATGAAATTGATTGTATTATCGGCACACACGCCTTAATACAAGATGATGTAGTATTTAATAATGTAGGTCTAGTAATAACAGATGAACAACATCGTTTTGGTGTGAATCAACGTCAATTGTTGAGAGAAAAAGGTGCGATGACTAACGTCCTTTTCATGACAGCTACACCCATTCCACGAACATTAGCTATATCCGTTTTTGGTGAAATGGATGTGTCATCCATTAAACAATTACCAAAAGGCAGAAAGCCGATTATTACTTCATGGTCCAAACATGAAGCTTATGAAAGTGTACTCAATCAAATGACTTCGGAATTAAAAAAAGGTAGGCAGGCATATGTAATTTGTCCTCTAATTGAAAGTTCTGAGCATTTAGAAGATGTACAGAACGTTGTTGAGTTGTATGAATCGCTACAGATATATTATGGTACTGAAAAAGTAGGGTTACTACATGGTAAGTTGCATTCAGAAGAAAAAGATAGAGTAATGCAGCAATTTAGTAATCATGAAATAGACGTTTTAGTATCTACAACCGTTGTAGAAGTAGGAGTGAACGTACCTAATGCAACGTTCATGATGATTTATGATGCTGATCGTTTCGGTTTATCTACTTTACATCAGTTAAGAGGGCGTGTAGGTAGAAGTGAACAACAAAGTTATTGTGTACTCATTGCTTCACCGAAAACAGAAACAGGTATAGAGCGCATGAATATTATGACACAAACGACAGATGGTTTTGAATTAAGTGAACGTGATTTAGAGATGAGAGGGCCTGGCGATTTCTTTGGTGTGAAACAAAGTGGTTTGCCTGACTTCTTAGTCGCAAATGTTGTTGAAGATTATAAAATGTTAGAAGTAGCAAGAGATGAAGCAGCTGAATTGATTCAATCGGGTGTCTTTTTCGAATCTCAATATCAAATGTTGAGAACATTTGTTGAAGAAAACTTATTATATATGAGTTTTGATTAATAGAGAAAGTATAAAAAGCAGGGCCGAGACATGTATTTATGTCTCGGCCCCGTTCTTAAATTGAATGTATAATGTTTGTTAATTAACGCCTACGTCAGACCAAGCTTTTTCAATTGCTTTAGATGTTTCGCTATTCGTACCATAAAGGTGGTTAGAAGCTTCTTTTAATGATGCCTTTGCATCAGAAAATTGAGCGTTAGGCGTTAAATATTGTGTGAGTGCTAAATAATAAATTTGTTCAGCTTTTTCTTTGCCAATCGCATTAATTGTTAGGTATGCAGCTTTGTTAGGAATGCCACTATTGGTATGAACACCACCGCTATCTTGGCTGCCTTGTAAATATTGATCCATATGCGCAGGTTGGTTATACTGTTCTGGATTTTTCAAACTTCTTAATGCATCGCCATCTTTATTCGGTGTATAAACATCCTCACCGAGTAACCAATCGTCTGAATCAACAAAATAACCAAAAACGTCAGAGAAAGATTCGTTTAATGCACCCGATTGATGACTATACTCTAAACCTGCAGTGCGTTCTGTTACTGCATGTGTGAGCTCATGGGCAACGATATCATTCGCACCTGACAATGCCTTAAACGTCTGGCCGTCCCCGTCACCATAAATCATATATTGACCCGTCCAGGCGGCGTTATTAAAGTTTTTGTCATAATGAACGACCGAATCAATGTCACCGCCGTTATTATCATAACTGTTTCTATCATGTTTATTGAGGAAATAGTCATAGACTTCTTTGGCATAATAATGGGCATCTACGCCGGCGCGTTGTTCTTCTTTATTGAAATGATTGCTGTCATTTGTAATAGGTGAATAGGCATTTGTCGTTTCATTTGCAGTTTTAGTTTCTATGACTGCATCTTGAGAAGTATCGAGTAATGAATATGAATCATTTGCTTTTGTAACGCTTAAAGGTTGTTTTTCATCTCCATTAACGCCTGTACCTTTACCTTCAGTTGTTGCATTTTTAATAACGTTTTGTTTTTTTAATACTTCACCGGTAGTAGCATCAATTTGGATTTTCCAATGTGCTGCTTTAGGAGAAATATAATTAAGTTCAATATCATAAACAAGTCTTTGTTTATCACTATTTATATCAATATTGTTTTTACTGACAACAGGATAGCTTTTTATGTTTTTTACATCAGACTTTGCTTTGCCTATTGCTTCAAAAGCTTTGTTTTCAGCGTTAGCAGAAGATAATTTAGCTTCATTTTCTACTTTTATGTATGGTTTATCTACATTACCATTTATCAATGTTACTTTACCGTTTTTATTGACATGTACTTTGATTGTTGTGCCGTCTGATGTAATGTCGTTTACTTTAGGTTTCAATGCGTAATGTGTGACGCCAGTTTTATCTTGTTGTTTATCTATCACGTTATATTGTTTGAAAGCTTCTTTATTGATAGTTTCTTGTTTAGTCTTGGATGATTGGTTAACAAGAGATTGTGCATTATTTTGTAAAAATTGTTCTACATCTGCATCATTATTAATCGCAGGGGTATTTGATGACTCTAAACTTTCAGGCTTAATACTATTACTTTCTTGTGCATCAGCATAGCTTGTAGTGAAGGCTAATAATGAACATGACAGTAATGTAGTTGATAATATTTTTTTCATTAGATCCTCCTAAATAAAGTATCCAATTAATGGAATGATTTTTGGAAAATAAATATAATGAATCTTCAAAACAATTCAAATTATACATTTCAATTTTATTTAATTCAATATCTTAATAAATATTTATATAGAATGATTAGTATTTGTATTTATTTTGCTAATTAATCCCACTGAAAATCGTTTTAAACGTTATAATATTTTTTATGTTGGATATCTGACGTGAAAAACATCTAAGGAAGTATGTTTTTTGTTGAGCTAATGAAATAGAAAGTGTTATGATATGTTAGGAATGTTTAAGACTTGGTACTAAAAATTAGGTGATTTAGGTGGTTAGAATAAAATGAAGTTAAAAAAACAAGAACGACGCGAAGCAATTAAAAAAGAAATTGAAAAAAACCCCTTTATTACAGATTTAGATTTGAGTACACTTTTTTCAGTGAGTATTCAAACTATTAGGTTAGATCGTACATACTTAGATATTCCAGAACTAAGAAAACGAATTAAATCCGTAGCAAGAAAAAATTATGAAAGTATTCGATCCATTGATGGTAGTGAAATCATAGGCGATGTAATAAATGTTCAGCCTGATCAACTCGCAACTTCAATTATAGATATTGATGAAGATTCTGTATTTACTAGAAATAAAATTGCCAGAGGACATGTACTTTTTGCACAAGCGAATTCCCTGTGTGTAGCACTGATACATAAACCTGTTGTGTTAACTCAGGAAAGTAATGTAGCATTTTTAAAAACAGTGAAATTAAATGATACAGTATGTGCTGATGCACAAGCGATTGAAATTACAAGTAAATATTATATGATAAAAGTAAATTCGTATGTCAAAGATACTTTGGTATTTAGAGGTACATTCAAAATGTATTATACAAGTGAGGATGAACAAGATGGTTAAAATAGCGATTGATATGATGGGTGGAGACGATGCACCTGAAATCGTTTTAGAAGCTGTTGAAAAAGCTGTGAATGATTTTAAAGATTTAGAAATAATTTTATTTGGTGATCAAACTAAATGCACACTCAAACATGGTCGTGTAGAAGTACGTCATTGTACAGAAGAAATTACGATGGACGATGAACCAGTTAGAGCGATTAAACGTAAAAAAGATAGCTCAATGGCTCGTATGGCTGAAGCGGTTAAAGCTGGTGAAGCAGATGGTTGTGTATCTGCAGGAAATACAGGTGCATTGATGTCTGCTGGTTTATTTATAGTAGGACGTATTAAGGGTGTTGAACGCCCAGCATTAGTCCTCACTTTGCCAACAATTTCTGGAAAAGGATTTGTGTTTATGGATGTAGGTGCTAATGCAGATGCCAAGCCGGAACACTTATTACAATATGCCCAATTAGGCAATGTTTATGCCCAAAAAATCAGGGGCGTTGAACAGCCTTCAGTAGGTTTGTTGAATATTGGTACAGAGGCAGCTAAAGGTAACACATTAACTAAAAAAGCATTTAGTTTGATGGACGAACAAAATGTCTTCAATTTCACAGGAAACGTAGAAGCAAAAGGTTTAATGGATGATGCAGCTGATGTTGTAGTTACAGACGGATATACTGGTAATATGATTCTTAAAAATTTAGAAGGTGTTGCAAAAGCGATGGGTAAAATGCTTAAAACAACGCTTCTAAGTAGTTTCAAGAATAAAATTGCCGCACTTGTATTACGTAAAGACTTAAATGGTTTGATGTCAAAAATGGATTATGCAGAATATGGTGGTTCGGTATTATTAGGATTGAATGGCATTGTAGTAAAAGCACATGGTAGTTCTAGTGCGAAAGCTTTTTATTCAGCAATCCGTCAAGCTAAAATAGCTGGAGAACAAAATATTGTAGAAACTATGAGAGAAACGGTGGGTAAAGTAAATGAGTAAAACTGCGATTATCTTCCCAGGCCAAGGATCACAAAAAGTCGGGATGGCAAATGATTTATTTAATCAAAATGATGCTGCAACAAAGATTCTTAATCAAGCACAAGCAAAAATGGATTTTGATATTTTAGAAACAATGTTTTCAGATGAAGAAAACAAATTAGGTCAAACAGAAAATACACAACCTGCGTTGCTAACACATAGCTCAGCTTTATTACAAGCACTTAATAATCTAAATGCTGATTATACAATGGGTCATAGTTTAGGTGAATATGTGAGTCTAGTAGCGAGTGGTGTATTGAAATTTGACGATGCAGTTCAAATTGTTCGTAAGCGTGGACAACTGATGGCCGTCGCTTTTCCTGATGGTGTTGGAAGTATGGCTGCAGTATTAGGTTTGGATTTTGATGATGTTAATGCAATATGTCAAAAACTTTCAACAGATGAAGAAATTATTGAACCAGCAAATATTAATTCACCTGGACAAATCGTTGTCTCTGGACATAAAACATTAATAGATAAATTAGTGGCAGAAGGTAAAGCATTAGGTGCGAAACGCGTCCTACCACTTGCTGTGTCTGGCCCATTTCATTCATCTATGATGCAAGTGATCAAAGACGATTTTGCTGAGTATATTGAACAATTTGATTGGAATGATGCGCAATTCCCTGTAGTTCAAAATGTGCACGCAAAAGGTGAAACAGATGCAAATGTAATTAAGGATAATATGATTAAACAATTATATTCACCAGTACAATTCATTGATTCAACACAATGGTTAATTGATCAAGGTGTAGATCACTTTATTGAAATTGGTCCTGGTAAAGTACTTTCAGGTTTAATTAAAAAGATAAATAGAGATGTGAAAATAACTTCAATTCAAACATTAGAAGATATGAAAGCGTGGAATGAAAATGACTAAAAGTGCATTAGTAACTGGTGCTTCAAGAGGTATAGGACGTAGTATAGCGATACAATTGGCAGAAGAAGGATACAATGTTGCTGTGAATTTTTCGGGAAACAAAGAAAAAGCGGATGCTGTCGTAGAAGAAATTAAAGCGATAGGCGTTGAAAGTTTTGCTATTCAAGCAAATGTTGCAAATGGTGATGAAGTAAAAGCAATGATTAAAGCGGTTGTTGGCGAATTTGGTTCAGTTGATGTCCTTGTTAATAACGCAGGTATTACCCGTGATAATTTGCTTATGCGTATGAAAGAGCAAGAATGGGATGACGTAATTGATACAAACTTAAAAGGTGTTTTCAACTGTATTCAAAAAGTGACACCACAAATGCTAAGACAAAAGAGTGGTGCAATTATTAATTTATCAAGTGTTGTTGGAGCTATGGGTAATCCAGGCCAAGCAAACTATGTTGCGACTAAAGCTGGCGTAATTGGTTTAACGAAATCAGCAGCACGTGAACTGGCTTCAAGAAACATCACAGTAAATGCTGTTGCACCAGGTTTTATTGTTTCTGATATGACGGATGCTTTAAGTGATGAGCTTAAAGCAAAAATGTTAGAACAAATCCCATTAGCAAAATTTGGGAAAGATCAAGACATTTCTCACACTGTAGCATTTTTAGCTTCAGACAAAGCGAAGTATATTACGGGTCAAACAATACATGTCAATGGTGGTATGTACATGTAAGCAAGTGCTACACAGCATGACAAATTTTGTTTTGTAAAACTTCTGATCTCACATAGGAGATTATGATAAGGTATAAAGTATAGATTTAAAATGATTGTGTCACAACTTCATTACTACACTTTATTGTATAAGATCCATTAATATAATGTTATACAGTACAATCATTCGAAATACTACTTGTATTTCAATTGATAAAGTGGGAAAATATATAAGTCTATAATTAGATTTTTTAAAGGAGGTGAATCGACGTGGAAAACTTCGACAAAGTAAAAGATATCATCGTTGACCGTTTAGGTGTTGACGCTGAAAAAGTAACTAAAGAGGCATCTTTCAAAGATGATTTAGGCGCTGACTCACTTGATATTGCTGAATTAGTTATGGAATTAGAAGACGAATTTGGTACTGAAATTCCTGATGAAGAAGCTGAAAAAATCAACACTGTTGGTGACGCAGTAAACTTTATTAATAGTATCGAAAAATAATAAAAAAATATCTGAGTCGTTGAGATGACGGCTCAGATTTTTTATTGATTTTAAACAGAATTTATATTGTAAGATAATACTGCTATAGCGATTTTTACTAGATATATAGATGGTAAATACAGTAGACAGTTTTTTCTTTAGTTTTATTGTATTTTCACGTAAAATATAAAGGTATTAGTACTTTAGCATTAAATCTGAGGAGGAAATAGATTGACCAATTATAAAAAAATAGAAATGGTTAAAGCATTTGAAAAAAAATTTGCGCAGAAGATGCAAGAATTAGACTTGAATTTTAAACAAATAGAATTATATCAGCAAGCATTTTCGCATTCGAGTTTTATAAATGATTTTAATATGAATCGTTTAGAGCATAATGAACGATTAGAATTTTTAGGAGATGCGGTATTAGAATTGACGGTTTCACGTTATTTATTTGATAAATATCCAGAATTGCCAGAGGGTAATTTAACAAAAATGCGTGCAACAATTGTTTGTGAGCCTTCACTTGTAATATTTGCGAAAAAAATTCAAATCAATGAACTTATCTTGTTAGGTAAAGGTGAAGAGAAAACAGGTGGCAGAACCCGTCCCTCACTCGTATCAGATGCATTTGAAGCATTTGTAGGTGCATTATATTTAGACCAAGGTTTAGAATCTGTGTGGAAGTTTGCAGAACAAATTATTTTTCCGTATGTCGAAGATGAAGAACTTGATGGCGTTGTTGACTTTAAAACCCAATTTCAAGAATTTGTCCATAGACAAAATAAAGGTGATGTCACTTATCGTTTAATTAATGAAGAAGGACCAGCGCATCATCGTTTATTTACTTCTGAAGTGATTTTAGAAAATGCTGCAGTAGCGGAAGGTAAAGGGAAGACTAAAAAAGAATCCGAACAAAAAGCAGCAGAAAGCGCATATAAATCAATGAAAAACAAAGCTAAATAACTTTGTTATAAAACAATATGATAAGAAGTGAATCATATATTGTTAAAACCTTCGCAATAGCAATGTAGTTAATTAAGAAATATATTAGCCTTCAGGTTAATACATGGGTATTTCTAAACTGTGAAACAGCAAGGAACACTTTAAAGGAGAATAGCATGGTATATTTGAAATCTATAGATGCCTTTGGGTTTAAATCGTTTGCGGAGCACACAAATGTACAATTTGATGAAGGTGTAACAGCAATTGTAGGACCTAATGGTAGTGGGAAAAGTAACATAACAGATGCAATAAAATGGGTGTTAGGTGAACAATCAGCTAAATCACTGCGTGGTGCTAAAATGGAAGATATTATTTTTTCAGGCGCAGAACATCGAAAAGCTCAAAATTATGCAGAAGTTAAATTGAAATTAGATAATAGCTCCGGCAAGTTACAATTAGACGCGACAGAAATCGTTGTAACACGTCGATTATACAGAAGTGGTGAAAGTGAGTATTATCTTAATAATGACCGTGCAAGATTAAAAGATATTATTGATTTATTTCTAGACTCAGGTTTAGGAAAAGAAGCGTTTAGTATTATTTCGCAGGGACGTGTAGATGAAATACTAAATGCAAAACCAGTGGATAGAAGACAAATATTAGAAGAATCTGCAGGAGTTTTAAAATATAAAAAACGTAAAGCTGCCTCTGTACAAAAGCTCGACCAAACAGAAGACAATCTTTCAAGAATACAAGATATTCTATATGATTTAGAGGGACGAGTTGAACCATTAAGAGAAGAAGCAGCTATTGCTAAAGAATATAAACATCTTTCCAAAGAAATGGAAAGAAGTGATGTACTTGTAACGGTCTATGATATTGAACAATATAGTAAAAATATTCATGAACTTGATGATAATTTAAATAATTTAAAGAGTCATCAAGCTACAAAAGATGCAGAGAAAGTACAATATACACAAGCATTAAATAAATATAAATCTGAAAGACAACAACTTGATGAACATATTGAATCATTAAATTTTCAACTTGTTAAAGCGACAGAAGAAGTTGAAAAGTATGCAGGACAACTTAACGTGTTAGAAGAACGTAAGAAAAATCAATCACAAACGAACGCACGTTTTGAAGAAGAACAAGAAAGTCTTAAAATACAAACAGAAGCCTTAAAAAAAGAAAAGATAGATGCACAAAATCAAATAGATAAATTAAAAAACCAACAAAAAGAGTTAAATGAAAAAATTCAATACTTTGAATCACAACTCTATGTCAGTGATGAACAGCATGACGAAAAATTAGAGACAATCAAAGATGAATATTATCAACTTATGTCTGAACAATCTGATGTAAATAATGACATTCGCTTTTTAGAACATACCATTCAAGAAAATGAAACGAAGCAATCCCGTTTAGATAGTAGGTTACTAGAAGCCTTTGAACAACTGAAGAAAATTCAAAGCGACATTAATGAAGCTGAAAAGCAAACCGCGACGACTCAAAAAGAATTGAAAAATGCTGAGCAACAGCTCAATAATTATGAAAAAAAATTAACACAACTTAAACAGCAACAGTCTGAGTACGAAGAAAAATTGCATCAAGCGTATCGATTTAACGATAAATTAAAATCTCGTATTGATAGTTTGGCCACGCAACAGGAAGAATACAGCTATTTCTTTAATGGTGTAAAACATATACTTAAGGCTAAAAATAATAAACTTTCAGGGATACGTGGAGCGGTTGCTGAAGTAATTCAAGTGCCATCCGATTTAACTAAAGCAATTGAAACTGCACTTGGTGCATCACTACAACATGTGATTGTAGATTCGGAAAAAGATGGTAGACAGGCAATTCAATATCTAAAACAAAACGGTTTGGGTAGAGCGACATTTTTACCACTCAATGTGATTCAACCTCGCCAAATTAGTAATGAAATTATGAAAACTGCACAAAATAGTGAGGGTTTTATTAATATTGCTGCACAAGCAATTGAAGTAGAATCAGATTATCAAAATGTAGTTCAAAATTTACTTGGTAATACAATAATTGTAGATGAATTGAAAAACGCCAACGAATTAGCACGTAAAATTCGTTATCGTACGCGTATTGTGACTTTAGAAGGGGATATCGTGAATCCTGGTGGCTCAATGACGGGCGGTGGAGATCGTAAATCTAAAAGTATTTTAGCTCAAAAAGATGAACTATCAACGATGCGTGCACAACTCGAAGATTATCAACAGCAAACAGTAGCATTTGAAAAACAATTTCAAAATATTAAAAATGAGTCAGATCAACTGAGCGAAAAATATTTTGATACAAGTCAACATTATAATGCTATTAAACAAAATGCTCATAATTATGAATTAGAACTAGACAGATTACGTAAAAGTGAAGCGCATTTAAAAGACGAGCATGAAGAGTTTGAATTTGAAAAAAATGATGGTTACCAAAGCGAAACAAGTAAGCAAACACTTGATGATAAAAAACAAAGATTATCTAAAATCAAAACACAACTACAAAAATTAGAAGATGATATCAATCTTTATACAAAACTTTCTAAAGAAGGTAAAGAAAGCACAACGCAAATCCAGCAACAATTACATCAAAAGCAATCCGATTTGGCAGTTGTAAAAGAACGTTTAAATACTCAGAAACAAACTGAGTCAAAAATTGCAAAACAACTTAATGATGTTATTGTGCAACATCAAAAATTAGAAGAGCAAATTAAACTCTTTAATTCAGATGAAATGACCGGCGAAAAAGCATTTGAAACGATTCAATATAATATGGAACAAAGTAAAGACGAAAAAGTAAAATTATCTCAAAACATAGAAGACGTTAAATCGCGTAGACTCGAATTGAATGATACAATTGAAGTGACAGATCAAAAACTTCAAGAAGCCAATCAAGATATTCTTTCTATAGAAAATCGCTATCAGGATATTAAATCAGAGCAGTCCCGTTTAGATGTATTAATTAATTATGCGATTGATCATTTGAGCGAAGATTATCACTTAACATATGAACGTGCGAGTGAATTATATGATTTAGATGAAGATATAGACGTTTTACGCAAAAAAGTAAAATTAACTAAAATGTCTATTGAAGAGCTAGGACCAGTTAATTTAAATGCGATTGAACAATTTGAAGAAATTAATACGCGTTTTACATTTTTAGATGAACAACGTGCTGACTTAAGAGCAGCGAAAACAACTTTAGAACAACTTATTGAAGAAATGGATCAAGAAGTGAAAGATCGTTTTAAAGAAACATTTCATGCCGTTCAAGGATATTTTTCAGATGTATTTAAATCATTGTTTGGCGGAGGCCAAGCAGAACTCCGCTTAACAGATGATGACTATCTATCTGCAGGAGTAGATATCATTGTGCAACCACCTGGTAAGAAGTTACAACATTTGTCACTACTTAGTGGTGGAGAACGTGCCTTGAGTGCCATTGCATTATTATTTGCGATTTTAAAAGTTCGCTCGGCGCCATTTGTTATCTTAGATGAGGTTGAAGCGGCGCTTGATGAAGCAAACGTGATACGCTATGCACAATATTTAAAAAATCTATCAGACCAAACTCAATTTATTGTGATTACACACCGTAAAGGTACAATGGAATTCTCAGATCGCTTATATGGTGTAACAATGCAAGAATCTGGAGTTTCCAAACTAGTAAGTGTTAATTTAAATACGATTGATGAAGTGATTAAGGAGGAACAAACATGAGCTTTTTCAAACGATTAAAAGATAAATTTTCAGCACCTTCAGAAGAACAAAAGCAACAACTTGAAGAATTAGAACAACAAGACGGAGAACAACAAGGTGAAGCATCACAAGATAGAGAGGACGAAACTCAAGATAAACCAGCGAAAAAAGTTAAAAAATTAAAAGAAGCTGACTTTGATGATGATGGTTTAATCTCTATTGAAGATTTTGAAGAAATTGAAGCACAACAGCTCGGTGCCAAATTTAGAGCCGGTTTAGAAAAATCGCGTGAGAATTTCCAAGCACAACTTAATAATTTACTCGCACGTTATCGTAAGGTAGATGAAGAGTTCTTCGAAGCACTAGAAGAAATGTTAATTACTGCAGATGTTGGATTTAATACTGTGATGCAACTTGTAGAAGAATTACGTGAAGAAGCACAACGTCGCAATATTACTGAAACAGAGGATTTACGTGAAGTTATTGTTGAGAAAATTGTTGAAATCTATCACCAAGATGATGATAACTCAGAAGTGATGAATATAGAAAATGAAGGATTAAATGTAATCCTTATGGTCGGAGTGAATGGTGTTGGTAAGACAACAACAATTGGTAAATTAGCGCATCGTTACCAAGCTGAAGGCAAAAAAGTAATGCTTGCTGCTGGAGATACATTCAGAGCCGGTGCAATTGAACAACTTAAAGTATGGGGCGAACGCGTCGGTGTTGAAGTGTTGAGCCAAAAAGAAGGTTCAGACCCAGCTGCAGTAATGTATGATGCAATTAACGCAGCTAAAAGTAAAAACGTAGATATTTTAATATGTGATACTGCAGGCCGTTTACAAAATAAATCCAATTTAATGAATGAATTAGAGAAAGTTAAACGAGTTATTGGACGTGCTGTACCAGAGGCACCTCATGAAGTTTTACTTTGTCTTGATGCAACGACAGGTCAAAATGCATTGTCACAAGCAAAATCATTTAAAGAGGTTACAAACGTTACAGGTATTGTATTAACAAAATTAGATGGTACTGCTAAAGGTGGTATCGTATTAGCAATTCGTAATGAACTTCATATTCCAGTTAAATACGTAGGTTTAGGTGAAAAATTAGATGATCTCCAACCATTCAATCCTGAAAGCTATGTGTATGGGTTATTCGCTGATATGATTGAGCAAAATGTCGAAGAAGCACCTGAGTCAAATCAGAATGAAGCAGAAATTGAAGGTAATTCAGATGAGTCAAAATGATTTAATTAAAACGATACGTATGAATTATCTGTTTGACTTTTACCAATCATTATTAACAAATAAACAAAGAAATTATTTAGAATTATTTTATTTACAAGATTATTCTTTAAGTGAGATTGCTGATACATTTGATGTGAGTCGCCAAGCAGTGTATGATAATATAAGAAGAACTGGCGATTTAGTGGAAGATTATGAAGAAAAATTAGGGTTATACCGAAATTTTGAACAAAGACAAAAAATATATGAACATATGAAACAGCACATAAATGATCCAGAAAAAATAAAACAATACATTCAAACACTTGAAGATTTAGAATAAAAGTATATAAAGGAGGGTATTTGATATGGCATTTGAAGGATTATCCGATCGTCTGCAAGGAACGATGCAAAAAATCCGTGGCAAAGGTAAAGTTACTGAAGCAGATATTAAATTGATGATGCGTGAAGTAAGATTAGCATTATTAGAAGCCGATGTTAACTTTAAAGTGGTAAAGGAATTTGTCAAGACTGTATCAGATAGAGCTTTAGGTTCAGATGTTATGAAATCATTAACACCTGGGCAACAAGTCATCAAAATTGTACAAGAAGAACTTACCCAACTTATGGGAGGGGAAAATGCTACGATTAAAATGGCTAACAAGCCGCCAACTGTAGTGATGATGGTTGGTTTACAAGGTGCTGGTAAGACTACCACTGCTGGTAAATTAGCATTATTAATGCGTAAACAATATAATAAAAAACCATTATTAGTAGCAGCAGATATTTATCGTCCTGCGGCAATTGATCAATTGCAAACAGTAGGTAAACAAATCGACATTCCAGTTTATAGTGAAGGCGATCAAGTTAAGCCACAACAAATCGTTGAAAATGCAATCGCACATGCAAAAGAAGCGCATTTAGATTTTGTTATTATTGATACTGCTGGTCGTTTACACGTTGATGAAGCGTTAATGCAAGAATTAAGCGATGTAAAAGAAATTACGAAACCAGATGAAATTATGTTAGTTGTCGATGCAATGACTGGTCAAGATGCTGTGAATGTTGCAGAATCTTTTGATTCTCAATTAGAAGTATCTGGCGTAACATTAACAAAATTAGACGGTGATACACGTGGTGGTGCTGCACTTTCAATCAGATCAGTTACTCAAAAACCGATTAAATTTGTAGGTATGAGTGAGAAACTAGATGGGTTAGAAGCATTCCATCCTGAACGTATGGCATCTCGTATATTAGGTATGGGAGATGTATTGAGTTTAATTGAAAAAGCACAAACAGATGTGGATGAAGATAAAGCAAAAGACTTAGAAAAGAAAATGCGTACATCTTCGTTTACATTGGAAGATTTCCTAGAACAATTAGACCAAGTTAAAAGTCTAGGGCCACTTGATGACATTATGAAAATGATTCCTGGCATGAACAAAATGAAAGGCATTGAAAATATGAATATGGATGATAAACAAATTGATCATATTAAAGCCATTATTCAATCAATGACACCTAATGAGCGTAACAAACCTGAGACTTTAAATGTTTCTCGTAAAAAACGTATTGCTAAAGGTTCAGGACGTTCAGTGCAAGAAATCAATAGATTAATGAAACAATTCACTGATATGAAAAAAATGATGAAACAATTTTCCGGTGGCGGCAAAGGCAAAAAAGGCAAACGCAAACAAATGGAAAACATGATGAACGGTATGAATTTACCATTCTAAAATCATAAATTTTGTATAACTATAAATAAAAAAACCAGAACAACGACTTGTAACCAAATCGTTGTTCTGGTTTTTTCGTCAACTATATTATTTGTAGAATGATTAAAATTTTTCTAACCCCAAATGATCACGGAAAGTATGACCATTATAAGTTGTTCTGAATAAATTTCTTTTTTGTAATTCTGGCACAATCAATGTTACGAAATCCTCTAAACTATCTGGAAAGACAGGAGGCATCAAATTAAAACCATCGGCTACACCACTTAGTAACCAGTACTCCATTTGATCTACGATAGCTTCAGGAGTGCCAATCAATGTGAAATGCCCACCACCAGCATTTAAGTAACCAAGTAGTTCTCGTACAGTTGGACGAGTATCACGAATGATTTCCAATATTGTTTCGTAACGTCCAACTGGTCCTGTGAAATCTTCTACAGGAGGTAGGGGAGGCACGGGTTCATCTAACGCCCAGTTTTGACAATCTTGTTGAATAAAGAAACTTAATTGTTTTAATGCAGTTTCCACAGGTAAGGCTTTGTCTAATTTTTCTTTCTTAGCATAGGCTTTTTCGTAAGTTTCAGCGACATATGTAACTAGACCCGGAAAAATTTTGATATATCTATTACTGTTTTGTGATAATTGTAATTGTTGATCAAGCTTTTCTCGAAAAGCTTGTGCTTGTTTAAAGTTCCAGGATACTGAATACACTGCATCTGCATATTGAGTTGCCAAAGCAATACCTTGTGAAGATGCGCCAGCTTGCATAGCTACTGGACGACCTTGTGGACTGCTTGGTGTTGTTGATGGTCCTTTAACTTTGAAATGTTTACCATGATGATTAATAGCATTAATGTAATCATCATTAATAATTTTTTTGTTCTTTCGATCATGTAGAAAATGTTCGTTATCCCAAGATGTGAATAACTGATTCATCACTTTTGCAAATTCAGCAGCAATTTCATAACGTTCATTATGATCAGGGAGCATTTCCATACTGTGATTTAAGGCTTCTAAATCTGTCATAGAGGTGACAAGATTCCAACCTATACGTCCATGTGATACATGATCTAGACTGAGCAATTGTCTAGATGCAGTAAAAGGGTTTGAGAACGTACTTGAAATTGTTGCGACAAGTCCAATGTGTGTTGTCACATGAGCAATAGCAGATAAACTGACGATAGGATCGAACCAAAATGCTGGCATATCAGTAGAAGATTTTGCAGGAAAAGATTGATTATCAGCGAAAAATACTGCGTCGAATAGTCCTTTTTCAGCAAGTTGAGCTAATTCCTGATAATAAGTAATTTCACCAATACGATTCACACTAGAATTCGGCATTAGCCACGCAGCTTGGTGATGACCACAAGCATATAGTAAAACGCCAATATTAAGTTGTTTTTGATTTTTATCAGACATAGAAAGCACCTCCTAATTATAATTTTTTAATTCATCGTTAAGCCACCATCAACAGTGAAATTTTGTCCAGTTATACCGTTTGCTTGTTCAGAAGCTAAGTATGCAACCATGTTTGCAATGTCTTGTGGTGAAGTCACACGCTTAAGCGGTGTTGTTTGTGCAATCATGTCAAATACTTCAGGCGTCGTTGTAGCACTTGCATCAGTTGTTTTTAAGAGGCCTCCTGACACCACGTTGGCTCTAATACCAAATTGACCAAGTTCAGCAGCAATATTACGAGTAAAACCAATTAATCCAGCTTTTGCAGTTGTATATTCATGATAAGGTACAACAGGATTTTGATATAAATTTGTACCGATAGAAATAATAGTACCTTGCTGTCTTTCTAAAAATTGAGGCATGACACTTTGTGTTACATTGAAGGCAGCTTTTAAAGTACCATCTATTTGTTGTTGGTAATCAACCCACGTTAAATCTTTAAATGATTTTTGCTGTGTAGGATCAAATTTAAAACCTACGAGTGCATTGTTAATTACGACATCAATTTTTCCGAAATATTGAGTGGCCTGTTCAATTAAGCGATCAATATCATCTCTATTTGTGACATCAGCTTGAATAGCAATTGCACAATCTGAGCCGATATCAGAAACAAGATCTTCTGCTAACGATTTATTTTTGTAATAATTGATTATAATATTATACCCTTGTTGCGATAATGTTTTTGCAATCGTTGCACCTAAACCTCTACTACTACCAGTTACTAAAACAGTTTTTTTCATAACTTTCACTCCTAAAATTTTAAAAAATTCAAATTAAAAAATACACAACCCTCACTATAGAAAGTTGTGTATTAGAAATGATAAAATAGTGATATTGCAAAAAGACAAGATTGCCCCTTGAATATATGATATAAAATCTTTCACACTTTCCTCCGCTAGTTTCAGCTAGATCAGGTTCAAAGGGTTTGAGTTGTACTCATCTCAGTTAAAAACACCCCTAGTGCATGCGCTTATTTAATTTAGTCTCAATGTATAGTTTTTAAATATAGATGTCAAGAGACTTAAAATAAGGTGAGGTATATCATAGTTGTATAAAATGCATGAAAAGAGGAAATTGACAAAAGCACGTAGTTTACAAGGTAATTGATGAAAAAAAGTTTTTTTAAAATTGGTAAAGGATAACCTCTTTACAAATATCAGAAGAACTGGTATCATTATTTCTTGTAGAAAATAAATACTTATGAAATTAAAAGGAGAGAATATAAATGGCAGTTAAAATTCGTTTAACACGTTTAGGCTCAAAAAGAAATCCATTCTATCGTATCGTAGTTGCAGATGCTCGTGCACCACGTGACGGTCGTAATATCGAACAAATCGGTACTTACAACCCATCTAATGTGAAAGCACCAGAAGTTAAAATCGACGAAGAATTAGCGCTTAAATGGTTAAAAGACGGTGCTAAACCGACTGATACAGTTCACAATATCTTATCAAGAGAAGGTATTTTGAAAAAATTCGACGACCAAAAATAAGTTTTAAACTTATTAAACAAATATAGTATTTGTAAGAGTACCGTTTTAGGTGCTCTTTTTTTAATGAGAAATATTATAATCAGTGCTTTAAAATAGTTGAGAATAAGAAAATTTTCTAGTGAGGAATGTATTACTATGTTAGATTTATACATGTTATAATAATTAAATAATACATAAAAATTACACAACACTTATAAGATACATTTATCGGAGGCACATATATGAAAGTTGAAGTTGGAAAAATTGTAAATACACATGGTATTAAAGGCGAAGTAAAAATAAAATCTAATTCTGATTTTACAGATAAACGTTTTCAACCTGGGGAAATAGTTGAAATAGCACGTAAAGATAAAGCACCACTTGAATTTAAAATTGCTTCATATCGTATGCATAAAGGACTGCATATGCTTACGTTTGAAGGTATCAATAACATTAATGATATCGAGCACTTAAAAGGTGAAACACTTTTACAAGAACGTGATCATGAAGAAATAGAGCTTGGAGAACACGAATTTTATTATTCAGATATCATTGGCTGTACCGTTTTTAATGAAGATACTCCAATTGGTCGTGTGATTGAGATATTTGAAACAGGTGCAAACGATGTGTGGGTAGTCAAAGGCGACAAAGAATACCTCATTCCTTATATCGCGGACGTGGTCAAAGAAATTGATGTAGAAGGTAGACGTATACAAATCACGCCTATGGAAGGATTATTAGATTAATGAGAATCGACTATTTAACATTATTTCCTGGTATGTTTGAAGGTGTTTTAAATCAATCTATTTTAAAACGCGCTCAAGAAAAAGATTTGTTACAAGTAAATACAGTGGATTTTAGACATTTTGCTGAAAACAAACATAATCAAGTGGATGACTACCCATTTGGAGGCGGTCAGGGGATGGTGTTAAAGCCGGAACCAATATTCAATGCAATGGATAGTATTGAGCGAACAGAAGACACAAGGGTCATTTTAATGTGTCCTCAAGGTCGCCCATTTACTCAAGCAATTGCTAATGAACTTAGTCAGGCAGAACACTTAGTATTTATTTGCGGGCATTATGAAGGCTATGATGAAAGAATCCGTGAACATTTAGTCACTGACGAAATTTCAATGGGGGACTATGTATTGACTGGTGGCGAGCTACCAGCGATGGTAATGACAGATGCGGTAGTTAGACTTTTACCTGGTGTTTTAGGTAATCAACAATCTCACATGGATGATTCCTTTCAAGATGGTTTACTAGAGTTTCCACAATATACACGACCACGTATATATAAGGATTTGAATGTACCAGACGTTTTATTATCAGGTAACCATGCACACATTGATCACTGGCGTCATGAACAGAAAATTTTAAGAACATGGGAAAAACGACCGGATTTATTAGAACAGTATCCGTTGACTAAAAAAGACCAAGAAATTATAGAAAGATATAAAAAGCAATTGAAAAAAGACTAGTAATATGCTAATATATTTTAAGTGTGCGACACACGAAAATCACTATGGTCCGCTGCTATATTTTGTCTAGGCAAGAACATAGGTTGAAGGAGAGAAAAATAATGAGTAATCACAAATTAATCGAAGCAGTAACTCAATCGCAATTACGCACAGATATACCTTCATTCCGTCCAGGTGACACTTTAAAAGTTCACGTACGTATTGTTGAAGGTACTCGCGAACGTATCCAATTATTCGAAGGTGTAGTTATTAAACGCCGTGGTGGAGGAGTTTCAGAATCTTTCACTGTACGTAAAATATCTTCAGGTGTTGGTGTGGAACGTACATTCCCATTACACACTCCAAAAATCGAAAAAATTGAAGTTAAACGCCGTGGTAAAGTACGTCGTGCTAAATTATACTACCTACGTGAATTACGTGGTAAAGCTGCTAGAATTAAAGAAATTCGTTAATCAGCAAATTAGACATAAAAAAGCGATTCCCAATGGGAGTCGCTTTTTTTGATACATATATAACATGAGCTGCATTAGGTTGTCCTGCTAGAAACACAATTTTAGTCGACGTTTCTAGCAAATCTAAGTAGCTCATTAAAGAGGTTGAGACAAAGTACATGTCTCAGCCTCAATTATTATATTGGCAGTGGCTGACTGGACTGAAAATGCGTTTATATCAAGCTTTTAAAGAACTACTACTTCATTTTTGAAGACAAGTAGTTCTTATGCAAGTGCTTCAGCCCTTGTATTCAACTTTACAGTCAGCTTTGCCGGGGTGAGACGACGAAATCTTGTTAGAAAAGTTAGATTTCTGTTTCATTCCCTTTATCGTGCTTAATTCTTTGGTTTAATCCATTTCGTGAATCCAATACTCAATATAATACCTAGAATACTTAAAACGACCAAGATAGTTGTATGGGGTGGCATATACTTGAGTTCGATTTTTTCTTGTCCTTTTTCAACTGGAATTACGGTCATAATGCCATTGCCTTGTTTTACAGGGAGTGTTTTATCATTGGCATACGCCTTCATACCATCACGATATGCCATTGGTAAGACAAGATAGCCTTCGTCATTTTTGTTCTTTTTAATTGTATAACCAGAACGTTGTTCAGACACTTGTACATTATCTAACTGTTTAGATGCTTTATTTAAAGTTTCATAGTTTTCACCGTAAATGCCTTTAATATTAAAACGATATTTACCCTGTGACAATTTAACTTGTAGTTTTTCATCTGCTTTTACACGCATTGTAACAGGCGTGACAAACCGGCGATATTTATAAGTCAATTCATTACGACCTTGATTGTATTCGTTCACACCGACGTCATGTTGCTTGTCAGGGCTTAATAGTTCAACATCCATTTCTATATACATATCTTTGTATTTATTTGCAATGGAGGATGGCAGGGTGTAAGTTATGCCACCTTTGTCTTTTGTCACTATAAGCTTTCCGTCTTTATCCCTATGTGCATTATTTAATGAGGTAGAGGTTTTGCCCAATAAATTCTCATTAGCCTTAAATTGGCTGTTAGGTTTAGCATCTTTATCGTTGAGCACGACACCTTGCAACATTGCTTGTTCTTTATCAAGCGGTGATTTAAGATCTTTTGAATCATACACCTTGTTGGTTATATGAGCACTTGGATATTTAATTTCGTTTGTTGAATGAATAAATGACTCTTGTTTTGAATGATGAATCGTATCTTTAGGTTCAAAACCGAAAGACATATTCGAATCATCTGGTCGACGTATACGATCATTAACGTTCCATAATGCCATTAAATTCGCTCTGTTTGATAATAATCGATAAGTACTATTTTTATCAGTATGCATATTAATTTGTAATGTCTGATCATAATATTTTAATATGTCACCATCAAAAATACTTGAATATAAAGAAATACCATTAAAATGATAGATCATTGGTGAATTAAGACCATATTGCGACATATAATCAATTCTACTCAGTGGATCGTCATTATGCTGTTGATTGATTTCAGATATTTTCTTGGATAAAGCAGGACTTTTGTATTTTGAAGCATGCATAGCTGATTTTGTGGATTCATAGTTCCTCACATTATTAAAGTGATGATTAGAAAGAATCATACTTTGTTGAACGATAAATAATACTAATAATACGGCTAATGGCCAACGTTTTTTCAGTAGTGACCTTTTAAATAAAAGTATTCCAATAAAGATCATAATAATGAGACAAGCGAGCATCCAAGTCATTTTTTCTTTCTCAACTATAATTGTCATGATTGACATAATCAGCAAGGCGGGTACACATGCTAAGATATAAGACTTGAGTTTTAATTCTGAAATGTGTTGAATAAATAACGCGATTAATGCTGCAGTGGCGAAAGCAAATATGTAAACCCATCTGCGTTCGGGTGTCGAAAAACCATTAAACATACTATCAAAATAGGGTGTCAATGAACCAACTAACATAATCCAAGTCATAATTGCAAAAAACCTATAATAATAATGTCTATATAACTTAAATGATAGCAATGCTACCATAGCGATAATTGAAACAGTGATATAAAAGCCGTTGCTAAAAAAGTGTTTTTGTCGTGCGAAATCTGTAAACATATCTATTTTAAAATGTGGATTACTTACTCGATCATTGTTGAAAAACGAAGTAACCCCAGTATAGAATCCCCAAATACTGACTAGTGTACTTAATACTATTGCTACAGGAATAATCCATAATTTTTGCTTGCGAGTTACGATATCACTCGGGTGGGGGAACACTAATCTATAAAAGTAATATGCAAAGAGTACAAGAGATTCATAATAACTAAAATAGAAATTTGAAAATAAAGTTAGAGCTACAGCAAAAATAAATAGACCTATTTTCTTTTCTCTATAAAATCGTTCAATAGCCAATAAGGAGAGTGGAAGAAAAATAAGCAAATCTCCATAATATGACCAGGTAAAATTAAAATAAATTACTACTGTTGAGGCCCCATATAACATAGAAGCCAGAAAAACAGCATGGTTTTTAAATTTTATATATCTAAAATAGTAAAAGGCTAGTACGAACGTTACTACACCTTTAACAAAAGCAACAATCAGTTGGTTACTTGCCCAATATGTTATGTTACTTGGATTACTATTAAATAACACTTCTGATAGCCAAACAAAAATAAAATTAACCAAAGTAAATGGAGAAGTAGCATAATAATAAGCTAAATCTTTTACATAATCGCCACCTAATCCAAATGAATGATCATAAAAACTTTTGAATTGGCTAAAATGTTCATACAAATACATTTGAAATGGCATCATTTGCCTATAGCCATCACCACTCCCACTAAAAACGATACCTTCAGTTAAATAACGAAAGATATATGGTGTGAATGTTAGTAAAGCAACGCCTATACCTAGCGCAACGATACAAATAAATCTTGTAACTTTGTGGGCCCAAAGATTACGAAACATAGTCATACCTCATCTCTGACAAACTCCTTTTAAATATTAATTTGAATTGCGCTGTGGTTTTTTATTTTTGTGAATGCACCAAATCACACTCAAGATGAAACTTATGACTGAAACTGCGATCATAGTATACCAGTATTGTGGTCTGTATTTAATTGTAATTTCACTGCTATCCTTATTTACAGGCACACCTGTCATCATATAATTTACTTTTAAAGGTTTTACTTTTTTACCATCCACGTATGCAGTCATACCTTTTCTATAAGGAATATTAATAGAAGCAATGCCTTTCTTATGGCGACCTAATGTTACTCTAATGCCATTTTTAATATCTTGATAATGACCCACATTGTCCTGTTTGCTATGTGCGGTTTCAAGCTTTTTATAATTTTCTCCATGTAAACTTTGTAATTCAAATTCATAATTACCACTAGGGCTAAGTGCAATGTTTATATTACCATTTTCATCTGGTTGTGTTCTATAAAGTTGTGTGTCAACCCCAGTACGATAAGTAGAGTTGTTGAATAAACGGTTGTTCGAATAACCGTTTATATTTACGGAAAAATTGCTGTCAGGTTTGCCTCGTTTAACTTTTAGCGTCACGTAAAAATCTTTATATTGTGATCTAATGTTTTCTGGAACATGGATTTGTACTTGCCCCTGTTTATTATTGTTAGGAATATATATTTTTTTGTCTGCTTTACGATTTATGTTTTGATAGGTAATTTCGGTTTGATTTAATAAGTTTTCAGCTTTATCTGTGTATGTTTTACCCTCATTATTTAAAATTATTCCATCAATCATTGCATGTTCCCTATCTATAGGTTCTTTAAGCTTTTGTGCATCAAAGACTTGATCTGAAACACGCACTGAAGGCAAGTTTAAAGTGTTTTCATAGATTTGGTATTGTCCATCTTTTTTAACTTTTTTGAAATGTGCAGGCACGTTATTTTGGTAATCTTTTAACATTAAATAACGAACAGATAATAAACTATTAATGTTTTGTCTGCTATTCGTTGATTGGTATCTACTTACAGATTCTTCTTTCATGTTGATTTTCAAATCATCGTAATAATAATCAAGTATATTGTGGTCAAAAATACTTGAATAAAGACTCATTCCTTTAAAATGTTGATACATCGGTGTATTATCTTGCTCATTAACGCGCCAATCAATGCGCTCATCTTCAGATTTTCCTTTTTTCATATCAGAAACTAACTGTTGCTGAAGTGGCGTGTCAAAGAGACTTGCATTTACATAATAGCTATTTGCGCGTTGAACATGATCATCAAAATAAATTTGGTTGCGTATAAAAACGACAGACACTAAAACAGAAAGTATCATAATAGACAATATAAAGAAATGTGTTAATTTGGTTCTTATTTTAGGTTCTTTAACGAAAAGTATGAGTAAACCAATCATACTGACTATAGGCATATACCATAGCCACGAAACAAACTTGTCATATTGCCAAGCACTTGCAAAGACAAAACCTAAAGAGACTAAAGAAGATAATATGTACGTTTTTAAAGATAAGGTTCTAAAATATTTTACATAAAGTCCTATTAAAATAGCCGAATTAAAAGCGATGAGGTAGTGCCAGCGTTTTTGTGGTGCTGAAAAGCCATTAAATACTTGATCCACAAATGGTAGAAAACTAGCACAAATTGAAATCAACGTAAAAATCGAGAATAATTTGAAATAAAAATGCTTATATAACTTGAATGATAGCAATGCTTGAAGTGTTAAGAAAAGTATGACGATTAAATAATTGTCGTAAAATATATTTGTGTTTTGGTTAAAAGGTTCAAATAAGTCTACATCTCCATTAAAAGGGATGCGTCTATTATTAAAGTAACTTTGTATTGCTGGGAAAAAGAAAAACAAACTACAACCTAATGCAATTAATGCTGAAATACATAATGTCATAAATGCATTGAATCTAGTTACGAGATCATTTTTATGTTTGAAAATCATTCGAGCTATGAAATATAAAAGTCCTGTTAATAATTGATAATAGGCAAAATAAAAATTATTAATTAAAGAAATAGTTACGATAATAATAAAGAAACCTGGTTTACCACTTTTTAAGAAGCGTTCGATTGACCATAGTAATAATGGTAACCATATAAAAACATCACTAAAAAATGGCCAATAAACAGTGAACCTAAAATAAAGTGGTGACATTACAAAAATAAATGATGCTAATACAGCCACTTTGCGATTGTGTGAAATATAGTGAACATAGATAAATGTTGCTATCATTGCTATAGCAGATTTAATTATAGAAACGACTAAGGCATTTGTCATCCAAAACATCACGTCAGAGGTATCCATTGGGATGACTATTTTAAGTAAGACAACAATAATGACGTTCAAAATAAATATAATATTTGTTGAAAAGTAATAACTTAAGTCAGTGAAAAAGTCTCCGCCCAGACCAAAGTCAGAAGCATAAAACCAATTGCCATGACTCCAATTATCAAATAAATACATTTGAATTGGCACCATTTGTTCCATACCATCATTAGGCCCTGTAAATAAAACGCCATCATGGATAAATCTATAAATAACATAACTGTGTCCAATAACAGCCAGTAATAAGAATAAACATGTGTACAAAAATTTACGCTTCATAAACGACTCCTGTATATGTAATAAATATAATTCCATTGTAACGATATTTTATGAATTTAGATAAAAATAACTATTATTTATTTAGAAAAATATAATTCATTAAGTCTTAAGCGTTTTAAAAGTTAAACAGGTTAAATAAAAAACAGTCGAATTTTAATCGTTTTTAGAGATTTAAACGTGGTGTCTAAAATAATTTGAAGTATATTACTAAATAATGTTGTAAAATTAAAGTTAATGAGATAATAATGACATTATTTTATTTATATCGTTATACGTGACGTGTTATGATTTTAAAGTCAAAGAATAGAAAACGAAATTAAAGCATAAGTATATAATTAAAACTTTTAATTAAATAGAGCGTAAATAGAGAAAGGTGATGTATATGGTAATTCAATGGTATCCAGGCCATATGGCTAAAGCAAAAAGAGAAGTATCCGAGGAGTTAAAGAAAGTAGATGTAGTGTTTGAACTTGTAGATGCACGTATCCCATATAGTTCAAGAAATCCAATGATTGATGAAGTAATACAACAAAAACCACGTGTGGTTATTTTAAATAAAAAAGATATGGCAAATTTAAAAGAGCTAGTAAAATGGGAAAATTATTTTAAAGGCAAAGGCTTTTACCCTGTTGCAATTGATGCAAAACACGGCAAGGGTTTAAAACTCGTAGAGCAAGCAGCAATAAAAGCAACAACAGAGAAATTCGAGAAAGAAAAGCAAAAAGGATTAAAACCACGTGCGATTAGAGCAATGATCGTTGGCATTCCTAACGTTGGAAAATCAACATTAATTAATAAATTAGCAAATAAATCTGTTACTAAAACTGGTAATACACCAGGTGTAACGAAACAACAACAATGGATTAAAGTAGGGAAATCATTACAATTGTTAGATACACCAGGTATCTTATGGCCTAAATTTGAAGACCAATTAGTTGGTAAGAAATTAAGTATCACTGGGGCTATCAAAGATAGTATCGTGCATTTAGATGAAGTAGCAATTTATGGCTTAGAATTTATGAAAGCACATGACTATGAAGGGTTAAAAGAACATTACAAAGTTGATGTGCCAATCGACGCAGAGAACCTAGAGTGGTTTGATGCTATAGGGCGTCGTCGCGGATTATTAAGACGTGGTAATGAAGTCGATTATGAAGCGGTTATTGATTTAGTTATACATGAAGTGAGAAATGCCAGAATCGGTACCTACACTTTTGATATCGCTAGTGAAATGGACGTGTAAATATATTTATGAAACAAACTATTCAAGAAATTAAATTATTGTTACAAGATATTCACTCACTAGAAACTTTAAAAAATCATTCTGTCAACAACGATGATCGTAAGGGTGTACAAAATGCAATTGTTTCTAGAAGAAAACAATTGGAAAAAGTTCAAACATTACTAGAAAATTATAAAGTGATGTCTTATTATGAAAATCAAATACTAGCTGATGATGACAAAGCGTTAATTTGTGGCATAGATGAGGTGGGGAGAGGGCCGTTAGCTGGTCCTGTTGTTACTTGTGCAGTCATTTTAAATAAGGATCACCATTTCACAGGCTTAAATGACTCAAAACAACTCTCTGCAAAGAAAAGAAATTTTTTAGAAACGCAATTATTATCAGAAGTATACGCATACGCGTATGGTGTGGCGACAGTTGAAGAAATTGATCAAATTAATATCTATGAAGCAACTAAATTGGCAATGAAAAGAGCAGTTGAGGCTTTATCTGTTAAGCCTACACATTTACTGATAGATGCGATGACACTAGATGTAGATATTCCTCAAACATCATTAGTTAAAGGAGATGCCAAAAGTGTATCTATAGCAGCAGCAAGTGTGTTAGCCAAAGAACATAGAGATAGATATATGCGCGAACTTGCAGTTAAACACCCAGGTTACGGCTTCGAAAAAAATGTTGGGTATGGCACTCAACAACATTTAAATGGTATAAGTCAGCACGGCATTATAAATGAACACAGAAAAACTTTTGAACCAATTAAATCACTTTCAAATTAATGGTAAAAAACAAAAGATTTAAATAACTGGGCTAAATGAGTTTACAACAGCGCTTACATTTCATATAATTAGTTATGAACTTAACCTAAGAAACAGGAGGATGGAGAATGAATATCCACGAGTATCAAGGTAAAGCATTATTTCGTACTATGGGCGTTGCTGTCCCAGAAGGACGCGTAGCGTTCACTGCTGACGAAGCGGTAGAAAAAGCAAAAGAATTAAATTCAAAAGTATATGTGGTAAAAGCACAGATTCACGCTGGGGGTAGAGGTAAAGCAGGTGGAGTTAAAATCGCTAAATCACTATCTGAAGTTGAAACTTACGCTAAAGAATTATTAGGTAAGACGCTTGTAACACATCAAACTGGTCCTGAAGGTAAAGAAATTAAGCGCCTTTACATAGAAGAGGGCTGCGATATTCAAAAAGAATATTATGTTGGATTTGTAATTGATCGTGCGACTGACAGTGTTACTTTGATGGCATCAGAAGAAGGCGGAACTGAAATTGAAGAAGTTGCTGCTGAATCACCTGAAAAAATATTCAAAGAAACTATTGATCCTATTGTTGGTTTAGCACCATATCAAGCTAGAAGAATCGCTTTTAATATTAATATTCCAAAAGAATCAATTAATAAAGCAGCTAAATTTTTAGTTTCACTTTATAATGTTTTCATCGAAAAAGACTGTTCTATTGTAGAAATAAACCCATTAGTAACAACTAATGATGGTAATGTTTTGGCATTAGATGCAAAAGTTAACTTTGATGATAATGCATTATTTAAACATAAAGATATCCTAGAATTACGCGATTTAGAAGAAGAAGATCCAAAAGAAATCGAAGCTTCTAAGTACGATTTATCATATATTGCATTAGATGGAGACATCGGTTGTATGGTAAATGGTGCTGGTTTAGCTATGGCAACTATGGATACAATTAACCACTTTGGTGGCAATCCGGCGAACTTCCTAGATGTAGGGGGCGGTGCAACTAAAGAAAAAGTTACTGAAGCATTTAAAATCATTTTAGGTGATGACAACGTAAAAGGTATTTTTGTTAATATCTTTGGTGGAATCATGAAATGTGACATTATTGCTGAAGGTATCGTTGCTGCAGTTAAAGAAGTAGAGCTTACTTTACCGCTTGTTGTACGTTTAGAAGGTACAAATGTTGAAAAAGGTAAAGAAATTCTTAAAGATTCTGGCTTAGCAATTGAATCAGCTGCAACTATGGCAGAAGGCGCACAAAAAATCGTAAAACTTGTTAAAGAAGCGTAGGAAAGGATGGGAGCACTAACATGAGCGTATTTATTGATAAAAATACAAAAGTAATTGTACAAGGTATCACAGGGTCAACTGCCCTTTTCCATACAAAACAGATGCTTGAATATGGTACACAAATTGTTGCTGGGGTAACACCAGGTAAAGGCGGACAAGTAGTAGAAGGTGTACCAGTATTCAATACAGTTGAAGAAGCACAAAAAGAAACAGGTGCTACAGTATCTGTTATCTATGTACCTGCGCCATTCGCAGCAGATGCAATTTTAGAATGTATAGATGCAGAATTAGATTTAGCTATCTGTATTACAGAACATATTCCAGTAATTGATATGGTTAAAGTTAAACGTTACTCAGAAGGTAAAGAAACACGTGTTATTGGACCTAACTGTCCGGGTGTTATTACTGCTGATGAATCTAAAATTGGTATCATGCCAGGCTATATTCACAAAAAAGGTCACGTAGGCGTAGTATCTCGTTCAGGTACTTTAACTTATGAAGCTGTACACCAATTAACTGAAGAAGGTATTGGTCAAACAACAGCCGTAGGTATCGGTGGCGATCCAGTCAATGGTACAAACTTTATTGATGTGCTAAAAGCATTTAATGAAGACGATGAAACAAAAGCAGTCGTTATGATTGGTGAAATCGGTGGAACAGCAGAAGAAGAAGCTGCTGAATGGATTAAAGCTAACATGACTAAACCTGTAGTAGGCTTCGTCGGAGGACAAACAGCCCCTCCAGGTAAACGTATGGGCCATGCCGGTGCGATTATTTCAGGCGGTAAAGGTACTGCTGAAGAAAAAGTTAAAACACTTAACAATTGTGGTGTTAAAACTGCAGATACACCATCAGAAATTGGTACAACATTAATTGATGCAGCTAAAGAAGCAGGCATCTATGAACAATTATTAACTGTAAAACAATAATTGTATTGTACAAACCCAGCACAAATTCCGAAAATATGTCGGAGTTTGTGCTATTTTACGTATTCAAACATTTTAGATAATATAATACTCGCGGTTGATAGGCATAGATATTCTTTTCTTATCAACCGTTTTTTGTTGCGTAAATTTCTTTATAAGTTTTATAAATTTGAAGGATTCAATTTACAGAAGAGAAATTTTAAGTTGCATAACCATTGTTTTATGACACTTGTTGTAGTTACTTTTATAATAGAAGAAAAATGATTGAAAGTTTTTAGTACTTGGTTAATCTTAGTTAGAAGTAATACGTACATAAGCTTTATTTTAGTCATTAAAATATAAGGTAATTCTAGTTTGAAGTGAATTTAAAATAGAGAATTACTCCTTAAAATCTTGTTACTTTTCAATAGAAAATGATGTAATTTTGTAATCTAAACTACTGCTGTTTTCCATTATAATTGAGATGAAAAGGAGAATTATAATGAGAGAACACGAATATTTAAAATTACGTTTTTCAGGTTTAACGACACACCAAATACATCAACTGTTAAGGTGTAATCCTAGTTTTTTAGACTATGATCAAGTGGAACAAAATCATGGACTCAAACAATTTTTAAGTACATTAAAAACAAAGCGAAAAGCAGAAATTTATAAGCAATATCTAAATATAGAAGTTAAAAACATAATAACATTGTTACGACAATGGAATTTAAAGTACATTTCAATAGAACAGTCTACATATCCCATTTTACTTCGTGAAATCTATGAACCACCACTCATTCTTTTCTATAAGGGAAAGCTATCTTTAATGCAATCTCCTCAAACTCTTGCTATTATAGGGTCAAGGCATGCGACAGAATATAGTCAAAAAGCATTGAACTTTCTTTTTCCTTCATTTAAAAAAGGAAACTTAACCATAATCTCTGGCTTAGCTAAAGGCGCAGATAAAATGGCACACGAACATGCTTTATCGATGAATATGTCTGCAATTGCAGTACTAGGTTTTGGTCATTTACAACATTATCCAAAAGAAACGTTTGGAATTAGAAAACGATTAGAAAGCGAAGGACTTGTAGTGAGTGAATACCTTCCTTTTCAAAGACCGCAAAAGCATCATTTTCCTGAGCGTAATAGAATAATAAGTGGATTGTCAAAAGGTGTATTGATTACAGAATCTAAAGCAAATAGTGGCACATGTATTACAACGAATTTTGCCTTAGAACAAAATAGAGAAGTATACATACTACCAGGTTCTATCTTTAATCCGATGACTGAAGGAAATTTATTAAGTGCTCAAGAAGGAGCAAAAATTGTTTTAAAAGCAAGTGATATATTAATAGATTATAATTGAAATTTAATTGAATCTAATGGACATTAAATGGAAGTTTATTAATGAAAGAAAAGGCATTTTATAATTATGAAATTACGATGACATTTGTTTTGTTTTTTAGTCAATATTCTTAGAAATCCAGGTAACTTAAAATTAAAAACATTGACAAAAACAAAATAGACCGTTTATCATTTATCTTTGTAATTAGAAATGCAAGGGGGTAACTACTTTGACAGAAAATTTAGTCATAGTTGAATCGCCTGCAAAAGCTAAAACCATTGAAAAATATTTAGGTAAAAAATATAAAGTTATCGCATCTATGGGGCATGTTAGAGACTTGCCACGTAGCCAAATGGGCGTAGATGATGAAAATGATTTTGAGCCAAAATATATTACGATACGCGGCAAAGGTCCAGTTGTTAAAGAACTTAAAAAACATGCTAAGAAAGCAAAAAAAATATTCTTAGCGAGTGACCCTGACCGTGAAGGTGAGGCAATTGCTTGGCATTTGGCGAACATATTAAATTTAGAAGAATCAGTAGAAAATAGAGTAGTATTTAATGAAATAACAAAAGATGCTGTGAAAGATAGCTTTAAACATCCTAGAGGCATAGAGATGAATCTTGTTGACGCTCAGCAAGCGAGACGTATATTAGACCGTTTAGTTGGTTATAATATATCGCCGGTATTGTGGAAAAAAGTTAAAAAAGGTTTATCAGCTGGACGTGTCCAATCTGTTGCACTTAGATTAGTTATTGATCGCGAAAATGAAATCAGAAACTTTAAACCAGAAGAATATTGGAAAATTGAAGGCGAATTTAGATATAAGAAATCCAAATTCAATGCCAAATTCCTTCATTTAAAAAATAAGCCATTTAAGTTAACGAATAAAGATGATGTAGAAAAAATTACAACACAATTAGATGGAGACCAGTTCGAGGTAACGAAAGTAACTAAAAAAGAAAAAACACGTTATCCATCTAATCCATTTACAACATCAACATTACAACAAGAAGCTGCGCGCAAATTGAACTTCAAAGCACGAAAAACAATGATGCTTGCGCAGCAATTGTACGAAGGTATTGATTTGAAACGACAAGGTACAGTCGGTTTAATCACATATATGCGTACAGATTCAACAAGAGTATCTGATCAAGCTAAAACTGAAGCGAAAAGTTATATTGAAGAAACGTATGGTAATAACTATACGTCAAATCGTAAAGCTAAAGGACAACAAGGCGATCAAGATGCCCATGAAGCAATCAGACCATCTGGAACATTGCGTACACCAAATGAAATGAAAAATTATTTAACGCGTGATCAACACAGACTATATAAATTAATTTGGGAACGTTTTGTCGCAAGTCAAATGGCACCTGCGATTCTTGATACTGTTGCTATGGATTTAACACAAAATGATTTAAAATTCCGTGCGAATGGACAAACAATTAAGTTTAAAGGCTTCATGACACTATACATTGAAACTACAGACGACGATGAAGGCGGTAAAGAAAATAAATTACCTAATATTGAAGAAGGCGAAATGGTTACAGCAACTAATATCGAACCTTCTCAACATTACACGCAACCACCGCCGCGTTATACTGAAGCGCGTTTAGTAAAAACAATGGAAGAATTGAAAATTGGTCGACCATCTACGTATGCACCGACAATAGATACGATACAAAAAAGAAATTATGTAAAAAATGAAAGTAAGCGATTTGTTCCAACTGAACTAGGTGAAATCGTTCATGAACAAGTGAAGGATTATTTCCCTGAAATCATTGATGTCGACTTTACTGTAAACATGGAAACATTATTGGATAAAGTAGCTGATGGCGAAATTCCTTGGAAAAAAGTAATTCGTGATTTTTACAGTAGTTTTAGTCAAGATGTTGAACGTGCAGAAGAAGAAATGGAAAAAATTGAAATTAAAGATGAACCAGCTGGAGAAGATTGCGAACTATGCGGATCTCCGATGGTAATTAAAATGGGACGCTATGGTAAATTCATGGCATGTTCTAACTTCCCAGACTGTCGTAACACGAAAGCCATTATCAAAACGATTGGCGTGACTTGTCCTAAATGTAAAGAGGGCGATGTCGTTGAACGCAAATCTAAAAAGAACCGTATTTTCTTCGGTTGTTCAAAATATCCTGAGTGTGACTTCGTTACATGGGATAAACCTGTAGGTCGTGATTGTCCTAAATGTGAACAATATCTTGTTGAGAAAAAACAAGGACGTAAAAGTCAGGTTATTTGTTCAAACTGTGATTATAAAGAAGAACTGCAAAAATAAACAAACATATCATTTATTAATTATTGCGTAATACAAACGTACATTACGAATATTGTTAATAATTCTATAAGCAACTAACGACACATATTTATAATGTAGACGCATATATTTATAATTATGATATGATGTCGTAGTTGCTATTTTTAATGTATTGGAGGAAATTAAATGACTCAAACTGTCAATGTTATCGGGGCTGGTCTAGCTGGCTCAGAAGCAGCATATCAATTAGCTCAAAGAGGGATTAAAGTTAATTTAATAGAGATGAGGCCAGTGAAGCAAACACCAGCACATCACACTGATCAATTTGCTGAATTAGTTTGTTCAAACTCATTACGTGGCAATGCGTTAACGAATGCAGTTGGTGTACTCAAGGAAGAGATGAGACGTCTTGATTCACTTATTATTAATGCAGCAGACAAAGCAAGAGTACCTGCTGGTGGTGCGTTAGCAGTAGATCGACATGATTTTGCTGGTTACGTTACAGAAATTTTAAAAAATCATCCCAATGTTACAGTGTTAAATGAAGAGATTAATAGCATACCTGAAGGTTATACAATCATTGCTACTGGTCCATTAACAACAGAAAAATTGGCTGCTGAAATTGTTGAAGCTACTGGTGAAGATCAATTGTATTTTTATGATGCCGCAGCTCCAATAATTGAAAAAGAAAGTATAGATATGAATAAAGTATATTTGAAATCTCGTTATGATAAAGGTGAAGCAGCATATCTGAACTGTCCAATGACTGAAGAAGAATTCAATACATTTTATGATGCATTGATGGAAGCAGAAGTTGCACCAGTAAATGAATTCGAGAAAGAAAAATATTTTGAAGGATGTATGCCTTTTGAAGTTATGGCGGAACGTGGGCGTAAAACTTTATTGTTTGGACCTATGAAACCAGTTGGGCTAGAAGATCCTAAGACAGGCGAACGTCCATATGCAGTCGTACAATTGAGACAAGATGATGCAGCTGGTACATTATATAATCTTGTAGGTTTTCAAACACATTTAAAATGGGGAGCACAAAAAGACGTTATACGTTTAATTCCTGGTTTAGAAAATGTAGAAATTGTAAGATATGGTGTGATGCATCGAAATACATTTATTAACTCGCCAGACGTGTTGACGGAAAAGTATGAGTTGATAGGTAGAGAAGAAGTTCATTTTGCTGGCCAAATGACTGGCGTTGAAGGTTATGTTGAAAGTGCAGCAAGTGGTTTAGTAGCAGGCATCAACGTAGCGCATAAAATTAAAGGTAAAGGCGGCGTAGTATTTCCAAGAGAAACAATGATTGGAAGTATGGCATATTATATTTCTCATGCTAAAAACGAGAAAAATTTCCAGCCAATGAATGCGAATTTTGGTTTACTGCCAACTTTAGAAAATCGTGTTAAAGATAAAAAATTACGTTATGAAAAACTTGCAGATCGCGCGTTATCGTATCTAGATAATTATAAGCAAACTTTATAAAATATTCGTTGATATAACCATTTTCTAAAAATTTTGTAAGTTTGACTCAATTTAATAGTTATTTTTCGCAGTCCCCTTCATCAATATGCTACAATTCATATTGATGGAGGGGTTTTTATTGGAAGAAATCCAGCAGGCATATTTATTTATGCTAAAAGTTGAACGACAGTTTTCAGAGCATACTTTAAAGTCATACCACGATGATTTAGAACAGTTTAATGTATTTTTAAGTCAAGAATATTTAGAGTTATCTGCATTCGAATATAAAGATGCAAGAAACTATCTAAGTTATTTATATTCGAAAAACTTGAAAAGAACCTCAGTTTCTCGTAAAATTTCTACGCTGAGAAGTTTTTATGAATATTGGATGACGCAAGATGAAAAAGTTATAAATCCATTTGTTCAATTAGTGCATCCCAAGAAAGAACAATACTTACCACACTTTTTTTATGAAGAAGAAATGGAAGCTTTATTTGATACTGTTGAAAAAGACCCGAAAAAAGGTTTGAGAGATAGAGTGATTTTGGAACTCCTTTATGCAACAGGGATAAGGGTTTCGGAGTTAGTCCATATAAAAGAGCGTGATTTAGATATGAATTCACCTGGTGTAAAAGTGTTAGGTAAAGGCGGTAAAGAACGTTTTATTCCGTTTGGGGAATTTTGTAAACAAAGTATAGAACGATATTTAGAATTATTTAAACCTAAAAACAAAAGTGATCATAATTATTTATTAGTAAATATGAACGGTGCGCCTATCACAGAGCGCGGCGTTCGTTATGTGTTGAACGATGTTGTAAAACGTACAGCTGGCGTCACGGATATTCACCCACATAAATTAAGACATACATTTGCAACACACATGCTTAATCAGGGTGCTGATTTACGTACCGTTCAATCATTGCTAGGTCATGTGAATTTATCGACTACAGGTCGCTACACACATGTTACAAATGAACAATTAAGAAAAGTATATTTAAACGCACATCCTCGTGCAAAAAAGGAGAATTAGATTATGAGTACATCTATTCATGCGACAACGATTTTTGCAGTGCAACATAACGGCCATTCAGCAATGGCAGGTGATGGTCAAGTAACACTTGGTGAACAAGTGATCATGAAACAAACAGCACGTAAGGTTAGACGCTTATACAACGATAAAGTTTTAGCAGGATTTGCAGGAAGCGTTGCAGATGCATTTACGTTATTCGAAAAGTTCGAGACTAAACTACAACAATTTGGTGGTAATTTAGAAAGAGCCGCAGTTGAATTAGCTCAGGAATGGAGAGGTGACAAACAACTGCGTCAACTAGAAGCAATGTTAATCGTTATGGATGAGGATTCAATCCTTGTTGTAAGTGGTACAGGAGAAGTGATTGCACCAGATGATGCTTTAATAGCAATTGGTTCAGGTGGTAATTACGCTTTGAGTGCTGGAAGAGCCTTGAAACGTCATGCCACAAACTTAACTGCAGAAGAAATGGCTTATGAAAGTTTAAAAGTTGCATCTGATATTTGTGTGTTTACAAATGATCAAATCGTAGTTGAAAAATTATAAAAGTTAAAACTAAAAAAGCGCAATGAAAAAATAAAAATGTATAATTGTAAAAATTTAGGATATAGTAATAATAAATAAATTTAAAAATAATTTTTAGAATAATTGAAATCAAAATTACGGAGGTAATTTATTTTATGGAAACGACTGGCATTAAATTAACACCAAAAGATATCGTTTCAAAATTGAATGAATACATTGTTGGACAAGATGATGCAAAACGCAAAGTAGCAATTGCATTAAGAAATAGATATAGACGAAGTCTTTTAGCTGATGAAGCTAAACAAGAGATTGCACCCAAAAATATTTTGATGATTGGACCAACAGGTGTAGGTAAGACAGAAATAGCAAGAAGAATGGCTAAAGTTGTAGGTGCACCTTTTATAAAGGTAGAAGCAACTAAATTTACAGAAGTAGGCTATGTCGGTCGAGATGTTGAGAGCATGGTAAGAGATTTAGTTGACGTAGCTATTAGACTAGTTAAAGAACAAAAGAAAGCTTTAGTCGAAGAAGAAGCGAAGCAAAAAGCAAATGAAAAATTAGTAAAACTTTTAGTACCTAGTATGAAGCAAAAAGCGAATAATGCGAATAACAGTGGGAATAATCCTTTAGAATCATTATTTGGTGGTTCGATGCCAAACTTTGGTCAAAACAATGAAGAAGAAGAGGATACGCCTACAGAAGAAATCAAGACAAAGCGTTCTGAAATTAAACAACAATTATTGAATGGTGAATTGGAAGAAGAAAAAGTAAGATTAAAAGTAGAGCAAGACCCAGGCGCTATGGGGATGTTAGGCACAAATCAAAATGAACAAATGCAAGATATGATGAAACAACTCATGCCTAAGAAAAAAGTTGAAAGAGAAGTCCCTGTACAAACAGCACGTAAAATATTAACGGATCAATTTGCCGATGAACTGATTGATCAAGAATCAGCAAATCAACAAGCAATCGAACTTGCCGAGCAAATGGGTATTATATTTATTGATGAAATCGATAAAGTTGCAACTAACAATCAAAATTCAGGTCAAGATGTGTCTCGACAAGGCGTTCAGAGAGATATTTTACCAATACTTGAAGGTAGCATGGTACAAACGAAATATGGTACTGTTAACACTGAACATATGCTATTTATTGGTGCTGGAGCATTCCACGTGGCTAAACCAAGTGATTTAATTCCTGAGCTGCAAGGTCGTTTCCCAATTCGTGTTGAATTAGAAAGTCTTTCAGTAGAAGATTTTGTAAGAATCTTGACTGAACCGAAATTATCACTTATCAAACAATATGAAGCGCTACTTCAAACAGAAGAAGTGACAGTCAACTTTACCGATGACGCGATTAAACGTCTGGCAGAAATTGCCTTCCAGGTAAACCAAGATACTGATAACATTGGCGCACGTCGTTTGCATACCATACTTGAAAAGATGCTAGAAGATTTATCATTTGAAGCACCAAGTATGCCCAATGCGGTTGTAGACATCACACCACAATATGTTGATGATAAGTTGAAATCAATTTCAACAAACAAAGATTTAAGTGCATTTATTTTATAATATAAATAAAAAGGAGAAGGAATATGAGCTTATTATCGAAAACTAGAGAATTAAATACACTTTTGCAAAAGCACAAAGGTATTGCCGTTGATTTTAAGGATGTAGCACAAACAATAAGTAGTGTAACAGTAACAAATGTATTTATTGTTTCTAGAAAAGGAAAGATTTTAGGATCAAGTTTAAATGAATTATTGAAAAATGATCGTATTATACAAATGCTTGAAAATAGACACATACCTAAAGAATATACGGATAAACTAATGGATGTTAGAGAGACACAATCTAACATTGATATTGAAAACGTATTATCAGTGTTCCCACCAGAAAACAAAGATTTATTCAAAATCAGCAGAACTACAATTTTCCCGATTTTAGGTGGCGGTGAAAGATTAGGTACTTTAGTCCTTGGACGTGTTCAAGAAGATTTCTCTGAGAATGATTTAGTTCTTGGCGAATATGCTGCTACAGTTATTGGCATGGAAATCTTACGTGAAAAACATAGTGAAGTTGAACAAGAAGCAAGAGACAAAGCTTCTATTAGCATGGCAATTAATTCTTTATCATATTCTGAAAGTGAAGCAATCGAGCATATCTTTGAAGAATTAGGTGGTAAAGAAGGATTACTTATTGCATCAAAAGTTGCTGATAGAGTAGGTATTACACGTTCAGTTATTGTTAATGCTTTGCGTAAACTTGAAAGTGCTGGTGTTATTGAATCGCGTTCTTTAGGAATGAAAGGTACATTTATTAAAGTGAAAAAAGAAAAATTCTTAGATGAGCTAGAAAGAATTAAATAATAAATACGTAAATGAATTTAAAAATATATCATCAAAAAGAGCGTCTAAATCATAAGACTTTTAGATGTTCTTTTAATGTGTGAAATAGTAATGTGAAAGTATTGCTTTATAAACACAAATATGATATATTTATTCACGGCTATGAAGCCAATACGCACATAAAAAGTATAAGTATAAAGGGTGCGATATTTAGTTATCGTGTTTATATGAGCTTTTTGTGGAGGTAATAAACCAATAGGAGGATTTTAATTATGGCAGTAATTTCAATGAAACAATTACTAGAAGCAGGCGTTCACTTTGGTCACCAAACACGTCGTTGGAACCCAAAAATGAAAAGATACATTTTCACTGAAAGAAACGGTATTTACATTATCGATTTACAAAAAACAGTGAAAAAAGTAGAAGAAGCTTATAACTTCATTAAACAAGTATCAGAAGATGGCGGAAAAGTTTTATTCGTTGGTACGAAAAAACAAGCACAAGACTCAGTGAAAGCTGAAGCAGAACGTGCTGGTCAATTCTATGTAAACCAAAGATGGTTAGGTGGAATCTTAACTAACTATAAAACAATTTCTAAACGTATCAAACGCATCTCTGAAATTGAAAAAATGGAAGAAGATGGCTTATTCGAAGTATTACCTAAAAAAGAAGTTGTAGAACTTAAAAAAGAATACGACCGTTTAATCAAATTCTTAGGCGGAATTCGTGATATGAAATCAATGCCTCAAGCATTATTTGTAGTTGACCCTCGTAAAGAGCGCAACGCAATTGCTGAAGCACGCAAATTACACATCCCTATCGTTGGTATTGTGGATACTAACTGTGATCCAGATGAAATTGATTACGTTATCCCAGCAAACGACGATGCTATTCGTGCCGTTAAATTATTAACTGGTAAAATGGCAGATGCGATCTTAGAAGGTCAACAAGGTGTATCTAATGAAGAAGTAGCAGCAGAACAAAATATTGATTTAAATGAATCAAAAGAAGCTACTGAAGCAGGAACAACTGAAGAAAACACTTCTGTTGAATCAAACTAAGAATAATGTAAAATGGGTGATAAGATATTCAAGCTTATCACCCTTTTTTAAAAACAAATATATTAAAATTCATTAAATAATGGAGGAATATGAAATGGCAATTTCAGCTAAACTTGTAAAAGAATTACGTGAAAAAACTGGTGCAGGTATGATGGACTGTAAAAAAGCGTTAACAGAAACTGATGGTGACATCGACAAAGCTGTTGATTACTTACGTGAAAAAGGTATCGCAAAAGCTGCTAAAAAATCTGACCGTATTGCGGCAGAAGGTCTAGTTCATGTTGAAGAAAAAGGCAATGAAGCAGCAATTGTAGAAATTAATGCAGAAACTGACTTCGTAGCTCGTAACGAAGGTTTCCAAGAATTAGTGAAAGAAATTGCTAACCAAGTATTAGAAACAAAAGTTGAAACAGTAGAAGCATTATTAGAAACTACATTAGCTGATGGTAAATCAGTAGACCAACGTGTTAAAGAATCTATCTCAACTATCGGCGAAAAATTAAGTATCCGTCGTTTTGCTATTAGAACAAAATCAGATAACGATGCTTTTGGTTCTTATTTACACATGGGCGGACGTATCGGTGTGTTAACTGTAGTTGAAGGTTCAACTGATGGCCAAGCTGCTAAAGACGTAGCTATGCACATTGCTGCAATCAACCCTAAATATGTTTCATCTGAACAAGTAAGCGAAGATGAAATTAATCACGAAAGAGAAGTTTTAAAACAACAAGCACTAAACGAAGGCAAACCAGAAAAAATTGTAGAAAAAATGGTTGAAGGTCGTTTACGTAAATATTTACAAGAAATTTGTGCAGTTGACCAAAACTTTGTAAAAGATCCTGATCAAACAGTTGAAGCTTTCTTGAAATCAAAAGGTGGAAAACTTGTTGACTTCTTACGTTATGAAGTAGGCGAAGGCATGGAAAAACGTGAAGAAAACTTTGCTGACGAAGTAAAAGGACAAATGAAATAATTTTTCATAGTTAAAACAAGAAAGAAGACACCTTTGTGCTCCGTATGAAAGATTTACTTTTGTATTGGAAGACCTATTGTGTCTTCTTTACTTGTATCAATTACATATTTTTACAATAGAGAGGATAAGACAATGGCTCAAACTTCTAAATACGATCGTGTTGTTTTAAAATTAAGTGGCGAAGCACTAGCAGGTAACGATGGATTTGGAATTAATCCAATTACGATTAAAAGTGTGGCTGAACAAGTAGCCGAAGTTGCAAAGATGGATTGCGAAATTGCAGTTATCGTTGGCGGAGGTAATATTTGGAGAGGTAAAACGGGTAGTGACTTAGGCATGGATCGTGGTACTGCTGATTACATGGGTATGTTAGCAACGGTAATGAATGCTTTAGCGTTACAAGACAGCCTTGAACAATTAGAATGCGACACACGCGTTTTAACTTCAATTGAAATGAAACAAGTTGCAGAACCATACATTCGTCGTCGTGCAATTAGACACTTAGAGAAAAAACGTGTAGTTATTTTTGCAGCGGGAATTGGTAATCCATACTTCTCAACTGATACTACAGCAGCTTTACGTGCGGCTGAAGTTGAAGCCGATGTTATCTTAATGGGTAAAAATAATGTTGATGGCGTTTACTCTGCTGATCCAAAAGTAGACCCTAATGCTATTAAGTATGAACATCTTACTCATATTCAAATGTTACAAGATGGTTTACAAGTAATGGATTCAACAGCATCTTCATTCTGTATGGATAACAATATTCCGTTGAATGTGTTCTCAATTACTGAAGAAGGTAATATTAAACGTGCAGTAATGGGTGAAAAAATAGGAACAATAATAACAAAATAATTAGAGGTGTATGACAATGAGCGACATTATTAATGATACGAAATCAAAAATGCAAAAATCTGTTGATAATCTTTCAAGAGAATTAGCTAATATTAGTGCTGGAAGAGCCAATTCCAATTTATTAAATGGCGTAAATGTTGATTACTACGGTGCTCCAACACCAGTTCAACAACTTGCTAGTATCAATGTGCCAGAAGCACGTTTATTAGTAATTGCACCATATGATAAATCATCTGTTGGTAATATTGAAAAAGCAATCAACGCTGCTAACTTAGGTGTGAATCCTTCAAGTGATGGAGAAGTTATACGTATTGTTATTCCGGCATTAACTGAAGAGCGCCGTAAAGAGCTTGTAAAAGATGTTAAGAAAATTGGCGAAGATGCGAAAGTAGCAGTTAGAAATGTTCGTCGTGATTCAAATGATGTACTTAAAAAACAAGAGAAAAATGGCGATATCACTGAAGATGATTTAAGATCACAAACAGATGATGTACAAAAATTAACTGACAACTCAATTAAAGAAATTGATAAATTATTAGAAGAAAAAGAAAAAGATATAATGTCAGTATAAACATGGTAATGATGATTATACTTCTATTCACTCATTAAGGTATATAATTACTTATAGTTAGAGCTTGAAGCAGAGGTATATCATATATTTATCTGAACTGTATCAAATCAGACTTTGGTACAGTTTTTTTATTTGTTTATTCAATGCATCTATCTATTATGATAAAATGGTAGATAATTGCATCTAGAATCTAATTATAATAAACAGAGATGATCAAGCTCGGAGGAAATACCATGTTTAAAAAGTTAAAAAAGAAGAAAGAAAATCAGTATAAGCAATCCGATATAGATTTGGAAGTACATAATATACCCGAACATGTTGCTATAATTATGGATGGTAATGGTCGTTGGGCTAAACAAAGAAAATTGCCTAGAATAAAAGGCCACTACCAAGGTATGCAAACTGTTAAAAAAATCACTAAAGCAGCTAGTGATTTAGGAATTAAATATTTAACATTGTATACTTTCTCTACAGAAAATTGGACAAGACCTAAAAATGAAGTGAATTACATCATGAACTTGCCAGTTAACTTTTTAAGAACATTTCTACCAGAGTTGATAGAAAATAATGTTAAAGTAGAGACGATTGGTTTTATTGAGCATTTACCAACATCTACACTTAAAGCGATAGATAAAGCAAAAGAAGAAACAAAGCATAATACGGGCTTAAAATTGGTCTTTGCTATAAATTATGGCGGACGAGCCGAAATTGTTCACAGTGTGAAATCAATTTACGACAAATTGACTGCTGAAGGTTTAACAAGTGAAGCAATCACTGAAGAAATGATTAATGACCATTTAATGACTCATTGCTACCCTGACCCGGACCTTTTGATTAGAACATCAGGAGAGCAACGTATTAGTAATTTCCTAATCTGGCAAGTATCTTACAGTGAATTTTTATTCAATGAAAAATTATGGCCAGATTTTGATAAAGAAGAATTAATAAACTGTATTAAAATTTATCAATCTCGTCAAAGGCGTTTTGGGGGATTATAAGTAGTTAGGAGAATAGTATGAAAGTTAGAACTTTGACGGCAATCATAGCGCTTATCATTTTCCTCCCGGTCTTACTGAAGGGCGGAGTTATATTAATGCTGTTTTCGTATTTATTAGCGTTCATAGCATTAAAAGAATTGCTTAATATGAATATGATTAAGTTTTTATCGGTACCAGGTATCATAAGTGCGCTAGGAATTTTAATTATTATGTTACCTCAAGGCGCCGGTAACTGGGTTAATGATTTACAATTAAAGTCTTTAATAGCAATGAGTTTTATTTTATTAAGTTATACAGTGCTTTCTAAAAATAGATTTAGTTTTATGGACGCTGCATTTTGTTTAATGACGATTGCGTATGTTGGTATTGGGTTTATGTATCTTTATGAAACAAGGTCTGAAGGCTTACACTACATACTATTTGCATTTCTAATCGTATGGTCAACAGATACAGGGGCATATATTTTTGGACGCTTAATGGGCAAACATAAATTATGGCCTGTGATTAGTCCTAATAAAACAATAGAAGGTTTTGTTGGCGGATTGATTTGTAGTTTAATTATTCCACTTGTTATGATTATGTTTGTAGACTTTAATATTGCAACATGGATATTATTAATTGTTACGATTGTTTTAAGTATGTTTGGACAACTTGGTGACCTTGTTGAGTCAGGTTTCAAACGTCATTTTGGTGTAAAAGACTCTGGTCGTATTTTGCCTGGCCATGGCGGTATTTTAGATCGCTTTGACAGTTTTATGTTTGTATTGCCACTATTAAACATCTTGTTAATACAAGCTTAACTATAGATTCAAAGTGATACTATACAATTATATAAACAAAAATAAGGAGTTAATGAAATAAAATAACTGCAATACAGTTATTTTATTTCTTAACTCCTTTTCACAAGCAAAAATACTTTGTGTAATTACGACTGCAAAATGATAAGTATAATGTAAGTGAATGACTTGAAGACATATTAAAGTTACGTGTGTCACTCAGCATTGTTGTGTTATACTTTTATAATCTAAAGTAAGCAAGTAGTCATAAGAAAATGAATCGTATGAATTAATATATAGTATGAGCAAACAATTTATTTCGAAAATATGAGGTGTAGCAAAGTGAGTTTTCTAGTAACAATTATTTCATTTATAATCGTTTTTGGTGTCCTTGTCACAGTTCATGAGTACGGACATATGTTTTTTGCAAAACGCGCAGGCATTATGTGTCCGGAATTTGCAATTGGTATGGGACCTAAAATATTTAGTTTCAGAAAAAATGAAACATTATATACGATTAGATTATTACCTGTCGGAGGTTATGTACGCATGGCTGGTGATGGTTTAGAAGAACCACCAGTTCAACCAGGTATGCATGTGAAAATAAAATTAAATGACAAAGATGAAATTACGCACATCATTTTAGATGATCAACACAAATTTCAACAAATTGAAGCAATAGAAGTAAAACAATGTGATTTTAAAGATGGCTTATTCATTGAAGGTGTAACATCATATGATCAAGAAAGACAACGCTATGCAATAGCTAAGAAATCATACTTTGTAGAGAATGGTAGTTTAATTCAAATTGCACCTAGAGATCGTCAATTCACGTATAAAAAACCTTATCAAAAATTCTTAACTTTATTCGCAGGACCACTGTTTAATTTCTTACTTACATTAGTATTATTTATTGGTCTAGCATATTATCAAGGTACAGCAACAAATTCAGTTGATGAAGTTGTTAAAGATTCACCTGCTGAACAGGCAGGTCTTAAATCTGGAGATACGATTGTTAAAGTAGGAAATCATAATATTGATGGTAAAGATGATATCGATAAAGCAGTAAAAGATATAAAAGATAATAAGACAAAATTAGTCGTCGAACGTGATGGCAACAAACAAACATTTGATATTAAGCCTAAAAAAATTGAACAAAAAGTAACGAAAACACACTCAGAAACAAAATATTTATTAGGTTATAGTGCAACGACTGAACACACTATTTTCAAACCAATTGCAGCGGGTGTGGAACAAACACTTAGTGCAGGTAAAATTATTTTCACTGCAATTGTAAGTATGATCGCGAGTATTTTCACTGGAGAATTCTCATTTGATATGTTGAATGGTCCAGTAGGTATATATCATACTGTCGACTCTGTCGTTAAAACTGGTATAATTAACTTGATTTCATGGACTGCTTTGCTAAGTGTTAACTTAGGATTAATGAATTTACTACCAGTACCAGCGTTAGATGGTGGACGAATTTTATTTGTAATTTATGAAGCAATCTTTAGAAAACCAGTAAATAAAAAAGCAGAAACTACAATTATCGCCATTGGTGCCGTATTTGTATTAATCGTTATGGTATTAGTGACTTGGAACGATATTCAGCGTTATTTCTTATAAGAGGGAGAGAAGCATTTAAATGAAACAATCAAAAGTATTTATACCAACTATGAAAGAAGTGCCAGCTGGTGCTGAGGCATTAAGCCATCGACTATTATTAAAAGCAGGTTTAATCAAACAAAGCACAAGTGGGATTTACAGTTACTTACCAATTGCTGCGAGAGTATTAAATAATATTGAAGCCATCGTACGTGAAGAGATGGAGCGTATTGATGCCGTTGAGATATTAATGCCAGCATTACAACCATCAGAATTATGGGAAGAATCAGGACGTTGGAGTGCATATGGTCCAGAACTTATGCGTTTGCAAGACCGTAATGGCCGCCAATTTGCGCTTGGTCCAACACATGAAGAGGTTGTGACTTCAATTGTCCGTGATGAATTGAAATCATATAAACAACTGCCAATGACGCTTTTCCAAATACAATCTAAATTTAGAGATGAAAAGCGCCCACGTTTCGGTCTATTACGTGGTAGAGAATTTATAATGAAAGATGCTTATTCTTTTCATGCTGATGAAGCATCACTAGATGAAGCGTATGAAGATATGTACCATGCATATGGTCGCATCTTTAACCGTGTAGGCATTAACGCGAGACCTGTTGTTGCTGATTCAGGTGCAATCGGTGGTAGTCATACACATGAGTTTATGGCGTTAAGCGAAATCGGTGAAGACACGATTGTGTACAGTGAGCAAAGTGATTACGCTGCAAATATAGAAAAAGCTGAAGTGGTTTACCATCCTAATAAAAAACATGAAGATGCACAACCGTTAACAAAAATTGAAACGCCAAATGTGCATACAGCACAAGAGCTTGCGACATTTTTAAATAAACCATTAGACGAAATTACTAAATCTATGATATTTAATGTCGATGGTGAATTTATATTAGTATTAATTCGTGGTCACCATGAAATTAACGATATTAAATTAAAAGCTTATTTTGGTACCGACAATGTGGAGTTAGCAACTGAAGATGAAATTATTAATATTTTAGGTGCAAAACCGGGTTCACTGGGTCCAGTTTTTGATAAAGACATTAAAATTTATGCAGATAATTTCATTCAAGATTTGAATAATATCATCGTTGGTGCGAATGAAGATGGGTATCACTTGTTAAACGCAAATGTAGGTCGTGACTTTGAAGTAGAAGCCTATGGAGATTTCAGATTTATTTTAGAAGGTGAATTATTAGCAGATAGCTCAGACAAAGCGCACTTTGCAGAAGGTATTGAAGTAGGCCAAGTCTTTAAACTTGGAACAAAATATTCTGAATCAATGAACGCCACGTTCTTAAATGACCAAGGTAGAGCGCAACCATTATTAATGGGATGTTATGGCATTGGTATTTCAAGAACTTTAAGTGCAATCGTTGAACAGAATAACGACGAAAATGGTATTATTTGGCCAAAATCAGTCACACCATTTGAATTACATTTAATCACAATCAATCCTAAAAAAGATGATCAACGTGAATTAGCGGATCAATTATATACGCAATTAAAAGAAAATTATGATGTGCTTTATGATGACCGTAAAGAACGTGCTGGTGTGAAATTTAATGATGCTGATTTAATCGGTCTACCAATACGTATCGTCGTAGGCAAAAATGCTACAGAAGGTATTGTAGAAGTTAAACGCCGCGATACTGGTGACAGTGAAGATGTGCATATTGATAATTTAATTAATTATGTAAATGAATTATATACAAATATATAATTAAAAAGTGAAAACCAGAATAATTTGTTATAATATATAAAGTGAATTGGTAGATGTTACTTATACAAAATCATGAGGCTGGCACATAAATACGGCATACTATATTAGTGACTGTAAATTAGAGAAAGCACAATAGTTGTCTGATTTCTAAATGTGTTTGTTTCAAAATTTTAAAGAGGGGGCGGGAATACGAAATCAAATTTTAAAGTTTGATTTCTGTTCCGCTCCCATTTGTTATTCACAAAAATATGAATATAAGTTATTAAGTTTAACTATTAGAATTTCACACATATCCGTTATAATATAGAGAATGGAATAATAATACATACACCGTCATTTAATGTAAGTAAGCATATACAAGTAAAGCAGTGTAATTAATAGTAAGGTGGTTATCGTCATGGCAATGACAAATCAGGAAAAATTTAAAATCCTAGCTGACCAAATTAAAATAACAAACCATTTGGAACCAGAAATTTTGGAGCAAAGTGAACTAACGCGTGTGGATGTTAAGACAACAGATCGTACATGGGTGTTTCAAATCACATTACCACACTTTCTATCAATAGAAGATTATTTGCTTTTTACAGGTGCAATTACAGAAGAGTTTAAATCAATTGCAAATGTAGAATGTAATATTACGATAAATAATAAATCAAACCAAGATGAATATGCGATAAAGTATTTTAATCATTGTATCGACCAAACAAAACTTTCACCTAAAGTAAAAGGACAATTAAAGCAAAAACGCTTAATTATGTCGGGGGATGTACTGAAAGTAACTTGTCAAAATGATATCGAGAGAGACCATTTTGATAAAGCCTGTAATGGTAGCTTAGTTAAAGCTTTTCAACAGTGTGGATTCGATATTAGTAAGATAGTTTTTGAAACGGATAGTGTGGGCAACGAAGATGACTTAGCATCATTAGAAGCTCATATTCAAGAAGAAGATGAAAAGAGTGCACGTGAAGCTACTGAAAAATTAGAAAAAATGAAAGCCGAGAAGGCAAAACAACAAGATAATAATGAAAGTTCGGTAACTAAGTGTCAAATAGGTAAACCAATCCAAATTGATAATATTAAACCGATAGATTCAATTATTGAAGAAGAATTCAAAGTAGCAGTTGAAGGCGTTATTTTTGATATTAACTTAAAAGAGTTGAAGAGTGGGCGACACATTGTAGAGTTGAAGGTAACTGACTATACAGATTCGCTCGTATTAAAAATGTTCACTCGTAAAAATAAAGATGATTTAGATAACTTTAAGGCATTGAGCGTCGGTAAATGGGTTCGCGCACAAGGACGCATAGAAGAAGATTCATTTGTTCGTGATTTAGTGATGATGATGTCAGATATTGAAGAAATTAAAAAAGCTACGAAACAAGATAAATCTGAAGAAAAACGAGTAGAATTCCATTTGCATACGGCAATGAGTCAAATGGATGGCATACCTAATATTTCATCGTACGTAGATCAAGCAGCAAAGTGGGGTCATAAAGCCATTGCAGTGACTGACCATAATGGTGTTCAAGCCTTTCCAGACGCCCATGCGGCAGCTGAAAAAAATGGTATTAAAATGATTTACGGAATGGAAGGTATGTTAGTTGACGATGGTGTTCCTATTGCATACAAACCTTTGGATCGTGATTTGAAAACAGCAACATACGTTGTATTTGACGTTGAGACGACTGGTTTATCTAATCAATATGATAAAATTATCGAGCTCGCTGCAGTCAAAGTTAAAGACGGAGAAATCATTGATAAGTTTGAACGTTTTAGTAACCCACATGAACGTTTATCCGACGTTATTATTAATTTGACACATATCACGGATGATATGTTAGTTGATGCACCAGAAATTGAAGAAGTTCTTACTGAGTTTAAAGCATGGGTAGGGGACGCTATTTTCGTGGCACATAACGCATCCTTTGATATGGGCTTTATTGATACAGGATATGAACATGTTGGTATTGGCGCGTCTACAAACGCTGTAATAGATACACTTGAATTATCAAGAACAATCAATACTGAATACGGTAAACATGGACTGAATTTCTTAGCCAAAAAGTACGGTGTAGAGTTAACTCAACACCATAGAGCGATTTACGATACGGAAGCAACGGCTTATATGTTTATTAAAATGCTTAAACAATTAGAAGAACTCGGTGTTCATAATCACCAAGATATTAATACATCATTATCAAACGAAGATGCTTACAAACGTGCACGTCCGAACCACGTCACGCTTATTGTTCAAAATCAACAGGGTCTTAAAAACTTATTCAAGATTGTAAGTGCGTCCTTAGTTCAATATTATTATCGAACACCTAGAATTCCACGTTCACTATTAGATGAATATCGTGAAGGTATTCTCGTTGGTTCTGCATGTGACGAAGGAGAAGTATTTACTGCAGTAATGCAAAAAGACCAGTCTCAAGTTGAACGTATAGCTCAATACTATGATTTCATTGAAATTCAACCGCCTGCTTTATATCAAGGCCTAATTGATAGAGAACTGATACGTGATAATGAAACATTACATGAAATATATAATCGTTTAATCCGTGCGGGTGAAGTCAACGATATTCCAGTCATAGCTACAGGCAATGCACACTATTTGAATGAACATGATTCGATTGCGCGTAAAATATTGATTGCTGCACAACCTGGTAATCCATTAAACCGTTCTACATTGCCAAAGGCGCATTTTAGAACTACAGACGAAATGTTAGATGAACTGCACTTCTTGGGTGAAGAAAAAGCCTATGAACTTGTCATTAAGAATACAAATGAGCTAGCAGATCGTATAGAGCGCGTTGTTCCAATCAAAGATGAGCTATATACACCGAGAATGGAAGGCGCAAATGAAGAAATTCGAGAAATGAGCTATTCTAATGCGAAAGACCTCTATGGTGAAGATTTACCACAAATTGTAATTGATCGTCTTGAAAAAGAATTAGAAAGTATTATAGGTAATGGTTTCTCTGTTATATACCTTATTTCACAACGGCTTGTTAAAAAGTCTTTAAATGATGGATATCTCGTTGGTTCACGTGGTTCTGTAGGTTCAAGTTTTGTAGCAACCATGACAGAAATCACAGAAGTTAATCCATTACCACCACATTACATTTGTCCGAAATGTAAAACGAGTGAATTCTTTGATGATGGCTCTGTTGGCTCTGGTTTTGATTTGCCAGATAAAAAATGTGAAACTTGTGGTAGCGTCCTTATTAAAGAAGGTCAAGATATTCCTTTCGAAACATTCTTAGGCTTTAAAGGCGATAAAGTACCAGATATTGACTTGAACTTTAGTGGAGAATATCAACCGAATGCACATAATTATACAAAAGAATTATTTGGTGATGATAAAGTATTCCGTGCTGGAACAATTGGTACAGTCGCAGAGAAAACAGCTTTTGGTTATGTGAAGGGGTATTTAAATGACCAAGGTATCCATAAACGTGGTGCAGAAGTAGACAGACTTGTTAAAGGTTGTACAGGCGTTAAACGTACATCTGGACAACATCCAGGTGGGATTATTGTTGTACCTGATTATATGGATATATATGATTTTACACCTGTACAGTTCCCAGCGGACGATCAGTCTTCATCTTGGATGACAACGCATTTTGATTTCCACTCCATTCATGATAACGTTCTGAAGTTAGATATCCTTGGACACGATGATCCAACAATGATTCGTATGTTACAAGACTTATCAGGAATAGATCCTAAAACAATTCCAGTGGATGATAAAGAAACAATGGGCATCTTTAGTTCACCTGAACCTTTAGGTGTCACACAAGAGGAAATTTTATGTAAAACTGGCACGTTTGGTGTACCAGAATTTGGTACTGGCTTTGTTAGACAAATGTTAGAAGATACGAAACCAACAACATTTTCAGAGCTTGTTAGAATATCAGGATTATCACATGGTACAGATGTATGGTTAGGGAACGCTCAAGATTTAATACGTTCAGGTAAATGTGATTTAGCGAGTGTAATCTGTTGTCGTGATGATATTATGGTTTATTTAATGTATAACGGTTTAGAGCCGTCACTTGCCTTTAAGACAATGGAATTTGTGCGTAAAGGTAAAGGATTGACTGACGATATGGTTGAAGCAATGGTAGACAATGAAGTACCTGATTGGTATTTAGATTCATGTAGAAAAATAAAATACATGTTCCCTAAAGCCCATGCCGCAGCTTATGTGTTAATGGCGGTAAGAATTGCTTACTTTAAAGTACATTATCCACTATATTATTATGCAAGTTATTTCACAGTACGTGCATCTGACTTTGATTTAATTACAATGATTAAAGATAAAGAAAGTATTCGTAATACTGTTAATGATATGTATTCACGTTATATGGATTTAGCTAAAAAAGAAAAAGATACTTTAACAGTGCTTGAAATAATGAATGAAATGGCACAGCGTGGTTTTCGTATGCAGCCAATTAGTTTAGAAAAAAGTAAATCATTTGAGTTTATTATTGAAGGCGATACATTGATTCCACCATTTATATCTGTTCCAGGTTTAGGTGAAAATGTTGCGCAAAGAATTGTAGAAGCTCGAGAAGAAGGCCCATTTTTATCTAAAGAAGATTTAAATAAAAAGGCTGGTTTATCACAAAAAGTAATAGAATACTTAGATGAATTAGGCTCTTTACCTAATTTACCTGATAAAGCGCAATTATCAATATTCGATATGTAATGAACGAAAAGACTTAATAAAAAACAAAAAGCATGAATTAACTTGTCATTATAGGCTTTTTACAAATATAGTTATTTGTCTACCAAATAAACATATGATATAATAACAGTGCTTAAAAAATTAGACTCAGGCAGAAAGAGTGGGCATAATACCCGCTCTTTTCTATTTGCCAAAACAGGAGGTCAGCATGAGTAAAATAACTGAGCAAGTTGAAGCAATAATTCAACCTGTCCTTGACGACTTAAATTTTGAATTAGTAGAAGTTGAGTTTACAAAAGAAGGAAACGATCATTTTTTAAGAGTATCTATCGATAAAGAAGGTGGCGTAGATTTAAATGATTGTGCGCTTGCTTCTGAAAAAATCAGTGAAGTAATGGACTCAGAAGATCCTATCGAACAGATGTATTATTTAGATGTTGCCTCACCTGGTGCTGAAAGACCAATTAAAAAAGAAAAAGATTATCACAACGCTGTGACTAAACCCGTATTTGTTTCTTTATATGCTCCAATCGAAGGCGCAAAAGAATGGTTAGGTATATTGCAATCAGTTGATGATGAAACAATAGTTATGGAAGTCAAAGATAAGTCAAGAACAAAACAAGTTGAAATACCAAGAAGTAAAATCGCTAAAGCACGTCATGCAGTAATTATATAACGTGACGAGGAGGATGATAAATCGTGTCAAGTAATGAATTATTATTAGCTACTGAGTACTTAGAAAAAGAAAAGAAAATTCCTAGAGAAGTATTAATTGATGCTATAGAAGCGGCGTTAATTACTGCTTATAAAAAGAATTATGAAAGTGCAAGAAACGTTCGTGTTGAATTAAATATGGATGAAGGTACATTCAATGTTATCGCACGTAAAGAAGTGGTTGAAGAATCATTTGATAACAGAGAAGAAATCGATTTAAGTACGGCACTAGTAAAAAACCCAGCATATGAAATTGGTGATATTTACGAAGAAGACGTAACACCAAGTGATTTTGGACGTGTAGGTGCGCAAGCAGCTAAGCAAGCTGTTATGCAACGTTTACGTGATGCTGAACGTGAAATACTTTATGATGAATTCATCGACAAAGAAGATGATATTGTTACTGGTCTTATTGACAGAGTAGATCATCGTTATGTATATGTAAACTTAGGGCGTACTGAAGCTGTATTGTCTGAAGCAGAAAGAAGTCCAAATGAAAGCTACATTCCTAACGAAAGAATAAGAGTGTATGTGAACAAAGTTGAACAAACTACAAAAGGACCACAAATATACGTTTCAAGAAGCCATCCAGGTTTATTAAAACGTTTATTTGAACAAGAAGTACCAGAAATCTTTGACGGTACAGTTGTAGTTAAATCTGTAGCTCGAGAAGCTGGCGATCGCTCAAAAATCAGTGTACACTCAGACAACCATGACATCGATGCAGTAGGTGCTTGTGTAGGTTCTAAAGGTAGTCGTGTTGAAGCTGTTGTTGAAGAACTTGGCGGAGAGAAAATTGATATTGTGCAATGGGATGAAGATCCTAAAGTGTTTGTAAAAAATGCTTTAAGCCCATCACAAGTATTACAAGTTATTGTTGATGAAGAAAACCAATCAACCGTAGTTGTAGTGCCAGATTATCAATTATCATTAGCTATAGGTAAACGTGGACAAAATGCCCGTTTAGCTGCTAAATTAACTGGTTGGAAAATTGATATTAAATCAGAAACAGATGCTAGAGAAGCAGGTGTCTATCCGGTAGATGTTGAAGATACAGAAGATCAACTTAATGATGTTGTTGACGAAGAAAATGTTGATTTGGAAGAAACAGTCAATGAAGTTTCTGAAACAGTAACTGAAGAAGAAGACGCTGAAAAATAACTTGGAGTGATAACTTTATGAAAAAGAAAAAAATTCCAATGCGTAAATGTATACTTTCAAATGAAATGTACCCTAAGAATGACATGATTAGAGTTGTAATTAATAAAGACGGACAAATTTTTGCTGATGCAACTGGCAAACAACAAGGCCGTGGCGCTTATGTATCTAAAAATGTTAAATTAGTAGAAGAAGCACAACAAAAGGAAACATTAGAAAGATATTTCAAATCTAATGCTGAAACGTTAGAGCCTGTTTATAAAGAGATTATACGTCTTATCTATCGTGAAGAGATACCTAAATGACAAAAGAAAAAATCGTGAATTTTTTAGGATTAGCAATGCGTGCAGGAAAAGTGAAAACAGGCGAATCAGTCATTATAAATGATTTGAAGAACAATAAATTAAAGCTCGTAATCATTGCAACAGATGCTTCTGACAACACAATGAAAGTGATGCAGAACAAATGTGAAAGTTACCATATATCATTACGCATATTTGGAACGAGAGCTGAATTAGGACAGGCTTTAGGTAAAGCAGAACGTGTAAACATTGGAATCACTGATCAAGGCTTTGCTAAAAAGTTATTGTCAATGATTGATGAATATCGTAAGGAGTGACTATATGAGTAAACAAAGAATTTACGAATACGCTAAAGATTTAAAATTAAAGAGTAGAGATATTATCGACGAATTGCAAAAGATGGACGTTGAGGTAACAAGTCATATGCAAACGTTAGAAGATAATCAAATCCACGCATTAGATAAAATTTACAAACCTGAAAAAGCAAAAGAAGCAGAGAAAAAACAACAAAAAACTGCTCAAAACAAGCAACAATCATCAAATAATAAAGGTAACCAAAACAACAAGAATAATCAAAATAACAAAGGTAACCAAAATAATAAATCAAACAATAATAAACCGAATAACAAAAACAACAAAAAGAATAATAAAAAAGCAAAACAAATGAAACAAGAAGAACCTAAAGAAATTCCAGAAAAAATCACTTATCAAGAAGGTATTACAGTAGGTGAACTTGCTGAGAAATTAAACGTAGAGTCTTCAGGTATTGTTAAAAAGTTATTCTTACTTGGTATTATGGCTAATATTAATCAATCATTAGATGAAGAAACACTTGAGTTAATCGTTGATGATTACGGCGTTGAAGCTGAAAAAGAAATTGTTATTGATGAAGAAGATTTATCAATTTACTTCGATGATGAAACTGAAGATGAAGATGCTGTTGAACGTCCAGCGGTTGTTACAATCATGGGGCACGTTGACCATGGTAAAACAACGTTACTAGATTCTATTCGTCATACAAAAGTAACAGCTGCAGAAGCTGGTGGTATTACACAACATATCGGTGCTTACCAAATTGAAAATGACGGTAAAAAAATTACGTTCTTAGATACTCCAGGTCACGCAGCGTTTACAACAATGCGTGCGCGTGGTGCACAAGTGACGGATATAACTGTTTTAGTTGTAGCAGCAGATGATGGTGTTATGCCTCAAACAATTGAAGCAATCAATCATGCTAAAGAAGCAAATGTACCTACAATTGTTGCTGTTAACAAAATTGATAAACCAACATCAAATCCAGATCGTGTAATGCAAGAACTAACTGAATATGGTTTAGTTCCTGAGGACTGGGGCGGCGATACAATCTTTGTTCCACTCTCAGCATTAAGTGGAGATGGCATTGATGATTTAATAGAAATGATTGTACTTACTTCTGAAGTACAAGAATTAAAAGCTAATCCAAGTAAAAAAGCTGTCGGTACAGTAATCGAAGCTGAATTAGATAAATCACGTGGTCCATCAGCCTCATTATTAGTACAAAATGGTACACTTAACGTTGGTGATTCTTTAGTAGTTGGAAATACGTATGGTAGAATTCGTGCTATGGTCAATGACCTAGGCCAACGTATTAAAACTGCAGGACCATCTACACCAGTTGAAATTACTGGTATTCATGATGTGCCAAAAGCAGGCGATCGATTTGTGGTTTTCAAAGATGAAAAACAAGCAAGACGTATTGGTGAATCTCGTCATGAAGCGAACGTAATTCAACAACGTCATGAAAGTAAGAGCGTTTCATTAGATAACTTGTTTGAACAAATGAAACAAGGTGAAATGAAAGACTTAAATGTTATTATTAAAGGTGACGTGCAAGGTTCAGTAGAAGCACTTGCTGCATCTCTAATGAAGATAGACGTTGAAGGCGTCAATGTACGTATCATTCACACTGCTGTGGGTGCAATTAACGAATCTGACGTTACATTAGCTAACGCTTCAAATGGTATTATTATTGGCTTTAACGTGCGTCCTGATACAGGTGCGAAACGTGCTGCTGAGACTGAAGGCGTTGATATGCGTCTACACCGTGTTATTTATAGTGTTATAGAAGAAATTGAATTCGCGATGAAAGGTATGCTAGATCCAGAATTCGAAGAACAAATAATTGGACAAGCAGAAGTTCGTCAAACATTCAAAGTTTCTAAAGTTGGTACAATCGCAGGTAGTTATGTTATTGATGGTAAAATCACGCGTAACGCTGGCGTTCGTGTCATCAGAGATAATATTGTGCAATTTGAGGGCGAATTAGACACTCTAAAACGTTTTAAAGATGATGCTAAAGAAGTTGCTAAAGGCTACGAATGTGGTATCACAGTTGAGAAATACAATGACTTAAAAGAAGGCGACATTATTGAAGCTTTTGAAATGGTCGAAATAAAAAGATAAATAATTGGAGATGAATCCAATTTAATGATAGAAAACCTCCAATAATTTAGAGGCTTTCAGAGTGTCAACAAAGTCTCTGACTTTGTTGGCATTTTTTTATGCACGATTTCAGCAGGCACAGCTTCAACCTGTAGTTTTTGGCTAGTGCTTTGTCGCAAGAGTTGGCTCAAAGTATTGTCATATTTTAAGTGAAAATATATAACTGAATTTGAACAATGATTTTCTATATAAAAATAAATCAAATGCCTTTATAGGAATTAGTATGTAGTCTTTCTTAAGCATACAAATTATTGGAGGCTTTTTATCTGGAAAAGATGCTATGGCTGTATTTTTTAATATAATTATTAATATTAAAGTGCTATCCAAAAGTGAAATATATAAGTATAATGATATTATTACATAACAAACTAGCGATTTAGTTTATGTATTAAAATATAATATAACTTAATATTACAACTTCAATTAGAAAAAAATTTTAACCCCTCGTAATGATGTAGCTTACTTTAAAAATCAAATTATAAAACGCTTTAACCAAACAGTTTTCACAATAATTAAATATTAAAAAGGGTAGCATATGTTTTATAAATCATATGTATTTATTTGGTTGCGAATAAGTCAAAATATTATAGTGAAATTTTGGGATAACTATTTTACTGACACTAGCTGTCTATGTACTTAATTACAATTAAATGAAATAGGAGGTTATAAATGATGAGTGAATATTTAAGGGAGATCAATGAATTTTGGCAAGAATATTTGAAGCAATATAACTCTATTTATGATCAAAATACTTTAGAACAAATTATAAAAAATGATGATACGACAGCGTTTTTACATCCACAAGATTTAGCATATTTTAAAGAGCATTTTGGGAATAACTTTGCTGAAATACCTAGATTTAAAAAAATGATAGATTTTGCAAACGGAAAAGTAATTATTGATAAAAATAGACAAAGAATTTTATTTGAAAATGCAGAAATAAATCCTGCTATAGCTAGACCATATTTTGGGAACCCTGATTTAGCTGATATTGTTATATTAAAAAAGCAGCCAGAAAACGATTTTAAAATGTACGAACCTGATATACCAGAATCTGTAGTAATAGATTATCGGCAAAGAATATTATTGGATATACAAGGTAGATTAACATTTAATGGTGAGAAACTGTTTTTACCCTATATAGATAAACATAGATGGTTTATGAAATATTTATATAACGCTTCTTCGACTCTAAAACGTTTTAATATTGATCCAAACAGAGTTATGGTACTTAATTTTTTCCCTTATCAATCGGGGCATACTGCAGGAATACCAAAAGATTTTTTAACATTTAAACATGGATTACCTTCTCAGAGAATGAGTTTTGATTTGTTGTTGAAACTTTTAAACGATGATAAGCATCGCATTTATCTTGTTAGTGAGGAAGAATTATATATTTCGATTTTGAAGAATTTTGCTCATAGTTCAATATGTGACTACCTAATAGATCATTTATTCGTACTTGCTTCAAAACAAAACCGCCATGTTACTTTATGCAATGTGTTAAGTTACCAAGAACACAAAATACGTTTAAGAAAAAAACAAGAATTGAGTAAAATAGAATATTACAACTGGAATAAAGAACAAAAAGAAAAGCGAGAAAAAGGTAATTCAGATTTTTATAGAAAAATTAGCGCAATGCAAAAAAATGTAGAGCATCAACACTGAAATATTAATTATAAAAGAGCCTATATTCAGCATAGAAGATATCTAAGTTGAGTATAGGCTAATTTTAAATGTAATAGTTTTTAAACAAAGTCTGGATATGTGCTTTGAATTCATCTACATAATGTTGAGGTTCTATAATTGTAATATATTGTGGATAGTCATATGCAATTTGTATGCTTTCTTTTTTTGAAATAATAATATGTGCGTTAGTCCCATGATCACTTTCAGTTCTGTCTATAATAATGAACTGTCTTTGTATTTCTGACCACAGAGGATCTTTAATGAGTAACTTTACAGACTGAATATCTGAAAAAATACTTTTATCAAACACTTCATTAAGTTGATCGATATTTATAATTGAAGACAAATTTAATATTTGTATCTTCCCTTGATACAAATAAGTAAACCAGTATTTGTTAGAAAAATATCTAGTATATATAGGTATTACTTTTATAGTCAAATTATTAGTTATATGTATTGCAACAAAATTATTATTTTCAATGGCCATTTGGAGTCTGAAAATTAACGTGGTTTTGCTCATCTCACGCGTCACCTTGAACTGGCTTAAGAGTTTGTTAGACAGGATTTTTTCAGCAAAATTAGAGTTTGCATTAAGCCCTCTAATAAGATTATAAGTGTCTTCATGTATTATCGGTGTAAAATTTTTCAATCTAAATAACAAGTTAAGTAATCTATTATTTTTAAATTTATATTGGTTGATTCTTAAACAATGTTTTTCAAAGTTATTATCGTATATTATTTCTCCATCAATACCATGCCATTCATTATCTTCATATAAAAAACTGTTAATATCACTAAAATCTCGCTGAATTGAACGAACATTGACGTTAAGCTGCTGTGCGAGTTCTTCTTTATTGAGTTTCTTTCCGTTTAAAAAGCGGGTATAAATATATAAAAGTCTTTCTGGTTTTTCCAATCATTCACAACTCCTAAAATAAATAAACTTAATTATTAAGTTGGTTTACAGTATAACATTACAATTTATATAATGCGTAAAACTTTATAAAAAACATTTATAAACGTGGGTTAGGTGTTTGTATGTCAAAAAATCTTCTTAAAATAACAGTTGGGCATAATATTAAACACTTGAGCAATTTAAAATAGATTTTATTGACTATTAATGAAAAAATGTTTCATAACTTAACAGTTAGGAATTAAAATAATGCCTAACTGTCATAAAATGTTTATTTTTTGTTAATAACGTACAATATAAAGTGTACAGGACTCGAACGAAACTTTTAAAAATATAACCAACTGAAATAATAAATTTGTTTGACGTTATGAAATGAACTGTCATATAATCTTTAAGTAAGGAAACATTTCCCGGACAAATAAATCGTGTGAGGTGAATATAATGAATATGAGAGCTGAACGTGTTGGCGAACAGATGAAGCAAGAAATTATGGATATCGCTAATAACAAAGTCAAAGACCCAAGAATCGGATTTTTAACGATTACCGATGTGCAATTAACAAATGATTTATCAATTGCAACAATCTATTTAACAGTATTAGGTAATGAAAAACAAAAAGAAGATACTTTTAAAGGGTTAGAAAAGGCAAAAGGTTTTATTAAATCTGAACTAGGTTCAAGAATGAGATTACGAATTATTCCTGAATTGAATTTTGAATATGATGAATCAATTGATTACGGAAATAAAATTGAAAGAATGATTCAAGATTTGCACAAAAAAGATTAATTATTATACCAAGCTGGAACAAAATCTCTTTAGATTTTATGTTTCAGCTTTTTTACATAACACAAAGTAAGCTAAGTCATGTTAATATGAGAGTAATGTAAAAAAAGAGCATTAAAGGTGGCGTAAAGATGTATAACGGTATTTTGCCTGTGTATAAAGAACGTGGTTTAACAAGCCACGATGTAGTATTTAAATTGAGGAAAATTTTAAAAACAAAAAAAGTTGGACATACTGGCACTTTAGACCCAGAAGTATCAGGCGTTTTACCTATATGTATTGGTGGTGCAACTAAAGTCAGTGATTACATTATGGATATGGGAAAATCTTATAAAGCGACTGTTACACTTGGAAGTAGTACAACTACTGAGGATCAAACCGGTGAAATTCTTGAGCGAACAACTATTGCGCAAGATGAAATTACAGTTCAAGATATTGACAAAATATTGAATCAATTTGAAGGAACGATTACTCAAATACCACCGATGTACTCATCAGTAAAAGTGAATGGTAAAAAACTATATGAATATGCGAGGAATAACGAAGTAGTAGAAAGACCAGAACGACAAGTTAATATTATGCATATTAACCGTACATCCGAACTACGCTTTGAAGATAACAGTTGTCATTTCGAAATTTTGGTTGAATGTGGCAAAGGAACATACATCAGAACATTAGCGACAGATATTGGGAAAGCCTTAGGACATCCAGCCCATATGTCAAAATTAACTAGAATTCAAAGTGGTGGATTTGATGTAGATGAAAGTCTTACACTAAATGACGTTGCAGCATTACATGAGCATGACGCGTTACAAGAAAAGTTATTTCCTATAGAATATGGATTAAAAGGTTTAAAACAAATTTTGGTTTCAGATGCAGTAGTAAAAAGCAAAATTTTAAATGGCCAAAAATTCTATAAAAATGAATTCACAGAAACAATAGATACGATAGTGGCATTGGTAGATGTTACAGACAATAAAGTCTTAGCAATTTATGCGCCACATCCTGAAAAAATTGACGAAATTAAGCCTAAGAAGGTATTTAACTAAAGGAGAAATACGCATGAAAGTGATAGAAGTAGCTCATCCAATTCAAGAAGATCAATATATAACAGAAGACGTTGCCATGGCTTTTGGTTTTTTTGATGGCATGCATAAGGGACACGCGAAAGTATTTGATATTTTAGAGCAAAAAGCAAAATCATCCAATTTAAAAAAAGCTGTGATGACGTTTGATCCTCATCCTTCGGTAGTTCTAAATCCTGAACGTAAACGTACCGATTATTTAACACCAATACAAGATAAAGTTGAAATATTAGAGTCCTATGGCATAGATTATTGTATTGTTATTAACTTTTCTTCAAAATTTGCTAATGTACCCGCTGAAACTTTCATAGAAGAGTATATTATAAAAAATAATGTTAAAGAAGTAGTAGCTGGTTTTGATTTTACATTTGGTAAATTTGGTAAAGGTAATATGATGATATTAAATGAAATGACTGAATTTAATACGACAGTGGTAAGTAAGCAAGAAATAGAATCTGAAAAAATTTCAACTACTGAAATTAGAAAATCGCTTAAAACAGGTGACTTGCAAAAGGCTAATGAAGAATTAGATTATCTCTATCGTATTAAAGGGACAGTTGTGCAAGGTGAAAAACGTGGAAGAACCATTGGATTTCCAACAGCAAATGTTCAACCTAGCGGTGATTATGTGTTGCCTAAAAATGGTGTTTACGCGGTAAGTATGGAAATTGGGGCGAATAAAAAGGTCTATCGAGGTGTGGCTAATGTTGGTGTGAAACCAACATTTCATGATCCTTCTAAAGCTCAAGTAGTCATAGAAGTGAATTTATTTGATTTTAATGAAAATATTTATGGCGAGCGTGTCACTGTATTTTGGCATCATTATTTAAGACCAGAAATTAAATTTGATGGGATAGATCCTTTAGTAGAACAAATGAATAAAGATAAAGAAAAAGCGAAATACTTATTATCAGTTGATTTTGGAGACGAAATATCATATAATATTTAAGTCGAATGTGTTTTACACATTTAAGGCACCTTTATCTTGGCAGTCCGAGTCTCCAACGGTTCGCTCGGTTAAAGGCGCATAAAAATTAAAGGAGGAAATTGACTATGGCAATTTCACAAGAACGTAAAAATGAACTAATTAAAGAATATCGTACACACGAAGCGGATACTGGATCTCCAGAAGTACAAATCGCTGTGTTAACTGAAGAAATCACTACATTAAACGAACATTTACGTCAACACACGAAAGACCACCATTCACGTCGTGGACTATTAAAAATGGTAGGTCGTCGTAGACATTTACTTAACTATTTACGTGACAAAGATGTACAACGTTACCGTGAATTAATTAAATCATTAGGTATCCGTCGTTAATTTTAAGATGGATATTGAAAGGGAAAGAACCTTCAGGGTCCTTTCCCTTTTTTATAATCTAGAAAGCATATTATTTAAAAAGTAATATACTAATATAAAATTTTTCTAAGAAATGATATGATGTAACTAATAGATATATGAGAGGAGATTCGTAATGTCTCAAGAGAAAAAAGTTTTTAAAACTGAATGGGCAAATAGATCATTAACGATTGAAACAGGGCAACTTGCTAAACAAGCTAATGGTGCCGTGCTAGTTCGTTATGGTGATACAGTAGTATTATCTACTGCAGTAGCTTCAAAAGAACCACGCGATGTTGACTTTTTCCCATTAATGGTAAATTATGAAGAAAAAATGTATGCAGCAGGTAAAATTCCTGGTGGATTCAAAAAACGTGAGGGACGTCCAAGCGACGAAGCAACATTAACTGCGCGCTTAATCGACAGACCAATTCGTCCGCTTTTCCCTAAAGGATATAAGCATGATGTACAAATCATGAATACCGTATTAAGTGCTGATCCTGATTGTTCTCCAGAAATGGCAGCGATGATAGGTTCATCTATGGCACTTAGTGTCTCAGACATTCCATTCCAAGGACCTATTGCTGGTGTCAACGTAGGCTATGTTGATGGCGAATACGTAATTAACCCAACTGTTGCACAGAAAGAAGTGTCGCGTCTTGATTTAGAAGTTGCTGGTCACAAAGATGCTGTAAATATGGTTGAAGCAGGCGCAAGTGAAATTACTGAAAGTGAAATGCTTGAGGGAATCTTCTTTGGTCATAATGAAATACAACGTTTAGTTAATTTCCAACAAGAAATCGTGGATCACATCCAACCAGTGAAAACACCATTCACACCTGTTGAACAAGACGAAACGCTTGCAGAAAAAGTGAAACAGCTTACTGAAGCCAATGGTTTGAAAGAAGCTGTATTAACGTTTGATAAACAGCAACGTGATATCAATCTTGACACATTAAAAGAAAAAGTCGTTTCAGAATTTATTGATGAAGAAGATGTTAATAACGCTGCACTAATTAAAGATGTGCATGGCATTTTAAATAGTTTAGTAAAAGAAGAAGTAAGAAGATTAATCGCTGAAGAAAAAATCAGACCTGATGGCCGTAAATCAGATGAAATTCGTCCACTAGAATCAGAAGTTGGTGTGTTACCACGCGTACACGGCTCTGGCTTATTTACACGAGGTCAAACACAAGCACTATCTGTGTTAACATTAGGTTCAATGAGCGAATATCAAATTCTTGATGGCCTTGGTGAGGAACAACAAAAACGTTTCATGCACCATTACAACTTCCCTAACTATTCAGTTGGTGAAACAGGTCCAGTTCGTTCTCCAGGACGTCGTGAAATTGGTCACGGTGCTTTAGGTGAGCGTGCATTGAGTCATGTTATTCCAGATACTAAAGACTTCCCTTATACTGTAAGAATAGTGAGTGAGGTATTAGAATCAAATGGTTCATCTTCACAAGCGTCAATTTGTGGTTCTACGTTAGCCTTAATGGATGCAGGTGTTCCTATTAAAGCACCAGTAGCCGGTATTGCTATGGGGTTAGTAACACGTGATGATAGTTACACTATTTTAACGGATATTCAAGGTATGGAAGATGCTTTAGGTGATATGGACTTTAAAGTAGCCGGTACGTCTGAAGGCATCACTGCAATACAAATGGATATTAAAATTGATGGTCTAACAAAAGAGATTATTAGAGAAGCTTTAGACCAAGCACGTGAAGGTCGTTTAGCTATTTTAGATCATATGCTACAAACAATTGATACAACACGCGGTGAGTTAAGTGCGTTTGCACCTAAAGTCGTTACGATGACAATCAAACCTGAAAAAATCAGAGATGTTATTGGACCTGGCGGTAAGAAAATTAATGAAATCATTGATCAAACAGGTGTGAAACTTGATATTGAACAAGATGGTACAATCTTTATAGGTGCTGTTGATAAAGATGCAATCGCCGAAGCACGTAGTATCATAGAAGACATTACGCGTGAAGCTGAAGTTGGCCAAGTTTATGAAGGCAAAGTAAAACGTATTGAAAAATACGGTGCATTTGTTGAATTATTCCCTGGTAAAGATGCTTTAGTTCATATTTCACAAATTGCAAATGAACGTATTGATAAAGTAGAAGATGTATTGAAAATTGGAGATACATTTAAAATAAAAGTAACAGAAATTGATAAACAAGGTCGCGTGAATGCGTCTCATAAAGTGCTTTTATCAAATTAATATAAAATAAAAAATCGAATTTTATTAGAAACTAGTAAATGATATGAATCGCGTTACGATAGAATGTTTCCTGTTCTATTTTTAAACGGTTTTCATATCAAAGTATACTGGTTTCTTTTTTATTTAATGCAAATGCAAATATTAGCAGAATTATTGCGTAAATAATTAAATACATAAGTGAATAAGACTAAAGTTTAATTTTTAGGAAATTCATAGTTTCTATTGTAGTAAAAACGTGAATATGAAAATATAAAACAAAACATAGAAAATATTGAAGATTTATAAGTAATTGTTTATTTATTGATATCAATCCCGAACTATTTATAGTAATTACTTTAATAGTGTACATAAAGCCTATTTTAACTTATAATATACTATGAGTTTATATATGGACGGGAATTTAAATAGGAGGTAACATTTTGAGTTTAATTAAGAAAAAAAATAAAAATATTCGTATAATTCCACTTGGCGGAGTTGGAGAAATTGCGAAAAATATGTATGTCGTTGAAGTAGACGATGAAATGTTCATGTTAGATGCAGGACTGATGTTCCCAGAAGATGAAATGCTAGGTGTAGACATTGTAATTCCTGACATTCAATATGTCATTGATAATAAAGATAAATTAAAAGGTATATTTTTGACGCATGGCCATGAACACGCTATCGGAGCTGTCACATATGTATTAGAACAAGTAGATGCACCTGTGTACGGTTCTAAATTGACAATCGCGTTAATTAAAGAAAATATGAAAGCACGTAATATTAATAAAAAAGTAAGATATTATACAGTGAATAATGAATCAGTTATGCGTTTTAAAGGGGTAAACATTACATTTTTCAATACAACGCACAGTATTCCAGACAGTTTAGGCGTATGTATTCATACATCATATGGTGCAATTGTTTATACTGGCGAATTTAAATTTGATCAAAGTCTACAAGGTCATTATGCACCAGACTTGAAAAAAATGACTGAAATAGGCGAAGCAGGCGTGTTTGCGCTCATCAGTGATTCCACTGAGGCGGAAAAACCAGGTTATAATACACCAGAAAATGTAATTGAATCACATATGTATGATGCGTTTACTAAAGTAAAAGGCAGATTAATTGTTTCATGTTACGCATCGAACTTTATCCGCATTCAGCAAGTATTGAATTTGGCTCAGAGATTGAATAGAAAAGTTTCTTTCTTAGGCCGTTCATTAGAAAGTTCATTTAATATCGCTAGAAAGATGGGCTATTTTGATATTTCTAAGGACTTATTAATTCCAATTAATGAAGTTGAAAATTATCCTAAAAATGAAGTTATTATTATTGCAACTGGTATGCAAGGCGAACCAGTAGAAGCATTAAGTCAGATGGCTCAAAAGAAACATAAAATAATGAATATTGAACAAGGGGATTCTGTATTCCTAGCAATTACTGCTTCTGCAAGTATGGAAGTCATCGTTGGTAACACGCTAAATGAATTAGCGCGTGCTGGTGCAGAAATCTTACCTAGTAGTAAAAAAATACACACTTCAAGTCATGGTTGCATGGAAGAATTGAAGATGATGATTAATATTATGAAACCAGAATACTTTATACCAGTAAATGGTGAGTTTAAAATGCAAATTGCTCATGCAAAATTAGCGAATGAATCAGGCGTAAAACCTGAGAAAATCTTCCTTGTGGAAAAAGGTGATGTCGTTAACTATGATGGTGACGAAATGATTTTAAATGAAAAAGTGAATTTTGGTAATGTACTTATCGATGGTATTGGTGTTGGAGACGTAGGAAATATCGTTCTGAGAGATCGTCATTTATTAGCAGAAGATGGTATCTTTATTGCGGTCGTAACACTTGATCCGAAAAACAGACGAATTGCAGCTGGACCAGAAATTCAATCTAGAGGATTCGTTTATGTTAGAGAAAGTGAAGCTTTATTAAATGAAGCTGAAGAAAAAGTACGTGAAATCGTCGAACTAGGACTACAAGAAAAACGCATTGAATGGTCTGAAATCAAACAAAGTATGCGTGATCAAATTAGCAAGTTATTATTTGAAAACACGAAACGTCGTCCGATGATTATTCCAGTTATTTCTGAAATTTAATAGTTTCCATACTAAACAAAGAGGTTAAGACAAACGCTTAGGTAAACATATTTAAAAGTAGATTGCAGTTGATTGTTATATCTTAAATATGACATGCAAGCAACCTTTAAATCCACTCAAAGCGAACATTGTCTTACCTCTTTTATGTTATTATAGAATACAAATAAACTTTTATTATACAAACATACTTATATAATAAAACCTAAATACATATTATTTACGATGAAGAAAAGTGATTCACATAGCAATCAATGGGTATAGGATTAAAATAAAATTGAAATCAGAGTTAGAAAAGTAGGTGTGGAACGTGGCACAAACAAAAAAGAGAACTACAACTAAGAGAAAACCAACAAATACAAGAAAGAAAACAACAAATAAAAAGAAAAAACAAAGCGACAGTCCTATAAGATATGTTTTTGCTATTATCGCTTTTGTATTAATTATACTAGGCGCGTTCCAACTTGGTATTATTGGAACAATGATAGATAGTTTCTTGAACTATTTATTCGGTAATAGCCGTTTCTTAACATATATATTACTAATTATAGGCACAATATTTATCACTTATTATAAAGCATTACCGAAGACAAGACGTACAGTTGGTGCTTTTCTATTACAATTCGCACTATTGTTAGTGACACAAATCTTCTTTTACTTTACTAATAATGCACAAGCTGAACGAGAACCAGTATTGTCATTTGTCTATAAGGCTTATGAACAGACTAACTTCCCTAATTTTGGTGGAGGGTTAATAGGATATTACTTATTAACTTTATTCACGCCTTTAATTTCTATTGTTGGTATTATTATTGTGACAATTTTATTGATTGCTTCAAGTGCAATTTTACTTTTAAAGCAAAGTCATCGTGATGTATCGAAAATCGTATTTGAAAAGGTGAAAATTAAAAGTCAAGATGCTTCAGTAAACTTAAAAGAAAAAAGAAAACAAAATAAAATTAAAAAAGATGCTAAAGTGCGTGTGAAAGCAGAGAAAAAAGCTGAATTACAAGCACAACAAGCTGCTACTCAGGATGAAGCTAATAATGAAGTTAAAGATGTAAGTGATTTACCTGAAGTTTCTAATTTAACTGCAGAACAGCAACAATCCATACCTATATATGGGCATGGTGATAACGATGAAGATAGCGCTCAACCTACGGAAAATAAAAAATACAAACGTAGTCAACGCACGCGCGATCAAGAAGGTGCCAATGAGCAGATACCATCACAACAAAGTTCTAAAGAGGAACAAGCTTCATTAGATCAGTTGATAGATGAATCTGAACAAGCCTCAGATGAAGAAGGCGCAAATTCCATATCCGAAGCAGGTGAGGTTGAAAATGAAGCATATACAATACCACCGCTTTCCTTACTCAATCAACCTGCTAAGCAAAAAGCTACATCTAAGGCAGAAGTACAAAAAAAAGGCCAGTTACTAGAAACCACGCTCAAAAACTTTGGTGTTAATGCTAGAGTGACTCAAATAAAAATTGGTCCAGCGGTGACACAATATGAAATACAACCTGCGCAAGGTGTGAAAGTAAGTAAAATTGTTAATTTACATAATGATATTGCTTTAGCACTTGCTGCGAAAGATATTCGTATAGAAGCACCAATACCCGGTCGTTCAGCTGTCGGTATAGAAGTGCCTAATGACAAAGTATCACTCGTTTCATTAAAAGAAGTATTAGATGAGAAGTTTCCTGCCAAAAATAAATTAGAAGTTGGATTAGGTAGAGACATTTCAGGTGATCCAATTACAGTTGAATTAAATAAAATGCCTCACTTGCTGGTAGCAGGTTCAACTGGTAGTGGTAAGTCAGTTTGTATTAATGGCATTATTACAAGTATTTTACTTAATGCTAAGCCACATGAAGTAAAACTTATGTTAATTGATCCAAAAATGGTAGAGTTGAATATATATAACGGTATACCGCATTTGCTTATACCTGTTGTGACAAATCCACATAAAGCATCACAAGCACTAGAAAAAGTAGTTGCTGAAATGGAAAGACGTTATGATCTATTCCAACATTCTTCAACTAGAAATATTGAAGGCTATAACGAAGCAATTAGACGACAAAATAAGGAACTAGAAGAGAAGAAATCTGAGTTGCCGTATATTGTGGTGATAGTTGATGAATTAGCAGATTTAATGATGGTTGCAGGTAAAGATGTGGAAAATGCAATTCAACGTATTACTCAAATGGCACGTGCAGCAGGTATTCATTTAATTATTGCAACACAACGTCCATCTGTAGATGTTATAACTGGTATAATCAAAAATAACATTCCGTCAAGAATCGCTTTCGCTGTGAGTTCACAAATTGACTCTAGAACGATCATAGATAGTGGTGGTGCAGATAAGTTACTAGGTAAAGGTGATATGTTATACGTTGCAAATGGTGGCTCTACGAGAACACGCGTGCAAGGTGCATTTTTAAGCGATCAAGAGGTACAAGATATTGTTAATTATGTTGTTGAACAACAAAAAGCGAACTATGTTAAAGAAATGGAACCAGATGCACCAGTTGAAAAATCAGAAATGAAAAGTGAAGATTCACTTTATGATGAAGCATATATATTTATAATTGAACAACAAAAAGCAAGTACATCCTTGCTACAAAGACAGTTTAGAATTGGTTATAATCGAGCTTCAAGACTGATGGATGATTTAGAACGGAATCAAGTTATTGGACCACAAAAAGGTAGCAAACCTAGACAGATACTTGTGGATTTAGATAGTGATGAGGTGTAAATATGGAACTTACTTCTGTGTATAAAGTTAAAGAGTGGATGATTCAACAAATTAAAGAAGGTAAATTGAGTCCTGGAGAGCCATTGCCAAGTAATTTAGCAGTGGCTAGAACACTAAACGTTAAAACAGATGACGTTTATGATGCCGTAGATGAATTGATTACAGAACAAGTATTATCTAATAACTTAGGGGAAGGTGCGAGTGTTAAATCACTGCACCCGTTCTTCTATCCTTTAGGTGAACTTGTAAGTATTAGTCAAATGATAGAACAACAAGGCTTTAATGCTAGAACAGAATTTATAAGCTTAGATGAAAAACCAGCTACTTCATTGGATGCATTAAGATTAAACATTCCTGATAAAGCTTCTGTGACCATTATAGAGCGTGTCAGACTGGCAGATCGACAACCAGTAGTATATTGCTTAGATAAAGTGCCCGCTTATGATTTAACGTGTGCACAGTATCAAAATAGCGATGAATCTTTATTAAACGCGATTGAAGCTTACGCTAATAAAAAAGTTGCCTATGCAAATACAGAAATTGAGGCAATTAGTTACGAACCTCATATCTCGGACGTGCTAGACGCATCACCGCATGAAGGGCTCATGCTTTTGAAATTAATACATTACGATAATGAAGATAATCCAATACTTTATTCTTTTAATTATTTCAAAAGTAGTTTAGTAAAATTTAAAACGGTTAGAAATAGAATATAAAAACAAAATTATGAAAGCGGGGCATGACAATTTGAAGATAGATAAACAGCAAAACGACTTGCATATAAAAGTAATGCCAACAACAAAATTTAAAACAACCACAATCACATTGAAATTTATGGCGCCATTAGATAGCGAAACTATGACAGCACGTTCGCTATTGAGCAAAGTACTCGTTCGTGCGACAAAACAATGGCCGACGGATAAAGCATTTAACCAACACTTATCACAATTATATGGTGCATACGTCAACAGTTTTATTTCAAAATTTAAAGACAAGCATGTAATTACAATATCTTTAGAAATCGTAAATGAACGTTATTTAAAAGACCAGACACCATTATTTGAAAAAGGTTTGAATCTGTTAAAAGAAATGATTTGGAACCCGTTAATTACAGATGGTGAATTTGATGAAACTTTTGTTGCACAAGAAAAATCGTTATTAACAAAAAAATTAGATGCAATAGTTGATAATAAATCACAAATTGCATTTTTAAACTTACTGAAAAATATGTTTGGAGACCAACCTTATCGCCATATAGCGTCAGGGCAAGTAGAATACATATCAGGCATAACACCAAAAAATTTATATCATACATATCAATCTATGCTAAAAGATGACTACTGCGCGGTTTATGTAGTAGGCAACGTAGATGAGCAAGCAGTGAAATCACAAATTCAATCATATTTTGATCTTAAACCTTTTCAATTTGAATTATCACATGCAGTACCAACACCGACATCACATACTTTACCACAAGAAATTATTGAAACAGATGTAGTGGATCAAGCTAAATTAAATATGGGATATAAATTCCCAGCACGATATGGCGATCCACAATACTTTGCTATGGTCGTGTTAAATGTCATGTTTGGCGGTGATCCATCGTCCGTATTATTTAATGAAGTACGTGAGAAACAGAGCTTAGCGTATTCAATACACTCTCAAATGGATGCTAAAAATGGTTTTATGTTTGTACTTAGTGGTGTTTCAGCTGACAAATATGAAATAGCTAAAGATACAATAATAGCTGAATTTGAAAAATTCCAACAAGGTGAGTTTGATGACGATAAATTAGAGCTAGCTAAAAAAGTAATTATTTCACAACGTCAAGAATCTCATGATAGACCAAAAAGTATTATTGAAATATTAAATAACAATATTTTACTTGATGAAGACATGTCAGAAACAAGTTTTATTGAAGGTATACAAAATGTATCTAGAGCAGAGATTCAGCAATTAGCACAAGAAACAATATTAGATACGATTTACATTTTGACGAAAGGAGGTAATGACTGATGAATGAAAAATATTATAAACAAATAGACGAAAAAGTTTATGAAGCTGAGTTAAATAATGGACTCAAATTATTTGTTATTCCGAAAAAACGATTTCAAAAAACCTTCGTAACATACACAACACAATTTGGTTCATTAGATAATAAATTTAAACCACATGGCAGCGATACATATGTCACAGTACCTGATGGCGTAGCACACTTTTTAGAACATAAATTATTTGAAAATGAAGAAGAAGACTTATTTACTGCTTTTGCGGAAGACAACGCTCAAGTTAACGCCTTTACGAGCTTTGATCGAACAAGCTATCTATTCAGTGCTACTGATAATGTAGACCGCAATATCAAACGTTTATTAACGATGGTAGAAACGCCTTATTTTACTAAAGAGACAGTTGATAAAGAAAAAGGAATCATTGAAGAAGAAATTAAAATGTATCAAGAACAACCAGGCTATAAATTAATGTTCAATACGCTAAAGGCTATGTATGAAACACATCCAATTCGTGTAGATATTGCAGGTAGTGTTGAAAGCATTTATGAAATAACTAAAGATGATTTATATCTATGCTATGAAACATTCTACCATCCATCGAACATGGTGTTATTTGTTGTAGGTGATGTAGATGCAGAGCACATTTATGAAGTCATTGCTGAGCACGAAAATAAAAGAGATAAAGTGAATCAACCACAAATTGTCAGAGATGCTTTAGCGGAAAAAAGCGAAGTTAATGAGGCCAATGTCTCAGAATCCATGAAACTTCAATCACCAAGATTAATGCTTGGTTTTAAAAATGAAACTTTAAAAAATGAACCTAACGAAGCCTATGTTAAACGTGATTTAGAAATGACACTATTTTATGAAATGGTGTTTGGTGAAGAGACAGATTTTTATCAAACGTTGCTTAATCAAGATTTAATAGATGAAACATTTGGTTATCAATTTGTTTTAGAACCAACCTATAGCTTTTCAGTTATCACGAGTGCCACGCAATATCCTGATAAATTGAAAGCACTATTATTAGAGGAATTAGAAAACACACAAGGAAAACTAAGTGATGCAGAGGCCTTTAATTTATTGAAAAAACAATTTATCGGAGAATTTATCTCAGGTTTAAACTCACCAGAGTATATTGCTAATCAATACACAAAACTTTATTTTGAAGGCGTAAGCTTATTCGACTTATTAGACATTGTTGAGAGTATCACTTTAGATAGCGTGAACGAAACAGCAAATACATGTTTAAATCTAACACAAGTTGTAGATAGTCGTTTGGAGATGAAATAAAATGAAAGCTTTGGTCATGGGCGGATCTGGTACAATAGGTTCTGCAATTGTCGATCGTTTATTAACGGATGGGTATGAAGTCATCGTACACTATAATAAATCAAACATAGAAACTCTAACTAAGCGCTATGAACAAAAGTCAGTACAATTTGTAAAATGTGATTTAACTCAGTGTAATGAATTGGACAAAGCTTTTGGCTTTATAAAGAATTTAGATTGTTTAATTTATACTAGTGGTTCAGCTTTATATGGACAATTACAGGATATGACAGACGAAATGATCGATTCGAGTTATCAAATACATGTGCGTCAATTTATACGAACAAGTCGATATTTTGCAGATCAATTAAGACAAAGTACAAATGGTAGAATCATCGTTATCTCATCTATTTGGGGCGAAACTGGCGCAAGCATGGAAACTGTTTATTCAGCTATGAAAGGTGCGCAAATTAGTTTTGTTAAAGCGCTTAGCCAAGAGTTAGCTATGACAAATGTTACGGTTAATGCTATTGCACCTGGTTTGGTAAGTGGCAACATGACTCAAGTCTGGACAGCAGACGAACTTAGTGACATAACAAGCGATTTACCACAACAAAGATTGATTACACCTGAAGAAGTTGCACATACGTGTAGTTATTTATGCCATCCATTAGCAAAGAGTATCACGGGAACAGTACAAAAAGTGAATGGCGCATGGTATTTATAAATTTTAATATTGTGTAAAAAAATAAGCCAACTATGAAACATTCAATGATATAATAACAGTACAATAAATCACATGATTTAAAAAAGTGATATTAATAGATGTTTCTTCAGCACCAGTCTATTATAAAATAACCGTTGTTTTTAAACTAAGGGGTGTTTATTTCATGACAGTAGCTACTAAAAAAGAATGGTATTTAGAATATGAGATAACGTTGAATAGATCAGGTTTATTAGGCGATGTATCTAGTTTGTTAGGTATGATGGGTATCAATATTGTAACGATTAATGGCGTTGATGAAGGTCGTAGAGGTTTACTCATTAAGTCTGATAACTTAGAAAAAGTGAGTAGATTTGAAAATATTGTTACTGAAATTGACGATATTTCTATTACTAAATTACGTAAACCTGAACTTCGTGATAGATTGGCAGTAAGACATGGCAGGTACATAGAGCAAGATGCTGACGATAAAAAGACATTTCGTTTTGAAAGAGAAGACTTAGGTTTACTCGTTGATTTTATGGCAGAATTATTTAAAGAAGAAGGTCATAAATTAATAGGCATTAGAGGTATGCCTAGAGTTGGAAAGACAGAATCTATTGTTGCTGGCAGTGTCTGTGCGCATAAACGTTGGTTGTTCATCAGTTCTACATTAATCAAACAAACTGTGCGTAGCTCATTAATCAAAGGCGAGTACGATCCTAATCATGTTTATATTATTGATGGTGCTGTAACAGCAAGAGAATCTAATGTAAAACACCAAGAATTAGTAAAAGAAGTGATGAGTTTGCCTTCAATCAAGGTGGTAGAGCATCCTGACTTGTTTGTTGAAACAAGTGATTATGAGATGAGCGATTTCGATTATATTATTGAATTAAGAGAAAATAAAAATCAAGAAATTCATTATGAAGAAATGAAGAAACAAACTGTTAAAAGTAAAAACAACTTAGATTTTGGTAACGATGAATTTGGTGGCGGATTTGGTTTCTTTGAATAAAAAAATGAATAGTTATCAAGGAGGACTGACATCGTGAACACAGTTGGTCAAACTTTAAAGGGACGCCGAGAACGCTTAGGTATGACTTTAAATGAATTAGAAACACGCACACAGATAAAACGTCAAACTTTGACTTTGATAGAAAATAACGATTTTGAATCTTTGAATAAAGTTGATTATGCAGAAGGTTTTATTAAAAAGTATGCAAAAGCTGTTAATATTGATTCTGCACAGTTAATCAAAGCACATAGAGACGAAATCCCAAATAATGATGAAAGCATGCAAGAGACGATTGAAGCTTTTTCTAAAGAAAATAAGCCAACATATCGCAGTAAGAATAAAGAACCGTTGCAAGTAGCTGTTATAGTTAGTGTTGTTGTTATCATCTCAGCACTATTATGGATTTTAGCTGTTTTAGTATTATAATCTGTTAAAGTATAAAGCAACGATTAAGTTATAAAAAAGAAAAGAGGACTTCTTATGAATATACCGAATTGGATAACTGTTTTTAGAGTTATACTAATTCCAATATTTCTTCTATTTGCACTGATAGATTTTGGATTTGGTAACATTTCATTTATCGGTGGCAATGAAATTAGAATTGAATTATTAATTAGTGGTATTATTTTTATTATCGCGTCGTTAAGTGATTTTGTTGATGGCTATTTAGCAAGAAAATGGGAGCTTGTAACTAATATGGGGAAATTCTTAGACCCATTAGCTGACAAATTACTCGTTTCAAGCGCTTTAATCGCACTTGTACAAATTGATTTAACAAATTCAATCGTTGCGATTATTATCATTGCACGTGAGTTCGCTGTAACAGGATTACGTCTATTACAAATTGAGCAAGGTTTTGTAAGTGCTGCAGGTCAATTAGGTAAGATTAAAACTGCTGTTACGATGGTCGCAATTGTTTGGATTCTCCTAGGCGATCCTTTAGCAACTTGGATTGGTTTTGAATTAGGACAAGTTCTGTTATACATCGGTGTATTCTTCACAATATTATCTGGAATTGAATACTTCTATAAAGGTAGAGATGTATTTAAAGCGAAATAATGGGGGCAGTTCCAATACATGTCCCACACTTACCAATAAAATTAAGTACTTTAATATAGCAAAACAGTCCAAAGTGATAAAATTTGGGCTGTTTTTATTTTATTTGATAAAATAGTATAATAATTGATTTATTAAGATTTACTAAGCTTTTTAAAATATATATAAATCTAATCTTTAGTTTTTTAAGGAATTAAGATTTATAATTAAGTTTATCGAATAATTTTGCGCTCGCTTTTAAGTGCATAAAAACTATAAACTAAAGTAAATCATGTAACTTGGTGTTGAGGAGGAGAAGTTGTGAAAATATCTATCATTGCAGTAGGCTCAGAATTATTATTAGGACAAATAGCTAATACCAATGGACAATATTTATCGAAATTGCTGAATGGTGTAGGTCACAGTGTGGTAGAACATACAGTAATTGGTGATAATCCAGAACGCTTAGAAAGAGTGATAAAAGCATCATTTAATCATTATGATACTGTTATACTAACTGGTGGCTTAGGCCCAACTAAAGATGACTTAACGAAACATACGGTTGCTAAGGTATTAGGTCGAGAATTAATCATTGATAAACATGCTTTGAATTACATTGAACAATTCTTCGAAGAGCAGAATATTGAAATGACTCCAAATAATCGTCAACAAGCGTTAGTTATAGAAGGTTCACATGTATTAGAAAATAAAGTCGGCATGGCGCCTGGTATGGTAGTAGATCAAGATGAACGACGTATTGTATTGTTACCAGGCCCACCAAGAGAAATGCAACCTATGGCTAAAAACGAACTTTTGCCATTCTTCTTCAATGGTGAAAGCACTATATTCTCAGAATTATTGCGTTTTGCAGGCATCGGCGAATCTAAAGTAGAAACAGTATTAATGGATTTAATAGATGCACAGACAAATCCTACGATTGCGCCATTGGCAGGAACGCATGAAGTTAATATTAGATTAACGGCAAATGGAGATACGCAACGTGAATGCGAGCAACTTATCGCTCCTATTAAATCAGAAATTTTATCACGTATTGGTGAATATTATTATGGTTCTGATGATATACTACTGGAACAATCTCTGATGGATAAAATTCATCAATCATTTGCTCTATATGATGCTGTTACAGATGGAGAATTATATTCTAGACTGAAGAATTTTAATACTTCACAATTACTTCAAGGGATGTTACCACATCATACGCAATTTATAGATGAACATGATACAATTGAAACTCAACTTTCTGTCTCTGCCAATATCGTTAAAGATTTGTATCAAACAGAAGTAGGTATTTCAATAATGTATTATAAGGATGCAATTTATTTAGGCATTTTAGAAAATGAACGACTTGAAATTCAGTCCTTTAAAATGACGCAAAGAAGAAATTCAATAAAAAGCAGAACTCAAAATTATGTACTAATACGATTACTAAATTGGTTTAAATAAGCATTTGAAGGCTGCAAAAACTTAAAAATATAGCACGTGTGTTCTGTTTTAGTTGTAAATTTCGTCAATATAAGCGAACAAATATTCGCAAAAAGCTTGCAGAATTATTTAAATCAAGGTATAGTAGGATTAAGATATTTTACAGAGATTAATCTCAATTAGGAGGTCCAGCATTGGATAACGATCGTCAAAAAGCTTTAGATACAGTAATTAAAAATATGGAAAAATCATTTGGTAAAGGCGCAGTTATGAAATTAGGTGACAATAAAGCCCAAAGAGTTTCTAGCGTTTCAAGTGGTTCAGTTACTTTGGATAATGCGTTAGGTGTAGGTGGCTACCCTAAAGGAAGAATTATAGAAATATATGGACCAGAAAGTTCTGGTAAGACTACAGTAGCATTGCATGCTATTGCAGAAGTACAAAAAAATGGTGGCGTTGCGGCGTTTATTGATGCTGAACATGCGTTAGATCCTGTCTATGCAGAAGCTTTAGGTGTAGATATTCAAAATCTATATTTATCTCAACCTGACCATGGGGAACAAGGATTGGAAATTACTGAAGCATTCGTAAGAAGTGGTGCTGTTGACATCGTAGTTATTGACTCCGTTGCTGCTTTAACTCCAAAAGCTGAAATTGAAGGTGAAATGGGTGATACACATGTTGGTTTACAAGCACGTTTAATGTCACAAGCATTGCGTAAACTTTCAGCCGCTATTTCCAAATCAAAAACAACAGCAGTATTTATTAACCAAATTCGCGAAAAAGTAGGCGTGATGTTCGGTAACCCTGAAGTAACACCAGGTGGACGTGCATTAAAATTCTATAGTTCTGTACGTTTAGAAGTACGTCGTGCTGAACAATTAAAACAAGGCCAAGATATTGTTGGTAATAGAACGAAAATTAAAGTTGTTAAAAATAAAGTAGCACCACCATTCAAAGTTGCAGAAGTGGATATGATGTATGGTAAAGGTATCTCTAAAGAAGGAGAGCTTATTGACTTAGGTGTTGAAAATGAAATTGTAGATAAATCAGGTGCTTGGTATTCATACAATGGAGATCGTATGGGACAAGGTAAAGAAAATGTTAAATTATATCTGAAAGAAAATCCTGAAATTAAAGAAGATATTAATCGTAGATTGCGTGAAGCACTAGGCATTATTGATGGTGATGTTAAAGAAGACGAAGATGAAAAACAAACTACGCTTCTTGAAGACGAATAGTGTTATCTAAAACAATTTAAAGATTTACTATAAAATAAGTGTATATATAAAAATATGCGCTTATTTTTTTATATAAATATAAGAATTTTAAAATATAATATGACAAATATTTTGCTATATAAGCTTAATAACATAAGTGACAACAATAGTTATAGGAGAAATAGTGTAAAAGAGGGGTCTCAAATATTGAATTAATGTGTAGGAAACCTTGACACTTCTTAGTTTAAAACCGTACAATTACATTGTATGATTCTTATATAACTTCATATAATCATATTGAAATTGATATACAGAGCAAAATCCTAGATAAAAAGGGGGTGTTTGTGTGAGTTTATTAGGCCTCCTACTCATTTTGCTAGGTATTATTCTCGGAGTTGTTGTAGGGTACATTGTAGCCCGTAATCTATTGCATCAAAAGCAATTACAAGCAAGACAAACTGCAGAAGATATTATTGAACAAGGTAATAAGGAAGCAGAGAATACTAAGAAGGAAAAGCTCCTAGAAGCTAAAGAAGAAAATCAAATCTTAAAAGAACAAAGTGAAAACGAACTTCGTGAAAGACGCGGTGATCTTCAAAAGCAAGAAGCTCGACTTCTTCAAAAAGAAGAAAACTTAGAGCGAAAATCTGATCTATTAGATAAAAAAGATGAGATTTTAGAGCAAAAAGAGTCTAAACTTGAAGAACGACAACAACAAGTAGATGCAAAAGAGAGTAGTGTTCAAACATTAATAAATAAGCATGAACAAGAATTAGAACGCATCTCTGGTCTCTCTCAAGAAGAAGCTGCACAAGAGCAACTTCAAAGAGTTGAAGATGAATTGTCACAAGATATTGCAATACTTGTTAAGGAAAAAGAGAAAGAAGCAAAAGAAGCAGTCGATAAAAATGCAAAAGAATTGTTAGCAACTACGGTTCAAAGATTAGCAGCAGAACATACTTCTGAATCTACAGTATCAGTTGTTAATTTACCAAACGACGAAATGAAAGGTCGAATCATTGGTAGAGAAGGAAGAAATATCCGTACGTTAGAAACATTAACGGGTATTGATTTAATTATAGATGATACGCCAGAAGCGGTTATCCTCTCTGGTTTTGACCCAATTAGACGTGAAATTGCAAGAACTGCATTAGTAAATCTTGTTTCGGATGGACGTATCCATCCTGGACGAATAGAAGATATGGTAGACAAAGCTCGTAAAGAAGTAGACGATATTATTCGAGATGCAGGGGAACAAGCTACATTTGAAATAAATGTGCATAATATGCATCCAGATTTAGTTAAAATCTTAGGTCGTTTACAATATCGTACAAGCTATGGACAAAATGTATTGAAACATTCTATCGAAGTTGCACACTTAAGTGGTATGTTAGCAGCTGAATTAGGTGAAGATGTTACATTAGCTAAACGTGCTGGTCTACTTCATGATGTTGGTAAAGCAATCGATCATGAAGTTGAAGGTAGCCATGTTGAAATAGGTGTAGAATTAGCGAAAAAATATGCTGAAAATGAAACAGTTATTAATGCAATTCATTCCCACCATGGTGACGTTGAACCAACTTCTATTATTTCTATATTGGTAGCAGCAGCAGATGCATTATCAGCTGCGAGACCAGGTGCTCGTAAAGAGACATTAGAAAATTATATTAGAAGATTGGAAAGATTAGAAACACTTTCTGAAAATTATGATGGTGTCGAAAAAGCGTTTGCAATTCAAGCAGGTAGAGAAATTCGAGTTATTGTATCACCAGATACTATCGACGACTTAAAATCACATCGCTTAGCAAGAGATATAAAAAGCCAAATTGAAGACGAACTTCAATATCCTGGTCATATAAAAGTGACAGTTGTTCGTGAGACTAGAGCAATTGAATACGCAAAATAAATGTTAGCCATTCAATGACTAACGATAGACTGCCAACAAAGTCATAAGACTTGTTGGCAGTTTTTTTATGATTCGTATCATTAATTGTGTTTATGACATTTCTCGAACAAAGTGATATTATACGGCTTTTAAATAGTGAAAGATATTTGAAGTCTCAAACATTAAAAAAAGTGGGACGACGAAATCTAATTTTTCTAATAAGATTTCATCGTATGAGCCTAGCCCGGCGCAGCTGACAAAATGGAGTGCAAGAGATTGGTATAAGCGCATTTTCACTTCAGTCAGCCACTGTCCATATAATAGTTGAGGCTGAGACATGTATTTATGTCCCAGCCTCAACTTTGGTACACTGAAGTAAAACTTCACTATACTAAGCAATTTATATTTTTATTAATTAGTTTAATTCTAAATCTGCAACTTTAACTTCTTTGATAATTTCAGCTGTATCATAGCAGTTTGTAGCGATATTTGCATATCTTTCTGCTAAACGATAAGCATTGATATATAGCTCTAGACTATCTTTTGCTATATCTTCTGCGTCTTCACTTTTTGATGGATTTGCTGTAACAACTAGATCAGCAAAATGTTGTGGATCGATATTAATTGACATGTATTACTTCCAACTCCTATATTATGGATTAAAATAATTACTATAATGAATTATACCCCCATTACAAAATATAAAACTTAAAAATTAAAGAAATATTTACTAAAGAACCTTTTCAACTTAAATTATTTACATTAAACTAACATTAAGAGAGGATGAACAAGTAAATGAGAATATTATTTATTGGAGATATCGTAGGTAAAGTAGGTAGAGAAGCAATTAACACGTACTTGCCTAAGCTTAAACAAACGCATCGTCCTACAGTTACAATTGTAAATGCGGAAAATGCCGCACATGGTAAAGGATTAACTGAAAAGATATATAAAGAATTATTAAGAGAAGGCGTAGATTTCATGACTATGGGGAACCATACTTACGGACAACGTCAAATTTATGACTTTATAGAAAGTGCTAAGCGCATGGTTCGACCAGCAAATTTTCCAGATGAAGCACCAGGTGTAGGTATGCGCATTATTCAAATCAATGACTTGAAATTGGCGATTATTAACTTACAAGGTCGTGCATTTATGCAAGATATAGATGATCCATTCAAAAAAGCAGATGAATTAATTGCTGAAGCACAAAAAGAGACGGATTATATATTTGTAGATTTTCATGCGGAAACAACTTCTGAAAAAAATGCAATGGGTTGGTATTTAGATAATAGAGTGAGTGCTGTTGTAGGTACACATACGCATATTCAAACTTCTGATGAAAGAATATTGCCAGGTGGTACAGGTTATATTACAGATGTAGGTATGACAGGATTTTATGATGGTATACTTGGAATCAATAGAGGAGAAGTTATCACACGCTTTATTACTAGCCTACCACAAAGACATGTAGTGCCAGATGAAGGACGTAGTGTCTTATCTGGTGTTATTATAGATATTAATAAAGATGGTAAAGCAACGCATATTGAACGCGTGCTCATCAATGATGATCATCCATTTTAATTATCGTCCGTTAGTATGAATTTTAAAATAAACCACTCTTTACATAGTAATAGGGTGGTTTATTTTGATATGATTGATTATGAATTATTATAACCATTAGGAGGCAAGATGGTATGAAATCACAAGTATCATGGAAAGTTGGCGGCCAGCAAGGAGAAGGTATTGAATCAACGGGGGAAATCTTTGCTACTGCGATGAACCGTAAAGGATACTATTTATATGGATATCGTCATTTTTCAAGTAGAATAATGGGCGGACATACGAATAATAAAATAAGAGTATCAACATCACCTGTACACGCGATAAGTGATGATTTAGATATATTAATCGCTTTTGATCAAGAAACAATAGAAGTTAACCATCATGAAATGAGAACAGACAGTATTATCATTGCAGACAGCAAGGCAAAACCAGAAAAACCTGAAGGCTGTCGTGCGCAACTCATAGATTTACCGTTTACGGCAACAGCAAAAGAATTAGGCACTGCCTTAATGAAAAACATGGTTGCTATTGGTGCGACATGTGCAGTGATGAAATTAGATATTTCAGCTTTTGAAACGCTTATTACTAATATGTTTACTAGAAAAGGCGCAAAAGTTGTCGAAATGAATATAGAAGCATTAAATGAAGGTTATCGTTTAATGATAGAGCAACTTAATACTGTTGAAGGTGACTTTGTTTTAGAAGAAACAAATGGAACACCGCATCTATATATGATTGGTAATGATGCAATTGGTTTAGGTGCTTTATCAGCTGGATCAAGGTTTATGGCGGCATATCCTATTACGCCTGCTTCAGAAATTATGGAGTACATGATTGATAATCTACCAAAAGTAGGCGGCACAGTTGTACAAACTGAAGATGAAATTGCTGCTGCAAACATGGCTATTGGATCAAACTATGCTGGTGTACGTGCTTTTACTGCCAGTGCGGGACCTGGACTTTCATTAATGATGGAAGCGATTGGTTTATCTGGTATGACAGAAACACCATTTGTAGTGATTAATACCCAACGTGGCGGGCCTTCTACAGGATTGCCTACTAAACAAGAACAATCTGATTTAATGCAGATGATATACGGTACACATGGAGACATCCCTAAAATCGTAGTTGCACCTACTGATGCAGCAGATGCATTTTATCTTACGATTGAAGCATTTAATTTAGCAGAAATGTATCAATGTCCAGTGATTATTTTAAGTGATTTACAATTGTCATTAGGCAAACAAACTGTAGAAAAATTAGATTATAACAAAATCGAAATTAACCGTGGCGAAACAATTCAATCTGATATAGAACGAGAAGAAGACGACAAAGCTTATTTCAAACGTTATGCATTGACTGAGAGTGGCGTATCACCTAGACCTATTCCAGGTGTTAAAGGTGGTATACACCATGTAACAGGTGTCGAGCATAACGAAGAAGGTAAGACGAGTGAAGCAGCTGATAACAGACAACAACAAATGGATAAACGTATGCGTAAAACTGAGCATTTACTAATTAATGAACCAGTAGAAGCAGATGAACAACATGATGCAGCAGATATTTTATATTTAGGTTTCATTTCGACTAAAGGCGCAATTCAAGAAGGTAAGGATAGACTAGAAGCACAAGGCTTAAAAGTAAATCATATACAAATTAGACAATTGCATCCTTTCCCTAAAGAAACACTTCAAAAATCTATTGATAAAGCATCGAAAGTTGTCGTAGTAGAACACAATTACCAAGGACAACTTGCAAGTATCTTGAAGATGAATGTTACATTGGGTGATAAATTAGTGAACCAAACAAAATACGATGGCACGCCATTCTTGCCACATGAAATTGAAACAAAAGGACTTGAGATTGCCAAAGATTTAAAGGAGCTGGTATAAATGGCAACGTTTAAAGATTTTAGAAATAATGTTAAGCCCAATTGGTGCCCGGGCTGTGGAGATTTTTCAGTCCAAGCAGCGATTCAAAAAGCAGCAGCCAATATTGGCTTGGAACCTGAGGAAGTAGCAATCATTACTGGTATCGGCTGTTCTGGTCGTTTATCTGGATATGTAAATTCTTATGGCGTACATGGTATACATGGTCGTTCATTACCATTAGCACAAGGCGTGAAAATGGCGAACAAAGACTTGACTGTTATTGCTTCCGGAGGAGACGGTGACGGTTACGCAATAGGTATGGGCCATACTGTTCATGCATTGCGTAGAAATATGAACATGACATATATTGTAATGGACAACCAAATTTATGGACTGACTAAAGGTCAAACATCACCTTCATCAGCGCCAGGTTTTGTTACAAAATCAACACCAAAAGGAAATATCGAGCAAAATGTTAAACCATTAGAGCTCGCATTATCTTCTGGAGCAACATTTGTAGCACAAGGCTTCTCAAGTGATATAAAAGGACTTACAAAAATGCTTGAAGATGCTATTAACCATGACGGTTTTTCATTTGTGAACGTCTTTTCACCATGTGTAACATATAATAAAGTGAATACTTATGATTGGTTTAAAGAAAACCTTACAAGTATTGATGATATAGAAGGTTTTGATGTTACAGATAAAAGTAATGCAACACAAAAAGTGTTAGAGTATGATTCTCTAATTAAAGGTATTGTTTATCAAGATACGGAAACACCTTCATATGAATCTCAAATTGAAGAGATGGAAGATACGCCATTAGCTAAAAGAGATATTCATATTGATGAAACGCAGTTCAATGAATTAACAAAGCAATTTGTTTAAATTCGAAGTATAGATAATTATTCATATAGTAAAAATAATTAAATGATAGCATATAAGCTGATTACATACGCGCTTGAATTAAGACACATTCAATATCGTATAGTATCAGCTTTTTTTTAGTAAATGTAGGAATATTTTATTCTTGTTTATAGTATTATAGAAGCTAAACAGTGCTTTATACTTTGGAGGGAATACGATGGTAGACCAATTTAATTCAATGACTGAACTTTTGTTACAGACAAGTGAAGGTAAAGATTGGGAAATTCATACGCGGCGAGCAAGTCAGCCAATGATTATTACGGCAGTCCATGGTGGGGCGATTGAACGTGGCACAACTGAACTTGCTCAATCGATAAGTGAGCGTGGTAACTATGATTTTTATACTTTTAAAGGTGTACGTCATAATAAAAATCACGAACTACATGTGACATCAAGACATTTTGATGAGCCAAAACTGTTACAAATGATCGATGATAATCGGCATGCGATTTCTGTTCATGGTTGCATGGGTGATAAACCAGAAGTGTATATTGGAGGAAAAGATCAAACACTAATAAAATATATTAAACACTATTTATCTGAAATTAATATCATTGTTAAAGATGCACCATCCCATATATCTGGACTTCACGATGATAATTTTGTTAATTGTTGCCAACACAAAGCTGGCGTTCAGTTAGAATTAACTGCGCGTCTAAGAAAAAATTTCTTTATTAACAAAAAATATAATCTTTATGATAGAGAAAATCGAGATAATTGGTCTCCGTTAATGGCTGATTTTACGCAAGCAATCATTGATGCTGTAAACCATTATCAAAATGAGCGCAATTAACCATTTATGATGTCATTTTAACCAACATTAGAAATAATATTTGCAAAACAAAACATAATAAGATATTATAGACATATTATATCTATAATAGGAAGTTGATAAATAAATGAAATGTTCTAAGGCAACAGATTATGCATTACACGCTTTATTATTTATGATAAAAAGTGACGGCGATTCAAAAAGAATACCAGTACAAGACTTAGCAGCCGTATTGAAAGTTTCTACGACTTATTTATCTAAAATTTTAACACGACTTGTAAAAGCTGGGATAATTTCAGCAAATAGTGGTGCAAAAGGCGGCTATCAATTAAAAAATGGATGGCAAGATGTTTCAATTTATGAAATTATTGTAACTATAGATGGCAAACAAAGCTTACTCGAAGATAGTTTTAGTCATGGTGAAGGGTGTTCTATTAAACAAATTATGGATGAAGCGGAACGTAGTTTAATAAATAATTTAGAACAAAAAAAATTAAAGGACTTGGCTTAACGCTAAGTTCTTATATTATTCGATTAATTATAGATATTAAGAGTCTTTAAAAGGTGTAAAGGAGTGAAATAAATGGATTATGAAATCATCGTTATTGGTGGCGGTCCTGCTGGTTTAAGCGCAGCATTAAATTTTGGAAGAGGTATGATGCATACATTAGTTATCGATGAGGATAAACCACGAAATCGAGTGACATCAGAATCACATGGTTATTTAACACAAGATGGTATTTCACCAACTGAATTCAAACAAAAAGCAAAACAAGATATTGCTAAATACAAAGATGTATCATTTTTAGCAGAACGTGTTATAGATATTAAAGAAAATGATGAAGGATTTGAAGTTTTTACCCAAGCACAATCATTTACAGCTAGACAAGTGTTACTCGCAACAGGATTAAAAGAACAAGGACCAGACATACCTGGTTTCAATGATTTTTATGGACAATCTATATTTTATTGTCCGTGGTGTGATGGCTATGAAATGCGTCATCGTAAGTTGGCTGTCATATATTCCGTTGAGATGATGACACATATGGTTAAATTATTAAGCAACTTTTCAAAAGAACTTATCGTTTTTACAAATGGGGAAAGTGTTACAGCCGAAGACAAAGCTGGGCTTAAAGCTAAAAATATTGATATATATACCGAACCCATCGCTGATTTAAGTGGGGAAAATGGTCAATTAACTCATGTTAAATTGTCAAACGGCGATAAAGTTGAAGTTGAAGGTGCATTTAGCCAAATGCAATGGGATACTCATTTTGATTTCTTGGAAAATTTGAGTTTAGAGCGTGATGAAAATAAAAAATTTGAAGTCAATGCTTTTGGTGAAACTTCGATTAAGCATTTTTATATTGCAGGTGAAACAAAAGATAATTTCGCGGGTCAAATTATAGATGCAACAGCTAATGGTGGTATGGTTGCTAAAATGATAATGATGACACAAATTAGTGAAGATTTTTAAAATAAATCTTATGATATAAATGATTAACGTTTTATATCTATGCCTTGAACATCTTATTTGATAAACTAAAAGATAAGTAAAACATATAAGGGGCTGAAGAAATATGCATGATACGTTAATGAGTGTCCAAATTATTCCGAAAACTGCTAATGGTGAAGATGTTATACCTTATGTTGATGAAGCGATAAAGATAATTGATGATTCTGGTTTAACTTATAGAGTTGGACCACTAGAAACAACAGTACAAGGTGAGATGAATGAATGTTTGATCTTGATTCAAAAGTTAAATGAGCGTATGGTTGAATTAGAAATACCGAGTACGATTAGTCAGGTTAAGTTTTATCATGTCCCTGAAGGTATTACAATTGAGACTCTTACTGGAAAATATGACGAAATTTAAAAAATAGATAATAAACAAAAACGATTCAACATATCAAGATGTTGAATCGTTTTTGTTTATTGGGAAAGACCTTTTGCACTTTGGGGCTAAATTTAATATAATGAAGTAATGATTATGGATAAAGTTATAGAACTTTGAACGCCTAGGTTGAAATACCAAAGTATAAAACATATTTAAAAACACTTGTTCTTAGTTTATATGATATAGAAAGGATTTTGTAGAGTGAATGAAGAGCAAAGAAAAAGTACTTCTATAGATATTTTAGCTGAACGAGATAAGAAGACTAAAGATTATAGCAAGTATTTTGAGCATGTCTATCAACCACCAAGTTTAAAAGAAGCACGTAAACGCGGTAAAGAAGAAGTAAACTATAACCGTGATTTTCACATAGATGAAAAATATCGTAATATGGGTCAAGGGAAGACCTTCTTAATTAAAACATATGGTTGCCAAATGAACGCGCATGATACAGAGGTCATGGCTGGTATTTTAGGCGCTTTAGGTTATTCAGCAACAGAAGATATCAATCAAGCTGATGTGATTTTAATTAACACATGTGCAATACGTGAAAATGCGGAGAGTAAAGTGTTTAGTGAGATTGGTAATTTAAAACACTTAAAACGAGAAAAACCAGAAACAGTTATCGGCGTATGTGGCTGTATGTCACAAGAAGAATCAGTTGTTAACAAAATTCTCAAATCGTACCAGAACGTTGATATGATTTTCGGAACGCATAATATTCATCGTTTACCAGAAATTTTAGAAGAAGCTTATTTATCAAAAGCGATGGTTGTAGAAGTTTGGTCAAAAGAAGGAGACGTTATTGAAAACCTTCCTAAAGTGAGAAAAGGTAATATTAAAGCTTGGGTAAATATTATGTATGGCTGTGACAAATTCTGTACATATTGCATTGTGCCTTTTACAAGAGGTAAAGAACGTAGTAGACGTCCAGATGATATTATTGCTGAAGTAAGAGATTTAGCGCGTCAAGGTTATCAAGAAATTACGCTGCTAGGTCAAAACGTTAACGCTTATGGTAAAGATATAGAGGGCTTAGAATATGGTTTGGGTGATTTATTAGAAGATATTACACAAATTGATATACCAAGAGTGAGATTTACTACAAGCCATCCATGGGACTTTACGGATCGTATGATTGAAGTTATTGCAAACGGGGGCAATATTGTACCTCACGTACATTTACCAGTTCAATCAGGTAACAACGCAGTATTAAAAATTATGGGACGTAAATATACACGTGAAAGCTATTTAGATTTAGTAGATAGAATTAAAACGAAGATACCTAACGTTGCACTGACTACGGATATTATCGTAGGTTATCCAAATGAAACTGAAGCACAATTTGAAGAAACTTTAACATTGTATGACGAAGTTGAATTTGAACATGCATATACTTATATTTATTCACAAAGAGATGGTACACCAGCAGCGAAGATGAAAGATAATGTGCCTTTAGACGTGAAGAAAGATAGATTACAACAATTAAATAAAAAAGTGGCTTATTATTCAGAACGAGCTATGAAACAATATGAAGGCGAAGTCATCCAAGTATTGTGTGAAGGTGCCAGTAAGAAGGATAATACTGTGTTAGCAGGCTATACTTCAAAAAATAAACTCGTTAACTTCAAAGCACCTAAAGAAATGATAGGTAGAATTGTAGATGTACAAGTTGATGAAGCGAAACAATTTTCATTAAATGGTACATTCTTACGCATGAGTGAAAAAGCAGTGGTGACTCAATAATGTATGAAAAAGATGACATATTAGCTGAAGCAAATCGCATTAGTGAACGAATCAAATCATTGGATACAGTTAAAGATTATCACACTGTAGAACAACAAATTCATTACAATAAAAATATTGAACAACGCATGAAAGATTTAAAGAAAACACAAAAGCAATCCGTAAACTTACAAAATTACGGTAAAACAGAAGCGCTAAAACAATCTGAGGGTAAAATACAAGGTATTGAGCAAGATATTAATGTATTACCTATAGTGGAAGAGTTCAGAGAATCACAAACTGAAGCCAACGATTTATTACAAATGATGATAAGTACAATGTCTGATCGTTTAAATCAACATGAACAAAATGACGACTAGCGTGTAATGTACTTTCAGGAAAGGAATGAACCGAATGAAGACAATTAAGACGAAAAGGTTAACTTTAACCGCAATATTCATCGCTATTAATGTAGTGTTGAGTAGTATCATTGTCATTCCGTTAGGCCCTATTAAAGCAGCACCTATTCAACATTTGATTAATGTACTATGTGCTGTGTTTGTTGGTCCGTGGTTTGGACTAGCTCAAGCATTTATTTCTTCAGTATTACGCATGATTTTTGGTACTGGTAGCTTCTTCGCCTTTCCTGGAAGTATGGTAGGTGTACTACTCGCAAGTGGTTTTTATCATTACCGTAAGCATATCTTCATGGCTGCGGTGGGTGAAGTGATAGGAACAGGTATTATTGGTAGTATAATTTGTATTCCATTAGCTTGGATACTTGGCTTTTCAGATTTTGCTATTAAACCATTAATGTTAGCATTTATCGTTTCTAGTATTATTGGTGCTATCATCAGTTATATATTATTAATGATATTGAAAAGAAAAGGCATATTAAAACGCTTCTTATAAGCTATGTCAGATTTACGATACGAGATTAAGACTCAAATAACTAATCATGAAGTTTTAGATGGATAACGAAACAAGTTATGTCGTGCTATTATTCTTGATTATTTATAGAGACTTAGTCTCGTTTTTTGAATTTAAATCTATGGTTACTTTATTGATAAATATTTTGATAATAATTAAGCTTTAACGCTACGATTGAATAAATAGGCGTAATATCTAAAGTTATGTTAAAATTTAAGAGTTAAATTAACTAATGAAGTTAAAGAAAATTAAACGAAAATGGATAACATTAAAGAGGCTTTCGGTACAAAAATGAATATGAAAACACGCTCAGTGCATATTTTAAATGTGTGCTACATGACTACACATACATATTCAAAGATACAATAATAATTGAATTTAATTTTTGAAAAGTAAGAAACTAATAGAAGGATTGTGAAATATCAAAATGACTAACCAAACTCCTATGATGCAACAGTATTTAAAAATAAAATCACAATATCAAGATTGTCTGTTATTTTTTAGATTGGGCGATTTTTATGAAATGTTTTTCGATGATGCGAAAGAGGCGTCAAGAGTATTAGAAATTACTTTGACGAAAAGGGATGCCAAAAAAACGAACCCGATACCGATGTGTGGTGTACCTTATCATGCAGCAGATGGCTACATTGAAACATTGATTAGCAATGGATATAAAGTAGCTATATGTGAGCAAATGGAAGATCCAAGACAGACTAAAGGTATGGTTCGTCGTGAAGTTGTTAGAATCGTTACACCTGGAACGGTAATGGATAAAGGTGGCGTTGATGAAAAACAAAACAACTATATATTAAGTTTTGTGAAAGATAATGTCGCTTACGCATTAAGTTATTGTGATGTTTCAACTGGAGAATTGAAAGTTACACATTTCGAAGATGAAGCGACACTAATGAATGAAATTACAACTATTAATCCTAATGAAATCGTCGTAAATGAGAATATTGATGATGATTTAAAACGTCAAATCAGTTTAACAACTGAAACAATAACGGTATTATCGGAAATTTCAGATGCACAGTATAGTGTGAATACTATGACGGAAGACAACTTGTTTAATGCGACACAATTGTTGTTAGATTATATATATCACACACAAAAAAGAGATTTATCCCATATTGAAGCAGTTGTTAAATATGAAGCGGTAGACTTTATGAAAATGGATTTTTACGCTAAACGAAATTTAGAATTAACAGAAAGTATTCGTTTAAAAACTAAAAAAGGAACATTGCTCTGGTTAATGGATGAGACTAAGACGCCAATGGGTGCCAGACGATTAAAACAGTGGATTGATAGACCACTTATCCATAAAGCACATATAGAATCTCGCTTAGATACAGTAGAACAGTTTATTAATCATTTCATCGAAAGAGATACATTAAGAAATCATTTGAATCAAGTTTATGATATTGAACGCTTAGTAGGCCGTGTAAGTTATGGCAACGTCAATGCACGCGATTTAATTCAGTTGAAACATTCTATTTCAGAAATCCCAAATATTAAAAATCTACTTAATGATTTTGATGAACAGATGACTGCACAATTTAAAGCGCTAGAGCCCTTAGATGAATTACTTGGCTTACTAGAAGAAAGTTTAAAAGAAGAACCACCAATTTCTGTAAAAGAGGGTGGCCTTTTTAAAACTGGTTTTAATAGTGAGTTAGACGAGTATTTAGAGGCATCTAAAAATGGGAAGTCATGGCTAGCTGAATTACAGGCTAAAGAACGCCAACGTACTGGCATTAAATCATTAAAGATTAGTTTTAATAAAGTGTTTGGTTACTTTATTGAAATTACTAGAGCGAACTTACAAGACTTCGATCCCACAGCATTTGGTTATCATCGCAAGCAAACATTATCTAACGCAGAACGTTTTATCACAGATGAATTGAAAGAAAAAGAAGACATCATTCTTGGCGCTGAAGATAAAGCAATCGAATTAGAATATCAATTGTTTGTTCAGCTAAGAGAAAAAATTAAAACCTATACAGAACGTTTACAAAAACAAGCTAAAGTTATATCAGAACTTGATTGTTTACAAAGTTTTGCAGAAATTGCGCAAAAATATAACTATGCACGTCCGAATTTTAGTGAAGATAAAACACTACAATTAACAAATTCGCGTCATCCGGTTGTCGAACGCGTGATGGACCATAATGATTATGTGCCAAATGATTGTGAATTAGATCAAGATACATTTGTCTATTTAATAACTGGACCTAATATGTCGGGTAAATCCACTTATATGCGTCAAGTAGCCATAATTAGTATTATGGCCCAAATGGGAGCATACGTCCCTTGTGAATCTGCAACACTACCGGTATTTGACCAAATATTCACAAGAATAGGCGCCGCAGATGATCTTGTATCAGGTAAAAGTACATTTATGGTTGAAATGTTAGAAGCACAGAAAGCACTCGCACATGCGACAGAAAATAGTTTGATTATTTTTGATGAAATTGGAAGAGGTACATCGACGTATGATGGATTAGCACTTGCACAATCGATGATAGAATACGTTGCGAATACGTCTCATGCTAAGACACTATTTTCTACGCATTATCACGAGTTAACAACTTTAGATCAATCTTTATCTTGTTTGAAAAATGTGCATGTAGCAGCAAACGAATATAAAGGTGAACTTATCTTCTTGCATAAGGTTAAAGATGGCGCAGTAGATGATAGTTATGGTATTCAAGTAGCTAAATTAGCACATTTACCTGATGAAGTAATTTCACGTGCGCAAGTTATATTAGATGCGTTTGAACAGACTGATAAACAAGAAAACCAAGTCGTAGTTAACAAACTTGAAGTAGACTCAAGTATTCAAGAAGTGCAATACTCAAATGTAGAAGAAGCAGTTGCAACATATCCGGAGCAATCTGAATATGCAAAACAGGATGATAATAGAAATCAATTTGAACAAACAGCATTTGAACTATTTGATGCGCCGGTCGAGCAATCTGAAATAGAAAATGAAATTAAGACGTTGAATTTATCTAACATGACGCCGATAGAAGCATTAATTAAATTAAGTGAATTACAAAAACAATTGAAATAGAGGTGAAGTCAAATGGGTAAAATTAAAGAGTTGCAAACATCATTAGCGAATAAGATTGCTGCTGGGGAAGTTGTTGAACGTCCAGGCTCAGTAGTCAAAGAGTTATTAGAAAATGCCATTGACGCCCAAGCGACTGAAATCAATATCGAAGTTGAACAATCTGGCGTAGCATCCATTCGTGTGGTTGACAATGGTACTGGTATTCATATAGAAGATTTAGGTCTCGTCTTTCATCGTCATGCAACAAGTAAATTAGATGCAGATGATGACTTGTTTCATATTCGCACACTTGGATTCCGTGGAGAAGCATTAGCGAGTATCTCTTCTGTTTCCAAAGTGACACTGAAAACATGTACAGATAATGAAGAAGGCCAAGAGATTTATGTGGAAAATGGTGAAATTCTTAATCAAAAACCTGCAAAAGCGAAACAAGGTACTGATATATTAGTTGAATCATTATTTTATAATACACCAGCGCGCTTAAAATATATTAAAAGTTTATATACTGAATTAGGTAAAATTACTGATATCGTAAATCGAATGGCAATGAGTCATCCAGGCATTCGTATTTCACTTATTTCAGATGGCAGAACGATTTTAAAAACAAATGGTTCAGGACGTACAAATGAAGTAATGGCAGAAATATATGGAATGAAAGTGGCTAAAGATTTAGTACATATCTCTGGTGAAACGAGCGACTATCGCTTAGAGGGATATGTTGCTAAACCAGAACATTCCCGAAGTAATAAACATTATATATCTATTTTTATTAATGGTAGATATATCAAAAACTTTTTGATAAACAAAGCAATTTTAGAAGGTTATCATACGCTGCTAATGATTGGCAGATTCCCGATTTGTTATATTAATATTGAAATGGATCCGATACTGGTCGATGTCAATGTGCACCCAACTAAATTAGAGGTACGTTTATCTAAAGAAGATCAGTTGTTTGAATTGATTGTAGAAAAAATACGAGAAGCTTTTAAAGATCGTATTTTAATACCACAAAATGATATGAATAAATTGACGCAGAAAAATAAAGTGCTGGATAAATTTGAACAACAGAAAATTGATTTTGAGAAACGCAAACAGCAAAGAGATACTACACATTCAACCAATTTGAACTTTGACCTTGAGGATAAACAGCCGAATGAAACAAATCAATCTAATCAAGCCTTAGATCATACACTCTCAAGTCCGAATACCTCCTCAGAGGATTCCTATTCAGTACAAGAATCGACTTATGATTATGCTAAGACGCAAAGAGATGTCTTGACAGATATGGAAGAACAAGATATTACTAATACATTAGCACCTTCTGAAGATGTAGCTGAAGCACCAGATATTAAAGGAAGTATCAGTAGCAATCCTTCACAGCGTATACCTTATATGGAAGTCGTAGGTCAAGTACATGGCACATATATTATTGCGCAAAATGAGAACGGTATGTTTATGATTGATCAACATGCTGCGCAAGAACGGATTAAATACGAATATTTCAGAGAAAAAATAGGTGATGTATCTAATGAAATACAAAATTTATTAATTCCTTTAACTTTTCACTTCTCCAAAGACGAGTTGATGATTATCAATCAACACGTTGAAGAATTAGATAAAGTGGGCGTGCATTTAGAACCGTTTGGTGGTAATGATTATATTGTTGATAGTTATCCAGTGTGGTTTCCTGCTGCTGAAGCGGAAGAAATTATTAAAGATATGATTGAGTATGTCTTAGAACATAAAAAAGTGAATGTTAAAAAAATACGTGAAGAAGCTGCTATAATGATGAGTTGTAAGAAATCAATTAAAGCAAATCACTATTTAAAAAATAATGAAATGGCAGATTTAGTGAATCAATTGAGAGAAACAGAAGATCCATTTACATGTCCACATGGCAGACCGATAATCATTAATTTTTCAAATTATGAATTAGAACGCTTATTTAAGCGCATTATATAGGAGGTTAGTGGATGAAGCCATATATTTTACCGGCTATTCGCTCAATGAAAGATTTAGAAAAACTGATACAGACAGATTATAAAGAATGTGTGTTATTAGATACGCATATAGGTCATATTAAAAGTATTATGGAATTGATGAAGAAGAATAATATAGAAGTGTATATGCATATTGATTTAATTAGAGGTATGAGTCACGATGAATTTGCTTGTGAATTTATCATTCAAAACTATCATCCCAAAGGCATCGTATCGACAAAAACGAAAGTTATAAACAAAGCCAAAGCGTTGAATACGACTACGGTTTTCCGTGTATTTATTCTAGATAGTCATGCACTAACTAGAAGCATTGAGCTTATAAAACGTGTTGAGCCTGACTTTGTTGAAGTGTTGCCAGGTATAGCAACAAAGGCCATAAAAATCATTAATGAAGAGACGAATACGTCTGTGATTGCTGGTGGGTTGATTAATGACGTTGAGGAAGTTGATGTTGCGGTAAAAAATGGTGCGAAATATATCACTACAAGTGATCGGGATTTATGGTAATAAAGCTAAAGCAGTTAAATTAACAATCGTTCTATTAAAGCATAAAGATTGAATGATGTTGATCATAATGTAATTGTCTTAATAGAATTAGCTATTTTAGAAACGGATTAAATCATTTTATTAATGTATAATCATTTCTAAAGCTTATAGCTAATTCTTTTTTATACCATTTTTTAATGATTAAGTATCAATTTATGTAAATTAAAAACCTAGGGGGAACATTTAATGATAAAACCGAGGAAATTATTAAGAGGTGACACTGTTGCAATTGTATCTTTATCTTCTGGTTTAGCCGGAGAAGATTCTATTTTATGGCGAACAAAACAAGGAATCGAACGACTGGAATCCGTATTTGGTTTGCATGTAAAAATTATGCCCAATGCACTCAAAGGTATTAAATATGTTCGTGAACACCCTGAACTGCGTGCTTCAGATTTAAATGAAGCATTAAAAGATAGTGAGGTAAAAGCGATTATAAGTTGTATTGGTGGTGAAGATGCCATTAGCATATTACCCTATGTAGATTTTCAAGCAATTTATGATAACCCCAAGATTTTTTCGGGTTATTCCGATTCAACGACTGTGCACATGATGTTTTATAAAATGGGTATCGTTAGTTTTTATGGACAAGCCTTATTGACAGATTTTGCGGAGAATATAGAAATGGATAGCTATACAATTAAAGATATTGAAAAATGTTGGTTCAATAGTTCAGCAATTGGCGAACGATTGCCTACGCCTTATACAAGACCAACAGGATTAGAATGGAAAGTAGAAAATAAAAATATTGCTAGGACTAAAAGAGACAACCAAAGTTATGAAGTTATAAATGGGGCAGGTATTGTGAGTGGCCATTTAATTGGAGGTAATTTAGAAACATTTGTGAGTTTGATAGATACTCCCATATTTCCGGAATTAGAGCATTTCAATCATGCGATACTTTTTTTAGAAACTTCAGAAGATACACCATCTCCTTTAGAATTTTCGGAAATGTTTAATCAATTATTACAAATAGGGGTGTTAGATAAAGTAGAAGGCATTGTTTTTGGTAAACCATTTAATCAAATATATTATGAAGCGTATAAAAATGAAATATTAAAAATTATTAAAAGAAGTAATAAACCAAGCATTCCAATTTTATATAATTTGTCATTTGGACACAATGAACCCAAGCACAGCATGCCTTATGGCTTATCAGCAAAAATCAATTGTTATACTCAGCAATTCGAAATTAAAGAAAGCGCTGTTATTGATTTTTAAATTGTGGCAATTTTTTTACAAAAAAGATTGACAACGCTTTCAATAGAGGTGTAAGATAAACACAAGTTAATAATTAGAACAGAGATGGGAGATTTCTACAGTCATTAAACCAGTGGTTCAACACTGGACATAATTGTAGGAGTCTCTTTGTCTTTTTTTAGGAGGAGTCTCTATGAGTGTATATTTTGCTGAATTATTGGGAACAGCAATATTAGTATTATTTGGGGGTGGCGTTGTTGCCAACGTTAATTTAAAACGAAGCAATGGTAACGGTGCTGATTGGATTGTAATTGCTACAGGTTGGGGGCTTGCCGTAACTATGGGCGTTTACGCTACTGGTGAAATATCTGGTGCGCATTTAAATCCGGCTGTTACTTTAGCGTTCGCAATGGACGGTGCATTAAGCTGGGGTATGGTTCCTGGATACATCATTTGTCAAATACTTGGTGGTATCATCGGTGGTATTTTAGTTTGGTTAATGTATTTAGCACAATGGAAAGCAACTGAAGATAAAGATACAAAATTAGCTGTGTTTTCTACAGCACCAGCAATAAAAAATTACTTTGCCAACTTTTTAAGTGAAATTATTGGTACTGCTGCTTTAACAATGGGTTTATTATTCATTGGAATGAATAAAATAGCTGATGGCTTAAATCCATTAATTGTTGGTAGTTTAATTGTTGCGATTGGTTTAAGTTTAGGTGGTCCAACTGGTTATGCCATTAATCCTGCTCGTGATTTAGGACCTCGTATCGCACATGCCATTTTACCAATAGCTGGTAAAGGCAAATCAAATTGGAGTTATGCAATTGTTCCGGTTTTAGGACCTATTACAGGTGGTATGATGGGTGCGGTCATTTATAGATTGTTCTATAAAGGTGCGTTTGATATGATGTCTGTTGTATCAATCGTGTTATTAATTGTAACAATTGCGCTTGGAATCGCTTTAAACAAAGCAAAAAGTGCAAAAGGTATCGAAACAATTTATTAAATAAGTTTTAACTGTCCTGTTTATACGTTAAAATATAAACAGGTCTTATATTATAAAAAAATAAATAATATGAATATGTTTGTTGAATTATTAAAAAGAAATGTATACAGATAGATTGTTGGGAAACATACATTTCACATACATTATTTATTCAACAAATATAATAAAAGGGAGATTATCAATATGAAAAAATATATTTTGTCAATTGACCAAGGTACAACAAGTTCAAGAGCGATTCTTTTTGACCAAGATGGGAAAATCCAAGGCGTAGCACAACGTGAATTCAAACAATATTTTCCTAAATCTGGTTGGGTAGAACATGATGCAAACGAAATTTGGACGTCTGTATTGGCAGTTATTGCTGAAGTGCTTAATGAAGAAAATGTTGGCGCAGATCAAATCGCGAGTATCGGTATTACAAATCAACGTGAAACAGCAGTAGTTTGGGATAAACATACGTCACGTCCAGTCTATCACGCAATTGTATGGCAATCGCGTCAAACACAAAGTATTTGTCAAGACTTAAAAGACCAAGGTTTAGAAAGCAAATTCCGTGAAAAAACAGGCCTTTTATTAGATCCTTACTTTGCAGGTACAAAAGTAAAATGGATACTTGATAATGTTGAAGGTACAAGAGAAAAAGCTGACAATGGTGACTTACTATTCGGAACAATTGATTCATGGTTAGTATGGAAATTATCAGGTGGGCAAGCACATATCACAGATTATACAAATGCAAGTCGTACATTAATCTACAACATTCATGATTTAGAATGGGATCAAGAATTATTAGACATTTTAGAAATTCCGAATTCAATGCTACCTGAAGTAAAATCTTCTAGTGAAGTTTATGCTAATACTGTGGATTATCATTTCTTCGGTAAAGAAGTGCCAATTTCTGGTATCGCTGGTGACCAACAAGCAGCACTATTCGGCCAAGCATGTTTCGACCGTGGTGATGCGAAAAACACTTATGGTACTGGTGGATTCATGTTAATGAATACAGGAGAAGAAGCTGTAACTTCTAAGAGTGGTTTATTAACAACAATCGCGTATGGTATTGATGGTAAAGTCAATTATGCACTTGAAGGTTCTATCTTCGTTTCAGGTTCTGCAATTCAATGGTTAAGAGATGGACTCAGAATGATTAATTCAGCGCCACAATCAGAAAATTATGCAGAACGTGTCGAATCAACTGAAGGTGTATACGTTGTGCCAGCATTTGTTGGTCTTGGTACACCATACTGGGATGCAGAAGCACGTGGTGCTATTTTCGGACTTACACGTGGTACTGAAAAAGAACATTTCATTCGTGCTACTTTAGAATCATTATGTTACCAAACACGTGACGTATTAGAAGCGATGGAAAAAGATTCTGGTATTAAAGTAAATAATTTACGTGTCGATGGCGGCGCAGTTAAGAATAATTTCATTATGCAATTCCAATCCGACATTTTAAACATTGGTGTTGAACGTCCAGAAATTAGCGAAACAACAGCATTAGGTGCAGCATACTTAGCTGGACTTGCAGTTGGATTCTGGGATAGTAAAGATGAAATTGCTAACCGTTGGAAATTAGAAAAACAATTCAATCCAGACATGGAAGAAAAAGAAAGAGAAAAACATTATAAAGGTTGGAAGAAAGCTGTAGAAGCTACTCAAGTCTTTAAATTAGATGATGAGTAAAAAAATTAGACTTAAAAGTGTTATCTGTGCTACAATACGGGTAAGTTAATAATATCGAGATGAGAAATGAGAGATTCAATTCGTACAATTATATATGTATGGGATGGGTCTCTCTTTTTTTAATACTTTAGGAGGCGCTGGATTTTATGAGTTTATCAACTTTAAAAAGAGAACAGATTAAGAAAGAATTGAAAAATGACGCTTATGACGTTGTGATTATCGGTGGCGGAATTACCGGAGCTGGGATTGCTTTAGATGCCAGTAACAGAGGTATGAAAGTCGCTTTAGTAGAAATGCAAGACTTTGCACAAGGTACAAGTTCACGTTCTACTAAATTAGTACATGGTGGATTACGTTATTTAAAACAGTTACAAGTAGGCGTTGTAGCAGAAACTGGTCGCGAACGTGCGATTGTTTATGAAAATGGTCCACATGTAACAACACCAGAACGCATGTTATTACCATTGCATAAAGGCGGATCTATGGGTAAATTCACTACATCGATTGGTTTAGGCGTTTATGATAGATTAGCAGGTGTTAAAAAAGCTGAACGTAAAACAATGTTAAATGCAAAAGAAACACTTGCAAAAGAACCACTTGTTAAGAAAGCTGGACTTAAAGCTGGTGGCTCATATGTTGAATACCGTACAGATGACGCACGATTAACTATTGAAGTAATGAAACGTGCTGAAGAAAAAGGCGCTACTATCATTAACCATACAAAATCTGTTCATTTCACATATGATTCAAATGAAACAGTTAATGGTATTCAAGTAGAAGACCAAATTAGCAATGAAACTTACCCAATTAAAGCTAAAAAAGTTATCAATGCAAGTGGACCATGGGTAGATGAAGTACGTAGTGGCGATTATGCACGTAACAATAAAGAATTACGTTTAACAAAAGGTGTTCATGTTGTAATTGATCAATCTAAATTCCCACTAGGTCAAGCTGTATACTTTGATACAGAAAACGATGGCCGTATGATTTTTGCTATTCCACGTGAAGGCAAAGCATATGTTGGTACTACAGATACTTTTTATGACAATGTTAAGACATCACCATTAGTTAACCAAGAAGATAGAGATTATTTAATTGAAGCAATTAACTATATGTTCCCTGATGTTAACGTATCTGATGAAGATATTGAATCATCATGGGCTGGTGTGAGACCACTTATTTTAGAAGAAGGTAAAGATCCTTCAGAAATTTCTCGTAAAGACGAAGTTTGGGAAGGTAAATCTGGTTTATTAACAATTGCAGGTGGTAAATTAACTGGTTACCGTCATATGGCAGTAGAAATTGTTGATTTATTAGCAAAACGCTTAAAATCAGAATATAAACTTACTTTCGCTAAAGCGGCAACAAAACACTTACCAATCTCTGGCGGCGATGTAGGCGGCAGTAAAAACTTTGATAAATATATTGAACAAAAAGTTGAAGATGCAAAAGCTTATCAAATAGACGAAGCGACTGCACGTCACTTTGTATCTAAATATGGTTCAAACGCTGAAGAGCTATTCAAAATTGCACAAACTGCGCAATATCAAGAAACTGGTTTACCATTAGATATCTACACAGAGTTAATTTATTCAATTCAAAATGAAATGGTTCACCGTCCAACAGATTTCTTTATCCGTCGTACAGGTAAATTATATTTCAAAATTGATGATGTATTAAATTATAAAGAACAAGTAATTGATGTAATGGCTGAATTATTAGGCTATACAAATATTCAAAAAGAATTATATACAAAAGAATTAGAAACTGCGATTAAAGAAGCACAAACAGGTAATAACCAACCAGCAGTTAAAGAATAAATATGTATAAATAGTAAAACTGGCGACAAGGTCTTAGGACTTTGTCGCCAGTTTTTGTTTGTCTACCTCAATATATCTTTGTGTTACTTTATATCATAATATGTATAGATATCTTTTTCGTTGAAGGGGACAGATAAATCTAAAAAGTAAGGGCTTTGCCACTTTTGTGTTTTTAATGCAGTCTTGTTTAAATTTGATTCCCAATTGGGATAAACACGCATTGCCATTTTGCCTTTGTATTGGGTTGAAGTTAAGACGCCATTTGCTAACAAAATATCTTTCGGAAAAATAAATTGTCCTTTACGATCACCATCAATAATATTAATAACCAAGTAATCTTTAGAACCCTCGCAATTAAAAGGAGTATTTTGAGCTATTTCATTTTTATGCCACATTGCAACAAAATAACCAGTTTTTTTAGGTGTCTTCTTAGCTAACCGACTTTTAAAAGTATGATGAGATAAGTTAAAATTAAAAGCCTCATATTCATGATTCCATTTTTCAACTTCAAAATTAATTGGAGAAAAGTCATTTACCATTTCGTGCATTTTATTTATTAACTTTTTAGAAGCATAATTTTCAAACATAATAAACCAACCTTTGCTAAATTATATTTAAGTCTTTGTTTTCTGAATCAAGTAATATAAAATCTAATTACTATGTTGAAAGCATTAATATACCTAAGATAACTATAAAAATATAAATCCATTTTTCAAAATGATTATGGTGTGTCTTTTTCGATAAATACTTACCTAATAAAACTGCAACAATCAATACAGGTAAAGTAGCTAAGTATAATTGAATAGTTTGACTCGTCCATATACCACCCAACAATTGACCTATGACAACAAAGATAGCTGTTAATAGAAAATGAGCCTGAATTGTACTTTTAAAGTCTTTAATATGCCATTGACTTAGCGTTCCGAAAATAACGATTGGTACACCATGAGAGTTATAAACACTGCCTAGCACGCCGGAAACAAGTCCTGCCAAACCTTCCCATAGAGAAGATTTAAGTTTAATTTTAGCGTGATGGGTAAGAAAAACGGTCTTGATAAATGCATAAATACCATAAAAGATTAGAAAAATAGCTAACAGTAATTGTATTTTTTCAGTATCAAAATGATGGAGTATCCATATGCCTATAGGTATGCCGATTAAACTACCGGACATCATGACTGCCAAAGTCTTATATTTAATATGCTTCATTTCAGAAAAAATATTGAATAAAGCCACAGTTAGACCAGCGATACCCACTAAAGATATAGCTGTTTTTATATCTAAACCTATTAAAGCTAATAAAGGCATGCTGATTAAAGCTTCTCCAAAGCCAAAGTATGTTCGGACTAAAGCACCTAAGAATATAGCTAATAAAATAAAAATAAAAATCGTTATATCCATTAGATGTCCTCCTCGACGAATTGTTGTTTGTTTTACATTTTATGATGAGCATGATTAACTCAATACCTATTATTGATTCAATACTTGATATTGAGTATAACATTTTTAAAATAGAATCATATTAGGGTTTCGAAGGATTATTGCATTTTTATTGGTGAGAAGATTTTCTTAAGTATTTATAAAATCAATGTTTTTTAATATATCGTTGTCTAGTGGTTAACGTTTTGCATTCTATTTGATAACATTGAATTTTGAGGGTATATTGTATAGTATAAGAAGATTGAAATGATGCATGATTTGGGGGCTATCACATGAGTCAAAAGGAATTTAAGATTACTGTTGAAGATGGCACAATGTTAGAAGTGAAATTAGATAAAGCCAAACATGAAACAATTGGTGTTGTACATTTGCTTCATGGTATGGCAGAACATATGGGAAGATATGATGAACTTGTTGAATCGTTTAATCAACAAGGATATGATGTATTACGCCATAACCATAGAGGTCATGGTAAAGAAATAAATGAAAAAGAACGCGGACATATAGATGATATATCGCAAGTAGCGGATGATACATATGAAATTGCTCAAACAATGTGTACACACTATACGAACATCCCATACATTATGATTGGTCATTCTATGGGTTCTATTATAGCGCGTGTATTTGCTCAAAAATATCCTGATGCAGCGCAAGGTTTAATTCTTAGTGGCACAGCACAATATCCAAAGTATTTAGGTCTACCCATTGCTGCATTAATGAAAATCATTACTTTAATATTAGGGAAACGACGTCGATTGAAGTGGATTAACCGATTAATGTATAAATCATTCAATAAAGATATCAAAAATCAAAAAACTTCAAGCGATTGGTTATCTAGCGATGCTCGAGAAGTGGCTAAATTTATAAAAGATCCGAATACTGGTTTTTTAGTTTCCAATCAACTTATATACCAAATAATAAAACACGCATTAGCCACAAGTCGTGTAAAAAATATTGAAAAAATGAATACAGAGCTTCCTGTACTACTCATATCGGGTAAAGACGATCCGTTAGGTGGCAAAGGTAAAGGTATTAGAAAACTAGGAAAATTATATAAACGCTGTGGTGTGAAACATGTAACCGTCCATTTATACAAAAATAAACGCCATGAAGTTTTATTCGATACGGATTCTGATATTACATGGAATAACATGTATGAATGGATTGAAAAGCAAATTTTAAAAAAGATAAATAATAATAGTAAATAACTAAAGAGAGTTGATATACACGTGCATAACGATAAACCTTTTTTAATCGTACTTGTAGGACCGACTGCTGTTGGAAAGACAGAATTTAGCATTGAATTAGCGAAAAAATTTAATGGTGAAATTATCAGTGGCGATTCAATGCAAGTATACAAGCATATGGATATAGGTACAGCAAAGATTACACCAGATGAAATGTCAGGCGTGCCACATCATATGATAGATATATTAGAACCAGATGAAACATTTTCTGCATTTGATTTTAAAAATAGAGCCCAGCAATTAATAACTGAGATTACTGATAGAGGATGTGTGCCTATAATTGCTGGAGGCACGGGCTTATATATCCAGTCTCTGATTCACGATTATGCGTTTGAAGATGAAACAATCACAGAAGAAGAAAGTGAAGTAGTAGATAAAACATTAGCAGAATTAGATCAGCTATCAAATGAAGCGTTACATCAGTATTTATCATCATTTGATAGTGAGTCAGCAGAAGATATTCATCCTAATAATAGAAAAAGAGTGCGCAGGGCAATACAATATTATTTAAAAACAAAAAAACTTTTAAGTTCTCGAAAGAAAGTTCAACAATATACAGAAAATTATGATACATTATTATTAGGGATAGAAATGTCGCGTGACATATTATATCAAAGAATAAATAAACGCGTAGATATAATGTTGGAACGTGGTTTACTTGATGAAGTGAAACAACTCGTAGATGCGGGATATGAATCATGTCAAAGTATGCAAGCTATAGGCTATAAAGAAATGTTGCCTGTAGTGAAGTGCGGTACAAATAAAAATGACGCAATAGATAAATTAAAGCAACATTCTCGAAACTATGCAAAGCGACAGATGACTTGGTTCAAAAATAAGCTAGACGTAGTATGGTTAGATAAAGAGAAAATGTCACTTTCATCGATGTTAGATGAAGTTTCAGTCCAAATAAAGAAAAGGAGTATAGAACATGAAGACAACAGAAAACATCCAAGATAAATTCCTAGGACAATTTAAGACTGATCAAACAAAAGTGATTGTGTTTTTAATGAATGGTTTTCAAATGAAAGGTGTTATTGAGGATTATGATAAGTATGTAGTATGCTTATTATCTCAAGGTAAACAGCATTTTATTTATAAACATGCTATCAGTACTTTTACAATTGATGATGCACCTCAAACATCATAATCAGAAAATATATAATTAAAAATTAAAAACTAAAAAAGCTACACTAGATTAATTGATATCTAGTGTAGCTTATATTTATTTATAGATATTGTAATGATTAATATTGTTTCAGAAAATCATAGAATCTTCAAATTATAATAATGCTTCAATTTCTGATTCGATTTGATTAGGTTTTTTCTGTGGAGAAAAGCGTTTTACAACTTTACCATCTTTATCTACTAGGAATTTAGTGAAGTTCCATTTGATTTTTTCATTGAAGACACCATTTTGTTCTTTAGTTAAAAATTCAAATAGTGGGTGTTGATTTTCACCTTTGACATCAACTTTTTCATGCATTGGGAAAGTAACGCCATAGTTAATTTTACAGTTTTGTGTAGCTTCTTCACCAGTGCCAGGCTCTTGACCTCCAAATTGATTACAAGGGAAACCTAATACTATAAAATCTTGATCTTTATATTTATCATATAAACTTTGAAGTCCTTCGAACTGTGGTGTAAAACCACATTCACTAGCCGTGTTAACAATTAACATGGGTTGTCCTTGGTACGTATCTAATTTGTAGGATTCTCCATTTGGTTTCTGAACTTCTATGTCATATATAGTCATTTTAATTCACCTCTTATAAATAATCTAACATAAATTGGCGCTGTAGTCTTTATATATACACTATGATAGAATAGCTAAGAAAAGAGGTGCATGTTATGACCCAACAACAAACTTATAATACAAAAAAAGAATTAGAAACAGCTATTTTAGTTGGAGTACATGCTCAAAATGATGAGGAATTTGATTTTGAGTCGACAATGGAAGAATTAGCATCATTGTCAGAAACGTGTCAACTAAACGTTCAAGAACAGTTTACTCAAAACAGAACGCATTTTGATAGAAAATATTATGTTGGTAAAGGGAAATTAGAAGATATTCGAGCGTATATTGAATATCATGATATCGATGTCGTTGTTGCTAATGATGAATTAACAACAGCACAATCAAAAGCTCTAAATGGAAATTTAAATGTGAAAATTATCGACAGAACGCAATTAATATTAGAGATTTTTGCATTAAGAGCAAGCAGTAAAGATGGTAAATTACAAGTTGAATTAGCGCAACTTGATTATTTAATGCCAAGATTGCAAGGACATGGACGTAGTTTGTCACGTTTAGGTGGCGGTATTGGGACAAGAGGCCCTGGTGAAACGAAGCTAGAAACGGACCGCCGTCATATTAGAACGAGAATGAATGAAATTAAACATCAATTAGAAACAGTAGTTGAACATCGTGAACGTTATCGTAATAAACGTGAACAGAACCATGTTTTCCAAGTTGCACTCATAGGTTATACGAACGCAGGTAAATCATCTTGGTTTAACATGCTTGCCAATGAAACAACATATGAAAAGAATTTATTATTCGCAACACTTGATCCTAAAACACGACAAATCCAGATAAACGATGGGTTTAACTTAATTATTTCAGATACAGTTGGATTTATTCAAAAGCTGCCAACGACATTAATTGCAGCTTTTAAATCAACGCTTGAAGAAGCAAAAAATGCGGATCTATTATTACATGTCGTTGATAGTAGTCATCCTGAGTATAGAGCGCAATATGATACTGTGAATGGAATTGTTGCAGATTTAGATATGGCACAAATTCCGCAAGCGATTATATTTAATAAAAAAGATTTACATGAAGGCGCGACACCGACAACGAATAAGCCATCGGTATTTGTTTCTAGTCGAGATGAAGCAGATATAGACAAAGTAAAACAATTGCTATTTGATCAAGTACAAAAATCACTCACATATTATGAAGAAAGCATACCAAGTGCGAATGCGGATAGATTATATTTTCTCAAACAGCATACACTTGTCTCAGAATTAATATTTAATGAAGATGATGCGACTTATGAAATTAAAGGATATAAAAAAGAATAGAAGGAAGTAATGATTAATGGAAGATATGAAACAGCTGATTGCTAATACAGAAGAAACGTTAGCACCATATTTCAGAAACATTGAGGCAACAGCATATGTTAATCAGGAAAAAGTATTAGATGCATTTCATGCGGTTAGAGCAACTGAAAATGACTTGCAAGGCACTACTGGTTATGGCTATGATGATTTTGGTAGAGACCATTTAGAAGAAATTTATGCTCATGTTTTTAAAGCAGAAGATGCTATTGTCAGACCGCAAATTATTTCAGGTACCCATGCGATAACGATTGCTTTACAAAGCACATTAAAATATGGTGATGAGCTGTTATATATAACAGGAAATCCTTATGATACTTTATTAGAGGTTATTGGCATAAATGGAAATGGTATTGAAAGTTTGAAAGAATACGGCGTGAGTTATAATAAAGTTGATTTAAAAGATGATGATATAGATATAGAAGAAGTAATGAATCAAATCAAACCACAAACCAAAGTTATTGCAATTCAACGTTCTAAAGGATATGATCAACGACCTTCTCTTAATTTAGAAGTGATTGAGCGCGCAATTCAAACAATAAAATCACAGTATCCAGACGTGATTATTTTTGTAGATAATTGTTATGGTGAATTCGTTGAAACGCGTGAACCGATAGAATGTGGTGCAGATTTAATTGCTGGATCATTAATTAAAAATCCAGGTGGTGGCTTAGCTAAAATTGGTGGTTATATTGCCGGCAAAGAATCCTTGGTTGCTAGATGTGGATACCGTTTAACTGCACCTGGTATAGGTAAAGAAGCGGGTGCCTCTCTTAACTCATTACAAGAAATGTACCAAGGCTTTTTCTTAGCACCTCATGTTGTTAGCCAAAGTTTAAAAGGCGCATTGTTTACGAGTCTACTATTAGAAAAAATGAACATGCGTACAAAACCAAGATATGATGTTCCAAGAACGGATCTTATACAAACAGTTGAATTTGATACGAAAGAGCAAATGATTCAATTTTGCCAAAGTATTCAACAAGCTTCACCGATTAACGCGCACTTTAAGCCAGAACCTGCTTCTATGCCAGGCTATGAAGACGATGTTATTATGGCTGCTGGTACGTTTATCCAAGGTTCGTCTATTGAATTATCAGCTGATGGTCCAATTCGACCACCACATGAAGCCTATGTACAAGGTGGCTTAACTTACGAGCATGTGAAATTGGCAGTAACAAGAGCTGCAGCAAATCTTAAATCACAGCAACTGATATAAAAGGAAGTTGAAATCCATGTATTGTATCAAATACACATTTTGAAGTAATATACTTGCTAATGATGTGAATTTAGATAAAATATATGGATTTTTTTGAACAAATTAAAGGAATTTTCTAAAAATTAATATGATTTACAAGTGTTGATAAGACGCACGTTAGTGATACCAAGGGTTCAAAGTATATGTGAGGAAACCTTACATATTTTTGAAATTATTGAAAAATTGTGCTAAATTTAGAACAAGTTCAAAAATAGAGGTGAGGGAATTGAAGTCAAACGATACATTAAGACGCAATATGCCTGTATTCTCTATCAGTGTTGTAACTAAATTGAGTGAATTAACCGCAAGACAAATTCGCTACTATGAAACACATGAACTGATTAAACCACAACGTTCAGAAGGCAATAAGAGGCTCTTTTCATTAAATGATTTGGAACGACTTTTAGAAATTAAAAAACTGATTGAAAAAGGATTTAATATCAAGGGTATTAAGCAAATTCTTAATGAAGAGCAAAGTCATCTTTCTGATGATGAACAAGAAACAAGAAAACAAATGATAGTTGAAGCTACCCAGAAACCACAACGAGAAGCAATACCGATAAATCGTGGTGACTTATCACGTTTTATCAAATAATATTAACGGGGGACATTTACAATGCCAAAACGTACATTTACTAAAGAAGACATTCATAAGTTTGCTAAAGAAGAAAACGTAAGATATTTACGCTTACAATTTACTGATATTTTAGGCATAATTAAAAACGTAGAAGTACCAGTTAGCCAACTAGAAAAAGTATTAGATAATGAAATGATGTTTGATGGTTCTTCAATTGAAGGTTTCGTTCGAATTGAAGAGTCAGATATGTATTTATACCCAGATTTAGATACATGGGTTATCTTCCCATGGACAGCAGGACAAGGAAAAGTTGCTCGACTTATCTGTGATGTTTATAAAACAGATCATACACCATTTGAAGGTGACCCACGTTCAAACTTAAAACGTGTCTTAGAAAATATGAGAGAATTAGGATTCTCAGATTTGAATTTAGGGCCTGAGCCAGAATTCTTCTTATTTAAATTAGATGAAAAAGGTGAACCAACATTAGAATTAAATGATAATGGTGGATACTTTGACCTTGCGCCAACAGATTTAGGTGAAAATTGTCGTCGTGATATTGTATTAGAACTTGAAGACATGGGCTTTGATATTGAAGCGAGTCACCATGAAGTCGCACCAGGTCAACATGAAATCGACTTTAAATATGCAGATGCAATTACAGCTTGTGATAACATTCAAACATTTAAACTTGTTGTAAAAACAATTGCACGTCAACATAATCTACATGCGACGTTCATGCCGAAACCTTTATTCGGTGTTAATGGTAGTGGGATGCACTTTAACATGTCATTATTCAAGGGCAAAGAGAACGCATTCTATGATCCAGATGGCGATATGCAAATGACGAAAGATGCTTATCATTTCATAGCAGGTACTTTGAAAAACGCACGTGGTTTCACAGCTGTATGTAATCCTTTAGTAAACTCATACAAACGTTTAGTTCCAGGTTACGAAGCACCATGTTATATCGCTTGGAGTGGTAAAAACCGTTCACCATTAATCCGTGTACCAACTTCTCGTGGATTATCTACACGTGTTGAAGTACGTTCAGTAGATCCAGCTGCCAATCCATATTTAGCATTAGCAGCACTTTTAGAAGCAGGTTTAGATGGTATTAAAAATAAACTAGAAGTTCCAGAACCAGTTAACCAAAACATTTATGAAATGAATCGCGAAGAACGTGAAGCTGTTGGTATAGAAGATTTACCTTCAACTTTATACACTGCTGTTAAAGCAATGAAAAATAACGCACCAATTAAAGAAGCTTTAGGCAATCATATTTATAATCAATTTATTAACTCTAAATCAATTGAGTGGGATTATTATAGAACACAAGTTTCTGAATGGGAAAGAGAACAATACCTTAAAGAATACTAGGTGCTAAGCAAGAGGGATAATATGAGTAATATCAACAACTCGGGTCATTCTGAATGAATGATCTTGGGTTGTTTTTTTGCGCCGATTTAATGTTAGGAAGTGCTTTGGGTGCAGGTTTCAAAAGAGTTCTTTATTTTGAATGAATTTTTCGAAGTTTTCTTTTGATTTATGCTTCATTTTTTCTGTTACATGACTATACACTTATTCAGTTATACTCATTGTTTTATGACCTAGTCTTTCTTGGATTACATTTCAAAACAATATGATACAGACTTAACATCGTGTGTACAAATCTTCTTTAACGATATTAAAGATAGAAAAGAAAAATAGTGAAAGAATAAAACTTGTACGCATAAGATATACTAGATAAAATTATAGAGGTGTTGAGAAAAAAGAGTGTACAAATTAGTACACTCTTGAAACTTTAATTTTCTTGAATATCATTAAACCTATAAATAGTGCTGGTAAAACAATTAGACAACTCATAAATGCATTTATAATCATATTTATTATATCTAAGTTTGGAGCACTTTTATTTGGTGATAAACTTCCAGAAAAATCAATTAAAGCATGTAGTAAAATCACTGACCAAATATTTTTAGTGACATAGAATATAGCAGAGAACAACACTCCTAAAAAGAAGGCGTAGATTATCTGAGAAATTACTTCTAGATTGTTATCATTAGTAAAAAAATTACCTATATGGGCTAATGCAAATATTAGAGACGAGATAAGAGCAGATTTTAAAGGGGTGTATTTTTTTAATAAATTTTTAAAGATAATCCCTCTGCATAATATTTCTTCAAATGAGCCAATTAATAGATTAGCTACAATAATCAACAATAATGTATAAACACTTGGATTAAATTCAATAATCTCGTTAAGAGTAGTAGCAATTAATATAAAACATATAATTATAGCGTACCAACCATAGAGAATTCCTTTGAAAAATGAATTTATTGTAAACTTAAAAAGATCTAGTGAATTAAGGTATTTCAATATTACAAGTAATATTATTATTAGAAAAGATTCCGCGATAATAGTATTGACAAATTCTGAAAAATGCAAAAAATTCATAGTTAGTTTAAGTAAAATAACTAAAAAAACTGTTAAAATGAAAAAGAATAAAATAGGGTATTTTTTAATTAAATTTTTCATTTAATTCCTCCTTTAATTTAGTATACAAAAAAGAGAGTAAAATTACTATTGAAATGGTTTTCAAAAAGAATATTGTATAAATTTTATAATGAAAATGAGACGAAGATATAGATGAAGTTTTCATGGAAGGTATTAATTGGTGGTTTTAAATTCCAAACTGGATAATCACTATCATAGTTATACCATTTTTAGCCCACTTTATTACTAAAAGTCAGATGAAAAACAAGCATAAAAATGATTTGCAAATACAAAAATTAATTAAATCACAGGATATGTTGTCTAAAGAAGCGACACCTATTAATTATATTACTCATGCAAATCTTAGCTATTTTAATAACATCTTACGTTAAAACATTATTAATAAAGAACAGCCCCAAATAACTCGATTTGAGTTATTTGGGGCTGTTTGTTGAGATAATATAATTGTAATGATACACCTATATTAACCGAATATCGCGTGCACGAAAGGTAATAAATATAATGTAAATAAAGTAAGACATATTCCAAAGTATATAATAAATGCACGCGCTTCTTTTGATTTGAAGAAAATAATCACCTCAATCATTATAAACTGAAACTTAATTTTAAGATAAAAGGATTATCACAGTCAACAAAGAGCATTATAATGCACATTAATATTTGAAGCTATTGTATTATTAATTGTATGTATGATGTATAAGTAGTAATATGTAACTAATAAACATTATTTATCTTGATAAGGGGATGGGAAGATGAACAAGATTAAACTAAGTACATTGAGAGCGGCATCATTAAAAGAATTAGAGAGTAGTATTAATGCATTTTTAGAAGATGATGAAGTGGCAGGTTATCAGTTACTAAATGCTACAGTGCGAGAAGTTGAGGAACGCACATACTCATCGAATGAAGAAGAGTTTAATGCTATACTGACATTCATAAAAAATACTTAAAATAAAAAAGTCGAGTATGAAGTTTTAACTTTTTACTCGACTTTTTTTATTTTGTGAAAAGGATCTATAAAGTAACGACGATAATTTAAGAAAGATGTTAAAACTACTATAATATAGTTATGTAAACTAAAGTGAAAAATTTTATTTCTTATCGTTCTATTGTTAATACGTATTAAAATGATACATAAAAAAACTGCCTGCATTTGATATGCGGCAGTAAAGGTTATTTCTTTTTATATTTCGTTACGACTGCTTGGATAACAAAAACAATGAAACCAATAAGGACACCTAAACAAATCGCTACGACTGCTGATACCATTAACGGTAATTGAAATTGATTTTGTAATATGAGTCCTACAATCACTGCAATAATCACTGCGATGATTGTAATCATATTCTCTTTAAATATACTCAATTTGTTCACTCCTATCTAATGTATTATAGCACGAGTTTATCAGTGATATAAAATAAAATATTATTATTCGTCATTATAATTACGTTGAATATTATAACAGAATTTTGTCATTTGAATTAAAGTATAAAATATTGTGGACTACGCTAACTTGACGACTTAATTGATTTTCTATATGATAATTTGGACAATTCAAAAGAAGTAGGTGCAACTGTGAAATCGACTAAAAAAATGACAATATTGGTTGTTAGTGTGATTGTGTTAGGTGTACTTGCGTTTCAATTTATAAATGGAACAGGGCCTTTTCAAAATAATGGATCAAAATCAAAGTCTGGACCTAACGAAACTGAGGAAGTGCACATTGAACGTGTTGTTGATGGTGATACTTTGGTTGCCAAAGATGACAATAACAGAGAACTGAAGGTTAGACTTATCGGAGTGGACACACCAGAAACAGTTAAACCTGATACTCCAGTTCAACCATACGGTAAAGAAGCTTCTGATTATTCTAAAGCACAATTGACAAACAAAGATGTTTTTTTGGAATATGATAAAGAACAAGAAGATCAATATGGAAGAACATTAGCTTATTTATGGTTAGATAAGCATACAATGTTTAATGAAGAATTAATAAAAAAAGGTTTGGCTAAAGAAAAATATTATGCACCTAATGGTAAATACAGAGACGTATTTGAAAAAGCCGAACAACAAGCAAAAAACAACAATGAGAATATTTGGAGTTAAAGTAATTAACCGCACATGGTTGTACAAAGAATGCATATAAATGCTAAAAGGAATCATGTGACTTTGTGCACAAAATAAAAGGTAGCTACCCATTTTAGGAAGCTACCTTTTTATTTTTGCTACTATTCTTTCTAGTAATATCGATTAATGCATATGATTCACTAATTTATTATATTGTTCTTCAGTTAATGATTCATTTGAAGATGCTAGTGTTTCACCAATCACTTCTTTTAAAGACGATTTTGAAGAGACGGTTTCTGCGTAATCTCCTCTAATTGTTGGTCCATCTATGATATTCACACTACCATCTGTAAAATAAACAAGTCCTATACTCTTGATTTGACGTTTTAAGTGTTCATTTATTTTATCTTCTAATACTTTGGCATTTTGAGAAGATTGTTCATATGGATCATAATTATAAAATTCAAAAATCACTGAGTTATTTTTGATACGTTCTATAAATGTATAACTTGTTTTTCGTGTTGTTTGAAATTGTGAATGATATTGATTCGCAATGTAGCGACCGACAGTTTGATTTACTGTGTCTTCATTATTAGATAAAGATTCTAAGTTAGGGTCTACATTAAAATGGTAGAACGTTTTTTGTTTCCAATTTTTAACATTAATGTTGAAGAGCCCTTTATCAGTTATCACGATATAATCGAATGTTCTTGCATATTCAAATAACGGATGTTTTACTGCAAGATTACTTGTAGCAATGATGTCATAAAACTTAATCTTAGCGTCTGTTTTGTATTGTGATAAAATTTCATTTAAATCCTGTTTGGCTTTTCTTAATCCATGATGATATGTATCGTTATTTGCATCAATATCTAACATCTGATTTTTTAAGTATGTGTTTTCACTCGTAACCATACTGATTTTATTAACTAATTGATTCTTAGAATATATTTCAGTATCAAGCTTATGTTTCATAAGGTGATGATTTATAAATACAATAATAATTAATAGAACAATTATTATAAGTAAAATAGAAATTAAAAACATGTGTATCATCCTAATCTTAATTTAATTTTTAACAAGGTTTATTTTACGCCTTTCTTTAAAGTAGTACAAATTGTATTTATTAAATTGTTATAAAAAATACAATAAAATCATTATTAATAACAATTGTAATGATTTGTGCGATTAATTCTATAATAAAAGTTAACAAAGTGAACGTTTGAACAATGATTTATAGTTTTACTTATGACTATAAATAGATATAATAAATTATGCGCAATATAAATAGTGTAGATGGAGGACGACAATTTGAGTGCTATTAAAAGTTATCTCGAGCAAATTACTGAGAAGATCAATGAAAATGAAATTATCGCATTTGATAATCATCCTGCTGCTTATAAAATAATTGATCAATTATTTTATAATGGAATTAAAATCTCAGTGATTAGTTATTCTACGGATATTATTAAATATGTAGCTAAACATACAAATTTTAATATTATATTATCAAATGGTGTGGTTAGCAGTGAATATCATATTATAGTAGGTACAGATGTTGCCCAAACATTTTCAAAATATCGTATTAGTCGGTATTTTGCTGCTATGCCTTATATGGCAGATAATTCATTATATCAGACTATACCTGAAGTAGCTGAAATTCAAGTTGCGCTAATACAAAGTGCTGATCAATTTTTGCTTATTAATAGACCTGAATTTTTAAATACCAGATTAGCACATGATTTTATACATATAGGTGATTTTTAAAATTAAATGTGTTTTATTTCACATTTTCATGTTTTATACATTGAAAAACGCTTCTACAAATTATATAATGAATATTATTGGAAACGCTTACTTTGAATAGGAGGTGCTCATTTGCCAGATACTAAAAATAATAATATTAAACAAATTGTAGAGACGCTAAATGAAAATGTAGCTAGTTTATTTAAATATAACGGTGAAGTTGCTAAACAATTATTTTTGCATGATAAATTTAATTTAAATGGAAAAGTAGACATAAGTGTTGAAAGAAAATTTTTAGGGGAAGTTTTAAAATATATACCTAAAACATTTAAATCTGTGCTATATGATGGCACATCCTCAACGTCAGATTTCACGAAAATTGATTTTCCTAAAGTGACACACGCTAATATCTTTGATAACGAAGATATCATCATGACGATTATTGTTTATGATGTAGAAGATGAAGATTGGATGTTTAGATGGAATCATAATATTAGGATGCCTGAGAAACATATTTATTTCCATTCAATCAAATGGGATGTAGATTATGTTAAACCAGAAATCGTCTTGATGTATGAATTGTTGGATCCTATCGATTATCATCAAATTCCTAATTATAGAAGTGTCATTGATTCATTAAGTTATTATCAATTCGTTATCTTACGCTTAGTTGTTGGAGATGAACGTATTAACCAAGCATTAATTTCAGAAAAGAAAGCAATATAAAATCCTTCAAATCAGAATGTCAGTCTTTTAACTAAAGCACATTTGATTTGAAGGATTTCTTTATTTAATATTTATGAATGCATCGTGTTAGATTTTTAAACATTGATCATTATAGCAGTATTCATATGTTGATTTAACCGCTTTTTCTGCATCTGTTACATCTATACCGAACATGATAGATATTTCCGAAGCACCTTGGTTCATCATTTTTAAATTTATATTAGCTTCGGCAAGCGCATGCGTTATTGTATTGGCTGTGCCGACAATTCTATGCATACCTTCACCTACGATCATGAGTACAGCTAAATCGTGCTCTACACTCAACTCATCAACATCACAACGTTCACGAATATCGTTTAAGACTTGCTCTTCTCTATGTTGAATTTCTTTTGAACGCATTATGATACTGATACTGTCTATACCTGAAGGCATGTGATCGAATGAAATCTCATAATCTTCAAGTACACCTAATATTTTACGTGTAAAACCAACTTGTCTATTCATTAAGTATTTTTTGATGTTCAGTACTGTGAAGTCTTTGTCACAACTAATACCACTGACAACGTTATTAGAGTTTATTTCTCTATCATGACGAATATATGTCCCTATATCATTAGGTCTATTCGTATTTTTAATGACGACAGGAATTCTATCTTTATGCAATGGCTGCAGTGCTTCATCATGGAAGACACCAAAGCCGGCGTATGAAAGTTCACGCATTTCTCTATAAGTAATTTCATCAATCACTTCAGGATCTTTTACTATAGAAGGATTGGCTCTGAAAATACCAGATACATCTGTAAAGTTTTCATATATATCTGCTCTAACACCTCTAGCGACAATTGCTCCAGTAATATCAGAACCGCCACGTGGGAATGTAACAATGTAATTTTGTCTTGAAAGGCCAAAGAAACCGGGAATAATTAATTTTTCATCATATTCTCTTAATTTATACAATGTTTCATAAGATTGATCTAAGATTTGGGCATTTTGGGGTAAATCTGTAACAGTTATGCCAGCATCTCCGGGCGAAATATAACGGGTAGGGATACCTTGACTGTTATTATACTCAGCGATCAATTGAGCATTAAAGTTTTCTCCACAAGATAATAAAGCATCTAACAAACGAGAAGGTTTGTCTTTTAATGTAGCAATGTAAGATTCTAGTGTTTGATCAATCGTAGATAGTAATGTATCACTCATATGTAATTCATGAATAATATCGGCATAGCGCTGAATGATTTCTTCTTTTTTAGAAACATAGTCTAAACGATCAATTACTTTTTCGTATAGACGAATTAATAAATCAGTTGTTTTCACATCTTCTTTATGTCGTTTCCCTGGTGCAGAAACAATAGTGATTTTTCTATCTTCGTCCGAATTAACAATATTTAATACTTTCTTTATTTGTTCTGCATTAGAAACAGAACTTCCTCCAAATTTTGAAACTTTCATAGTGACATACAACCTTTCTAAAAAATCAGAAAATTTTGTTTAGTTTTTATCACGAGAGTGATAGGATAGATATACGATTTAGATTTTCAAGCTTTACAAAAATAATGAATGAATTTATACTATACCATATTCAAGTATTTTTCAACTGTACAATTGTATTTTTTAGAAGAACAATCGGAGGAATGAATTTATGAAGGAATTAAATGTAGCCCTGCTCGGTTTAGGTACTGTAGGTTCAGGTGTAGTAAAAATTATTGAAGAGAATAGAGAACAAATTAAAGAAACAATGAACAAAGATATTAATATTAGACATATCTTGGTACGCGACAAGAGTCGTTCAAGACCTATAAATGTTTCGAAGTATCATTTGACGGAAGACATTGATGAAATATTAAATGATGATTCAATTGATATCGTCGTAGAAGTCATGGGTGGTATTGAACCAACAGTAGATTGGTTGAAACGTGCTTTAAGCGAGAAAAAACATGTTATTACAGCAAATAAGGATTTATTGGCAGTTCACTTGAATGTATTAGAAGAATTAGCTCAAAAAAATGATGTAGCTTTAAAATATGAAGCAAGTGTTGCAGGTGGTATACCAATCGTCAATGCGATAAATAACGGTTTAAATGCAAATAATATCAGTAAATTCATGGGTATTTTAAATGGAACATCAAACTTTATTTTAAGTAAAATGACACAAGAAGAAACATCATTTAAAGATGCTTTAGACGAAGCGCAAAGATTAGGTTTTGCTGAAGCAGATCCTACTGATGATGTTGAAGGCATCGATGCAGCAAGAAAAGTAGTAATTACGTCTTATTTATCATTTAACCAAGTCATCAATTTAGCTGATGTAGATAGACATGGTATTAGTGACGTTGAACTTTCAGATATTAAAGTAGCCGATGAATTAGGCTATAAAATCAAATTAATTGGTAAAGGTACATATGAAAATAGCCAAGTACAAGCTTCTGTAGCGCCAACACTAGTTAATAAATCGCATCAATTAGCTTCAGTTGAAGATGAATTCAATGCAATTTATGTTATCGGTGATGCTGTCGGTGAAACAATGTTCTATGGTAAAGGTGCAGGTAGTTTAGCTACAGGTAGTGCTGTAGTAAGTGACTTATTGAATGTCACATTAAATTTTGAAACGAATTTGCATACATTACCACCACACTTTGAATTGAAAACTGCAGAAACAAAAGAAATGATGGATGACGAGGATACAATTTCGTTTAAAGATAAAGAAAGTTATTACTTAGTAGTCCAAACAGATGGTGAAGAAATAAACAAAGTTGAAACTCAAATTAAAAGTATATTACCTTTCCATAAATCATTATCAGTATCAGAGCGTGATGCGCATACTGTAGGTATAGTCATCGTTGGTATCGATGAAGCACCAGAGACCTCTATTACAGAGTCAGGTTATATTGTTAAGAAAATTTATCCAGTAGAAGGGGTTTAATATTTATGAAAAGATGGCAAGGATTAGTAGAAGAATTTAAATCATATTTACCCGTAAATGAAGCAACACCACAGTTAACATTAAATGAAGGACATACCCCTTTAATTTACTGTGAGAACATGTCAGAGATGCTTGATATTGAATTACATGTGAAGTATGAAGGTGCAAATCCAACAGGTTCGTTTAAAGATAGAGGTATGGTTATGGCTATGGCCAAAGCAAAAGAAGAAGGCAAAAAAATAGTGATTTGTGCTTCTACAGGTAATACATCAGCATCAGCTGCAGCATACGCTGCACGTGCTGGTTTAAAAGCAATCGTTGTAATACCAGAAGGGAAAATTGCTTTAGGCAAATTATCTCAAGCTGTTATGTATGGTGCTGAAATTGTTTCAATAGAAGGCAATTTCGATGAAGCTTTAGAAATTGTTCAAGAAGTTGCTAAAAATGGTGAAATTGCACTTGTAAATTCAGTGAATCCATACCGTATTGAAGGTCAAAAAACAGGTGCCTTTGAAGTAATTCAACAATTGGACGGTGCTGCACCCGATATTTTATCTATACCAGTAGGTAATGCTGGAAACATTTCGGCTTATTGGAAAGGTTTTAAAGAATATCACGACAAGCATGATACGCAATTACCTAACATGTACGGATTCCAAGCTGAAGGTGCTTCGCCAATTGTACAAAACAAAGTAGTGAAGGATCCTGATACAGTTGCAACAGCAATTAGAATAGGGAACCCTGCAAGTTGGGATAAAGCGACAAATGCATTGAATGAATCTAATGGATTAGTCGACAGTGTAACTGATGAAGAAATCTTAGAAGCATATCAACTTATGGCACGAAAAGAAGGTGTCTTTAGTGAACCTGCAAGTAATGCTTCAATCGCGGGATTAATTAAACTACACCGTTCTGGAAAACTACCAAAAGGTAAAAAGGTAGTAGCCGTATTAACAGGTAATGGCTTAAAAGATCCTGACACTGCAATTTCTTTATTAGATAACCCTATTAAACCTTTACCAAATGATAGAAAGAGTATTCTAGACTACATCAAAGGAGCACTATAGCATGAGCGATAGGTTATATTTAAAAATTCCGGCATCTACTGCAAATTTAGGTGTCGGTTTTGATTCTATAGGAATGGCTTTAAATAAATTTTTATATTTAGATGTGAAAGTAAGTAAGAATAATGTTTGGACATTTAACCATAACGGCCCAAATGTTGAAGGATTACCAACTGATGACAGTCACTATATTTTCCAAGTTGCTCAAAAGGTTGCGCGTAAGTATAACGTTACTTTACCCAACTTAGATATAGAAATGAGAAGTGAAATTCCATTAGCGAGAGGATTAGGTTCTTCAGCCTCTGCATTGGTAGGTGCGCTTTATATTGCTAACTATTTTGGTGACATAGAATTGTCTAAGTATGAATTGCTTCAACTTGCTACAGAATTTGAAGGGCATCCTGATAATGTCGCACCTACGATATATGGTGGTTTAGTACTCGGGTATTATAATCCAGATACAAAGGTTACAGATGTGTCTTATATTGATACACCGAAAGTAGATATTATTATCACAATTCCATCATATGAATTGAAGACAACTGACTCAAGAAATGCGTTGCCTGATACTTTTTCACACAAAAAAGCGGTTCAAAACAGTGCAATAAGTAATACGATGATTAGTGCACTCATACAGCATAATTATGAACTTGCTGGCAAGATGATGGAGCAAGATGGCTTCCATGAACCTTATAGACAGCATTTAATACCTGAGTTCCAATCGATTAAAGCGATTGCTAAACAATACCAAGCCTATGCGACAGTAATAAGTGGTGCAGGGCCTACAGTATTAAATTTAATTGCACCTGAACGTAGTGGTGAGTTGGTAAGAGAATTAAAGCATGAATTTGAAAGTTGCCGATCTGAACTTGTTACAATCAACGAATCTGGTGTAGAAACTAAAGTATTGTACCAACATCTTTAATTTGGTGTAGTATAGAAAGAAGATGTTGAAAGGAGATAGGCAACATGAGTAAATATAAAGTAATAGTAATGGATATGGACGATACGTTGATGAATGCTGAAAATAAAGTCAGCCCTGAGACAGAATCTTATTTAATTGAGATACAAAAACAAGGGTATAAAGTTATTTTAGCTTCAGGTCGTCCAACTGAAGGTATGCTACCCACTGCGAAATTGTTAGAGTTAGATCGACATAATAGTTATGTGATTAGTTACAATGGTGGTCAAACAATCAATGTTCGTGATGAAGCGGTTGAAGTGAGCCGAGCAATAACGAAAGAAAATTTTGATTTAATTGTAGATTTTTGTAGAAAACATGAATTGTTTGTTTTAACTTATCAAGATGGTCACATCATATATGAAGGTGAACACGAATACATGAACATTGAATCAGAGCTTACTGGTTTACCAATGAAGCATGTAGTTGATATAAAGGCGTATATTCAATCAGATGTGCCTAAAATTATGGGCGTTGATTATGTTTCTAAAGTTTCAGCTATTAACACTGAATTAGATGGCAGTTTCAATGAAGCTGTAGATGTTACAACAAGCAAACCTTACTTTTTAGAATTTATGACAAAAGACGTATCTAAAGGAAATGCAATTATTGCTCTATGTGAGAAATTGGATATAGATATAGCACAAGTCGTCGCATTTGGTGATAGTTCTAACGATATATCAATGCTTGAAGTTGTAGGCTATGCAGTAGCTATGGACAACGCAAATGACGCTGTGAAGGCTGTAGCTGATGAAATTACTTTAAGTAATATTGATAATGGCATTCCACATACGTTACAAAAAATAATAAAATAGGCTTGGATTTAAGTTTAGTTTATATTTGTTCAATTTAAAAAATCACCAATTTCTTGGCATATCAAGCCATTGAATTGGTGATTTGTTTTATGAATAGAGCAATCGTCTTAAGTTCGTTTACGTATTTATTTTGCTGTATGTGTCCATTCATTTTTACCGCGATGTCGTTTAACATGCGCGTATACCTGATCAGCTGCATAATCTAAATTTGTGTAGACTGTAATAGAAAATGCGGATTGATTCTCTTCAAAATCTTCTTCGAGAAATAAATCTTTAAGATGGTTAAAAAGACTTTCCATTTGTGAATGATCTAAACTACTATACTCCCTTAATGTGCGTTTAATTAAGCGGTTATGTCTATCTTCAAGTGATTGCACAACAATAACGAAGCGTTCCTCAGTTTCTAAAATATCGTCAAATAAATTCGTTTGTCCAATCATAATTTCCACCTCTAAGTTACGTTTATTATTATAATCCATTATACTATATTTCTCTTCAACTGAAAATATCATCGCCTTATAGATTTGAATATGTGTTGAATTCAATAAACACGATTTATTATAAAAGAAAAAGCATTGACCCAAGAAACAAATAATTGCTTCATTGCATCAATGCTAAGACATTAACTGTAATCGTGACTCTTTAAATCCAACTCTTCAAGTTTAACAATTTTAGTTTTTTTGAAATACTTATGACTAAAGTAAACAATAGCTAAAATCACCATAGGGAAAATATTTCGGAATAATGCTCCGAAATCACCAGCCATTACAGCACCAAATGAATTTCCAACAAATAAGAATAGTAAAGCAAGAATTACAATGATAGGTCCTAATGGGTAAAATGGTGCTTTATAAGGAAGTACATCATCAGGATTTTTATTTTGTTTTTTAATTGCTGACCGTAATCTTATTTGTGCTAAAATACTGGATCCCCAAATTACAATGACTAAAGAACCAATGATATTAAGTAATGTGAAAATAATATCAGATTTGAATTGGGCGATAATAATTATAGCTAATACAATGATAAAAGTAACAAAAAGTGCAGCCATTGGTAATTTTGTAGTTTTATTTAATTTACCTAAGAATCTTGGCGCTTGCTTATCTTCTGCCATTGAGAATAGCATACGACTCGTAGTATAGATACCTGAGTTCGCTGCAGATAATAATGCAGTTAAAATTACAGCGTTAATTACAGATGCTGCAAATGCAATACCTACACGGTCAAATACAATTGTAAATGGACTTTGCGCTACTGATTCACTTTTGTTCAATAACATTGGATCAGTATAAGGAATAATTGCTGATATGACAGCTATTGATAATACATAGAATAATAAAATTCTCCAAAATACTTGTTTAATTGCTTTAGGCATTGAACGATGCGGATTGGAGGATTCTCCAGCCGTTACAGCAACAACCTCAGTACCACCAACTGAGAAACCTGCGACCAATAATACGCCTAAGAAGCCTGAAATTCCACCAACAAACGGTGCTTCTCCGCTTGTGAAATTGCTTAAACCATATGTTTTACCACCTAAGATACCAACAATAGTTAATACACCAATCACAATAAATACAACAATTGTGATAACTTTTATAAGTGATAACCAAAATTCTGTTTCACCAAAAGCTTTAACTGAAAAAATGTTCAGTAAAAAGAGTAAACATAAAAAGATAATACTCCACGTCATTGGTGAGAAGAATTGAAATACATCCCAATAATAAAGTACGCTTGCAGATATAATGATATCAACACTCGTTACGAGTAACCATATTGCCCAATATAACCAACCCATCGTAAAGCCTAATGAACTATCCACGAAACGGGTAGAGTATGAACTGAATGACCCCGAAACAGGATAAAACGTAGCTAATTCACCGATAGATGACATTAAGAAATATAGCATTACGCCAATAATCAAGTACGCCAATATTGCGCCGCCTGGACCAGCTTGAGATATAACATTCCCAGTTGCTACAAATAAACCAGTACCAATGGCGCCGCCTATTGCTATCATTGAAATATGTCGAGAGTTAAGACCACGATTCATATTATTTTGTGCCATAAAAAATCTCCTATAATCTATTGAATTTTATATATACAGTCCATTTTAATGCTTTTAAGTGATACAAGCAATGCCTTTTATGACTTAAAATTCATAAAATATTTAAATATTTAGAAAACTTTCACATATTTCAATGATACTTTGTTGCTTTTAAAATCATATTACATTAAAATAAGTGCTAGATAATAATTATTATTATTTAGAAAATCGAGGGGGAATTTTTATGAGTAATGATAAAAAATTGACAAGCCTTTTTGGTGCGCCAGTCTCGGACAGAGAAAATAGTATGACGGCAGGACCTAGAGGACCACTATTAATGCAAGATTGGTACTTTTTAGAGCAAATGGCTCATTTTGATAGAGAAGTTATTCCAGAACGACGCATGCATGCGAAGGGTTCTGGAGCATTTGGTACATTCACAGTAACAAATGATATTACAAAATATACTTCTGCAAGTATTTTTTCAGAAGTTGGGAAACAAACAGAAATGTTTGCACGTTTTTCAACGGTAGCTGGAGAACGTGGGGCAGCAGACGCTGAACGTGATATCCGTGGGTTTGCTTTGAAATTTTATACGGATGAAGGTAACTGGGATTTAGTAGGTAATAACACACCAGTATTCTTCTTTAGAGATCCTAAATTATTCGCGAGTCTTAACCACGCAGTAAAACGTGATCCACGAACTAATATGCGTAGTTCGCAAAACAATTGGGACTTTTGGACTTCGTTACCAGAAGCATTACATCAAGTAACAATCTTGATGTCAGATAGAGGGATTCCAAAAGGTTTTAGAAATATGCATGGCTTTGGTTCTCATACTTATTCAATGTACAATGACAAAGGTGAACGTGTATGGGTGAAATTCCATCACAGAACTCAACAAGGCATTGAAAACTTACAACCTGAGGAAGCAGCAAGCGTTATTGCTAACGATAGAGAATCATCACAACGTGATTTATTCGAAGCAATCGAAAATAAAGATTATCCAAAATGGAAATTATATATTCAAGTGATGACTGAAGAGCAAGCAAGAAATCATAAAGATAATCCATTCGATTTAACTAAAGTTTGGTATAAAGGTGATTATCCGCTAATTGAAGTTGGTGAATGGGAACTTAACCGTAACCCTGATAACTACTTCCAAGATGTTGAACAAGCTGCATTTGCGCCAACAAACATTGTTCCAGGATTAGATTTTTCACCGGATAAAATGTTACAAGGCCGCTTATTCTCATATGGTGATACACAACGTTACAGACTGGGTGCTAACCATTGGCAAATTCCAGTAAACCAACCTAAAGGTGTAGGTGTTGAAAATATTTGTCCATTCAGTAGAGATGGTCAAATGAGAATTTTAGATAATAATCAAGGCGGTGGCACACACTATTATCCAAATAGTGATGGTTCTTTTGAAGATCAACCACAATTTAAAAAACCTGGATTACCAATTGAAGGCGAAGCATATGAATATGATTATAGACAAGATGATGACAATTACTTCGAACAACCAGGTCGCTTGTTTAGATTACAATCTAAAGAGCAACAAGAGCGTATATTTGTAAATACTGGAAATGAAATGCAAGGTACTACATTAGAAGTTCAACACCGTCATATCCGTCACTGTTACAAAGCTGATAGTGAATATGGTAAAGGCGTGGCGAATGCATTAGGTATTGATATCAATGATGTAGATTTAGAAGTAGCAGACTAAGTTAATATGATGGGTATTAACTTTTTAAGATTTTTAAAACCTTAAAGCAGAATTTATAATTAAAGGTAGCTTCCAATATAATGGAGGCTACCTTTTTATGTTATCTCGTTTTAATTCCTAAAAAGTTTTGTGAATAAAAATGGAGTTTACCGCAATTATTGCACATTAGTGCAATTAACGGCGTTGCATCATTTCCTAATGAAGCTGTTAATAAGGGCGCGAAATAATGCCCATTTAAAATTTCGATTTTGGGATGTTCACAATTACAAATACTTTTGTCTTTTGTTTTTGTCGTTATTGAATTAATGATATGACTTTTCTGCTCGTCTGACATGTGGCGATTTTCCATAAAATTCTCCTCCAATAATAGATACTTATACTATTATAAGATGTTTTACGGTTGATTAGAAGACTGCGTAAAAATTTAAAAGTGACAATTAAGTTGTAAAATGTTAATTAACACTTATTAATGACCTATAAGATTTGAAAGCTATGGAATGCATGGCAAAAGGGTTTATTTATGTGTGATGATCTAATGAAATTTAAGATTTCAAATAAAAATAAACGCAGCCCTATTATGAAAAGACTATAGATAATGAAATAAACAAAAAAGATATTCTCAATAAAAATGATTATAAAAAAATAGAGCCTGGGACATAGCACATGTCCTCAGGCTCATTTTTATATTGGCAGTGGCTGACTGAATTGAAAATGCGCTTATATCAAGCTTTTTTCAGTTCTAGTCAGCTGTGCCGGGGTGGGACGACGAAATTTTATTAGAAAAATTAGATTTCTGTCCCACTCCCTATCTCCGTTCTTAGGCGTCTCCATTACGGAAACACCTTTATTTCTGGAACTTAACAAATCATTTAAGTTCTGTATTACTTTTAAATATGTCGTATTCAAAAGATAAGGTCTAACATCATATTATTTTGTTTCGCGATGTAACGTATATTTGTTTAATCTTGGGCAGAATTTTTTAAGTTCTATACGCTCAGGATTATTACGTTTATTTTTAGTAGTAATATAGTTACGCTCGCCAGACTCAGTACAAGCCAATGTAATATTTACGCGCAAAGTTGACACCTCTTTCTTAACAGGAATGATTACGCTTTAAAATTCTATCATATAAATTATTCAATTTCAATTACTTTTCTAAAAATATATGCATTAAAGAAGATACGAATTATCTCATTCAAACAAATTGTAATAAAGATTTGAATTTAGAACTTTCTATTTGATTAATTAAATAGATGTGTTATGATTTAAAACGAAATGATTACGATTTATAAGGAGAGACACATTAATGGCAAAAAAATCAAAAATAGCAAAAGAACAAAAAAGAGAACGGTTAGTCGCTCAGTATTATGAATTACGTCAAGAATTGAAAGCTAAAGGAGATTATGAAGCTTTAAGAAAATTACCACGAGATGCCTCACCAACAAGATTAACACGTCGTTGTAAAGTTACTGGAAGACCTAGAGGTGTTTATAGAAAATTTGCAATGTCTAGAATTGCTTTTCGTGAATATGCACATAAAGGACAAATTCCAGGTGTTAAAAAATCAAGTTGGTAAATACGACCCAAGTTCGTTTACATTTATAGTAAAACAATGTATATTATCAATTGGTTAAGATAAATTAAAAAGTTATTGTTCGGAATCTGATGTAAAAACATGTATTTTCCTTATATATATTTAAAATCATCATGAAAATCTTACCATTATATTATTGTTTTATTAAAAATGTTAGGGGTTTGTTAAATTATGAAAATTTTTGATTATGAAGATATCCAGCTGATACCAAATAAATGTATTGTTGATAGTCGCTCTGAATGTGATACAACTGTTAAATTTGGTTCAAGAAACTTTAAATTGCCGGTAGTACCAGCAAATATGCAAACAGTGATGAATGAAGAATTAGCAGAATGGTTTGCAGAAAATAATTATTTTTATATTATGCACAGATTTGACGAAGAGGCTCGTATTCCATTTACTAAAAGGATGCAAGATAAAGGTTTGTTCGCATCTATTTCTGTAGGAGTGAAAGAACGTGAATTCGGTTTTGTTGAAAAATTAGCAGCAGAAAAAATAATCCCTGACTATATTACAATTGATATTGCACATGGTCATTCAGATTCAGTCATTAATATGATTAAACATATAAAAACACATATTCCAGAGACATTTGTAATAGCTGGTAATGTGGGCACACCTGAAGGCGTTCGTGAACTTGAAAACGCCGGTGCAGATGCTACGAAAGTAGGTATAGGCCCTGGTCGCGTTTGTATTACTAAAATTAAAACTGGTTTTGGAACTGGTGGCTGGCAGTTATCAGCACTCAACCATTGTAGTAAAGCAGCACGAAAACCAATCATCGCTGATGGTGGTATCAGAACACATGGTGATATCGCTAAATCAATTCGCTTTGGTGCATCAATGGTAATGGTGGGCTCATTATTTGCAGCTCATGAAGAATCTCCTGGCGAAACTGTTGAATTAGATGGTAAAATGTATAAAGAATACTTTGGTAGTGCTTCTGAATTCCAAAAAGGCGAACACAAAAATGTTGAAGGTAAAAAAATGTTTGTTGAACACAAAGGTTCTTTATTGAATACTTTAATAGAAATGCAACAAGATTTACAAAGTTCAATTTCGTATTCAGGTGGCAAAGATTTGAATGCATTAAGAAAAGTGGATTATGTAATTGTTAGAAACTCTATTTTTAATGGTGATAGAGACTAGTTTTATAGTGGGTGTATAAAATCAGAAAAATTTTATTATATATAGTTGTTTTGTTAATCATAGTATTAGTCGTTCCAATCAAAGAAACAACTCCTATGACATCGTTACAACAACAGTTTAAATCAAAAGTAGATGGTTGGACATCTGAACAATCTACTTCTGATGATGCGTTGAAAGTGCCGAGTGAACAAGAATTTGCTGTGAATAATATTCAAATGAACATGACTAAAGATGAAGTTGACAAAAAGTTAGGAGACGCACAACGTGTGTCTTCTAATGAGTACGGTACAAATTGGCATACTTACTATTCTGGTGATTATAGATCATTTGTGATGGTGAGTTACATTGATGATAAAGTAAATGCACTTTATAGTAATCAGAATGTGATTTCATCAAAATCAAAAATTAAATATGGAACACCCAAAGAAGTCGTTAGAGATAGATTAGGTGAACCTATTACTGAAAAAGAAAAAGGTCATGTAAAATTTGATGTGCAAGATGACGAATTCGACAATTTCCATGATGATCAGATTTATACAACAGCTTTTTACGACAAACATGAGAACAATAACTTAACTGCACTTTTACAAGTTAGTGAAAAAATGGAAAACCGCTTACAACAACAATACGCTGCACCATCAGAAGGGTTAGCGCAAAGTTTTGAATTACAAAACTTTGATTTAGTTAACGCTGAGAGAGTCCAACGTGATTTAGCCTCGTTAAATTATTCGGCTAGTATTTCTGATACTGCTAGAAAACATAGTGTAGATATGGCAGAGCATGATTATTTTGATCATGATAATTTATCAGGTGATTCACCGTTCGACAGATTAGAAGCTGACGGTCATGATTTTAATGCAGCAGGTGAAAATCTAGCTTATGGTCAAACAAGTAGCATTTATGCACACCAAGGTTTAATGAATTCATTAGGACATAGAAAGAACATACTAAAAAAAGAATTCAAAACATTAGGTGTAGGTGTCGACTTTAATGAAGATAGACAACCTTATTGGACTGAAAATTACAGTGGATAGTGTTTATTGATTGTTATAAGAGGGTATCTTATAATTTGTGAGGATGAATAAGTTATGACAACAAATAAAAAAGATAAAACAGAGGATATACTTGAAAAAGTAAAAGAAGTCTTAGATAAAAAAGACAAAAAATAAGAGGTTGAGCTCATTGCTCAATCTCTTGTTTTTGTGAGAGTGTTTTTAAAGGATTCAATTTATAATTACATTTCTCTAAATAGGCCTACAACTTTACCTAATACAGTTACATGATCTAAATAGATAGGTTCCATTGTACTATTCTCAGGTTGTAAGCGATAACGTGTCTTTTCTTTATAGAACCGTTTAACAGTAGCTTCATTTTCTTCAGTCATAGCAACAATAATATCTCCATTTTCAGCGATTGTTTGGCTTCTAACGATTACTTTATCACCATCTAAGATACCTGCTTCAATCATACTGTCTCCAACGACATTGAGAATGAAAATGTCACTATTATGAGTTGAAGTGAAGTGTTCGGGTAACGGGAAATATTCCTCAACATTTTCTACGGCAGTAATCGGTATACCAGCTGTTACTTTACCGATTACAGGAACATGAATAGTTTCTTCCATATTTAAAGTATCGCCTAATTGTTCTGATACAATTTCAATTGCACGAGGTTTTGTAGGATCTCTTCTTATATAACTCTTTTCTTCTAATCTTGATAAATGACCGTGCACTGTAGAACTTGATGCTAATCCTACGGCTTCACCAATCTCTCTTACGCTTGGCGGATATCCTTTTGAATGAACTGTTTGTTTTATATATTCGAAAATTTCACTTTGTCGCTTTGTTAACTCTCTCATAGTAGGCACTCCCTAGATTAATTTGTTTTTATTATAGCATGCATATATATATATTACAAACGTTTGTTCGTTTCTTGTTGACTCGGAACAAGTGTTCTGGTAAGGTGTAAATACAAACAAACGTTCTAGGAGTGGCTATTAATGTTGAAAATATATAAACACCAAATAAAAGCGTATGTAACAGTGTTACTTGTTACGATGCTATTAAGCGCATTATTTATTTTAAGTGCACATAACAATGCAGAATCAGAACAGACGTACGAAATGACCGATCATCAAATAACGCATGAACCAGCACAAAGCGAACAATATAATGTGAAAATCGAAGAGAATAGCGAACACGAACAACAACCGGTTATAGCAGCTGTTAAATAATTTTTTAAAATAGAAGTGATTTGGGAAAGCAAGCATGTTAATAGTAAATAGGGATAAAGTGAGCGAAACGATTTAGTTTCGCTCACTTTTTTGTTATATTTTCCCTAGATTATAAATTACGGAGGTTAACTATGGCTAACAAGGGTAGCGTAGATTTAGAACGTATTAATGAATTAGCAAAGAAGAAAAAAGAACAGGGACTTACTCAAATTGAAGCCAAAGAGCAATCTAAGTTGCGCAAAGCTTATTTAGACGAATTTAGAGGCAAGTTCAAGCAACAAATTGAAAGTACTAGAATTATTGATTCAGAAGGAAATGATGTTACACCTAATAAAGTGAAAAAAATATTAGATTCTAAAGACAAAGAAGATAAAAACTAAATCAATTTTTTGTTAAATAGAAGAAAAATAATGTATAATGGTATTGAATCTTGCTAGAAGAAAGGAAGTCATGTTAGATGAATATAGAAAAAGATCAATTAGCGATAGATACGATTAGAGCGTTAAGTATCGATGCTATTGAAAAAGCAAACTCAGGTCACCCTGGATTACCAATGGGCGCAGCTCCTATGGCCTATACTTTATGGACGCGTCATTTAAACTTTAACCCCCAATCAAAAGATTTCTTTGATAGAGATCGCTTTGTATTATCTGCGGGACACGGGTCTGCGTTATTATACAGTTTATTACATGTTTCAGGTAGTTTAGAATTAGAAGAGCTAAAACAATTTAGACAATGGGATTCTAAAACACCAGGTCATCCTGAATTTAGACATACGGATGGCATTGAAGTAACAACAGGTCCACTTGGACAAGGTTTCGCTATGTCAGTTGGTATGGCAATGGCAGAAAAACACTTAGCTGGTAAATTTAATAAAGATGACGCACAAGTTGTAGATCATTATACTTATGTACTTGCTTCTGATGGTGACTTAATGGAAGGTGTTTCACATGAAGCTGCTTCATTAGCAGGTCATAGTCAATTAGATAAACTAATTGTTTTATATGATTCAAATGATATTTCTTTAGATGGTGATTTAGATAAAGCATTTTCTGAAGATGTTAAAGGTCGTTTCGAAGCATACGGTTGGAAACATATTTTAATTGAAGACGGTAATGATATCGAAGCAATTGATAAAGCAATTGAAGAAGCGAAGTCTAATGATGTACCTACAATAATTGAAGTTAAAACAATTATTGGTTATGGTGCACCAAACAAACAAGCTTCTCATGGTGTGCACGGTGCGCCATTAGGTGAAGACGAAAGAAAATTAGCTTTCGAAAATTATGGTTTAGATCCTGAAAAACGTTTCAATGTGCCTGAAGAAGTATATGAAATTTTCCAACAAACTATGCTAAAACGTGCTAACGAAAACGAAGAAGCATGGAATAAACTTGTTGAAGAATATAGCAGTAAGTACTCAGATTTAGCTGAAGAATTTAAACTAGCTATTAGTGGTAAATTACCAGTAAATTATAAAGATGAGTTACCAAACTTCGAAGCTGGCCATAGTGGTGCTTCTCGTGCTGATTCTGGTGAAGTAATACAAGCATTAAGTAAAACAGTACCTTCATTCTTTGGTGGGTCAGCGGACTTAGCTGGTTCTAACAAATCAAACGTAAAAGATGCGGCTGATTTTGACAAAGATACACCAGAAGGCAAAAATATTTGGTTTGGTGTGCGTGAATTCGCAATGGGAGCTGCAGTAAATGGTATGGCTGCACATGGTGGATTACATCCATACGGTGCAACATTCTTCGTATTCAGTGACTACCTAAAACCAGCACTTCGTTTATCATCAATTATGGGCTTAAATTCAACATTCATCTTTACGCATGATTCAATTGCTGTTGGTGAGGATGGTCCAACACATGAACCAATCGAACAATTAGCTGGTTTACGTGCGATTCCTAATATGAATGTGATTCGTCCTGCAGACGGTAACGAAACACGTGTGGCTTGGGAAGTAGCTCTAGAATCAGAAAGTACACCAACATCATTAGTATTAACGCGTCAAAACCTTACAACAATGGACTTACCAAAAGAAACAGTTGAAGAGGGTGTACGTAAAGGTGCTTATGTAGTGTTTGAATCTGACAAAGAAGCAGAATTCTTATTATTAGCAACAGGATCTGAAGTTAATCTTGCTGTAGATGCAGCAAAAGATTTAGAAGCACAAGGTAAAGGCGTTCGTGTTGTATCAATGCCTAACTGGAATGCATTCGATCAACAATCTGCTGAGTATAAAGAATCAGTATTACCATCATCAATTACAAAACGTGTAGCTATTGAAATGGCTTCACCACTTGGTTGGCATAAATATGTCGGCACACAAGGCAAAGTCATCGCAATTGATGGATTTGGTGCAAGTGCGCCTGGCGATTTAGTAATTGAAAAATATGGTTTCACTAAAGAAAACGTATTGAATCAAATACAAACATTCTAATTAATATAATTAATTATTTAAATTGTTGGTATGAGAGCGAAAGTTCTCATACCAATTTTTATTATTAGATATAAAGCATAGCTTATATTTACAAATTGATTTTGTAATTGATATAATACATAAGGTTGAAAAAAATATATTAATTGAGTTGCTCTTGAAAAGGAGCACCAATTTTAGTAAAATTCATTAGGATAGGAAAGTGGGTGAAACAATGGCAACTTGGTTAGCAATTTTATTAATCGTGTTAGCACTAATTCTAGGACTAGTCGGTGGATTTTTCCTTGCAAGAAAATATATGATGGATTATCTTAAAAAGAACCCACCAATTAACGAAGAGATGCTACGTATGATGATGATGCAAATGGGTCAAAAACCATCTCAAAAGAAAATAAATCAAATGATGACAATGATGAACAAGAACCAACAGGACCAATTGAAAAAGTCCAAATAAACCATAATGACGGGGTTTACAACACTTTTAAAAGTGTTAGTAAATCCCGTCATTTTTGCTATTGGCAACAAATTGGCAACAAAATTACAAACTATCATTATATGCGTTAGTCAATATAGATTGTAATTCCTTTTCAGTGTTCGGATATAAGTGTCCGTATGTGTTCGCAGTAGTCGTAATATCTGAATGTCCTAGATGTTTAGATACTGTGTATAGTTGTACATTGTTATTAATCAATAATGTTGCATGTGAATGGCGCAAATTGTGTACCTTTATTGGTTTTACATTTGCTTTATCAATACCAATCTTAAATTGTTTGTTAACATTTGAAAGTGCCATTGGTTTTGCTATCGTTCTAACTGTAAAAATAAAATCATCTTCATTAACGTATTTAAACTTATCAATCTGAAATTGTTCCAATTCCCTTAATTGTTCAATTACGTGGCTAGGAATCGTTATAGTACGTTCTGACGGTGTAGTTTTAACGGTAGTGATTGTTGTATCATTCCACGAGTTGTTTATTTCTATTTCTTCATTTTCAAAATCAACATCGCAATATCGCAAGGCTAATATTTCGCCTTTACGAGCGCCGGACCAAAACAAGACCATAAACAAAGTTTTATATACTACATTGTCTATTACATTTATAAAGTGGTTAAATTCATCAATAGTCCAATATTCTTGCTTACGTCGTTCTTCATGTTTTGGAAGTGATACGACTTTTACTACATTACGAGATAAATTGTAGAAGTTAACAGCAAAGTTAAATATAGCCGATAAGTTGCGTCGTATATTACCGAGCATTGAATTACTGTACTTATCAAAAATGGATTGGTAAAAATCATCAATATGTTTTGGCTTGATATTTTTAATTGGTGTGTTTTTGAAGTGCGGAATTAAAATGTGGTTTATTAAATTGTTTTGATTATATATTGTCGTTTCTTTTTTACGTCCTTTTGAGTAACGCATAAACCTTTCGGCTATTTCACGAAAGGTATATTGTTCTTCAATTTCGGTATCATATGTTTCTAAAAAACGTTGTTGGGCAAGCAGGGCATCTTTCTTTTTAGCAAAACCTCTTTTTTTCTTGTGTATTTTTTCGCCATGTACATTTTCGACACGTACAGAATAAAACCATTTAAGGGTGTTAGGGTCTTTATGAACAGTCATTTGGTATTCTCGTTTCACTACTACAATAATAATTACACAAGTTAATTAAACGTTGTCTGGCTATATTGTGTGGAACATCAAAATATCTCATAATTTCATTTTCTGTAAAAAGTTCGTGTCTTTCTATTTCCGGTTGTGGCATTCTAAATAAAAGGCTAAATTTGTTTGCTTCATTTTCTTGTTTATAATTAAACAAGTCGTGCATATTGCGTTGGTCTGTTTCATGTAACATATAATGACCTAATTCGTGCGTAAAATCTTCCCACATTTTACGTGCGCTATCAGTCTTAATATATAATACCTTGTAACCTTTTACGTTCATATTACAGCTCATAAAATCGTTATATACAACGATTATGTCTAAATAATCAGATACGCTTTCAATAGTTAATTCAACTTCATTAGTAATAAGTTCGTTCGTTAAATCATTCACAGTGTCATCAATTAGCATAGATAATCCCCTTTAAATAAAGTTGTCATTTTTATTTTTTAAAGAAAAATAATCATTTATCATTATTTTTTCTTTCAATACTTCTCGATATTAAATAATCGGCTTGGTCCTCTAAAGATTGTATAATCCTTGTTTTTTCTTCACTTGATAAATCATCAAAAGCCTCTTTATCTTTAAACATAATGGCTTGATAATTTCTTTTGTCTACTTCAACATCTCCCAATATATCGTTAGTTGTACAATCAAGCGCATGTGCTAAATTTAAAAGTTGCTTATTGTTAGGCGAACTATAACCACGTTCTAAATTTGAAATAACTTGTTTTGTTTGTCCCGTTTTATCAGCTAAATCTTGTTGCGTCATACCTTTTTGTTTCCTTAAAAATTTTATGTTTTTACTATAATCTTCCATTTTCTAATCTCCTTTGTTTTTTTGATATTTAGCAATCATAAAATCGGCTTGTTCATGTAATGCAGTTAAAATTTTTTCTCTGTCCTCTGGTGCTAAACTATCAAAAGCCTCTTTATCTCTAAACATTAAATGTTCATCACCATTGTTTGTTCTTGGTTTATCTAAGTAACCGGCTTTAACCATTAAATATTCATAATCTAATCCGTATCCGTCTGCAAACTGCCTTAAAATTTTAGGAATCGGAACAGGTCTTTTGCCTCTTTCTAATTGGGATATGAAAGAATGAGAAATCCCAGTTTTAATAGACGCTTTTTGCAAAGAATACCCTTTATCTTTACGAGTTTTCAATAATAATTCGCTCAATTCTTCAACTGTTTTTTCATTGTTACTCATTAATAGACCTCCACACATTTTATAATTCACTTCATACGTTATTATATATGAAAAAGTAACGTATTTCGATACAAAATTTAAGAAAGTATAAAAAAACTGTTTACAAAGTATAAAATATATTATACATTATATACACGAAGTTATTGAAGTTAACAAAAAATTATACTTTGTATACAGGAGGTCCCGATGAAAATAAAAGCTAGACGTAAAGCTATAAATATAGCGTTGGCTAACAAAGAAACAAATTTAAAAAAAGTATCAAATGAAATTGGTATGTCGCCTACAAATTTATATAACATTGTGGGAGAAAAACCAACATTAAAAGGTGCTTTAAAGTTGTCGAAGTATTTAGGAGGTCAGTTAGAAGATTACTTTGAGGTCTATATAGGGGAGGAACAGCAATGACAAAGAAAAGATTGAAGGTATCAAATGCGAGAGATAGAGAAGGTTATTCACAACAGCAAACGGCAGACAAATTAAACATTTCGATACAATCATACAATGCAAAAGAAAACGGCAAACGTGATTTTTCATCAATAGAAATGAAAATTCTAGCAACACTTTTCAACAAGACTTTAGATGATTTGTTTTGGGAGGACGGCGAACATGAAAATATTAAAAGAGTTGTTTAATGTAACATTAGTTTTTACAGGAATTGCATTAACTTTACTTTTTAGTCACTTTACATCGTATTTTGTAAACGACGGCGCATGGCTTACATTCCTTTACTTCTTTATCTTTATGGGTATAGCGATTGGAATTAAGCAAATAGGAAAGTATTACGTTCAAAATTTTTTGTAAAATAGTAACGTAATACGTTATCAAATAACACATTTAAAAGTAGGAGAGATTATAAATGAACGATTTAATCAGACAAATTTATGGTTTAGCAGAATTTGACGCAATTCATGACGAGGACGAAAAAGAAAATGTTTTCGGATATTTAGAAGAAAGCGCATATGACGAAATGAGAGAAGAAAGAAATATACGAGGTTAATAATGGGAGGTATAACAATTGGAAACAATAAAAAGGTTTGCAAGAACATTTAAGTGTGGTTATAAGCAAGAAAAAGAAAATGTGGTTTTAAGCATTGCAGATTATGAAATTGTTATTAAACGTAAAACAAAATCAAATTATAAATATTATGAAATGAGTAGTAACACTTTTGACCAAGTCATTTGTGGAAGTAACCAAAATGATATTTTAGAAACTATGGCTTGTTTGTTAAAAAATAACGCTAACTTTAATTTCACTAAAGAAGTTTATTGTTTTTTGAAATAAAAAAACGTCCGGTTGTCAGCCGAACGCCAAAATATAAAAAATGTATCTAAAAAAGAGTATATGCTTATTGAAAAGCATAAGTACATGATAACAAGGAGGATAAGCATTTGTCATTACCTATGAATAAATTGAAGTCAATTAACACTAAAAATATGAGCGATGAAGAATGGAAACAATTAAGAACACACTCAATCGGGGGTTCTGATTGTGGCACAATATTAGGTATGAATAATTACCAAAGTCCGTTCACATTATGGCAAAAGAAATTGTGGGCAGACAATTACGAAGAAGATATAAGCGACAAGATACAAGTTAAATTTGGGCATTACAACGAACAATTTGTAGCGAAACTATTTGAAGAAAAAACAGGGAAGAAATTACGCAAGCATAATAAAATGATGTATCACAAAGATTATGATTTTATTAGTGCAAACGTTGATAGAGTAGTAATTGGCGAAAATGCTTTGCTAGAATGTAAAACAACAAGTGAGTTTCTAAAGGATAAATGGAAAGACGGAAACGTACCGGAAAGTTACATGGCACAATGTTATCACTACATGGCAGTAACAGGCGTGGACGTTGTTTATATAGCCGTATTGTTTGGAAACAGTGAATTTCATTATGAAACAATTGAACGTGACGAAGAAGTCATAAACGATATTATAAATGCCGAAGTTGAGTTTTGGAACGAATATATCGTTAAGGGTCAAAGACCACCGGCAGACGATAGCGAAATTACTTCAAAAGCATTAAATAATTTTTGGAAAGAAACAAAAAATGATGTCGTAAACTTTGACGAAGAAAAAACAGCATTGTTCAAAGGTATTTTAGCAATTAAAGAACAACAAAAGGAATTAGACAAACAATTAAAAGGGCATCAAAACCAACTCAAAGAGTTATTAGGCGAAAACGAGTTTGGCGAAGTATCAGAATACAAAGCAAGTTGGAAGAAACAAAACCGAGAATCATTTGATGCTAAACGCTTTAAAGAAGAAAACCCGGAATTATACGAGCAATATAAGAAATCAAGTACAACACGTACTTTGAATGTTAAAAAACTGAAAGTTAGTAACGGATGAAGATACAAAGTAACGTTATGTTGTAAATACAAAGCGCACATTAAACAAAAATAAGTTTTATGAATAAATCTACTTAAAATAAATAACAGCCCGTATAAACGTTGTACGGGCAAATATGGAGGGCAACAAATGAAAACTAGAAGTGAAGAAAAACAAAAGCTATTTAATAGAGTAGAGGATAAAAAAAGAGAATATAACATACCAACTAATAAAATAGGTGTGATATTAGGTATTACGGGGACATATTATAGAAAATTGCAAAATACAAACTGTAATTATTCAGATAAAATTACAGAAAAATTTATTGAGTTTTTAGAATTAAGTACAGATGAAATTAACAGAAAGCACCAAGATAAAAAACCAAAAACTTATAAAGACGGTTTAGATAAAGGTTTTGAAAAAGGTTATGAACAAGCTAAAAAAGACATAAGAATGAAGTTAAAACAAGAAATTAATAACATATAAAAATGGAGGAATATAAACATGGCTACACAAAATCAATTTAAAAATCAATTAACACAAAAGAAAGACGGCAACAACCAACCGCAACAAAAGGCAGTAGGACCAAAACAACAAATTAGTAACTTGTTAGACCAAATGGCACCCCAAATACAAAAAGCATTACCAAAACACATGAACGCAGACAGAATGGCACGTATAGCAATGACAGCAGTATCAAGTACACCGAAATTATTAGAGTGTGACCCTAAATCACTAATAGGGGCGTTGATGCAAGCATCACAAATAGGATTAGAACCAAATACAAATTTAGGACAAGCATATTTAATTCCATACGGTAAAGAAGTACAATTGCAAGTTTCATATTTAGGCATGATTGAACTAGCAAACCGCAGTAAGCAATATAAGGCAATTTACGCTCATGAAGTGTACCAAGAAGATTACTTTGAATATCAGTATGGATTACAAAAAGATTTAGTGCACAAGCCGGCAGACAATCCACAAAGCGAACCAATTGGATATTATGCAGTTTATCACTTGTTAAATGGTGGCTATGATTTCGCATATTGGAGTAGAGCAAAAGTAGACCAACACGCAAACCAATTTTCTAAAGCCGTACAAAAAGGTTGGCAAAGTCCATGGAAAACAAATTTTAACGCAATGGCTAAAAAGACAGTATTAAAAGATTTATTGAAATTTGCGCCTAAATCAATCGAAATGAACGACGCAGTATCAAGTGATAGTAAAGCACAACAATTAGATGACGACGGAAATATCATTGACGTTACAAACTACTCACAAGTTAATGACGAACCGGAACAACTACAGGAGGGCAAATAATTTATGCGTAGCAACAAAGGTACATTCATTTATAAAGGTTTTAAATTTAACAAAAACATTGAATTAACTGGTAAGGGCGTAGCTTTAATGCTTACGCCGTTATCAGAAAATGAAATTATATACCAAGAAATGATTGAAAGTGAACACGAATTAGAATTTGTAACGGGCGAATCGTTAAGATACTTAGATGATTGGATAGAAACGCATACAACAGAACATGAAAGAGTTTTTGCCAAGTTAATTTATTGGAATTAACTTTTCACAACTAAAAGTAACATAATCCGTTACAAGTAAATCAATTTCTGTTACACTGTATTTATCAGTTAATCACGGGAGGAAAAACAATGATATTAAAAAGAAAAGTTGTTTTGAAAAGTATTGATTTTAGAATTTTGTTGTTACAAAAAGAATTAACATTTACTGAATTAGGTAAACGTTGTGGCATTACACAGAATTATATTTCGATGATAGTAGGACACCGAAGAAGTCCGGCACCAGCAGTAGCACAAAAGATTTGCGATAACTTAGGTGTGGAATTTGATGATATTTTCGAAATTAGGGACGTAACAGCCGGTAGTATGAGTAAGTAAAAACAAGCATGTTAAAAATTAACATCGGTTAACGATGTAGATAAGGAGTAATACAAATTGAGTAAATTATTAATAAACGATTACCCAATAATGGTATTACCAAAGTTAGCGCATTTGATTGGATTAAACGAATCAATAGTTTTACAGCAAATACATTATTGGCAAGAGAAAAGTAATAATAATCACGATGACAGAACGTGGATATATAACAGTTATCCGGATTGGCAAAAGCAATTTCCTTTTTGGTCTTTAACAACAATTAAGAGAACTATTAGAAGTCTTGAAAATCAAAAATTATTATTTGTTAGCAATTACAACAAGGCAAAATTTGATAAAACGAAATGGTATAGCATTGATTATATAAGGCTTGAACGCCTACACGACCGAATGGGTCAAAATGACCCCATCGAAGATAGCAAAATGACCTCACGAATAGGTCAAAATGACCTCACGAATAGGTCAAAACGACCTCATGGAGTAGGTCAAAATGAACCGACCTATACCAGAGACTACCAAGAGACTACAACAAAGACTACTACAACGACTACCAAAGACGACCACGACGACTATATATATAATACAAATAATAGTAATAGTGATACTAGCAATAATAAAAAAGCGTCGTCATCGTTTGATTTTTACCAACAAAATGGTTTTGGAATGTTACAACCATTTATAGCCGACCAAATAGGGGCGTGGTTAGATGACTTCAAAGAAAACGGCGATGAAATAGTTATCGAGGCAATGAAAGTATCACTGATGAATAATAAGACTAATTGGAACTATGCAAACGGAATATTAAAAGCGTGGTATCAAAAAGGTATTAAGAGCGTTGAAGATATTCAAGCGCTAGAAAATCAAAGAACTAAACAAAGTAATGGCACCGACGGACAATTAAGAGGGCAAGCGTTGAAAGATGCAATGCAAGACCCGGATTATTGGGATTAGGAGGTAAACAAATGCAAAAATTAATAAGCCCAAAAATTAAAGAACAACTAAAGCAGTACGAGGCTACAAACGTCACACATGATTTATATTGTGAACGTTGTGGGCATAAATACGATTTACACAAGTTTGAAAGTGGTTATACAGTAAAAGACGGTTGCGAGTGTGAAAGTATCAGACAAGCAAAAGAAACAAACGAAAGACGCAAAAGGGAACATGAGCAACGTAAAGTTGACGCAATGTTTAACCAATCACAGATTAACCCGTCAATCAAACAAGCTACAGTGAATAACTACCAACCACAAACGCAAGAACAGAAAAAAGCGAAAGAGGTAGCCATTGAATACGTTAAAACCTTTTCGTTAGATAATCCTAAATCGTTAATATTGCATGGTTCTGTTGGCACAGGTAAATCACATTTAGCATTTGCAATAACTAAAGCACTAAAAAATCAAGGTTACAAAGTAGCATTTATGCACATACCTAAATTAATGAATCGAATTAAATCAACTTATAAACGTGACGCAACGGAAACAATCGAGGATATTATAAAGCAATTAACCGAATTAGATTTATTGGTTCTTGATGATGTAGGCGTAGACGACAGCGCACACGCAATAAGCAAGCTATCGGATATCGTTGATAATAGAACAGGGTTAAACAACATATTCACAACAAACTATACTAACAAGCAACTAAACGATGATTTGAATTGGCAACGTGTTTATTCACGAATGAAGTTTAATGCTAAACGATTAAATGTATTAGGCGATGATTACAGGGAGGGCGACGCATGGTAACGTTAATTAAAGATATACAAGAGGTTTTAAATTGTAGTGAGATATACGCACAAAAGATTGTAGAGTACGCAGACGGCGACGATGACAAGTTAAATTATCAAATCGACAGACAGTTATACAAACAACGAAATAATCAAGCGATTTTGGAAGTTAAACCACAAGAAGAAAATAGAGGTATCAAATTAAAGCAAAATCATAATCCTTTAGATTATATCCCAAAACATAAATACGCTTGATATTTGGACTGTGAGGTACTTTAAAATAGAAATTAGTAACGGATTACGATATAAAGTAAAAATATAGGAGGTTCAAGACTATGAATGAATTAAAAGTTTTAGAACAGAAAGATATATTAGGTAATGATTTTATGATTTATGGAACAGCAGAAGAACCGTTGTTCTTAGCGAAAGATATAGCAGAATGGATAGACTACAGTAAAACAAGTCAAGGCTATTACAACGTGTCTAAAATGCTTATGACAATTGATGAAGATGAAAAAACGACTATTACAAATAGTAATAGTGGCGGTAGTAAAGCCTTTTTAACAGAACAAGGAGTTTATGAAGTATTAATGCAATCACAAAAAAAGATTGCAAAAGTATTTAAGAAACAAGTTAAAGAGATTTTAAAAGAAATTAGAAAAAACGGAAGTTACCAACCACCAATGACATCTAACGAACAATTGACGTTAACAATGCAAGCACAAATGGAAACGAAAGAACAAGTTGATTACTTGCAAGATGAAGTACAAGACTTAAAAGAAAACCAAAGGCTAGATACAGGCGAATATAATCAAATCAGTATTTCGGTATCTAACAGGGTTAAATACATCAAATCGGCGTATAACTTTTCAAATGCAAACGAGGTTAACAAAGAGTTATACAAGGATATCAACGGTCAAATTAAGCGTATGACAGGTATCGTTACTAGAACGCAATTAAAACAAAAACACTTTAACGATGTGCTGGATATGATTTTAAATTGGTACCCGTCACAATCGACAGTATTTTTAATCAAGCAAGCAATTAATGACGATAACGAACAACAAGCTATGTAGGAGGATAAAAAGTGAATAAATTATTATACGATTTAGAAAGTGATTTAATTTTAGACAAACTAGACGAGAGTATAGACGGTCTGAAATTCTTGTTAGAAAATTGGAAAGTTGAAAATGTGCACGAAACTGAAAAGACAATTTCAAAAACCTTAGATTTAAAAGTTAAAGATTTAAAAAAACAAGAAACTTATTTCAGAATCAACAAACTTTTACTTTATAGTCTATTCGTTAATGACGAAAGATTTAATTCGAATTATAAAAATATTGAACGACTAAATAAAAATGATGTATTAAATTTACTTTCGAAAATTTACCAAGAAACAGACAAAAAAATAGAAATGCTTAAAACATTAATAATGTTTAAAAACTTTATGAAATTGGAGGAATTAAAAAATGATTAATTCGGTAACGTTAAGTGGTCGCTTAGCAAAAGAAGTTAAATATCAAGTAACAACAAGTGGTGTACAGGTAGCAAGGTTTACGCTTGCAGTACAAAGAAGTTTTAAAGACAAAAACGGCGAGTATCAAGCTGATTTTATAAATGTTATAGGTTTTAAAGGTACGGCGCAAATTGCGAATGACCGTTTGAACAAAGGCGATTTATGTAATATTCATGGACGTATGCAAACAAGACAATTCGAAAACAAAGAAGGTCAAATGGTGTATTTAACAGAAGTAGTTACAGACAACATTCAGTTAATCAATACAGGTAGAAATAACCAAGAATCACAACAGCAAAACAACTTTAACAATCAACAACCACAACAACAGCGAGGACAAGCGCAAAATAATTGGCAACAGCAAAACAACCAAGCAGAAGGTAATCAACAACAAGGAAACCCTTTTGCTAATGCTAATGGTCCAATTGATATACAAGATGACGATTTACCGTTCTAAATTAAAAATACAAAATATATAAAATGAAATAAAAGGAGTAAGAACAATGAACATAGACTTAGTAAAGGAATTAACGGAAGAACAAAAAGCACTAATGAAACATAACAGCGTAACAAACAAGATGTTTAACAAACGAATTAATCAAGGTTGGTCACTAGAAGAAACAATATCATTACCAAGAACTTTCAAAATGGCAAACGACGGATTAATTTATAAGCAACTGAATGTTAAAGGTAATTTATACCATCTTTCAAGTGAACAGTATTTGCATTTAGTAGAAATTGGCGTTGATTTAAACCGAATTTATACACGCATTGCGAAAGGGGAGCCTTTTGAAGTTGCGATAAAAAGAAAAGTAAGTGAGAACATAGAAGATTTTGAAGAACGATTGTTTATCGAAGAATATAACGAAAATAAAAAACAGAATGTAACCAAAGCAAAAGAGTTAAGAAATGATACTAAACAAGACAAAGCTCAAAAAGTAAAATTTAGTAAGTATTGGAAAGTCACATATAACCAAATGATGAAACAATTCTAGGAGGTCAACAAATGAGTTTACAAGTTGAAACAATAAGTGGATATACGGACAACATGGCAGACTTTGAAAATTTGTTAAATGATTTTATAAGTAGTCATTCGATAATCTATCCAATCGACTATAAAAGCGTTAGTCCACAAAATGACGCACCACAGATAATAGCGCTAGTCACATATGAAACGAATAACGAGCAATGGCAAGATATTTTTAATCAAGTTAAAGACTATGATTATAACGAATTGTTAACAGCCGTATTAAAATTAAGCAACGTAAATTTTTCAACAGACACGATAGGTAATATAGTCACACGATATACAGACCCAACGGAATCAATTACAAGTGATTTGGCAAAATTACACGATGTACAAATCGAATTTGATAAAGATTTAGACAGGGAGGTATAACATTGAAATTTTACCTTTACGACCATTCAAGAAACAAAGTAGCGACAGTTATAAAAGTAAATGCTATTGATTTCCATTTGAAAGGACACACAGGCACGAATATAAGCTACAAAGATGAAATGTTAACCGAACATCAACTGGAAGAATTCAAACGAAATTTCGACGTTGTAAGCGAATATGAATTAGGACAAATAAGTTTAGATGATTTATTGCAATATTGAGTAACGTAATAAGTTTCTTTGTAACGTTAGGAGGTTTATATGTACTTAAAAACACATGAGCTGATACAAGAACAAGAAGTTTGGTTTGTTAAGAAAGGTCATTCGCAATCACATTTTGGGGTTGTGGACGACCTAATATATAACGACGGCGACTGTACGGCAGTAATTAGAATTGGAAGAATCAAAGTAGAAATTAACGACAACTTTATTATCTTTGATAACAATTTAAAAAGCGTAGAGGGGTAATAAAATGATTGAAAAAGTTTGTAATAAAGATAAAGCATTGGAAGTAGGTATAAACGACGTAGCATATATAGAGTTTTTCAAACGTGAAACAGGAAACATTGATATGTTCTTAGGCAAAGACAGAAACAGCAACACACGAGCAATTGAAGGTTTTTTCATTGGCGATTATGAAATTGAATACAATCGTGAGGTACCAAAAGTAGAAGATTATAAACAAAATGAAATAGAACAATTAGATTTATTTAGTTTTATGTAAGGAGGTTTAGACATGGCATACAAACCAAAACGTGAATACGTGATTTATAAAGGCGATGAAGTAATTTGTGGGGGTACAGCAAAAGAAGTAATAGAAAAGTTGAATATTAAATCAAGTACATTCAGACGTATGGCAAGTGGGTTATCAAAACGAGAAGAAAGCCCACAATTTGAAAAGTTGATTGCCGAAAGCGTAAGTGTTGCTGAATTAGAAAAAGAATTGGGCGTAGTGCTTTATTAATTAGGAGGTTCACGAAATGGAAAATGAAACAAAATTAACACAACAAGTTAAAGAATTAAAAGCGAATTTATCAAGTTTAGAAAATGATTATAATACTTTGCTGAATGAATATAAAAAGATGAAGGAAGAACGAGATACATTAATCGACGATTTGCCAGTTGTAAGAGCATCAAACGTAAGATTACAACGTGAGAACGGTCAATTGCGAAACGAGAAAAACGAATTAACTAGAAAACACAATATACAATCGAATATGAATGTGGAGGGCGAGTAAATGTATTCTTTATTAGAACTTGAAAAAGTATACCAAAATCTTAAAGAGGGGTTGAATAAATACCACGATTTCAAATTTGATACTTTAATCATAGTTGCAACAATAACAGTGGCAACTAATCATATTTGCAAAGCTATAAATAATACCGGAAATAAAAATGTTTCTTCAAGAAAGTATATTGATAGATTAGATAACGATAATATTATGGGTTAAATGAGGAGGACGAATAAATGAAAGATGAAACAATTTTTAACGTAGATAGTAATAATTTAATGAATAACGAAGATTTAGAGGTAGAAGGAGGCGCACCACGTCCAATTGGTTTCGTGTATGTTGAAAATGAATACATTGAAGAGGTAGAGAAGAAAGCAAAAGCATTTGATGAAATAAACAAAAATGAATGTGAGGGCGAACCAATGAACAATACATTAGAAATCAAATTATTAAGTGATAAGGCAACAATGCCAGAAAGACACCATGATACAGACGCCGGTTACGATATATACGCATCAGAAACAAAGATATTAGAACCACAAGACAAAACAAAGATTAAAACAGACGTAGCCGTTAACATTCCTAAAGGCTATGTAGGATTACTTACAAGTCGCAGTGGGGTAAGCAGTGATTCAAACCTTGTAATAGAAACAGGTAAGATTGACGCCGGTTTTCAAGGTCATATGAAGATTAATATTAAGAACGATGAACAGCGTTTGGATTGGCATACAATACAAAACAACGAGGAGTTAGACCGAGGCAAAGAACCGTTGTTATACGATATAAAGGGTCGAAAAATAGACAATGGTAACCCGTTCGAAATAGTTAATGGCAAAAAGTACCAAATCAATAAAGGCGACAAGTTAGCTCAATTGGTTATCGTTCCGATATGGACGCCGGAATTACAGAAAGTAGATGAATTTAGCAATGAAACAGCAAGAGGGCAAAACGGTTTCGGGTCAACAGGAATCTAAAGATATATACGAAAAATTAAAAGAGGTGCTAGGTAAATGACAGGTGTTATAAAAAGACAATTAGACGAAATACAAGACAAAGACGCATTTATTAAATGGTTGGTTAATATGCACTTTGTACAATCTTTAAAGCTAGAAACTGAATCACATGGCAATGTAGCAGAAATTGAAAGACAGCAAGTTAAAAGTAAGGCAGACGAGTTATTAAAGGAGTCTAAAAATGATTAACAAAGCGAGAAAAAAACCGATAGAAATTGAGTTTGTAGAGTACACAAACAGTACAAACATTGTCGATTTATACGATTGGTCTAACGACCAAATCGAATTAGTTTTTGAAAATGATACATTACAAAAGCATTTGTATGTAAATACACTAGAAGGTGACATGTTAGTTAATGCAGGCGATTATATCATTAAAGGTATTAACGGCGAAGTTTATCCATGCAAGCCGGATATATTCCACAAAACATACGAATTGGTTTGATTAGGGGGATTATATGAATACTGAAAATCTAGGCGAAATTATTAAAACAAAGAGAAAAAAGGTAAACATAAGTAATAGACAGTTGTCTGTTGATGCTTCAATGAGTAGAACATATTTATATAATATTGAAAAAGGAAAACAAAATTCCCCAAAAGCAGATATTGTTGTTCGTATTGCAGACGCATTTACTAAATATGGTTATGATAAATTTGAAACTATGAATGAGTTGTTAGAACGCATAGAAGGTTATACTGAAAAAGATAAAATGGAAATATTAAAGAAAGAAAAATATTTTGAGCAAAGCAAGTATAAATTATTGAATGAGAACACTGAAAAGAATGATTTAAATTATATATTAAGCTCAATTTCAAATGATGCTACATTTGATTTAGAAATAGAAGGTATCAATAAAAAAGTTGTTTTAGATGATAATATGAAAGCACTTATAAAAGAAACCATAAGACCTATGATTAAACTGTATATATCAAAGCAATCATTAAAGGAGGTCACACAATGGAATATTTAGTTAAAAAAACAGAACACGATACAGGCGAAGTATTTGCAGATGCGAAGAAAGTAAAAGAGAATGAAAGTTATATGATTGTCGAGGCTGAAAATTCAGTAGAATTAAAAGCTAAATTGGATATGCAACAATTTGGAAATAATATAAAATATTATGCAGATAAGCTGAATGAAGTTTCAAAAAGAATAAAAAAAAGGGGGTAAACATGTTAAACGTTTTGATTTACGTTGTAGGCGCTATAGCGTTTGCTTTCTTGTTACACCAAACGATTGGGTTTGTAAAAGACCTTAAAGAATCATATAAGCGAGGTTATACAAAAGTAGTAGTAATTTTCACAATTGCATTAGTTTGTGTATGGTTGCTTTATATTGGCGGTATGATGTTTCTTATAATGGATAATTAGATTAAGAGTAAAAGAGGGATTGTAAAAAGTAGAAAATGTTAAATTTGAAATTGTAAAAAAACTTTGTAGAATGAACGGGATTAGTCTTTCACAACTGGAAAGAGAAGTAGGATTATCAAACGGACAACTAGGTAAATTGAAAAAAAGCTCACCTAGTGTAGATAAAGTGAGTGTTTTGGCTGATTACTTTGATGTATCAATAGATTATTTAGTCGGAAGAAAGCGACACGAGAACGTCGATGATAAGTTTAAAATGAATATTAGTGATGACATGTTCGAAGTAATTGGAAAAATGCAAATTATGACAAAGGAACAACAAAAGCAAGTAAGGGATATTGTTAATGTGTTAGACAGAAAATAAAGGAATAGATAACTATTCCTTTTCATTTTGTTCAAGTTTAATCTTTTGATTATGTTTAGCATTTACAAGTACAAGTGCAATTAAAAGGTGTAAAAAGCCTATAAAAATGAAAAATTCGGTTGGCATATCACCTATAAGTGAATATAAACTATAACCACCTTCAATACCGAACGCCGTTCTTTCATTCCATTTTATAGCATAGTCGAGAATTGGTGTGTAATCTTTAATCACTTCTTTATTAGGTATACTCATTGGTTTTATTTTATAAGTCCCGTTTGATGTATCTAATCTAATTTTTGAATTTGATACATTACGGATTACAGAATTTTGTATTGTCTCTGAAAAGTTATATTGTTGAAAGAATTTATTTGAAATTGCTTGAATATCATTTCTACTTATAATTTCATTTATTTTAGGTGCTAATTTAACAGATTCTACTAATTTATCAGTGTCGATAGTAGTAGCAATTTTAAAATTTTGAATCATTTTATCAGTGTCGATAGTAGTGGCTTTTTTTACATTTTCAAGCAAACGTTCGGTGTTTATATTGCTAATTATTTCTATACGTTTTCTATTATCTTCAGAACTAAAAAATGTTGGTGGAATATTGGATATGTTCAAATTAACGACCCCTAGTCTAATTATATTTATATTTAACTTTAACTATAGATAAAGTTAAATCGAATATCAATATATAGAGAGTAAAGATAAACTTAAAATATCGAGCAAATAAAAAAGACTAGACAAAAAGTCTAGTCCCATATTTTATCCAAAGGTTTTTCAACGTCTTTGATATTCACTTTAATTTCATGACTTCCCCGTGATGTATAAACAATTAAATTAACTACATCGTCGAAATTGTACAAACGTTTGTTGGTTCTAAAATGCACATAAAACTTTTTGGCATTATATCCACCAATATCTACCGGTATTACTTGGTTATAAATCGGTGGGTTTATTTCTGAACCTTGTACAGCTAGTTTACCCGACGAATTGTATTGAATACCATCAATACTTAATCCGGTTACTGATACTTGGCTTGCTGATTTGTTTTCTATTTGTAGTTTTGCATAAAAACCTTGATGCGGTGTTTCGTAAGTATTTATTAGTTTTACATCAATTTTAAATTTATTAACGTACCACGTTCTTATGAATGTAAAAGCAGATACTAAAAAGGCACCTATTGAAATTATAAAAGCCCATATTTCCATTTTGTTGTTTCACTTCCTTTCATTTATTATTTGTATAAATTAATTATACTATAAAAACATTCTGTTTCAAAATTGATTTTCAAGAAAGTAGGGATAAATTGAAAAATAATCTTAGTGATATAGAAAATAAGGTAATAAACATTATTGTGGTAATCGTAATGATTGCACTAGCATTATTTGTAGTATCTGTATTGGGTGCCGGTGTATATTGGTTATGGGATATGGTATTATGAATTTAAAATTAATTACTGATAAAATACGTAGGGGCGAAGTCATAACAGTTTTAACAAAAAATGAAATCATTGAGGATTGTATATTTGATTGCGTTGAAGATATACACGCCGAAGGTTATCAAATATCAAGAATGTTTGTTGTCGATAAAACTAAAAAAGCACACATGCTATATGAGAAGGATATAGAGGCTATTCAATTTAAAATAGTATAACAAGTAGGTGTTAACAATCATTCTTTATATTACAGCTTATGTGTTGCTTGTATATCCATTGGTTAATAGTGTTATTACAGCACAAAAGGGCATTGAACATGAAGACAACAAAGAAATAGCGTTTGGAATATTTTTATTTGTAGTTACTTTAATTATTTATATGGTCGTCACAGTGTATTTGTTAATTGACACAACTGTGTTCTAACAAGTATTTTTTATTAGACTTAAGTAACGGAATAAGTTATTATAGTAAATAGGTCGCTCAAACCTAACTTTTATATTTTTTCAAATTTAATATTCCCACTTAGCAGGTTAGCAACGGTTTGCATATAAACAGACCGTTGTTTTTTATTTGTAACTAATAACGTAATACGTTATATTAAATATACGCTTATATTATTCCTTGTACTTTTTACTTACATTAATACCAATATGTAAAACGGTTTATGTATAAATCAACGCAATACTATATTATGTGTTACTAAACAACGTCAATAAAAGGCGTTGTTTTTTTATTGCATTTGAGTTGATAAATAACGTAATACGTTATAATATATATTTATAGATTATTTCATCTATACCTTTCTTATTTTTTTAGTTTTTCCATATATTTGTTTCCTTATATTTTTACAGTTTTTGTTTTACTTTTAATTGCAGACGTAATTTAAAGCTATGTTACAAACTCCTTTATTTATTAAGTACGAACTTTTTAACCATTGATTAATTTCAATGGTTTTTTATTTATCTAACATGAATTGTAAGGCTACAAATGATATAATAATGACAGTAGTAACGTATTACGTTATTTTAGGAAAGAGGGATAGCATGAAGAAAATTGTATTAAAATTAATAAGTGGATTTCTAGTAATATCTATTTGGGAATGTTCAAAAACTATATATCAATTTACTAAAGGTTATATGGATTACAAACCCAAAGCACACGTTAAAGATGCTTACGAAAGACCGGAAAGTTATTTATTTAAAGTTAAGTAACGGATTGAGATACATTGATTTTGGAGGCGTTACAATGCACATCAACCATGAAAATTTAAACTTTCAAGATGAACACATAAGTGAGGAATCAAACGATAGATATTTTATGTACTCAATACCGGGCGAACCTAGTTTGGTAATGATTAACGAGAATGACGAGATTATAGGCGGTTGGGAAATTAAGAATTTAAACATCATGCCAATACATGTTGGTACACCGTCGTTTCATAATTTGACCGACTTATTAAAAAGAAAAGAAGTAATTATAAATGACTAATACAATATACAAGAATAGAGGGGCTTTTTTAGAAAAAGTAATAGAGAAGTCCAACAACCAATATTTAGAACGTGGTTTAGCATTGATAGACAAAATACCAACGCCAATGAGTGGTAACACTAGAAAAAATACATTTCGATATACAAAGAAAAGTACAGTTGATTTTACAGGTGTTTCACTAGGTCAATTTGTTTCATTCGATGCTAAACAATGTAATACACCTAGATTTGATTTTAGTAGATTGCAAGAACATCAAGAAAGCTATTTAAAGAACGCACATAAGCAAAAAGGCTTAGCGTTTATATTAATACTATTTACTAAAGAAAACGAACTGTACAAGCTAACAATAAGCGAGTACGAGTATTTAAAAGAAAACATGGAACGGAAATCAATTCCGTTAGATTGGTTTAGAGAAAACAAGACGCAAATTAAAAGCAAAAACGGTATTTATTACGATTACTTAAATATCACATAACAAATGAAAAGTGGGTGCTATATTGATATACGAACCAAAGCAAGTTATTAATATGCTTAAAACATACAACGATGATGTTCATACATTACATTGTTTAGTTGAAGAATATAACGACAGCATGGAACCGGGCGCAAGTGCAATGGCATATGGAACTGATGCAATGATGCCAAAAGGTAATGGTGTTAGCGACCCAACATTTAGAAAAGCAAAGCAACTAATGAAAAGCAATAATGTTATTCGTAATTTAGAACAGAAAATAGCATTTATAGATAATAACGCATACAAGCTACACAAAGACCAACATATTATTGTATTTGCTTTACGAATACAAGGGCATACGTGCCAATACATTGCAGATACATTAAGAGTTAAACGAACTAGGGTACAAAACATTATTAACGAGATGGCGCAAGTTATGTGCAAATCTGACGAAGAATATAAGCAGTATAAACAAAAGCATGATATTGCTTAACAATAAGTGACGTTTATTACAGTGAATGACATTCGTAGTCGTTATTTTAAACGGGTGGTAAAATCAAAACAGAACATCAATAAATGGTGTTCTAGTGTTTTTTGTTCATCTGTTTATCTTTTTCTTTTGTTTATTTTGTTTAAAACGTCACTTTTAATTAAGTGGCGTTTATTTTTTTACCATATTTTAATTAAGGAGGTGTGAAAGTGGCAAAACGTATAAGGTTAGAGGATTGGTTGAAAGAAGATAATTTAATACGTGTACAAGGTTGGGCGAGGGACGGACTAACAATGGAACAGATAGCCCATAACATCGGTATTACAAAGCCTACATTATACAAATGGCAAGAAAGAGATACTAACTTTCTTAACGCCCTAAAGGTAAATCGTGATAGTGCTGATAGGCAAGTAGAGAACGCTTTGTTTAAAAACGCAATAGGCTTTAAATATACAGAACAACAATTAACAGATACAGGCGAAGTAGTAGATGTAGAGAAATACGCAAAGCCTAATACAACAGCACAAATATTTTGGCTTAAAAACCGTAAGCAAGAAGTATGGCGAGAGAAACAAAATATTGAACACGCCGGTGGCATAGAACAGAAAGTTGATTTATCGGGATTAAGCGATAAAGATATAGAAAAATTAGCGAATATGAGTGATGAAGAATGACGATGACAGCAGAACAAAAGAAGTTAATTATACAAGAGGCAAGACGTGAAAGCGCAAGGCGTAGTTATCGCAGTTATGTTAAATCGGTGCACCATGGAAACTTTGAACATTACGCACACACTGATTTGATATGTGAGTATTTACAACGTATTGCAGACGGCGAGCAAATGCACTTAATGATTGAAATGCCACCACGTCATGGTAAGTCAATGACAGTTACCGAAACGTTTCCGTCGTACTTCTTAATGCGCAACCCAAGTAAACGAGTTATTACATCGGCTTATTCCGAAGGCTTAGCCCGTAAATTCGGTAGATTAAACCGTAACAAGTTTGAAGAATTTTCGAGTGATTTATTTAATCTTGGCTTATCGGCTGATAACAACAGTACAACCGATTGGGGTTTAGCAGATTACAACGGTGGCATGATTGCAACAGGTATTGGCGGTAGTATTACCGGACAAGGTGCCGACTTAATGATAATTGATGACCCTATTAAGAACTCAAAAGAGGCACAAAGTAAAACAATACGTGAGAACATTTGGGACGAATGGGAAAGCACATTATCTACACGTTTACACGACGGCGCAAGTGTCATAGTTATCATGACCCGTTGGCATCAAGACGATTTTATAGGGCGTTTATTAGAACAATCGCCTTATGATTGGAACAGGTTAAGATTGCCGGCAATTGCAGAAGATGACGACGATTTATTAAATCGTGATGAAGGCGAACCGTTATGTAGAGAATTGGGCTTTGATGAAGAATGGGCAGACCTTAAAAAACGTGAGGTAGGTTCGAGAACATGGGCATCATTATATCAACAAAGACCGTCGCCGGCACAAGGTACCATATTTAAACGTGAATGGGTACAATACTATGATAGAGTGCCACCACAACATGATGATATGTTAGTAAGTTGGGACTTTACCTTTAAAGATAGTGAATCAAGCGACTATGCAGTCGGGCAAGTGTGGATTAAGAAAGGTGCAGACTTTTATTTAATCGACCAAATACGTGCAAAAATGGACTTCACACAAAGCGTTAGAGCAGTAGAAAGCATGAAGAATAAATATCCTAAATGTAGAAAGATATTGATTGAGGATAAAGCAAATGGACCGGCTATCATTACAACATTAAAGCAAAAGATTAGTGGCATTATACCTATTACACCTAAAGAAAGTAAGGTAGCGAGAGCATACGCAGTAACGCCGTTCTTTGAGGCGGGTAATGTATTTGTTGGTAAGAAGGTTCCTAGTGTTGATGATTTCATTGATGAACTAACAATGTTTGATAACGCAGTACATGACGATACCGTAGATGCTATGACACAAGCGTTAAACTACTTTGCATCTAAACCAACGGCTAATGTGATAACAGGTAACGCATGGTAATATGTAACGTATTAGGTTAATAGATAACCTAAATAGAATTAAGGAGGTACACAATGCAATTTAGAAATCAAGATAACACATGGGTTAAATTTGATAAAGAAGTCATTAAGCAAGTACATGACGATATGTATTACTACAGGGGATTATACGAAGGCAGACACCACGAGTTGTTCCCACGTGCAATTAACCTAATCGAACAAGGCGAGATTATCGACGTGTACAGCACACAAAATGAAGTAGCATCGAAGAACGTTCGCACGCCTTACCTAATGATTAATATTAGTCGTGTGATAGTTGACTTACCTAGTATGCTTGTAGCACGCACACTTAACGGAATTAAGACCAATTATCCAAGCGATAGTTTAGCCCAAGAAGATATGTTAAACAACATACAACAAACTACAGTAAGCACACAAGGACAACAACAAGAAGAATTTATAGAGCAAACAGAAACAAACGACTTTAACGGTCAAACAACAGACAAGCAACAGGAAGTTATAGACCAAATTAAAAAGAATAGTAATATCAATCACACTATGAATCTAAACCAATTACAAATTGACGGTGGAATCGTAGCCGTACCAATGATTAAGAACGGTAAAATAGCAATTGATATTAAAGAACGTAATGTTTATTATCCACACGATGACGGGCAAGGCATTGATTTAGTATATGAGTTGGAACCAACACAGCAAGAAGAAGAACGAGGCGTTAGGTTTGTACACGTATACACTGAAAGGGAAAGCGAAGATGCTATTGAAACACTAGATAGATTATATAAATCTAACGATGAAAACAATCTTGTATTAGTGGAAGAACCGGAAATAATCCAAGAGAAACTACAAATTGATTTAGCAGACACACACAAAGTATTTAAAGGGCGTCAACGTACGTTCGTAAGTTATCTAGCAAACGACTCAACATTTACTAACAAACTAGGTAATTCGGCTTTACGTGGTATATCTGGTAAGCAAGAAGAAATCAATTGGACGGTAACACGTACAGCGCAAACATTTGAACGTAACGGCAAGCCTAGAATATCTATACCAAAAGGAACAATGGAACAGCTTAAAATCATTGCGCAAGATAAATATAAAGATGAAAACAAGATAGACCACAGGGACTTAGAAGTTACAGAAATAGACGAAAACGGTAAATCAATGGAGATACACCAAATCGACACAAGTAAAATTGGCGATATGTCGTATGTAAAAGATATCGTCCGTATGATGTTAGCAGAAACGCAAACGTCGGAAAGTGCTATTGAGTTAGTAAAAGAATCAAGTAGTGGTACTCAATCCGGCATAGCTAAATTCTATGACTTAATGTTATCTGTAATCAAATCTGAAAAGATACGTGATGAATACGTAGAGTTTTTACAAAATGCCTTTGAATCGGCTTTATGGTTTGCGAATGATAAAGACAACGAAATCATTATCGAAAGACCCAATATCATTGTTAAAGACATGTTGCCGAAACCACAAGAAGAAGTAAGCACTGAAAACATTTCTAAATATAACGCCGGTGTTCAATCGTTAGAAGAAACAATAAGACGCATTAATCCGGAAAAGTCGGAAGAATGGGTACAAGAAGAAATTGAACGTATACAAAGCAATCAGACACAAAGCGATAGCATGAGTATGGACTTAGGCAATCAATCACTACAAAACTTTATGAACAATCGTGATGACAACGGCAACCCACTTGATGAAATGGGAAACCCTATTGAACAAAATACAAATGCACCAACATTGAATGAGTAGGTGTTATAAATGGCATTGACACCAGAACAAATTAAGAAGTTATCACAGTTTTTACAGAATCAAGTTAAAGAATTAGTTAGTGGCGTAAACATCGAAAGCGATAAGGACACACAACGTATGTATATGGCTATAGAAAAGTTATTTGATAACATAGGGTCAAGTGTACAACAAGAAGTGCCACAAACGATATACGAGCAATACGCAAATGGTTTATCTAACGCACAACAACAATTAATTGATGTAGGATTAATTACAAGTAACGGCGCATTTAATGTGCAAAATGCAATTGCCCAAGAGTTTGTTCATACAGACGCTATAACATCAATCGTCACTGATACTATGCAAGACTTAGCAAGTGCATTTAGGACAGCTAAAAAATATTCAATAAAGAATGTGGACGTTGCAGTAAAAGATGTACAAGAAGAAATAGCAAAAGGTTTAATGGTTGGCATGACTAATAAGCAGATGTCACAAAGAGTTGCTAAAAAGTTTGGAGAACAGGGTATGACTTCTTTCGTTACAGTAGACGGCAAACATTTGCCATTGGACTTTTACGCCGAAACAGTAGTAAGAACAAAAACACAAACGGCATATAATCATAGTCATTTAAATAGATACGCCGAAGATGATATAAAACATGTGTATGTTACGGGTAATATTCCTACATGCGGGGAATGTGTTAGATATAGAGGGCATGTGTTTGCTACTGAACGTGGCGACCAATTCCCTTACATTAATTTATATACAACGTTTCCTAAACACCCTAATTGTCAATGTAACTTTAGACCGTATATCATACACTTTAAAAGCGATGATGAAATTAAACGAGATTTGGAACATTCGAAATCATTTGATGAATCTACAGACAATCGAACACAGGCAGAAAAGGAACGATACAACACAGACCAAAAGGCAAAGGCTAAAGCAAGACGCAATAACCTTTCATACAACAAGATGCGTAACCGATTAGGCAATGAAGGACCGCAAACGTTTAAAGAGTATTTGCAAGTTAAAACGAATGACAAACCTAAATATAATGAATGGGTCGCACAGATGAAAAAAGTCTATGACCCTAACAAAGTATCAGATAAACCACAAAGCACACAGGAAGAAAACACAGACAAAAACAATATATCTGATACAAATAATCAAGTTGAAGATAAACAAGCAAAAAACGATACTGAAAACGAAACACAGGATAATGATTTAGTAGAACCTATTGAAACGTTAGATGAATTAATAGATTTAGCACCAAGTTTATTAGAAACAATTGATAATACATTAGGAACTAAATTTGCAGATGCACCAAAAAATGAATTTAAATTTGAACTTGATGATTTTGATAAAGAAAGCGAAATACCATTCAATAGAAAATCACAGGAAGTTATTTCTGAAATGTTTGGATATAATGAATTACCACAGTTAATTACACAAGATGAATTTGATAAGTTAGACGAAGGTAATAAATTAATGCGAGGGCTTAATGATTTTGGCGATACACCGGCAAGTGAGTTAATAGAACAATACAAGACAGGCAAACATTATATAGGTCGTGGCATATTTGGGCATGGTACTTATACGGCAGTAATGACCGAAGAAAATAAAGAACTTGTCTTATCACGTTATGCCAAAGACAACGCAAACAATATAATGAACATGAAAGTTAATGATGATGCTAACGTAATAAGTAAAAAAGATTTGAATAAGATTAAAAAGGAATGGGAAATGGATATTAAGTTATCTGATTTAGATACAAATACAAAAGATTTATTAAAAGGTATTACACGCAATTCTTCAAATTTAGCTATTATGTTAGGCTATGATGTGTTGTATATTGAAGGACAACAATATTATGTATTATTAAATCGTGGGAAAGTGAGTGTTGTAAATGACTAGAGAAACACAAATGTTTTGGCTAGACAAAATACTAGCGTTAGCAATTGAACGTTATAACATAGCGCAATCGTTTGAAAACGAACAAAGTTTTGATGATGTAATCGAGGCGTATGCAGACGATGACCCGTTAGAACATATATTTATGTTGATGCCTAATGAGTTGTATAAATACGTAGATGATGCCGACAAGGATATAGCGAAGGAACACGATAAAAATATAGAAGATTATAAGCCGTACATGAATTAAATACAGTGGCACAAGTGACGTATATAACATAGTTTGCTATAAAGTAACGTAATCCGGTACAATATAACTTGCAACGAAAGTTGTGGTCATTATATATCCCTCATGTATTTGGCGAACATAAATTTTGAAGGTACACATCAATAAAAGGTGTGTGCCTTTTTTGTTCCCTTTATACATGATTCGTAGGCGTTACGATACAACGCTTAATCCTATCGGTGTCGAACACCGTAGAAAAAAACGTAAGGAGGAATTGTAAATGAGTTTTACAAGAGAAGATTTAAGAAACATCGGAATTGATGATGAATCATTGGAAAAAGTGATGTCACTACATGGTCAAGAAATACAGGGTTTTAAAGACAAGGTAAGTCAAAAAGATACGAAACTTAACGAGTTGCAAAATACCGTTGATTCTTACAAAGAAGATAACGAGCAAAAAGACAATGAGTTAAAAGACTTACAAGAGAAAGCTAAAAACGGCGATGATTTGCAACAAACAATTAGTGACTTACGACAAGCGAATCAAGATAAAGAAGAACAGCGCAAACAAGAAGTTAAAGACCTTAACTTTAATCACAGTTTAGAAAATAAATTACGTGATTCGGGCGCACGTAACGTTAAGGCGGTTAGGTCTTTACTTGAATCAGAAAACCTTAAATTCAATGATGAAGATAACGAGGTTATAGGATTACAAGACCAATTGGAAAAGTTACGTGAATCAGATTCTTACTTATTCCTAGATTCAACAAATTCTGATGACCCAGCTCAAGGCTCACAACAACAGCAACAAGCCCAATCACAAACGAGTGGTTATAATCCGGGTGCTAAAAAAGGCAATAACGGTTTTGATAACAGTGATGAGGCAATCGGGAAAAATAATGCACAAAGATTATTAGGTAAGGAGGAATAACCAATGAATTTAAAACCAAAAACATACAAAACATTTGGTAAATCAGTTGAGTTTTTACGTGATGGCAAGAACGTTGAATATACAGTAGGTAATACTACTTTAGATGGTTCAACATTCACAGAAGTAACAGAAGTGCCAATTGGTACGGCTATTTTCCGTAATGAAGAAACAGGTTTATTTGAACTTGTAACAGGAAGTACACCGGCATCAATGAAAGGTGCAGTATTAACAGCGAACGATGTAACAGTAGAGCCTAATGAAAATGAAATTGTTAGTGCAGTACGTAACGCATCGGTTATTGAGGCACGTTGTAAAGGTGTTACAGATAACTTTAAGAAAGCGACACAAGGTTATATCAGATTTGATATTTAATCACATCATAAGGAGGATTATTAATGGTATTAGAAGATAAACGCTTACAACAAGCGAGTTTAAAATCGTTTGTTAAAGAGGCTGATAAATTACGTTCGGAAGATACGCCGAATCAGTACCCTTTAGCGAGCGCATACCCGGTTGAAGAAGTAGAAGAAATCGAAAATGTTTACAACATTGTAGAACAACAAATTAATGCGTCGGCATCAATTACAGGCTTTAAAGCAGGCGCACCAATTAGAAACAAAGGACAAGGCAAACAAGCAATTGCAAGCCTTACTAAAATTCAAAACGCTAATTTCTTAGATGAAATTGAAATGTATCACTACAGAAACCCACGTAATGATTCAGAACGTCAAAAAATCGTTGATGGTGTTTTAATCGACACGAACGAGTTATCGGTTTCAGTTGATGACACAGTAGAGTATATCCGTTCTCAAATGGCTTACAACGGTCGTGTAGATTATGCAGACCCAATGACGCAAACACGTTTAACTTTCGACTTAGACCGTCCGAAAGAAAACAACATTACAGTAGCGAACGAATGGGGAACGGAACAAGGCGCACCAATTACAGACTTGCAAAACGCCGTTAAGCAATTCCAAAAAACTAATGGTCGTAAGAAACCGGAAGTTATTAACATGAACTCAACTACTTATAACAAGTTAGTTGGTTCCGGACAAATCAAAACAGAATTGTTTAACGACACTAACAGTCCACGCATCGTTAAAGATGATGACGTTACAGCATTGTTAAATTCTGTTAAGTTACCACAAATCGTTATTGATGATACAGAAACAGCGATTGAAAACGAACTTGGCGAGATTGAAACACATGAACATTTAGCAGACGATAAAGTAGTATTACGTTCATCTGTATTAGGTTCTACTATGAGTGGACCAAGTGTTGAAAACAATTTCGAAAAAGGTAAATTTGTTATCACTGTTATTGATAAAGACCCAGTAACAGAAAAAACAATTGTCGGACAAGTTGTTATGCCAGTTACTAAAAACGTTAACGGTACAGTTTACTTAGATGTAGCACCAACAGGTAGCGAACAACCTACAGACGGTGGAAGTACAGGCGACGGCACAGTAGACGACGGAACAACAGCATAATTAATTAGAGGTGTTTTATGATGAAGAAATGTAGAGTTATACAAGGCTCAATATCACATCATAAATCATTAGTTAGCACAGGCGGTTATATTTATCTAAACGATGATGAATATAGTCGCCTTAATCATTTGGTCGAAGTTATCGAAGAAATAGACAACAAAGAATCAAACAATACAAATGGTGTTGACTATGAATCAATGACAGTTAAAGAGCTACAGCAACTAGTAAAAGATAATAATATCGAAGTTGGTCGTAAAGCTAAAAAATCAGATTACGTTAAAGCATTAGAAGAATTAGAGAAATGAGGTGTGAGGTATGGAAGTAAACGAACAAGAAGTTAAAGATTATTTGTCAAAACTACCTACACCGGATTATTTCGACGAGTTAACACATGACGCACTTACAAAGCATATATTTAGCGCACAGGAACAAATAAAAGATTTCCTAACAAACTATCCTAATGTAGATTTATCAAAGCGTATGGTAGCCCTACAAACTTTATACAATGTTGAATCAGAGTATGAAGGCATAGCGATGTTGAAAAGACAGGGAATCACTGATTATACTGTTAAAGATGTGAAAGCCGTATTAGAACAAGACGAAATATTAAGCCCTAATGTTGTTTCTATTATTGAAAAGGAACACGAGAAAAACGGTACACCGAAAACAACGATGAGAGTAGGTAGGTTAATATGATTCCACCAATGCGACAAAGCATAACAATGTCGGTACCAATACTTGATGAAAACGGTAATGAAAGTTACGACGATTACGGACAGCCGTTAACTGATACATCAACATTCAAATGTCGTGTGAATGAACACGCTGAATTACAAAGGAATAAAACTTTTGTATATGATGATGCAGTAGACGAAGTAGACGTAATGCACGATGTACCCGTAGATACAGGTATTGAAGTTGAATACACGACAAGACGTGGAACAGTTAAGACAGGTACCGTTAAAAGTTATACGGAAACTACTAATTTATCGGCTAGTCGTACTACCTTTAGAACGTTGATTATCAATGGCAAATAAACATTTTGGTATCAATAACCAAGATACCGAAAATTTTATTGCCAAAATGAAAACGTCTGATAAAAAATTAGTTACCAATATGATTAAAAAGGCGAATAAAGTAGGCTACCAAGTGGAGGCAGATGCGAAAGCATTAGCACCACGAGATACGGGGCAGTTAGAACAATCAATTCAAAGTACCGGTGCAAAATATGCAAACGGTCAATTGTCTTTATCTGTTGGTTCCCCGTTAGTTTATGCTTTGCGTAGACACGAAGAACCTTCAAGAAAAGGTATGTACAATAAATACGCTAGAGGCGTTACCTATACCGATTATTATATTAACGGACGGGGCGAATTAACACGTGCCAAACCTAATGTAGGTAGTTTTGAACCGGGAAGAAAATTCTTAACCAATGCAAAACTACTTAATCAAAGTAGATGGCGCAGTCAATTGGCTAACGTCGTTACTGAAACTTATGGAGGTTAAACATGATAGAACAAGCGATAATGAATTTTTTAAAATCGAACATACAAACAGATATGTTAATTTCTATGAATTTCACTACACGTAACGACGATACAATCGTTGTTTATAGCGACCCCGGAGAACCGCCGAGTATGTATGAAGGGCAATTGATAAGACCACGTTATCAAATAATTGTTAAGTCGTCTGATTTTTCTAAAGCGAACGATGTAGCAATCAAAGTTTACGAGTTATTACACCAACATAGAAACGATACTATGACAGTTAGTTATAAGACATGTGAAGTTGATTACAATGTGTATTCAATAGACGGGTTGCACCTACCGGCTAGGTTGGGTGTAGATGAAGATAACATTATGTCATATAGTTTGAATTTCGAAACACAAATCAAGAAAGCAAGCGAGCGCAAAAAATAGCGTTCGCTTTTTTAATGCAATCAAGGAGGAAAAAGGAATGACACAACAAAAAATATTTCCGTTCGCTGATAAAAGCGACCATATCAAATTAAACTTACAACACTTTGCACAATCTACACGTAACGGTGAAGATGAAATTATTTTCGGATTATCGGATATTATCATTGGGGAAGGCGACGAAATTATTAAATTCGACGGTGTAGACGGCGACGCAAAATCATACTTCCAAGCCGAAGGTGGTTCGGTATCATTTGAACCAGAAATGGAAGATATCACAATTGCCGACCATGGTAACAGTCCATGGGACCAACGCTCAACAGGGTATAACGTAACAGTTAACATTGTCGCAGCCCAACAAACAATCGAGATGTTGAAACTTGCGCTTGCAGGTACAGAAACAGTTGAACAAGATGGAAAAGTTACAGGTGTAGCAGACGCACCATTAGGCGCATCAAACCGCAAACGTGGTAAATCAGTACGTATTCATAAACGTTCGCACAGTACACATGAAAACGATATAAATATTTATAAGGCGGCGTCTAATGGGGAACTAGAAATTTCAAGTGCAAACGAACAAGGTTCATTAGAAATTGCAATGGTGGCTTATCCACGTGACGGTGCAACACCAAAACGTAAAGGTAATTATTTCTATACAGGTAACTTTGACCCTAACGGTATTTTACCTAAATGGGACGACTTATTAAATGGCAACACTTCAAACACAGATAACACATTAGTTTCTAGCATTGCATTTAATAGCGAGACACAAACGTTAGCAGTTAGTGAAACCGTAACATTACAACCAACTGTACAACCGTCGGGCGCAGTTGATAAATCATTAACTTACACATCAAGCGATGAATCAATCGCAACTGTAGATAGTGCCGGTGTAGTTACAGCAGTAGCAACAGGCGAGGCGACAATTACAGCAACAGCAAATGACGGTAGCAACGTGACGGCAACGGTAACGGTTACAGTTTCATAATAGTTTCAAGAGTTACAAGGTAGTCAAATTGGCTACCTTTTTTATTTTTCAAAAAATCAATATTTTAAGCAAAAACAAACAATAATCGGAGGAATTTTAAATGACTAAAGTAAATATCAAATTATTCGACCAAGACAAACAAGGCAATCTACACGAAACAGACCAATCAAAAGCAATCGAAATCAAACCAGTAAGACCCGGACAGTTAGGCGCAATTGCAAAAGTTATTAACTCAATTCAAAAAGACTTGCAAGACAACAAAGAGTTTCAAGCTACAGTAACAAACCTATTCGGACAATACACAGAAGGTTTTGATATTGAAGATTTAATCCGTAATGAGGACTTTAATATTTTCGATGTTTTAGACGCATTAGGTTTCCTAATCGAGAAAGTACCGGAAAGAACAATTGAACTAACAAGTGTAGCAAGTGGTATCGACAGCGCTTATTTAGAACACCAAGATATGGATACTTTCTTTGAAATTATCGAGGCAGTAGTTGAAGTGAACGATATCGAAAAAATTGTTAAACGTGTTAAATCACTTATGGATAAAGTGGGAAAGGCACTCAACTTCAACAAGACAGCAAAACAAACAACAAGCAAGAAACAATAACAATTGAAGATAGTTTGGTATATACGCTTAGTCCAATCGTTGGTGGTCGTGAACAAGTCATAGACGCACCGGCGGTTGATTTACTAGGTTATTTATTAATTCACTTTGAAACCTTAGAACAAGAGGCAGACAGAGAAAAACAACGCTTGTATCTTAACCACCTATCACGTATGCACGCAAACCCACAAGACAAGAACCAAGACAAAGCTAACAAAAAATTCATGAAGAACATTGAACCCGGTCAACAAAATGACAAAGGTAGTAATCAAGCACGTTCGAGCGATGAATTAGAGTGGGACGATATCGAAAAGTTAAAACGAATCGAAAACTCATAGGTGTTTAACGATAAGTGGTAAGAAAGGAGGGAAAAAGTGAATGGCTGAAATGGATAAAGTTAATGTAAAGTTTAATGCTGATGTTACGAAATTTACAAGAGCCGTAGACCGTATGGAACGTAAAATGCGAGAGTTTGACGACAAAACAACGTCTACTGAAAAGAACGTTAACAAACGCTTTGATATGATGAATAATTCAGTTTCTAAAGTAGATAAATCAATGGCTGAAATGGGCGATGATGTAGATTTAAGTAATGTTAAATCAGAATTAAACGGTGCTAAAAAAGAATTTGAAGACACTGGTAGTGTATCGCAAAAGACCTTTACCAATTTGCAAAAGTCAATATCTAAAGTTGATACATCTGAAATGACTAACAAGACAAGTAAAGCATTTAACACATTGTCAAAAGATGTTGGCAAGTTAGATACACAACTCACAGAGATTGACAAAATTAATTTTGGTAAGTCTTTAGGCGATGATTTCAAAACAGTTGGATATAGTTTTAAAGACTTACAAAGTAAATTAAATAGCACTGAATTGTCGTTATATAATATGCAAAAGAAAATGAACGACAGTGATTTCAAAGCATATTCAAAAAGTATGCACGAAATCAACGCAACATTGCATCAAGCCGAAAAGGAATTTAAACAATTTGGTTACGTATCATACGAAACGACGCAGAAATTAAATAAAGACATTAAAAGTATTTCATTTTCACAGCTACCGGGTAAGGCAAAAATTGCGTTTAGCTCAATACGAAATGAAATGACTTCACTCAACAAAGATATTGTATTTATGAACGATAAATTCAGTAGGACGACAAGGGTTGTCAATAGTGTTGGTGGTTCGGTTAAACGTACATTCGGTGGCGTAAGAAACGATGTATCAAAAACATTTAAAACTATAAACAAAATCGGTACTAGCTTGCGTAACGTTGGCGAAGTAGCGAGTGGAATGTTTAAAGGGCTTGTACTTTCAAGTTTAACTTCAATCATTCCAATTGCGGGCGCCGTTGTTTCAAGTGTTATGGCTATTGGTTCATCATTAACAGCCGTAGTTGGTGGTGCTATTGGTCTTGGTGGTGCATTTGGTATAGCTGGTGCCGGCGCAATGACAATGGTTGGCATGTCAAAACGTGCATTAGCAATGCTTGATGAAGGGTTGTTAAAAGCAACAGCAGAAACACAAAAATATCAAGATGCGATAGCCGGTATTAAAACACAATTTGATAGTTTAGTTAAAGGTAATCAAGCACAGATATTTAACACCATGACAAATGGTATTAATACAGCAAGTTTTGCCTTAGACCAACTCACACCGGCTATAAATGAAATTGCGAGTATTACATCAAAAGCATCAAATAAGTTGCTTGATTGGGTTAAGAACAGCGAGAACGCCCAAAAAATGTTTAGTATCTTAAATAAGATTGGACCGAAAGTGTTCAAGAATATATTAAATGCTATTGGTAGTTTCGGCGACGGAGCAGTAGCCTTATTTAACAAACTCAATCCATTGTTTACATGGGCATCAAAAGGCTTTCAAAACATGGCTAAAAGTTTCCAAGATTGGGCAAATAGTACATCAACGGCAAACGGTATTAAAGACTTTATCAACTATACAAAAACAAACCTACCGATTTTAGGTAGTATATTTGGCAATGTATTTAATGGCATAATCAATTTATTCAAAGCATTTAGCAGTGAAACAGGTTGGGTATTAAATGGCTTAGATAGTATGACTAATAAGTTTAAAAATTGGTCGGCTGAATTAAGTCAAAATAAATCGTTTCAAAACTTCCTAGCGTATATAAGAAAAAATGCCCCGATGGTCGGCGATTTAATCGGTAATATCGTTGATGTGTTTGTACAATTTGTACAAGCAGTATCGCCGATTGGTGCCAAGGTATTAAGCATTGCAGTTAAAGTAAGTAAGATGATAGCCGAGTTTATGAAAGCCCACCCACAAATAACAAAATTTGTAGCGTCGGCGGTAGCCTTATCCGGAATTATTAAAGTAGTTGGTATTGGTATTGGAATTTTATTCCCAATTATCAGACGTTTAGCAATGGTATTGAAAATACTACCACCAATTATGAAGGCAGTAGGTTTAGCAATACGTTTCATGGGCGGACCCGTAACAATTATTATTGGTATCATTACAGCGCTTGTTGGTATATTCATTCATTTATGGAAAACCAACGAAGGGTTTAGAAATGCGGTAATAGGAATATGGAACTCAATTAAATATTGGGCAGTTACTATTTTTACAGCCGTTAAAAACTTCTTAGTTTCAATATGGACGAAGGCAAAAAATCTAGTAATGACTATTATAAAATTGTGGTGGCAAAACCTTAAAGCGAATTTCCTATTTTGGAAAACTACAATCGCTATGATTTTTAATGGTATTAAAGATTTCTTTATTTGGGTTTGGAATTTAATTAAAACACAAATAATTGATAGAGTAGTACAAATATTTAATCAAGTGAAATTTTGGTTCAATAAAATTTGGTTTAATATCCAAGTGATTTTTGCCAAAGTCAAAAACTGGTTAATATTTATTTGGACTACAATTACAAATCGAATTTCATATTATGCAAGGCTAATTTGGACGAAAGTAAAACAATATTTTACATGGTTATGGAATAACACGAAGTCAATTTTTACGACAGCTAAAAACTGGTTAGTAAGTACGTGGAACTATATTTACAACAAGATTTCGACTTTCGCACGTTGGATATGGACGAAAGTAAAACAATACTTCACGTGGTTATGGAACAGCGCCAAATCAATATTCACATCTGTTAAAAATTGGCTAGTGAGTACGTGGAACTATATTTATAATAAGGTATCTAGTTTTGCCCGTAATATTTGGTCTAAAGTTAAGCAATATTTCACTTGGTTGTGGAGAAATGTTAAATCAATCATTACAACTGTTAAGAATTGGTTAGTTTCAACTTGGAATTACATTTCTGATAAAGTGATTTCATTTGCACGCTATATTTGGTCAAAAGTGAAAAGCGCTTTTAATTCCTTGTGGGGTTCTATCAAATCAATATTCACATCTGTTAAAAACTTCTTATATGATACTTGGCGAAAAATCAGAAATACAGTAGTAGATTTTGTTGTAGATTTATATGATAAAGTGTCAAATTACTTTACTGATTTATGGAATACATCAAAACGTATTTTTAACAACGTGTTTAACTACCTTTCGGATATTTGGGACACAATCAGAAATACAGTAGTAAATACGGTAGCTGATTTATGGGACCGAGTAGAATCAACGTTTAACAATATGAAAAATGGTTTATCAAATATTATTGATAAAATCAAAGGTTTCATAGATGATATGGTCGGTTCAATTAAGGACGGATTAAATAAATTAATTGACGGTATTAATTGGGTTGGCGACAAATTAGGTATTGATAAAGAGATACCACATTTAAGCACTGGTACAACACACAATCAACAAGTTAATAGAAAAGTTAAAACATCAAGTGACGGTGCATTAAAAGAAGGTACATTTGCTACAGTTGGCGACAAAGGTAGAGGTAATGGACCGGGTGGTTATCGTAATGAAATGATTAAATATCCAAATGGCAAAATATCATTTACACCAAATAGAGATACCAACACTTATTTACCTAAAGGCTCAAAAGTATATAGTGGTAAACAAACACACGCACTATTAAATCAAAGTCCAACCAACAGCAAGCTAGGTGGCGACGCATACCCACACTTAAACGGTGGTACAGTCGGCAACGCATTAAGTTGGGCGGGCGATAAATTAGGTCAAGGCTATAATTGGACTAAAGACAAAGTAGGTAAAGGCGCAGACTGGTTAAAAGATAGTGTCGGCGATGTTATGGATTGGGTTGATAGCCCCCGTAAACTTTTAGATAAAGCATTAGAAGGTTTTGGTGTAGATTTCGGAGATTATTCCGGAATTGTTGGCGACTTTGCTAAAGGTGGTTTAAATCGACTTAAAGATGGCGCAGTTGAAAAAATCAAAGGTTGGTTTGCGCAAGCAACAGCCGGCAATAGTAGTTTCTTAGACTTTTCGCCGGAGAATTTAAATTTCCCATTCAGTCCGAATGGAAGGGCGCCGGGATATCCTTTTAATAGTCCACATATGGGCATTGATTTAAATTACGTTTATGAAAAAGTTTACTCAACAATCAGTGGTCTTGCTAAAGCTATACCACAAGATGGTAGCGGTTTTGGTAATCATGTTTCAATAAAAAATGGAAATGGCTTAGAAGTCATTTACGGACATTTAAGCGATTTAGCATTTGATGGAAACAAACAAGTTAAAGCCGGCGACCTACTAGGAACGTCGGGCGACACAGGGCGTTCATCGGGACCACATCTTCATTATGAACACCGTCAAGACGGTAAACCAGTAGACCCGTTACCGTGGTTGAAATCACATGTTGGTGGTTCCGGCGGTAAATGGGACGTTAAAGGTGCATTGAAAAAAGCCGGTTTACCAACTTCAAAAGATTATGTAAGTGCATGGCAAAGACAGATACAAACCGAAAGTGGTGGCAACGCTAAAGCTATTGGTGGCAACGATGGATTAAGCGACGGTAACGCAAAAGGTTTAGTACAAGTAAAACCGGGTACCTTTGATGCTTTCCAATTACCGGGTCATAACAATATCATGAACGGTATGGATAATTTAATTGCCGGTATGCGGTATGCAAGTTCAAGATACGGTTCTTCATTACTTGATGTAATCGGTCATGGGCATGGTTACGCTGATGGTGGTATTATCAATAGTCCGGAAATTGCATGGCTTGCCGAAGGTGGTTTCCCCGAAAGTGTAATCAGTCACGACCCAGCAAACAAAGTTAAATCACAAGCAATTTGGAAAGAAACAGGCGACAAGCTAGGTTTCAGTACCGAAGGCGAAACTTTACAACGTATTATGCAACTCATTGAAGAAAGCAACGAAACGAACGAAACAATCGAAGTTAATACACGTAACAACGGTAACAATCCAATTTATCTTGATAATAAGAAAGTTGGTAAACAAGTTGCAGATACGGTTAAAACTGAAATTGAAAACATCGAAAGAAGAAACAAACGCTTTAATCGTAAATAGAAAGGAGGTTGCTAATGAGTAATTTCTCATTTAATGGTATCGAAAAAGATTACTGTTATTATACCGACTATGAAACAAGTTGGGGACAAGATAGAGAAATTAATACCACTGATGTAAACGGACGGTCTGGTACCGTCCTAACATCTGTTAGAGATAAAGTTAGAAATATCGAAGTTAAGTTGTTAGTTGATAGTTTGGAAGTAGGCGAAAGTTTGGAACACGTCGCCGAAGATTTGGCAGACTGGTTAACAACTGATGAACCAAAGACAATACAATTCGATAGAGAACCCGATAGAATTTATTACGGGATATTAGAAGGCACTATTGATAAAGATTATTTTGTTAATTTTGGTAAAGCTACAATTAACTTTCTTTGTATTGACCCTTATAAATACGCTAGTACAAGAACAAAACAAACGGCAATATCAGACCAAGCAACGTTATACAATGCCGGTAATAAAGATACACCAATCGAGATACAAGCAAGAGCCTTAGAACCAAGCAGTCACTTTATGATTGCAAAAGGATATAACGGCGATAGCGACGAATTTTTTATGATTGGCGATGATGATGTAGATAAACCGTTAGATAATTACAGCCCACCCGTATTAACGTCTGAAATGCGAGATATGAGAGGTTGGATTGAATTAGGTAATGGCAGTATTAACGATAATTATTTAGGTGGCACCACTGGTGGAGAATTACAAAGCTCATCATCAAATAATAGTTTGTATCTTAATGTAGACACATTAGGAAACGACGGTTGGAACGGTGGCGGTCTTAAAAAATCATTCTCCAAAAGTGTTCAAGATTTTAGAGTAACAGCTAAAATTCTACTTAATAACACGAAAAAGGGAACAGCTAAATTTTCACAATTTATCTATGATGTAGATAATAGGTTATTGGCATCAATCGGATATGTTAAGAAAAGTGAATCAAGAAGAACAGGAACAATTATCGTAACTTTATTTAATCAAAGTGGGGAACAAGTGAAAATATATGACTTTGATAATGACCCATATATACAAGGGCTTGATAGTTTTGTTATATATATCGCTTTAACTAGAAAAGGTAATGAGTTTACTGTTAAAAGTTGGAAATATGACGAAACGCCATATCCACAAAGACTTGAACCAATCGCAGTTAATGAAAAGACTTTTACTGATTCCGGTAATTTTTACCAACGTAAAGTAGCAAGCACAACACTTTATGAGGCAAGGTATCAAAATACCGATTTTGCTAACATTTATATTCTAGGAACGTATAACAGAGAATTATTAGAGAAACCCGAAGGCGCTAGAGATATGATAATCCAAAAAGGCGATGATATAAGAATAGATACACAAGAAAATATTGTAGTAGTAAACGAAGAACCTATGTTACAAGAAAAAACATTTGCAAGTGACTTCTTTAATATAGAAAGTGGTACGAACGAATTGGTTATACTACCGGAAAAGACTTTTGATACTTCAATATTTTGGCGAGATAGATATTTATAAAACGATTGGAGGTGTTTAATTGATTCATCTATTAAATTTCAAAGACGAAATCATAGATTTCATTTCTGAAAAAGACGGTTCTTTATTTGAGGCAACTCATGACAGACAACAAAAAGATAAAAAAGAAACGTTTGATTTCACTATACTTTCAAGTAGAGCTAAAAAATTCAGAGAACGCAACCGAGTAATTACTAAGGATAGTAACGGACGATATAGAGAATTTATAATAACTGGTATTTCTGATGATATGGACGGTTTAACCGAGATAGAAAGTAACGCATCATATCTTGAAGATATTGGCACAGCTAAACCATTTGTACCGGGCAAACTTGAAAATATGACAACTTCACAGGCGCTTTATGAGGCGTTACGTGATACAGGTTGGGAAGTAGCACCCGACACAGAATACAATGGCTTAAAACCAACAACATGGACGGAACACAAAGCCCCTTACGATGTAGCATTACAGCTTGAAACTACTTATGATATGGAATTAGATTTCTATATCGAACTAGGTTCAAATAAAGTTGAACATCGTTACGCCGTATTGAAGAAACCTAAAAAATTGTTTAAGGGTAAAGAAATTGTTTTTGGTAAAGACTTAACAGGGCTATCAAGACAAATAGATTTCACTGAAATTAAAACAGCTTTAATGGTTGTAGGTCCCGAAGATAACGACGGAAACACAACCGAAGTTATCGTAACAGACGACCAAGCCCAAGAACAATTCGGATTGCCACAGCGTTATATATGGGACGTGTACAAACCAGAATCGCAAAATAATGACATTACCGAAAGTCGTTTGAAAGCATTGGGCGAAAATGAATTGGATAAAATCAAAACAGCAAGCGTTACTTATGAAATTTCTTCTTTAGATATTGATTATTTACATCAACATGAATCAACATCAATCGGCGATACTATAAGAGTTAAAGATGAAGATTTTAACCAACCCTTATATTTAGAGGCTGACGTAATTGGCGAAGAATACGATTTATTATCAAAAGAAAGTGTTTACTCATTTGGTAAAGTTATAAGGTATAACGAAGAAGATTTGACACAATTCTTTAGACAACGTTTACAAGAAATTAGAAATAAATTAAATGATGATATTACAAATCTTAATACCCAACTACAAGAAACGGCAGAGTATACAGAAAAATATTACGAACAAAAGATTATTAAACAGCCCGAACCACCCACAAATCCCGTTGACGACATGTTATGGTACGACACAAGCAATCCGGACGTTGCAGTATTAAGAAGATACAGAAACGGCGAGTGGCACAACCAAACAGCAAGCGACGTACAACAATTAGGTGGTATGACAAGGGAAGAAACGATATACAACGAATTAACAAGAACCTTTGATGATTTACAGTTGCAACATTCAATGCTACAAACTGATGTTTACGAAGTGATTAATAGTCAATATTTAGTTGATACCAAGTTAAAAGACCAAGTTCAAACAGATTTAGACAGTGTAAGTCTTGTATTTAATCAAATCAAAACTAATTTAGATAGCATGGATAAAGATACGGCTACAATAGGCAAATTGATAGATACGCAAGCAATGTTTCAAGACTATAGGGAAAACCTACAGAAACTAAATGATAGCGTACAAAACGCTAAAATAAGCATTGACGAGCGTTTAAAATTATTACAACAACAATACACCGAAGAAAAATTTAATAACGCAATGACCGAAGTAGCAAAAACACTACCAAACGGAGAATGGAACAGTGAAACAGGTCAATTACTAGCTGATATACCAAATCAAGACCAACTAAACGATTTAAAAACAACCGTTAATGCTTATGTAGACGGCGAAATAAAAACGCTTAACGATAATTTAGTGGATAAAATTAACACCGATATTACAGCGACAAAAGAAGAATTAAGCGCAAGTGTTACAAGTGTTCAAGAACAAGTGGACGGCTTAGAAATAGGCGCACGAAATTTATTAGTAAGTTATGCAGACCAATATAACGGAATGGTCAAACCTTATATTGAAAGCACACAAGGTTTTGATTTTTCCGGTTGGGACGTAGATTTGTATTCAAACGAATATATTAATCAAAAATTGAAAACCAAAACACAGTACACGATTTCATATGATGTTGAAGTTATTGGATTAACGGAAGTAGACCAACAGTTAGAACCTACAGAATTATCAACGGGTTTAATTCTTTTTGATAAAATTACAAATGATTATGTAATGCGTTCAAGAAAACAAATGCCACGAGAAATAGGTTATACCGAACATATAGAAGAAACATTTGAAATGAAATCGGGTAATTTTGATTTATTAGCTTATTCTAATTTGTTTAACGGTAACGTAATGAAAGATAATGAAACGCAAAACGAAACAAATAACGACACAGAAACTACAGAGCCTATCACAGACGAACAAAATACAACAACCGATACAAATACAATAGAATCAACAACGAACGATACAACGACTACACAAGAGCCTACACAAGATACAACGATAGACAACACAACAACAGACGGTACAACACAAGAACCCGTTAAAACAATTGAAGTATCAGAAAGTGACACAATAAGAATCACTAATTTGAAACTTGAAAAAGGTACGGTGGCTACAGATTGGACACCAGCGCCCGAAGATTTTCAAAACGAGCTTAATAGTGTTAGTACATCGGTTGAGGAACAAAACACAGAATTATCACTAATGAAAGATAGCATCAATTTAAAAGCTGATAAATCTACAGTTACACAACAATTGGGCGAAGTTGAATCAAAAGTACAAGACAACAAAGCACAGTTAGGCATACAAGCTGATGAAATCAACAGCAAAGTATCAGAAAGCAAATATACAGCAGACCAAGAAAACGTGGTAAATCGTTTGGATAATGCAGAAACCGAACGCCAACAATTAAGTACCGAAATTAACGATAGAGTGACTTTATCGGAATATCAAAACCTTAATATTGGTACACGTAACTTAATGTTAGACACAAAAGAACGTGATGATTTCATAGGCTTAGATGACACGTTTAGATACATTGAATATCAATTAACTAGACCGTTAACAGTAGGCAATGAATACACGTTATCTTACGAGATATACGATTTATCCGGCGAACCAATAAATCAAGTTAGTTATTTACCATATGAACCGGCGGGCGAACGAAAAGATGTATCTGTCACGGATAATAAAGTGGTTTCAACTTTTAAAGCAAAAGAAAAAAGCGGAAAAATGTATCTTTATAAAGGGCTTGCCGGTTTAACAGACCCAACAAAAGATTTTGTTATTAAAAATGCAATGTTAGTTGAAGGTAATAAAGTCGGAGATTATGACAAGGCACCAGAACAAGCCGACACACGATTAACTGAAATGGAAACATCAATTTCACAAAACGGCGAACAAATTCAAGATAGAGTTAGTTTAACTGAATTTAACGAAAGTAATAAAACACTATCACAAGTGGTTTCAACGCTAACACAAGACACTACAAACGGTTTAACGTATACGTTTGATGAAAACGGCAAGATAACAAACTTTAACGTTGGAAATGATGGCGTGACAATCAAAGGCGATAGCGTAGATATAACAGTGAACGATGATTTTAAAGTTATAGCGCAAGATGTAGATAATAAAGTAGACCAAGACAATATCATTAACCGTTTAAACCTATCTACCGAAGGCTTGGATATTGACGTTAATAATTTAGGTATTCGAGGTGGCGACAACAATCAATACTTAAATATCGAAAACGACACTATCGAATTACATGGGAGTTACACAAGAACTTGGCAAGGCTCAACAGATTACAACGAAGTTTTTACAAGATTAAAAGACGGTCATTTAAGATTTAGAAATAATGATTTAAGCCGTTCTATTTATTTATCTGATTTTGGCGTTTCAACATATCTTGATGGCGACCCACGAAACGCATCGGGGACACTAGAGTTTTTTGATTACACATACGATAGTGGCGCACGTGGTGTGACATTGCAATCCGGTTTAGGTGTTGTGGCATTAAGGGCTGATGCAAACCGAATGGTTATTGAGGCAGACGACACCGTAAACATTGGTAGTAATAAATATTCTGTATACCTTAGACCATTCGCAAATACACGTGTTGGTGTAAATGAATTTCAATATTATGTTAAGGACAATCCGACAGCCGACGCAACAGACGGCGTATTACTATACGGTAACTTAACAGGTTCCGGCACCAAAATGGGTTCCGGTATCAGATTTAGTAAAAGCGCACCAGTAGTTTACGCTACAAATGACAATGGCGACATGGGAAGTGGCTATTTCTACGGCGAAGGTTTTCAAGGCGATTGGCTAACTAAAAACACTAATTTATACGCTTGTGTACAAAGTAATGGTTCATTAAGAGTTACCGACATCATGGGTTATAACGGTGGCGACCCTAATTATAGAGATATAGAGGCAATGCGTTTAAACACCTATCATAGTTACGCATTTGCTAACCACAGTGGGTCTGATGTTTATTTTGGTGTAGGTTATAACGAATTAAGAATCACAGCAAATAATTGGTGGAACGGTGGAGATACGCAATATCAAAATGTGAGAGCACGCACCTTTTATGGTTCACTTGAACCCAATTCTTCTGAGAAATATAAAACAAATATAGAAAATTGGAATATTGATGCAACTCAAACATTGCGTGACACAAAACTATACGAATACAATTATATTTCGGACTTAGAACGTGGCGAAGATATAAAAAAACATGGGGTTATTTTAGAACGAGAAACACCGGACCATATTAAAGGGACTGATACAATTGATTTGTATGAAATGGTTTCAACAAACACTAAAGCACTAAAAGAGCAAATTGAAAGAAATGATGAATTAGAAAGAAAAATAAAATCATTGGAGGCTATCGTTAATGGATAAATTACAAAAACTAGGAATCTTAACATATAAATTTGAGGGTTATGAATACCAAGAGCATTTGTATGTAGATGATTATACTAATAAAATATATCGTACTACAGAAAATGAAGAATCAATGAGTTTTAGTGGTGTAACGCCTTCAAATTTACAAACAGATATTAGAGAATATTTTGAAGAAACATTAACGCCACTAAGAATGGTTGAAATGCCAAGTGGTAGTAACAAGAAAAAATATTTAACTATTTTACACAGTGATAAATTAAATGAAGATTTACAATGCTACCTTACAGTTGAAGAACATCTAGGACAAGTAGGTAAAAGTGTTTATTACAATTATGAAATACAAATGAAAGCGAGTGGATATAATGCAGAATAACCAAAATGAACAATCACAACAACACAAACCTAATTCGGACTACATGGTTAATTACTTAGTAGATGAGAACGCAAGATTAACTAAAGAAAACGCAATGTTAAAAGCAATTATCCAAGAGCAAAACGAAAAATTTCAAGAGTTAAACGAATCACAAGAAGTTAACGGTTAAATCGTTAGCTTTTTTATTATACAAATATATATTAGGAGTGAATTATTATGCTAGAACGCAAAGAACAATTATTTTATTTAGTCGAGAAAGACAATGAAACAGGTAAAGAATACCCTTTACAAAAAAATTATAATAGCAGTTCATTTTCTCGAACATCAACAACTTTCAACGCTTATAAATTTGACACTGTAGAGAAAGTAAAATCAGCTTGTCAATTGCAAAACAGCATGAATGAAATGTTTGGAGAAACGAGCATTGTTTATTATTCAGAAGAAAATATAACACGAACTTTATTTAATAAAAACGGCGAGAATATAGATGATAACACTACAGAAAGTACATCAACACAATAATTTAAATTAACATCACAGATTAGAAAGGGGGTGTGTTTAGGTGTGCAACTTGAAAGCGACCAACTAAAAGAAGTTAAAAACAGAATTTCAACTTTAGAAACAGAAATTGAAGATTTAAAGGCGAAATATTGGACGATAGATGACAAAATCGACAGTTTAACCAAAAAACAAGAAGAAAGTCACAGCTCATTATTTGAAACAAACAACCAACAAAATGATTTGCTAAATAAAATCTATTACCAATCACAAGCACAAACAGAACAAGCACAAAAGAACGAGGCACGTTCTATAGACCTTCAAAAATGGTTGTTAGGTGCATTGTGGGGGCTTGTGGCATTAGTTATTATATTCGTTATTACTTCAAGTTTAAACGCTTTATTTATGTAATGAAGGGAGGTGTTAAGCATGTTTTTAGATTGGGGTTCTTGTATATTATATGGCGTACATTGTGGTCTAGTATTACTTGGCATTTAACTAATCATAAAGGTTATTACCTATAAAGGTAGTGACCTTTTTTAATTTTATCTAATTTGACGGAGGTTTTATAAATGGAACAAATTATAACTTTTGCAACAATCATTTCAGTGTTAACAATTGGAATTATACAAGGCGTTAAACAGACCGGTGCAATACCTAAAAATATTATACCGTTAATATCAATCATGATAGGTGGTCTAATCGGTGGTGTGTCTATATTCATACCGGAAATATTTTCCGATTTATCTATTGGCGCACGTATTCTAGGCGGTATTATCAGTGGTCTAATGGCTACTGGATTATGGGAAACAGGCAAACAACATAATGGAAAGACAAAACAAGACCACCAAAAACAAGGTGGGGGCAATATTAAATAGTTAATTATTAACCGGCTATTAAACTAGTCGGTTTTTATATACAAAAATTTAAATGGAGGTTTTACAAATGACAAAAGAAAAATGGAATGGTGTTCCGGTACGTTATGACTGGTTACCAATAGGCACAAGACGTAGTGGGCAACCATTAACAACTGGTAATCCTAAATTTATGGTTGCACATGATACAGGCAATAAAGATACTACAGCACAAGATAATGTAGACTATTATAAAAACTCATATAATATTGATTGGTCTATAGTAGCAAGCGCACATATTTTTGTAGATGATAAAGAATGTGTGGTATGTATACCAGTTACCGAAAAGGCATGGCATGTATTATATGGTGCAAGTGCAGATAATAAAATGTATGGTGTAGATGCTAACGATGGGGCATTTGGTGCCGAAGGTTCATATTTCAGTGATAAATCACGTTCTCAAAAGTCACTAGATAATTTGGCACGTGTAATAGCTTATCTATGTAATTATTGGGAAATTGATTACAAAACAGGTATGCCGGGACATCAAGATATTCAAGTAGGTAAAGTTGACCCCGGTAATTTATTAAAACATGCTGGTTATGGTCGTGACGTTAGTGATTTAGATAAAATCATTGCTAAATATATCGACGGTGTGGACGAAGAAAGCGATAGCGAACCTTCAAAAGAATTATCAGAACCAACGAAAGAGAAACCAACAGAAAGCCCACATACAGATATTTCTTATAAAGAGGCTATTGAGTATATGCACAGCCTCAAAGGTATATTTGTTGATTTCGATAATGCGTTTGCTTATCAGTGTATGGACTTAATCGTAGACTATGCAGACCACGTAACAAATTGCTACAGAATATGGGGTAATGCAAAAGATTTAACATGGGTTGCTTTACCTAAAGGTTGGAAATTTGTTGAAAACACACCCGATTATGTGCCACCTATCGGTACTATTGCAGTATTTACCGAAGGCATTTATAAAAAATGGGGTCATACTGGTTTAGTTTGGGACAACAGCGGAGGCACTGAATCATTTGTTATCTTAGAACAAAACTATGACACGTTAGCAAATAGCCCGGCAATGTTAAGAACGGATAATTACGCCGGATTAACACACTTTATTGTTCCCGATTTCGTAGATGAAGATGTAGATTTATCAGACATTACGCCGATGCCAATAAAAGAAGTTAAGAAAGGTACAACGCTTAAAATCGGCAATGTACCACCTAAAAAATTAACTTGGTCTAACCAACCATACTATAGAGCAACAGCAGACAGCGAAGGTGTTTCAATCTGTAGACCGAACCACAATAATGTAATGGTTGTGACTAGTGAAAGTTATAACGCCGGTTATAATGACTTATATATATATGAAATTCGTGACGGTTGGGCAAGAGTTTATTCGCCGGATAACAACGGTTTCGTTTGGTATGAAAGATTGCGCATAAACAAAGTATATAAACCGGCTGGTGGTAATGAGCTACACGATAATTTGAGTGCATATGATAATATATTAGACGATTTAGCGATTGGTTCAATTCCACCAAGTGATTTAAATTGGTCTGATAGTGCATACTTTAGAGGTCGTATAGATAGTTATGGTGCTACTGTTACTAAACGTACTGGAAACAGTAGTAACTATGATTGGCACTTAACAAACGAAAGCTATAATGCCGGTTACGACCAATTTTATATATTCGAGATATTGGACGGTTGGGCAAGAGTTTATTCATCTTCAAACAACGGTTGGGTATGGCATCAACGCTTACGAGTTGTAGAAACTTTTTAATTATGATAAAACCATAGTTAGAGAGTTTGTAAGGCGTTATTACAACGTAAGTTTGATGAATAATAAAAAGTGGGTAGGCTAATAAAAGCCACCCACTTTTTTATTTAATTTATTTTAATTTCCCAATTCATCTTCAACTAAACCTTTAACATCACTATCTTCTAAAAATAGAAATAATTCTCCGGTATTTATATCTACCTCTACTTCCACATCTAAATTTTTATCAATTAATTTATTAAGGCTAGTTTTAAAAGTAAAATTATCTTCGTTTTCTTCATCTTCTATATTTTCTTCATCTTCTATATTTTCTTCATCTTCTATATATTCGTCATCAAATCTAACTCTAGAAAATTTTTCGACAGTTTCCTTATCTATAATGTTATTCTCATTTATATAATCTAAAATCTTAGAAAATGTTAGATTCTCATTTTCTTTTGTTCTAACTGCAACCATGAAATCCACTAATTTCTTTGATAGGTCTCTGTCTAGCTCATAATAGTTAACGATATCATTAACAAATAAATCATGTACACTTTCATTGGATAGTTTATCAATAAAAATCAATTGATTATAAACTTGCTCAACTTGAAAATTATTTTCTGTGCTTATGTCACGTTTCAATCTTTCATAATCAAACTTATCTTCAAAATCATAATAAGAGCGAGGGAATGTTCTTAAGTTTTCTAAAGTATTATTTATGTTAATTGTATAAGCCAAATGACAATACAATCTTGCATTTTCATTGTCATTTTTATATTCATAATAATAGTTGGCTAAATGTTCAAAGTTTCTGCGCAATTCATGGTCGTTAGAATCCAATTTAAATAGACGCTTAATTTCAAAGTTATATAAATCTATAGTTTTATCTTCTGAAGAACTACTTAGATAAGTTTCAGCTATTTTATGCGCACGTGGTAGACTTATTGTAGTATTTACAAAATGTGGTATGTATGTTGTTTCATATAATAATTGTTTGCCTTTTTCAGTAGCGGTGTATACTAAAGGTAACTCAAGGTCTTCATTGTGGGTTTTAACTTCATCTATATTGTCAATCATACGGGTAACAAGTTCATTCTTGTTACCACCTGATTTTAACCCAGCGTTCTTAAGTAATTCTGATAATTTTGGGTTCTTAATTTTTTTTAGGCTAATTTCTAAAGTGTTATCTTTCACCAACACTTTGTTGTCGATTAGTTTATTTATCGACTTAGGAATATCAACTTTATTTAAGAAGAAATATGATGAGTCATAAGGACCTTCTTCAACCGTTCGGGTGACAATTTTATGTAAAACTAACAAATCATTTGCATTTAAATTCATAGAATCTTAACTCCTTTTTTAATTTTATTTATTATAGTAAAAATCTATTCATAAAAAAAGAACAGTATTGATATTTATATATATTAACATAAAACATCATACTTATAATTTCTGTTGTTTTATACATTTTTTATTACATTCGGTTTTTAAAATAATTCAAATGATGTTAATATAATACTTGTGTTGATATTCTGTTTTTAAGATAGTTTGGCAGTTCTCCAGACTGGAATTATGGGTAGGTTTTCTTGAACCTACTCACTTTTTTTAGTTTAAGTGTTGTTAAAGAACAACGCAAGTGGTATAGTATTAATTGTAGCCAACAGAGGCAAATAAAAACAAAGGCGGGAATTAAAATGAATAACCTATCTCCAGCAGAGAAAAAATTAAACGAATACCAAAACGAATTGAACGATTTAATAAAAGTAGCAGAAAAAACAAACTTTGCTCCGCATGTTGTAAGCGAAATTGAAAGAGTATTAAATCAAATCAAAGTAATCAAAGGTCAAGCATAAAACACAGGGGCGCATAGACCTTTCAAATACTAAACAAAGGAGCAAACAAAAATGAAGTTATATAGAATATCAGATTCATTTAACGAAACGTTATTTGCAACCACTGACATTAAAGAGTTTAACAAAAAACTTTATAACCTAATAAAAGAAGTAGTGGAAATAGAAATTGAAGATTTGAACAACTTAACTTACAAAGGGCTTTTACAAACGGCAACGGATATGGGCTATCAATTCAATATAAGCAAAATTTAAAAAAAGGGGCGATAACTATGAAGAAATCAGCACATGGTTTGAAAATTGATAGACGCAAGAACTTATTAAGCAATATCTCAGATAACGGGCTAGAGAGAAATAAAACAGAGAACAGCGGTTACGTTAGATTAAAAAATCATCTATAAAAACGCTTAAAAGAAAAATAACAGAAACAACCGACCAAACGGAAATTGAAAAAATGAAATCTGAAATTGAGAAAAAAGAAAAGCAGATTGAAAACTACTTAAATAAATAATACTGAGGGGGCGAAAGCCCTCTACATATAAACTTGGAGGAAAGCAGCATGAGAAATATTAAGAAATTCGCTAAAGATTTTAATTTAGAACATAGTGGTGACAACAAACACATGACCTTAAGCTGTAACGGTTTAGATTTTGAAATAAAAAAAGGGGCTAAAGGGTACGGAATAAGTTGCAAATTCCAAAAAGGGGATTTTGGCGTTGTTACACAAAAGCATGCTTTATGGTCAATTACTGAAACTTTGAGATGGAAAAATTATATAGATGAGTCAACTTTAAAAGAAATGCGCAAAAATATAAATAGAATAGGCATGCACACTGTAAAAGCCAATGTCGGAAAAACTAAAAAAAGCTGAAATTGAAAACTACCTAAAAAGGGCTAATTAATATGAAACTATACAGATTATCAGATTCATATAATGAAACATTATTTGCAACTACAGACATCAAAGAGTTTAATAAAAAAGTTAAAAATGTAGTGCAAGAAATGTTGGTAACAGATTTTGCAAGTGTAGAAAATTTAAGCGATAGCAAATTGCTGGAAATGGTAACCGGTATAGATTACGAATTTATTATAAGCGATATATAAAAAATTGATCCATGATTTACCATTTTTAAAATTTTAGGATGAAATATAATGGATAAAAAAGAGAAAAGCATAATCGAGGGCTTACTAACTAGCCTCACAGACATTATGGAAGAAACGGACGACCCAAGCACTAAGGAGCGACTTGATGAACAAATCACGCAGCTTATGAACGATTTAAACCTAACATGGGAGGATATGTAAAGCATGAAGAAACTACTACTTTTGGTTATACCAATAATGCTGTTGACGTTGGCAGGTTGCAGCAAAGCAGAAACAGAGAACAAAGAGCAAGAGAAGAGTAATCAAGAAGAACAAAAGGAGGAGGAGCAAGAGACAAACGAACAAAAGGAGGAGGAGCAAGAGACAAACGAACAAAAGGAGGAGGAGCAAGAGACAAACGAACAAAAGGAGGAACAAGAAAAAAATACTGATGGTCTAAATCAAGCTAAACCTATTGAGGAAATGACTCCTGAAGAATATGATACATATTTATTAACTCAAAAAAGGTCTTATTTAACAAAAGAACAGCAAAAACGTTATGATGAATTATTAGAAATGAAAGGTAGTACACCTGCTGAAAATGATGAAAAGAATCAAGCCTATAATAATAAAAAAAGAAATGAATTAGAAGGTAATGGAGGTGGCACGGCATTAATCACACCGCCTGAAACAGAGAAAGAAAAAGAAGAACTTAGAAAAAGACAAGAAAAACAGCTTAAACAGAAACAGGCAGAGAGCGACAATACCGAACAGTCACAGAGTTTAGAACAGCAAGAGCAACAACAAACTCAACAAGAGCCGCAAACTCAAGAAACCCAACAGACTCAACAGACTCATCAACAACAAACTCAACAAAAGCAGAACACTGAGCAAAAAGTAATTGAACCTGAAGAGCCAAAACGCGAAACAATTGAAAAATAGGAGGTGCTGCATATGTTAGAGAATAGATTCAACACATAGGCAACTCAGCGAGTCACAGACAGCATAAACGAGCAAATAAGCGAATTAATGCAAGTGCATGGGTTAAATTGGGACGATACGTAAAGGAGGCAACAGCATGACAAACAACACAAACGATGTACCGCAACAGATGTATGATAAAGTGCAACGATTGTTAGATTCTGATATAACGGCAAATAAAATTCAAGTTGATACCGGCGTAGATAGAGGTATAATAAGTAGATTAAGAAACGACAAAGCGAAAATAAATAATTTGAGATTTGGTAAAATTGTTGTTTTATACAATTACGCCAACAAGTACCCGGAATTAAAATAATTTCGGTAAATCACTTATTAGGTAGCGCATGAATTATTAATTTTTGATATATTGAGTGTATTGCATTTATACATATCAAATACGTTAATAATTTCGTGTTCCTTCCATTATAATGTAAAAAGAAGGAACGACTTTAAAAGGGGTGTAAGTGATGTTTGTGATAGGTGGTATATTGTCGCAAATTGGTATTAGTTTAGTTATGGCAATTATAGTTACTTTGATAATGTTGTTTGTCGTTATGTATGCAGTTACACCATTAATGGCAATAGAAAACAATATTATTCAAGTTATAGCAGGTCTTATATTTTTTGGACTACCAACAGCAACTTTTATAATTGTTTTCTTTTTATCTCTAGGTACTGACTATTCATAACGAGTAGTGTTATTTTAAGTGGAAAAGGGAATGTACGTTCTATTATTCAAATGTTTACACGAACATATAAAAGTGATGTGTTAAACACCTAGTGGCAACAGATTGGCAACAAAACTTTTAAAAAAAGTTTTAAAACCCTTTAACGACGCCTTTTAAACATTTTAAAAAATTAAAATTAAATTGTTGATTTTAAAGTATTTGTTAATGTTCGGGTCAAATGATGACAATGATGAACAAAAATCAACAAGATCAAATGAAAAAAACAAAATAATGTTCTATAAAGGGTTCGAGCCAATAAGTGAATTGGTTTGAACCTTTATTTTTTAACAATAAGATTAAAACATTAAACCCTTAGGCATATTAAATAATTTCAAAGTGAATGATAGTTTTATCAAGGGATTTATGTCGCGAACCCTAAAGTATTCAATAATTAAAATGTGAGATTTATATTTCAAATATTCAGAAAATATTTGATTGTGATATGATTTTTGTTATAATTGTGTATATATAAGGGAGGTATCGATAAGTGAAGGATGCTTATGACATGGAAGACAGAGAAGTATTAGATCGACTAGCTAATATGCACATTAACTTTCCGAACGATGAAGCTTTTAAGAAATATCATAACGCAATGCAAATTCATGATATGAATTATCTTAGATATACACTAAATGATGCATTATCAGCATGTGTTAATTCACATGTGCAATAGAGCAAAAATGATAGAATAAACCTTTACCAAGGTTCATTCACATTGTCGACAAAGTCTTAACGACTTTGTTGGCATTTTTTATGGTGTATGTTTTAGATTTTATAGTCTCACAAAGCTTTAGTCATAGCACTTCACTTTCCCAAGAATAAAACAATAGAAAAAATTATATTATTCGCATAGATGTTAAGCATATTTAGTATAAGAAATTTATTATTTATAGAGGGAAAAGATATTGATAGTTGTTATTTACTTAATTTAAAAATGCTAATATATACTATGTAATGTTAGAAACGATAAAATAGTTGAAAACGAATTAAAAATACTGATTAATATTTTGTTAAGTGATATACTATCGAAAGTAAATATCATCTTATAGAAATTTAAAGAAGGTGTAAGTGTGTTATATTTAGTAATTTCTATAATTTTCGCTTTTATAATGGGACTAGGTGCTATCTTTGTGCGAATGAAAGCGCAAAATTTTCCAGTTAATGAAAAGAAAATTATATTACCACCATTTTTTATGGCAACAGGTGCTTTAATGTACGTTGTTCCATATTTTAGATTAACTGGTCTTGAAATTGTAGAATGTATTATTTTAGGTATAGCGTTTTCTACAATTTTAATATGGACATCTAAATTTGAAACTCAGGGCAGTGAAATATATATGAAGCGCTCTAAAGCTTTTCCTATCATTCTTATTTCACTACTGTTAATACGTACATTACTTAAAATATTTATTAGCAATAAAATAGATCCAGGAGAAATTGGTGGCATGTTTTTCTTACTTGGTTTTTCTATGATTGTTCCTTGGCGTTTAGCGATGTTATATAAATATAAAAAGCTTAAAAGCACGTTAATTCAATAGTTTGGAGAGGCTGGGGCATAAATACATGTCTCAGCCTCAATTGTTATATTGGCAGCAGTTGAAAGAAGTAAAAATTCCTTTATATGAAACTTTTAAAGCATTAGTTCTTCATTTATGAAGATAAGCAGTTCTTATATAAGAGCTGAAGCTATTGTCTTTTTTTATAGTCATCTTTGTGAACTGGAGTCATATGACAAAATTTTATTAGAAAAATTAGTTTTTTGTCTCATCGCCATTATGGTTATACTTGTCTTAGTGGTAAAAATATTATAATATATAAATACGAACAAACGTTCTATTAGAGGTGTTAAAATGAAAGTAATACATACAGCCGATTGGCATTTAGGCAGAATTTTAAACGGTAAATCATTATTAGAAGACCAAGCGTATATTTTAAATCGTTTTATAGAAGCGATGGACAATGAACAACCGGATGTCATAGTGATTGCCGGTGATTTATATGATACAAGTTATCCGAATAAAGATGCGATTCAATTATTAGAAAGTACAATTGATACTTTAAATCTAGAGATGGGCATTCCGCTCATTATGATAAGCGGTAATCATGATAGTAAAGAACGATTAAACTATGGTGCCAAGTGGTTTGAAAAATCAAATTTATATATACGTACAAAACTTGAAGATATGAATGCACCTATTTCAATTGGAGCTATAGATTTTTATACGTTACCGTTTGCAACAATTAATGAAACTCAACACTTTTTAAAAGATAATACGATAGAAACTTATCAACAAGCTTTAAGTAAATCTATTGAATATATGAGTAATAATATAAATAAGAATAATACCAATATTCTTATTGGTCACTTAACTGTACAAGGTGGTGTGCGTTCAGAATCAGAGAGACCTTTATCTATAGGGACAGTCGAATCTGTAGAAGCTGATTCGTTTCAACAGTTTGATAGAGTTATGCTGGGTCATCTACACCATCCGTTTAGCATAGATTCTGATTTTATAAGCTATAGTGGATCTATACTCCAATATTCTTTTTCTGAAGTGAATCAACCTAAAGGGTATAGAACCATTGAAATTAATGAAGATACAATTAAAGAGAAATTCATACCGATTGCGCCTTTAAGACAATTAGAAGTTATAGAAGGCGATTACGAAGACGCGATACAAGAAAAATTAAAGGTAAAAGATAAAGATAATTATTTACACTTCAAATTAAAACATATGTCTCATGTCAGTGATCCAATGGTACATTTAAAACAAATTTATCCTAATACATTAGCACTTACAAACCAGACTTTTGATTTTAGTGCACACATTCATCAAGATAACTATGAAATTCAAAAATTAGATGATGAAACGATAATTGATAAATTCTATAAAAATATTACTGATGAAGAACTAACACAAACTCAAAGTAAAACAGTAGCTAAGGTGTTAAATGATTTACTCGAAGGAGGATCTGAATAAATGAGACCTTTAACATTAAATTTAAATAATTTCGGACCTTTCTTAAAAGAAATGATAGATTTTAATAACGTAAAAGATAATCAACTTTTTTTAATCAGTGGTAAAACTGGATCAGGTAAGACAATGGTTTTTGACGCAATTGTGTATGCACTTTTTGGTGAAGCGTCTACTAAAGATAGAAAAGAGAGTGATTTAAGAAGTCATTTTGCAGATAGCAAGACACCTATGATTGTAGAATTTGAATTTAAACTAAGAGACCATATTTTTAAGATTGTGCGACAAGGTGCATTTATTAAAGAAGGTAATAAAAATAAAACGCTAGGCCAGTTAGCAATATACCAATACGAAGACAATGAATATAATCTCAGAGAGAGTAAAATAAATACGGGTAATCAATTTATCAGAGATTTATTAGGCGTAAACGCTGAGCAATTCAGACAACTTTTTATATTACCTCAGGGAGAATTCAAGAGATTTTTACTATCTAAAAGCTCAGAGAAGCAAGAAATTTTAAGGACACTTTTTAATAGTCAGCGTTTTGAAGAAATACAGAAACACTTGAGTAACGACGTAAAAGAAGTTAGAGAACAAATTGAAAAAAGATTCAATATGTTAGAAAATAATTGGCATGATATTGAAACATTTAACGATGAACTATTAACTGAATATAAAACAATCAATGCTAGACAAACAAATCGAATTATGGAAGTATTACCAGAATTTAAAGAAAAAGCACGAAAAATACAACAAGAAATAAAAGAAAAAAAGAGTAAATATAAAGATGAAGTGACCTCGGCAGAAAATAATTTAAATTATAATTTAAAACTTGAAGAAGCATTAACGCAGCTTAAAGAGAAACAACTGCAATATGAACAGTTACTTTTAGTTGATGACGAAATCAAAAAGAAAATCAAACTATTAAATGAAATTTATGAAGTAAGACCGTTAGCTAATTTGTTAGAGTCTAAAGAAACGTTAACTTTAAAAAAAGAAAAATCAATAAAAGATATCGAAGAAAAAGAAAAATCGATTAATACGCTCAAAGATAAGTCACATAAAAATAAAAAACAACTCGAAAAACATTTACAGTCTTCAGATATATTAAAAGGTTTTAGAAAGTATGTAGAAAAATGTAAGTTGTTTTATGATAAAGCAAGTAAATATCGAGAGGCATATCATCAACGTGAAACAATAAATAAAGCTTATAAAACACTTGAAGAAAAGGTTAAAACACAAAAGCAACTACTGGATGATCTCGCTAAGAAGTTAAACCATCGTAAGAGTGATTATAAAAAAGTTGAATTGCTTAATGCACAAATTTACAATTTAAATAATGAAATCAAAGAGTTAAAACAGAATGAACTCAAAAAAATTGAATTTGAAAGCTTACAAAACAGAAAAAAACAGAAGTTAACAGATATAGAAAAATTTCATATGCAACTTCAACAATTAGATGACAAATACTCTAATATAGACAAAACGAATATAGATTTAAACAATAAAAAGGATATTATTGCAAAAGTTCAATCAGCATTAAATTCAGGTGATACATGCCCGGTTTGTGGAAATGAAGTACATTCAATTGAGCAACATCTAGACTTTGATGAACTAACGGAAAGACATCAAGCGTTAACTGCAATAGAAGAACAACATAAAGATATAAAAGAGAAAAAAATAAAATGTGAAAGTGAATTAAACTATTTAAATGAACAAATAGAAAAATTTTCTCAAGAAGAGCTTAATAATACGAATTATCATGAACTTGAAAAGCATATTGATTATAAATATGATGAAAAAGAGAATTTAGAAAAAGAAAATGAAGAGATTAATCAATTAAAAGAGCAATTACAAAAAAACGAACAAACTCATCATACGCTTGAATTAGATATGAAAAATAAGCAACATACTCTAAGAGAAAATGATATTACTATAAATGACTTCGAACATAACACCGAATTTGATAATGTTGTTGAGTTTGTGAAAGCTTATGAAAGTAATTTAGAAAAGATAAAAGAATATGACAATGTTTTTAATAAATTAGAACAAAATATTCTAAATAATAACCAACAACTGTCTATTGAAGAAAATAGTAAAACATATTTAGAATCAAGTTTAAAAGAATTAAAAAATGAATTGGAAAATATGAATCTGAAGATAGATGAAGAAATGGATAGAATTGGCTTCACCCAATTTGAGCAGGTGGAAGCAACAATAGTTAAAGTAGCAGATAAAGATAAAATTGAAGCAGAGGTCAATACTTACAATAAAGAGAAACAGTCATTAGAATTAATTATTACACAGCTTAGTGAGGAAACGAAAAATAAAAAACTTGAAGATAGCCAACATTTAAAAGAAATCTATCAACAAAAGCAACAAGTATTAGACAAGGTAGCTACGGAATTAAGCCAACATGAATATAAGATTGATTTTAATCAGAAGAAAATCAATGAGATTAATACAATTATAGAAACATTAGAAAAGGAATTGAAAGCACAGCAAGAAGTGTTTCAATTAGCCGAAATATTGTCAGGTAAAAATGATCAAAAGTTAACGTTAGAAAACTATGTATTAATTTACTACTTGGAACGAATTCTTGCTCAAGCCAATCAACGTTTAGCATTGATGACAGGGCAACGCTATCAATTAACAAGAAGAGAACAAATATCACAGGGCTACAGTGGACTTGAAATAGACGTCTTTGACTCGCATTCGAATCAATCTCGACATATTTCATCATTGTCTGGTGGAGAAACTTTCCAAGCATCATTAGCCCTAGCATTAGGACTTAGTGAAGTAGTTCAACAAGAGTCTGGAGGAATTGCTTTAGATTCAATGTTTGTAGATGAAGGTTTCGGAACATTAGATCAAGAAACATTAGAAACAGCGTTAGATACATTACTGAGTTTGAAATCTACAGGGAGAATGGTAGGTATTATTTCTCACGTAAGTGAACTTAAGCAAAGAATTCCGTTAATACTTGAAGTTAGTACAGAGCAATATCAAAGTACTACACAATTTAAAAGGCAATAATTGAATAAGGGATTGAGACGGAAATCTAGTTTTTCTAAAAAGATTTCGTCGCATGAGCCCAGTCCGGCAAAACTGACTATAAAATGGAATACAAGAGCTGAAGCGCTTTTAAAGAACTACGTATCTTCATAAATGAAGTAGTCGTTCTTTAAAAGCATGATATAAGCACATTTTCAATTGAGTCAGCTACTGCCAATATAATTATAGAAGAGTCTGAGACATAGGATTCACAGTGAACTAAAAAATGGTGGTTTCTACGTGAAATAAAGTAGAAACCACCATTTTTATGCGCTTATCCATTTTAGTAGCTCGATGAGTTACTATTTTACTTATATTTATTGCTATTAATACTAATTCTACTTCTCGTTTAACTTTAGGTAACCCACGAAGTGACATTCGTTTGAAAACAAAAATAGCATTCAAGAAACCAAAACTGGTTATACATCAATATTTTTTGACTGTTGAATTTTTGAAAATGATGGTGCTTTGGGTTGACCCATGCAGGAAATACGCTAGTCAAAGACTACAACAGACTGAGTCTTTGTCTGCGGTAAACATGCATAAAAAAATACCAACAAAATCGTTAGACTTAGTTGGTAGTAAGAAGCGATGAATATCAAACGCTTATTGCTTTTTATTGATTTTTTTCACGTAGTAAATCACGGATTTCTGTTAGTAAAACAGTGTTTTCTTCAACTTCTTCTTCTTCAGGTTTCATTAAGGTATTTGCAATTTTAACAAAGATGAATAATGCAAAAGCAATGATAATGAAATCTATAATTGATTGTACAAACATACCATATTCGATGCCCATGAACGTCCAACTTTTTGCAAAGTCAACAGTTCCGAAAATCAAACCAATTAAAGGCATGATGATGTATGCAACTAGTGCTGTAACGATTTTGTTGAAAGCTGCACCCATAACTACAGCTACCGCTAAATCTAAGACATTACCTTTTAATGCAAATTCTTTAAATTCCTTCAACATTTTACAACACCTCTTAATTAAATATAAATTTTATTATACAATATGTTTTAAATAAAGAGAATAGTTTTTTTAACTAAATTTGATATTAACACGGGGGTTTGTTATTCTAAGACGTGGCGAAACATAAAAATAGAATTTATTGTAATTTTTCTATTTGGGATTTTAAAAAAATTAAATAAGATGAGAAAGGGAGTTATTATTAATGAATTCTTCTAACAACGAACCTAGCGGTAAGAAGATATCTCCAGTTTTTATCTATAGTGCGATCATTGTAGCGATTGTAGTGCTTATTGGTGCATTTCTACCAGAACAGTTTGACACTGTAACGAATACAATCAAACTATGGATAACGGACAAACTTGGATGGTATTATTTAATACTTACAACGCTCATTGTTTTCTTCTGTGTTTTCCTAATATTTAGCCCTATTGGTAAATTGAAACTAGGTAAACCAAATGACAAGCCAGAATTTAATACGATTTCATGGTTTGCAATGTTATTTAGTGCTGGTATGGGGATTGGACTTGTATTCTATGGAGCGGCTGAACCAATGGCTAACTTTGCTGCCCCACCAACTGCAGATCCAAAAACAACTGAAGCATATACTGAAGGCTTACGCGCAACATTCTTCCATTGGGGCTTCCACGCATGGGCAATTTATGGCGTAGTAGCATTAGCGCTTGCGTATGCTCAATTTAGAAAAGGCGAACCAGGACTTATTTCTAGAACTTTACGACCTATCTTAGGTGATAAAGTAGAAGGTCCTATTGGAACAATGATTGATGTATTAGCAGTCTTTGCTACTGTTGTAGGTGTAGCCGTATCACTTGGTATGGGTGCATTACAAATCAATGGTGGTCTGAATTACTTATTTGGCGTCCCAACTAACATATGGGTACAAGGAATTATCATAGTAATAGTAACAATATTATTCCTTATGAGTGCTTGGTCTGGATTAAGTAAAGGTATCCAATATTTAAGTAATCTAAACATTAGTTTAGGTTTAATATTGATGGTAGCTGTACTAATTATTGGTCCAACAGTATTAATTTTAAATATGATGACAAGTTCAACAGGTAGTTTATTGAACACATTCTTATTTAATTCATTTGATACAGCAGCTTTAAATCCTCAAAAGAGTGAATGGATGTCTAGTTGGACACTTTACTATTGGGGCTGGTGGTTAAGCTGGAGTCCATTCGTAGGTATATTTATTGCACGTGTATCTAAAGGACGTTCTATCCGCGAATTTATCGCAGGTGTACTTTTAGTACCTGCATTAGTAAGTTTCGTTTGGTTCAGTGTATTTGGTGTACTAGGTATTGAAACTGGTAAGAAAAATCCTGAAATATTCGACATGACCGTAGAGACACAACTCTTTGCTGTGTTTAACGAAATACCTATGGGTATTATATTATCAATCGTTGCACTGTTATTAATTGCTTCATTCTTTATTACATCAGCTGACTCAGCGACATTCGTGCTAGGCATGCAAACGACATATGGTTCGTTAAATCCTTCGAATTACGTTAAAGTCACTTGGGGTATTGCACAGTCATTAATTGCTTTCGTATTATTATTTGCAGGTGGGGGTGATGGTGCACAAGCGCTGAACGCGATTCAGAGTGCCGCCATTATAAGTGCCTTACCGTTCTCCTTTGTAGTTATAATGATGATGATTTCATTCTACAAAGATGCCAACAAAGAGCGTAAGTTCTTAGGCTTAACATTGGCACCTAATAAACATAGATTGCAAGATTATGTACAACATCAAGAAGATGATTATGAAGATGACATTATTGAAAGACGTAAACCATTAAGAGACGATGAAAAAAACGAAAAATAATGTGAATTAACTGGGGATCCTAATGGACCCCCAGTTTTTTTGTGCGCAAAAAGATTAAATATTAAGCAGGAGCGGTTTTGTTAAAGCGTTTAATATAAATAAAAAATATAAGTAAAACAGTAAAAAGAATTGTATATATAATTAAATATAGGTGATAATGATTCTCAATTGATAACATTAACTTATTACACAATCATAGCGTGATAAGTTATACTTATACATACTGATTGAAAAATCAAATCTAAATTATATAGGTTTCTAGTATTATGTAGTTGTTTTAAGTTGCATTTAATTATACAATTCAGATAACGGCATATAATCAATATAAATTTCAAGGGGGATTTTTATGGCTTCTAATATCAAACAACAAGCGAAAAAATCGTTTGAGCTTAACGGAAAATCATATACGTTTTATGATTTAAACACGTTAGAAGAACAAGGTTTAACGAAAGTATCAAAATTACCATACTCAATTAGAGTATTACTAGAGTCTGTTTTAAGACAAGAAGATGGTTTTGTAATCACTGATGAACACATCAAAGCATTATCTGACTTTAACAAAGGTGCAGAAGGCGAAGTACCATTTAAACCATCTCGTGTTATTCTACAAGATTTCACAGGGGTTCCTGCTGTTGTAGACTTAGCATCATTACGTAAAGCAATGAATGATGTTGGCGGAGATTTGGATAAAATCAACCCAGAAGTACCAGTAGATTTAGTTATTGACCACTCAGTTCAAGTTGATAGCTATGCAAATCCAGATGCATTAGAACGTAATATGAAATTAGAATTTGAAAGAAACTACGAGCGTTATCAATTTTTAAATTGGGCTACTAAAGCATTTAACAACTACAGTGCAGTGCCACCAGCAACTGGTATCGTTCACCAAGTTAACTTAGAGTATTTAGCAAATGTTGTTCATGCTCGTGAAGTAGATGGTGAAACTGTAGCGTTTCCTGATACATTAGTTGGTACTGACTCACATACGACAATGATCAATGGTCTTGGTGTATTAGGTTGGGGCGTAGGTGGTATCGAAGCCGAAGCCGGAATGCTTGGTCAACCTTCATACTTCCCAATCCCTGAAGTGATTGGTGTTAGATTATCTAACGCATTACCACAAGGTGCAACAGCTACAGATTTAGCTTTACGTGTGACTCAAGAGTTACGTAAACAAGGCGTAGTTGGCAAGTTTGTTGAATTCTTTGGTCCAGGTGTACAACATCTACCATTGGCAGACCGTGCAACAATTGCAAACATGGCTCCAGAATATGGTGCAACTTGTGGTTTCTTCCCAGTAGATGAAGAAGCATTAAAATATATGCGCTTAACAGGTCGTTCTGAGGATCAAATCCAACTTGTTAAAAAATATTTACAAGAAAACAACATGTTCTTCACAGTAGAAGATGATGAACCAGAATATACTAAAGTTGTTGAATTAGATTTATCAACTGTTGAAGCTTCATTAGCAGGGCCAAAACGTCCTCAAGATTTAATTTTCTTAAGTGATATGAAAACTGAATTCCAAAAATCAGTTACTGCACCAGCAGGTAACCAAGGTCACGGATTTGATGAGAGCGAATTTGATAAAACTGTTGATATTGAATTTAAAGACGGTTCAAGTACAACAATGAAAACGGGCGACCTAGCTATTGCTGCAATTACATCATGTACAAATACATCTAACCCATATGTAATGTTAGGTGCTGGACTAGTTGCTAAGAAAGCAGTAGAAAAAGGATTAGAAGTGCCAGAATACGTTAAGACTTCATTAGCACCGGGTTCAAAAGTTGTTACCGGCTATTTAAATGATTCAGGTTTAAACAATTATCTTGATAAACTTGGATTCAACCTTGTAGGTTATGGCTGTACAACTTGTATTGGTAACTCAGGTCCATTACGTGAAGAAATTGAAAAAGCTATAGCAGAAGAAGATTTATTAGTTACATCTGTATTATCAGGTAACCGTAACTTTGAAGGACGTATCCATCCTTTAGTTAAAGGTAACTACTTAGCTTCACCACAATTAGTTGTTGCTTATGCTTTAGCAGGTACAGTAAATATCGATTTACAAAATGAACCTCTAGGTAAAGGCAAAGATGGCGAAGATGTATATCTAAAAGACATTTGGCCTACAATTAAAGAAGTTTCAGATACTGTAGATAATGTTGTTACACCTGAATTGTTCAAAGAAGAATATGCAACGGTATACAATAATAATGAAATGTGGAACGAAATCGATGTTACAGACAAACCATTATATGACTTCGATTCTGAATCTACTTATATTCAAAACCCTTCATTCTTCCAAAACTTATCTAAAGAGCCTGGAACAATTGAATCACTTGAAAATTTACGTGTTATGGGTAAATTTGGAGATTCAGTAACAACTGACCATATTTCGCCAGCAGGTGCTATTGGTAAAGACACACCAGCAGGTAAATACTTATTGGATCACGATGTTCCAATTCGTCAATTTAACTCATATGGTTCACGTCGTGGTAACCATGAAGTTATGGTCCGTGGTACTTTCGCTAATATTCGTATTAAAAACGAATTGGCTCCAGGTACAGAAGGTGGATTCACAACGTATTGGCCAACAGGTGAACAAATGCCAATATACGATGCAGCAATGAAATATAAAGAAGATGGCACTGGTTTAGTAGTATTAGCAGGTAATGACTACGGCATGGGATCTTCCCGTGACTGGGCAGCTAAAGGTACAAACCTTTTAGGTGTTAAAACAGTTATTGCTCAAAGTTACGAACGTATTCACCGTTCAAACTTAGTTATGATGGGTGTATTACCTTTACAATTTAAAGACGGAGAGTCTTCAGAAAGTTTAGGCATCGATGGAACTGAAGTTATTTCAGTTGATATTGATGAAAATGTTAAACCTCATGATTTAGTTAAAGTACAAGCTAAAAAAGAAAATGGTAAAGTCATTGAATTTGAAGCAGTTGCACGTTTTGATTCAAATGTAGAAATGGATTATTACCGCCATGGTGGTATCTTACAACTTGTATTAAGAAAAAAATTAGCTAGTAATTAATAACTTAAAGATTACACAGTAGCTGTCTGATATATAAATTCACTTGTTTTAAGTTCTTATGCAAGAGCTTAAGCACTTGTACTTCTTTATCTAATCAGTCTTGTGGGGGTGGGAAAATGAAATCAAACGTTGATTTCTGTCCTGCTCCCTTTTTTATGTTAATATTTAATGTGTAATAATGACTATGTGTATTTGAAAAGAGGACGTAAAATGATTTACAGTATGACAAAAATAGAATCACGTTATCAAGAGACAGATCAAATGGGCGTAATCTATCATGGTAATTATCCTACATGGTTCGAAGTCGCACGTACAGACTATATTTCTAAATTGGGCTTCAGTTATAAAGACATGGAAGATGCGGGTATTATCTCACCAGTAACAGATATAGATATTAAATATATTAAATCCATCACATATCCAGAAAAGGTAACAATTAAGACTTGGGTAGATAAATACTCTAGATTGAGATATGTTTATCGTTATGAGATTTTTAATGAAGTAGGCGAGTTAGCGACTACAGGATCTACTACTTTAACTTGTATTAAAAAGGAAGACTTTAAACCAATTAGACTAGATAAGTATTTCCCAGAGTGGCATGCAGCTTATCTTGATATTGATCAAAGAAATAAAGCGGGCGAAACGTTAGAGCTTGTACAAGGTATTTAACTCAATAATACTTTTCGTTAAGTATTGATTAAAAGATACATGATAAAACAAATAAAAAAGGATGATTTCTATATTATTTAATAGAAATCATCCTTTTTCTTGTTTAACTTTAATTCTTTTATCTCGAAAGCTTCTTTAATTATACTAATGATTAATCATTTGAATCTAAAAGTTTAAATACAACTGTGTAAGCAATATTATATAGAAGGAAGATAATAATCAACACTGATTGTACATTAACTTAAGTTCAAAATAATTTAACTATATATTATTTAGTAGTATACGAAATTTCATCAACACTATCATTTATATCGATGAATAAATTATCATCTTTAAAATACCATAAATCTTTTTCAGCGATTACAACGTCTAAACCTTCGTAATTATTTTCGTAACCAATTTCAACTTCATCTTTTCTGTCTACGCTAAAGGCAGGGCTAAATCCTTGTTTTAACTGAAATTCTCCACCATAACGAACGAAAAATTGTAAGACTTTATCACCTTCGGGTAATTCAAGTTCTTCTTTAAACCAAGACACTGCATTATTTGAAAGTTCTATTTCCATAATAAAAGTCTCCTTTCGGTTCACAAGTGCTTAACTTATGATAGTTAGTGACTAATCTAAAAATTAGTATTATATACATTACCCGTTTTGAGTAATACTAAAGATATTATAGCATAAATTATCAAAAAATTATTTAAAATCAATTTAGACATATGTGAAATAGCGAAAATCTATGTTAAAGCGCTACATTAGTAGTATAATAGAAGTAATGATGTTTTAAAGTGATCGAAGAAATTAATTCTTCGTACGTGGATGTTAGGGTCTTAAGCTAAAAATAAAAAGCTGGAGGCAATGAAGTCCTCTAGCTTTTTATTTTAATTACTTGATTGTTTACATAGTGACTTGTGTAATAGTTACATCCATTTTATTTTGGGTTCTTCACCTTTGAAAATTCTTACAATATTAGAACGGTGTCTAATAATCAGCAATACAACTACACCGATGCTAACGATAACCAAGATGACGTCTCGAATGAGTACAGCACCAATAAGACAACAGATTGACGCAATAATACTTGAAAGTGAAACATATTTTGTTAATTTCAATATTATAAAGAAAATAGCTGCTAGTATAATTAATAAGACAGGATTCATACCAAGTATAACGCCAGCACTTGTAGCAACGGCTTTACCACCTTTGAATCCAAGGTAAACTGGATATACATGACCTAAAATTGCGAAAGCACCAACGATTAATCCATTTGTGAAAAATGAACTAATAGGACCTTCTGCACTGACAGGTAACCATAGTGGGAAAAAGACAACAATGAAACCTTTAAATATGTCTAAAAAAGTAACTAGGAAGCCTGCTGGTTTACCTAATACTCTAAAGCTATTTGTCGCGCCAGTGTTGCCACTACCAAATTGTCTGATATCTTTTTTATAAAATAATTTTCCTATTACATAGCCACTTGGAAATGCACCAATGAGGTAACTTAGTATCAACATGATTATAATCATCATCATATATAATCCACATCCTTTAATGACATTAAAATTATTTTACCATACAAGACCATAATAAGACGAATAAAAATTTTCATAGAGGAATGAATTATTTTTTGAAAATTGATTTGGTGCTTGCAATTTATCCAGATTTATATAAGAATAACTAATGTATAGTTTTAAAAACGAACGTATGTTTGTAGGAGGGCGAAACGATTGGCAATGAATAAACAAAATAACTATTCGGATGATTCCATTCAGGTTCTTGAGGGGTTAGAGGCCGTAAGAAAAAGACCTGGTATGTATGTTGGTTCTACCGATAAACGTGGATTACATCATCTAGTGTATGAAGTTGTCGATAATTCCGTCGATGAAGTATTAAACGGTTTTGGTAGTGAAATCATAGTAACTATCAATAAAGATGAAAGTATTACAATAGAAGATAATGGACGTGGCATGCCAACAGGTATCCACACTTCAGGGAAACCTACTGTTCAGGTCATTTTCACGGTACTTCATGCAGGCGGTAAGTTTGGACAAGGCGGATATAAGACTTCAGGTGGATTACACGGTGTGGGCGCATCAGTTGTCAATGCGCTGAGTGAATGGTTGGAAGTTGAAATCTGTAGAGATGGTACGATATATACCCAAAGTTTTAAAAATGGTGGTAAACCATCATCAGGACTTGAAAAACATGGTAAAACAAAAAGAACAGGTACAAAAGTAACGTTTAAACCAGACCCTGAAATTTTCAAAGCAGCAACTTCATTTAATTACGATATGTTAAGTGAACGATTGCAAGAGTCGGCTTTTTTACTTAAAAGCCTAAAAATCACGCTTAGAGATTTAAGAGCTGGTAAAGAACGTGAAGATGTTTACCACTATGAAGATGGCATTAAAGAATTTGTGAGTTATGTTAATGAAGGCAAAGAAGTATTACACGAAGTCGCTAATTTTTCAGGTGAAGCGAATAAGATTGAAGTAGAAGTAGCATTTCAATACAACGATCAATACTCAGAAGGTATCTTGAGTTTTGTTAATAACGTTCGTACTAAAGATGGAGGCACGCATGAAGTTGGTTTTAAATCAGCTATGACACGTGTGTTTAATGATTATGCGCGACGTATTAATGAATTAAAAGAGAAAGATAAGAATCTAGATGGTAATGATATAAGAGAAGGGCTTACAGCAATTATATCGTTACGTGTTCCGGAAGAATTACTCCAATTCGAAGGACAAACCAAGTCTAAATTAGGTACGCCAGAAGCTAGAAGTGCAGTTGATTCTGTTGTTTCTGACAAATTGCCGTATTATTTAGAAGAAAAAGGGCAATTATCTAAATCACTAGTGAAAAAAGCACTGAAAGCCCAACAGGCGAGAGAAGCAGCACGTAAAGCAAGAGAAGATGCACGCTCAGGTAAGAAAAACAAACGTAAAGATACATTACTTTCTGGGAAATTAACACCTGCACAAAGTAAAAATACTGAGAAGAAAGAAATATACTTAGTAGAGGGTGACTCAGCAGGTGGTTCTGCTAAATTAGGAAGAGATCGTAAGTATCAAGCTATATTACCGCTAAGAGGTAAAGTAATAAATACAGAAAAAGCTAAACTGGATGATATATTCAAAAATGAAGAAATTAACACAATTATCCATACAATTGGTGCGGGTGTCGGTAACGAATTTAAGATTGAAGATAGCAATTATAATAGAATCATCATCATGACAGATGCTGATACCGATGGCGCACATATCCAAGTATTGTTATTAACATTCTTCTTTAAGTATATGAAACCTTTAGTAGAAGCTGGCAGAGTATTTATTGCACTACCTCCTTTATACAAATTAGAAAAAGGTAAAGGTGCTTCGAGAAAAATTGAGTATGCTTGGACTGACGAAGAATTAGAGCAATTACAAAATAAACTAGGTAAAGGCTTTACGCTACAACGTTATAAAGGTCTTGGTGAAATGAACGCCGATCAATTGTGGGAAACAACAATGAATCCTGAAACTCGAACGTTAATTAGAGTACAAATTGAAGATGAATTGCGTTCTTCTAAACGTGTGACAACATTAATGGGTGATAAAGTAGCGCCACGACGTGAATGGATTGAAAAAAATGTTGAATTTGGCTTACAACAAGAACAAAGTATTTTGGATAATAATGAAATTCAAATTTTAGAACAGGAAAACCCCGATGAGGAGGAAATAAATTGAGTGAAATAATTCAAGATTTATCGCTAGAAGATGTTATTGGCGATCGATTCGGTAGGTACAGTAAATACATCATTCAAGAGCGTGCATTGCCAGACGTTCGTGATGGGCTCAAACCTGTTCAAAGACGTATTTTATATGCAATGTATTCAAGTGGAAACACATATGATAAAAATTTCCGTAAAAGTGCTAAAACTGTCGGTGACGTCATTGGACAATATCATCCACATGGTGATTCCTCTGTATATGACGCAATGGTTCGACTGAGTCAAGGATGGAAATTACGCCATGTGTTAGTGGATATGCAAGGTAACAATGGTAGTATTGATAATGACCCAGCGGCAGCTATGCGTTATACAGAAGCTAAATTAAGCCCTATTTCAGAAGAATTATTAAGAGATATTAATAAAGAAACAGTGCCATTTATGCCCAACTATGATGATACGACAATGGAGCCTATGGTCTTACCAGCAAGGTTACCTCATTTATTGATTAATGGTAGTACCGGTATATCTGCAGGCTATGCAACAGACATACCACCGCATAACTTGGCAGAAGTAATACAAGCAACGCTTAAATATATTGATAACCCTGATATTACAGTGAGTCAATTGATGAAATATATTAAAGGGCCAGATTTTCCTACTGGTGGTATTATCCAAGGTATTGACGGTATCAAAAAAGCTTATGAAACCGGTAAAGGTAAAATCATTGTCCGTTCTAAAGTAGAATTAGAGGAACTACGAAATGGTAGAAAAGAGCTTATCGTTACTGAAGTACCTTATGAAGTGAATAAAAGTTCACTAGTTAAAAAAATGGATGAGTTACGCGCAGATAAAAAAGTAGATGGTATCGTTGAAGTACGTGATGAAACAGACCGAACTGGTTTACGTATAGCAATTGAATTGAAGAAAGACGTAAATAGTGAAGCGGTGGCGAACTTCTTATATAAAAACACTGATTTACAAGTTGCATATAACTTTAATATGGTTGCGATTAGTGATGGACGTCCTATACTTATGGGCATTCGCCAATTTATTGATAGCTATATCAATCACCAAATTGATGTTGTGACAAAACGTACGCGCTATGAATTAAACCATGCTGAAAGTAGAATGCATATTGTAGAAGGTTTAATGAAGGCACTTTCTATTTTGGATGAGGTCATAAAACTCATTAGAAGTTCTAAAAATAAAAAAGATGCTAAAAATAACTTAGTAGCTGAATATGATTTTAGTGATGCTCAAGCTGAAGCGATTGTGACGTTACAATTGTATCGTCTTACAAATACAGATATTGTTGAATTACAAAATGAACATGATGAATTGAAAAAAACGATCGAAGCTTTAAGAAACATCCTAGATAATCATGATGCCTTATTAAATGTTATTAAAGAAGAATTAACTGAAATAAGAAATCGCTATAAACAAAAACGTTTGTCTTCAATTGAAGCGGAAATTACGGAAATCAAAATTGATAAAGAAGTTATGATACCAAGTGAAACTGTAATCATGAGTGTCACGAAACATGGTTATATCAAACGTACTTCTTTACGTAGTTTTAATGCAAGTGGCGCCGAAGAAGTGGGTGTTAAAGAAGGCGATGAATTGCTAAAATATCAAGAAGTTAATACTTTAGATACAGCACTTGTCTTTACTAATAAAGGACGTTACTTGTATATTCCAGTGCATAAATTATCAGAGATCAAATGGAAAGATTTGGGTCAACACGTATCACAAATCGTACCTATTGATGAAGGTGAACATGTCATAGATGTCTTTTGTGAACGTGACTTTAAACCTGAAGCATTTTATATTCTTGCTACACGTGATGGTATGATTAAGAAAAGTAATGTTTCTATGTTCAAAACTTCACGCTTTAATAAACCATTAGTATCAATGAAGTTAAAAACGGATGATGAAATCATTAATGTCATGCGCATAGAAGAACCACAACTGATCACAGTGCTTACACATAAAGGTATGTCCTTAACATATAGTAGTGATGAACTTTCTGATACTGGCTTAAGAGCAGCTGGCGTTAAATCTATTAACTTAAAAGACGAAGATTATGCAGTGCTTACACAATTGATATCTGAAAAGGATTCAATTCTAATGGCGACACAAAGAGGTTCATTAAAACGTGTAGGATTTAAAGTATTGCAAACAGCAAAACGCGCACAACGTGGCCTTACATTGTTGAAAGAACTTAAGAAAGCGCCACATCGTATTGTAGCTGCCGAAGTTGTCCAACCAGGACAAAAGCAATATACAATCTATTCAAATAAACAACAAGAAACAGGCGAGATTAAAGATATTCATTTATCAGAACAATACACAAATGGTAGTTTCATAGTAGATGTTAATGACTTTGGAGAAGTGGAAAATTTAGTTGTTAAATAATATAAATTGAAAAAACTGTTAGTAAATGCAACTATATAATGATAAAATACCTTTTAGGTGCAATAAAAAATAAAACCAAGAGATTTATAGTGGAGCAAGATATGATAGTGCAAAGCCTTTAGCTAAACACTTTTAAACCTTTGCTCACTTTCATGTGCACATATGCATTTTGATTATTAATATGTACATGAAATAACTATAAATCTCTTGATTTTGCTATAAAATTTAAATTATATAGATGAGAGGGATTAAATTGAGTAATTTTGATAGTTTAATTCCAGATTGGTTCAAAACTTTTGTTCAAGTCGGGAATGATTTAATCTGGTCGCAATACCTAATTGGACTACTAATAACAGCAGGTTTATACTTTACTATTAGTTCTAAATTTGTTCAATTAAGATGGATTCCAGAAATGTTTCGTGCCATTGGCGAAAAACCCGAAACACTAGATAGTGGTAAGAAAGGTATCTCGCCATTCCAAGCTTTTGCAATAAGTGCGGGATCTCGTGTCGGTACAGGTAATATCGCAGGTGTGGCTACTGCAATTGTTTTAGGTGGACCAGGCGCTGTGTTCTGGATGTGGGTTATCGCATTGATTGGTGCAGCGAGTGCTTTTATAGAAGCAACTTTAGCACAGGTATATAAAGTACCTGATGAAGATGGTGGTTTCCGTGGTGGACCAGCTTATTACATAACTAAAGGTTTAAATCAAAAATGGCTAGGTGTTTTATTTGCCATATTAATTACAGTGACATTTGCATTTGTGTTTAACACTGTGCAATCTAATACGATCGCTGAATCATTAAAAACACAATATAACGTAAGCCCTGTTGTAACAGGTGTCATTTTAGCAATACTAACAGGTGTTATTATTTTTGGTGGTGTCCGTAGTATTGCCAAAATATCATCAGTCATCGTACCATTTATGGCAATCATATATATCGGTCTTGTAGCTGTTATTTTGTTTATCAATTATGATCAAATTATTCCAATGATTACTACAATTGTTAAGAGCGCCTTTGGGTTTGAACAGGCGACTGGTGGTGCTGTTGGTGCAGCGATTTTACAAGGAGTTAAACGTGGTTTATTCTCCAACGAAGCTGGTATGGGTTCTGCACCTAATGCTGCGGCAACAGCAGCCGTTCCTCACCCTGTAAAACAAGGTTTAATTCAATCGCTAGGTGTATTCTTTGATACTATGCTTGTTTGTACAGCAACTGCGATTATGATTTTATTATATACAGGATTAGAATTTGGTGAAAATGCGGCACAAGGTGTTGCAGTAACACAATCTGCACTTAATGAACATTTAGGTAGTGCTGGTGGTATTTTCTTAACAGTAGCAATATCATTATTTGCTTTTTCATCTGTGGTAGGAAATTATTACTATGGACAGTCAAATATTGAATTTTTATCAAAAAACAAAGCATTATTATTTGTTTTTAGATGTTTAGTTGTTGTACTTGTATTTGTAGGTGCAGTAATTAAAACAGAAACTGTTTGGGGCACAGCCGATGTATTTATGGGCTTAATGGCAATCGTCAACTTAGTCGCAATTATAGGATTATCTAATATTGCATTTGCAGTTATGAATGATTACCAACGTCAACGTAAAGCAGGTAAAAAGCCTGTCTTTAAACCAGAAGAATTAGAAATTAATTTATTTGGCATTGAAAGCTGGGGCATGAAAAAGAAATAATTATATAAAGTGATTGTAACTATGTATTTTCTATAAAATGGAAATGCATAGTTTTTTTATGTAATAATACTATGAAATTAATAGAAAAGCGTTTTACTACTTTCAATTTTATAATTTTCACTATATAATGCTTATTGACATAATAAGAAGGATGAGTGACATGAGTTCTTACCTTATTACAAAGGTTTTAAATAACAATGTAATTATTTGTACTAATGAAATGCAAGAATATGTATTAATTGCAAAAGGCATTGGTTTTAATAAAAAGATTGGAATGACATTACATGAAAACCAATCCATTGAAAAAGTATATATATTAGATCAAAAATCACAACAAGATCATTATAAAACATTGGTTGAATTAGCTGATGATAACTTGATACAAGCCGTGATTGATGCAGTAAATATTATTACCAATTCGGTAATGAAAATAGACAATCAAAAATTGGTTGTATCGTTAACAGATCACATTATTTTTGCTTATAAGCGTATGAAACAAAATCAATTAATTAATAATCCATTCGTCATGGAAACAAAGCAATTATATAGTGAGGCATATGAAATAGCAGAAAAAGTAATTGAACGATTAAACGATGTTTTAGAAGTGAATTTTCCTGAGGATGAGATTGGTTTTATCGCATTACATATCGCTTCTAATACTGAAACAGTGTCCATACGTGAGATGGAAACGATAAATGTGTTGATTAATAAAAGCATCTTTATTTTAGAGCATGATTTGAAACATACAATAGATAAAGAAACGGTACAATATCAACGATTTATTAGACATATTCAATTTTTAATAAGAAGATTAAATAAAGGGGAAGTATTGCAAAAAACAAGTGCGTTTGAAGAATTATTAAAAACGCAGTACCCTTTGTGTTTTAATATCGCCTTGAAAATAATGAAAATGTTGCAACAAGAACTGAATGTTACTATATATGAGGCAGAGGTCATTTATTTAACATTACATGTTTATCATTTTATGGCTGCTAAGCCGTCAGATCAAACGTAATTTAATTCATCACAAAATCGGACAATGATATAAATTTATGTATAAAAATTATTATATGACCCAGTTAACACTGCTAATAGCACTTAGTCATTTCAAATGACTAGGTGCTGTTTTTTAAAACCACAAACTAAATTAAAAAACTTTGCTATTTTAATTTAAATAAAAAGTAATTTTACTTTTTAAAAATGTTGAAATGTAAAGAGTGTTTAGAAAATATTAAATAACATATAATAATGTATTAAGATTCAACTTTTCACCGCCAACAAGGTTTACAGCTTATGTTGAACATTATAGACTTAGTCTTCAGGTTAATTATGAGTAGGGGGGCTACAGTTGCGTGAAGTATTATGATGAAGTGCCTATTATAAGAGCAGTAGCGGCTATGTTAGTTGTAGCAATTCATACAGTCAATAGTATTGGTTATTCAGCTTCAACAGGCGATTTTACTTCTGACGCTTTAGGATATATCAATCAAATGGCAAGATTAGGCACGCCTATATTTGCTGTTATTAGTGCTTTTTTATTGACGATATCAGTTATTAATAGAGGATTTAGTTTGAATTACTTTATGAAATCTAGATTTAGTAAAATCTTTATCCCTTACATAATTTGGACGATTTTTTATTTGTTATATAGAGAATATTTTTTACATAACCTTGAGGACGACGGTAAGTTAATTAACTATTTTGTTTATGGTAAAGCTAATTTTCATTTATACTTTATTTTGACTGTCATTCAATTTTATTTTCTTTTTCCATTTGTGCATAAATTTAAAAAAGGTTGGCCAATCATATCGGTTTTCATTTTAGCGACCATTGTCAACATTGTTTGGATCGTCATTCAGCCAATTTCATTAGGTGGCGGAGGCGTCGAACGCTTTGTTAATGATAAACTGTTTATTTTGAATTGGATTTCATTCTTTATGCTAGGCATTGTATATGCTAAATTTTATAATGAAATAAAAGAATTGATATTTAAGTATAAAACGCTGCTTACTATAATTATTGCAATATTATTTATAGATTTACTCATAAGTATTGATTTAGAAAATCTCAATAGTTCAATCACAATATCGAACATTATTTATATTCCATTCTTTATCGTTTTTCTTAATTACATGTACGAGCATGTTAAGAAAAATAAGATTGTATTAAATACGTTAACGGTAATTGGTAACTATTCAATGGGGATATACTTAGTTCACTATGTTGCCATACAATTTGTGAAAAGATTACCAATTGTAGAGAATATAGCACCACAAAGTAAATTTGTGAGTGTCTTTATTGCAGCAGTTGCACTATCTGCATTATTAGTATACTTAATTGGTAAATTACCTTATGGCAATTATATCGTTCCGATTCCTAAAAAGAAGACGAATAAAAATAAAGATATTACCGAAGAACCAGTTCGTGAAAATGAACCCACTTTAAATTAACAATTTAGAGCTCTCGTATTATTGTGGAATATACTAACTTCTAGGCAAACCAAGCAAATTTTCACGTTTGGTTTGTCTTTTTTTATTAAAAGCTGTAGTAGTACAAAAATAATGAAAGTATTGTTGTACTTTTATTATGTGTATAATTTCTCAAAAAGATTCTTACGATATATAATGTGGTAAAATATATGTTTGGAAGATGACGAATGTGTTAATATTAATATTAGCAAATAAATCGACAATGCATTTTATGTTCGTAGTTTTGTACTACGATTTGTATCATTTAATGTTAAATTATAATTTTAGAATCAAATTAAGGTATGGTGAGTATATGTCGAATGAAGAAAATATAAAGCAAGAAAAAAAGAGTGGAAAAGATAAATTGAGACTGAGTTTTCCAGAAACCCGCTTCATGAAGTTTTTAGGCGGTAAAGATTTACTTTTTGGTTTGTTGATTTTAATATTAGTAGGTTTTTCAATTTTTATATTTGATCAAGTTTCTTACATTTTCAAACCATTTATTATCGTATTTAATACGCTTGCAGCACCTATCATTGTATCAATTATTCTCTATTATTTATTTAACCCGGTAGTTAATTTAATGGAACGATATAATATTCCAAGAGTTTGGGGCGTTATCATTTTATTCCTACTCATCGTTGGTGTAATATCATTGGCAATTAATCTACTTATCCCAGTGATTGGGTCACAATTCAAAAGTTTTGGTAATAATTTTCCATACTATGTTGATAAAGTGAATCAATTTATTGATAGTCTTACTAAATTTTCTGTGATATCTAATTTCTATACGCAGATTCAAGATCAACTTGATACATTAGCAAAAAAATTACCAGGTATGGTTTCTGATTATTTTAATGGTTTTGGATCTAAAATCAAGAATTTTGCCGAAGCATTAGTCAATGTTGGTGTAGTAATTGCAACAACACCATTTGTATTATTCTTTATGTTAAAAGATGGCTATCGTTTCAAAGATTTTTCTACAAAATTGATGCCACCAAAATTCAGAAAAGATTTTCATGATTTATTAGACAAAATGAGTGTTCAAGTAGGTTCTTATATCCAAGGACAAATTGTTGTTTCGTTCTGTATTGGAATACTATTATTTATTGGTTATAGCATTATTGGATTAGATTATAGTTTAATCTTAGCATCTATTGCAGCTGTAACGAGTGTAGTACCATACATTGGTCCTACGATTGCAATTTCACCTGCAATTATTATTGCATTAATTACTTCACCAATTATGTTGTTGAAATTAATTATCGTGTGGACTGCTGTACAATTTATTGAAGGGCACTTTATTTCACCGAATGTAATGGGTAAAACACTGAAAATACATCCACTAACAATTATTTTTATCTTGTTAAGTGCGGGTAACTTACTCGGTGTAGTTGGGGTTATTTTAGGTATACCAGCATACGCTATCTTAAAAGTGCTTATTTCACACTTATATTCTATGTATAAACGTAGATATAATAAATATTATGGTCAAGATGCAGGCGAGTATCAAACTTCATCAGAAGAAGAAATTCGTTAATATCAACGCATCCTTCAATTAGATTGCATAGTAGCTGCTTGATACCTAAGTGAAGTTGTTTCAAGTTCCTGTATTACTTTTTCGAGTCAGTCTTATAGAGCGGTGATAGGAAATCAGATTTTGATTTCCTATCACCGCTCCTTTTTTATTAGAAAATTTTTGATTTTGAAATTATATGCTTGCCTGGGCATGGGAGTGGATAGAAATCTATTGCTAATATAACAATAAAGGTTGTGACCGCAGAAAGCGCGCATAAAATGACAAAGGCTGAAACTTGTCGTTTTTATATGCTCTGCGTTTCATAATGACTTCACTGTGCATCGTATAAATGATTTGAATGAAAGCCACCTAACAATTATGTTATATAGATGTCATTAAAAATTTATTTATTATATTTTAGTGTTGTGCTATATTTTTTATGACACAATAGAAACACTGAAAAGAGAAGTGAAGATATGTCTAAGGAATTAAGAAGTAAATTATTTTCTATATTAAAAATAGTATTTGCAGTTACGTTATTTATTTTTGTTGTTTTCACATTATATAAAGAACTCTCACATATTAATCTTAAAGAAACAGTAAAATCATTTGGAGAAATTAATAGAGTATGGTTAGTTGCTTTATTTTTAAGTGGTGGGTTATCTATTATTGTATTATCGCTTTATGACGTCCTCTTAGTAAAAACGTTAAAGTTGAAACTCTCTTTATTGAAAACGATTCGTATTGGTTATATTGTAAATGCACTTAATGCTGTCGTAGGCTTTGGAGGTTTTATTGGTGCAAGTGTACGTTTTCTATTGTACAAGAACGCAACTGATGATAAAAAGGCGTTAGTACATACAATCTCTATTGTTTTAATATCAATGTTAACAGGACTTAGTTTACTGTCTATCCTTGTAGTGATTCACGTATTTGACGTGACGCACATATTTAGCCCTTTTCCATGGATTCGATGGTTATTGTATATTGTGGCACTATTTTTACCAATATTTATCATAGTTACTTATGTAAAACCAGTTAAACAATCACATAAATTACTTGGTATTTATTGCACAGTTGTTTCTGGTATTGAATGGATGATAGCGTCATTTGTATTATATATGGCTTTAGTCATTGTAGGCATCCACATACCATTTACTGCTTTTATGGGCATATTTATTATAGCATCACTATCAGGTTTAATTAGTTTTATTCCTGGTGGGTTTGGAACATTTGATTTAGTCGTATTATTAGGTTTGAAAAGTCTAAATGTACCGGAAGAAGAAATTGTTTTAGCATTATTGCTCTATCGTTTTGCATATTATTTATTCCCAGTGTTAATCGCGTTGATTCTTTCTACATTTGAATTCAGAAGTACTGCAAAACGCTATTGGGAAGATTCAAAGCTTAGGTTACCAGTGAAAGATATGACATCACTCGTAGCATCGTATCAAAAAGATATAATTGTAAGAGTGCCATCGTTTTCAATTGCACTATTGTTGATGTATACAAGCCTCATATGTTTTTTAAATAATATGACGATTATATATGATGGTTTATATGATCCGAATCATTATATTTATTACATTATCGTATCAGTACATACATCGGCATGTTTACTTTTATTATTAAATATAATTGGTGTATATCATCTCTCTAAACGAGCTATTTTATTTTCAATGATTTCGATTAGTTTAATATTTATTGTTACAGCTTATACTTATGCTTCTTTTATACTACTGAGTTGGCTAGCAGTTATGTTTGTCCTACTATTGGTATTTTATAGACGCTCAAATACAATTAAAAGACCATTCAGATATACAAAATTATGGTTAAGTGTCGCTGTCGGTGCACTCATTTTGTATATTAATCATATTGTTATAGATGGGACATTCTATACATTAGATATTTATCATTTGGAAATGGACAGTTCAATATTAAGGTATTATTTCTGGTTTACAATTCTACTCGTTGCTATTATTGTCGGTGCAATCGTCTGGTGGTTTGAGTATCGTTATAGAGTAAAGAATAGAAGTAACAATATTGAAATATGTGAAGCAATCATAGCGCAAAATGGCGGTAATTATTTAAGCCATTTAATGTATAGTGGAGATAAGCATTGTTTTATTAATGAAAAAGAAGATGCCTTTCTTATGTATCGTTATAAATACAGTGCCTATATTGTATTAGGTGACCCAGTAGGCAATCCAGAATCGTTTCATGAATTATTAGAAACGTTTTACCGTGAAGCACAATACTTAGGTTATGATGTGATATTTTATCAAGTAACTGATAAATATATGTCACTTTACCATGATTTTGGCAATCAATTTTTCAAATTAGGCGAAGAAGCGGTTATAGATTTAACTACATTTACTACATCAGGTAAAAAGAAACGTGGCTTACGTGCAACATTAAATAAGTTTGATGATCTTAATCTAACTTTTGAAGTGTTAGACCCACCGTTTTCATCCAAATTACTTGCGGATTTGAAAAACATTAGTGACGATTGGTTGGCAGAAAGGAATGAAATGCATTTTTCTGTAGGTAGCTTTAATGAATACTATGTATCGCAAGCACCTATAGCGATCATTAAAGATAAAGATGAATCTATCATCGCATTTTGTACCTTTATGCCTACGTATTACAAAGCAACACTTTCTGTAGATTTAATTCGTTGGAAGGCAGATAGTAAGTTACCTTTAATGGATGGCTTGTATTTGAATATGTTGTTATGGGCAAAGGCGCATAATTATGAGCATTTTAATATGGGTATGGCTACATTATCTAATGTGGGGCAAGTGCCGTTTTCATTTTATGGAGAGAGGATCGCAGGTAGAGTTTTTGAACATTTTAATGGTCTATATAGATTTCAAGGTCTCAGAAGATACAAAGAGAAATTCAATCCTCTTTGGGAACCAAGATTTTTAGTTTATAGAAAACATCATTCATTATGGCTTAGTATGTTAAAAGTGATACGTGTAATTAGAAAGCATAAATAAGAAGGAAGAAATATAAAAGCAACCAACACACGTTTTATGTGTTGGTTGCTTTTTTTAAGGAGTTTAAAAGTGTTTAATGGTTTCTGTAGTTAATATCTGGAGAAGTTATTAACTACTTTAAATAAACTAACTGGTAGAACTGTTCTAAATATCATTTGACTCTAACTATATATGAATTTCTCGTTACCCCTTTGTTAAGGTATAATCATAATATATCATCATTAGAAAACGCTTTCAATGGTGGGGAGTAAGATTATTCAAATAAAAAATGACATTTTATCTACATAATTTCTTTTTAAAATTTAATTGTATTATTACTATTTGCTAGGAGTGGAACGATCGCTAAAAATAGAATTGTATGATAATTATTTAATATTAAAAATAGATTCAATCAGTTCATCATTTGTAGTAAGATATAAAATAAATTAAAAATATTGGGGCGTATTAAAATGAAGAAGATCATAATTGGCATTATCTTAGCCTTATTAGTTATTGCATTAATCGTTGCAGGCACGTTTTTATACCAATCCCTTAATTCTAATTATAAAGGGACAAATCAAGTTTCTCAGAGTAATGAGTACAATAAAGAAAAAAGTAACGGTCATCCGCCGAAAATAGATGTATTAGCACAGCAATTTAGCACAGATTTCATGAATCGTGATACAAGACATGGTTATCATAAAGTATCGAAGGGGATGCACAAAGATAAAATAGAAGCTGAATTTGGTAAAAGTGAAAAAACAATGAATATTGCCGGTGTGAAAGTTGTTAAATACGGTGACATTGGGGTTCACTATACCAATCATAAAGTGAGCCGCTTCTTTATCATACCGGAAGACGTGAATGTCCAACAATTTAGACAAGTACATGGTACAAGAACAATAAACTACGAAGAAAATACAATGATCTATGATGATAATCCTAATAATAAATTCTCGGTAAAAGTTTATGTAGGTCAAAATGGTGAAATTAAGGGGATAGAAAGTATAGATCAAGTAACGGACAATCATTAAAAAGTACAAAGTGGCAATTATAGTTATTTAATATATCCAGATAAATAGTCATAGTATTGAACGACATTACATATGATTTGATAAAGGCATTGATATGTTAGAGCGGTATTCTAAAGTTAAAAGAATACCGTTTTTTATTTTTAAAAACTGCAAATAGCTCTACAGAAAATTAATCTAATAAATAAAACATACGATTGTTCTATTAAATTATAAAAAGTTGTGGTAATATGAAAGCGGTTACACAAATTGAGGTGATTTCATTGGCAACAATAAAAGAAGTAGCTCAATTGGCAGGATGCTCAGTAGCAACTGTCTCTAGAGCAATCAATAATAATGGTTACGTAAAAGCACAAACAAGAGCACAAATTGAAAGTGCGATTAACCAACTGAATTATCAACCGAATGAAGCGGCACGTACGTTATATAAGCGAAAATCTAAAATGATAGGATTATTACTTCCAGATATTAGTAATCCGTTTTTCACACTTATTGCTCGCGGAGTAGAAGATGTAGCTTTGGCACACGGTTACCAAGTATTGATAGGTAATAGCGATAATGATATTGATAAAGCAAAAAATTATCTTTCTACATTTGTAGCGCATAATTGTACGGGTATGATTTCCACAGCGCTAAATGAAAATGTAATTGAAAATACACTTCATTCATATGGTATTCCATTTGTATTTGTTGATCGTATTAATGATGGCAATGAAGGGATTTCTACAAATCATTTTGAAGGTGGTCAACTCCAAGCTCAATTAATCATTGAAGGACAGGCACAGCACGTATTAATCGTGCATTCTGATTTAAATGTAGCTGCATTCCAATTACGTGTGAATGGCGTAGAAACATTACTCAACCAACATAATGTGTCATATTGTCGTTGTGAAGAAGAACAAATAGATGACGAAACACAATTTATTAAACAAATACGTCAAAATCATATCGATAGCATTATATGTAGTAATGATTTGATTGCGATTAAAATATTGGGTGTGATTCAACAACATGGATTTAAAGTGCCGAAAGATATACAACTTGTTGGCTATGATGACATACCATTTTCAAAAATGACATTTCCTCAAATTACAACAATAGATCAATCGGCATATCGTATAGGTGAACTTGCTGTATCGAAACTCCTCAATTTGTATGAGGAGGGAGACGCGGACCACGTTGATCAAGTAGCGATTACAGTGAAGCGGAGGGAAAGTACGAGATTTTAATGCATAACATGTAACGGGTTACATAAAATTTTAGGAGTGATTGAATGTATAAGACAGGTATATTAAATAGCGAAATTTCCAAGTTGTTAAGTGATTTAGGGCATACTGATCAAATTATCATTGCAGATTGTGGACTTCCAGTTCCAGAAGGCGTGAAAAAGATTGATCTGGCATTGGAATTTGGAAAGCCTTCTTTTATTGAAGTATTTAACCTTATAAAAACGCATATGGAAATCGAGCAAATGACATTAGCTGAAGAAATGATAACGCAAAACACGGCATTATATCAGACATTATCAGCTGAAAATATTGAAATTCAAACAACGTCACATGAGCAATTCAAAGTACAAAGTAAAACAGTTAAAGCCATCATTCGCACAGGTGAAGCTAAACCGTTTGCTAATGTTGTACTAACAAGCGGTGTTTTATTTTAAGGGGTGAATAAAATGATAAAGATGGAACAAATATATAAATCGTTTGGGCAAAATGACGTATTAAGAGGCGTGGATTTTGAAATCGGTGATGGTGAGATACATGCGTTAATGGGAGAAAATGGTGCTGGGAAAAGTACATTGATGAAAATACTCACCGGTGTATATAAGTCGGATAGTGGGTCTGTTGAAGAAAACGGTGAAGCGATTCAATTTAAAAATACCAAAGACGCGGAACTTAATGGTGTGTCGTTCATACAACAAGAGTTAAATATATGGCCTAATTTAACAGTGTTAGAAAATTTATTTCTTGGTAAAGAGGAAACAAAGTTCTTAGGTGTTGTCGATAATAAAGCGATGAAAAAACAGGCAAATGCTATTTTCAAAAAGTTAAATATTAATATCGACTTAAATAAAGAAGCGGGTGCTTTATCTGTAGGTATGCAACAGATGTTAGAAATTAGTAAAGCTTTAATGCAAGATTCAAAAGTCATTATTATGGATGAGCCTACTGCAGCATTAACAAATAACGAAATTGATATTTTATTTGAACAAATTCGAAAACTGAAAAGTGAAGGTGTGTCATTTGTCTATATCTCTCATAGAATGGAAGAAATTTTCAGTATTTCAGATCGTATTACGGTAATGCGAGACGGACGTTCCATCTTAACTTCTGCAACAGCAGATACAACAAATGAGAAAATTGTTAAGGCAATGATTGGTAGAGACCTAGATAATCAATACCCAGACAGACATTACACGCAAGATGAGGAAGTTGTTCTTTCTGTAAAAAACCTCAGTTCTACTGAACATAAATTGAATGATATTCACTTTAATCTACATAAAGGTGAAATTTTAGGTTTTAGTGGATTGATGGGTGCAGGACGTTCTGAAATTATGCGTGTAGTGTTTGGTTTAGATAAGGGGCATATGCAAGTAACTCTCAATGATAAACAACTACAGATAAATAATCCTAATCACTCTATCAAACAAGGCTTAGCATTTATCACAGAGAATAGAAAAGAAGAAGGCTTGGTCTTGCAAGATTCAATATTAGAGAATATCTCGTTACCAGCGTTGAAAAGTTTTTCGAAATCCGGCTTTTTAACACGAGCTTCTATGGAGCAATATGCAGAACAAATGATTCAACGTTTGAATATTAAAGGTAAGAAAAATGATGCATGTGTTGATTTATCAGGTGGTAATCAACAAAAAGTTGTTATTGCAAAATGGATAGCAACTGCGCCACATGTCCTAATCTTAGACGAGCCTACACGTGGTATTGATGTAGGTGCGAAAAGAGAGATTTATCAATTGATGAATGAATTGACCGAACGAGGCATGTCTATCATTATGATTTCATCAGAATTACCTGAAATTATAGGCATGAGTGACAGAGTGGCCGTTGTGCATGAAGGAAATATTGCAGGCGTGCTAGAGAAAGCATCATTAACAGAAGAACGTATTATGACATTAGCTACTGGAGGGGAAGTACATGACACAGTCTAAACTATCATTTTCATATTTAGAAAAAATAATTCCATTTATTGGGTTAATCTTATTAGTTATTATCATTAGTGCATTAAACAGCGCATTTTTAGAACCATCCAACTTATTTAATTTACTGAGACAAGTATCGATTAATGGACTCATTGCATTTGGTATGACATTTGTTATTTTAACGGGCGGTATTGATTTGTCCGTCGGTTCTACATTGGCGTTATCAAGTGCGATGGTAGCAATTTTAATGGTATCAGGTGTAGATTCAATGATTGCGTTATTACTCGGTTGTATCTTTGGTGCAGTTCTAGGGGCCATTAACGGTTTGTTAATTACTTTAGGTAAGATGGCACCATTTATCGCAACATTGGCTACTATGACCGTCTTTAGGGGCTTAACACTAGTGATTACGGATGGTAACCCGATTACAAACTTAAATGGGAGCTATGCATTCCAATTATTTGGTCGTGGTTACTTTTTAGGCATACCTGTTCCGGCAGTTACAATGTTTGTTACGTTTATCATTTTATATATTTTGCTACATAAAACAGTATTTGGTAGACAAACTTATGCTATGGGCGGTAATGAGAAGGCAGCATTTATTTCTGGTATTAAAGTAAATAAATTAAAAATCATGATTTATAGTTTAGCTGGCTTAATGTCGGCAATGGCAGGCGCAATATTAACATCACGCTTAAACTCTGCACAACCAACAGCAGGTATGTCATATGAGTTAGATGCGATTGCAGCCGTTGTACTGGGTGGTACATCACTTACGGGTGGTAAGGGACGCATACTCGGTACATTAATTGGTGTACTTATTATCGGTGTGTTAAACAATGGTTTGAACTTATTAGGCGTTTCATCATTCTATCAACAGGTTGTTAAAGGTGTAGTGATTATCATAGCTGTATTAATTGATAGAAAGAATAAATAGTGTGGGAGGTTAGCAAGATGAAAAAAATATTAATCAGTGCAATTGCGATTTTATTATTTTTAACAGGATGTTCACTTGAGTCTCCTTTGGAAAATAATGATGACGGTAAGTCAGATAAGAAAAAATCTGATATTGTCATTGGTGTAAGTATCTCAACGTTAAACAATCCATTCTTTGTGAAAATTAAAGATGGTATTGAAGATGAGGCAAAAAAACAAGGTGTTAAAGTGAAGTTTGCAGATGCGCAAGATGATGCAGCAAAACAAGCAAACGATATTGATGATTTAATACAACAAAATGTAGATTATCTTATTGTGAATCCTACAGACTCAGATGCAATTTCTGGTAGTATACAAATAGCTAATGATCAGAATATACCAGTAGTAACCTTAGATAGGGAAGTTGCTAAAGGGGAAGTCGCTTCATTTATTGCTTCAGATAACGTTAAAGGTGGGGAAATGGCTGCAAACCTCATCGTTGATAAATTTGGGGAAGGTACTAAAGTTGCAGAGTTAGAAGGTATACCTGGGGCAAGTGCTACAAGAGAACGTGGTAAAGGGTTCCATAACGTAGCAGATGACTCACTTGACGTGGTATCCAAACAAAGTGCGAAATTTAATAGAACAGAAGGATTGGATGTAACTCAAAATATTATTCAAGCACATCCAGATATTAAAGCAATCTTTGCACAAAATGATGAAATGGCATTAGGCGCAATAGAAGCGGTAGGCAGCAAAGATATTAAAGTTATTGGTTTTGATGGTAATGAAGATGCAATTAAATCAGTAGACAAAGGTAAGTTATATGCCACGGTCGCGCAACAACCTGATTTGATGGGTGAAGAAAGTTTGAAAACAGTAATAGATTTACACAAAGGTAAGGAAGTAGAGAAGAAGAATAAGATTCCATTAGAAATGAAAAAACAAGAGTAGTAGTAAAAAATAGCTTATAGTGCTAGAGGGAGACTAATAAGTGAGTTCAATCATATAATATCAAAAGGCCGGATGCATAGTAGATATGCTCCGGCTTTTATGATTGATTTGTTATTGCTTATAATTTTGACGTTCATTTTGTTCTTCAGCATAACGTTCTGGATTTTTTTTATAAAATTCTTGGTGTTCTGCTTCAGCTTTATAAAACTTAGAAGCGGGCAAGATTTGAGTTGCAATTGCCTTGTCTCTATCAATCGTGTGTTTTAATTTTTCGATATACGTTTCAGCTACTTCTTTTTGATTGTCATTAGAATAAAAAATAGCTGTCTTATACTGCGAACCTCTATCTTGAAATTGTCCGCCGTCATCAGTTGGATCTATTACAGAAAAGAAAATTTCTAATAACTTATTATATGAAAACAATGCGACATCATATTCGATTTCGACGGTTTCATAATGCCCAGTGTTGCCAGTCTTGACTTGTTCATATGATGGATTGTCAACTGTACCTCCCATATAACCAGAGGTTACTTGTTCAATACCTTCATACGTGTCAAAAGGCTTGACCATACACCAAAAGCAACCTCCGGCGAAGTATGCTTTGTTTATATTCATGCTTAACATCCTTTCTGTATTAGACCTTAGTACCATATATTAAGATATTACTTGATTTTTATACTCTTTTTATATAACTTTAATATATGTTAATTATAGTACATAGAAGTGCAATTTTGAAGATATAAGGTTGATACTAATGAATAAGGACAAAAAAAGAAGTACATCAGATGAGAACGAAGAAACAACACAGGCCCCTTTACGAAGGGTGAAAAAGAAGCGGATTAGAAAGCTTCCTTTCATTATTTTAATTATCATTATCCTATTGGCGATAGTGGTTGGTTATGCGATTCATGGTTATAATTCAGGTATTGATTATGCTAAAGACCATGGTAAGACACTGAAAGAGCATAAATTTAATGGCGCTCAAAAAAATGACGGTAAGATTACAGTCATGGTATTAGGTGCAGATAAGGAGCAAGGTGGTATTTCTAGAACAGACTCTATTATGATTGCTCAATATGATTTTGTGCATAAAAAGCTGAAAATGATGTCTGTCATGCGTGATATCTATGCTGATATTCCTGGAAATGGACAGCATAAAATTAACTCTGCATATTCTATAGGCGGTCCAGAATTAATGAGAAAAACGCTGAAGAAAAACTTAGGTGTAGATCCTGAGTATTACGCTATTTTAGACTTTACTGGTTTTGAAAAAATGATTGATGAACTAGAACCTAACGGTGTACCTATAGATGTTGAAAAAGATATGTCGAAAAATATAGGTGTATCACTGAAAGAAGGTCACCATCGATTAAATGGTAAAGAGCTTTTAGGTTATGCTAGATTTAGACATGATGCTGAAGGTGACTTTGGTCGTGTCCGTAGACAACAACAAGTGATGCAAGCACTTAAAGGAGAACTTGCAAGTATCGATACACTTCCTAAATTGCCACGTGTCGCTGGTATTTTAAGAGGTTACTTGAATACGAACATGCCAGACTCTGCAATTATGCAAGCAGGTTTAAACTTTGGTATTCGAGGCGATAAAAATGTTGATTCTCTAACTTTACCTGTCGAAGGAAGTTACCAAGATATTCAAACGTTCGGTGATGGTAGTGCATTAGAAATCGATAAAGCGAAAAATAAAGAAGAAGTTCAGAAGTTTTTAAACGAATAATATGAGAGAGTGGGACAGAAATCTATTTTTAACAAGATTTCGTCGCATGAACCTGGCTCGGCAAAGCTGACTATAAATGGAATACAAGAGCTTGATATAAACGCATTTTTAATACAGTTAGCCACTGCCAATCTCAAAAAAGGTAGACAATCATTTTTATGATTGTCTACCTTTTGTTTTATGAGTAAAATCTTTATTGATAGTTTCTTGTGCATGCTTTCCGTGGGTACAGCCTCAGCCTGTAGTCTTCGGTCTGAACTTTTCCCGCAGGAGTCAGCACAAGTTACTGCCTTGGTTGTAACAAAGCGCATAGAAAACGAACATTACTAAAAAGTTGGTGTTAACCACAAAACAGACCAAACGCTATGTATTAACGTTTGGTCTGTTTACGTTCTCTATACGTATAAATATAGTATGGTATTATTGGTCAGATTTTCTAACGCCGGCAACACCATAGTGTGATGCTTTCATTTCTTCAATAACAACTTGTATTGCTTCTTTATTAGCACCTGTAGTTTTTTCTACAGCTTGTGTTACCTCAGAGACTAAATCTTTAAGTTGATCATCTGAACGACCTTCTAATAATTTTACATTAACGATTGGCATATGTATTTCCTCCTATAACAATTTGAACTTATTATATCATGAAAATTCTCAAAATTCTAAAAACAATCAAAATAGAACGTTTGTTCTTATAAGTGTTGAATGAGAACACGTGTTCGTATATAATAGAATTAATTGAGGGAGGTATTTGATATGTATGATTATAATCTGGTGGAAGAAAGAGATGTATTGTGTATAGACCAAAAGAGCTTTTTTGCAAGTGTGTCTTGTATTCAAAAAGGATTAGACCCATTGAAGGAGAAATTAGCCGTTGTTGCCGATACGAAGAGACAAGGATCAGTTGTTTTAGCTGCCACAGGGCCTTTAAAAGCGCTAGGTATTAAAACCGGGTCGAGACTATTCGAAATACCACATAGAAGCGACATATATATTATTAATCCGAGTATGAGAAAATATTTGGAAGTGTCTGTAGCAATATCAAAAATTGCTTTACGTTATGTAGCGCCGGAAGATCTACATCAATATAGTATCGATGAGTTTTTTATGGATGTTACGGATAGCTATCACCGTTTTAGCACTACGATTCATTCATTTTGTGAAAAGCTGCAATGTGAGATTGAAGAAGAAACAGGAATTAACTGTTCTATTGGTGTTGGTTCAAATATGCTTTTAAGTAAAATTGCAATGGACGTAGAAGCGAAACATTCTTCTAGTTTAATTGCAGAGTGGCGTTACCAAGATGTGCCGAATAAACTTTGGCCTATTCAGCCGTTAAGTGAATTTTGGGGAATTAGTAGGAAAACAGAAGCAAAATTGAATAAACGAGGTATTTTTACTATAGGTGATTTAGCCAATTATCCGTATCAATATTTAAAGAGAGATTTAGGTATAGTGGGTGTAGATTTGCATTTACATGCGAATGGCATAGATCAAAGTAGAGTAAGAGATAAATATGAAGTAATGAATCCATCGATTTGTAAGAGTCAAATACTGATGCGCGATTATCATTATGAAGAAGCTAAGGTTGTCATGCGTGAGTTGATTGAAGATGTTGCTAGTCGTGTTAGGGCAAGAAACCAATTAGCAAAAACGATTCATTTTTCATTTGGTTATAGTGATGAAGGTAGCGTTAATAAACAATACACCTTACAGGATCCGACGAATTTGGAAGAGCAAATTTATAAAGTTGTTGAACATTTCGCAGATAAATTATGTGATCATACTATGTTATTTAGAACTGTAAGTGTTTCATTAACGAAATTTATAGATGAAAAAGACAGACAGTTAAACCTGTTTATAGATGAATATGAAAGAAAAAGAAATGAAAAATTAGCAAAAACCATTGATGCCTTACATCAAAAATTTGGTCGAGGCATCGTATCTAAAGCTGTATCTTATACTGATGCGGGTACAAAACACGGCCGCTTAGGACTCATGGCAGGTCATAAGATGTAAAGTTTTGAACGTGCATGATTTCCTAGAAGGCGTAGCTCGAGCATGTAATTACTCACTCATACTATTTTGTCGGGCGTCAGGACGTTACAAAATCAGTACAGGGGATACCCTAAAGTTAAACAAAAACGAAGGCTGGCATTAATTGCGATAAATATAAGGGAATAGTAGTTCATCGAGTTACTAACATAGATAAAAACTAAAAAAATGATGATTTCTACTTCATTAATCGTAGAAATCAACATTTTTTTAGTTGTCTAAGATTTAGTGCCCCAGCTCCTACTAATAAAGTAAGTATATTAGTATTTTAAATAATTAAAGCCTTTTCAATAAAATCATTAGCGATTTTTGGGGTATATCCTTCTTTACGCCAAGCAAGTTTTGTTTGAAAAATCCACGGATTATCTATTATTGGTAAAATAGTATATTCTTTATAGATTTCTTCAGTTATTGAAGACGCTGGAAGAATAGTTCCACCAAACCCTCTAGATAATAATTGAATTAACATTGAGGAATCATGACATTCGCATAAAATATTAACGTTTAACTGTTGCTCATTAAAAGTGTTTATAATTTGTCTATATAGTCCTGAAAAGGTATTTGAAGTTAATAAAATTAATGGTAGCTGTGATAATTCTTTTATAGAAATTTCTGTAACTGCGATATGTTCAAAGGTATTGTTAGGGAGGATACAAACGCAATAATCATTAATAATAGTTTTTGTGACAATGTCATTATCAGACAATGATTCATTTATATATGCAACATCTATTTTTCTTTCTTTTAATAATTGAATTAAGCTAATGCTATCAGATTCCCATATGTTAAAACGCATATTATCATTTTTCTTTTTAAATAATTCAATTTGTTTAAACATTGTTTGTGAACCATAAATTGTTGTACCTATAGCAAGTTTAAGATTCACTTGTTCATTGAATTCTTGTGTTTCATTCACTGCATCATTAACAGTATTTAAAATATGTTTTGCTTTTTCTTGAAAAAATTCTCCTTGTGCAGTAAGTTTCACTTTCTTCTTTTTGTTTCTTTCGAATAAATTAAATCCTAACTCATTTTCTAAATCCTTAAGTTGTCTGCTTAATGGTGGTTGAGCAATATGTAATGACTCAGCGGCCTTTGTGATACTACCAGCGTCAGCAATCGCTAAAAAATAACGTAAATGTCGTAACTCCATATATTCCTCTCCTTATATACCTTATAAGTATTAAAATAATATTTAATATATATTTATTGTATTACATCAAACAGCTTTATACTAGTAGTTGAGAGGAGGGATAAGTAATGAAATTAATTATCGGTATTTCTGGGGCGACGGGAGCTATTTTTGGTATTCGTCTTTTAGAAATTTTACGTGATACAAAAAATGTTGAAACACACTTAGTAATGTCACAGTGGGCAATAACTACTATTAAAGAAGAAACTGATTATAGTGTAAGCGAAGTTCGTGAACTTGCAGATTATTATTATTCACCTAAAAATTTAGGTGCAGCTATTTCAAGTGGTTCATTCAATGTGGATGGCATGATTGTAGCCCCATGTAGTATGAAATCATTAGCTTCTATAAGTATGGGTTTGGCGGATAATCTTATCACTCGGGCTGCAGATGTTATGTTAAAAGAAAGAAAAAGACTCGTACTAATGACCCGAGAAACGCCTCTAAATAATATACATTTAGAAAATATGCTTAAATTGTCACAAATGGGAGTAACGATTTTCCCTCCTATGCCTGCTTTTTATAATCATCCAAAAGATTTAAACGATATGGTGAACCATATTGTTTATCGTCTTATTTCACAATTTGGAATAGATAAATTACCACAAGAAAAAGTCTGGACAGGATTTACGAAGCAAGAACAAAAAAATGTTAATTGTTAAGAAAGGAAGCGAAACGAATGTCTTACAAAGATTTAAGAGGTTTTCTAGACTTGTTAGAGTCAGAGAAACAATTAATAAGAGTGAAAGATGAAGTTATGCCTGAACCTGATTTAAGCGCAATTGGCCGTACAGCTCCTGATATGGAAAACGGTCCGGCAGTTTTAGTAGAAAATATTAAAGGATATCACACACCTGTAGTACTAAATGTACACGGAAGTTGGCAAAACCATGCATTAATGCTTGGTTTACCTAAAAACACTCCTACTAAAGACCAATTCTTTGCATTAAAAGAAAAGTGGGATCAATATCCAATTAAACCTAAATGGATAGACGCAAAAAACGCACCAGTAAAAGAGAATATAATTTCTGAAGAAGACGGAATTAACTTATTTGATGTATTGCCATTATTTAGAATAAATGAATTTGATGCTGGATATTATTTGTCAAAAGCATTAATCGTCAGTAAAGATCCGAATAAACCAGACAGTTATGAAGAACAAAATGCTGGAACATATCGTGTCCAAGTAAAAGGAAAAGACAAAGTAGGTATTCAACCATTACCTTTCCATGATATTGCTGTACATTTACAACATGCAGAAGAAAAAAATGAACCGCTACCTATCGCAATCTGCCTAGGTAATGACCCTGTGTTGAGTTTTATGGCTAGTACGCCAATAGAGTATGTACAGTCTGAATATGACTTTGCTGGTGCTTTAAAAGGTGAACCAATAGAGTTAACCAAAAGTGAATATGGAGATTTAGATATTCCTGCACGAAGTGAAATTGTATTGGAAGGCTATATTGAGCCACGTAAACGTGAAATTGAAGGGCCATTTGGCGAATTCCCTGGTAGTTATTCAGGTTCAAGAAAACAACCTACAGTAAAAATCACCAAAATAACACATAGAAATAATCCAATATTTGAAAATCTATACTTAGGTATGCCTTGGACAGAAATTGATTATCTGATGGCATTGAACACAAGTTTACCATTATATAAACAATTAAAAAGAGACTTCCCTGAGGTAGAAGCAGTTAATGCAATGTATACACATGGTATTGGTACGATTGTTTCTACTAAATCAAGACTTGGTGGTTATGGCAAAGCTGTAGCGATGCGTTTACTCTCTACACCACATGGTATGCCATATACTAAAATAGCAATTATAGTAGACGAATTTGTAGATCCGTTTAATCTTGAACAAGTTATGTGGGCTTTAACAACAAGAGTTAGACCAGATAAAGATGTGTTTAAGGTACCATATGCGCCAGGTATGCCGTTAGATCCTTCTTCAGAGCCTGCAGGTATGCATACAAAACTTGTTATAGATGCTACAACACCAGTAGGCGCTGATGTTGGTCGTGATACTGAGTTGCTTGGCACACCAGAAAAAGCAGATGAATGGATGGAAAAATTAGGTAACCTAGTAAAGAGAAAGGAAGATTAATATGATTTGTCCTAGATGTGATTCAAAAGAAGTAGAATTATTGACTAAAGCGCCTAAAGATGACGCTTGGGAAGTATATATTTGTAACACATGCACTTTTTCATGGAGAAACACTGAAGGTGAAAATATTACAAATCCTGAGAAATATGATTCTCGTTTTAAATTAAAACCAACTGAATTTGATAACTTAGCTCAAATTCCACCAATTCCTGATTTAACCAATAAATAAGTCAGAAAGGAGTGTGCGTAATGAAAATACCTGAACAAATTAAAAGTTTGTTAGATGGCAAATATTTAGATGAAAAAAAGGATATTGCTATGATGTTACAATCTATTACTAATGAGGGATATCCTCATACAGCAATGGTAAGTGTTGGTGAAGTTGTTGCCACAGACAGTGAGCATATTAGGATTGCTTTGTGGGCAAACACACAAACTGCAAATAGTTTATCTGAAATTGGTAAGGCGAGTCTTGTAATTGTCTACAATAATAAGGTTTTTTATTTTGAACTTGATACAAAATTATTGCCATCTATATCTAATGAAAAATTCTCAAGAATACGTTTTGATGCATTTACCAAAAATGTAAAAGAAGATAGAGCAAAATATGCAGATATTACTTCAGGTATAACTGTTGAAATACATGAATTTGAAGAGGTTCTCAAACGTTGGAAAATAACAATAAGCGAATTACTGAGTGTTTAAAATATATAAATTAACAGAGAAAAATTAGAACTATCTATTGTTGAAAGCGCAGATAAGTTTAGATTTTCAGATCAAAATTATTAACACAATTCATGCTTATCAGCACACATATTTAAAAGAGACTCCTGTTCGAACAGGAGTCTCTTAAGCATTTCAAAATAAAATTTCGGTTTAAATATAATTATTTCTTCGTTAATACTTCAAGTACAGCATTAACGAAGGTCACATACCGTTTTTACTAGGCTATATAAGTATCGAAATCGCTTAGTGCTTCAGCACCTTTCTTGCGATCTTCTGGGTTTTTAAAACTAATACGTAATGCACCATAAATATCTTCGCGTACTTCTAAAATTCTTAGGTTGCTTATAGAAATATTATGTAAACTCAAGATATTTGTAACTTTGCTTATCATACCCGGTTTATCAGGAATATCCACATATAGATCATACTCAATAGATAGCGCGCCTTGTGATTTAACGGGTAGTTCATCACGATATATTTTAGCATCGTTATAAAAATCATATAAGTCATCAGAGCTATCACGCTCAATGAGAGCAATAACGTCTTCCATTTGAGTTTTCCAGTCATTTAAAATAGTTAAGATTGTGTTTTTATTTTCAATCGTAATGTCTCGCCACATAACAGGGCTACCACTCGCAATTCTTGTGATATCTCTAAAGCCACCAGCTGCAAGTGTTTTTATAAGTGTAGATTCATCAGCATGTTTGGCATTTAAATGTACCAAGCTCGAAGCAATGATGTGGGGAACATGACTTACAACACCTGTCACGAAATCATGCTCTTTTGGAGTTATAGAAATAAACTTCGCATCTGTAGTTTTGAGCAAACTTTGAATTTCTTCAAAAGCCGCGTCATTAGCCGATTCATCATGAACGAGTATATAAAATGCATTTTCAAATAAATGTTTTTTAGCATTTAATACACCTGACTTATGACTACCAACCATAGGGTGACCACCAACCAGATGGATATCGTGAGATAAAAGAAGTTGTTCATATTGTTGGATGGTTGACTTTGTACTGCCAGTATCTGTAATAATCACATTCTTTTTCATATGATAGTTTGGTAATTCTTGTAAGTATTTTATTGTTTGTTGTACCGGTGTTGCGTAAATGATGATATCTGCACTTTCAACGCTCGATTTATAATCTGTCGATTGAAAATCAATAATACCTATAGATAAAGCTTTATCTAATTGAGAGGTATCTGCATCATAAGCTGTGATTTCTATATCATCATGATAATATCTTAAATTACTCGCTAGACTTCCGCCAATAAGACCTAAGCCAACGAAAAGTATTTGTTTCATTGTGCGAATCACCTCTATCAAAATTTTCAGAATAGTAACATTGTAAAGCAGCAAATGTTATTTCGCAATATGCCTAAACTCTGAAAATGAAGATTTAACTTACTAAGCAAGTTATAATTTTATGAATTGAGATATACTTTGTATGATGAAATGGTATGAGATAATTCAATAAAGATTTATATATGAAAGAATAAAACCGAAATAAAAATCATTTAAATTATACAGGAGTGGTGAAATTGAATATACAAAATATTTTGATTGCTGGTCAATATGAATCTGCTTTTCAGCAATATTTGTTGCATTTAGAAAAGTATCATTTGCGTTTTCAATCGATTGATATGATTTCAGAAGGTGATATGGAATGGGCGGATGCTTATGTAGGTTTTGCTCCTAGTAAAGCATTTCATCCTTCTAAGGTAAATTGGGTCCATGCATTTAATGCAGGCGTAAATAATTTTTTAGCAATAGATGGTTGGAAGAAATCAAATACGGTATTAACTCGAACTGTGAGTGACTTTGGAGAAAAAATGAGTGAATATTGTTTGAGTTATATATTAAAAGACTTGCAACATCATATATTATTTCAATCACAACAAAAAGATAAGCTCTGGTCATGCGAAACACCCGCTGCCTTGAAAGATCAAACGATAACGATATTCGGCACTGGTGAAACTGGAAAAGTAATAGCAAAAGTTTTATCGTCATTTGGCACAACTGTATACGGTATTTCAAGTAGTGGCGAAAACAAAAGGTACTTTAAACAAGTAAATACGTTAGAAACATCCAAACCATTGATTGAACAAGCGGATTATATTATTAGCACCTTACCGTTAACACAACAAACTGAAAAACTATTTAATGAACAAGTCTTTAGTTATTTAAATAAAGCTTATTTTATAAATGTTGGTAGAGGACAGGCTGTTGATACAAATCATCTTATAAAGGCACTAGATACTGGAAAAGTGAGACATGCAGTATTAGATGTCTTTGAGTCAGAACCATTACCAAAATCATCAGAGTTATGGCACAGGGAAGATGTTACGATAACACCACATATTTCAGCATTAACAGATTTAGATGATGCTATTTCATGCTTCTGTAATACATTAGAGTATTTAGAGAGAGATAAAACATTATCAAATCAAGTAGACTTCAGTAGAGGTTATTAAACTGTAATAAAAATATAAGTTATTTGTGTTTTAAATGTACAAAGTATGATTTTTTTACTATCTCTTGATCGCAATAAAGTTTCATATTAAAAGCAAAGGTGTCTTTTATGAATTAACACTATTAATTTATAACATTCTTCAAAAAACACTTTTTTCAAAAAATGATATTGTATAATTGGAATAAGAAGATAGTGGAGACAAACTGTTATGGGAAAATCACAAAATATTAAGGATGGTTATAGTCAGATTTCGAAAAATAAAGAAAGGGGGAAATTATTTAGACAAGAACAACTTTTTGATAAGGGAGCAAGGTGTTTGTTTTGTAATAGCTTTGTGTTTCATGTTTAAAGATCATGTTAAGTTGTCTGATCTAATCATGTGATAAAAATGAAAATAACTAATTTAATAAGATTAGCCTCAATTTCAAAAAAGTTATTTGCATTAAGTTTAATAATATCGATAATATCAACACTGTTAGGTTTAATAATGCCTATATATTTAAAAACAATAATAGACCAATTTCAAAGGACGGGATTGGAGTCTTTAGATATAATTTTAATTATAGTTTTATTTATAAGTAGCGCAATCTTAGGATCAATTTCCTTATATTTATTTAAATATATTGGTAGTAAATCTATGTTAAAAATTAGAAGTCGTATTTGGGAAAATGTTTTAAAATTAGATTTAGCGACTATTTATAAATATGAAAGTGGAGAAATAATTAGTAGAATTAAAAATGATATTGAAGAACTAAATTATTTTTTGACTAATACCATACCCAATGCACTAAATTATTCTTTAACCTTTTTAGGTGCACTCATTATGTTATTTATTTTAGACTATAAAATCATGTTTATAACTGTTGCAATTATCCCAATAGTTTGCTTAATAATATTCCCAATCGGAAATATTACATATAAACTCTCTTTAAAACTTCAAGATCAATTATCAATCTTTACGTCTAAATTAAATAACGTTTTGACGAATATAAAGTTGGTGAAAGCTTATACATTTGAATTCTATGAGTATAAAAGGATTAATAAAATAATGGAGAAAATACTTGAAGTAGAGTTGAAAGATGCAAAGGTAAAGGCTGTCATAGCACCAATCATGTCATTGGTTACAATAGGAACGATATTATTCATTGTAGGATATGCAACATTTAGAATCAGTAATGGCACACTTAGTACAGGTACATTTATCGCAATATTGTATTATGTATTACAGATAATCCCAGCTATTATTTCATTTACAACTTTATACAATGAAGTGCAAAAAGTAAGAGGTGCCAATGAAAAAATTAATGAGCTGTTATCTGTTGATAATTTAGAAACCGAAAAAATATTGTTTCATGAGGTTCAATTAGATTTACAAGAATTGAAAATCAGAAATATGACTTTTAAATTTGATAAAACTCCTATACTAAAAAATATTAATTTAACAATAAAACCAGGAGAGACAATTGCTATCGTTGGACCATCAGGTTCAGGTAAATCAACACTTTTTGATTTGATTTTAGGTATTTATAAAGATTACGCAGGTGAAATCATTTATGGTGATAAAAATATAAAAGATATTAATATAATTGATTGGAGAAACACCATAAGTTATGTACCTCAAGAAAACAATATAATGAGCGGGACCATATTAGATAACATTATTTATGGTAAAAAAAGTATAGTGTGTTTTGATGCAATTCAGACTATTTGTAATAAATCAGATTTAATACAAACAGTTAACAACTCTCCCAAAAACTTTTTGACTGCAACAGGTGAAAATGGAATATTTTTATCTGGAGGACAAAGACAAAGAATTGCGTTATCAAGAGCTATGATGAAAGACAGTAATATTTTCTTGTTAGATGAATTTTCATCCAATTTGGATAGTCAAACTGAAAATATTTTGGTAGCTAATATTACTAAATTTATGAGAAATAAAACTTGTTTAATTATAGCTCACAGAATGTCGACAATAAAAAATGTAGATAGAATCGTATTCATGGAAAATGGCTCTATAACTGGTTTAGGAAGCCATCATGAATTATATAATTCCCATAAGTTATATAAACTTTTTATTGATAGTCAAAATCGTTTTAAATAACGGAGGTATGATATTCATGGAAATTATAATGGAACTTTATATGGTTATAAAAGAAGAAACCAAAAAATACTTTTTAGTTAAAAAAGTAAAAAAGAAATTCAAAAAAATAGCTCAAATAAATACGGGTTTAAATAATTTATATCATGATAATAAAGAATGGTTCGAAAATGATAAGAAAATCATAGATAAAATCTTGGAAGTAGACATAAACAATCAAAGTGAACTGAACAAGCTGCAAGCATTTTTAGAAAGTTACTTAAAGCAGAATATATGATGAAAGTAGCAATATTAGATACAGGTATTGATGGCTACCATGATAGGTTAATAGTTTATATTAATTTTTAAAATTGAAAAACTTTAAGTCCACGAGTATAAAATACATAAACTTTTTTATACTGAATATTGTAATGAGTCTTTAATTATTTATTATCAAGACTCATTTTTTAATATTCTTATAAAGATGATCTTTAACCAAGCTATACACAAGATAAATGATTACCCAAGTTAGGATAGCAAAGTAAGCAAATATAATTATAATATTTTCATCACTGTTACCATTAAACCATTTTATCAAAGTCACTATACTTCTTATAAACAAAGCCCACATAAGTATATTTAAAATTAATTTTTACAAAATAATTCAGCCACCTTATTATGAGATATAATTCGTTAAAAAATTTATAATAAATCCTAAATAATGTAAATCAATTTCAAAGCTTTTTATACTATTTATGTAAAAATTTTTGAGTTTAGCATGACTGTTATCAAATAGGAATTTCTATTCGGAATCTTACCAATTTTAGAAAATAACAGTTAAACTAAAGATATACATATAAGGAGGGGATAGTATGACAGAATCCATTTTTACGACAATTCAAGCATTAACGAATATTAATAGTCCTTCAGGGCATGCAGAAAAGGCAGTTAAATACGTTAAAGATGAAGTTGAAAAGTTAGGTTATACGACTCATATTACTAATAAAGGCGCGTTGATTATTACTGTAGAAGGCGAGAATGATCAAGACCATAAATGTATTACAGCCCATGTGGATACATTAGGTGCGATGGTAAAAGAAATTAAGGAAGATGGCCGTTTAGCATTAGATTTAATTGGTGGCTTTAGTTATAACGCAATAGAAGGGGAATATTGCGAAATTGAAACTTCTGCAGGACAAACTTACACAGGGACAATATGTCTACATGAAACAAGCGTACATGTATATCGTAATAATGATAATGAGCCTAGAAACATAGACCATATGGAAGTAAGACTAGATGAAAAGGTGAATACAAAAGCAGATACAGAACAATTAGGTATCGAGGTAGGAGATTTTATAAGTTTTGATCCTAGAACACAAGTCACATCTTCGGGTTTTATAAAATCACGTCATTTAGATGACAAAGCAAGTGTTGCCATGATTATAGAGTTTTTAAAAACAGTTAAAAAAGAAAATCTCAAATTACCACATACGATTCAATTTTACATTTCTAATAATGAAGAAATAGGCTATGGTGCCAATGCTTCAATTTCATCAAATATTGTTGAGTTTATTGCATTCGATATGGGTGCTTTAGGGGACGGTCAAGCTTCAGATGAATATACGGTTTCTATCTGTGCTAAAGATGCATCAGGTCCATATCATAAGGCATTACGTGAACAACTCGTCAATTTATGTAAAACAAATAAAATCCCATACAAAGTTGATATTTATCCATATTATGGTTCTGATGCTTCAGCAGCATTAAAAGCAGGCGCAGATATAAAACATGGCTTATTCGGTGCAGGTATCGAATCATCACATGCACTAGAACGTACGCATATTGATTCATTAAAAGCGACACAAGCATTGTTACATGCTTATTGTTTAGCACCGATTCAATTATAAATATATTGAAACCTAGATTATCTATTTAATTTTGTAATGCTACTATATACGATGTTATAATATAAATAACAAAGATATCTGCATTTTATGCACCAACCCCCTCGCTACCACTAATAGCGAGGGGGTTTTTGTAATGCTATAAATAAGAGAGGATGCATTCAATTACGCTAAAAATAGACTATGGGTTTATATTAGGTCTTCGTTTAATGTTTGCAACTAGATTTTTCAAATATAGAGTGAATGGTATGAGGAGAACTAAAACACAAATGATAAAAGTAATATTATATCCTGTTTTGACTATTATATAACCAAATATAATACCTGATAAAATTTCTCCAATTGCACCAGAGGCACCATTCAATGAAAATATCGTAGCCATACTTGTTGTTTTGTTTGCCATTTCTTGATTCAAGATATTGCTGATTAAGGTATTCATAAGATCATCAACGATAGTAACTAATGAAATACTTATTATAGTAACTAACTTTCTTCCTAATATGAGTAATGCTATAAATATCATAGTTACAAATATGATTAAAGCATTGTAAGTTTCAGGTGATTTATTAAAATGAGAATCAAATTTTGAAAATAACTGTAAAACTAATAATAAAATTATTCCACCAAAAGTAGTTATTAAACCAAAAAACATTTCATTTATCCCTATATATTGAAAATACGGTTGCCAATATCTATCAATTGTATCTATCACAAAGGCAAAGAAAAAACTGGCTATAATGATATTAAAGGATCTTCTATTGTTAATCATAACGATTGTTGCATCTTTTATAATTGATAGTATAGGGTATTGCTGTTGTTTATGCTTTTTAGTAGGAAGTTTGTCATTTTTAATACAGATAATTAAATAAAGTACCAATATTATAGAGATAGTTCCAGCTAAGATAAAAGGTAAGTAATTATTAATTTTATAGAAAAAGCCTGATAATGGAGATATCACTATTATAGACAAAATAAAAATTTTTGTGCTATTAAACATATATTTAGAAAAGTTAATTTCTCCCACAGAATAGCTGAGCCATGATTCGAAAGTTCCAGAAAACATAGTTTCAGATAGAGTCCAAGTCAATAGTATAATTATTAGAATTAATATATTTGACGAAAACGGAAAAAATAACCAAGTTAATGAAAGACAAGTGCATGAAATAATTAAATTGAATCTCACACCAAATTTATCTGCAATTGCACCTGAAGGTATTTCAAAAAGAAATTTCATGATTTCAAAAATTGTTCCTATAATCCCAATAAAAAACAAATTATAACCACAGTTAAATAGGAATAGTATCCAAATAGGAGCATAAAATCCTATAATAATTCCCCGTAAAAGTGAGATTATATAAAATGAGCTCATTAGAAATTATACAACTCCTTTATGTATGTAGCATTTTTCTTTTTATTACTAAACATTTTTTATAATAATTCAGCATTATTAATCGTTATTTTTCATTATATTGACGACTTTTTTATTACATAAGCTTTTCTTATACCACTAGGATGTACTAAATATTAATCAAATATCAATGTTTTATTGAACAATGAAACCTAATTATGGTGTAAAACTATAACACTATCGTACGTCTACCTGTAAATATCATCATTATTAAGATTAAAAGAGAATTTAGATTTAATATTAGAAAGCTAGTCTTCTTCAAAGCGTCTTTGATATTCTTTCTTAGTACATTTAATAATTTATGACTTCTCTGTCTTCTATACTTATTCTAAGTACAAAGATTTAGGTGCTTCGTTAGTGACTTCGTAACTATTACTTTCTAGTTTTTGTATATGTATCTAATACTTCGAAATTATAAAGTGATGCATCGAACACTATAATTATATTATATTTAAAAAGTAAAATTTATGTCAATATATTATAATGCATTGAAAATTAGATGATATGTGCATAACTACTAAAATAAATATTTTCTCTTGTTTAGCAGCTTCAATTTAATTTTACAATTTTACTATATACGATGTTATAATATATTTAACAAGTGTTTCGTGCATTGAATGCACCAACCCCCTCGCTACCACTAATAGCGAGGGGGTTTTTGGTGTGGTTGTTAATGTCGCCTCTTACTTGTCATTGCGATTACGTAACCAATACGCAAATGAGGTAACGATGCAACCACTAATTACTGTGACAGTGGTATGAACAAGAGCTTCGATCATTAATATGCACCTGCTCTTTACGTCATATTGACGCCTTAGAGATAGACGACACTAATATTATATTATATTCTATTTGTGTTGATTAAGCATTGGATTCATAGATAATAAACCATTGATTTTCATATAAAATATCACAAAATAGTAATGGAAATTCAGCAGATTACATGTACAAAGACGATAAGTTATGATAAAAATAAGCGTGAATATTAACTTTATTTTCTAAGTAAGGGGGATATCTAATGAAAAAATCACTAGGCTTAAACCTTTTGTTTTTAATATTATTCATCATTTTTGCTATAGCATTTTTCACTAACTTTTTTGGTAGTCTGACGATATGTGTCATTATTATTGTGCCTGTTTTAATGCTAGTCATTGGTGGCTATGTATTCAAAACCAACTTTAACAAGTATAACCAAAATAATTTCAACAATAATCATCGTTTAAAGTAAAATAGTAATTAAGATAAATTCAAATGTTGACAAATTGAAAATATCCTTGTAGCATACTAGGTAATTACTTTTCGCAACTTAGGTTGCCATTTGAAAGATGACGTAGCATATATGACATGTAGTAAGAAGAAAGCTAATGGTTGATGGAAATTAGCACTGCATATAATGTGAATTGGGCTTTTAGATGTAATTAAAAATTATAATATTTAAAGTGAACAAATAATTTGTTAACTAAGGTGGCACCACGGTAACGCGTCCTTACAGATATGCGTTAGTGTGGTGTTTTTTATATACCAAAAAATAAGAAAGCAAAATGAAGTAAGTGATGTAAAGGTAGCAAGCAGAAAGTTAGTGGTTGATGGAAACTAACACCTACATATACTGAAATTGGGTTTTGTTGGATAACAAATGAATAAATCAATGAGAGAGTAGATTAAAGCAAGTATATCTACTAATTTAGGTGGTACCGCGCGTCAGCGTCCTTAACAATGTTTAAGGATGCTGATTTTTTTATGAGGAGGAAAATAAAATGAAAGTGCAATATCAAAGATTAAATGCAGAGGTAACACCAGAAGCGTTAGCAAGATTGAAAGAAAATAAAATCGTATTAGAGAGTTCAGAACAATCGAAACTAAAAGGGCGTTATTCTATAGTGATTTTCGATACTTACGGTTCAATCACGTTGGATAATGAAACAATGACTGTATGTACACCAGAAGAAAACAGAGTAGAACATGAGCAACCTTATAAAAAAATGAAAGATTTAATTGATCAATATAAAGCAGAAATTGAAGACGAAGCATTAGCGTTATTACCTTTTATTTCTGGTTTTGTAGGATCATGTAGTTTTGATTTAGTAAGACATGAATTCCCAGTACTAAAACAAATCAATCTTGAAGATCATCCGCAACATGATGCTAAGTTTCATATGGTTGAAGATGCATATATATTTGATCATTACAAAGAGCATTTATACGTTATTGCAACGAACTTGTTTTCAAAAGAAAATGATGAACAATTAAAAGCGCGCGTGGCTAAACGCGTAGAAGAATTAAAACAAATTACGATTTATCCATCTGAGCTTGAACATACAGCTACAGAAAAAGAGATTAAGTCAAATATTGCACCAGAACAATTTATTAATACAATTAGTAAAATGAAGTCACTCATTCAACAAGGTGATATGTTCCAAGTTGTACCATCTATCGTTTATAGTTACGAACATCACTTTGGTCAACAATTACAAGCTATGTCTTATCAACTTTACCAAAATTTAAAACGTCAAAATCCAAGTCCATATATGTATTACTTGAATATGGATCAGCCGATTGTCGTTGGTAGTTCACCGGAAAGTTTTGTAAAAGTAAAAGGGCAAACCGTAGTGACTAATCCAATTGCTGGAACGATAAAAAGAGGCGCTACTGAAGAAGAAGACCAAGTAAACGAAGCCAGTTTAAAAAACGATGAAAAAGAATTAAGCGAACACAGTATGCTTGTTGATTTGGGTAGAAATGATATCCATCGTGTAAGTGAAACAGGGACTTCGATAATCGGTAAATTAATGACAATTGAACGTTATGAACATGTGATGCATATTGTCAGTGAAGTTACTGGAAAGCTTAAAGACAATTATTCACCTATGACAGTGATTGCGAGTTTATTACCTACAGGTACTGTATCAGGCGCACCTAAGCTAAGAGCGATTCAACGTATCTATGAAGTGCAACCACAAAAACGTGGCGTATACAGTGGCGGTATTGGTTATATCAATTGTAACCACGACTTAGATTTCGCATTAGCGATTCGTACAATGATGATTGATGACACGCACATTAACGTAGAAGCAGGTTGTGGTGTGGTTTATGATTCAATTCCAGAAAAAGAACTGGAAGAGACAAAATTAAAAGCTAAAAGCTTATTGGAGGTGTCACCATGATACTTATAGTTGATAATTATGATTCATTTACTTATAACTTAGTAGATATGATTGCACAGAAAGAAGCAGTGATAGTTAAATATCCGGATGACCCATCTATATATAATCTGGATATTGACGGTGTTATTATTTCACCTGGTCCAGGTCATCCATTAGATACAGATGATTTGATGCAAATCATTGATCATTATAAAAATAAACCGATTTTAGGGGTTTGCTTAGGGTCGCAAGCATTGACTTGTTATCATGGCGGCGATGTCATCCAATGTGATTATATAAAACATGGTAAAAAAGACCAAATGCTTATCACAAAAGAAACTTTGTTATACACTGATATTCCAGAATATTCAGAAATTATGCGATATCATTCATTGATGAGTAATCCTCAAACATTACCTGAAACTTTAACAATAACGGCACAAACAGAAGATTGCATACAGTCATTTGAACACACACAATTGTTGCATTATGGGATTCAATATCATCCCGAGTCATTTGCTACGGCACATGGTAAACAAATCATTAATAACTTTTTAAACATAATGAAGGAGGTAACAGAGGATGGAGCTACAAACACAGTTAAAACAATATAAACCACTCAACCAAACACAAATGAATGAATTTATAGAATTACTTATTTCTAAAAATTTAGAAGACAGCGTAAAAATTGAGTTACTCGAAACGTTTTCTGAAAAAGAAACTACGCAAGAGGAGCTAACTTATATATCAAATAGTTTAATTCATTCTATGTATCGTGAACAACCGTATTATCCTAATGCGATGTGTGTTTGTGGCACGGGTGGAGATAAATCAAATAGTTTTAATATCTCTACAACCGTATCTTTTGTTATCGCTAGTGCAAGTGTACCCGTAATTAAGCATGGTAATAAGAGTGTCACTTCATCATCTGGAAGCACGGATTTGTTAAATGCAATGGCTATCAAATCAAGCACTGTTGAAGATACACCAAAACAATTAGACGATAATGGATTGGTCTTTTTAAATGCTACTGAAACATATCCGCTAATGAAAAATATTCAACCTATCAGAAAAGGTATCAGCAATCCAACAATATTTAATATTACTGGTCCAATCATTAACCCTTTTAAATTAGATTATCAAGTCATGGGTGTTTACGAAACATCAAAATTAGAAAAAATTGCACAAACCTTAGCAGATTTAGGACGTAAAAAAGCAATCGTTGTATACGGTGCAAATGGTATGGATGAAGCTACATTATCTGGCGACAATATTATTTATGAAGTAACAGCAAATGAAGAAATTAAACACTATACGCTGAATGCAACAGATGTAGGCTTAGATTATGCGCCAAACGAAGCACTTGTTGGAGGTACACCACAAGAGAACTTAGAAATCACGAAACATATATTAAATGGAACAGATCGTAGTGCTAAGAGAGATGTTGTTATCTTGAACGCAGGCATCGCACTCTATGTAGCAGAAAAAGCTGAAACAATAGAAGCTGGTGTGAAAGCAGCACAAGCATTAATAGAAAGTGGCAAAGCTTTAGCGCAATATAATAAAATGGGAGGCAAAACGTATGACTATATTGGATGAGATTGTAACATATAAAAGAGGTTTACTAGAGCAGGGCTATTATGAAGATAAATTATCAACACTAGAAGCAGTGGATATTTCACATAAAAAAACATTCCAATCACATTTAGATGATTCAAATCAACTTGGAGTGATTGCTGAAATTAAATCTAAAAGTCCAACGCTTGATGGATTACCAGCAAGAGACTTAGCGCAACAAGTGAAAGATTACGAAGCTCATGGTGCGAATGCAGTTTCTATATTAACGGATGAGCACTATTTTGGTGGTAGCTACGAACGTTTACAAGCATTAACAACAGAAACATCATTACCAGTATTGTGTAAAGATTTTGTAGTAGATCCGATTCAAATTGATGTTGCTAAAAAAGCAGGCGCTTCGATAATATTACTTATCGTTAACGTTTTGACCGATCCAGAATTAAGAGAATTATATAAATACGCTACATCGCAAAATTTAGAAGTGCTCGTAGAAGTTCATGATAAAGAAGAATTAGCACGTGCCTATAAACTAGACCCAAAAATTATTGGTGTGAATAATAGAGACTTGAAGCGTTTCATTACAAATGTCTTGCATACAAATGAGATTTTAGAAGATAAAAAACCGGGTTATTACTATATTTCAGAAAGTGGTATCAAAGATGAGCAAGATGTTCAAAATATCGTTGATTCGGGTATAGATGGTTTATTAATTGGTGAATCATTAATGAAATGTGATGACTTAAGTCAATTCTTACCAGGTCTAAAATTAGACAAGGTGCAACGATGAAGTTAAAGTTTTGTGGCTTTCGCACATTAGCCGATGTAAACAAAGCAAAAGACTTAAATATTGATGCGATGGGGTTTATTCATTTTCCAAAGAGTAAAAGATATGTAGATATTCCAACCATCAAACAATTGACTAAAGTTATACCTGATGATAAAGAAAAAGTAGTCATCGTTGTCGATCCAGATTATGACACGATTACCAATTTGATAGTGCAGACGCAGATTTCAACAATTCAACTCCATGGTAATGAACCTTTAGAAACTGTACATTTTATCAAGAAAAGTAATACGAACATTAAAGTTATCAAAGCCTTACCCGCAACAGACCAACAAACATTAGCGACAGCTATTGATTACTATAAAGATGCTATTGATATGTTTATTATTGATACACCATCGAAGTCTTATGGTGGTACAGGTAAAGTATATGATTGGGAAATGTTAAAAACAATCAACGATGTTAACTATTTAATTGCAGGCGGTATGAACTACGACAATATACAAGCTATAGCATCTTTAGGTTTAGCACATCAAGGCTATGATATCGCTAGTGGCATAGAAACAAATAATGAAAAAGATATGGAAAAAATGACAGCAATTATTAAACTCGTAAAAGGAGCAAATGAATTATGAATAAAAACATACAAACAGAAGCAGATGAATTTGGTTTCTTCGGTGCTTATGGTGGTCAATATGTACCAGAAACGTTAATGCCAGCAATTCAAGAATTGAAAAAAGCTTACCAAGAAGCAAAAGCGGACCCGAAATTTCAAGAAGAATTAGATGGTTACCTTAAAGACTACGTAGGTCGAGAAACGCCATTGACATATGCTGACTCATATACAGAAGCACTTGGTGGCGCAAAAATTTATTTGAAGCGTGAAGATTTAAATCACACAGGCGCCCACAAAATAAACAACGCATTAGGACAAGCACTATTAGCGAAAAGAATGGGTAAAAATAAACTTGTTGCTGAAACAGGCGCGGGTCAACATGGTGTTGCGAGTGCGACGGTTGCTGCATTATTTGATATGGAACTCGTAGTATTTATGGGTGAAGAAGACATTAAAAGACAATCTTTAAACGTATTTAGAATGGAATTGTTAGGTGCGAAAGTTGAATCTGTAACTGAAGGCCAAGGAACGTTATCAGACGCGGTTAATAAAGCATTACAATACTGGGTAAGTCATGTAGATGATACGCATTATTTATTAGGTTCAGCTTTAGGACCAGATCCATTTCCAACTATTGTAAGGGATTTACAAAAAATCATAGGTACAGAAATCAAAGCACAAATTCAAGAAAAAGAAGGACGCTTACCAGATGCAATTGTAGCTTGTGTTGGTGGTGGATCTAATGCCATTGGTACATTCTACCCATTCGTTCAAGATGATGTGAAATTATATGGTGTGGAAGCTGCAGGTGAAGGTTATGATACGGATAGACATGCACTAGCGATTAACAAAGGTAAAGAAGGCGTATTGCACGGTACTAAAATGTATCTTATTCAAGATGAAAATGGTCAAATTCAACAAGCACATTCTATATCTGCAGGTTTAGATTATCCTGGTGTTGGACCAGAACATTCGTATTATCACGATATAGGTAGAGTGAAGTTCGCCACTGCAAGTGATAAACAAGCGATGGATGCTTTAGTTAGATTTACAAAAGCTGAAGGTATTATTCCAGCTATTGAAAGTGCACACGCATTAAGCTATGTAGAAACGTTAGCACCAACGATGGGCAAAGATGAAATTCTTGTTGTTACAGTTTCAGGACGTGGCGATAAAGATATGGAAACAATTAGAAATTATATGAAAGAAGACGGTGATTCTAATGCGTAAACTATTCATTCCATATATTATGGGTAATAAATCTTTTATTGAAAATCTTAAGACCGTCAGTGATGCAGGTGCTGATATTGTTGAAGTAGGTGTACCATTTTCAGACCCAGTGGCTGATGGACCAGTCATTATGGACGCTGGTAGCAAAGCCATAGAAGAGGGCGTCAATATTCAGTATATTTTAGATCAACTAACTGAACATCGTGATTCAATATCAAGTAAATATGTATTAATGACTTATTATAATATTATTAATTTTTACGGAGAAGATGCATTTTTTAAAGCTTGTGAAAAAGCAGGTGTCTACGGTTTAATTATTCCTGATTTGCCACATGAACTAGTGCAACAATTAAAAGAACGCCATCCTGACAGAAAAGTGAATATTATTTCACTCATCGCTATGACGACGTCTGAAGAACGTAGTAATCAAATCGCTCAAGATGCGGAAGGATTTATTTATACAGTAACAATGAATGCGACAACAGGGGAAAATGGTAAGTTCCATCCTGAACTTAAAGATAGAATTAAGCATATAAAATCAATTTCTAATGTGCCTGTCGTTGCAGGTTTTGGTATTCGTACACCAGAACATGTGTCAGATATCATAGAAGCTTCAGATGGTGTCGTTATAGGTAGTGAAATTGTTAAACGATTAGAGAAAGATCCAAAAGCAGACACAGTTAGTTATTTTAATTCAATTAGAAATGCACTCGATAGAAAAAGTGAATAAAGCATTGTGTGTGTAAGAGGTTAGAATTATGGGTACGCTATTAAGAGAGAATATATTTTTGAGGTGCATAGCATGCAATTTCAATGAATTAAATATAGCTATTCTCTTATTTTTAAAAAGAGGTGACATAATTTGAGTAAAAAAGTCTTGTTTATTATAACAAGTGTTAATCAATTTGAAGATGGTACACCAACAGGATTATGGTTAGAAGAAGCAAGTGAACCCTATGATATATTAACGGAAGCAAATATTAGTGTAGATATCGCTACAATAAATGGTGGGGAAGTCCCATTAGATCCCAATTCTACACAGAATGGTGAACTTAATAAATATAAAGCATTTGTTGAGCAAACGAAATCAGCGTCAAGCATAGAAGATATAGACGTGAGTCAATACGACGCTGTATATTTACCAGGCGGTCATGGCACAGTATTTGATTTTGCACATAATCAGAAGTTAGCTTCTGTACTTGCTGACTTTAAAGCAGATGATAAAATCATTGCATCTGTATGTCACGGTCCAAGTGCTTTTGTCGGTGCTAAAGATAAGAAAGGCAACTTCCTAGTGAAGGGCGTGACGTTAACTGCATTTACAGATGAAGAAGAACGTGCAATGGGCTTTGAGGAAAAAGTACCTTTCTTAACTCAGACAGAATTAGAAAATCAAGGCGTCAAATTTGTAACTCAGGACAACTTCACTGAACATGTGGAAACAGATAATCAATTTATTACTGGTCAAAACCCACAATCAAGCGTAGCAATAGGTGAAACATTACGAGACGCTTTAAATTAGAACATAGTATCATAAGGCGTGGGACAGATATACATGTTCCACTCCAACTATAAAGAAAACTGGAAAACTTAATAAGTTTTCCAGTTTTTGTTGTTATAACAATGGCAAATGTGTTTAATTGCTTATTCTTTGTTAAAATATAAGTAATGATATAATAAGACATACATAAAGTTCATGTATAATGAATTTATATATGCTATTGATTTAGTTTTATAAATGGTTATTGTATAATAATCAAGATTGAAGTTTAAACTCAAATAAAAAAAGAACTATAAACAAATAGGAGTATACAAAATGAAATTTACGAATTTAACTGCTAAAGAGTTCGGTGCATTTACAGATAATATGCCAAATAGTCATTTTACACAAATGGTAGGAAACTACGAATTGAAAATTGCAGAAAGTACAGAAACACACTTAGTTGGTATTAAAAACAATGAAAATGAAGTCATTGCAGCATGTTTACTGACTGCAGTACCAGTAATGAAGTTTTATAAATATTTTTATACAAACAGAGGACCTGTTATAGATTTTGAAAATAAAGAACTTGTTCATTACTTCTTTAATGAATTAACTAAATATGTTAAAAAACATAAAGGTTTACATTTAAGAGTTGACCCTTATTTAGCTTATCAATATCGTAATCATGATGGAGAAGTGTTAGGAAATGCTGGTCATGACTGGTTTTTCGACAAAATGAAACAATTAGGATACAAACACCAAGGATTTTTAACTGGTTTTGATCCAATTCTTCAAATTAGATATCACTCAGTATTAGATTTAGCAGGTAAAACAGCTAAAGATGTACTTAACGGCATGGATAGCCTACGTAAACGTAATACAAAAAAAGTTCAAAAGAATGGTGTTAAAGTAAGATTCTTAGAAGAAGATGAGTTACCAATCTTCCGTTCGTTTATGGAAGATACATCTGAATCAAAAGAATTTGATGATAGGGAAGATAGCTTTTATTATAATAGATTGAGATATTATAAGAATCGTATCTTGGTCCCGTTAGCTTATATGGACTTTGATGAATATATCGAAGAATTAAAAGCAGAGCGTGATGTCTTAAGTAAAGATATTAACAAGGCGATTAAAGATATAGAAAAACGACCTGAAAATAAAAAAGCGTATAATAAGCGAGATAATTTAGAACAACAGCTTATTGCAAATCAACAAAAAATTGAAGAAGCGCAATCGTTACAGGCTGAACACGGTAATGAATTACCAATTTCTGCAGCATACTTTATTATTAACCCCTATGAAGTAGTTTACTATGCAGGTGGTACTTCAAATGAATTTAGACACTTTGCTGGTAGTTATGCGATTCAGTGGAAGATGATTAATTACGCTATTGACCATAATATAGATAGATATAACTTCTACGGTATCAGTGGTAATTTCACAGAAGATGCAGAAGATGCAGGCGTAGTGAAATTTAAAAAAGGATTTAATGCCGAAGTAGTTGAATACGTTGGGGATTTTGTAAAACCTATTAATAAACCAATGTACAAAATTTATACGACATTAAAAAAAATAAAAGATATTAAGAAGTAGATATAAATTATAGAAGGGAACTAAGCTAGAATGAAATTTACAGAGTTAACCGTCAAAGAGTATGACAATTTTGTACAAAACCCGGCATTAGAGAGTCATTACTTTCAAGTAAAAGAAAATATTGCGACAAGAGAAGAAGATGGATTTCAAGTTGTACTATTAGGCTTAAAAGATGACGACAATCAGGTTATTGCTGCTAGTCTTTTCTCTAAAATTCCTACAATGGGGAGCTATGTTTATTATTCTAATCGTGGTCCAGTTATGGATTACAATGATTTAGGTTTAGTAGATTTCTATTTACGTGAATTAGATCATTATCTTCAACACCATAATTGTTTATATGCCAAAATGGACCCGTACTGGATTTATAAAATATACGATAAAGATATCAATCCATTGCCAGAACCAGATAAGAATGACGCATTAGTCAACTTATTTAAATCTCATGGGTATACCCATCACGGCTTTACGACTGAATATGATACATCTAGCCAAGTAAGATGGATGGGTGTATTGAACTTAGATGGCCAAACGCCAGCTTCTTTAAAAAAACAATTTGATAGCCAAAGAAAACGTAATATCAATAAAGCAATTAATTTTGGTATTAAAGTTAGGTTATTAAATAGGGATGAATTCGGTCTTTTCTTAGATCTTTATCGAGAAACTGAAAAACGTGCTGGCTTCGTATCTAAAACAGATGAATATTTCTATAATTTCATTGATAATTATGGTGATAAAGCGTTAATACCTTTAGCATATATAGACTTAAATGAATATATTGAAAATACACAAGAGAGTATTAATGATAAAGAATCACGTAGAGATCAAATCATGCAGAATGAAAATAAATCAGATAAACAGTTGAAGAAAATTACAGAACTGGATAAACAAATAGAGCATGATAAAAAAGAGTTAATGCATGCAAGTGAATTAAGATTAACAGATGGTGCTATATTAAATTTAGCTGCTGGTGTATATTTTGCAAATGCATATGAAGTAAACTACTTCTCTGGTGGCTCATCAGAAAAATATAATCAATATATGGGACCTTATATGATGCACTGGTACATGTTGAACTATTGTTTTGACAATGGTTATGGTCGCTATAATTTCTATGGTTTATCAGGCGATTTCACTGAAAATAGTGAAGATTACGGTGTATATCGCTTTAAACGTGGATTTAATGTGCAAATTGAAGAATTAATCGGCGACTTTTATAAACCAATTAAGAAAACAAAATATTGGTTATTTAATACGTTGAATAATGTTAGAAAAAAAGTTAAAAAATAGCATAAAAAAAGAAAGCATACTGGTATGTAAGCCCTAATCAGTATGCTTTCTTTCGTTCTGAAGTTAGTTATATTAGGATGGCAATTCCAATATAACAATGAACTAAAATGTGGAATAGTCTGAGATGTTAATTCTTGTTGTTTCCCACATTTTTTAGTATAGCATAGGATTTTAGCAATGCAATAACCTTACACTATAATAATTTTATAGTAAAATTTATTTTTATAAAATATTTAAAGCAATATATGTAATAGTTATGAAAATGTGAAAAGCGCACTACAAGATGACTTGTAGTGCGCTTTCTAGCATGATTTTTCAAAAATGCGCCCTATTTATTTGCAAGTTAAGGATCATTAAGATAATGCTCTAATGATATAAGTTATACCAATAATAAAGAACACCGCACTCATAAAGATAGCAACTAAAATTGCCGCCATAAGTGGATTAAACAGTAAAATAATACCGAAAATAATTGTAATAATGTTCAAAATAACCGATACAATATGGAAACCTTTATTTGATTTTTCAAGTGGCGTTACCGTAAACATATTAAATAACGCATTAATAATAAACCAAATAGCAAATAAATAAACGATAAATGTCGTACTTGTAACGATATTAAATAAAATCAATAACCCTAAAATAATATTAATTACACCAAGTACAAGCACTATGGTTGAGGCTTTTTTATCTGTTTTTTTCATTACACGACGAACGAAAATTTCTAAAAAACCGTTAATAATAAATAGTAGTCCTATGAGCCATGTAATAGCAAATAAGTTTTCTTCAGGAAAACTTAAAATAAACACGCCAATAATTAGAAAAATGACGCCGATCACTAAACTAGACCATTTGATTCGAGAACGTTCCTGCATAAATTTCACTCCTAAATGATTATCTAAATAGTATATACCCAAATGACAGAAAAGAACACGTTTTTTATAGGTGCCTATATTTATGTTATGTAACCCTATAAGTATATGGTTTAAATAAAAGATCATTTTTTAAGGATTGCTATAAAATTGAAGGAGATATCAATCTAATAGCAAGATTAAAGAACAAAGTATTGTTTAAGCTTAAAATCACTAATTCATTAAAAGCAAGACGCTGAGAAGTCGATTTCTGAGCATTTAAATATGAGTTTGTGGATCTTTATCCATGTAAATACACGTAAAATTGTGAGCTTAGATCATTGTATAAAATAAATAAAAACAAGCTAAACAATGTCTTAGCTGCATACAGTCAAAACAAAACTTGTATAGGTATTTACGTAGTTTGAAAGTTAGTAAAGTACAATTATAATTAGACATTAAGTGAGATGCGTATAAGTATCAAGTAAATGTTAAATGATATAACGTTATGTATATGTATGAAAAAGCTAAAATAGGACTAATATGTAGGAAATGCTAAATACATAATATATATGATAAAAATAGCTATATAGATATGTAACTTTTAAAATTTACTTTTTAGTTTACATAATATATATTATAGGAAGTTAATGGTATTTAAAAGAAAAGGCCCTAATTGTTAACTCACTACCTATTACGTTATACATGCTTGTTAACGCAATCATTCTTTCTAGTACTTCGATGTAATTTTTTCTTGTTCATGATCCATCTATTACGTTATATGTTTATAGCTTTAATTAACTTGTTACTATTGTACTTTACTGAATTGGCTTAAACCTCATATGTGGTATATGCTGAGGTTTAAATTTTTATATAATGCTTTATTAAATCAAAATTTGAAACGTTATATAAAATTACTTAAGCATACTATTAAATCAACAGCTTGAATTTAAAGATATAATTAAAAAAATGAACTGTAACTTAGATTATAGCTACAGTTCATTTTTTATTTTTGTTTATAATCTTCTAATTCATCTTTTGGGATGCCACCACGTTTACGTATTTCTTTTCTAGCTTTCTTTTCGCGGCGTTTACGTCTCCAGTTACGTGTCATGTACCATATTACAAAGCTTAAGATTAAACTTAATATAGTCATAAACGCAGCAAAACCTAATAAAGGTTCATATGTAATATCTTGAAAATTTGGTATTAAAAATGCTGATATTGCTAATACTACTAATGTTAAGATTGGTGCAGTAAACCATTTATTTAAGACAAGATTGCAAAATACTGTTACTAATATGACAGCTACTACAGTAATCCATAAAAAATTAGGCATATCAAAAATAGTCATTAATTCCTCTCCTTTTTATTTAATATTTATACTTTACTTACATTATATATATCATACTATATTTTCTATATAAATACATTCAGTCTTGAGCAGTATAATTTTATATTAAATTAATAAAAAATACGTGTCAATCCAATTCGGTTTACTGTTCCCCATTTTTAACATAGATAAACTTTCGATTATCATTTATACGGGTCATTCATGTATAATTAACTGTGAATACAATATAAATGTAGAGGAGTAGATTATATGGCTGAAACACTACCATTTAGAAATAATGTTCCAATTGAAGAAACATGGGACGTAACTGACTTATTTAGTTCTGACGATGCATTTTATAACACATTGAATGATACTTTAGAACAAGCTAAGGCGTTTAATCAACAATATACAGGTCACTTAAATGAAGTAGATATTGTTGAAGATGCACTGGACGCATATTCTGAACTATTAATTCAATTAGATCGAATGGCAAATTATGCTGAGTTAAGATTGAGCGTTGATACGGCTAATGAACATGCACAGACATTAAGCGCAAAATTGTCTACATCTTATGGAAAAATCGCTAGTGAACTTTCATTTGTAGTTTCAGAAATATTAGAACTTTCTGATCAAACACTTGAACAACTTATTAAAACTTCGAAGTATCCACATTTTTTAACGAAATTAAAAGCGAATAAGGCGCATCAATTATCTCCAGAAGTTGAAAAAGTATTAGCAAGTTTGTCCCCTACTTTTGAGAGCGCTTTTGAACTTTATGGAACTACAAAAATGTTGGATATTGATTTTGAATCATTTGAATATGATCATCAAACATATCCTTTAGATTATGCTACTTTTGAGAATGAATATGAAGATAATCCAAATGAAGCGTTTAGAAGAATAAGTTTCAAACATTTTAGTAATGCATTAAGTAAGTATCAGCACACGACAGCTGCGACATATAATATGCAAGTACAACAAGAGAAAATCGAAGCAGATTTAAGAGGATATGATTCTGTTATTGATTATTTACTACAAGAGCAAGAAGTGACACGAGACATGTTTAACAGACAAATTGATGTAATTATGAGTGATTTAGCACCCATTATGCAAAAATATGCGAAATTAGTTAAACGTGTTCATGGCTTAGATGTGATGCATTTTGAAGACTTAAAAATTTCTATTGATCCAAATTACGAGCCAGAAATTTCAATAGAGGATTCTAAACAATATATTTATGGTGCTTTAAATGTACTTGGTGAAGATTATTTGAAAATGGTTGAAGCTGCTTATAAAGATAGATGGATAGATTTTGCACAAAACAAAGGTAAAGAAACAGGTGCCTATTGTGCGAGTCCATATGCTTCACATTCATATGTCTTTATATCATGGACTGGTAAAATGACTGAAACCTTCGTGTTAGCGCATGAATTAGGTCATGCGGGACACTTTACTTTAGCACAGGAACATCAAAATTATTTAGAATCAGAAGCTTCGATGTATTTTGTAGAAGCACCTTCTACTATGAATGAAATGCTTATGGCGAACTACTTATTTGAAAATAGTAATGATGCTAAATTTAAACGTTGGGTAACAGGTTCTATTATTTCAAGAACGTATTATCATAATATGGTTACGCATTTACTTGAAGCTGCTTTTCAACGTGAAGTTTATAATAAAGTCGATCAAGGCGAATCATTAACTGCCCCAATACTTAATGACATTATGCTTGATGTCTATAGTCAATTCTTTGGAGACAGTGTGAAACTGACAGAAGGCGCAGAGTTAACTTGGATGAGACAACCACACTATTATATGGGATTATATTCATACACGTATTCAGCGGGCTTAACAATTGGTACAGTGATGTCTCAACGTATTCAAAATGAAGGACAACCAGCTGTTGATGCTTGGCTAGATACATTGAAAGCAGGAGGTAGTAAATCACCAGTAGATTTAGCCCAAATTGCAGGTATAGATATCCGTACGGAACAACCATTAAAATCAACAATTGGCTATATTGGCAAACTTGTTGATGAACTAGAAACATTAACTGATGAAATTGAAAAGAAATAACGTTTTATAAAATTAAAAAAGCACAATGGCAATTTTGAAGATCATCCACTTTCATTTATCTGAAAGCGAGTCATCTTTATAAAGCCATTATGCTTTTATTATGTGTAACATTTTTATTTATTATAGGATTCATAACGTTCGCCTGTAATAAAGAAATAAATATTCTCTGCTATATTGCAGATATGATCTCCAATACGTTCCAAATGTCTTGCAGCTAAATGTGCTTGCCCTGCAACGAAAGGATCATTATCTATTAAATACGTTGTGTTTACAATGTTTTTATAGATATCATCAATATCTTTATCACGATCAATGATTTCTTTTATTAAGGTAATATCATTATCTTTTACTGCATCATCTAAGTCTTTTAACATTAAGAGCGCAAGTTTTCCCATGGTGTTGAGTCTCGTCAGTACATATTCATCAATAATTTTTGCACGTAATCTAATTTTCGCTATGCTTGCTGCATTATCGCCTATACGTTCAAAATCAGTGGCGATTTTTAAAGCGGCCATCATTAAACGTAAATCTGTAGCAATCGGCTGTTGCTTAGTGATAAGCATGATTACTTTTTCATTAATTTCAGTTTCTTGCTCATTGATTTCTTTATCCTTAGCTATTGTTTGTCTGGCATAATTACGATCTTCTTCACTTAACGACGTTAGTCCAAATTCTATATTACGATATACATAAAGACCAAGTCGACGTAGATCTTTAATAAGTCCGTCTAGTTGGCCTTCATATTTATGTCTAATTGTCGCCATAGATTAACCGAAGCGACCTGAGATATAATCTTCAGTTTGCTTATCTGCAGGATTAGAGAAGATCTTATCAGTGTCGTCGTATTCATTAACATAGCCGTTAAGGAAGAAAGCAGTTTTATCAGAAACACGAGCAGCTTGTTGCATATTATGCGTAACAATGATGATTGAATATTGTTCTTTAAGTTCTTGAACAAGTTCTTCTATTTTTAATGTTGATATTGGATCTAAAGCTGACGTTGGCTCATCCATTAATATAACATCTGGTTCGATAGCTAATGTACGCGCAATACAAACACGTTGTTGTTGTCCACCTGATAAACTATAAGCGTTTTTGTCTAAGTCATCTTTTAATTCATCCCAAATTGCAGCGCCACGTAAAGATTTTTCAACAATTTCATCTAAGACTTTTTTGTTTTTAATACCATGGATTTTAGGACCATAAGTAATATTATCATAAATTGATTTAGGAAATGGATTTGGTTGTTGGAATACCATCCCTACATTTGTTCTCAATTTTTCAACTGAATATTTATTATCGAAAATATTTTTATCACGGTACATGATTTTACCAGCAGTTTTAACAGATGGTACAAGTTCAACCATACGATTTAATGCTTTAATGTATGTTGATTTACCACAACCTGATGGTCCAATAATCGCAGTTACATTATTTTCTAAGATATCTAAGTTAATGTTTTTTAATGCATGATTTTCGCCATACCATAAATCAAGATTTTTAGTTGAATAGACAATTTTCTTTTGGCTATCTGGGATTTTATTGTCTGAATGGTTTGGTTCAATAGTAGCTATTGGTGAGTCATTACGGTCGGTATGTGATTTTATTGTATCGTTCGTATCGTTATTATCTATAATTTGTTTATTCATAATTAAAACTCCTTTTTATAGGCTAGATGCTAAGGTTTTACTGAAACCCCAGCACATTCCCATTTACTAGCCTTTTTTAAATAATATTTATCGTGTCTTAAATTTAGTATTTTTTACTATATTTATTTCTTAAGAATATCGCTATTGCATTCATTAATAGTAATATAACGAGTAATACGATAATTCCTGCCGATGCAACGTTTTGGAATTCTTCCTGTGGTAATTTTGTCCAGCTATAAATTGACATTGGTAACGCTTGGAATTGATCGAATATTGTAGATGGTAGCTGTAATAAAATCGTTGGTATACCAATTAAAATTAATGGTGCTGTCTCACCTAATGCACGAGATAGTGCTAAGATGAAACCTGTCAAAATACCAGGAATCGCCGCTGGTAATACAACACGGCGTATTGTTTGCCATTTGTTGGCACCTAGTCCGTATGAAGCTTCCTTTACAGAACTAGGTACAGATCTGATAGCTTCTTGGCTAGCTACAATGATTACCGGTAAGATAAGTAATGACATTGTTAATGCAGCCGCTAAAACGGAGTTGCCAAGTGCAATTGAATCGATACCCATACCTCTTACGAAAATTGTAAGACCGAGTAAACCGAATACGACTGAAGGTACACCAGCTAAGTTTGAAATACTCACTTTAATAAAGTTTGTAAGTGCATTTTCTTTAGCATATTCTTCTAAATAAATTGCAGTACCAACGCCTAAAGTAATTGTTATCGGGATAATAGTAACCATTAACCATATTGTACCGATAAAGGCACCTTTAATCCCTGCCATAGAAGGCGTTGATGATGAGAAATTAGTGAAAAATGATGGAGTTAAGTGTCCAGCACCTTTTATAAGTGTATCAATGAGTAATGCGGCTAATACGAGCAGACCAACCATAGTACAGGCAAAGAAAGCCCATTTATTAACTTTATTTGTCGTTAACCTTCCAGAGAGTTTCTTTTCAACTGTTTGTTGATCTACGAGCACGTTTTTGTTTGTTTCAGTCATATTAATACTCCTCTCTGAAACGTTTCGTAATCCATTGAGAAATCAAGTTCATTACTAACGTGAATAAGAATAACGTGAATCCTACTGCATAAATACTATAGTAAGTATCAGTACCAAATGTTGCATCACCTGTTGCTACTTGAACGATATAACCTGTCATTGTTTGGATAGAACCTGTTATATCAAGTGATGCACTCGGTGTACTACCTGCAGCAAGAGATACGATCATAGTTTCGCCAATTGCACGTGAAATTGCTAATACAATTGAGGCCATAATACCTGAAGTTGCAGCTGGTAAAATAACTTTAGTTGCTACTTCAAATTTTGTAGCACCTAAACCTAGTGCACCTTCTCGCATTTTGTTTGGTACAGATGACATTGCATCTTCACTCATACTTGATATTAATGGAATAATCATTACACCAACTACAAGACCTGGACTAATAGAGTTGAAACTACCTATGTCTGGAAAGATTCCACGTATTAACGGTGTAACAAATGTTAGAGCAAAGAAACCGAATACGATTGTTGGAATACCAGATAATATTTCTAATATTGGTTTGATAATACTTTTAGCACGTGGCGAAGCATATTCACTTAAGTAAAGTGCTGCACCCAGACCTAATGGCACTGCTACGATTGTAGCTATTACAGTTATTTTCAATGTACCTAATATTAATGGCCAAATTCCAAATTTAGGATCAGATGAGAATGGTGTCCATTCCATCGAAAAGAGAAATTCTGTAATAGGAATACGAGTGAAAAACGTAATTGTTTCAGTTAATAATGTGACTACAATACCGATTGTCGCTAATATAGAAAAAATTGCTATTGTACCTAAAATAATAGGAACAATTTTATCGCTTGCACCATTTTTATTGGCGTTATTTTTTTCAATCATTTCGCTTACGGAGCGGTTTTTATTCGCCATGTTAATATCCTTCCTTCATATAGACTCCGAAATTGTTAAAAAAAGGTTGGGATATTTAGAAATAGAGAAACAAAGTGGACGTTATTCCCATCGCCACTTTGTTTTCTAATACAGAATCCCGACCTTTAAGATTTACAGCTATGTGTTATTTGTCTTCTTCTTTGTCTTTGCTTTCTTTACCAGTAATCTCTTTTAATTCATCTAGTTGTTTTGTGTAATCTTTTTCTGGTAGAGCCACAAATCCTGCTTCTTCAGCTGATTTACCTTTGTCTTCAAAGATAAATTTCATGAAATCTTGGAATCCTTCATTTTCTTTTAGTTTTTTCTCGTTTGTATAAATGAACAATGGTCTACTTAAAGCATATGAACCATCTTGAATTGATTCTTTAGTTGGTTTAGTAACTTTACCGCTATCATCTTTGATTTCAACGGCTTTTAATTTATCTTTATTTTCTTCAAAGAAATTATAACCGAAGTAACCAATACCTTGTTCATTTTTTTGAACTGATTGAACGATTACGTTTGTATCAGCGTTTTTCTCTGCTTTGATATCTCCGTCATCCATAACTTCTTCAGTGAAGAAATCATACGTACCATGTGATTGGTCTGGAGAAAATGATTTGATTTCTTTATCTGGCCATTCAGGATTAACATCTTTCCATGATTTTGCTTCGCCAGAATAAATATCTTTCAATTGATCTTTAGTTAATTCGTTTACAAAATCGTTTTCTTTATTAACTGCAATTGTTACGCCATCTTTTGCAACTTCAAATTCATTATATTTGATACCTTTATCTTCTAATTTTTTCTTCTCTTCATCTTTTATTGGTCTAGATGCGTTTGAAAAATCAGTATTCCCTGAAATGAATTTTTCGAATCCGCCACCAGTACCAGATGTACCAGATGAAACTGTAACATCGGAATTTTCTTTAGCAAATTTTTCGTTTAATTTTTCAATGATTGGACCTACTGTTGATGAACCGTCGCCTTTAACTTCGCCTTCGCCGCCACCAGAACCAGCATTTCCGCCGCCACAAGCGCCTAATAAAAGTGAAGAGCCAATTACTGTAGTTCCAAATACTTGCCATTTTTTCATTGAAACATCCTCCTAATAAATAAATAACCCTTAAAAGTTATATGTATTTCTTACAGTTCCTATATTACACACAATTTATTAAATACAAATATAGATACTGTAAATGTTTTGTTAATTTAAGGTGGCTTCTATTTACAAAGTTTATAAACGCTATGAATTAATAAAGGAGTGACTTGCAAAGATTGATAATACAACGTTTTGGTCGAATTTTATATTACAAATAACTATGAAATTGTAATATAAAAAAAGAAAAAATCCTGAAACTACTATTTTTTATATAGTAGTTTCAGGATTGATTTGTTGAGAACTGTATTTTGAAGTCCAATTCATTCTAAAAATTGTGGACATTATTATTATGAAACAAGTTAGATGAAAATATCACTTTATAATAGAAGGAATTACTTTTCTATTCTTTCCCAACCTTTTTTAGTTAAAGCAATTTTACCAGAATCTATTGTGATAATTTTGTTCTTATATAAGTGTCCAATTGCTCTTTTGAATGAACCTTTACTCATATTAAAAATTTCTTTAATAGCTTCTGGACTCGATTTGTCTGAGAAAGGAAGTTCCCCATCATACTCTACGAGCAAGTCAAAGATGTTTTGACCATCATCATCAAGTCTTTCGTGTGCAAGTGGTAAAAATGAACCATTCAATTCACCTTTATCGTTTTGACCAATGATACGCACTTTTACATTTTCACCGAGACGTGGTTCCTCTTTACGTTCTGTTTCGTGAACAAAAATTTTATAACCCTCTTTTGATAGTAAGAAGCTGCCAATTCGTAATAAACGATATGGTCTTGCTTCGATGATTTTATTTTTCAATTCATTGTCGAAAACAGATTTATATGTTTGTTCTACTATTGTTTCTGTTGCTAAACGTGCGAACATATTGTTATCTCTATCAATACGTAACGTAACGAATAACTCATCACCTTGTACTGGCCATACTGATTTAACTTTTGGTAAATCTTCCCAAGGTATTAATACTTCTCTTGGTAAACCTACGTCGACATGCGCACCATCACGATCTACTTTTAATACTTTTACAAAATCGTATTTATCAGTTGTTACGTCAGGCATATTTTGCGTAGCAAATAATGCACCTGATCTATTTGGGTAAATAAAGAAACTATATTCTTCCCCTATATTTAATTCGTCTTCATCTTTAATTTCGGATTGATTGAGTTTAACTTCTTCTCCGTTTGGTCCTTTTAACTTATATGTTGAGCCTTCTAATCCAACAACTTTAAGAAATTCTATAGAACCTACAATATCTTTTTCATCTTGGGCCATACTTTTCTCCTTCGTACATACAGATTTATTCTTATTTATTATAACATGCTATGAAGAAACTAGCATCACTACATCGAGAATGGTCGAAACAAGTTGATAAGTGTGTTATAATTTGTCCGGTAGATTAACGAAAAGGATAACGAAAAGGAGTAAATGCATGTTACAAGTTACTGATGTAAGTTTACGATTTGGTGATCGTAAACTATTTGAAGATGTAAATATTAAATTTACAGATGGCAATTGTTATGGATTAATAGGAGCTAATGGCGCAGGTAAATCAACGTTCTTAAAGATTTTATCAGGTGAATTAGATGCTCAAACTGGTCATGTTTCTATGGGTAAAGACGAACGTTTAGCAGTTTTAAAACAGGATCACTTTGCATTTGAAGATGAACGTGTAATTGATGTTGTTGTTAAAGGACACGAACGTTTATATGAAGTAATGAAAGAAAAAGATGAAATCTATATGAAACCAGACTTCAGCGATGAAGATGGTATTAGAGCTGCAGAACTAGAAGGCGAATTTGCTGAAATGGACGGCTGGAATGCTGAAGCAGATGCGGGTACCCTACTTTCTGGTCTAGGTATCAAAGCAGACCTCCAAGATAAAACAATGTCTGAATTAGAAAACAATCAAAAAGTTAAAGTGTTATTAGCACAAAGTCTTTTTGGTAAACCTGATGTATTATTACTAGATGAGCCTACCAATGGTTTAGATATCCCTGCAATAAGCTGGCTAGAAGATTTCTTAATTAATTTTGAAAATACAGTTATTGTTGTGTCTCATGATAGACACTTTTTAAATAATGTTTGTACGCATATTGCTGACTTAGATTATGGGAAAATTAAATTGTTTGTTGGTAACTATGATTTCTGGTACCAATCAAGTCAACTTGCTATGAAAATGGCTCAAGATCAAAACAAGAAAAAAGAAGAGAAAGTTAAAGAATTACAAGATTTCGTGGCACGTTTCTCTGCAAACGCCTCTAAATCAAAACAAGCAACAAGTCGTAAGAAGCAATTAGAAAAAATCGAGATTGATGATATTCAACCTTCTTCTCGTCGTTATCCTTTTGTGAAATTCACACCTGAACGTGAAATTGGTAATGATTTATTACATGTCGACAATGTTTCTAAAACAATCGACGGTGTGAAAATATTAGATAATATTTCATTCTCTATGGATCCTAACGATAAAGCTGTATTAGTTGGTGATAGTGAATTTGCTAAATCAACATTACTTAAAATCTTAGCTGGTGAAATGGAACCAGATGAAGGTACAGTAAGATGGGGCGTAACAACTTCTCAAAGTTTCTTACCTAAAGATAACTCATTCTACTTCGAAGGTGTAGATACAAACTTAGTTGACTGGTTACGTCAATACGCACCTGAGGACGAACAAACTGAGACATTTTTACGTGGTTTCTTAGGACGTATGCTATTTAGCGGTGAAGAAGTTAAGAAAAAAGCGAGTGTTTTATCTGGTGGAGAGAAAGTACGTTGTATGCTAAGTAAAATGATGTTATCAAGTTCTAACGTGTTACTACTGGATGAACCTACAAACCATTTAGACTTAGAAAGTATTACTGCAGTCAATGATGGCTTGAAATCATTCAAAGGTTCTATTATCTTTACATCTTATGACTTTGAATTCATCAATACGATTGCAAACCGTGTCATTGATTTAAATCCAACTGGTGGTCTTTCTAAAGAAACGACTTATAGAGCTTATTTAGAAGAAACTGGTGTATTAAAATAATAACCATGTGTTATTGATTTAAATATAACGCAATAAATAAGAAGCGTATTCTATTTAATATGTAGTGTACTCCTCTTAAAATGTGGACACCTCTAATGCTGTAAAAGCATTAGAGGTGTCTTTTTCATTTGCTTTATTCATCTGATTTAGAGTGAAGCGCCCCACTGTTTGGGCTAATTACTTTCAAAATAAATTTTTGAATTATATAATCATAATTAATTCAAATGAACGGAGGAGTAATTTTAATGGAAAATTTAAATATGATTGATGGACAACTTTTACCACAAATCGGCTTCGGTACATATAAATTAAATGGTGCGCAAGGTGTACATGCAATCGTTAATGCGTTAAATCAAGGGTACAGAATATTAGATACAGCTTATAACTATGAAAATGAAGGTACAGTGGGTAAAGCAATTGAAAGAAGTCATGTTTCAAGAGATCAAATCATTGTAACTTCGAAATTACCAGGTCGTTATCAAGACTATGATGCAGCATTAACAGCTATACAAGAATCTATTTATCGATTAAATGTTGAGTATATTGATCTATATTTAATTCATTGGCCAAACCCAAGACACAATAAATATGTTGAAGCTTGGCAAGCGATGATTGATGCTCAAAAAGCGGGACTTATTAAATCTATTGGTGTTTGTAATTTCTTACCAGAACATATAGAAAAATTAGAAAAAGAAACTGGTGTCTTACCTACTGTGAATCAGATTGAATTACATCCGTACTTTAATCAACAAGATATGGTTGAATATAATAATACAAAAGGAATTATAACAGAAGCATGGAGTCCGTTGGGTCGTGCATCTGAAGTAATAAAAGATAAAGATATCGCTGTAATTGCCGAAAAATATAATAAAACAATACCTCAGATTATATTAAGATGGCACGTTCAATTAGGTGTAGTGCCAATTCCAAAATCTACATCTATCACGAGACAAATTCAGAATCTAAATGTTTTTGATTTTAACTTAGAAGTTGAAGATGTAGAAAAAATAAACAACTTATCTCAAAAAGATGGTAGATTAAAAGGTCAAGACCCTGCAACATATGAAGAGTTTTAAAAATTGAAAATATAGAAAAATGATTGTCATTAAACAGATTTAATTATATTTACACTTATAACGTAAAATGTATAAATATAATGTTGTATTTTTCAGTAAATTTAAAAAACTTGATAAAAGCGGTTTACAGTACATATAAGCATATGTATAATATGAATCATAAACAAACAAAAATTAAATATGGTTTTGATGAGGCGCATCAATCATTAGTAAATATTAGAAGAACCTGCCTGCTAGCAGCTAATTTTGAAAGGGTGAGATGCCGAAATAGTTATAATAGCAGCTTATAACACGTTGGACTTTATGGTTAAGAGCTAAGAGTCTGTCATTATTGTAAGATAATGGAGTGCATCACTTGTATATAAATTATAGAACAAGTTCGCATCCCGAACTTGTTCTTTTTTTAATACTGTGATTCTCCCCTATTGATTGAGGAGGATATAGAATTGAACAGAAGTGTTTTGAAATTTGGAGGTTCTTCAGTAAGTGATTTTACAAAAATAAAAAATATAGCGGAAATGTTGAAAATGAGAGTTGATCAAGGTGAACAACTTATTGTTGTTGTTAGCGCCATGGGCAAGACCACAGATGAGCTTATGGCTAATGTCTCTGCATTGACTACAAGCCCTAAAGATCAAGAACTTGCACTATTATTAACAACCGGTGAACAACAGACAGTTTCTTACTTATCTATGGTTTTAAATGATATCGGGGTGAACGCCAAAGCGATGACCGGATATCAAGCGGGTATTAAGACAATTGGACATCATTTAAAAAGTCGAATAGCAGAAATTAACCCTGATACATTCGAAATCGCATTTACAGAAAATGATGTTTTAGTTGTTGCTGGTTTTCAAGGTATTAATGAATCACTTGAAGTAACGACATTAGGTCGAGGTGGTTCAGATACTACTGCTGTTGCCTTAGCTGCAAGTAATGACACGGCATGTGAGATTTACACCGATGTCGATGGTGTCTATGCTACAGATCCAAGATTATATAAAGATGCAAAACGGCTTGAATACGTTTCTTATGAAGAAATGATGGAAATGAGTGCATTAGGTGCAGGCGTATTAGAAACAAGAAGCGTCGAATTAGCAAATAACTATCATATCCCGCTTTATTTAGGAAGAACTTTATCAAATGTGAAAGGAACATGGATTATGTCACAAGCAGAATTATTAGAAAAAAAAGCAGTCACAGGTGTGGCGTTAGATACACATATGATGCACGTTACAATTAGTTATCCCCTACCAGATAATAGATTACTTACTGAGCTCTTTACTCAATTGGAAGAAGGTTCAGTTAATGTTGATATGATTTCTCAGATTATTAACTTGGAAGGATTACAAATGTCCTTTACTATTAAAGATACAGATGCTTTTCAGATTTCAACCATATTAGAAACTTTAAAAGAACAGTTTAATGCATTAGACTTCAAAATTAATGAAGCATACGTTAAAATCTCTTTAATTGGCTCTGGTATGCGTGATATTTCTGGTGTAGCTTCAAAAGCATTCATTACTTTAATTGAAAACGATATTTCATTTTATCAAACTACAACATCAGAAATAAGTATTTCATGTGTGATAGATGCTGAGAATGGCGAACGAGCTGTTCGAACCCTTTATCAAGCTTTTGATATCTGAATTTTCGGAATATAATTAAGATTTATTAAAATAATAAAAATGGAGTGTATGGTATATGACAAAATTAGCATTGGCAGGCGCAACAGGTTTAGTAGGAAGAAAAATGTTAGAAACAATAGATCGCAAAGGTGTGGCCTTTGATGAGTTAGTGTTGTTCTCTTCAGCTCGCTCAGCAGGTGAAAACATTGAATTTCAAGGTAAAAACTATACAGTTAGAGAATTAACAGAAGAAGCAGCTAAGGAATCATTTGATTATGTATTAATGAGTGCTGGTGGAAGTACAAGTGAACACTTCTCCCCTATTTTTGAACAAGCGGGTGCAATTGTCATTGATAATTCAAGTCAATGGAGAATGACTGAAGGTGTAGACTTAATCGTTCCAGAAGTTAACGAACCTGTATTAGATAGAAAAATTATTGCAAATCCAAATTGCTCAACAATACAATCAGTTGTACCACTTAAACCATTACAAGAGGAATTTGGTTTGAAACGTGTTGCATATACGACATACCAAGCAGTTTCGGGTTCTGGGGTAAAAGGGAAACAAGATTTAGCAGAGGGAGCAAATGGTAAGGCCCCTGAAGCATACCCTCACCCTATTTATAATAATGTATTACCTCATATTGATTCTTTCCTTGAAGATGGGTATACAAAAGAAGAACAAAAAATGATAGACGAAACACGTAAAATCTTAAAAGATGATGAATTGAAAGTTACAGCTACTTGTGTACGTGTGCCAGTTCAAGACAGTCATAGTGTACACATGAGTGTAACGTTAGAAAAAGAAGCTACAGTGAGTGCAATTCAAGAATTATTTGAAAATGATGACCGTGTGGTACTTGAAGATGATCCACAAAATAATGTATATCCATTAGCTATTAATTCTACAGACAGAGATGAAATATTTGTAGGACGTATTCGCCGTGATGAAACATTAGATAATACATTCCATGTATGGTGTACTTCTGACAACTTATTGAAAGGTGCGGCATTGAATGCAGTGCAAATACTTGAACAAGTTATGAGCTTGAAAGGAGTAAAATAATATGGGACATATTTTTGAAGGCGTAGGTGTCGCTCTAACAACACCTTTTACACACAATGAAGTAGATTATGATGCACTTAGAAGACATTTGAAATACTTAATTGAAAATGATGTGAAATCGATTGTTGTAAATGGTACTACAGCTGAGAATCCGGCATTAACTGATGACGAAAAAGATCAAATATTAGAAGTAGTCGTAAATTATGTAAATGGACGCATTCCTGTAATTGCTGGCACAGGTACGAATAACACCCAAAAATCAATTCAAGCTTCAGTTCGTGCTAAAGAAATTGGTGCAGATGCAATTATGCTAATCACGCCCTACTATAATAAGACGAATCAACGTGGTTTAATTGCTCATTTTACGAAAATAGCAGATGCGATTAAATTACCAGTCATATTATATAATGTGCCTTCTCGTACAAATATGACTATAGAACCAGATACTGTTGAAACTTTAAGTAAGAATGAATATATTATTGCATTAAAAGATGCGACCAACGATTTTGATTATTTAGAAGAAGTAAAAGCACGTATCAACTTAAATGACTTTACACTTTATAGTGGTAATGACGACAATGTAGTTGAGTATTTTAATAAAGGTGGACATGGTGTTATCTCAGTAGTAGCTAACGTGATTCCTAAATCTTTTCAAGCGTTATATGATGCTAAACAAAATGGAGAAGATATTGAAAAACAATTCCAACCGATTCAAAAATTGTTAGATGCATTAGCAGTTGATGTTAATCCTATTCCAGTGAAGGCACTCACAGCGGTAGAAGGCTTCGGAAATTACGAGGTGCGTTTACCACTTGTAACTTTAGAAGATGAAGACCGTCGAACATTAGAAAAAGCGTATGAACAATTTAAAGTAGGTGACAAAGTATGAAGATAGTATTAATAGGCTATGGTGCAATGAACCAACGTGTCGCAAGATTAGCTGAAGCAAAAGGACATGAAATAATTGGTGTTATTGTACGAGATGCTACCAAGGATTACCCGTACCCTACTTTTGAACGTATAGCAGATGCTAAAGAAGCAGATGTTGCAATTGATTTCTCCAACCCAGAACTGTTATTACCATTATTGGATGAAGACTTTAATTTACCATTAGTAATAGCAACGACTGGTGAAAAAGAAGAAATAATCAATAAACTTAAAGCATTAAGTGATCAAATGCCAGTCTTTTTCAGTGCGAATATGAGTTATGGTGTACATGCTTTAACAAAAATTTTAGAAGCAGCAGTGCCTCTATTACAAGATTTCGACATTGAACTTACGGAAGCACATCATAATAAAAAAGTGGATGCGCCAAGTGGTACATTAGTAAAATTATATGATGTGATTGATGACTTGCGAGAAAAATCTACACCGGTATATGACAGACATGAGCATACTGAAAAACGCACACAAGATGAAATTGGTATCCATTCCATTCGTGGCGGCACGATTGTAGGAGAACATGACGTGCTATTTGCTGGTACTGATGAGACAATAGAGATTACGCATCGAGCACAGTCAAAAGATATTTTTGCAAATGGTGCAATCGGTGCAGCAGAAAAATTAATCAACAAGGCAAATGATTATTATACATTTGATAACCTATAAAAACTAAGGAGCGTATTAAATTATGGTACAACATTTAACGGCAGAAGAAATTATTAAATATATAAGTGATGCAAAGAAATCTACACCCCTAAAGGTTTATATTAATGGGAATTTTGAAAATGTAACCTTCCCTGATAGTTTCAAAGTGTTTGGTTCACCTGATTCAAAAGTTATTTTCTGTGAAGCTGATGAATGGAAAACATTTTATGAAGCGAATCAATCTAGTATTGAAACTATAGAAGTTGAAATGGATCGTCGTAATTCGGCTATTCCATTAAAAGATTTAACTAACACAAATGCACGTATTGAACCAGGCGCTTTCATCCGTGAACAAGCTATTATTGAAGATGGCGCAGTGATTATGATGGGCGCAACAATTAATATTGGTGCTGTAGTTGGTGAAGGTACAATGGTAGATATGAATGCAACACTTGGCGGCCGTGCAACTACTGGTAAAAATGTACATGTTGGTGCAGGCTCAGTATTAGCTGGTGTCATTGAACCACCTAGTGCTTCACCAGTAGTAATCGAAGATGATGTACTTATTGGTGCGAATGCAGTTATTCTTGAAGGTGTTCGTGTTGGCAAAGGCTCTATTGTGGCTGCAGGTGCAATCGTAACGCAAGATGTGCCAGCTGGATCAGTTGTTGCAGGTACACCTGCTAAAGTGATTAAACAGACAAGTGAAGTTGAAGATTCGAAACGTGAAATCGTTTCAGCTTTAAGAAAATTGAATGACTAAAGCTTAATTTCATGCAATTTCCACTTTTACTAAGTTAGTTATGGTTCTAGAATAATCAGAACTATGCTTCTTAATATGAACATCCATAAATATTAATGTAGGAGGTTTAAGACGAGACAAGATGTAATTAATGATGGCGTTTATAACTTTTAAAAAGTTGCTATCCATTATACATTGATGAATCGGTCTTACCTCCTCATTTTTTTAATATTATGTTTTCGATTTTTTATACATATAAACAAAGTGCTTTAGATTAAAATCTGAAGTTAATTAATAAAACTAAAAGGATTTGATTTAAAATGAATGAATTAGAATTCGTAACAACACATAGACGTCATTTGCATCAAAACCCAGAGCTAAGTCTACATGAATATGAAACTACTACCTATATTGCTTCTTTCTTAGATGAATTAAGTATCAGTTATGAACGCCCTCTTGATACAGGGTTGGTTGCTTATTTACCTGGGAACGGTGAGCATACGATAGCTTATCGTGCAGATATTGATGCATTGCCTATTTTTGAAGAAAACGATGTAGCTTACAAAAGTTTAACAGATAATGTGATGCATGCTTGCGGACATGATGGGCACACTACTGCGTTAATGCTGTTTGTTAAACGATGTAAAGCGATGGCTGATCAAGGAACGTTACCGCAAAGTATCGTTTTTATATTTCAACCTGCTGAAGAAACAGGTGGCGGTGCAAATCGATTAATTCGTGCTGGTGCCTTTAAAAATTATGAAATTGAAGCAGTATTTGGTATTCATGTTATGCCCTTTGAAAATGAAGGTAAAGTTGTTATACGAGATGAAGAAATAACGGCAAGTGCTACTGAATATAGATTTTATCTAAATGGCCTTTCTAGTCATGTTGCGGATAAAGAACAAGGACATTCTTGTGGAGAAGCATTACAACATGTATTAAGCCAAGTAGGACAAATTCAACAATATCATTTGAACGGTTTAAAACGAAATATTGTCCATATGGGTCATTTTGAAGCTGGAGAAGCGATTAATACTGTCCCTAGTCATGGTTATCTAGAAGGTACAATCAGAACATATGATGTTCATGACTTAGAAATCGTGAAACAACAAATGGCCAAAATTGCTGAAAGTGTCAGCTTATTATTTAATGTAGAATGTGAAGTGAAGTTTGAAGAAGGTTACCCACCTACTTATAATGATCCATTACTACGTAAACATGTTGAACATGGATTGGAAAATGCAGATTTTGAAATTATTGATAAACCTACACCTTATTTATTTGGCGAAGATTTCAGCTTTTATAGTCAACTTGCGCCGAGTTATTTTGTATTTGTTGGTGTACGCGATGAGGAGAAGGGTTATGTAACTGGCTTACACACTTCTCATTTAAATTTCAATGAATATATGCTCATACGTATTGCAGATTATTATGAACAACTTCTAAAATCCTATAGTGAGGTGCGTGTACAATGACAGCCATTTGGTCAGTAGATACAGAGAAATTTTATGAAAATGCAGTAAATGTAGCGCAAGATAACCAACTCATGGCTGTAGTTAAAAATAATGCTTACCATTACGGTTTGGAATTTGCTGTTCAACAATTTAAAAAAGCTGGTATCCAAACTTTTAGTACAACTTCTTTGAGAGAAGCAATCCGAATTCGTAAACTTGCACCCGACGCTACGATATTTTTAATGAATGCAGTTTATGAATTCGATAAACTACGTGCCTATCATATTCAGATGACTTTACCTTCTCTAGACTTCTATTATGAACATGTAGAAGATTTATATGATATTCAAGTTCATTTAGAATATGAAAATTTATTACATCGTTCAGGATTGAAATCAATTGCAGAAATGAGAGAAGTCCTTATACATCATGCGCAAAATAAAAATGAACAGCGCATGATAATAACTGGCTTATGGACACACTTTGGATATGCAGACGAATTTGATGTTCCTGATTATGAAATTGAGCGAAAAGCATGGTTAGACGTTGTAGATACTTTATTGACTGAGGGCTATCAGTTTGATCTAATTCATGCTCAAAATAGTGCGAGTTATTATCGAGAAAATGGTGTTTTCCCCCATCATACACACGCACGTGTTGGCATTGCATTGTATGGTTCAAGACCATACAGTCATGTAGAGGAAACAGCAATTAAACAATCATTGACTGTTAAAGGTAATGTCATCCAAGTGCGTGAAGTTAATCAAGGAGATTATTGTGGGTATAGTTTTGCTTATGAAGCTACACAAGATGAAACAAGGTTAGCAGTCGTAGATGTTGGTTACGGCGATGGTATACTTAAATCAAGAGCACAACACGAAGCATTGATTAACGGTAAACGTTATCCTATACGTGCGTTAATGATGAGTCATATGTTTGTGGAAGTAGATAGCAATGTTCGTGCACAAGATGAAGTGATACTATATAATAACGATATACGCGTAGATGAGTTCACATTTAAAGGTGTGGGCGCGAATTCTGAACAATTAAGCGCGATGAATCATGACTCACTAATAAAGGAGTATAGATAAATTATGGTAGTAGAATACAATGATAAAGGAGAGCTTACAATTGGAGGTACAAGTCTTAAAACGATAGCACAAAGTTTTGGGACGCCTACGATTGTTTATGATGAAACGCAAATCAGAACACAAATGAGACGTTTTCATGAAGCTTTTCAAAAGAGCGGATTAAACTATAATATTTCATATGCTTCTAAAGCATTTACTTGTTTACAAATGGTTAAATTAGTAGAAGAAGAAGGACTCGAATTAGATGTAGTATCTGAAGGTGAATTATACACAGCATTAGCTGCTGGTTTTGATGCACAGCACATACATTTTCATGGTAATAATAAGACAAAACGTGAAATACAATATGCCTTAGAAAGTAAAGTGGGTTATATTGTGATTGACTCTTTAGAAGAAATTGATCTTATTAACCGTTATGCAAGTGAAGAAGTGAATGTAGTGTTAAGGTTAAATCCTGGAGTTGAAGCACATACACATGAATTTATTCAAACTGGACAAGAAGATAGTAAATTTGGCTTGTCTATCAAACATGGTTTGGCGATTGAAGGTGTCAAAAAAGTTAAAGATGCTAAGCGCTTAAATCTTAAAGGTGTTCACTTCCATGTAGGTTCGCAAATTGAAGGTACTGAAGCTATGATTGAAACTACTAAATTAGTTATCCAATGGCTGAAAGAAAATGACATTCAGATAGAATTGATCAATTTAGGTGGCGGCTTTAGTATTAAGTATGTCGAAGGTGATGTGAGCTTCCCTATCGAAGATGGTATTGCAGAAATAACTGAAGCAATTAAAACGATAGCACAAGAAGCTGATTACCCTATTCCAGAAATTGGTATTGAACCTGGACGTTCAATTGTAGGAGAAGCAGGTATTACTTTATATGAAGTAGGTACAATTAAAGATATTCCTAATGTGAATAAATATGTGTCAATCGATGGTGGCATGAGTGATCATATTCGTACCTCTCTTTATGATGCGAAGTATGAAGCTCTACTGGTTAATAGAAATGATCCAAAGGATGAAACTGTAACACTGGCAGGTAAATTATGTGAATCTGGAGATATTATTATCAAAGATGCACAATTACCAAGTACAGTTAAACGTGGCGATTATTTAGCTATTTTATCAACTGGTGCTTATCATTATTCAATGGCATCAAATTATAACCAAATGCAGAAACCGTCCGTATTTTTCTTGAAAGATGGAAAAGCAAGAGAAGTTATTAAGCGTCAATCATTACGTCAATTAATCATTAATGATACAAAATAAATGACTATATAAGAAAAAAGGTTGCTAGCTATTCCCTACTGGGCATGCTAACAACCTTTTTTAATGTTTTTAAAATGGTGTTTTAAGCGTGTTAAACAAACAATATAAAGTTCTGGGTTAATTGGTCATGATTATAATTGAAAGCTCTTTAAATGCCTATATTGAATGAATATATGTATATTGCACACATTAAGAAAGCCTAACTCGATTTCATCGACGAAAATAAAGGATTACATGCTTGTCGCACGCATTAAGTCGCCCTAACATAATTAAAATGTAATCTAAGAAGCATTAGCGGATTACATGCTTGTCGCAAGAATTAAGAAAGCCTAACTCGATTTCATCGACGGAAATAGAGGATTACATGCTTGTCGCATGCATTAAGGCGCCCTAACATATTTAAAATGTAAAGGCACCTATATATAAAAAAAGAACCTTTGACAAGGTTCTTTTTAAATAAAGTCAATATAGAAATCTATATTATAGTTTAGCAACGTTTGCAGCTTGAGGACCGCGGTCGCCTTCAACTACTTCAAATTCAACTGATTGACCTTCTTCTAATGATTTGTATCCTTCTTGGTTAATTGCTGAGAAGTGTACGAACACGTCGTTTTCTCCTTCAACTTCGATAAAACCAAAACCTTTTTCGGCGTTAAACCATTTTACTGTACCTTGTTTCATAACTGTGAAACCTCCAAGACTAATATTCATTCAATATGCGTTATTCGCATATTACAAAAAATACAATTTCACAGTTCAAGTCTGTTAGTACAATATTCTTTGCAATATGGAATAAAACTATTGCTTGACTAACAGTATAAAGCAATTTAAATAAAATTGCAATACAAATCTGAATAAACTGTTTATTCAACAATAGGTAATTTATAATATACTTCATTATTATTTAAAACAATAAAACTATAGAATATTTGTAAATCTTCATCGCAATCTTCACAAAATCCTAAATCGCAATTATTATAAAACGCATGAATATTATATTTTCCAACTAAATAGTTATCATAATCTTTTTTACATTTTAAAATGATTGATTGATATTGGCTTAACATCTCGTTATAAGTCTCAAAATTATGTTGTTCTACGATATGATCAGTCCAGTCACTAAATAACCACCAGCCTTCATAGTCAGCCCGAATTTTTGCAACTGTCCACATTTCATTTCACCCTTTCATAGTCAGCTCAAAAATATTTTCAAAACATTTAAATAGCGTGTTCTAAATTTTAAGCTTAATAGAACAAGTTGATTATACTTATGTATGGTCTTCATACATCCACTCTAAATAAAATCCCCCACGGTTATAAATAGATATGAATAGAACTAGTTATATACTTTATATAATTTAATTAGAGTCGCACAATTTGTCTATGTGTAATATTTTAACTAGATAATATACAAAATCAAGTTATCTGACTCATACTTTTGGCCTATATACATACGTTGCTCAAACGTAAATATTAGTTTTGTGGCCTAAAATTTCGTATAATACTACTAAGAGGTGATAATATGCAGTGCAAACACGTTAAAGTATTTGGAATGGTGCAAGGTGTAGGTTTCCGATACTATACACAGAAGATAGCTAGAAAGTATAATATTGTAGGCACAGTTGAAAATATTGATAATTATGTTGATATTTATGCGCAAGGAAATGAAAAAGCATTAACTCCATTTTTAAATGCAGTTATAGACGGTGCGTCACCTGCCTCGCATGTTGAAGATTATACTATAGAAGAATTGAATATTGATGAATCATTAAAGGATTTTAAAACTATATAAAGGAAGATGAAGTTTGAGATATACTATTTCACGTATTTTTGGGACAATCATAGCTTTTCCAGTAGCAGTTATCGCATGGTTTACTAGTGTTTTTGCTCTTGATATTTATGTTATATTTGATTTTCTTATTTCTGCGGTAACGTTCTTGGCAATTTACTTCCCTACTCAACGTTTAACTTCTAGAAAATATTTAAATGAAATTGGTCTATCACGTCGTGATTATCATTTTGTAAATAGTCAGTTAAACAATGCACAAGATAAGATTAGAAGAATTTTGAAAACATTTGTAAATGTGAGATCGATTAAAGATTTTAGACAAGTGAATGAAATATACCGAATTTCTCGCGCAATTTATTTTGCAGTGAAACAACAACCAGGTTCATTTTTCAAAGTAGAAGGTTTCTTCTATTCACATATTGATAATGCATTAAATTTAATTGAAGCATATACAAGATTATCTAAGTCACCTAAAAAATCTAAAGAAGAAAAACAAAAATTAGAACAAACAAGAATTACTTTAGACGAAGTGAAAAGAACTTTAGTTGCTGACTTGAAGAGAATTAATAACGAAGACTATAGCCAGTTAGATATAGAGATGGAATTAAACAAAATGGAACAAAAAAGAAATAAATAACATAGAATTAAGAATGGAGAGAAATTGAATGGCTAAAGAACAAGACTTTTTAAGTTCACATCCATTGGACAAATATATTGATGAACAGTCAGCTAATCAAAATGAAATAATCAATAATAAAACGCAATATACTCAAGAGGAACAACAAAAAATCGATAAGTTGAGCGAACAAATAAAGCCAATGGATAATGATGGTTTACTGAATTATGGTACACAAGCACAATCAAATATGTCACAGTTCTCACACCGTATTTTAAATGAAGTTAACACAACAGATGTTGGCCCTGTGGGTGAGTCTCTGAATGGTTTAATGAGTAAATTAAAGTCAGTTAATCCTGAAGAACTTAATCCAGAAAACCAATCTAAGTTGAAACGCATATTTAAACGTACGAAAGCATCTGTTAATGAAATCTTTTCTAAAATGCAATCTGTAGGTTCACAGATTGATCGTATCTCTATTGAGTTAGATAAGCATAAAAATAACTTAAAAAAAGATATAGACATGTTAGATGAATTATACAATATGAATAAAGATTATTTTGAAGAATTGTCTTTATATATTGAAGCAGCTAAAAAGAAACAGCATGCACTTCAACAGACTGAAGTACCTAAACTAAGAACACAAGCAAAAACGACAGGTAACCAAATGGATGTGCAAGCAGCATCTGATATGGAACAATTTATAGATCGTTTAGATAAACGAATTTATGATTTGCAGTTATCAAGACAGATTGCAATTCAAACAGCACCTCAAATACGTATGATTCAAAACGTAAACCAAGCACTTGCTGAGAAAATTCAAAGTTCAATTTTAACGAGTATTCCATTATGGAAAAACCAAATGTCTATTGCATTAACATTGATGAGACAACGTAATGCTGTGTCAGCTCAAAAGGCAGTTACAGATACTACAAATGATTTACTATTAAAAAACTCTGAATTATTAAAACAAAACGCGTTAGAAACAGCTACTGAAAATGAACGTGGTGTCGTTGATATCGAGACACTCAAAACAACACAAAATGATATTATTGAAACAATTGAACAGACACTTCAAATCCAAGAACAAGGCCGTACTAAACGTAAACAAGCAGAAACAGAATTAAATCAACTTGAATCAGAATTACAAAATCAATTGTTAGATATGAAAGATAATAAATAAAGTTTTATGAACAAATAAAGTAGATGGAGTCGGGACAGAAAATCAAATTTTGATTTCTCCCCGCCCCATCTACTTTTTCTATTTAAAATCTGTACAATTATATAAATTAATACAAAAAATAAGACGCTTTCGTATAATAAAGTTAATCTAACATAACTTTAAAACGAGAAGTAGGATTAGCATGAATGGCAATAAATATAAGGATAATAGTAGCTCATCGAGCTACAAAAATAGATAAAAACATAAAAATGATGGATTCTACTTTATTTCATGTAGAAACCATCATTTTTTAGTTATCTGAGAAGCTTATGTCTCACACTCATTTTGAGATTTAATTCTAATCGCTCTATTTAATGCTTAGAATCTTCTGTATGTTGATTTGCTGAATTTTTAATTAAATTCTCTGTATTGTCAACTTTGTCTGAGGATTTAGTAGTTACTATATTTTGTTCCACAGCAAGTTTGTGCGCAATTTTCGGCGCTGTCCAAACGACAGGAAGCATGATAATCGATATAGGTACTGCTGTTACGATTATAAAGGACTGTATTGCACTAATACTACCCTCACCAATATTAATAAGAATAATTGAGATTACACCCATAATAGCAACCCAGAATAATCTGATGATTTTAGGCGGATCTCCTTCGCCAGTAACGGACATAGAAATTGAATATGACATTGTATCGGCAGTTGTTATTACAAATATAAGTGTCAAAATGAGTAAAGCTATAACTAACACATTGCCTAAAGGTAATTGTGTAGCAATTGAGATAACTGCTGCAGGTAAACCATTTTCAGATAAAGGATCACTAATTGAACCATTATTTTTAGATTCATAAAACAATCCACTTCCACCTAAAATAGAAAACCAAAAATGAGAAACTACAGCTGCTACGACTGAAACGAGTATGAAGATTTCTCTGATTGTACGCCCTTTTGAGACACGGGCAACTAACATAGCCATTAAAGGACCATAACCTATAAACCAGCCAAAGAAGAAAAGCATCCATGCGCCGGCCCATTGATTATCACCTCTAAAGGTACTGATTTCTAAGAAATTAGTGATATATGTTCCATAAGAAGAAATAAAAGTATCAATAATAAAACCACCAGGGCCTATTAATAATATAAAGACAGCAAGTGCTATTGCTAACCATATATTTAGTTTGCTAAGAAACTGTATACCTTTATCTATCCCTGTAGTTGCAGATATAGATACAATGACCATAAGTCCTGCAACAGATAAGACTTGAGTAATGATATTATCTGGAATACCAAAAATACTATGTAACCAGTAACTAAATTGAAAACCGAAAAATCCAATTGTTCCAATTGTTCCAGCTACAGCACCTAAAATACAAAAGACATCTATCATAGAGCCTGTCTTAGTATGCTCGATCTTTTTACCAAATATTGGATATAAAATTGTTCTTGGACGCATTTTCATGCCTTTATTATAATGTGCATACATAATAATGATACCACTGACAGCACCATAAACGGCCCAGGCTGTGAATCCCCATGATGTGAAACTTTGAGCCATTGCTGCTGGTATAGCAGCTGAACTACTATCTTTGATACTTGGATCCATAGTTGGTGGCACATCAATAAAATAATACATAGGTTCAGCAGCAGCCCAAAATATAGCGCCTGCGCCTAATCCTGACGTAATCACAATTGCTGCCCATCTGAAGTAACTCATTTCAGGTTTAGAAGCATTTCCGAGCCTTACACGGCCATACTTTGAAAAGGCTAAAACCGCACCTACCGCAAATGTTGCTAGTAATAAAATTTGCCAAAATGCACCGAAATATGTAATGGATAGTTCAAAGCCTTTTTGCACGAAATCCGAAGTTGCTGTAGTAAATAGTGATGACATAATTACAAATAATACGAGTATGCCACCGCTAATAAGAAACACCGGCCAATCTAGTTTGTCTTTCCAATAAGAAAATTTAATGTTATTCTACTCCTCTTTTTAGGTTCTCTCTATTTTTCTCTATATTAAGTCTTTTATAATAAATAGTTTAGCTTTTTCAGTACTTATCAAATTGCTTAAGAATATCATTGAATATTGTTTTAGAGTTCAAGATTATAAGTATGAAAACGAAGTCTTACGCTATAGCAAATGGTGTTTTTGTGAATATGAACACGTGTACTTTCCATCTTTAATAAAAATGTGTAAGTCTATTTATGATTGTGACAAGAGACTTACTATTGTCACTGACGAAACACTTGAAGTTAAGATTATAGCCCACTTCTTCTTAGTAATCAATTGGACTTTGCAAAATAGTTATAATTTTTAAGATTAAATTATTATATATTAATCATGGAATTGGAAAATTCTGCATCTTAAAAAATGATATTTTTATTTAAATGAAGATTTTAACAGCAAAATGATATTTTTACACATAAAAAATCCCTTCAAAGCAATCACTGTTTCAGTGACTACTTTGAAGGGATTGTATCTTTACAAAAACGATGCATTTAAATATTGAGCAGAATCTACTTAAATGACCTTTAATCTTTTTCGTAAACGATAGGTTTTTGATTTTTAACCATAGTAGCTACAATATAACCTATGATTGTAGTGACTATAGCAATTGGGAACCATTCTAATGAATAGTCTTTTAAAGGTAAGCTATCAATAAAGCTCATTTTTATCCAGCCTTGTGTATGTACTACACTTAATATTGAAACAATAGAAACAATCGCAACTGGAATTTGTTGTGCAATTGGCTTAGTTGGTACGAAACGTGCAATCAATATCAGTAATACTGAAGTAATTGCTACTGGATATACAATACTAAGTACTGGTTCAGACATTGTAATTACTGAGTTTAAACCTTGATTTGCTAATATAAAACTAATTAGCGTAAATCCAATTACATAAGCTTTATAAGAAATTTTCGGTAAAATTCTATGGAAATATTCTGACACTGAAACGATTAAACCACATGCAGTAGTTAAACACGCAAGTGCAACAATAATACCTAATAGATATTTACCAAAAGTTCCAAAGCCTACATCTGCCATTGTAGTTAATAGGTATGTACCTATGTTTTGATCTTTTGCTGTTAAACTAGCAATTTTTTCTTGCGATACATCCATGTGATTTCCTATAAAACCTAGAGAAATATAGATGAACATTAAGGCAACTGCAGCGATTAAACCAGCTAATAATGTCTGCTTAAAGATCTTATTAGCATTTGTAACGCCTGTTGCTTTTACAGCATTAACTACAATCATTGAGAAGGCAATTGCTGCAATAGCATCCATCGTTAGGTAACCATTGGTAAACCCTTGTGAAAACCCAGCAAAGCCAGAAGTAAACGATTCTGCAGATTGACTTGGTGCATTACCACCAAAATCTACGAATCCTTTAATAATCATCGCTAATATCGTGATAAGTAGTAATGGTGTTAGCAATGACCCGATACGATCAACCATTTTACTAGGATTGATACATAAATATAATACAATTAAGAAATAAATAACTGTAAATATAAATAATGCTAAACTACTATTTGTTTGTGCAATTGGTGTAACAGTCATCTCAAATGATGTTGATGCTGTACGTGGAATCGCAAATAATGGACCTATTGTTAAGTATATAATTACTAAGAATACTACTGAAAACTTAGGTGATATTTTATTTAATGACCCGATGTAGCCTTGTTTATCTAATGCACCTACAACAACGCCTAATAACGGTAATCCGATTCCAGTTAATGCAAATGCTAAAATGGATGGCCAGAAATATTCTCCGCTATCTAAACCTAAATTAGGTGGGAAAATAAGGTTGCCAGCGCCAAAGAACATTGCAAACAATGTGAAGCCTATAATCCATGTATTTTTATTCATATGACGTTCTCCTTTTAATCCAATAAAATAATATTACCTATTCTATCACGTTTAATTAGATGCCGTCTATATAAATTTCAGAATATTTAAATATATAGCGATTAATTTATAAAAATTAGTCTAGCTAAAATGATTTTAATAAAAGTTTTTTCAATAATGGTGACAGATGGCTTGGCAAATTTTCTACGCCTTCTACAAAGATGGCATACTGACCATAAATATTATGAATCGTTTGTTCTATGTCTTCTGTAATAGGATCTTGACTTAAAAAGACATTGAATACTTCGATTCCCATTTTTCTAGCAGTTTCAACGGCTTCATAAGTGTCTAAAATACCATCTTGACTATAATTATATGCTGAAGGTTCACCATCTGAAAATACAATTAGAAAACGTTGATTATGTGAACGACGCATTAATCGTTCACTTCCTATTCTAATTGCTACGCCATCTCTATTATCATCTTGAGGCTCTAGAGCCATAATTCTTGGTCCATCTTTTTCTAAAATTGAACGGTCGTATGAAATGATTTCGTCAATAATATTGGGTTGATTTGATTCATCTGCATCAAACGCATCTTCGTTAAATGCAAGTATCTCATGTTTAACATTTAATGATTTTAAAGTTTCATGGAATAGGACAACGCCCTTGATCGTTTCTTCCATCTTATCTTGCATACTTGCAGATGCATCAACGAGCAATGTAAAAGTAGCGTCAAAGGATTGACTTAAATCTTGTTTCTTATAAAACAGCTTATATTGATCATCAATAAACCAATTAAGTAGATTCTTCTGTAGTCTTCCTTTAGTTAAATTATGACGTTCATCCTGGTATTCTCTATCAATTGTTTTCTTTATGATTTGGATTAAATCTTTTGTCTCAAACTGGACTTCAGATTCAACGTCACGATAATCATTGATATATTGTGGTTCTATGTCTGGAATATTCCATTTAATCTCTACGTTTTGATTGATACCTTTAAGTGCAAACGCTTGGTTATGGCCGACAGAACCGCCTTCGTCATCTTCAACGTTATCAGTAGAGCCTTTGCCCTTTTTAGTTTGCATATCAGTCATATCATCGCTCGCATCACCCTCACGTGCGGTGTCATTATCACCCATGACATCACTATTCTCACCTTCATGTAATTCCATTTCTAAATAAGCGCCACCTTCTGACGCACTATCTTGATTATTAGATTCCATATCTTCGCTTACAACGTCTTCATCGTTTTGTTCATCAGACTGACCATCTGAGTTACTTGCGTCAGTTCTCGTTATATCCTCAAAATTAAGTTCTTCTATTGCTTCATAAACTTTTTTCGGTAAATGATAATATTCGTTCAACATATCTTCTTTTAAAATATCATCGATTTGATACATGATACGTTCTGCTAAAAACATGTTATCTTCAGACGTTTCATTATAAAAGAAATTAGGTAAGTATTGATACATATGATTTAAAACATCATCAATTTGAGGATGGATTTGCGGTACATCATAAAAGTTTTCTGTTAAAAAAGATGCTTCTAAATATAAAAATAGTAAGTCTGTAAAAGTTGTTTTGGTTTTATAAACTTTGATTTGTGTCTGAGTATAATTCAATCTAACCTCATTACGCATTTGAATTATAGGCTTTGTCGAAGGACGTAATTGAACTATGGTATTTAATACACGTTTGTCTTCTAATAATTTGAAAAGTTGTTGGAAGAATTTTGGGTGTTGAAACTCTCGATTATGAATGACTTTATTTACAATTTTTTCATCCATCATTTGATAACCATAAGTAGCAAGTAATACATCTGATTTTAATCCTGTGGATTCTATTTCTTTACTCCTATGTGACCAAAATGAGCTTGTAATTAAGGTATGATTGATTGGATCATAGTATGGAAATTTTTGTATTTTAACGTGTGCTTGTTCATTTTTCAGTAAAAGACGAGCTAAATCTTGTAGCATCATGACTTGCTTTGCATCAAGTTGTTCGTCATTAAATTTTATAAAACGATCACTCATGATTATCCCTCACTAAAAGTTTAATTCTACTGCGTTTTTAATTGCTTGTTGTTCACGTTCGTCTTCTAATTTATCTATAATCGTACGCTGTATCGCACGTTCTATTGGCATGATTGTTGCTAAATCGCTCAAGTCAATCAGCGCTCGAATACTGGCTGCTTCTTCAGAAATTTGACCTTGTTTTGTCATTGTTCTCAAATCTTCATTGAACTTTATAATATTTTGGATAACAGCGTCGTCTTTTAACTGGCTTTGGTTTTTAATAACATCACTTAAAATATCACCATCAATATAATCTACTTCAATAACAACGAAACGGTTTTTTAATGCTTCATTCATAGGTAATGTGCCAATGTACCCTACGTTTATTGCTGCAATAACATTAAAACCTGGTGCTGCACTTACAACTTCTCCTGTAAATGGATTAGTTAATTTTCTACGATAGTCTAATACACCATTCAGTATAGGAAGTGTTTCTGGTTTCGCCATATTGATTTCATCAATATAAAGAATATTTCCTTCTTTCATGGCTTGTATGACAGGTCCGTCTATAAAGACAATTTCTTGTGACCCATTGTCATTTGTTTGTATTGTTTTAAAGCCTAATAAACTTTCAGCATCTAAATCGACTGAACAGTTAATTTGGTGCATCGGTCTATTTAAAGTTTCACTTAACGTTTCTGCAAGTTTCGTCTTACCAGAACCAGTTGGTCCTTTTAACAGTATATTTTTATTTAATTGCATTAATGATTTAGCATCATTAAAGACAGTCTCGTCTCTATTAATATATTGTGCATTTGTCATGTTTTGTATCTCCTTTTGCATTTACATGTTTATCTAATGATTGTTAAAAATCATTAAAAATAGACTGGGGCAAGAATACATTATCATATTTTGCCCTAGCCCTATTTTAATAAGAAAATTTATAAACTCACAATAGTTTGTGAGGTATTGTTTGTTGCGTTCATGGTGTAATACGATATATTTAAAATCTTATACTTCTTTAAAATATTCTTTATAATATCCGCCAACTAGACCAGAGTTATCGATGATTTGATAATACTCTTCAGTTTCATTGATAACGTCATATTGTTTACCTACTGTTAGCATATCAGATACTGTGAATTTTTTCGCTTCTGCATGTTCAACTTCGACTTTTTTAATAGGTGTATTTGTTTTCCAAGTTTCATGTAACATAATTGTAAAAACCTCTCTTTATTGTTTTGTTTCTAAAGTTAATATAAATGTGATGCCGCTTTTTTCACTAATTCTTAAAGAACGTTCGCCATCTTGATCTAATGTTTGATAAGGAATACCAATGACTTCAAGTTGTTGCAATGCATTTTGAAAATGTGCTTTGGATTCAGTAGCAAATTCAATTTGTTCAACTATACCATGTTCAGGCATTTTCACTTCATCCTTTGCAGCATAAATATGTAGCTCGCCACCTAGCCCGCCGTCTCCTATACGAAACACTTGTACTTTATAATCGGCATCGTCTGTTGGTGCGTATTCAGCAAAATGTATGAGTCCAAAAACTTTAGTTAAAATAGATTGCGTTAATATAAGTTCATTAACTTTCAAGAGGACAGGCCCTAATCCTTGGATCTGGTGTAACGGATTTACAGTACTTTCAAATGATGGCATACCTAATGGTGTCCCAGTATTATGTTCATTTGAGTAAATATTAAATGTTTGATCATTTTGGTCTTTAAAATCAAAATATTGATGACCATTTAAATCGGTAATACCACCATGATTAATGTGATGATTATCTAATACTGATTTATACTCATCCAAACCTTCATCACTTGGCACACGCAAGCCAATATTATCTATATGATTATTATTGTTAATATAGTTAGGTATTTCTACAAAATGTATACGTGTCCCAGAATTAAGTTCAGCATCTCCAAAACGTAGCGCTTGTCCTTTGTTTGTCACATTGAGTCCGAGTATATCTTTAAATAAAGTTTTAGTTTTTTCTAAATCATTTGTCCCTGTAGTAACACTTCTAAGACCATTCATTATATTAACCCCTCTATTCATATCTTTTCAACTAATTATAACTTACTTTAAGTATTATTTGTATGATGAATAATGGTTTTACAAAATTATAACGAATATACATTGGACGAATTAAGAAAATGTATTAAAATGTATATATATCGTGATTTATTATTTTTCATGACAAATTTGAAAATAGATTTATTGAATTAGAAGGAGGTTTTAAAATGTTAACTGTATGGGTTGTATTTGGCATTACTGTGCTTATAGCAGTGTATTCTGGAATTACTTTCTTTTCGAATATAAATAATAAAGCAAAGCAAAAAAATGCTAATGCTAAAAGTGTTAAGAAAAATAATATCTATGGCGTAGTTTTCTTAGTATTTTTAATTCTAGCTATTATTGAGCTTTTCGTGTATATAGCTTAATAATTTTACATTTTTAAGACATGTAAATTGAATCGAGATTATTGGAGTTATAATTTAAAAGAATAGTTAGTTGTTATACTTGAATAATAAAGTCGTAGTAAAATTTAAATGGGCGTGGGACAGAATTATCTCATGCTCTATTAGAAAGCCCCAATCTATTAGAAAACTAATAGATTGGGGCTTTCTATTTAATATTCAAAGATACTAAAGTGTCTACTTGTATCCGTATGGCTAGAAGCTTTTTGTATTAACAACAATTTTTTATCTTATTGTCTATTGAAAAAATATTTGGTCATGAGAAAAACTATAACTATATAAATTACAGAATGAATGCACAACGTTATAAAGTCTAAGTTAAATATATGAATAGAATCCTTATTTAAAAGATACAAAATATTGCTTATAGGAGGAAGAATCCATAATATCCATTGCAAAAATGAAAATTGTTCTATTAATAAATCCTTGGTCAGTGTAACAATTATGATAAGTGTTGTAAGAAGCCAATTAAAGTTTTTACTGGCAATTTGTGTATTTGTTACAAAAGAACCTAATAATATCCCAAAAGAACTCATTAATATATGTGTGATTAAACCTATGAAAATTAAATTTAATGTAATCTCTTTATTAAAAACTTGGATTAATAATGGATAGAATAGTGAAACTAGAATTAATAAACAACTAACTAGAAAAAGATATAAAACTTTAAGCTTTAAATAATTGCTTTTAGACCTTAATTGGATATATAAAATATAGCGTTCGTTAATAGTATCGTGCTTAAAGTTAATAATTGTAAGCCAAGTCATTATAAGAAATAGCACAATTGATGTGGATCCATAACTAGATAATACAGGGACATCTTTATAGATATAGATGCTTATTAGAAATAATAAGTAAATAAAAATAGGTGGTATAAAAATAAAAGATTTTAAAAACTTTAAATTTTCATATTTTAAAAAAGTAAGTAGCATATTATAAGTCCTTTACTTCTATAATTTCATAATTATTATTTATTAAATTTTGTATAACTAAGTTAGATTTTGATTTATATACTTGTATCGCTAACTTATTGTCGCTAATTTCTAGCATAGAAAGTATAGAACCTTCATTATTTGCCATAATTAAGTTGTGGTTTTGTTTATAGCTTTGCACAGTAATTAATTTCTGCGTATCTTGCTTAGAGATGGATTTAAATGTGTAATCGTCTAAATTGAGTATATGAGTGACTACAGTATTTTCAAAAATGTAATCATGCGCTGTTATAATAATTGTTTTCGTTTTAACTAATTGTCGTAAATGATTTACAAACCGTTTTTCTGATTTATTATCTAGACCTGAAAATGGTTCGTCGAAAATTAAAATGTCAGCATCCGCTAATAGACATTGTATAATATTAACTTTTTGTAATGTACCTTTAGATAAACGATGCAATTTCAAATCTTGAAATTCAGTTAAATAAAATAAATCCAAATAATTTTGCAGTATAGTATGTACTTGTTTTTTATTAATTTGATTATTTGAGTTAATTATAAATAATAAAAATTGTTTTACTGTTACTTTAATGTTTTTAGGAAATGCATCCGGGGCATAGCTAATTTTAGAATCAGTATAAATATTGCCGCTACTTGGTAACTGTAATTTAGAAATAAGTTTTAATGTTAAGCTTTTACCTACTCCATTTATTCCTTTTACTAAAGTTATGGAATTTTTGGGGATTTTAAAAGACAAATCATTAATGATAAGATTCTGGTTAAGCTCTTTTGACACGTTTTTAGCTTCAATCGCTATGTTCATTGAATATCATTCCTTTTTCTATAAAAGATCATTATTTATCTTTGCCATAAATGAGCTGTACGACACCGCTTTGATAAGTATGCATTTTTAATAATGACAAATTCAATCTTTGATTAATATTTTCAAATAATGGTTTTCCAGCACCTAATACTACTGGGTGAATAGATAAACGATATTCATCAATTAAATTTTTATCTATAAATGAGGTGATAATACTAGACCCGCCATATAACCATATGTCATTTGTATGAGCTAATTTGATTTGTTCGACTGCTTTGGTAATGTCAGGATTATAAATAAATTCAGTAGTTGTTTGATTTGAAATATGCTGGCGTGTAAATACATATTTACTTTTGCTATGAATATTGTCCCACATGAACTGCTCTCCATTGCTATCGTCTGCTTGCGGTTGGAAAGTTCCCCATAAATCATAGCTTTTCCTACCATAAATAATAGCGTCTATTTGGTTTAAAAATGCAGTGAAATTCATTTCTGGATCCATGATACACCAATCAATTTCACCATTCGATCCTTCTATAAAACCATCTAAAGATACAGCTAAATCTAATATGATTTTGCTATTATCGTTCATAAAATGCACCTTCATTCATTAAAATATATTATTATATATTTATTGTAGTGAAGCTTAAATGAAAAAACAATCATTGTATTGAATGATAAAATTATTTTATTTACTTAAAAATTGTATGAAAAAGAGTACAAGTCATAAGCATCCCTAATGAAGTTGAAACGATATAGATGATTTAAATATTTATATGCACTTGTCCCATTTTTTATAAGGCTGACGTCCAGTGAAATGGTATGAGAGAGAGATAATAGATTCGATTCATATTCCAAGCAAACATGTACTTTCAAAAATCAAAAATGTTCGAATAAAAAGGAGCAAGATAAGCAATCAATGTTTGATTACTTACCCTGCTCCCACATAGCTGAGTAAATACAGACAACTACAGTGAAATATATAATTTACATTTACAAAATAACATGTTGTATTTATGTTCCGTGCGCTGAATAGATTTTTAAGAAAGTTGAAATTTAATCACTGGTAAATGTTACGGTTTGTTTTGATTCAGAAGACATTTGAATTGCATCTATCATAGCGATGGATGCGAGTGCATCTTGAGCATGTACATAATTTTGTGTATCGTTATGCAGACAATCATAAAATTGATTAATCAGTTTACCATGGCTTGGTCCATAATAAGATTTTGTTTTAGGTGCTTTAGCATCTTCTATAACTTGCTTTTTATAACCGTCTTCATTTACACGTGTCAGAATATTATCTTTAATTGTGAATTTTTCATTTTCAAAGATGACTTGAAGCTCAACACTAGAATTACCAATACTGGCATTTGTAGCGAAAAACATACCATTTGCTTTATTTTCAAACGCTATGTGTGCAGCTGCGGTATCCTCTACTTCAATATCATAATCTAATAGTTGTGAGACATTGCCTTTAATAGATGTGACTTTGCCACAAAGTAATTGCATTAAATCTAGTGTGTGAATAGCTTGATTGATTAGTACGCCACCACCAGCAGCGTCCATCTTACCGCGCCAAGGTTTCTCTGTATAATAAGCTTCAGGTCTAAACCAAGTTACTAGCCCTTTTACGCCAATGACATTACCATATTCACTACTTTCGACGATTTTCTGTAGTGTTTGAAAGGTATCATTATAGCGATTTTGAAAACAAATACCAATTTTAATTTTTGGGTATTTGCGCTCTAATTTCACTAATTCAAGACCTTCTTTGGCATTAATTGCAAGTGGTTTTTCTTGCAACACATGAACGCCTTTTTCGACACAAGTCGCTGTTGCTGATAAGTGTAAATAGTGTGGTAAACAAATATGAACGCAATCTAACGCTTCTGAATCTAACATTTCATTTAATTCTTTATAAAAATGCGTATTTGGTACTTTGTTTTTTAATAATTCGTTTTCATCACAAACTGCTACTAATTGAGCCTCTGGATTATCATCAATCGCTTGAATATGTACTTGAGCGATATCACCTAATCCAACAATTCCAATTTTAAGCATATGACCATCTCCGTTTATTTATGCTTTTATGAGTTGATTTATTGCTCTGATTGAATTTTTTCTTGTAATGCATTTTTAAATTCAGTTGGATCTACTGGTAGTGATACCTCTTTGCCTAACCAACTTGAAAGATAAATGGCATTTACAAAGTTAACACCATTAATACCGTCACTGCCTGGAGCAATCAGTGGTGTATCATCAATAATGTTAGCTGCAAAGTTTTCTAATACGCTGATGTGTTGTTGACCCCATACACTTTCGAATTCAAACGTTTCTTGATCATAGATATCGTCAAAACCATTGCCAGTGAATATTTTGGCAGCATCTTCCCACGACATATTACGGTTCATGTCTGTCTCAGATTCTTTTAAGCGAGTCAGTGTAATTTTGTTACTATCTTCTACTAATATTTTCCCTTTATCGCCAGTGATTTCTAAGCGGTCTGTTCCGATAATGTCATGTGTACATGTAATGAATACACCTGTTGCCCCGTTGCCATAATCTAATACAGTTGTTACATCATCATCGACGTTTAATTCTCTTTGGTAACCATATTTAACATTTGAAAATACTTTTTCAGGTAAGCCACATAACCACTGGAGTAAATCGATTTGGTGTGGTGCTTGGTTTACTAAAACGCCACCGCCTTCTCCATCCCAAGTTGCTCTCCAAGAACTTTGATCATAATATGCTTGTGGACGCCACCATGTAGTGATAATCCAATTTGTGCGACGAATATGACCAATTTCACCAGCATCAATTAATGCTTTAACTTTTTGGTATAAAGGATTGGTTCTTTGATTAAAGAAAATACCAAACGTTAATTCTGGTTTAGAAGCTGCTAAATCACTGATTTCTTTAACTTTTTCAGCATAGATATCTGCAGGCTTTTCTAAAAGTGCATGAATATCCCTAGACAATGCTTCTTTACCTATTTCTGTATGAAGGTAATGAGGCACTGTAGTAACGACTGCATCTACATCGCCACTTTCTAACATATCAATATAGTTATCGTAGAAAGGTACATCTGGATATTTTTCAGCACTTAATGCTTTTTTCTCAGGATCAATGTCACATATTGCGCCAATTTCTAGTTTATCTACTTCTCCGCTATGAATAAAACCTGCATAAGTACCACCTTGTGCACCTAAACCAATAATTCCTAAACGAACTTTTTCCATTATGCATTCTCCTCTTGTTCAATATTAGATAGTATTTTTAGTAAAGCTTCATATTGCATTTTATATCCTTCAGCACCGTCTTTAGCTACTGTGTTTTGGATCGTCTCTGTGGAATGTTCAAGTTCTAAATCTTTAAGTGAATCAAACACAACGAGATGAGGTTCTAGTGTTAAAAATCCTTCGTAGCCACTGTTGATTGCTTGTTTAAGTATCGATTCAATTTGACCATCTCCTGTGCCACATAAGACATTGACGCTATCTTCATAAATAGCATCTTTAATATGAATATATTCAATATGTGGAGTCAATAATTCATAACATGCTTGTGGATCTTCGCCACACTGAACAAAATTTGCGAAATCAAAGATTGCTTTAAAATGTTCTGAACCGACTTCATTTAAAATAACATTACAACGTCGAGCAATATCGCCAAAGATATCTTTTTCATTTTCATGAAGTAATATCACATTATATTGTTCAGCAATTTTGGCAAATTGCTTTAATTTAGCAATGACTTCTTTTTCATAATCATCAAAATTATCATCTTTTGGTATATAAAAACTAAATATTCTAATGTATTTACAATCTAAAGTATTTGATATTTGACATAATGTTTTTAATGTCTCTAATTGCGCTTTAAAAGCATCTTCATCATTAATATAAATTTTACCTATTGGCGAACCAATGGATGAAATGCCAATGTTCCACTTTTTCAACCTTGGTAAGACATCTTTTTGTATGCTATCAACAGAGTATTTGCTAATATTTTCACCATCAACACCACGCAATGAGATATAGCGCATACCTAATTCACTGACAGTTTTTAACTGGGTATCTAATTCGGATGATATTTCATCCGAAAATCCTGATATTGCGATATTTTTCATTATAAAAATACCTCCATTTTCATTAAATATAACTTGAATTTTATAAAGTAGCAAATTGCAATCGCTTACATTTAACTTCTTTAAAAAAGCACCTATTAAGGTGTAGATAGACTATTAATTTAAATTAGAACCATGTTTTATAACCTAAATCAATTAAGTGATCACGACTTGTGATTAAGCAATCATATGGATCGGCACCGTATAATTCATCTTGCTCAACAAAGAAATATTCACTGCCACTTTCAAGGCCAGCTTCTATGATATCTCGTAAAGGTAAAGTACCTTCACCAAGTTCAGCAAATTGTGTAATCATATGGAGCATATAATATACCTTCTCAACGCCTTCTCCAGGGTATTGGTCCCAATCAATTTCGCCAATACGATAATCTTTTAAGTGGATGGCACGAATGCGATTTGCATATGTTGGTATGAATTTAGCTGGGTCTATACCAGCACGCCAAATCCAATGTACATCTAACTCAAAGCCTAAATGTTCAGTGTTATCACGCATTAAATCTAACATGAGCTCTCCATTATAACGAACGAATTCTACGTTATGCGCATGATAGTAAAGATCGATGCCATGTTCTTTTAAGCGTTCCGCATATTCCTCACATATTTCGGCAAATTTAAGCGTACTTTCTTTAGAACCCATATAATTCATAGGAAGCATGCCAATACGTAAAATTGTACAATCTACAGCTTTACAATCTGCTACAATTTTATCAAAATCATTTTGTAATGTATCTCCTGGATATTTTTGATCTTCAGAAATATCTTCGACACCACAAGACATTGCCGCGATATTCATGCCAAAATCTTTAATTGCACGTTGCATTTCAGTAATATTCTGTTCTGTCATTTCTATTTGAGATACCTCAACAGCATGGTAGCCAAGCTCGTTTACTTTATTTAAAACATTGTATATCCCATCTTCAGCTACCTTATCTTTAAGCATCATCATTTGAACTCCAATTTGTGGTTCAGTCATATAAATCATCCTTTCAATATAATATTGCTTTAGTGTTATAATTTAATTATATATTGAGTGAAAATTAACAACATTGTAAATAAAGGGAAAAAGATTGTTTTTTGAGCAGGAGGTATTTGAATGAAAGGCAACGGGGATATTAAGTTTAAATTTGATTCTATTTCGTTACCTTTTGATGGAGAGTATGCAGCATGGCACAGGATAAGTGATGGTCACTTTGGCAATGAATTACATTATCATGACCATTATGAAATATTCTTCTCACTGTCTGGCAATATGCTATATACCATTGAAGGTAGAAAATATCAGCTAGACGTAGGTTCTTTATTACTCATTACACCATATGAATTTCATCAGTTAAATGAACAAATGGATGGGCATGCCGAACGTATTGGATTAAGATTTGATGAACATTTATTAGAATCTTTGTCTACAGATACATATGATTTAAGTGCATGCTTCGACACAAAATCACCAAACTTTAAAAATTTACTGCAATTGTCAGAATCACAAAAAAGAGAACTATATTATTTACTTCAGGGTTTAATTAATGAACAAAATAGTCAGAAATTTGGGAAGAAATTAGCAGAAGAAGCATTGCTCACTCAATTTTTTATACTTTTAAATAGAGTGTCAATTGCTAATGAACAAGTATCAGTGATAGATGACCCGGAATCTGAGTTAGTAAGACAAGTATTAGATTATATGGAGTTACACTACGCAGATCCTATTTCATTAGAAGATCTCGAAAAGAAATTCTATGTTAGTCGCTATAAAATTACTCAGCACTTCACTCGCCTTGTAGGCTATCCACCATATCGTTATTTATTACAGAAACGATTGCAAAATGCGCAACGTATGTTGAAAAATGGAGAAAGTCCACAACAAGTTGCCAATCAATGCGGTTTTAGCGATTATTCTAACTTTTATCGAAAATTTAAAACGTCTTATGGGTGCAGTCCACGTGATTATTATCAAAAACACGCCAAAAATTAAACTGTTTATAGAGTAGAGAAATGCCATTACTTTAGAATTGTCTCAGCTAGTGAGTCTAAAGTAATGGCATTTTTTAATGGAAAGACCGATCATGAAAAAAGTACTTAATATGATAATAAATGCGGCTATTCTTTTAAAGATACAAAAATTATGTTTATGCTCAAGCAATATTCAACGGTTAGTAATCATTATTTGAATGGTCGAAAATCTAATATAATAAGCTTGTTATTGAAATAGAATAATGAACTGTAGTCATTAGAACAAATAGAAATATGGTAACTAGTATAGATTTTAAACATGAAATCTGCTGTTTTACGTGTTTAAAATCCAGAATGTTTAAATTAGTAAATAGTGGTAAGGACACTGATGCTACAAGGTTTATAGCTTTTACAACAGTTTCATTACCACCTCCCCTCTCGCATAAAACGTTATAACGTGTATAATGACGTTATAACGTTTTAAGACTTGGAATGAATTTTCCTGCGTTAGATTATAAAATAAAGGCGGAAAAATCTATGAAAGAAATTAATGATATTATTGCTGAAAATCTTAAGTTATATAGAAAACAAAATGGTTATTCACTAGAACATTTATCCACTTTGACTGAAGTAAGTAAAACGATGCTTGGGCAAATTGAACGTAAAGAATCTATTCCATCGATTACAACATTATGGAAAATTGCTAACGGTTTAAAAGTTTCATTCTCTGAACTTACACAAGAAAATATTGAAAATATTAGAAAGATATCTGCGAATGAATTGAAACCATTAACTTCAGAAGACAATAAATATAAAGTATATCCATTTTTTAAGTTTGATATTGAGAAAAAGTTTGAGAGTCATATGGTTATTATAGAGCCTGAAGGTCTTATGAAAGATTCGCCACATGGTTCTGGATCTATAGAGTACATAACGGTTTATGAAGGTACACTAACGCTTAAATTGGATGGAGATAACTATACGGTTCATAAAGATGAATCTATCCAATTTAACGCCAATATCTTCCATTTTTACTCAAATGAAAATATTTCATCAGTTCGATTTAATATGATTGTGCATTATTAATTTCTTTGCAGAAATATTTAACTTTTTCAGAGTTGTAATAAAAATATAAGTAACTGTATGCTGATCGCTCACATTGTAATTTAAGTACGATTTTGAGTTAATGTCTTATTTTGTGATCAAATATACCTTTTTAGTTATTGTTGTTGTATATGTCCTCTTAAATGAGCATATTTTTTAAAACTCCATGTATCTGTTAAGCATAGTCAAAGACATAACTCAGGTTTTTTAATTCTATCTGTTTTTATTAAATTCATGGTTAAACTTAATAGCATTGTTGATTTTAAGCGTCGCCATAATTAGTTTTAGTATTTTTCTTCTAAGACAACGCTCAAAGGTTTCCGGTTATATTTGTTTAACGTGTGGCTTGATATTATTAATCATCGCATTTGTTTTTGGATTAGTTTTGGGGGCGTGAATACGAAGTCGAATTTTGATTTCATGTTCACGCCTCTTATTTGGATTTTAGAGTAATTAAAATTTTAAAAACAAAAAATACAACGACGCTTAGCGCCGTTGTATTGGGATTAATAAACTATTTTGTGTTGTGGATTAAGATTCTAATAGTAAATCTTCTGGATTTTCAATTAAATCTTTAATCATTTTTAAGAATCCTACTGCTTCTTTACCATCAATGATTCTGTGATCATAGCTTAATGCAATGTACATCATTGGACGGTTTTCGATTGTATCTGCATCGACAGCAATTGGACGTGTAATAATTGAGTGCATACCTAGAATAGCAGCTTGGCTACCATTGATGATTGGTGTAGACATCATTGAACCAAAGATACCACCATTAGTAATTGTGAATGAACCATTTACCATATCGTCTAGGCCGAGTTTTTTATCGCGTGCTTTTTTAGCTAAATTGCCAATTTCTTCTTCGATTTCAGCAAAGTTTTTCTTGTCACAATCTCTTACGAATGGAACAAGTAAACCGTCGTCAGTAGATACTGCAACACCGATATCATAGAATTGTTTAGTAATCATATCGTCGCCGTCAATCTCAGCATTCACACCTGGGAATTTTTTCAGCGCTGCAACAGCTGCTTTTGTAAAGAATGACATGAAGCCGAGTTTAGTACCATCATGATCTTTAATGAATTGTTCTTTTTTACGTTTACGTAAATTCATTACGTTCGTCATATCGATTTCGTTAAATGTAGTTAACATAGCTGTGTTATTAGAAACTTCTAATAATTTTTTAGCAGCTGTTTTCTTACGACGAGACATTTTTTCTCTCACTACTGGTTTTGATGGATTTTGTTGTGCCGGTTTTTTCGCTTCTTCTTTAGCGGCTGGAGCTGATTGTTTTGAGCTAGCTTGATTTTGACTTTGATCAACATGTTCTTTTCTTACAACATCATTTGACTGTGCTGCTACTTCAGATAAGTCGATACCTTTTTCACGAGCATATTTACGAGCTGATGGTGTTGCATTAACACGTTGTCCGTTGTCTTGATCTTTTTCTTCTGATTTATCATTTTGCGTTTCAGATTGTTGTGGTTGAGCTTTTTCTGATGATGAATCGTCTTTAGTGTCATCTTGTTTAGCTGGTGCTTCAGAAGCGTTGTTTCCGCTACCTTCTCCAACAACAGCGATAGATTGACCTACTTCAACTGTATCGCCTTCGTTTGCAAGTAATTCTTGAAGAACGCCTGCTTCTTCTGAAACAACTTCAACGTTTACTTTATCTGTTTCTAGTTCAACGATAGCTTCACCTTTATCTACGTTATCGCCTACTTGTTTTAACCATTCTGCAATGGTACCTTCTGTTATGGATTCTGCTAATTCTGGAACTTTTACCTCTGGCATGCTTGACTTCCCCCTAGTTAATTTTTGTACTTTGTTCGAGTATCATATTTTGAACGAGTTTGTGGATTTCACCATCACCTTCAGCCGGTGCCGAACGTTGTATACGACCATGATAACTTAAATCGTATTTATCTGTAGTTAATTCTTTTAGATATGGATAAACAAATGACCATGCACCTTGGTTCTTAGGTTCTTCTTGTACCCAAGCTACGTTTTCTAAATTCGGCAATTCATTTAACAATGCTTCGATTTCTGTTACAGGGAATGGGTAAAGTCTCTCTACTGCAACAATTAATATAGAATCATTTGGATTTTTAGCCAAATATTCTTTTAAATCAATAAACATTTTTCCTGAAGCTAAAATAACTTTTCTTACAGTGTCTTTTTGATGTTCTTCTGGTAAAATCGCTTCAAATTTGCCCGTAGTAAATTTACTAATAGGATCTGCTACTGTTTTATTACGTAATAAGCTTTTCGGTGACATTACTACTAAAGGTCTCATAGATTCAGTACCTAATGTAGCAGCTTGTGCGCGTAATAAATGGAAATAGTTACTTGAACTAGATAAATTAACGATTGTCGCATTATTTTCTCCTGCAAGTTGCAAGAATCTTTCTAAACGTGCAGATGAATGTTCTGGTCCTTGTCCTTCAAATGAATGAGGTAACAATAATGTTAAAGCAGCACGTTCACCCCATTTAGCTCTTGAACTAAATAAGAAGTTATCAAAAATCATTTGAGACATATTTGAAAAATCACCATATTGTGCTTCCCAAATTGTCATACATGATTTATTTTGAACGTTATAACCATATTCAAAGCCAACTACTGCAGCTTCTGATAATGGTGAGTTACGTACTTCAAACGTCGCTTTTTGATCAGGTACATGATGTAACGGTGTGTACTTCTCGCCAGTCTCTGGGTCATGTAAGACTGCATGGCGGTGACTGAAAGTACCACGTTCGCTATCTTGCCCTGTTAAGCGTATTGGATTGCCATTTTGAGTAATTGTCGCAAAAGCTAATTGTTCTGCTTGAGCCCAGTCAACTAATCCATCTTCTTTTTCAAATGGCTCTCTACGTTTGTCTAATACTTTATTAAGTTTCTTCAATACATTGAAATTTGAAGGATACGTAAGCATCGCATCATTAATTTCTTTAAGATGTTCAAAACTCAATTCAGTATCTTGGCTTTGAATTGGTTCTGCCAAGTCATCTGGTTTTTGCATATTTGGATTATCCATTTTATCATTTTTATCAATTTTGTCATGAGCTGCTCGTAATGATTTTTGTACTTCATCCATAATATTATTCATTTGATCTTCTGTAATAATATGCTCATCTACGAGCTGTCTTCCGTATAAAAGTTCAACGGAGTCATGTTTACGTATTTCATGATATTGTAGTGGATTTGTGATTGATGGTTCATCCATTTCGTTATGACCATATCGACGGTAACCAACTAAGTCAATAACAACATCTTTATGGAATTCTTTTCTGAAAGCCATAGCAATTTCAATTGCTTCAATTGTTGCTTCAACGTTGTCTGCATTAACATGCATAATTGGCACATCATATCCTTTAGCAACATCTGAAGAATATGTTGTAGAACGACCTTCTTCAGGTTCTGTTGTAAAGCCGATACGGTTATTTGTAATAACGTGCAGAGTACCACCAGTAGAATAACCATCAAGGCTACCTAAGTTCATTGCTTCAAAATTAATACCTTGGCCAGGATAAGCTGCGTCACCATGAATTAATATTGGCATAGATTTTTCGAATTCAGTTGTTACTGCACCAGGTTGATCTGTATTGTCTTGTGTTGCACGTGTTTTACCTAAAACCACAGGTGCTACGATTTCTAAATGACTTGGGTTATTAGCTAATGAAATACGTTGTTCACTACCATATGAACGCGTCGTTTTCACGCCACCAAGGTGATATTTAACATCGCCAGACCAACCAGAAGTTAATTTTAAGCTTCCGTCTTCTGGTAAAAACTTCATTGGATCTGTGTGCATAAATTCAGAAATCATCATTTCATATGGCTTTTCTAAAACATGTGTGAGTACGTTTAATCTCCCACGGTGGGCCATACCAATTTGAATGTTTTGAATACCTTCGTCACTCGCAAGTTTTAAAGTTTGCTGTAACATTGGGACTAATGTATCTACACCTTCAATTGAAAAGCGTTTTGCGCCTACAAAGTTTTTGTGTAGATATTTTTCAAAACCTTCAACGTGGGCTAAATTTTTAAAAAGTTCGATTTTTTGATTGTCATTTAAAGTTGCTTTGTACGGTGTTTCAATTCTGCGTTTTAACCATACACGTTCTCTATTGTTGTTGATATGCGTGTACTCAAAGGCGATTGGTCCTTTGTAACGTTTTTCCATACGTACAATAGCTTCATAAGCATTGTCATAAATATCTTTGAAATGCTCTGATACGATACCTGCAGAAATAGATTCAAGTGTTTCTTTGTCTAAATTGAAATCTTCAAAGTTTAACTTTGGAACATTTTCTCTTACAGGTCTATTGACTGGATAAATATCTGCTAATAAATGCCCATATTGGCGGATATTATCTATTAAGCGCATAACACGTTTGATTGTGCTATCACCTTTAGTCACATTACTTTGACCTTCAGTATTTGTTACGATGTTAGCTTCACCGTTTTTGATTGTACTAAATAGGACTTGCAAATCTTCAGGGACTGAAGTCGGATCATTTAGATATACGTCATATAAATCTAAAACATATCCAAGATTTGCCCCGAAATTTACAGGTGCCTCGGAAACCTGTCTTTCGTTGCTCATATTACACCCTCCACAAAATAGTTGAAACGCTTACAAATCAATAATAGCATTAAACAGGCGTAAATTAAAGTACCAATAGCCTAGTTATATGAAAAAACAGAACCTAAATTAAATAGATTCTGTTACTTTTGTAATATATATAATAATGTAACGTATGTTTTGCTAAATTAAAACTTTTTTAATGCTAGATTTAACGTGTTAAAAAGTGATTTTAAAAGTAGTATATTTACCTGTTTCACTTTCAACTTGTATAGTGCCATGATTCAATTCAATTATTTTTTTAGCAATAGATAGACCGAGACCATTGCCACCTAATTTACGTGAACGTGATTTATCGACTCTATAGAAACGGTCAAAAATAAATTCAATATCTTCTTTAGGAATACCAACACCGTGGTCTGTTATCTCAATAGAAATTTGTTTGTTTCTAAGATTGGTTTGAATATGAATATGTTTGTTATGTTGATCATATTTCATAGCGTTATCAATGAAGATAATTAATATTTGTTCTAATTGGTAACGATTTATTTTAATATTAAGTGGTTTAGGATAAGCTTCAAATTCAAATTTATAGTCCTGATGTAATTGTTTTAAAGATTTTATACGAGAAGTAATTTCCTGATTAATGTCTACATTTTCGATATCTCCATCTCGACTATTATTATTATCTTTAGTGAGTAAGAGAAGCTCTTCTACTAATTTTGTAATTCTCATCATTTCTTCTAAGGAAATGTCTAAAGATTCTTCTAGTATTGCTGCATCTTTTTTTCCCCAACGTTGAATTAAATTTAAGTGTCCTTGGATAATTTGTAATGGCGTACGTAATTCGTGAGAAGCGTCTTCCACGAATTGTCTTTGTTGATTAAAAGATTCTTCTAATTGGAACATCATTTCGTTAAAAGTAACGATTAAATTATCCGTTTCTTCATAGTTTGTAGTTAACTCTACTTTTTCTTGGAAACCATCTCTACGTATTTGTTGCATTTTGTTAGACATCAAAATTAATGGCTTTGTAATTTGTGATGAGAAAAAGTAACTTATAATCGCAGTGATAAACGTTGCAATGATGCCGAAAATAAGCGCAATAAAATATAAAGAATTTACCAGTGTATTATAGCTTTCTAATGAATGGACGATCACACTATACCCTTTGAAACTTTGAGAATCGATGTGTTGCGTTATAGTCAGGTATTCCGTATTATGATGATTTTTAATTGAAGCTTGATTCGCATCTTTAGTCGCAAAATTTGGTGTGTAATTGATCGTATTATCATTTGAAGTCTCCATTAATTTGTTACCATTGTCACTATAAAGTATTACCTTTTGAAAGTTGCCTAAAGAAGCATTTAAATCTAAGGGTGTGATATCTTTCATATGCTTAGTTTCAAAAAGGTTTACAATATCTGATGAACTTCGTTCTGCCTCAGTAAATTCATTGTGACGTAAACTATTGCTTAAGAAGAATATAATAATCAAGCTAAAAATAAATATTGTTGAAAACGTTATTGTTGTTGTTATCATCATCCATTTTGTTTTTAATTTTCTTTGCTTCATTGTCTAACCACATAGCCAACGCCACGAACAGTTTCGATGTATTTATCTTTACCGTATGGTTTGAGTTTGTTTCTTAAATAACGAATATAAACATCAACAACATTTGTTTCAACCTCGGTATCATATCCCCAAACATCAGTGATAATTTGTTCTCTCTGCAAAACATGATTTTTATTAACAGCAAGTAAATATAATAAGTCATATTCTGTTTTTGTTAAATCTAAGGATTCGCCCTCTACAGTGACCTTAAAAGCATCTTTGTCTATAATGATACCCTTGATATCAATGACGTTCTTTTGTGGCTGTCTACGTAGCATAGCACGTATTCTAGCTAGTAATTCTTCTATATCAAATGGTTTAACAATATAATCATCAGCGCCATAATCTAAACCTGCGACTTTATCATAGGTATCACTTTTAGCAGTAATAATAATAATTGGCGTTGTTTGCTTTTGACGAATTTGACGGCAGATTTCTAAGCCATTGATATTTGGTAGCATCAAATCCAAAAGTATAAGATCATAGTTATTTGATAATGCTTTTTCTAAACCAGGACGTCCATCGTATTCTATATCTACAGTGTAATTTTCGTGTTCAAGTTCAAGTTCTATAAAGCGAGCGAGATTTTGTTCATCTTCTACTATTAATATTTTTGTCATAAGTTGCACCTCAAATTATATTTTAAATGATAATACACAATGTAGGAAGTTATTACTAATAATTGTATAATATTTGTTGCTTGTATACGAGATATAATAAAACAAATAAATCGTATTATATCCCCTCGTATTGCCTTTTAAAGATTATTAAGTCTTGATAAATATAAGAATCTATAAAAATTCTCTAATTCTAATTGACAATAATTCTCAGTGTTGTATAATGTAATTGAAAATGATTATCAATTCCAAATATAAGACATTCCCCCCCACACGAATTTCGATCTTATTGGATTGATCATTTTCAGAAATATCCCCTTTTATATGCCCGTAAAAGACTAACGTTGCGAGACAACGTGAATATAAAAACCGGTTTTACATTGTAAAATCGGTTTTTATAATAAATTTTGACACAAAAAGCAACAAGATACGTTATATATCAAGTTGCTCAAAATTAAGGCAAGCCAAACGTTAAGTTAATATTGACGTTTGGCTTGTTTTTTTGCAATTCAAAATGCAAACAAGATATTTTCAAAATTATAAATAAAAAACTGCCGAAAAGTCAGTGACTTTTCGGCAGACTATCCAACTAGATGCAACATATATCTAGTTGATTTAGTATTGATAAACTATCAATACTAAACTTGTAGTTTATGTCTTAAAATAAGCGTTGGTAGTACCACACAGAACGCGCCACCAATGATTCCAGCAATGATATCAGTTGGATAGTGAACACCAAGGTATACGCGAGATGATGATATTAAAATGATAAATAATGCAGATAATCCTATCATAAATGCTCTGGATTTACCTTGTAGCACTCGATTAGCGATATACATCGTACTGCCAAAGAATGTGGCGGAGCCCATAGCATGACCACTTGGGAAGCTAAACCCAGAAATATCAATGAGCCTTAATAATGTTGGACGTTCTCTATCAAAGAGGTTCTTTAGCAAAGGATTTAAAGTCCCTGATAAACTCATTGCGATAGCAAAAAACAAAGCCTCAATATTTAATCGTTTTAGCATTAAATAAGCAATTAACAGTAGTGACAAGCAAACCATTGCCCATACTTCACCAATCTTAGTTACGCCTAAGAAGAAAGTAGTCGTAATAAAACTTTCAGAAGAATAAATAAATTCGTATACTTCATTATCAATCCATTTTCCTAATCTAGATTCATGAAAGAATGCAATGATGCCAAATATTAAAGTGAAAATGATTAGTAATGATATTCGTTTCCATCGACTCATTGCATATGACCTCCCATTAGTTTAGTGCGTCATTAATAATTTTATTGAATAAATCTTGACGCGTATAGCTTTCTTTATATGTTTGCATTTGTTTAACTATCGATTCACGGTTAGCTTCAATTTCATTAAGCTGTGTGATTAATTGTGTTTCAGTTAACGTATCTTCTGGTAGTGTTTTACCAAAACCTTTAGATTCAAAATTCTTAGCGTTATCAATTTGATCACCACGGGATTGATCCAAACCAAGAGGAATTAATAACATAGGAATTCTAAGTGCTAAAAATTCATAAATCGCATTTGAGCCAGCACGACTAATAACCGTATCAGTAATTGCTAAAAGGTCTGTTAAATCATCTTTCACGAATTCAAATTGAATATAACCATCTTTATTTGAATATTGCTTTTCTAACAAGCCTTTACCAGTTAAATGTACAACTTGATAGCTTTCATTCAGTGCGTCTAAATTTTGTCGTATGATTTCATTTAATTTTTTACTACCTAGACTACCACCCATAACGAGCAATACTTTTTTATCATTAGTAAATTTAGTGAGTTGATATCCTCGGTTTTTATCTCCAGTTTTCAAATCTTCACGCACAGTTGCGCCGACGAAATCTGCTTTATCTTTAGGGAGATACTGCAATGTATCTTCAAAAGTAGTGTAGATTTTCTTAGCAAATTTGAGTGAAATCTTGTTAGCTAAGCCAGGCGTTAAATCTGATTCATGAATTATTGTTGGAATTTTCAAAGATTTTGCAGCCATAACTACTGGCACAGATACAAAACCACCTTTTGAAAATAATAAGTCAGGTTTCTCTTTCTTTAATACTTTTCTCGCATCTAATACACCTTTTAATACTTTAAATACGTCTTTTATATTGTCCCAAGAAATATAACGTCTTAATTTACCACTAGAAATTGAATGATATTTGATTTCAGGTAATTGAGATTCTATCATCTCGCGTTCAATTCCTTTTTTTGAACCGATGTAAAAGGTTTCATAACCTTCTTCCAAGGCAGTGGGTATTAAACTTAAATTGACTGAGACATGTCCAACAGTGCCTCCCCCAGTAAATGCGATTTTCGTCATATTGTAACCTCTATTCTTCTAATTTTTTATAATAGGCATAAAAGGGTTCTCCTTTATTAAAAGGAGGGTAATCAATTTCTGCCTCGCCTACTTTATTAAAGCCCAATTTATTAAACAGACCTTGTGCACGTTTGTTTAATGCAAATGTATCTGTCACTATAACGTGAATATTATGATTAAGTGCAAGGTTAACAGCAAAGTTAAATAATTGAGTAGCAGCACCTTTATATGCTGATGAAACAGCAAGTCTGTGGATTACATATGCACCACTTCTGTCAATTGGCCATTCTAGTTCATCATACCACTCTGATTGTTGTTGGTCGACAACTATAAAAGCATAAATTATAGAAGTTTCTTCAAGTACATAAAGTGTTTCTTTTTGTATGTCTTCTTTGAAATGCTGCTCCAAAGGATATTGTTCATCCCATTGGTTATTATTATCTTGTTTCATGATTGCTTTAGCTTCTTTTACAATTTTTAGAACACTTGATAAATCGTTTTTGTTAGCAATTCTAATCATAGAAATAGTACCTCTCTATAGTTAATTTAATTTTTTAAGAAGATTTTGTAAAACAGTATCCTCTTTATTTGCTTTGTTGACAAGCGCTTGGGTAAATTTTTCATTTGTTTTTTTGTCGAATGTGCCATTTACTTCCAAATTATTTTCTTTTTGGAATGATTCAATAGCAGATTGCAAAGCATTATCAAATTCATTAGAGTTATTATTTACTTTATGACCCAATGCAGATAATCCAACCTTCATTGTTTTAACATTTTTATCGCTATCACCCACCTCAAATGTTTTATCATTAGGTATAACATTTAATGTTTGGTATTCTGGTTCATTAATTTTTACATCCGGCTTAATTCCCTTACCATGAATGTAATGTGAATGTGGTGTTAGCCATTTCATGTTGGTGAATTTTAATAATGATCCATCGTCAAATTCATTTGTTGTTTGAACAATTCCTTTACCAAATGTTTTAGAACCATAAACCTTGGCCTTGTCATAGTCTTTCATAGCACCTGTAAATACCTCAGAAGCACTTGCAGAGCCTTTATTGACAAGAATTGATACTTCCATGTCTTTAGCTTCTTTTAAAGCATCATTAGAAGCTGTAATTTCTTCTTTATGGTCGCCTTTTTGAAGTTGTACAACGGTTTCACCTTTATCTATAAATATATTAGCCATTTTAATCGCTTCATCTAATAAACCACCTGGGTTATTACGTAAGTCTAAAACAATTTTACGGACGCCATCTTTATGTGCTTTGATAATTGAAGATTTTAATTCTCCTGCAGTGCTATCTTGGAATTTGTTGATAGTAAAGACACCTATGTCATTTTGTTTTTCATATTCAACGCTTTTTACGTGTATTTTATCACGCTCAATTGTGATATCGTGTGCTTGGTTAGCTCTTTCAATTGTTAGAGTTACATTCGTTCCTTTTTTACCGCGCACTTTATTTACAATCGCTTCCAATGGTTGTCCTTTGATAGATTTACCATCAACTTTAGTCACAACATCTTTAGGTTGTATACCTGCTTTTTCAGCTGGCGAACCTTTCATTGGACTTGTGATTTCAATTTTATTGCCTTTCTTTTGCATTTCTGCGCCGATGCCTACAAAATCTCCAGAAACATCTTCATTAAAAGATTTCGTTTCTTTTTTAGTCATATAGTCAGAATATGGATCATCTAACTCTTTTACCATTCCATCAATAGCAGCTTCAGATAATTTTTCGGAATCTGTCTCTTTATAATATTCATTATTTAAAGTTTTATAAACTTTTTGCACCTTTTGCATTTCTGTTCGTTGATCACTATTTAGTCCGCTTTTCCAATTACTAACGCCAATTGTTGCAAATACTGCAATGAGTGCTGTGATGATCACAGTAGCTATTATCAATAAAATGAAATGGCTGCGTTTGAAATTTAAGAATTTAGATTTATTTTGGTGATTATTATCGTTATTACTGTCGTTACTGTTTTCCTCATGTATGTCTTTATGATCTGACATTTAATCACTTCCTACTACATATGTAAAAATTCCTATTAAAGTTTAACTAAAATAAAAAAGCTAGGATTGAACCATATTCGATTAATCCCAGCTACTTATATGACACTATAATATTTTAATATATTTGAATCTATATACACAAACATTAAGTGATTTAAAATTTTAGCCATTCTGTATATTCTTCATATAAATCATCGAACACAGCCATTGAAATGGGATAATTGCCTTGTGTCTCTATATAATCAGATATAATATGAAAATCTTTCTCTTGTCTCGGAAAAGATAAATCATCAAAAATTTCTTCTGCTAATTCACCTTTTTCGTTTTTACGACCTCTTGCCGTTAGCACAAATTGATAAAATGAATGATCTTTCATTAGTTCATTGTCACATCAACGATTTTTGTCTCGCCTTTAGTAATAGAATTTACATCTGCAACATTAAGAGATGAGGTATTATCAGAATTTGTGATAATGATTGGTGAAATTACAGATTTCGCATTTTCTTTAATATAATCTAAGTCAAAACGTAATAATGGATCGCCAACACTTACTGTATCTCCACTTTCAACTAAAATTTCAAATCCCTTGCCATCCAATTGAACTGTGTCTAAACCGATATGAACGAGCAATTCTAAACCATTGTCAGCTTTTAAGCCTATAGCATGTTTAGTTGGAAATACATTATCTACTTTTCCGTCGATTGGTGATACGACTTCGCCTTCTGTTGGGTTTACTCCAAAACCTTCGCCCATCATTTTTTGTGCGAAAACTGGGTCTGGAATATCTTCAATTTTTACATATTCTCCTGTAATTGGCGCATAAATAACACTATCCTTATTGACTTCTTTACCTTTGCCGAATAATTTTTTAAACATATCTTGTTCGCTCCTTATTTTTCAAAATGTGATATTAAATCTTCATAGCCTAATTCTTCAAGCTTTTCGAAAGGAATAAATTGAACTGCTGCGGAATTAATACAATATCTTAAACCGCCACTTTCTTTCGGTCCATCATTAAATACATGACCGAGATGACTGTTTGCATCATCTGAACGTACTTCTGTACGTACCATGCCGAAAGTTTTATCTACAAGTTCAACAACTTCTTCATCATCTAGAGCTTTAGAAAAACTAGGCCAACCACAATCTGATTCAAATTTTTCTTCTGAGGTGAATAAAGGTTTTCCTGAAATTTTATCGACATAAATGCCTTTTTCATAATGGTTCCAGTACTCATTTTGGAATGGAGGTTCTGTTCCATTTTCTTGTGTAACTAGGTATTCCATTTCATTTAAACTATCTTTGCTTTTTTTAATCATTTTGTTCCCCCCAATGTTTTTCTATAAATGCTTTACGTCCTGATCCACGTTGATATTGCTCATAATGCAATGGATTTTTTTTATAATAATCTTGATGTTGTGATTCAGCAGGATAAAAGTTTTTATATGGTTTGATGGGTGTAATTACAGGATTATTAAAAATAGCCTGTTCATTTAATTGCTGTATTTTTGCTTCTGCAGCTTTCTTTTGTTCTTCATTGTGATAAAAAATGGCTGGTTCGTAGTGTTCACCACGATCAAAAAATTGGCCACCATTATCAGTTGGGTCAAATGTTTTGAAATAAACATCTAAAATATTTTCGAAGGAAGTGATTTCAGAGTTATATGTGATTTGTACTGCTTCTACATGACCAGTTTGATTCGTACTTACACTTTCGTAAGTAGGATTATCCAAATGGCCACCACTATAACCAGAAACAACATTTTCGATACCTGGATAAGAAGTAAAAGGTTTAACTAAACACCAGAAACAACCGCCAGCTAATGTCGCATAAGCCATAATATACCTCCTATATCTATTTTGTCATAAAGTTACCATTATTTTAAGAGATATGCTATCAAATTGTTTATAAATAATATAAGGACTGTAAATTTTCTTAATAATAGTAACAGCATATATGGAGCAAAATCATATTAAGATCTTAAAACAATTAATCCAATGGCGCCTTGACCAGCATGTGTTGAGATAACAGGTGTTGTTATATTTGTATCGAAATGATGGAAATTAAATTCTTCAGAAAATTGCTTTTTAACCTTATCTACAAATTCAATGACATTGGCATGAGCAATACCAATAGATTTTATATTCTTATCCCCTATAAAGTGACTTATTTCTTTCTTTAAAAATTGAACACTTGCATTTTGCGTACGTGAATTGTGTAACATTTCAAGTTTCCCATCAACAAGTGTACCAATTGGCTTAATTTTCATCATATTCCCAATTAAACCTTTTGTTTTACTAATACGCCCACCTTTAATCAGTTGATTAAGTTGGCCAATAACAACATAAAGTTTAATGTTTTTTTGTAATTCATTCAATTTTTCAATAATTTTTTCAGTTGCAATACCTTCATTATTCCAATCTACAACGTGCTGAATTTGATAACCTAAACCAAAGGAAATTGATTTAGAGTCTATAACCGTTACATTGCTATCAGAAATTTGACTGGCTTGCAGTGCAGTTTGATAAGTACCACTTAATCCCGAAGTGATATGAATACTAATGATTTCAGAACCATCAGCACCTAATTCATCATACATCTCAATGAATTTGCCAATCGCTGGTTGACTTGTTTTAACATCTGCATCATCCTGAATTCTTTGTATATATGCTTCAGAAGTGATATCGACTTGGTCTACGTATGATTTTCCATCTATTGTTAAGTTAAGTGGTACAACATGGATATCATTTTCAACTAAATAGTCATTTGATAAGTCTGAAGTTGAATCGGTTACAATTTTCTTTTTAATCATAATATCCTCCTATGAATTTTTCTTACGAATTAAATGTAAAAAAGTATGAGGAATTGTATTTTTGTCATCTAATTCCCCTTTAACTGATGATTCGACTTCCCAATCTTCGAATGTATAAGGTGGGAAAAATGTATCCCCATCAAATTTATCTTCAATTACTGTGATATACATATCGTCAACTTTATCAATCATTGCTTCAAATAATGATTGACCACCAAATACGAAAACATGGCCAGGTAAATCAAATATATCATCCATAGAATGAATTACATCAACGCCTTCATGTTGAAACGCTTTATTTCTAGTTAATACAACGTTTCGCCTGTTAGGAAGTGGTTTTCCTATAGAGTCGAATGTTGCGCGTCCCATAACGAGGGTATTGTTAGTACTTAATTTTTTAACGTGTTTAAGGTCATTCGGTAAATGCCAAGGTAATGTGTTATCTACGCCGATAACACGTTGTTGGTCATGCGCCACGAGTATTGATAGTGTCATATTTTTCCTCCCTACTGCTAATATAGTAAAATATTATTTTGAATTTTTAATAATTATCATATATTAATCAATTTTGATCGTTTTGTAGATTACACTGCTATCGGTGCTTTTATTGCTGGATGAGAGTTATAATCTATAATTTCCAAATCCTCGTAATTGATATCGAAAATAGAAGCATCACTGTTGATTTTTAATTGAGGTGGTTCAAAACCATCACGTGATAATTGTGTTTCTATAGCATCAATATGATTAGCGTAAATGTGGGCATCGCCAAATGTATGCACAAATTCTCCAACCTCTAGTCCACATTCTTTCGCAATTAAATGCGTTAATAAACTATAACTAGCAATATTAAATGGCACACCTAAAAATATATCTGCACTTCTTTGATAAAGTTGACAACTTAATTTACCCTCTTGTACATAGAATTGAAACATCGTATGACATGGTGGCAATGCCATGGTATCTATTTCAGTTGGATTCCAAGCTGAGACAATATGACGTCGAGAATTCGGATTGTTTTTGATTTGTTCTATAACAGTCTTAAGTTGATCGAAATGGTTACCATTTTTATCTTCCCAGTCGCGCCATTGTTTACCATACACATTGCCTAAGTCACCAAATTTTTGGGCAAATGCATCATCGTTTAAAATCTGTTGTTTGAACTTTTGCATTTGTTCCTTATATAGTTTATTAAAAGATTCATCTGCTTGTGCTCTATGTCCAAAATCGGTCATATCTGGCCCTTTATAATCTGATGATTTCACATAATTCTCAAACGCCCATTCATTCCAAATATTGTTATTATATTGGAGTAAATATTTAATGTTCGTATCACCTTTGATAAACCACAATAATTCCGTTGCAATTAATTTAAAGGATACTTTTTTGGTTGTTAATAAAGGAAATCCTTTCGAGAGGTCAAATCTTAATTGATGTCCGAATTTTGAAATTGTGCCTGTATTTGTGCGATCATTTTTTTGTTTGCCGATGTCTAAAATTTCTTCGCATAGATTGTGATATGATTGGTCAAAACTATTAAGCATAACAACCACACTCCTTTCTATTATTTATATTTATCTTATTGGAAATTACTGACAATTAAAAGAGTTTACTATTAATTGTGTAAAAAACAATTCACTTTATATAAAGTATACATTATTTTTTTGAAAACGTTTAAAATGTAGCATTATTTTTAAATTTAAAAAACCAACTTACCATATCTTAAATAATAAGTTAGATATGATAAGTTGGTTTAGAGAAACATTTATCCAAGTCCAATTACTATTATCATTTAATATAAAATAACAGATTATATTAAATTAAGTAATTAGCAATATTCATCGAAAGCATCTTTGATATCCATACAAATATCTTGAATATCTCTACCTTCAATATGTTCGCGTGGAATAAAATGTTTTAATTCTTGACCTTCAAATAAAGCGAATGATGGACTAGACGGTACTTGCTGAATAAATGATCTCATTTCTTCAGTAGCTTCCTTGTCTTGTCCTGCAAAAACTGTGACTTTATTACTAGGTTTTTTATCATTTTGTTCAACAACAGTCACTGCTGCAGGTCTTGCTAACCCAGCTGCGCAACCACATGTAGAGTTAATAACTACAAAAGTTGTGTCATCTGCTGCGACATTATTCATATAATTAGAAACTGCTTCAGCAGATTCTAAACTTTCAAAATCATGTTCTGTTAATTCACTACGCATTTGTGTAGATAATTCATTCATATAAGCATCATATGCATTCATTGATAACACTCCTAAAATTTATCTTTTAATTCATTTTTATCAGTAATTACTTGTTTCTGTTAGCAATTTGTTTCCAAACGGATCCTAAAGCTTCGTCACCATTTTCTATTCTAGAAACTGCCATCTCTATTTGTAGTTTTACTTCGTATGCAGGGTCATCTGCATGTGCTCTTAATGATTCGAGTTGTTCAGGGCCACCTTCGTCAAAGATAAACATTGCAGCTCTCCATCTTACAATTTTTTGTGGGTCATTCAATGCTTTTTCCATTTCGGGTAGCGCTTGTTTGAAACCTAAATCGCTTAAACAGTCTCCTGCCGTACGTCTTACTGCAGGACTTTTGTCATTTAAACCTTTAAACAGATAAGGTAATACAGCCTTATCTTCCACCATTCCAAGTAGTACGATAGCTTCACGTCTCAAGGGTATTTTTTGCTCATCGCTCACTGCTTCACCTAATAATGGGAAATCTTGTACAGTTGGTGTTGGGAAGGATTTTAACATTCTTAATCGTTCTTTCCAGTCATCTGCAGCTTGATAAGCTTCAAGCGTAACGTGTTGATATTGTTTTTCTGGTACAACAATATCTGTAGCTAATGCTTCTTGGACAAGTGTTTTTAAGCGTTCTTCAGGATAAATCACAGTAATTTCTTCAAATACTTCAGCCATAATATCATCTAATTCACCGTAGCGCACACCTAAATCATCCCATTTGCGAAGAAAGACAATATTATCATTATCTTTTTGTGCAGCTAGCATGCTATCTATATAAATTTCTGGTAATTGTTTGCGTTTTTCTTCAGAGCTTGTAGTAAGTTTGATTTGATAAGGAATCCCCTTAAATTTTAATACTTCAGCCTTAACCTCTCCATAGTGTTCATCAGGTAAAGGTTCACTTATTTCTTCTTGGTCTTCATTTAACGTTGCAGTTACGTTAGGTAAAACATCTTCCCAATCAAATTTCGGCTTTTTGTCCACTGCTAAAAAGTCCATGACATAGAATATAGACTTAACGCCTTCTATTGCTAATACATCATTAATAAAATGAGGTTGTCCCTCTGCAACTGCAGTATACGTATTTGATTTATTATCTTCTCTTTTCTCACTCAAGACAATTTTCATTGTATTTGGACTTGGTGTAGGTTCAACACGAACAATTTCCATCAAGGAACCTCCTTGTTATATTTATATTCTTTCTAACGTAGCTAATATATTCGGTAATACATCATCCCACTCAACATTAGCTTGTTTATCAACTGAAATAAAATCCATAGCTTGGAATATAGATTTAACACCCTCTACTTCTAATACGGCATTAATAAATTCAGGTTGTCCTTCTTTTACTTTAGTATACGTGTTGGGTTTTGTATCTCCACCTTCTACGCTATATACAAATTTCATTGTATTTGGATTTGGGGTTGCTTCTACATTTAAAATTTCCATGATAAATCCTCCTTATTGTAATTCATTTCCTATTTGTTTAATTTGTTTTCCAATTGAACACTCATTTATACAAAAGTGATGTGCCTGTGTTTTTCCTTCAGTCTTTCTGATATGATTTTTAAGCAAGCATTCTTTGCAGTAGGTGTTCATTAAATGATCTATCGCATCAATTGCTTCTTTTTCAGAATAAGTTAGAATAATCTTCACTCTCCTGTGTTTCTGTAAATAAAAGTATTTAATTATATTAAGATTTGACGCTTGAAGGTATTATATCATTTGTAACTACGATTGTTTAATATTAAATTTGCAATTAAGATTAATGTAGAAATAATGTGTATTAATTTTTAAAGTATACTTGCAATTTTTAATTTATCTGATAAGATAATGCAGTTGTTAAATATGCGGTTTCTAAACACCCGCATCATCAAAATTTAGGAGGAATTTAAATTGTTTAACGAAGTTTTTGGTGTGTTAACGTTTTTAATCACATTTTTATTATTAGTCGTAATGTATCGCTTTTTTGGAAAACAAGGATTAATTGCTTGGATTGCAATTGGTACAATTATCGCTAATATACAAGTAATAAAAACAGTAGATATTTTTACTATTTCTGCAACATTAGGTAATGTAATGTTTGCATCGATATATTTAGCTACTGACATTTTGAATGAGATATATGGTAGAAAAATTGCAAAGCGTGCGGTTTGGTTGGGTTTTAGTTCAACGTTAGTCATGATTATTGTCATGCAATTATCGTTACACTTCACCCCATCTCCCGTGGACACGACACAAGGTGCATTAGATACAATATTTAATCTTGTGCCTAGAATTGCATTAGGTTCTGTTATTGCATATATCATTGGACAGCATTTAGATGTACTGCTATTTTCATTGATTAAAAAGGTGTTCAGTTCAGATAGAACATTTATTATTAGGGCATATGGAAGTACGATAATTAGTAATATTATAGATACAGCATTATTCGTAGCTATTGCGTTTTTAGGAACAATGCCAAATGAAGCAGTATTTGAAATTTTTATAACAACTTACTTGTTGAAAATTATTTCTACAATATTTAACGTGCCGTTCGGTTACTGGGCAAAGTCTATGTATCGAAAAGGTAAAATACAGAAATTAGATGAAGGTTACTAAAAAAACTCTGAAATTGGTTATATACCGATTTCAGAGTTTTTTTGATTTAAAACAGTAGTAATTTGTTCTCTTAGATATTCAAATGTTACATAACCATCGCTAGCTAGAAAGTGTCCTTGGTGTGGAATATGAATTGTTTGAGTTCCTAAAGCTTTAGACAAATGATCTGTTGCGCGTATATCAACAACAGGGTCATAATTGCTACCAATAGTAATAATATGTTGAGCATTGATGCGATCAAGCTGAACGTTAGTTTGATTGATATAATAATCTAATTCTGGTAAATTCTCTAATGTTTCATTAAAGCCTGAAACTAAAAATAACCCTTTAATATGTGGGCATTGAGGAAGTTGAGATAAATAATTAAGCACGGATACTACCCCAAGACTATGAGCGACAATAAGCGTTTCAGAATTTAATTTATGTGCCATACTATTGTGTAATGCTTTGTACCACTGATCTATATCTGGATGATTTGAGTCTGGTAAATATATGACTTCGACATCATAATCAGAAGCTCTCATTTTAGCAGCTAACCATTGAAACCAATGGCTATCAGTATGTGCTTGATAACCATGTATAATAAACATATTTTTCAAAGTATCAGACCTCTCTTGCTCAACTCCGACTAATTAAGTATAAATTCAATATATGTCTATGATACGAAAAACATATTGAATTTCCAACTGATATGATTAGCGATTATATAGTATAAATGTAATAGTTTTGATAAGATTAGATTAACTTAAATAATGAGGGTGAATTTATGGCAAAAATATATTTTGATGCAGCTACTGCCGGTAATCCAGGTGAAAGTGCTTGTGCCGTTGTCATAGTAACAGACAATGAACGGATTCAGTATGACGCTAGTTTAGGTATAATGGATAACCATAGTGCTGAATGGTCCGCGTTAGTGTTTGCTTTAGAAAGTGCTGTGAAACACGAAGTGACAACGGCGATAGTTTATACAGATTCAAAATTAATTGAAGATAGTTTGAATAAGGGACGCGTAAAAAATAATAAATTCAAACCTTATTACAGTGAAATGTTAAAATTAGAACAACAGTTTGATTTACTTTTTGTAAGATGGATTCCTAGAAATCAAAATAAAGAAGCAAATCATCATGCTAAAAATGCACTATATAAAATCACTAAAAATAAAAAAGGCAAATAATATAAAAAGTGGCTGCTAACTTTCCAGAAGGATTGCTAACAGCCACTTTTTATTTGTATGTTTAACTGAAATGAGTAGACAAGTATTTTCCTGATACGTATAACTCATGTTCGTTACAGATATTTAATATCTTAGTGATATCTGTACCAAATTTCATATCTTGTAATAACGTCGTTGTATCTAAAGGTACTTCAGTGTGAATTTTAGCTAAAGACTTGGAAACCTTTAAATTTTGCATGTCATTACTTATTTTATTCTGTTGACCAGGTGTTAATTCATCAATTGCGTCAACGACAGATTCTACAGAACCATAATTTTGAATAAGTTTAATTGCTGTTTTTTCTCCTATACCTTTTACACCAGGATAACCATCTGCGCTATCTCCCATAAACGCTTTTACATCAATAAGTTGTAACGGATTCAATCCATATTCACTTTGGAATCTATCAAGCGTGTAGCGATTATAAATGCTGAACCCCTTTTTAGTTAACCAAATTTCTACATTGGGATTGATACATTGTAGTATGTCTTTATCACCAGTTACTACATAAATTTGATTTTCATCAGAATATTGATGTGCTAAGGTTCCAATAACATCATCAGCTTCATAGTTCTGAACGCCAATGTTTACAAAACCAAATTGATTGGACACCTCTTTCACATAATCAAATTGAGGAATAAGTTCTTCAGGTGGTGCCGGTCTATTTTGTTTATACCCATCAAACATATCATTTCTGAAAGTGGATTTTCCCATATCCCAACATACAGCTACATGTGTTGGCTGTATGTCATTGATTGCGCTAAATACGTGACGCACAAACCCTTGTATCCCATTTGTAGGTGTACCTGAAGAATTGCGCATAAATTGTTTGTGAAGACTTGTAGCATAAAAATGGCGGAATAATAAAGCCATGCCATCTATTAGTAATATTTTATTAGACATTTTGTGTACCTCTTTCTTATTTACAATAACACTTTTAATTGTGCGTTCGTTTCTTGCAATTGTTGAATCAATGCATCATCGATTTCAAATGATAATAATTCTTTAATTTGACGATGAATGTCATTTTCAAATTGCTTGAATTTTGTTTCAGCATTTTCGTCCATAACTAAGACAATTTCATTGAGTGCTTTTCTAAGATCAGCAATACAAGGGGCGAGCAACTTGATTGTTTCTTGTGTAATTTGTTCTTGTAATTCACCCTGTGTCTTAGGTTGCAGTATATTCTTTTTAGAAAGTGACTTAGGTAATGCATCAATCATATGACTTAACTCCACTTTTAAATAAGGTTCATCTAATTCAATATTGTTTTTATCAAATTCTGGTTCAATAAATACATGCAATTGTTCAAGTTTTTGTTTCAATGGCGCAATTTCATTATGCAATTGTTCGTGGAAGTATTTTTTGACGCGTTCAACAAGTAAGGATTGCTCCAAGTACAAGCGTTGATGAATTTGATCTAAATAAATTTTCGTAGATAGTCGTTTTTCTTCGTTGAAATTACTGTTTTTTGTCATTTGTCCATTATAAATAGATTTGACTTCATCTTGTAATTGTAATTTCAAGCGTTCGTTTAAATGATAGATTTGGTCTTCTACTTCATTTGAAGCACGTTGTTCTGCAGTTTGTAATATGTTATAACTCAACACTGTTGATTGTTCATAATTTTTTAATTTTTGTTTACGTTGTTCGATTTGAGCTTTGTTGTTCGTTGTTTCTTCAATCATTTGCTCAAACGCTTCGGAAATATGTGTGAGTTGTTTTAACATTTGTTGTTGGAGTATATATTTAGATTCAACTTGAGTAAAATATTGAATACTCTCCTGTAATTTATCGATACCTTTATCGCCAGACTTAAGTGCCTCTCTACTAGAAACAGCAAAAATATCTGAATCCATGTTGACTTGAGTTAAAGCATCACCAACATATTCTATCACAGCATTTAAATCTTCGTCAGTTTCTGCTAAGTCGGTCGCATTTATAATCATTTTGAAGGCTTGATTTTCATTCAACTGGTTCATTTCTTTCATGTGTTCAATAAAGCGCTTGTCATTATTTGTAAACGAATGATTAAAATAACTAACATATAAGATTAAATCTGAAGATGTCAGTATTTTCTCAGTTTCGTTCGTATGACGTTGATTATTTGAATGTAGACCTAGAGAATCAACGATGATTTTATCTTTTAACCATTCTATTGGTAGTTTAAGATGTACTGTATTTACAAACGTTGCATACTCATCTTCTGCACTCCACTTTTTAATGTCGTCTTGCGGAATAGTATGTGTTTGTCCTTCTTCTAACATGCGTTTATACATACTGTAATGTTTTTCAACTGCGTTCACAAAAGCCAATTGATTTTTTTCCAAAGTTGCTTTGATTTTATCTGTATTTTTACTTAAAAACGTATCAATACTTTCAAATGTTTTATTTTCAATTTCGAAAACTTGATTCAACTCATCTAAAAGTTGCTCAGATGATTTAAGGGTTATCTGGCTTTCATGACCATAAGTTAATTCAGTCATTGCTGCAGTGGTTGGATTAGGAGAACTGACTAAGTGCGAACCACCTAATAGCGCATTAATTAAACTACTCTTACCTGCGCTAAATGTACCAAAGACCCCTATTTTAACAACTTTATTCTCTAACCGGGTTAATGTATCATCAATGTCTTGTTTTGTTTGTTCGAATAATGGGATATCTTGAATTAATTCAAGTGCATTTTTGATGTTTTGGGTATTATCTTGGTTATCGTAATGTGTTGCAACTGTATTTCTCTTACTCATCTTTACAGTATCAGTATTGTCTTGTGCTGTGTAATTGATTTCTGTTCGATCTATTAATTTATCTAAAGAGTCATCCATATGAATATAATAATGCATGTAGTTTTGTGTTTCGAGTGACTCTCTCAAATTGCGCATTTCCATAAATTTCACATAATCATTATAATCGTCTTCTTGTTCTGTGCCGATATCATTTGCTTGTGAATGGTTAATGGCTTTTTTAAATAATGGATCAGATTCTTTTGCAATGAATTTTTTGAGTGAAGCCATCAAATCATCTGCAAATGTTAAAACGTATTGATTACTAATCGTTATTTGCATTTGATATAAATCAGTTATGAGTTCTGGGTGTATTGTATAATGCTGATTAAGAATGTCATCATTGACCTCTGAAGAATTTATAAATCGTGTTAAAAATGACATATCTTCTCTTAGTGGTTGTCTGACTTCTTGATTCACTTTGTCTTGGAGTTGTTCAACAACTGCTGTTAATCTCTTTTGCTGTTCTTCTAATGTTTTTTGTTTTTTATTAAATAAACCACCGACTTTAAAGTCTTTCGTACGACTTTCTAAATAAATTTTGATTTTTTCTCTCGTGTCATGCGTCATGATATATGCATTATCTAAAATATCTTTACGTTTTTGCTTTAAAAAATCATATAATTCATCAGGGTTATTTAATAACTTGGCTTCTTCACTGACCTCTTGATTTTGTTGGAAATTGAGATAAGCTTGATCAAAATCCGCTTCGAAAATATCAAGTTGTTCTAAAATATCTTGAATTTCATATTGAACATAAGATAATTGTTCATCAGTAATAAATTTAACAATTCGTTCCACATAATCCTCGATAGATTCTCTATGGGTGTCTTTTTCAATCAAATAATTAGAAAGCGCGTCAATTTCATTATATTCATGCTCATATTTTGACACATAAAATATTTGATCTAATTCGATTTCCCACTCAGCGATTGATTTCTCTACGCGATCTTTAAATGTCTCAAAAGTAATTTCTTCTTCGCTATGTTTATCTATTTGATTAATTACAAATACCACAGGCACATTTGCTGCATTTAACTGTTTCATAAATTGGAAATTTAAAGCTGATTGAACGTGGTTATAATCTACTGTATAAAAAAGTACATTACTCGTATACATAAATTCCTCAGTGCTTGATTGATGTGTTGCAACATTAGAATCTACACCAGGTGTATCTTGTAACGTGAAACCTTTTTTGAATTTGTCTGATGGAAATTTTATTTCTACAGATTCTACATCTATGTTTTCACGATTCATTTGTTTAACTTCATCGTAATTATTTAATAATGTATATTGTTGATTGCTCAAGTTTGCAATAATTCCTGGTTCGTCTGACACAGAAACAATAGCCGTATTGCTTGTTGTTGGTACAGGCGAACTTGGCAAAATACTTTCTTCTAAGAGTAAGTTAATTAAAGTAGATTTCCCTGCTGAGAAGTGGCCCACAAAAGTGGCAGTGTATTGTTCTAAGTATACCTTTTTAATAACTTGATTGATGATGTGGACAAGACGTCCATTATTTGATTTTTCAACTTCTTTTTTTAGTTTATATAAAATATCGAGTTGCTCAGTATTAGACATGATATGTATCCCCTTTGATTACTTGTATGTAATTAATCTTATTGTATAACAAATTATTGTTTGTCTAAAGGTAGTAAGTGAAATTAAATTTCTTTTAATTACTTATTAATGATAATTTGTCTTAATGTTACGTTGCGTACGTAGTGTATTCTAATCACTAGGCTGATTATTAAAATATGTCGTTATCATATAAACGGCTGTAATAAAAAAGTCACTCCAAACACATTTGGAATGACAACAGCATATGATAGTTTATGATGAGCTATCTTATATATCCGCTTCAGTATTGTTAGTCTGTCTATTGTTTTACTTACAGCCTTTATATACACTTACTTATTATTAACTTCCTTTAGGTTTACTGTAATCAGTATTAGGCTTATTGATACCAATGTTTTCTTTTAAATAAAGGCTTGGATCTTTAGCGATTTTAACAGCGACAGCTGCTACACTTTTTCTAGATACTTCTGTACCTTTGAAGGATTCATTTTTTTGAGTGATTTCATAATCAATCTCGTTCGTATGAGTTAACCACGCTGGTCTAAAAATAGTATAATCTAGCCCTGAATTTTCAATAATGTCAGCTGCTTCTTTATATACAGGTAGTCTATCACCTATTTGTTGTTGGACCCATTCCCCAAATTCTCCTGGTACTTCATTATATATACCTAAAGAAGTTACGAAGATTAAACGTTTCACATCATTTGTTTGCATTGCTTTTACAATAGTCGATGCTTCTTTATCAAGATCACCTGATAGACTAGCTATAACGATATCTACATCGTCCATTGCACTATTAACATCATCAAAGTTAGTAGCGTCACCTTCACGCACACGAATTCTATCTGATGCAAAGTCAGGTAATCTATTCGCATCTCTTAAAAATAATCTTAAGGTATAGGATGTGTTTTCTAAAAAAGAATTAATAGCTGCTTTAGAAACTGCACCATTTGCCCCTAGAATTAATACTCTTGTCATCCAATCACTCCAATATCATTTTATCGTTACAATAATTTTACTATATAATCAAAAATGTTTTAAGTTTCTTTTTATCTCCAAATTCTGAAGTACGTTTGTTACATATAATCTGTTTATACTCACAGTACTATAGTTAACCTCTTTACCCCCATATTAAACTTAAAACATACTTGATTACAATCTGAGTGCTTAATTGATTACTATAATGTATTGAATTGAAAAATCCCTAGATATGTTAAACAGTTCTTAAGTATCAACTTAATACAGTTTTCAACATCTAGAGATCTAATTGTAATGATAAACTTAAATTGCTAACGAATTACAGGGGTTTTATCTTTCTTAATTTTAAAGTACTGTGAAATGCTATAGACAATAATACCAATCCATATAAAAATGAACGTTACTAACTGGTCAATATTAAATGGTTCTTTAAATAAGAATATCCCTAATATAAACATCAACGTTGGAGCAATGTATTGTATGAAGCCAGTTAAAGACAATGGAATTCTACGTGCGCCTGCTGAAAACAGTATTAGCGGTATCGCTGTAATCGCCCCTGAGAATAATAGCCAAAATGATGAACTATTGACTCCTAGAGAAGAACTCCCTTGTTGCCATATATACCACAGATATATAAAGCCTGCTGGAGCAGTAGCAATACATTCTATAGTGATACTGCTAATGGCATCTATCGGCACTAGTTTTTTAATTAATCCGTACAAGCCAAACGAACTTGCTAATAATAAGGAAATACCTGGGAATACACCCATTTTCAATGTCATGTAGAGCACACCTATAACTGCTAATGCAATTGCGATCCACTCTAATTTATTAAAACGTTCTTTCAAGAAAATAAGCGCAAGTATTATACTTACGAGTGGATTAATATAATATCCTAAACTCGTTTGCAGTACATGACCATTTGCTACAGCCCATATGAATGTGCCCCAGTTAATTGTAATTACATAACCTGCTGCAATAATAGCAATGAGTTGAATTGGATTTGTAAAGAGTTGATGAACATCTCGTTTAAAGGGTCCAGTATTTTTAGTGAACACTACAACAAATAGCATAAATATCATCGAAAGCACAATTCTATATGCTAAAATTTCAAATGCGCCTAAATCTCTAATTAAATCCCAATATATGGGTAGAACGCCCCATAATATATAAGCAGCAAAAGCGAATACGATACCCTTTTTAAATTCAGTGTTCAAAAGATGCACCTCTTTCTACTTTTTCAATCTATTAAATTTTAATTTTGAGGTTTTCTTTTACCCCAATACTGATAATACGTACATTCAATATATCCATTAAATAACTTCCTACGCTTAGTTGCCTTTTGGTTAACTAAATGTTCAAATTCTGTACTACTTGTCAAAATATAAGTAGATAGATGAGGATGTTGTTGCATTAATTCACCAATATAGCGATACATAACTTCTACTTCGTCACGGTCACCGATACGTTCACCATATGGCGGGTTACCTATAAGTGCGATTGGCTCCTCTGTATCTATTGTAAGTGTATTAACATCTTTCACGCTAAATTGAATAATATCAGCTAATCCAACTTCTTCAGCGTTTCTGCGTGCAATATCTATCATTTCTGGATCGATATCCGAAGCATAGATTTCAAGTTTTCTATCGTAATTAGCTTGTTGATCTGCCTCGTCTCTCATTTCGTCATATAAATTGTCAGGCATCATGTCCCATTTTTCAGAAACAAAATCACGATTAAACCCAGGTGCAATGTTTTGCGCGATTAAGCAAGCCTCTATTGCTATTGTGCCTGAACCACAGAATGGATCTATTAACGGCGTATCACCTGTCCAATTCGCTAAACGAATTAAACTTGCTGCAAGTGTTTCTTTAATTGGTGCTTCACCCTGAGCTAAACGATAACCACGTTTATTCAATCCTGAACCAGAAGTGTCTATTGTAAGAAGTGCATTATCTTTTAATATTGAAACTTCCACTGGGTATTTTGCACCTGTTTCATTTAACCAACCACGTTCTTGGTACGCGCGTCTTAAACGTTCAACAATTGCTTTTTTTACAATTGCTTGGCAATCAGGAACACTAAACAACGTCGATTTCACACTCCGACCTTGTACTGGGAAGTTACCATCTTGTTCAACAATTGCCTCCCATGGTAAAGCCTTTGTTTTTTCAAATAACTCATCAAATGTAGTGGCTTTAAATTGACCTACTACAATTTTAATTCTGTCGGCTGTACGTAACCATAAATTACACTTAACAATTGCAGATTCGTCACCTTCAAAAAATATTCTGCCATTTTCGACAGTTGTTTCATAACCTAATTCTTGAACTTCTTTTGCCACAACTGCTTCTAATCCCATAGGACATACGGCTAATAATTGATACATTAGTTTGCTCCTTCTTTAATAAAGATTTACTTATATTTTATCAAAAAAATTTTTAAATAGATATGACATTGTACTAAGTTCTAATGCAACTCAGTTTAATGAATGCCTTCTATAACTTTAGAAATTAAAAAAGCTCTCCTATGTGGGAGAGCTTGGGTCTAGTGATGATATTTCTGTAAGCCATGTTTTGTACCGTTGTACTGCTATCGTGTACTAGATACACTCGTACGCTGGTGGTAACCATCTGTCTACATGCTTTTAAAAGCATGTCCTATTTATACGTTGAATTCCGTTAAATAAGTGCTCCTACCTAATTTGGATTGCTCACTCGAGGGGTTTACCGCGTTCCACCTTTTATATTTCTATAAAAGCTACGTCACTGTGGCACTTTCAAACTATTTTAACCGTATCTATAAGACTTAGGTTATTTCATTGCCGTCAATTTAATGCCTTGACTTATTTTTTCATCAAGCACGAACACTACAATCATCTCAGATTGTGTGAGCATGGACTTTCCTCTATATTGCTATAGCGATCACCCAAAACACCATCTTTGAAAGTATACCATGCTTTAGACGGCTAAACAAACAAAATAAACCAAGTTTTGAATGAAATCAAAACTTGGTTTTATGTAGATGAAGCTATATCTACGATTTGCACACACTATAATCATTCATTAGCGTGTTATTTTCCAAATACCGCTTTTTCTAAGTTAGAAATTCTTTTTAGAATATCAACATTATTATTATTATTGTTATTGTTGTTATTACTCTTAGTTGCAGCATTACTATTGGAAGAGAAATTCTTATTTTCTTGTGGTCTTGACGTTGCTACACGTAATCTAAGTTCTTCAAGTTCTTTTTTTAGTTTATTGTTTTCTTCGGAAAGCTTAACAACTTCACTATCTAAGTCTGACATTTTTTGATAATCCGCTATGATGTCGTCTAAGAAGGCATCGACTTCTTCCCTTCTATAACCACGTGTCATAGTTTTTTCAAAATCTTTTTCATAAATATCCTTTGCTGATAATTTCAATGAAATATCTGCCATTTTTTCCCACCTCATTCGAAACTTTGTTCTTGAGACCACTGTAAATCATTGATGAACTCAGTTAATTCATCGAACGTCACAATGTCACAAGTATAATTTGTTTTTTCCATAAAATCAACTAACATCTGCTTGAAGAATTTTGGACTTGCTTCTTGCTCCTCATCATATATTAATAATGTTTGATCTGTGTGATCTAACATGAACTGATCTGTCTGTTTAAATTGATGAGGTCCTTCGTATGGTGAATGAAACACACTATCTACAAAATCAGCCTTTTGTGTGATATTTTGATATTTAGCTTGATTTTGTTCGTTCCATCTATCGCTGTGACCATAAAACGGCGTTATAATACCCAATTTAAGTTCTGGATATGTTGCTTTCAAATCAAGTACTACTTCTGCTGTCCATAACTCTATACCCATCTGTCCTTGTATTAATACCCATTCTAAGCCTTCTTCAATCAATTGATTTAATTTATGTGCTATAAATTTTTTTAAATAGGAAACTTCTGGAGCATCATCTTTGAAAATATTAAGTTCATAAGATTTATAGCCTGTGACATAAACTGTTTTTATCATAGATACAACTCACTTCTTTGAATATAGCTTAAATCATATTGAACAGCCTTTATTTTTTCTGTGAATAACTTTCTACTTGAGCGCTTAAAGTGGCACTCCACAGATAATTCTTCGATATTAGAAACTAATAAATCAAATTTTTGTTTGTTCATATATTGCAATTGAAGTATTTGAGTTTCATATTGAATAAAGGATGTGAGCAATTCATCAATATTATTCGTGAATGGGACGACAACAGAATAAAAATCATAATCTTCGCCAGATGCTTTTACGGATTCATATTTATCTTGCATAAGCTGTACATCATCTAATAATTGCGTAATTAACTGTTGCATGAAGTTTCCTCCTACACAATAAATTTACCATAAAAGACAATGTGCGTCATTTCTAAAGCGTCGTCTTACAATTATGTTATAATAGCGCCTTATTTAGTTCCAAATATTGTTTAATTATGCAAAGCACGTTAAAATGTACTTGATGTATTTGTAAATACATTGATTCATATTTCAAGGTTTGGAAAAATTTGCCAAAGTCGGGTATAATGGAAAAAGTTTTTGATTTCCAAACTAAAGTGGTGAAAAACAATGAATTACCCTAATGGGAAACCATTTAATAGAAATAAGTCTCAAGTCGGACGAACTCATAAGGGTCAAACGGGTAAAATAGACTATGGTGGCAGAGGTATGTCGCTTGAAAACGATATCGAACTGTCGAACACTTACTATTTGAACCATGGAATGGCGGTTATACATAAAAAACCAACGCCTGTTCAAATCGTAAATGTTCATTACCCTATGCGAAGTAAGGCTGTAATTAATGAGGCTTATTTCCGAACGCCGTCTACAACTGATTATAATGGTATTTATAATGGACATTACCTTGACTTTGAAGCGAAAGAAACGAAAAATAAAACTTCTTTCCCATTGAGTAATATGCATGAACACCAAGTTTCACATATGGCGTCTTGTTTCAAACAAAATGGGATAGTATTTTTATTAATTCGATTTAAAACGCTTGATGAAGTATATCTACTTCCCTATTCTAAGTTTGAACACTTTTGGGAAAGACATACGAATAACATTAAAAAGTCGGTAACGGTTGAAGAAGTAAGAAAAAATGGTTACTATATTCCTTATCAGTATCAACCACGATTGAATTACCTCAAAGCTGTTGATAAGTTGATATTAGATGAAAGTGAGGACCGCGTATGACGGAGAAAAAAAGGACTTCCCAATCTAAAAAGAAAGGTAAGTCCGAGCAAAAAAAGAATAGGAATATTAAACGAACGATAATCAAGATAATTGGCTTTCTTATCATTGCCTTCATTGTCTTAGCGTTAATAGGTATCTTGTTATTTGCTTATTATGCTTGGAAAGCTCCAGCATTTACTGAGTCAAAATTACAAGATCCAATCCCAGCTAAGATTTATGATAAAGATGGAGAATTGGTGAAAACAATTGATAACGGACAACGACGTGAACATGTTGAATTAGATGAAGTACCTAAAGCAATGAAGGATGCTGTTTTGGCTACAGAAGATAATCGCTTCTACAGTCATGGTGCACTTGACTATAAACGTCTGTTCGGCGCTGTTGCCAAAAATATTACTGGTGGATTTGGTTCACAAGGTGCATCGACTTTAACACAACAAGTTGTTAAACGATCATTCTTGACAGATAAAAAATCTATCGCACGTAAGGCACAGGAAGCATACTTGTCATACAGATTAGAACAAGAGTACAGTAAAGATGAAATATTCGAAATGTACTTGAATAAGATTTATTATTCTGATGGTGTTTATGGTGTGAAAGCGGCAGCTAAATATTACTTTGATAAAGAATTGAAAGATTTAACTTTAACTGAGGAAGCATACCTTGCTGGATTACCACAAGTACCAAATACGTATAATGTTTATGATAATCCTGAAGAAGCGGAATCACGTAAAAATACTGTGCTATATCTCATGGAATATCATGATAGGATTTCTAAAGAAGAGAAAGAAAAAGCACAAGATACTAAAATTCAAGATACACTTGTTCAACGAACTAATGAAGAACGACAAGTAAGCAATGATGATTCTAAAAAAGAATATGATTCATATATTAATTTTGTGAAATCAGAGCTTATGAATAATAAAGCGTTCAAAGGTGAAGATTTAGGATCTGTATTAAATAGTGGCATTAAGATTCATACGAATATGGACAAAGATGTTCAAGATACATTGCAAGAACGTATAGATAATGGTAGCTACTATAAAAATGATGATCAACAAGTTGGTTCATCTATCGTAGATAGTGAAACTGGTGAACTTGTTGCAATATCTGGTGGTAGAAATTATAAAGACGTCGTTGATAGAAACTTAGCAACAGATGCACACCCTACCGGATCGTCATTAAAACCATTCTTATCTTATGGTCCAGCAATTGAAAACATGTCTTGGGCAACAGACCATGCCATGAAAGATGAAGAAGAATATCAAGTTGATGGTGTTACATTTAGAAACTATGACTTGGAAAGTCACGGAACGGTTAAACTTTATGATGCATTACGTCAAAGTTTCAACATCCCTGCCTTAAAAGCTTGGCAATCAACAAAAGAAAATGCTGGAAACGATGCACCGAAGAAATTCGCTGAAAAAGTAGGATTAGAATACGAAGGAGAGATTGGACCTTCTGAAGTATTAGGTGGTTCTGCATCTGAGTTCTCTCCTACACAATTAGCATCAGCATTTGCTGCAATAGCAAATGGTGGCGAGTACAACAATGCACATTCAATTGAAAAAGTTGAAAAACAAGATGGCGAAGTCATTGAATATGACCATACAAGCAAAAAAGCTATGAAAGATTCTACTGCTTATATGCTAGCCGAAACACTTAAAGGTACATTTGAGGCTTATGGCTCTGCATATGGACATGGCATTTCTGGATTAAACATAGGTGCTAAGACAGGTACAGGTACTTATGGTCAACAAACTCAGCAACAGTATAATCTACCTGATGATGCTGCTAAAGATGTTTGGGTTAATGGTTTCACTCCTAAATACAGTATGTCTGTATGGATGGGATTCAATGAAGTTAAACAAGGCGGAACAAACTCATTTGTAGGAAGTGATGAACAAGAATATCCTCAATTCCTATTAGAAGATGTAATGTCTAATATTTCACCGCGCGATGGTGAAGACTTCACGAAACCAGACTCTGTTAGCGGAGACAGTAAAGATAATTTATCAGTTAAAGGTGAACCTGATGACAATACAACTGATAATGATCCTAAAGGTCAAGGCAGTAACAGTGATTCAGACAGTGACTCAAACAGTAATTCTGAGAGTGATTCAGACAGTAATAGTTCAAGTAGTAACAATACTGGTAGCACAAATACCAATAATACAAGTGGCACAAACACTACCAATGCAAATAGAAGTGGAACAGCTACTTCAAATAGTACACAATAATAAGACTTCAGTTTTAAAAGACTCGGTTTCCATATTAATTGGAATCGGGTCTTTGTTTTTAGTTAAAGTATATTTATACATATTAATTCATCAAACAGATACAAACATGAATAAAAAAACAGCGTAAGTCTCCTAATTTTGAGAGCTTACGCTGTTTTTATTGTTTAACGTTTGTTTTTTAGACGAATTTGATAAGATGCGTTCATTTTAATAAGTTCTGATTTTAATGTTTTCATTTGGCTGTAACCCATAAAATGATATTTACGTGCTATCATATAATGATATCTTTCTTCAAAGTTCATTGGAACGATAGCATATTCATCTAAGCATTTAAAATCAATCATTTCAATATCATTAATTTGTTGAAAGTAAAGTTGAATCAGATTAAAGTATTGATCTAACAATCTTTTTGCTTCTGGTGATTTTAGTTTTTTTACTTTCGCGTATGAATCCAATTCCAGTTCTAACTTTGTAAAGTCTTCTTTTGTAATCATTTTATTCATGCCTCTTTCAAACTTGCTTTATAGCGCTTTTGACCTTCCCTACATTCTTCGAATAATGGACAAACATCGCATTTTGGTTTACGAGCTAAGCAATGATAGCGACCGAAAAATATGAGTTGATGATGTGTTTTGTTCCATCTTTCTCTAGGAACTACTTTACACAATTTATCCTCTACTTGACGTACATTATCTTTCCATCGGCATATCCCTAAACGTTTTGAGATACGTTCTACATGTGTATCTACAGCTAATGAAGGTTCTCCAAAAGCTACGCTCATAACGACGTTGGCCGTTTTTCTACCCACACCTGCTAAGCTTTCTAACTCATCATGTGTTTGAGGAATCTTACCATCAAATTTATCTAAAAGCGATTGACTTAATTTTTGAATATTTTTAGCTTTATTTCTATATAAACCAATAGTACGTATATCATTTTCTAATTCTGAAATATCCACACTTAAATAATCTTCGGGTGTTTTATATTTTTCAAATAAAGGTTTCGTGAGTTTATTTACAGAAATATCAGTTGTTTGTGCAGATAAGAGTACAGCAATTGTAAGTTCAAACGCATTGTCATGGACAAGTTCACATTCAGCATTTGGAAACATTTCAGCTATGACATCAACCATTTCAAGTGCTTTTTTATTACTTACCATTTGGATTCTCCCCATTCAGCCAATCAAATTTAGGGACCTTGCTAACTGTATGTTTCATTTTAGGTTGGTTAAATTGGCGGCTAATTTTTTTTGAGTCTTCAATCGTTTTCACATTATTCTTTTTCCAATTCAGTAAAATACGATCGATATATTTAAAACTCATTTTATTTTGGCTCTCTGCTTCATTTAAAGCAGCTTGAATGACACTTAAATCATGTTTATCTATATCTAACCATTGATTTAATGTTTCTATCTCGTATGGAGATAAAGGCCTGCCAAACGCTTGTTCAATTTTTTGAAATAGTGTATTGAACTCTAGTTCAGATTCGTGTTCATCTTGTTTTACATTCATTTGTTGCATAATTTCACTTAATCGATCATAGAACTGATTAAGGTTCATATATTCAGTAAACTTGCCTTCTTCGTCTTTATTGACATTAAGCTCTAGTAAATCATGTTGTATTAGAGTTTGAATGATTGAAGTGATTTCTCTTGAATCTAATGCAGAGCCTTGCTGTAAAGATTCAATTGAAGGTTGTTTATTAGAGGTTTCTGATGCATGTAATAATTTGATTAAAATAACTAACTCTGTTTCATTTAAACCTAATTCATTGTAATGATCAAGTAGTTCTTTTCGAATTACGACTGGTCTCGTTTTTAATTGTTCTCTATCCAAAGTAGCCCCTCCCATCTTTGATATTGCTATAAAAACGTCCAGCCATTATTTGTGGACTGGACGCTTATTGTGAATCTTATTTTAAATATTATGGATATAATCGATTAAGTAAGCGTGGGAATGGTGCAGTTTCACGGACATGGTCTACACCCGATAACCAAGCTACAGTTCTTTCTAATCCTAAACCGAAACCACTATGAGGTACACTGCCATAACGACGTAAATCTAAATAATAACTATAACTCTCAGCGTCTAAGCCATATTCGTTAATACGTTGCTCTAGTAAGTCAAGGTCATTTATACGTTCAGACCCACCTATAATTTCGCCATAACCTTCAGGTGCAATGAGATCTGCACACAGTACAGTATCTTCATTTTCTGGATTTGGTTGCATATAGAAAGGTTTGATTTTTGTTGGATAGTTAGTGATAAATACTGGTAAATCATAATGATTAGCGATAGCCGTTTCATGTGGAGAACCGAAATCTTCGCCCCATTCTATATCGTCAAAACCTTGTTCTTTTAAGAATACTACAGCATCATCGTATGTGATACGTGGGAATGGTGTAGTTACTTTTTCAAGTTTAGATGTATCACGCTCTAATATATTAAGTTCAAGTTTACAATTATTTAATACAGATTGAATCACATGTGTCACATATTGTTCTTGGATTTCTAAACTTTGTGCATGTTCACAAAAAGCCATTTCAGGTTCAATCATCCAGAATTCAATTAAATGACGACGTGTTTTAGATTTTTCAGCACGGAATGTTGGACCAAATGAGAACACTCTACCGTGAGCCATTGCAGCAGCTTCCATATAAAGCTGTCCACTTTGAGATAAGAATGCGTCTTCATCAAAGTATTTTGTATGGAATAGTTCGCTTGTGCCTTCAGGTGCACTTGCTGTTAAAATAGGTGGATCAATTTTTGTGAAACCATTGTCATTAAAGAAGGCATAAGTTGCACGAATAATCTCATTTCTAATTTTCATTACAGCATGTTGTTTTTTAGAACGTAACCATAAATGACGATGATCCATTAAAAATTCTGTACCATGGTCTTTAGGTGTAATTGGGTAATCATGAGCTTCTGAAATTACTTCTATAGATTTCACTTGCATTTCGTAACCAATATCTGAGCGATTATCTTCAGATATAATGCCAGTAATATAAATAGATGATTCTTGTGTTAATTCTTTAGCTAATTTAAATATTTCCTCAGTTACTTCTGCTTTTGCTACGACACCTTGCATAAAGCCCGTACCATCTCTTAATTGTAGAAATGCTATTTTCCCACTTGAACGTTTATTAGTTAACCAAGCGCCAATAGTCACTTCTTGGTTAAGATATTTTTTAGCTTCTTTAATCGTTGTCTTCATAGCCAGTCTCCTAATAATATTGTAGTCTTCTTTTCTTTATCCTTATATATTTTAACAAAATCGATGTATAAGTTCTAGTTGCGCGTGCTAAGTTTATTGATTGCGTTGGTCTTCTTTTTTTAATTTTTTAAGTATGCTTGAAAATTGTTTGATATCGCCTTTATTTTGACGATAACTTTCTAATGATTGTTCAAAAAATTGCTTGTAATTACTGCGAATTAAGCGATCATCAAAGGATACGATAATCCCTTTGTCATTTTCGCTACGTATCAATCTACCAAGACCCTGTCTAAAACGCGTTACAGCATCAGGTAATACATAATCTTTGAATGTAGAAGTAAACTCAGACTCCATTAGCCAATATTTTGTATTGTTTTGATTCATAAAAGGCAACTTAGCAATCATTACACATTTGATACCATTAGATTGAAAGTCAAAGCCTTCAAAGAATGTACCTGTACCTAGTAAAATGGCTTTATTAAAACTATTAAATTGTTGAACAATCTTATAGTTTTGATTTTGCTGTTGTGTCAAAACGACATAGTCTTCAAATTCTGGCAATTCATTTAATAACTCTTGAACCATATGCATCATTTTATAACTTGTAAATAGTATTAAACATTTAGACTCTACAATGTTAATATACTCAATTACGTAATTAACGATAGAACTCACATAATCATCAATACTTTTATAATTATATGAAGCTACATCATTAGGTATGAATACAGTAGTTTGGTTTGGTGACATCACCTTCGAATCAATCTCATACGTGTTAAATACGATATCTTTATTAAACCAATGTTTGAAGTTTTCAAATGAATGGTTAAACGTTAATGTACCTGAAATAAATGTAAGTGATTTAAATTTATCTAACACTTGTGTGGTCAATATTTCTTTAACATCATAGTCTTTAACATTAAGTCTAATTGTTGATTTTTGATTTATATTTTTAATTGATAAATAACTTGTGTGACTATTTTTTAAACTGTGTTCAATTTCTTTAAAACGATTATTAATATAAAGGATTTGTTTACGCACCGACTTGATTGTTTTATGACTCATACCATTGAAGAATTCTAATGTCATATTGAGTTTATGAATAATTGAATGTAAATCGTTCAAAATTGGTGCAACGTCGAAATGATAGACAAAATGGAGCTTGTGAACTTCATCATCATGCACTTCAGAACTTTGAATGATGTCAAAAATAGTAGTGAATAATTGCTCATTTAAATCATGTATCTCATTGACTGTTGTTTTTAATCCGAAAACATCTATAGGTGGTATATCTAATTTTTCAAGAATTCTTTGTTGTTCTAAATGATCGATAGATTTAAGTAGCTTTTCATTTTCTGTCTTACCAATTAAGCCAAGTTGATATTTAATATCAGAATAACTCAATTCATTAGTCACTTGGCTTAAAGCATAGTCAGGCAAACGGTGTGCTTCGTCGATAATACAATCATCAAATAATTGATATATAGAATTATCATGAGCAGCATGTATTAAATGAGCATGATTTGTTATACCAATTTGAATATTTTGAGCATTTCGTTTAATGAAATTGAAGTAATGTATATCGTTGCGAACAGGCACATAAGTCTCTAGTTTTTGTTCGAAATACATTTTTTGCCCGCCTTTTAAATCTAGTTCTTGAATATCACCTGTATCTGTTTCGGTAATCCAAATTAATAATTGCATTTTTAATATACCGACTTCGTAATTACTGGCTTCTTCTTTCAAAATTTGGCTGATTAAACCTAATGAGATATAATCACGTTTACTTTTTATTAAAGTAGCATTTATTTTGAAATCTAAAGCTTGTTTAAGCGCAGGTATATCTTTTTCCAACAATTGGTTTTGTAATAATTTAGTATTAGTTGAAATCATTACGTGTTTACCAGTTTCAATATTATACATCAATGATGCGAGTAAATATGCAAATGACTTGCCACTACCAAGTGGTGCTTCAATCATTGCTTTTTCACTATTCATTAATTGTTCTAAAATAATCTCAGATAGATACAATTGTTGTGGTCGATAGGTCAAACTAAGTTCCTTAGTAATCAAGGTATATAAATCTTTCAAAGTACCATCAAAGTCTACTGTAGGTGCTTTGAAATCTTTTTGTTTTTTATAAATAATTTGTTCGAATTGGTCATAAACATCTTCTAGTGGCTTATCTTCATGATTACGCACCATTTCAAATAAAATATCATGTAAGTCATATTTTAAATTCTTACTTAAATAATATAGTTGTTTCAAAGTATCTAAAGGTAACGTTTCGAATTTCTCAAATGCGAGTATCATAAGTTGCGCTGTTGTTGCGGCATCTTCGTCAGCGCGGTGTGCGTTGTTTAGAACAATACCATGTGCTTCTGCTAACTCACTTAACTGATAACTTTTATCTGTTGGAAAAGCGACTTTAAATAATTCTAACGTATCCATTACTTTTTTTGGACGATATTTGATATCACAATTTTTAAAAGATTTTTTTATGAAATTCAAATCGAAAGCAACGTTGTGTGCCACAAAGATACACCCATCTATTTGCTTATAAATATCTTCAGCTATTTCATGGAAATATGGTGCTTGATTTAACATTGCTTCTTCTATTGACGTTAATGCTTGTATAAAAGGAGGAATTTCTAAATCTGTTTTAATCATTGAATGGTACGTGCCGATTATTTTATTTTCTCGAACAAAAGTAATACCTATTTGAATAATTTCATCATAGTCTAATTGATTTCCTGTTGTTTCTAAATCCATAACGGCATAACACGGTTTTGTCATTCTCATTCCTCCTTTCAACGAGGTTAAAATTCTATATCTGCACTGATTAAACGATGTTGATTGTTTGCTTCATCCAAAACAAGTAAAAACCCATCTTCATCAATATCAACTGCTTCTCCGTGGAATTGTCTACCATTTTCTGTAAATCTTAATGTTTTGTTCCAAATATTCGAGGCTACTATGTATTCTTCTCGAATAGTTGAAAATGGTTCTGTAAGAAATTGTTTATATCGGTATTCAATATTACTTACAAGTGATTGTAAAAAATAGTAACGATTAATTTTTTCGTCAGCATGAATGCGGACACTTGTGGCTTTTTGTTGCAGTTCTTCACTAAAATCTTCTTGTAAGTGATTCATATTAATACCAATGCCACAAATTACCGCTTCAATACCATCACTATTCGCAACCATTTCTGTCAAAAAGCCACAAACTTTTTGTTTATTTATATAAATATCATTTGGCCATTTAATGGTAACCGGATCGATACTGAACTGTTGTATCGCATCTCTTATCCCTAGAGCCATAAATAAATTGAATTTTGTTATCATTTCAAAAGGTACATCAGGGCGTAGCACAATCGACATCCACAAGCCTTTTCCTTTGGAGGATGACCAAGGTCTATTAAATCGACCTTTACCTTGTGTTTGTTCATCACTTAAAATAAGAAACGTATTTGTATTACCTACTAATTTTTGCTTAGCCAATAATTGAGTTGAATTAATACTTTCCAATATTTCAACTTGATCAAATACATTTTGTGCTTTTAGCATTGGTAGGACAATGCCACTATACCATTTATCAGGTAATTGGATTAAGCGATGCCCTTTATGATTCACTGAATCAATCTGACATCCTTCCAGCTTAAGTTGATCTATTACTTTCTTTACCGCTGTACGTGAAATGCTTAATTGTTCTGCTATAAACTGACCCGATATATAATCAGGTTGGTGTTGATACAATATTTGAACAACATCTTTACTATATTTGGACATGTGTTTTCACCCACTTTAGCAGTTCTGGTTTAAAGTTTTTGACCTCATCTGATATGATGGCACATTCAACCTGACGTAATATGGATTTAAGCCATGCGCCACTCGGTTTATCTAATGCTTGTAATATATCTTTGCCATCTATATCCATTTCTTTTCTTGAGGAAATCGGTAATTTTTGGCTAACTTCATTGATGGAAGCAGCGTTAAAAATAAATGGAGATACCTTCATAATATTGTTGTCATTGAGCATGCGTTCATAACTTAATACTTGTAGTATATCTTCTTTGCCATAATCATAAACAAATAACTTCAAATTTTGTTTGCTTTGGATTTCTGGCATTTGTTGTAACATACGTTCGAGTCTGGTGATATATTTCTTTTCATTGTTGCTAATTTTCAAATCCGAGAGCTGTGTGTCAACATCAGGTTGTTGTGCTTTTAAGAATGCAATTAACATTGATAATGATATTGGTTCTTCTAATATGAATTTTGATAAGTTAAAACGGTTAAAAAATGGTATATAATTAAATGCATTAAAATACTTTAAATTATTGAAACTTTGAGCCACATATTGACCTAATGTTAATTTTTTAAGTTCAATTACGATACGTTCAATAGATAAATGCGCAATATCTGCTATATGGGCATGCATACCATTAAATGTGGCTTTCTCTAACGTAAAGCCAAGTTGTGATTGAAAGCGCAAACCTCTAATAATACGTAACGCATCTTCGTCAAAACGTTCTGCTGGATTGCCAACTGTCTTGATTAATCGCTGTTCTATATCTTTTAGACCATCAAAGTAATCATGGATTTGATAATTCACATCCATAGCAATGGCATTCATTGTAAAATCTCTTCGTTTTACGTCTTCGTATAAGTCTCTTACGAAAAAGACTTCATTAGGTCTACGATGGTCATCATATTCCCCTTCTGCACGAAAGGTTGTCACTTCATATTGATCGCCATTATAGACGACATTAATCGTACCATGCTCCCTACCAATAGGAATGGTCTTATCAAATACTGCTTCAATTTCATCTGGTATGGCACTAGTCGTAATATCGATATCATGAATTGGTTTTTGCATTAAGTAATCTCTAACTGCCCCACCAACATAAAATGCTTGGTACTGATGTTTTTGTAAAGTTTCTAAAATCGGCTTTGCCGCTTCGAATAATGTTTTAGTCATTGTTACCCTCTAACATTTTTTTGTAGTAATACTCATATTGATCTGCAATTAAGTCAGACGAAAAGCGTTCTGAGACATCTGCTAGCATTCGTGTTTGCATTGTTTTATAAAGCTTTGCATCTGTGAGTAATTTCAAGGCATACTGGCTTGCGCTTGTACTATCACCTACATCAACTAAAAAACCGGTATCTTCATGTTTAATGACTTCTTTAATTCCACCAGCCGTAGAACCAATGGGCACTACTCCGGATTTCATTGCTTCAAGTAGTGTTAGGCCAAAGCTTTCTTTTTCACTTAGTAGTAAGACTAAGTCTGAAATTTGATAAAATTCACTAACCCAATTTTGTTTTCCTAAAAAAAGAACTTCATTTTCAATATTTAGATCACGTGCTTTTTGTTTCATATCCATTAATTCTGGACCATCGCCTAATAATAATAATTTTGATGGCATAGATTTATGTACTTTTGCAAATGTATCGATAATAGTATCGATACGTTTTACGCTTCTGAAGTTTGAAACATGAATTAAAACCTTCTCTTCTGGTTTAATACCATAACAAGCTTTTAATTGTTCATTTTCTTCAGTTTGTACATCAGGTTTTGTTGGGAATTCATTTTCTCGAACAAAATTATATATTGGAACAATTTCTTTATCTGTCTCAATGATATCATTAGTTTGTTTCGCAAGTGACTGGCTTACACTCGTCACAATATCACTTTCTTCTATACCAAACTTAATTGCATTTTTTAAAGAATGATCATAACCTAGTACAGTTATATCAGTCCCGTGCAATGTAGTCATAATTTTAATGTCTTTTTTGGACATATGTTTTGCTAAGATACCACAAACTGCATGAGGCACTGCATAGTGCATATGTAACAAATCTAAATCATACTCATTGATAACCTCAGCAATTTTAGTACTTAAAGTTATGTCATAAGGAGCATACTGAAAAACAGCATACTGATTGACTTCAACTTGGTGAAATGTGATATTTGGTAATGGTTTTCGTATTCTAAAAGGTATATTAGATGTAATAAAATGGATGTCATGCCCACGTTCAGCAAGCTTTATGCCTAATTCAGTGGCGATGATTCCAGAACCACCCATAGATGGGTAACAAGTAATGCCTATTTTCATAAGGTGGGACACCCTCTCTATTTCAAATTAATTTATTTACGTTCAAAACGATCTTTATCACGTGTATTAAATTTATTCATTGTTTCATCAAAGCTTTCTGTCATATCAATATCTAAAGAATTGGCAATACATAATAAAACGAATAAATTATCGCCTAGTTCTGCTTTAATTGTATTTTCAGCTTCTGTCTCTTTTTTCTTTTTCTCACCGTGGTAGTGATTAATCTCTCTTGCCAGTTCTCCAACTTCTTCAGTTAATCGCGCAAGATTAGCTAAGGGAGAGAAATACCCTGTTTTAAATTGACCAATATAGTCGTCCACTTCAGTTTGCATACTTTTCATAGTCTTCATCATATACGCCTCACATTCTAACGGTTTCTTATATAGTATAGACTAATTTTAGGCTTCATGCATTATTCCTGCAATAGTTAACCGTTATATTATTTACTATTTGACTATAATCTTTTTAATTTGTTTATTTCATTATTACACGTAATTAAGTAGTGCATGCTTCTTTTTTTAAAATAGGTAAATTAATGTTTTTGCTTTGATGTGTTTTTAATATGAGATTTAACTTTGTAATGAGAGGAATGTCTTTTAAATAAAAAATGGGAGCGAGACAGAAATCTAATTTTTGTAATAAGATTTCACCGTCCGCTCCGGCAAAGGTGACTATAAAAAATGAGATTGAGACATGTAATTATGTCTCAATCTCATTTATATTATTATTCACTTGATCTAGCAATAAGAATAAATCTTGCAAGTTCTGCTAATGCAACTGCAGTTGATGCAACGTAAGTCATTGCTGCTGCTGTAAGTACTTTTTTAGCATGGCGGTGTTCTTTTTCATTAACAATGTCTAAACTTTTTATTTGTTTCATCGCTCTACTACTTGCGTTAAACTCAACTGGTAGTGTAACGATTGAGAATAATACTGCAAGAGACATGAATGCAATACCAATCCATAATGCTGTAGAACCTAAAGTGCTTTGCATAGTAGTTAAAATAATACCTGCAAATACTGCTAAGTAACCAATTGAACTACCTACGTTAGCCAGTGGTACTAAAGATGTTCTGAATCTTAAGAAGAAATAACCTTCTGCGTGTTGTATCGCATGTCCAACTTCGTGAGCTGCGATTGCTGTACCAGCAACTGAAGGTCTACTGAAGTTAGCTGGTGATAACACAAGGACTTTCTTTTTAGGATCATAATGATCTGTTAAGAACCCTTTTCCTTCGACGACATCTACATCATAAATGCCATTTGCATGAAGTATTTCTATAGCAACTTCTTGACCAGTCTTACCACTTGTCGATCTTACTTGTGAATACTTTTCATAATTAGACTTAACTTTGTGTTGCGCCCATAAAGGCAATACCATTAGAATAACAAAGTATATAATCATATAGATAAAAGACAAAAATCCTCACTCCTTTATAAACATTTTACTGTGAACGTTAATGATGGTCAAATATTTTATCCTTTTTAAATCGAGTTAAATTTAAATATAGCACTAAAGGTATGACACTTAACCAAAACGCGAGATAAGCAACACCTTCAATATGGCTAGCAATAAAATCATAGTAAGGATATTGCATAAATACATAATCAATAATGTCATTATGGAATACCCATATCACAGCAATAGTAAAAGCAGGTATAGTGATTTTAAACCTTGGATAAAAGAAAAATGCCTCTATAGCCATTATACCGTGAGAAAGGATAAGCATACAGCCAATGATTGTAACCGAGTCATATTGGATAAACATAATAATGTTCATAATAACAGCCCATACACCGTATTTTATCAACGATACAAAAGCCAAAGCTTCTATAATTGGTAAGTTCTTACCTGCGATGAGTCCAATGAGTGCAATACATAAAAATAATGAAGCTGTTGGACTATCTGGCACAAACGGTACGAACTGCCAACTGGACACGCTCAGTTGACTGCTATACCATATATAACCATATATCGTGCCTAATAAATTACAAATAAGCAGAAAGTAAAGTACACCTTTATTATAAATGAGTAAATGCCATAAATATTTTATATTCATAAGGTCAATCCTTCATTGTTTTATTTACATTTCTTAACTCAAAAGTATTAAGGATTTGAGTTAATTGATAAAACAGTGCTTTATCATGCAATTGTAAACTTAAATCAATATTATATTGTAAATGTGTGATTATAGAGGACTCGCTTTGTTTTGATAGTGGGATACTATAGATGTCTTGCATATACATAGCATAGTATGGTGAATGTAACAATTGCATTAATAATAATTCATCTAAACGAGATTCTCTTGATAGTGTTTTATTAAAATGCAGTTTGATATCAAAAGACACAGCATCGTTTGCTATATAATTGAAGATTTCGTCACTATTAATCAACTGTTGATTTTTAAGTGTAAATCTAATACCTTGTTGATCAGTATCTTCCATAGCAATTTCCAATATATGATGATCGGAAATGAGTTCATCCACAAAATGGATTTGTTGCAATAACTCAGGTGAAGACTTAATTAAGTTTAATACCCACACACTAATCCTAGATTTAAACTGATATTGAAAAAGCAGATATTCAATGAAATTAGCTTTCACTTGTTGTAGGGTATTGCTCATCTTAATCACCTTCCTTGACTAGAAAGATAATAATCTTTCTGCTTCATCATGCCATGTTTCATTGCTTGGATCTAATTCAAGTAATTGATTTAGCATTGCTTTTGCTTGTTCAATTTGTCCGATTTCAACTAGATAGAAATAATAATCACTTAGAAACGCAGACTGCGTGTGCAATGTTGGATATGCTAATTCAAAGAAATGTTGTGCTTCTTTGTCACGTTCCTCTTGTCCTAATGCAAATGCTAAATGCCACATAAAGACGGGATCTAAATCTTCTTCGTCAACATATTTCAATAATGCTATAAGTGCCTCGTAATCTTCTTCTTGTCTATATAAATCACTTAGGATTAAAAGTGGTTCTTGGTAAGCATTATCAACTTCTAGGGCTTGTAGTAATAATTGTACACCTTCATTAGCATCGCCATGTTCAATTGCTATACTGCCTGTTGATACCATCAACTCTTTATAAAATTGACTTAATCTCAAGCCTTCTTTACCAATTTCAATGGCTTCTGCATGGTTATGTTCATTTTCATAAAGTTGTTGCAGATAAAAATAGCCTTGTAAGAAGTCTGGATCTTTAGATAATAGTGTTTGAACTAAATTAATCGCTTCTTGAGAGAGCTCATTTTTTTCATAAGCAATCGCTTTTTTAAAGTAATCTTCAGACACCATTTCTTCTTCATTAATTTCATCGAACATTTTAATCGCATCACTGTAGTTTCCACTTTGCAAACTACAATCTGCTAAGCGAGAAAATAAATTTGTGCCATTCACTTGATATTCGCCTGTTTCAAGCACAGTTTCGTATTCAGAAACTGCACGTAGGTATTGTCCGTCAAAATACAATAATTCAGCAAGTGCATAGTGTATGATTGGATCATTTGGTTCTATATCTATGGCGTCAACCAATTTATCTATCGCAACTTCTAACATATTTAATTGTTGATATAAATCAGCTTCTAACATTAAACGTTCAGTTGATAATTCAACTTGGTTTAAATATTCTAAAGCTTCATCAGTTTGATTCTCAGCCATTAAACCTTCGATGAAGTAAATAAGCAATTCACTTTCATCAGGATATTTATGGTATAACGTACGGAATACTTCAAGCCCTTGAGGCATTAAACCGTAATTATATAACGTTTCACCAAGTATAAAAAGTGCATCGTCCTTTGGAGAACTTAATGCTTCATTCACACGAGTGTCTAAGTTATCTAATTTTTGTAAGTTGATATCGTCTATGAGTTTATAGATATCTTCCATACTTTTATCCCTCTTTTTCTAATTGTTTTAACTTCGTTAAGAAACCTGGGAAAGAAACATTTACAGCATCAAATTGATTAATAGTTAATGATTCATCTGTTAATAATGATGCAATTGCAAGCATCATACCTATACGATGATCAGTAAAACTATCGACTGTTGCTGTTTGCTTTAAAGTAGAAGGATGAATAACCATACCATCACTTGTTGGTTGTAACATAAATCCTAATAAATTTAGCATATTCGCAGTTGTATCAATACGATTTGTTTCTTTAACTTTCAATTCTTCTGCATCTTTTACAATACTTGTACCTTCAGCTTGTGAACATAGTAATGCTACAATTGGGATTTCGTCAATTGCTCTTGGTACTAAATCGCCATCAATTTGAATCGGCTTCATATCAGGAGAATATTGTATGCGAATTGAAGCAGTTGGTTCTGGACCATCTGTTTGGTTGAATAGCGTAATGTTCCCTTCCATTTGTTTCACGATATCTATAATACCTGAACGTGTTGGGTTTATGCCAACATTGTGAATTGTAATATCACTGTCTTTTGTTATCAAGCCCGCCACTATAAAATATGCTGCTGAAGAAATATCGCCTGGCACATGGAAATCTACGGGTTGAATGTGTTCGATCCCTCGTTTTGGCATGTCTATCGTTTTCCCATCAGTAGTAACAGGAATATGGAAATGTTGGAACATTGTTTCTGTATGATTACGTGTCGTTCCTAATTCTTTAACAGTTGTCGCCTCTTCTGCAAATAAACTTGCGAATAAAACTGCACTTTTTACTTGTGCACTCGCAACTTCCATTTGATAAGACATGCCGTTAATTTGTGCAGGTTTAATGATTAGCGGTGTGTAATTATTATCCACGCCTGTTATATTAGCGTTCATTAAGCTTAAAGGTTTCATAATTCTGTCCATCGGTCTTTTACCAATAGATTCATCACCTGATATAACAGTTTCAATACCTAAACCACTTAACAGACCAGCGACCAAACGTGTCGTTGTACCAGAATTACCTGTATACAGTACTTGATGAGGCGTTTTGAAGTGTTTATAACCAGGCGAATTAATTTCTATTTTATTTTCGCCAACAGTAATTTCAACACCTAATTGTTGGAAAATTTCCACTGTATTCAGACAATCTTCACCAAGAAGCGGTTTATATATTGTAGAGGCGCCAGATGCAAGAGAACCTAACATAATGGCTCTATGTGTCATAGATTTATCTCCTGGCACTTCTATTTCACCAATCAATGGTCCGTTAATGTCAATTGTTTTACTGTTTGTCAAAAAATCCACCTACTTTTTAAAATATGTTAGGAAATCTGTGAATGCATGTAGAAGTGTTGGCTTATCTATGTGTTTTACCACAGGATTGCCAATGCCATCCAATAATACCATTTGGACACCTTGTTGATCATTTTTCTTATCTTTTAACATGAGCTGATATAAGGCTTCAAACTCAAATTCATTAATGATATCTAATGGATAATTTAATGAAACTAAATAATTAATATAATGAGATATTTCAAAATCTCTATTTAAGACTTTATTAGCAACAATAAATTGATAAATAATGCCTATCATCACTGCATGGCCATGAGGAATTTTAAAATTGTATTCAACTGCATGTCCAAATGTGTGACCTAAATTTAAAAATTTACGGACATTGGATTCTTTTTCATCTTTGACGATAATATTTAATTTCGTTTGGATACCTTTAAATAAATAATATTCAATTTCATTTAACGAAGCGAGTGCTGGCTGATCAGGGTATTGTGTTTCAATATTTTGCACAGCTTCCATGTCACTCAATAAGGCATGTTTATAAACTTCTGCATACCCACTTAAAATTTCTCTATAAGGTAAAGTTGTTAGAAAGTTCAAATCATAAATGACAGCATTAGGTCTATAAAAGGCACCTATTAAATTCTTACCATGTTTAGAATTAATACCTACCTTGCCTCCTACACTTGAATCATGTGCAAGAATTGTCGTTGGTACTTGAATAAAATCTACACCTCTTAATAAGGTTGCAGCAAGGAATCCTGTGAAATCGCCGGTAGCGCCACCACCAACTGCGATTAAACAAGTATCACGCGTCAATTGTTTACTGAGTAATACTTCAATCGTTTCTTCATAAAAGGCTAGCGATTTGGTCGCTTCACCAGAAGGGATGGTAAGTTTATGTGCGCCATATTCAGAAGTGATAAAATCTATCGTTTCATTCCAATTATTATTTACCGTTTCATCAACTACCAACACAACATCTTTATAATTATTTATATATTGATGTAATTGATCTAATGCATGGTGTTCTACAATAATTGGATAGTTATTGGATGTATAAGTAGTTTCTAATTTCATATGCTCACCTAGTTACTTCATAAATTTTAAATTGCTACTTAGTATTCTATATTTAATAAACGACGTTCGTCTATTTGTGATTTTAATTGCTCTATATGATTACTTTGGAATTCTTCAAGTAATGCTTTTGCAATTTCAAATGCTACGACATTCTCAACTACAACACTTGCTGCAGGTACAGCACAGCTGTCGGAACGCTCAATAGAAGCTTTAAATGATTCTTTTGTATTAATATCAACGGAGTTTAGCGGCTTGTAAAGTGTTGGGATGGGTTTCATTACACCATTAACCACAATAGGCATACCATTAGACATACCACCTTCAAAGCCACCTAAGTGATTGGAACCTCTGTAGTAACCATTCGAAGTATCATACAAGATTTCATCTTGAATTTCACTGCCTGGTTTCTCAGCTGCTTTAAAACCTTCACCAAAGCTTACACCTTTAAATGCATTAATACTTACAACGCCTTGAGCAATTCTACCATCAAGTTTACGATCGTAATGTACATAGCTACCAATACCCACTGGTAAGCCTTCAACAATTGTTTGGACTACACCGCCGATTGTATCACCTGCTTTTTTAGCTGAGTCAATTTTATCGCGAATTTCTTGAGCTATCTCATCATTTACAACGCGAACATCATTTTTATCGATATTAGCTTTAATTGTTTCAAGATCATATTCAATATCATCTTTGATGCCACCAATTTCAACCACTCTACTATAAAAATTAATATCTAATTGTTTTAACAAAATTTTAGAAACTGCACCAACTGCAACACGTGCAGCAGTTTCTCTTGCTGAAGAACGTTCTAACACGTTTCTTAAGTCTCTATGATTGTATTTCATACCACCAATTAAATCAGCGTGGCCAGGACGTGGTTTGGTAATTACACGTTTCATATTGTCTTGATCTTCTTCACTAATTGGATCAGCACCCATAATTTTCTTCCAATGTGTGAAGTCATCATTTGTAACAATCAATGTAATTGGACTACCTAAAGTATATCCATTACGCACTCCTGAAACAATTTCAACTGCATCCTTTTCAATTTGCATGCGACGACCTCTACCGTATCCACCTTGTCGTTTAAACATTTCTTCATTAATATCTGCTACGTTGATTTCTAGATTTGCTGGTACACCTTCAATAATTACAGTTAACTGTGGTCCATGTGATTCACCAGAAGTTAAATATCTCATACTTTTCCCACTCCGTTCCTTTAGTACTTTAAATTATAATATTCTCTATATCTTATCACATTCAATTGTTCAAATTAACAGAAAAATTTACAAATATTGAATCTTATGAAAACTTCCATGTTTCAAGTGTAACATTTGAATATTTTTTATAGTAAGAACTTTAGATTTTATATAGAAACATTATCATTTTCCAATATTATCTATTAATTAGGGTGGAAAAGAAAGTAAAGGTTAAAATTTGATTTCGTTCTTTCCATCTATAAGGCTATTTAGATATCCGAAGGTTATTTTATACTCTATACTCACTTTAGGGTTTCACTAAATGTTACACGTAAAATAAAAAAGCTAACTGAATTAATTAAATTTCAGTTAGCTTTTTATATTTTAAAAATTTATCATCATAAAGCCTAATATTTATTGAAGTTAATATTATTCGTATAACCATGCTTCACGTGATCCAGTATAATCACTTAATTCTTCAGCTTTAAACCAGAGATTAATTTCTTTTTTAGCTGAGTCTACTGAGTCTGAACCATGAATAATGTTTCTACCTACAGTTAAACCTAAGTCTCCTCTAATTGTGCCTGGTGTAGCTTCAGACGGATTAGTTTTACCTATAATATGACGCGAAATATTTACGGCATCTTCACCTTCAACTACCATAGCGAATACTGGTGCAGAAGTGATGAAGTCAATCAATTTGTTATAGAACGGTTTATCTGTGTGTTCTGCATAATGTTCTTCTGCAAGTGACTGTGGTACAGTCATAAATTTACCGCCTACAAGTTTTAGTCCTTTTCGTTCAATACGAGAAATGATTTCTCCTACCAAATTGCGTTGTACCGCGTCTGGTTTAATCATTAGAAATGTTCTTTCCATAATGTGTGAATCCCCCTGTTTGTTATGTATCAATTGTACAGTAATAATGTACATGACTATGTATCAATAAAAGATTATGTTTTGAGATACATTAATATATTAACAGGTAATTAAAGCGCTTTCAATGCTTTTCATATAACTTATAAATTTCTTTTTCCAACTTTTTTAATTAATTTCTTAAACAAGGGTTTAGCAGCTTCGCTTTCCAATTGATCAAGTAGGTTTAACGCTTTATCTAAATATTTATCACTAATTACTTGTGATTGTTGTATAACATCAGATGATTGAATGCGTTGAATACAGTAGTCAAACGTTTCTTGATCTGAGTCTGGAGTAAGTTGTTGTATCTGCGCTTTGAATTCTGGGTGCTTTCTCATTTCTAATAATACAGGTAAAGTGATATGACCATTCATCAAATCACTACCAACTGGTTTTCCTAATTTTTTTTCTGTACTTGTAAAATCGAGGATATCATCCACAATTTGAAAACTCATGCCAATATAATGGCCAATCATTTTTAAATTGTGAACTGTTTTCAAATCGGCACCAGAAGCAATCGCACCTACTTCAGTAGATAATTGTATCAGTAATGCTGTTTTGCGATTAATTCTACGCAAATAACTCGTGATTGTTTGATAACCATTAAATTGATCTTGGAATTGAAATAGCTCCCCCATACATACTTCAACGATTGCATTTGAAATCACCGAATGAATACGATTATCTTCAATGTTTGAAATATGTTCAAGTGCTGACGCAAGTAAAAAGTTACCGGCAAGAATAGCAGTATTTTGATCCCACTTTTTAGCTATAGTTAAGCTTCCTCGACGTTTATCACTCTTATCTACGACGTCATCGTGAACTAAAGTTGCCATATGAATTAATTCAAGCGCAACAGCTACACGATAAACATCATCATTCATTTCTTTACCAAATTGGCTACTTAAAATTACAAAGGCAGGTCTAACGCGTTTACCACCTGAAGAAAACAAATGATAAGAAGCATCTTCTAGTACTTTATCATTGCTTATAAGAGATTGTTCTAATCGCTTTTCGATTTTCTTTATTTCACTATTCATGTTTAACTTTGACACGTTAATCACCTTTGGTTGATTCATTTTTATTTATAGCCAAGGTGCATCGCTGCAACGCCACCTGTAAAGCTACGTATTTTTATGTTACTGAAACCTGCTTGACCAAACAGACGTTTTAATTTTTCTTTATCTGGAAAATCAAAAGTAGATTGTTGCAACCATTCATACTCATCTTTAGATTTTGCAAAAACTTTACCGAAAATAGGCATTATAAATTTAAAATAAAGTTTATAACCTTGTTTGAATACTGGTGTTGTAGGTTGGCTAGTTTCTAAACAGACAACCATACCACCTGGTTTAAGCACTCTGTATAATTCTTTAAGTGTAGCTAGATAGTCAGGTACATTACGTAAACCAAACCCAATAGTTACATAATCAAATTCATTGTCTTCAAATGGTAGATTCATTGCATCGCCATGTACAAGTTGTATATTATGCATATCTTGTGTTTTACCTTTGCCGACTTCGAGCATGTTTTCGCTGAAATCTACACCAATGACTTCACCTGTAGGTCCTACAGCCTTACTGAGTGAAATAGACCAATCAGCAGTACCACAACATACGTCTAAAGCTTTACTACCAGGTTTAACGTTCATTTCTTTCATAACACGTTTTCTCCAAGTCTTATGTTGCTCAAAGCTAATAATATTATTTAGGCGATCGTACTTGCCAGAAATATTTTGAAAAACGTCATGTACTTGTTCTTTTTTTGCTTTATTATCTGCCATATTTAATTACCTCTTTTTTGAATGTATTTCAGACTTTATTTCACCTAAAAATGTAATTAATTCATCTTTAGAAAATTTACTTAAATAAGAAGGATGCTTTTCAGCTAAGTTCGCTAATAATTTATCATTGATTGATTCAAGATTGGCATCAGGAGCAAAATGTTGAATTGTAATACGTGGAAATAGGTTTTCAACTTTTAATATATATTGACTGATGTTCTCTTTAGTAAGTGCATCGTGATGTATGGATGACTTCATTTCATTCACTTCAACGATTGCTGCACTTATTTCTTTTTGATAAGTTGGAGCGTTTAACTTTGCTAATAATGTATAAAAATGTGCGCTCAATAAGTCACCAATTAAAATAGACTTTTTAGACGATAACGTTGTAGAAACTTCGTCTAAATGACGCATCGCAGTATCTATTGTGAGGCAAGCTAATCTAGCTTCTTCAGGAATATCATATGAATCGAGAATTTGCGCTAAGTTTTCATCAATAGCTATAGATTCATAATAATGTATACCTTTAAGTCGATGTACAATTTGTTTTTCTAATATGCTTAATGTCGTTTCCATGTTCACACCTCACGTTATTATCCATATACATATTAACATTATATAGAGAAAAATAAAATCAACGATAGTTAAAGCGGTAAATATTTATGTATGATGTATTTGTACAAATACATTTTTAGTGTAATGAAACGTTTAATTTTTCTGATTTATGTATGTATAATTTAATTTATATTAAGCGCTATGACAATTACAATATTTAATTTATATCATCGTTATATCGAATGATATCATATTAAGTATAAATAAATGCAAATTGTTTAACGTTCTTAGATTAAAAGTGTATAAAAAAAGAAAAAGCCCCTTATAAAAGGGCTTTAGTTTTAGTAAAGAATTATTTAACTGCGTCTTTTAATGCTTTACCAGCTTTGAATGCTGGAACTTTGCTTGCAGGGATATCAATTTCTTTACCTGTTTGTGGGTTACGGCCTTTACGAGCAGCGCGTTCGCGTACTTCGAAGTTACCGAATCCAATTAATTGTACTTTTTCACCTTTAGAAAGTGATGATTGAATTGATTCGAATACTGCATCTACAGCTAAACCAGCCTCTTTTTTAGTTAAATCAGCTTGTTCTGCAACAGCATTGATTAAATCTGTCTTGTTCATTATGAATTCACCTCCCCTAGGGTTTATAATGATACTTAATATCATTATGGTATGACTTTAACACAACGAATACTGCAACTGCAATGATTTATGCGCAGAAAACGTTGAAATAATAGGATTTTAACAACAAATTGCTATATATTTGTTAAAAAGTGTAATAATGCTTCTTTATTCAGATTTTTTTCCACGTCCCATAAGGTCTTTAACACTCTCATCTACAGGTCTGTTTTCAAATAAAACACTATAAAGTGCGTTAGTTATTGGCATGTCAACATTTTGCGATTTTGCTAAATGATAAACTGATTTTGTGGTATATACACCTTCGACAACCATATCCATCTCATCTAACGCTGTGTCTAATGATTTTCCTTCACCCAATTTAAAGCCTAATGTGTAGTTTCTAGAATGCGTAGATGTACATGTAACGATTAAGTCACCAATGCCACCTAAACCTAAGAAAGTAATAGGATCAGCACCTAGTTTTTCACCTAATCGGCTAATTTCTGCTAAACCTCTAGTCATGAGTGCAGCTTTAGCGTTGTCTCCGAAGCCCATGCCTGAGATTACACCACTTGCTACAGCGATGATATTTTTTAACGCGCCACCTAATTCAACGCCTACAAGATCCTCATTTGTATAAACGCGTAAGTAATCATTCATGAATAAGTCTTGTGTTAATTTACTTACTTCAGGTGACTTAGAAGATGCAGCAACTGTCGTTGGTTGTTTGATGACAACTTCTTCTGCATGACTTGGACCTGATAATACACCGATACCTGCATTATGTTCTGCTGAAATAGAATCCTCTAACATTTCAGAAACACGTTTATAAGTATCGTTTTCTATCCCTTTTGCTACATGTATAAATGTTTTTGGAGTTGATAAAAGTGAATCAATTTCGCTTGCTACCGATCTCATAGCTTTTGTAGGCAATGCCATTAAAAAGACTTCAGAAAAATTTACAGCAGCTTTTATATCTAATGTTGCTTTGATTGAATCATTGATCTTAGCTGTTTTTAAATATTTACTATTGATGTGTTGTTCATTAATTTCATTGATTGTTTGTTCGTTTTTACCCCACATCAATATTTGGTGTCCATTTTCAGCTAAAACATTTGCTAAAGCTGTACCGAAACTTCCTGTACCAAAGACTGTTACTTTAGACATGAATATCTCCTCCGATAATTAATTTCTCTTTCTAGGTATAATATGCACAGGTGTACCTTCAAAACCGAATGCTGCTCTGATTTGATTTTCCAAATAACGTTTATAAGAAAAGTGCATTAATTCTACATCATTTACAAATACGATAAAGGTTGGTGGTTCAATCGCTACTTGCGTAGTATAGAATACGTTCAATCTACGACCTTTATCAGTTGGAGTTGGGTTCATAGAAATAGCGTCAGTGATTACTTCATTTAAAGTTGAACTCTTCACGCGTTTTTTATGGTTTTCACTAGCTTGTGTAATATATGGGAATAACGTTCTAAGTCTTTGACTTTCTTTTGCAGAAACAAATGCAACTTCAGCGTAATCTAAGAATTGGAATTCTTTGCGAACTTCATCTTTGAATTTTTTCATTGTATTCGTTTCTTTATCAACTGTATCCCATTTGTTTACTACGATTACAATAGCTTTACCTTCTTCATGAGCATATCCTGCCACGCGTTTATCTTGTTCGATGATGCCTTGGTCAGCATCAATAACAACTAAAATAACGTTTGAACGTTCGATAGCTTTTAGGGCACGTAATACAGAATATTTTTCTGTATTTTCATATACTTTCCCTTTTTTACGCATACCAGCTGTATCAATTAAGACATAGTCTTGGTCGTCATAAGTATATTGAGTATCGACCGCATCACGTGTTGTTCCTGCTACGTTAGAAACGATAACACGTTCTTCACCTAGTATTGCATTAACTAAGCTAGATTTACCAACATTTGGACGTCCGATAATTGATAAGCGAATTGTATCATCATCATATGGATCAGGTTCTTCTTCTTTAAAGTGTTTGACAACCTCATCTAAAAGATCACCTAGACCTAAGCCATGCGAACCAGAAATTGGATAAGGATCGCCAAAACCAAGCGCATAGAAATCATAAATTTCATTTCTCATTTCTGGATTATCTACTTTATTTACTGCTAAAACAACAGGTTTTTTTGATTTATATAACATTTGAGCAACAACTTGATCACTTTGTGTTAAACCCTCTCGTACGTTGACCATAAAAATAATGACATCAGATTCATCAATTGCAATTTCTGCTTGTGCTCTTATTTGTGTTTGGAATGGTGCGTCACCAATTTCAATACCACCGGTATCGATGACGTTAAAATCATGTGTTAACCATTCGCCTGATGAATAAATTCTGTCTCGAGTCACACCGGGTGTATCTTCTACTATAGATACACGTTCACCTACGACTCTATTGAAAATTGTAGATTTGCCTACATTGGGCCTGCCTACAATTGCTACTATAGGTTTAGTCATAACTAACTTCCTCTCTTTTTTAATCTCTATAATTCTATCATAAGGGGTAACCAAATCAAAAGAAATATTTAATCTGTACTAATATTATTAGGTTAGTTTTAAAAAATTTGTTTTTAGAGATTACATAAAAATAAATCTTGTCCTAAATAAATGTTAGGACAAGATTTAAAATTGGTGTTAAATTCAAACGTTAAAACTTGAAGTCTTTTAATTTATCTCCGAAAACATCACCTAAAGTAGGATTGTCATCATCGTCAGAACCACTTTCTAAGTAAGATTTCGTAGTGGCACTATCACTTTCAACGACATTTTCTGATTCTAATGTTGCTTTAATAGATAATGAAATGCGTTCTTTTTCTACGTCAACACCTAATACTTTAACACCTACGACTTCCCCAGGCTCTAATACTTCGCTTGGTGAACCGATGTGAGTATGTCTTATTTCAGAAATGTGTACTAAACCTTGAACGCCTGGTTTAATTTCAACAAAGGCACCGAAGTTAGTTAGTCTAACAACTGTTCCTTCGATGACATCACCTTCGTTAAACTCACCTTTTATTGATTCAAATGGACTTGGTAAAGTATCTTTAATTGATAATGAGATACGTTCTGAATCTCTATCAACTGATTTTACTTTTACATTAACTGTATCTCCAATAGATACTACGTCTTCTGGAGATTTAACGTGTTCATGAGATAATTCAGAAACGTGAACAAGTCCGTCTACGCCACCAATATCTACAAAAGCGCCAAAGTTAGTTAAGCGTGCAACTTTACCTTCAATCACATCGCCTTCATTAAGTGAATTTAATAAATCGTCTTTTTTCTCTGCATTTTCTAATGCCTCTACAGCTTTACGACTAAGAATGACACGATTATTAGCAGGATCCAATTCTTCCACTTTTAGTTTAAGAACTTGTCCTTCGAAATCAGAGAAATCTTCAATGAAGTCTGTTGAAATTAATGAAGCCGGTACAAACCCTCTTTGGCCAACATCGACTACTAAACCACCTTTTACTACTTCAGTGACTTTAGCTTCAATCGTTTTATTGTTGTCTAATTGTTCTTGTAAAAATTCATATGATTTTTCTGTTTCAAGTTGACGTTTAGAAAGTATATAAGCACCGGTCTCATTTTCTTCGTCATACTCTACTTTTGTAACATATGCACCAATTTCATCACCAACTTTGACAGCATCACTTGGATTGTCTATATGATGCGTAGAAAGTTGACTAATAGGGATGATACCATTAAATTTAGCACCATTAATGTTTACAATTACTTGTTTTTCATCAATTTCTTGAATCTCACCAGTAACTGTATCCCCTTCTTTAATCTCTTTGATCATTGATTCGTTGAATTCTTCAGTCATCTTGTCTGCCTCCTTATTACACTACATAATTATAACATCTTATAAACTGACAGAATTGTCAAGAAATTCCCCTTTATTATAGGAATTCAAATTCTATTTGTTAAAAAGTTGTAAAATCAGGGTTTCTAGCTAACAAAAGCTTTGAAATGTTTACCTAAAATTTACATTTATTTATATATATGCAGATCTAATTGATATAAAAATGTACCTTATTTATATACCCTATATTAGTTATTATATAACCTTTTTACACAATTTAAAAAGAAACGGCATTATAATACACTGTATTTAAGAAAAAGATTAATATTTTATTTAATTTGAGTAACTAAGGATAAAATTTCTTCAGTTACTTTTTCAATACTTTTACCTGTAGTATCTACTGTAATTGCATCATCCGCTTTTTTCAAAGGTGAAATTTCACGTGTCATGTCATAATTATCTCGATCGGCAATTTCTTGTTTTAATTGTTCAACATTAGAGTCGATGCCTCTTTGTTCATTATCTTTTTGTCTACGCATTGCGCGTTCTTCAACAGAGGCAATCATATAAACTTTTAAATCTGCATCTGGCAATACAACTGTTCCAATGTCTCTACCATCCATAACAATACCCTTTTGAGCTGCTAATTCTTGTTGCTTTTTAACTGCAAAAGTGCGCACAGCTTCTTTAGATGCTACAAAGGAAACATTGTTTGTCACATCATTTTCTCTTAAAAAATCAGTAACATCATGGTTATCTAAAATGACTCTCTGACCCTTTTCTTCATCATACGTCAATGATAATTCAGATGAATCTATCAATTGCGAGAAGTCTTCAGTCTTATTTTGTTGTAAATATTTATAAGTTATAGCGCGATACATTGCGCCAGTATCTACATAAATCATTGATAATTGTGCAGCAACGCGTTTAGCTATTGTACTTTTCCCTGCAGCAGCAGGTCCATCAAGTGCGATATTAATTAATTTCATTTTAGTAAACCTTCCTTGTTGTTTTATGTATAATATTTTATCATAAATATGTAAGTTATAAATAGGAGGAATGCCCATATGAAAAAACTTCTTCTCATACATACTGGTGGGACGATTAGCATGTCACAAGATGAAACTAATAAAGTAGTAACAAATTCAGACAATCCAATATCCAACCATCAAGACATTATTGAACAATATGCTGATGTAACAGAAATTACGCCATTTAACGTTCCATCCCCACATATGAATATAAAATATGTAGAAACATTAAAGCATATTATTGAGGATGCTAGTAGGAATGAAAATTATGATGGGTTTGTTATTACACATGGTACAGATACGTTAGAAGAAACAGCATACTTACTAGATCTTACTATAAATGTTTCAAAACCGATAACAATTACGGGTGCTATGCGTTCTTCAAATGAAATTGGTTCAGATGGGTTATATAATTTCATCTCAGCTATTAGAGTGGCTTCAAGTGATAATGCAGCAGATATGGGTGTTATGGTCGTATTTAATGATGAAATTCATACTGCGCGAAATGTGACTAAAACGCATACCTCCAATACAAATACATTTCAGAGTCCTAATCATGGCCCATTGGGTGTAGTGACAAAAAATAGTGTTCAATTTCACCATAAACCATACGAACATTTAGTTTTAAATGATATTAACCATGATTTAAATATTCCTTTAGTAAAAGCTTATATGGGAATGAATAGTGATGTATTAAACTTTTATAGTAAGCATCAAGTTGATGGCATCATTATCGAAGGCCTAGGCCAAGGCAATTTGCCACCTACATGTTTAGAGGGTCTAGATAAGTGTTTGGATAAAGCAATACCTGTTGTACTTGTCTCACGATCGTTTAATGGTATTGTTGGCCCAATTTATGGCTATGAAGGTGGCGGTGCTACCTTAGCTGAAAAAGGCGTTGTTTTTTCAAACGGATTAAATGGACCTAAAGCAAGACTTAAACTTTTAGTAGGTTTAAGTAATCAATTAAACGCTAAGCAGTTAAAAAAATATTTCGAATCACAGTTATAATGATTTTAAAAATGATGAGATTGGGACATATCACATGTCTCAGCCTCATCATTTTTTTAAATTAGCAGTGGCTGACGGAATTGAAAATACGCTTATATCAAGCTTGCATTCCATTTTATAGTCAGCCACTGCCGGGATGGAACGACGAAATCTCATTAGAAAAATTTCTGTCTCGTGCCCTAGTTTATTATATTATTATGATTCAAGTGGTGTTTGTTTTTTAGATAATATACTTTGAGTGATAATACCGCCGTGGTATTTGCCGTTTTCAATAAAAATTGTATTTGCATCATTGCCTGCCGCAATGACACCAGCGATATAGCAGTTTTCGACATTTGTTTCATAAGTTTCTCTGTTATAAACTGGCGCAGTACCAAACTCATTACTGTTGATATCTATACCAATTGATTGTAGGAAATCATAGTCTGGATGATAACCAATCATAGCGAAGACATAATCATTAGGAATTTCAATTGTTTGATTTTCTTGCTCATAAAATACACTATCTTCTGTTATTTTAGTAACATTTGAGTTAAATGCCATGTTAATTTTTTCATGGCGTACTAGAGATTCGAAATTCGGTAGAATCCATGGTTTAATTGCCTTTGGATAATCTTCTCCACGATAAATAACTGTTACGTTAGCCCCAGCTTTTTCTAACTCTAAAGCTGCATCTACAGCTGAGTTTTTACCTCCGACAATTACAACATTTTGGTCAAAGTAAGGATGTGCTTCTTTAAAATAATGCATTACTTTCGGAAGCTCAGCTCCATCTACTTCAAGATGATTATGATGACCATAATAGCCAGTTGCTACAGTAAGGAATCTACATTGGTAGACATCTTTAGTTGTTGTAATCGTAAAACGGTTATTAATTTTTTTCACTGTGAGGACTTCTTCGAAAGCGTTAACTCGCAATTGATGATGCTTAACCACTGCTCTGTAATATACTAGAGCTTGATTTCTATGTGGTTTGCTTTCTTCAACAATAAATGGAATATCCCCAATACTTAATTTATCACTTGATGAAAAGAAAGTTTGATGTGTAGGATAATTATAGATTGCATCTACAACATTTCCTTTTTCAATAACTAAAGTATCAATACCTTTTTTCTTTTGTTCAATAGCAGCACTTAATCCGCAAGGACCGCCACCAATAATTATACTTTCAACTGTTTGCATAGTTTATTTGTCCTCCTTATACCACCAATATATTATACCAGTAGTTTAGAAAAAACCAAATGATAGAAATCGAATATTTTTGCACAATTGATATTGACACTTTATTAAACTTAAAAAATTAATAAAAAACGACCAAACTCACTAATTTAAGGAGTTTGGTCGTTTAATTGGTTTTTACTTATAAGGTGATGAACTATTGTGGAATAACAAGGCGTTGTCCATTATGGATTTCATTTCCTTGTAGATTATTTGCTTGTCTGATTTTTTCAACGTTTTCAGGAGAACCACTACCATAATATTGAATAGCAATTCTATATAGGTTTTGACCATTGACTACATGTGATTGTTGGCCAGAGTTATTATTTGCTTGTTCGCTATCTTGGTTGTTAGTTGCTTGTGATTGATCTGAAGATGAATTGCTTTGAGCGTTAGATTGATCACTTTGTTGATCTTGACCGCTCTGACTGTTTTGGTCGCTTTGACCTTGACTGTCTTGCGTACTATTTGTTGCATCTTGTGTACCATTGCTAGCTGAATCAGAATTAGCATCGTTACTTGATTGATCAGAATTAGCATCACTGTTTGCTTGGTCAGTGTTTTCGCTATCAGAATTGGCAGAATCTGAACCGCTATTGCTGTCTTCTGAGTTTGCAGATGAGTCATCTTTGTCTTCATCTTTATTGGCTTTATCATCTTCTGATTTTTTATCTTCATCTTTATCTTTTTCAGAGTCAGACTTACTATCTTTATTATCAGCTACTTTTTTGTCATCGCTATTTTTGTCACCATCGTCATCGCCAGTTAAAGCCATGCCACCGAAAATAGCAATTGCAGCTAATATTAATATCGCAGCTAATATTGGTAATAATTTACCTAATAAACCGCCTTTTTTCTTTTTCTTATTATCGTCATCATTGTTATCACCATTATTACCATTGCCGCCATTACCATTACCGCCGTTGCCATTGCCGCCAGCTTTAGAATGTGCCGCTGCGGCAGCACCTGTTCCGGCAGTAGCAGCGCCACCAGCTACAGCAGCACCTTTTTTCTTAGAACCATTTTTTTCTTTGTTCTTTTCATCTTTATCTTGTGCTTCGTTTTCGCTGTGATTATCTTTATTGTCTTTGTTGCCTTTGTGCTTGCCAGCAGCATAAGCACCTGCACCAGTTGCAGCGGCACCTCCAGCTACAGCAGCGCCTTTTTTCTTAGAGTTATCTTTATCTTGCTCTTTTTTATCTTGATCTTCTATATCTTTTTCATTTTTATTCTGCTCGGTTGCTTTATTGTTATTATCTTGGTTGTTATCTTGCTTATGTTCATCTTTGTTATCACTATGCTTGCCAGCAGCATAAGCACCTGCACCGGTTGCGGCAGCGGCGCCTCCAGCTACAGCAGCACCTTTTTTCTTAGAACTATTATTATCATTTTCTGAATGCGAAGCATCATCTGATTTGTCTGCTTGTTCGTTATCAGAGTTGTTGATATTTTGTTCATTATCATTTAAGTCATTTTCTGAATCTTTATTATCATTGTGCTTGCCAGCAGCATAAGCACCTGCACCAGTTGCAGCAGTGCCACCAGCTACAGCAGCACCTTTCTTATTAGATTCATTATCTTTTTGTGATTCAATATTTTCATTGGAATCATTTTGGTTTTCTTTTGTATTTTGATTGTTTGTAGATCCAGGGCTTAAATCATTATTCTTCGAAGGATCTTTTGTTGAGTTATTATTATCTTGTGGTGATTGATTTTCGCCTTGAACTTCATCATTGTCATGTTCAGGCTGATTATCTGAATTTTGATTTGTTGCTGTGTCACGTCTGCGCTGTCTTCTTTGAGCGTTTCTAGGAGGGAATTGTTCGTCTGTCTTATCAGAAACTTCCTCTTTTACGTTGTCAACTGAACCGTTAACGGAATCCTTTGCATTGTCTTGATGTTCTTTTGGATCAATGGATTGACGATTTTTTTCAAAATCATCTTTAAAATTGTTGTTAGACAAATTCATCATCCTTCCTCGTTTTAATTTAAGTATATACTGTTATACCCTAAAAATAAGTAAATATGTATAACTTTTTATGCAAAAAATCACTATTAAACTAGTATATATGTAGTATTATAGCTTGTTTGAAAAAGTGAAGTAAAGTATTTGTCTATTATTTAAACAAATTTTGTATTTTTTCATTAAAATCCATTTTTCTTTTTACTTTTTTTCTATTAATTAAATTAATTACATTTAAATCAGAATCATTATCACAGCATTGATCAGGTCTTTTACTTAACGTTTCACCAAAGAATTCCATCATATAAGTACGTCGACATTGGTCTAGGTTTTTGTATCCTAGCATACGTATATAACCTTGGCGTTTTCGTTGATAGGTCCTGTCGAATATCGTACGCAACTCAGTAAATGAGTAATAGCTATTTAATATTTCTAATATTTCAAATTTATCCGGAGTTACAAAGGCACCTACTTCAAAGGCATCTACATCCTCAGTGGTCATCATATCCGTAAATAATAGTGTTTCTAGTAAAAAACTATCATCAGGTTGAAATAGACTAATTGCTTGACTGTCAGCCCCATCACGACCAGCACGACCAATTTCTTGCATGTAGTTTGATGGACTTGTTGATAAATGGTAATGAAAAATAGAACGTATATCTTTTTTATTAATGCCCATACCAAATGCACTGGTTGCCACGATGATAGGTATTTCATTATTCAAAAATTGATGCTGAACTGTGTGCCGTTCTTGATAAGATAAATCTCCATGATAAATCCCTGTTAAAAACCCATAGTTATATATTTCTTTTGCTAAGGTTAGGCACACTTTTTTGGAAGAAACATATATAATTGTAGGTCCTGAATTTTCTAATGCTGGAAGTAACCATTTTAATTTAGCTTCATCGTCTGCGAAATTTTTATGAGTTAAAGAAATATTGTCTCTATTCATACTCGTTTTAATGACATGAAAAGATTTTTTTAACATAGCATTTAAATCATAAGTTAAATAATTCGGTGCTGTGGCAGTCAGAGCAAGCACGGTTGCTGTCGGAAAACGTGCGATAATTTTACCTATAAGTGCATAGTGCGGTCTGAAATCATATCCCCATTCAGATAAGCAATGTGCTTCATCTAATACGACCATGCCGATATTCAAATTTTTAATGAGTTTGAAATTTTGCGGTTGGAGTATAAATTCTGGACTTAAATAGATAAATCGACTATTTGTTAGTGATTCAATGTTTCTTTTTCTCTCATTTTCATCCATGCCTGAATGAATACAACAGACATGATGTTCACCATGTAATTTGAGTTGCATGACTTGATCATCCATCAAAGAAATGAGTGGTGAAATGATGAGAGTCGGTTGTTGACGTATGTATGTTGGTAATTGATAACAAAGACTTTTACCACTTCCTGTAGGTAAAATACCTAATGTATCTTCATTGTTCAATACACTTTCTATAATCTCTTGTTGACCAGGTTTAAAAGTCTCAAACCCGAACCACTTTTTTAGCTCATGTTGTAACATTGATTTCACCTCTCTCAATTCCAACGATAATCAATTTCAATTCAAAATAGCTGAGGTCAGAAAATATTTCTTTATAATTGCGTAACCTCTCACTACGATGTGAAATGTAATAAGTCATGAAATCAGTATAAGTTGAATGTGTTAAATAATCTTCATAATTCGATATGTAGCCTTTTATAAATAGCTCTAAAATATGATCATCTATCGTATTAGGTTTAACATTTTGTTGTGCAGCCAGTTGTTCGAAGTTTAATCCATTTTGTAAACCTACGTAAGTTTGCTCTGTTTTATTTAATAATGATGGTAGCACAATCAGTTTATTTAACAGTGGATAGTTAGATTCGTGCTCAATCTCGTACATTAATGTGACTAAATCTGTAAATTCTAATTCAAATAAGTGTTCTTGTGGTATGTCTTCTATTAAACTAATTTGTTGTCGTGTATACATACTTTCTTCAAAACCTTGTAGGTAATAGTGAATATATATTGTGTTGTTTTTATTCAACATAGATTGGAATAATGTCGTAAGTTCTGCAATGAATTGGTCCTGTAATTGATTGCTTATAATTTCTTTATATACAAATTTAACTTGTTGGTGTACAGTACTATGTTGAGTAATAGGTACGAATTGATAGACCTTATGTTTAGTATTAGATAGGGTCTGAGTTAATAATTGTATGGCTTTAAATGTGTTAGTTAAACTATCAAACGTATGTCTCGGATGATTAGCGATATTTTGATAGCTATTATCTTGAGCATTAAATTGATTGAAATATCGCTCAAACGACTGATATTTCAAGTTAGGCATGCTGTGATATAATGACAAGAGTTGTTGACTACAGGCATCAAAAAAGGTTTGATGTGACTTTTTCCCTGTGATAATATTAAATATACTTTTTTCAGTTTTGTAATTGTGTGCATGTGTTTGTGCAAATTGGATTATATTATACATGTTTACTCCCTCATTCTATAAAACGAAAACATTTGAAAAATCTTAAAACAGTGACTACAATAATAATTGTGCTATTAGTGTAGCATTTTTGTCAAAGGAGGCGAAGAAATTGGCTAAATATACAATTGTTGATATGGATACATGCATTGCATGTGGTGCTTGTGGTGCCGCTGCCCCTGATATATATGACTATGATGATGAAGGTATTGCTTATGTGATACTAGATGACAACAAAGGTACAGCAGAGGTGCCGGAAGAATTATATGAGGATATGGAAGATGCGTTAGATGGTTGTCCTACTGATTCAATTAAAATTGAAGAAGAATCATTTGATGGAGATGCGTTAAAGTTTGAATAAAAGCAAGTTTAGTACCATAAAAGTAAGTATGCGGTTTATACTTAATAATATATAATAAGCGTTTGTCTAAATATAGTGATTACTAATTATATTTACTAATGGCTACGTTTAAGGTTAGCGTGTTCACATTGCATGGAGCATGCTAATTTTTATGTCTAAAATGATTTTAAATTATGAATAGTTGATTTAAAATATAAAAACAGAGCGATTTCTGTATTACTTCAATAGAAATCACCCTGTTTTTCTTTATCTGAGTGTTAATCTCTCAGATGTTTTTATATTTATTTTGGTAATACATTTTTTAAACGTTTAAATAAAAGAATGAACACTATAGAAATAATAGCGCCTTTAATAATGTTGAATGGAATAACACCAGATACAATGACAATCTTAACGTTTTCTACAACATTAGATAAATTCATAATCATGCCATATAAAGGTAACAACACAAAGTAGTTCAAGATACTTAGAATAATTGTCATTACAATAGTTGCTACAGTAAAACCTATAATCTGTGATTTAAGGTTATATTTGTTTTTAGTAACATAATAAGCTGTTAGTAAAAAACTGGATGCTGCTAAAAAGTTAGCAACTGGACCTACTGGATCTCCAAGATTAAATAAAAAGTTTAATATATTTTTTATAAATTCTACAATGATACCAGCGAGCGGTCCGAGTGTGAATGTAGCTAATAATGCGGGCACATCACTAAAGTCTAAAGTTAAATAAGGCGGTAAAAATGGTATTGGAAATTTTATAAACATCAATATAAAAGAAACCGCACTTAACATACTTATCGTAATAAGTCGTTTTGTTTGTTGTTGCATATTAAATTATCTCCTTCCATTCATCATTCATCGAATAGGAGGATTTAATAGCACAACAAATAACCCTCCATCTTCTCCCATCCAGACTTTACTGTCGGCTCTAGATTTTCACTAGATCAGCCATTTATTTAAATGAAAATAAATGGGTCGCAGGCTTTAATTACTGCCGGTTGGGAATTACACCCTACCCCGAAGATGAATATCTTAAATTTTTATAAATATATCATAGCTTATTACTCAGGTAAAAACAATACTATTGCTCTAAATATGCTAAAAAGGGAGTAAAAGCGACTAAATTAAAGAAAACCTACACTTTTTAGTGAGTCTGCAAGCATAATTGATAATAAAGACCGGCGAAATCACAATAATGATTTCGCCGGTCTTTATATTAATGTTTGATTAGTTTAATTGAAGCAGTAACCACTCAACTATTTTCTATAACATCTCATTATTAGTTAACTTTGGTAATTTGACAATAAATGTTGTTCCTTTACCTAGTTTACTTTTAACGTCAATACTACCACCATGTTCATCTATAATCATTCGACATATAAATAAACCTAGACCTGTACCTTGTTTACCACGTTTACGCGAGGAATCAACTTTATAAAAACGTTCAAACACTTGTTGTAGATGCTCTGGCGCAATACCAGAGCCCGTGTCTGTAATATATAATATATTTTCTGTCTCTGTTTCCCCATAACTGATAGTGATGGCATCTCCTGCTTCGGTATACCTTGTTGCATTGTCTATCAAATTAGTTAAGACTTGTTCAATTCGATCTAAATCATAATACCACAGCTGTTCGTGCGTATTTGGATTTAAATTGATGCTTAAACCTAAACTCTCTGCATGACTTTGATATTTTTGTTGCATTTTATTTAGCAATGTATCAATAGGCTGAACAGATTTTTCTACCGTTAGCCCCTCAGCATCCATACGTGCAACACTGAGAAGCTCATTTACAAGTCGATTTAAGCGTTTAGTTTCATCTAGTACAATAGATAGTGATTCATGTATTTCATCGGGCTCTGTGACGATGCCGTCCACTATAGACTCAGTATAGCCTTGTAGTAATGAAATAGGCGTACGTAATTCATGTGAAACATTAGCAATAAAATCTTTTTTCATTTGGTCTATGTTATGTTCGTTTGTCATATCACGAATAATAGCTACGATACCACTACGACCATCTGGTTGAATTTGGTCAATATAACTCGTTATTATTACTAAATAACGCGTATTTATTTCATATTCTTCAAATTGTGTTTGCTTGTTTTTGAAAGTACGTTCATTTTGTTTATCAAGCTTTTTGAGTTCATGATCACCAAGTATTTGAAGTGTGTTTTGAGCCATTTTATTAGAAATTATAATTTCTTTTTTATCATTGTATCCCAATACACCTTCAATCATAGAATTGATTAAACTATCACGAATATTTTTTGAAGATGACAAGGCATCTATATGTTGTTGAATTTCAGAACTCATCGTATTAAACGTACGAGATAACTCACCAATTTCATCGCGCGTATTGACAGGTACGACTTGAGCATAATCTCCTTTAGAAACTTTCAAGGCCTGTGTCCGTAAATTTCGTAACGGTTTTGTTATACGAGATGATAAGAAAAAGGCAAAAACGGTTGTAATAGCTAAGAAGATAATAGCGATAATTAAAATAATAACTGTAATTACGTTATTGGTTTCTTCAATCGTTTTTAAATCTTGATAGATAAATACGCCACTGTAGTTATTATTTCGATTATTATCTTGCTCAGTCAAGTTTTTAGCAGGATAACCAATTAACACATAAGTCCGCTGTTGCCCATTGATTTTGACAGTAACGTGTTCTGAAATTTGTTTTCCTTTATCAAACACTTGGTTATAATCTTTATTGTTTTTAATTTCTTTAAACATCTTGTCTTTAATTTTATCTTTATGTTGGCTCACCATATGCTTATCATTCATAATAATAAGCCCATCTGGGTTTTCTATCAATTTACGACTGTATTCAATAGCTGTAGTTTTATCATCTGCACTTTCCACCAATTGACTGATACGCTGTGCATCTTTGAGTAATGAATCTTCGGTTTCTTGCGTAAAATAGGACTGAATAAATGTTATGAGTGCAGCACTTAGTAAAATTAAAACTGTCGTTACTATTAAAATAATAGTTAACCACAGTTTTATTACTACATTATTTAGCCGATTCATCATTGGACTTAACCTCGAATTTATAACCAACACCCCAAACAGTTTGAATCATTTGAGCTGCTGCATCAGATACTCGATTTAATTTTTCTCTTAAACGTTTAACGTGAGTATCTACAGTACGCAAGTCGCCGTAGAATTCATAATGCCATACTTCTTTTAGAAGCTGTTCTCGATCAAAGACTTTGTTAGGTGTTTTAGCTAGAAATATTAACAACTCATATTCTTTTGGTGTTAAATTAACTTGGTTATTATCTGCTAATACTCTGTGTGCATCGTTGTCAATGACAAGGTGGTCAAATTCAATTAAATCACGCGCATGAGGTTCACTTTGTTCTGTATGCGCTACTTGTGTACGTCTTAACAACGCTTTGACGCGTAATACCACTTCACGAGGAGAAAATGGTTTCACGATATAATCGTCTGCACCAGATTCGAATCCTTCTACCCTATTTGTTTCTTCACCTTTAGCAGTCAACATAATAATTGGTGTTTCTTTGTGTTCTCTGAGACGTGAAGCAACAGTGATACCATCCATTTCTGGAAGCATAAGGTCTAATAAAATACATGAATAATCATGTTCCATCGCCATTTTATACGCTTCATTACCATCACTTGCTTCATGTATCTCAAAAGATTCTCTTTCAAGGTATAATTTTAATAATCTTCTGATTCGATCTTCATCATCTACGATAAGTATTTCATTTGACATACATATGTACCTCCCACACTGCTAACTTTCAATTTAATCACATTATATCATACGTTTAATAGGAAAAGTGATTACGAAGAAAAGATTGTGAAAATTTTCTCATGATTTAAATTAAATTAAACGTAATAACAATTAGTTACCATGTTCTGCAAGTTGACGCATCACTTTTACTTCATGAGGTGTTAAGACTCTGCCTTCACCTGCATTAAGCCCTTTTAGGTTAAGCGGACCAACTTCAATGCGTTGTAATTTTGTAACTTCGTGACCAAAATGTTCAAACATGCGACGGACTTGTCTATTGCGTCCTTCTGTAATTGTAATTTCAACAAGTGTTGAATTTTTATCTTTATCTTGGTTCTTTACTTTTACAGTAGCTGGTTGTGTATGGCCATCTTCTAGTTCAACACCATGTTCTAAAGCTTTAACTTCTTCACGCATTAAATAGCCTTTTAATTTAACAACATATTTTTTCTTAATTTTATAACTCGGATGTGTCATTAAATTAGTGAATTCGCCGTCGTTAGTTAATAAAAGTAAACCTGAAGTATCATAATCTAAACGACCCACTGGATAAATTCTTGTTTTAATTTGTTTAAAGTAATCTGTAACTACTTTTCTACCTCTATCGTCCGATACACTAGTGATAACTTGTGCTGGTTTATAAAATAAAATATATAGTTTATCTTGTTGTTCTAATTTAATGCCCTCAACTTCAATTGTATCCGAAGGTTTAACTTTCGTACCTAGCTCTGTTACTACTGAGCCATTAACTAAGACTTTGCCCTCTGTGATTAATGTTTCTGCTTTTCTACGTGACGTGTGACCACTGTTTGCAATACGTTTTTGTAATCTTTCTGTCTCTTTATTCATTATTTTCTCCTTTTTGATTTACTAAGTTACTGAAGAAAGCTTCTATTTCTTCATCTTCCTCATCAGTTGTTGGTAAATCATCTAAATGTTCAATGCCAAATACGTTTAAAAATAGTTCTGTGGTATAGAGTTGTTGGCTTCTGGAATCCGCTTCGTCTTTAGCTTCTATTAGCCCACGAGCGATTAAAGTTTTAACAGCGCCGTCAGAATTTATACCTCTTATCATCTCAATGTCGCTTCGTGATAAAGGTTGATTGTAGGCAATAATAGACAATGATTCCATTGCTGCTTGCGATAATTTCATTTTTGATTTTTGTTCTATTAATTTTTCAATATAATTTGCTGCATCTTTTTTTGTTGTAAGTACATAAGTTTGACCAAAATGTTGAATTTCTAAGCCATCTGATATGTATTCAGAAACGAGTAGTGACAATTGTGTTTGGTCAATGTCTAAAATTTCAAGTAATTGTTTTTCATCTAAACCTTCGTCACCTGCTGTATAAAGTAATGCTTCTAGTATACCCTTATCGTTCAATGCCATAGTTTACCCCTCTTATAATGTTGATATCGTCGAAATTTTTGAGTTGTTCTATATTTACAATGCCCGATTTAGACATTTCAAGTATTGCTAGAAAATGTGTGACCACCATTTCAACAGGTTCTGTAAAATTAAACAAACTAAAAAAATTAAACGAATCATGTTGTTGTAAACGCGCATTAACTTGAGAAGTTGCTTGTTGAATCGTAAATGTTTCTTTACGTATATCTACAGTTTTTGGCGTGTTGAATTCAACGCGATTTTTAACTTTTTGATAAGCGATGATTAATTCTGTTAAATCAATTGTATTACTTGAATCCCATGTTTCATTAGATTCTAGGTGTGTTAAATCAGTTGGATGCTTTGAAAAGTAAAAAGCACGTTCAGATTTCTTTTCATTTAATATCTCAGTATATTCTTTATAATTTTGATATTCAATTAATCGTCCTACTAAATCTTCACGTGGATCCTCTTCTAATTCGTCGACTTCTTCTGATTGTGGTAACAGCATTTTACTTTTAATCATAAGCAGTTCAGAAGCCATAACTAAATATTCACTAGCAACATTAATCTCTAATTGATTCATTGCATGTATATATTGCATATATTGTTCTGTTAATGCTTTCATGGGAATATCATAAATATCAATTTCAATTTTTTGAATGAGATGCAATAATAAATCTAAAGGACCATTAAAAGCATCTAGTTTTACTTCATACATAGTATCTACCTCATATAGCAAGTTATGTGCGTATTTCACTAAAATATTATAGCATGTTTAATGAAAACATTTAAATTTGGAGCGGTTTTAATTATGGAAAATGCATTGCAAGATTTTTATTATCAATTTCATACGGAACAACACTACTTTTTGTGTCATGACATTTTAGAAGAAGCTTGGAAAGAAAATCCGCAATTTAGTAAAGATGATGCGATTGTAAGTTTGATTTTGTTAGCAACAGGTTGCTATCATTATCGCAGACATAACAATGTTGGTGCGTTACGATCATTTAAAAAAGCATTAAGTGTTATAGAACAAAGTGAACAATCCATTGATTTAGGCATCTATACAGATAAATATAAAAAAATTATCATAGAATTAATTCAGTCTGTGGCTAGTGCTAAGCAATTTGTGCCAATTCAATTACCAATAACAAAAGAAATGGAACAGGATATTTTTAAAAAATACCCTGATTTTGTTAGAACACCACATTTGATAGAAGATAGTTATATTGTAAATCATCATTTAGAAAGAGATCGTTCAGAAGTTGACAAAGCGCGACAACAAGCACTTGATATACGCCGTGCAAAAAAAGAATAAACTTAAGTTAAATGAAAAAACAAGTCATATTAAAATGGCGACGCAAACAAAAAAACACAAGCTAGCTATTCAACGAATAAACTGGTTTGTGTTTATGCACGTGGATGAAATTCATTATACATTTTGCGAATTTGTGATTTTGAGACATGTGTGTAAAGTTGTGTTGTCGAAATATCAGAATGTCCTAACATTTCTTGTACAGCACGTAAATCAGCACCATTTTCAAGTAAATGTGTAGCAAATGAATGTCTCAATGTATGTGGTGTCAACGTCTTATTGATATTCGCTTTTACACCGTTTTGTTTAATCATTTTCCAAATAGCTTGTCTTGATAAAGGTTTACCATGCATATTTAAAAACAATACATTTGTCACAGTACGCTTCAATAATTGAGGGCGTGTTGTATCTAAATATGTATTTAAATATTCTATTACTGCATCACCTAATGGGATAATGCGTTCTTTGTTTCCTTTACCAAATACTTTGACGAAGCCCATGATTAAATTGATATCCTCAAGTTCAATGTGTATAAGTTCAGAAACGCGCATGCCTGTAGCATATAACAATTCTAACATTGTACGATCTCTATAGCCGTTAATTTTTGATAAGTTCGGAGTCTCAAGCAAAGCAAGTACTTCATCTACTTCTAAGACATCAGGTAATTTCCTATCATATTTCGGTGTTTCGATTAATACAGTTGGATCTTTTGCAGCATATTTTTCTCGTAATGCGAACTGATGAAAACTGCGTACTGTAGATATGAAACGCGCCAATGATTTTGCGGAAGCACCCTCGTCGTGTAAATAGCCGAGGCATTGATTGATTAATTGTCTATCTACAAAATCTATATGCCCTATTTTTTGTTCTTCTAAAAAAGTGGCATATTTTTTTAAGTCTCTTCTATATGCGCCAATTGTATTCGAACTCAACCCTTTTTCTAGTTGGATAAATCTCAAATATTCTTCAATTATCGTATCCAATGGTACCACCTCTATTTATAAAATAGTGTATGATGTTGAGCTTACTTACCTTGAGCTTGGCAATCTGAGCATACACCATGGAATGTTAAGCGATGGTCTGAAATTCTAAAGTTAAAATCTTGCTCTACTTTTTCTTCCACTTGAGGCAATAAATCTTCTTCGATTTCTTCTACTTTACCGCATTCCATACAAACAAGGTGATGGTGGAAATGCTTCGCGCCTTCTTTACGTAAATCAAAACGGGCAACACCATCACCAAAATTAATTTTATCCACAACTTTTAATTCTGCTAATAATTCTAACGTACGATAGACAGTCGCAAGTCCTATTTCAGGTGCTTTATCTTTAACTTTTAAATAAACGTCTTCAGCGCTTAAATGATCTTTCTCATTTTCAATTAAAACTCTTAACGTTGCTTCGCGCTGCGGAGTTAATTTATAAGATGATTGTTGTAATTGTTGCTTCACGCGATTTAATCGTTCTTCCACGGAAGCCTCACTCCCCTACTAATAATTATAATCATTTCAATTTACATAATGATTTATATATATAAAATACCAATAATTGATAAAATACGCAAGTCTGTAGGCAAGTTATTTGGAATGATTATAATTAAGTAATAGATATTGTAAAGCAATAATTGTTTTAGCATCCTCGATTTCTTTGTTTTGGAGCATGGATGTTATTTCTTTAATATTATATGTTTCGATTTCAATAAATTCGTCATCATCTAAATTCATTTCACCTATTTTAAGGTCTTTGGCAAGATAAATTGAAATCTTTTCATTAGAGAAGCCAGGAGAACCGTACATTTCAGTAATCAATTCTAAATTTTCAGCAATATAGCCCGTTTCTTCTTCTAATTCTCTTTTGGCAGCTGATTCTCTTTCTTCATTTAATTCTAATTTTCCAGCTGGTATTTCTAATAATGTTTTTTCAGCGGGTTTACGATACTGTCTGACGAGAATAACTTGGTTATCTGGATTGATTGCACATACTGCAACTGCCCCGTTATGGTAGACTAATTCACGTTTTGACGTTTGTCCATCGGGTAGTTCTATATCATGGACTTCTAAATCAATAATTGCACCTTTGTAGATGGACTCTTTATGTAATGTTTTCTCGAATAGATTCATTATAATCACGTTCCTTTTATTTGAATTAAGTTATTGTTAAGATTAACACGTTAGTGTTTCAGGGAATAGCAAAAGCGATAAAAGCGATATTTGTAGAAATCTAAGTATTTAGATTTCATTTATATCAAAATTTTTGCGCAATGCATAAAAGTAATTCATAACGACTTATTTTGTTACGTCTATGCCCTATCATCAAGTGTATCGAAAGGAGAAACGACATGCAAAAAAATATTTTAAAAAGTGGTATTGAAATCTCAGAATTAGGTTTAGGCTGTATGAGTTTAGGCACTGATTATGAACAAGCAGAGCCAATTATAGAACGTGCGATTGAACAAGGCATCACATATTTTGATACGGCTGATATTTATGATAAAGGTGTAAACGAAGATATTGTAGGTAAAGCCTTGAAAAAATATCAAAATCGAGATGATATTGTGATTGGCACAAAAGTAGGTAATCATTTAGCTGATGATGGTACTACATTTTGGGATCCTTCTAAAAAATATATCAAAGCTGCTGTGAAGGACTCTTTACAAAGACTAGAATTAGATCACTTAGATTTATATCAATTACATGGTGGTACGATTGATGATCCACTAGATGAAACAATTAGTGCATTTGATGAATTGAAAAAAGAAGGTGTTGTGCGCGCGTATGGCATATCTTCAATTCGACCTAATGTCATTGATTATTATTTAAAACACAGCGACATCGAAACTTTAATGTCTCAATTTAACTTAATTGATAATAGACCAGAAGTATTATTAGATGATGTGCATGCTAAGAAGGTTAAAGTACTTGCACGTGGCCCTGTTTTTAAAGGATTGTTAACTACCAATAGTAATCAAGCGTTAGATTCTAAATTTGCAGAAGGTATATTTGATTATACTTACCAAGAATTAGGAGAAACGATAGCCTCTATTAAAGAGGTTGAAAATAATTTAACTGGTTTAACATTTAACTATCTTACGTCACATGATGCTCTAGGTTCTATTATTATGGGGGCAAGCAGCGTTGACCAATTAGATGAAAATGTGAAGAATTACGAATTATCAAAAGAAATTAGTTTAGAAAAACTAAAAGTTGCACGTAATCGTGTTAAGAATCTGGAATATACACAGCATTTAAAATAATAAATCACAACACTAAAAAAGAGTTAGTTTGATACTTGTGAAAGTAGATGTCATGTTACTCATCTATTATCTTTTAAGTTCAACTAACTCTTTTTATATTGCCATTTAAGTTCAATAATACATAAACAGAATAGTAGCAATTAAGCTTTATTTTTAAAAAATATCGTGAAATGTTTTTCAATAAAACGTGGTGCAAGTTGATAAATCTTTAATATAAAATGCATCCATTTAGGTTCATTGATTTCTGTTTTGTTCATAAGTATCCCTTTTACGACTTGCTGTGCTAATTTATCTGAATCTAACATAATACTTTTATATTTTTGTGCAAATGCTAACGATGGATCTGCTTTTTCATGAAATGGTGTAGCGATGGGGCCAGTATTTACAGTTAGGACATGATAGTTAGGTCTTTCAATGCGAAGTGCATTCAAGACTTGGTTAAAAGCAGCTTTGCTTGCCCCGTAATGTGCAGCATAAGCTTGTGTTAAAAAAGCAGACTGGCTACCAATACCAACGATAGATGGATTAGTACTTAAAAATGGTTGAATAGTAGTCAAAAGTATATTGAAGTTCACTATATTTAAAGTATAAGTTTCTAACATTTCATCAATACTATGTTGCTCTATTGCTTTAAAATAACCTAACCCAGATGAATAAATTAAACCATCGATTGATTGGTCTTGAAAATGATGCTTAAGCTTTAGAATTTGAGCTTGTGATTGTAAGTCGCATTGTATGATAGATAAATGCTCTGTACCATACTGCGCAATAATATCATCTAATTTTTGTGGATTACGTACGATTACTGTCACAAACACCCTTTTCTTTAATAGTATCTTTAATATTGCTTTACCTAAACCACTCGTTCCTCCAGTTAAAATATAATGTTTGCCAATCATAATTATCCCTACCCTTTGTCAATGTACAGTTAGTATAATTGAAATGGCTATGATATGTCATGTATATAATATAAATATTAGTTATATTATAAATCTATGTTAGTATAGAAACATAAAAACTAAGAGGAAGTGAAATATTCACATGAAACTAGTATTTTATGGTGCTGGTAACATGGCTCATGCCATTTTTACAGGTATCGTTAATTCAAAAGTGATTGATTCTAACAATATTTATTTAACAAATCGTTCTAACGAAGTTGCACTTAAAGATTATGCAGAAAAATTAGGTGTGAATTATAGTTATGATGATGAAGCATTATTAAAAGATGCTGATTATGTATTTTTAGGTACAAAACCTTATGATTTTGATGTATTATCTGAGCGTATTAGACCTAATGTAACAGAAAATAATAAATTCATTTCTATTATGGCTGGTTTACCAATAAGCTATATTCGCGAAAAAATTGGTGCTGATAATCCAATTGCTCGTATTATGCCAAATACAAATGCGCATGTAGGTCATTCTGTAACAGGTATCAGTTTTTCTAATAATTTTGGACCAAAATCTAAAGAAGAAGTTGATGATTTGATCAATGCATTTGGTTCAGCAATAGAAGTTTCTGAAGATAACTTGCATCAAGTTACTGCAATTACAGGAAGCGGTCCAGCCTTTTTATATCACGTATTCGAACAATATGTGACAGCGGGCACGCAACTAGGTTTAGAGAAATCTCAAGTTGAAGAATCTATCCGTAATTTAATTATAGGCACAAGTAAAATGATTGAACGATCTGAATTGAGTATGGAACAATTGAGGAAAAATATAACTTCTAAAGGTGGCACTACCCAAGCAGGCTTAAATGCTTTATCAGAACATGATATTGAAGGTGTGTTCGAAGATTGTTTACGCGCTGCTGTTAATAGAAGTATTGAATTATCAAGTCAAGATGACGATTAGTTAAATTAAAGTATAAATACAAGTGCTATTTTAACTCATTTATAAATATAAAATAATAACACTAATTCATTGCATGTTGCATATGAATTAGTGTTATTTTAATTTCGAAATATTTCACCACTTTATATTACAACTAAACTCGTGGAAAGCGTGCACAAAACATGAAGTAACATATTGTCAATCTATATTAAAGGCACTGTTGATAGCTTGAAAGCGCAAGTTCCTAGATTAAGAACTTACGCTTTCGTTAGATATCTATATTACTATTTTGAATTAGCTGTAACTAAAATGACCACGAATCAAAATCGTTAACAAACATGAATGGTGGTGTTGTGTCTCGAGACTTTAATGATTCACTAATCGTTTCCACTTCTTCTTTTGTATAGCGATTACTTATGTGTGTAATTAAACTATATTCAACTTGAGCTTCATCAATTAACTCAAACACATCGTCAATATGACTGTGGTGATAATTGTTTGCTAACATTTTATCCCCTTCTATATAAGTACTTTCATGTACCATTACTGTTGCATCTTGAGCAATTAACAACTCATTTTTACAAGGCATCGTGTCGCCAAATATAGCGATAACAGGACCTTTAACAGCATCGCCTTTAAATTGATTAGAATCATAAATTAATCCATTATGTTCAAAAGTTTCATTAATTTTAATATCTTGATACTTAGGTCCCGGTTCCAAACCAATATCCTTTAAAGCTTGAACATCAATTTTCCCTGGGGTATAGGGCGCTTCAATTCTGTAGCCATAAGATGTAATACCATGGTTTAATAGATGTGCGTTCACATTAAAACCATTATGATGATAGTTTAATTGATCTTCAATTTCTATGTATGTGATTGGATAATTTAATCTGGATTCAGATAGTTGTAAGGCCGTTTCTATAAATTGTTGAATACCCTTTGGTCCAACTACTGTGAGTGGCTTGCCTTCTCCACCCTGAAATGAACGACTCGTTAATAGTCCGGGCAAACCAAATATATGATCCCCGTGCATATGTGTAATAAAAATATGATCAACTTTACCCAATTTGATTGAATGATGCAGTATTTGATGTTGAGTCCCTTCACCCACATCAAATAACCAAACATTATTTGAGTATGGTTCTAAATTTAATGCAATTGCTTGGGTGTTTCTTTCTTTGGTTGGTAGACCTGCACTCGTGCCAAAAAATGTGATTTCCATGCATATGCCTCCTCTTCTTGTTCACATTTTATCACACAAAAGAATAAAAAATATATTAAAATTAAATACTTCCAAGCAAAATTGTAGGAATAATACTGAATGTTGGTCTATAATAAATAGAGATTTATAAAAAGAATTGAGGTTTTGATCTTGAATACTAGAAACAAAGATATTCCATGCTTAATAACAATTTTTGGAGCAACTGGTGATCTTAGTCACAGAAAATTATTTCCATCATTATTCCATTTGTATCAACAAGAAAACTTAAATGAACAAGTTGCAATCATTGGGATAGGTAGAAGAGACTTAACAAACGATGATTTCCGTAGTCAAGTGAAATCATCAATTCAAGAACATGTTAAAGATACAAAACATCTTGATAAATTTATGGAACACGTGTTTTATCATAAACATGATGTCAGTGATGAAGCAAGTTATCAATCACTACTAGAAGTGAGTAATAAATTAGATACTGAGTTCCAACTTCAGGGTAATAGATTATTCTACCTAGCTATGGCTCCTAATTTCTTCGGTGTGATTTCTGATTATTTGAAATCATCTGGATTAACCGAGACTACTGGTTTCAAACGTTTAGTTATTGAAAAACCATTCGGTACTGATTTAGAGTCAGCAGAGCAACTTAATGAACAATTACGTCGTTCATTTAAAGAAGAAGAAATTTATCGTATTGACCATTACTTAGGTAAAGACATGGTACAAAATATAGAAGTACTTCGTTTCGCTAATGCGATGTTCGAACCATTATGGAATAATAAATACATTTCTAACATTCAAGTAACATCTTCAGAAGTATTAGGTGTTGAAGATAGAGGTGGTTACTATGAATCAAGTGGTGCTTTAAAAGATATGGTTCAAAACCATATGTTACAAATGGTTGCATTATTAGCAATGGAAGCACCAATTAGTTTACACAGTGAAGATATACGAGCTGAGAAAGTTAAAGCACTTAAATCATTGCGTAAGTTAGAATCAGAAGAAGTTCGTCAAAACTTTGTTCGCGGACAATATGATGAAGGTACAATTGATGGTCAAAAAGTAAGACGTTACAGAGATGAAGACCGTGTTGCTGAAGACTCAACAACCCCTACTTTCGTTTCAGGTAAATTGACTGTCGATAACTTTAGATGGGCTGGCGTGCCATTTTATATTAGAACAGGTAAACGAATGAAGAGTAAAACGATTCAAGTCGTTGTTGAATTTAAAGAAGTGCCTATGAATTTATATTATGAAACAGATAAGAAATTAGATTCAAATTTACTTGTCATCAACATCCAACCTAATGAAGGCGTATCATTACATTTAAATGCGAAGAAAAATGTTCAAGGTATTGAAACAGAACCTGTTCAATTATCTTATGCGATGAGCGCACAAGATAAAATGAATACTGTCGATGCTTATGAAAATTTATTATTTGATTGTCTAAATGGTGATGCTACTAACTTTACCCATTGGGAAGAGTTAAAATCTACTTGGAAATTTGTCGATGCAATACAAGAAGAATGGGACCAAAATGAACCTGAATTCCCTAACTATGAATCAGGATCAAATGGTCCATTAGAAAGTGAATTACTCTTAAGTAGAGATGGTTTCCATTGGTGGGACGATATTCATTAATATGTTTATCTTTCTATAACATAAAGCAACAACGCAAGTGTAAAAAATCACTTGTGTTGTTGCTTTTTTCTTAACCTTTTTTTGTGTTATGATTTAATCTATTGAGCAAATTACATAAAGTTTATGCCTTTACTTATTTACATTTTACTCTATTTAATATTTTTGAGATGTAAGTATAAGTAAAATGATGTAGAATATAATTAATTAGGTAAACGATGCTAACGTTTTCCAACAATAAATTTAAAAGCAATGATGGCGCATGAGTCATTTGAAAATTAGGAGTGAAAGTTTTGGACGTTATCAAGCAAATACAACAGGCAATTGTTTATATAGAAGATCATTTGCTAGAGCCTTTTCATTTGCAAGAACTCAGTGATTACGTTGGTCTTTCACCTTATCATCTTGATCAATCATTTAAAATGATTGTTGGTCAGTCTCCAAGTGAATATGCGAGGTCACGTAGAATGACTTTAGCAGCAAAAGAGATTATTAGTGGTTCAAGTCGTTTAATGGACGTAGCTAAAAAATACAATTATAGTGATACTAACGCGTTCGCAAATGATTTCAGTGATTTTCACGGGGTGTCACCCATCCAAGTGAATACCAAACGCGATGAACTTAAAATGCAGCCAAGACTTTATATAAAACTGACAACAACTGAAACTGCACCTTATAATTACAGATTAGAAGATACACAGGGCCTGTCATTAGTAGGTTACAATCGATTTTTAGATGCAGATGAATTAGAAAATCCATATAAAGTACCTGACTTTTTAGAAGATTTATTAGCCGATGGAAAAATTAAAGAGCTTCAACGTTATAATGATGTAAGTCCACATGAGTTATTTGTAGTCAATTGTCCATTAGATCAAGGTATGGAAATATTTGTGGGTGTACCAAGTGAAAGATACCCTGCACACCTAGAAAGCCGTTTCCTACCTGAAAGACAATATGCTAAATTTAACTTACAAGGTGATTTAGACTATGTCATTAACGAAGCTTGGTATTACATCGAAACAAGCCTTCAAATGACCCTGCCATATGAGCATAACAGCCTGTATGTGGAAGTTTATCCCTTAGAATTATCTTTTGATGATGCTGTCACTAAAGTCCAGCTATGGATGCCTGTAGATCAAGAACAATATCATGACAACGAACTATAAAAAACCTCTGACATAATTTGAATTCAAAATAATTCAAATATCGTTAGAGGTTTTTTGTAGACTTAAATAAATTAATTTTTTATAAAGCTATTACAAAAGTTTCAAATGGACGTAAGGCAGTTAAATTCAATTTGTTATCTTTGTAATTGTGCAGTTTAATATTATTTTCATTTATCGTTTCATTGAATGCCAACGAGGCAGACTTATCAGTTAAATTTCCTACTACAAGTACACGTTCTCCTTCTAATTCTCTAATATAAGCAAATACACGGTCATTTTCAGCATCTATCAGATTAAAAGTGCCATATGTAAAAATATCATGTGATTTTTTTACTTGAATCAGAGATTTGTAAAAATTTAAAATTGAATCAGAATCTTGTAGCTGTGATGATACATTAATCTCAGTGTAATTAGGATTAACTGGGAACCAAGGCTCATGTTCAGAAAATCCACCGTTTATAGCATTAGTCCATTGCATTGGTGTACGAGAATTATCTCTATTTTCCATTTTGTGTTTGTTTAACAGTTCTGTTAAATCACCACCCTGAGCCTTAACGATATTATATTCGTTCACTACAGCAACATCATTAAATGTTTCCACACTTTCAAATGGATAATTGGTCATACCGATTTCTTGTCCTTGATATATGAATGGTGTGCCTTGTTGTAAGAAATATACAACCGCATGACTTGTAGCTGACTCATACCAAAATCTTTCATCATCACCCCATGTAGATACACGTCTAGGTTGATCATGATTTTCTATAAACAATGCATTCCAGCCTACATCTTCAAGTTTCTTTTGCCATCTATTTAACACATCTTTATATGCTTTAACATCAAATTTAATATCGCCAGTATTCCACAAACCTAAGTGCTCAAATTGGAAAATCATATTAAACTTACCTTTGTCTTCACCGACCCATTCATCAGCATTATCAGGATTCACACCATTTGCTTCTCCTACTGTCATAATATCGTAATGACTTAAGGATTCATCCTTCATTTCTTGTAACCAATCATGTATGCCTGGTTGGTTCATATCTACGTCAAATGCAGGCGCGTATGTTTTGCCTTCAGGAACTGGTAAATCTCCAGCCTCAAATGTTTTCTTAATATGGGTGATTGCATCCACTCTGAAGCCATCAATCCCTTTTTCAAACCACCAGTTCATCATGTTAAAGACAGCTGCTTTAACGTCTTTATTTTCCCAATTTAAATCAGGTTGTTTTTTACTAAATAAATGGAAATAATATTGACCTGTTGTTTTATCATACTCCCATGTAGAACCATTAAATATACTTTCCCAATTATTAGGTTCAGATCCATCAGCTTTTGGATCTTTCCAGATATACCAGTCTCGTTTTGGATTATCTTTACTCGATTTAGATTCTATAAACCATGGATGTTCATCTGATGTATGATTGACTACTAAATCTAAAATGAGTTTCATACCACGTTGGTGTACACCATCTAATAATTGATTGAAATCATCCATCGTTCCAAATTCATCCATGATATCTTGATAATCACTAATATCATAACCATTATCATCATTTGGTGATTTATACATCGGGCTTAACCAAATGATATCGATACCTAAATCTTGTATATAATCTAGTTTTTCAATAACCCCTTGTAAATCTCCAATGCCATCGTTATTTGAATCGTTAAAGCTTCGAGGATAAACTTGATATGCTACTGCCTCTTTCCACCACTGTTTATTCATATTATTGCTCCTTTTTTAAATGTTGAGTTGAGACTCTTTTAATAATATCTGTTGGAATAACTTTATTAAAATCGACAATATGCTCTTCACTAATTAATCGAATGATAGCGTCGCCTGCTGCTTCACCTAATAAGTCAGGATGAATATTGACCGCAGTTTGTGGTGGCGCTGCAAATTCAGTTAAGTAAGAATCATTGAAGGTTGCTGTTTGTAAATCTGTTGGTACGCGAAGTTGTAGTTCATACAATACGCTAAGCACAATATGATTGAGCATCGTATCTGATGTAATAATGACTGAGGGTAGTTCGTTATGTGTGAGTAAATAATGAAAATAAGATTTTATGCTTTGGTAGTTCATATCAAAATATTCGATATGACCTACTTGTGCATGTTGTTTAAGGACATTAGTAAATCCTTTGATTCGATCTTTAACAACTTCATAATTTCCTCGTTCAGCTAAAAATAAAAACTTACTATGACCAAGACTTATGAGATAGCGTGTTAATTGCTCTGCTGCTTCAACATTATTATTATCTATATGAACGACTTGTTGATTAGATAAGGGCTTCCCAACGACGACGTACGGCATATTATGTTGAGCGAGTATTTGTTCTATCATATCGTTTTCTTTTGAGTATAATAAAATAAAGCCATCTACTGCATGATAAGAAATCATGTGACTTACTTCTAATTCTATATTTTCATATTGCTCATTTGTGGTAGATATTGTTGCATAACCATGTGCTTTGCATGATTTATATATACCTGAAAGGACATCTATGATAAATGGATTTTGCCTTGTTTCATTACGCCCGCTTTTTTGAATAACACCTATTGTTTTAGATTTTTTTGTAACTAATGTTCGGGCTGCATGATTTGGTTGGTAGCCTAATGCTTCCATCACCGCTAATACTTTAACTCTAGTAGTATCGCTTATACGATTGTTACCGCTAATGACACGTGAAACTGTCGATGGTGCTACATTTGCTGCTTTTGCAACATCCTTTATAGTTACCAAATTGAGTCATCCTTTGCTAATGTATATAATTAAAGCGTTTTCAAAACTATAATTATAATGATAATTAAGTATAAAGGGAAAGTCAAAGGATTTGTGCAAACGATTGCACAAAGTTTGCATTTTTTGTAATCATGGGTTAGCTTTTTCTTATTTAAATGCCATTACTTGGAAATTTAATGTAATACTAAAGCTGTTATTAAAAATTTACATAAAAAAACTACTAGTAAAGTCCGTAGACTTTGCTAGTAGTTTCAAACGTGAAGTAGTTTCACGTCTTTTATAATGTTATATAAAGATGATTATTAGTCTTCAATCCATTGTGTATGGAATACGCCTTCACGATCTTTACGTTCGTAAGTGTGTGCACCAAAATAATCACGTTGCGCTTGAATTAAGTTAGCTGGTAAGTTTTCTGAACGATAACTATCATAATAGTTAATACTTGCAGAGAAACCTGGCGTTGGAACACCATTTTGTACACCAGTAGCTACAACATCACGTAATGCATCTTGATAGTTTGTTACGATATCTTTGAAGTATGGGTCTAATAATAGATTTTGTAATTCTGTATCATTATCATATGCTTCTTTAATTTTTTGTAAGAATTGCGCACGGATAATACAACCTTCACGCCAAATCATAGCAAGCTCTCCAAGTTTTAAATTCCATTCATTGTCGTCACTAGCTTTTCTCATTTGAGCAAAGCCTTGTGCGTATGAACAAATCTTACTCATATACAGCGCTTTACGGATTTTTTCAAGGAATTCTTCTTTGTTACCTTCAAATTTAGTACTTGGTCCATTTAATTGTTTAGAAGCATTCACACGTTCTTCTTTGATTGAAGATATAAAGCGTGCAAATACTGATTCAGTAATAATTGTTAATGGAATACCTAATTCTAAAGCGTTAATAGAAGTCCATTTACCTGTACCTTTTTGGCCAGCTGTATCCATGATTTTTTCAACTAATGGACCATTACCATCATCATCTAATTTAGTGAAGATGTCACCAGTGATTTCAATCAAGTAACTTGAAAGTTCGCCAGCATTCCAGTCTTTGAATGTTTGTGAAATTTCTTCATGAGACATACCAAGTAAGTCTTTCATCATTGCGTAACTTTCAGCAATTAACTGCATATCTGCATATTCAATACCATTGTGCACCATTTTAACGTAGTGACCGGCACCATTAGGTCCAATATAAGCTACACATGCAGCGCCATCTTCAGCTTTAGCAGAGATTGCTTCTACAATGTCTTTAACTTTATCAAATGCTTCTTGTTGTCCACCAGGCATTAGTGAAGGACCAGTAAGCGCGCCAACTTCACCACCAGAAACGCCCATTCCGATGAAGTTAACACCACTTTCAGCTAGTGCTTTATTACGTCTGATTGTATCTTGATAATTAGTGTTACCACCATCGATTAAAATATCATCATTATCTAGTAATGGTAATAAGCTATCGATTGTTGCATCTGTTGCTGGTCCTGCCTTCACCATTAATAAAATCTTACGGGGTTTTTCTAGAGAATTCACAAACTCCTCTATAGAGTACGTCGGATGTATATTTTTACCTTCAGATTCTGTTACCATTTCATCTGTTTTAGAAGATGAACGGTTAAAAACTGAAACGCTATATCCTCGTGATTCAATATTCCAAGCAAGGTTTTTACCCATTACGGCTAAACCTACTACACCAATTTGTTGTGTCATTTAACTAACCTCTCTTATTAAAGTTTTCTCATATATTGTATCACAAAGCATCACTCATATTCACTTAATCAGTTTTCAGATTTTTGAGTAATTATTTCAACTATTTTTATAAGCTGTTCTGCTAGAAGATTTAAAGCATCAATTGACATACGTTCTTCAGTTGTATGGATGTGTTCGTAACCCGCGCCTAAGATGACAGTAGGTATGCCTAATTGGTTAATTATATTACCATCAGAACCCCCGCCAGCCATAACTGTGTTCGGTGTTAACCCTAATGCAATTGCGCTGGCTTTAGCTACGTTAGTAACTGTGGCATCTTGTGCAATTTTAAAGCCAGGATAACTATTAATAATTTCAACTGTAGCTGAGCAACCATATTTTTCTGCTGTTTCTTCAAAAACAGATTTCATATGAGTTACTTGAGCATTTATACTTTCATCTGAGTGTGATCGGGCTTCAGCCATAAGTGTTACTTTGTCAGCTACAATGTTAGTTGCAGACCCGCCTTCAAAACGACCTATATTTGCTGTTGTATATTCGTCTATCTGACCTAATTTCATCGCACTTATAGCTTTAGCGGCAATATTAATCGCACTTACACCTTTGTTAGGTACACTCGCGTGAGCTTTTTTACCATGAATTGTAGTATTAATTTTCATTTGTGTGGGGGCATTAATAACAGTTGTCCCAACGTCTACACTTGCATCGATAGCGTAGCCATATTTGGCATCGAGTAAAGATGTATCTAATGCTTTCGCACCTTCTAAACCAGATTCTTCCGAAACAGTAAGTACAAATTGAATCTTACCATGTGCTACGTCTTGTTCATTTAATATGTAAATTAATTCTAAAATAGTAGCTAATCCAGCTTTATCATCAGCACCTAAAATTGTAGTTCCATCTGAATAGATGTAACCATCATCTTTAACTATCGGCTTTACATTAACGCCAGGTACAACTGTATCCATATGACTCGTGAAATAGATATTATCTATATTTTCATCATTTGTCGTCGCCTCTAATGTGCAAATCAAATTATTTGCTCCTAAATTTTCATGTTGACCAGCATTGTCTTCAACTACCTTTAATCCCAATTTTTCAAACTTAGATTTAAGTAACCGTTGGATTTCACTCTCATTTCCACTTTCAGAATCAATTTGCACTAATTCCAAAAAAGTATCTAGGAGTCGTTGTTTATTTATCATTTAAAAATCCCCATTCCATTATTTATATGCCATACGTTTAAGTGTAACGAAATGTGTACGTAAGCAAAACTAATATGTTTCAATTCTAGAGGGTGCGTATGATATAATAAACTTATAAAGTAGTTTAAAATTGAATGTGTTGTAATTGAATTATATTGATATATACAGTGTATTTTATCTATGTTTTAATTCCATATTCTAGATTTGGAGGAATCATCTTTGGGTAACAACAAAGTTCTAAGAGTCATTATTATAGTCATGTTAGTAGCTATTATACTTGCATTGGTATTGACAAGTGTCGTTCCATTAGTGAATTAATTATAATGGTTTTTGAAAGTATCAATTTTTAATTAAAAGTTATTTTATTATTAAAAGCGATGAATCACTAATATATGTATAGTTAATAAGTACAGTAGAAATATGAATAAAGCCATACAAATTCTTAAATCAAAAGAATTTTGTATGGCTTTATTATTTAGGATGTTGCGATTTTAGAATCATTATGTAATCTTAATGATCCAAATTGTGATTTTAATAATAAATATGATTCAAGTTCATTTAAAAGTTGTAATAAGTTTGCACGTGTTCGAAAAGCTTCATGTGACGTAGGCAACTCTAATTCATTTAATTCTATTCGAATTTCATATAACGAATGCAATCGTAATGCAGTATAATCATTACTATTTACGTTTGTTCCTACTTCAGCAAATAAATTAGATATTTTGGATAATAAGCAATCTTTTGTTTCAATATTTTGAAGGATTAGAGCCATTCTTCGTAACAGTTCTAACTGTTCTTCCCGCATATCAAAATAATGATAATAAGAATTTTCATTTCTAACATAGTGATTCTTAACATCTCTAAATGCGATTGATTTAGCTTTGCGAATCGTAACTTTTAACTTCTCAAAGGATATATCTAAGCTTGGGTTTGGACTTGTACAAGCCTTACTGAACATTTGAAAAATTTCAGTAAATTGATTTTCAATTTGTTGTTTATACTGTTTTAAATTACTATCTAAGCTTGGCATAATAACATTCATTAAGAATGCAATACCGAGCCCAACAATTAATAAGATAATTTCATTGAAAAATAAATCCATATTAATCGTTTTAGCATTGAAAACATGGAGTAAGATAACACAACTTGTAACAACACCTTCTTGAACTTTAAATACAACAGTTAAAGGAATAAAAAGTAGCACAATGATACCTAAAACAATTGCGTTTTGTCCTAATAAATTAAAAACAATAGAACCAAGTGCGAGTATCATAAGACAAGATACAAAACGAGATACAATTGCTTGTAGTGAATGCACTTTTGTATGTTTAATACAAAGAACCACTAAAATGGCACTAGATGCAAAATTATCTAAACCAATTAATTTTGCAATAATAATACCTAGTGCCATTCCAATTGCAGTCTTTATCGTTCTAAATCCGATGCGGTATGGATTCAAACGTGTCATGTGTTAGTCCCTCTATTTTTCGTCACAATAAGTGTCGAATGTGTTTTGTAATTGAGTAATGACATCCATTACGTCATGACCTTCAATTTGGTGACGTTCTACCATTTGGGCAACTTTACCATCTTTGATTAATGCAAACGATGGACTTGATGGTGCATAACCTTCAAAATAATCTCTTGCTTGTTGTGTTGCTTCTTTATCTTGACCAGCAAATACAGTTACAAGGCGGTCAGGTGTTTTATCGTAATGTAAAGCATGCGTTGCTGCTGGTCTAGCAATACCGCCAGCACAACCACATACTGAGTTAACCATCACAAGTGTCGTCCCATCTTGTTGTAATACTTTATCGACTTCTTCTGGAGATGTTAATTGCTCATATCCAGCCTGTTCTATTTCATTTCTTGCTTGATTAACAACATCAGTCATATATAAATCAAAATTTAAATCCATAATAACGTCACCTTTCATTTCTGAATTATTACTTTTATTCTACTAATATATGCGCAATACTTCAACATGTGTGATTATAATATATAATAATATTGCTTAAATTCATAAAAATTATATCGCGGACGGTTGATAAAACACATGTTAAACCAAAAAATTAAATGAAAAATGAGTGTGAAACTTTTGTCTCACACTCATTTTTTAAACTTGAAAATTAATTAGTCTACAAAGTTAAATATATTAATATATACTTGTATGTTTAATTGAATATTGTTCAATACGTGTTTTTACAAAATTCATAAATCTACCTGCTTGAAGACCATCTAATATACGATGATCAATCGATAGACATAAATTAACCATATTGCGAATTGCAATCATATCATCAATAACGACAGGTTTTTTAATAATAGATTCAATCTGTAATATTGCTGCTTGAGGATGGTTGATGATACCCATAGATGAAACAGAACCAAATGTTCCTGTATTATTCACAGTAAACGTACCACCTTGCATATCCTCAGAACGTAATTTTTTGTTACGCGCTTTATTTGCAAGCTCATTAATTTCACGGGCAATACCTTTAATTGATTTTTCGTCTGCATTTTTAATTACAGGGACATATAATTTGTCTTCATCTGCGACAGCGATAGAAATATTAATATCCTTATGCATAACAATTTCTGAATCTGACCAGCTACTATTTAACAGTGGATACGCTTTTAGCCCTTCTGCAACAGCTTTTACGAAAAATGCAAAGAAAGTTAAATTATATCCTTCACTTTCTTTGAAGCTTTGCTTATGATAGTTACGTGTTTTTACTAGATTTGAAGCGTCCGATTCTACCATCATCCATGCATGAGGTATTTCATTGACACTATTTACCATGTTTTGAGCGATTTGCTTACGAACACCATTAACTGGAATTGCTGACCCTGGAGAAGGTTCATTGTAATACGCTTGTTTTGTAACTTTAGGTGAATCTTTAGGTGCTACAACTGTTGAAGGTGTTTTGTTCGTACCTTCTTTAATTACTTTTTCAATATCTTTTTTCGTAACTCGACCTTCAAAACCAGTACCAATCACTTCAGATAACTCGATTTGATTTTCTGAAGCAAGTTTAAATACCACTGGTGAAAAGCGACCATTGTTTTTGGGTTTATCTTCATGTGAAGCACTATTAACATTATCATCTATATCATTTGAAGCAACCTCTTGAGGTTCATTAGATTCTGTTGTTTGTTGTGTATTTGAATTGTTTGTTTCTTGCGATTCATCACCAATATCAACAAGGCATATGACTTCATTTACCGCTACTGTTGTGCCTTCTTCTACTATAATTTCTTTAATTGTTCCTGAAAATGAAGATGGCACTTCTGCTGTCACTTTATCAGTGATAACTTCGCATAATGGATCATATTCTTCAACAGTATCTCCTACAGATACAAGCCATTGTTCTATTGTACCTTCATGCACACTTTCACCGAGTTTAGGCATTTTGATTTCCATGATTGTGCCTCCTTAAAATTCTGCGAGTTCTCGCATTTTAATTTTTATCTTATCTGGATTGATCATAAACTCGTCTTCGAGAGTTGGTGCAAATGGCATTGATGGAACATCAGGTCCCGCAAGTCTCATTATAGGTGCATCTAAATCAAATAAACAGTTTTCAGATATAATCGCAGATACTTCAGAAATAATACTACCTTCTAAGTTATCTTCTGTAACTAATAATACTTTACCAGTCAATTTAGCACGTTCAATAATTGTTTCTTTATCTAAAGGATAAACTGTACGTAAATCAACAACTTCTACATTAATACCATCTTCAGATAACATATCTGCTGCTTGGATACAGTAATTCACACATAAACCATAAGTGAAAACAGTTATATCATCACCTTCACGTTTTACATCAGCTTTACCGATAGGCACAGTATAATAGTCTTCTGGTACTTCTTCTTTTAATAATCGATATGCTTTTTTATGTTCAAAGAAGAGCACTGGATCATTCGTCTCAATTGATGACAATAATAAACCTTTTGCATCATAAGGTGTAGACGGTATAACAATAGTCAATCCAGGTGTCGATGCAAATATCGCTTCAACACTTTGTGAATGATAAAGCGCACCATGAATTCCGCCACCAAACGGCGCACGAATTGTAATGGGACATTGCCAATCATTATTGGAACGGTACCTCATCTTAGCAGCTTCACTAATGATTTGGTTTGTAGCAGGTAAAATATAATCAGCGAACTGAATTTCAGCAACAGGACGTTTACCTAACATTGCAGCGCCTATACTTGTACCAACTATATTAGATTCTGCTAATGGCGTGTCTAATACACGTGCCTCACCATATTTTTCTTGTAATCCTAAAGTGACTCCAAATACGCCACCTTTTATACCGACATCTTCTCCTAATACGAAAACGTCATTATCTTTTTCCATTGATTGGTCTAGTCCTTGGTGGATAGCTTCTAAATAGGATAATTTAGCCATTGTTTGAGCCTCCTTCTTCGTAAACGTGTGTATAAGTTTCTTCTGCTGATGGATAAGGTGCTTGCTCAGCTTCCTTAGTTGCTTGGTTGACTATTTCTTTATGTTCTTTTTCTAAATCATCTAACCAGCCTTCATCAATAAAACCTTCTTCAAGTAAAAATGCTTTGAATTTAAGGTTACAATCTAAAGATTTAAGTTCATCGCGTTCTTCTTTTGAACGGTATTTATCATCATCATCAGATGAATGAGCAGTCATTCTCGTACACATAGCTTCTATTAGTGTTGATCCACCGCCATTTAAAGCACGTTCTCTAGCTTCTTTCATTACTTTATACATAGCTATTGGATCATTTCCATCCACATGCTCGCCATGTATTCCATAGCCAATAGCACGGTCAGAAAGTTTTTCAGCACCATATTGAAGTGAATCAGGAACTGAAATTGCATATTTATTGTTTTCAATTACACAAATAAACGGTAATTTATGTACTCCTGCAAAGTTTAATCCTTCGTGAAAATCACCCTGGTTGGAACTACCTTCACCGACAGTTGTCATTGCTATGTTTGCTTTGTTATCCATTTTCAAAGCTAAAGCAGCACCAACAGCGTGTAAAATTTGAGTTCCTACCGGAGAACCTTGAGAAAGCATCCCTATGTCACTTTGACCAAAATGAGAAGGCATTTGTTTTCCACCTGAGTTGATATCATCACGTTTACCAAAAGCGGCTAACATAGAATTCAGAGGTGTCATACCTAAATAAGTTACAAGCGCTAAATCTCTATAATAAGGTGAAGAAATATCACCTTTTTGCATAGCATAAGCCATACCTATTTGTGTTGCTTCTTGTCCTTGGCAGCTAATGACAAAGGGGATTTTGCCTGCACGGTTTAATAGCCACATACGTTCATCTATTTTACGACCTAAGTCCATCCATTTGTACATTGCTTGTAGGTCTTCTTTTTCTAAGCCTACAGATTTATAATCAAACATTTTATTGCCTCCTTATTAAACGTGAATCGATCTATTCTCAACTTTTAATCCTAATTCCATTAACACTTCAGAAAGAGAAGGATGTGCATGGGTTGTTAAACCAAGTTCTAATGTTGAGCCATTCATAAATTGGAATAACGACACTTCATTAATCAGTTCTGTGACATGAGGTCCAATCATATTCAGCCCTAATACAATATCATTTTCTTGATCGATTACGACTTCACAAAAACCACTTTGATTTTGTGTGTCTTCAATTACAGCTTTACCAATTGCTTTAAACGGCACTTTTACTGTGCGTGCTTTAATATTTTCTGCTTTGGCTTCTTCTATATTTTTGCCAATACTCGCTACTTCGGGTTGACTATAAACGCATCTTGGCATTTTTTGATAATCTATCGGTAATGGCGATGCATCAAACATATGATCAATCGCAATCATTCCTTCTTTTGAGCCTACGTGTGCAAGTTGCAATTTACCGATACAATCACCCGCAGCGTAAATATGCTTATCTTCAGTTTGTTGGTATTCATTGACGATGATGTGCTTTTTATCAGTCAACTTGATTTTAGTATTGTTTAGGCCGATATCATCAGTGTTCGGTTTACGACCTATCGAAACGAGTGCTTTGTCAAATGTAACCGACTTTTCATTTATTGTTATTGTTATCTTATTTTCATCAATTACAATATTTTCTTCACCTAGTTGCGTGTTTTCATAAAACGTTACACCACGCTTAGATAATTCTTGTTTTAATACTTTTGCTACTGATTTACTTTCAGTTGGTAGAATACGATCTCCAGCTTCAATCACTGATACCTCGACACCAAAATCTACTAGTAATGATGCAAATTCTAAACCAATTACACCGCCTCCAACAATTGCGATAGAATTTGGTAGTTGCTCAAGATTTAAAATGTCATCACTAGAAAGAACGATATTATGATCAAATGGCAAAAATGGTAGTTCCATTGGTTGAGAACCAGTACAAATTAGCACGTTATTATTCGGAATTAATTCTGACTCACCATCTTCAAATTCTACTGAAACTGTACCACTTTGCGGTGAAAAAATGGAAGGCCCTAATAAGCGACCAGTACCATTAAATACATCGATTTTATTATGGTCCATCAAATGTTTCACACCGTTAAACATCTGATTAACGACTTCATGTTTACGTTCTTGAACGCGCGAAAAGTTCAATTTAAAATCATTTATATCAACGCCATATTCACTTGAATTTTTAACTGTATGCATAACCTCAGCTGATTTTAAAAGTGCTTTTGTTGGGATACATCCTTTATGTAAACAAGTGCCTCCAAGTAAAGACTTTTCTACAAGTGCAACTTTTTTTCCTAGTTGAGATGCTCGAATTGCCGAGACATAACCCGCTGTACCTCCGCCTAATATTACTAAATCATATTTTTCTTCTGACATGCTTGCACTCCTAACTATAAACTTTAGCACTTTCTATACCTTCTAAAACAAGCGATGTGCGAGTCGCTAAAGCGTCCATTTCTTTTTCACCGGGGTAGATTGTCACCGGTGCTATCCAATCGACATAAGATTGGATTAAGGATGTTAATATTTTATTATAACTCAGTCCGCCAGTAAGGATAACTTGATCAACGTTTCCTTTAAAAACGATTGCGCGTTCACCAATCGCTTTCGCGACTTGATATGCTAATGCATCAAACGCTAGTTTTACATCACTATCTGATTCATATTTACGTGATAACATTTTTAAATCATTTGTTTTAAACATATTAACAAAACCACCTTCTTTGCTCAAAAAGTGATTCATTTCTTGTGGTGTAAAATTGCGTTTATAACCATATTCATATAACAAATCATTTGGTATAGAACCTGCCCGTTCAGGACTAAAAGGACCTTCGCCTAGCAAGCCTTCGTTCACATCAACGACAAGACCCTGTTTATGTGCGCCAACAGTTATACCGCCACCCATATGAGCAACAATAACGTTAACTTGTTTATATGTTTTACTGGATGAATTTGCATATAAGCTTGCAACAGCTTTTTGGTTTAATGCATGAAAAATACACCTTCGCTTAATATCTTTGATACCTGTAACTCTAGCAATATCCATTAATTCATCTACAACTACAGGGTCAATTGTAAAAACAGGTATTTGAAGATCTTGACTTAATTCGTAACCGATAACCCCACTTAAATTAGATGCATGGTCACCGTATTTAAATGTTCGAAGTTCATTATACATCGTTTCGTTGATTGTATAAACGCCACCACGTATGGGTTTCAATAATCCCCCTCTACACGCAATGCCATCAAAGGCACTAAAATTCACACCAGCTATATTTTTTACAAAACGTTCAATTTCAAATCGTCGATGTTTGATTTGTTCTATCAAATTTAAGGAAGTAATTTCGAGGTCATGCCGTATTATTTCGTTATAATTGCAATACGCATCTGTATAAATAGCAACCTTAGAAGATGTGCTTCCTAAATTAAGCACTAAAATTTGAGACATTGCCCCACCTTCTTTATTGAAAATAAAATAGAAAGTTATTAACTTTAACTGCTCAAGGAACATAGCTTTTATTATTATGCAACGGCTAGATTACCAGCTTCAAAGTTGAAATAAATAGTCAACTTTGAAAAAGTCATCGCACATAAAAGGATTATATTAAACTATTTATAATATCCACTTATATTTTACATCAAATAGACAAAATATAAAATTAATAACCTATTTTATATGGCAACAAGTAAAATGAGCCTTTCATAGCAAGGTCAATTTAAAACTTTTAGGGCTAACAATAATGAATCAAGTTTGTTTTGTTTATTATCAGCTCTAGAAGTAAGTACAATTGGAAATTTTGCGCCTAAAACTAGGCTTGCTACACGTGCACCACCAAAGTATGTGAATGACTTGTATAACGCGTTGCCAACATCAATATGTGATACAAGCAAAGCATCGACATCACCAGCTACAGTAGACTTTATATTCTTTTTAATAACGCTTTCCATACTGATTGCATTATCAAAAGCTAGAGGACCGTCAACAATTAAATAATCATCCATATCTCTATTAAAAATATTTTTGATTTTTTCAGAATCCGTAGAAGATGGGATTTTCCTTGTAACTTTTTCGACAGATGATAATAAACCTACTTTAAATTGTTCATAACCTAATGCCTTACTAAATACTGACAAATTTTTAATAATTTGTCTTTTTTCCTCTACTGAAGGTGAAATGTTTAAAGCAACATCACTCATCATTAATGTTTTATGATAATTTGGTATATCGAAACATGCGACATGACTTAGAAAACCATGATTTTCTATAAAATTTTTATTACTTAAAACAAAAGATAGTAATGATGAAGACGTTAAATTACCTTTCATTAACATCGAAACTTTACCGCGTGATAAATCTTGTGCACATTGTTTAAATAATTCATTTTCATCATCAAATGTATAAATGTGAATTCTGTTTAATAATCGTGCATCTATATTAAAAGATCTAATGATTTCAGTAGGATCATGTGTATCATATAAAAACACTTCTATATCTGTTAAAGTAAGTGCTTCTATCACGACTGAAAGCATCTTTTCATCATTTGCATATAAAATGGCTATATTACCTTTTAAAGTTGTAGTCGGATCAATTAAATGTTGATATTGCATGAAAACCAACACCTTTCCCTATAAGTAAAGTAGTATTTATACGTTCGCATTATTAATCATTAAGGTGATTTTGTTCTATCATTTCTTTAGCATTCTGACGTGTAAGCTCAGTAACACTTGCTCCAGAAATCATTCTTGCTACTTCATCAATACGTTCTTCACCGGTTAATTCTTTAACATGAGTAGTTGTTCTGTCATCTTTAGAAGCTTTACTAATAAATAAATGTTGATCACTCATTGTCGCTACTTGTGGTAAATGAGAAATGCAGATTACTTGTATATGTTGTGCTAAGTCTTTCATTTTCTGAGCCATCTTCTGTGCTGCTTGACCTGAAACACCAGAATCTACTTCATCAAATAAAATCGCTGTTTGCCCTCTTGTTTTTACAAAGATTGTTTTGAGCGCCAACATAATTCTAGATAATTCTCCTCCAGAAGCGATTTTATTTAAGCTTTTAAGCGGTTCACCTTTATTAGGGCTTATTAGAAATTCTACAAATTCAATGCCTTCACGGTTAGGTGTATCTAATGGTTTAAAGGAAATTTCTAAGTTCGCGTCTTTCATTTGTAAGTTTTGAATTTCATCCACAATATTGTCTCGCAGTGATTGAGCTACAACACGACGTTCTTGAGATAATTTTTCACCTAACTTGAAAACTTTATCATAAAGTGATTCTATTTCTTCACGCAATTGTGACGTACTCTCTTCATAGTTCTCAATTTTGTTGATTTCATTATCCAATTTATCTTGGTAAACAATAAGCTCACTAATATCTTTGCCATATTTGCGTTTCAAGCTATTTAATACGTTCATTCTAGCTTCTAGTTCATTAAGATATTGTTCATCAAATTCAGTGTTTGTGAGTTCATCATATAGCTGATGTTTCGCATCGTCTAATGTGTAGTAAAATTGATCTACCTCTTCTTTAAGGCGATCATATTTATCAGGCAAAATATCACTAATTGACTGAAGTTGGTTACTTAATTCATACAAACGATCGGTAATTGCATGTTCATCAGTTAATGTTAGATGTGCATTGTTTAGTGCTAGGCTTAAATTTTCAGAGTTTTGAATGCGTTTAATATCTGTTTCAAGTTGTGAAACTTCTTCATCAGTTAATTGAGCTTCCTGTAATTCCTCATATTGAAATTTAAGTAAATCCAATCGCTGAAGCAGTGCTTGATCTGCAGTTTCCAAATCTTCAAGTTCTTTCTTTTTAGCTTTATATTGATCAAAAGTAGACACATAATCATCAAGCAAAGATTTATATGTATCCTCTGCATAATTATCTAATAATTGTAAATGATATTTTTGCTTTAATAATGATTGCGTTTCATGCTGACCATGTATATCTAACAATTCTTGCATTATTTTTCGCAAGTCTTGTAATGTAACAATTTGATTATTCACTCTACACATACTTTTTCCAGAACTAAAGATTTCTCTTTTAACTAATAAAAAATCTTCGTCTATATCAATTGATAAATCACGTAATATGGAAATAGCTTCTTTACTCTCATCAATGTCGAAGATACCTTCAATAATTGATTTCTTTTCCCCATGTCTTACATAATTTGAAGAAGCACGCATGCCAATGAGTTGACCAATTGCATCAATGATAATTGATTTGCCTGCACCTGTTTCACCGCTTAATACTGTTAAGCCCTCACCAAAATGCACTTCTAATTCATCAATGATTGCAAATTGCTTAATAGATAAAGTTTGTAGCATCCTTATATCACTTCCTTATACTTATAATAAATTAAAGATGCGTGTCTTAATTTTTTCGCTCGCAGAATCATCTCTACAGATAATTAAACAAGTATCATCACCGCAAATAGTTCCTAAAACTTCTTCCCAATCAATTTGGTCTAAAATTGCACCGATTGATTGAGCATTACCAGGTAATGTTTTTAGAACTAATAAATTGCCTGTTCCATCAATGTTTACAAAAGAATCCATTAAATAGCGACCTAATTTTTCTAAAGGATGATATTTTCGATCATTTGGCAAACTATAGACATATTGTCCTGCAGGAGTCGGTACCTTTATAAGTTGCAACTCTTTAATGTCTCTTGAAACAGTTGCTTGAGTGACGTTCAATTCGTACTCATTTAAACGCTTTACTAATTCATCTTGTGTTTCTATCTTTTCATTTGAAATGATTTCTCGTATTTTTATATGTCTCACTGATTTTTTAGCCATGTATAGCACCTCTGTAAACGAATATTTATACATTTATTTTACCACAAGCATAAGAATTCTACTACTAAAGTTAATTTGAAATATCACTAAATATATCACGTTAATTATGCTATATATCAGTAAAATGTCACTATAAGGTATACAAATATGAATTGTAAAATTTCAGCAAATTATGTAAAGAATCATTAAATTGATGAATAATTATTGAATAATATATTTTCACTCAATAAAAAATCACACTACATATACGTAGCATGATTCTTTGAGCTATTAAGTATTTTATTAACTGAACATTATTTAAAGATGGAAAAAGTTATAAATAATGTTCTAAAGCATCGTATTATGATTCACGATTATTAAATAATTCAATAATACCTTCAAGGTCTTGAGTATTATATGATTCCGGTAATTCATTTAAGCACTGATAAGCGGCATCAGCGTGAAACTTCAACTTCTCTTCTGCACCAGTTTGGCCTAATAAAGATACGTAAGTACTTTTATCATTTTCGATATCACTACCTACTGCTTTTCCTAATTTTGCTTCATCGCCATAGATATCTAGCAAATCATCTTTAATTTGAAACATTAAACCTAAATGTTCACTGTATGTTTCTAACAGATCTGCCACAGATTGTTCTGGTTCAGCAATATCAACTGCAGCCATAACTGCAAATTTAAGTAGCGCACCCGTTTTAGCGTTATGAATTTTTTCAAGTGTATTTAAATCTATTGATGAGCCTTCACTTTGCATATCTAAAGCTTGGCCACCTACCATACCTAAGTGTCCGCTCGCATATGATAAACGTTTAACCAGCTTAATTTTAACAGTATCAGTTAGATCTGAGTCATTGGTAATGATTTCAAAAGCTTTGGTAAGTAGTGCATCTCCAGCAAGTATCGCTTTCCATTCACCAAAAACTTTATGATTTGTAAGTTTACCTCTACGATAATCATCATTGTCTAACGGTGGCAAATCATCGTGAATTAATGAATATGTGTGGACTATTTCTAATCCTAAGGCAGATGATAATCCGGATTTATATTCATTTGATAACATATCTAAAGTTAATAATAATAAGACAGGTCTTATTCGTTTACCGCCTGCTTCTAAAGAATAACGCATACTCTCTTCTATATTAGTGTTGAGTGAAGACTCTGGAACAGTTGTAGATAACTTTTGATTAATTTCTTCTATTAAATTATTCATCTTGTTATTCGCCATCGTTATCAATCGTCTCCTCATTTTCAACATTTTCATCAGTCATGAGCTCATTAACTTTCTTTTCAGCATCTTTCAATGTTTCATCACAAGTTGCAGATAATTTCATACCACGTTGATATAAATTTAAAGATTCTTCTAATGATACATTTTCATTATCAAGTTTTTGAACGATACCTTCGAGTTCTTTCATCATTTCTTCAAAACTTTGTGTATTACTATTACTCATCTTTACACCTTACTTTCTTAACTTGTGCATCAACAACGCCATCTTTCATTGTTAATACAATGTTATCATTTTCAGCTAAGTCATTCGTACTCGTTATTACATCATCATCTTTATTCACAATTGTATAGCCACGTAACATTGTGTTTGTTGGACTTAGATTATTTAAGCTTTCTAGTTTACTAGCAAGTTTATTTCGTTGATTGGTAATAAAATTATTCATGACTTTATTTAAATCTGTACGCTTTTGATTATTTGTTAATTGTTCTCTATTAATATTTTGTTTGAAATTTTTCAAGTTAAACTTATTAGTTAATAGTTGTAATTGTTGCTGTTCATTTTTAATTCTTAAATTCATTGATAGGCTTAACTGCTTTTCTAAATCATCACGTTTTTGAATTTGTTGGTCATATAACAAAGTTGGTGTTTGGAACTTGTAATATGAAGATACATGTTCCAAGTGTTTTCTTTGTTGTTGCATATGTTGTTTAATAAAACGAGTGAGTGAAAGGTTCGTTTGCTTTAAATATTGACGTAATTCATATTGATCGGGTGTTGCCATTACTGCTGCTTGTGTTGGTGTAGCAGCACGTACATCAGCTACGAAGTCACTTAATGTAAAATCAGTTTCATGTCCAACTGCGGATATGATTGGTGTTTCACAAAAATATATTGCTTTTACTACATCTTCTTCGTTAAAGTTCCATAAATCTTCTATAGAACCACCACCACGACCTATGATAATTGTATCAACATTTAATTGATCAGCCTGTTGTATCTTTTCGACGATATCATTTTTAGCTTGTTCACCCTGTACTAAAGTATTAATTTGAACTTGTTCAGCTAGTGGATATCGACTATTTATCGTCGTATGAATATCTCTAATTGCCGCTCCAGTACCTGCAGTTAACACTGCTATTTTTTTGGGGAATTTAGGAATTAACTTTTTATGATTTTGATCAAAAAAACCATCTTTAGTTAATTTCTTTTTCAATTGTTCTAATTTTTGGTATAAATTACCTACCCCATCAATATGCATTTTATTAACATAGATTTGATAATTCCCTCTACGCTCATAAACAGAAACGCGTGCTTCTAGTAATACTTCGTCACCTTCTTTAGGATCAAAATCAATTTTAGAAGCATTGCCTTTAAACATCATTGCACTAATGACACTGTTTTTATCTTTCACATTAAAATAAAGATGACCACTGCTATGCTTTTTAAAGTTAGACAATTCCCCTTTAATCAATACAGATTGTAAATGGGGATCTTGGTCAAATTTGTATTTAATATATTTAGTTAATGCGGAAACACTTAAATAGTCTGCCATTTTATATCACTCTTTTATTCAATATTGCTCAATACACCATTGATGAATTTATAATGATCATCATCGCTGAATTGTTTCGCTAATTCAACAGCTTCATTTATAATTACTTTTTGTGGCGTTGAACTATGTAACAATTCAAAAGTAGACATTCTTAAAATAATGCGATCTGTTTTCAATAAACGGTCTAGTGTCCAATCTTTTAAATGTGGTCGGATTTTTTCATCTAAAATCGTTTCATGATCTTTTACTCCAGTTACTAACCAGTTGATAAAATCGAATTCTAAGTCTGGGTTTTCATCTGTAATAAAACTAATTGCTTCTTCAATTGTTAATTCGCTATTTTTCATTTCAAGTTGAAAAAGAGTTTGAAAGGCTTGTGTTCTGGATTCTTTTCGACTCATTATAAACTCCTTCAAGCATTGTATTTTTGTAAATCATTTGAGAAACGTAATAACAAATACATTGAAATATTCGTTATTACATATCTACAAATGTATTTAAAAGTAAATTTGCTTATATAATTTTAATTGGTTGGTTCAATATGTGTAATATGAACATTGATTTGGCTAGGTTCAATTGTGGTCATCGTTGTTACAGAATTAAAAATAGTACTTTGGATTGTTTTTGCTGTTTCTGAAATATTGATACCGTAGGACAATGAACAATAGACATCAATATAGATACCATCTTCTCTTGTATCAACTTTAACACCTTTACTCAGTTGCTTTCTAGTAAACCTTTCAATACTACTATCCTTTAATTCTTTAAAATGACCTTGTATCCCTTTTATTTCAGCTGTTGCAATACTTGCTATAACTGTTAATACCTCAGGTGCAATTTCTATTTTTCCTAAATTGGAATGTGAGGTTTCTGATACTTTGACCATTTCACATACCTCCTATTTAGTTTGATCATCCATGATATTATATTTTTCAAGAAACTTAGTATTAAACTCTCCGCTTCTGAAAATCTCATTATTTAACAAACGAATATGGAATGGAATCGTAGTATCTATACCTAAAACGAGATACTCACTTAACGCACGTATACCTGTCATAATCGTTTCTTCTCTAGTTGGCTCATGCACAATGAGCTTAGCAACCATAGAATCATAATATGGTGGAATCGTATAATTAGTATAACATGCTGATTCAATTCTTACGCCGAAGCCACCTGGTGCTAAATACTGGGTGATTTGACCTGGTGAAGGCATGAAGTTTTTATATGGATTTTCAGCATTGATACGGAATTCCATCGCATGACCTTCTATTTTGATATCTTTTTGTTTGAATGGCAATTTTTCGCCCATTGCAACTTTCAATTGTAATTTAACTAAATCTACACCTGTAACCATTTCTGTTACTGGGTGCTCAACTTGGATTCGTGTGTTCATTTCCATGAAGTAAAAATCATTAGAATCTAAATCATATATAAATTCAATTGTACCTGCGTTTTCATAATTAACAGCTTTTGCTGCTCTGACTGCAGCATTACCCATTTCTTGACGTTTCTCTTCAGATAAAATTGGAGATGGCGCTTCTTCAACAAGTTTTTGCATTCTACGTTGTATTGTACAATCGCGTTCACCTAAATGGACAACGTTACCAAAACTATCACCCATGATTTGAATCTCTATATGTCTGAAATTCTCAATGAATTTTTCAAGATATAGACCACCATTACCGAACGCAGTTTCCGCTTCTTGTTGTGTCATTTTAAAGCCAGTTTCCAATTCTTTTTCATCACGAGCCACACGGATACCTTTACCGCCACCGCCAGCAGTTGCTTTAATAATAACTGGATAACCAATTTTATCGGCAATGCCTTTTGCATCGTCGATATCCTTTACAAGACCTTCGCTGCCTGGGACAACAGGCACTTCCGCGCGTTTCATTTCTTCTTTAGCAACGTCTTTAATACCCATCTTTTGGATAGATTCGTAACTTGGTCCAATGAATTTCAGTTGGCAGGCCTCGCATAGTTCAGCGAAATCACCATTTTCCGCTAAAAATCCGTAGCCAGGATGTATACCGTCACAACCTGTTGATGTTGCGATAGATAAAATGTTTGGGATATTTAAATAAGAATCTTTAGATTGTGTTGGGCCAACGCAATATGCTTCATCAGCAATTTGAGTATGTAAAGCGTCTTTATCTCCTTCAGAGTATATAGCCACAGTTTGTAATCCTAAATCATGACATGCACGAATGATTCTTACCGCAATCTCTCCTCTATTTGCAATTAATATTTTATTCATTATTTCACCTTGAATAACGGTTGGCCATACTCTACCATTTGACCGTCTTCTACTAGGATTTCAGCAATTTCTCCAGTTACTTCAGCTTGTATTTCATTAAACAATTTCATTGCTTCTAAGATACACACTGTTGATTCGTTTGTAACTGAATCTCCAACTTGTACATATGCGCTTTCTTCAGGTGATGGTGATTTATAAAATGTCCCTACCATTGGTGCATTAATTGTTTGTAAGTTGTCTTCCACTGCGTTTGTATTTACTTCCTCTGAACTTTGCGTGTTTACAGGAGCTGACATTACACCTTGTTGCGGTGAAACTTGTTGCATTGGTTGTTGTGAAATTTGAGGTGTAATGATTTCAGTTTCTTTTTCTTTTTTTAAATTAACAACGTTGCCTTTATCTTCTATATTGATTTCAGTCAAGCTAGATTGATCAAGAATTTCTATTAATTCTTTAATTTCTTTAAAATTCATAAGTACTGACTCCTTCAGATTGTTTTCATTTACCTAGTTTATTTTACTTTAGTGAAATGTTCAATTCAAGCATATACATGCTTTCAATAATAAAGTGTTTATTCTTTATAAAGTTCTATATAGATATAATTTAATGATAATTCTATTTATTATAACGTTTTTTTAATGGAATGGGGCCATGTTATTGTAATTAATTGATATAAAGTTTAAATTCTTTTGAATAATACTACTATAACAGTCGTTTGTTTATTATAAAATGAAAAAATAAAATAACCTTTCCAACGTTTCGTGAATTGGAAAGGTTATTAATAAATATGGCTAAACTAAAAATAATAAATATGTTTATTTTTATAAGTGTTAACCTCTTGAAATATAACTACCATCGCCTGTGTTAATTATAAGTGTGTCGCCTTCATTTACAAATAACGGCACATTTAGTGTATAACCAGTTTCTACTGTAGCTGATTTTGTTGCTCCGTTAGCAGTATCACCTTTTATACCAGGTTCTGTTTCTGTTACTGTAAGTTCAACAGTTTTTGGCAATTCAACGCCAAGTGTTTCACTTTCGTAAGTTTGAATTTGAACTTCCATATTAGCTTTTAAGAAATTCAATTCATTTTCTAAATAATCGGCTGCTAATTCTGTTTGCTCAAAAGTTTGATTATCCATGAAAACATGTGTATCACCATCTGCATATAAATATTGCATGCGGTGATTTTCAATCATAGCAGTTTCGACTTTTTCGCCGCCTCTGAATGTTTTCTCTTGAATAGCACCAGTTCTTAAATTACGTAATTTTGAACGCACAAATGCAGATCCTTTACCTGGTTTTACGTGTTGGAAATCTAATACTTTCCATATACCATTATCTACTGCAATTGTTAAGCCTGTCTTAAAATCATTAACCGAAATCATTCAGTTTCCTCCTCAATTATAAGGTCTTCTATAAAATAATAAGGTTTTTAGCGCATTTAGTAAAGCATTCACAACCATTTTCTGTAATTAAAACGTCATCTTCAATGCGAACGCCGCCTAATCCGTCTAAATAAATACCAGGTTCAATTGTAACACAGTTATTTATCTCTAATTTAGCTTCAGATTTTCTAGATAGATTGGGTCCTTCGTGTACATCTAACCCTATCCCATGTCCAAGAGAATGGCCAAACGCTTCACCATATCCTTGTTCAGTAATATAATCCCTAGCGATAGCATCTAAAGCTTTGCCTGTAATACCTTGTTTAGCGGCTTCAATGCCTTTAATATTAGCTTCTAAGACAATATTGTATATTTCTTTAAGTTTAGCATCTGGTTCACCTATAGCAAACGTACGTGTGATATCAGAAGAATAACCTTTATAATATGCACCGAAATCTAAAGTAATCAGTTCACCTTGATTAATAACTTTTTCACTTGCGACACCGTGTGGCAACGCACCTCTGACTCCTGAGGCAACAATTGTATCAAATGAAGTACCTTCTGAGCCTAGTTCTAACATTTTACTTTCTAATTTAGCTTTTAATTGCTGTTCAGTCATACCTGCTTTTGCAACAGTTAAGATATACTCATACGTCTCATCAACAATTTCAGCAGCTTTTTGAATAAGTTTAATTTCACTATCATCTTTTACTTCTCTGATTTTTTCAATTAAACCAGAAACACTGATTAAGCTAATGTAGGATTTGCTTAATTGTAAGTATGTATCATAGCTGACTAAATCACCTTCAAAGCCTACATTCTGGACGTTTAACTTTTCCAATTGTGCTTTCACTTCTTCTATGAGACCACCTTTTTGTTTAATGATCTCAAATTGAGTAGCTTGGGAAGTTGCTTGCTCTATGTACCTAAAGTCTGTAATCAATAAGTTTTTATCTTTTGTAATAACAAGCGCGCCACTTGTACCTGTGAATCCTGATAAATACCTTCTATTAAAATCGGTTAATACAACAATCGCTTCCAAATGTTTTGTTTCTAAGGCAGAATTCAGTTTTTCTATTCTAGTCATCTGTCTTCCTCCTATTCAATAAATTTGTACATTTTCTTTTTATACATTAAAATGATAGCATAATTATTATGTGAATATATAGTTTTTGAATTAGGAGAGAGTTATGAAGAAAAAAATTATAGCTATATTAAGTGCTTCATGTTTACTAGTAGGTTGTGGTAGTCAAAATTTAGGTCCTTTAGAAGAAAAGACCACACAACTTCGTGATGAAAATCATAAATTAAAAAGTAGTATTCAAGAATTAGAACAAACTATCGACAAAGAAAAAACAAACGTTGCTTCACTTAAGAAAGACAAAGAAAACATTAAACAGGCTAAAAACAATAAAAAGAAAGTAACAAATTTAAAAGCATCATCCAAATATTATCAAAATATAGCAAAAGCAATTGATCAATATAATGATATTGAAAGTGATGTAACAAAAAATAAAAATGATAAAAAGATTCTTGGCAAGTTGACTGACATAACGAATAAAATCGATTCTGCGCACTCTACATATGAGAATGATATTGATAAAGATAAAATGAGTGATGAAGATAAGAGTAAAAAGAAAAACATCACTAAATTAAATAAGGACCTTAGTTCGGCAATAAATGACATTAGAGATGGTTATAGCGAGAAAGATAAGAAGAAACTTAAAAAAGGACAAAAAGCCCTATCAACCATTAGTATCGATAATAAACAGAGTTAACAACTAAATAGGAGTGTTATAAATTGAAACGAGCAATATTTTATATAATAATCGCAATCGCAGCAATTGGGTTAATCCTCAATTTAGATTCATTTATATTCAGTTTTGTTAGTATGGCAATTAGTTTTGCTGTATTTGCAGGGATTATATATGCGATATATTACTTCTTCTTTTTAACAGAAGATCAACGAAAGTATAAACGCGCACAAAGAAAATATAAAAGACGCAATAGAAAAAAATAATTTTATTGTGCTATCTTACTCTTAAAACTTTTATTTAAATCTATCTAACTTTATATGTAACAAAAAATGGGAGGATACAGTCATTAAAGACTGTATCCTCCCATTTTTTGATTTCGATAATTTTATTTACGATAATTCCATTCGTCAGCTTTATATTTTTCAATAAGTTCATTCACTTCTTCTTGTTGTTTATGCGTTAAGTTTAGTGGTTTAAAATCAATATTCAATCCTTTCTTGAAACCTATCTCAAAAGCTTCTTCCATTTCGGGTATTGTAATATGTCGGTCTGAAATATCATTAATCGCCACTGCTTTTTCTACGAAAGATTGTTTCATTTTATCTTTTAAACGCTCGTTTTTAAAAATGAACATATCGAATAAATCATCAATGTCGACGTCTTGTAACAATGAACCATGTTGTAAAATAACGCCTTTTTGACGTATCTGCGCACTACCCGCTATTTTACGCCCTTCTACAACTAACTCATACCAACTAGGAGCATCAAAACATACAGCACTTCTTGGTTGTTTTAATTTCTCACGTTCTTCTTTTGAACGAGGGATTGAAAAGGATGCTTCAAAGCCTAAAGCTTGAAATCCTTCTAACAAACCTTCAGATATCACTCTGTATGCCTCTGTTACGGTCGAGGGCATCTCCGGATGAGATTCTGGTACAATAACACTATATGTAAGTTCTTTGTCATGTAGCACGCCTCTGCCACCTGTTTGACGTCTGACTAAACCATATCCCTTTTCTTGTACTTTTTCTATATCTATTTCTTTAGTCAGTCTTTGGAAATAACCAACAGATAATGTTGCTGGATTCCACGTGTAAAATCTAATAACTGGATCAATTTCTCCCCTAGAAACAAAATTAAGCAGCGCTTCGTCCATTGCCATATTGAAATATGGATCGTTACTTCCTGTATTTATAAAATTCCAAGATTCAGTCACACTAAAAACCCCAATCAATAAATTAAATTGTTTTAATATTCATTTTATGTTATCGTTTGCACTAATTGTCTAAGTTTGTCAGCATTATCCAATAAATTAAATAAAAAATTTTGATAAATTGTGCTAACAGTCTTATAATATATAATATCGGTTAATTAGGGAGGATGCAAGATGAGTAATTTTTGGTTTATAGCGTTAGCAGCATTAATAATAATCATCGCTTACATGCTAATCAATTATCTTCTTAACAAGAGAGCAGTCACAGAATTAAGCCAAAATGAATTTCATAATGGTCTGCGCAAAGCTCAAGTTATTGATGTAAGAGAAAAAGTGGATTATGATTACGGACACATAAACGGTGCACGTAACATTCCAATTACAACGTTTAAGCAAAGATATCAGGGATTGAGAACAGATCAACCTATATATCTATGTGATGCAAACGGCATTGCGGGTTATCGTGCTGCTAGAACATTAAAGAAGAATGGTTATAAAGATATCTACATGTTAAAAGGTGGGTATAAAAAGTGGACTGGTAAGATTAAGTCAAAAAAATAAATGTATAAATAAGTATTGTGTTTATAAAACTTGATTTACATTAGCTTAACTCTACATACTCATTTTTATAGCGGATTATTGACCTTAATGGGTGAATAATTCGCTATTTTTTATATCTACAAATGTATCCAAATATTTAGTCACGGTTTCCTTACTGGATTTATTGCTTTTTAAAATGACTATGGTTATTTGATATAAGATACTTTGACATAATGAAACAATTTTGATTAATCATAAGAATTTAATATAAAAAAGTACTACTCCGATTATAATTTCAACGGAGTAGTACTTTTGTTATGAGCATGGGTATTCATTACTCAAATATTTTATTCTTTTTCTGAACGTAGATTTTCAAATTTCAATACTGGATGACGTGCAGCTTTCGTTTCATCCAATCTATCTATAATTGTAGTATGAGGTGCTTCCAATACTTTGTCTGGATCTTCTTTAGCTTCATTAGCTATTTCAATCATTTTATCACAGAAATAATCTAAAGTTTCTTTTGACTCAGTTTCTGTCGGTTCAATCATCATACCTTCATCCACGTTAAGTGGGAAATAAATTGTAGGTGGATGAACACCGAAGTCTAGCAAACGTTTAGCCATATCTAATGTACGCACACCGTGTTCTTTTTGTTTAGAACCACTTAGCACAAATTCGTGTTTACAATATTGTTCATATGGTATTTCAAAGTGGTCTTTTAATCGAGCCTTAATATAGTTAGCATTTAACACAGCAGCTTCTGAAACTTCTTCAAGACCTTTATTACCCATTGTACGAATGTAAGTATATGCTCTTAAATAAATTCCAAAGTTACCGTAGAACGGTTTAACGCGACCGATTGAATTTTCAATATCATTATCATATTTATATTCGTTATCTTCTTTAATAACCATAGGTTTTGGTAAGAAACTAGCAAGTTCTTTCTTAACACCGACTGGACCTGAACCTGGTCCACCGCCACCGTGAGGACCTGTAAATGTTTTGTGTAAGTTTAAGTGTACAGCGTCAAATCCCATATCACCTGGTCTTACTTTATCCATAATTGCATTTAAATTTGCACCATCGTAGTATAATAGGCCGCCTGCTTCATGAACGATATTTCTGATGTCCATAATATTCTTTTCAAAAATCCCTAAAGTATTAGGATTAGTTAGCATAATTGCTGCCGTTTTTTCATTAACTAAGCGTTTCAAATCATCAATATCAACTTCACCGCGCTCATTTGATTTAACAGTAACTGCTTTGAATCCTGCAAATGCAGCTGAAGCTGGATTGGTACCATGAGCCGAATCAGGAACAATAACTTCGTCACGGTGACCTTCGCCATTTTTTTGATGATAGGCTTTGAAAATCATTAATGCAGTCCATTCACCATGTGCACCGGCAGCTGGTTGTAATGTAACTTCATCCATACCTGTAATTTCTTTTAACTCTTCTTGCAAGCTATGAATAATTTCTAATGAGCCTTGTACTTGTGATTCATCTTGTAATGGATGTGATTCTGCAAATCCTGGTATTCTTGCAATTTTCTCATTAATTTTAGGGTTATATTTCATCGTACATGAACCTAATGGATAAAATCCTGAATCAACGCCAAAGTTTTTGTTTGAGAGTTCGGTATAATGGCGAACCAAATCTAATTCTGCAACTTCTGGTAATTCTGCTTTGTTTTTTCTGATGAATTTATCATCTAGTAATTTATCTACAGCACCATTATCAATTTCTTTCTGAGGTAACGAGTATGCATAACGATCCTTTTTAGAACGTTCAAAAATTAGTGGACTAGATTTACTTACTACCATTTAATTCACCCGCTTTCTTAACAAATGTGTCTATTTCATCTTTCATTCTTAATTCTGTTACCGCAATTAACATATGATTATTAAAGTCTTCAGAAGCTTCACTTAAGTCAAATCCTCCAATAATTCCTTCTTCAATTAAAGCATCATTAACTTCTTTAACTGGTTTGTCGAATTTAACTACAAACTCATTAAAAGATGTGCCATTAGCAACTTCAAAACCAGCTTGTTTGAATTGATCTTTTGCATAGTTAGCATTTTCAAAGTTTCGTACCGCGATATCATAAATACCTTGTTTACCTAAAGCTGACATACAAATTGAGGAAGCCAAAGCATTTAATGCTTGGTTTGAACATATATTTGATGTCGCTTTATCACGACGAATATGTTGTTCACGTGCTTGTAAAGTTAATACAAAACCACGATTGCCATCTCCATCTTCGGTTTGTCCTACCAAACGGCCAGGTATTTTTCTCATTAATTTTTTAGTTGTTGCGAAGAACCCACAATGAGGCCCACCAAATTGTGCAGGTATACCAAATGGTTGTGTATCTCCGACAACTATGTCTGCTCCGAAACTACCTGGAGGTGTTAATAAACCTAATGCAAGCGGGTTTGCGTATACAATCATTAAAGCCTTTTTGTCTTCAATGAATGAATTGATTTTTTCTAAATCTTCAACAGAACCATAGAAGTTTGGATATTGTACAGCAACAGCTGCTGTATCATCATCAACCGCTGCTTCAAGCTTTTCTAAATCTGTAATCGTGCCATCTAAATCAACTTCAACGATTTCAAATTCTTCACGTGTTTTAACATAAGTTCTTAATACCTGTAAAGCTTGATAATGTAGTCCTTTTGATACAACAACTTTGTTTTTACGTGTTTGGTTGAAAGCTAAAATACATGCTTCTGCAAAACTTGTAATACCATCATACATTGACGAGTTTGCTATATCCATATCAGTTAATTCACAAATTAACGTTTGAAATTCGAAAATCGCTTGTAATTCACCTTGAGAAATTTCTGGTTGATAAGGTGTATAAGCAGTATAAAATTCTGAACGTGAAATCATTGAATCAACAACAGCTGGAGCATAGTGATCATATACCCCTGCACCTAAGAATGATGAATGCGTTTCTTTGGTGATATTTTTGTTTGCGATTCTGCTCAATCGCTTACTTAATGTTGTTTCTGATTCAGCATCAAGTATAGCTAATTCTCTTCCCAGTAAAATATCTTTTGGAACGTCTCCAAAAAGTTCTTTAATAGAATTAGCTCCAATAGTATCTAACATTTCCTTTTTATCTTGCTCTGTTAATGGAATATAACGATGACTCATAGTAACACCCCTTTGGATTATTTAGTAATTTGGTTTTTCTTAACAATTTTAGCCTTAAGTTGCCTTTTTCTAACTTGTACAATCACTTCTTTACCCATTTCAAAAGCATCGCGATTGATTAAAGCTAACCCAATTGATTTACCACTTAATGGCGACTGTGTACCAGAAGTGATTTCACCAATTTCATGGCCATCTAAATCATAGACTGTGTAACCAGTTCTTGGAATGCCTTTGTCTATCATTTCTAAACCTACAGTTCTACGTTTAGAACCATTTTCTTTTTGATCTTTTAGTACACTTTTACCAATAAAGTCAGCTTCAATCAATGGTTTTGCAGCAAATGCGATACCAGCTTCATATGGTGTTATAGACTCTGTTAAGTCTTGACCATGTAGCGGCAGTCCAGCTTCAAGTCTTAACGTGTCTCTTGCACCTAGTCCACAAGGTTGTACATCGAATTCAAGAATTTTTTCCCACAAGTCAGGTGTATCTTCTGCATTACAATAAATTTCGAAGCCATCTTCACCTGTATAACCTGACTGTGAAAGGATTACATTCTTTCCAAAGAATTCAACGTTTTGTTTAAAATCAAAAGGTTTCATTTCTGCTACGTCAACGTTAACATGTTGTTTAACCAAATCACGTGCTTTCGGGCCTTGAATTGCTAATTGACCATAGTCATTTGATGCATTAATTACTTCTGCATCAAAATTTATAGCATTTTCTTTCATCCATTCAAAATCTTTATCTGTATTTCCAGCATTTACTACTAATAGATAAACTTTTTCATCTAATTTATAAGTAATTAAATCATCAATAATCCCACCATTTTCATTACATAGCGCGGTATATTGAGCTTTAGTAGTAGTTAAGTTTTCAATATCATTTGAAAGAAGATATTGTACTAATTTATCTGCTTCAGAACCTTTAATAATAATTTCTCCCATATGACTTACATCAAACAAGCCAATTTCAGTTCTTACTGCATTATGTTCTTCTTTTATACTTGAAAACTGAACTGGCATTGCCCAGCCACCAAATTCCACAATTTTAGCCCCGCTATCAACAAAATTTTGGTAAAGCGGTGTATGTTTAAGTTCGTTAGACATGAAGAAACCTCCTAAAAATTTTATAAAAAAAAACAGAGTAGACTAATCTACCCTGTTTATGACACTCCAGGAATGCGTCACAGTATTATCCTTTTGCCTGAGAGTTTCGTTAAACTTGCACCTTCGGCGATGGTCTAATGTTATATATAATATAACCTGCCATTCTCTCTAATACTGGTCATTCGCATGTTAACTCTTTCTTGATTTCTTTGTGTAAATCTGAAAGAGAATTACTACTATTCACTTTTATGAATGCGATTTCATTATATCTTGAAACCCTAGATGAATACAAGCTTTTTAAATCAAAAAGTGATTTATTATTAGCATTTGGTCTATTGCTATCATTCTTGATTCTATTGTAAACAATTGTCAAATCACAATCTAACCAAATAATTTTGGTTTGTTGTTTTAAAAAGTCAAATGACTTATCACTTTCTATAATGCCACCACCAGTAGAAATGATATCAAAACGATCCATACACTGTTTTAAATACTTATATTCTAGTGCTCGAAAACCACTTTCACCTAGTTGGTTAAAAATATTAGGAATTGTTTTGTTCTCTTGTTGAACGATATAGGCATCTAAATCGACATAAGTGAGGTGTTCAGCTTTAGCAAGATATTTACCTAAAGTTGTTTTGCCAGTACCCATAAATCCTATAAGGATTATTGGCTCTAAATTGTTATTTTTCAAAAATATCTTCCTTTTTTATAAATAAGTTAATTTGCTTTTCATAATAAGCTTCAATATTATCTAACGTTTTTAGCTGAACGCTAAATTGGAACGTGTAGTTTGTTATTAAAGATAAATATAGCATAAATATGACCATCACAAAAGGATATATATAGCCCGATATATTAAAAAAGTATTTGTTTTTCAAATGTCTTATCCTTATCAAATATTTTCAAGTTAACAAGTAAAGATTTATTTTTTAGTATTCGAAATTTTATCGCCTTTACGTTATTAAGTATTGTGATATTTCCCTTTCCATTAATAGACTTAATAATTTTATTATTTTTAAAGTTATAAGATATAAGTTTATTTTCCTCTTTAATCAAAAGTTGAGTCTCTTTTGATTTATCTATGATTATATTTGCCTTTTTATTCATTAAGTCTTGAGTTAAATCTCTCGCAAAAAATTCACTTTCTATATTTAGATGATCATTTGCTAGAAAACCCAAGGCTGTAGTCGATTTAAATATTCCAGGAATTATAGTTAGTAACAATACAGTTATCATTAATGCAAAAAGCATCTCGATATAAGTGAAAGCACTAATCTTTTTTATAATAGCAAATTTCATTTTTTGTTTCCTTTTTTATTATACAAATTTTATTCGCTTTGAGAGTTAAACTATAGCCATCCAAAATCAAACCTTTTTTCAATTCAGATTTGCTGTAGTTATGCATTGAAAGAAGTAGGATTCTTTTCATTTCTATTTCTGACAGTTTTTCTTTTGTAGATTGATTTAATTGTAATAACATTGGTAAAAACAATACACAGACCATAGTGATAATTGAGAAAGAAATAATAGCATCTAAAAATAAAGAAGCAGTGACATTATATTTTTTCAAATCTCATCCTTCCTTTTTCAATATGGAAAACAATTTTATATAAACGGTTATTTCTTGATAGGTAAAGAGTTCCAAATTTATTAGTATCACCATTTTTATCAAAGGTTAAATAATTCACATTTGTTCTAGGATGAATATAAGTATTATGAGTTAACTTTATAGGAGGATTTTCATGTTGGGGTTCTCTAACAATAATTTTTGATGAAAAAGTGTTGAATATTAAAGTAATTGGTTTATTATCTTTAATTGCTTTCGATTTTAAATAGTTAAATTGCATAATAAGATTCGTCATAGAATGATTATTTGATTGGAGTGAGGAAGCATTTATAGAGATGTGTCTTACTTGCAAAAATAATAACAAACTTATTATACCTAAAACCAATAGCATTTCTATATAAGTAAATGCCTTACTAGTTAGCAACTGCTTCACCATTATTTATTGAAATTGTGGAACCAGTTTTACATTGCTTTTGACTTTCATTAATATATCCTTCTGATACAAGATCATCAATTGATGTTGGCTTTTTATTATATTTTAATGAATAAGCTTCAATTTGGCTGTCTACCATTTTTAGTTGAGCTTCACAACCAGTAGCTTGTATATGTGATGACTGTTTTGCAATGTTAGGTAGGATTAAGATAAGCAATAAACTTATGATTAATAAAACAAGCAACATTTCAATAAGTGTAAACGCTTCTTTATTAAACTGTTTTTTAAGGTTTTTCAAAAAAATTATATGCCCCTTTCCTTTTCATTTTATTGTTTGCATTAAATCAAACATTGGTAACATAATAACGAGATATAAAGATATGATAAGAAAAGCTAATAATGTGAATATACAAGGTTGAATGAATTTTATGAGTTGTTGCAAATAACGTTCTATTTGTGCAATGACTATCTCGCTATATAATTTTAATTCTATTTCAACTCTACCTTTTTTCTCACCTTCTTCTATAAATTCTGTTAATCCTTTTTCAAAACAAGCGATGCTAGTTAAAATTTCACTGAGTGTTAATCCATTTTGTGTTCCGCGTGTTATTTGATCAGCTAAAAATTTTAAATATTTATCATCCTGTTGTTGAGCATAAATTCCCACTATTTTTTGTAAGTTCACACCATTTTTATAAAACAATGAGAATTCAGAGGCAATTCGATACGTTTTATAAAGTTTGAAAAATTTACGTATGATAGGTACTGCTAAAACAAACTTATGTTTATGCTGTATTGATAAAGTATTGTAATAAAGGATAAAGGCTATTGAGGTAATAAATAGAAATATAATGAGGTAAGTAATGAAGGTAGGAAAACAAACAATAAATGTCGATAAAAATAGTTGTAAAGTCGATATTTGGACATCCATATTGTTATATAAATTTTGAAATTCTGGAATAATAGTGTGATTTAGAACGATTAACATTGTTATAAAGATTGTTAATAATAGTAAAGGATATTGAAGTGTTTTAAATAACGCTTTTTTAGCATTATAATTTCTCGATAAATAATCATGTGCATGCGCTAAACTCATAGGTAAATCACTAAATAGCTCTGAGAAATAAATAAGCATCACAACAGGTTGCGGGTATTTTAATATGTGAAGTATTTGATGACAGTTTGCACCATTTTTTACTTCTTCTTCAATTAATGCGGTTACTTTAGGTGATTTAACTTTAATATGTTTTAATAAAAAGCTAAAGGCTTCAGAAAGTGTGAATCCATGTTCTAGTAAATCTTTTAATCTTATTAAAAGTTCTATTTGATTTTTCTCGGTTATTATCTTATATTTAGGTGTTTTAAATATAGCGATCAACTGTTTCTTCACATATCACACCTTCTTTAGACATTTGGTTTAAATGAAAGGATAAATTATGAAAATGCTTCGGTAATGTGTAATCATTATTAAAAAAATAACTTATATCATGTTGTAGTAACTGTTCATAAATCAATTTTCTTTCACTGTTATACGTTGTAATCAGTCTTTGGTTTAATACACTCAAAATAGATTGATTAATTTCTTGTTTGGTTATGCCCATTTCTAATAATCTTAATAACGCGCCCTTACAATTGTTAGCATGTATTGTAGTAAGTACCAAGTGACCACTTAAACTTGCTTGTATTACATATTTTGCTATTGTAGAATCTCTAACTTCACCAATAAGTATAATGTCTGGATCACACCTTAGTATCGCTTTAAAAGAACTCTCATAATTAATACCTGCTTTTTCATTGATAGAAACTTGAGTAATACCCTCAACTAACTGTTCCACCGGATCTTCCACTGTTATGATATTTAAGCCTAACTTTTCTTTTGCATATATAACCATATGATACATTAACGTGCTTTTACCAGATCCAGTTGGACCACTAAACAATATTAAACCTTGCTTTTTATTCATTAATGTATACAATTTTTCAATATTATGGGAGATACTTTGCTTTTGAAAGTATTGAGGAATGATTCTAACGACACAACTTTCATTACCGAGAGACAATGGTAACGTTGAGATTCTTAAATAAAATATTTGTTTTAGTTTATATATGTATCTTCCACTTTGTGCCGAATTATGTTTTGATACATCTAATCCAGCTTGATATTTCATATAAGTAAGCAGTTTTCTATAAACATGTATCTGAATCGACTCAATAAAAGTTAGATCATCCTGAATTCTAAATTTGATATGCACTTCCTTTTCAGAAGGTATAAAGTGTATATCAGTAGCATTGCTCTGAATTGCTTTCTCAAGTATGTTATTAAATAATAACTTCAAAAAATCACCTCCTACTTATAAACACGTAGGAGGTGATAGAATTACTTTACTTATTTTATTTTTCAATCATTTTTATAATCTTAATTGAGATGACGATACATTAACCGTGTAGATATGGATTTAATTGCTCATCCTCTACTGTAGTGTGCGGCCCATGACCTGGGAATAATGGTAAATCATCGTCTAGTTTGAACAATTTATCTAATATTGAATTAACTAAAGTTTCATAATCACCTTTATATAAATCAGTTCTGCCTATACCTTGATTGAATAAAGTATCACCAACAACTGCAAATTCATTAAAGACGAATGACAAACTACCTGGAGAATGTCCTGGTGTGTGAAGGACTTCGAAATTAAAGTCAGCGATTTGCATTTTACCTTCTTTAAGTTCTATTGGTGTTGCTTTGCTTTTTATAATTGGCATGCCATATTGTTTGAACTTTTCAGAACCATTTTTTTCTGTATTTGTTAAAAAATCAAATTCTGATTTATGCATATAGACTGGCACATCATATTTTTTTACAATATCATCTAAAGCACCAATATGATCAAAATGTGCATGTGTTAACAATACCGCTTTTAGTGATTTATTAATTTGATTTAGTTTTTTAATAATTAACTCGCTATCACTAGCAGGATCTACTAAAATGACTTGCTTATCATTTTCAATAAAATATGCATTTGTATCAACTAAACCTAAACTTAAACTCGAAATCCTCACCCTAGTTGCCTCCATTTTCCAAATGATTTTGGACAGCTTTCACTTTATCATTCATTTTGCGAGACTTATCACGACGATCATCAATCCTTACATTCGTACAGACACGGTCTAAGCCTTTATCAAAAGGTAATTCATGAATTGCTTGAACAACCTCAAATAAATCTTTTAAGTCACCTTCGATTAAAGTGTTCATAGGAGTCAATTGATAATCTATTTTGCCTTGCGCTTTAAATTCTTTTAATTTTGTTTGTATTTCTGCAATATATTTACTAACACTCGGACCATCTGTACCAACTGGTATAACAACTACATCAACAATAGCCATTATTTAACACCATCCTTTTCAATTATATAAGTATAAATTAACCCGGCTGCTCCGGTAATACCAGCATCATTTCCAAGTTGTGCTTGAACGATTTCTGTACCTTGTTGTGCGGGTGTAAATGTTAAATTATGATACTCTGTTTTAATATTTTCAATTAATATCAAACCAGCAGTGGACATGCCACCACCTAAAACAATATATTTAGGATTACTTGTAACGCTAATAATACTACATAGGTAGGCAATATAATTTGCTACACGTTCAGTAATGAAAATACAGAATTGATCTCCAGCCTTAGCCGCATCGAATACTGCTTTTGCACTTACTTCATTATCTTTAATTAACTGCAAAATTGATGATTTAAACGTTAATTTAGGATAATAAAAATTGACTAAATTAACTACACCGGTTGCAGAGGCTACGGTTTCAATACAACCTGACTTGCCGCAATTACAACGGAAACGCTGATCATGATCTACTCTAAAGTGTCCAATCTCTGCGCCAGAACCGTTATGACCGTGTACAATCTCTCCATTAGAAATAATACCGCCACCTAATCCAGTTCCTAGTGTTATAGCCACAACATCATCTGAGCCATTTCCAGCGCCTTTATGTTTTTCACCTAAGGCTGCAACGTTCGCATCATTATCAACGTAAACTGGACAATCTACAAATTGTTGGAATATATGTCGTACATTAACACTTTCAGTCCAATATAAATTAACTGCTCCATTTACTTCGCCCGTTTCGAAATTCACTGGGCCAGGGACACCTATGCCGATACCGATGACGTTTGAAAAAGCATATTCAGATTCATCTATGTAATTTACGAAAGAATCATAAACTTTTTTTAGTAGTAAATAGCCAGTAGCATCAGACGTATCAGTATCAATTGACCATTTTGCTAAGCGATCAAGATTTTCGTCAAAAGCACCTAATTTACATGTTGTTCCACCAATATCTGCTGCTAATATGATTTTATTCATTAATTTATTCATCCTTCTCTATTTTTTTGAAAGGGTTTGCTGTCTTTCACTGTAGTTCAAAAATGCTTATATATCAAGGGTTTTGGAGATTTTACACCAATATATAATTCATGTTTTTTCACCGTTTTTAAAATAACCCACCCTTTATACCCTTAAAATATTGCAAGATATTTCCTTATATACATTTTAATCTTAATCAATTCTCAATTGCAATTATAACGAACAAAACCTATCTATCTAAATAAGACTTCCTAATATATATCATTCCTTATAAACAAAATAGTTGCTGATATGCATTTCCATTCGTATATAACCTTTTACAAAATAACTATCTTCTATTGCTCAATATGAGTCTTTCTTTCATATTCTAATACTGTATTTGTTAAATCTCATACGTTGATTTAGCGTTGTAGTAAATCTATGCAAGAACTTTAACATAACAAAGAGGTAGACACTTAAAGTGACTACCTCTTTGTTAAATGTATGACAAGTACAATTCATATTAATCAAAAATTATTTTTTGAATTTATCAACGATATCATTAACTTTATCTTTTGCATTTTCTGCGACTTCTTTGACCTTACCAGAAGCTTTATCTTCTTTACCTTCTTTTTCTAACTCATCATTTCCAATTGCGTTTCCAGCCGTTTCTTTCACATTACCTTTAAATTGATCAAATTTACTTTCGTCTGCCATGAGACGCACCTCCATTAAATAATTTAACCAAACATCACTACTATTATAATATTATTTTATCTTATTTTCTGCAACTAATTTAAATAAAAATAGTAGACATAATGTACTGTACTACCTTATAAATTATAACAAGGGCAACATACATAGGTGCACCACCAATATGTCTGAAGTATTTGTCATATTATAAGTTACAATCCATGGTACGCCTACCACTTACTATTAATAAAATAGCTCATTTACGGTTGAGCCGCGAAGACCTTATATTGAATCATCTGATTTTTTAAGGAGAGAATCGGAATGTCGACAGAAAAAATTCAAGTATAAACAAGACGATATAAAATATTGCTATTACGTGAAACTTAAAGCCCCATACGTAGACAAATGGCAATATATGAGTATTGTTTTAAATAAAAATACTAAAGCCTCTCAAAAAGAGGATGTGTTGAAATTAGGAATACGTAAGAAGTTACATTATCTACATTCAACCCACTTATATTAATTCACTTGTAGAAACGCACATTTCACTTTAAACATTATGGAACGTGTTGGGTTTGCAGGCGAAATACAACGTCATAAATATATACTTCTATTTCATGAAAAATAGACAAACCTTTGATTAACAAACATATCTCATTAGAAAATCCGCACTTTTCTATCCTTTTTAATACTTAAAACAAAATATCCCCCTGTAAACACAATAGTTACAGGGGGATATTTTGTTTTATTTATTTATTTATTTATTTATTTATTCTTCTTTGATTAATAATTAATATGCATTTCAAATATTCATCATTTGTTAATAATTTATAATCGTACAATGATTTTATTTCTTGTTCCATCATTTCATACATATCATTTTTGTCTTTAAAATATATAATAAAGCCAAACTTTTTTAAAAGCTGAAGTACATCATAAAAATTATTAATCTTTTGATTCACTATTATCGCTCAATTCTTTATTTAAATTAATATAATCATTATTGCTTGGATCTGCCTTTAGTGCAGCTTTTATATATTCTTTTGCTTTATCATCATCTTCAAGAGACCTACTTGCAATCGCTAGTTGATAATTTAATAGACCGGAGTCAGGAAAATACCTTAGGCCTCTTTTCCAACTTGCAACACCTTCAGATTTTGAGTTTAGAGTTGCATTGATGAGTCCATGCAGATAATACGTTTCATCATCTGCATAGTTCTTATCTATCGTATCTTCAACCATATCTTTGGCTTCATTATATTGTCCTTGCTTCATTTCATTCGAAATAATTGTATTATATATGTTATCTTCATTAATCGTAAAAATACGAATTTGTGCTGCAATAAATAATACAAGCATAAGAATTAATAAAAACCAAAAACGATTTTGATTTGTTTTATAATAGTGGCCAATTAATGTAATTAATAGACCACCTGCAAAGCCACCTATGTGTGCGACAATGTTAATATTTTGCATAAATAAGGATAACCCTATCATTATTACAAGAACAATAAGCAACTGACCGATAAGCTTACGATTAAACTGTTTACCTACATACATAAATCCAAATATAGCACCAATCAATCCGAATATTGCACCACTTGCACCTGCAGAAACAGTGTCAATATTGAATGACAATGATGCAAAGTTACCAAATAGTCCAGCAACAATGTAGATGACAAACATTCGCCAATGACCTACGATTGATTCTACAATTTTACCAAAAATGAACAAACTTAGCATATTCATTAAAATATGTTCAAAATCGTAATGTAAAAATATAGATGAAATCAATCTATACCATTCACCATGCACAACATTAAAGTGCACAAGTCCACCTACATCTAACATTTTCAAATCTGAAAAACGATTTAAAAACAGTACCATTGCAAGCCAGATAATAATATTGATTGCAATTAATGTGTAGGTCACAGGAGAAAACTTCAACATATGTTTTTCAATGGGATTATTATTTAACGCTCGTTGTTTATATTGATATTTGGTAAGTTTAGTATCTCTATTATAAATTTTCTTCATTATGAAATTCGGCATAATTCTTTCAGCGTGACTTGCTTCTCTAATAATTTTCACTTTAAATTTAAGTGGTTGTAATTCATTTAAATTTTCATCAGTAAAAGCTTTATCCGTGAATATGTATAATTCATAATTTTTAGGTGAAAAATCTAAAAATGAAACGATATTCTCTTCGTTTTCTTGAATCCTACTTTTAGCAAACCTAACTTCTTGAGTGGAATTAGCACCAAATTCAAAGATAGCAACAGACTGTTTTTTCTTGTTTGCTAACCAAATTTCACTATCATCTTGATTACGATGAACAACATGATAATTAAAATATTTAATCCAAGTGTAGATACACTTCCAATAATGTTTTTCTGTAATCATTTCTGCCTCCATAATTAAGTTGTTGCTATTATTAATTTTTCAACGGGCTGATCATGTGATTCAACCTCAAAGTCACCAAGTTGGAAGTCATAAAGCAAACTTATCGTTGGTTGTGTATTTTGACTTAAAAACTTATCAAAATATCCACCACCGTATCCAATGCGATATCCACTATGATTAAATACCACGCCAGGTACAATTAATAAATCTAATTGATTTGAAATTTCCGTATCAGCCTCCACATGATTAATACCTTTATCATCTGGTCCAATATGGTCAAGTTTATCTACATGTTTAAATGTCATTTCTTTACTTTGATAATTTGTTTCAGGTACAAAAACAGTCTTACCTTCAGTAAGCATTTGCTCAATAATAGCATATGTATTTACTTCATGTGGCATAGATAATACAACGCCTACACGCTTAGCTGATTTATATTCACTCGTATCAAATAAATGGTGAGCAAGATATTCATCTGAAACTTGTTTATGGTCATTAGACATAAAAGATTTCATTAATTCAATTTTATCTTGGCGTAATACTTTTTTACTCATAACATACACCTTCCCGTTAATTATACTTCTGTTATTATAACGTTAATGAATTACAATGTCATTAAACTGCAATTTTTAAAAAATAATTAATGTAGTCTTCCAAAAAAAATAACCAGATTCTATTAAAAGAATCTGGTTCAAAATATAAATTATTTTGTTTCACGGTGCATAGTGTGTTTGTTGTCACGAGCACAATGTTTTTTCATTTCTATACGTTCAGGATTAGTACGTTTATTTTTTGTAGTAATGTAGTTTCTTTCTCCACATTCAGTACAAGCTAGAGTTACGTTTACGCGCATGCTAATTCCTCCTTACCTTTTCAAAATACGACCTACTAATCATACCATTTAGTTATAAAATTGAAAAGTATTAATTTTTCAATAAACACCACTATGTCGGTATTTTTAATAAATAGTGCCTTAAAATGATTTAATCTTTGTCTTTTTCTTTAAAATAATAGTTTATAACATCTTTACCTAAATCTCCGCCATTTAACCAAGGTTCAGGCACGGGTTGATTGGTATATACGATTGAAAATGCTAATTGTGGATTTTCAATTGGTGCATAGCCAACATATGTTGCGTTTACTTTAGGATCGCCATCTTGGAATACTTCGGCTGTTCCTGTTTTACCTGCAGAAGGCACTTCAGTATCATTAAAGCTTTCATATCCTGTTCCTTCTACTTCATTAAAGGCCATTTCAAATCCTTCTTGCACTTGGTTAACTTCCTCTTCAGTGTTATTAACCTTGTTAAGCACATCGCCTTTGAATTTCTCTTTTACTGGACCAAGTGTGTCTTTATTAGTAGCATCTCTTACTTCTAATCCGATATGTGGTTGTACTCTATAACCATCGTTAGCAATGGTAGAAACGTATTGTGATAATTGTAACGGTGTATATGTGTCGTACTGACCAATTGCTAAATCTAAGAAGTTACCTGGATTATCAGTTAAAGGTTCAATTTGTCCACTTGTCTCATTAGGTAAATCAATACCTGTTTTAACTCCTAAACCAACTTGGTTTAAACCTTTACGCAATTTTTGACCCGCTTCTGAAATATCTGAAGGCAATGTCATGTTTGGTGTATATGCAGATCCAGCGATTTTCAATGCTGTTTTAAACATATAAACGTTGGAAGAATGCATCAATGCTTCTTTATCATTAATAGTCACTTTACCATCTTGGTTAAAGTAAGAACTTTTCTTAAGTCCGCCAGCAAATTCTAATGGTTGGTCGACCATCTCATCGCCTACCTCAATTGCATTGTTTTGGTATCCGGCTAACAGTGTACCACCTTTTATAGAAGAACCTACTGCATATTGTGAAGTGAATGTTCCGATATCATAATCTGTTAAATCGCCATTCTTATCAATTTGTTTACCTGCCATTGCTAAGACATCGCCATTGTTTGGATTTTGGACTACAATCATAGCATTATCCATATCTTTAGCGCCTTCACTACGCAATTTGTCAATTTGTTTTTCTAGATAATCTTCAGTTTTTTTCTGGAGTTCTATATCGATACTAAGAACTAAATCATCACCACGTGAGCCTGGATTTATAACTTTCGAGTCAATAACATCTCCAGATTTATCCGTAGTATATTTCATTTCTTTCTTCTTACCTTTTAGAATGTCATCATATTGATATTCTAAATAAGATTTACCTACTCGATCATTACGTGAATACCCTTTAGATAAATACTTTTCTGTTAATTCTTTTGGTATTCCTTCTTCACTTGTAGAAACGTCACCAAATATACCTCTCAACGTATCATCATATGGGTATTTTCTATCCCAATCCATTGTAGTATTGACTCCTGGTAATTCTGATAATTTTTGAGATACTGCTGCATATTCTTCGTCACTAACGTCTTCGTTTTTAATCATTTGTGGATCTAAAGCCGATCCAGACATCATTTCTCGATAAATAGATAGTATCTGCAAATCTTCATCAGTTAATGTATCGGTTTGTTTAGCACCAATCTTTTTATACAATGATTCATCATAATCATCTTGAGAAATACTGCCATCTTCTAATAATGCTTGTTCTTCTTTCATCAAATCTTCAGCTTTATTAGGGTGAATTTGAATCCAATAATCTTGCTTATCTCTGTCTGTAATTTTATCTGTATCCATTTCTATTAAGCGAGACAAGTCTTTAGCAATTTTTAAAACTTCTGATTGGGATGTTTTTCTGCCTCTTGCATATGTAATCGCCTTTTTAGATGCATTATCAACGAGAACTTTACCGTTTCTATCTAAAATTCGGCCTCTTGGCACAGCTTCATTAACAGTTAAATTTTCACTATTTTTAATAAGCTGTTCATAATGAGATCCTTCAGCAATTTGTAAATAACCCAATCTTAAAACAATTACTGCGAAAATGAATACAATAACACCAAAAATAAAACTAATTCTTTTATTCATTGTATTTCTAATCTTTTCATCATTTGATTTTTCTTTTAGTCTTTTTAGCAAAACAACATACCTCTATTCAAAAGTTCTCACTACAAATGATATATGAAATCAGACAATATTTCTATTATTTTAGTTAAAAAAAATGACGACCTTTGAAAAGGCCGTCATAATCGCCTGCTTAATTATTTAGCAGCGTTATATAATTCGTCAACTTTTTCCCAATTTACAACGTTCCAGAATGCACTAATATAGTCTGGACGTTTGTTTTGGTATTTAAGGTAATAAGCATGTTCCCAAACATCTAAGCCTAGGATAGGTGTTTTACCTTCAGTTAATGGGTTGTCTTGGTTAGGTGTAGTAACGATTTCTAATTTGCCATCGTTTACAACAAGCCATGCCCAACCTGAACCGAAACGTGCTGCAGCTTGGTTAGCAAACTCTTCTTTGAATGCATCTAAAGAACCCCATTGTTCTTTAATTTTATCAACAACAGTACCTTTTTCTTCAGAGTTTGGAGTTAATAATTCCCAGAATAATGAATGGTTTAAGTGTCCTCCACCATTATTACGAACAGCTGTTTGAATGTTTTCTGGTACACTGTCTAAGTTTGCAACAATTTCTTCGATTGATTTAGATTCTAAATCAGTTCCTTCAACTGCAGCGTTTAATTTAGTTACATAAGTGTTATGGTGTTTGTCATGGTGAATCTCCATTGTTTGTTGATCAATGTGTGGTTCCAATGCATCAAAACCATAAGGTAAGTTTGGTAATTCAAAAGCCATAAATAATCATCCTCCTAATTAATCTTAAATAAAGCATAACAAGTTATATTAATGACAACAATTAATATGCTTGTGAAAGCAATACATATAGTCATAAAATACTATTTGTCATCTTTAGTTCCTTTATTAGTATATCTCAAATCAGACCTATTTAAACATCTTTGACGAACTATTTTAAAAATTCAATTTAATTCATACTAACGGCCTATGTTTAATCAACTCATTTTTAGTAGAAAGAATTATTTTGTGATGTTTTACAAGTTATAGAATAATGTTTTTTTTGTATGCTGTTCTATTATGCTCGTTTACCTAGTACATAAATGATGTTAATTCAATATAGAGACCGTTACGGCCGTTATAAATCAACTTATCATATTTATTTAAAACTTAAAAAATAAGCCAAACGTCTTTATTAACGTCGGCTCATTTTTTATATTCTGCGCTTAGTTTAAACAACTTAAGCTTTTTGACAAAGTTCACAAACACCGTAAACTTCTAATTTATGTGTATGAATATTTACTTGTGGTAGAAAAGCTTTAATTTGTTCAATTGGGCAAAAATCTATCACTTTAGTGTCACCACATGATTCGCAAATAAAATGGTGGTGGTGATGATCTGTACAAGCAATTCTAAATTTCATCTCTCCATCAAGTTCTGTACCTTCTACAATGCCTAAATCTTTAAAAAGATGTAAGTTTCGATATATGGTATCAAAAGAAATGCCAGGATAATTTTCATCCATTTTTTGTTGAATATGCTTTGCATTAATATATTTATCTTCTGCAACGAAGATATCTACCATTTCTCGTCTTTTATTTGTATATTTATGACCGTTTGCTTTGATTATATCAATGGCTTCCTCAGTTTTCATTTTTAACAGCCCCTTTTACCATTCTTATTTTAAATTTTTGGTACATCATCGTTATTGCAAGGATAAGTACAAGTAATACTACAATCACACCACCAGGAGAAATGTTCATATAAAACGCTAAAACTAATCCACCGATAACTGACAGTTCTCCAATAACAACACTTAGGATGATTAACTGCTTGAAACCTTTCGTCGTGCGCATAGCAATAGCTACAGGTAGTGTGATTAATGCACTTACCAATAAGATGCCTACAACACGCATAGAAGCTGATATGACCATAGCTACAATAATAATAAATAGGTATTGTATCCAATTAGGAATGCCGATGACTTTACTGTATTCCTCATCAAATGACAATATAAATAATTCTTTATAAAAGGATAATATAAAGACAATTACAATAATTACAATAGCAATAATAGTAATTAAATCACTTTCAGTTACTGCACTAATTGAACCAAAGAGTAAACCAACAATCTCTTGATTAAAACCATCCGCAAGAGAAATAAAAATCGCACTCAGTGCTATACCTGCACTCATAATAATAGGAATCGCAATCTCTTGATAATTACTGTAAGAAGTTCTAAGATTTTCAATTAATAGTGCTCCTATAATAGCAAAAAGAATACCAAACCACATAGAATTTATAAATGCTAAAGTTGGCATAATAGTAACGACAAACATGCCAAATGAAATACCACCTAAAGTGACGTGACTTAATGCATCAGCAATAAGTGATAACCTGCGTACAACAATAAAAGCACCGATTAATGGTGCAATAAGACCAATAAGCACACCGCTAATTAAGGAGTACCGCATGAAATCAAAATTAAGTAATGCTTCTATCATGATGAACAACACTCCCTACTATGCTGGTGATCTACAAATTGAATAGGGTGTCCATATATTTTCGATATTTCAACTTCATCCAACGATTTGAAATCTTCAGTAGAACCGTGAAAATGTAAATGTTTATTCAGACACGCTACTTCGGTAGCTGTATCAGCAACAACACCAATATCATGGGTTACTAAAATGATTGTTACGCCTTCATATTTAAGGGTCTCTAGTGTTTCATAAAACTCACTTACATGTTTGGCATCGATACCACTTGTAGGTTCATCTAAAATCAATACCGATGGCTCGCTAATTAAGGCTCTAGCTATTAATACACGTTGCTGTTGTCCTCCTGAGAGTTCAGCTATGTTTTTATCTATCAAGTGTTCTATATTCAGCCTTTTCAATACTTCTTTCACTTTGCTTTCATCAGTTTTATTAAACCATTGCAGCAATTTTTTACGTTTAGTCAGACCACTAATTACGACTTCTTTAACGCTCGCTGGGAACCCAGCTTTAAAAGCTTGTGCTTTCTGGGAAACATAACTGATTTTAAGCATAGACTGTTTACCATTGTAATCTTTACCATCAACATAAATTCGTCCCTTTTGTATAGGTAATAACCCGAGTATAATTTTTAGCAAAGTTGATTTCCCTGCTCCATTTGGGCCAACAATTGCTAGAAACTCTCCACGATTAATTTTAATATTTATATTTTCTAGTACTTGTTTATTGTCAAAATAATAATCAATATTTTTTAATTCGAATACTGGCGTAGACATGTTTTCACCTCGTTTTATACTATACAACGTAGATGCAATTATGTAAATAGTAATCTTTACGACTTATCAAAAAACACGAACACTTTTGTTAAATAAAAGTGTTCGTGTTTTATATTTATTTTATTGATTTAAAAGTTTGTTTTGTAATTCAGGATCAAATTGTTGTTGTTTCAACATTTCAATCTCTAGTTTGTAGGGTGGCTTTTTACTTTTTTTGTCTTCACCTACAAAAGGCGTTTCTAAAATTTTAGGTACATCTTTAAAGGCATCATGATGAACGATATAATTTAAAGCGTCAAAGCCGATATAACCAAAACCAATGTTTTCGTGTCTATCTTTATGAGCACCAATATCGTTTTTACTATCATTCACATGTACAACTTTAATTCTATCCACACCAACGATTTTATCAAATTCGTTTAATACGCCATCAAAATCTTCTTTAACATTGTAACCTGCATCGTGCGTATGGCACGTGTCAAAACACACTGATAATCTTTCATTATGATTAACGCCATCGATAATTTGAGCTATTTCTTCAAAATTTCTTCCAACTTCTGAACCCTTACCAGCCATTGTCTCCAAAGCAATTCTTACATTATTGTCATTAGTTAGCACTTCATTAAGGCCTTCAATGATTTTTTTAATACCTACATCAGCGCCTTCACCTACATGTGATCCAGGGTGAAGCACGATATCTTTTGCACCTAGCGCTTGTGTACGTTCAATTTCACTTTGTAAGAATTCCACACCTAGGTCAAAAACATGTGGTTTTATAGTGTTAGCAATATTAATAATATATGGTGCATGAACAACAATATTTGAAAGACCATGTTGCTCCATAATTTCATGACCTTTTTCAATATTTAATTCTTCGATGGGTTTTCTTCTAGTATTTTGAGGCGCACCTGTGTAAATCATAAAAGTTGATTCGCCCAATTTATGTGCTTCTTCTGCTGAACCTTCTAACATTTTTTTACCATTCATAGATACATGAGATCCCAATAACATAGTAGTCACCTATCCTTTTTTATTTTTCCTCTGTTGTCGACTTTGTTGTTTACTAAATTGTTTACGTTCTTTAAGTTTTAAATCATCTAAATCACGTTTGAATTTCTTTTTATAACCAGGTTTAACTTTTTTCTTATTACTTTTTACTTTATGTTTTAATTCGTTTGTTAAGTGATCATCTTTATTTCTGCGTTTTCGACGGGTATTATGGGCTTTTACTGCTTTTAATTCACCATCTTTGATGTCAACATTTTCAAATTCATAGCCACGTTGTTCAATCAAAGTAACATTTTCTTCTTCATCTGGGCTGTATAATGTAATTGCGACACCTTTATATTGGCCACGTCCAGTACGTCCAACACGGTGAGTAAAGAAATCAATATCTCTTGGTACATCAAAGTTAATTACATGGCTCACGCCGTCAATGTCTATACCACGTGAAGCTAAGTCACTCGCAATAACAAATTGGAATTCTAAGTTTCTAACACGTTTCATTTGTTGTTTACGTTCTCTCGGTGTTAATCCACCGTGAATCATACCTAATTTCAAACCAGACGCAGCTAATTGTTTTGCTAATTCGTCCGCACTATCACGACTATTACAAAAAATAATACATAGATAAGGATTTAAAATATCAATTAGCTTTAAAGTTTTTTCAACTTTCGCTTCACCTTTTGTTGGAATTAAATAGAATTCTATATTCTTTTTATTTTTCTGAGTATTTTCGATTTCGACATACTCGGGATTTTCTAGGTATTTGTTTAAAAATGGGTGCAGTGATTTTGGTATAGTAGCACTGAAAACTGCAATATGCGCATTTTCATCTAATCTTGTAGCCACATAATCTACTTCTTCAATTAAACCTAAATCAATCATTAAATCTGCTTCATCAATAACCAAATAAGAAGCTAAATGAACATGTAAATCCCCATTTTTAGCTAAATCATTTATACGTGTTGGCGTACCAATAATAAGTTGTGGTTGGTTTTTTGCTCGATTACGGTCTTTTTCTATATCTGTACCACCAATAAATAGCTTTACAGAGACTTCATTTTTAAATTTGGCTAAGTGACTAGCTACATCAAATAATTGTTGTGCTAGCTCTCTTGTAGGGGCTACGATAATTGCTTGTGGTTCTTTATATTCTGTATTGATTGAATTCATTAATGGTAATAAAAATGCATGTGATTTTCCTGTACCAGTCTGTGATTGGCCTATTAAATTTACCTGTTTCATTATTTTTGGTATTACTCGACTTTGTATTTCAGTTGGTTGAGTAAAATTCAAATCCTTCACAGCGTCTAATAGACTTGGTTCTAAATTAAATTTCTCAAATGGGTGATTCGCCATGTCTTGGCCTCCTTAAATCTTCATCTTATCTATTATAAAGCATTAGCTTATAATTTTGAACTAAATTATTTAATCATATTGCATATGTTATTCATTCATTGTACATAATAATAACTCGAACCTACCTGTCATAAGTAAATTCGAGTTATTCACGTATTATATATATTCAAATGGATCTGTATTTAATTGGGATGCGTTTATATTAAAATTAAATTCTTCGTCGTTTAACCATGTTATTAAAAGTTGACGCAATCCATCTTTCATCACATATTCACTATAATGGTTAATATCTAATAAATTAACACCTGCAATTTTAGCGTCTAAAGCATCATGATGTTTAATATCTCCAGTCACAAATATATCTGCACCTTTTTTAGCTGCAGTATACTCAAAACCAATACCAGAACCACCAATAACAGCAACTGTTTTGATCTGTGCGTTTTTGTCACCAGTAAATCGGACACTAGGCATTTGCAATTGTGTTTTAACGTGCTTCACAAATGATTCTGCTGACATAGATGCTTTAAGTTCACCGATCATACCTAAACCATAATTTGCTTCTTTTTCCATTTTTATAAAATCATAAACGGGTGTTTCATATGGATGATGTTGTGTGATTAATTGTTGTGCTAAAACGCGTTGATTGGCTTCAATCATAAATTCTAATTTATACTCTTCAACATGTTCCACAGATCCTAATTCACCAATATGTGGATTTGCATGACCTACAGGTTTAAATTGTCCGTTACCAGGGCTTTCAAAGAAGCAATATTCATACTCGCCTTCTTGTGCTAAACCTGCTTCACTCAGACGTTTTTTGAAAGTTTCTAAATTTACTTTTGGAATAAACACCTGGACTTTAAAATATGGAATTGTTTCTGGATTTAGAATATGTTGATTGTGTAATTTGATTTTATTAGCCAGCATCGCATTAACACCTTTTGGATAAACATCTAAATTTGTATGCAAGGCGATAAGGTTAATATTATTTTGAATTAACTTCCTTATGATAGCTCCGTAGCCATCTTGCTGTGTAATGTTTTTAACCCCTTTAAATATTAGCGGGTGATGACAAACTATTGTATTACATTGATTCGTCATTGCTTCCTCAACTACATCATCAGTACAGTCAAGCGCAGTCAGAACCCCTGTAACTGTAGAAGATGTATCACCAATAAGTAAGCCTACGTTATCCCATGATTCTGCCGTATTCAATGGTACATGCTGATTAATAATGCGAAGAAATTGTTCAACGTTCATTTATATCACCTCATTGATTAAATTAATTTCATTATTGATTTCATTTAAGCGTTCGGCGTGCTGTTGTGGATTTAAATTCTGTTGTATTTTATATAATGCATCTCGTTCGCGTTCCCATTTTTTGAAAAACAAATTGTTTTTATTTTTCAATAATTCAGGGCCAAATTTTAATGCTTGTGATGATAAAGGTTCAACACTTTCTAAATAATCTGCAACAATAATTTCATATATATGACCTTTTTCTTCTAATATATCCTCAGCTATAATACTGTAATTCATCTTCACAAGTTGTTTTCGTATGGCACTAGATTGGATGTTGCTTTGCAAAATCAATCTCGGTTGATTTGTTAATTTTTCAGAACCTTCATCTAGTATTTTAGCAATTAAAGGCCCGCCCATACCACAAATCGTAATCGATGAAATATTGTCACTCTTTTGTATGACAGATAAACCGTCACCGAGTCTAACATCAATAACTGAATGTAGTTGTTGTTCAATGACATTGCGCTTTGATGCTTCAAACGGTCCTTTGATCACTTCACCAGCAATTGCCTTTTGCGTTAAGTTGTTTTCAATTGCAAAAATTGGTAAATATGCATGGTCCGAACCGATGTCCGCTAGACAATCGCCTTGTATATAAGTACTTACTTTTTTTAATCTTTGATTTAATGGAATCATAAAAAGTTCTCCTCTATGTATATGTAAAAAGCTCTTTTGTACATCGTTGTACAAAAGAGCTAAAAAGTTAGTCCATAAAGTCTTTTAGACGTTTACTTCTGCTTGGGTGTCTTAATTTTCTAAGTGCCTTAGCTTCGATTTGACGAATTCGTTCTCTAGTTACACCAAACACTTTACCAACTTCTTCTAATGTACGAGTTCTACCGTCATCTAATCCAAAACGTAAGCGTAATACATTTTCTTCACGGTCAGTTAGTGTATCTAATACATCTTCTAACTGTTCTTTTAACAACTCATAAGCTGCATGATCTGAAGGGCTTTGGGCTTCTTGGTCTTCTATGAAGTCACCTAAATGACTGTCATCTTCTTCACCTATTGGTGTTTCTAAAGAAACTGGCTCTTGAGCTATTTTCAGTATTTCTCTTACTTTTTCAGGTGGTAAATCCATTTCTTCACCAATTTCTTCTGGTGCTGGATCACGGCCTAAATCTTGTAATAATTGTCTTTGTACACGGATTAATTTATTAATTGTTTCAACCATGTGAACCGGTATACGAATCGTACGTGCTTGGTCAGCAATCGCACGCGTGATAGCTTGACGTATCCACCATGTTGCATATGTGGAGAATTTGAAACCTTTATTGAAATCGAATTTTTCCACGGCTTTAATAAGTCCCATATTACCTTCTTGTATCAGGTCAAGGAACAGCATACCGCGTCCTACGTATCTTTTGGCTATACTTACTACAAGACGTAAATTCGCTTCAGCTAAACGTGATTTAGCAATTTCATCGCCTTTTTCAATTCTTTTAGCCAATTCAACTTCTTCTTGTGCGTTTAATAAATTTACGCGTCCGATTTCTTTTAAATACATACGGACTGGATCATTTATTTTCACACCTGGAGGCGCACTTAAATCATTTGGATTTAATTTTGAATCTTTGTCTGAACTATCTTTTTCATTAACTAAACTTATGTCGTTATCTGTTAATTGGTCAAAAAGTTCGTCCATTTGATCAGAATCCATTTCGAAGTTTTGCATTTTTTCAGCAATTTCTTCATGACTCAAGTGTCCTTGCTTTTTACCTTTTTCAATCAATTGTTTTTTTACATCTTCTAAAGTTAGAGATGGGTCGATGGTTTGTTTTTTAACTTTAACTTTATTTCCAGACATGAAAAGGCCTCCCGAATATATAATATCAACTTGATACCAAAATATTTTATAGTCAAAATTTATAAAACTGAATTAAAATAACATTCTAGTATACAGGCTGTTAATCCTATTAATATACACATACATTCATTATTGAATTAATTCATCCTATTTTTATTATGATTTACAATTTTTTCTAAATAATATTTTTGCAATTCTAAATCACCTAACCTCGAAGCCTCCCGTAGCTTATGATTAAGCGATTCTATCGTTTCTTCATTTCTATTAGATGTTAGTGTATTTACATAGTCATCAATTTCATATTCAAATGGTTCTTCATTTATCATATAGTTATCTAATGATATAAATGCTTCCTTGATTTCATTGGAATCAATGTACTGTAAAACGTCACTAATATTAAATGTATCATGCTCAGAGTAAAACTGGTGTAAAACATTAAATATACGCTTAAAATACTCATTTGTAAAGTCTTCTACTTGAAGTAATTTGTGATAATTCAAGAAAGTGTCTTTATCATTCATAAAATGTTTTAATAAAGCACGTTCTGCTTTTTCGTTTTTGTTTAAGTTATTAAATTGTGGGACTGTTGGTAATTGATACGCTTGAGGTTGATAATAATCTTGTTGGTGTCCTACTTCATTATTTAGACTATCCAAGCTAACTTTAAACAATTCCGATACTTCTTGCAATATCTTTTTACGAAGTATTGATGACTTCATGAGTGATATATCATTTGTTATCTCTTTTAAATATCTTTCATATGATAAATCGTTATTGTCTATTTCATCTTGATGTATATGCACTTTATATAAAATATATGATTTCTTTTCATGTTCTACATAATAGTTAAATGCATCAGCGCCGTGTTTTCCAATATATTCATCTGGATCCATATCTTTTGGAAGTTGTACCACAAATACATTAAATCCTTGTTCCAATAACGCTTGACCTGATTTCAATGTTGCTTCACTACCTGCAAAGTCACCATCAAACATTAACGTTACATTAGATGTGAGTTTCTTGATGAAAGCAATATGTTCTTGTGAAATTTGTGTACCCATGCTAGCAACGACTTGTTTGATTCCAGCTTGGTCAACTTTAATGACATCCATAAATCCTTCTAATAAGATAATTTCATCATTTTTGCGTATCGATTTTCGCGCCTTATCAACATTATATAACAATCTTCGTTTCTGGAAGATGGGCGTTTCAGGACTATTAAGGTACTTAGGCTCTTGATTCGTATATGTTCTACCAGAATAACCTACTGTTCTACCTTGAGCGTTCATCAGCGGAAACATCACTCGATCTCGAAAGCGATCATAATAACTGAAATTCTCTTCATTTCTAGACAATAAACCCGCTTCATAGGCTAATTGAATATCGTAACCTTTTTTTTGTAAAAAATCATGACAAAAGTGAGAATTCTTTGGTGCATAGCCAATTTTTCTTGCATCAATTAATGCATCTGTAAATCCACGTTCTTTTAAATAAGTTAAAGCTGCTTCACCTTCAACTGTTTTCTTCAATGCATAGTGATAATATTCTTGCATCAGTTCATGCATTTCAATCATTTGCAAATCTTCTGATGCAACCTGATGTTTATCATCTTGCCCTGAAGCACTTTGGTCAGTTTCAACTTCAATATTTACACGTTCACCTAATTCTTTTACTGCTTCTGTAAAAGGAATATCTTTTATTTCTTGAGTAAATTGAAAAACATTGCCACCTTTTTTACAACCAAAGCAATGACAAATTTGTTTGTCTTCTGACACTGTAAATGACGGTGTTTTTTCATCATGAAAAGGACACAAACCAATATAATTGCGTCCCCTTTTTTCTAATTTGACATACTCGCTTACTAAGTCGAGTATGTCAGTCTTATCTTTTATTTCATTTATTGTTGATTGTTCTATTCGCAACTTAATCACCTATTAGACATTAATTACAATATTATAGCTTTTTTCATTGGTTTTTGAAACTATTTTGCTCAATAATGCTAATAATATCATTTGCAGTTTCTTCTATCGCTTTATCAGAAACATCAATAACTGGACAACCTATCTTATCCACGAGTTCATGAAAGTAATTTAATTCTTCTTCAATACGCTGCTCAGTCGCATATCTTGCACTGTCACCTAAACCGAGTTGTTTTAAACGTTCTTTACGAATACGGTTTAATTTTTCTTCACTTATTTTTAAAGCAATGCATTTTGATGGATCAACGTTAAACAAATCATCCGGTGGTGTTACTTCTGGGACAATAGGTATATTCATCACCTTATAACTTTTGTGTGCAAGATATTGTGATAGTGGGGTTTTTGAAGTTCTAGAGATTCCGAGTAGCACGATATCTGCTTTTGTTAGTCCCTTAGGATCTTTGCCATCATCGTATTTTACAGCAAATTCAATTGCATCAATTTTTTTGAAATAGGCCTCATCTAATTGATGTACTAGCCCTGGTTCAAAATAAGGCTGTTCATCAATTTTGTCTAAGAGGATATTCATTAGCGGACCCATAATATCTACGGATTTTATTGCATCCTCTTTGATTTTTGATTCCATATATTTTCTTATTTCCGGTTTAACTAGTGTATAGACAACAATAGCTTCTGTATCTTTAGCTACTTGGATAACTTCATCTACATTTTCTAAAGTTTCAATATACGGATATCTATTAATTTCACTATCGCATTGATTTGGATTAAATTGTGAAATACATGCTCTTGCCACAAGTTCAGCTGTTTCTCCTACCGAGTCCGATGCGACTATAATTTTTATATTTTCCATAAGTTAAATACCACCTATTCGTTTAATAATGATACAAAGATTTTTGTAATTGTAGTTTTTGATATACGTCCTTTGACTTCATATTTGCCATTTTCTTTTTTGATTACGATGGGTAGTGAATCAATTTCTTTTTCAATCATTAAATTGGCTGCAAAAACGACTCTTTCATCTTCAAGAATAAAGCTTAAGTTCGGCATGCGTGTCATAATAATATTTACAGGCATTGTGTGTATATCTTCACCAATCATAGATGCTCGTAGTAAATCCTTACGCGAACAAACACCAATAAAATCTCCATTACTATTGATTACGAATAACGTACTGACATCTTCTAAAAATATTGTACATATTGCATCATAAACTGACATCTCATTTTTAACCACAACAGGATGTGATGCATAATCTTTCACTATATATTGTTTTAATTGATCAGCTAGTAATTTATTCTTTGGCTTACCAGAATAATAATAACCTACACGTGGTCTAGCTTCTAAAATACCGGACATTGTTAAAATGGCTAAGTCAGGTCTTAATGTTGCACGTGTCAAACTAAGTCTTTCTGCTATATGCTCACCAGTTATAGGACCGTTGTTTTTGACAATTTCAACTATTTGCTGTTGTCTTTTACTTAGTTCTATTGTACTTCACCCCTTCACTCATTCTTCTTAATTATACATGGAATTTTTAATTGCTACAAATACATATAATTACTTGCTAATAAACGCACAATACATTAATATTAAAATTAAAGCGAGTTGGGGACAGTGAAAGCCTAACAAGACTCATTGGCCACAATTAAATGATAGATAAAAGCGAGTGTACACACTAAGTTGGGTGGAACCGCGGGTTATCAAGAATAATTTAAATAAACATGTATATTTTATATGTGATTAAAAATGATTAACTCGTCCCAAGACAATGATTAAGTTTTTTTGGCTTTTTCTTTGTCTTGGGGCGTTTTTATGTTAAAAAGGAGTGTTTTTTTATGACAAAAGATATGGAAACAATTGTCTCATTAGCAAAACATAGAGGTTTTGTATTCCCTGGTAGTGATATTTATGGTGGTTTATCAAATACATGGGATTACGGTCCACTAGGAGTAGAATTAAAAAATAATATTAAAAAAGCTTGGTGGCAAAAATTTATCACTCAATCACCATATAACGTTGGTATTGATGCAGCTATTTTAATGAACCCAAAAACTTGGGAAGCTTCAGGTCACTTAGGTAACTTTAACGATCCTATGATCGATAACAAAGACAGCAAGATTCGTTATCGTGCTGACAAAATTATCGAAGATCATATGGCAAATGTTAAAGGCGATGAAAACTTTGTAGCTGATGGCTTAAGTTTCGACGAAATGAAACGTATTATCGATGAAGAAGGTATTGTTTGTTCTGTAAGTGGTACAGCCAATTGGACTGATATTCGTCAATTCAACTTAATGTTTAAAACGTTCCAAGGCGTAACTGAAAGTTCAACAAATGAAATTTTCTTACGTCCAGAAACTGCACAAGGTATTTTCGTAAACTATAAAAATGTACAACGTACAATGCGTAAAAAATTACCATTTGGTATTGGCCAAGTTGGTAAATCATTCCGTAATGAAATTACACCTGGTAACTTCATATTCAGAACACGTGAATTCGAACAAATGGAATTAGAATTCTTCTGTAAACCTGGTGAAGAAATTGAATGGTATAACTACTGGAAAACATTTGCAAGTCAATGGTTAAAAGACTTAAATTTAAGCGAAGAAGCTACACGTTTACGTGATCATGACGCTGATGAATTATCTCACTATTCTAATGCTACAACAGATATTGAATATCGTTTCCCATTCGGTTGGGGTGAATTATGGGGAATCGCAAGTCGTACAGACTTCGACTTGAAACAACACAGTGAACATTCAGGTGAAGATTTCCAATATCACGATCAAGAATCAGGCGAAAAATATATTCCATATTGTATCGAACCTTCATTAGGTGCTGATCGTGTTACATTAGCTTTCTTATGTGATGCATATAGTGAGGAAGGCGTTGAAGGAAGTAAAGATTCTAGAACTGTATTACACTTCCACCCTGCTCTAGCACCATATAAAGCCGCTATCTTACCATTAAGCAAAAAATTATCTGGCGACGCTATCAAAATATTTGAAGAGCTAAGCACTAACTTTGCAATAGATTTCGATGAATCACAATCTATTGGTAAACGCTACCGTCGTCAAGATGAAATCGGCACACCTTACTGTATAACTTTTGACTTTGATTCATTAGAAGATCAACAAGTTACAGTACGTGACCGTGATTCAATGGAACAAGTACGTATGCCAATTTCAGAATTAGAAGCTTTCTTAACTGAAAAAGTAAAATTCTAATTTTTTAATAAAATACACTGCTGTGATTTAGCAGATAAATAATAAAATGATGAATTCTATTTTAATTCAATAGAATTCATCATTTTTCATGTATTCAACAAACTGAAATAATTCATATTATCAATATATAAAGAGTGCACCTTGTATAAAATCCAAGGTGCACTCTTTTTAAAATTTACGTTTTCCTAATACATAGATAATTACAGATTACTATCTAATCTATGTAGTTGGTTAATTAACTTTTGACTTTTAAAAAACATACCTGCATATTCGCTATAGAGCATAATCATTAACTCTGACATTTCATCTACTACATCATCATGAATACTCAAAGAACTCATTTGACCAATCGGCAATTTTTGCAATATATCCAATAGATAAAGTGTTTTATTCATTAAAATAAGTGCATGTGGATCTTGATGTCGCACATTCGCAGAAATAGCACCATCAAATTTAAAACTATAACCAATTAAACGAGATTGATCATTACTATCAGTAACTACACACTTGTCAAAAATAGCATTGAAGCCAAATTTTGTCATACATTTTAATAAAACAACGACTGACATGAGTTGGGCAGATACACCATCTTTAATTTTCGACAATACAAAATGTAATAAATCATAGCTATATTGAGAAATTTCATCACTTTCAATCGAGCGGTCAATTGTTTCTGCACTTAAACTCGCAAAGCTACTTTCATAAATATCTAAACGAAGGTTGTAATTTTGGTCTATTACATCGACAGAACTCAGTGTTCCCATACCCTTCCATTTAGAATAAATAAATAAGCCATACACAAATAACTGTGTATTAGCTTGTAAACCACTTTTGCTTTTTTTAGCTCTTCGCACCATTAGTGGTACTTTTGCACCATGCTCATTTAAAATTGTGATAATTTTATCGGATTCGCCATAATCAACCGTTTTAATAATAATACCTTTTTGTTTGATTAACACATTAGCTCACCGACTCCCAAATTAATCTCGATCTTCTAAATAACCCATTTGACGGATGAAGTTAACTTTATTTCGCCAATCTTTTTGGACTTTTACCCAAAGTTCTAAATAAACTTTAGATCCTAGTAACATTTCGATATCTTGGCGTGCACGTTTACCAACTTCTTTAAGTTTTTTACCGCCTTTACCAATAACAATACCTTTTTGTGAATCTCGTTCAACAAATATTGTTGCTTCAATTCTAACTCTGTCTTCATCTTCTTTAACCATGCGATCTACGTTTACACCAATGGCATGAGGGATTTCTTCACTTGTTAAATGTAAAATCTTTTCACGAATTAACTCGCCTACAACAAATTGTTCTGGATGATCAGAGATTTGATCATCTGGATAGTACTTAGGTCCTTCTGGTAGATAAGATTTTATTACATTTATAAAATGATCTACATTTAAGCCTTCCAGTGCTGAAATTGGTACAATTTCAGTGAAATCCATATATTTTTTGTATTTTTCAATTCTTGGCATAAGTTCATCTGGGTGTACTAAATCAATTTTATTTAATACTAAAAAGACAGGTGTTTTAATCGTTTTAAGCATATCCATAATATACTCATCACCACGACCTATGTCTTCATTTACATTTACCATGAACATAATAGCATCTATTTCAGATAACGTGTTTGTAGCGACACGCATCATGTAGTCGCCTAATTTATGTTTCGGTTTATGAATACCAGGTGTATCTAAGAAAATAATTTGAGCATCTTCTTGTGTCATAACGCCTTGAATTTTGTTTCTTGTAGTTTGTGCTTTATCAGACATAATAGCTATCTTATGTCCAATTACACGATTAACAAACGTAGATTTCCCAACATTGGGTCTACCTATAATTGATATAAATCCTGATTTATGTCCTGTCATTAATTTAAATCCTTTCCAGAAAATCCTAATGGTAATAAGTCATTTACGGTTGATTCTATCATATCGCCTTTATGATTAGTCATATATACTGGCATATCGTCATCGCATAGTTCTTTTAACACCTGACGACATTCACCACATGGTGAAGATGGCGCATCTGCATCAACAGTAACTGTAATTGATTCAAAATCACCTGGTCTATAACCATCTGATATTGCAGCAACCAAACTTGATCTCTCTGCACAAATTGCCATTGAGTATGCTGCGTTTTCAACATTTGCTCCATGATAAACTTTACCGTCTTTCGTTCTTAAATATGCACCAACTTTAAAATTACTATATGGTGAATATGAATTGGCTTGAGCATTTCTTACTTCTGTAAAATAGTGTGATTGATAAGCCATAGCTAACACGCTCCTATTCAATATTAAGGGTTATTAAAAAAATCCACTTAATTATCGATTTAATGTTTAATTACTCTGTTCTTTAAGTATAAACAAATTCTATAAAATTGCACTACAATTTAGAACACATATGGTAAAAAAACAACGAGACCAATAGCAAGTGCAGTAATAGAAGCTAGCACAACACTAAAAGCAGCAATATCTTTAGCCTTTTTTGCTAATATATGATAATCACCTGTAACTAAATCAACCACATATTCTACTGCTGTATTGATAGCTTCGAAAGCAAGTACAACACCTATCGCTATAATAATAAAAAGCCATTCTAATTGACTAATACCAAAAGCAATACCACAAATAACAGTGGCAAGCCCTAATAAAAGATGCATTAAAAATTTGCTGTCTTTATTTAATAGTACTAACATACCTTGAAAAGCGTATTTAAAACGTTTCATGTCTACCTCTAATCTCTTGTTAAACCATAAGCATTTAGAATTTGATCTTGTCGCCCAAACATTTCTTTTTCGTCCTCTTCATCTATATGATCATAACCTAATAGATGTAAGAAACCATGGAGTGCAAGAAAGCCTAATTCTCTTTCAAAAGAATGACCGTAAGAATCAGCTTGTTCCTGAGCTACGTCAGTACAAATAATAATGTCGCCTAATACTCTTGGCATATCAAGTCCAATAATTTCTGGTTCATCTTCTTCTAAAGCAAATGATATAACATCTGTTACTTTATCTTTATCACGATACATTTTATTAATTTCTTGAATTTCGGTTTTATCTACAAAAGTTACAGATAACTCGGCATCGCTATCAATTTGTTCTTGCTCTTTTGCAAAAGTGAGGAGTTTATCAATCTGAGTTAACCATTCACTTTTAACTATTTCAGTGTGATCACTAAAGTCTATTGTAAACATTTACTCTTCTCCTTCGTAACGGTCAATAATTTTACTTACTAATGGGTGACGTACAACATCACTTTGATCAAGATAATGTACGCTTAAGCCTTTAACTTCTTTTAATTTTTTAACTGCTTCTTTTAGACCACTTTTAACTCCTTTAGGTAAGTCTACTTGAGTTTGGTCTCCAGTAACTACCATTTTCGAATCAAAACCTAGTCGAGTTAAGAACATTTTCATTTGTGCTTGTGTTGTATTTTGTGCCTCATCTAAAATAACAAAAGCATCATCTAATGTTCTACCGCGCATATAAGCTAGGGGCGCAATTTCTATGATGCCTCTTTCTATAAAGCGCGCCGTTTGTTCTCTTCCTAAAACAGTATTTAAACCGTCATATAGAGGTCTTAAGTATGGATCAACCTTTTCCTTTAGGTCTCCTGGCAAGAAGCCTAGTGACTCTCCTGCTTCCACTGCAGGTCTTGTTAGCACAATTCGTTTAACATTTCCTTTTCTTAACTGTTTCGCAGCGTACACAACAGCTAAGAAGGTTTTTCCTGTACCAGCTGGTCCTACACCAAATACTAAATCATTATGATACATAGCATTTACATACATACGTTGACCCATGGTTTTTGCACGGATGGTCTTTCCGTATGCATCTTTAGTTATTTCTTCTTCATATAAATCTAATAAGTATTGAATCGTACCATTATTTGCCATTTTCACTGCTGCTTCAACATCTTTTGAAGAGATTGAAATACCTTGTTGAATGACTTTCAAAAGGTTAATGAGTACTGATTCTGCTTTTTTAACATGCTCTACTTGCTCTCCTTTTACAGAGATTTCTTGACCTCGAGCATGTACAATGACATCAAACCCTTCCTCAATTAATTTAAGGTGTTCATCGTTATTACCAATGAGCGCTTGAGCTTCATTGATGTCATCTATTTGAATAATTCCAGGCATATAGGTGCTCCTTTACAAATATATTCGTTTCATCTTATTTTATCCTATTAGATTTTAACTTACAAAAATTATTATCGTTCATTAAATTATTTTAAGCATTTAACAATTCAATCATATAATGATGATTACACCATCATTATATCACGAATTAACTATATATTATTTCAAAGAGTATTAAATAGAGGCTCATTTATCAAATTTTACATGATGTTTACATTCTTATTAGTCGTGAGCTATTAGTTTAATTTATTATGGTTATTTTTTCATTGAAATTATTGCAAATACACAAAAACGCCTTACAAAGTCATCATATATCGACTCCATAAGGCGTTTAATTTATAGACTATACTGCGCTATAATCTTTTGGGTCTTTCTAATATTTCCGACCAAATAATACCATTTACAACTTCATCTTCTGCAAACCTATATTTTTCATTAGTAACTGGACTCTGAATTGCCTGTGCATCCATTAACTGTTTTAAACGGAAACGTTTTGTTCTCTCAGATAAATATTTATCTGAAATAATAGCACGTGCTCTTCTTTCAGTTCTCTTCAGTTTTTTCTCGTTTTCACGATCAATTTCTGTACGCACATCTTGTAATTCGCCCATTAAATCTGCTTCAAGTTCTTTTTGCAGTTTATCCTCTTTTTGCTCTTGCGAACGTTTTAACTTTTCTGCTTCAGTCTCGTTGTCTGTACGCATTGTTCGAGTCGTTTGTTGAGGATTTGGCGTTTCCATTTTTTCAGCTCTAGTTTCAACTGGTCTTGCAGGTTCTGCACGCTTTTGCGGTTGTTGTTCAATATCTTTCCTCGTTGGTCCTTCATTCATTTGTTGTTCGATTTCTTTGAATGCTTTACCAATTTCATCAAGGAAACCGCCTCTTTTAGGTGGCTGATCATTTCGATTAGGTTGATTGTTTATTGGTGGTTTTTGGTTTTTTCTATCTTTATGGCTATTATCGCTAATAGCAGTGACTATTGTAACAATCACAGATATTACAAAGATAATAATAGCTATATTCATTTAATCACCCCTAATTAATTTTCCGGTGATTCATCATCTTTTGGGTTCGTACGTTCGTTGATTGAGTTTCTCATGCCAGTATCAGCTTCAACATTTTTAAGGTTATAATAATCCTTAACGCCTAAGTTGCCAGAACGTAACGCTTCTGCCATAGCAAGTGGTACTTCTGCTTCTGCTTCAACAACTTTAGAACGCATTTCTTGAACTTTAGCTTTCATTTCTTGCTCTTGAGCTACAGCCATTGCTCTACGTTCTTCTGCTTTAGCTTGTGCAATGTTTTTGTCAGCAAGTGCTTGTTCAGTTTGTAAGTCTGCACCAATGTTTTTGCTGATATCAACGTCAGCAATATCGATTGATAAGATTTCAAATGCTGTACCAGAATCTAAACCTTTACTAAGTACTGTTTTAGAAATATTGTCTGGGTTTTCTAAAACTTGTGTATGGTGCTCACTAGAACCAATTGTTGATACGATACCTTCACCGACACGTGCAATAATTGTTTCTTCACCAGCACCACCTACTAAACGAGCGATGTTAGCACGAACAGTAATACGCGCTTTAGCTTTTACTTCGATACCGTTCATCGCTACACCTGCGATAAATGGTGTTTCTATTACTTTAGGGTTAACTGACATTTGAACAGCTTCTAATACATCACGGCCAGCTAAATCAATAGCTGCTCCACGTTCAAATGGTAAGTTGATGTCCGCTCTTTGTGCTGCAATGTTAGCATCAACAACACGGTCGACGTTTCCTCCTGCTAAGTAATGTGATTCAAGTTGGTTTGTTGTTAAATTCAAACCAGCTTTGTGTGCCTTAATTAATGGTGAAATAACTTTTCGTGGTGAAACTCTACGAAGTCTCATACCAACTAATGTTCCAATACCTACTTTAACGCCTGCAGCTATTGCTGAAATCCATAATCCGACTGGAACAAATGAAAATAGTAATAATAAAGCTATTACTACTATGACGACGATAACAACTAATCCGATCATACTTTCTCTCCTTTATGATTCGTTTTCTCTAACAACAACTCTCGTGCCTTCAACTTCTAAAATGGTTACTGCTTTATTTCGCAAAATAAATGATCCATCAGAAACTGCGTCGATACGTTCATTGTTGAGTGTAATGATTCCTGCTGGTCTTAAATCTGTTAATGTAGTAGCAGTAAGCCCAACTAAATGAGAGCGATCTTCATGTGAAGTGTAGCCTGCCTCTGCATTTGTAGAATCCTTCAAAACTACTTTATCTAAAAACGGTATCTTACGTTTGAAAATTTTCACTAGTACCACCCACTCTATGATTGATAATATCAATGCTACAACTACACTAGCAATCATATAAATTAAATTGTCACCTAAAGTAATAATACTAAAAGTTATTAGCCCCATACCGATAATACCGATAATCGCACCAACAACAAAAAGTTCTATTATTACCAATATGACACCGATTCCAAATAAGATGATTGAGTACAAGTTGACATCGCCTTTTACAAAAAACCCTAAAAAGAGTATCAATAAAGCTAATGTGGCAACGATACCCACAATATTTATCTTATTAGAGTATAATTGATATAAAAATCCTAGGAAGATAATACAAGTTAAAATTAAAGCTCCAAACGGACTGACGATAACGCTTGCAACATTATCAATCCAATTTCCTTGTTCAACAAAGTTGACTGAAAATATTGTATGTATACTACTCGAAGGAATCACTCTATCACCTCGCTCTCAACTTGATTATACATGAAATGAATGTATGATTATAGCGTTTATAGCATAAATGTTAATTATATTAATTTTTTCAAATCATGAACCTGAATTTATAAAAAAATAATAGTCTTAGCTGTTGAACAACTAAGACTATTACTATTTATAATTAATGTTGGTGTTGAGGGAGTCAACGACACAATTAATTATTAGAATATTCGTTTACGTGCAAGCTACCGTTAGTAAATACTATTTACGTTTACGCGCAGCTTCTGATTTTTTCTTACGTTTAACACTAGGTTTTTCGTAATATTCACGCTTACGAACTTCTTGAATTGTACCGCTTTTAGAAACTGTACGTTTGAAACGACGTAACGCATCTTCAAGTGATTCATTACTCTTAACTGTTGTTTTAGACATGTGTATTTCCCTCCCTCCAAATATCAACGAAACTTTATTATCATTTCATGGTTATGACCATGTATTAATCAGTATAATATATCTGATTAAAGCGGTCAATTAGTAAAATTTACAATTTTTTAATTTAAAGCAAAAATTTGTACTAAAATGTATACATTGTATTACTTAACACATGATTATTTTAACATTAATCTAATAAATCTTTTTCAAAACTTACAGCACTTAATACGTAAAGTGGTGCAGTTTCTGCTCTTAAAATTCTAGGACCTAGACCAATTTGATACGCCTTACCATCGAATAATGCTACTTCTTCTTCTGATAAGCCACCTTCTGGCCCAAATATAACTAACACACGAGCACCAGATTTCATTTCACGAACTACAGACTTAAAATTGTGCGTTTCACCTGTTTTAGCAGCATCTTCATAAGCGATGAGTACATAATCGTATTCATCGATATGATTATAAACTACTTTTAAACTTGGTTCATAAGTTATGGACGGTATAGCTAAACGGTAGCTTTGCTCAGCTGCTTCTTTAATAATCTTTTGCCAGCGCTCTAATTTTTTATCAATCTTACTATCATTTAATTTAACCACTGAACGTTTCATACCAGCAGCTATGAAATGATTAGCACCTAATTCTGTCGATTTTTGGAGCATCCATTCATATTTATCAGCTTTAATTAAACCACTACAAATCGTAATATGTTGAGGTAATTCAGTATCAATATCAATTTTTTCTACTAACGAAAGTTCAATACCTTCAGTAGCTATATCGATAATCTGGCACTTATATACGTTCTGATCCACAAATGTAATAATTATTTTATCGCCAGTCTGATGACGCATCACATTGGATATATGGTGTATGTCACCTTTATCAGTAATGAAAAAACGCTGATTTACATCAGCGTTTTGGTCAATAAAGTATCTTTGCATCGTTATTCGCTCACTTTCTGTCCAACGATACAAACCCAACTGTTATCGTGATTAATAGAAACAATTTCAAAACCACTACGCTTCATATGATTTATAATAGATTCATGTTTTTCTTCTATAATACCAGAAGTTATAAAATAACCATCTTTATTTAAAACGTTATAAGCATCTTCGATCATTTCTTCAATAATATGAGCTAAAATATTGGCGACAACAACATCAAATTTTTCAGTTTCTTCTGTTAGTAAATTACCAGGAACAGCTTCAATTGCCTTAGCACAATTATTTTTCATGAAATTTTCTTTAGCAACTTTCACTGCCATTTCATCAACGTCTAATGCTTTAATACGTTTAACACCTAAAAGATGTGCAGCAATACTTAATATTCCTGAACCTGTACCAACATCTATAACTGAATCACTCGGCTTCACATAAGTTTCAATTGCTTTTAAACACATGCTCGTTGTAGGATGGTCGCCTGTACCAAATGCCATACCTGGATCCAATTCTATGCACAATTCACTATCATCTTCTTTTTGATATGTTTCCCAACTAGGGACTATCGTAAATTGTTTTGATGCACGAAATGGATGAAAATAATTTTTCCATTCATTTTCCCAATCTTGTTCTTGAAGCATTTGTTCTTCGTAGTTAAAAATAGAGTTATCTAAAGATTCTACTTGCGAAATTTCATTTAAAAGCGCTTTTCTAAACGTTTCAGTATATTTCAGTTCATTGAAATACGCTTTTAGCCTGACCCCTTGTTTAGGGTAATCACTAGCATTAAGCGCATATAGCTCGCCATATTTATCCTCAAAGTCGTGATTTAAGTCATGAGAGTCCTCTATAACAACACCATTTGAACCAAAATTTTCCAATATATTAGTAATTATAGGCGTTACTTCATGATTAGCAATGATTGATATCTCGGTCCAATTCATATTCTAATCTCCTTTAAAGAATCTTTTAGCTTTGTCTCTAAAATTTGATGCTTGTTCAGAAATTTCTTCGCCATCAATTTCGGCAAATTCTCTTAATAATTCTTTTTGTCGATCACTCATTTTACTTGGTGTTACGACATTTATATTGATAAATAAGTCGCCATAGCCGTAGCCATGAACATTCTTAATTCCTTTTTCTTTTAGACGGAATTGTTTTCCAGTTTGCGTACCTGCTGGAATTGTTAACATCACGCTGCTGTTAAGCGTCGGCACTTTAACCTCGTCACCTAGTGATGCTTGAGCGATACTGATATCAAGTGAATAATAAATATCATCGCCATCTCTTTCAAATTTTTCTGAAGGTTTAACTCTAAATACAATATACAAATCACCTTGAGGTCCGCCATTTTCTCCAGGAGCACCTTCACCAGCTAATCTAATTTGTTGTTCATTATCTACACCTTCAGGTATTGTGACACTGATTTTAACATTTTTGTTCTCAGTACCTTTACCCTTACATGTTGGACATGGTTCTTCAAACTCTTGTCCAGAACCACTACATACTGGACAAACTTTTTCAGTTCTAACTCTGCCAAGTATTGTATTTTGTTCTACAGACACATGTCCAGCACCACTACAGTATTCGCAAGTTTTCTTTTTAGTACCTGGCTTAGCGCCTGCACCATCACAAGTGTGACAAGACACATCTTTACGAATTGAAATTTCTTTTTCACTACCGAAAACAGCTTCATCAAACGTAACTGTCATTGTATATTGTAAGTCATCGCCTTTTCTTGGGGCGTTAGGATCACGTTGTTGACGGCCGCCACCAAAGAATGAACTGAATATATCTTCGAAACCGCCGCCACCAAATCCACTAAAGTCTTGGCCACCGAATCCTTGGCCGCCAAAGCCACCTTGAGGACCATCATGTCCAAATTGGTCATAATTTGCGCGTTTATTTTCATCGCTTAATGTTTCATAGGCTTCAGAGATTTCTTTAAACTTCTCATCAGAACCTTCTTCTTGATTAATATCCGGGTGATACTTCTTTGATAATTTACGATAAGCCTTTTTAATTTCATCTTTAGAAGCGCCTTTGCTGACACCTAAGACTTCATAATAATCTTTTTTGGCCACTAATATCTCTCCTTTTACTGTTTTATTGAATCATTTTTAAAAAAGGAAAAAGTCAAAGCCAATGTTCAATTGACTTTGACTTAATTTGGCTAAGCAATTGTGTCATATTTTTCTATTAATAACAATTAATTAGTCAATGACTATACTTATTTTTGGTTGTCTTGGTTGTCGTCATCTTTTACTTCTTTGAAATCAGCATCTTCAACATCACTATCTTGAGAAGCATTTGCTTCTTCACCTTGTGCTTGTTGTTGAGCTTGAGCAGCTTGTTCGTATACTTTTGTTGATAAGTCTTGAACTACTTTTTCTAATTCTTCTTTTTTAGCTTTGATATCTTCAATATCTTCGCCTTCAAGTGCTGATTTTAATGCTTCTTTTTTATCTTCAGCATTTTGTTTATCTTCTTCGCTGATGTTTTCACCTAAATCAGTGATTGTTTTTTCAACTTGGAATACTAAGCTGTCTGCTTCGTTTCTTGTATCACTTTCTTCGCGTCGTTTTTGGTCAGCGTCAGCATTTTCTTCAGCGTCTTTAACCATACGATCGATTTCATCATCTGATAGTGAAGAGCTAGATTGGATTGTGATATTTTGCTCTTTATTTGTTCCCAAGTCCTTAGCAGTAACGTTTACAATACCATTTTTATCGATGTCGAAAGTAACTTCGATTTGAGGTACGCCACGTGGAGCTGCTGGAATATCAGTTAATTGGAATCTACCAAGTGTTTTATTGTCTGATGCCATTGGACGTTCACCTTGTAACACGTGAATATCAACTGCTGGTTGGTTGTCTGCTGCTGTTGAGTAGACTTGTGATTTAGATGTTGGGATTGTCGTATTTCTTTCGATAAGTGTATTCATACGTCCGCCCATGATTTCAATACCTAATGATAATGGTGTAACGTCTAATAATACTACGTCTTTAACATCACCAGTGATTACGCCACCTTGAATCGCTGCACCCATAGCAACAACTTCATCAGGGTTAACGCCTTTATTAGGTTCTTTACCTACTTCTTTTTTAACAGCTTCTTGAACTGCTGGGATTCTTGTTGAACCACCAACTAAGATAACTTCATCAATTTCTGAACTTGATAAGCCTGCATCGCTCATTGCTTGGCGAGTTGGTACCATTGTTCTTCTGATTAAATCGTCAGCTAATTCTTCAAATTTAGCACGAGTTAAATTAATTTCTAAGTGTAATGGGCCATTTTCTCCAGCTGAAATAAATGGTAGTGAAATTTGAGTTTGAGAAACGCCAGATAAATCTTTTTTAGCTTTTTCAGCAGCGTCTTTAAGACGTTGTAAAGCCATTTTATCTTTTGATAAATCTACGCCGTTTTCTTTTTTGAATTCAGAAACTAAATAGTTAATGATTACTTCATCAAAGTCATCTCCGCCTAGTTTGTTGTCACCTGCAGTAGAAAGTACTTCGAATACGCCGTCACCTAATTCAAGGATTGAAACGTCAAAAGTACCGCCACCTAAGTCAAAAACTAATACTTTTTCTTCTTTTTCTGTTTTGTCTAAACCATAAGCTAAAGCTGCTGCAGTTGGTTCGTTAATAATACGTTCTACTTCTAAACCAGCGATTTTACCAGCATCTTTAGTTGCTTGACGTTCACTGTCGTTGAAATATGCAGGAACAGTAATAACTGCTTTTTCTACTTTTTCACCAAGGTAATCTTCAGCTGTACCTTTAAGGTTTTGTAATACCATTGCTGAGATTTCTTGAGGTGTGTATGATTTACCTTCAACATCAACTTTGTAATTCGTACCCATATGACGTTTAATTGATTGAATTGTATTAGGGTTTGTGATTGCTTGACGTTTAGCAACTTCACCTACTTGAGTTTCATCATTTTTAAATGCAACTACTGATGGTGTAGTTCTTGCACCTTCAGGGTTTTGGATTACTTTTGGCTCATCGCCTTCTAAAATTGAAACACATGAATTTGTTGTACCTAAGTCAATACCTATTACTTTACTCATAAATAATTTCCTCCTGTTTGTTTATATAAATTGGTGTTTTCATCAATACTAAAACCTATTGATTTACTTTAACCATTGAAGGTCTTAATACACGTTCTTTTAGTTTATAACCTTTTTGTAGCTCTTGAGTGATTTCGCCTGATTCAAAATCAGGATTGTCATCTTGAACTACAGCTTGATGAATGTTCGGGTCAAATTGATGACCTTCTGTTTCAATTAATTCTAAACCATTTTCTTTTAATGCATTAATTAAACTTTCATGAATCATTTCCACACCTTTTTTAAGTGATTGGAATTGTTCATTTTCGCCTTCAATTTGTAGCGCACGTTCAATGTTATCTATTGTTGGTAGAATATCATTAAGTACATCTTGCGCTTTATATGCTTTCATTGTTTGATTTTCTTTTTGGATTCTACGCTTATAATTTTCAAACTCTGCGTATAATCTTAAATACTTTTCTTCATTTTCTTGAACATCTTGTTTTAATTGTTGAATTTCTTCATCTTTAGGATCTACATTTTCTGTAGTTTCTTGTGAATCATCCTCCTGCAGATTATCTTGTGATGCTTCTGTAGTTTCATCAGTATTTACAGAAGATGTATTTTGCTCGTTATCAGTTACATCTTCATTTGCTTCTTGATCAAATACTGATTCATTTTTTTCTGTCATTTTCCGCCCTCCAATACAATACTTAATTACCAAATCGTATTTAGTAATCGTATTACGTTCTGATAATTCATTGCTGTTGGTCCGATAACCGCAATTTGGCCTTTTAATCTATCGTCAATGTGATATTGACTTGTGACGATAGAAATGCCACTCAAACTTGATTCTATTTCATGTCCAATTTTGACGTTTATTGTCGAATTAGACATATCATCAAGTAATTGCGTGATTTTATTCGATTCTATATATTGCAAAATAGGTTGAATCGATGACACGTTCGTTTCATTCAACGCATCAATTAGTTTAACCTTTCCGCCCATAAAAATGCCATTACTTTGATTATCAAAATGAATCTCGATTGTGCTTAGCATATCTTTGATAAAATGCTTCTCTAATTCAGAATTAACAAAAGCATCTAACTCATTTTCAAAACGATGATGATTCCATTCATCATATTTAGCAGTAACAAAATTCGAAATTTTTGTCAGTTCATCATTAGATAACGGAACTTCAGATGCTAAATGCAGATGTTCTACATGACCGGATGTGAACACGACTACCATTATAACCAAATAGGCATTTGCTCGAATCAAATGAATGTTATTAATTATATCTTTTTTGTGATTTGGACGCATTACCAACGTTGTATATTGAGATGCAATTGAAAGTTCATTTGCAAATTCGCTCAATGCTGAGGAAATGTCATAATGATTATCAACTAGTAAATCACTCAAACGTTGAATTTTTGTTTGCTGTTGATGAGATGTTTGTTGCAATAATTGATTCACATAATATCTGATGCCTGACTGTGATGGTGATCGCCCTGATGAAGTATGTGTCTTCTCAATCAATTCAAGATCTTCGAGATGTTTCATCTCGTTTCGAATAGTTGCAGGACTAAAATTCAATTTGTGTCGTTCAATCAGTGTTTTTGAACCAATTGGATGACCTAAATCAACATAATCTTCAACAATTGCATTAAGTATGCTCAATTGTCTATCGCTAATCATGTTTTCACCTCATTAGCACTCTTTTGTTCCAAGTGCTAATTATAATTTATCAAATTGGTCAAAGTAAGTCAATGTTAAAGCATTCAATTTTAAATTTTTTTATACATTTAATAAAAATGCTTCAAAGACAATATTTCCAATCACTTTTCCACGTTCAGTCATCGTGATATGACCGTTTTGATCAATTAAAAGTTCACGTTGAATTAGGTCTTCTATAGTTTGACCATAGACTTCTTCTAAGGTTTTTCCAAATTTCTGTGAAAACTTGTCTTTATCCACACCTATATTCATCCGTAATCCTAAAAACATTTCTTCTTCCATTTGTTCTGTTTCAGTAGGAAATGTTGAATCTAATATGGGTCTTTCATTGTTTTGTACTTTTTTAATGTAATGGTTTACTGGATTTACATTATTATAACGCTCTCCATTTACATAACCACTTGCACCAGCACCAAAGCCATAATAGCCTTCATTTTTCCAATACACTTTATTGTGTTCGGATTCATGTCCAACTTTACCGAAATTGGATATTTCATATTGATGCATCTCTGATTGTTCCATTCTTTCTAATAGATATTCGTACATTTCTTCACCAATATCTTCATTAGGAACTTTCAATTGTCCTTTTCTATACATATTATAAAATTTTGTTTTGGGTTCTAATATCAAACCATAACTAGATATATGATCAATATCCATCGACAAAGCCTTTTCTAGACTATCTTGAAAATCTTCTAGAGTCTGGTTTGGTAAATGATACATTAAATCTAAACTAATAGATGGAATGCCAACTTGACGAGCATTAGCAACAGATTGATAAATATCTTCTGTTTTGTGTGTTCTACCAAGTATGTCTAATAATTCTGGTTTAAATGTTTGAACACCCATAGACAACCTATTGACACCGTAATTTTTAAGTAATTGAACTTTTTCAATTGTTAATTCATCGGGATTTGCTTCAAAGCTAAATTCGCCTTTTATTTCAAAAGTATCTGTAATAGCTACTAATAATTTTTCGAGTTGTTGATAATCAAGTGCTGTGGGCGTACCGCCGCCAACAAAAACTGTTTCTAATTTTCTTACTTCACTTTGTTGCATTTCAGTGATTAAACAATCTAAATACGTATCAACTGGTTGGTTTTGTATAAAGTACTTGTTGAAATCACAATACGTACAAATCCTCACGCAAAAAGGAATATGGATATAAGCACTTTTCACTTCCATATTGCGTTCACCTACTTTCATTTTTTGAAGATGTGAGCACACAACAAAAAACTGGGGCATAAATCGAATGGATTTAAGGCCCCAATGTTTAATTTATATTAATCTTCATCCATCTTAAGAACTGCTAGGAATGCATCTTGAGGAATCTCAACGTTACCTACAGATTTCATTTTAGCTTTTCCGGCTTTTTGTTTTTCTAGTAATTTTTTCTTACGGCTGATATCTCCACCGTAACATTTAGACAATACGTTTTTACCCATCGATTTAATATTTGTACGCGCAACAATTTTTTGGCCAACTGCTGCTTGAACAGGAACTTCAAATTGTTGTCTTGGAATAAGTGTTTTTAATTTTTCGACTAACATTTTACCACGGTCATATGCGAATTCTTTATGTACTATAAAGCTTAAAGCATCTACTTTTTCGCCATTTAGCAATATGTCCATTTTTACTAAGTCACTTTCTTTGTTATCAATAAATTCATAATCAAAAGAAGCATAACCTTTAGTATTAGATTTAAGTTGATCGAAGAAATCAAAAACTACTTCTGATAATGGAATTTCGTAAATAATATTTACACGAATATCATCCATGTACTCCATATTTACAAATTGTCCACGTTTACGCTGACATAATTCCATTACAGCACCAACATAATCATTAGGTACCATCATAGTAGCTCTAACAAATGGTTCGTAGATCGTATCAATTTTATCTCTTTCAGGCATATTAGCTGGATTATCAACAGTAACTTCTTCACCTGTTTTCATAATACATTGATAGATTACTGACGGTGCTGTTGCAATAAGTGCAATACCGAATTCACGTTCAATACGTTCTTGAATAATTTCCATATGAAGCATACCTAAGAAACCGGTACGATAACCAAAACCTAATGCTTGTGATGATTCAGGTTCGAATTCTAATGAGGCATCATTTAATTGTAATTTTTCTAATGCATCACGCAAGTCATTGTAATCTTTGTTATCTATAGGGAATAAACCACAGAATACCATCGGGTTCATTTTTTTATAACCTTGTAGTGCTTGTTCTGCAGGACGTTTTACATGCGTGATTGTATCACCAACACGTGAGTCGTCAACATTTTTAATACTAGCTATAATGTATCCTACATCACCGACAGTAAGTTCTTCTACAGCTAATTGTTTTGGCGTATTAATACCAACTTCAGTAACTTCGAAATCCTTACCTGTAGCCATCATTTTAATGCGGTCTCCAGGTTTAACCGTACCTTCCACAACTCTTATAGATGAAATAACGCCTCTATAAGGATCATACTCAGAATCAAAGATAAGTGCTTTCAACGGTGCTTCAGGGTCGCCTTGCGGTGGAGGAACAACTTCAACAATTTTTTCGAGTATATCTTCTATGCCAATATTAGATTTTGCACTTGCTAGCACAACATCCTCTTTATCGATACCGATGACATCTTCTAATTCCTGCTTCACACGTTCTGGCTCTGCTGCAGGTAAATCTATCTTGTTAATTACAGGCAGTAACTCCAATTCGTTATCTAGAGCTAAGTAAACGTTAGCTAAAGTTTGTGCTTCAATCCCTTGCGCTGCATCAACTACTAAGATTGCTCCTTCACAAGCGGCTAATGATCTAGACACTTCGTATGTAAAATCTACGTGTCCAGGTGTGTCAATAAGATGGAATGTGTATATTTCACCATCTTTAGCTTCATACTTTAAGCGAACAGCATTTAATTTAATTGTTATACCACGTTCTTGTTCTAAATCCATGGAATCTAGCAATTGTGCGTGCATATCTCTCGATTCAACTGATTTCGTGTTTTCTAAAATCCTATCAGCTAACGTAGATTTACCATGGTCTATATGTGCGATAATAGAAAAGTTTCTAATATTTTCGCGTTTATTGAAACGGTCTTGTTTATCCATGTATTATCCTTCTCACTTTCATAATTCTAGCCCGTAAATATGTATGACATTCTTTGATATAATAACGTTTTTAGTAGGTAATTGCAAACTTACTACGATTTTTTACTATTTTCCGTAAATAATTGATATACTTGATATTGTATTCTACTTTGCATTATAGAGTGAATGTTCTTCTTTTCCAAATAGTATTGTACCATTTTCATCGATTCTATGCGCCTGCGATAAATAAATGATTGCAGAAAGGCGCTCGTTTTGATAAAATATTTCTTGTTGTAATCAAATTCATTTTGATAGCGAAATCATTATTAGGAGGTGACACACATGCCAAACATCAAATCTGCAATTAAACGTGTTAATACAAACCGTACTGCTGAAGAGCGTAACATTTCACAAAAAAATGAAATGCGTACAGCAGTTAAAAGAGCACACACAGCAATTGAATCAAATGCTGACAACAAAGCTGACTTAGTAAACTTCGCTTTGAAAAAAGTAGATAAAGCTGCTCAACGCAACTTAATCCACTCAAACAAAGCTGATCGTATCAAATCTTCACTTATGACAGCTGCTAAATAATAAAAAAGTTCAAGCTAAGGCTTGAACTTTTTTTATTTGCGTAAACAAATGAATATACGAATAACAAAGAAGTCTGAGCCACTGTGGTTTCAGGCTTTTTTGTATTATTATGGGTTTTCAAACTTGTATTAACTTTCAAATAATATTAGCACAAGCATTTAAAATTAAAGTGATAGAATAAATAATTCCAATATTAGATGTTTATCCATATAAGAAGATTTTAATTTATAGTCTGTCTCTGCGCAATTATCAATAATATTCAATAAACTTTCCAATTGATAATGTCTTGCCTGATTCAATGCTAATTTCACTCTATAAGGATGTACACTTATTGTTTTTGCAATTTGTTGTCCACTATAACCCTTTTGACTCAATATTTTACTTTGATAAAACAAACGATAATTACTCGTAATAAGTGCTAATAATTTAATAGGTTCTTCCTTCATTGCAATCAAATCTTTTACTAATCGTATTGCTTTAGCCTTATTATTTTTTTGGATGTATTCTGTCAGTAAAAACACATTCTGTTCAAGACTCCTGTTTACAATTTGTTGGACATCTTGTTTGTTTATCGTTGGTCTATCTCCTAGAAAAAGAATCAATTTTTCAATTTCTTGCTTTACTATATTGAAATTAATACCTGTTAATTCTATAAATAAATCTAAAGCATCTTGTTTTATATCTTTATAATTTCCATGTAATTCATTTTTAACCCAATTTTTAATTTCATCTTCAGACATTTGTTCAATTTTTTTCAATTGAGCATGCTTCTTCAGAGTCTTCACTAATTTTTTTCGTTCATCAAGTTTAGAATGATAAACTTCGAATACAATCATACTCTCGCCATCGTATTTTTCTATAAATTCAATGAGTTGATCTATATTATGATTTACATCTTTAGGCGCTTTTTCACCAGTGAATACATATGCATTTTGTACTAATACTGCTTTTTTATCTGAGAAAAATGGCATCGTTAAAGCTTCTTCTATAATTGGAGCTAAATCGCTTTCATATAGGTTGTATTTAACAAAATTGAAATCATCTTTTGGAGTATCTAAATATTTCTCTATTACTTCTGTAGATTTCTTTTCAATTAATTCAGGCACTTCTCCGTATATTGTAATTATATTATTGCTCATATGTAGCACCCTTTCATCACTATTACACATTTAATCATTATATCATGCAGTGCTTTATCTCTCTACATAAAATCATTGATTTAGATTAGCACTAAGCCCAAAATTCGAATTTAATGTAATAGAAATTTCTCCGTTTTCACTTGTTTGTAAAACTTGAGAATTAATATTTTTTAAGCGTTCCACTATTTCTTCATTGGGTAATTTATATCTATTATTTTGACCAACAGAAATCAAACTTATTTTCGGGTGAAGTGTATTTATAAAAGATGCACTAGAACTCGTTTTACTACCATGGTGTCCTACTTTTAAGATATCAATATTTTCAATGTGATACTTATTTAACAATAACTGCTCGTTATTTTTTGAAGCATCTCCCATAAGTAAAATCTTGAATTTATCATATTCAATTAATGTAATAATTGATTGTTCATTTAAATCATTTGATGTTGTAATTGTGGCATCTAATAATTTAATTTTCGCTTTGTTAAGTGAAAAACTTTGTATTGATTTAAAGTCTAATAGCTTTATGTTAAAACTTTTGCATATATTAACTAATGATTTCAGTTCTTTCAAATGGTAACTACTTTTATTAATTATTATATTTTTGATAGGATATTTTTCAATCAAAAAATTAAGTTCTCCCATATGATCTATATGTGGATGAGTAACAATTAAATAATCTATTTTCTTAATACCATGTTTTTTCAAAGTCGGTAGTATATGAAATTTTGATATATTATGTTGGCTTGACTCTCCTTCTTGTAATAACTTGCCCCCCGTATCAATCAATAAACTCTCTTGCTTATTTGTCTCAAATAAAATGGCATCTCCCTGCCCAACATCAAGCATTGTCAATTTATAATCATTAGATAGTGGCAACACCGTAACGACTATATACAATAAAACAAATGAACAAATAAATAAACTATAAAATTTATGTGCAAATAATATTAAACACGCTAATAAGAGGGCAAATCCTAAAGTGATATGTAAGTCATTTAACTCTGGTACATACCATTTGTATGAACTTAAATAAATAAACATTTCCAAAATAAAATCATGTAGCTTTAAAATTAAATTAAGCAAATAAGTTAAAGGCGTTATTTCAAATGGAAAGTGGCTTATAATAAAAAAGAAAATTACTAGCGGAAATAGTACGATGGTGTAAAAAGGAACAAAAATAAGATTTGCTAAAAAACCAAGCCATTGAATCTGGTTGAAATTAATAGCACTAATCATAAATGAGCCTAACTGAGCTATTATAGTAATAATTAGAAGCGATTTTATCGGTGAGGATTGAGCTATTGAGGGTAATGAAAAAAGTATGAAGAATGTAATTAAAAAAGAAAATTGGAAGCCTATATTATAGGCATAAGCAGGATATATAATCGTTAATATTATAAATAAAAGTGCGAGAATGTTCATTGAATTCTTTATAATAGTTTTAGGAATTAAAATGATTATTAATGCTGCTAAAATTGATCTCACAGCACTAGGAGCTAAATCAGTATAAATAGCATATATCGGTAGAAAGATAAATAATACCATTTTGATATAGGCTAACGGACACTTAAAAATATTTAATACGTATATTAAAATACCTATAATTGCTGCAATATGTGTGCCACTTACTGCTAATAAATGATAGATACCAATTTCTTTGAATTTATATAATTCATTATTATCAATTTTCGAGGTATCTCCACTAATTAATGCAATAACTTTCTCCGGATACTTGATATTGGTGTGACTTAAACGTTCGAAAATATATTGTTTATGCTTATCTAAGATAGCGTTATATCTCGAATTATTTAGTTTGCAACTTTCGAAGTCAATTGTATTAATAAAAAGTGAAACGGGGCTATATGGGGACTGATTTAATGGTTTAAATATTGCTTTCACATGACATGTCTTTTGATAGAGCTGTATGTATTTATAACTGTTAATGTTTTTATTAACAAAAAAGTAATAGTTATATTTTTTATTATTTATTTTAGCTTTACCATGTAGCTTTTGATGTTTCAGAATAGGTTTTGTCACAAATTGTGCATCTACTTCAATATTTTGATTTAAGTACACTGCACGTGCTTTATTCTCACTTACGAAATTACTCTGAAACATCATATAACTAATGAATGGTATGATTAAAACAAATAAAATTTGAAACCACTTTAACCTTTTGCGTATCACTAAAAAAATTAAGATACCACATAAAAATATCGATAATAACTTAACATGTAGCCATAGTAGACCGACTAAATAAGCAATTGCATAGTAAATCAGTGCTTATTTATTGGTAAGGTATTGTGCTACATGTTCTTGATTAAATGGTATTTTTTTATAATCGATACCTGATTGGTGTAAAAGCTTTAACGCATATGAATGGTTGTGATAGTCTTCAGCGTAATAAATTGTTTGAATACCAGCTTGGATAATTGATTTCGTACAATTTAAGCAAGGGAAATGTGTGACATATATCGTTGCTCCGTCTGTTGACACCCCTTGTTTGGCACATTGTAGTAATGCATTCATTTCAGCATGAATTGTACGTATACAATGGCCATCCTCTAATAAACAATCCTCATCTATACAATGAACTTCTCCTGAAACTGAGCCATTGTACCCACCAGCGATGATTCTATTATCTTTAACAATTGTTGCGCCAACAGATAATCGTTGACAAGTGGAACGTAACGCCAATAAATGACTTTGTGCCATAAAGTATTCTTCCCATTTAATGCGATCCATGATGTTATACCTCCATTAATAGTAATTATTTATTTTATAAGTAACTATAGGTTAATTTGTATTGAGTTATATTGCAATAAAAAATCTATATTGTAAAATATGAGCCTAATTTTTCAAGCGTTTTTGCTCCAATGCCTTTAACTTCTGTTAATTGTTCGATAGATTCAAAAGCACCATTTTGTTCTCTATATTCTATAATAGATTTAGCTTTTGAAGGTCCTATGCCTGGAACTGTTAACAGTTCCTCTTCTGTAGCACTGTTAATATTTATTTTTTCTTTATTAGTGCTATTGTCAATGACTTTTGTTGAGTTTGAGTTTGTGCTTCTATTAATACTATTATTAATATTTTCAGTCGTTTGTTGATTTGAATTTATCGTTTCCTCTTTCTTTGGTATATAAATCAACTTTTGATCTACTAACTTTTCAGCTAAATTTATTTTCGACAAATCAGCATCATCAGTCACGATTGCTCGATCTAAAAGTTGTTTAATTCTATCAGAAGATTTCATTTTATAAATATCAGGATGCTTCACTGCACCTTTGACGTCCACAAAAATGTCTTCTGTTTTAATCTGCTTTGGTTGTTCATTACTATTTTTCATATGCTTTGCATTGGACTCTAGTTGTGTTTGTGTAGCTGTGGTAATATCATCATTCGAATTTACTATATTATGATTATCTTCGTTTGTAAAAGTACTTTGCAGCAACCAAGTGATTAAAATGACCACGAAAATTAAAATTGCTATAGCAACTGCTTTGTACTTACAAATGATTTCTTTTATATTGTTCCACTGATCTAACAAGAAAAAATCACTCCTTTATACTATACACGTATAAAGGAGTGATTTTACTTTTATTTTTTGACAATGAAAAACAGTCGATGACCTTCATTGCTATTATTCTTAATATCAAAATCGACAAACGTAGTGATTCGGCTAAACCCTACATTATTAAGCATTTCAATATATTCTGCTTCTGTGTAAGTCCGTTGATAGTGTGATTCATCGAACCTTGCATATTGATTATCATCTTGTTTAATAAAGAATGACATATCATGCCAAACGCTCAGTGGTTCCTCGCCTTGCACAGCTTCCCAACCAAGAAAAACTTTTTCAGATTCATCGATATAACTTTGATTATTAAATAATGTATTCATTTTAAAAGGTGTATGAACATCAAACATAAATACACCATCTGTTTCTAAATGGTTAAAAACATGACTAAATGTGGTGAAAACATGATCTTTTTCAGGTAAATAATTTAATGAATCACAGAAAATCGTAATTACATCAAATTTTTGATTCAACTCAAATTCAGTCATATCACCTTCTATCCAATTCACTTTGTTAGATTTCTGAGTTGCTATCGAAAGCATATCAACACTCAAATCCATACCTGTGATTTGGTCAAAGTCTGTTAGCAATGATGTTAAACTTCCTGTACCACAACCAATATCTAATATAGACGTCCTATTTTTTGCAAAATGGTTTACAATTTCTAACCATGATTCATAGGGTTGATCTAATGTTAATTGATCATAGAACAAGCTCATTTCTTCATATTGCACCATAATTAATAAACAACCTGTCTATAACTCTCAAGAGGCGCATCACGATATAATTTCTCAATATTATAGTAATCACGTTCATCTTTATGGAATACGTGAACCACTACATTAGATAGATCAATAAGGACCCATCTGGCATCATTAAAACCTTCCATTCGTTTTACTTCGATATCAGCTTCACCTGCTGCATCTTTTACCGAACGTGCTATAGCTTGGACTTGTTTTTCGTTATTACCATGACAAACTACAAAATAATCAGTCATGTCACTAATGCCTTTCATTTTTAAAGAAATAATATCTTCTGCTTTTTTATTCTCTGTTGCTTCGACAGCAATGTTTAATAATTGATCTGAATTCATTTAATCATCCTTTACTCTTTCGTCACTGTAATTGTAATAATTCAAGCATGCAATCGTGGCATCATAAACATTAATATCTTTATTAATTAAGTATAAAACTGTTCGCTTAGAAATTTCATAAATGGTTTTATCTAAGCTACCTTGATTGTATGCTAAATCTCTAATTTCTTCAACGCCTGGGGTCTGACGACCTGGTTCTATATAATCAGCTATGAATATTAATTTCTCAGTTTTCGTCATTTGAGCGCGTCCAGTTGTATGATTTTTAATCGCTAGCAAGACTTCTTCATCAGTGACATTAAACTGTTGATTCATTATTATAGCTGCTACTGGGCCATGTAAAATTTCAGAGCCATAACTCAGTAAATTACTATCTAATTCATTCTGTGTAACAATTTGATACATTGATCCTAAATCATCATATTTACAGTAATCATGTAGTATACCTGCAAGTTCAGCCTTATCTTTGTCACCATCATAGATTTCTGCTAATTTCACAGCTGTTTCAGCAACTCTCAGTGAATGGTTAAACCTTTTCTCAGGTAATTTATCTTTAACTAAAGTAACTGCTTGATCAATTTTCATATAATCCTTCCTCTCGGATATATTGTTCTACACTAGGAGGAACTAAAACTTGAATATTTTCATCGTTTTTAATTCTATCTCTGATTAATGTTGAACTAATATCAATACGCGGTATATTGATTGCTAACATACCAGGCTCTACTTCTTGAGCTGATTTATCTCTGTTAACAATTACAAAAGTAATTAATGATTTTAACTCATCAATTTTATACCACTTTTCAAGTTGATTGTATTGGTCAGTACCTATAACAAAGTATAGCTTAGATCGAGGATGCTGCTTTAAAATATGCTCTACTGTATCATAAGTGTAGCTTTGCCCTTTACGTTCAATTTCATCAAGAAAAATTGTTCCAAATCCAAGTTCATTAATCGCACACTGAATCATATCTATTCTATACTGTGCGTCTAAAAAATCATTATGCTCTTTTAATGGAGACATATAGCTCGGTATAAAATAGAACTTCTCAGGTTTTATTACGTTATTCACTTCACTTGCAACAACCATGTGAGCTGTATGAATCGGGTTAAACTGCCCACCATATAATACAATTGATTCAGTCATTATGGTAATTGAATTTGTTTGTTGTCTTGAGATTCTTTGTACAATACAATCATAGACCCGATTACTTGTACGACATCACTTCTTGTCGCATCACTTAAGCTTTGTGCTAAATCATTTTTATCTTCATAGTTATTTTGTAAAACATGTACTTTAATTAATTCTCTGTTTTCTAAAATATCGTTAATTTGACTAACCATATTATCATTAATACCTGATTTCCCAATTTGGAAAGTTGGATCTACGTTATTTGCTTTACTTCTTAAAAATCTTTTTTGTTTACCTGTTAGCATAATATGCTCCTTTTATAAATGTTTTAGTACTGCTTCTTTCATTACTTGAATGTCTGGTGTTTGTTCGGTCCAAATCTCAAAACTTTCTGCGCCTTGGTAAACAAACATGTCCAATCCATTGTGTATAGGATTGCCTTTTTCTTCTGCTATTTCTAAAATCGGCGTTTTAAAAGGAATATAAACAATATCACTTACTAATGTATGTGAAGCTAATTGATCGAGACTTATAGCTACATCTTTGTTTTTATTCATACCTGCAGGTGTAGTATTAATAATAATGTCGAATTCAGACAATGACTTTTCTGCGTCTGATAAATTAATCTTATTTATATCCAAATCCCAGTTATCAAAGCGACTCATAGTTCTGTTAGCAACGGTTAATTTAGGTCGAACGTGTTTATTCAGTTCATTTACAATACCTTTACTGGCACCGCCTGCACCTAAAATGAGTATATAAGCATTTTGTAAATCCGGATAAGCCTGTTTAAGACCTGTAACATAGCCTATGCCATCTGTATTGTAGCCTATCCATTTTCCGCCTTCAATTTTCACTGTATTAACAGCACCAACCGTTTTAGATTGGTCATCAATTTCATCTAAATAAGGTAGAATACGTTCTTTATGAGGTATTGTAACATTAAATCCAGAAAGCGCTTTGTCTTCTATGATTTCTTTAATAAGATGAAAATGTGCTTCAGGAATATTAATCGCTTCATATGTTGAATCATCATTTAAAGTCTCAAAGTTAGCGTTATGCATAACGGGTGACAAAGAATGATCTATAGGATTGCCTATTACTGCGTATTTCATATTAAACACACCTTACATTATTGAATTTCTTAATACAACATCTACATTTTTCGGTACTCGAACTATAACTTTGGCACCTTCATCAATCGTGATAAAACCTAATCCTGAAATCATCACATCTCGCTTCTCTTTACCTGTTTCTAATCGTACTGCTTTAACATTTTGTAAATCAAAATTATCAGGGTTATGAGGTGGTGACAATAGTGCACCTAACTGATTTTTCCACAATTCATTGGCATTTTCAGTTTTAGTTCTATGGATATTGAGTTCGTTTGAAAAATGACACACTAACGAACGTCTGCCACCACTAACATAGTCAATACGCGCTATTCCACCAAAGAATAAAGTTTGACCTTCATTCAATTGATATACGCGCTGTTTAACTTCTTTTTTAGGCATAATCGTTTTAAGCTCATCATCCGTTACCACATGTGTCATTTGATGTGCTTGAATCACGCCTGGAGTATCAAACATAAATGATGTATCATCTAACGGTATGTCAATCATGTCTAGCGTTGTGCCTGGGAATCTAGAAGTAGTAACGACATCTTTTTCACCAACACTGCGTTCGATCAATTTATTTATAAGCGTAGATTTACCAACATTTGTAGTTCCTACAATATAAACATTATCGTTATTACGTAATGTGTTAATAGATGCTAACAAATCATCTATACCTTCATTTTTTTCTGCAGATATCAATACAACATCTTCAGTTTCCAAACCATATTTTCTAGCTGTTTTCTTCAGCCATTCTTTAACACGTCGTTTATTAATCTGTTTAGGCAATAAATCTAACTTATTGGCTACTAAAATGATTTTTTTATTACCCACGATACGTTTGATTGCATTAATGAAAGACCCTTCAAAATCAAAGACATCTACAACATTTACTACAATCCCTTTTTCATCTGCTAAACCATTCAACAAATTTAAAAAGTCTTCACTATCTAAACCAACATCTTGAACTTCATTGTAATTTTTTAGTCTAAAGCATCTTTTACATATGACATCTTCACGATGTAAATTATGTTCTGGCACATAGCCTGCCGCATCTGGATCTTCAGATTGAAGTGGTGCGCCGCATCCGATACATTTTAAAATTTCAGTCAATCAATTTTCCTCCCATTTGATATAGCCTTTTTTTCTAAAGTGTTGTAGTAATCTTCGTTCTATCATTCGGTTGAATTTCGTAATAAACCCATCCGTTTGTTTCACGGGAACCACCATAATTGTGAAGAGTCCACGTCTATTACCTCCAAATACATCTGTAAGCATTTGGTCACCAATCACTACAATTTCAGCAGGTTTTAGGTTCATTAATTGTGCAGCTTGATTAAAAGCGCGACCTCTTGGTTTTTTGGCTTTGAAAATATAATCAACATTCAATGATTTTGAAAAACTACCAACACGTTTTTCATTATTATTAGAAACAATCGTAATTGTAATGCCTAATGCATTTGCTTTCTCAAACCATTGTTTCACTGCTGTAGTAGGGTCTGCTTCGTCCCATCCTACAAGTGTGTTATCTAAATCTGTAATAATTCCTTTCACGCCAGATGCTGCAAGTTTATCAATATCTATTTGAAAAACGGACTGCACATATTCGTTTGGCATAAAATAGTTTTTTATTATACCCATTATTTATTTTCACCTTTTTATATAGTTTTAATTAAACGCTCAACAATTTCACTAGAAGATATTGCTGCTTTTTCTAAAAATGCATCAAACGTAATACCAGCATCGCCGTCAGCTAAATCTGAAATTGCGCGCGTAATTATGAATGGTAAATTAAATTGATAGCAGGTTTGTGCAATTGCAGTAGCTTCCATTTCTGCAGCCATTGCTTGTGGAAAATTCGTTTTAATCGTTGTACGTTGCTCAGTTGTACCAATAAAGCTATCTCCACTCACAATTAAGCCAGTTTTAGCTACTAGTTGTTGTTCATTAATTGCATCTGTTGCCTTTTGAATTAAATGCTCATCAGCAACAAATTGTGCTGGCATTTGTGGTATTTGTCCTAATTGATAACCAAATGCTCTTGCATCTGCATCATGATAAGTAACCATATCACTGACTACAACATCACCAACATTTAATGATTTATCTAACGCTCCTGCAGAGCCCGTATTAATAATTACATCAGGTCTGAATTTTTCAATTAATAATGTTGTAGAGATTGCTACGTTCACTTTACCTATACCACTTTGTGACAGTACTACTTCTTTATCATGTAGACGACCTTTATAAAATATTACATGCGCAATTTTTATTTCTTCTAATGTTACAAGTTTATCTTTTAAGATTGCTACTTCTTCTTCCATAGCACCTATAATACCTATCATTATAATTCACCTCATATTAAAATCCTAGCCTTAGTTATTCTACCACATTTATGTTCATAGCTCGATCATTGTTCAACTTTTTATTATTAAATTCTCTATGCTATTTTCCCTATTTTTAAGTAATTAATAATATTTTTTATACATTTAAATTCCTGATTTTTTTCATATAAAAACTCTGAACAACACATGAGCAGTATGTATCATTCAGAGTATTAAAACATTTATATATTAACTACCAAATAAGCCTGATAAGCTTTGTAGAGAGAATAACGCTGCAACAATTGTAACTATTACTGCCAATATACCAAAGAGTAACATCCATGTTGGATGATGATAATCTCCGACAATCGATTTTCGTTTACTCGCTATTAAAATTGTACCTAAAGTGATTGGTAGAATAAATCCGTTAAGTGCTCCAGCAACGATTAATAAAGTAACTGGTTGACCTATGAATAAAAATACTAGCGTAGAAACTACAATAAAACTAATTACAATTATATTGGTTTTATTGTATATCGATTTATGTAGTGTTTTTAAAAATGTCGCACTCGTATAAGCAGAACCAATTACAGATGACATTGCAGCTGCGAATAATACGACACCAAAGATACTACGTCCAACTGGTCCAAGTACATGTTCAAAGACTGAAGCTGGTGGGTTTTCTGAACTTAAAGTAACACCTGTAACAACTACACCCAATACCGCTAAGAATAATAAAACTCTTAAAACGCCGGTAGTCAATATGCCTGAGATCGCGGCTTTGTTAATAAATGGTAAATATTCTTTGCCTTTAATTCCAGAATCTAAAATTCTATGTGCCCCTGCAAAAGTAATATAACCACCAACTGTACCACCTACCAAAGTAATAATCGGTAATACAAGCGCCAATGGTTGTTCTGGCATGACTAAATGCTTAGCCGCTTCTGCATATGGCGGGTTGGCCTTAAACATTACAAACGCTATGACTACGATCATAAGCATTCCTAAAAACATTGTAACAACGTCCATAATTTTTTGGCCACTTTTACTAATAAAGATACCGATAGCTAGAACTGCTGTAATTGCAGCGCCAATCTTCACATCTAAACCGAAAATGGCATTTAAACCAAGTCCAGCTCCTGCTATATTACCGATATTGAAAGCTAATCCTCCAATGGCTATCAGTATCGAAATAATTGTACCTAGCCCACTGAAAATCTCATTTGCTACTTCTTGACCACGTTTACCTGTAACTACTAATACTCTCCAAATATTTATTTGTGCACCAATATCTATAATAATAGATAATAGGATAGCAAATGCAAAACTTGCAGTAAATTGTGCAGTAAATACTGCGGTTTGAGTTAAAAATGCTGGTCCAATAGCAGATGTTGCCATTAAAAATACCGAACCTAATAGTAACCTTTTATGGTTTTTTGTGAACTCAAAATCTTTTTCTTCAGAACTTAATCTTTCTTTCATAGGTTAGCCCCCTAGACTTTTTATAGAAACGCCTTCTTTCGTTAATCTTTCTCTAATTTGTGTTACAAACTCGAGAGCATGTGCACCATCTCCATGCACACAAATTGTATCAGCCTCTATGCTGATGGTCTTTTGGCTTTTTGCGACAACGGTTTGTGATTTCACCATGTTAACTACTTGCTCAATTGCTTCATTTGTATCCGTAATTAATGCATCGTGTTCTTTTCTACTTACGAGTTGGCCATCATCTTCGTATCGTCTATCTGCAAAGACTTCTGAGGCTGTTGTTAAACCAACTGATTTAGCTTCAGAAATTAATGACGTGTTAGATAATCCCACATATATTAGGGTGTTGTCAATATCAAATACTGCTTGTGCAATTGCACGCGCTATATCTTTGTTTCTAGCTCCCATTTGATAAAGGGCGCCATGCGGTTTTACGTGATTAATCTTCACGTTATGAATTTTACAAAATCCACTTAACGCACCAATTTGATAAACAACAATATCATAAATTTCACTTGGTGATAAATCCATATTTCTACGTCCAAATCCTTGTAAGTCTGGTAATCCTGGATGAGCACCGATGCCTACATCATGTGCTTTGGCTAATTTTATCGTTTCATTCATTACATGTTGGTCCCCGGCATGGAAACCACAAGCAATATTTGCTGAAGTAATAAGTGGGATGATATGTTCATCCCCTCCAAATGAGTAATTACCGAATGCTTCACCGAGATCACAATTTAAGTCTACTTGCATTAAGATACCCCCTTGATAATTTGGTGCCTATCTAAAAATTTTATATCTACTTCTTTTGCATCTCCATCTGCATACAATGGATAAGATAATACTGCGTATAAAAAGTCAGCAGTTGTTGTAAAACCGTCTATCACCATTTCATCTAAAGTGACTTTTAATTTTTTAATTGCACGTTGTCTGTCGGGTGCTTTGACAATCACTTTTGCTACTAAAGAATCATAGTAAGGAGAGACAGTATAACCTTGATAAAGTAAGCTATCTACACGTACGTTAAATCCTTGTGGTAAGTGTAATGCTTCTACTTTGCCTGGTGAAGGCTGGAATTGTCGTTCTGGGTTCTCTGCATTAATTCGTGCTTCGATTACATGTCCATCAAAAACTATATCTTCCTGTGTGAAAGGCAATTTGCCATTTATCATCAAGTATAGTTGAGCTTGTAGTAAATCCCTATTCGCTCTCATTTCAGTCACAGTATGTTCTACTTGAATACGCGCATTCATTTCAATGAAATAATATGCTTCGTCTGTTACTAAAAATTCGATTGTACCTGCACTTCTATAATTTGAAGCCTTTGCTACTTTGACAGCATCAGTACACATTGCATTTCTAGTTTCTTCTGATATTGCTGCACATGGTGATTCTTCAATTAATTTTTGGTTTTTTCTTTGTACAGAACAATCTCTTTCTCCTAAATGTATGTAATTATTCTTACCATCACCAATGACTTGAACTTCTACATGCTTCGCTACAGGAATGAACGATTCAACATAAATACGATCATCACCAAAATACTTCTCGCCTTCACTCTTGGCCTCTTTAAAAGCTTTAGGCAATTCTTCAACTGTTTTAACAATTCTAATGCCTTTACCACCGCCACCGCTAGCTGCTTTTAAAACTAGGGGGAAGCCAACATCTTTTGATATTTGTTTCACTTCTTCAATTGACTCCACAGCATTCGTAGAACCTGGAATAATTGGCACACCCGCATCATCAACCGTTTGACGTGCAGTGATTTTATCACCCATCATTTCCATCGTCAATTGTGTTGGACCAATGAAATCAATATTATTTTCTTCTACTTTTTGTGCAAAAGAAGTACTCTCTGATAAAAAGCCATAGCCTGGATGTATTGCAGTAGCACCACTGATTTTGGCGGCGCTAATAATTCTGTCTTGATTCAAATAACTCTCTAGTGGATTTGCGTCACCTATACAAATAGCTTGATCTGCTAAACTCACATGTAAACTCGTTTCATCCCCTAATGCATATATAGCTACTGTTTCAATATCCATCTCTCTACATGCTCGGATAATTCTAACAGCTATCTCTCCTCTGTTTGCTATTAAACAACGATACACAGCAAACGCCCCTTTCTTTCACTTATTTTATTTTAATAATCGTCTGATTATATTCGACATTCGCACCATGTTCTACTACGATTTCCTTCACTACACCATCTACGTCACTTTTCACTTCATTCATTACTTTCATCGCTTCAATAAAACCAATCGTATCACCTTTATTTATTTCATCACCAACATGAATGATTGGCTCAGTAAGCTCTTTTTCATCTTGTTGGAAGAACGTACCTACCATTGGTGATTTAACTTCCTTAAAGTTGTCATGGTCCTCTGCTTGACCGTCTGCTACACTTTGATTTTGATTGAACGCTTGGTTTGCTACAGTTTGTGAACTATTATCGGAAGAAAATGAATGCACTTTATTATCATTAAAATCTATCGCTATTTCACTTTTACTATCTTTGTATTCAAATTTCTTAACTTCATTTTCTTTTACTAATTTTATTAATTGCTCGATTTTTTCAAGATTCATTTTAATTCCCCTTTTAGTAATTTTTTGATACGTGAAGCCGTTGGTCTGAATTGAGCCGTATTATAAATAGGTGTATCGATTGTATTTTCTAATACTTTCTTGAAATCTAATTCTTGTTGTTTTAATTTTTTTGTTGCTGCTTCAATCGTTGTCCATTCAAAATGTAGCACGTCCCCTGGTTGTTTTTGTGCTAAAATATGTAAATCTGAAGCACATACAGTAGCAATTTTTGTATAACCACCAACTGTTTGTTTATCATTCAATAAAATAATTGGATTGCCATCGTTTGGAACTTGAATGCTACCTAAAGCTACTGGTTCAGAAATGATATCCGCTGAATCTGTTGGTGAAATTATCTCACCTTGTAAGCGATATCCCATGCGGTCTGATTTTTCAGAAATTTTAAAATCAACTGTTGTTAATTTATCTTGCGCATCTTGAGTGAAACGATTTATTTGTGGTCCTTCGATAATTTGAATTGTATCTTTATTAAATGGTTCAGTATTTAATTCTAAACTGTAGCCTACTTTAGAATGGTATGTATCATCTTGTTTACACAAAATTACATCGTCTCGTTTTAAGGCGCGTCCTTTATATCCTCCGATATGACTACGTGTATGAGTAGCATAACTACCAGCTACAATTGGAACCTCCAGGGGTTTACCTAACAAAATATAACCTCTCGCACCATTAACTACGGCACCTAGTTCCAATATATCGCCTTTTTTTACTGAAGTTACTGTTTGAACATCAATCACTTTATCATTTATCTTGGCATTAAATTGTGCACCAGTGATAATAAAAGAATTATCTTCTAAAAATTGAAGTGTTGGCCCAATGATTGTGCATTCAATTGCAGGCCCCTCATTTCCAATAAGTGTTTGACCTAATCTATATGCATATTGATCTAACACGCCTGCATTTGAAAATCCTTGGTTTTGATAACCAATTCTACCTTGATCTTGTATTGTGCTAAATAGTCCAGGATTCAAAATTTTTATAGACATATTAAATTTTCACCCACTTTTCTATATCAAAATCGTCATGTTGTTGTTCATCTAATATACGATGGTATGTTTCTTCTTCAATAGCATAAAATTTTATATAGTCTCCTGCGCCATATAAACACATAGGTTCTCTATGAATATCAAACACTTTAATTGGCGTGCGTCCTATAATTTGCCAACCACCAGGCGATTGTTTTGGATATAGTCCTGTTTGATTATTAGCAATACCTACAGAGCCTGCATGAATGCTTGTCCTTGGTTCTTGTCGTCTTGGCGTATGTAATTGTGTATCTAATCCTCCTAAAAAAGGAAAACCAGGCATAAAACCTAGCATATAAATTAAATAAGCATTTTCAGTATGTATTCGTATAACCTCTTTAGTAGTTAAATTGTTATGTGATGCTACCTCTTGAATATCTTGTCCATAACTTCCACCATATAACACTGGTATATTAATCGTTTGTGTTGGTGTAGCTGTATCATTAAATTTTGTTATCTCCATTTGATTTAAATTAAGCGCTTTAATTATATGGGTTAAATCACTTTTACTGATATCAATAGTTAACATAATTGCACGATACGAAGCAACTACTTCAATAATAGCTGGATTGTTTTGTGCTTTAATATATTGTTCAACGCGTTGTACCTTTTGAAACGTATCAGGATCAATACGTTCTTCAAAATAAATCATAATCGTTTGTTCATTAATTAATTTATAATTCAAAGATTATGCCCCCTTTATTACATTTACAATATAGTTTATCTTCAGATAAACTATATTGTGCACATGCTATTGATAGTATATCATTTATTTTAAAATTGTGTTTAATAGAAAAAGTTATTACTAATAATAACTAAACGTTTATTAAACAAAGTATATTAGTAAATAAAATAGCAATATTATTCTAAAATTTTATTCTTATCATTAAGTTAACAAAATGTTACCATCAAGTACATAAATAATTTTGCATAGTGTAAAATCCCCCTAAACATCCTTGAAGATATTTAGGGGGATTCATTTTATTTAATATTTTTAATAATAACGTTTATTTCGCCACCGTTAGGTAACGGTACACGTACTTCATCTTCTAATTTCTTACCAATTAAACTTTTAGCCATTGGCGATTCATTAGAAATCTTACCATTGAATGCATCAGATTCAGCCGAACCAACAATTTGGTATTCTTCTTCTTCTTCGCCTGGTAATTCTACAATTGTTACTGTTTTACCAATTTTAACTTCATTGTTATCACCAGTATCTTCGATAATCTGTGCATTACGTAACATATGTTCTACACGTTGAATATCTTGTTCGATAAATCCTTGTTCGTCTTTTGCAGCATCGTACTCTGAGTTCTCAGATAAGTCACCAAAAGAACGTGCTACCTTAATTTTTTCAACGACTTCTGGTCGTTTAACTGTTTTTAATTCTTCTAACTCATGTTCTAGTTTCTCAAAACCCTCTTGAGTCATTGGATATTGTTTTTGATTTTCCATTATGTCATCTTCCTTTACATATACATACTATTGTTTACTTACTAAAGTTTGAATCTTTGTCGTCATTATATCGATTGCTACTTTATTACTGCCACCTTCTGGAATAATAATATCTGCATATCTTTTAGTAGGTTCTATAAATTGATTATGCATTGGTCGCACCACATTTAAATACTGATTTATAACAGAATCCATAGTACGGCCTCTTTCTTCAGTATCTCGAAGTAACCGTCTTAAGATACGCAAATCAGCATCAGTATCAACATAAATTTTGACATCCATTAAATCTCTTAATGTTTTGTTTTCAAGCGCAAATATACCTTCCACGATAATAACATCTTTTGGCTCAAATGCAATCGTTTTATCACTTCTCGTATGATTTGAATAATCATACGTTGGAACTTCAATTTGTTTCCCATTTCTCAAATCATTTAAATTCTCGATTAACAAATCATTATCAAATGCAAATGGATGGTCATAATTGGTTTCCAAGCGTTCATCAAAAGTTAAATGCGATTGGTCTTTATAATAATAGTCTTGAGCCAATAGTGCAACACTATGACCTTCTAAATTCTTCATAATTTCATTTGTTACTGATGTTTTCCCTGATCCAGAACCGCCTGCAATTCCTATAATTGTCGTACTATTCATTATCCAATTTCCTTTCTCATCATGTTGTTGGCATAAATTGGATGATCGACTTTGATTTGCACGATTTGCAATGGGTGGCGTGCAGCATCAAGTTCATTACCTTCTTCATCATAAATTGTATCCACAACTTGTCTAAATGTTTCAATTTCAGGGCCAAAAAATTCGATTTCTTGTCCAGGTTCAAATTTATTACGTTGTTGCACTGTAGCTATATGGGTAGAACTATCATAATCTAATACTAAACCACAGAAGTCAAATGAAGCATTCTTTTTATTTTGTTGCCCAAACATTTGTTCTTCATAACCTGGCGTACCTTCAATAAACGCTGAAGCCGTATCTCTATTGGCACATTTATCTAATTCGATTAACCATTCTGGCTTGATTTTAAAATGTTCTGGATCCTCCGCATAAGCATCGATGACTTTGCGATACACAGAAACAACTGTTGCAATATAGTGAATAGATTTCATACGTCCTTCAATTTTTAAAGAATCAACACCAATATCCATCATTTTTGGTATAGCTTCGATTAGTTTTAAATCTTTAGGACTCATTGCAAATGGCGCAACTTCATCATCGCCATAGAATAAATCTAAATCGCCGTCTTGATCTATATGTAACAAGTCATAATCCCAACGACAACTTTGACAACAGCCACCTCTATTGGAATCGCGCGCTGTCATATGATTGCTTAAAGTACATCTTCCTGAATAAGCAATACACATCGCACCATGTATAAAAGACTCAATTTCAATATCTACTTTTTCTTTCATCTCTTTCATTTCCATTGCTCCAGTTTCACGAGCTAATACCACTCGATCTAAGCCTTCTTCTTTCCAAAATTCAACGGCTTTATAATTTGAAAGAGATTGCTGTGTAGATAAATGTATCTCTAATTTAGGAGCCACTCGTTTACATGTTTCAATAATCAGAGGGTCAGCAACGATAATGCCTCTTGCACCAGTTAAGGCCAAATCACGCAAATAATCATCTAATCCATCTATATTTTCGTCATGCGCAATGATATTTGTAGTGACATAAATTTTAGCACCATAGCGTTGAGCAAATTCAACGCCTTCTTTAATTTCATCCATTGTAAAATTATCTGCATTTGATCTTAAACCGTATTCTTGTCCACCGAGGAACACAGCATCTGCCCCATAGTGTACTGCAATTTTTAATTTTTCTAAATTACCAGCGGGTGCCAGAAGTTCAGGTTTATTCATTTTAGGTTTATTATGTAATTTAACTTCTTCTAAAACTTTCACTGTTAAACCTCCATCAATATACTGTTTGTTTAAATAAAAAGCCTTCGTCAAACGGACGATGTTCTGGTTGTATAGCTTCAATTGGATCGACAAGCATAAATTTTTCATCTTCATAAACTTCAGGATCTTCATTATATAAATCAATGGCTTCTCTATATTGTTCTGTACATACGTTAATATACGTTTCTGACTGTAATACACCATCTATTTTCAATGCATCTATACCTGCTGCTAAAAGTGGTTCTAGCTCTTCAATTAGACATATATCATTAGGTGACATGATATGTGTGCCATTATAATCCTCATACACGGGATATTTATTATCACGTTCTTCATCGTATAATAATAATTCATTTGCTTCTTTATTTCTTTCAATTTTCATTTGTCGTTCTTGAAATGTATAATAATTACCTAATAGCATTCGTTTAGATTGGAACATGCAAGTCATACCATGCACTTGAACTTCAATCTCAACATCAGCGTTTTCTTTAATGTTAATAATCTCTTCTAAACTAAGTTCTCTAGCTAATTGAGCACGTTGTGCACCTTTTTTACCCCAATAATTACATTGAAAGTAATTGGTAACTAGTGCTTCAGCATCCCAATTTAATGGAATTGGATGGGCTTGTTGTTTTACAAACATAACCACTGCTGGGTCACCAAATATAATACGGTCTACTTTAATTTCATGCAAAAAATTAATATAAGACGCCAATGCGTTCAGATGATAATTATGAAAAATGCCATTAACTGCAGCATAAGCTTTTTTACCTTGACTGTGTATTAAATCCACAGCTTTTATCATGTCATCTTTATTAAATTCACCTGCGAGCCTTAAGCCGAATTTTTGTTCGCCAATTACAAAAGCATCAGCACCTTTTTCAATTAATATTTCAATATGTTCAACAGACTTTGGTGTTACTAATAATTCTGTCATTTTGATTCCCCTTTAATTGAAATTGCCAAACCATCATCCATGTTTAAAAAATTAGTAGTATAATCTGTGTGATTCATTAGCCATTCATTGTAATCTTGTACTTTCTTTACCATTTGTCGGACATTTCTATTACGAACGACAGAGATATCAGATACAAAGCCGTGATAAAGTACATTGTCAGTAACAACGACGCCCCCTACTTTTAATAAAGGCGTATAAAGTTCAAAAAACTTTTTAGATTGTGCCTTCGCTGCATCAATAAATATCATATCATAGCTGCGATCACTCACATTTTCAACTTGCTCTAATGCATCGCCTTCAATTAATCTGATTTGGTTATAATATTGAAATAACTCAATATTTTCTTTCGCTTTATCTTGCATTTCTACATTACGTTCAATTGTAGTCACATTAATTTTTTCAGAAATAGAAGCAAATTGCATTGCGCTATAACCAATTGCAGTTCCAATTTCTAAAATATTAATAGGTTTATGTAATCTAATAATTTGTTTTATCATTTCTAAAGTGAGCTTATCAACGATGGGCACTTGATATTCCTCTGCATAGGTTCTTAATGATTCAATATTTTTATCAGTTTGCTTATGCAAATTTAACAAATATAACTGATTATTATCCATTTTCATAACTTCCTTTGTTGTAAAATGATACTTTTTGTTTAAATAATAAAATAAATCAGTCAGAATAAATTGACTGATTGTCTGTAATAAAAGTAATTGGTAACTCGCTTTTTATAAGGGTACGCGTTCAATTATTGATATTTAAATATATCATCAATATACATAACGTACGATTGAAATTAACTTTATATATTTTACCATAAACTAGCACAAAATATAAGTGTAAATTGTGTTTCAAAGCTGTGCTGAGCTTTATATAGTTGTTTTCCAAAACGGAAACCTCTGTTTAGAATATGAGCTGAACAGGGACTTATGCCAACAATATAAAAAACTGTCAACAAAACCTCACACGTTTGTTGACAGCAAGAAAGGATGATTTCTAGTGAAATCATCCTTTAGTTATTTATTCGTCGCTATACGAGGCTATATGTGGCCTCTACAGTGATTTTATTCGTGGTCGTGATCGTGGCCATGATCATCCATTTCAGTATTAACTACTTCTTCAATCATGTCCCATTCTTCATCTGTTTCAACTGGTAAGAATTTACCACCTTCACCATTTTCGTCTGGTTCATTGATCATTGGTACTAATTCAACTAAATCTTCATCATCAGATTCAGCGCCTTCTTCAGCAAGAATAACATATTCTTTCTTGAATTCTGGGTGGAAAAATTCTAAAACTTTACGGTATAAAACTTCATTACCTTCTTCATCATATAGTGTTAATAATTCCTCTTCGTTGTTAATTTCTAATTCTGCATCTTTATTTTGTTCTGTCATTATTAAACGCTCCTTTTTATTGAATAGAGTCTAAATAGCCTTGCAGTATAAAAACTGCTGCCATTTTGTCTATTACTTTTTTTCGTTTCTGTCTAGAAACATCTGCTTCCAGTAAAGAACGTTCTGCAGCCATGGTACTTAATCGTTCATCCCACATAATTATCTCTACAGATGGCAGTGCTTCTTGAAGTTGCTCCTTGTATTGTAACGAAGCCTCGCCTCGAAATCCAATAGAATTGTTCATGTTTTTAGGTAAACCTATAACAACAGAGCCAACATTCTCTTTTTTTATAATTTTTACTAATTGTTCAATACCTAGTTCATTGTTTTCTTCGTCTATACGGAGTGTGTCTAATCCTTGGGCTGTCCAACCCATTAAATCACTTACTGCAATGCCAACAGTCTTACTTCCAACGTCTAAACCTAATATTTTATGCTTTAACATATATTATTTTGAATTCTCTTGTAAATAATTCGAAACAAGTTCTTCCATAATATCGTCACGATCTATGCGGCGTATTTGGTTTCTGGCCTCGTTATTACGAGGTATATAAGCTGGATCACCTGATAGTAAATAACCTACGATTTGATTTACAGGATTGTATCCTCTTTCTTCCAACGTATTATAGACATTTTGCAATACTGTTTTGACATCTTCTTTTGGAATTTCATCGTAATTAAACTTCATTGTTTTATCAAAATTTTCCATTCTTTTAGCACTCCTTCGTATCAAGTAAAAAAGTTCTTATTTACATTCTACATTACTATGCACTGAAGTTATAGAGATTTAATGTAATCTTTAATGAAACGTAATGATTCTGTGATGTTTTCAGGTTGAGTACCTCCACCCTGAGCCATGTCAGGACGGCCTCCGCCTTTTCCTCCTACAATAGGTGCCATGTTTTTAATAATATCTCCTGCTTTCACTTTAGCAGTTAATTCTTTTGGTACAGTGGCAACTAATGATACTTTTCCATCCACGTTACTTACTAATACGATTACTGTATCTTGTAATTTCGATTTAAAGTCATCCATCGTTTCACGAATTGCTTTGGCATTTGCAACTTCAACTTCTGTTGCTAAAACTTTCAAGCCATTTATATCTTCAACTTGGTTAGTGATATCACCCATTTTCAAGGCTGTAACTTCTTTGTTTTTTTGCTCTAATTGTTTTGTAAGTTCTTTTTCATCAGATTGCATTTGCACTATTTTTTCTAACACTTGCTCATCTGTTTTAACTTTAACTTGAGTCTTAACAGCATTAAATTTCTCTTGTACAGATTCTAAATATAGAAATGCTGATTTACTTGTAAATGCTTCGATACGACGCACGCCTGCACCTGTACCTGATTCACTAACAATTTTAAACAATCCAATTTCAGAAGTATTATTCACATGGATACCACCACATAATTCAATAGAGTATGGTGCCATGTTTACAACTCTTACTACATCACCATATTTTTCACCAAATAGTGCCATAGCACCTATTTGCTTAGCCTCATCAATTGGCATTTCTTGGATATTAACATCGATGCTATTCCAAATTTCTTCGTTAACACGTTGTTCAACACGATCAATTTCTGCTTGACTCATAGGACCGAAATGTGAGAAATCAAATCTTAAACGGTCTGCTTCAACCAATGAACCAGCTTGATTAACATGATCGCCTAAAACTTCTTTTAAAGCAGCATGTAATAAGTGCGTGGCACTGTGGTTTTTCTTGATTGCACGGCGGTCTTCGTGATTCACGCTTGCAGAAACTTCAGCATCTTTTCTAACTGTTCCAAACTGAACTTCACCTGTATGTAAGTTCTGCCCGTTTGGTGCTTTCGTTACTTCAGTCACGGCAATTTCAAATTGTTCGTTACTGATTATACCTTGGTCTGCAACTTGTCCACCACTTACAGCGTAGAAAGGTGTTTCACTTAATACAAAATGAATTGTTTCTCCAGCTTCAACTGTATCTACTAATTCTCCGTTATAGATAATATCAGTAATCGTTGTTGCTTTATCCATGATGTCGTAACCTACAAACTGACTTTCAGTAGTTATTTTTTTCAATACTTCACTTTGAACCTGCATAGATTGAGAACTTTGACGTGCTTGTCTTGCTCTATTTCTTTGTTGTTCCATTTCAATTTCAAAAGTCTGCATATCAACAGAAAGGTTTTCTTGTGTTGCGATCTCTTCAGTTAATTCAACAGGGAAGCCATAAGTATCATATAATTTAAACGCATCTTTACCATTGATTTCCTGAGTTGAATCTTTAGCTTTTGCAACTAAATTATTTAATATCGCAAGTCCTTCTTCTAAAGTTTCGTGGAAACGTTCTTCCTCAGATTTAATAACACGTTTAATAAAATCTGATTTTTCTTTTACGTTTGGATAATAAGGTTCCATAATATCCGCAACAATATCAACCAACTGGTACATAAATGGTTCATTAATTTCTAGAGATTGGCTAAATCTTACAGCACGGCGTAACAATCTACGCAATACATAACCTCTGCCTTCATTAGCAGGTAATGCGCCGTCAGCAATTGCGAATGCAATTGTACGTATATGATCAGAAATCACTTTAAAGGCAACATCATAAACGTCTTTTTCTAAGTATTTTTTGCCAGAAACTGCTTCAACTTCATGAATAATAGGCATAAATAAATCAGTTTCATAATTTGTACGTACATTTTGGGCGATAGAAGCCATTCTTTCTAGACCCATGCCAGTATCAATGTTTTGATTTGGTAATGGTGTATAAGTGTGATCTTTATTATGATTAAACTCGCTAAACACTAGATTCCACACTTCTAAAAAGCGTTCATTTTCTCCACCAGGATACATTTCTTCTTCAGGATCATCGTGACCAAATTGATCGCCACGATCATAGAATATTTCAGTGTTGGGACCAGATGGACCTTCACCTATATCCCAGAAATTACCTTCAATACGGATGATTCTACTTTCTTCTAATCCCATTTCTTCATTCCAGATTCTATATGCTTCCACATCTTCAGGATGAACTGTGACATAAAGTAATTTCGGATCCATTGCCATCCATTTCTCACTTGTTAAAAATTCCCACGCAAATTGGATTGCTTCTTTTTTAAAATAATCACCAATTGAGAAGTTTCCTAACATTTCAAAGAACGTATGGTGTCGTGCAGTAAAGCCTACGTTTTCAATGTCATTAGTACGAATCGCTTTTTGTGAATTCACTATACGTGGTTTTCTCGGTGTTTCTCTACCATCAAAATATTTTTTCAATGTAGCAACACCAGAGTTAATCCATAGTAAAGAATCATCATCAATAGGCACTAACGGCGCTGAAGGTTCAACCATGTGTCCCTGTTCAACGAAATAATCAATAAAACTTTGTCTAATTTCACTAGCTTTTAAGTTTTTCATCCTTAAAATTCCTCCATCTCAAATCAAGTTATAACAGTTATAAGAAAAAATTGAAAATAAAAAACGCCCATCCTCATAAAAGGGACGAACGTTTCGCGGTACCACCCTGGTTATAAGCATTAGTAAATCTATTTCTATCTAAACTTTAAAGATTTACATATCAGACGATAGTTATTCTTAAAATTTACTAACTCACACTTATCACTTAATTAGTTAATATTTATACTGACATAAAGCAGCGTTCAACTGTATTATCTGTACTTTCCACCAACCAGTACATCTCTTGTTGTCTAACACAGTCTACTCACCTTTATGCTAAGTTAATTATATTGTATTTACTTTCGTTACTAATGTCAATCTTCTACAAAGTCGTATGGTGAAATGTCTCCCATGTTGATCATAGGGTTAATTTTAAAGATATTATCTTCAGTCAAAATGATGTCTGCATCAATTGTTTTACTGATTGCAATACTATCTTCAGTATCTTCAGTTACTTCGTTGTTGAAATAAGTTTTCAGAAATGTGCATAATTGTGTCATTCTCACTTGACCGTGTGTTTTCAATCCAATATCAAATGCTTGTGGGTCACCTAAAAATATAAGCGACTGCTTAGCTCGGGTAAGCCCTGTGTATAAAATAGGTTTTTGTAACATTCTAAAATATTGTTTGACCATTGGCATAATGACTATAGGAAATTCAGAACCCTGAGACTTATGAATAGATGTGCAATATGCGTGTGTTAATTCTAATAAATCTTTTCGAACAAACGTTATTTCATTGCCATCAAAATCAACGACAAGTATGTCTTTATTTAATGCATTTTCTTTCGCCCAAAATATACCTACGATTACACCGATATCACCATTGAAAATATTATCACTTGGTCGGTTCACAAGTTGTAAAACCTTATCACCTTTTCTAAAAACAACATCACCAAACTCAATTTCTCGAGTATCTTTGTCTTTAGGGTTCAATATATCTTGCAAGACTGTATTAAGTTTTTTAATACCTGCGGAACCTTTATACATAGGTGCTAACACCTGAATATCACTCATGTCATATCCTTTATTTACTGCACTTGTCACTACTTTTTCAACTACTATGGGTATTTGTTCAGTCGTACATTTGATAAAGTTACGATCATGGAAACGCTGTGTGATATCAATTGCTTCGCCCAATTTCATTCTATGTGCCAACTCAATAATGCTAGAACCGTCTTGTTGTCGGTATACTTCAGTTAAATTAACACGAGGAATGACTTTTGAATCGATTAAATCTTTAAACACTTGTCCAGGACCAACAGATGGTAATTGATCTTCATCACCTACTAATATAACTTGTGCGTCTATAGGTACTGCACTCAAAAATTGATGGAATAGCCATGTATCAACCATCGACATCTCATCAATAATAATAAGTTTTGCAGATATTTCATTTTCTAATATGTCTTCAGGTTGTGTATCTTGATTCCAACCAATTAGGCGATGTATCGTCATTGCTTCTAAGCCTGTAGATTCTGCAAGCCGCTTCGATGCCCTGCCGGTAGGTGCGGCAAGCACAACTGGGTAATCGTCATTCTGGTAATCATCATAGTCTAACGATAATCCATGGATTTCTGCATATAACTCTACGATACCTTTGATTACTGTCGTTTTACCAGTACCTGGGCCCCCAGTGAGTAGCATGATTTTAGTATTGATTGCAGTTTGCAGCGCGTCTCTTTGTGAGTCGGCATATGTTACTTCATTACGGTTCTCTATTTCACCAATCTCAAGTAATAATTCTGATTGCTCAATTTCTTTTAATTTATTTGTATGCGTAAAATTGCGATATAAGTTTTGAACGCTTTTCAACTCTGAATAATACAAACTTGGTATAGCAACTTCATTTTCTTGTTGGATTAATTTCGTATCATTTACTAAATCTTGCAATACATTGATAAGTTGTTGTGCATCAATCATTTCTGCTGGTGGTTGAGACAACATATCTTGTGTCATTTCCAGAACATTATTTGTAGGTAAATATGTATGACCTTGTTTAATACATTCTTCTTCTAAAACATATAACAAACCCGCTTTTAAACGTTCATCATCATTAAATTGAATACCCACGTTGCGCGCTAAAGTATCAGCTTTATTAAAACCGATTCCTTTTACATCATAAACCAATTGGTAAGGTGTATTTTCAACAACTTTAAGTGTCTCACCTAAATAGGCTTGGTATATTGCCATAGCGAGCTTCGGACCAAAACCTAAATCGTGAAGGCGTATAATGATTTGTTCTGTTTCTTGATTACTGGCGATTTGTTCTGCAATTTGCTTTTGTTTCTTTTTCGGTAGACTCGGTACTTTTTCTAAAACGGCAGGGTCATTGAGTATATCGCTTATGGCATTCTCGCCTAACTTATTTACAATGCTTTGCGCCGTTTTCTTACCAATACCTTTAAAAAGGTCACTGGATAAATAACTAATGATTGCTTCTTTTGTTTGTGGTAATTCTTTTTCAAACGTTTCAGCTTTGAGTTGCTTACCATATTTAGAATGTGTTACAACTTGACCTTTAAACGTATAGACATCACCTTCAGCAATTTCCGGAAAAAACCCTACAATTGTAGGCATTGAATCGAAATCTTCATTTGTTTCAATTGTATCTACCTTTAAAACCGTATAAAAGTTTTCTTTATTTTGAAATAAAATGGCATCTACGGTTCCTTTAATCATTGAATTATTAAATAATGTAGGGTCTTCCATTAGTTATTCCTCCTCTGCTATAGATTTAAAAGTTTTAATTGCGTGTTGGCTCATCACGTGTCCTGGATTAGCCTCTACTGCACGTTCAAAAATTTGAATTGCTTGTGTTGTATCTTCAGTTTGCATATAAGTAGCTAAGCCTAGATTATATAAAGCATCTGAATGCTTTTCATCTAAAGTTAATACATGGTTCAATTGAGTCATTGCTTGTTCAAACATTTCTAAATGACATAATACAAGACCATATTGAAATTGAACTTCCACGTCTTTACGGTCATCTTTTTCAGCAGCAGTCATTAGGAACGGTAATGCCTCTTTAAATGCCTCTAGTTGATTAAATGACATACCAATCATATAATTCGTATCCACTAAATCTACTTTGTATTTTAGCGCTTGCTGATATAGTTTGATTGCTTCACTAAAACGTCCTTCATTATAATATACATTACCTAAATTATAATAAATCGCACCATTCTCTGGGTCGAGTGTTATTGCTTTTTGAAAAAACTTTTCAGCCTTTTCAACTTCACCCGCTTCAGCGATTAGAATACCCGCATTTATGTAATTTTCAACTTCTTTAGGATTTTCTTCAATATTTGCAAATAATGCTGTTAATGCTTCTTCAATATTACCTTGTTTAATTAATTTATATATTTGTTCTTGATCCAATTTAAACCCTCATTTCTGACTATTCATTATAACATTTGCTCATCTTTTTTAAATCATATTTTAGAAAAAGAAATCGTTAGTTACTATAATATATAGCTTACTAACGATTTCTAAGTAAAATGTATTAAACGACGTAACTTAACTGACCTGATTCTTTGAATACATCATCAATTGTAGCGCCACCTAAACATACATCACCATCGTAAAGTACGACAGATTGACCCGGTGTGATTGCACGAACTGGTTCAGCAAATGAAACGCGAATTGCATTGTCATTTTCTTTTTTAACAAATACTTTAGTATCTTTTTGGCGATATCTAAATTTAGCAGTACATTCAAAGCCTTCTTCTAAATCAACCGTATTCACAAATGAAATGTCAGAAGCGATTAAATAGTCACTGTATAGTGCCTCATGATGAAAACCTTGTTCTACATATAACACGTTGTCGTCTAGATTTTTACCTACTACAAACCATGGATCTCCATCTCCGCCAATACCAAGACCGTGACGTTGACCAATTGTATAGTACATTAGTCCTGCGTGTGTACCAATTTTATCCCCTGCTAATGTAACCATATCACCAGATTGAGCTGGTAGATATTGTGATAGAAATTCTTTGAAATTACGTTCTCCTATAAAACAAATACCTGTAGAATCTTTCTTTTTCGCAGTAGCTAAATCTTGTTCTTCAGCAATACGACGTACTTCTTTCTTCTCAATATCACCTATTGGGAACATAACACGAGATAATTGATCTTGCGATAATTGATTTAAGAAATAAGTTTGGTCTTTGTTATTATCGACACCACGTAACATTTCAACATGACCATCTTCATGGCGTCGTATGCGAGCGTAATGACCTGTTGCAACATAATCTGCACCTAATTTTAATGCATGTTCTAAGAATGCTTTAAATTTAATTTCTTTATTACACATTACATCTGGATTAGGCGTGCGCCCTTTTTTATATTCATCTAGGAAATAAGTAAATACTTTATCCCAATATTCTTGTTCGAAATTAACAGCATAATAAGGTATCCCAATTTGATTACATACGGCGATTACATCGTTATAATCTTCTGTAGCCGTACAAAACCCACTCTCATCAGTATCATCCCAGTTTTTCATAAAAATGCCTATGACATCGTAACCTTGTTCTTTTAATATGTGTGCCGTTACAGAACTGTCTACGCCACCTGACATACCGACTACCACACGTGTATCTTGATTTGACAACTATATTTCCTCCTTAAATTTGTGATAAATTTTGTGTATTTCTGCAGTTATATATTTAATTTCTTGTTCAGTCGTTTGTTCATTAAAGCTAAATCTTACAGAGTGTTTTGCGCGTTCTTCATTGCCATACATTGCTATTAATACGTGCGATGGTGTTGTTGTTCCTGCTGTACATGCAGAGCCTGACGAGACATATATATTAGATAAATCCAATAAGGTAAGCATCGTTTCTACATCAACGAAAGGCAAATATAAATTAACGATATGTCCTGTTGAATCTGTCATAGAACCATTCAATTCAAATGGAACCGATCGCTCTTGTAATGTCACGAGAAATTGGTTTTTCAAATTCATTAAATGAACGTTATTATCGTTTATATGGTTATTGGCTAAAGCCAAAGCCTCAGCTAATCCTACAATTTGTGGAAGATTTTCTGTACCTGCTCTTCGTTTTGCTTCTTGTTCTCCGCCTAATTGTGGGAATTGCAATATTGTTTCATCTTTGACTAATAACGCGCCCACACCTTTAGGGCCTCCAAATTTATGTGCAGTAATACTCATCACATCTATGTTGAATTCATGAAAATCTATTTCAAGATGGCCTATTGCTTGAACTGCATCAACATGAAACAAAGCGTTAGATTCAGCGATGATGTCGTCAATGTCATACATAGGTTCGACTGTGCCAATTTCGTTATTAACAAACATGATTGACACTAAAATTGTTTCATCCGTAAGTGCTGCTTTTAATTGGTCTAGTTGTATTAAGCCTTCGTGATCTACATCTAAATAAGTGACTTCAAAGCCTTCTTTTTCAAGTTGTTCAAATACATGGAGTACAGAGTGATGTTCAATTTTAGATGTGATGATGTGTTTACCTTTATGTTGATGTTCGTACGCAATACCCTTTATTGCAGTATTATTAGATTCAGTAGCGCCACTTGTAAATATAACTTCACTTGGCTTAGCATTAAATATCTTCGCTACAGTTCTACGCGACTCATCGAGATATTTTCTTGCATCTCTTCCCATACTATGAATAGAAGAGGGATTACCATAATGAACGCTATAAACATCCATCATCTTATCTATAACTGCTTGTTTGACTGGTGTTGTTGCAGCATAATCTGCATATACTTCCATGTTTGACACTCCTAACAATTTTATCAATGTTCCAATGATAGCACCATCTAATTAAATTTTCTAGTTGTCTGTTTCAAAATGTCCACTTTCATCAATTGTTTTGTAATCATCTATTAATTTCAATGTATCGTCTGTATTTGACCTGCAATATTGAGTAAGCGTTAAATTATGAAGTTGTTTATTGGATACTTCCCAATGTGTTGCTGTAAATCGTGATTGTAAGTACTGGTCATGTGTGACGATAAGCACTTGACCAGTGAAACTATGAATCATGTCCATAATCAAGTCCTGTGTTGCGATATCAAAATAGTTTGTCGGTTCATCTAATATCAATAAATTGGGTCTCGAGAAAAATAATAATACAAACTGTAGCCTGCTTTTTTCTCCCATTGATAAATAAGTAATGGGTTCCTTAATTTTATCTTGGTCAAAACCAAATGAAGCTAAAATCGTTTGAGCGTGACTAAGTGTCATACCTTCTAAATCTAACAAAGTATTTAAAGGGGTCTCACAGTATGTTAAATTATCATTTTGTTGGTCAAAATAACCTATTTTGAGTGAAGGTGTAATATAAATATGACCTTGATCAGGTTTTAATGTTTGTCTAATCAAGCTGATTAATAGTGATTTCCCACTACCATTGCGTCCTGTAAGCAAAATGTTTTCATTATTCTTAATTTCGAAATTCGCTTGATCATAAATACAAAGGTTATTTATTGAAATACTGAAATTTTCTAGCCTTAATAAGTAGCGTTTGCGCATGTTTTCATGTTGGTCAAAATAAAACCTTCTGCCATCTTTTTCAGGTTCTTCTAGTTTATTTTCGTTTAATTTTTGATTTAATTGTGATGCTTTTACTTTTGATTTTTGCGCTAATTTACTTAATCGCTTTTGCTCAGATGGATCGCGAACACTTGTTGTTTGCTTAGAAGCAGCATGCCATTCTTTAACTCTCTTGATAGTATGCTCAAGCTGCTTAACTTCTTTCTGCTGTTTTTCATAAGCATTCACTTGTGTTTGAAACTCTAAATCTATAATTTCTTTGTACTGGTTATAATTACCCGTAAATTTCCTTGTTTGCGTTCGATTTATCTCTATGATATGACTAGCAGTTGCATTGATAAATCCACGGTGATGCGATACATAAATGATTGTACGTTTTGATTTATTCATGTTCGTTATTAAATCATTTAGCATCGTTTGATCAAGATGATTAGTTGGTTCATCTAATAGGATTAAATCTTTTTCTGAAATAATTGAACGTAATAATGCGACGCGTGTTTGTTGACCTCCGCTTAAAAGGTTGATTTCCTTGTCTAAATCAGTTTCGCTTAAATTAAATAAATTCGCTTGTGTTATAATTTTTTGTTCTAATTTTTTGTTCTAATTTTTTGTTCTAATTCATAGCCATTATATGCTATGAAATCAGCTATTTTTTCATAATTATAAGGTATTTCTTTTTTTAATTTTAATATTTCTGGAAATAAAGATAAAATGAATTCCATTCCAGTTTCATAATAATAATCTGTCATATCTTGTTTCATAAGATACGCATTGTCTCTATACTTTAAGTATAGTTCATTTAGTAAGGTTGTTTTTCCAACACCATTATCACCCACGAAAGCTATGTGTTCTCCTGTTTCAACACTTATATTCACGTGATTTATCAGCGTTTTACCATATTTTTCAAATGGTTTTTGAACATAATAAAAAGACATATCAATTTCCTCGCTTCCGAGGACATGACATGCCATAAATATTATACTGCAATCAATCTATGCGGTTGCTTAATAATAGCTTATATTATTTACGACATGGTCATATCCTGTAACTTTTTCATTTAAATGTAGTTTTGTTAATTTATTCTCTTGATATTTATCCAATGTCTTCATCGCCTTAATTAAGCCACCTAACGTTTTTAATTTCACTCATTATAACAGTGAGCAGTTTCTTACGCAAGTTTTATAGCGACTGTTATACTTCAAGGTAATAACAATCACTAAGGAGGACAACGATAAACATGTACAATTTAAAACTATCAGCGCTTAATCTTGTACCTATTCGAGAAGGAGAAGATGATCAAGCTGCAATTAAAGATATGGTCAAATTAGCTCAAAATTTAGAAACGTTAGATTATAATCGCTATTGGATTGCAGAACATCACAATGCCCCAAACTTAGTAAGTTCTGCTACTGCTTTGTTAATCCAACATACATTAGAGCACACATCTAAAATCCGAGTGGGTTCAGGTGGTATTATGTTACCAAATCATGCACCATTAGTAGTTGCCGAACAGTTTGGTACGATGGAAACAATATTTCCAGAACGTGTAGATTTAGGTTTAGGACGTGCTCCTGGCACTGATATGATGACAGCTAGTGCTTTACGTAGAGATCAACATAATGGTGTTTATGAATTCCCAGAAGAAGTTGAGCAACTCGCTACATATTTTGGTCCTGGTAATCAACAAGCATATGTGCGAGCTTATCCCGCTGTAGATAAACATGTACCACTTTATATCCTAGGTTCATCTACTGACTCTGCCCATTTAGCAGCACGAAAAGGACTTCCTTATGTATTTGCTGGTCATTTTGCACCACAACAAATGAAAGATGCAATTGAAATATATAAAGATTTATTTGAACCTTCTGATGCACTTAGCAAACCTTATGTCATCGTTTGTTTAAATGCCATTGTTGCTGATACGGATGAACAAGCTGAATACTTATCAACAACTCAAGCACAAGTAATGGTTAGTATAACTAGAGGTAGAATGCAACCACTTCAACCACCTACTGATGATTTAAAAGGTATTTTAACACCGACTGAATTTGAAGTTGCGCAACAACGTATGGGCTCTTCACTTATCGGTTCAGAAGAAACTGTAAAAAATAAAATCCAAACCTTTATAGATGAGCATGGCGATATTGATGAATTAATGGCTATCAGCTATATTTATGATCAAGAAGCTCAACTTGATTCTTATCGTAAACTAAAAAATGTAATAGATACGCTGTAAAATTCAAGTTAATGAAACGTTAAAATCCCAATCTACAAATTTGTAGATTGGGATTTTAGTTATTTTACAAAATAAATTTAGCGAAGACTATTTTTCGTCTTTTTTGTCTTCATCTTTTTTATCGTCACTACCACCAGTGAATTTATCAATTTGTTCTGAAGCTTGTTGTGCTTTTTCGTTATCAGAACCTTTTAATTTTTCAGATACAGTTTTTGCAGTGTCTTTTGCTTTATCTAAGAAATTTTCAGCCATAATAATTACTCCTTTGAAAGTTAATTAAAACTTAATTATTTTTTGAATTTATCAATAGCGTCATTCGCTTTATCTTTTGCATTTTCTACGAATTCTTTAGCTTTACCGGAAGTTTTATCTTCCTTGCCTTCATTTTCTAAATCTTGATTGTCAGTTACATTACCGACTGTTTCTTTCACATTACCTTTTGCTTGTTCGAATTTATTTTCATCTGCCATGTAAATTACCTCCTTAGCAATGTATATAAGTTAAATACCACTAATCATTGTGTCTAAACATGATAAAGAAAATAAATCCAATATTTTCTTTAAAAGAAATCATTGTGAACTATAAATTTATAAATTATAGTTCAATTTAAATATAAAACATATAACCGTCTAAATCATCAGTTTCTTTAAAATCAGCTAGATATTGTAAAGTTGTATTATCAAGTACCTCTCTTACAGCATCTCTCATTCTAATCCAAAGTTCTTTTTGTGCAGGTGGCTCTGATTCAATACTTTCTACAAATGTAATTGGACCTTCTAATAAACGTATAATATCACCAGCTGTAATTTCTTCCGCTGGTACTCTTAATTGGTAACCGCCTTTTGCACCACGAACACTTCGAATTAACCCAGCATTCCGTAAAGGACCAACTAATTGCTCTAGATATAGATCACTTAAATTATTTTCTTCTGCTATAGATTTTAATGATACGCACCCTTGTCCTTGTTTTTTAGCTAGGGAAATCATTAATGTTAACCCATATCTTCCTTTTGTTGAAATTTTCATTATATTACCTCACTTAATTCGAATACTATATATTAACATTCTATCATTTTTTACGTTAATATAGAATTAGAAAGGTGTGACAGATTGTGACGAACGAACCACTTGCATCGAGAATGCGTCCGAATAACATAGATGAAATTATTTCTCAAAAACATTTAGTAGGTCCAAAAGGGATTATTAGAAGAATGGTTGAAACGAAAAGATTATCTTCAATGATATTTTTTGGCCCTCCCGGTATAGGTAAAACAAGTATTGCAAAAGCGATATCTGGTAGTACACAATTCAAGTTTCGACAACTCAATGCCGTAACCAATACCAAAAAAGATATGCAGTTGATTGTTGAAGAAGCAAAAATGTCTGGACAAGTAATTCTACTATTAGATGAAATACACCGTTTAGATAAAGCCAAACAAGACTTTTTACTGCCACACTTAGAAAATGGAAAAATTGTATTAATTGGCGCGACAACATCTAATCCTTACCATGCAATTAATCCTGCTATACGTTCGAGAGCTCAAATTTTCGAATTATACCCATTAGATGACGATGATGTCAGAGTCTCATTAGAGAGAGCAATCAATGATGCTGAACGTGGGCTCGCTACTTACAACCCTATTGTTGATGATGAAGCAATGACTTACTTTACTACACAAAGTCAAGGCGATGTAAGAAGTGCGCTCAATGCTTTAGAATTGGCTGTATTAAGTTCTAAAGTGACTGATGACAATAGATATATCACACTAGAAGATGCAAAAGATTGTTTGCAAAAAGGGGCTTTTGTAAGTGATAAAGATGGAGACATGCACTACGATGTGATGAGTGCGTTTCAAAAATCAATTAGAGGTAGCGATGTCAATGCTGCATTACATTACCTAGCACGTTTAATCGAAGCTGGAGATTTACCAACAATCGTTCGACGTTTGTTAGTGATTAGTTTTGAAGATGTTGGATTAGCGTCACCAGCAGCTGGTCAACGTACATTAGCAGCAATAGAGTCAGCTGAGCGTTTAGGTTTCCCAGAGGCTAGAATTCCTTTGAGCCAAGCTGTAATAGAACTTTGTTTATCACCAAAATCTAACTCAGGTATTTCAGCTATTGATGCTGCTTTATCAGATATACGTAAGGGGCATGTTGGTCAGATTCCTGACCACTTAAAAGATGGTCATTATGCAGGTGCTAAAGAATTAGGTCGTGCAATCGGTTATAAATATCCGCATAGTTATGAGAGCGGATTCGTTTCACAACAATATTTACCTGATAAACTTAAAAATAGAATTTATTATGAGCCCAAAACAACTTCTAAAAGCGAACAACAATTTAAGTCTGTTTATGACAATATTAACCATTCACAAAAAAAGAAATAAAATGTAATTTAAATCACTATAATCAATAAAAGGTAGCTCTCCAAAACGGAAAGCTACCTTTTAAAATAGTTATTGATAAATGAGCATTTTTTATTTTTTGTCTTTAATACGCGTAACAGGAATGTCTTTTAGAATATCATTAATTACATAACCCGCACTGATTAATCCAACTACACTAGGTACAAAAGCATTTGAAGATGGTGGCATTTGTCCTTTTCTCGTTGGTGCGTTAGCATCCCCCACTGTATCTTTAACATCTTCTCTAATTACAATTGGACTTTCATCTGAAAAAACAACAGGTATGCCTTTATGAATGCCTAATTTTTTTAATTTACGTCTTATAATTTTAGCCATAGGATCAGTATGTGTTTTAGAAATATCTGCTACTTCAAAACGTGTTGGATCTATTTTATTGGCAGCACCCATGCTTGAAATTACGGAAATTCCTCTATCTAAACACTCTTTCATTAAGTGTACTTTATAAATGATTGTATCACTTGCATCTACAAAATAATCGATATCATACTCACTGAATAATGCTTCATAAGTCTCTTCCGTATAAAACATATGCAATGAAGTCACTTTACAATCAGGGTTAATTAATTTAATGCGTTCCTCCATCAAAGTCACTTTACTCTGTCCGATTGTAGTAGTAAGCGCATGCAATTGACGATTGACGTTAGTGATATCAACATCATCTTTATCAATAAGAATGATATGACCAATATTTGTACGTGCCAAAGCTTCAGCAGCAAATGAACCAACACCACCTACGCCAAGCACAACAACTGTCTTTTCTTTTAATAATTCCAAGCCTTCTTGACCATAGGCTAATTCATTTCTAGAAAATTGATGTCTCATCTAAATACTCCTTATTATTATTAATATGCTATAACAAAACTATTATAACATTATCATATATTTATATTTACAAAATGCATTATTTATCTTACATTATTTGAAATCGTAGCATTCACATTTTAAATTTCAGCAAAAAAAATACGCAAGACCGAAGTCTTGCGTACGATAGAGTCCGTTAGTGCCGTAGTTATAAAGTGCTTGATCATTCGGCCTGCTTATAACAGGTGGGTGCCCTGTTTCTTGTTTTGCAAGTCCTCCTTTGAGGCGTGTGCGCTGCAAGAAAACCCATTGGGCTCCCGGATCAAAGAGTGTTAGGCCCAAATATGAAGCAAACTTACGAACACTTCAGATGACTATCTTATGTGAACATCATAACACATAATTTCAAATTAGCAAGAATTAAAACTTCTTGCGCTAATTAATGACGAATACGTAATGAAAGTTCTTCTAATTGATTTTCTGATACTTCACTTGGTGCATCTGTTAATAGACATGTCGCAGATGCAGTTTTAGGAAAGGCAATTGTATCACGTAAGTTTGTGCGATTCGTTAATAACATAACTAAACGGTCCAATCCTAATGCGATGCCGCCATGGGGTGGTGCACCATATTTAAAGGCATCTAGTAAGAAACCAAATTGTTCTCTTGCTTGTTCGTCTGTGAAACCTAAAACTTCGAACATTTTAGCTTGTAAATCAGCATCATGAATTCTGATAGAACCCCCGCCTAATTCATAACCATTCAAAACAATATCATATGCATTAGCTTGAACATTCTCAGGCTCAGTGCTTAATTTTTCAATATCTTCTTGTTTTGGTGAAGTGAATGGATGATGTGCTGCAGTATAGCGTTTAACTTCTTCATCATATTCAAGTAATGGCCAATCTGTAACCCATAAGAAATTCAATTTCGTTTCATCAATCAGGTTTAATTCTTTTGCAAGTTTAAGACGTAAAGCGCCTAAACTTTGTGCAACAACACTTGGTTTATCTGCTACGAATAATACCAGGTCACCTGCTTGCGCTCCAGTTAGTGATTGTAACTTTTCAACATGATCATTTTCAAAGAATTTAGCGATTGGTCCATTTAAACCATCATCTACAACTTTTACCCATGCCAAGCCTTTAGCACCGTAGATGTTTACAAATTCTGTTAAAGCATCTATGTCTTTTCTTGTATATTTATCAGAAGCGCCTTCAGCTACAATTGCCTTAACTTGACCATCTTTATTGATAGCATCTTTGAATACTTTAAAGTCCATAATTTCACCAAGTTCTGAAACATCGATTAATTCCATGCCAAAACGTGTATCTGGTTTATCTGAACCATAACGACTCATAGCGTCGTTATATGTCATTCTTGGGAATGGACGTGGTACTTCAACGTCTTTCACATCTTTAACAACATTTTGTAACATTTCTTCGCCCATATCCATCACATCTTCTTGATCTACGAAGCTCATTTCAATATCCACTTGAGTGAATTCTGGTTGACGATCAGCACGTAAATCTTCATCACGGAAACATTTAACAATTTGATAATATTTGTCAAAACCACTAATCATTAATAATTGTTTGAATATTTGGGGTGATTGAGGTAATGCATAAAATTCACCATCGTGTACACGTGATGGTACTAAATAGTCACGGGCACCCTCTGGCGTAGATTTCGTTAATACTGGTGTTTCTATATCATAAAAACCTTCTTGGTCTAAATATTGTCTAATAGAACGTGTTGTTTGGTGTCTCATTTTAAATGTTTGTGCTAGCTCTTGGCGTCGTAAATCAAGATATCTATATTTTAATCTGATATTTTCATCAACATTTTGATTTTCTTCATTTAATGCAAATGGAGGTGTCTCAGATTTATTGATAATTTGAATATCTGAAACTTGTACTTCAACCTGACCAGTTTCAATTTTTGGGTTTACCGTTTGAGGATCACGTTGCTTAACTATCCCTTTAACTTCTACCACGTATTCTGATCTAACAGTTTCTGCAATTTGTAATGCTTCTGCTGAAAAATCTGGATTAAATACGATTTGAACATAACCTTCACGGTCACGTAAATCAACAAAAATTAAGCCACCTAAATCTCTACGGTTGTGTACCCAACCTTTTAATGTTACTTCTTGGTCTAATAACGACTCTGTTACTAAACCACAGTATGTTGTACGTTTACTCATGATATCTCTCCTTAATTTTTGAAATAATTAACCATTTCATCTAATTTAATAGTTTCAGTTTCACCTGACTCCATATTTTTTACATTTATTTTATTTTCTTCTAGCTCTTGTTCGCCTACGACTATTGTATATCGCGCATTTAATCTATCTGCTTGCTTCATTTGGCCTTTAACTTTACGTTGTAAATAATCTTTATCTGCTTTCACACCATTTTTACGTAAATCATTTAATAGTTTCACAGCATAACGGTCCGCTTTATCACCCATTGTTACAATAAATAAATCAAATTCATGATTGGCATTAAGTTCAATTTGTTCTTCCTCTAGTGCAAGTAACAATCTTTCAATACTTAACGCAAACCCTATACCAGTCTGGCTTGGTCCATCTAACAATTCTAATAAACCATTATATCGTCCGCCACCACACAGTGTAGTAATCGCACCATCATAATTAGGATTATCCATCATTAACTCGAAAGCAGTATGTGTATAATAATCCAATCCTCTGACTAAATTCGGATCTTCTACGTACGGAATACCTAAATCATCTAAATGTTGTTTTACTTCTGCATAATAAGCTTTTGATGATTCATTTAAAAATTCTGTAATGCTTGGAGCTGTTTTTATTTCTTCTTTGTCTTTATCGATTTTACAGTCCAAAATTCTCATTGGATTTGTGTGTAATCGTGATTGACAATCACTACAAAAATGTTCGATTACAGGTTCAAAATGATTCACAAGTGCATCATTATATTCTTTACGAGAATTTATATCACCTATACTATTAATAACAAGTTTTAAGTGCTTCAATCCAAATGACTGATAAATATGCATTGCCATTGCTAGTACTTCTGCATCTACACCTGGATTTTCAGCGCCAATAGCTTCTACACCAAACTGAGTGAATTGGCGATATCTACCTTTTTGTTTTCGTTCATAACGAAACATTGGTCCGTTATAATATAATTTAATAGGTTGGTTCGGAATACCTTGCATTTTATTTTCTATATATGAACGCACAACTGCTGCTGTACCCTCTGGACGTAATGTGATATTTCGGTCACCTTTATCTTTAAAGGTATACATTTCTTTTTGAACAACATCCGTTGAACCACCTACACCACGTGCAAATAATTCAGTACTTTCAAAAATTGGTGTACGAATTTCTTCGTAATTATACAATTCCATGAGTTGATCTAACTTTGCTTCAATATAACGCCATTTCTTTGTTTCCTCTGGTAAAATATCTTGAGTCCCTCTAGGTATATTTATCATAGAACCTCTCCTTTTAAGCAATAAAAAAACCCTTGCATGACTAATAGTCATACAAGGGACGAATTTCCGTGTTGCCACCCTAATTGGTTATAAATATTTAAATTTATAACCCACTTCATACGAATAACGTTCGTTACACGGCTTTATTTTTAAAGCACCTCTTCTTGTGTTAAATTTCTAAATTACTAAGCATAATTTTTCAGCCAGGAATTATGTCTCTTCGCATTGTTTAAATGCTACCATTTCGTTTAGAACTTTCAAGAATTATAGCGGTTTTAATATAGAATTCATATTTAATAATAACGAGTTTACGACTAATATGCAACCTTTTTATTCTGAGAAGTATGCACGTAGTCCATCAACAACTGCTTTTTCTACAATTTGTCGATGTAATTGGTCTCTAATCATATCTTCATCTGTAGGATTACTAATATAACCTAATTCTAATAATACTGCTGGTACATCTGTTTGTCTCAATACTTGGAAGTTTTCTTGTCGTGCGCCTTTATTTGTTAATAATGCTTTCTTTTGTAGGCTCGCACTCAATGTCTCTGCTAATGCTTTTTGATTTTTCTTAAACCAATAAACGGTACTACCATTTGCTTTAGCTGATTTTAATGAATCATTATGTATACTAATATAAGCATCACCTTTAATATTTCTATCGCTAAGACTGACATATTCATCTGAACTACGTGTCATATTCACTGTTGCACCTTCTTTTTCTAAAAGTGCTTTAAGCTCTTGAGCGGTTTTTAAAGTGTATACTTTCTCTTTACTATGTTTATTTGTATTACTTGATGCCCCCTGATCACGTCCACCGTGACCAGGATCAAGTACAATTATTTTATCTTTTAAAGGTTTAGCATTTTTGTTAGCGTCAGCTTGAATATTTAAATTCGTATGCCAACCTGCTACCCAACCTTTTTCATTATTACCGGATTCTACTTCAATCCACTTACCAGATTCACCAATTTTATGGAAGTTTTGTCCTTTGTCGATAGAATTAATTTCTGGATAAACAGCGTTAGGACCTGTTCTTAATTCTGCATCTTCAGTAATATAAATCGTACTACTGTTTTCATCACTATGATTTAAGAAAGCAATAATCATAATGATGAAAATAATAAATGCTACTATGACAATAAATGTGGGGATATTTCTGAGATTATGTTTTTCTAACCAAGTATCGAGTTTTTTCATACTATTTTGCCATCCTGACTTTCATAAATCACTGTTACGGGTCCATCATTAGCAATATTCACTAACATATCAGTACCAAATTCGCCTGTTAACACGTTTATTCCATAAGAACGTAATGCATCGTTAAATATTTCATAATATTCATTTGCCTGTTCTGGAGGCATAGAATGAGAAAATCCTGGTCTGTTCCCTTTTCTAACATCTGCATACAATGTAAATTGTGATATAGATAAGATTTCACCTTCTACTTGTTGAATATTTAAGTTAAGCTTGCCATCATTATCTTCAAATAACCGTGCATTCACAATTTTTTTTGCTAATGCTAAAATATCGGCCTCTGTAGATGTTTTACCAACACCAACAAATAGGCAATATCCTCTTTTTATTTTATTTTCTATATTTTCATTAGAAACCGAAGCTTCCTTTACTCTTTGTACGACTATTTTCATGTATGATGCACCTCTAATTCCAAACTCTTGTGACAGTATATACATCGCCGAGTTGTTTAATCTTGTCTACAACTTGGTAAACTTCATTAACATTTTTTACCATAACACTAATATTAATCACAGCATTTTTATCTATATCTGACTTGCCAGATACTTTCACTAAATTACTTTTAGTTGAATTTACAGCTTGTAATACTTCATTTAATAGCCCATTTCTATCATAAGCAGAAACTTCTAAATCTACTTGATAACGTTGAGTGGCATCTTTAGAACGTACCCATTCTACGTGAATCAAACGGTCTTTTTCACTTTTAATATTAGGACAATCTGTTCTATGTACTTTAATGCCGTGTCCTTTAGTGATATAACCAACAATATCATCACCTGGGATTGGATTACAACATTTTGATAATTTGATTAAGACATTTTCAATACCTTCAACATAAACGCCACTATCCGTTGTAATGTCATCTTTAATAGGTACTGATTTAGAAATTTCTTGTGCCGAATTCAATGCTTTTTGCTTATCTTGAATACGTTGCTTTTCAGTTAATTTATTCACTATTTGTAAGGCTGTTACTCCTCCAAAACCAACTGCAGCAAATAAATCATCATCGTTAGCAAAATTATATTTATTATTTACTACGGCGATATTTTCCTCATTTAATACCGTGTCTACTCTAAAACCTTGATCTTTGATTTCCGCTTCAATCATAAATTTACCCTTTTCAATGTTTGAAGAACGGTCTTGTTTTTTAAAGAAACTGCGAATTTTACTTTTAGCACTTGATGATTTAACAATTTTCAACCAATCTCTACTTGGACCATAAGAATGCTTACTTGTTCTAATTTCAACAATATCTCCAGTCTGCAAGACATAATCTATAGGTTCAATTTTACCGTTTACTTTTGAACCTATCATTTTATTACCTACTTCACTATGAACTGCATATGCAAAATCAATAGGGACCGCACCGTAAGGTAATTCTACAACGTCACTTTCTGGCGTAAACGCATATACTTTGTCACTTTGTAAATCAAATTTAAGTGTTTCCATAAATTCTTCAGCATCTGACGTAGTATTGTCTGTTTCTGCAAACTCTTTAATCCAATTTAACTTTTTATTAAAGTTTTGTGCTTTCTCTGTTACTTTCTTACCTTCTTTATATGCCCAGTGCGCTGCTACACCATGTTCAGCGATTTCATGCATTTCAGAAGTTCTAATTTGTATTTCAAGTGGATCGCCGTTTGGACCAACAACCGTTGTATGTAATGACTGATACATATTTTGTTTTGGCATCGCAATGTAATCCTTAAATCTACCAGGCATCGGTTTCCAAAGCGTGTGTACTAAGCCCAGTACAGCGTAACAATCATTGATAGAATTCACGATAATTCTAACAGCTAACAAATCGAAAATTTGATCAAACTGTTTCTTTTGTTTAACCATTTTTCTATATATACTATATATGTGTTTAGGTCGACCATTGATTTCCCCAACAATATTCATGCTAGACATATCTGCTTGTATACGATTTATAGCATTTTGAATGTAATCTTCTCTTTCACTACGTTTTTTCTTCATTAAATTAACAATTCTGAAATATTGAACGCTATCAATGTATCTAAGCGCTGTATCTTCCAATTCCCATTTAATGGTATTGATACCTAATCTATGAGCCAAAGGTGCATAAATTTCGAGCGTCTCTTTAGAAATTCTAATTTGTTTTTCTCTTGGCATCGGTTTGATTGTTCTCATATTATGTAAACGATCTGCCAATTTAACTAAAATCACACGTACATCTTTAGCAATTGCGATAAATAGTTTTCGATGATTCTCCGCTTGTTGTTCTTCTTTTGAACGATATTTCACTTTTTTTAATTTTGTTACGCCTTCTACAATAACTGCAATTTCTTCATTGAACATACCTTGAACATCATCAAATGTATATGGTGTGTCCTCGATTACGTCATGTAAAAACCCTGCAACAATTGTTGGTCCATCTAAATGCATTTCAGTTAATATGCCAGCAACTTGAATTGGATGCATTATGTATGGTAAACCATTTTTTCGAAATTGACCTTCATGTGCCTCATAAGCAATATGATAACTTTTTAACACATATTCATAGTCTTCTTTTGACAAATATGATTTGGCTTTGGATAGTACTTCATCAGCACTATATGGATATTCATTGTTCACTTAAGACACCCCTATACTAAATATTAATCGCTATTAGATACCCAGTATTATATTTCGTTAGTTTTATCTAATCTTATTTAACTACGATTGTAACGTATTTTCATTTTATTAGGTCAAATTTTGTATAATAGTTATATGATACTACATGTTATTAAATAAATAAATGAGTTCATGTGAGTATTGGGGAAATAAAGTTTATTTTTAAATATTATATAGTGTGTTCAAGTGTATGATATTCATAACAAAGAGACAAATGTTTTGAAAATTCAATAAAAAAATAAAATAGATTAGAGATTAGGATCAAGGGTCTCAGATAACTAACCAACAATATGCCCTATTGTAATAAATTGGATCTATTTTAAATTAAAAAAGAAGCCAGGACATAAATATATGTCTGAGCTTCTTTTGTTATATTACTTTTATATTTTATTCGTCGTATGAGATTAAACTCATTACGTCGTAATCTTCTATTTTTTCAATACCGTTAAGATATTTAAGTTCAATGATAAATGCAATACCTACAACGATGCCACCTAATTGTTCAACAAGTTTAATTGCCGCTTCAATTGTTCCACCTGTAGCTAATAAGTCATCCGTAATCAACACACGTTGACCTGGTTTAAGCGCATCTTTATGCATTGTTAACACGTTTGTACCATATTCTAAGTCGTATTCATAGCGAATCACTTCTCTTGGCAATTTACCTTCTTTTCTAACTGGTGCAAAACCAATACCCATTGAATACGCTACTGGACACCCTATGATAAAGCCACGTGCTTCAGGTCCGACTATAACATCTACATCACGGTCTTTAGCATAATGAACAATTTGATCTGTAGCATAACCAAATGCTTCACCGTTATCCATAATTGTTGTAATATCTTTAAAGTTAACTCCAGGCTTTGGCCAATCTTCTACTTCCGACACATACTGTTTTAAATCCATTCAAACTTCCTCCTATTTATCTACCAGTTCAGACTTAATCCATTGCTTTAAATTATTAAAATCTTCATAAAGCAACATTTTTTCAACTTCAATTCTTTCTAAACGACCTTGATAATACTTACTCGATTCAATCGCTTTCTTAGTAGAGTCGCTATTTATCTTGATTATACCATTTTCATCTTTGATAAACTCTAAATCAAGGAAAACTTTCAAGATGAATTTAAGCATACTAGACTGTATATTTAAATATTGGCAAAGTTGCATACCATCTTTAGCTAAATTAGTTTCCTTTTTCGTAGCTAATGCTTTAAAGCATTGTTTGAACGTTTCCATTTTTGGCATGCCTTCAAAATAAATCGAGCGTTCATGATTTAAAACAAGGTAAATTTGTGAAACTTCTACGGTTTTCAAAGTATCTTTGATTTCTTGTATAGAAGCAGGCAAATCACGAAAAACATATTTATCATAATTTTGCTGAATTTCATCACCATAAAAGTAATAATTTTCGCCTAGTTTTTCACTTTTTTTATGAATAAGGTAAGCTACATCCGTTGAATTCTGCTCAAAGCCACTCACTTTACTTTTACTTCTATAATCAAGAATTTGTAAATTATTACTTGATAAGTCTTGTATCATGAATTGAGGTGATTGAAAACCATTCCATTCATTAATCTGCAACGTCCCAATACAATTAATTGGTTGTTGTTCCCCTAATTCCTTAACAAGGTGCCCGTTTTGCCAAAAGATAGCCTGTAATTGACTTTCACCCATTACGAGTTTGAGATGTTTCTGTTCTTGGCCAATCCCTTTTGCTTGATTGACAATGACATCTTGTAATTCAAAGCATGGACTAGAAAAGTCTGTGCCAAAAGGACGTAATCTTTGAATATCTTGAATGTTTTTTATTGTAATATCAGCTTCTGATATTTTAACGTCTACTTTTTTACGTGGCTCAAGTGATGTTGTTTCAGCAAGTTGAGTCATCCAATCATTTAATCCTTGTCTCAGTGTTTCAATGTGTTCTATTGGCATCGTCACACCTGCAGCCATATGATGACCGCCAAATTTTGATATTAAATCACCATGTGCATTCAAAACTTCGAACATTGAGACTTGCGCTATACTACGAGCTGAGCCTTTTGCATGGCCTTGCGCCTCATCGATATTTAATATAAGCGTTGGTAAACTATACGTTTCTACAACTTTAGATGCCACGATGCCTAAAACACCTTCATGCCAATTGGGTTCAGCTAATAATAAGAATTTAGCGCCTTGTTGTACTTGTGCTTCAGCTACTTGTAATGCTTCTTCAGAAATTTGTGCAACGATATCTTTACGTTCTTGATTAAAGAATTCGACCTGTTCAGCTAGAAAATCTGCTTCTTCATCTGTTTCAGCCATTAATAATTCTGCAGCAAGCGCAGCATCTTCTAGTCTACCTACTGCGTTTAAACGAGGGCCGATGATAAAACCGATTGTTTCTTCATTAATTTCATCACTGTAACCAGCTTGTTTTAAAATCGCCTTTATAGATGGTGGACAATGATTGTTAAGAACTTCTAATCCTTTTTGGACTAAAGTTCGATTTTCATCCGTTAAAGAGACTAAATCAGCAATTGTTCCTATAGCAACTAAGCCAAGGAAATATGCAGGTGGTTCATCCAATAAATTCTGTGCTAATTTATAAGCTACGCCAGCACCACATAAGTATTTGAATGGGTAATCAAATTCCGGATGCATTGGATGTACAATTGCATAGGCATTAGGCATCGTTCTACCAATTTCATGATGGTCTGTCACAATCACATCAACGCCTAAATCTTGTACCATTTGTATTTCTTCATGGCCTTGTATGCCATTATCTACAGTAATAATGAGTGAAATCTCTTCTTCATAAGCATTTTTAAAAGCCATTTCATTTGGGCCGTAACCTTCAGAGAAACGATTCGGTATATACCAACCTACGTGTGCGCCTAACTCTTTTAACGTATTTACGAGTATAGTTGTAGACGTTACACCATCTGCATCATAATCACCATATACTAAAATCTTTTGATTTTGATCTATCGCCAAATTAATGCGTTCGACAGCTTTAGTCATATCGCTCATTAACAATGGATCATGTGTGACTTGAGTGCCTTTTAACAAAGCATCAATTGATGCTTTATCAGTTAAACCTTTACTTTCTAAGATTTTCTTTACAATAGGAGTTAGCTTTAATTCTGATGAAACTTCCTCTGTAATCTCAGTTTCTGGTGCGTTAACATCCCAAGTATACTTGGATTTAATCATACTATTCTCCCTCATTTCCACAAGCAATTATACAAAAGATATTCGAAAATAAAAAGTACTTACATTTAAACAAGACTTTCTATTATATTTATAAAGCGAATACCATGTTTTTTAAAAAATTCACAAATACATCTTAACATGAAAAGCAATCTACTTTAGCTTAATAACCATAATTCGTATTTAAAATTACTTTATTCGTTAATACCTTTTTAAACTCATAAAAAAACAGCCCGAATTTTTAATTCGAGCTGTTTCACTTTATTTGAAATGTTTTAGCTATAATTGACACTAGAATTCAAAGTACATACATCCTGTGCAAGTTATACTAAGATTTTTTCATCATTTGATTTTTTCTCTTTATAAACGACAATCTTATGATCATCAGATTTTTTAAGTTGACGTTTCTTCATAATGCCCCATAACGGTACTGCGATAAATACAGATGAGAACACACCTGAAATCAGACCGACAAGTAATGCTAATGAGAAATTAAAGATACTTGGTGAACCCAATACTAGTAACGAAATAACTACGATAACTACTGTTAAAACTGTATTAATAGAACGTGTCATTGTCTGACGAATCGATCTATTAACAATATCGTCTATTTGAGATTTTTTCGTAATCACTTTTACTTTGTGTAAGTTCTCCCGGACCCTATCGAATGTAACAATCGTATCATTGATAGAGTAACCAATAATCGTTAATACTGCTGCGATAAAGGTAATATCTACCTCTAATCTAAATAAACTAAATACAGCAACAATGATAAACGCATCATGTAGTAGTGCCAGTACTGATGATAGTCCCATACGCCATTCAAATCTAAATGTAGTATAGATAATAATACCAATAGCAGCATATATAAGTGCAAACATGGCGTTTTTAGCAAGTTCTTGACCAATCACTGGTGAAACTGTATTGACTGTTGGATCATTACCAAACTCATTATCTATAGTGCTCTTAATTTTAGCAACTTCATCTTTAGATAAATCATTTTTAAATTGTACAGTAGCATTTTGACCATTTTCACCAAGTGAAACCTGAGTCGGTTTGAAATCTTTATCTTCAAGTGTTTGAGTCACTTTTTCCTCTGACACTTTATTATCAGATTCAAAATCAACTCTCGTACCACTTGTGAAATCAATACCTAAATTTAATTTGAAAATAAAGAGAATAATGGCACCGACAATAATAATAAGGACACTAAATGATAACAATGGCTTAGCCAATTTCATAAAGTCCCAACGTTCATATGGCGTTTTCAAATCATGTACGTCTTTTTCTTCATTGATATTGTGAATATCTTTTTTGTTTACACCAAATAACCAATATGATTTTTTGAAGTAATTAGATGACACTAGTAATGATAATAGCCATCTTGATAAGAACACTGCTGTTACAAAGATCATTAAGATACCGATGAGTAACATAGTTGCGAAACCTTTAACTGAACTTTCACCAAAGAAGAACAACACTGCGGCTGCAATCACAGTTGTTAACTGTGCATCGACAATGGTTAAGAAAGAACTCTTATTCGCTTTTTTATAAGCTTGTTTGAGTGTCCGTCCAATTTTGAGCTCGTCTTTAATCCGCTCATACATTATAATATTCGCATCGACAGCCATACCTACACCTAAGACTAGGGCTGCTAAACCTGGTAATGTAAGTACACCAGATATAAAGTTAAATGCTACCATCGTTAAGTATATATACGCCGTTAGCGCAATAATTGCTACTAAACCTGGTAAACGGTAGAAACCTAACATGAATAGATAAATTACTGCAATACCAATTATAGCAGCAAACACTGTTTTATCTAATGCGTCTTGACCAAACTGGGCACCGACTGAATTAGAATAAATCTCATTTAAATCTACTGGTAAGGAACCTGCATTCAATAAATCAGCAATTTGTTTTGCTTCTTTGATGCCTTCTTCACCATTAAATCCACCTGAAATTTCAACACTATCAGAATTAATCGGTTTATCTACTGAAGCAGCTGAAACGAATTTCGGATCTTTTTTAGTCACTTCTTTATGGTAAGAATCACCTTTTTCGTGATCTAACCAAACAACCATGACGTTTTCATCTTTTTTCGAAATTTCTTCAGTTACTTTTTTGAATTTATCACTATCTTTTAATTTGAAAGTAACTGCTGGTTGATTCGTATTCTCTTTAAATTCTTGTTTTGCTGAACCTTGCTGGATATCTTTACCAGTCAATTTGATATTGTCATCGGCATCACGAATTGTTAAATTTGCTTGTGATGATAAGACCTCTCGAGCTTCAGATTGGTTTTTAACACCCGCAAGTTGAACACGAATTCTATTTTTATCTTCGACTTGAATTTTTGGTTCAGAAACACCTAAGACGTTGACACGGTTTTCAAGCGTTTTCGCTGTTGATTTAACCGCTTTATCGTCAATTTTATCATCTTTTTGTAAAGGATCTACTTGATATAAGACCTCAAATCCACCTTGCAAGTCCAAACCAAGGCTAACGTCTTTAACTACACTCTTATAAGTAAATGCCATAGCTCCCAACAACAGACCTACGAGCACTATGAATGCAACTATTCTACTACTCTTCTTCACTTGAACACCTCATTGTAAGCTTATGTTATAAGAATACTTGATTAAATCATTTTAATGCAATTTTATACAATCTATACTTTCTTCTAAACGACCTTATTATCTTAACATATTACAACGTGTGTAAAAACTAACTCAACTATTTTGTATTCATAACTTAATTGTAAGCGTTATTAACTTTTTGAATTGTTACAAAAATATTACTCGTTTATACGTTAAGTTATGATTATATACTAGGTCAATTTAAATTATAACACTATATCAACATATTGTTTAAGAAAGTATATATGATTTCTATTAATGTTTCAGTAGAATATGTTAATAAAAAAACGAACTGATATTTTCATATCAGTTCGTTACTTTATTATGAAGGATCAACTTGTTTTATAGCAGGTTTTTCTAAAGTAATTTCAGTACCATTGCCATTTAAAGTTAATACTACTGTAGTTTCATCTACTGCACGAACAGTACCTTTGATACCACCGATTGTAGTTACATGTTGGCCAGAACTTACTTGGCTAATCATTTGACGATGCTCTTTCGCTCTTTTTTGTTGTGGTCTGATTAAGAAAAACCACATTAATGCTAATAATAAAATTGGTAATATTAATGAAGTAAATTGCATTATTTTATTTCTCCCTTGTTAAAAGTTTTTTGGGTTGTCTACATTAAGTCCATACTGTTCAAAGAATTCTTCTTTAAAATCAAGAAGACGATCTTCACGAATAGCTTGTCGTACATTTTCCATTAATTTTAGCAAGAAATGTAAATTATGATAAGTAGTAAGACGAATACCAAAAGTTTCTTCTGCTTTAATTAAATGTCTTATGTAAGCTCTACTATAATTTTTACAAGTATAGCAGTCACAATTTTCATCAAGTGGTCCTAAATCTTCTGCATATTTAGCATTTTTAATAGTCACTCGTCCATGTGAAGTCATACAAGTACCGTTACGCGCGATACGTGTTGGTAGTACACAGTCAAACATGTCTATACCTCGAATACTACATTCAATTAATGCATCTGGTGAACCCACACCCATTAAATAACGTGGTTTGTCCTTCGGCATAAATTGTTCTGTGTGTGTCACCATATCGTACATCACTGGCTTAGGCTCTCCTACAGACAAGCCACCTATTGCATATCCTGGAAAATCTAAAGCAACTAATTCCTCAGCGCTTTGTTTTCTAAGATCTTTATATTCTCCGCCTTGTATAATACCAAACAAAGCTTGATCATCAGGTCTCTTATGTGCTTTCAAACATCTTTCAGCCCATCTAGTGGTTCTTTCAATAGAATCTTTCACATATTTATATTCGGCAGGCATCGGAGGACATTCGTCAAATGCCATCATAATATCTGAACCTAAATCATTTTGAATCTCTGTAGCTTTCTCAGGACTCAAAAATAACTTCGACCCATTCTTATGATGACGAAACTCTACGCCTTTTTCAGTAATATTTCTCAAATTACTTAAGCTAAATACTTGGAAACCGCCAGAATCAGTCAGTATAGGACCATTCCAGTTCATGAACTGATGTAAGCCCCCACTCTTTTTGATAATATCATTTCCTGGCTGTAACCACAAATGATAAGTGTTCCCTAAAATGATTTTCGCTTCCATTTGATGTAATTCTTCTGGACTCATCGTTTTTACAGTAGCTTTTGTACCTACTGGCATAAACATCGGCGTTTCAAATGATCCGTGCGGTGTGTGTACAATACCTAAACGAGCACCCGATTGCTTACAAGTTTTAATATGCTCATACGTTACTGCTGGCATATAAAATCTCCTTTCATTCCCTAAATAATTAACATTGCATCTCCGAAACTAAAGAATCTGTATTCTGATTTTACCGCTTGCTGATATGCATTTAAAATATAATCTCTACTACTAAAAGCAGATACTAGCATAACAAGCGTTGATTTTGGTAAATGAAAGTTTGTAATTAAACCATCAATTGCCTTAAATGTATAGCCTGGGAAGATAAAGATATCTGTCCAGCCACTTTGAGCTTTAAATATCTCATTCGTTTGCATAATCGTTTCAAGTGTTCTAGTTGATGTTGTACCTACAGAAATCACACGATGTCCTTTAGACTTGGTTTCATTTAACAACTCTGCTGTTTCTTGATCCATTTGATAATATTCACTATGCATTTCATGATCGTCAATATTATCTACACTTACAGGTCTAAATGTACCTAAACCAACATGTAACGTAATAAATGCGATGTTAATACCTTTTGCTTTTATACGATTTAATAATTCATCAGTAAAATGTAACCCTGCTGTTGGTGCGGCTGCAGAACCAGATGCTTTGGCATAAACAGTTTGATAACGATCTTGATCGTCTAAGCGTTCTTTTATATAAGGAGGTAACGGCATCTCACCAAGCTCATCTAAGCGCTCTTGTAATATGCCCTCGTAATGTAGTCTCATTATACGACCACCTTGGTTTAACTCCTCAATACATTCAGCAACTATCTTACCGTCACCAAACGTTAATTTATTACCAACCTTAATTCTTTTTGCAGGCTTTAATAATACTTCCCAATCATTACCAGAGATTTGTGTCAGCATTAGCATTTCTACTTTTGCACCGGTTTCTTTTTTTAAACCAAACAAACGAGCTGGCATTACTCTTGTATCGTTTAATACAAGCGTGTCACCTTTATTTAAGTAATCAATGACATCTTTAAAATGTTTATGTTCAATATCACCAGTTTGTCTGCCAAGAACTAATAATCTACTCTCATCTCTGTTTTTCAGAGGTGTTTGTGCTATCAATGCTTCAGGCAAATGATAATCAAATGCTTCAATATCCAAACTTATTCCCTCTTTCCATTCTTGCTAAAATGTTCAAATGCATAAGGTGTCGCTTTCCGTCCTCTTGGCGTACGCTCAATAAATCCTTTTTGTATTAAAAAGGGTTCATATACATCTTCAATCGTAATGCGTTCCTCACCAATAGAAACAGCAATCGTATCTAAACCAACAGGTCCACCTTTATACTGCTGCAATATACAATTCATCATTTTATGATCAATGTAATCTAGCCCTTCATCATCTACTTGTAATAACTGCAGAGATTGCTTTGTAGTATCTATGCTGATTGATTCATCTTCTTTCACTTGTTGAAAATCACGTACACGTTTTAACAAACGGTTGGCTACCCTTGGCGTTCCGCGACTACGTTTAGCTAATTCTGTTGCACTTTCTTCATCGATGGACGTACCTAATACTTCTGCGGTACGCACAATGATTTCTTCCAATTCAGGTTCTTCGTAATACTCTAATCTAAGATGAACACCGAATCTATCGCGTAAAGGAGCTGTTAAACTACCCGCTCTTGTAGTAGCACCTATTAAAGTAAAAGGTGGCAAGTCTATACGAATACTTCTCGCTTCTTCTCCTTTACCAATAACGATATCCAAGAAGAAATCTTCCATTGCAGGATATAATACTTCTTCAACAACACTACTTAACCTGTGAATTTCATCAATAAATAAAACATCTCCTGGTTGTAAACTAGAAAGAATCGCAGCTAAATCACCTGGTCGTTCTACAGATGGTCCAGAAATCGTTCTAATATTTACTTCCATCTCATTCGCAATGATGTTAGACAAAGTCGTTTTACCTAATCCAGGGGGACCAAATAATAGGACATGATCTAACGGTTCTTGTCTCATTTTAGCTGCTTTAATAAACACTTCTAAATTCGATTTAATCGCTGATTGTCCAATATATTGACGTAACCTTGCTGGTCGTAAAGAAAGTTCAAATGAAGTTTCCTCTTCATGTACTGATTGGTCTACCATTCTATCATCCATTACATTCCCCCCTTTTTAAATATAGTAATATTTATGATATAAGTAATTGTAATCCTCTTTTAACTGCATCATCGACAGATTCAAATGATTCTTTAGTTAATGTTTTTTCGACTTTAGTCAATTCACGTTTAGAATAACCTAATGCTTCTAATGCTAGCATTGCTTCTTTAACAATTGCAGTTGCACCATTACTATCAATTCCCATATTTAATAGCTGACTGCTATCTACTTCGTTGATCTGTACTTTACCTTTAAGGTCCAATACAATTTGGCGCGCAGTTTTTTTACCTATTCCAGGGAATTGTGTTAAGTAAGCATCATTTTCGTTCTCGATGGCAATTTTGACGTCATTCGGAGAACTACTTGCTAAAATTGCTAATGCAGATTTCGGACCAATGCCAGTTACTTTTATCAAACTTAAAAACATATCTTTTTCTTCTTGATTTATAAAACCATAGAGCAACTGTGCATCTTCTCTTACGATAAGTGAAGTGTGAATCACGACTTCTTGATCCATTTGTTTTTGAAAACGATAAGAATTAGGTGTTTGAATCTCGTATCCTACACCTGATGCTTCAACTACTACATGCGTAGGATTCAATACTGTTAATGTGCCTTTAATATATGCGTACACGTTTACACTTCCTTATATAGTCATACTAATTAATTCTACTTTAGAAATATGATCAATAATTTTTAAAGCTTCCATTACATCATCAATTTCCAAATCCGTGCCTTTGGCATCTAATGAAAGTGTGATTGTTGCTCTACCATCCATTGGAATACTTTGGTGAATTGTTAACACAGATAACTGTAAACTAGATAATGTATTTAATACTTGTGCCAACATGCCTACAATATCATTGACATACAATATTAACGTAAACTCTCTCGTTGATTCCATCTTTTCATCAATCGGAAATATAGTATCTCGATATTTATAAAATGCACTTCTAGATAAATCGAACTGTTTGACTGCTTCAAATATGGACAATGACGGATCGTTTTTTAATACATCTTTAATTTTTAAAGTTTTTACAACTGATTCTGGTAAAACATCTTCTCTAATTAAATAAAACTTTTTATAGTCTTTTTTGTCCAAATTAAGCACTCCTATTCAACAAATTCAAATTCTCCACCAAGTATTCTTACAATATCACCATTTTCACAGCCACGTGCTCTCAAGGCCTCATCAATGCCCATAGAACGCATTTGACGTGCGAATCTACGTACTGCAGGGTCGCTATTGAAGTCAGTCATCTTGAACATTCTTTCAATTGCTTTACCACTTACAACGTATGCAGCATCATCATCTCTAGTAATTGTGAAGTTATCTTGACTCGGCGTATGTTTGTACAACACTCTGTTAACACCCAAGTCTTCCTCTTCTTCTTTACTAAAGTCAATGTCTTTTACTTCTTCTAATTTATCTGCAACTGCATATAAAAGTTCATCAATATGATCATGCATTACTGTAGATAAAGGAATAATATGAATACTATCATCATTCAATTCTTCTTTGAAAATTTCTAAATTATCTTCAGCGTTTGGCATATCCATCTTATTTGCTACAACGATTTGAGGTCTCTCTTCTAAACGATGTTCATAAGCACTTAATTCTTCATTAATTACTTTATAATCTTCGAATGGATCGCGACCTTCAGAGCCACTCATATCAATCATATGAACAATAACTTTTGTTCTCTCAACGTGTTTTAAAAATTGATGGCCTAATCCTACACCTTCAGACGCACCTTCAATAAGACCAGGTAAATCTGCCATTACAAAACTTCTTTGATCTTTTGTAGAAACAACACCTAAGTTAGGTTTAATTGTAGTGAAATGATAAGCACCAATTTTCGGTTTGGCTTTAGATACTATTGAGAGCAAAGTAGATTTACCTACACTAGGAAAACCTACTAATCCTACATCGGCTAGTAATTTTAATTCTAACGTAACTTCTATTTCTTCACCTGGTTCACCATTTTCACTAAAATCAGGTGCAGGGTTTCTTGGAGAAGCGAAACGAGAATTACCTCGGCCACCACGACCACCCTTAGCTACAGTTGCACGTTGACCATCTTCAACTAAATCTGCAACAACTTCTTCTGTCTCAACATTTTTCACAATTGTGCCTGGCGGTACTTTTAGAACTAAGTGGTCTGCATTTTTACCATGCATATTACTCGTTTGACCAGCGCCACCTCTATTAGCCTTGAAATGTGTTTGATATCTAAAGTCTAATAAAGTTCTTAATCCTTCATCAACTTCAAATATAATTGACGCACCATTACCACCGTCGCCACCAGCTGGACCACCAAATGGAATATATTTCTCTCTACGGTAGGCTGTTATACCATTACCGCCATCACCTGCTTTAAGTGATATTTTAACTTGATCGACAAACATGATTTCACCTCTTTTTCTAAAAACTTAATTTCCATATCTTTTATATTATATCATTATCTTGCCTACTAGAAAATAAAGACAAAAAAATTAACACCAGAAGTCATAACTTCTGGTGTTAATGGTGACAAAAACTACTCAGCTGCTGCGTAAACAGAAACTTGTTTTTTGTCGCGACCTTTACGTTCAAATTTAACAACGCCGTCGATTTTAGCGAATAATGTATCGTCGCCACCACGACCAACATTTTCACCAGGATAGATTTTAGTACCACGTTGGCGGAATAAAATTGATCCACCTGTAACGTATTGACCATCAGCACGTTTAGCTCCTAAACGTTTTGACTCAGAGTCACGGCCGTTTCTTGTAGAACTTACCCCTTTTTTAGATGCGAAGAATTGTAAGTTTAATTTTAACATTGGGTTGCACCTCACTTATAATTTAGTCTGATATTTTCTTTATATTCTTCTTCAATTGTTTGCAATGATACTAACATTGCCTGAAGAATTAATTGCGCTTTTTCATTTGTAGCATCGACACTTCTTACGTGGAAATGTCCACCGTCATCATTGTAATCAATGTCTGGTTTTTCGCTTGTTAATCCCATGATAGCATTAACGCTTCCGAAAATAACTGCGGATGCACCAGCACAAACTATATCATGCCCGTATTCGCCATGTTCTGCATGACCATCCATAATAACATCAGTTACTTGACCAGCTTCGTTCAATGTAACATCAACAGTAATCATAATTAAGCGTTGATTTTGTCGATAGTTAATTTAGTATAAGGTTGACGATGACCTTTTTTACGTTTTGAGTCTTTACGACGTCTGTAAGTGAATACAGTGATTTTTTTACCGCGTCCTTCTTTATTAGCAGTAGCAGTAACAGTAGCACCCTCAACTGTTGGCGCACCAACTTTAACTGAGTCTCCACCTACAAATAACACTTTGTCAAAAGTGAATGATTCACCTTCGTTTAAATTTAATTTTTCAACGAAGATTTCTTGTCCTTCTTCAACTTTTAATTGTTTTCCACCTGTTTCGATAATAGCAAACATACTTTGCACCTCCTATAATTTTAAGTCACGCCAAATGCAGGTGACATAAATGTACTTGAACCTGAATCTGAGCGGTTGTATGTAGCTATGAACTACTCAACTACTGCATTTTAGCATTAGGATTTCTTACTGTCAATCTTCAATTGCACTTTTCTTAGGAATTTCATAATAATTGGGAATAAAATTGTAAGTAAAATTAAATTTAATATAAATGTAGGTATTAATCTAAATATAATAAAATCTATAAACTCAAAATTAATAAGCCCTAAAATACTATACATAATTGCTACATAAATTTCTAAGAAAACTGTACTCAGTAAAATAATGATAAACAGCATTGTATGATCTCTATAAAATGTTTTGAAGAAAAAGTCCGTGATGACTACAAATAAAATATAGCCAAATAGGTATAGACCATAAAAACTGCCGAAATATAAATCTGTAATTAGACCTAATACTACTGATAAAACCAGCGCTACACCAAAACTTCTATACACACTTAGCATCAATATGTACATGATCGTTAAATGTGGCACGAAAATAATATCTTTATCTCCTATTTGCATTGGTATAACAAGCCCAATTGCAGTATCAATATAAAACAATACAATACCAATAAGAAAGTAGTATAATGCGCGCATTAATTATCCCCGCTTTCATTATCTGGCATTGTTTTTGGGTCTCTTTTAGCAACATAGACGTGGTTTAAGTCTGCTAAACTTGCAGCTGTTTTCACTCTTACTTCTTTAGATAGACCGTACTCATCATTTTCAACCTTAGATACTTCACCTATGTAAATACTGCTAGGAAGTTGATCTGCTAAGCCACTCGTAACAACTTTATCTCCTTTTTTAATACTATCTTTATTATTTATATCTGTAATTACAAGTTCTTCATTCTTAGCATCATAATGATCTATTAAACCAAAAACGTTTTCTCCATCATGTTGAATGTTTACAGACAATCGATTAGCACGTGTGTTCGTTGAGATTAAATCCACTTGAGACGAGAATTGATTCACTTTAGAGATGCGGCCAACTAACCCTTCTGAAGTCATCACAGCCATATTGTTTTCTATTCCATCTTTAGAACCTTGGTTTATAACCAATGTATTCATCCATTGATCAGGATTTCTAGATAATACTGTGCTAGAAATCGGTTCATATTTTGAAATATCTTCAACATCTAATTCTTTTTTGTAAGTTTTATTTTCAGCTTTTAGTCTTTCATTTTCAGCTTCTAATTGTTTTACCTTACTACTTTGTTCTTCTGAACTATCTTTTGCAAAGAGATTACCGATAGATCCTGTTATAAAATGTACAGGATAGCTAACTGCTTTTTGACCAAAAGCAACAGTATCTCCAACATACTGTTCTACTGGTGATTGCGTTTGTGAACGCAAAGATACACCAATTAAGGCTATAAACACAATGATTGCACACAGTATAACAATCAGTTTGTTGTTTTTAAAAAACTTTGACAACCTGAACACCTCTATTAACCAACTATTTTATATTCTTATTACCATTTTATATCACTAGTGTTACGAAATAAAGCACGAACCCTGATATTCCATAACAAAATTTATCCTATATTAAATCAACAGTTTAACTAGATTAAACGGATACGTTTCAAGATTTGATTAAAATGTAATAAATTAAACGATACATTGTATTATAACAATACTTATAGTCAATAGTGTATTAAAAAGTTTTGATTTTGCGAATAGTAATTCAATATATTATTTTTGTTTAAAAATTAATATTAAATACTTTTTGAGGCAAACACATTTATTTATATCTTATATGTTTAATCTTTTTATATACGCTCATATAAGCATTCAAAATGTCTTCAAGTTTCAAACCATAAAAAAAACGCCTCTACTATAAGAGACGTGAACTTACTTTAGTCATTTTCTTTTTCATCTGATTTGTTGTCGTCAGTTGATTTTTTAGCTTTTTTCTCATCTTCTTCATATAATGTTTCTTTTTTACGCCAACGTGCAAATAAATTTTGTGCTTTTGCTTGCTCAGCCATTTTCTTATCTTTAGACTGTTCACTCATAATTGGACACCAACCTTTAACGTTTTTACTTATTTAAGGCTAACGCATTTCACCCTATAATTCAAACGCATTACTCGTAGCTAGATTGTGGTTGTAGTTCAATATGCACTCCTAATTGATTTAAATCTTGTTCCATTTCAATTTCCGTCTTATAAACACGAAGTGAATCTGAGCCAAATTCATAGATAATAAACTCATCGCCACGTTGACCAGCCAAGTATTCATCAGTATAACCCATTCTTTCTAAACCTGAGACTGACATAAACTCTTTTTTATTAATCCAATCAAACACATTTTTCGTTTGACTAAACGGTACATTATTAAGGATGTCATTATCTTCTACTGAATACCGTTTGCCACCAGTCAAATTTTGTTGAGGTGCTTCATTATTCATAGATGGCTTATCATCATGTACTGGGTTCCATTCTTGGTCTTTTAAAAAAGGTGCATATTTTAATGCGAAAAGTACAATTGCTACTATCGCTATGACAGCTATAATGTTTTTTACAATACTGAAAATAAACCGCATGAACCATCCTCCTATTAAGTCACTCTATATTATAATTTTTCACAGTCGAATTATCATCAGTCTCTAGAAGTATTTAAAACTTATCTATAGACTGATGCATACGCCCTATTTTCATAGTACAATGTTTTTAAAGGGAGTGAATACAGAATGAGTATTTTATCTATAATCCTGCTTGCACTCTTAGTCATACTACTATTTAGAGTAGGTTTATCAATTTTAAGATTTATAATATATATTGGAATTATTGTGTTATGTATATATTTGGGTTACCAAGGTATTCTTTGGTTAATGGAGAATTTTAACACTTATTTCAATTTCATAAATTAAAATTTTAGCGCTTAAGGATTAAATTATCCATTAAGCGCATTTTTTTGTTATTAGATTTAATACTTTCACTTAAAATATGTAAAAAACATAAAGTACTACTAGCAAAACTTAACATATACTATAGAAACTTGTCATTTACTTACTTTCCTACACCATTACTTAACACCTGATAAACATAATAACAGCCACTTAATAATAGTGCCCATATTATCGCTACCGCTATAGCACTCAATAAATAAATCCAAATTGAAGTTGATGTATGATTAAATACAACGAATAATATAGTTGTAATAACAACTCCGATAACTGAAACAGCTATGGCAATACCTGTTTTTTTCAAATTAATTGCTTGGCGCTTTTTTGTGAGTTGCATAAGATACACTACAGGTAACAATAACCCGATTAATAAGATACTTCCCAATATATAATCCTCCTTATATAACAACTTGATTATACATTACCTTGACGCATACCGGAAGATTAATGTGTCTCATAAAACAAATCAATCATATGTAAAAAGACACCCTTTCAATATCAGGATGTCTTTAATGTATAATGTTACTTTAAATGCTTAAACAAATTCTTCATATTCAAGTGGGTTTTGATTTTCAACACGACCGCTTTCACCTTGATCTAAGTCATCAATCTTATCCAAGTCTTCTTGTTCTAATTCAAAATCAAGATAATTATAGTTTTCTTGTTGATGTACGTCATCACTTGATTTAACAATTGGAAATACATGGTTTTGATTAACCCAGTTAATAATTACTTGAGCAGGTGTACGATCATATTTATCAGCAATAGCCTTAATCGTATCGTTCGTAAGAACATCATTAATTTCACGACCTAAAGGGCTCCAAGCTTCTGATAAAACACCTCTTTTATCATTTTCTGCTATTAAATCTTTATTATTGAAATACGGGTGAATTTCTATTTGATTAGTAGCTGGCGTCACTCCTGTTGCTTCAATAATTTCATCTAAATGTTCAGGCATAAAATTAGAAACACCAATTGTTTTAATTAAACCATATTTCTGTGCATCGACTAATGCTTTCCAGGCCTCAACGTATTTACCTTGTTTGGGATTCGGCCAATGTATTAAATATTTATCAAAATAGTCTAAGCCTGTACGATAAAGTGACTCTTGAATAAGATTAATAGCTTTATCATATTCATGTGCAGCGCCAGGTAATTTAGCACTTACATAAATTTGTTCTCGAGGTATTGACGAACGACGAATTGCCTCGCCTACCATACCTTCATTGTTATAATTAGTTGAAGTATCTATTAAGCTGTAGCCTATATCAATTGCATTCATTACTTGATTAACGCCTTTTCCGCCTTGAATATTAACCGTTCCTAATCCTATATGAGGTAAAGTTGATCCATCATTTAAACGAAACTCATCATACATCGTCATTAATAATCCTACCCTTCTTCCATATATTTAAAAATCAGCCTAAATAAACTGATTATATATAATCGTTACTTTCTATTTCTACCCGTTTTAATACTTTAATAATCTGGGGAAATATTATTATTCTGAGTAAGTTTATAAAAGTTAAGTTTAATACCAATCTTGATAATAAATTCACTTAACAATAATCTTCAGTCAAAATATCATCATAAAAAAGCATGCTAATAGCATACTTTTTTATGATGATATTTACTTATTCTAGTAATTGGCATTTCTAATTGCTATTACTTATTTGTTCTTTTGAATTATTTAAATTAGATAATGGTTTATCACTCTTCATTAAAAATGCTCCAATACTAACTAAAACGATTATAATAACTGACATAATTAAATATGTATTTTGGAAACCTATCTCCACATATAATTTGCCCATTATTACCGAAAAGAATGCTACTCCAAGTTGCTTGGCAACATTGAAAGCAAGCATATAAACTGTTGCTGAAAGTCTTATATCAAATATACTCACTATATATTTCATTATTGATATGAGTAATAATGGCATTTCTATAGCTGCTAATAACCTAAAAAATGATAGCAGCCAAACCTCATCTGTATAAGCGGTCCCTATAACCCTTACAAATAATACTAAACCATATAAAAACAACCCATTTTTTGCACCGATTTTATTTATAACCCATGGCATAAAAATCATTACACCCGCTTCAATAAAAATCTGTGTTGAAGTCAGTCTACTAAACAAGGATTCACCAGTGCTGCTGTCAGGGAAAAATTGTACAAAATAATTAGGGAATTGTTGGTCAAATACGTCGTATAAACTTGCACTACCAATAATCAATAAACAAAGTCCCCAAAAACTTTTATTTTTGAATAGTTTAAAAATACTATCTTTATTTACATATTCTTTTTCATTTTTGATATTATCGTTTTTTTGATAATTTAGTTTTTTAACCTTAATACTCCAAAGTATTATACCTAGTAATATAGCTGATATAGAACATATCCAAAAAATACTATTAGTATTATGCACAAACATAATACCACCAATAAAAGCAAAAGCACCACCTGCTAAAGAACCAAATAGTCTAGTATGTCCATATTCAAATCCATTAGCTCTACTAGACTTTTCACAATAAGATTCTACAACTCCAACTCCGCTATACAAACATAAGCTTATAAAAGAGCCTCCTATTACACTACCTAAAAACACATTTGTTTCAAGTAATGGTATAAATGCATATTCGAAAAAAGGTCCAATAAAAAGTAAGCATAAAATGACAAAAGCAAACAAGTATTTCTTCAAACCTAATTTATCTTGGATAACGCCATAAATTGGCTCTAATATTATGGCAACTATAGACATCGTAGCAAAAACAATACCAGCTTCAGCTGTGTCTAAGTTTGCTACCCTATTTAACCATAGTGGTAAAAAAGTAATTATTAATGTCCAAATTGCAAAATAAAAAAAGTTTATACCACCAAAACGCCAAAACACACTACTTTTAATATTAATCATAGTCCTCATCCTCCAATATTCGTGGTGAATTTGGAGTCCATCGTTCATCTGGCATCGGTTCATCTAGTATTAGCATGCCATCTTTATCCCATTTTATAATTTGGGCTCTTGCATGACGATTAGGATCATATAAAGGATCACCATCAATATTTTGGTAATTTCTCGCATGATAAACAATAATATCTTGCTGCTCATCTTCTGAAACTGTAAAAGAATTGTGCCCAGGCCCATATTGTCCATTAATATTACTACTACTAAAAATAGGCTTTTTAACTTTCTTCCATGATTTAGTGTCTAACACATCACTAGTAATATCAGCATATAATAGTCCAACACAGTATTCTATACCTGTTGCACTTGCTGAATATGTTAAATAAATATAATTTTCTTTTATAAGTATTGATGGTCCTTCATTCACTAAAAACCCTTGTTTTTCCCATTCATATTCAGGATAAGTTATCATAGATATTTTTCCTTCCAAAGTCCAAGGATTTTTCATTTTTGAAATATAAATATTTGAATGACCCGGAATATTTATATCTTGCTGCGCCCAAACATAATATACAACATCATTTAAGATAAAAACCGTAGCATCTAAAGCAAATGACTCCCAACCTGTATCTATCTGTCCTTTATCTATCCAGTTATCAGATAAAGGATCATCAGAATTATTTTCTAATACAAACATTCTGTGATTAAAAGTATCATCTTCAATTTTTTCATTAGGAGAGGCTGCATAATATATATACCATTTATCATCTATTTTATGAATTTCAGGTGCCCAAATTAGATGACTTTGCCCCCCCTTTTCATGTTTCTCCCAAATCACATGCTCTTTTGCATCGTTTAGCCCATTTATATTATCTGAAATTCTCAATATAATTCGATCATAATTAGGATGCGAACCAGTAAAAATATATTTTTCTTTTTCTTTGTGAATAAAAGGATCCGCTCTTTGCAATACAATAGGATTATTTATTTTAACCATAACATTCTACCTCCAAAAATATATTGAAAACGTTTTCAATATAACTATAGAATATATGTCCGTACATGTCAATTTTATTTAAAATGTGTCCGTATATGTATCGAGGATATAACGCTTAAATAGAACTGTTTATTTTACATAATGACTCATAAAACTTCATTCTTGGATTCGGACGTTTCTATAAATTTAATTTTCTACTATGTATCAGTCAAAATACCCTTCTTCAACCATGCTTAAATAAGTATGGTCACCTATAATAATGTGGTCTAATAAGTCAATTCCTAGCACTTGACCACACTCTTTTAACCTTTCAGTAGTTTTAATATCCTCGGTTGAAGGCGTAACATCACCTGAAGGATGGTTGTGTAATACAATAATGGCGTTACTCGCACATTTAACAGCTTCACTAAATATTTCTCGTGGATGTACAATTGAGCTATTTAAAGTGCCAATAAATATGGTCTTTTGCTTAATAATTACGTTTTTAGAATTTAAAAACAACGCTATAAATTTTTCTTGTGTCAAATGCTCCATTTTGCCCATCATGAAATCTGCGACATCTTTAGGGTTTGAAATTTGAATCTTATCGTCTACGCTACCTGAATGCATGCGTTCTCCTAACTCAAATGCTGCTTTCAAAATAAGCGCTTTATATAAACCTACACCTTTGATTTTATTTAAGTCACTGATAGATAGCCTTTTTAATTCTTTTAAGTTGTCAACTGTCTTCAACAATTCGTTTGCAATATCTAAACTGGAACTCCCTTTTCGACCAGTATTAATGAGTATAGCTAATAACTCAGCATGCGATAAATGCGAGGCACCATAGCTTAACAAACGTTCTCTCGGTTTCTGATTATCTGCAAGTTCATTTATTCTCAAATTAGACCCTCTCCTAAAGTTAAATATTGATGAGACACCATCGCTAAATTAAAAGCAACAAAAATAAAAGGTATAAGTGGTATTCTTTGCTTTAAATTACGAAAAAGTATCATACTAACTAAAGCAAAAATACCCCCACAAATAAACGTAAAAAACATTGTTAACACAAAGTCTGGATATGGTAGTAAATAAGATAGCAATGAAAAAAGGAGTATGTCACCGTAACCAATGCCGTGACGTATTAGAAAATAAAAAAGGTGTAATATCGTAGTCATGATTAAGAAATGGTATACATTTCCTTGTGCAATAAAATAGGCACATAACGAAAATATAATGTACAGATGGAGTGGCAGTGCAAAAGTTTTGATGTCATACATAGTAAATACAAGTAGGAATATATATATAAGTATAAAGGTGGTGTGATCTAAAGGAAATGATAAGTAAGAAAGTATAAATGCAGGAACAATAGATAATAATTCTCCAATTAAATATAAAGAACTCAACTTACTTTGACAGCAACTGCTTCTTCCTTTTAAACACAAAAAGCTTATAATTGGTATCATTTCGGTAAATTTAAGCACGCTATGACAATAATCACAACGAGAACGTAAGGTAAAGTAATTTAACCTTAATTGATTTACATGGCTCAACTGGTACAAATAACTAAATAGAACTGGACATAATAAAAGTTGTTTAATCAATGATGTGCCTCCTTATAAAAATTATAGCACGTCCGTTTTAATTTAATAACAAAATTATCACTTAGTTAAAAATTTTAATTGTAAGTTTGTTAAAATAAATTTTCAGTACACAAAAAGCGCTGTAATCTCTAAAATTTAAAGGGAAAAGCATTTAAATAAAATAGATATTACGCGCTTATGTATGTGTAATAATTATATGCACATTTAACTAGGGAATACAGAAAGACACAATCAGCCACTTTGTATTCATTAATTAATATGTTATTTGTTGTTGTTACTTTTAAAAATAAAGTAAATCATTATTTTTCGATACTATTTTTTCTTAACTTCTTCTACTGTTTCTTCGACTTCTTTACGTGTTATTTTTTCACGGCCATTTTTCATAGCTTTTAAAGATTTATGTGCAAGCGCTAAAGGTAAACGTGCGAATAATATAATCGTTCTCTTATGGATTGAATCGATATATGCATCTGCTTTTGCTAAGTTTTCATCTGCATAATCAAACAGGTCTGCACGAGTCCAACCATCCGGTACAAAACTCACACCACGTTCATCTAAATCTTCTTTTTCATTTCGTAAAATGTTAACAGCTTGAAGTCCACGTCCATAACCAATGGCTAAATCGCGGTCTGTTTTTTCACCAGCACACAATTCCCATAGTTCTGATAGCATGACACCAACACGCCCTGCAACGTAATATGTATATTCATCTAAATCTTCGCGTGTATGAACATCCCAGTTTGCTTTCGCCCATTTAGCCATACCGAATGCCATCTCGCTCGAACAATCTAAGACGATTGGCAAAGTTCTGTCGGGACATGCGTCTATCCACTCACTTAAACGGAGTGTAACTTCAGGCATAATATCTTTCACAGGGCCAAGAATCTCTAGATATTTTTCTTCATCAAAAGTTTCTTTAAACAATTCACTCACTTGCATTAAAATTGTATATTTTAAATCATTATCTACTTCTTCATGATCCTCAATTTCATCAATTGCTCGTAGTATTAAATATGCAGATGCTACTGAATGTTTTAATTCTTTTTCTAAAAAGGTAATCGGAATATAAAACGTACGGCTTGTTTCTTTCAGTACGCGCATTGCATCCTTCGGAAATTTCTTTTCTGTCATGTTAATCTTTCCCTCCCTTTTTTAAATACTATCATATTATTACAAATTAAAATAGGAATTGCTAAATAGCTAAAAAAGCAACAATAATTATTCGCGTTAAACGACACATTAATTACAATTTACACAAATAATCAAACAAGTCTTCACTTTTCAAAAACTTTCATAAAACTATTATATAAAAAAGCCAGTTACTTTTACATTAAAGTCAGAATAAATCATTAACCCTGACTCAATAACGCTAAATAATAACCAGCTTTCTTATTGAATAACTCTTTATTTAATTAAAATCAGCACAGATTCACTGTTGTTTAATAAAATCTAAAAATTAACTTTCGCTTTAACTTCACTAATGAAATATAAACTTCCAGTTATAATTAATCCATCACCTTCATATGTTTCAATAAACTTCACATAATCATCAACAAGTTCTTTTTGGTCAAATCGTATTTCTTCAAAAATAGCGTCTTTAGTTAATGCTCGAGGAAAATCAAAATCAGTAACATAAAACGTTGAAGCAATTGTTTTAAGTTGGTCTACCATCGTATTAATTGGCTTCCCTTTTACTGCAGAAAACAAGATATCTAGACTATCAATGTGATAATAATCCTTCATTGTACTAATCAAAGCTTCAACACTTTCAACATTATGTGCGCCATCAACAATCATCAAAGGCTTTTCTTTAACTTGCTCAATTCTCCCAGTCCAGCTTACTGATTCAATACCATCTATCATCTTATTGAAATCTAAATCAACAATGCCTGATTCGTTTAGTTCAATAAGTGCAGTTATTGCTAAAGCTGCATTTTCTTTTTGATGCTCACCCAACATATTTAATAGTAAGGTTTCTAATTCATAGTCTTTATAACGATAAGTAAATTCTTCTTCTTGTGAAACGATACTAATATCGCGATCAAACTCTATACCTTCAGTATTCTGTTGCTCAACACAACCACGAATTACTTTAAGCGCATCTTCATTTTTCACTGCATAGATAATTGGTGTATTAGGTTTGACGATTGCGCCTTTATCTTTTGCTATATCCGTATAAGTATCTCCTAGAATTTCAATGTGGTCTAGTCCTATACTTGTGAGAATTGTTAATATCGGTTTAAAAACGTTCGTTGAATCATTTTTAATCCCTAATCCCGCTTCAACTATTACAAAGTCAACTGGGTGTAATTCACCAAAGTATAAAAACATCATCGTAGTAATAATTTCAAATTCAGTGGCTGTTCCAAGCTCTGTTTCAACTTCTAATGCTTCGCTTACTGGCTTTACTTTTTGAACTAATTCAACAATATTGTCATCACTAATCGGTATCCCATTTAAACTTATACGCTCATTAAAGGTTTCAATAAATGGCGAAGTGAAAGTACCCACTTCATATCCATTATCAACAAGCGCTGATCTTAAATATGCAACTGTGGATCCTTTTCCATTCGTGCCACCTACATGAATACCATTTATATTAAATTGAGGATTGTTTAATCGTTCCAACATCCATTCCATACGCTTAATGCCTGGTTTAATGCCAAATTTAGTTCTTTCATGTATCCAATATAAGCTATCTAGGTAATTCATGTTTAGGACTCCTATGCTTTTAATTGATTAATTCGTAATTTAACACCCTCGTATTTTTCTTGATACGTTTGTTTTTTCTCACGTTCTTCATTGATTACTTTTTCAGGTGCTTTATTAACGAAATTATCGTTTGCTAATTTTTTATTAACACGATCCAATTCTTTTTCCCATTTCCCAAGTTCGTTTTCTAATCTCTCAATCTCTTTATCCATGTCGATTAAACCTTCAAGTGGTAAAACAACTTCACCAGCTGTAGTAATAGATGTCATCGCTTTTTCAGGTATTTCAACTGCTGTATCGATTGTAAGTTCGCTAGGATGACAGAATTTATCTATATAATTTGAATTATTTACTAGCGTATCTTTAACATTTTCATCTTTTGCTTTAATGAAAATAGGTATTGCTTTAGATAATGGTGTGTTTACTTCCAAGCGTGATTGTCTAACAGATTTAATTATTTCAACAAGTTGTTGCATCGTTTCTTTACTTTCATCAAAAATCAATGCCTCGTTCACTTTAGGCCAAGGTGCATTAACAATTGTTTCACCTTCATGTGGCAGATTTTGCCAAATTTGTTCAGTAACAAACGGCATGAATGGGTGTAACATTCTCATTGTATTATCTAACACATAAGTTAGTACAGAACGCGTTACTTGTTTCTGTGCTTCATCATCGCTATTCATTGGTATTTTACTCATTTCAATATACCAATCACAGAAATCATCCCAAATAAAGTTATAAAGCGTACGACCAACTTCACCAAACTCATACTTGTCACTTAAATCTGTAACGTTAGCAATCGTTTCATTTAAGCGCGTTAAAATCCACTTATCTGCTAATGATAGATTACCTGATAAGTCTACATCTTCAACTTTAAAGTCATCCCCAATATTCATTAAACTGAATCGAGCTGCATTCCAAATTTTATTGATAAAATTCCATACAGATTCAACTTTTTCAGTAGAGTAACGTAAATCATGACCTGGTGAAGAACCAGTTGCTAAGAAATATCTTAGGCTATCTGCACCATACTCATTGATAACATCCATTGGATCAACACCGTTACCTAGAGATTTACTCATTTTACGTCCATCTTCTGCACGGACCAATCCATGTAATAATACATCATCGAAAGGACGTTTTCCAGTAAATTCTAATCCTTGAAAGATCATTCTTGCCACCCAGAAGAAGATGATGTCATAACCAGTTACTAATGCATTCGTTGGGAAGTAGCGCTGGAAGTCTTCAGCTTCAACGTCTGGCCAACCTAACGTTGAGAATGGCCATAATGCACTAGAGAACCATGTGTCTAATACATCTTCATCTTGTGTCCAATTTTCAATATCTTCTGGTGCTGCTTCACCGACGTAAATTTCACCAGTTTCATTGTGATACCATGCAGGAATTTGATGTCCCCACCATAATTGACGTGAAATTGTCCAATCTCTAATTTCTTCCATCCAACGATTAAATGTTTTTTCAAATCTTGCAGGTACAAAATCGATTCTATCATCTGTTTTTTGATTATCTAATGCTTGCTCTGCTAAAGGTTTCATTTTTACAAACCATTGTGTAGATAAATAAGGTTCTACAACTGCACCAGAACGTTCAGAATGACCAACAGAATGTTCATGCTCTTCTATTTTAATAACTAAACCTTCAGATTCTAAATCTTTTACAAGCTGTTCACGACAGTCAAATCTATCTAAACCTTCGTATTTACCAGCTTTGTCATTCATTTTACCAGATTCATCCATAACAATAATGCGTTCTAAGTCATGACGGTTACCTATTTCAAAGTCATTTGGATCATGCGCAGGTGTTACTTTCATAGCACCACTACCGAAATCAATATCTACATAATCATCTGCTAAGATAGGCAATTCTCTACCTAGGATTGGTAATATAACTTTTTTGCCAATGATATCTTTATAACGATCATCATTAGGATTCACAACAATCGCAGTATCACCTAACATTGTTTCAGGACGTGTTGTAGCGATTTCTATATAGCCTTCGCCATCTGCATAAGGATATTTAAAATGATAAAATTTACCTTGTACGTCTTCATGAATAACTTCAATATCTGATAACGCAGTACGAGCGATGGGATCCCAATTAATAATATATTCTCCGCGATAGATTAAATCTTTCTTATACATATCAACGAATACTTTATTAACTGCTTTACTCAATCCATCATCTAATGTAAATCTTTCTCTGCTGTAATCTAAACCTAATCCTAGTTTAGCCCATTGTTTTCTAATAAATGTAGCGTATTCTTCTTTCCAATCCCAGGCTTGTTCAAGGAATTTTTCACGACCTAAATCATGACGAGATAATCCTTGCTCATTCAATTTAGCTTCTACTTTGGCTTGTGTTGCTATACCAGCATGGTCCATACCAGGTAAATACAAAGTATCGTAACCTTGCATACGTTTCATACGTGTCAATATATCTTGCAACGTTGTATCCCATGCATGTCCTAGGTGTAATTTACCCGTTACATTTGGTGGTGGGATAACAATTGTGTATGTTTCTTTTGTATTATCTTCAGACGCTTTAAAATAGCCCTTATCAAGCCATTCTTCATAGCGCCCTGACTCAACTTCGTTCGGATTATATTTTGGTTTCATTTCCATTCGTTAAAATCCTCCTTAAAATAAAAAATCCGCCCTATAAATATATAGGACGGATTTCCCGTGGTACCACCTAAATTCAAGAAATTAGTTCACTAATTTCAAGCACTTAAAATTATGATTAACGCTCAAACACGCTTTAACCTATTTTACATACAATTACATTGTAGTATTTCAGCTAAAGTTCAATGTGGGCTACCTTCAATAAGTTAAACTGTACATTCTCAGCATACATGTACTCTCTGTTAAATCTAAGCCTATTTACTCTTCCCAGTAGACAATATCTCTTTACTTAATTATAGTATAATGGATGTTAAGATAAGTCAATGGAATGGAGTGAAAATATATGAATGAATGCGCATTTGGCACAAAAGATCCAACCTATCTCGAATATCATGATGAAGTATGGGGCCAACCACTTTATGATAGCTTGAAATTATTTAAACTGATGGCTTTAGAATCACAACATGCTGGTCTTTCCTGGTTAACAATTTTAAAGAAAAAAGCATCTTACGAAGAAGCTTTTTATGACTTTGATCCAGTGCTTATCTCCAAAATGACACCAGATGATATAGACCGCTTGATGACATTTCCTAATATCGTTCATAATAGAAAAAAGATAGAAGCTATTGTAGGACAAGCAAAAGGATATTTTGAAATAGAAAAAGACTTCGGAAGTTTCAGTGATTTTCTATGGTCATATGTAGATCACCAACCTATCGATTGTGGCTATACACATCCAAGTGATCGTATTACTATAGACACACGCGCAACAGAATTATCGAAAACATTGAAGCGTTATGGTTTTAAATTTTTAGGGCCAGTGACAGTTTATTCATTTTTAGAAGCTGCCGGTTTGTATAATGCACATATGCAATCATGTCCTAATAATCCAAAGCATTATCGAGGCAAAGGCTTTAATTAGCCATAGATCATTCCCTTTTGAGAAAATTTCATTTTTCGATATTTTTCACCATGAATCAACAAAATGCCCCCCGCTCAAAACTCAAAATATTTCAATAGAATATATATAAAATAAGGCCGAGACATGTATTTTGTCTCGGCCTTATTTTATATATTGGCAATGCACAGAGTAGCGATTCTACATTTTTAATTTTAAATAAATAGAAAAGTGTTGTAAAATTTAAAACTTTTATAAATCTCGTTTTTTGTGACTATTTTTAACAATCTTTTTATTTTTATACAATCTGATTATAAGTAAAGTCAATAGTACTGCAACGATACCCTTTACAATATCGTAGGTCAGTATGACATTAATCCATAGAAGAATGATGACCATGATATAAATAATTTTCATAATATATGTTAGAAACACTTTGCTAATTGTGACTTTTGGTTCACCTTATTCGCTCAAAAAGTCGTGTCACTTTAACTGAAAAGTGATTTGATATGCCTATATCACATTTTCTAACACGGTCTCACCCTCTCTATATCATAATATTGTGTATAACAGTCGTAATATATAATTGTGATGTAATTGTTCAATTTTCTAATTAAAAATATCATCAGTTTAATTAAGTTTTTTTTCACGATGTTTCAAGAACACGTTTATCGCTGGCGCAATTAAGAATAAAATAAAGAATATTCTAAAGATATGGTAACTAGAAATCAATGCGACATCCGTACCTGTTTCTAACGCCACAATAACAATTTGGCTCATACCACCTGGAGCAGCGCCTAAGAACAATTCATTTACTGAATGCGTCGAAAATGTAGAAATGATTAGCACCATTACGAAAGCTAACAATATGAGTAATGTATTCTGAAAAGCAATTGCGACGGCAATTCGCCCTTTCATCTGATCTAATAAGAGCGCAATTTGAATGCCAATTCTAATCATATATATGACTTGTGCAGCTGCAATAATATAATTATCTAATGTAAAGTTAGCACCTGTTAACAAATTCCAACATATTAATACAAGAATCGGTGCAAGTATCTGTTTTGTCGGAAAATTAATTTTACCCATTACGATATATACAGCGATTACAGCTAATGTCAAAAAGATAATACTAGGCATCGATAAAGCTTCAGTCAACGTTGCTGTTACTCCAGTTCCACCGGTCGCTAATTCTTGTGAGTCTTTAAAAAAGTAAGAAATAAAAGGCACAAGAATAACCACAAATATAATTCTCGAAGTTTGAGTCAAACTCACTACCATAATATCCGCTTTTTTATTTTCTTCGGCCATAATCAGCATTTGACTCAATGCACCTGGAATGACACTAAGTATTGCTGTTTCAATATTTACTTTTGCTATTTTTTTGAAAAAATAAGCAATGATTAACGCGAGCCCAAGTAATAACACTGTAATTATTACAATAGTAAACCAATCATCTTTAATATCTAAAATAACCTCTTTAGTGAAAGTAGATCCAATTTGAACACCTAGTAACACTAAACCAATTTGACTTAGCCAAAATGGCCAATTTATTTCTAAATGCAAATATCTCACACAAATTATACTGGCAATAATAGGACCAAACATAAATGGCAATAATATATTGGCTGCATTAAGTATAAAACTTAAAAATAAAGCTAACACTAAAACGATGATATTGTTTCTTAATTGCTTACTCATGTACTCACAACTTTCATAGGTATCATTATACTTCATAGTACTTTACATATAAAAGAACCCGATCAACACCATGGTTGTTCGGGCTAAAAATAAACTTTATACAATTCGACTTAGAGCGGTATCAAATGCTTGTATTGTTTGTTCAATATCAGCTTCTGTATGCGCTGTTGAAAGAAATGTTCCTTCAAATTGGGAAGGCGGTAAAAATACGCCTTCTTTTGCCATTTCTCTATACATTTGACTAAACATTTCTAAATCGCTTTTATTTGCTTGTTCAAAGTTTGTCACCGGCCCTGCATTTAAGAAATATCCTATCATAGAACCAGCACGATTTACAGTGATTGGCACATGATGTTTTGCAAAGACCGCTTTCAATCCTTCTTCTAATTTGTCACCTAATTTATTAAAATAATCATATGACTCAGGAGTTAATTGACTTAGTGTTTCATAACCACTTGTCATAGCTAATGGATTACCTGATAACGTACCAGCTTGATAAATATCACCAGCTGGCGCAATTTGATCCATAACTTCTTTCTTACCACCAATAGCACCAACTGGCAAGCCACCACCGATTACTTTACCTAAACAAGTTAAATCTGGTGTTACATTAAAGTAACCTTGCGCACAGTTGTATCCCACTCTAAACCCTGTCATCACTTCATCGAAAATAAGTAATGAACCATATTCTGTAGTGATGTCTCTTAAGCCTTGTAAAAATCCTTCAACTGGAGGCACGACGCCCATATTACCAGCTACAGGTTCTACTATAACGCCAGCAATATCGTCACCAAATTCTTCAAATGCAACTTTTAGCGCATCTAAGTCATTATATGGAACTGTGATTGTATTTTTCGCAATACCTTCAGGCACTCCTGGTGAATCAGGTAAACCAAGCGTTGCGACACCAGATCCTGCTTTGATTAATAGTGAGTCACTATGACCATGATAACAACCGATAAATTTAATAATTTTATTACGACCAGTATAACCACGTGCTAAGCGTAATGTATCAAGGGTTGCTTCAGTACCTGATGAAACCATACGTATTTTTTCAATAGATGGCACACGATCAATAACGAGTTCAGCTAATTTATTTTCTTGTAGTGTGGAAGCACCGAAACTTGTACCATTATCCACTGCTTCATGAATTTTATCAATTACTTGCTTGTTTTTATGTCCTAAAATTAATGGCCCCCAACTTAGAACGTAATCGATGTATTCATTACCATCAATATCATATATTCTTGAACCTTCACCATGGTCCATAAATATTGCTGGTGTATCTACTGATTTGAAAGCTCTTACTGGACTATTGACACCACCGGGCATCAATTGTTCAGCTTTTACCATCGCTTTTTCAGAATTAGTATAACGCATTCTAAATAACCTCCTTATTGTTCATCAATATATCTACAAATATCTTTTGAAAAATACGTAATAATTAAATCTGCGCCTGCACGCTTCATTGAAATCATTTGTTCCATAACTACCGCTTTTTCATCAATCCAGCCATTAAGTGCGGCTGCTTTTGTCATGCTATATTCTCCACTTACATTATAAGCGACTACAGGTACGTTTGTAGTATTTCGAACATCTCTAATGATATCTAAGAAGCTTAGAGCAGGTTTAACAATCATCATGTCTGCGCCTTCGTTTAAATCACTATCAAGTTCTCTAAGTGCTTCTCTTCTATTTGCAGGATCCATTTGATATGTTTTGCGATCACCAAACTGTGGTGCAGATTCTGCTGCATCACGGAATGGACCGAAGAAACTAGAAGAATATTTAATACCATAACTCATAATTGGCACATTATAATAACCAGCTTCATCTAGACCCGCTCTAATTTCTGCAACGAATCCGTCCATCATGTTACTTGGCGCAATAATGTCAGCACCAGCTTCAACTTGAGAAATTGCAGTCTTAACGAGTAATGGTAGTGATTTATCATTATCAACATCTTTCGTCTCATGATTAATCACACCACAGTGACCATGGTCTGTATATTCACATAAACACGTATCCGCAACGATTAATAAGTCACTGTACATAGACTTCGCTTTTCTTGTTGCTTCTTGGATGATGCCATTATGATCATACGCACCTGTACCAACTTCATCTTTTTCATTTGGCACACCAAAAAACATGATGCCTCTTATACCTAAATCATACGCTTCTTTAATTTCTTCACCTAATAAATTTAAACTGATTTGGTAAATGCCAGGCATAGATTTAATTTCTGTTTTCACATTATCACGTTCAACTACAAATATTGGATAAATCAAATCTTCTTTGCGAACGTGCGTTTCACTCACCATGTTTCTCAGTGATTTACTACTACGTAATCTTCTGTGTCTATCAAATTGCATTATCTTCCCAACTTTCTAAAGTTTTTTGAACTAATGATTCTAAGGTTTGGATTTCTGACATCGTGCCCTGAACATTAAATGTATTTAATGTGTCCAATGTTTGTTGGCCGATGACAAAATAATTATTAAAAGGTATATGTTGATGACTTTCAAAAAAATATCGCACAGCTGATGAACTCGCAAAAGTAATAGCATCTACTTTATTTTCAGCTATGAGACTTAAGACTTCATTTATATTCTCAGTATGTGGAACAGGTTTATATAAGTCAATTTTTCTAACTAAATACCCTTGTTGTTTTAAACCATTTTGTAATAACGTTCTTGCTGCTGCGCTTGATGGTAATAAAATGCGACTGCCTTTTATCGCTTCAAACTCCTCAAGAAAGCCTTCTTGTGAATAATCTGTGGGACAAAACGAAACATCTAGACCTAAAGTTTTGCAATAATCAGCTGTTTTTTCACCTATTACTGCAATTTTTTGTATATTTAACTTAGGTAAATATGGTTGAAAATGTTTCACAGCTTTTTTAGACGAAAAAATAAGCCAGTCATAGTTAACATCCAGCAAATTCAAATCAAAGAATAACGGCTCTACATCTATGAAGGGCTTGTGTAGAATACATGTATCTTCTTTGTTAAATTCACTAGTTTGTGTCATTACTATCACTGGTCTCATTATTTTCACCTCAAACGATTATTGTTCTTCGTTTAGTGCCTTTATTATTTCATATGCACCTTGTGCATTTAAAACTTCAGTTACTTTTTCACCGATTTCAATTGGATTCTCTCCACGCTCAGTATGCTCATAACGTTCTTTACCATCAGGAGACATAATTAAGCCTGTGAATTCGATTGTACCATCACTACTTTTCGTAGCGTAGCCACCGATTGGAACTTGGCAACTGCCGTTCATACGCTCTAAGAATGTTCTTTCAGCAGTAACACAATCCGCTACATCTTCATTGTGAACTTGCTTAAGTAATGCTAACAGCTCTTCATCATCCGCACGACACTCAATACCTAAAGCGCCTTGTCCGATGGCTGGTATTAAAGTCTCTTTATCCAAATAAGTTGTCACGATATCGTCTGACCAGCCCATACGTTTCAAACCAGCAGCTGCAAGTAAAATTGCATCGAAATCTTCAGTTTCTAACTTACTTAAACGTGTATCAATGTTGCCTCGTATCCATTTTATTTGTAATTTAGGATATTTCGCAAGTATTTGAGCACCACGGCGTAAAGAACTTGTACCTACAATACTATTGTCAGGAAGTTCATGTAAAGGAACATGATTCTTAGCAATATACGCATCATATGGATTTTCACGATCTGGTATGCAACCTAGAGTTAATCCTTCTGGTATGACACTAGGGACATCTTTTAAAGAATGTATCGCCATATCTATGCCATGATCAAATAATTCATTTTGAATTTCTTTAACAAAAAGCCCTTTACCGCCTACTTTAGATAATTGTTTATCTACAATACGGTCACCTTTTGTTACTATTTCTTTAATTTCAATATCTAATTCTGGATCAACAGCTTTTAATTTTTCAATAAATTGTTGGCTTTGAGTTATAGCTAACTTACTTCTACGTGAACCAACGATTAACTTACGCATTAGGCGCAACCTCCTAGAAATGACTATATTTAACAATTAACCTTTTCTATCTGTAATCATATTCCTGTCCATTGATGAAAATCAGATATATGAGAAGCAAAAATCAAATTAATCATACTTAAGCAAAATAAGCTGAGATTAAAATAAATCAAATTATGTTTACTTAACGTATGTCTTACTCTAAAGATGATATATATACCATACAGCAATGCAATAATTATAGACATCACTACTTTAGGATCATTCAATATGTGTAAACCTAAAGTATTTATACCCCATTGTGTACCTAAAATGATACTTAATATGATAAATATAAAACCGATTAGGCTACTATAAAACACAACTTGCTCTAGTGTAGCTACACTACCGATTCTAAAATATTTTTGATTAAAACGTTTCTGCTTTAAATTTTTATACTGTATTAAATATAATATACAATTAACAAATGCAAAAGCAAACAGGGCATAACTTATAATTGCAAAGGCAATATGTACTATTAACAATTCGTTTATAATACTTAATTTATCTCCTGCACTCTGATAATGCATAGGTTGAAATGTATTTATAGCAATTAGTACAAAACCAATTAAATTAAATAAAAATATCGAAAAATTTATTTGCTTGATGACACTAATCACTATAGAAATAGAAATAATCAACCAAGCTAATGCAAAAAACACATCAAAAACATTACCTAACGGAATTTGTTTCGTTACATTAGCATAAATAGATAAAGAGATTGTTTGTAACACCCAAACAATCCCTAATGTAACAAAACCAATTTTTCTAACTTTATAATGCTTTTTCACAAAATCAAAAAAGTAACAAGCAATACTAAATAAATAAATTAATAATATAAGTTCATTTAATCTTATAAATGAAAATTCTTGCATATTATCACCATTTGCATGTGCTTATTCAAAACTTAAGATTTGACTAGTTGGCACTTCACTTCTTCTTTTTTTAGGTTCATAAGCCTGTTCAGCTTCAATGTCAAAAATGTTTTGAAACAGCTCTAATTTTTCGTTACTATTTCTATCATTACTCAATTCTTTTGCTTGTTTGATTGGATCTTTCAACATTTGATTTATAATACTTTTAGTATGTTTTGAAATGATTTTACGTTCTCTCTCACTTAAGGCAGGCAATTTTCTATCAATACTATCCATAGTATCTTCCTGAATATTCATTGCTTTTTCTCTTAAGGCACGAATAACAGGTACAACGCCTAACATACTTACCCATTCATTATGTGCTACAATTTCTCCTGGGATTCGTTGCATAATATCATTTGCTGCTATTTGACGTTCTCTGAGATTAGCATCCACTAATCCTTTCAAGTCATCTACATCATAATTAAATACGTCTTGAATTGTATTAATATTAGGCTCAATGTCTCTTGGAACCGCAATGTCTATTAAAACAAGTGAATCACTTTTACGTTCTGTTGAAATAGAACGCATCATATCGTTTGTCACAATATATTCGTCTGAACTTGTTGAACTGATAACAATATCCACATTAGCTAAAAGTTTTGGTAATGATTCCATTGATTCAAATTTCACATGATGTTTCATTGCTAATTTTTGAGCTTTACTCAATGTTCTATTAACAACTGTTATATCTGTGACACCAGAACCAATTAAATTTAAGAGTGATAATTCACTCATATCCCCTGCACCAATAATCAAAGCTTGCTTGTTGTCAATTTTGCCAAATACTTTTTTACCTAGTTCAACAGCCGCATAAGAAACACTTACTGCATTGTCTGCAATATCAGTTTCACTATGAGCTTTTTTCGCAAATGTAATTGCTTGTTTGAAAAGATGATTAAATATAGTACCTGTTGTGTCCTCTTCTTGAGCTAATAAGAATGCATCTCTAATTTGTCCAAGAATTTGAGTTTCCCCAAGAACAACAGAATCTAAGCCTGAAGTAACATGCAATAAATGATTTACTGCGTCGTCCCCCACTTTTACTTCAGTCATTTCTTTAATATCTTCAACATCAAACCCAAATGATCTCGCTAAAAATCGTTGGATATAATAACGACCAGTATGAATTTGATCCGCAACTGCATATACTTCTGTGCGATTACAAGTTGATAATATAACATTTTCTAAAATAGATTTTGTTTCAAATAAATCAACATTGGCTGAACGTATGGCATCATCTTTAAAAGCAACTTTTTCTCTCAATGCTACATCTGCTGTACGATGATTTATGCTAACCGCAATTAAATGCATTTATAACGCCCTCCATACATATTACAATAAGTAAATTATAACACAATTACATCATGAGTTAACCATCTTGCTCGAGTAAATTATAATTCTTCTAATTTACATTCAAAATGTTGTCATAATTGTACTAAATTCAACCTATTTAAAGCAAAACATATTACTTCAATGTAATCATTACAAATAACTTTCAATCATATTCCATATTTTTTGTTGTTTGTCTTTTTTAATTGAAGAATAGCTTATAATCTCGTCCTCAGCTTCCATTTCTAATTTTTGCTGAATCTTCGCTAAATGCTTCTGTACTTTACCCTTAGCAATTTTATCTTCTTTCGTCGCTACAATAAGGGTTGGAATTTCATAGTATTTAAGATAATTGTACATAATGATATCGTCTTCGGTTGGGTTATGTCGTAAATCAACAAGTTGAATGACAAGCTTCAAGGATTCTCTTTGTGAAATATATCTTTCAATCATTTTACCAAATGCTTCACGTTGTGATTTACTTACTTTCGCATAGCCATAACCAGGTACATCAACAAATACAAGTTGATTATCTATATTATAAAAATTAAGTGTTTGTGTCTTACCAGGTCGTTGAGATGTTCTTGCCATATTCTTTCGACCAATCATACTATTGATAAACGTTGACTTACCTACGTTAGATCTGCCACTTAGGCCAACTTCACTTAAACCGGTTTCTGGATATTGTTCCGGTTTTACTGCACTAATTAATAATTCTATTTCATTAGGATTAACTTTCATTATCGTCCCTCTTTTCTTCTGAACTCATTGTTTATTATATTACACTATGGCTTATATGAATATGTATTTTTATTTTATCCATGCTTTCTTTTTTAAAAAATGGGACTAAGACAGAAATCTAATTTTTCTAATAAATTTTTGTCGTCCCACCCCGGCAAGAATGACTATAAATTGGAATACAAGAGCTGAATCTCTTTAAAAGTTTGATATAAGTACATTTTCAATTCAGTCAGCCACTGCCAATATAAAAAATGAGGCTGAGACATGTGATATGTCCCAGCCTCATTTGATTCACCTAATTTAAGCAGAAGTTTGTTCCTTGTTTACAAGGTTACCTTCTTTATCGTATAGTTCAGGATCTTTTTCATCATTAATTGTTTCTTCTGTAATCACGACTTTTACAACACCTTCAGAAGAAGGCACGTCATACATAATATCAATTAAAGCTTCTTCTATAATTGAACGAAGGCCACGTGCGCCTGTTTTACGTTCAATTGCTTTATCACTGATTGCAGATAATGCTTCATCAGTAAATACCAATTCTACATCGTCAAGTTCTAACATTTTAGTATATTGTTTCACTAAAGCATTTTTAGGCTGAGTTAGAATATTTTTCAGTGCATCTACATCTAATGTTTCTAGATTAGCAACAATAGGTACACGACCGATAAATTCTGGAATCAAACCATATGATTGTAAATCTTCAGGTCTGATTTGTTCAAGTATTGCATCTTCATCATATTTTGAAGCTTCACTACTTGCAAATCCGATTACTTTCTCACCTAATCTACGTTTAATTACTTCATCTATACCATCAAAGGCACCACCAAGAACAAATAAAATGTTTGTTGTGTCAATTTGAATTAACTCTTGGTTAGGATGCTTACGACCGCCTTGAGGTGGCACGCTTGCAGTTGTGCCTTCTAAGATTTTAAGCAATGCTTGTTGTACACCTTCACCAGATACATCACGTGTAATAGATGTATTTTCTGATTTTCTAGCTATTTTGTCAATTTCATCGACATAAATAATACCCTTTTCAGCTTTATCAATATCAAAATCAGCTGCTTGCATTAAGCGTAGTAAGATGTTTTCAACATCGTCACCTACGTAACCAGCTTCAGTTAAACTTGTAGCATCAGCAATTGCAAAAGGTACATCTAATGTTCTAGCTAATGTTTGTGCTAAAAGTGTTTTACCACTACCAGTAGGTCCAATTAAAGCGATATTACTTTTTTGTAATTCAACTTCATCTTCATTTGGTCCTAAATTCTGTACACGTTTATAATGATTGTAAACAGCTACAGCTAATGATTTCTTAGCTTTTTCTTGACCGATTACATAATCATTCAATTGGTTCATAATTTCTTTTGGAGTCGGTAATTCAGTTAACCCTTCAGGTTCCGATTGAGCTAATTCTTCTTCTACAATTTCTGAACATAACTCAATACACTCATTACAAATATAAACGCCACTTCCTGCAACTAGCTTTTTAACTTGATCTTGGTCTTTGCCACAGAAAGAACATTTTAAATTTTCTTCATCTTCGTTGAATTTGAACATTCTATTTACACCCCTATTCCCTAAAGACTATACTAAATAGCATTTTAATATGCAACTTACAACTTTCACAAGTTATTTGCTTTAAAAATAGTGTAGCAGATACATTATTTGAATGCATCTGCTACTGGTTTACTATATTAAACGACCAACATATAATTCACAAAATAATTTGCTCTTTTTATATTTAGTTACGCTTCAGAGTCATCTTTAGATGGTTCTACTAATTTTGCTTCTTTAACTAATAAATCGATAACATTTTGGATACGAACATCATTTTTAACGATATCAGTATTACCAAGCGTTTGTTTAATATCTTCTACTGACATATTAAATTGTCCGCTCATTTTTTCTAATTCTTTATCGATATCAGCCTCAGTTACTTCAATTTCTTCAGCATCAGCAATAGCAGTTAATGTTAAGTTTGTTTTAACACGTTCTTCTGCATCATCTTTCATTTGTTCTCTTAATTGCGACTCATCTTGACCAGAAATTTGGTAATATGTTTCTAAATTAAGACCTTGTTGTTGCATACGTTGCCCAAATTCTTGAACCATACGATCTAACTCAGTGTTAATCATAGCGTCTGGAATTTCAACTGAAGCATTATTTGATGCTTTGCTAATTGCTTCTTCTTTTTGATTATTCTCAGCGTCAGTTTCTTTTTGCTCAGTTAGTTTTTTACGTAAGTTTTCTTTGTATTCATCAACAGTGTTTGCTTCAGCGTCTAATTCATTCGCAATCTCATCTGTTAATTCTGGAACGTCTTTATATTTAATTTCATTTACTTTAGCTTTGAAAGTAGCTTCTTTTCCAGCTAATTCTTCAGCATGGTATTCTTCTGGGAAAGTTACAGTAACGTCTTTTTCTTCTCCAATTTTAACACCAACTAATTGTTCTTCGAATCCTGGAATAAATGAACCTGAACCAATTTCAAGGTCATAGCCTTCAGCTTGTCCACCTTCAAATTGTTCGCCATCAACGTAACCATCAAAGTCGATGTTAACTGTGTCGCCGTCTTCAACAGCGCCATCTTCTTTAACTACCATTTCAGCTAAGTGGCCTAATTGGTGGTCAATTGATTCTTGTAATTCTTCTTCAGTTAATTCAACATTTTGTTTTTCAATTTCAAGACCTTTATAGTCTCCTAACTCAATTTCAGGTTCAACTACTACACTCGCTTCGAATGTCATATCGCTACCTTTTTCCATTGTAGTTACATTGATTTCTGGTTGATCAACTGGTTTAATTCCAGTTTCGTCAATAGCTTCACCATAAGCTTCTGGTAATAAGATATCAACGGCATCTTGATATAGTGCTTCTACGCCAAAGCGTTGTTCAAAAATTTGGCGAGGTACTTTCCCTTTACGGAAACCTGGCACGTTTATTTGTTTAACTACTTTTTTGAAAGCTTGATCAATTGCTTTGTCTACTTTTTCTGCTGGAACTGTAACGGTTAAAACGCCTTCGTTACCTTCCTTTTTTTCCCAAGTTGCTGTCATGTATAAAAACCTCCATGAATATCCTATTTTATTTTTTCAACTTCATTATTATATCATACGTCAATGCTCTACACAAACACTGAGTTTACAAATCATATTGAATGAATAATTGAAATTAATTTAATTATTATTTTACTACTATTATTAATTACCCAAAAATTTAAAAATTAATTATTCATGCATATCAATTGAAGTAATTAAGTTAACAATAGTATTTGTTGTGTCTAAACTTTCTAAGCCTAACATTGATTTGAAATAGTTTGTGTAAGCTTCAATCCATTCATCTTCAGATGCTATGCTTTCTATATCTAATGGATAAAGTAAAATAGCATGATTGTTCATCAGGTGAAGTGCTTCCTCTACAATTTGTGCCGCATCATCTTCTATTTGCTTAATAACTTCTGGAATAATTTTAATCTTAAACAGTGTTTGTTCAAGACCAGATAGATGATTTGGATTTACTTCAACTGTATAACCAAATTTCTGAACACGAATGTTTTGATTGTATCCGGCAAAACGTAAATATTCAAGCATTATACTCACAACATTCGGTGCAAGTTCAATTTCATTAATAATATTTACCACAGTTTCTTGATATCGATACTGATTATGATCTATTAAAGTTAAGATTGTACTAATTTGTTCACGTAGTGACAACGACTCAAAATCACGAAGCATTTCTGCTGCATGCGCATTATGTTTATCAATTTGACTTAAGGCATATTCTTTTAATGGAAATAGTTCCATTCTTGTTTTATGATCATTGACTTCATCAATAATTTGATTAATGACATCAACGACTTCGAAATATTGTCCTAATCCGTTTAAACTTTTCACGTAATAAACCATAAGATCGTCATACTTAGTAATACCTTGTTTTAGTAATATGATAGCTTCTTCACGCAACTCAAGATAATGCCCCATCTTATATAACATGGCACATTTCAATAGAGACATTTGCTCATCCAATTCAAATTGCTTTTCAAAATCTTCAAACAGTTCATACATTTGATCTAATTCATTATTGTTAAAAGATTGTTTGATTTCTCTTATTAACTTATCTTTTGAACGTGGAAATGGAATGATATCAGACATTTTTATGCACCTCTATTGTATTGACTGTAATATTAATGTACTCCATGTTTCAAAGTCATCATAGTTATCTATTTTACTTTGATTCACCCATTTTATTTTTAATGTATCTGTTTCTTTAGCTTCAACCTCATTACTATTCACTTTAATTTTAAACACTACGCCTAAATGAACTTCGCCAACTTCATTAGTATCATCATTAATAAAACCTATGTATGCTAAATTTTGTGATTTACTATCTGACAGACCTACTTCTTCTTCAAGTTCTCTTTGTGCATTAATGCGCAAGACTTCATTGATAGATTCCGCACCTTTAACATCGTTCATGTGTCCACCAACACCGATTGAAGATTGACCGTGCAAACGTGATTCTCCACCACCTGCTAATCGCTCATACACTAAAATTTCATCATTCTCATTTTCTAAAATACAATAAGATACCAATTGTTTATATGTCGGATCTTCCTCCATATCTCCACGACGCTTAATTTCATACTTTGAAAGTGCGTCAAAGATGTCTTGACCCTTTTCAGAATTTTTATCAAGAAAACCGTTGAATTGATTCTTTTCACTATTAAATAAAATTGTTCTCGGTACTACTGTAATCATTTCATCAAATTTAGACATAAGTTTCTCCTTCATATATGACTTCTTAGCCATTTTATCAAATGATAGTTATTTATCAAAATGTTAATCGATACAAAAATAAAGAGATGTACGAATTTGTACATCTCTTTATTTGAGAATTATTTTAAAGCGTCTTTAGCTTTAGCAACTAATTCACCGAATGCTTTTTCGTCTGAAATAGCAATTTCAGAAAGCATTTTACGGTTAACATCGATTCCAGCTTTTTTCAAACCGTTCATTAATCTTGAATAGCTCATGTCATGTTGACGTGCAGCTCCGTTAATACGTGTAATCCATAATCTACGGAAATCACGTTTTCTTTGACGACGGTCGCGGAATGCGTACTGTCCTGATTTCATTACTTGTTGTTTTGCTACTTTATATAAAGTTCTTTTTGAACCAAAGTAACCTTTAGCTAATTTAATCGTCTTTTTACGACGAGCTCTTGTTACCGTTCCACCTTTAACACGTGGCATAATAAATTCCTCCTCAAAATATCTTCAATCTTTATTTTATCTGTCGTTACTTATTTTTTATAAGCTAATAATTGTTTAACGCGTTTCATATCTGATTTGCTCACTAATGAAGCTTTACGTAATTTACGTTTTTGTTTAGTTGTTTTGTTTGCAAACATATGTGATGTGAAAGCTCTAGAACGTTTTAATTTACCTGAACCAGTTCTTTTAACACGTTTTGCTGCTCCACGGTGTGTTTTCATTTTAGGCATGATTCAATTCCTCCTGTAGTATCTTTTTATTTTTCGTTGAGTGGGTTAAGCATAATGAACATTTGGCGTCCATCCATTTTAGGTCTTTGCCCAATCGTAGCGATATCTTTACATTCTTCTGCAAATTTCTCTAATACGCGTTGACCTATTTCTTTATGCGTAATAGCACGCCCTCTGAAACGAATTGAAACTTTACATTTGTCGCCTTTTTCTAAGAATTTACGTCCGTTCTTCAATTTAGTTTGGAAATCATGTTCCTCAATTGTAGGACTTAAACGAATTTCTTTAAGGTTAATAACTTTTTGTTTCTTCTTCATTTCTTTTTCTTTTTTCTGTTGTTCGAATTTGTACTTACCATAATCCATGATTTTCGCAACAGGTGGTTTAGCATTAGGCGACATAATAACTACATCGAGTTCTACGCGCTCTGCCATTTCTAAAGCCTCTGCTTTAGATTTAATACCAATCTGTTCTCCGTCATGTCCGATTAAACGTAATTCTTTTGCACGAATCTTCTCGTTAACTTGAGTCTGATCTTTTGCTATGGTTGACACCTCCAAGATTTTTACGAAATTATCCCAAGAAAAAGAGCGGGTATATAATATACCCGCTCTTCTTTACACACAACAATGTCGTGTATATATAGACCTGCCAACTACTATCAGTGTCGCAACAGGTGAGAAGCGGGAGCTTCTACTTGGTTCGTTTCGTATTCAACATTACCTATCTTAGCAACAATTCATTAGCAAGTCAATAGCTTTTCTTATTATTTATCGTCCATTTTAACATTTTGTCTTAAATCCACTTGTTCTAATGGTACAATTTTTGTTTTATAACGTAGCTTATGATAAATGAAGAATGCTAAGAATACCGGAATACCCATATATGTGATAACAAATCTATTGAGATCAAATTCTCCTGATTGAATGAAATCAACATCTTGTCCAATAATTACAAGTACACACAAGACACCTGCAAAAATAGGCCCAAATGGGAATAATTTAGCTTTATATTTTAATTTCGATTTATCATAGTTTTGTTTATCAAAAGCTTTTCTAAATCTGTAATGACTGACTGCAATACCAACCCATGCAATAAAACCAGTCAGACCACTTGCAGCAACGATATACTCATAAGCATCACCGCTCAAATGTTGTAGTACAAAGATAATTACTACGACTACTGCTGTAGCAAGTAATGATACGTATGGCACACCACTTCTATTTGTTTTACCAAATATAGGATATGCAAGCTTATCTTTACTCATTGAATATAGCATACGTGTTGAAGCGTACATACCTGAGTTACCTGCTGATAATACTGAAGTCAATATAACAGCATTCATGAATGATGCTGCAAATGCTAGTCCTGCATTTTGGAATACAAGCGTAAATGGTGAAGTTGAAATATCATCTCCGCCACCCATAAGTGATGGGCTATCATATGGTATCAACATACCGATTACAAAAATTGCAAGAATATAGAATATTAATATTCTCCAGAATACTTGTTTAATTGCCTTGGGAACTGCGCGCTCTGGATTTTCAGACTCTCCTGCTGTAATACCAATGAGTTCAGTACCTTGGAATGAAAAGCCTGCTACTAAGAACACACCTAAAATTGCTAGGATACTTCCTCCAAAACCATCACCTAAAATAGGACCATTACCTTGAGTAAACGTGTCAAAACCAACAAACTCGCCACCCATGATACCAACTATTGTTAACAAACCAATAGCAATAAAGATAATTACGGTAACTACTTTAATTAAAGCAAACCAATATTCACTTTCGCCAAATACTCTAACGGACAATGCATTCAGTCCAAATATGATAATTAAGAATAAACAGCTCCAACTCCAAGCTGGAATACCTGACATTGGTGTCCAATACTGTATCACTTGTGCTGCAATCGTTACATCGGCTGCAACTGTAATTACCCAGTTAAACCAATAGTTCCAACCTAATGCGAATCCTAGAGATGGATCAACAAAACGTGTAGCATATGTACTAAATGAGCCTGACACAGGTAAATATGTTGCCATTTCTCCTAGAGAAGTCATAAGGAAGAATACCATCGCTCCAATGATTGCAAAAGCTAAAAGCGCTCCTAAACCACCTGCATCATGGATTGCACCACCAGAAGTCATAAATAAACCAGTCCCAATACAACCTCCAATTGCAATCATGGATATATGGCGATCTTTCAGACCCCTTTGAACTCCATCATTTTGATTCACTTTTTTTGCCATAGACGCTTCCCTTCCTTAAATATAGAGGTTAACTTACTATATGATTAAGATTCATACTATTTATAGTTTGAGCAGTGCTTCATTGTAATTAGGTATATAAATTACACAACAATTATAAATTTCGCTCTTTCCCGTTAACGTATTTATGATAATCATTCGACTAAAAATAAAATGGTTGCATACCTATTAGATATGCAACCATTTTAATAATAGCATTTATATAGGTAGCACATCACGTATGTGACAGTCCAGTTTCTTTCGATAACTGGCCCAACCTGTATAGTTAATGGACAATACAAGTTTCGGCATCTTCACCTTTCTATTATTCAACATATGCCCCATTTGGCTTCTGAATAATTACTGATTGAATATGCAACCTCTAACTCAAATTTAATTTTTATATGAATGTGAACTTACTTCACTATTCTGTAATATACATGATTTCCTCAAGAGTTTCAAGACTATCTTTGTTTTTTCAATCTAATCTCATCAAGTAAATTCCAAATGAATTCTTCTTTTTCTAATGTTTCTTGATCTTGGGAACCATATTTACGTACATTTACTTCATTATTTTCTACTTCTTTGTCCCCTACAACGAGTTGATAAGGGATTTTTTGCATTTGCGCTTCTCTGATTTTATAACCCATTTTTTCATTACGGTCATCAATTTCAACTCTAACACCTTGAGATTTAAGCTCGTCTTGAATGTGTCTAGCGTAATCATAATGTAAATCAACATTAACAGGTATGATTTCTACTTGTTTTGGTGCTAACCAAGCAGGGAATGCGCCTTTTGTTTCTTCAGTTAAGAATGCAACGAAACGCTCCATAGTAGATACTACACCACGGTGAATGACTACTGGTCTATGTTGTTCCCCATCATTACCAATATAAGTTAAATCAAATTTTTCTGGTAATAAGAAGTCTAATTGGGCAGTAGATAATGTTTCTTCTTTACCCATAGCAGTTTGAACCTGTACGTCAAGTTTCGGACCATAGAATGCTGCTTCGCCTACTGCTTCTTCGTAATCTAAGCCGAGTTCATCTACCGCTTCTTTTAACATACTTTCTGCTTTGTTCCACATGTCATCGTCATCGAAGTATTTTTCTTTATCTTCGGGATCTCTGTAACTTACACGGAATGTATAATTCTCAAAGTTGAAATCCTTGTATACATCAACAATTAAATTTACAACACGTTTGAATTCTTCTTTAATTTGGTCCGGACGTACAAAAATATGCGCATCATTTAATGTCATTCCGCGGACACGTTGTAAACCAGAAACCGCACCACTCGCTTCATAACGGTGCATAGTACCTAATTCAGCAATTCTAATAGGCAATTCACGATATGAATGTGGTTTGTTTGCATAAATCATCATATGGTGTGGACAGTTCATTGGTCTTAAGACCATTTCTTCGTGTTCATCTAATTTCATTGTTGGGAACATGTCTTCTTGATAATGATCCCAATGGCCTGATGTTTTATACAAATCAACGTTAGCCATCACAGGAGTATAAACATGGTCATAACCCATACTTACTTCTTTATCTACAATATAACGTTCTATTTCACGACGTATTGTAGCACCATTAGGCAACCAAAGTGGCAAACCTGCACCTACTAAAGGATTGTTAGCGAACAGTTCTAAATCTTTACCAATTTTACGGTGATCACGTTCTTTGCGTTCTTCCAACATTTTCAAATGCGCTTTCAGTTCTTTTTTATCGAAAAATGCTGTGCCGTATATACGTTGTAACATTTTATTATCACTGTTTCCACGCCAATATGCACCAGCTGTTGATAATAATTTAAATTCTTTTATTTTAGAAGTAGATGGCACATGAACACCACGACATAAATCAGTGAACTCTCCTTGTGAATATAGCGTCACATTTTCATCTTCTGGAATAGCATCAATTAATTCTTGCTTATACGGGTCGTCTGAGAAAAATGTTTTAGCTTCATCTCTCGAAACGACTTTACGTTCAATTGGATAGTTTTCATTAACAATTTGCTTCATTGTTTTTTCTATTTTTTCAAAATCATCTGATGAAATACTTTCTTCCATGTCAAAGTCATAATAAAACCCACCATCAATTACCGGGCCAACGCCAAAATGAACATTGCCATATAGACGTTTTAAAGCTTGAGCCATAAGATGTGCAGTAGAATGACGTAACACTTCTAGCGCTTCATCAGAACCAGGTGTAACGATTTCAATTGATCCATCTTCGTCAATTGATCTAGTTAAATCTATGAGTTGTCCATTTAATTTACCAGCTACAGCTTTTTTTCTTAATCCTGGACTTATAGAATGTGCAATATCTTCTGTAGTTGTACCTTTATCAAACACTTTTGAATTGCCATCTGGAAATTTAATATTTATTTGCTCCATAAAAAACCCTCCTATTTATTCAAGCACTTAAATCAAAATGAAATGACGTTTATACTGAATTAGACTCAAAAAAACAAAAAGACCCCATCCCTAAAAAGGGACGAGGTCTTCGCGGTACCACCCTAAATTAAAGTTATGATGTATTTGATATACATAACTTTACTCTACGTAAGATAACGGTCTTGAGCCGGATGTTCATTACAACATCAATTATAAAGTAGTAACGAATTAACTTACTTACCAGCATCTCATCTTTTACTGGTTCTCTGTGAAGTAGTGGTTTATTCATCTCGTCTTCATTTCATTTTTTATGATTTAGATTTAAGTTTATTATACAACATTTATTTTAGATTTCAATCGTTCCTGTAATTTTTTCCTTCTAAGAAATAAGGTGTCGATAATGTTTTGATTCTTTCCATTATTCTTGCGGACTTTGTTTTTTCTGTACCGTCTCGTGTAACAGAGAGGTGATATTCTAATTCTTCAAAACTTAAATTAGAACTGAAAAATGTAGGTAACTCTTGAACCATACGATAATGTAGCAATGGTCCAATCACTTCATCTCGTGCCCATGGCGTGATGTCTTCAGCGCCTATATCATCTAACATTAATATATTTGCTTCTCTCACTCTAGAGAGTTTCGTTTCAAAAGTACCATCTTTAAACCCGCCTTTAAGCGAACGGATAAATTCTGGTAAATAAACAATTGTAGATGGTATCTTTTCAGTTTTTAATTGATTTGCAATTGCGCCAAGGATAAATGATTTACCAGTACCAAATGGACCATGTAAATATAAACCTTTAATTTGGGTCTCTTTATTTGTTATTTTTTCACAAATTTGGTTAGCAGCCATTGCGACATCTAATCTATCTCTTCTATCCATATATATATCTTCAAGTTTTGCATCTAGTGTGTCACGTTGCATATGGTGCGACGTAATTAAATGTTTATTAAACCGTTCTTCATCATGTTTAATTTTACAAGGACAAGGTAAGTAGCGAATTTTTATATGATTATGTTCGATATATAATTCAGGAATATGACCTGTAACAAAATTGGGACAGTCTTTTAATTTATGACCATCATAACGCTTTTCTTGATCTTTATATTCTTGTAAAATATTCAAATCTTCATCTATCATTGCATTCGTCAATTCAGCTTTATGTGACTCTAGAAACTGTTTAACGTCTGGATCATTGACGACATCTTTTTTTATTTTGGCAATTTTTTTTGATAAATCGTTTGAATCGCCCATAATTTGATTAAAAGGTTTCATTTATTTGTCCTCCTTCCATCTATCTTTAAGTTGATTTAAAAACTGTTCTCTATCATTCTTCAATTTTTCATCATCTTCATTATTATTTGAAGTGTCAGTTTCTGCTTTGTTATCTCGCTCTTCTAACCATTTAGGCGTCATCTCTCTCGATGCCAGTTGTTTTTGTTTATAATAAGGTTTAGATGACTTGTTTTCAGTCTTAGGTTGATTCACTTTTATCGCGTAATGATATGCTTGTTCCGCTGTTTTGATGCCTTTTTTCTTCCAATTGGATGCTATTTCAAAAATATAAGACTTAGGTAGCTTCATGTCTTCTTTCAGCATCACAAATTGTAACAGTATATTAATGACACCGAATGACAATTGTTCACGTTCTACTAACTCTTCAATCATATATTTTTGTTGTGTTGTCGGTTCAGATTCTGACCAAGATGCTAACATATCTATTGGACTTGTTTCTTCTAACTGTTTTAACCATGTAGCAGAGTTATCCTCATTTGGTGTTTGGTTTTGAGTTTGGTTATCATTCTGCGTTTGATCAACTTGGGTTGTGTTATCTGCATAATTGTTAGTTTTTATATTTAAAGATGGCATTTGTTGTTCATGCTCCATCAAATAATAAGTTCTTGCATGTTTTCTTAATTCTTCAAACGAAAGTTCTTGTGCGCTTGTTATAGATTTTAAAATGATGCGCTTCATCGGCTCAGGCGTTAAACCATATAGGGTCGCGATTTGTGTGATTAAAGCTTTTGCTTCTTTATCTATAATTTTTGTGCTAATAAAGTGATTTTGTAATAAATCATATAGTGTTTCAAAATCAAAGTGCACTTGTGACAAGTTTAAACCTTCATATGCCGTTTCACTTTGGATTTCATTTGTATCGTTATCTAAGGACTTATTAGGTACCTTAAACACATCAGTGAAATTACGTGTCACATCTTGATATTTATTAAAGTCAATTTGCTTTTTATGTTCAAAATGGCGTTTCAATTGTTGATAACGTTGTTTGCTTACTTCACTAAACAAATACACTGATAACATTGGATCACTGAAAAATTGTTTTGCTGAGGGTGGTTGAACAAGCTGATAAACAAAAGACGAATGCTGTGCATCATGATTCACTAATGTTTTAACTAAACCAATACCCTCTAATAAGTCCATATCTTTTCTAAATTCTAATAAATTAATCTTTAACTCACTCATAATTATATAGTGCGTCAATACAGAATCCGCTTCATATTCTACAAACTGATTCAAATAATGATATAAACCAATTGCATTTGCACCAATCATTGGTGTGAACAATCTATTTAAAATTTCTAGATGCTTACTGTTCAAATAGAAATTTCGCACAACAGTAAAATTATCATGTGGTCTCAAACCATAATCATATGATTGTAACCCCATTTAAGAATCACTCCGTTTATTTCCAGCTAAAATACCTTGCATAGATTGTAATAGTTGATCTACATCCTTAAACTCTTTATATACAGATGCAAATCTAACATATGATACTTGATCTACGTGCATAAGCAAATTCATCACATGTTCTCCAATTTCTCTTGAAGAAATTTCTGCATGTCCTTCATCACGTAACTTCCATTCAACATTATTCGTAATATCTTCTAATTGTTGATAACGTACTGGTCTTTTTTCACATGAGCGTACCAATCCATTTAAAATCTTTTCACGTGAAAATTGTTCCCGCGTACCATCTTTTTTCACCACAATAAGTGGTCTTTTTTCTATATGTTCAAAAGTTGTGAATCTCGTACTACACTTTTCACATTCTCTTCTACGTCGAATCGCATTAACTTCATCTGCATGTCTAGAGTCTACAACACGAGAATGAGTCGAATTACATTTCGGGCATTTCATCGAATTATCACCCTCTCGTTTTGATTACTTATCATTATACTATAAATATGTATGTCACAAAAGAATCACTATGATACATGTAAAATACTTAATGCATTATGTAATTTTTATCACTAACATCCCAAATATTGTTAGAAATTAAAATACTTATTACGTCTCTCTGACAGTAAGTTTAACATGCTCAGTAAATTCACCATTGTCTATTTCTACAATCATCTATTATATAGGTTTAAACGACAAAATGAAAACTCCTTTCAAAGTAGGCACTATCAATGTGCATCACTTCAAAAGGAGTATACATAATACTTTCTATTATAATGTCGTATAGTCTAAACATGGTAGTTTCTTAAAATTTAATCAAATAGATCATTATTAACTGTTATAAATGTGTACTTTAATTTGTGACAGCACCAACATCATTTTTGAGTAATTGACCTATTTGTTCAGCTACATCTACTACTCTATTTGAATAACCCCATTCATTATCATACCACGCGATTACTTTAACTTTATTATCACCCATAATCATTGTACTTTGTGTATCAATAATTGCTGAATGTGGGTTTGTATTAAAGTCCATAGATACTAAAGGTGCATCTTCAGTTGCAATCACACCGTCTAAGTCATTATCTTTAAATGCTTGATTGACTTGTTCAGCCGTTACATTCGTGTCTAAATCAACGACTAAATCCACTAATGAAACATTCTTCGTCGGCACTCTTAATGCCATACCGTGCAATTTACCATCTAATTCAGGTAGAACTTCTGTTAGTGCTTTTGCAGCACCTGTTGAAGTTGGAATAATACTTTCATTGCAAGAACGCGCACGTCTTAAATCTTTATGCGGATTATCTATATTATTTTGATCATTCGTAATGGCATGAACCGTTGTCATTAAACCGTTTTGTATACCAAATTGGTCATTTAATACTTTTGCAACTGGACCAATACAGTTTGTAGTACATGAAGCATTGCTAAATATGTCATACTCTTCAATGTTTAATTGCTCATTATTAACACCTTTGACAATCATTTGGACTTCTCCACCTTTAGATGGGCCAGTAAGCAATACTTTTTTAGCGCCTGCATTAATATGTGCAACAGCTTTATCTCCATGATTGAATTTTCCAGTAGCTTCAATAACGATATCGATGTTCAGCGTTTCCCAAGGTAAGTGCTCAGGATTTCTTTCCGCTACAAGCTTAATCTCATGATTATCAACTTTGACGCCATTTTCTATAGGCTCTACTTTTAAATCATAAGCACCATGAGTTGTATCATAATTAATTAGGTGGGCAATCGTTTCAGGAGGGTAGCTCGCATTAATTGCTACTACATTTAAATCCTTATTTTTCAAAGCGATTCTTAATACCATTCTTCCTATTCTACCCATTCCATTAATTGCAATATTTGTCGTCATTCAAAGCACCCCTTGTTTTTGTGTTATACTTTATGGAAATAGTATAACATAAATAAAAGTACAAGAAAGCGTTTTCTAAAATAAATTTAAAAAAATTTAAATTCCGCATACCTATGAACTTAAAGAGCCCTTTTCATAATAAGTTTATCCAAATAATTTAACTTCATATTGAAAAAGTACCACTCAAACTTAAATTATAAGTTGAGTAGTACTTCAGAATATACTTATTAAACCATACTAATGTATATTAAATCAAGCTTACGATAATCATCATTTAAAGACTCATGATTTATTGTGCTTCTTCTTCAGTATTGTTGTGAATATAACCTTCCTCTACGAGCAATTGTTCTAAGTTCTGTTTCAATTCTAATTTCGTATCACGGTTATCAATTTCACGATCCGCCATTCTACGTTTTTTATCAATTGAAATTTGGCTATAAACACGTGCCTTCGCATCTTCCATTGATAAATCATTACGTTCCATCAATCTATCAATTTGTATACTTTCAGAAGTGTATACTAACCAAACTTCATCCACAGTATCTTGTAAGTCATTTTCAAATAATAACGGAATATCCATAATTACGTTATAGCCTTGCTCAAGATAAGCTTCTTTTTCTTGTTCCATGATATCTCTAACAATAGGATGAACAATTTCATTTAATTCCAATCTTTTCTCTGGATGATTAAATATGACATCTCCTACATATGATCTATTCATATTGCCATCTTCATCTATTGCTTCTTCTCCAAATGCTTCTTTAACTTGTTCTAGTCCTTTGGTACCTTTTTCTACTGCTTGGCGTGATGCAACATCTGCATCTACAACTTTAAAACCATGTACGGTTAATAATTCCGAAACACTAGATTTACCTGATGCGATACCACCTGTTAGTCCTATAACTTTTGGCATAATATCACTCTTCCTTTATTTTTGACATGTAGCGCAGAAATGACTATTTCGCGTTGCAATAACTTGAGTTTCAATATCACTTCCACACACTTTACATATCTTTTGTTTATAAACATTAAGATGTAATTGCATCGTACCTGTACTACCGTCTGCATGACGATAATCAGATATGCTCGTTCCACCATATTTTATACCCGCTTCTAATACATCTCGAACATAATAAAATAATATTTCTCGTTCTTGATTATTTAACTCTTTTGATAGACGCGCTGGATGGATACCTGCTCTAAAAAGCGCTTCACACGCATAAATGTTACCACAGCCCGAAATGACCCGATGATCTAAAATCATTTGTTTAATTGGCTTGTCCTGATAAAGTTTTTTATTAAACCATGATAAGTAATGTGGCATTGCTTCTTCATCAAATGGTTCTGGAGCGATTTCTAAAAATGATGGATACGCTTCAAATGATGGCACATTTCTAATTTCACCGAAGCGGCGAATATCAGAATAGACAAGCAACTTATCATTATTTAATTTAAATATAACATGCCAATGTTTACGATAATTTGGAACACTAATATCTTCTATTTTATCGACTACAAAGAAACCACCAGCCATACCCAGATGGCTAATGAGTATTCTTTCTTCACCGTCTTTCTCTAAATAGAAAACGATATACTTACTTCGTCTTTCTATATCATTTATTGTAAAATGCTCAGTAAAGCGTTTAAACGTATCTAATTCTAAACCTTTAATTATTGTTTCACGTTTGTTTGCTTTACCTTCATGCACTTTGTCAGAAAAAGTAACTGATTCAATTGTTTGTCCTTTAACAAAAGGTTTAATACCTCTTTTTACATGTTCTACTTCTGGTAATTCAGGCAATATAATACCCTCTTTCTATTTTGCGTCGTACCATGTTTGACCATAGCTAGATTCAACTTTTAATGGTACATCTAACTCTATCGCATTGTCCATAATCTTTTCAATAAATTTTTCAAATGCTTCTACTTCTTCTTTAGGTACTTCAAAAATCAATTCATCATGCACTTGTAATAAAAGTTGCGCATGGAAATCCGTATCTTTAACTTCATTTGCAAAATTAACCATGGCTAATTTAATAATATCTGCAGCTGTACCTTGAATTGGTGTATTCATTGCGGTTCTTTCTGCAAAACCTCTTAAATTAAAGTTTCTACTTGTGATATCAGGTATATATCTACGACGATGTAATAATGTTTCAACATAGCCCTGAGCTTTACAGTCTTTAACAATATCTTCCATATATTGTTTAACACCAGGGAAACTATCTAAATAATCATCAATAAATTGTTTGGCTTGTTTTCTTGTTATGCCTAAACTTTGGCTTAGACCATAATCACTTATACCATAAACAATTCCGAAATTCACTGCCTTCGCTTGTCTACGCATCGTGCCATCAACTTCATCTGGTTGCACATTGAATACTTTCATAGCTGTAGCTGTGTGAATGTCCTCATCATTAATAAATGCTTGTTTCATACTTTCATCTTGCGTGATGTGCGCCAATACCCTTAATTCAATTTGTGAGTAATCGGCTGCAAATATGACATTGTTTTCATCTGTAGATTTAAACGCTTTTCTAATTTTTCTACCCTCTTCTAAACGAACAGGTATATTTTGTAGGTTAGGATCAATTGATGACAATCTACCAGTTTGTGCTAGCGTTTGGTTAAAACGTGTATGAATACGATTATCCTCAGCTATTACTTTTTGTAATCCTTCTACATACGTAGATTGTAATTTAGCAAGTTGTCTATATTCAAGGATATGTTCAATAATTGGATGTTCACCTTGTAATTGTTCTAACACATCTACTGCTGTGGAATAACCAGTCTTCGTTTTTTTAATTACAGGTAACTCTAACGTTTCAAATAATACAACACCTAACTGTTTTGGTGAATTGATATTAAATGGCTCTCCTGCAGCTTCATGTATATTTTTTATTAACACATCTAATTTACTTTGAATCTCTTTTTCCATTTCTTTTAAATCATCGGCAACTGTATAAATACCTGTTTCTTCCATTTCACTTAAAATGCGTGCCAATGGTAACTCTAAATCATATAGTAAATCTGTTTGGTTATATTCATCTAGTTGTTCTGCCATTTTAGGTTTAGTCGCACTAATTGCTTCTATAATAGTTGCTACATGATGATTCAGAACTTCATCTTCAGGCAACTGTCTTTTTTTACCTTTACCATAAATAGCGATGGTTTGTTGTACGTAATACTGACCATAATTCGTAACAACTGAATTGACGTCATCTATTGTACGGGATGGATCAATAATATAACTTGCTAACATCACATCAAACACAATGTGCTTAATCGCGATATCTAATCTATGTGCGACGACATATGATTTTTTAGCATCATATACATTCTTTTCTGTAGTACTATCTTCTAACCATGCAATAAGTTCTGGATAATCATGCATCTTATGTGCATCAATAACAACATGGTGTGTGCCATCATATAAAGCAAATTTTAATATGTCATCTTTTAAATAATTAGAACCATCTAACTCAAAATGTATAGCTGCGGCAGCCAAGTTGTTAAAATCAACCTGTGCAAAATCACTCACTGTATTGATTTCCATTTCTTCAACACTTGAGCTACTACCATCAACATCTATTTGGTCCAACAATTGTTTGAACTCCAATTTTTTAAATAATTCAATTTTATCATTTGTATCTGGATTTTCTTGTAACTTAGTCTCGTTTAAGGATACTTCAATTGGACTTTCACAATTAATTGTCGCAAGTTCCTTACTCATTAAAGCATCATCTTTACTATTTTCAAGTTTCTCTTTTAATTTCTTACCTGATACTTCATCTAGGTGTTCATAGACATTTTCAACATTTGAAAATTGCTTCAATAATTTAATTGCTGTTTTCTCGCCAACACCTGCAACACCTGGAATATTGTCTGAAGCATCACCCATTAAGCCTTTCATATCAATAATTTGTTCTGGAACCAAACCATCATATTTTTCGGCTATAAATTCCGGCGTGTAATGATCAACGTCTGTTACACCTTTTTTAGTATAATAGATTGTCACGTCATCTGTAGCAAGTTGTGTTAAATCTCGGTCACCAGTTACGATAATCGTTTGGAATTTTTCTTCATTTGCTTGTTTACTCAGCGTACCGATAATATCATCCGCTTCATAATTGTCTAACTCATAGCGCTTAATTTGATAAGCATCTAATAATTGTCTGATATAAGGAAATTGTTCACTTAATTCAGGTGGTGTTTTTTGACGTCCACCTTTATATTCACTATATTGTGAGTGTCTGAACGTTGTCTTTCCAGCATCGAATGCAACTAAGAAATGTGTAGGCTGTTCTTCTTTTATAATTTTTTCAAGCAACATCGCAAAACCATACACGGCATTGGTATGAATACCTGCTTTATTTTGTAACAATGGCAAAGCGTAAAAAGCTCTAAAGCTAAGACTGTTACCATCAACTAAGATTAATTTATTCAATGTTTTAACCTCCAACACATATTTACTATCCATTTTATCATAAATTATGACGCTATTCGTATTGATACGACATATCTTCTGATTTTCATAGCAATATAAAAAGTCGACCTAACAACATTAAGTTAATTAGATCGACTATCAATTTGATATTATACAACAATTGTTCATTTAAAGTATACTTACTCTGTTTCAAAAAATGTAATTCTAAACGTCGAGCCTTCATTTGGACTACTAATGACGTTAATTCTACCATTATGGGCTTCCATAATATGTTTTGTAATCGATAGTCCTAAGCCCGTACCACCTGAATCTCTACTACGTGCTTTATCTACTCTATAGAAGCGTTCAAAAATATGTTTTTGATCTTCTTCACTGATCCCCATACCAAAATCTTCTACTTCTAGTATACGTTTATTACCTTCTTTATATACACGTACAATGACCTCATCCGATTCCTTAGAATAACTAATTGCATTTGATAATAAATTGATAACAACTTGTGAAACTTTATCCTTATTTGCATCAATGACAATATCAGGCGTCACTTCATTTAAAATAGTTATATCTTTACTTTCAGCAATCGTCTGCATATTTTTTATCGTTAACTCAGCAATGTCAGACAAACTGATATATTCAGTTTCTATTTCAGATTGTTGTTCGACATGAGATAAATCTAGTAAATCAAAAACTAAGGTTTCTATGCGATCAGATTCTTTAGAAATGATTTGTAAAAAATCATTTAATGCCTGTTCATCATTTTTCGCCCCATCTAATAATGTCTCAGCAAATCCTTTTATTGAAGTAATAGGTGTTTTTAGTTCATGTGATACATTCGCTACAAATTCACGACGCAAATTTTCAAGCTTTTTAAGGTTCGTGATATCATGCATAACAATAACCATGCCATATAAATTTTTCTTTGTTTTTGACAAAATTGGCACACAAGCAGTATCAAAATATTTTTGATGCACTTGATCTATGGTTAATTCCACTTGATCATAAATAGGTTTTTCTACTTTAAAAGCATCAGCAATAAGTTTTTGAATTTTAACATCGATAAACTCAACATAACTTTTATGTTCTACTGCTTCTTCAGGCGTAAACAACTCATAATATGCTTTATTTGCTACAACAATTTCACCATATTTATCAATCATTAATATGGAACTTGGAATACTTTCTACAGTTGTTTTTAGTCTATTGGATTGTAGTTTTTGCTTATGGTTTAAACGTTGCAAACGTCTAGCTAATTCATTTGTAGTAACGAACAACTCTCTCGTCTCTTTAACGTTACTTTCAGGTACCCTCACGTGATAATAACCTTCAGCTAAAAGGTTCGTGGCATAAGTTACTTCATTAATAGGTCTAATGTATGTTCTATTGATACTTCGAACTACAAAGAAAATAATCACTAAAACAATTAAACCAATTAAAGCAGTGTATTTCCATATTTCAATTTGCAATTCTAAGATTTCATTGTTTACACCACTTATCAAAACGTCTTGATCTTTGATTGAAGTTTTAAATGTATATCTTCGATCATCGGCTACTTTATCATAAATTAGTTTCGAAGGAATAGCTTCATTTCTTATATCTTCATTTATCTCAGTACCTTGTTTTGTGGACAACAAGACATCGTTACCTTTTTCAATGACTACAGTAAGTTTCTCACTTTCAGCAATATCTTTGATTTCAGCTATTTTATCATGGTTGTACAAACTAACGAAATGCTTCGAACGATGCTCTAGGTCGCCTTCTTGACCCGTAGTAACCGTGTTATAAATAACATGTGTTATGATTGCGCCTAGCATAATAAAACTAATGATAACGATGGTACATAATAAAAATAAGAGGCGGTGATGAAACTTCAGCATTAAACCTTAGGTCTCTCCAATTTATATCCTAAACCTCGTACTGTTTTGATAAGTTTAGGTTGTTTTGGGTTTTCTTCTAATTTATCTCTTAAATGACTAATATGTACGTCCACAATTCTAGAGTCACCCGCAAATTCATAATTCCATACTGAATTTAACATATGTTCACGTGTGATTACTCTACCCTGTCTTTCGATAAGATATAATAACAGTTCAAATTCTTTTGGTGTTAATTCTAATAGTTCATCTTCTCTATACACTTCAAAATATTCTGGTCTAATTCTGATTGCACCAATAAGTATGTCATCTTCATCATTTTCAATTTGAGCTGCTTCTGTAACCATGGCAGATCTTCTTAAAATAGCTTTGACTCTTGCTACGACTTCTCTTGGTGAAAATGGTTTAGTCATATAATCGTCTGCGCCAAGTTCTAGTCCAAGTACTCGATCAAATTCATCATCTTTAGCTGTCAGCATTAAGATGGGTACAAGGTTTTTATCAGAACGGATCGTTTTACACACTTCTATCCCATCTTTTTTTGGAAGCATGACATCTAACACAACTAATTCGGGGTTTGTAGCATTAACCTTCTCCAGTGCTTCTTCTCCATCATAAGCTACATCCACTATATATCCAGCTTGCTCTAAATTATATTTTAATAAGGTTACGATTGATTGCTCATCATCTACTACAAGTACTTTTTGTGACATAGTATACCTCCATATTTGTGTTTACAAATTAATTATAACTTATATTTAAATAAAAATAACATACTTTAAATTCTTTTCACATAAACTTTACAATGCCTATATTATAGAAACAAATTAAGTATTCATGAATTTAATGTAATTGTACTGTTAACAATCTATTGTGCTGTTGATTTCGTTTTACTGAATTTTCTTGAAATTATACGTTAACAAAATCTTAACATTTAATTAACAAGATGAACACTTATATCATTGAAAATATGCAGTTCCTTGAAATCTTTCGTGTTAATTCACATTAAATACTATCCTTAAATTTACAATTTACATGCAAAACCATATGAATTAAATACTCTTTGTGGTGCATTTTTACTAAATCGTGAAAACAAAAAAATACCAACAAAATCCTAAGATATTGTTGGTAACTTTAAAATCAATTCATATTGAATCTTTAACGATTCAATACGAATTTATATTATTTGATGTTTTTAATCAGTTCATCTGCAAAGTCAGAAGTAGAAACTTCTTTAGCACCATCCATTAAACGGGCAAAGTCGTAAGTTACTACTTTAGAAGCAATTGTTTTTTCAATTGATTCAGTAATCTTATCTGCAGCTTCTTGCCAGCCTAGGTGTTCTAACATTAGTGTTGCACTTAAAATTTCAGATGATGGGTTAACTTTGTTTTGTCCAGCATATTTTGGAGCTGTACCATGTGTAGCTTCAAAAATAGCATGTCCAGTTTCATAGTTAATGTTTGCACCAGGTGCAATACCAATGCCACCAACTTGTGCTGCTAATGCATCAGATACATAGTCACCATTTAAGTTCATTGTAGCCACTACATCATGATCTGATGGACGTGTTAAGATTTGTTGTAAGAAAATGTCAGCAATTGAATCTTTAACGATAATTTTGCCTTCTTTTTCTGCTTTTTCTTGCGCTTCGTTTGCTTTGTCTTTACCTTCTTTTTCAACAATTTCATCATATTGCTGCCAAGTAAATACTTTATCACCAAATTCGTTATGTGCTAAATCATAACCCCATTGTTTAAATGCACCTTCAGTAAATTTCATGATATTACCTTTATGCACTAAAGTTAATGATTTACGATTATTTTCTAAAGCGTATTGTATAGAAGCACGTACTAAACGTTCTGTACCTTCTTTAGAAACTGGTTTCACACCAATACCTGATGTTTCTGGGAATCTAATATTTTTAGCGCCCATTTCATTTTGTAAGAATTCAATTAATTTCTTAACTTCAGGAGTACCTTCTTGGAATTCAATACCAGCATAAATGTCTTCAGTATTTTCACGGAAAATAACCATATCAGTGTCTTCAGGACGTTTAACTGGTGAAGGAACGCCTTGGAACCAACGTACTGGGCGTAAACATGTAAATAAATCTAATTCTTGACGTAAAGCAACGTTAAGTGAGCGGATACCGCCACCAATTGGTGTTGTTAAAGGACCTTTAATAGCAATTAAATATTCATTAATTGTATCAAGTGTTTCTTTAGGTAACCATTCGCCAGTTTCATCGTAAGCTTTTTGTCCAGCTAATACTTCTTTCCATTCGATTTTCTTTTCACCGTTATAAGCTTCTTCAACAGCTGCATCGATTACTCTGCTTGCCGCATTCCAGATATCTGGTCCAATACCATCACCGATAATAAATGGGATGATTGGATTATTTGGAACTGTTAAACCTTCTTGTGATTTTACTATTTTTTCTCCTGACATGTAAAAAAACCTCCGTGTTTTGTTTTATTGATTAAATACTTTTCAAAAATATTGTTTATACATTCATTATTACAATAAAAACTGTAATGAAAATGATTAAACTTATTATCTTTTTTCTATTGGTTCATATTTTCTATCTGTTTCACCAATATACTCAGCTCTTGGACGCATAATTCTGTTATCTCTATATTGTTCTAAGATATGTGCAATCCAACCAGAAGTTCTACTTACCGCAAAAATTGGAGTGAATAAATCATGCTCAATGTTCATACTATGATAAACTGTCGCACTAAAGAAATCCACATTGGCTATTAAGCCTTTTTCTTCTTTCATCTTATCAGCAATTTTAACGGAAATATCAAATAATTGACTTTGACCTGTTTCTGCTGTGATTTTTCTACTCATTTCTTTTAAGTATTTCGCTCTTGGATCACCATCTTTATATACACGGTGTCCGAAGCCCATAATTTTTTCTTTATTTTCAATTTTTTTATCGATGTAATTATCAACTTCATCAATTGATTTCACTTCAGCTAGCATGCTCATGACACGTTCATTTGCGCCACCGTGAAGTGGGCCTTTTAATGAACCAACTGCAGCAACAATGCCTGAATACATATCTGATAATGATGAAACAGCACATCTTGCTGTAAATGTTGAGGCATTCAACTCATGGTCAGCATGTAATACAAGCGCTTTGTTAAACGCTTCAACTTCGATATCTGTAGGTAGTTCCCCTCTTAACATATATAAGAAGTTTCCTGCATAATTTAATTCACTATTGGGTTTTACAACCTCTTTACCTTCTCTAACTCTTGCATATGCTGTAACAAGAGAAGCTATTTTAGCTTGAATACGTATTGCACGTTCCATTGTTTGTTCATCGCTTTCAGTTTCAGCATGTTCATCAAAATGGGCAATATAAGACACAGAAGTTCTTAACGCTGTCATTGGATGCACATTACTAGTAGCGTATTCTTTAAAGTGATTATACACTCTAGGATTTAGTGTCATGTGTTCAAAAAGCTTTTCTTTTAATTCTTTTAATTCTTCTTCATTAGGTAATCGGTAGTGCCATAATAAGAAGACAACTTCTTCAAACTCAGCATTTTGAGCTAAATCATCAATATCATAACCTGCATATGTTAATTGACTATCAATGATAGAACTTACTTTAGTTTGAGATGCAATTACCCCTTCTAAACCTTTTTGTAACTCTGCCATATATAAATTCCCCTTTTCTATTTCGTTATGAAATGGCTTTCATTAACCATTATATCCAATTTCGTCCCTTTTGTGAATATTTAAAGTTTAATCCTCTTGCCAAAACACTAAGAAATAAGTATTTGTTTATATACCCTTAAACACGTCATGATATGAAACGGTGTTATAATCTCATTTTAGTATGGAAAGCCTTACAGTTCAATTTTTATTACTTTTCATTTGGTTATCATTATTAATAACTAATTATTAATGTAGTTTTATCCTTAACTTTTTTTATGATTCAGTTAAAAAACAGTTGTAATATTTTAAAGACAGTTGCATAATAATAAAACGACAAAATGAAGGAGTAGTAGATTATGTCAAACAATGAATTACAGAGAGAACTAAGTAATCGGCACATCCAGTTGATTGCAATTGGTGGCGCAATTGGTACAGGTCTATTTTTAGGAGCTGGCCAAACCATCGCGTTAACTGGCCCTTCTATTTTACTTACATATATTATCATTGGTTTTATGCTATTTATGTTTATGCGTGGCTTAGGAGAAATGCTTGTGACAAATACTAATTTCAAGTCTTTCGCCGATGTCACGAATCAATACATTGGTTCATTTGCAGGTTTTGTAACTGGTTGGACTTATTGGTTATGTTGGATTATTACTGGTATGGCTGAGGTTACTGCAGTAGCTAAATATGTAAGTTTTTGGTTTCCTCACATTCCAAATTGGATCAGTGCTTTGTTCTGTGTACTTGTACTTATGTCACTTAATTTATTAAGCGCTAAACTATTTGGGGAGTTAGAATTTTGGTTTGCAATCATAAAAATTGTAACGATTCTCGCTTTGATTGTTGTTGGTGCAATTATGATTATTATGGCCTATGACACACAATTTGGACATGCTTCATTATCTAATTTATACACTAATGGTATATTCCCTAAAGGGGTTAATGGGTTTTTAATGTCATTCCAAATGGCTGTATTCTCATTTGTCGGTATCGAATTAATAGGTGTGACTGCGGGCGAAACTAAAGATCCGACTAAGACCTTACCGAAAGCAATTAATAGTGTGCCTTTACGTATATTAGTTTTTTATGTAGGCGCGTTAGCTGTGATTATGTCAATCATCCCATGGAATGCCATAAATCCTGACGATAGTCCATTTGTTAGATTGTTCGCGCTAATCGGTATTCCATTTGCAGCAGGCATTATTAATTTCGTTGTACTAACTGCAGCGGCATCTTCTTGTAACAGTGGTATTTTTTCTAACAGTCGTATGCTCTTTGGTCTTTCTAATCAAAAACAAGCACCACCTTATTTTGCATCAACGAATAAAAATGGTGTGCCGCACATTGCAATATTTGTCTCATGCGCTTTACTGATGATCGCAGCTTTATTAAATTATATTGTACCGAATGCAACACTCGTCTTCACTTATATCACAACTGTATCTACAGTGTTGTTTTTAGCCGTTTGGGCGTTAATCACCGTTGCTTATATCAATTATACTAAACGTAACCCAGAAGGCCACAAACAGGCTAATTTTAAATTAGTAGGCGGTAAATATATGGGTTATATCATCTTAATATTTTTCTTCTTAGTATTTTGTCTATTATTCGTAAATGAGGTTACAAGAACAGCAGTATTTTTAACACCGATATGGTTCGTTGCCTTAAGTTTAATGTACTTAAGATATAAAAAAGTAGCACGTACTCAAGATAAATAAAAGAGGGTATTTTCAAAATAAGCTATCTATACACATTGCTCGCGAACCAATGTGTATGGATAGTTTTTTATTATGATTAAAAATAGTAATCTTAGTGATTTTATATAAGATTGAGTGAAAATTAAAAAGAGAGTTAACTGAATTTAAAATTCAATTAACTCTCAATGTCTTCTATTATTTCAAATAGGAATTTACAACTGCCTATTTGTTTATATTCGTAAATTTATTATAGAACGTTAGCATAACCTTCGAAGATTTTACCTTGATTTGCATCAATAGTAACTAAAACATCATTTTGTATTTCTTTAGTTGCGTTTTCAACACCAACAACTGTAGGAATACCTTTTTCTAAACCAATAATCGCACTTGGTGAAGTGATGCCGTTTTCTTCTGTGATTAAACCAATTGCATTTTCAATATAAGGTACAAGCGTTTCGTCTACTGAAGACGTTACAATAATAGTTTCAGATAAATCTTTACCTTCTAACTCACTTGCATTATTAACAACAAGTGTTTGGCCAACAACTGAATTTCTACCAATACCTTGTCCTTTTGCAAGTTCATCGCCTACTAAATGTAATTTCATCATGTTAGTAGTACCTTTTTCACCTGTTGGAACGCCAGCAGTGATAATAATTAAATCACCATTTTGAACTTTTTCTGTTTCAACTGCAGTAGCTACAGCATTATTTAATAATGCATCTGTAGTTTTACGTCCTTCTTTGATTACTGGGTGAATTCCCCATACTAGCGCACATTGGCGTGCAGTTTCTGGATTAGGTGTTACTGCGATAATGTCTGATTGTGGACGATATTTAGAAATCGTACGTGCAGTAGAACCACTTTCTGTAGCAGCAACAATTGCTTTTACATTTAAGTTTAATGCTGTATGTGCAACTGAAACACCAATTGCATTAACAAGTGAAGTTTCTACTAATTTAGTACGGTCTGATAATAATTTTTTATAATCTTGTGCACCTTCAGCAGAAACTGCAATATTACGCATTGTTTTAACTGCTTCTTCAGGATAAAGTCCAGCAGCTGTTTCACCAGAAAGCATAACTGCATCAGTACCATCATAAATTGCGTTGGCAACATCACTTGCTTCGGCACGTGTAGCACGTGGGTTTCTTTGCATAGAATCAAGCATTTGAGTCGCAGTGATAACAGGTTTGCCTAATTTATTACATTGTCTAATTAAATCCTTTTGCACCATAGGTACTGATTCTGGTGGGATTTCAACACCCATATCACCACGTGCAACCATTAAACCATCTGAAACTTCAAGAATACCTTTGATATTATCGATACCTTCTTGATTTTCAATTTTAGGTATAATACTGATTGTTGTATTTTTTTGTGCTTCTAGTAATTTACGGATATCTAGTACATCACTTGGACGACGTACGAAACTAGCTGCGATAAAATCAACGCCTTCGCTAATACCGAAATTAATATCTTCAGCATCTTTATCAGTGATACCAGGTAAACTTACTTTAACGCCAGGTAAGTTAACACCTTTTTTGTTGCTTAATTCGCCAGTGTTTAGTACATCACAAACAACTTCGCCGTTATCTTTGTCGATACTTTTAACTTGTAATTCAATTAAGCCATCATCTAATAAAATATATGAACCTTCTTCTACATCATTGATTAAATTATCATAAGTTACTGAGAATTTTTCAGGTGTACCTTCTACTTCTGTCATGCTTACAATGACTTCAGTATCTTTTTCAAGTTCTATTTTGCCATTTTTCATACTATGTGTACGAATTTCAGGGCCTTTAGTATCTAGTAAGATTGCAACAGTTTTACCTAATTTTTTAGATACTTTGCGAATTGAATCAATTCTTGCTTTATGTTCTGCATGATCACCATGTGAAAAGTTTAAACGTGCAACGTTCATTCCAGCTTTCATTAATTTCTCAAGCATTTCTTCCGATTCTGACGCTGGTCCAATAGTACAAACAATTTTAGTTTTTCTCATTAATAATGCCTCCAAGTATTTTATATAGATAATTCATTTGTTAATTCATAAGTTTCAAAATCAAACTCATGTTGATCTGATCTGAATATTTCTTCAAACGGTGTGTCAGTTAATTCATTATTACGGATGCCTACACCGATAGCAGTTTTCCCTTGTAATAATAAATCTACTGCATGACCACCTAAACGTGACGCTAACACACGATCTGCTCCACTTGGGCTACCACCACGTTGGATATGACCTAATACAGAAACACGCGCATCAACATTAATATACTTAGTTAACTCTTGAGCGCAAGCCTCTCCAGACATACAACCTTCTGCAACCATGACGATTGAATGCTTTTTACCTCTTTTAATACCATTATCGATCTTTTCAGCTACATCTTTAATGTCTGTTTCTACCTCTGGAACAATAATTGTTTCTGCACCTACAGACATACCTGCCCATAATGCTAAATCTCCACAATCACGTCCCATAACTTCTATAATAAAGGTTCTAGCATGACTCGATGCTGTATCGCGGATTTTATCAACGCAATCAATAATAGTGTTTAATGCTGTATCAAATCCAATTGTAAAATCTGAACCATTAATATCATTATCAATCGTACCAGGTATTCCAATTGTCTGGATTTCTTCACATTCTTCACTTATACGTTGCGCGCCTCTATAACTACCGTCTCCACCGATAACTACAAGGCCTTCGATGCCTCTTTTACGTAAGTTTTCTATGCCTTTCTTACGCACTTCTACTTCTTTAAATTCAGGACACCTTGCTGAATATAAAAAAGTGCCTCCGCGTTGAATTGTATCCCCTACAGAACCGAGTTCAAGCTTTTCGATATCATCGTTTAATAAACCTTGATAGCCTTGGTAAACACCATAGACTTCAATGTTATTAAAAATCGCTTTTCTAACTACAGCTCTTACAGCTGCGTTCATGCCTGGAGAATCTCCACCACTTGTCAACACTGCAATTTTTTTCATGACGACAAACCTTTCTAACATGTATTTCTTATTCTAAAAATACCATAAATAATACAATGGTGCCATTAAAATAAGGCTTTGTGCCGAATGTAAACGTTTTAAAGTAATCTAAGCTATTAAATTATAACTAGTAAGCGTTTACTATAATTTTTCGGCAAAAATGAAATGAGCACTCTTTTATATTTACCTTTAAATTATATTTCTTAAACAATATATTTATTTTTTAAATAAGTTAAGGGTTTGCATTTACTCAATCTCCTTCTCTACAACTATAAAAAATAGCTGTGCAGAAATCTATCGTCATAAATTTCTGTACAGCTAATCTTAGTATATTTATTATTATTCGTGGAATGTTCCAATATTTCTAAATTTAGCATATCGGTCATCAACAAGTTGTTGTTTATTTAACTGACTTAATTCTGCTAAATAATATTCAAACCCTTTTTTGATATTTTGTGCTTGAATTTCAACATCATGATGCGCACCACCTAATGGTTCTTTAATTACATCATCAGCTATATTGAGTTCACGTAAATCTTCAGCAGTAATCTTCATTGTTTCTGCAGCAATTTTTGCAAGATTGCTGTCTTTCCATAACAGTGCAGAGGCACCTTCAGGGGAAATAACTGAATACGTACTATTTTCAAGCATCAATATACGATTTGTAATACCTAAACCTAAAGCTCCGCCACTACCGCCTTCACCAATCACAATAGAAATGACTGGTACTGTTAACGCAGCCATTTCGACTAAGTTTCTAGCAATAGATTCACTTTGTCCACGTTCTTCTGCTGCTTTACCTGGATAAGCACCTTTAGTATCAATAAAAGTAATAATAGGTCGATTGAATTTTTCTGCTTGTTTCATCAATCTAATTGCTTTTCTATAACCTTCTGGATGGGCCATCCCAAAATTACGATAAATATTATCTTTGGTATCTTTACCACGTTGTTGTCCAACTACAGTAACTGCTTGGCCATTCAAATAACCAATGCCACCAATCATTGCAGGATCATCTCTGTAATTTCTATCACCATGGAGTTCCATGAATGAGTCGAATATATAAGGTATGTAATCTAAAGATGTAGGTCTTTCTTGTAAACGTGCTAATTGCACACGATCCCAAGGTTTAAGGTTTGTATATACCTTTTCAGTCTCTCTCTCTAAAGAAGCTTCAAGCATATCAATTTCTTCTTGCAGATCTACATCATTTTTTTCTTGAGATTCTTTTAATGATTCAATTTTATTTTTTATTTCAAAAAGCGGCTTTTCAAAATCAAGCATTTGTTTTCACCTCTTGGTGCATTTTTAAGATACTAGATAACGTTGTTTTCATTTCTTTTCTATGTACTACTTTATCTAATTGGCCATGTTCTAATAGAAATTCTGCAGTTTGGAAATCCTCTGGTAATTTTTCATTAATTGTTTGTTCAATGACACGTCTCCCAGCAAATCCAATTAACGCTTTGGGTTCACTAAGATTGATATCACCTACAGAAGCAAAACTTGCAGAAACACCACCTGTAGTTGGATTAGTAATGTAAGAAATATACAATAACCCAGCGTCCGCATGTTTCTTCAGTGTCACACTCGTTTTACCCATTTGCATTAACGAAATAATACCTTCTTGCATTCTAGCTCCACCACTTGCTGAAAATAAAATAAATGGTAAACGGTTTTCAATACAGTGCTCAATAATTCTACAAATTTTCTCGCCTACTACAGAACCCATGCTGCCCATTCTGAATCTAGCATCCATAACAGCAACACCATAACTTATACCCTCTAAATTTGCAGTTCCAGTTACTACTGCTTCGTTTAGATCAGTTTTTTGTCGATCTTTTTGGATTTTTTCTTCGTAACTTGGGAAGTCCAATGGATTTGCCGAAGTCATGCCTCTATCAAATTCTTTAAATGTGCCTTCGTCAGAAATAGCTTCAATGCGTTTATAAGCTGTAAGTGCAATATGATGATCACAGTTAAAACAAACGTTTAAGTTTTCAGCTAATTCTTTCGTATACATAATTTTTTTACATTTAGGACATTTCGTCATAATACCTGCTGGAACATCGCTTTGTTTTGAATCCGATACGGTTACATACTTTTTCTTTTTACTACTTCTATTGAAAAAATCTTTAAACATTGGTAAACCTCCACATAAATATCGCAATCTGTCTCTACACTTAACTGTAAGTTACGTATTGAGTTTAGTATTAACGAATATTATTTATCTAAATCTGTTAATTTCATTGTCTTTTCATATATTTCCTCTGAATCCATATCATTTCTAGCAACGCCAGACTCCATCGCTGCTTTTGCAACTTCTCTAGCAACTGACGGTGCCACTCGCTTATCAAACGGACCAGGAATACAATAATCAGGATTCAATTCTTCTGGATTAATTAAATTCGCAATCGCTTCAACCGCAGCTTGCTTCATTGCTTCATTAATTTGTGTTGCTTCTACATCTAAAGCACCTCTAAATATACCGGGAAATGCTAAGACATTATTAATTTGATTTGGAAAATCTGAACGACCTGTACCTATTACTTTTGCACCTGCTGCCTTTGCAACATCTGGCTGAATTTCTGGGTTAGGGTTTGCCATAGCAAAGATAATTGGATCATCGGCCATAGATTCAACCATTTCTTTTGTTAATAAATCTGCAACAGAAACACCTATAAATACGTCAGCATCTCTGATGACATCATTTAAACTGCCCTCAATTTTTTCTCTATTAGTCCACTTAGCTACGTATGCTTTTGTATCATTCATACCAAAAGCGCGTCCTTCAAAAATAGCACCTTTAGAATCACACATAATCATATCTCGAACACCATAAGAATATAATAATTTAACGATAGCCATACCAGCTGCCCCAGCACCATTGAGAACGACCTTAATGTCTGATAAATCTTTATCCACTATTCTTAAGGCATTAACCATACCGGCTACTGTTACAATTGCTGTACCATGTTGATCATCGTGAAATACTGGTATTTTAGTTTCTTTTTTTAAACGTTCTTCAATTTCAAAACAACGCGGTGCCGAAATATCTTCTAAGTTTATGCCACCATAATTCGGTTCTAATAATTTCACAGTGTTAACTATATCATCTGTATCTGTAGTGTTTAATGCAATAGGTACACCATCGATACCAGAAAAGCTTTTAAATAGTACTGCTTTCCCTTCCATTACTGGGATACTCGCTTCTGCACCAATATTGCCTAATCCTAAAACAGCTGTGCCATCTGTTACAACAGCAACAGTATTGCCTTTCATGGTATACTCAAAAACTTTCCTAGAATCTTCATGTATCTCTTTACAAGGCTCTGCGACACCTGGTGAATAAGCTAAACTTAATTCTTCCTTATTGGTAACTTGAACCTTAGGCGTTACTTCCAATTTTCCTTGATTTCGTCTATGCATTTCTAATGCTTCGTCTCTCAATGTCATGTAAATCTACCCCTTTACATTCAACTAGTATAAAAATCAGTTCATATATATTTTTATTACAATCTAACTTAAATTACAAATGATATTGCTAACAAGATGTCGAATTCACCCTTACAGTTAATATTTGTAATAAAAATATATAGATTGATTTGACATTAAATAATTCTTATCTTTAATTTAGTTAAAATTAAAACTGACGGCAAGTTTATGCTTAACCATCAGTTTACTATACCATAGTTCATAGCGCTATTAAAGTTAAATAATTCTTATATCCCAAGGCGAAAATCGTTGTATAAATGTATTTAATACGTCGTTATCTCGTGTGATATAACCTATGATTTTGAACTTATTTTGCTCTTCTTGAAAATACTTAACTGGAATATAATTGCTGTGCTCTGTTTGTGTTAAAAATTGCTTTACTTCTGTTTCATCGCTAAGGTTTCTAATCACAATTTGTTTCGCATGTTCAAATGTACTCACTTCGAATGCATCAATCGTCTCTATTTGATTAATAATAAGTTGCTTCTTATTATTCCTATTTTCAAACTTACCTTTTAGGATAAATGTCTCATCCGTTTTCAAATCTGTTTCATATTTTTTGAATGCATCTGGAAAAACAACGCCATCCAAACTATTAATTCCGTCATTTAATGTTACAAAAGCCATATTCTGACCGTTTTTTGTACGTATACGTTTAATATTATCAATTTGAACAAAAATCGGTTGATTATCTCGTGCATTAGTGAGTTTATATATACCAAGATATTGCTTTTGTTCAAAGGCTTTTTCGACAGGATGTGTTGAAACATAAAAGCCTAAATATTCTTTTTCATAATCACTTAATACTTTATCTGGCAATTCCTCTTTGTCTTCATATGTCGCTTTAGGCGTTAATACATCAAATATAAAACCGTCTTGTTCAATATCAGATGAACTATCCAGTACTTGATCAATTGACTGTAGTAGCGTAGCACGATTCTTACCAAAGGTATCGAAAGCGCCTACTAATATGAGCGCTTCAAGTAATTTTCTAGATTTAATCCTTTTAGGAATGCGTCTTGTGAAATCAAAAAAGTCTTTGAAATGACCATGCGTTATGCGTTCGTCAACAATTAACTTAACGCTTTGATAACCTACACCTTTAATCGCACCGATTGACAAGTATATACCCTGTTTAGTTGCTTTATAGAACCAATGACTTTGATTTATATTCGGCGTTAAAATATTGATTGATTGATGCTTTGCTTCATCAATAATTTGTGCTGTCTTTTTCTCGCTTCCAATAGTATTGCTCAAAATATTAGCGTAAAAATAGTTAGGATAATGTACTTTTAAATAGCTCATAATATAAGCAATTTTAGAATAGCTTACAGCATGGGCACGTGCAAAGCCATAGTCTGCAAATTTTAGAATCAAATCAAATATTTGCTTACTTAAATTTTCATCATAGCCATTATTTAAAGCACCATCCACAAAGTGTTGACGTTCACTTTCTAATACAGCACGGTTCTTTTTACTCATCGCACGTCTTAAAATATCCGCTTCTCCATAACTAAAGTTTGCGAACTTACTGGCAATTTGCATGATTTGTTCTTGATAAATGATAACGCCATAAGTGTTACTTAATATCGGCTGTAAATCACTATGCAAATATTGCACCTTCGATGGATTATGCCTTCTCGTAATATAGGTAGGTATTTCTTCCATAGGACCTGGTCTGTATAAAGACGTTACGGCTACAATATCTTCAAAATGTTCAGGTTGTAATTTTTTCAATACATTTCTAATACCATCTGATTCTAGTTGAAAAATACCTGTAGTATCACCTTGTGACAATAATTGAAAGACTTTGCTATCATCAAAAGGTATTTGCTCTATATCAATATGTGTATTCATATCTTTTTTTACTTGTTTCACAATTTGATGAATAATGGATAAATTCCGTAACCCTAAGAAGTCAATCTTCAGCAAGCCTATTCTCTCTGCTTCTGTCATCGTCCACTGCGTTAATAATCCAGTATCACCTAACGTCAACGGTGCATATTCATATAATGGATGATCATTAATAATGATACCTGCAGCATGTGTTGAAGTATGACGAGGTAAACCTTCTAATTTTTTACTAATTTCAAACCATCGTTCATGCCTATGATTTCGGTGCACAAACTGTTTAAAATCATTTTGTTCATATGCTTGATCCAAAGTTATACCTAACTTGTGTGGTATTAATTTAGAAATTTCATTTAAAGTAATCTCATCAAATCCCATAATTCTACCAACATCTCTAGCTACTGCTCTAGCTAACAAATGACCAAACGTTACTATACCTGCAACGTGATTATCACCATACTTTTCTTGAACATATTGAATTACTTTATCTCTATGCGTATCTTCAAAATCAATATCAATATCCGGCATTGTTACACGTTCCGGATTAAGAAAACGCTCAAACAGTAAATTATATTGTATGGGATCAACCGTAGTAATGTTTAAAAGATAACTTACCAATGACCCTGCGGAAGAACCACGACCAGGCCCTATTAATACATCATGTGTTTTCGCAAAATGTATTAAATCACTTACTATAAGAAAGTAATCTTCAAAACCCATGCGAGTAATGACTTGATACTCATGGGCAAGCCTTTCTCTGTACGTTTCGAATTGACTATGATCTAAACTGAGTTGGCTTAAGTTTTCTTGTAATATTTGCCATAAATAATCTTTTGATTGCTGATTATCTGGCGTTTTAAATTTAGGTAATAATGACTGATGATAAATCATTTCAGCCTGACATACTGTTGCAAGTTGATTTGTGTTATCCAACACTTCCTTACTTAAATGAAGTGTAGTTAAATCATTATTATCGTATAAATGTGCATTATAATCAGGTTGTTCACTTACTAAATCTAGTTTATCGTTATCTCTGATTGCAGCAAGTGCAGTCAGTGTATCAGCATCTTGTTGATTAAGATAACGTGTACTTTGTGCCCAAACCATTGGTAATTCCAATGTTACTTCACTCGTATGATTCACATAAACATGTGTATCATCGGTAAATTTAGCTACAATAGCTTCATTTGATGATGATACATCTTTAAAAATAACAACAAAATGCTGTAGATATTTTTTTAGCCACTCTATAGGTGTTTCAGTTTTTTCTTTCATTTTTATAGCAGACGACAGCTTAAACATATCTTTTAGTCCTTGTTCATTTTGCGCTAGCACTATCGTTTCCACTGACTCTAATCCATCTGTCACAAAAATTGTCATACCGAATATAGGATGAATATTTGCTGCAATACACGCGTCATAAAATTGTGGGTAACCGTATAAGACATTTGTGTCTGTAATCGCTAACGCGGTATACCCTTCTTTAGCGGCCTTAGCAACAACATCTTTTATTCTCAAACTAGAATGTAATAAGTCGTATGTTGTATGAATATTTAAATGCGTAACCATCAGCAAACACCTCCTATATACTTATAACTTATTATTTAAAGCTTCGGCTAATGTATTAAATTCGTTCCAGTTAGCAACAGAAACACCTGATGCATTTGGATGACCTCCGCCACCAAATTCACTTGCAATATCATTAATCACAATGCCTTTTGAGCGGATGCGACATCTTATTTCAGAACCTTCATCAACAGCAAAGACCCATATCTTCAAGCCTTGAATATCTGCAATCGCATTTACAAATAATGAAGCTTCGTTAGCAGCAATATTAAACTGCTTAAGCACATCTTGTGTAATTATTATTTTACAAAATCCATTTTCATCTAACTCAAAGTTCTGTAATACATATCCTTGGAATGGTAAGAGTTTTGGGTCTTTTTCGCCCATTTTATTAAGCTCTTCATTATGATTAAATGGATATTTAAGTAACTGGCTTGCGACTTCCATCGTATGGGACGTCGTATTATTAAATAAGAAACGACCTGTATCACCAACAATTCCTAAATATAGTACACGTGCAACAGATGCATCTATCACAGTTGTGTCATTAAAATGCGCAATAAAGTCAAAGATAATTTCACTTGTAGAAGAAGCCTGTGCATTCACATAATTAATATCACCATATTGATCTACTGCAGGATGATGGTCAATTTTAATTAGGGAACGACCTTTATTAAAGCGTGCATCACTAATCCTTGGCGAATTAGCCGTATCACAGACAATCACTAATGCATCTTTGTATTGTTCATCTGTAATTTCGTCAAAAGTTCCTATAAAATCTAACGAAGGCTCTGATTCCCCAACTGCATATATGTTTTTATCTGGAAATTTTAATGTTAAGTAATGTTTCAAACCAAGCTGTGAACCATAAGCATCTGGGTCAGGTCTGACATGTCTATGTATAATAACTGTTTCAGCTTCGTTAATTTCACTCATAATTTGATTGAATTCTTTAGTCATTTATATCTTCCTTTTCATTAGTTATATAAAATTCGTTTAATCTATCATCTGGCAGATAATCATTGCTTTCGCGACATGATGCTCATCAGTAGACATTGTCACTTCTAGTTTAGCAAAGTTTCTCCCTACATCTAACATATCATAATGCACATCGATTTCTGATTCGATTTGTACTGTCTTAATATATATAATGTTCAAACTTTCTATCATGACTTCAAGTTTTTTTAACTTTCTCATTTCATAGCGTACTGTTTCTTCAATTATAGCGACGAATACAGCTTTACTTAAAGTACCATATTGATTCGTTAATAGCGGGGTTGTTTGTACTTGAATGCCATTATTTGTAATGTTGATATGTTTTGCAATTTGATCATTAATAGTTTCACCCACTTGAGGTTGTCGGCTTAATAATTGCATCGCTGTTAATACATCTTTTCTCGTAATAACACCTATAAGTTTTTTGCTACTTGTAGTCACTGGTAACAGTTCTATACCTTCCCAAATCATCATATGCGCACAATTTGCTACTGTGGTAGTTAATTGGACATTTATAGGAGCCTTCGTCATAAACTGAGCTATCGTATCATAATCATCCATTTTAATAATTTCTTTGCTCGTAATAATACCTACTAGTTTCCACTGTTCATCAATAACTGGAAATCTTGAATGTCCAGTAGCTCTTGCTTTTTCTTTATAATCAATCAACTTCATATTTTCAAAGATTACTGTGCTCTCTTTTACTGACTTCACAATATCTTCAACGACCAATATTTCTTTACGAATCATTTGGTTATACATTGCTCTATTAATGATGTTTGCTACTAGGTATGTATCATAATTAGAAGAAAGTATTGGTAGATCATGTTCATCTGCATACTTTATAATTTCATCAGATGTTCTAAAACCACCTGTAATCAGCACCGCACTTCCTCTTTTTAAAGCTGCTAATTGTACATCTTTACGATTACCTACAATCAATAATGTATGCGTACTTAAATATTTTACTACATCGTCAATCTCCATCGCACCTATGGCAAACTTAGTTAGTGTTTTAATTAAACCGTTTCTGCCGCCTAACACTTGACCGTCTATAATCTTTACAATTTCACCAAATGTAAGTTGTTCAATTTGCTCACGTGTTTTCTTCTCTATACGAACAGTACCTACGCGGTCAATTGTTGCTACCAAGCCAATTTGACCAGCATCTTTAATCGCTCGGTAAGCTGTACCTTCAGATACACTTAAATCTTTCGCCACTTTTCTAACAGAAATTTTTTGTCCTACTGCTAGAGATTCTATATATGATAAAATTTGCTCATGCTTTGTCATTTAAATAACCTCATTTATATTGAACAGTTTCTATGCCATTATAACTTCTTATATATAAAATTGCGATGTCACAATTCAAATTATGGTAGATTATAACTTTATAATGTTGAACTGCACCTTTTAAATAATATAAATAATTCTTTTTAAGAAATTAATATGTAAGATTTTATATTATAATTGGATTTATCAAGAAATTTTGATTAGAATGATATCAAGGAGGGATGAACAATGTTCAAAAATATTTTACTTGGTGTAGATACAACACTTACTAATGAAAAAGCACTTAAAGAAGTATCAAAACTAGCCGGTGAAGGAACGACGGTCACTATTTTAAATTCAATTAGTGAACAAGATGCACAATCATCAATTAAATCTGGTGTTCATTTAGATAAACTAGTTGAAAAGCGTAGCAAAGGACTTGAGCCTACACGTGAAGCTTTAGATGAATATGGTATCAAATATGATGAAATTATTGTTCGTGGCAGTGCCAAAGAACAATTAGTTAAACAAGCTAATAGTGGCAAATATGAAATCGTCGTACTCAGTAACCGCAAAGCTGAGGAAAAGAAAAAATTTGTCCTAGGTAGTGTCAGCCATAAGGTGGCTAAAAGAGCAAACATCCCTGTTCTTATCGTAAAATAAGATAAAACTCAAAAAAGCTTTTGTATTCATTTGAGTTACACGCCTAAACAAGCCTAACGCACAAATGCATTGGGTTTGTTTTTTAATTTGTATCCTTAAAAAACATGAAATATAAATGAATAGTTTGAATTTTTCTTATAAAAACATAAAAATAGCGACAAAATAATAATATTTTGTCGCTATTTTTAATTTATTGCAAATCCTAAGCCTTTAAATAATTTAAAACTTAACTGATTCTCCAGTTTTTAAAATTTGCACCTCTCCTACTGTAACAGCAGATTTAAATTTGTTTGGATCTTGTTCAATCAATTCAAATGTATCGTAATGCACAGGGACAGTGATTTTAGGTTTAATAAATGTGTTGATAGCATAACTTGCATCATCGATACCCATAGTAAAGTTATCACCAATAGGAACAAAACAAACATCAACAGGATGACGTTCTGCAATTAATTTCATATCGCTGAATAATCCTGTATCTCCAGTGTGATAAATTGTTTTGCCTTCAACTTCTAAAATAACACCCATCGGCATGCCAAGATAAACCGGTATACCATTATCATCAGTTAAACTTGAACTGTGAAAAGCTTGCACAAATTTCACTGTACCAAATTCAAATTCAGCTTTACCACCAATGTTCATTGGTCTTACATTTTCAACATTTTTATTTGTAGTTAAATAATCTCCCAGTTCTGCTGAACCAATTACAGTTGCATTATTTCTATTAGCCAACTCGACTGTATCTCCGAAATGGTCACCATGGCCATGCGTCAAAATAATATAGTCTACTTCTAAAGCATTTGCATCTAAATCTGACTGACCATTGCCAGTAATAAATGGATCTACAATTACTTTTTTACCGTTCGCTTCGAAATAAATCGTTGATTGTCCATGAAATGATAAGTTCATTATATGAATTCCTCCCATAAATCTGTTTATTTACTACATACCACATTCATACCATTTTATAACATATCCGTGCATTTTATATAGCTCTTTTATGCTTATTTTAAAAACATTTAGCTAAAATAGCATCATTCTAATATTTTATTTTTGAATTCCGTCATGAACTAACATAAACTTAGAATGATAGTATTTTTAGGAGGATGATGATAAATGAAATTAGAACAGATTACCGCAGAATTAAAATCACAACAAGCTGGAGCAGCATGGATTACAACACCATTAAACATTTTTTACTTTACAGGCTATTTAAGTGATCCTCATGAACGTTTACTCGCATTATTAATCAAAGAAAATGGTGAACAAGTATTATTTTGTCCACAATTAGAAGTTGATGAAGTAAAAGCCTCTCCTTTTGAAGGTGAAGTAGTTGGATATTTAGACACAGAAAATGCATTAGATAAATATACGTTCACTGTAAATAAATTATTAGTTGAAGCTGAACATTTAACAGTAAAACGTCAACGCGAACTCGTTGAAGCATTTAATGTACAAACTTTTGGTGATATTGACCAAACAATTAAAGACTTACGTAACGTAAAAAGCGAAAATGAAATTGCTACTATTAAAAAAGCATGTGAACTTGCTGACAAATGCATTGAAATCGGCGTAGACTTTTTAAAAGAAGGTGTCACGGAACGCCAAGTTGTTAATCATATTGAGAATGCAATCAAAGATTACGGTGTAAATGAAATGAGTTTCGATACGATGGTACTCTTCGGTGATCACGCTGCTTCACCACATGGTACGCCTGGTGATCGTCAATTACAAAGAGATGAATATGTATTATTTGATCTTGGTGTTATTTATAACAATTATTGTAGTGATATGACTAGAACCGTTAAATTTGGCGAACCAAATGATAAAGCCCAAGAAATATATAATGTGGTTTTGAAAGCTGAACAAGAAGCGATTGCAGCAATCAAACCAGGCGTTACGATTAAAGATGTAGATGATATTGCACGTAATATTATCAGTGATGCAGGTTATGGTGATTATTTCCCTCATCGTTTAGGACATGGATTAGGCTTGGAAGAACATGAGTATCAAGATGTTTCTAGTTCAAATACCAACCAATTTGTTGCTGGAATGGTTATCACTGTTGAACCAGGCATATACGTTCCTGGCGTTGCAGGTGTGCGTATTGAAGACGATATTTTAGTAACTGAAGATGGTAATGAAAGTTTAACGGGTTACGAAAAATGATAAAAGAAGCGGTTGTTGAAACGATTCAACAAGTTGAACAAGCAATAAGCAATGGTGCTGATCGTATAGAATTATGTGATAATTTGAGTGTCGGCGGGACGACACCTAGCATCGGGATGATTGAAATCGCGACAGAAATTTGTCATACCAACGATGTTGAAATCGCAGTAATGATTCGCCCTCGCGGCGGTGATTTCGTATATAATTTATATGACTTTGAGATCATGCAACGAGACATGAAAGCAATCAAGCAACTCAACGTAGATTACTTTGTATTTGGATGTTTAACAGAGGATAATGTCTTAAATGAATGGCAAATGAAGACTTTGAAAAACCTAGCGGCACCTGTACCGGCCGTATGCCATATGGCATTTGATGAAATTCATATACATGGTCAAATCAAAGCACTACATCAGCTGATTGATATTGGCTTTGTCAGATTACTAACACATGGCGGCCCTTCAGACACTGATATTTTCGATAATTTAAATCATCTTGGCAAACTTGTGGTTAATACAGGTGGCCGTATCGAAATTATGCCTGGTGGTGGATTAAATAAAGATAATTTACAAGATTTAATATCTTCTTTCCCTTTCCAAGAAGTGCATGGTACAAGAATCGTTTAAAACATGTCATTTATAGTTTAACTGCTTGAGACATAAAATCTTTTAGCATCAATAAAACAGGCTGAGACATAATTACATGTCTCAGCCTGTTTTATTATATTAGCAGTAGCTGACTGAATTAAAAATGCGCTTATAACAAGCATTTAAAGAACTACTACTGGTCCTATAACACCACTAGACAATCATGTATAAAAAGTGCCAACAAAGTATCTGACTTTGTCGGCACTCTAGAGTGAGGTACATAAATACATGTCCTACTCCCATTTTATTTACATCAATTTAATACAATCAATTCGTTATGGTTGAGTTGTATTATAGGTATTTTTATTTTAATGCACTTTCAATATCGGTATATGATAAGTTTAATGCATCTGCAACACCTTTATTAGTTAATTCACCATTAATCGTACTTAAGCCTAAAGATAATGCTGGATTATCTTGTAGTGCTTTTAAATAGCCTTTTCCAGCTACTTGTTGCGCATATGGTAACGTCGCATTGTTTAATGCGATTGTTGACGTACGCGGCACTGCCCCTGGCATATTAGCTACTGCATAATGTACTACGCCATGTTTTTTATACGTTGGGTCATCGTGTGTAGTAATACGATCTGTTGTTTCGAAAACGCCACCTTGGTCGATCGCAATATCAACAATCACTGCCCCATCTTTCATTTGTTTAACCATTTCTTCAGTAACGAGTTTTGGTGCTTTTGCGCCTGGAATAAGCACTGCACCAATGACTAAGTCACTGTTTTTAACACATTGCTCTATGTTTAATGGGTTTGACATGATTGTATGTACTTGGCCACTAAACAAATCTTCTAATTGTTGTAAACGTTTAGGGTTAACATCTAAAATTGTAACGTCAGCACCTAAACCTAAAGCGATTTTTGCAGCATTTGTACCAGCTTGACCACCACCAATAATACTTACGCGTCCTTTTTCTACGCCAGGAACACCACCAAGTAGAATACCCATGCCGCCTTTATATTTCTGTAAGAACTCAGCACCAATTTGAGCAGACATTCGACCTGCCACCTCACTCATTGGTGTTAATAATGGTAAAGAACGATCTGGCAATTGCACTGTTTCATAAGCGATACTAATGACTTTGTTTTCTAATAAAGCTTTAGTCAATTTCTCTTCATTTGCTAAATGTAAATAAGTAAATAGAATTAATCCTTCCTTAAAGAATTGGAATTCTTCTTCCAATGGTTCTTTAACTTTCATAACCATATCTACGTTCCATACTTCAGCTTGTTCATTTACAATTTTTGCACCAGCTTCAGTATAGTCCACATCTTCAAAATAAGAGCCTAAACCAGCAGATTTTTCAACAATAACATTATGACCTTGCTCAACTAATGCATGCACACCACTTGGGGACAAACTCACCCTGTTTTCGTTGTTTTTAATCTCTTTAGGAATACCTATAATCATTTCATCCACCTCCAAATTTATAGTAACGTGTATTCTATGAAAGCGCAATCAAAGAATAGGGTACTTTTACAACAGCGAATTATGTTAATATTCTGTAAATGGTGGTATAATATAAATAAGAAGAATAAGGAGGTCATTGATATGCTAACTTATAAAAATATTTTAATTGCGGTAGATGGTTCACACGAGGCTGAATGGGCGTTTAATAAAGCTGTAGATGTTGCAAATCGTAACGAAGCAAAATTAACAGTTGTGAACGTCATTGATTCACGAACATATTCATCATACGAGGTTTATGATGCACAGTTCACTGAAAAATCAAAAAATTTCTCTGACGACTTGTTAAAAGGTTATAAAGAAGTTGCAACAAACGCTGGTATTAAAGATGTTGAAACTCGCTTAGAATTTGGTTCTCCAAAAGCAATTATTCCAAAAAAATTAGCAACTGAAGTAGAAGCTGATTTAATTATGTGTGGTACTTCTGGTTTAAATGCTGTAGAAAGATTTATTGTTGGTTCTGTATCTGAAGCAATCGTACGCCACTCACCTTGTGATGTACTTGTTGTACGTACTGAAGAACTGCCAGAAGATTTCCAACCACAAGTTGCAACAGACGAACTTAGATCGCAACACCAAGCTCAATAAAAATTCACTAGTTTAATTTCATAAAAATAATTTAGTTACATTTAAAATCGAAACAAAGATAATTCGCTTGTTTCGTTAGGATAGTTTGTTCATTTATTTAGAGCAATCTATCCTTTTTAATATCCAAAGAAATGAACTTGCAAAGTTATATTGCGCATTCAAAGTGAGTTTTACAAACTCCTTATCAAAACTTCATATGCACTTTAAACAAAAGATATATGATTGAAGTTGAAAAGCATAATGAAAGGAGTATGAACAACTTATGAAACCGATGCACAAAGCACTTATAACAAGCATGTTTACATTATTCATTTCGAGCACAACATTACATAGTGAAATAATTGCTACAGAAAAAGACAATACAACACGTACCGCAGATCATCTCAAATTAATAGACACCAAAATCTTACCGTTCGATAAAACTTACAAAGATACGAAAGTTGGTGGGTTATCTGGTATAACGTATGACCCTAAAAATGATAAATGGCTACTTATGAGCGATGACCGATCAGAACACAATCCAGCAAGGTTCTATGAAGCTGATATCGACTATAATAGTAATGAATTCAAAGACGTCAAATTTAATGGCGTTCACAAGTTAAAACAACCGAATGGCAAAGATTACATCAATAAAGAGCAATATAAGAACGACGATGATAATATTGTCGCTGACCCAGAATCGATACGGTTCGATCCACAAACTAATGAGATTCTATATACTAGTGAAGGAGATCGTTCCTTAGGATTGAATCCATTTATTCGTAAAGCAACTGAAGATGGTAAATACTCAGCTGAAATTCCTATTAAAGATACAATAAAAATGGACAAACAAAATAAGAAAGGTTTCCGCAATAATCAAGCTATTGAAGGTAGCACTTTTTCTCAAGATGGTAATACGTTATGGACTTCTATGGAAGGTCCACTAATACAAGATGGCCAAAAACCTACGCCTGAGTCAGGCGCCTTATCACGCATCACACAATATGACCGTGAAGGCAACGTATTATCTGAATTTGCATATCCACTTGATGCGATTCCTAAAAAGCCTGGCAAAGATAAACAAGCTGATAATGGCATCACAGAAATATTAGCCCTCAATGATCATGAATTTCTTACTTTAGAGCGTGCATCTGTACAAGCAGAAGATGGCTCATTTAGTAATTATGTGCGTATATATAAAATTGATGTGAGTAAAGGAACTGATATCAAGGATATAGAGTCACTCAAAGAAACAAACTCAAAACCTTTAAACAAAACGCTGGTTGCTGATTTAAATGAACAAGACATTGGTAAAGTGGATAATATTGAAGGTATGACCTTTGGTAAAAAGCTACCCAACGGTAATGACAGTCTAGTATTGACAGCTGATAATAACTTTAATGAAACACAACAATCTCAAATTATTGCTTTTGAGGTTAAACCAGAGAAAAAATAATCCATTTGCTAAAATGGATTAACAATATAATAAAAGCACCCATTCATTATTTTTCTAATGAATGGGTGCTTTTAATTTAAGTATAAATATTTACAACTCATACTTATTTAATGAATCTGGGTTTACTTCCAGATTATTTTACGTTTCCAAAATCAACAACATCACGAGCAATCATTACTTCTTCGTTCGTAGGAATAACGATAACTTTTACAGGTGAATGTGGATAATTAATGAAACCTTCAGATCCATGAATCATTTCATTTTTCTTAGCGTCCCAATAAACACCCATAAACTCTAAACCTTCTAAGACTTTTGCTCTTACAGGGTCAGAATTTTCACCTACACCAGCTGTAAATACAATAACATCTACACCATGCATACGTGTCGCATATGAACCGATATATTTGTGAATACGAGATGCAAAGACATCAAGTGCTAATTGCGCTCTTTCTTTACCCTCTTTAGAGTCTTCAATGATATCTCTTAAGTCACTTGAAGTACCCGAAATACCTAATAATCCCGATTCTTTATTAAGTGTATTTAATACTTCTTCTGCATTTTTACCCGTTTTTTCCATAATAAATGGAATTAAAGCTGGGTCAATATTACCTGAGCGTGTACCCATTGTAACACCTGCTAGTGGAGTGAAGCCCATAGACGTATCTACAGATTCGCCGCCATCAATAGCAGCGATTGAAGCACCATTACCAATATGACACGAGATAATACGTAATTCTTCAATTGGTTTACCTAAAATTTCAGCTGCACGTTGTGAAACATATTTATGACTCGTGCCATGAAAACCATATTTACGAATTCCAAAATCTTCATAATATTGATATGGCAAACTATATAAATAAGATTTCTCTGGCATTGTTTGATGGAATGAAGTATCAAACACAGCGACATGTGGTGTCTCTGGTAAAAGTTTTCGGAATGCACGAATTCCCATTAAGTTTGCTGGGTTGTGTAACGGAGCTAATTCACTCAACGATTCAATTTGCTTTTCTACTTCATCAGTTATATAAACTGATTCTGGGAATAATTCTCCACCATGAACAACACGGTGACCCGTACCATCAATATCATTAATACTTTCAATGATACCATGTTTTTTAAAGCTTTCTAACATAATGTTTACTGCTACTTCGTGATTAGCAATATCATTGGTATCAGTAATTTTTTCTCCATCCACTTCAATAGTAAAGACAGAATTTTTTAAACCAATACGTTCAATTAGTCCTTTAGTAACAACTTTTTCTTCCGGCATTTCAATAAGTTGGAATTTCAGTGATGAACTACCAGCGTTAATGGCCAAAACTAATTTTGACATAAGCTTGTTGCCTCCATTTTCAATTAAGTTTTAATATACCTATCTATTTAATCATTAATACAGTTTATTTTCAAGAATAATACAGTTTAATTTTCAGGATGATTTTCTTCCATCCACACATTTAAATCTTGTAAAAATGCTTGGAATTGTTGAGGGCTTTTGAAGTCAGGAATGTTCGCTAATAAAACCTCTACTGGTTTAGTAACGTTTGTTTCTTTTTTCTGTAGTACAAGAATAGATTTGCGTGCTTTTTCATTTTTAAATAATGTCGAGGGTAAATTTAAAAATGCTTGCATTTCTGTCTCTGTAGCAATGAAGTTTTGTAACTGTTTCACATTTGAACCTTCGAAAATATTACTTGGAACAACTAAAAAAGCATAACCTGATTGTTTTAAGGCTACAACAGCTTGTTCAATTAATAAAAAGTGAGAGAAACTGTGACCTTCTTCAAAACCTAAAGCCATTTCCTTACTTCTCTCATCTGCCGGATAATAACCAACAGGTAAATCGCCAATAATAACATCTGTCTCCTCAAAAGGTAATGGCATAATTGCATCTTGTGGGTAAACATCAAATGGTATTTCTAAAAAGTTGGCTAAATGAACGCTAACTCTTGATAATACTGGATCAACTTCTATAAGATGATGCATTACCGTATGTTCAGTTAACACTTCATGTACAGACGCACTTAGATGACCTGCCCCACTTGCGATATCTACAACGTGTAATTCTTCTTTGTTTTTTAAGAAGCGTTGAGATAAAAAGCCTAAAATTAAGCCAATAGAGTCTGGTGTAATTTGATGATTTGCTTGGATATCTTCTTTTTGCATTAAGCTTAAGTAAGCAAACTGAAATGCTTTTCTTCTATCTTGCAATGTAGCTTGTTCTAACAAGTCTCTTTTACTTGTATAAATATGTTCCATTGCTAGTCCTAAGTTTTCAATAAAACTTTGACCGTTATTTTCATTTAAAGCTTTAGCTTTTTCGTCGAGTGTTTGGAATAACTTTTCCATTACTGTTTCTTCTTGTGTCATTTAATAGTCCTTTCTAAAAAAACTGTCCATAATTTGTTTGAAATTAAGTCAGTTTATGCTAACTTATATTACCAAATAATTATGGACAGTATACTTTATAATGTCAATGATACTGTTTGATTGTTTAACTTCAAATCAAATGACAAATTTTATATTACCTATATTTAATTTAAATAGCACGATATGCTTCTAAAGCAGCGTCGAAGTCTGGGAAATCAGTGCCTTCAGAAACAACTTCAGTATATACTACTTTATTATTTTCATCTAAAACAAAAACTGAACGTGCAAGTAAACGTAATTCTTCCATAACTACGCCGTAATTTTTACCAAATGAAAGTTCTTTATGATCACTTAAAGTAACCACGTTATCTAAGCCATTTGATGCACACCATCTTTTTTGTGCGAATGGTAAGTCAACAGAAATAGTTAACACGACGCCATCTTCCTGCGCTGCTTCTTCGTTGAATTTACGTGTTTGTTTATCACAGACACCTGTATCAATAGATGGTACTACACTGATCAATTTCTTTTGACCATCATAGTTTGATAAAGTTACTTCATTTAAATCATTGTCTAACACTGTAAAATCTGGTGCTGTTTCACCTTTTTTTACTTGTGATCCTAATAATGTAATTGGTTCTTGTTTAAATGTAATTTGCGCCATTTGAATGCCTCCTATAAAAAGTGCTTACTCAATAATTATAACTGTTTAATCTGATGAAATAAACCTTAAACCCTTTGAAACATAACAATCTACTTCAAATAAAACAATTTTTCGAATTTGTTTTTTATTACGACAGTATCAGCAAAATAATCATGTATACCTTTGTGTTTATCTGTAAATATTGTTACTAAATAAGGTAAATTAGCAAATACGCCACTGATAATGCGACCAATCCATTCTCTAAATAATACGTCTACCCAAGTTAATGGTTGTCTATCCGCACGTTCCACTCTTATATTCAAAATCATTTTACCAATAGTTTGTTTAAAATATTTCGTTAATAACACAAAGTACAAATAAAATACGAGTGCATCTAATACGTGACCTACACTAAAATAATCAATCCATAACTTTGCATTATCTATATGTGTAAAATGATAGATTGGTTTCAATATAATACTTTGAATACCAAAAATGATGAGCAAATCAATGAGAAAACTACAAAATCTTATACCAAATCCTGCATATAGTGCTTTTGCTAATTGATTATGAGCAAGTACATCTGACTCTGTTTGTGCTTCGTTTGAATCTGCAACCGAATGTGCAGTATCATCTTGTTTCATATTATCCATTATTACACCTAACCTTCGTATAGATACATAGGTTCAGCTTCAGTATCATTTTTAATTATTGATTTAACTTCATTGAATTCATTTTTAAACTGACCAATACTCGCTTTTGCATTACTAAACGATGAGAAGAAACTACCTTCTTCACTATATTCAAACACTTCTGCATCTTTTGCTTTCATATCTTTTTTCATTGCTTTTAAAGTTTCATCTTCATAACCAATTTCGTCAATTAAACCATTATCTTCCGCTTGTTGTGCACTGTAGATGCGTCCATCAGCTAACTCTCTAACTTTACTTTCAGACATATCTCTACCATCTTTAACTATATTCACAAATCGATCAAAACTATCATCTAATACAGATTGTAAAATATCTTTTTCTTCACTTGTCATAGCTCTTGAGCTACTTAATATGTCTTTATGATCCCCTGATTTTATAACATTTTCTTTAACGCCTATTTTTTCTTGTAATTCTGAATAATCAACACTAGACATAATAACACCGATTGATCCTGTCATTGTTTGAGGACCTGCGTATATTTTGTCTGCTGGTGCTGAAATGTAGTATCCACCAGATGCTGCCATACTACCCATATGTACATAAATCTTTTTATCTTTTTGCTTAATTTCTTTTATCTTTTGATAAATTTCATCACTTGGATACGTGCCACCACCAGGAGTATTTACAGATAACAACATACCTTTGACTGTGTCATCATTTTTTACGTTTTCTAATTGTTTTAAGAACGCCTCATGGTTGTAACCACCGCCACCAAACATGCCCCCGCCTGTACCTTCAGCTATTTGGCCATCTAATGTTAAATGTGCAATTCGTTTACTTGAATTGCCCTCTTTTTCTACTTTTTCTGTAAATGGGTCCATTTTAGATGTAGCTTGTTCATCAAATAAAGATGAAAAGACCGCTGAAATTGAACTCATCACGATGCCGCCTAACACGATGACAACCGCAAGTATGATTGCGATAATCCTTTTCTTCGACATTTACACTCACTCCCATAATTTATTTTCCTTTTAACTCCATCCTCAATTTAACCATAATCAATTAAGCTATGTATACCTTATCTCAAATATAAAATAAAAGAGTTTTAAAATAATAATAATGCTTTATCGTAACTGTAGTAACAAGATACTAAAATATGAACAGACATTATATTATATTTTCGAAAATCATATACAAAAAAAGAGCGGAAATACGAAGTCAAAATTTGATTTCGTATTTCCGCTCCTATAAGGCTGGACTAAAAAAGGAAGATAAGCGCTGAAGATCTTGCATGAGATTGTTATATAATTTTTAATTTAATCTATTTTTAAGTGCTACATGATTTGCATTAAATAATCATACGCATTTTTCAAAATTAAAATAGCAGTAACTACAATAAACAGACCTTTGACATAACCAACGCCTTTTTTAATTGCGAATAAAGCACCCAAATATGATCCGCAAATCATACTACCAGCCATGATAAAACCATAAAAATAATCGACTTGATCTAAAAATATAAATAATATTAATGCCCCTAAATTGGATGCGAAATTTAACACTTTAGCATTGCCTGCTGCACCTAGAAAATCAAATCCAAACATTAATAAAACAAAAAGCATAAATGAACCTGTGCCGCCACCTAAAAATCCATCATATAGACCAATTAAGCACATTAACGCGGCAAATAATATGGCTTTACCGGTAGTAAGTTTTGTAAAAGTACGTATACTACCCCAATCTTTTTTCATTAATGTATAAATCATGACAAGTGTTAAGATAATGATTACGACTGGCTTCAAAAGTTCAGACGGTAAAAATGTCGCAACACTCGCACCACCCATAGCCATTAGGAATACAAATGGAAATAACTTTCCAACAATTTTCAAATCAACATTGCCTGACCTTAAAAAACGAAATGCACTAGTCATCGATCCAAATGCACTGGCTAATTTATTTGTACCTAAAGCCATAGCTGGTGGCATACCCACTGCTAAAAGTGCAGGGATAGAAATTAACCCTCCACCGCCGACGACTGCATCAATAAACGCTGCTAAAAATCCAAGAAGTATGATGATAATTACAATTGAAATGTCCCACTCTAACATGCGCCAACCCCTGTCTGTTTAAATCATGTTAACTGATTATTCATTATAAATTGAACATCTAAAACTAAGTTTTCTATTTTTTAAATGATGCTTACTATAATTTAAACTTATATTTATATTTAAAATAAATCGTCTGCCAAAGCTTGTGTCTCTGAGTCTTTATCACTTTGGTAGTCATTTGAAATTTCTATTGTTTCGATTTGATCTACAGCTTGTTGTACTAATGGTTCAAAATCAAAAATATTTTCATATTTTTCCACTTTTTCAATATCAGGTTCAGTTACCGGATTTTTTGGTGTGAAAATAGTACAACAATCCTCATAAGGTTGAATAGAGACATCAAAAGTTCCAATTTCTTTAGCTCTTTTCACGATATCTTCTTTATCTAATGTGAGTAATGGACGTAACACTGGTGTTGAAGTTACGCTATTGATTGCGTACATACTTTTTAACGTTTGGCTCGCAACTTGACCAAGATTCTCACCATTTACAATGGCATGCCCGTCAATTTCATGAACAAGTTTGTCTGCCACTCTCATCATCATACGACGTGTAGATGTCATTGTATAACGTTCATGTACAACTTTATTAACTTGTTTTTGTAAATCTGTAAAAGGCACAATGTGTAATTTAATTGGACCTACATGAGAAGCTAAAACACGTGTTAATTCAATAACTTTTTCTTTAGCTTTTTCACTTGTAAATGGCGGACTATGAAAATGAATGGCTTCAATCATTGCACCTCTACGCATGACTTCCATACCTGCTACAGGAGAATCTATACCACCTGAGAGCATAAGTAATGTTTTGCCACCTGTTCCAACTGGCAAGCCACCAAGTCCAGCTATGGTTTTGTCATAAACATAAATGGCATCTAAACGGACTTCTACTTTTATATTGTGATCTGGATTGTGGACATCAACAGTTAAATCCTCTGTTGCATTTAATACCGCAGCACCAATGCCACGTTGTAATTGATAAGTGTCATAAGGAAAGTTTTTATCTGAACGTTTCACGTCTATCTTAAATGTATCTCCGTTTGCGTAGTCTTTTGCAAATTGAATGGCTTGTTCATTTGCCGCTTCTACAGTTTTATCAATTTTTAACACTGGACTAATAGAATAAATGCCGAATACTTTTTTAAGTCTATTACACATTTCATCTATATCTGCGCCTTCGTCTAATTCAATATACATTCTATCTCTATTCGCTTTTACTTTATAACCTTGCAATGGCATTAATGAACGCTTTACATTTGCGCGCAATTTATTCACGAACATTTTACGATTGGCGCCTTTTAATGTTAATTCACCATACCTAACTAATATATGATCATAAATCATACTAACAGCTCCCTTACTTCTTCATATACTTTATAAAAATTATCTTTAAATATTTGAATATCTTCTTGAGTCGTATTGGCTCCCATTGAAATTCTAATACTACCTTCAATTTGTTTTCTTGGTATATTCATCGCTAAAAGCACCTCGTTTAGACTCGCTTTTTTAGATGAACATGCACTTGTTGTAGACAACATAATACTATGTTTTGAAAAAGCATTGACCAATACTTCGCCTTTGACGCCTGGTAACCCAACATTAAGAATGTGTGGCGCCGAATTTTGAGGTGAATTCAGTTTAATGCCGTGAAAACCTGTAAGAAATTGGCATAAGTCAGCATTAAATTCACTTAAAGCATGGTTAAGTTCTGTGGTATGATTCACAGCTGCTTTCATGGCTTTAACAATTGCAATATCCATTGGTAAATTAACTGTACCACTTCTCACACCATATTCTTGTCCACCACCATGAATAATAGGTTCAAGTTGATGAATATTTCGAACAAATAATATACCTTGCCCTTTTAAACCGTGAAATTTATGCCCACTCAAACTCAACGTATCTACACCTTCAAAGCATAATGGCACTTTACCAATTGCTTGTACTGCATCTACATGAAAATGTGCTTTGGGATATTGGTGCACAATTTTTGCTGCTTCTTCTATTGGTTGGATTTGACCCATAATATTATTAACATGCATACAGGTTACTATAGCAACATCATCTGACATCAATGTTTTTAAATGGTCCAAGTCGATTTGACCCTCGTCAGTAACATCAACATATTTAATAATAAATCCTTCTGCTTCTAATGAACGTACAACTTCTAATACAGATGGATGCTCAAGTACTGAAGTGATTATTTCATTAGCAAATGCTTTTTTCTTATATGCTACGCCTTTAAGCGCCATATTATTAGATTCAGTCGCACCACTTGTAAAAACAATATCAAATTTTTCATCTAAATTAAACAAATCTTTTATTTGTTTTTTAGTTTGTTGTAACAATTGGTCTGCTTGTAAGCCGGCTTGGTGTGGACTATTAGGGTTAAAATACAATGATTGATTTACTTTTACATAAGTATCCAACACGTCTTGGTTTGGCTTTGTCGTTGCGGCATTATCAAGATATATCAATTCTTTCACTCCATTTCATTTTTATCATACACACTTATATAAGAAGTGACACTAATTTTATATTTATATTTAAGTTATTACATCAACAACAATACTTTTCTGTCATTTTAAAAATTAATTTTATACTTTCCCTTTAAGCATTATACGCGCTTTTAATAAAAAGAAAAGACACGAAATCATAATTCATTTCGTGTCTTACTCGTGTTATTTTTAATAATTAAATAATTTAACCAATAACTTGATCTTCTATTTGTTTTGTAATTCCTGGTTCCACACTTTCTAAAGCATGTTCAGATATTTCAATTGAACGTTTATATCTATTATTTTTAAATAGTCTTTCAGCTTCATTAAGGCTTTTATCTATATTCGAACTATCTTTACGGTAACGGTTACCATATTCAATAAGTTTCTCAGCATAAACTGCATTAACGAGTACATCCGTAGCTTCATCTTCAAATTTATTCATTTGTAGCACTACTTTAGATACTTTATCTTTCAATTGTTTAACATGTATCGGACGTACACTGAATTTCTTGTTTACTTCACGCACTTCATAATCAATTTCATTTTTCATTATAATGAAACGTTCCGGTACGCTAGGTAAATTAGAAGCTAATAGCTTTCTATAAACTTCTTCTTTTTTACTTTGTACACGTAAGATATTTTCTTCTGCTTCCGCTTCATCTTCGCGTAGTTGAATTAAGTGATTTTGTAATTTTTCTTGTTTTTCATTAATTACAGCTACATGCTCTTCGATATATTTCAAGTTATCTTGAACTTCACTGTAACGTACTGCAGATTTGGCCATTTCTTTTAGAATTTCATCATAAACAGCTATTAAGTTTTGAATTTCATTTTCAAACTGTCTTACATTCTGTACATCACTTTCATTTATATAGTAATTTTCACGTACATATTCAATTTCAGTTTGTAATGTATAATTCATTTCTTTCGCTCTAAACAAATTATCTGTAATAACTTCTTTTGATTCTTCTACTTCATTTTTCGCTTTAACTTCATGCTCAATTAATTCATACATTTCATCAAGACGATCATTAATATTATTTAATTTTTCATTCGCTTCATCAAGTTCCAATCTACTAATCATCGGTTCTACAAAGCTAAGTTCTGTTTTAAGCGTTTGTAAAGTACTATCAATTTTGACATGATCTAAATCATAGCCCTCTACTTTGAGATCTCTACATCCGTATTTCATATCTTGGAACTGTCCAGGTAATTCTTTTTGTGCTTCTCTGATTAACTCAGGAATTTCTGACATATCCTTTTTTAAAAAGTTCATATCTTCATTTAAAGTTTTGATATGTTCATGTGCGTAAACATAATTACCTTCTGCTTTATATGATTCATAGCTTTCCATTTCTGGTACGAATGCTTCAATTTCATGTTCTAATGGCGCTGCTGCTTCACCGAACTGATGTCTGTTCGCTAACACGTCGCGCTTCATTTCTCGGTAATCTACTTTACATGCTTCATATAAGTGATCACTTTCTTTATGTACGCCCATAACATCTTCAACATCTGTAGTTAATACATTATAATTTTCTTCGTATTTATCCATTAATTCATGTGCTTCATCAATTTCAGTTTGCGCTTGCGAAAATTTAAATTTATCAAGTAAACCTTCCGCATTGTGAATCTTTTCTTCTAATGGTAACAAATATTGATTTTTACTATCTAAAGACGTTTGTTTTAATCTATCATAAGTAGATTTTGTTTCACCTGTTAAAGTTAAATCAGATAATTGAGATAAACTTTCATCATAGGGTAATTGCTCTACTTGTAATTTTCGTTCTTCAGCCTTCTCAATCATTTGGCTTTTATTCGAACGCATATAGAATAATACACCGACAATAATCAGTATAATAACAATAATTGCTAGAATGATATACAATACCATATGTTTTCTCCTCCTATTTTATCACTATTCATTATAACGTAATTTACCCATGCATTAAAAGAGAAAATGAATTAATCAATGATAATATTTTAAATTTCATAGTAAATCTATCTCTGTTAATATTATGTATCATGTTGCTACTAAAAAAAGCCCTTACAAATCATTTGATTGATTACTATTAAAACAGTCTTTATACTAAATGAAAAGTAAAAAGTGAGGTTTTATTAATATGACAGAGGTAAAAGAAACAAATTATGATTTATTACAAAAGCAAGTTGCTAGTCTAATCGAAGATGAATCAAATTTAATTGCTATACTTAGCAATGTCTCTGCTTTACTAAATGATTCATTAGATCAAATTAATTGGGTTGGCTTCTATTTAATAGAAAATAATGAATTAATCTTAGGACCATTCCAAGGTCATCCTGCTTGTGTACATATCGCTATCGGCAAAGGCGTATGTGGCACAGCTGTAGAAACAAATGAATCACAACTCGTTGAAGACGTTAATGCTTTCCCAGGACATATTGCATGTGATGCGAATAGTAAGTCAGAAGTTGTTGTTCCTATTCATAAAGGCAATCAAGTCATTGGTGTCTTAGATATTGATGCCCCTATTATAAATCGCTTTTCAAACACAGATAAAGTTGCTTTAGAAGAAATCGTAAGCATTATTGAACAACAAATAGCTTAACATTTAACACTTGCCTTTCTATAAGTAAATCTTTGTTTACTGTTGACAGTCATTTATAACAAAGGTACAATGTACTTTGTGTGAATAAACGAAATTAGCAGTTGCGTATTAGTTGGCTCTATGTTGTTCCCAACGCGGACGTGTCGTGTAACCGTAGCTATGAGGTGAGGATACATAAAACAATATATCCAAATAAGCATGCAACACTCTTTTTTGTTTTTTCATAACAACAAAAGAGAAAAAGGAGGAGTCTATTATGGCTCGATTTAGAGGTTCGAACTGGAAAAAATCACGTCGTTTAGGTATCTCATTAAGTGGTACTGGTAAAGAATTAGAGAAGCGTCCATACGCTCCAGGCCAACATGGTCCTAACCAACGTAAAAAATTATCAGAATATGCATTACAATTACGTGAGAAACAAAAATTACGTTATTTATACGGAATGACTGAAAGACAATTCCGTAACTCATTTGAAATTGCTGGTAACCAACACGGTGTCCATGGTGAAAACTTCATGCAATTACTAGCTGCTCGTTTAGATGCAGTTGTATATTCATTAGGTTTAGCGCGTACGCGTCGCCAAGCTCGCCAACTTGTTAACCACGGTCATATTTTAGTAGATGGTAAGCGTGTTGACATTCCATCATATACTTTAAAACCTGGTCAAGAAATTTCAGTACGTGAAAAATCTTTAAAATTAGATATCATTGCTGAATCTGTTGAAATCAACAACTTCGTACCTGAGTACTTAGAATTTGATGCAGACAACTTAAAAGGTAAATATGTACGCGTTCCTGAACGTAGTGAATTACCTGCTGAAATCAACGAACAACTTATCGTTGAGTATTACTCAAGATAAACGTTTTAATTTCAAACCAAGAAGTCCTTTCAAGGATTTCTTGGTTTTTTTATTTCTATAAAAGTAATAAACTGCACCCTATTATTAAAGTATAAATAGAAATCTTTTTAACTCCCCCACTTTAAAGCACAATATCTTTTTACTTTCTTATAATAATTACTGTATGCTATGGGTAAAGGAGTGTTAAATTTGATTATTAGAGCATTAGAGGAGACAGATTTAGATTTTGTACATCACTTAAATAATGAATATTCCATTATGTCTTATTGGTTTGAAGAACCTTATCAATCATTAAGCGAGCTTCAATCATTATATAAAAAACATTTATTAGATGAAACTGAACGTAGATTTATTATTGAAAAAGATCAAACGCGTATCGGTGTCGTTGAATTAGTTGAAATTGACTTTATACATAGTAATTGTGAAATTCAAATTATCATTGATTCCGAATATGGTGGTAAAGGATACGCTAAAAGCGCTTTTAAAATGGCTATTGATTATGCATTCCTAGTACTTAATCTCCACAAAATATATTTATTTGTTGATGTAAACAATGAAAAAGCCGTTCATATTTATAAAGCACAAAACTTCTCCATTGAAGGTACATTACAAGAACATTTTTATACTCGCGGTGAATATAGTGATTGTCATGTGATGGGGTTATTAAAAAAGAATTGGGTAAATCATCACGATAATGATTTATCTCATATTAAATAATATGTCTTGCCTATTTATTAAAACTATAAAAAGCTTAAATGAATCTTTACTATTCATTTAAGCTTTTTTAACTTTTTCATTTTACAAAATATCATTTGGGTTATCTGAAATCAGTCCGTCTACCCCTAATTTCTGCAATGATTTTGCTTGTTCATGTTCATTAACTGTATAGGGCATCACTGACAATCTATACTGATGTGCACTTTTTAAAAACTTCTCTGTAACTAATGCATAATTGGGATTTACATAATTGGCATAGGCCGCAATGCTTTTAAATGGAGGTAATTTATACCAATACTTCTTTTTACTAATCAATACACCTAGCTCATATCCTTCATTCATATCAAATATTTTTTCATACTTTTTTGATTGAATGATTGTATGATGACTTTGTTTTTTGGTAAATTCCAAGCATTTAATGCATCTATTAATTCGTTTTCAATTTCAGGATAATTCTGCGGTTGTTTTAGTTCTATTAATAATTTTTGAGGATAGTCTTGGATTAATTTAATTACTTCATCCAATGTTGGTAATGTCTCTCCTTCAAATTTATTATCTTTAGTTATACCATAATCAAATTGCTGCAAAGCTGCTAAAGTCATATCCTTGATTTTTCCTGATCCATTTGAGGTACGGTCAATCGAATCATCATGAATAACTACAAGTTGATTGTCTAATGTCCTGTGTATATCTATTTCTAATATATCAATATTACTTATAAGTGCAGCTTTAAAAGCAATCATCGTATTTTCAGGAAAATATGTAGCAATACCACGATGTGCCACTAATATGAGCTTGTTGTCAGAAGTATATATTGTCATTAAAATTGCTCTCCTCTTTCTTTATAGCTTATTTTCATCTAAACTTAAATTATCACAAATCAACTGGAGGTCAATCGTTATGGTTCAACATGAATTCAAAGTAAACACACAATGGTCTGGCGGTCGCGAAGCTGTAGGTCAACTTCACGGAGACGTATTAGATGAACAAATATCTATACCATCAGGTTTAGGTGGCAATGGAACTGGTACAAATCCAGATGAATTGTTAGTTTCAGCTGCATCTTCTTGTTATATTATCTCACTTGCAGCTGTACTCGAACGTTCTGGTTTTAATAATATAGAAATTCAACAATCATCTATAGGTACAGCTATTTTTGAAAATGCAAAATTTCGTATGGACAACATTATCCATTACCCTGTTATTGAAGTTGAAACTGCACAAAAAGATAGTTTAGTTAGAAAACTACCTAAACTCTTAAAGGTTGCGGACAATAATTGTATGATTTCAAACTCAATTAAAGGTAATGTCACTGTAAAAATAGAACCAAAAATAAAATAATTTAAAAAAATTTTATATATGACGGAATATGAATGTGATAACAATGTATGCCCTTTCATGATATTTTATTTTGTTTATTTACATTATCTTTTAACTTTTGCACTTTTATATTTTCTGAAAATTTGCTAAACTAAGACAATCATAAGCATTGGGGGAATCACACATGAAATATTATCGTCCTATGTTACTTACACCAGGACCAACGCCAGTACCAGAAGAAATTTTACACGCAACACAGTCACCAATGGTCGGACACAGATCAAGTGACTTTGAAACAATTGCTGAAGAAGCGTTTCGTGCACTAAAACCAATATTCGGTGCGCAAAATGACGTAATGATATTAACTTCTAGCGGGACAAGTTCTTTAGAAGCAAGTATGTTAAATATTGCAAATCCTGACGACGATATTGTTATCATTGTTTCAGGTGCTTTCGGTAATCGTTTTAAACAAATTGCTGAAACATATTACGATAACGTACATATTTTTGAAGTCGAATGGGGCAAAGCTGTAAACGTGCCTGAATTTATTGACTTCTTAAAATCATTGAACACAGATATTACAGCAGTTTATAGTCAATATTGTGAAACATCTACTGCAGTTTTGCACCCTGTCCATGAATTAGGACATGCCCTTAAAGCCTACGACGAATCGATTTACTTTATCGTTGACGGTGTGAGTTGTATCGGTGCAGTTGATGTAGACTTACAACGAGATCAGATTGATGTTCTTATATCTGGTAGTCAAAAAGCCATTATGTTGCCTCCTGGTTTAGCATTTGTAGCTTATAATAATCGTGCTAAAGAACGATTTAGCCAAGTTACGACACCGAGGTTTTATTTAGATTTAAATAAATATTTGAAATCATTAGAAGCAAATTCAACACCTTTCACACCAAACGTTTCGTTATTTAGAGGTGTGAATGCATATGCCAAATTAGTTGAAGAAGAAGGATTAGACCAAGTTATTGCACGTCATTATGCAATACGTGATGCTTTAAGACAATCACTCAAATCATTAGACTTAGAATTATTGGTACAAGACGAGTATGCCTCACCTACTGTTACAGCTTTTGTACCTAAATCAAAAGAAGAACTCAACTTCATAAAAAAAGAACTTAAAAACCGTTTTGCTATAACAATTGCAGGTGGACAAGGTCATCTAAAAGGAGAAATTCTACGTATAGGTCATATGGGTCAAATTTCACCTTTTGATATTTTACAAGTCGTATCAGCATTAGAAATTCTATTAACAGAATTCAGAAAAGAATCATATATTGGTACAGCAATTACTCAGTACATGGAGGTCGTAAAAGCATATGTATAAAATTTTAGTATCTGATCCAATCTCACCAGAAGGTTTAAAAAGTTTAATTGACCATAAAGACTTCGAAGTCGAAATCAATACAGAATTAAATGAAAGCGAACTCGTTGAAAAAATTGGTGATTACCAAGGCTTAATCGTTAGAAGCCAGACACAAGTCACTGCAGAGATGATTGAAGCAGCGCCAAATTTAAAAGTTATTGCTAGAGCTGGGGTCGGCGTTGACAACATTGATGTCGATGCAGCTACCAAAAATGGTGTTATTGTAATTAATGCACCAGATGGTAATACTATTTCTGCAACTGAACACTCTATGGCCATGATTTTATCAATGGCGCGTAATATCCCGCAAGCACATCAGTCATTAAAAAATGGAAAATGGGACCGTAAAACATATAGAGGTACAGAACTTTATAATAAAACGCTTGGCGTCATTGGTGCTGGTAGAATTGGTTTAGGTGTTGCAAAACGCGCACAAAGTTTCGGTATGCATATCTTAGCTTTTGACCCTTACTTATCTGAAGATAAAGCAAAAGAACTAAATGTAACACGTGCAACAGTTGAAGAAATTGCTGAACAGGCAGATTTCGTTACTGTACATACACCATTAACTCCAAAAACTAAAGGTATCGTCGGTAAAGCATTTTTCGAAAAAGCAAAACCGACGTTACAGATTATTAACGTAGCACGTGGTGGTATTATTGATGAAGCAGCGCTATTAGACGCTTTGAACAATGATCAAATTCAAAGTGCAGCAATAGATGTATTTGAAAGCGAACCAGCAACTGAGTCCCCTCTTGTTGAGCACGATAAAATTATTGTTACGCCACATTTAGGTGCATCCACTGTTGAAGCACAAGAAAAAGTAGCTGTTTCAGTAGCAAATGAAATCGTGGATATTTTCGAAAATGGTAACGTCTTAAATGCGATTAATGCACCAAAAATGACTTACAGTGAAATCAATGATGAATTGAAGCCTTATATTGAATTAAGTAAAATGACAGGTGAAGTGGGTATTCAATTACTTGAAAAAGCACCGCGCGAACTACAAATCAAATACGAAGGTGACATTGCATTAGATGATACAAGTTTGATTACCAGAACACTTGTATCTGGTGTCTTACGTCAAGATTTAGCAGAGCGTGTAAACTTAATCAATGCTTTAGTACTCTTAAATGAACAAGGTGTATCTTATAATATTGAAAAAAACACAAAACATCGTGGTTTTAGTAACTATATAGAATTAACATTAATCAATAAAGATACTCAAATTAAACTTGGTGCAACTGTACTCAATGGTTATGGTCCAAGAATCGTACGTATAAATGACTATCCAGTAGACTTTAAACCTGAACATCACCAACTGGTAATAAATCATAACGATAGACCAGGCATTGTAGGCCGTACAGGACAAATTCTTGGCACATATGATATCAATATCGCTTCTATGCATCTTGGTCGTACAAACCAAGGTGGTAATGCGCTAATGGTATTATCAATAGATCATCCTGTTACACCAGATGTTATTGATGCTTTATATCAAATTGAAGGATTTAATTTAATACGAAGCGTTGAACTTGATATCCAAAGTGATGCAAACTACAACATCTAAATAGTGAATCATTACAAAAGAACCCGGAACATAAATAGTTTATTTCTCAAATTAAAAAGATACTGACGCATTATTATTTAGTCATCAAATAATAATGCGTAGTATCTTTTTTAATTACAATAATATTTCTCTGATATCTCCTACATGGTCTACGATATATTCAGCGTCATAGGACTCTAATTCTTCACGAGCATTCTGACCTTTCAAACCTGTTAATGGACCAATGAAAGTCGCCCCTATTTTTTTAGAACTTAATAAATCTGCTAATGAATCTCCTACCACAAAAACATCATCTTTATTAACACGATTTTCTTGATTTGTAGCATATCGTTCATAATTGTTTAAATGATTACCTTCTAATGTTGCTAAATAGCTAAAGGGATTAGGCTTCCCTAATGGCTTTAACTCAGGATATTGTTCCTCAGCGATTAATACCTCACTTGCGGTAACAATATGTAAGTCATCAAATAAATCTTTGATACCAATTGCTTCAAATGGCACTATTGTTTCTGTTCTAGGTCTACCAGTTGCAATGGCTATATGATAGCCAGCAGCTTTCAAATCTGTTAATAACTGTTTAATTTCAGATACAGGTCTTAACACGACTTCGTTATATATGTAACCTTCTTTAAATTCTGTACGGTTAGGCTTTTGTTCTACTTCATTAAATAACTGGGAGCCTAAGTACCACTCTTGGTAAACTTCTTGCGCAAGCGTCCAAAACGGACTTTTCAGTTCAAATAGTGCTGTTTGTTTTGTATTTAACTGATCACCAGCATGCGTAACAAGTGTTTGATAAATATTATCTTTTCCTGAACTTATACCATCTAAAAACGATAATGGTGACTCAAAGTTCAATTCTATATCAAAAATATTTTCACCAATCTGTTGCAATGTTTCTTGATTAAAGCTTTCTGAGTTTAAAACTTCTACTAATTTTTCTTGGGGTAATGTCTTACAAATTTCAATAAAGTGAATGGCAACTACTACAAATAACATATCCCAATTTGAATTTAATCCAAGTGATTTTAACTTAGTTAAAATTTCATCATGATAGAATACGATATCTCTTATTTCAGTAATTTGTTGATCACTTAAATCATCAAATTGTATAGATGGATCTAATCCCATATAATCTTTACTCATAAGCATTTCGTAAACCGTCAATGCAGATACATCAAAACACCTTTCTTCACTTAAAAAAACACCATCAACATCAAATAATACCGACTTCATCTCATCTACTCTCCTTAAATCAGAAAATTCTGATACTAGTTCATCGTACTATTTACCCATGAAAAGAGCAATGTATTTTCATCATTTTATCAAACAAATCATATCGTTAAATATTTAATTTTTTCATATAAAAAATACGCCCTACAAAGATCCACTTTTTCAGTGATAACTATGCTTAGGCGTATTCTAAAATAAACTATTTAGATATTATTTTTGTTGCTCTGATTCCATTTGTACTTCAATTTCATCAGCTACTTGCTGAACTTGAGTGCCGATAATAACTTGGGCATTATGTTTACCACTCTTCGTCACACCGACAGCTCCTGCGCCCTTAATCTTAGCTTCATCAATAATACTATTATCATGTAATTCCATGCGTAATCTAGTAGCACAGTTTGTTAATGATGCAATATTCTCTTTGCCACCTAATCCATCTAAAATTTGGCTTGCTGTATTTGTATATTTATTAGTTACCGCTGTAGATGCGCCTTCTGAATCTGCAGCATCCCCCGTTGACGCTTCATCAGAAGTTGGATCTGGTAGTAAGTTATCCCCACGACCAGGCGTATTTAATTTCAATACTTTAATCGCTATTCTAAATACAAAGTAATATATCACAAAGAATACAAGTCCTTGTAGTAATAACATGAATGGTTGACTTGAAACAGGATTAATTAATGATAGTACATAGTCTATTAAACCAGCACTAAATGAGAACCCTGCTGTCCACTCAAACAATGCTGCTATAAACATGGATAAACCAGTTAAAAATGCATGTATAACAAATAATACTGGTGCTACAAACATGAATGAGAATTCAATTGGTTCAGTAACACCAACAAAGAATGCTGAAACTGCGCCACCAAACATTAAACCATAGACACGTTTTTTCTGTTTAGATTCAGCTGTATGGTACATCGCTAATGCTGCAGCAGGAATACCAAACATCATTACTGGGAAGAAACCAGCCATATAACGTCCTGTAATACCATGTACTGCACCATCACCAGTTTGGAATTTAGCAATGTCATTAATACCTGCTAAATCAAACCAAAACACTGAATTTAATGCATGATGCAACCCAGTTGGTATCAATAATCTATTAAAGAAACCATATAAGAAAGCACCGACTGGACCTAAATCTAAAATCCATGTCCCAAATGTTACAATTGCTGAATAGATAACTGGCCAAACAAATAGCATCAATACAGCCAATATAATACTAAAAAATGCTGTTAAAATAGGTACTAAACGTTTACCACTAAAGAATGATAATGCTGTAGGTAATTCAGTTTTACTAAACTTGTTATAAGTATACGCTGCGATTAAACCAATCAATAAACCAATAAAAACGTTAGAATTATTCATTTGTTCAAAAGCTTCGTTTACGCCTGTCTCCTTAACACCTAATAATGGTGCTAATTTTGCTGGACTTAAAACCACTGTCGTTAAAAAGAAACCAACTGCTGCAGCAAGTGCTACTGCACCGTCATTTTTCTTAGCCATTCCTAATGCTACCCCAATCGCAAAAAGAATACCTAGTTGTTCAAGAATCGTCGAACCGGCAGAAGAGAAAAACGCTGCTACCGTTGGCAAGACTCCCATTGCTGTTAACGCGTTACCGATACCTGTAATAATCGCGGCTGCTGGTAATACTGCAACAGGAAGCATAAGAGATCTACCAAGACGTTGAAAGAAACTAAACATAACAATTCCCCATTTCAAAATAGATATTTACACAAACAAACACCACATGCACAATTTGTCCACGTGGTGTTTGTAAACGTTTTACTTGTTGTCATTGTACAGTTACATAATAACACAAGTTTAAAAAAATTCGTATATAAATTAAAATGTCTAACTTTTTAAAAAATATTGAAACTTACTATTTATCATTCACATAATCATTTAATTCATTTTGTAATTGTATCGTTCTACTTTCTAATTCTTTAGTTAGATATTCTAACTTTTCATTGCGTTTCATGTTTTTTGGTAAATGCTTCGTTTCGATAGGTTCACCAAATTTAACAATTGCTTTACCTGTAATGAGTCCCTTAATTTCTTTAGGTCCAACATATGCAGCTGGTAAAATGGGAGCTTGCGCCATCAAAGCAATAGTTACTGCGCCACGTTTCATTGGTGATCCCTCATCATACTTCATACGATGACCAGTTGGGAATATACCTACCGTTTTATTTTCTTTTAATAATTTAACCGGTTTTTTCAATGTACTTGGCCCTGGATTTTCTCTATCTACAGGAAAAGCATTTAAAGAACTTAAAAACTTCCCAAACCATTTATTGTTGAATAACTCTTTTTTAGCCATGTAATGAATTTGATTTGGGTATATTGCTGTCCCTAACATGATTACTTCATTATAGCTTTCGTGAGTACAAGTCACTACATATCTGTGAAGTTGAGGTATATTTTCTTTACCTTGCACCTCTAGTGATTTACATATTTTCATAATAATTAAATCTAACAAACCGCTAATGAATTTATACATTTCTCCACCTACTTCATTTTCCATTATATTTACCTATTGATTCTATCATTTAGTCACCATATGGACAAGAATATTTATATTTCAGTCTAAAGTTGTATAGTGATATACTAGAAAAAGTTGTATAAACCTAGCATAATAGGTTATATAGAATAAATCGGAGGTAAAGTATGTCAGATTTTAATAACGATAATAACTCTAATGAAACTCAAAACCCTCGGCAACCGGAGCAACCGCAACAACCTCAAAATAAAAGGTCAAAACATAAAGCCAAATTCCCCTGGTTTAAAACAATAATCGTGGCCTTAGTTGCTGGTATTATAGGTGCGCTTTTGGTATTAGGCATTGGGAAAATTATGGAAAGCACAGGTTTAAATGATAACGGGTCTTCCGTTCAAGACGCTTCTAATAGTAGCAATGGCGGCAATACACTTGATGGGAAAAGTGAAAAATATGATTCTGTGAATCAAATGATTAACGATGTCTCTCCTGCTATTGTAGGCGTTATTAATATGCAAAAAGCTCAGAATTTAGATAGTTTACTGAAAGGTGAATCTTCAAAATCAGAAGAAGCTGGTGTTGGATCAGGTGTTATTTATCAAAAAAATAATGGTTCTGCATATATCGTAACGAATAATCACGTCATTGATGGTGCAAATGAAATTAAAGTACAATTGCATAATTCTAAACAAGTCGATGCTAAATTGGTTGGGAAAGATGCGTTAACAGATATAGCAGTATTAAAAATCAATGATACAAAAGGTACTAAAGCAATTGATTTTGCTAATTCTTCAAAAGTAAAAACAGGAGACAGTGTTTTTGCAATGGGTAATCCTTTAGGCTTACAATTTGCTAACTCTGTGACTTCAGGTATTATTTCTGCTAGCGAACGTACAATTGATACGAAAACATCTGCTGGTACGAATAAAGTAAATGTATTACAAACAGATGCGGCAATTAATCCTGGTAATTCAGGTGGCGCGCTCGTTGATATTAATGGTAATCTCGTAGGTATTAACTCAATGAAGATTGCAAGTGAACAAGTTGAAGGTATTGGTTTTGCAATCCCAAGTAATGAAGTTAAAGTTACCATTAAAGAGCTTGTAGAAAATGGCGAGATTGAGCGCCCTTCTATTGGAATTAGTTTACTCAATGTAAGTGAGATACCAGAACAATATAAAGAAGAACTGAATACAAAACGCAAAGATGGTGTCTACATTGCCAAAGTTCATGCTGATAATGAGCTTAAAGAAGGTGATATCATCACTGCGATAGACGATAAAAAAGTTAAAGAAGACACGGACTTACGCTCTTATTTATATGAAAATAAAAAACCTGGTGATTCAGTAGAAATGACTATTGAAAGAAATGGTAAAGAGCAAACAGTGGAAGTACCATTAAAAGAACAAAAATCAACATCTTCAGAGTCATCTGAGAAAGAAAGTGAAAATACTTCACCGTTTAATTAAAAACAATAACAGAATAGCTATTTTGAACCAACCAAGTAAATTAATCTGACTTGGTTGGTTTTTTATTACATAACAATCAGGCCTATTCCATTTTATTCAAATTAATGATTATGATAAGAATTAAACTCAGTTCTACCCTACAGAAAGCACTTTTCCCATGAGACAATTTTCATTTAAAAAATGACAATACTTTAGCCGACTCCTGTGGGAAAATGTACTAGCCGAAGAATAAAGGCTGAGGCAAGCTAAACAAAAACAGCCGACAAAGTCCTAAGGCATTGTCGGATGTTTTGTCGATAATTTAAATATCGCATTATTCTTCTATCTTTATATATATTATTTATAATTAACCATGAAATATTTTTTCTTACCACGACGAATAATTGTAAATTCGTTCTCAATTTTATCGTCAGCTGTTAATTCATATTTCACATCCTGTTGTCTTATACCATTGATATAAATTGCACCGTTATTCACATCTTCACGTGCTTGACGTTTAGACGATGAAATACCAGTTTCAACAATTACTTCAACAATATTTGTTATTTCTTTGCTCAATTCAACTTGTGGCACATCCTTGAATCCTGCTTTTAATTCTGAAGCCGACAATGATTGTAAGTCACCAGCAAATAATGCTTTTGAGATACGCATTGCATCGTCTAATGCAGCTTGACCATGGATGAAACGTGTTACATTTTCAGCTAAGGCTTTTTGTGCTTCACGTAAATGTGGTACTTCATTTAACGATTTTTCTAATGCTTCAATTTCTTCTTTTTCTAAGAATGTAAAATATTTCAAGAATTTGATTACATCATCGTCTGTAGTGTTGATCCAAAATTGGTAAAATTCGTATGGACTCGTTTTTGTAGCGTCTAACCAAACTGCGCCACCTTCTGATTTGCCGAATTTTTTACCATCTGATTTAACGACTAATGGAATCGTCAGTCCGTAAGCTTCTGTTTGGCCGTACATACGACGCATTAATTCAATTCCACTTGTGATATTGCCCCATTGATCAGAACCACCAACTTGTACTTTACAGTTGTAAGTGTTGTTTAAATGACCAAAATCAATTGCCTGAAGGATTGTATATGTGAACTCAGTGAACGAAATACCATATTCTAAACGACTTTGAATGGAGTCTTTACCCAACATGTAATTCACACCAACATGTTTACCGTAATCTCTTAAGAAATCAATCAAAGAAATTTGGCTTAACCAATCTCTATTATTAACCAGTTTAGCACCTTTATCAGTACCAAATTCGAAAATTTTATGCATTTGTTCACTGATGCCTTGAACGTTTAATTCAACTTGTTCTTCTGTTTGTAAGACACGTTCTTCAGATTTACCTGATGGATCACCAATCATACCTGTGCCCCCACCGATTAATACGAGTGGACGATGCCCATGTTCTTGGAATCTACGTAAAGTTAAAAATGGTAATAAATGACCGATGTGTAAACTATCTGCAGTTGGATCGGCACCACAGTATAATGTAACTTGTTCTTTATTCAATACATTCTCTATACCAGCTTCGTCTGTTTGTTGATAAATTAAGCCTCTCCATTTTAAATCTTCTAATAATGCATTTGTCATTGTATATACCTCCTATATTTATTAAGATATTGTTTCGAATAGATTTTAAATACCATCCAAAGTTTAATTTACTTTTAGCAAGTGCGACCGAATAACACTAAAAAAATAAAAAAACGCCCCTACAAATTAATGTAAGGGCGCATGCGCACGGTACCACCATACTTTAAGTCAAACAACTTTATTAATGATACGTTCATTAACTTAAACGTTTGGATGAGTGAAATCATTAAGGTGTATTCACATATGAATCATCGTTAGTTCACAGCAACCACTAACTCTCTGAAGATGACACCATATGTTACTTCTCCTTTATCCAAAAACGATATCGAATTGATGTTAATTATAAGTAACTCTATTTTAAAAGTCAATATCAAATGTTATGTTATAATATTGCATACGTAAGGAGGTCAGACATGGAAAATCAAACACATGAAAATAATGTTCACAATCATTTACATAACTCTAAATTCTCTAAATTTGAAATTATCTATAAAAAATTAAAGCATCTTTTCATTGGCTTGTTTGCAATTTTCGCATGTACCTTTATTATTTTATTAGCCATATCGGTATTTTACTTCCAAAGTTTGACTGATGAATCTGTAAACATGTCAGATAACGAATTACGTACTAAATTGCTGAACATTGCTGGTAGTCAAGATATAAATTATAACAATAAACATATTTTAACAGAATACAATGGATCAACAAATTCACTTATCGTAGGACCAAAACATGTGAATAGCAACGTGATAAAGGCGTTAACTTCTTCAGAAGACAGCTTGTTTTTCTATCATAATGGTATTTTACCAAAGGCTATTATTCGAGCTGTTGGGCAAGATATATTTAATACAGAAGCTGCAACTGGAGGTAGTACCATCACACAACAACTCGTAAAAAATCAATTACTGACAAACGAAAAAACATATCATCGCAAAGCTAATGAACTCATCCTATCTATGCGAACTGAAAAGATTTTAACCAAAGATGAAATTATCTATACTTATTTAAATATCGTGCCTTTTGGACGTGATTATAATGGCACTGATATCTCAGGTATCGCTTCAGCATCCTACAGTTTATTTGGAAAAGCAGCTACAAACTTAAATATTGCTGAATCAGCCTATCTGATTGGACTTTTACAAAGCCCTTATTATTACACCCCTTATGAAACAGATGGTTCACTCAAATCTGACGCTCAAATACAAATTGGTTTGGATCGCCAACACTATGTGCTCAAACGGATGTTAGTTGAAGGTGAAATTACCACTTATGATTTTAAAAAAGCTGAAAAATACAATATCAAACAACATTTAATGACAAAATAAAGTGTCTAGTTCATAAACTTCTCTAACAATTAAAAAAATAGCTGTGAAGAAATCTATCGTTATAGATTTCCTTACAGCTATTTTTAATATGTTTGTATTATATAATAGTTAAAATTTAGAATAGACCAATTGCATGTCCATCATCAGTAACATCCATGTTTAATGCTGCTGGTTTTTTAGGAAGTCCAGGCATAGTCATGATTGCTCCAGTTAATGCAACAATAAATCCTGCGCCAGTTTTAGCTTCTAATTCACGAATAGTGATTTCAAAACCTTCAGGTGCGCCTAATTGTGTTGCATCATCCGAGAATGAATACTGTGTTTTAGCCATACAAACCGGATAATTATCCCAGCCGTTTTCTTTAAATTGTTTAAGTTGTTTTTGTGCTTTGCTGCTAAATGTAACTTTTGAGCCACCATAAATTTCTTTAACAATTGTTTCAATTTTTTCTTCAAGTGGTAAATCTAATTCGTATAAATGTTTGAAGTCTTGTGGTTCATCAAGTACCTCTAGCACTTCATTCGCTAAATCGATACCGCCCTTACCACCTTTTTCCCAAACTTCAGTTAAAGCAAGTCTCACACCGTTCTCTTTTGCCCATTGTTGTACATATTGTGTTTCTTCTTCAGTATCATGTACGAACGCGTTCAACGCAACTACAGGTTCTAAACCATATTTTTTAACGTTTTTAACGTGGCGTTCTAAGTTCACGATGCCTTTTTTAACCGCTTCAACATTTTCTTCTTTTAAGTTGTCTTTAGCTACACCGCCATGCATTTTAAGCGCACGAACTGTCGCAACTACTACAACTGCTGAAGGTTCAAATCCTGCTTCACGTGCTTTAATATCTATGAATTTTTCAGCACCTAAATCTGAGCCGAAGCCAGCTTCAGTTACAACAATATCTGCTAAGTCTCTTGCAGTTTCTGTTGCTAAAATTGAATTACAACCATGTGCAATATTAGCAAATGGCCCACCATGTACGAGGGCTGGTGTGCCTTCAATTGTTTGTACTAAGTTTGGTTTAATTGCATCTTTAAGAATCATCGCTAATGCGCCTTCTACTTTTAAGTCAGCTACAGTAACAGGTTTACGTGATCTAGTATAACCTACAGTAATTCTACTGATTTTCGCTTTTAAATCATTAAGGTCATTAGATAAACAAAGAATTGCCATTATTTCAGAAGCAACGGTAATATTAAAACCATCCTCTCTTGGAACCCCTTGCGTTGGTCCACCTAAACCTACATTTACATTACGTAATGCACGGTCATTCATGTCTAAAACACGTTTCCATTCAATACGTCTTTGATCGATTTCTAATTCATTACCTTGATGCATATGATTATCAATAAATGCTGACAGTGCATTATTTGCAGTAGTGATTGCGTGGAAGTCACCATTGAAGTGTAGATTTATATCTTCCATTGGTAATACTTGTGCATAGCCACCACCAGTTGCCCCACCTTTTATTCCGAAAATAGGACCTAAAGCTGGTTCACGTAACGCTACCATGACGCTTTTTTTAAGTTCGTTGAATGCATCTGCTAACCCAACTGTAACTGTTGATTTACCTTCACCTGCTGGCGTTGGACTCATAGCAGTAACTAATACTACTTTCCCCTTACCATTTTTTTGTTGAACTTGATTAATATCAATCTTAGCTTTATAGTGCCCGTATGGTTCTAATGCATCTGCGGGGATGCCCGCCTGCTTAGCAATATCTCCAATCGGTTTTAATGTTGATTGATTTGCTATATCTAAATCAGATAAGTGTGCCAAATTCATTCGCCCCTTCTTAAATAAATTTTAAATCAATACATATATTTCCCATATATACTACTGATAAAAATAAATCCTTACATATTAATATTAACTAACTTATGTTGTGTTGTCGATTAATAGAGATAGCGCTTTCAAAATAATAAGTGAATATATTCACCTTATGTGACCTATGTTACGCTTAAATTGTTATTTTACACCAAAAACTCCCTGAATATCATCATAATCTTTAGTGTGTAGCATAAAGCACATACTTAAAGTTGATAATATAAAGGAAGTATAAAATAGCTTGTGTTATTTTATATTGGAAATACAGGTTAAATATTTATGATTAAACTAAGTAAAATAAAACTACTTTTTTGTTTAATTAGTCTTCCATTGTACTTAAATCGCCTTCAGGTAAATCAAGTTCCCAAGCTTTAAGGACACGACGCATAATTTTACCAGAACGTGTTTTAGGAAGTTTTTCTTTAAATTCTATTTCGCGTGGTGCAGCGTGTGCGGCTAAACCTTCTTTAACAAATACGCGAATTTCTTCTTTCAGTTCATCTGAAGCTTCATACTCTGGGCGTAAAGCAACAAATGCTTTAATAATTTCTCCTCTTACTGGATCTGGTTTACCAATCACACCTGCTTCTGCAACCGATTCATGTTCTACTAGTTTCGATTCTACTTCAAAAGGACCTACACGTTCGCCTGCCGTCATGATAACGTCATCTACACGACCTTGGAACCAATAATAGCCATCTTCATCTTTGTAAGCAGAGTCTCCAGAAACATACCAATCACCAATAAAGTATGAATCATATTTTTCAGGATTTTTCCAAATAGAAACCATCATAGATGGCCATCCTTTTTTAATTGCAAGGTTGCCCATTCGATTTGGTGGCAACTCGTTACCTTGATCATCAACAATAGATGCTTCTATACCTGGTAACGGTTTACCCATGGATCCTAATTTAACATCCATAGATGGATAGTTAACGATCATATGGCCCCCTGTTTCAGTCATCCACCACGTATCTAAGACACGTTTACCAAAGACATCTTTTGACCATTTAATAACTTCAGGATTAAGCGGCTCACCTACAGATAAGATACTTTTTAGTGATGATAAATCGTATTTGTCGATAATATCATCGCCGGCACTCATCAACATTCTTAATGCAGTTGGCGCCGTGTACCATATTGTAACTTTATATTCTTCAATCATGCCGTACCAAGCTTCAGGTGAGAATCTACCTCCAACGATACAATTTGTCACACCATTTAACCAAGGACTGAAAATACCATATGAAGTACCTGTCACCCAGCCCGGATCAGCTGTACACCAATATACATCGTCTTCTTTAAAATCTAGTACATATTTACCAGAAATATAATGAACGAGCATTGCTTTTTGAGCATGTAATACACCTTTAGGTTGGCCTGTTGAACCTGAAGTATAATGCAATATCAAACCGTCATCTAAGTTTAACCATTCTGTTTCAAATTGGTCACTCGCATTTTTAAATTCACTATTAAAGTCAACATATTCACTGTCTACTTCCTCATCTACGACTACAATCGTTTCTAAATGTGGTAATTTATCTTTAGGAATACGTGGCAATAATGCATTCGTTGTCACAATCACTTTCGCTTCACTATTTTCTAAACGATCTGCAACAGCTTTTTCCATAAATGCTTCAAATAACGGTCCTACAATTGCACCTATTTTTAATATTCCAAATAAAGCAAAATAAAGTTCTGGTGTTCTAGGCATAAATACAAAAACACGATCACCTTTCTCAATGTTTGCTTTATCTTTTAATACATTTGCAGCTTTATTAGAATTTGATTTCATTTCTTCAAAAGTATAACTTTCTTTACGCTTATCATCTTTATAATGTAATGCGATTTTTTCACCATTACCTTCATCCACATGGCGGTCAATACATTCATGTGCCATATTGATCTTACCAGTTTCTGACCATGAAAATGCTTTTTCTATTTCTTTCCAGTCAAAATTTGCGTATTCTTTTTCATAGTCTTGTAGGTTAAAATTTCCATTTTCCCCTTTATATACTTCTACTTTCATTTTGAATCCCCCTCTTAATGAAATCGCTTGCTTAAAAATTATTATAACTAACATTGTCAAAATTTTCAAAATAATAGTGTGTAAACGAATACATTATTGTGTTATTTTAAACTTTTTTAACTTATAATAGAGTTATATTAGATTGTTTACTGTATGCGTATGCGGTAGTTTGGAGTGAAAAAATGGAACATATAAAAACATATCAATCTCAAACTTATCATTTGGAGCAAGGAACATTTGTGATAGAAGGTCCTGTTTCAAGAAATAACCTTGAATCTATGACATTTGATGATGGGCTCTTTGCATTTCGCCCACCTGCGGATCAATTTGAAGCCATAAAAGAAATTAGTGAATTAGAAGAAGGCAGAATTTTTGTACTGCGTAATTCTCAGCATATTATTGGCTATGTCACTTATCATTATCCAGACCCATTAGAACGTTGGTCTAGTGGTAATTTGGAATACTTAATAGAATTAGGCGCTATAGAGTTAAGCCTAGCTTATCGTGATTTACATTTAGGCAGTGAACTTATCAAAGTCAGTTTAGCAGCTGATGAATATGAAGATTACATTGTGTTAACTACTGAATATTATTGGCATTGGGATTTGAAAAATTCTGGGCTTGATGTATATGAATATAAAAAATTAATGCAGAAATTGATGGGTTATGGGGGCCTTGAAGTATTTGCAACAGATGATCCAGAAATTACAAGTCATCCTGCTAATTGTCTTATGGCAAGAATTGGTTCAAGAATTTCTATAGAACAATTACAAGCATTTGATGACATTCGATTCATGAATCGCTTTTTCTTTTAAAGGGGAGAAACATATGAGTAATATGCAACAATCAACGGGCTTTGTCTATTCTAATGAAATACTGCAATATCGTTTTAGTAATAGCCATCCATTTAATCAAATGAGATTAAAATTAACAACAGAATTATTAACAGATTTAGGATATTTAAAATCACATCATATTATTAAACCACGTATAGCTAACGATACCGAATTATCACTAATTCATTCTCATGATTATATTCAAGCGATCAGACGTGCTTCACATGGTATTTTAAGTGACAATGAAGCTAAGAAGTATGGATTAGATGGCGATGATACCCTACAATTTAGAATGATGCATAAGCACAGTGCACGCATTGTGGGTGGCGCATTGAATTTAGCTGATCACATCATGGATGATACAATCACCAATGGTTGCCATTTAGGTGGCGGTTTACATCATAGCCTACCAGGCCGTGCAAATGGTTTTTGTATTTATAATGATGTTGCAGTTACAATCGCCTATCTCATACAGAAATATGGGCAACGCGTGATATGTATTGATACAGATGCACATCATGGTGATGGGACCCAATGGAGTTTTTATACAAATGATCAAGCCTTAATTTATTCGATACATGAAACTGGAAAATTTCTTTTCCCTGGTTCTGGACGTTACACAGAACGTGGTAGCGAACAAGGTTTTGGCTATACAGTAAATATTCCACTTGAACCTTATACAGAAGATGATTCATTTCTGGAAATATTTAAAGAAACGATAGAGCCTATAGTAGCTTCATTTAAACCAGATATCATTGTGAGTGTGCATGGTGTTGATATTCACTACTTAGATCCACTCACGCATTTAAACTGTACGCTTGAATCACTATATCAAATTCCATATATCATTAAAGATTTAGCAGATAAATACACAAATGGTAAAGTATTAATGTTTGGTGGTGGCGGCTATAATATTTGGAAAGTTGTCCCACGTGCTTGGAGCCACGTTTTTTTAGCTTTAATCGGAGAAAAACCACAAACTGGTCGTTTGCCTGATAAATGGTTAACAAAATGGCAACAATACGCACCTTGCGAACTACCACAAACTTGGACCGATGAAAAAACTGACTATCACATCATACCTAGACAAAAAGAAATTACGGAAACCAATTTAAAATATGCTAAACAAGTGCTGAGTTGGTTTTAAATAAATCTACATCACATATACTGAGTTAAATCTTTAATTTAAATAAAAAACGAAATTCTTAATTAATAAGAATTTCGTTTTTTGTATTTCATTATAGTTTAATAACATTGATTGTTAATTATACTTTGCTATATCTACAAAAATTTTATTTTGTAGTACCTCTATACTCAACTCTATGAGGTAAAATCACATTAGGCTCGTCGATTTCTTCATCATTCATATATTTAGTAAGAAGTCTCATACCCACTGCCCCAATATCGTATAACGGTTGGATTACACTAGATAATTGAGGTCTTACCATTTCAACAAGTCTAGTATTGTTAAAACTTACAATTTGTAATGACTCTGGAACATTAATCCCTGCATCTTGAGCAGCATGAACTAGGCCAATTGCTTGTTCATCACTGATTGATAAAATTGCATCTGGCTTAGCAGATTTCAAAGCATCAAATGCACGTAGACCATCTTTATACGTTTCATTACCATTAAAAATCAATCCTTCATTTAATGAAAGTTTATGCTCTTCTAAGACGTCTTTTAATCCTACTAGCACATCTTCTTGTGCTTTTTTAGAATAATCGCCGCCCACAAAAGCAAACGTTTTTGCACCGTTTTCGATTAATTGATTTGTAATTTGTTTAGCTGCTGATTTGAAATCAATATTTACAGATGAAATACCTTCATCTTTACCATTTGTACCTGAAACTACTACAGGAACTGATGTTTTATTAATCAATTCTTTGATTTCTTCTGAAATTGTTCCACCTAAGAAAATAATACCATCTACTTGTTTACTTAATAGGTTGTTAAATATTTCTTTTTCTTTACTTGGATCATTATCAGAATTTGAAATAATTGAATGGTATTTATACATTGTTGCTATATCTTCTAACCCTCGAGCAAGTTGCGAATAATAGACATTTGAAATATCTGGAATAATAACTCCTACTGTTGTTGTTCGTTTACTAGCTAATCCTCTTGCTACTGCGTTTGGACGGTAGTTCAATTTATTAATAACATCGTTTACTTTATCACGTGTTTCGGGTTTAACATTTTGATTACCATTAACAACACGTGAGACAGTTGCCATAGATACTCTTGCTTCTCTAGCTACATCATATATAGTTACAGTCATAATTTCCTCCTTGAAAGCGATTTCTTTATTATTATACTCTGTTTTCATAACATTTTCAAAGTTTACCATATTTTCACTAAATGTAAAATAGTTTTGTTTTGAATGTCATAATTATGTCATTTTATAAAATTATAAACCTACTAAATGTATTATATTTCTTATTTTCAGTGAAAACAAACCTTTTTCGTTTAAATTTTTATGTTTTTCATTAAAATCAAGTGTAATTTGATGATTCATCATTTATTTTATATTTTATATTTAAATATGCTATTCAGTTAGCACGTCATTCCAAAGCATGAGCATTTTATAAATTACCACAATATGCTTCATTCATTTCAAAAATAGTATAAAGACACAAAAAACCCCTATTACAATTACTAATCAAGTAGTAACGTAACAAGGGCTTTATATATCTTATTTTAATTGTTTGTTATTGTACATATCAGCTAATGGTCTAATTTCATTATAGAAATTCTCGAATTCATCGAAATCCATTTGTTGACCACTATCGCTTAATGCAACTGATGGATCAGGGTGGACTTCAGCCATGATGCCATCTGCGCCTACTGCTAAGCCAGCTTTAGCTGTTGGTAACATGATATCTTTACGTCCTGTACTGTGTGTAACGTCAACCATTACTGGTAAGTGTGTACCTTGTTTTAAAATAGGTACTGCAGAAATATCTAATGTGTTTCTTGTTGCTTTTTCGTAAGTACGGATACCGCGTTCACATAGAATAATGTTTTCATTACCTTGAGAAGCAATGTATTCTGCTGCAAAGATAAATTCTTCAATTGTTGCAGATAAACCACGTTTTAATAATACTGGTTTATTTGAACGACCTGCTTCTTTTAATAATTCAAAGTTTTGCATATTACGTGCACCAATTTGGAATACATCTAAATAATCATCTGCTACTTCAAAATCTGCAGGATTTACAATTTCACTAACTACATTCAGGCCGTATTTGTCTTTAGTATTTTTAAGAATCTTAAGACCTTCAACACCTAATCCTTGGAAATCATATGGAGATGTACGCGGTTTGAAAGCACCACCTCTAATGAATTTTTCGCCTCTAGCTTGTAAATTAGCTGCAACTGCATCAACTTGTTCTTGAGATTCAACTGAACATGGTCCAAATACGAATGATTTATTACCACTTCCAATAATGCCCCCATTATCGAATTGTACTATTGTATCTTCTGGTTTTAATTTTCTTGATACATATAAATGTTTTTCATTTTCAGATTTTTGTAAATCAGTAGAGGCTTTAAAAATTTCCTTGAATAATTGTTTAATCACATTATCGTTAAATGGACCTTCATTTTTATCTAATAGTTTGTTAATCATTTCTTTTTCACGTTGAGGATCGTACACTGCTGTACCCTGCTTACGTTTTTCCTCACCAATGTTTTGTGCTATTTTTCCTCTTTTAGATAAAAGATTTAAAATTTCTTCATTAATATCAACAATCTCGCTTCTGAATTCTTGTAATTTATCTGTCATTTTATTCACCTCTATGAAAAATTTAAAATCGATATTTTATTCTGCTTTAAAGCGATAAAATATTTGTTAAACGTAATTCTAACAATAACTACTTATAAGTTCAAGTAATGATTGTTAAAATTTCACTTTCTGTAAGTGAATATCCCTAATGGTAACTGAATTTTCAGTCATTTACCAGTAATATTTTACACTATTCTTTCATTTTCTATAATTTATTAACTTAAGTTTCATTTAATTCAATTTATTGTCATATAAATGCTGAATTGTACTTTCTAAATGATGATTTACTCAAACATTTATTAAATAAATACATTGTTTATCTCATAATTATTTTTGCTTTAAAAAGCACTAAAAAAGGGTTGTCATTAATTTTAAGCGTCCATTATAAATTTTTAAAGCACATTGTACGTTGAGGCATCAAAATGTAGCTATATCGTCTAATCAATCAAATATATGCAATAAAGTATTTGTAGGCATTCTAGATGACTTAAATAACGTTCTAGATGCATCATAGTTATTTGTGTAAGTATAATACTTCAAAATAGCAACATAATCGTTTTAAGCGACACAATGAGTATAATAAATTCTAATTCGTCTTACACTTAACCTGACCTAGCTAATAAAAAGTATAAATTAAAAAGGAATCGAACAAAACATGTTCGATTCCTTTTATTATATTTCAGTTTTAGTAATGATTAATCATTAAAAGTTCTTTTGTCTATTTTACTTTGAGATTTTTCTGATTTTTTCAACTGCGATCTGTTTTTAGAGTAAGTTGGCTCATTATGTCCATCTTTACTTTGTCGTGCCTCACTATCGTCTGTTGTTTTATCAGTCTCTACTTCATCATGCACAAGGATGCCATCTTTAAATGATGATGTCTTATCTGTTGCATTAGTAGTGGCTGCGTTCTGTTGCCCTTCACTTGCACTTTGGTTGCTAACATCAGTTTCTGTTTCATCATGCACAAGGATACCATCTTTAAATGATGATGTTTTATCTGTTGCATTTGTAGTAGCTTCGCTCTGTTGTGCTTTGTTTGCAGTTTGATTACTAAGACCAGTTTCTGCTTCATTATGAACAATAATACCATCTTTGAAACTTACAGTTTTATGTGTCTGTTTTACACGTTGTTCTGCTTTTTCTGGTTTTGCAATCGTATTACTTTTATTTTTGTCTGCAGAGTTTTCTACTTTATCAGTTGATTCTACCGCATGACCAACTTTAGGTGTTACTAAATTAGGCACATCTTTTTTTGTGCTTTGTTTAGGTGTTTCTGGTTTTAATAAACTTGCTGTGTTTTCTGCAACTTTATTATCGTCATTTAAAGCTTTGTTTTTATTTTTAGCTGCTAACGCTAATCCAGATGCTGTGACAGTACCTGCTAAAGCGCCTGCTTTCAAATGATTATTATTTTTACTTTCATCTTCTTTTGAGTCTTTAGTAACTAAGTTAGGCGCATCTTTTTGATTATCACCTCTCGCTGTTTCTTCAGATTTCAAAAGATTATCAGTGTTTTCTGCAACTTGTGAATCATTATTTAATGATTGTTTTTTATCCTGTGCAACTTTAGCTAAACTACTTGCTGCTATTGCACCACCTGTTGCTGCAGCTGCAGTTTTTGCACCTTTATTATTTGAAGATGTAGTAGTGGAATCAGCTAAGTTATTATCTGCTGCTTCTTCTTTAATAGCATTCTGTTGCGCACTGACCTCGTCCTCAGTCGGTTCTGAATTAGGATCAATATGTGTTGTTGTATCGTCACTCTGATCCAAATTATTATCATCTTGTAGATCTTGCGCTTGTGGTGACGTATCTGCTAAATTGTTGTCTGAAGTTTCTTGCTGAATCGCCGCTTTTTGAGCAGCTAGTTCAGAATCTGTTACTTCAGTATCTTTGCTTTGCGCATCTGCGACTGTAGATTTAATACTATCTACTTGTTGTTCAGCATCTGCTTGTTCGCTTTCAGACTGCTCAATAATACTAGATTTAAAACGTGATTCATCTTCAGAATCAACTTGAGATTTATCTTTAGTGCGTGACTTGCTTATAGAAATTAACCCTACAGCTGAACCAATAAATGCACCGATTAGAAATCCGTAAACAAACTCATTTCTGGCACCTTTAGTAAAATATTCTGGCACTTCATAACTTTCTACATTTCTTTCGTAATTATCACGGTTATAGTACTTCATAATTGAATGCCTCCTATAACAAATGCACTTAAATAAGTTTCATACCTCATTTAAGTGCATTTGTTTGTTTAAATATACGAATTATTTATTATCTACACGTGTAGTATAGCTATGATTAGAATCATCTGCTACACTGCTCGCTTTATAATTTGCACTATCTCTACGATTTCTTCTGTTTTGCCATTTGTCAGCAACTTCCATTGCTACATTTGACCATTGAACTACTTGAGAAATTTTATCTTCATTTTGAGAAATATTGTGCGTGATTGAGTTTGTAACTCTATCAACTGAACCATTTAACGTTTGAGCTGATTCACCGATGCCTTTCACTGCATCAACTACAGAATTCAAACGATCTGATTTGTCTTGGATATCTTCAGTTAAGCGATTTGCTTTATGAAGTAAGTCCGTAGATTCACGTGTAATACCTTGAATTTGTCCTTCAACACCATCAAGAGTTTTTGCAACGTGATCTAAGTTTTTCTTAACTGAAAGTAAAATTACAACGATACCAATTACTAAAATAAGAAAAGCAACCGCCGCAATAATACCAGCTATAGGTAAAATCCATTCCATTTAAAACGCCTCCTATTAATCATATGTTGTTATTTAATATAAATACCCAAATCATTTTAACATAAACATATTAAAATGAGGTAGTAACACCCATTTCTTTCATATAAGCACGTTGAATCTTTTGAATATCGCCCGCACCCATAAATAAAATAACTGCATCACTATATTGTTCTAACGCATTCACAGTAGTTTCATCAATTAATGTCGCATTATCAATTCTTTGGAGTAAATCTTGAATTGTTAAATTACCAGTATTTTCTCTTATTGAACCAAAAATTTCACATAAGAAAGTTTTATCTGCTAAATTTAAACTTTCAGCAAAATCATCTAAGAATGCTTGTGTTCGACTAAAAGTATGAGGCTGGAATACAGTTACAACTTCTTTATTCGGATATTTCTTTCTAGCTGTCTCAATTGTAGCACTAATTTCTCTAGGATGGTGTGCATAATCGTCAACTAATACTTGTTTTCCCACTTTTGTCTCATTAAATCTTCTTTTTACGCCACCAAATGTTTCTAAGGCTTCTTTTATATTATTTACATCCAAACTTTCAAGATAGCTCACTGTAATTACAGCAAGTCCATTTAATATATTATGATCACCAAATTGTGGAGATAAGAACGTATCATAATATTCATTTTTAATGTATACATCAAATTTAGTTCCATTTTCACTAATTTGTAGGTTATCCGCATATACATCATCATTTTTTGAAAACCCATAATAATATACTGGAACATCTGCTTCTATCTTACGTAAATGATCATCATCACCCCACGCAATAATTGCTTTTTTAACATTATGTGCCATTTCTTGGAAAGCACTAAATACATCTTCAACATCTTTAAAGTAATCAGGGTGATCAAAATCAATGTTAGTCATAATAGCATAATCAGGATGATAGCTTAGGAAATGTCTACGGTATTCACAAGCTTCGAATGCGAAATAATCACTTGCAGGAATACCTAAACCAGTGCCATCTCCAATTAAAAATGATGTCTTTTTATCCCCATTCATCACATGTGACAATAAACCAGTTGTAGATGTTTTACCATGTGCACCTGTTACAGCTACAGATGTATACTGACTGATAACATGACCTAAAAAATCGTGATAGCGTATGACATCTAGTTTTAATTCATTCGCTTTAACAACTTCTTCGTGTGAATTTGGAAATGCGTTACCTTGAACAATAACCATGTCTTCTTTTATATTGTTTTCATCAAAAGGTAATATTTGAATACCTTTATTTTGTAATGCTACCTCTGTAAAAACATAATTATTTATATCTGAACCTTGTACTTCATTTCCAAGATCATGCATTATTTGTGCTAATGAACTCATGCCGGCGCCTTTTATGCCGACAAAATGATAATGTGTCATTGTAACACTCCTTTATCTCTATTTAATTCTCATTCAAATCTGATTCTGTAATGTATACATCTCTTGGTTTTGAACCATTTGCTCCAGAAACATAACCTAATTGTTCTAATTGGTCTACAATTCTCGCTGCACGATTATAACCGATTTGGAAATGGCGTTGTACTAATGAAGTAGAAATATGACCTTCTTTCAACATAAAACTACATACATCATCGAATAAACTATCCTGAGGTTGTGCTTCCGTTTTTTTCAATAATTCTTTTTCTTCAAATAAATATTCTGGATCTCTTTGTTGTTTTATAAAATCAACAACATCGTCTATTTCATCATCCGATACAAACGTGCCTTGAACACGTATCGGTTTATTCATACCACTGCCTAAATAAAGCATATCTCCATAACCTAACAAGCGTTCAGCGCCGCCACTATCTAAAATGGTTCTTGAATCAACGCTAGATGATACCATAAATGCAATTCTTGTAGGTATGTTTGCCTTAATTAAACCTGTAATGACATTTACTGATGGACGTTGTGTTGCTACTAACATATGAATCCCACATGCACGGGCTTTTTGAGCAATACGCGCGATAGATTGTTCTACTTCTTGTGGCGCCATCATCATTAAATCAGCTAATTCATCTATTACTATAACAATTTTTGGCATTCTATCTTCGTAAGTTGCTTTCTTATTAAAAGCAGTAATATTTCTTACGTGATATTTTGCGAACACTTTATAACGACGTTCCATTTCTTCTACAGCCCATTTTAAGCTTTGTGTCGCCGCTTTTACGTCAGTAATAACAGGCGCTACCAGATGTGGTAAATCATTATATGGTGCCAATTCTACCATTTTAGGATCAATAAGTAATAATTTTAGCTCTTCTGGATGATTTTTATATAATAATGACATTAAAATACTATTTATGCACACAGATTTACCTGAACCAGTTGCACCAGCTATAAGTGCGTGTGGGGTTTTAGATATATCCATTAGTAGAGGTTCGTTATTAATTCTAAGCCCCATAGCAACAGTTAATTTAGACTCTGCATTTTTAAACGTAGGATCTTCAATAATTGAACGTAAATTGACTGTGGTAGCGTTCTGATTAGGAACTTCTATACCTACAAGGCTAGTACCAGGGATTGGTGCTTCTATACGAATATCTTTAGCTGCAAGTGCCATTTTAATGTCGTCTTGCAATGCAGTGATTCGAGAAACTTTGACACCTTTTTCTACTGATAATTCAAAACGTGTGACACTTGGACCTTCAGTAACGTTTTGAACTTCAGCGGGTACATTAAAATAATAAAACGCATCATTAAGTTCTTGTTTTTTATCTTCAATCCAAGCGTTATCAATTTCATGTTGTTTAGGTTCTTCTAATAAATCTAAGTTAGGCAACTTAATATTAGGACCTCTTCTAATTGTTGGCTTACCACTGTCGTCCGTTGTCTTGTTAGCGTCTAATTGATTGTGTGCCATCTCGGGTTTTAATTTCGGCTCTTGATTTTGTGTTATTGGTGACGCCTGTTCATTATTAATTTCAGTTTTCTTATGCTCTGCATGTTGAGCGGAGCCAACTGAAGATGGATTTATTTCATCGTCATGTTTTTCTGACGTTCCATGATTGATAGATTGTTCGCTATGATTTGATGTATCCATCGAAGTTGATGGATGTTCTGTTATTTCGGGCGTTGATGTCAGATTTTGCTCTTGTTGCTCTAGTCCAACTGTTTCATCTTTAACTACGCTTTCAGTACCAAGATCATTAGATTCAATTTCTTTACTTTCATTTTGTGATGATTGTGATGTGTTACTTGAATTTGTAAAATGCTGATTACTATTCTTAGGTTTTTTAGCATCCATCATACGTTTTTTGTCAGAAGGTGTCATAACAACATTAAATGGCTTGCTACCTTTTCTAATTGATGTTTGATTGCTACTTGTAGCTGCTTCACTTGATTCAGTTGTTTCATTTTTTAGTACACTTGATTGCGTACTACTAGGATTAAGCTGTGTTTCTTGATCAACCACTTCATCTTCGATTTCAAATTGGTCTGTATCAGATTGCTCTGTATTGTATTGTGATGAATCTTGTTGTACTTCAGCTATTTCATTAGATACAGATTCCGATGACATCTCTGATTCTGACGGTTGTGTCATATCTTGAGCACTATTTAGTTCTGTTTCAGTCGCTAACTCCTGATCTTCACAATGTATTTCGCTCTCGCCCTCAGATATAATACTATCCGCTTCTGTTAATTCATTTTGTGGGCTTGTCACTTCTCTATATTGAGCGTCTGATATATCTTCATTATCTTCTATTTCTACATAAAGATTTTCATCAGAAATATTTTCATTATTATCTTCAACTGTATTTAAAGTATCATCGTTTGAAATAGTTGTTTCGACATCATCATTTAATGATTTGTACTCAGTTGATGCATGATTTTCAATGTCACTATCAGGCGATTCTGATTCTAAATCTGCATCTACATTTACGTATTCATCATTAATTGTATGTACATCACGCACATGATCTAAATCAATTTCTTCATAATTAAATGGTGATGTAGCGCCTAAGCTGCTTTCATCCTCATTTTGTTGACTATCATCGGATAGTTGAGCGTCTTGAATCGATGCTTCTGTTTGATGTTCAGAAACATTTTTATTTTTGCTCTCTTCGTCTAAAGAGCTTTCTCCAATAAAATGGTGTGCTTGTTTGGCATACATTTCATCTATTGCTTTTTGTATGCTGTCTTCGTTATTATCTTGGTTTTCTTGACGTTTTTGTTGCAACGCTTTTTTGAATTGGCGTTTTTGAAGTACTTTACGTTCACGTTCTCTTCGAATTTCTTCTACGATTTGTGATGCGTAAATATTTTCAATATTAATTGTATTGTTTACTTTAGGTTGTTCATTTGAAGATTGCTGCTTTTGTTCAGAAGGTTGTTGTGGCTGTTCATTATCTTCTTCCACTTGTGCTTCTAAATGGTCATTGTCTTCAAAGGAATATGGTTGCTTATTATCAACTTGTAAATTTTCGTCGTCTGTTGCATCATTTGATGGTTCTACAAATTGGTCATTATAAATTTTAGTGTCATGTATTTCAGATGATTCCTGTGCTAGAGTTTGTGATTGTGTTTTGTTATCTTCATCATTTGAAACTTGCTCGCTATTTCCGTTTTCAGTTTCGTCTGAAGGTTTTATAACACCGTTTTCCAGCGGGTGTGGCTTTTGAGTACCAAATATTGCAGATGGCACTTCACTCGCTTTAAAATCACTCTCATGATACATAGGTATGTCTCTTTTAGTTTTCTTAGAAGCATTTGCACGTAAAACATCAGTTTGTATTCTCATTCGTTGACCTTTATGAGATTTTGGTTCTCGTTTTGGTTCTGAATATGTTTCTTTTTGTGACGGCTGATTTTCTGTTTGTGTATTAACATCATTAGAAGCTGTCTTATCATACATATGTCTACGTCTTCTCTGCTTATGATTAGCATTTATTGAGTCTGAAGCATGACGGTCACTATGTTGTTGATTACCATAATCTGAACTATCTTTTGAAATTGAATCTTCTTCTGGATGCTTGGCTTCATTCGCTTCTTCTAAAATACGCATTGGAAACCTGAATTTTCCTTTGGGTCTTTCATAAACATCATTGTTCTGAGGAAGTAATGAATCTTGTTCTTCTTGTTGTGTAGCTTTTTGACGTCGTTGGTTTCTTTTACTAAGATAATCTTCTGTAGAATCATTATCTTCTCCAAATAACTTGTCGAACCAGCTCATTCGTACATTACCTCCTTTTATTCTTCAAAAAATGCTTGGCCAACTGTATAATCATCAGATAAGACCATAATCCCTTTTTCTTGAGGTGCATTGGGTAAGTCAAGTTCCTTCATAGAACAAATCATACCACTTGAAGCTACACCTCTTAGCTCAGCATCTTTAATAACCATACCACTTGGCATTACAGCGCCTACTTTAGCCACTACTACTTTTTGTCCAGCATCTATATTAGCTGCACCACAAACTATCTGTAACTTTTCAGTACTTACATCAACACTAAGCACACTTAATTTATCAGCATCTGGGTGCTTTTCTTTAGTTTCAACATAGCCTACAACAAACTTAGGAGATAAATCTGCCTTTAATTTAAATGTAAATCCAGCATCTTCAATGGCTTTTTGAAATTCATTAACTAATGTTTCAGTTAACTTAACATGTCCATTTCCACTTATAGTTGATTTTTCTGATACATTAAAAATGTTATAACCTACAACTTGTGATTCACTTTTAATTTCAACAACATCACCTTTATACTCATAGTTGAACTCACCGCTAGCTGGTTCAACTTGTAAAAATGCAACGTCTCCTACTGCTTCTTTATTATAAAATAAATTCATATCTATATACTCCTTATTTCTTATCTTTATTTTCGTATTGTTTTCTTGTTGCTTCTAATCTTTGTATCACGTTAGGATCTCTTTTTTGTTTGTTATTTTTTCCTAAGATGAAAATAGGCTCAAAATGGCCTTTGTCGTAACCTAATGATAATGATGTGATAGGCACTAAGCCTTTTGTAAAGAATTCCATAGTTAAATGTGCCATTACATCATAACCCGTTTTATTACGGATATCTGCAATAATCAAGACATCTTGATGTGGCACTGCAACTAACATTTCTCCTTCACATTGGTCTTGTATTTCATTTAAAAATGTTGTATTTAAGATTCTACTCGCATCATAGCCATCGTTAGAGTTAATAAAGTAAAATATATTGCCTTTTACTTCATCTGTAGTATATTTATTTTCTAATTTTCGCACATTAAATAAAGCCATTTCTTTTAATTGTTGCTTAGATAACTTCATTGACTCTAACATTTTTTCATCCATAAGACGATATGATTTCCCTAGATCAACTACATAGTAAATATTTGTTTCTGCAGTGTGTTCTTCTATAACAAATGCATTACCATCTTTATCTTTTTTATCAAAGCTTGGGGATCTCAGTACTGGCATGATTTGAGCACTATTAACCTCTGATAGCCCCTCCCCTTTCATTTGTTCAATTGCTTCTTCTACATAATATACAATTTCATCTACTATATTTTCTTTTTGTTCTTTATATTTAGCTACTATCGTAGCAACTTTAACAGTGACACCTTTGCCATTGTCTACTCTAGATATACGTAGCGTTTCATCTTCACGATTAAAAGTAAACTTTACTTCTGGTTTGCTTAATCGATCTTTTAATTTATCTCTCATTTGAAAGACATTCATTGTTAACACTCCTATTTACGTGCCTTATTATAGTTTACAATAAATACACCCTTAGGAACAGAAAAAATGTAAGTTCTAAGGGTATATATTTTTATATTTCAACATTAATTATTTACAAAGTAAAATTTTTTATAAAGAAGCTAAAAAGTTATCAATTTGTTCAATGGATTTTCTTTCTTTTCCAATATAACTACCGATTTGTGAGCCATTACGAAAAACTAAGAAACTTGGTATACCCATAATTCCATTTTCCACACAAATATCTATAAATTTATCTCTATCAACTGAGATGAATTTGTAATTAGTATATTTTTCCTCTAACTGCGGTAATTCAGGTTCAATCACTTTACAATCAGGACACCAATCAGCCGTAAATAAAAATACTGTTTGCTCGTTTTTAAGTTGATCAAATTGTTGTTCAGTTTCTAATTGTTGCATCCAATCACTCCTTAGTGTGTTATTTATATTGTAATTCTTCAATTTTAGAATCATCTAATTGAGTTGTAGCTTGTGTTAATAATGCTCTTGCAGCTTCGTAATCTCTTATATCAAACACTGCATTTGTACTATGGATATATCGTGAACAAACTCCAATTACTGCGGTTGGGATACCGATTTTTGCTTTGTGGATTTCTCCACCATCAGTGCCACCAGGTGAAATATAATATTGATGCTTAATTTTAAATTGATCAGCTAAATCTAATAGGTAATCTCTAAAAATTGGTTTAAGTAGCATCGTACCATCTTTAATTCTAATTAATGTGCCAGCACCTAATTCTCCAGATAAATTCTGTTTACCTTTCATATCATTAGCTGGTGAACAGTCTACTACAAAGGCCACATCAGGGTCTATCAATTCAGCAGACGCTTTAGCTCCTCTTAAACCAACTTCTTCTTGGACATTAGCACCTACATATAAGTCATAGCCAAGCTCTACATCTTTTAATAATTCCAATAATTCAATGCCAAGCAGACAACCATAACGATTGTCCCAAGCCTTACTTGAGAAACGATGCTCTGATAATTGTGTGAACGGTGTTTCTGGAACAATTGAATCACCAATTTCAATGCCACGTTTTCTTACCTCTTTTGGATTTTCACAGCCAATATCTAAAAGTAAATCTTCTATTTTAGGTGCACCTTCATTACCTGTCCTAAAATGTTTAGGTATATTTGCCACCACGCCGATAATTTCTTCATTTTTACGCGATTTTACTTTAAGACGTTGACCTTGCCAAATATCTGTAGCAACGCCACCCAAATTTGTAAATTGTATCATACCGTTTTCTGTAATATTTGTAATCATAAAGCCAATTTCATCCATGTGAGCAGCCACCATTACACGCTTTGGATTCTTTACTTTCGAACGTTTAACACCGTAAATGCCACCCATGCGATTATAAACAAACTCATCTACAAATGGTTCTAATTCTGATTTAAGGTATGCTTTTACATCATCTTCAAAACCAGGTGCCCCATGTAATTCTGTTAATGTTTTCATTCTAGCTAATGTTTTATTATTGTCTATATTCAATGTCTCTCACTCCTTACTATTTATTATATCATCTTCATTATGGTAAACTATAAATATGACTTTATTGGAGGTAGATTGTGTTATGTTAAATAAAAAGAATTGGCTTATCATCTTATTTATTTCACTAACAACAATTGTCGGAGCGACTTATTTTTATAAACGTCAAAAAGATCTACAATATCACGATCCAGATAAAATTATTACTGAAGTAAGAACATACTTTATGAATGTTGTAGGATCTTATATATTGAATGAACCGATTACGTATAAAAAATCCGATGATAATTTTATTGTTTTTCAAGGTGGTATTACCACACAAAACAATAAAACATTAACATATTATGACTTTTTTGCAGATGCAAAAAGTGGAGAAGTTATAGATATTATTGAATGTGAATCATAAAAGGTTAAAGTTTTGAACATGTAATGTATCAATCGCTCAAAGCACTGATAAACATTACAAGACAAGAGATAAAGGTTTACACTGTATAGACACAAGGACCACACCCATCCGTTTCTAAAACAGTGATTATCCATATCTCTTCGTTCATAACTTTAACCTTTTTAATTTCTCGAAATATAAGTTTCTATTTCATTCAATTTATTCTTATCAAATTTCACAGCAAAGTAATTAGCATCATGATAGTATAAGAACCAATAATCTTGCATAATATAGTTTGGAATTAAACGTTCTTTCTCTCTTATGGATTGCATAGGATAGTCATCATATGCTGTTACCCACAATGGATTTCTATGAGCCAGTGTCGGGAAGATGTCTCCCATGTGCACTGCTTTTTCTCCTTCACTTTCTATTGTGACTACTGAATGTCCATAACTATGTCCTCCAGTATGACGAATTTGAATGCCAGGATATATTTCTATTTCTTTCTCAAAAAGCATTAATTTATTTTTAAAATCTCCATTATTTTTCTGCCAGTAAGTCGATTTACTACGTATATTTGGACTTTGGAACTCATGCCATTCGTCTTGTTGAATGACATGGATTGCATTACTGAAAATAGCGTGCCCATCGTTATCCGTTAGCCCAGCTGCATGGTCAAAATGAAGATGAGTCATTAATACATAATCAATATCCTCTAGTGTTAGATTTAATGCTTTTAAATCATTTTCCATATCACTCTCATAATGGACACCAAATATTTTACGTTCTTTATCAGTTAATTTTCCCACACCAACACCAGTATCAACAACAATATTTTTGTCCTCAGTTTGGATAAGTATCGGATGCGTCGGTAATGGGATTTGATTTTTTTCGTTTACTTCATATTTCTTTGTCCATAATGCTTTAGGTACAACGCCAAACATTGCGCCCCCATCAATATGAGTAATACCCCCATTTAAATAATGTACTTTATAATTACCTAATTTCATCATTTAATTCCTCCTCATCTTTCATTTAACAACGTCAATTACTTACTATAGTAATACAATACATTTACTACGTAAAATAAAGGAAATGAAGTGAGTTATTTTTAATACATTGATTTCTTAATAAACACCCGTTATAACTATCACTTTCGTACAGTTTGAAATCTCTTCTAAAACCCTATTCATCTTTTCTATAAGCATACCTTATAAAAGGTAATCTACAATTATTCGGACAAATAAGTTCATCGTTAACCTCATCGTATGGCCAGTTTTGTGTATTAAACTTGTCGTTTTTATATTTCTTTTTTGTTCTTTGATTAACATTCCATATGTAATTAAAGTTGTTTTACCAAAATCATCTAGAATAGATGAATAATTTGGTTCACTTCCATAGCCTACAGCAACGTTATATACAGGAATGTCATCATGATAATTTTTAATGTACTCTAAAAAGGTTTAATTGTACCGATTTTGTAAAGCGCTGACGCCTAGGGGAATAGTAGGAGTCTGTAAAAAAAATAATATCTCAACTCTATT
>NZ_LNNB01000008.1 GCF_001747895.1 Staphylococcus equorum | reverse complement strand
GATTTCTGTCCCACTCCCTTACCCCAGGCAAGCATACGATGTCAAATAGAAAAGCATCAATCTATTAGTTTCTAATGGATTGCTGCTTTTAATTTGAGAATGGGATATTTATGTCCCATGCTCTTCTTTTTAAACAAGAATATTGTGGTTATTTATTTGTATCTCAAACTCATATCCCAAACACTTGAAAGATTAAATGTTGTACTCACTATCTCCTAGGAAATAATTTTCAACATCTTTCCAATTATTCACACGATCAAATCTGTCATCGTTGATATTGTGCGTTGCAGTATATATAATCGGTGTACCAGTAAAGATGCTTAACTGTCTAGGGTTATCATCGATTAAATAATCCGCTTTAACAATGTCTTTTCGACCACAAAATACAAAATGCTGAGGGTCTAAAAATGGGAAGAAGTGTCTTAACCAATCATATTTATCATGGAATGAAGTCGGTACATCCATTGCCGCCGTTGCAATATATACATCATAATGTTCAGTTAGTTTTTTAACGACATCTTGTGCATCATCCATAACTTGTAATCTTCTGAAAAAGCCAGGTTCCCTTAAAATTTCTGTTAGTAGACCATCATGCTCAGGCATTGCATGTCTCAATTTTATTCCGTCTAACATTTCATATGTAATTCCTAAATCCGTACGTTTATTCACGTCTTCAAGCAATGCACCTACTGTATCAGCAAGTACCTCATCCATATCAATAGCAATCGATTTTCTCGTCATCTACTACTCTACTCCCTTTTCAATAGCTTCAATCTTTATTATATATAGGCAAAATTCTATGTGACAAGTGACTACATATAACTCCTATTTTCACTTCTAAGTATAGCAAATAACGTTCAACTAAACCAAAATTGTACTTATAAATATAATTCAAATCATGTTTAATGCTATCTACATCATACTTCATAGCACTTTAATGAATCGTGTTATTATATTTAAAATTCCATACACATTTTAGTATCGTTGAACGTCAACATCATTCATTATGATTAAAAGTCAAAACTTTTAAGTACTTCGATCATTTTATCATTTTGCTCTGGAAAGCCAATTGTCACTCGAATACCTTTAGGAAATTCTCTTGTAATACAGCCAACATTTAAAAATGCTTCATATAAATCATGTGGTTTGTCTGTATTGATATAGACAAAGTTTGTTTGGCTTGGATAAAATTTATCACTTACAGCTAATTCAAAGAATTTGGCTCTCTCTTGCGCGTTACGTTCGCGAATAGATGCTAAGTATGCTTGATCTTCTAATGCTGCCAACGCTGCATATTCAGATAAACGTCCTACATTAAAAGGCGGACGTATAATATTCCATTTTTCAATCGCTTCTTTAGCTGCAACTACATAACCAATACGCATGCCTGCTAAACCATAGGCTTTAGAGAATGTACGTAATAAAAACGCATTTGTAAATTGTTCTTGTAAAGCTAATGTATCAGGGAAATCTTCCGCCGTTACAAATTCCACATACGCTTCATCTATAATTACTGGAACATGACTTGGAACTCGTGTTAAGAAGTGTTGTAATTCTTCATGCGTAAAATAAGTGCCTGTGGGATTATTTGGATTACATAACCATACGAGTTTCGTATCATCGTCAATCTCTGCTAAAATACCTTCTAAATCAAAACATCCATCTTGCATAGGTACTTGAGCTACATTTGCAGCTTCTACGGTTGCATTATGATAATATTGTCCAAATGTCATTTCGCTTGTTACTATTTTATCTCCAGGAGTGAGTACCGCACGTGAAATCATTAAAATGACTTCGTCTAGGCCTGCCCCGAATAAAATGCGTGATGCATCAACATTTAAGTGGTTACTGATTGCTTCTTTGATTAATGGAGAACCGGTCTCAGGATAAAATTGCAATTCATCTAAATGTGCTTGAATCGCCTCGTTAACTTTTGGTGATGGACCATATAAATTTTCATTTGAAGCTAATTTATATAATTCACCTTCAATCCCGTAACTTTCTTTCAATGCTCTAGGCGATAAACCTGGTTCATATGCTGATAATTGTTCAATTTGCTTTTTCATTGTTGCTTCGGGCCTCCTTAAATTTACAGAAATTTCAAAACTTAATAACTATTATAAACCCAATAATAGCTTAAAATCAATGTGTCCTCATCAAACAGTTTGATTTGTAAACAGTAAAAAAACGAGTTCAGATAAATTAAGCGCGTGTTATTCCTATCGCTCATCATCCGAACCCGTAATAAAAGAGTTAATGTTTAATCTATTAAATGATGCTTTTCTAGATATGCTTTTGCAACTTCATATGGGTCTTCTTTCTTCACAGTCACATCGTAGTTCATTTGTTGCATTTCTTCATCTGAAATTTTACCTGCTAATTTATTTAGCGGTGCTTTAATTTCAGGATGTTCTTCTAAATAAGATGCTTTAAACATAGGCGCACCTTGATATGGGGGAAAGACATCTTTATCATCCTCTAGAACGACCATATCATATTGTTTTAATTCTGCATCTGTTGAATACGCATCTATTAAATTGATATCGCCACTTTCAATTGCTTGATAACGTAATTTGGGTTCCATCGTTTTGACGTCTCCCAAATCAAGGTCATATGCTTTTTTCACAGCTGGATAGCCATCTTCACGATCATTAAATTCTAATGTAAATCCAGGCTTGATTTTGCCACTGACTTTATTTAAATCACCAATTGTTTTAATATCATGCTCTTCTGCAAAGTCTCTTTTCACTGCTAAGGCATACGTATTATTGTATTCCATTGGTTTTAACATCGTCATATCAAATTTATTTTCTAAACTCGATTTAGCTTGTTCATATACTTTGTCTTCTTGCTTAGACTTTAAATCTTCTTTCGTTATTTCACCGAGCACTGTCCCTGTAAACTCAAGATAACCATCTATATCATCTGATTTTAGGGCGTTAAATAAGAAAGCTGTTTTACCCAATCCATCTTCAACTTCAACAGTATGATCCGTTTCTTCTTCAATTAAAATCTTATACATATTGGTAATCACTGAAGGCTCTGAACCAAGCTTACCTGCTAAGGTCACTTTATCTCCTTTTTGTGCTAACATCGGACCGACTATAAACAATAATAAGATCAGTACGATGGCACCTAATGCAATCAGTAATTTTTTGTATGACATTTTTTGCATAAAGCGTAAGGCTAAATCAAATAAAATTGCGAGCAAGGCCGCTGGAATGGCACCAATAAGTATTAATGACGTATCATTTCTATCGATACCTAATAATATCAGGTCACCTAAACCACCTGCACCAATTAAAGCTGCCAATGTTGCCGTACCAATGATTAATACCATAGCTGTGCGAATACCCGCCATAATTACCGGCATCGCAATTGGCAATTCTACTTTACTCAAACGGCGTCCTGGTTTCATACCTATACCTTTTGCTGCTTCTATTAACGAAGCATCAACTTCGTTAATACCCGTGTATGTATTTCTTAAAATAGGTAATAATGCATAGACCACTAAAGCAATCACTGCAGGCACCTTACCTATACCAAATAGTGGTATCATCAAACCGAGTAATGCAAGTGATGGTATCGTTTGAAGTATAGCTGCAATATTCATCACTACTTCAGAAAGTTTACGTGTTTTTGTAAGTAGAATGCCTAAGGGAACGCCAATTAGTGTCGCTATTAATAAAGCAATAAAAGATATTTGCATATGTTCGAAAATAGTTGTTAATAATTGACCTTTGCGCTCTACAAGAGTGTTAATGAATTCATTCATTCATTATGACCTCCTTTGCCTTCTGACAAAACTTTAAATATATCTTCTCGTTTTAGCACATGTTGTGTCGAAGCTGCTTCATCATCGACAATAATGCCTTCATGGTCAATTAAATGCTCATAAATATCACGTACAAAATAATCACTTTGAAGGACAGGATAACTTTCATGAGGCGTCTCTAATTTATTGCCCGGTAAATTACTAACCAGTTCAGATAATTTCATATCATTAACCGTACGTTTTACTTTATCTCCCATAAACTGCTTCACAAAGTCATTTTTAGGATTTTTAATAAAACCTTCTGGTGTATCAATTTGTTCAACTCGCCCCTCATTTAATAAACATATACGATCGCCAAGTTTCATTGCTTCTTGAATATCATGCGTTACAAAAATAATCGTCTTTTTAATTTTTTGTTGTAATTCAATCAAATCATCTTGTAACTTTTCACGACTAATCGGATCTAGCGCACTGTATGGCTCATCCATTAATATCACTGGTGGATCGGCGGCTAATGCACGCACCACGCCTACACGTTGCTGCTGTCCCCCTGACAACTCATCTGGTTTACGATTTTTATATAATTCAGGTTCTAAACCGACCATATCCAATAATTCATCCACACGTTGGTTAATATCTTTTTCTTTCCATTTTTTCATTTGTGGCACTTGTGCAATATTCTCTTTGATTGTCATATGTGGGAAAAGTGCGATTTGTTGCAGTACATAACCAATATCCCAACGCATTTCATAAATAGAATAATCACTAATTGGTTTATCATTAAAATAAATATACCCTTCAGATAAAGAAATTAAGCGATTGACCATTTTTAAGGTCGTTGTTTTGCCACAACCTGAAGGCCCAATTAACACAAAAAATTCGCCTTTTTTTATATTAAAACTGATGTCATCGACTGCAGTTTTATCTCCATATTTTTTTACTACATTTTTAAATTCTATCACTTTGTCACCTTCACTTTACTGTCCTCTATTTTTAAAATTAGCTTAAATTCACATTTACCACAATTATTCCCTATTTCCATATAATTCATGTATTTATCAAGCAATTTTCAAAAGTTTTGTTTTACTCCAATAAAATCTTGTTATTACAAAAAAGCGAAGTTAACTCAAATCTAAAATATACCTATAATCTTTGTGTTACATAGTATATTAAAATTTGAAATTTAACTTCGCAGTTATGGTTATATTTATTTAAAGCAGAAAGTTATGTGGAGATACAAAACTTAAGTTAATTATATCTTTGCTTTATATGATTGAATGGTTTCTAAAAACATTGGACAGTAATGTTTTAATTTGTAACTACCTACGCCATCAATTAAAATCATATCTTGTTTTGATTCTGGCTTTCTTTTAGCAAATTCTTCTAGTGTAAAATCAGAGAATATACTTACTGGTGGAATGCTCAAGTCCTCACTTAGCTGTTTGCGTACAGCTATAAGTTCATCAAATAATGCACGATCCACACCTTCTACGGTATTGATATTAACTTTTTCTGTAGTTTTGCGTTTAAATGGTGTCGTAAATATAGCGACCTGATCACTCAATAAACTTTTCACGGAGTTATCACAAGTTAATATTTCATCATACTCATTTAAAAAGCCTTTAAATCTCAATTCATCAATAAGATGACTTAAATCTGATGTAGTATAGTTTTTCATAATACCATGTGTTGACAATTCATTATAATCACAGTAGCGAATATAATCAGATTCTTCGCCTCTTAATACTTGTATAATGACGCTATAGCTTTCTTTTTGTTTCATACGTGCGATACAACTCACAATCATTTTTGCTTCATGAGTCATATCATACGTTTTATTTTCTCTTACACAATTACTACACTGTTCACATTCTTCAAGCTTTTCATTCGGCTCAAAATAATGTACGAGCGTTGCTTCTAAACACTTTTTAGTTTTTGTATAAAGTATCATCTTATTTAATTTTTCGCCCATCTTATCTTTATAATCATCATCTGCTTTCGACGAAGATATAAAATACTGATGTAAGCCAATGTCACGTTCACTAAATAATAAAATACAATCACTATTTAAACCATCACGACCTGCACGCCCCGCTTCTTGATAGTACGATTCTAAATCGCCAGGCATATTATAATGAATAACAAATCTCACATTGGACTTATCGATACCCATACCAAAAGCATTCGTAGCTACAACTACGCGTACTCGATCGTAAACAAAATCATTTTGGGCAGCTTCACGTTCTTTGTTCGATAGTCCACCATGATAGGCTGTACTCTTAACATCATTAATCGCTAATGCTTCTTGTAATTCTTCAACTTGTTTTCGTGTTGAACAATAAATAATGCCGGATTCTTTTTGATATTTTTTAACATATTCCAACACAAATTTTTGTCGTTGATATGTAGGATTGACCTGAAAGATTAGATTTCGACGTTTTGTACTTGTTTTAATCTCGTCGTTTTTATTAATGTTCAAGCGATCCATAATGTCTTTTTGAACTTCAATTGTCGCAGTTGCAGTAAGTGCCACAATTGTAAAATCTTGTGGTAATGCAAATACCTTATGAATCACATCTCGATAACTCGGTCTAAAATCGTGGCCCCATTTAGAAATACAGTGTGCTTCATCAAAAGCAACTAGCGGTATATTTAATTGTTGCACCATTTGAACAAAATAAGCATTATCGAAACGTTCAGGCGCCACATATAGAAATTGAATTTCACCTTTTCTAAGTTGTGCCTCTATTTCTTTTTGTTGTTTCTGAGTTAAACTACTGTTTAAGTACGCCGCGCGTATACCCATGGCCTTTAATTGATCAACTTGGTCTTTCATTAGCGAAATTAATGGACTGATAACAATCGTCGTACCGCCCAACATTAATCCCGGCACTTGATAACAAATTGATTTTCCCCCGCCAGTAGGTAATACACCTAGCGCATTTTGATGATTCATTACTTTTGTTATAATTTCTTTTTGACCTGGACGAAATGTATCGTAGCCAAAATAATGCGATAATGTTGATTCCATGTTTAACAATCCCTCATTGTTCTTTTAGTTCTTCTAGTTCGCTCCATCTTGCCATATCATCTTCGTACGTCTGATTAAGACGTCGTTGTTCTTCATTTAATTCTTTGATTTTAGCATAATCTGAACTTGCTGCAACCATTTCTTCATCGATGATTTCTAATCTTTGCTCAGTAGTTTCAATACGTTCAATAATCGTTTCATATTCTTGCTTTTCTTTAAAAGAGAGCCCTTTTTTCTTGTTCGCATTTTGTTTTACATGCGCTTGTTGTTTCTGTTGCTTTTGTTGTGCTTGAGCTTTATCTTGTTCTTTTTTATATGCTTCATAATCTTCAAACGTTCCTATGATACGTTCCATTTTTCCATCGTGAATATACCAATATTCTTGGGCTACTTTATTTAAGAAGTATCTATCATGACTTACTGTAATTACCGCACCACCAAATGTCTCAATATAATCTTCAAGTATTGTTAGCGTTTCAGTATCTAAGTCGTTTGTGGGTTCATCTAATAATAAGACATTCGGTTGATGGACCAATAATCTCAACAGATATAACCTTTTTTGTTCGCCACCTGATAATTTATATATTTTTTTACCATGTGTGGAACTTGGGAATAAAAAGCGTTCAAGTAGTTGTGTAATTGAAACTGACGTACCATCTTTTTCTTTTGCTACTTCACTTTCTTCTCTTAAATAATCAATCATTCTGACATCACGATCTAATCGCTCTTCACTTTGTTTAAAGTAAGCAACTTTTACAGTCTGCCCTATTTTCAGATTACCTTCGAAAGCTTGATCTTCTCCACTCAATATATTTAACAATGTTGTTTTACCAGCACCATTAGGACCAACAATACCAATTTGCTGACCACTTTGAATAATTTGAGTGATATCTTCGAACAGCGTTTTCCCATTGATGCGTTTAGTTAAAGCATCGAATTCGAAAACTTGTTTACCTAATCTTGAATAAGCAAGATTTAAAGATGCTTTATCTTGTTGATGTTGATTTTTGACATCTTGTTCTAAATCGCTAAATCTATTTTTACGTGCTTGTTGTTTTGTAGTTCGTGCTTTTACACCCGCACGCATCCAAGCAAGTTCTTTTTTATATAATGACTGTTGCTTCGATTGTTGTTTTTGTTCGATGATTTCATTTTCCGCACGTTGTGCAATATAAGCTTCATAATTACCAGAATAAGTGCGTAATTTTCCACGATCTAATTCGATAATTCGTGAGGATACTTCATTTAAGAAATAGCGATCATGCGTTACAAATAATACAGTGTGTGGATATTGTTTCACATAATTGATTAACCAATTGATAGATTCAAAATCTAAGTGGTTGGTAGGCTCATCTAGAAGTAATAAGTCAGGTTGTTCAATAAGTGTCTTCGCAAGACCCACTCTTTTTTGTTGACCGCCTGAAAGTTCACTTACTTCTTTTGTCGTATCATGAATACCTAATTTAGAAAGTATCGTCTTGATTTCTGCACTATAGTCCCATGCTTGATTCGCATCCATCGCATCTTGTGCTTGCATCATTTTTTGTAAATCTGACTCACTCTGGGTCGTACTATATTGATTCAGTGCAGACTCATATGCACGTATAACTTGAAGTGTTTTAGTTTCTGAGGTCAATACTGCTTCAAAAACAGACATGTTTCGATCAAAATCTTGTTTTTGAGAAGAATAACGGACGCGATATGCATTGGGATGCGATATTTCCGCATCATAATCTTCGTCTAGTCCTGCCATTACTTTTAATAAAGTACTCTTGCCAGTCCCATTTATACCAACGAGTCCTATTTTTTCTCCTTCAGAAATAGAGAGATGTAAATCATCGAAAATAGTCTTATCAGCATATGACTTATTTAAATGTTCAATTTTGTATGCTTCCATCATTCTACATCCTTTTTAATATCGAAATTTTTAAATATCGAAAATAGTAATTATATCTGTTAAACTTAATTTCAGTTCTATATATTATACACCTTTTTGAACTCAAATGATACAAAGGAGCAAAGCTTATGTCGGAATTTTTCCAAAACTTACCTCCTTACATCCAAGCATTAATAGCTGGCCTTATCACATGGCTACTTACTGCATTAGGAGCAGCATCGGTATTTATTTTCAAAAGAGTAAACGATAAGTTACTAAACTCAATGCAAGGTTTTGCTGCGGGTATTATGATCGCTGCAAGTTTTTGGTCATTATTACAACCAGCCATTGCTTATGGTGAAGGCACAGCATTCCCATGGTTGCCAGCTGCTATTGGTTTTTTATTGGGTGGATTATTTATTCGTGCATTAGATTTAGTTATTCCTCATATACATCCAAATACCAAAGACACCAAACAATTTCATGAAGGTGTGGGTACTAAAAAACTCAACAAAAATACATTACTTGTATTGGCAATTACGTTACACAATATTCCCGAAGGCCTTTCTATAGGTGTAGCTTTTGGTGGTATTGTTTCTGGTAATGGTCAAGCAACATTTTTAGGCGCTGTTGGATTAGCCATCGGTATCGGAATACAAAATATTCCTGAAGGTGCAGCGCTATCAATGCCAATACGCGCTGCAGGTGCATCAAGATGGAAAGCTTTTAATTATGGACAAGCATCAGCCATCGTCGAGCCTATATTTGCTGTAGTCGGCGCTGCTGCCGTGATAATGATCACCCCTATGTTGCCATATGCTTTAGCATTTGCTGCAGGTGCGATGATATTCGTTGTGGTTGAAGAACTTATACCAGATTCTCAGGCAAGTAACAATACAGACCTTGCAACGTTAAGTCTAATGTTAGGATTCACAATCATGATGATACTTGATGTCGCACTTGGATAAGGACGTAAATTTAGTATTAAAAATGGTTTAGACATAAACCAAATAAGTAAACAATAGCTATGAACGTTTGAAAAAGCCTCATAGCTATTGTTATGTCTTTTTTTATATACATATATACGCGAATTCATCTAAAGTAAATTTTAAAAAAGAGCCAACACACCTAGATTAGGTATGTTGGCTCTGTAATTCATCTATTTTTTTTGCTCTTTTGCTTTTGGGCCAGGCTTATATTCGTACTCAGAAGGTTTCACTTTTTCGAAATCTGGATTGTCATAGAATCTCAATAAGTCACCATTAATCAAATCATCACTCATTTGTAGATCTTTTTCAGCCTGTTGTTTACGTTTCTCGAAATCTTCAGGTTTTTTTGTTACTGGTTCATTGTTTTTATTATTATAAATTCTACCATTAACATATTTATAATCTTTCGTTATAAAGTCACCATTTCTGAATGGCACTGTGTCGTTATGATCTTTCGATAACATGTCTGTTCCCATCATTAGGTAATTCTTAGTATCAATACCCATTAAATGAAGCAGTGTAGGCATAACGTCTGCTTGACCAGCGTAAGTTTCATCTACTGTGCCTTCTTTACCTGGTATTTTCAACCAGAAACCAGTACGGTTTAAGTCAGTAAATTTAGCTGGTGTAATTTCTTCACCTAATAATTTTTCCATAGCTTTATTATGGTTTTCAGAAATACCATAGTGGTCACCGTAAATCATTATAACAGAATCATCATAAATACCTTTTTTCTTCAATTCATTAACAAATTCTTCTAGTGATTCATCTAAATATCTAGCTGTTTGAACATAGCCATCTACCGTTGAATCTCCAGTATTTGGTGATTCTATTGTTGCATCCTCTGGTGATACAGTGAATGGATAATGGTTTGTTAATGTAATTAAATGACTGTAGAATGGTTCTTTTTCTTTAGCTAAGTAATCTGCTGATTCTTCAAAGAATTCTTTATCTTTAAGACCTAGATTCTCTAGATTTTCTTCAGACATATCATAATATGTCGCATCATAGAATTTATCTATACCAAAGTGTCTATAAACTTGGTCACGGTTCCAGAATGTTTTGTAATCACCATGCATTACATTAGATGTATAACCTTGTTTTTGATCAAGAATTGCTGGCAATGATTGGTAAGTGTTATCACCTTTCAACGAAAAGGCTGAACCTTGTGGTAAACCGAATAAGCTATTATCCATTGTAAACTCTGAGTCTGATGTTTTACCTTGACCCGTTTGATGGAAGAAGTTTGGATAATATCTATAACCTGCATTCCCTGATGATAATTTATTTAAGAATGGTGTTACTTCTTCGCCATTTACTTTTTTATCAATTAAGAAAGTTTGGAAACTTTCTAAGTGTATTTTAATAACATTTTTCTTTTTACCTGCGCCAAAATACTCTTGATTTGGTTCAACGCGTTTTTGCTTCGAATAATTTAACACTTTAGTTAAATCATCTTCATTTGCTAAAGCTTTTTGCTGATTGTTTTGAATTGTTTTCACACCATCATAGACAGTGAAATTATATGGTCCTAAATATTTAACTAAATATTTGTGATCGAATGTACGTGTTAATAATTCAGGACGATCTGATTCTGCAAAAGCTAGATTCAGGAAGAATAACGCAATTGCAGCTGCCATTACTACTGGCACAAACTTTTTACTGAATACACGTTTATCTAACCATTTTTGTTTAAATATCAAGATAAAAAGGTAAATGATTGTATCAATAAAGTATACAAAGTCATACCATTTGAATGAAGCTGTCACTGCGCCGCCCATTGATTCAACATTTCCAACTTGGTTCAATGTACTAAACGTTATGAAATCAGAGAAGAATCTGAAGTAAACAACGTTCGCGTATAGTAGGAAAGTTAAAATAAAGCCACCAATAAAGATAAACCAGAATGCTTTCTTTCCTTTAAAGAATAAGAAAATACTTAATACTAAAGCGATTAAACTGTATGGATTCATTAATAGGATTAGGTTTTGTACTAACCCTTTAACACCTAAAGAAAAATCAACATAATATGAAAAATACGTTTTAAATGCGACAGTGAGCACGGTCAGAATAAAAAACGCAAAAAGAGTTAATTTCTTTTTGTGTAGACTCATGTTTGTTTCCCCCGATATAGATTAATATAGGTTGGAAAATAATCCATACCTAGTAAAAAAATGGCAAAGTTACTGTGATCATATGTTGTTAGCGATATTAGTATCCCTAACTATACAAAGGTCGTTATTGGCAAAAGTTATCTTCTTTAGGTTTATGTTCTTTAAAATCCTAAACAGCTGTGTATGTAATTTAAATTTCTATACACTAGAATTTTATTAGCTTGTTCAATTGTGAACTAAAGTTATAGTTTTAAAATTTTAAGTTTTATATTCTAATTAGAAACTTTTCATTTGTCTATATAGTGTAAATTGCGTAAACGTTTTCGTTTATCGATTAACGTCATCTTCACAATTTTTATCGTTTTGTAATGTTTCCGTAACAAAACGCATATAGTTCAATGTATAAATATAAAGCAATTCTGGTCAAATTTCAAGTAAAAACACACTTTCAAACGTAATTTAACGTTTTGCTCTTGTTTTGTTAAAGTCTTGTTAATGGGCTGTGAATATATCATTAAGAAATAATATGCTTTTTAATTATACGCTGTTTGATTTTTATATTAATCAGACTAGAGTCGTATATGAAATGAATTTTTATTTTAATATTTTATGAAATAATAATACCGTTCTATAAAACATATTACAAAATCTTAAAAGTTATACCTCTATACGGCGCTATAAAAAAAGCCGTAACCCTCACATAATTATCTTGAGGCGTTACAGCTTATCAGTAACCATTATATTATCCTTTAATTAGTAATATACATAGACCTTCTATTTTTTATTTCAACATCTCTAACTGCATTCTATATTCAATACCATGAAACAATTGGTTTAACCAATTTGTATATTTAATTAAATTCTTTTCTGCAGTTTCAATATCTATAAACTGGAATTTTAATTTTGTACCTTGATGCTTTTGCCCCAGCTTAGTTAAATGATAACTCGCAATTGTCCCAATTTGTGGGTAACTACCTATTGTATAGTGGTCATTGAGTAAAATAATCGGTGTGCCATCTCTTTTAACTTGTATCGTGCCTATTTGTACAGATTGATGCGCTGGCATATCTTCATAAAAAGCCTTCACGGGTTGTCCTTCTACATACATCCCGACTCTATTCGCTTTACTCGTAACTTTATATTCTCCAAGCGTAAAGTGACTTAGTGCTTCTTGTTCAAAGTCTTCTGTCCCTTTATTTTTTATGACATGAAAAACATCTGACATATAATTAAAGGAAAGTGCGTAACCATCAATGCCCCAGTCTGTTTGATGTTTTTCTTCTAGATTTTCAAACAATTTAAGGTGGCGTTCAGTATAGTCACGTTTCATATTAATTTCGTCACCTTTTTGCAATTTACGTCCATGAAAACCGCCAATTTTCACTTTAAAGTCAGTTGAGGTTGAACCTAACCACTCATCTAATTCCAAACCACCACCGATTGCTAAATATACTCTAGATGTGCGATTTGTCTCTGTAAATACAAGTACGTCCCCTTTTTCCATTAAGTACAACTTATTTGGTAATACTTTCATATGTTCTGTTTTAGCTTTAAAACTACCACCACTTAATGCAATCAATGTTGATTCAGTAAAGCGAATGCTCGACATTCTATTTGTCATCTCTAACGTAGCTTCACGTTTATCATTTGCAACGAGTCTGTTCGCTATTTCATGGGATAACGGATCTAGTGCGCCGCCAGGAATAACGCCGTTGTGCTCATAGCCTTTACGCCCAAAATCTTGGAAACTTGAGAATAATCCTTCACCTTCTATTATGATTGACATGGTTCGAAGCCTCCTAAATCCAGCGTTTCTTCTGTTATTGCGTTAAATGTAACATTATCGCCTAATTTCAGCTTAGTAAAATCAGTTTCTTCTGGGTCAAATAAGCGAATGGGTGTGTAGCCAATGACTAACCAATCGCCATAGGTATCTATTGTAGTAATACCTGTCTTTTTCCCTTCTATAACGACAGAACCTGCTGGAATAAACGTTTTTTTGCCACCTGTGTGATTAACAAACAGGCGCTTATCCATTCCGGTAAGATAAGGAAATCCAGGTGTAAAACCCATCATTGAGACAAAATACGTATGTTTAGTATGTAGCTTCACAAATTTTTCAAAATCTAATTTGTAATGCGTTAATAAAGCCGCTAAATCAGGACCAAATTCTCCACCATAAATAACTGGAATTTCCATTGGCTCAATCTCTTGCGCTTCGTGTTTAATCTCTAATTGCACGGTTTGCATTAATGCATTCATATATAAAAATGGTGATTTAATATTGTAGTGTTTGATCATATCTCGCGCATCATAACAAATCATCATATCTGATTCAGTAGGTACAATTTCGGTTATAAAAGGATAGTCTTTTTCTAATAAATACGTTTTTAATGCTAATAAATCTTCTGTTAAATCCTTAGAGACTTCTTTTTCAATAGAAACTACAATTGCTTGGTCTCCCTGGCTATATATTTTCATAGGCTCACCTCTTATATTCTTACTAACGATAAAACACATTTAATCCTTGTACCAAATAACCCACAAGTGCTTTCACTAGAAAATAGACTACTACAAATTGAATCATGCAAGAGATTGTAATTACGAATCTTGCAATATAAATCTGTTGTTTTTTCAGCAAACGGTTTACATACCATTTTGAAAGCAAGGTTATTAAAATCATTGTCAGTATCCAAACCAATATCATCGTTATGCCTCACTCGCTGTTTATAATTTATTACGTAATTATTTAAGTGCACCCTTGTCTATAGTCTATTAGGATTGCCTGTGTATCACTGGATTTAATACTATGATACGCCTTATCATGCGTATGCAAATCAAAGGCTAATTTGTCACAACTCTCATATTTTCACGTTGTCGGTTTTCTATAATGTTCACCATCTCTGAATTCATGGCAAACTCAATGTTTATACTTTCTATATTCTATAGATAAATTTCAACCTCGGCAACCTCTCGCAAACTATTTATAAGAAAAACCTGTATCTGGTTTTTCAATATTTTATCTTTAAAATCATTTATATTGTAGTTTTTTTGCGATACTTTCCCATCATCTATAAGTGATTGTCTCATACAGCCACGTAAGAAATCTTCATTATATAGAGGCGTATAATAGCATCCACCTTCTTTTATCATGAGATTTCCAATATCGAATTCTAATAATTTTCCATTAGAATCATATAACAACACTAGGTCAGTCTGATGATTATGTGATAAATGTTTTCTATCGGTTGTTTTATTTATTAATTCGGGTTTATTTACATTATCTGCTAAAGGTAGTAATTTTGCTGTAAATTTATTTTTATCAGATAATGCTGCAACAACATAATCTAGTGATCCATCTTGATCTAATAATATTTTTATACGATACGCACCTTTAGGATAGTCATTCATTAACATTTCAATTAACTGATTCCATTTCGCTTCATCCAAGTCAAATTTAAGTTGCTCAGCAGACTGTTTTATTCGTTTTTTGTGATAAGGCAAGCGCGGAAACTTACCTTCTTCCAAACGCATCGTTTCAAATAACTGCATTATAATCTCTCCAGTATTTTTGTTTTATCCTTAAATTCTTGCACTTCATCTTCAGGATTAGAGTCTATGGTAATACCTGCGCCTACGCCATATATAGCTTGGTCATCTATATATTGGATCGTTCGAATAGGCACATTGAAAATAGATTTTCCGTCTGGCAACAGCAAGGCAACTGTACCACAATAACCATTTCTCGGAGTTTGCTCTAACTTTTTAATATATTTCATGGTATTGATTTTTGGTGCTCCTGTAATAGAACCGCACGGAAATAATGCTTTTAAAATGTGCATGAGTTTAGTCTCTTGAGGTAAAGACCCTGTGACCATCGACGTCATTTGAAATACAGTGCTGTAGCGTTCTATATGAAATGGTTTATAGACTTTTACAGTTCCTGTCTCTGCAATACGGCTAATATCATTTCGTAACAAGTCCACGATCATGACATTTTCCGCTTTATCTTTAGCTGAATACATTAACGTATGTAAATTTTGCTGGTCTTGCGTTTCAGAATGCCCTCTAGCTATAGTGCCTTTCATGGGTTTACTTAATAATACATCGTTCCGATTTTCAAACGGTCCACGTTGGAAAAATAATTCTGGTGAAAGTGAAGCTAACTGTACTTCATCTGTATCTATTAAAGCAGAATAAAAGCCATGATTTTGACGCTGTAACACTTCATATAATGTAGCAATCGGATAATGTATATCATCAGTCAAACGTGTCGTATAATTCACTTGATATGTATTACCTTCAATAATTGCGGATTGAACTGCTTTAATATGGGTGATTAATTGGGATTTATTTAATTGAAATTTAAAATCACATTTTGGTATGTATTGTTCTTTTTTGTCAGTTAATGTTATATCTTCCTTTTTGTCGAAAACATAAGCAGCAGCAAAAACATATTCATCCTTTATTTGTACTGTAGCCATTTGTTCATTAAAAAAAGGTGCCGCTTCATAGGGTAAATACAATGCTACATAACCACCTTGGTGTTGATGCATTTCTGCAAATTGTATAACACTGCCTACTTCGTCTAAGTGATATGCGATTGATTTATCTTTACACTGCGTAAATTGGTATTCGTGGGTTTCATATTCTGATTCGTCTAATAAATAGCGATAATTAAATTGTATTTGCATGAGCACCCTCCACGATTTCTATAAATAATTTTATTTGTTCAATGCCACATTCACTCAGGATAGATTCAGGATGGTACTGTACACCATAAACAGGTAATGTTTGGTGTGCACATGCCATAATGATACCTTCTTGATTCGTTGCTGTAATTTTTAATGTTTTTGGAAATGTCTCAGTATCAGCAATCAAAGAATGGTATCGCATAACATAAAATGTATCGGCTAAACCTTTAAAAATACCACTATTATCATGTTGAATTTGAGTTGTGTGACCATGAATCGGTTTATAACCTTTTATAATATCTCCGCCAAAATAAGTCACTAATTGTTGAAATCCTAGACATACACCTAGAATTGGAATTTGTTCTAAAAAAACTTTTATAACCTCATTTAATATAGGATAATCATCAGGTGATCCTGGTCCTGGAGAAATAACGATAGCATCAGGAGAAGTTTGCGTAATCTGCTCAATAGAAACTTCTTCAACATCTACCACATTAACTGATCCACTGAAACTTTGCTTAATATAGTCTACAATATTGTATGTAAATGAATCTTTATTATCAATGATTAGTATCATTTCATCACCTCTTTATGTATCTTTCACTATCTATTATACTCATTATCCCAAATCTCACCTTGATTTTACAGTTTAAATGTATTATTCTTATCACCGTATAAATGAATATAAAGAGGTTCCTAGCTGACACCCTCTATAAAAAACTAGACACGTAAACAACGTCTATCTTTTTTATAAGGATAGGCGTTTTTTTATGGTGTCATAGCGAAATTGAGTAAAAGCTAGTATGACATTATTAAGGAGTGCAAGATATATGACGCAACAATCTTTAAGCAGTAATAAAGCCATCGTCGTTTTCAGTGGAGGACAAGATAGCACAACTTGCCTATTTTGGGCAAAGCAACATTATGCCGATGTCGAATTAGTAACATTTGAATATGGTCAAAGACACGATACAGAAATTAAAGTAGCTAAGCAAATTGCTGAAGCACAAAATGTAAAACATCACATATTAGATATGTCTTTACTTTCTCAACTTACACCAAACGCATTAACACAGCATGATATGGATATTGAAGTTGGCGAAGACGGCGTGCCAAATACGTTTGTACCGGCCAGAAATCTTTTATTCTTATCATTTGCAGGTGCGCTCGCATATCAAACAAATGCAAAACATATTATTACTGGCGTTTGTGAAACTGATTTCTCTGGATACCCTGACTGTAGAGATAGTTTTATTAAATCAATGAATGTTACTTTATCGCTATCTATGGATAAAGATTTCGTTATACACACACCATTAATGTGGTTAGATAAAAAAGAAACTTGGGCACTAAGTGATGAACTTGGCGTACTAGACTATATTAGATACAATACGCTCACTTGCTACAATGGCATTGTCGGTGAAGGTTGTGGAGAATGTCCTGCTTGTGAATTAAGAGCACGAGGTTTAGACGCTTATCTAAAAGAAAAAGGAGCTGAATAACATGTTCCAACAAAATTATCCTAGCGTTCAACATCCTTACAGCTTTGAGCTTAATAAAGACTTCAACTTTTCTGCAGCCCATTATATTCCTAGTGAAGATGCTGGAAAATGTATGCGTACACATGGTCACACCTACTTCGTAAATTTAACAATTGGTGGCGATACATTAGATCATAATGGTTTTTTAGTAAATTTTAGTGACTTAAAAAAATTAGTTCATGACCAATTCGACCACCATTTACTCAATGATTTACCTCAATTCAAAGGTAAAAGTCCATCAACCGAAATCGTTGCACAGACAGTTTATGAAATGGTGCAAGCTTCATTAAATGAACGAGACAACCAGCCTAAATGTTTACAAGTTTATGTTAGAGAAACACCTACGAGTTATGTTGTCTATAGACCAAAGGAGTCTAAATATGAGTAAAATTCCTGTTTTAGAAATCTTCGGTCCAACAATTCAAGGTGAAGGCCGTGTGATTGGACGAAAAACGATGTTTGTTCGTACAGCTGGTTGCGATTATCGTTGTAGTTGGTGTGATTCAAGCTTCACTTGGGATGGTAGTGCTAAAGAAGATATACGCATGATGACCGCTGAGGAAATATACGACTCACTTTATGAAATTGCTGGTGAATCATTTAATCACGTCACAATTTCTGGAGGTAACCCTGCTCTGATTAAAGGCATTCAGGATTTAGTCGATCTTTTTGAAACTAAAAACATTTATAGCGCATTAGAAACACAGGGGAGTAAATTCCAACCTTGGATGACACAAATTGATGACTTAACTATTAGTCCGAAACCCCCAAGCTCAAAAATGAAACCTAATCTACCAATATTAGATGATGTTATCGAAAATTGTATACCTGCTTCTTTAAATTTAAAAGTTGTAGTATTTGATGACCAGGATTACGATTTTGCTAAAATGATACACCATAGATACCCTACGATTCCTTTTTATTTACAAGTAGGTAATCCCTACCTAGATGGTGATTACGTCGAATCACATACCGAAAAGTTATTATCATTATATGAAACACTCGTCGACCGTGTCATGACAAGTAGTGATATGAATAATGTTTATGTCTTACCACAGCTACATACATTACTATGGAGTAATAAAAAAGGTGTTTAAATTGAGTATTTCGTCCGATACGTTGTATAATGCTTCTTATCCGTATAACGGTGTCACTATTTTTAGTGGCTTTAAATCGTTAGGATAACTATCACTGCTAATATATAAAAGGGAAAAAAATTATTTCTATTTAACCTAATATTTTTATGTAAATTTAAATAATTAATTGTTATTAAATGATTAACGTAATATTAATTGGTATAATGTTGCAGTGAAGTATCTAGGTTAGGAGAGCAACATGCTAATAAATATAATTATAAATATAGCTGCGGTATTAATTATTCTCGGAATTGGTTTATATCGTCAGAATTTCAAACAACTTAAGTTTAGCTCTATACTCATTGCTTTATCTGTAAATGGTCTCATCAATTTATTTCTCGTCGGTGAATATGACTACATCGCATTTTATACAAGTGCGCAACTCATCATTTGGACCATATTACAATTGTATATAAATAGAAAAGTAACTGTATACGTTATAACAGACCAAAAATTCATTGCGGTTGTGCTTACTATTATAATGAGTACATCATTAATACTTACTTATAGTACAAGTCATGATTCATTTTATATGTCTATTCCTTATTTAGCCCCAGCTATTTTTATCATAGGCGCTATCATGCTTTTTTATAGCACATTTCAACCAAAGGAAAAAGAACAACTTAAATTTATGAATCGTATTCGACGCCCTATCTTTGTCGGTCAAATATTAATTATTGCATCGTCATCAGTAATGACGCTATTAACGCCTTATTGGTATGCTTTTATAATTATTCATTTATTGTTTATATCATTCTTATTATGGCAGAATATATTTTCTTCACATAAATGATTAACCTTTTATATTTCGTGGTATAGATTAGAAGTCGAACGAATAATAAAGGAGGCAAATCAATATGGGCTTTATACTTATGTTAATAGTCGGTGGTTTAATCGGTTGGATAGCTGGTGGTATCGTAGGTAAAGATATACCAGGTGGTATTTTAGGTAATATTATCGCTGGTATTGTAGGTTCAGCGCTAGGCTCTTGGTTACTTGGTGATTGGGGTTGGCATTTAGGTGGCATCGCGATATTCCCAGCACTTATCGGGACAATCATTCTAGTAGCAATTGTTTCATTTATTTTCGGTAAGTTACGTAAAAAATAAAAGCAAAAAGCAAAAAGTAAAATTACTAATCTAAAACATTAATAATTTAAATCAAGGAAATAAGCCAAATGCCTTTGCAGCATTTGGTTTATTTTTTTATAGCTATGTATCCCCTTGAGTCAATCTTTGTTCCTCAATTTTATTATTTAATTCTTATTGAAAATGGTATTGATTTGAATCAACTCCTGACGAATTAATAAAGTACTAGCCGAAGACTAAAGGCTAAAGCTGTGCTCTCAGTAAAACGCGTACAAAAAAATGCCAACAAAGTCGGAGACTTTGTTGACACTCTATAACAACCCAAATTTTTATAATTATTATCTGCTTTTAACAAGCTTTTTCTCTTCTTCGTCTTTTTTAACCTTACTTTCATAATTTTGATTATGTTGTTTGAAACGCTCATTCATATCTTCTTCAAAGCTACGCTCTACTTTTTGACTCGAGCAATTTAAGTTCGATGCCTGTACAATATATTTCGGGCGTTGTTTGACCTCGTAATAAATGCGTCCAATATATTCTCCAACGATTCCAATTGAAATCATTTGTATACCACCTAGTAGTAATATCGCAGCAATAGTGGAGAAATAGCCTGGTGTTTCAATGCCATTAAACACAATGCCTGCAAAACTATAACCGATATACAACAAACTGATAAAGAACACAATAAAACCAAGATAAATCATTGCTCGTAAGGGTTTGTTGTTAAAGGATATCAAGCCATCTATACCGTAATTTAATAATTTACCGAATGACCATTTAGATTCTCCGTCTTCTCTTTCTACGTTTTCATAAGTAAACACTTTAGTGTTATATCCAATCCATTCATATAGCCCTTTTGAAAAGCGGTTGTATTCATCTAATTCGGTCAATGAATGCACTGCACGTTGACTCAGTAATCTGAAATCACCGACACCATCTTCCAATTTAATATCCTCTACAAAATGATTAATCATTTTGTAATACAATTTTGTCATAAATTTTCTAGCTGGTTTTTCGTTCTTTCTGTCACGCTTCGCAACAACTTGATCATAACCGTCCATATAGCCAGCAATCATTTGGGGTATTAATTCAGGCGGGTGTTGTAGATCAGCATCTATCATAATTGCTGCGTCACAATCTTTACTATTTTGGAAACCTGCAATCATTGCAGACTCTTTTCCAAAATTACGACTAAACGAAATAAATTTCACATGATCATCTTTAGTCGCTACATCTTGAATAAATTTTATTGTTTGATCTTTACTACCATCATCTACAAATAGTAAATCATAGTCATATTGATGATATTGACTATCTTTTGATAATATTTCAGTCAAACGTTGATAAGTCTTTAATACTACTTCACCTTCATTATAACAGGGTACTATAACTCTTATTTGCATATTAAACACCTTCATTTCAATTACTTCAATTTCACTTTATCAATTTTTATCACTATATTGCTATACTAACCAATTAGATTTACACAATCTTTATATAGCCTTAATATTCATTGCTCAAACTTAACTTAGGCAACTTATTTTTTAAAAATATCTAGTCATTTAAGTTAAATACATCTTAAAAAAACAGAGCAAAATGATTTAAGCGTTACAAAATAAGATAACACCTTGAAATTTAAATGTGGTTACTAATATTGTTCGGTATTAAAATTATTAAAAGTTATAATTTGTAACTTTAGTCTATCAACTATTTGATGAATTTGGAAACAAAACCCTTTATTATCGCTACTAGAACTATTTGAAACCTTCTTATTTTTATACATTTATAAACACATCGTTTGTTTTAAGTGCTGATAACCAATGCATAGTAGGGGTTCAGAGACTACAAGTTCGAGCCTTATTATAAAAAAACAGATAAACATGCACTTTTAAAAAATTTAAAATTCTTAAATTAAAAGCACCAATCTATTAAAAAAACTAATAGATTGATGCTTTCTATTTAAGCTTGTAAGATTTACGTCCTGGGTTGTGTTATCAATTCTTATTTTAAACTACCTATACGTACTTTATCTGGATCATTTCCTTGACGATTATCACAATTCAAACGATCTATCTCAGCGATGTCTGTCAATTCCAAATTAAAGTCGAAAATATCATAGTTTTCTTTAATGCGTTCTGGTGTTTTTGATTTCGGAATAATTAAGCGATCATGTGACAAATGCCAACGTAATACAATTTGGGCTGGCGTTTTACCATAACGGCTTGCCATCTCTGTGATCAATTCATGTTCTAATAAACCTCTATTTCTCATCAGTGGCATCCATGCTGTCACAGCGATATCATGCTTATCACAAAAAGTTTGTAGTTCATGTTGATTGAAATATGGATGCACCTCTATTTGATTCACAGCAGGTACAATGTCAGTTTGCGACATTAATTTTTCTAAATGGTGCGCATTAAAGTTACAAACACCTATTGCACGAACTTTGCCCTCTTCATATAATTTTTCCATGGCTTTATAAGTTTCAACAAATAAACCATCCGCTTCACATGGCCAGTGTATTAAAAATAAATCTAAATAATCAGTACCTAAGTTTTCTATTGATTTTGTAAAAAAATTGATTGTATTGTCATAACCTTGATAATCATTCCAAATTTTTGATGTAAGAAATAAATCTTCACGTGGTATCTCAGATTGTTTTAATGCATTACCTAATGCTATTTCATTTTTATAAAAATAAGCAGTATCAAATGCACGATAGCCCGCTTCTATGGCGGCTGTGACTGCAGGTTCCATTTCTTCATCTGTAATTTTATATACTCCAAGACCCACTCTCGGCATTGGATAACCATTATTTAAATAATACACGTCTTCTAACATGATTTAATCCCCCTTCAACTAAGTTGAAATTATTTTAAAGATATATCGTTATACTCTGCTCATTATAGCAATACGTAATACATGAATCACGCATATTTATTTCAATATCAACACACTACTATTATGTTCATATAATGACAGTGATTTGAGCCGATTTATGTGAAAAAGATACAAAAAAGCTATCGACAAATTCAGAGAATTTATCGATAGCTTTAAATGTATAAGACAATGATTAATCGTTATCTTCATCGTCTTCCTTATTTTCAGGCGTTGGACGTGTTGCATTGTATTCAACTTCTAATAAAACAGTAATGATTTGATGGTTATCGACTTCAGACATGATCCAACGATCATATTCCGTATCGACATAATCGTTTTGTTGTAAGTTTGTATTATGTGCTTGCAACCAACCACCGATTGTATCAATGTCTTCAGAATCAGCAAATTCAATGCCGAGCTCATCATTTAAATCGTCTAATAATACACGACCACTAATTTGATATCTGCTGTCCGTTACTTTTACAACATCGTTTACTTCATCGTCATCAAATTCATCACGAATTTCACCAACGATTTCTTCTAAGATATCTTCCATCGTTAAGATACCTGCCGTACCACCATATTCATCAATAATCAAACTGATATGAACATGTTCACGTTGCATACGTACTAACGCATCACTTATACGTGTCGTTTCAGAAATCATTGGTAAATCATGAACGTAATTACCTACTTTAATAGGTTTACCTGAAGCGTATTCTGTTAAAAACTCTTTTACATTAAGAAAACCTTTCACATGGTCTTTGTCCCCATCTTCTGTAATCGGGTAACGTGTGAATTGATGTTCTTTAATCGTGTCTAACAGTTCATTTACATTAAACGGTTCATTCAATGTAGCCATTTGTGTACGTGGCACCATGATATCTTTGGCTTGTCTCTCATCAAAGGAGAAGATATTTTGCATATAAGCCAATTCTGTTTGGTTTATTTCTCCACCGTTATAACTATTGTTTATTATAATTTTTATTTCTTCTTCTGACATTGCATCATTATTCGCATCTGGATCTACACCGAACATACGTATAATCATTCTTGCAGAACCATTCATCAACCATATCAACGGTTTCATAATAGCCCCAAAATAATACAATGGTCTAGCGTATATTAATGCCATTTTCTCTGTATGTTGAATGGCCAAAGTTTTTGGAGCCAATTCGCCGAGTACTACATGTAAATATGTCACAATGATAAATGCGACAATAAATGAAACTGTCGTCGTTAACGCTTCAGGTAAATTAATTGCTTCAAATAGTGGATGCAGTAATTTACTAAATGTCGGTTCACCTAACCAACCTAATCCTAAAGATGTCACCGTAATACCTAGTTGACATGCTGATAAATAGTAGTCCAAGTTTTTAATCATTTTTTTTACTATACGTGCACTACTATTACCTTCTGCAACAAGTTGTTCAATTCTTGTCGCTCGGACCTTCACTAATGCAAATTCCGATCCTACGAATACCGTTGTTAATGCTATTAAAAAAGCAAATATTACTAAATTTATTATGGTCACAGTTTCCAATTAGTTCCCTATTTCTAGGGATTCACCTCCAAATATCGTGTCACAATAGATGACCGTACATAAGATTTATTGCTATGTTGCATTTTCATGTTATATACTAAATCCTTCCCATTGGTGACACCTCCCGAAAAATACGCATTTCTTCTATTTTATCATAATGTTAAGTCATCATGTAATTTGTACGTATGAAATTTTATTTCTCTAACTTAACATTTAAACGCAAATTTTAAGTCGCGTCAACTTTTTGATTCAATTTACACTTTACATAACACGTTTTAAAATGAGTTGAATTCAAGCTTGTTATTAAGAAAATTTGTGTATTGCGCCTGCTTTTATAGTAGTTTGAACTGTAATTTCATCATCTACAATAACGATGTCTGCGTCTTTCCCAACCTTCAAACTTCCTTTTTGCGATTCGATATTTAATGCAATTGCTTGATTTAAACTAGTTACACGCCATAAATTATTTAGTGTATCACCTGTGTATTGTATTAGATTTTTCAGTCCTTCATTCATTTTCAGTATGCTACCTGCCAGTGCCCCAGATGCTAACCGAGCTTCAGAACCTTTTACAATAACATTTTGACCACCTAAATCATATTCACCATCTGGCATACCTTTCGCTCTCATTGCATCAGTAATTAAGAAAAAGCGTGTGTTTCCCTTTTGTTTATAAGCAATTTGAATCGCTGTAGGGTGTGAATGAATACCGTCCACGATAAGTTCAGTACTTAAGCTATCATTTGTCCATGCCGCACCAAAAACACCTGGTTCTCTATGCTCGAATGGTGTTCCAGCATTATATAAATGCGTCACATGTTTAGCCCCACGTGCTACCGCTTCATTTGTCTCATCAAAAGTTGCAACCGTATGACCAATAGAGAAACGTATTTGATTATGTAACGCTTCTAATGTTTCATGAGCACCTTCAACCTCAGGTGCAAATGTAATCACTTTAATTTGGTTGTTCGCTGTTTTTTGAAATTGTTGTACTTTCTCTATAGACGGTCTTTGTACATAGGCTGGATTTTGTGCTCCTACTTTATGTTCAGAAATAAATGGTCCTTCCAAATGTATGCCTACGATGTCAGCTGCTTTTAAAATGTCTTGTTGTTTCTGATATTCAATGATGTTTTCTAATGCTTTTGTAATATTCTCATCAGACTGTGTCATTGTTGTGGCTAAGAAACTTGTCGTTCCTTCAGATAATAGTGATTCTGCTAAATGTTTCAATCCTTCATATGATGCATCCATTGCATCTTCTCCATAGCCACCATGCATATGAATATCTATAAAACCTGGTAAAACATGCTGACCTTGAGCATCATAAGTTGTTAACGCACCTTCATAATCCCCTTTGCCTATGTCAGTAATTTTATCGTCCTTAACTATAAGATATCCTCGCTCTATTAGTTCTTCTTCAGTATAAATTCTCCCATTTTCAATCACATATTCAGCCATTTTCTCTACCTTCTTTTCTTTGTTTTACGCTATGTGTCTATTTCAGCACTTCGTTTTCATTTTACCAAACTTAAGTCCTTTATTATATTCAAAAGTTTTTGAATTTCAGTATCACATATAAACAAAAACCAGTAGAAATACTCATTAACTTGTGAGCTTCTACTGGTTTTTCTATGTTTATTCAATTTCTAAAGCTTGATGCATTAGTTCGCTATAACTTAAGAACTTTGTATTTCTTCTTCTGTCACTTTTGGTTTTAACAAACCATAAATGATTGCTCCTACGATAGATCCTATAATAATCGCAATGAGTGATTGTATCACGTGGCTGAAATCAGTACCTACTATAACAAAGATACCACCATGTGGTGCTTGAATTGAAGAACCTAGTCCTAACGCGATTGCACCTGCAACCCCTGAACCTACCATCATTGATGGAATGACTCTTAGTGGATCAGCTGCTGCAAATGGAATTGCACCTTCTGTAATGAAAGATAACCCCATTACATAGTTTGGTGCGATAGAGCCTTTTTGTTCTTTAGTGAATTTCTTGCGGAAAATCAACATCGCTGTCGCAATTGCGATTGGAGGTACCATACCACCAATCATTGCTGCTGTAATTGGTGCAGCATTGCCTTCTGTTAACGCAGCAGTCGCAAATACATATGCTGCTTTATTAAATGGTCCACCCATATCGATAGCCATCATTGCACCAATGACTAATCCTAAGAGCATAATATTCGTTCCTGATAAACCTTCTAAACCATTAAGTAGTAAATTATTCAACCACGACGCTGGAGGGTTTAATACATAAACCATTACTAAACCTGTGATTGTTACTGATAATACTGGGAAAATTAATGTAGGTTTCAAACCTTCTAATGATTGAGGTAAACCGCTTGAAAGTTTCTTAATACCTTGTGTTAAATAACCTGCTAAGAAACCTGCAAGAATACCTCCGATAAACCCTGCATCACCTGAAATTGCTAACATACCACCAACTAAACCAGCTGCAAAACCTGGTTTATCTGCAATACTACGCGCGATATAACCAGCGAGAATTGGGATAATTAACGCAAAGGCACTCTGATTACCAATATTCCATAATTGTTCAGCAAATGCATTATACTCAGAACTATTTGGATCATACGAGTTTGGTCCAAATAAGTAGGCGATTGCCATTAAAATACCACCGGCAATAACAAGCGGTAACATATTGGAAACACCATTCATTAAGTGTTTATAAATTGTTTTACCAAAGCCTTGTTTTTCATTACTTCCAGACTGATTTGATGCTTTATAATTGCCTTTGGCTACAAATGGTTTACGAGAAGTATCTTGTGCTATATTAATCAGTTCTTCAGGGCGTTTAATACCATCTGCAACTGGTATTTCTACAACATTTTTACCATCAAAACGGTCTGTTTCCACATTTACATCTGCTGCAACAATGACACCAGTTGCGCGACGAATATCTTCATCAGTAATGTGATTTTTAATGCCGCCTGAACCATTCGTTTCAACTTTTATTTTTACGTTCATTTTTTCAGCTTGCTTTTTCAAAGCATCACGAGCCATGTAAGTATGTGCGATGCCTGTCGGACATGCTGTAACAGCTAAGATATAGGGTTCATCTGAATCTGTTGCTGACGTTGTCGCAGCTGCTTGTGCTTCTGCTTCCTCTTCTTCAGTTGCTTCATCATCTGCTGTATCTATAATTTGAAGCACTTCTTGTGGAGAATTTGCATGAAGTAAATCTTCCCGCACTTTTTCATCCATTAAAATACCTGATAGTTTAGCTAATGCATCTAAATGTGTTTGTGCTCCACCTTCTGGCGCTGCAATCATAAAGAATAAATGTGCAGGTTGCATATCCAAACTTTGATAATCAACACCTGTTTTGGATTTACCAAATGCAATCGCCGGTGTGTCTACTGCAGCTACTTTTGCATGAGGTATCGCGATGCCTTCACCAATACCTGTAGTACTTTGAGATTCACGATTATGAATCGCTTCTTTAAAAGTTGTTATATCATTGAGTTTTCCAGCTTTATCAAGCTGCTTCACTAACTCATCAATAACACCGTTTTTCTCTGTTGAAGAAAGGTCCATTGCAATTGTATCTTTTGTTAATAACTCAGTTATTCTCATCTTATTCACTCCCACCTAATGTTGTAATCATTACTTGTGATTTAATATTTTCAATAGATGCTCTCGTTGCTAAGTCATCGTTAAATGCTGTTGCCGTCCCAGCCGATACAGCCTGTTTAAATGCTTCTTTAATAGATAAACCAGAATTCAATCCTGCAACCATCCCCGCTACAGTACTATCACCTGATCCCACTGTATTTACTACTTGTCCATTTGGTACAAGTGCTTTATAACTTTGTTGCTCGTCTACATATACAGCTCCATCTCCACCAAGAGAGATAATGACTGAAGTGGCACCCATTTTCAAAATTTCACGTCCATACCTCATTACCTCTTTATCTGAAGTGATGGTCGTATCGAACATCACTTCTAATTCATCTTTATTTGGTTTGATAAATAATGGGTGATATTTTAAAACGGATTCAACGAGTTCTTTTTCAGCATCAACGACAAGTTTCGCGCCTGTATCTTGCGTGATTTCCGCAATTTGTTCGTATGCGTTAGCAGGTACACTTTTAGGAATACTACCCGCAACAATAACTATGTCGTGTTCTGAAGTATCTCTGATTTGTGTTAATAAGGCTTCAAATTGCACCTTAGTGATATTAGGTCCTGGTGCATTAATTTCAGTTTCATTACCTGTTTTCAATTTGACATTAATACGTGTATCTTCATCAACATGTACAAAATCTGTATTAATTTCTGCTTGTTTTAATGTTTCTTCAATAAATCGACCTGGAAATCCACCAGTAAAACCTAACGCTGTAGATTGGACACCTAATGTTTTCAAAACTCTTGAAACGTTTATGCCCTTACCACCTGCAAATTTATTTGTTTCAGTTGCTCTGTTTAACCCATTAAGTTCAAATTCATTTGAAAACATAATGTAATCAATAGAAGGATTAAAAGTTACTGTATAAATCATAATGTTCCTCCAATAAAATTATATTTTTCAGCATAATATTGAAAAGTCACGCCTTGCATCGCTTTTTCAGAAGTGACTAAGGCCACATTCTCTAGTAAAGGCACATGTGCGAAATATACTTTTTCATATTTAGCATGGTCTACTAATACATAAACTTGCGTTCCTAATTCCATAGCATGGTGCTTTATGATTGCTTCTTGTTCATCTGGTGTAGTCAGTCCATATTTCACGTCAATACCGTTCATACCGAGAAACACTTTATCAAAACGATAACGATTCAGCGTCTTCAATGCACTCGCACCTACTGTCGCAAATGTTGTTGCTTTAACTTCTCCACCAAGAATGAGTGTTCTAATACCTCGTTTTAGTAATTCTTCTACGTGCGTTAAACCATTTGTTACTACAATAATGTCATTTGCATTAATATATGGAATCATTTCTAAAGTTGTTGAACCCGCATCTAAAAACACACAATCGTCATCGTCTATTTGGCTCGCTGCTAATCTCCCAATTTCTTGTTTTTCTCTTAGATTGGTACTTCTTTTATCAGCCAAATTAGGTTCTAATAAAGATGATTGATTTAGCTTTGCGCCGCCATGTATTCTTTTTAACTTTCCCATTTGTTGCAATTTTGATAAATCGCGACGAACTGTTGAGGCACTACTACCTGTTCGATCAATCAGTTCTTGTAGTGTTAAAAAGTCTTTTTGTGACAATTCAGCCAATATTAACTCGTGGCGTTTTTCCGTGATCATCGCTTCACCTCATCTCAACACTATTATAATGTTTCCGTTTTCATTTTTCAATCATTATTTACCAAAATCAATCAAAAACAATCAAAAATATGACACATTCTTTTCAAAATCTCTTCATTTAGCTATCTGCTTTAAAAATAAAATCAGTTTTTATTTATTTTATAAAACAAAAAAACCATAAAGCAGGAAATAATCCGTTACTTTATGGTCATTAGCTTAATGATATTCAATTATGTTCATCATGCGTCACTTTTTTAACTTTTGCTCGTGTTGTTCTAATTAAATGCGCTACATTTATTTTAATTTGTGTACCACGTGCTCCACCACTTACATAGATAGCCTCCATCTCTTCAACTTGTCGATCAATAATTGTTAGGAATTGACGTTTCATACCAATTGGGGAACAGCCGCCACGGACGTAGCCAGTCACTTTTTTTAAATCGTCAAGTGGCATTAAATGTAATTTCTTTTCATTAACTGCTTGCGCTGCTAATTTCATATCAAGAGAGGCATTTACAGGAATAATAAATACAAAGTGCGCATGTTTAGCATTTTCTAACACGAGTGTTTTATAAACTTGTGCTACATCTACACCGACTTTTTCAGCTACAGTCTTTCCATCCATATGACTTTCTGATACCTCGTAAGTATTGACGCAATACTCAATTTTCAAGCGATCGAGCATACGCATTGCATTTGTTTTAACTTCCTTCATTACAACACCTCATATTATATGTTGGTAATAGCTCACTAAGTTATAACTGATATCAATCATACTTTTATCTAAAATCTAATATTTATTTATCTAAGTCTAAGTTTTTTATAAAACGAGTTAATTCTTCATGCATAGATTCATCTTTTAAAGCAAATTCAATTGTAGTTTTCACAAAACCTAATTTTTCACCTACATCAAATCGATCACCTTCAAAGTCGTAAGCATAAACTTGATCGTGTTTATTTAATCTTTCAATTGCATCCGTAAGTTGAATTTCTCCACCTGCACCTTTGCTTTGAGTTTTTAAATAATCGAAAATATCAGCTGTAAGAACATAGCGACCCATAATTGCCAAATTAGACGGTGCAGTGCCTTGTTTTGGTTTTTCAACGAATTGATTCACTTCATATTTTCTACCTAATTTTTCTAATGGATCGATAATACCATAGCGATGCGTTTGGTCTTCTTCTACTTCTTGTACACCGATGACAGACTTTCCAGTTTCTTCATAAGCTTCTATCAATTGCTTAATCGCTGGATTATCAGATTCAACAATATCATCGCCTAAAAGCACAGCAAATGGCTCATCACCTATAAATTGACGTGCGGAATAAATAGCATGACCTAAGCCTTTTTGTTCTTTTTGTCTTACATAAAATATATTGGCAAGTTCTGTAGAATATTTAACTTTTTCTAGTAAGTCCGTTTTTCCTTTGTCTTGTAAGATCATTTCTAATTCTTTTTGATTATCAAAATGGTCTTCAATTGCACGTTTATGTTTACCAGTAACTATAATGATATCTTCGATGCCTGCACGTGCTGCTTCTTCGACTATGTATTGGATTGTAGGTTTGTCTAATATAGGCAACATTTCTTTTGGCATAGCCTTCGTAGCTGGTAAAAACCTTGTTCCTAAGCCAGCTGCAGGTATGATTGCTTTTTTTATCTTTTTCAAAAATGCTCATCCTTTTCATTAAAATATTTTAACTCTGGTTTATATAGAACTCACTCATTTCAATTGATAATATTATCATAACATTGATACTTATTGCTTTATACTGATTTCATAACATAAAAAAGTCACGCAACTTCAATTTAACATCAGTTTACGCGACTTTTATTCTACTTTTAATTTAACGATGGTTGACGGATTACGTCGCCCGCTTTGTTTACTATAACCTTATACTCTTTTCCTATCTTAGACTCATAAAAAGTATAAAACATACCTTCTTTAGACGTTTTAACTTTTTTGAGCACTGCATTCTCACCGAGCTCATCTTTAGCATACTTTTCAGCAATTACTTTGGATTCTTGAGGTGAAATACTAGGTGCATTAGAAGTTTGTTGGTCTTTCACACGATATGACTTATCAAAAATGTGCGCTTTATTATTTTTATCTACTGTAACCCTATAAAAAGTATTGGGTTGTTCTTTATTTTCAAAAGTAAAAATATAATAATAAGCCCCTTGGCATGTACGATCAATACCATAATCATTATATGCATTAGCAGCATTATTATCTTTATTCACAAGTGTTTGTGCTTCTTTTTGTGCATCGGAAAACTTTGGTAAATTAGCATTCCCAATTTCCTTATTTTTTAGATTGTGTGTCGTTTTTTTAGCTATTGGTACATATGCTTCGGCATTATAAGGTTCTTCTTGTTCAACATCTCTTACTGCTGCACTAATAGTATTATCACTGTTGTGATGGTCGTTACTTTTAGTTTCAGTTCGTTTATCATTGTCTGAACAACTAGAAATTGTTTCATGAACTTTTGCTAGTGCTTGCTGATTTGTAGCTATAAATAAAAGAAAACATAAACAACAAGCAAGAAGGAATGCCATGATTGATAAAATTAAATTTTTCAAGTTCATCCCCTTACTTACATTACTTTTTAATATTTCCTACATATTAGCATATTTTATTAACTTAAAACTTATATAGACCACAATTTAAACCAATCGTAATCTCTGTAACATTAATATTACGCAATATGACTTTATTTAATCTTAATGTCATATTACGAGTGTTATATCGTACAAATTATATATATTAAAAAGAACGTACGTGTATAAGCCTACGTACGTTCTACTTTATTTATCATTTTTTAAGTTATGATCTTTTAAGGCTCGTTCTTATCATTTTTTCAACTAGAATAACAAACATACCAAGTATCATTACTACAACTGCCATATATAAAGGATATTCAAAGTTAACATCATATAACGTCCCGGCCACTAATGGTCCTATAAAATTCCCCATACTCGTAAAGGTGGAATTTAAACCGCCTGCAAAACCTTGTCGATCCCCTGCAATATTAGAAAAATAATTCGTGATTGCAGGTCTAATCATATCAAAACCAATAAACACAATGAAGCTGATTAACATGATAGACCAATAACTATCCACAAATGTCAAAGCGAGTAATACAATTGCTGAATATATCAACGAATAATTGATAAATGTGAGTTCTTTAAAATGTTTCATAAATTTATCAAAGAAGAAGACTTGGAATACAGCACCTAGTATACCTCCACCAGTAATTGCAAATGAAATATCTAAAGGTGAATAATGTGCTTTATCTGCTGTATATAGCGGGAACAATGTTTCAAATGCTGATAAGCCAAAAGCAAGCACAAGCGTTAAGGTAATTGGTGTAAGAAAGACTTTCCAATCAATTTTCGTAAGTAATTCAGGTTGATACACTGTAAAACCATCTTGTGTTTCGTTTTTAGGATTTTTAAGCAAGATAATAGAAAGTACTAATGCTAAACAGCCACTGAAGCCTGCTACATAAAATGGTAGCCTATGAGAAAATTCAGCAAGAAATCCTCCTAGACCCGGTCCTAAAATAAAGCCTGAATTAATAATTGCTGACATATAACCAAAATTCTTAGCTTTATCTTTACCTATTGAAATATCTGCAATCATCCCAGTAACACCAGGCATAACCATACCAGCACTGAACCCGCCAAGAATTCTGGACACAATTAAGAGTGAGAAAGTATGACTAGCGGCAAACAAGAATTCTGATATAGCAAAGAGCCCTAACCCAATACATATAATTAATTTTTTACCTAATTTATCTGCTAACGTCCCACCAAATGGCGAGATAACCATTTGGGCCAATGCAAAGACGGCAACAAGAACCCCTAAATCGCTACCTTTTAATCCTAAATCTTTCAAATAGACAGGAAGAACTGGAACAACTAAACCAATACCTAAAAAGACCAAGAAAATATTAAAATATAAAATTACAAATTGCTTATTCACGTTTCTCACTCCATTCGTTTATACCATTCATATCATGATATGTTCTTTTAATATATATATATAATATTAGAGTATTTTATAACATTAATACATCAAAAGACAATAGAAAATTTTGTTCATCTAAACACTTTTATATAAACTATAAAAAAGAACTTGTATACTATAGTTGTAATCAATTTTAAGAATGGAGGTTTCACATGGTATATCAAGTTGACGGAAAGACAATTGTGCTTGTTTTAGAACGAGGCGAAGACATTGTAGAATCAGTAACGGATATAGCTAAAGAGCAAGGCGGTAAATTCGGTACAGTAAGTGGCATCGGTGCTTGTGACGATGTAGAACTTAATTTTTATAACATAGACACAAAAACTTATGAGAAAAAAACCTTTAAAGAACCATTAGAATTAATTAGTCTTTTAGGTAATATTTCTCACATCGATGCCAAACCATTTGCGCATTTACATGCAACCTTTGGGACTAATACTTACGCAACACTTAGCGGTCATTTAACGAAAGCGGTCGTTTCAGCTACTGCCGAAATTGTAATCACTATGACTGACTTAGATATTAACCGTAAACATGATGAAGCAATTGGCCTTAATTTATTAAACTTATAACTGTATACTGACCAGTGGATAGCACGCAGACCAGTTGCACTATCCACTCATTAAAGACTGATGAAAAGTTTCCACATATACGTGATTCATCAGTCTTTACTTCCTTCCTAACTTAAATTATTTAACCTTTCATTTAATCATTTTTTTAAAATATGTAACAACTACAATCATTCTCTATTTTATTCAACTGTAAATCATTTAGTTAATAACAATTCATCATTATCATTGATATTTACATTTAAAAAATGTATTATATAATCTCATATTCAAAAATACGAGTTAATTTTTCCCTTAGCTTTTTAATATTAAAAGTTGGGATTTTTATCGGCATTTTTTATTTTTCAATAAATTTACTATCCTTAGTAATTTTTACAATATATTTAAATGCTTATTCAGAAAGAAAGTAGGTGTATTTATGAAGGCTCGTTATATCGCTAGAACGGTATTTCTAATATTAATGATCATTTCTATTTTCTTTAATGAGTATTATCAATTTATGACTTTAAATTTATTTCTAGCATATGTGCCATTTGAACTATGCTTACTCTTAAATCTATTTAAACCTGTACATAAATACGAATGGCCACTATTTATTATTTTTGCCCTTATTTTCTTATTTATGGTGCCTAACACACTTTATATGGTTACAGATTTAATTCACTTAAATCAATTTACATTCAATTTCTATCAAGGTTTAATATTAGTAGAATGGGCATATTTCACTTTTCTAGTATCAGCAGTGTTACTTGCACTGTATCTATTAATTTTAATGTTTTTAGAAATGGAAAAATTCACGCCTCACCTCTGGTTAAATAGAACAATAATCATTGCAATGATGTTTTTAAACGGTTTAGGCATTTATATTGGACGTTTCTTGCGTTTACATTCAGTCTATCTTATTAATGAACCGCTTCGCATTATCAATGAAGTATGGTCAAATTTAAATCTTGAAGCAATAGGCTTTGTGCTGTTGCTTGTAGTATTACAAGGCTTACTAATTTTATTTGCGAAAGGAGTACGAAGTGCAAGATGACATTTAACATTATAATTTTGCTTATTGTGCTTATCGTATTCCAATTAATTATTGGGCATCTATTGCATGATGTAGGATTTTCATATACACGCAGTATCATACTCATGTGTCTGCCTTTAGGTATTGGATTATTTTATCTACAATTATTTTATTATGAACGCCACTTTCCTAATTGGAACGTACCTAAAAAAATAAGATTAAGGCTAAAATACATGTATATACTAACGTTCTTTGAATATGTTGCTTTATACATCTGTATTTTTAGATTGTAATTAATTTGAATTTTGATTATAAATATAAGTAAATCTAAAATATAGCTTTAAGTTGAATAAAGGGCTGTTAAGTTTCCGTAACGGAAACTTAACAACCCTCTTTTTGTATTGAAATAAAACGGGACGGTAATACATAAATCAAAAGTTGTAATTTGACCTTAACTACTCGCCCCATAAGTCTGCCTAGAAAAAGAATACAAGAGCGAAATCGCTGAAGCTCTTGCATAAGAACTACTTGTAAGTAGTAGTTCTTTAAAAGCTTGATATAAGCGCATTTCCAATTCAGTCAGCCACTGCCAATTTAATAATTGAGACTGAAACATGTATTTTGTCTCAGCCTCATAACTCTAATCATCTTTCCTAGTTTATTCCAATATTGTTTATTGTTTGAGTGATTGTTTTACTTCTGTAACTGCGTTTGCAGAAACTTGTAATTGTGCTTGTTCATCTTCAGATAATTGTAATTCTACGATACGCTCTATACCTTTAGATCCTAAAATCGTTGGTACACCTAAACATATATCAGAGAAACTGTATTCTCCCTCTAATAGTGCAATACTTGGTAATAAACGTTTCTGATCTTTTAAAATTGCTTCAACCATACTATAGACTGCGGATGCAGGTGCATAATACGCTGAACCATTTCCAAGTAATTCTACGATTTCTGCGCCACCTTTTCGCGTACGCTCTACAATTTGTGTAATTTGCGAATCTTTCAAAAGTTTATTCAGAGACACGCCGTTTACATTTGTTGATGTTATTAAAGGTAACATCGTATCGCCATGGCCGCCCAGCACCAATCCTCTGATATCTTTAACCGATACATTGAGTGCTTCTGCAATAAATGTTTGGTATCTAGCTGTATCTAAGACGCCCGACTGTCCGATTACACGTTCCTTTGGAAATCCAGAGGCTTGTAATACAGAATAAGTCATAGCATCTACAGGATTTGTAAGTACGATTATTTTACATTCGGGTGAATGTTTTACAATTTCTTTTGTTACATCATGCATCACAGCTTCGTTGATTTGAACTAAATCATCACGACTCATACCAGGTTTTCGTGCCACACCGGCAGTGATGACAACCACATCAGAGTTGGCTGAATCAGCATAATCAATAGAACCTGTTACACTAACGTCGAAACCATATATCGGACTACTTTCCAATATATCTAGTGCTTTTCCTTTCACAAGGCTTTCACTCTCCGGACGGTCTATGAGTACGACATCTGCGAGTTCTCGTTGGGCCACAATAAAAGCTAATGTTGCGCCAGTATTTCCAGCACCTATAATCGAAACTTTTTGCTTTGTCATAATGCAATCCCCCTATATCGTCAATACATATTGTATATTTATTATAACATCCAAATTATGTATCGCGCTATTTAAATCATAAGAACCTTAAATTTAATTTAGGGGTAATATCAATCTTATTTTTGCTTTCTTTGTCGTTTGAACCATTTCCAAATAACAAAAATAATTAAAATAGCTAATATAATATAAATAATACGAGAATATATATCCATATAATAAACAATTGTGTGCCAATTACCACCTACAGCTTGGCCTAAATAAATTAACACTGCGTTCCAAATGATAGTACCTACCGTAGTAAATATTATGAATAAGGGGATATTCATACGCGTTAAACCAGCTGGTATTGAAATTAAACTTCTCAATAAAGGAACAAAGCGACAGAAAAAGACTGTCCAATAACCATATTTTTCAAACCATTGAATTGTCTTATCTAAATCTTTCGTCTTTAAGCGCAAAATCTTTCCATATTTATCTACAATACGGTACAAATTACGTTCACCAATCCAAGCGCCTATACCATATAACACAATCGCTCCGACTACAGAACCAATTGTCGAGGTAACTAAAACGCCAGTATAGCCTAAACCAGATTGGGTGGTCATAAAACCGCCGAATGTTAAAATAATTTCAGATGGAATTGGTGGAAATATATTTTCTAAAAAGATAAGCAGGCCTATGCCCCAATATCCATATTGCTCCATAAATTGTGTAATCCACTGTTCCATTTACTTCCTCCTATTTTGTTCGATAATGCATAATATTTATTACTCTGGATGTTTGTAAATTAGAATAAATTATTTGCCGCTGCATATAAATAAAGTGATGCAGCGAATAATGCCATAGATAAAACCGTTAATATTAATGATAATAATGCAGTACGCTTGTAATGCTTTATAAATGCTACAAATAATATACCCGCGTTATAAAAGAAAAACAGCCCAAATAGTGTCATCATTAAAGTTATATCAGGGAATGCCAAATTTAAAATTGCGATGACAAGTGCAAATCCTAAAAACGGGAAATTAATAAAATTACGTTGAAATTTAAGTTGATTTCTTTGATGTTGTTCATTCTGTGTATTCATGAGTTTCGCTCCTTCAACATGTACTTTAAGGGATATCGTGGCCTAGGGAAGCTGTATAAATATCAAACCATTCTTGATCTGTAATTGTTACTTCTAAACCTTCGATTGCTTCGTCAATACGTTCTATTTTATGAGTACCTAATACAGGCATGATTGTTGCTGGGTGTTTATTTAACCATGCCATGACAATGCCATTCACACTAGCATGATATTTTTGTGCCAAGGGTGAAATTACGGCCATAATTCGAACAGATTTTTCATCTTCTAAATCGAACAATTTACCGCCTGCCATAGGACTCCATGACATCATTTTAACATTATCTTTATACATATGATTCATCAAACCATTTTCAAGTACATCTATAGTATATGGCGAAATTTCTAATTGGTTTAATGTAATATGCAACTTATCAGAAACAAGATGTTTGCTCAATAAATCATATTCTGATTTATTAAAATTAGAAACACCAAATGATTTCACTTTCCCTTCATTAACCAACGCAGTGATTGCTTCAGTCACTTCTTGAGGATCCATTAAAGGTGACGGTCTGTGAATAAGTAGTGAATCCAGATGATCTACTTGCAACTCTTGCAGAGAACGATCTACAGACGTTCGAATATGATGCTTACTATGATCATAACGGTGACCGTTTGCTCCATGTATACGTTCTGAAGGCAACACAATGCCACATTTAGTAACAATCTCCATTTGTTCACGTAATTGAGGAGATAATTTCAGTGCCTCTCCAAATATGCCTTCACATGAGTATCCACCATATATATCAGCATGATCCATAGTAGTAATACCACGTTCTACTAATTCATTGAGATAACGATTTAATTGTTGTGGCGTCCACTGCCAATCTTTTGCTCTCCAGAAACCTTGTATTACCTTTGAAAATGAAACATGTTGATTAATCTTTACTTTATCCATATTACCAACACCCCTTTTAGTATTTAAAAAATTAAGTGAATTGTAGCATGTCTAATTGGTTGCGTATGCGATTAACATCTATTTGTTCGCCAATAAGCACAATGGTTAAAGGCATGGATGCATCGATAACTTGATAGTCTGGCAAACCAAACGCATATTGAAATTCATATGTATCATTTGGCATATCACGAAACTTAACGTATCCCTTTAATCTTAAAACATTATCTGGCAACCGTAAAATAAATTGATAGAATAGTTGCCTATCTATTGGTCCAGTAAACTGATATTGCATACTATTAATCCCATGATGATGTGTAGGGTGTTTCATGTTTTGTCCTTCATTTTTTGTCACTGAAATTAATTGTTCCATATCTAAATTTGCATAACTCGTATAGAAGATCGGCGCATATGGATTAATTTCAAAAGTTTCATTTATACGTTCCCGCTCTACTTCATCAATCAAATCCATTTTATTGACTACAACTGTATGGCTCGCAGATAATTGTTCTTCCATCAATTGTGTTGTACTATGACTATATTGGGCTCTGGTCAAAAATCTTGGAGCGTCAACTAAGCCAATAACGACTGGTGGATTAACGTTTGCAATGATTTCAGGATCTTGACATGCCGCAATAATTTCGATTGGATGTGCTATACCTGTCGCTTCAATAATAATGTGGTGCATTGCACTTTTGTTTAGAAAATGTTTTAATTGTTTTATTAAATCTTGTTGCAAGTCACAACATACGCAACCATTTAATATTGACGCAACCTCAATATCATCGCCGATTGCACGGCTATCTACATCTAAATTGCCGTATTCATTTACGATGATACTCGGGTTTTCATCATTACTTAGTAAATATTTTACATAATTACTGAGAAAAGTAGTTTTTCCACTACCTAAAAAACCTGTTATGATTGTAATTGACGTTTTTGGATTTTTAATTTTTTTCATATAACCACTCATTTCTTAATACAAATGTCTGCATAAAAGTACAATTATTCGTATAATTAAACTTTTACTTGATAAAACTTTAGATTTCTTCTAAACTTTATACGTACACTACATTTTAGCATGGCACAGTGCAAAAGTGTTTTGAGGAAGTGTCACACACACATCATAAGACGGATTCAGGTCCGATACAGAAGAAAACGGATAGAATGTCTGGAGGAGAACTTTATGTCTGAACCACTTAATTTAAAAGAACAACTTTGTTTCAGTTTGTATAATGCTCAAAGACAAGTAAATCGCTATTACTCAAATAATGTCTTTAAGAAATACAAACTGACTTATCCACAGTTTTTAGTTTTAACAATCTTATGGGCTGATTCACCTGTCAATGTTAAGAAAGTCGTTACTGAATTGGCACTTGATACAGGTACTGTATCTCCATTACTTAAAAGAATGGAACAAGTTGACCTAATCAAACGCGAGCGTTCTGAAATTGATCAACGTGAAGTATTCATTCATTTAACTGATAAGAGCGAAGCAATTCGCCCTGAATTAGATACAGCTTGTCAAGACGTTGCAGTAGCATCTTCATTAAGCTCAGATGAATCTAAAGAACTAAATCGATTACTTTCAAAAGTAATCACTGCCTTCACAGAAGAAAAAGCAAAATAATTTTTCAATGGCAATGGTAAATATTAGATAGTTCTTCTATCAAAATTTATTCATTAAATATACTTGATTTATAATGAGAGCTCAAACACAAATGTGTTTGAGCTCCATTTTTTTTACTTATAAGCAAAATAATGTAACTTTTCGTTTATGAAACATTCATCTCAACCATTTGATATAAATAGCCTCTTGCTTTAATTAGAGATGGATAACTTCCAGTTTCTACGATTTCCCCTTCACTCATAACTACAATTTTATCAAAATACGGTAGCAACCTTAAATCATGTGTTGCAACAACTAAGGTTTGAGCTTTGGCATGAATGATATCCATTACGCTATCTGTATGATATATGTCGAGTGCTGTAGTAGGTTCATCCATAATCCAAATCGGTGCATCTCTTAATAATAATCTTGCAATTCCAAGTCTTTGTATTTCACCACCTGATAATGTATTACCAGATATGGTAATGTCTCTATCTAAATCGATATGACCCAAACCTAAATCAACTAAAATGTTACGTAGCTCAGCATCATCTTTTTCAGTAAACAAGTTCTCTCTCACTGTGCCATCAAATAACTGTTGTGTTTGTAATAGGGCATTGATTTGACTATATTTTTCTTCATCTAGGATATTTGTAATATCTTGATGATTTAATAATACCTCTCCTTTATCACTTTGATACAAACCTAACATGAGTTGCAATAATGAACTTTTACCGGATCCTGAAGGTCCAATAATAGCAACATGTTCGCCTTTATCAATTGATAATTGGATATCTTGTAATACATAACTTGCTTGGTTCCAATATTTGAAGTTGAGGTCTCGAACCTCGTACAACGGCTCGGTAGGTAAAACTTCTAAATGCATTGCTTCCTCGCCCTGCTTCATAGGATGAGCAATCACTTCATTAATATCATGGAAAGCTTCGTCAGTATCCGCTTTAAAGTAAGCTACATTGCTCATAGGTATGGCCTGTTCAAAAAGCGTCAGCATCATTAATACAATACTTGTTAAATAAACAACGTCTAATTCTTGATTTTGTACTTGAACCACACCTAAATACAGTGTGAAAAATAATGCAATCATTGAAACAATATTTAGACTATATTCGTATAACGATAAAAATCGTTGTTCTTTTGCTTGAGCCGCTTCATAGTCATTCAATTGATTAAGTACTTGTTTTTTGTAAAATTCTGTTCGACCAAAACGATCCAACTCTTCATAACCTTCTTTATAATCATAAAATCGGTTTAAAAAATCACCTTGAACGTCGTTAACTTGTCTTTTCAATATACGTGCACGCTTAGCACTTAACCATGGTATTACTACTAAGGTAGCAATCATACTAATACATATGATAATTGCATGTACATATGAGAAGTAAATCATTACGATTGTAGAAATGATTGCTGTAACACCGATTACTACAGGTGGATAATAAACACGCAAGTATATATTTTGCAGTGCTTCGACTCTGCCAATCATTCGTGCGATTAAATCACTAGAATTAAATTTTCGATATACGTCGGGAACGACGGGAATTAAATGTTTAAAAAATTGAACCCTAACGTTTCTAAGCATTGTAAAAGTCGCTCTATGTGATAATAATCTTTCAATATATCTGGCAATTGCTCTTATAAACCCAAATAATTTTACTGAAGCTATCAGAACCATTAATGCAAATAATGGAGCACCTAGCGCACTTTGCGTTACCATATAACCACTTAAAAAGAACATGCTAAGTGCTACTAAACTTCCTAGAACACCCACAATAATCGAAAGTATCAAATCTCTATCTATTTTAAATTGAATATGTGGCTTCATGTTGCGTCACCACCTTTATCATTGTTTCTTCTCTCTCGTGTATCTATCGATGTTAAATAGCCATTTTCAATATATATACGTCTGTCAGCATTTTTAATAGTATTTTCTCTATGTGCAATCGTAATTACAGTTGTATCTACAAATTGTTGCGCAATTATATTTTGTATAATATTTTCTGTTTTCACATCTAAGCCAGTAGCAGGCTCATCAAAGATAAGTACGTCTGGTTGAATCATTAGTACTCGAGATAGTTCTACACGTCTCATTTGACCGCCTGAGAGCATCTCACCGCCCTCTCCAATCCATGTATCTAATCCATCCTTTAAAGACAGTACTTTTTCTTTTAAATCAACATCTTCTAATACTTTTAATATTTTGTTTTCATCTATAGATTGAAACATAGTAATATTATCGCGTATAGAAGCATTAAAGATATAAGGCATTTGACTTAAAAAACCTAATTTCAAGTTAGCATTTTGATAAGTCACTTCACCTGACTGAACATCGAAACGTTGTACAATAATCTGAGCTAGTGTAGATTTACCAGCACCACTTTTCCCGACGAGCGCAATTTGCTCTCCTCTAGAAATATTCAAATTAATATTATTTAAAGCATTTTGTTGTGCATCATCGTATTTAAAGTTAACATTCGCCAATTTAATTAATGCAGATTGTTGTACATTAACACGTACTTCAGGTTTCAATGCTTTTTCTTGTTTATCTAATAATTCGAAAACCACATCGCTCGATCCTTCACTTTGCTTTCCAGTGTGGAACGATTGTCCTAAATCTTTAATAGCGTTATAAAATTCAGGCGCTAATATGATTGCAATGGCAGCTGTTTTAAAATCAATACTATTGAATAAAATCAATCCTAATCCAGCTTCTAAAGCTACAAGACCAATCCCTAGCATACTGATAAATTCAAGCATGAGCCCGGATAGAAAAGCACTTTTTAAAATACGCATAGTTAAATCTCTGAATGTCGTACTTTCTTCATATAATTCTTGTTCTGTCTGAGCTGTTCTATTAAAAAGTTTTAAAGTGATAAGTCCTTTAACTTTGTTTAAAAATTGCTGACTGAATTGGTTTAAATAGGTCATTTTATCTTTAGATTCATCACGTGTTTTTAATCCAAAAATAATATAAAAAAGAGGAATAAATGGTGCAGTGACTATCATAATTAAAGCCGTATTTAAATGAATAAAACACATAGCAACAATGATAAACAATGGAATCATCATTGATTTAAATACTTGTGGGAAATAACTATTAAAAAATGGAACAATTCCATCAATACTTTCAGTCAAGGTATTCATTTGAACCCCAATTGGCTCTTTTGACTGTTTTAAAATAAGTTGGCGTCTCAAATTATATTTCACTTTTGTAGACATGCGATTACCTATCATTTGATTTATTGTATTAAATGTTGCACGTGCGATTAAAATAAATAATGTAAACAGTAATAGTATTAACAAATTTTGGTTCGTTTCTAATAACATTGCATTTAAAATTTCTGCAATAGAAATATTCTGAACGACCACGGTAATAGCTAATAATGTACTGATTACAAACATGAACATCGGGTATATTTTATATTTAAATGCTAAATTTGTTAATCTTTTCACAATTATCACCTGCCACATATTATAAACTGATTCATTGAAAATTAAATGAATTCGCTCATTATTATTAGTACTTTTTTATGTTAATTTCATATTTCAGACATAATTAGAAATTTCTCTTTTTCAATGATTGAATTCCTTTTATTATATTAATCTCAGTCTTTAGTCTAAAATTACATTTATATGTGGCGCGTTACATTTTTATTGTGCTATCATTATAAAATGAAAATCTATGAAAATTAATTAGTAATATGAAAGTAGGTAAATTATGTTAATACTTGAATTGATTAAAGGACTTATTCTAGGTATTGTTGAGGGGTTAACAGAGTTTGCACCTGTTTCTTCAACAGGTCACATGATCCTTATCGATGACATGTGGTTAAAATCAAGTGAATTTTTAGGATCAGAATCAGCTTTTACCTTTAAAATTGTAATACAACTTGGTTCTGTTTTTGCGGGTGCATGGGTATTCCGTGAACGTTATTTCGAAATGCTTCATATTGGTAAGTACAGAGCATCTTCTATCGATGGCGTTGGTCAAAAACCGAATCGCTTAAACTTACTACATATTATTGTCGGTATGATTCCTGCAGGTATTCTTGGGTTATTATTTGATGACGTTATTCAAAAATACTTATTTAGTGTACCAACTGTAATGATTGGATTATTTATTGGTGCTATTTATATGATCATAGCCGATATTTATAGTAAAAAAGTTACAAACCCACAATCAGTTGACCAAATCAATTATGTCCAAGCATTTATAATTGGACTATCACAAGCAGTTGCAATGTGGCCTGGTTTCAGTAGATCTGGTTCTACAATATCTACGGGTGTATTAATGAAGATGGATCACAAATCAGCATCAGACTTCACTTTCATTATGGCTGTTCCTGTTATGCTAGCAGCTAGTGGTTTATCACTTGTTAAAAACTTTGAATATATTCATTTAGACCATATTGGTTTTTATGCATTAGGCTTTATTGCTGCCTTCGTTGTAGGTTTAATTGCAATTAAGACATTCTTGTACTTAATTAGTAAAGTTAAATTAATTCCTTTTGCTATATATAGAATTGTTTTAGTTATTATTATCGCTATCCTTTATTTCGGTTTTGGTATTGGACAAGGTATTACAGGCGAATAATATTTCAATGGACTCTATGTGCTTATGCATCAATATAACTCAATGTTTTGAAACAGTGAAACAGAAATCTAATTTTTCTAATAAAGTTTCGTTGTATAAACTCAGATTAATAACGCTGACTAGCAAAAGAATGCAAGTACATTTTTAATTCAGTCAGCTACTACCAAAATAATAATCGAGGCTAAGGCACATATTTGTCTTAGCCTCTTCTGTTTATTATCGCTATCATAAATGACGTATATCTTTCTGTACAGACTGTATTTAGCGTTTATTTTCGTGTATTATAGGGTAATGTGTAGATAGTATAAAAGTAAATGGAGGCAACGAGTATGGACAAAAAGCAATTAATTAAAACAATCATCACAGTAGCACCTGTGTTTTTAGTACCGCTAATCGTTGAACGCAAACGTATTAAGGATCATCCTGATGTAAAAAAAGCAAGTGACGCAACAGTTAGTGCTTCTAAAACAGTTGCAGATAAATCTGTACGCGTTAAAGATAACGTTGTAGAAAAATCTTCTCACGCAAAAGACTACGTTGCAGATAAAAAACATGATATGGATCAAAAGCGTGAACTTAAACGTATCGCGAAAGAACATGATCCAGCCTATATTGAGAAAAAAGGCGAAAAATTAGAAAAAGAAAATCGCAAAGAAGCAGATAAAATGAACAAACTTCTGCAAAAAAATATAGACAATCGTCATAAAGAAGAAGATAAAGCACGTCAAGATAATAAGAAACAACGTATCAAAGACATGAAAAAATCAAATAAACACATGGAAAAAGTTGGATTAACTCCAGGTAAACTTGATGATGAAACAGAGAAAAAAGGCGAAAAACTAGAAAAAGAAAATCGCAAAGAAGTAAGCAAGCTTGATAAATTACTGCAAAAGAATATAGACAAACGTCATAAAGAAGAAGAAAAAGTGCAAGAGAAAAACAAAAAAGCACGCTTATCTGAATTCAAAAAATATAAAGACTACGTGGCCAAAAGTGTTGTTAAACAAAACAAAGAAGAAAATGGTAAATAACCCTAATGACACAAGTCATTATTGATGGAGATGCTTGTCCTGTAACCAATTCAGTAATTGAATTGACTGAAGGGACAGGCATTTTTGTTACCGTTGTTCGCAGCTTCAGTCACTTTTCTACAGTAGTACAACCAGACCACGTGAATATAATCTATGTAGACGATGGACCAGACGCTGTTGATTTTAGAATTGTAAAACTGGTACGCCCTAGTGACATTGTGATTACACAAGACTATGGCTTAGCTAGTTTACTTTTAAACAAGACGAAAATAGTTATGCATCATAAAGGTTATATCTATACTCAACAAAATATTGATACATTATTAGAGCAACGTCATGCGAGTGCTCAATTTAGACGAAGTGGTGGACGTACAAAAGGACCCTCAGCTTTTACTGATCAAGATGTAGCTGAATTTGAAGCTATCTTTTCGTCTATCATAGCAAATCAGATGTCGAACAAGGAGGAATAAATATGAAAAGTATTGCGGTGTATTGTGGTGCCAGTAAAGGAAATGATGAAACCTATATTACTGAAGCTTATCAGTTAGGTAAGTATATGGCTGAACAAGGTTATGAATTAATATTCGGCGCTGGTTCTGTAGGTATCATGGGCGCTATTCAAGACGGCGTATTAGATCATGGCGGTCGTGCTGTAGGCATCATGCCAAATATGTTAAATGAAAAAGAAATCACAAGTGGAAAATTAAGCGAGTTGATACTAGTAGATTCTATGCATGAAAGAAAAAATAAAATGGCTGAATTAGCTGATGCTTTTGTAATGGCTCCAGGTGGCGCAGGTTCATTAGAAGAATTTTTTGAAATGTATAGTTGGTCTCAAATCGGTATTCACGAGAAACCTATTGCCGTGTTCAATATCAATGGTTTTTTCGAGCCCTTACAAGCACTTTTAGATCACATGATTCAAGAAGGTTTCATAGATTCTAAATACAAAAACCTTGCTCCTTTGTGCAATACGAAAGAATCACTATTCGAAGCGATAAACAATTATAAACCACTTGGCATTAGAACTTATGATTAAATATATCGTATAAAAAACATAACGTTGGGATATAAATCCTAAACTTCAATAAAAGGGAGATAAGATTTCGAAAAATCTTATCTCTCTTTTATGTTATTATGCACTTTCTAACAAAAAAAGTTCGCACATTCATTTCACTACATCTCCCTATAGTAAAAGCGTTATTAATTGTTTTAGAATCATAGCCGCAACAATTAAAATGATAATAGCAGACGCTTTATTTAATATCAGAATGTATTTACCTGTTTTATCAATGTTACCTATCATTTTTCCAGAAATTGCTAAAAAGAAAAACCAAACCCATGATATAACTATAGTTGAAATAGTAAACACGACTTTATCCAAGCCATCATAAATAGCCCCATTCGTTCCAATGACCCCAATCGTGTCCATAATTGCATGTGGGTTCAGTAACGATACAGAAATCGCAAAACCAACTTGCTGCTTCGTTGTCATTGGTCGATAGCGCTTCACTTCATCTGGCCTTACTTTCCATAACGACCAAGCCATATATAATAAAAAAACGAAACCTATACAATAAATAGTAACTTGCAGCATGGGAAATGAGAGTAAAATAACCGACACACCCAACACTGCTAACACAATAAGGAATGTATCACACAGACCTGCTGTAATAATTACGGGTAACGACTTATATATACGCTTATGATTGGCACCTTGATTAAATACAAATACATTTTGCGCACCCAATGGTAAAATCAACCCCAATGCTAGTAAAAAGCCGTGAGCTAATGGTTGAAACATGTTTATTCCTCATTTCTCAATTTTAAATTTACAAAATTAAACCAGACCAGTTTCAAAATCTTTTTCCATTAAAAATATATGAATATAAGGTCTACAAGTACTATACTATAATAAATCCAAGAAAATCGGACCAACCAGAAGCTAATTAAAATACCAACCAGATTTTATATAGGAGCGTATATATGTTCAAACCCAAATACAAAAAAATCGTCGATGATATCATTTCAAAAATAAATAACGAGACATTTAAACGTGGTATGAAATTGCCATCGCAACGAGAAATGGCAAACTACTACGATGTAAACCGTTCAACTATTATACAAGCTTTAGAAATTCTTCAAAGTTATGGTGTTATAGAAGGAAAAGAAAGAAGTGGACTTTATCTTTCAGACAACAAGTGGAACACTTACATCAATAACAATACAAATTGGCAAAAATATATTAGTAATAGTAGTTCAAAAAACAACCAATACTTTATCCAAATGATTAACAAATTAGAGTTTGAATCTAATTTAACTCGCTTAAGCACTGGAGAACTTAGTCCAGATTTAATTCCAAATGAAAAATTCAAAGAAATTCTTTCTACAAGCGAAAAAGACTTACTTAATACAAACTATGAGCACCCACAAGGTAGTTTAAAATTAAGACAAGCGATATCAAACCATGTAAAAAAATTAGGCATAATATGTAATGAGGAGAATATTTGTATCACTTCCGGTGCTTTGCAAGGCCTGAAGTTAATTGCTGATGGCTTACTCGTCCCACAATCGAAAATCATTATAGAAACGCCATCATACATTAATTCTATACGTACTTGGCATAATATTAGAGCTGATATTAAACATATACCTATTTTTGAAATAAAAAGAAATATTAATAATATTTTTAATGCAACATCAGCATACAATAATAGTATTTTTTATTGTATTCCTACATTACATAATCCAACCACGCATTCATATACAATAGACGAAAAACAAAAATTAATCATTCAATGTAAAAAAGCTGGAATACCAATTGTAGAAGATGATGTATATGGCGATTTATATTTTGGTGATGAACGTCCACTTCCATTAAAGTCTTTTGAGGATAATGATAATATATTATATCTCAATAGTTTGTCGAAAACTGTGAGTCCTGGCCTGAGAATTGGTTGGATTATAGGAAAACCTTCAGTAGTACAACATTTAGCCTACTTAAAAATGCAAAATGATTATGGAGCAAGTTCACTTTCACAATTCGTTGCTACTGAATGGCTCAATACACCTTCTTATCATGAAGGACATTTAATCAAATTGAAGCACGCACTTTTAAAGAAAAGAGATGTGTTTTTACATTCATTGAACACGCACTTAAGTGCTTTAGGCACTTGGAAAACACCAAAAGGTTCCTTTTATATATGGTTTAAATTAAATGTACCTATTGATATGAAAATATTGTTTGACGAAGCTATAAAACACAAAATTTTAATCAATCCCGGAGAAATATATGATACAAAATCCAAAGATTATATACGCTTTTCTTATTCATGTATAGATGTTAATGATATAGACAAAGCATTAAAATCATTAAGTGAATTGATTCAATTTCAAACACCCACTGCTTTAAATTAAGTAATATTAAAAAAAGAAAATCTCATCACTAGGTTCAATACTAATGATGAGATCTATTATTTTAAAGAAGATGATTTATACCCTGAATTCATGTGTATTCACAATTTTTCTCATTGAATCCACTAACATATTCAGATAAACTGCTTACTTCACATCGTATTAAACACTTTATCTTAAGCCTTCATCACCTAACATAGCTAAGTTTTTATAATATCTTACATGTCTATGAAGTGGATGATGTTTACTTAATTCTGGATGTTCAAAATAATCATAAATTTCCATCCCTATTTTTCCCATCACTTTGAGTGAAGGTTCATTACTTTCCGCAGTAAAAGCATATACCTCATTTAAACCTTGTTCCTTCGCATACTTCAATACCGCTTCTGCACCTTCAGTAGCTAAGCCATTGCCCCAAACTTCTGGAATAAGTCGCCAACCAATTTCATAAAATGGTAACTCTTCAAATGGAAATTTACTCTCTTCTGTCACATAATTCAAACCTATAAAACCTAACCACCCATTGGTTTCTTTAAGTTCTACAGCAAATAAACCAATGCCATCATCTAATATCATTTCATTCATTTTATTCATATCGTGTTCTGAACGTTGATAACTTAATAAACTCGGGAAATATCTACGAACTTGTTGATTCGCATTCATTTGTTGGAATGATAATAAGTCTTCCTCTTGCCAGTCTCGTAACCTTAAACGTTCAGTTTCAATATAAACTGTCATATGTTACACCTCTATACTGGAAAAATAATTTTCTATACAAAAGTAACGCGTTATGAATCTTTTCATATCGCGCTACCATAATGTTATTTATAATTTGATTATGTTCTTGTAATATAGCTAATTAATTCAAGATTAACAGCTACTTCTTTTAAGCGATTACGTTCACTTTTGGGTGCAGTAAATGTTGCATCAATAAAATCATTTTTATGGTTTAATTTATAAGTAGCAACAAACGTATCTGTATCAGATTCAAAGTTAGGTAAATGCGCAATCACGCGTTTGATTTCACCTGTTGAATCTTTTATTTCTCTACCTGTAATACTTTCTAATTCTCTACCTAATTCAGGTAAAGTAATTGAACGACCTTCTAATAAATTAAAATCTTGTTCATGCATAATGCTTACCTCTCTTTCTATATAGACGACTTATTAATCTACTTCATTCTTACATTTGTCCTATGAAGTGAATATTACTAAATAATAATCGATCTATATTCCAAAATTCATATTTTAAAAAATTATTTTGTATGTTTTATATTAATCTTTATTATGTTTAATGATACCCATTATACCAATTACTAAAACCATAATACAATGATTTCCTAGGAAATAAAGAAATATCATCTGAAATAGCATTAAATGTGATTTCTATATGTAATACAAATAATATTTCATTTTTCTGGAAATTTGTTCGTCAATTTTGTATCAAAGCCATTCATTTTTACTATAAATTACACATAAGAATAGTAATGAATAACGCCTTAACATCGTATGCTTTATGTTTCAGCATTGATTTCTTTCTCTAAATTTTTCGACTGGTCTTGTAGTTTATCTTGTTCTTTTTCCAGTTTTTCTTTTTCTTTTTTCAAATCTTTATTCTTCTTCTCTAATTTATCAATATCTTTTTCTAAAGAAGCTTTTTCATCATCTTTCCCACAAGCGGTTAATGCAATCGTCGATGCTAATATGAGTGCTAAACACTTTTTCATATAAATACTCCTTTTTCATGCTATTATAATAAATTAATTTTATCATTTTTCTGTATTATCTTCATTATTTACCCTTAAATTTTTAGTCATTATGACTTTACTAACATGATAATCCATATTTAGATTTAATTGTTGCATCTGAATATTGTGGTTGGCCACTGTGCTTTCAATTTTTTGAGCGCCTTGTGCTCGTGCCCATGCTTCGACTTCATTTTTAAAACGCGTAGCAATTCCCTGTTTACGAAAAGCTTCATTAACATAAAGCATTTCTATGATCACTTTATTATAATCATTTAAATAGCGCGCCCAAATAAAACCTATAAGTTGTTCTTTCTGTGTTTCAAGCCATAATATATCTGTATTATATTTCAATCCATGATTTATCATTTCTTCACGTAGTCCAACAGATAAACGACTTTTACGATAATCTTCATTTTGTTTTGCAAGCTCACTTTCATGTATGTCTGCGATTTCAGTAATATATTGTTTTTGTTTAAGCGTAAGTTTCTCCATATTTTCTCCTTTAAAAAGTAATGTTGATTTATAATGTTATATTCGTCATAATAAGCCTTATCATTACATTCTATAAAAAGGACTGCGAAATTCAAATGAAATCTACTGACAAATTAATGCGAGAAAATAATGTAAAAGCTTTGCGATTAAATAATACAGATAGAGATGCATTCGAAAATTACATGACATACGTCCGAGCGGATTTAAGCGTTAACCCTCACGATTCTGAAAAAATGTTAAATCGTATTTTAAATCAATTATTGGAAGCTGAAAAAGAAGGCATACTCGCCATGGATTTCTTTGAACATGATCCTAAGTCACATGCCAAAAAGGAACTCAAAAAATTACCAAACGAAACAGTTTTAAATATTTTCAAATACATTATTCAGCATATTTTCTTGTTCTTTGGGATATTTTGTTTTCTTAAAGGATTTATTGGCTTTTTCATTGGTGCGAAACGATTATATTTATATTCATTTCCTCTTGTCGTGTTAGTGGGCATTTTTATCATTTTTCTATTTATATGGATGATATTCCGAACTGTGCAAATGCAATGTTTTACAAAGTCTCATTGGACATGGATATTAACGTATATTGTCATTTTATTACTATTATATGCAATATTTTATGTATTTTTCATTCCTCAATCATTTTTAGCATTTGGGCCTTACATATTAATAAGTAATTGGTCCTTTATTATAATTTCATTTGTCGTTATACCTATCGCTTTATTTATTGATCATCATTATACAAATAAAGATGCGAATACATCTTTATAATCTTGTTCTTTGAATAACAGCGGCTATTTCGTTATAACGCCTAGACTTTTAATAAAATATTGTACTTACTACCAGCTGATTTTCTACGTGCACCAAGCATCCACCTTCAAAAGTGACATATTTTAAATAGAAAAGCACTAATCCATTATAAACTAATAGATTAGTGCTTTTAATTTGAGAATGAGATATTTATGTCCCAGTGCTCTTATTCATATTGTTACGTGATATGCATTGCTATTAAGGCGCCATGCCTTCTTTTCTCTCCACAGCGATACTAATAAACAAGAATATCAGACCGATTGCAGTTAAGATTGGTGCAATTAAACTTAATGATGCTATCGGTAAATTCGTCACGACAACGCCACCAATAAAGGCACCTAGCGCATTACCTAAATTAAATGCAGATTGGTTTAATGTACTTGCAAGCGTAGGCGCATCTTTAGAAATAATCGTACTTTTAAATTGTAATGATGGACTCATACTAAAGCCGATTAAACCAAAGAAGAATATGCCTGCTACCATAAAGAAACCATTCATTTGTATAAAGTATAATAATAGGAAGTAAACGATAAAGATAGAAAAAATAATTTGTAATGCTTTATTTAAATTCCAATCCGCAAGTTTACCACCTACGACGTTACCTAATGTCACACCTACTCCAAAAATAATTAACAGATACGAGATCAAGTTTTCTTGTACATTTGATACATCAGTCAATACTGTAGAAATATAAGTGAAGTATGCAAACACGCTACTGAAACCAAATAATGTCACTGCTAATGTTAACCATAAACGTTTTTCTTTTAAAATTTGTAATTCTTTTTTCATTGATGATTTTATCGTGTCACGTTGCATAGGCACAAAAATAATAATACCTATAAGTGCTAATGTCCCTATAATAGAAATAATGATAAACGTCATCGGCCAGCCAAAGTTTTGACCTATTAATGTCCCGAATGGTACACCTAAAATATTACTTAAACTTAATCCCATAAACATTAGTGCCATCGCGCTTGCACGTTTCTCTGGCCGCACCATATTCGCAGCTAAAATAGAACCTATACCAAAGAATGAACCATGAGCCAACGATGTAATAATACGACTCGTCATCATAAAGCCATAACTCGTACTAAATGAAGCAGCAAAATTCCCTAATATAAAAATACCCATTAATGCGAGTAATAAATATTTTCTATTCCATTTAATCGTTAACATAACTATGATAGGTCCACCGATTGCCACACCTAATGCATAGCCAGTTATAAGTTGTCCTGCCTGACTTACAGTTACGTCAAAATCTCGTGCAATATTAGGTAATAACCCCATAATTACAAATTCTGTCATACCTATTGCAAACGCACCGATTGCAAGCATCCATATAGCAATTGGATATTTCATTTTGACTCCCTTCAAAACTCTTATTTTTTCACACATTTTGTGATTATACTAAAATTCAGTTGCCAAAAACAAGGGTATTGCTTGATTTCTTTCCATTTTTATAATTAATTCGCTTACATTTAATTTAGATGTATTCATTTAATAAATTACTTTACATCATCATACTACTAAAAAAATAAAAAAGTTAGCAATCATCAAATGAAAGTTAAAAGCGCTTAGAACACTTAATTACCCTTCTTATGACAATAGCTAACTCGCTAATTTTAATTAATTAGTAATGCGTCAATAAAGAACCACACGACCATGATAAACATGATAATCCCTTGCGCAACAGCACTCGCTAAAAATGCTACGATGGATCCAAAACTTGCTTTTAAAGCCTTTGAAAAGTTAGGTTCTTGTATCATTTCAACAACGAGTACCGCAATAAATGGAATAATAATAATTCCAAATGGTGGAAATACAAAGCAACCTACAATTACACCAATAAGTGCCGCATACTCGCTGAGCTTAGAACCACCAAATTTATTCACAAAATATTTATTCATGACGAAATCTGCTACCAGAATAAACACAGTGAATAAAATCATTGATACATAGAATATCCATGATAAATTACCATTATGAAATGCGAATTGATAAATTAAAAATCCTACCCATAATACAAGCACTGATGGAATAATAGGTTTAATTAAACCTACAAATGCTAAGACGAATGATGCGATAATTAATAGCCATAAAATTACTGTCATTTTTATCTACTCCATACTTTCTTCTGTGAATTTTTGATCTTTCGTAAAGTATATTAATATCATACCTAAAAAGATAGCTGCCGCTGATACAAAGAATACATTACCCAAGCCTACCCAGTGACTCATAATTCCACCTAATAAGTTCCCACATAACTGACCTATCACCATCGCGTTAGCAAAAAGTGTAGATGCATATCCTGGAAAATCCGGTAAAATATCTTGGAAATAACTGATGCCTAAGCCAAGTAATATTGCTAAGAAAATAGCTAAAAATACTTGGCCCACAAACATCATCACTAGACTTTCAAATACGCCAATACTAAAGTAAAATAGTCCACCAAATAGTCCACCTAACATCAGTAAAACACGTGTCGTGAGCTTAGCTGATAAAATACCTAACACGACCATAAATGGAACTTCTAAACCGGCACATAGACTGGCTAAACCGCCTACATATCCTTCAGCTTCATTCAAATATTTAGTGACAAACAACGGCATATTCAATGTATACATCCATTGGCCAATATGTAATAAAATAAAGGCTAAAAATGGAACTAATAATGCCTTGTCATGTAACATGTTAGGGGCTTTCGCCTCAACTTGATTCACATCAGTTGTGGTTTGTTTAGTTTTGATATCTTTAAAAAAGAATACCTGTAACATCAGTGTAAATAAAATAATGGTAACAGTTCCAGTAAATAACCCTGCATAACCATTTACACCTAATAATAAAGCGCCGATTAACGGACCAAACAGGAATCCAAATGAAAACATTGAACGCAATACGGCATTCGCAAACTTCGCTCTATCTCTTGAAGCAGAAACATTGATAGACTCTCTAGCTGAAGCGTACATTTGAGGCATTGCAGGCGCGAAAAATCCTTGAAAAACAGCATACATAACAATAAATATCCATATTTCATGAATATAGAAGTAAATAGAAAAACTGACAGCACCCATTAACAGTGCTGTAATAATTATGACCTTCCTATTTATATTGTGTGTATCAGAAAAGCGTGCAACAATCGTGTTCATTATAAATTGACTGATTGCTGCTAATGCTAATAGCAGACCATATTGTGTAGAAGTCATACCCAAATCATTGGTCGCAAACAAAATAAGATAAGGGACAGTGATTGAGATTCCCATACCTAAAAGCATCATATTGACTACAAATAGTTTGTAATTCTTAATATGTAATAAAGCACTAAACATATAACAAACCTCTATTCTAATAAATTAGGTGTCAATTCTTGTATATTACTTAAATACGCAATGTATCAATGCTTATGTATTAGCTCTCATTGATGTTATTCAACATATTCCATCATTAAATTGATAAATGATTCTACTTGAGGCAATTGTAACATGCTAGAATCGTAACTTAAAAATGTAGAACGAATCAATGGTTTTTCATCTATATTTACACGTCTAAATTCAAACTGATCACGGTCTAGATGCTTCATCATGATTTCAGGTAAAATTGTTACGCCAACACCATTTAACAACATTTCTTTACATGTAGCCACTTGATCAACAGTAATCATAGCATGATAATCTTGACCTATTTGACTCCCATACCATTCTTTAATTTGGTTAATATAAATTGGATCTGCTTGAAATTCAATAAATGGCATTTTATCAACATCCTCATAACGATTTTTAGGATTAATAAAATAATGCTCATCATTAAATAAATGTGTGTTACTTAAGTTCATAATTTTATTCCCACGTATAATCATCACATGGTAGTCTCTATGGTTTGCTTTAATTTGTTCACTCGAACCTACTTGAACTTGAATTTCTACATTAGGAAATTGGCGTGTAAATAAGTTTAATACTTGCGGTAATAAAGTTTGTCCGATTAATGAAGAACAACCGATTGAAATCGTACCATTAACTTCACCAATGTGCGCTTGCATTTTATCTAAAAACAAACGCTCTTTATTTAGCATATCTCTTGCATGCTCTATAATCATAGAACCTTCTGTTGTGGTAATCAATTGTTTCTTAGTACGTATAAAAACATTTACACCAAAAGCATTTTCAATTGATTTTAAACGTTGTGTTACTGCAGGTTGTGAAATATATAATATTTCTGCTGCTTTCCTTAGTGTTCTTGTTTCATCTAAAGTGGTTAACAAGCGATAATCGTCAATCTTCATATTATCCCCCTATATTTTAAAAAGCACTTTTAATCACTTCATTTATTGATTGTTATTCATTTTCTCAAAACATTTCATAGTATCATTTCAATCTTTAAATGATGTATGTTCTTTATTCTTTATCATCTAGCAGTGTCACTATAACATGATTCACATCATACTCATACACCGTTTCACAATGTATAGATCATCCAATTATATAAGTGCATATAAGCTTAATATTCTGGCTCTGAGTCGCGATGCGTTGGATGATTTTGGTTATGATTGTGACTTTGCTGATTGTGGTTTTCACTTTTAATATGCTTGTTTGGATGTTTATGATCGTGTGGCTTGTGTGGTTTATGTTTATATGGTTTATGTTTATGCTCATTATGTTTGGTTTTACCATGTAATGGGTGGTTTTGATTTTTTGATTTTTGTTTAATCTTGTAATAACAATACATAATTTTATCTTTCATAGTCGAAAAATCAGCTTCAATTTTTATCATTAATTGATGCGCAATAATATAAGCTTCGTGATATTGCTTTTTAGTAATTTGTCCTTGGTCTAAAGCACGTTGTAAATCGTCTTCATCTACAAGTTCATATTCCCCATTTGGTAATACAAGTACATCTAAACATAAATCTATTGTACGTGCGTTTCCTTTTTGTGTAACATTCTTAATATTTATATCAAAGTAATATTCTAATGGGTTGCCTTTGTCATCTAGCATCACTGTAATGCTATATCGTTTTTTTTCGGGCAAGATTTGTAGCCATTGATAGTTATCATCTGCAACAATAATATTTTGCCCCACCACTGTGACCTCTAATGGTTCGCGTACTTTTTTCATCGTCACCAAACCAATAATACCCTTGAACTTGTTGTTGTTTACTTTGACTTCTGTATACTCTTTGTCAATGATACGACGCCAGTGACGCTTATCAATATATTTTACTTTCACTGTCACCAACTCCTTGTCATTATTATATAAAACTGTTTACTTTATGTCATCTTATGGATTATACTGAACGTCTTCCAATTTTGTATCACGAATTTAATTATTATTATTGTACTATATTTCATAGTGTAAAAGCGAAATTGACAATTATAATAAAGTTTGATAGATTTTATCTATATTTTTCTGAAAATTCTATAAATAAAGGAGCTAGTAACATGGCAGTCATTCAAAGACCTTTTAGAGCCGATCATGTCGGTAGTTTATTAAGACCGCAACGCCTAAAAGATGCACGTAAAGATTATCAAAATGAAGTCATCGATGCACAAGCATTACGAGATATCGAGGACGAAGAAATTGAGCACATCATAGAGAAACAACTAGAAGTAGGTTTACATAGCATCACTGATGGCGAATTCCGCAGAAGCTGGTGGCATTTCGATTTCTTAGAAAATTTAGGTGGCGTCAAAGGCTATACATCTGATCGTGGTTTAGCATTTGAAGGTGTTGAGACAAGAAATCATAATGTTAAAGTTGAAAGTAAAGTCGCTTTTAACCCAAATCATCCACATTTTGAACACTTTAAATTTTTATATGACAAAGTTAACGGACGTGCAACAGCAAAAGTATCTATCCCAAGTCCAAACCAATTGTTCCATCCAAATATATTAAATGAAGACATCTATCCAGATATCGAAGCTTATGCACATGATGTGGCTCAGGCTTACCGTGAAAGTTTACTCAAATTTTATGAATTAGGCGCGCGTTACATTCAATTAGATGATGTTTATTGGGCTAACCTAACTTCTGGTTCTCAGAAAACACGTGGACGTGATCGTACTGAAGCAGACAAAGAAGCAGCACGTCAACTTGCATATCGTGTTGTAAATGAAGCGGTCCAAGATTTACCAGAAGACCTACTTATTACTACACATATTTGTCGTGGTAATTATCAATCTACTTGGGCAATTTCAGGTGGTTACGAGCCAGTTGCACCTTATTTATTCAAAGAAAATTTAGGCGGTTTTTTCTTAGAATATGATGATGATCGTTCTGGTGATTTTGAGCCATTACGCTTCTTCCCTAAAGAAAATTCAGCAGCTGTATTAGGTCTTTTCACTTCAAAAACTGGTGACTTAGAAGATAAATCTGCCATCCTAGCACGTATTAAAGAAGCACAACAATATGTTGATTTAGATCAAATTTGTTTGAGTCCACAATGTGGCTTTGCTTCAACAGAAGAAGGCAATAAATTGACTGAAGATGAGCAATGGAACAAACTAGCTTACGTTGTAGAAATTGCAAACGAAGTCTTTGGAACAGCAAAATAAACATACTTCACTATCCAGAACGAAGTATTAATATTAAAAATGAGAGGCCTATCAGATTCTAAAAATCTGATAGGCCTTTATTCATATACAGATGCTTTAAATTAGAAATTAATTAATTTCCAGCTATATCACTTTCGGATAAGGCATAACGTTCATGAATATCTTCTAAACTTGGAAATTGATTATTTAACCATTCTTTACTAAGTAATTCAAAATGTTCAAAGTCAAATGCAGGTTGGCACATACAACCAACAAGTGCATAACCATTTTGACCTTCAATCGAAGAAGCAAAAATCGTCCCTTTTGGAACCACGTGTTGTAGAACATCACCTGCTTCAAGGTCTTTACCAATTGTCACACTTTGATAACATCCATCTGGATAAATCATATGCACTGTTAGAGAATCCCCCGCGTGATAATACCATATTTCATCTGCATCAATACGATGAAAATGCGATATATTGTCATGTGTCAACAAGAAATAAATACTTGAATATGCTGCTCTTTCATTTAGATAATTTGAATTAGCTTTGATAACCTCTTTATAATAGCCACCTTCTGGATGAGGCTGTAAATCTAATTGGTTAAGCCAATACTGAATATTTCCATCCATATTACTTCAAATCCACATTATGGAAAACATTTTGAACGTCTTCTAAATCTTCTAAAGCATCAACTAATGTTTCAAACGCTTCTTGATCTTCTTCAGATAATTCTATATCTGATTGTGGCAACATCTCAAATTCAGCGACCTTAAATTCTTCAACACCTGTTTCACGTAGAGCATCTTGAACTTGAGCAAATTGATCTGGCTCAGCGTAAATAATAGTTAACCCATTTTCTTCAATAATGTCTCTCACATCGATATCTTTTTCCATCAATGCTTCTAAGGTATCATCTGCTGATTTGCCTTCAATACCAAACACAGCCGTATGATCAAACATATACGCAACTGACCCAGAAACACCCATATTACCGCCATTTTTACCAAAAGCTGCACGTACATCAGAAGCAGTTCTATTCACATTTTCTGTTAATGCGTCTACGATAATCATTGACCCATTTGGTCCAAAGCCTTCATATCTTAATTCATCGTAGTTTTCTTCACTTGCGCCCTTAGCTTTTTCTATCGCTCGATCAATAATATGATTCGGTACAGAATAAGTTTTAGCTCTTTCTAAAGTTAATCTTAGCGCCTGGTTTGATTCCGGGTCTGGTTCACCTGATTTAGCCGCTACATAAATTTCTTTACCGAATTTAGCGTAAATTCGACTTGTATTTTTGTCCTTTTGAGCTTTTTTCTCTTTAATATTATTCCACTTACGTCCCATACTTTCATCACACTTTCTCGAAAAATATTTTTATTAACATGATATATTATACAATAATTTAGCGCTATTACATAGAACTACGTATATAAATGACAAATAACCACACCTTATATATTACATAATAAATAAGACTAGTGATACGCAACAGAATTTCGTGTGTACCACTAGTCTTTTAAATCATCTCAAAATATGAATCAATAAAGGACATCTCATTACTTGATCCACATCTTTTACTCAGTATATGATTCAATTTCATCTAATAATGCCTTGTAATGTGCTGCGTTTTTTTCGTTCATTAATAAGTATACTTTACGTTCATCTTCTGTCGAACGTATCTTACTTACTCTATCTTGATCAATCAAACGACGAATGGAAGCAAGCACTTTAGTTCTACTCAAATCCAGTTCCGCAGTAGCAATTTTTAAAAATGGCTGCATCAACATATGCTTTTCACTACAATTTTGCTGAATGAGTTCTAAAACTTCTACATCATTGATTGTCAGTTTATATTTTTGTTCTATGTAATGCGTTAAACTTTTATATTTTTTATAAACATTTAAAAATTGCGCCTTTTTCTCTTCATTCATTGCTATCACACCTTCAATTGAAATTATGATGAATGTTTCTAACACCTTGATAAGTAACACTGTTTTATTTTTGTGTTTTTTTATTTGAATCAATATACTTTTATCTTTACGTAATTTTGAATAAAATAATTAAATTTGTCAACACTTTTTTATTAATTTAACTAAATTATAATAAACACTGATTAGGTCACTTTTTTAAAAATCGTGTCATCACTAAATATTCGCTGAATATAAAAATACACCCTTAAAGTTAAATACTAAAATCAACTTTAAGGGTGTATTCATGTTAATTACTTAATTATCAAAAAGCAAATACTTTATCGATAGTTGCTTCTTTATTTTCTAAATTTATTTGCTAGTCTTAAAACATATTTTATAATGTGTAATAAATTGATGAATAAATTAAAGCCCATTTCTCTTGGTGAGTATTGTCCCCGTTTCATACGATTAAAATCGTATAATGTGTAAAGAAGGAACAATAATAGACCTACCACAGTAATAATCGTATGGAACAATGAATTTTGAATAAACATACCAATCAAACTTGCAACAATTAGCGCTATTAATGTTACAAATAAATATTTACCCATACTTGCGGCATTACCAATTACAAAAAAGCCTATAATGCCGAACACCATAAATCCTGCAATGGCAAGAATTACATTTTTATAGAATACTTCAGGTCCTAAATTTTGCATATATGTCGTAAATGTTGCGAATGATAGCAATCCTACTACAATTGCATATATGTGAGAAATGACTAAACCATATTTACGCGCTCTGTTAAAAATAACAGTGATAAGAACTAAACCAAGTAATACGAATGATAAAGGTCTTCTCCATTCCAATGGCAAGTATTGTCCGAAGTAACAACCAATGCCAAAAATAATCCAGTAATAGACAAAAAAGAGCCATACTTTTCCATAAGCATGAGACTTAGATTTATCTTTAGACTGTTGTTTATGCTTATTTATATGTTGTGCCGTTTCAGCCAATTGATTCACTCCTTAACTATAAAAATAATATTTAAATACTTGAATATTATAATAACATCAATAACCTTCAATAAACGTAATACTTTAACTTTCACTATTTCAAACCATACCAAACATGATTCTTATAATTTTCCAAGTGTATTGAGCTGATCCTATCTATTTCTAACTACAAGCAACTTAATTGTTACAAATACGAAAAAACTAAATACCATTCTCTCTTTATAAAGTCTTATAAATCGCATAATAAGCGTCTTGAGAGACTTAATCCTTTTTGCACTCAAATATTAATAATATTACATCTTTATAACAACACCCACAAAACATCTGATTTTTGATAGTATGGAACGTGAATTCAGATTAAAGAAACTATCACATATATTTAATACATATCTGCTTTTAGGGTATATAGGAATTGAAGGAGGAGTTCTTTTGAAAAAGTTAGCATTTGCAGTAACAGCTGCTTCAGGCGCTGCAGCGGTTATTTCTAATCATGAAGCCGATGCATCAACACAACACACAGTGAAATCTGGTGAGTCACTTTGGACAATTTCACAACAATACGGTGTTTCAGTAGATGAAATCAAACAAAGTAATGATATCAATAACAATATTGTATTTCCGGGACAAGTTATTGAAATTGGTGGAAGTGGTTCACAAGAGCAAGGCTCAAGTTCAAACTCTTCTTCACAATCATCTGGCGGCTCAACGCATACTGTAGAATCTGGTGAGTCATTAAACACAATTGCAAACAATTATGGTGTTTCAGTAGATGAACTTATATCAGCAAACAATTTGAGTGGATACATAATCTATCCGAATCAAACATTAACAATTCCAGGGGCAACTGGTGGTTCTGGCGGTTCTGGTGGTACAACAACACCAAACCAAAATACAGGTAGTTCATCAGCAAGTGATGCTAATCTATACGATTGGGGTCAATGTACATGGCACGTATTTAATCGTAGAGCTGAGACTGGTAAACCAATTAGCACATATTGGTGGAATGCTGATCATTGGGCAAACAATGCAGCAGCAGATGGTTATACTGTAAATAATACACCAAGCGTTGGCTCAATTATGCAAAATTACGAAGGCCCTATTGGTCACGTAGCTTATGTAGAACAAGTTAATCCAGATGGTAGTATTTTAATTTCAGAAATGAATTATAATACTGCACCAGGGACAGTAGATTATCGTACAATCCCAGCTTCACAAGCTTCAAGCTATAATTATATTCATTAATGTATGAATTTCATATTGAATAAAAAAGCAGTTAGACTTCTCTTTAGAATGCTAACTGCTTTTTAATTTGAACTATTTTAAACAAGATCACATACAACATCACTCATAAGCTCACTCAGTCGTCTTATGAGCTTATAAATAGCTTTTACTGCCTACTCTACTAACATATCTTATAAAATGCTTATAACAAAGTCACTGATGTCTATAAATAAAAGACCGATGCTGGGACATAAATACATGTCTCAGCATCGGTCTTATTTTGAGAATAGACAATCACGCCCAAACTCTTTTATACTTCAAACGCTAATCACGCTATAACATACCTAATTATAGGAAGATATTCATAACGAAATAAACAAGGGCAGCAACAATTGCAGAAATCGGCATTGTGATAACCCATGTAACAATCATACGTTGCGCAGTATTCCATTTCACGCCTTTAATACGATTAGATGAGCCTACACCTAGAATAGATGAAGAAACAACATGCGTCGTTGATAACGGAAAATGTAATGAAGATGCTACAAAGATTGTTAAAGCTGATGATAAATCTGCCGCAGCACCATTAGCCGGACGAATTTTCATTATATTACCACCAACTGTTTTAATGATTTTCCAACCACCAACAGCTGTTCCTAACCCCATAGCAGTGGCACAGGCAATTTTAACCCACAATTGTGGTTCAACAGAACCACCTGGTTGTAAGTTAGCTACGATTAAAGCTAATGTAATAATACCCATTGATTTTTGAGCATCGTTGGTACCATGTGAAAATGATTGTAACGACGCTGTGAAAATTTGGAAGAATCTAAAGTTTCTATTTGATTTTGTTAAGTTTGCATTTTTAAATACGACTTTAACAATTGAATACATAATGAAACCTACACAAAAAGCAATTACTGGTGATATCAGTAATACAGCAATGATTTTTGTAAAACCTTCATAGTGTAATACGGCAAACGACCCTTGAGATGCGATAGCTGCACCTGCAATGGAACCAATTAGCGCATGAGAAGATGAACTCGGTATACCATAAAACCAAGTAAGCAAGTTCCAAAAAATTGCTGCAATAATCGCTGATAGCACCACAACAAGCCCATTTTCTAATTTAAATGGGTCTACAATATCTTTAGTTATTGTACCTGCAACTCCAGTAAAAGCTAATGCACCAATAAAGTTCATAACTGATGCTAATATAATAGCAGTTCTAGGCGTTAATGCACGGGTTGAAACAGCAGTAGCGACAGCATTGGCTGTATCATGAAAACCATTGATAAAGTCAAAGATAAGTGAAAAAATAACAATAGCTACTGTGATGATTAAAATATATTCCATTAGTTAGGACTCCTTAGCTATTTTTCATAATTATAGTTTCAAAGTTATTCGCTACAGCTTGACATTTATCTGCAATTTCTTCCATGCTTTCATAAATTTCTTTTATTTTAATAAGCGTTATTGGATCTGTTTCACTGTTAAAAATATGTTTGATTGATTGACGTAAAATGCCATCACAATTTGTTTCAAATTCTTTAATATTAATAGAATGAATACGCATATGCGATAATTTTTTATCAACAAGTAACCCAACAGCTAATTTCATTTCTGCAATAGCTTTTTGGATATTATCAACAAATTCAGCCATGTATTCATCTGTATATTCAATTGAATACATTTCAAACATCGCTGACGTTTCTTCTATTGCATCTAAAACATCATCAATTGCATTACATAATGAAAGGATATCCTCACGTTCAATTGGTGTGATGAAGGTTTGGTTTAAATCGGAAATCACTTGATGCATTAATTCGTCACCGTGTGACTCATATTTTTTAATATTGTCTGAATAAGCTTTCAGATCTAAGTGCGTATTAAAATCCATTTTCCCAAACTCAATTGCCGCTCGATCTAAGTTAAAGACCATTTCTTCAAGTTGCACCATGAACTTATCTTTTTTCTTGTTAAACATCCAAAAAATCCTCCATTTACAGCGACTGTTTCCAATCAGCTTCAATAAATTTAAAAAATCAAAACTCTTTTAAGACAAATTAAAATTGGCAAGATTAACAATTCACTCATCATCACTTAATGTGTCCTTACATTCATGGAAATGAGTCTTTGCTTCTATACCGGTTAAAAAATCTCACAAATGTTGATTTGTCCTTATATGAAAATAGCACAAAATTTACAATTCCACAATTAAATTTACAATCTCTTAACATTTAAAATTTGTAGGAGCAAAAATTTTGTCCGAAATATATTTTTCTAAAATTTATTATAGTTCACATTTTAAATTTGCGAATTTCATAATTAAAAAGCATTGAAATCATAACAGATTTCAACGCTTCAGAACATATATGATTTGAAAATAACAGTTATTTGTGCCGACTCCTACGGGAAAAGCACTAGCCGAAGACTACAGGCTGAGGCTGTGCCCGTGGAAAGCGTGCACAGATAACTGCCAAAAAGTGTAGACTTTGTCGACCCTCTTAAGCAATGAAATCATAACAGATTTCATTGCTTTTTAGATAATCTTGCAACAAGTTCATTTTGATTAGGAAACATAAATGAAGCCTTTGTTCCAATTTGTTCTTCTGAAGTGATATCCACTCGGATTCCTAATTTGTCTTTAACGTTACCTACTAAATATAGACCAATGCCTGATGAAGTGGTCTCATTACGATAAGCAGTGGAAGTAAATCCTTTATCATAAATTCTCGGCAAATCTTTCTTACTAATCCCTCTACCTTCATCTATAATTTCAAGTGTTACATGTTTATTAACTATATGAGCTTTAATGTGAATTGTACTATCTTCACTATATTTAATAGCATTAGATAAAATTTGTCTTATCATCATCCGACACCATTTTGTATCTGTATAGACATCATAGTCCGCTTCAAAATCAAGATCGTAATCAATGCCTTTAGATTGACTAATATACCTTGTGATTTGTATTTCTTCTATAATAAGACGTTTTAATGCTACATGTTCAAAATATAAATCATTATTTTGAAACTCTAATCTCGTTAAAAATAATTGTCTGTCTAACATTCCATTAATTCTCGACCACTCAAAAAGCAAGGCGTACTTTCGCTCTACATCTTGCTCTTTTTCGATCAGTAGCTTCATTGCTGTTACTGGTGTCTTAATATCATGCACGAAATCAGTTAATGACGCTTCAGTTGTTTGAATTTGTTTTTTCTGAGTTGTAACTAACATTTTCTGACTTGTAATTTGATTATACAAATAATTGACCATCTCTTGTTGAAATGGTGTATCAGCAAGAGATTTATGCTTTAGTTCTTCAGGCTCGATGTTATTGTACAAATGTTTGAAAAATTTTACTTCCTTTATATATGTATATAACAAAAAAATAACTGAGATCCCTAAATTCAAAATAATAATATAAAAAATACTACTTACACTGATATCGTAATCTAAATATGCAATAAATAGAAAAATGAAATGTAATAATATGAGCCAAAGTATCCAATTTAATCGTGAGCGTAGAAAGATAAATAACCATTGAATGTTAGCCATGCGCCATATACCCTTTGCCTATTTTAGTTTCAATCGCATCATTCATATCAATATCAGCTAACTTTTTCCTTAAACGATTCACATTAACAGTTAACGTGTTATCACTTACAAATGCTTCATCATCCCACAATGCTGTAATCAAAGTATCTCTAGTAACGATTTGATTTTGCTTTTTCACTAGCATTTCTAAGATAATCATTTCAGTTTTAGATAAATAGATTTGAGCATCACCTTTACTAATGCTATCTTTAGATAAATCTAAAGTCGTTTCCTGCCAAGACAGTACACGCTTCTCATCAATACTGAATTGATAGACGCGTCTATATATAGCTTGTAGTTTTGCAATAAGTACACTCGTATTAAATGGTTTTTGGACATAATCATCTGCGCCTAATTCCATACTCATAACTTGGTCCATTGGGTTATCCCGTGAAGATAAGAATAGAATAGGTGTATTGGAGACCTCTCTAATTTTTCGAGTCCAATAAAAACCATCATACTTAGGCAATTTAACATCCATAATTACAATTGCAGCATTCACTTCTTCAAATTTTGACATAACATCATTAAAATCACTGATGCCATGCACTTGAAAGTCCCATTGTTCTAATTCTTCACTCAGTTCTTTAAATAATGTCATATCATCTTCTACTAATAAAATGTCCACATGATCACCTTTTCAATTATTTAGTATATTTTATTTCTTCACCTGATTGTATACGACCATTGAAGTGTTTTATACGACAATCTATTTCAAATCCTCTCATCATCAAATCTTGAAATGGTGATTGGAACAAGTAATACGCTGGCCAGATGAGTTTAGGAATATAATCATATAAATGGACGATTACAGTTTGTGTTCCTTCCAGCTTTCGGAATTCTAACTTTCCTTGTTTCGTTAGATTCGGTTTTACTATCGATCCACCTACTAAATTTAATGTAATCATATCGCTTTCTGTTATCGTTTTATGAAGTACAAGTATTGGATTGCGTTTATCTTTGATATAAACAACAAAATTATCGCCTTCATTATAAGTATGTAACATCGTTCCTTTAGTTTTATTTAACCAATCAAAATAATATTCCACCATTTGATTTAAGGTCCAGTTCATTGGCAATTGTACATTAAGTGCACTTCGTACATCATCATACTTTGAAACTTGTAACTCGACTGCAACATGAGGTCGTGAAACTTTTACTTCTGTTTTTTCGACAGGCGTTCCATACGCCGACAATCGCTCTATTGACTCATTATCAAAGCGACTACCACTAATATAAATAATTTTTTTGATTCCTTTTTTAGCTGTCGCACGTCCAAAATTATCAGCAGCAATTAAATTCATATCTCTAGCTGTTGCTTTGGTCAGCTTTGCTGAATGCTTGGTTGGATCTAAATAATAGATGGCCATATCCATACCTTCCATTGACTCAAGAACATCATTATAATTATAAATATCTTTTTTTAACCATGTCACTTCTTGAAACTCATCTTCTTTAGGATATTTCGACATCGTAAAAAGCGTTGCCTCATCTTTAATAGATTGTATTAAGTTTTTCCCTATATAGCCTGTTACACCTGCTAATAAAATATTAGGTTTCATAGTTATACTTCCTTTATTTTAATTTGTCTCTATTTAAATATCTCCTAGTAAAATCATGCTAATGATGTTAAGTTATACTATAACTGAGTATTAGCAAAATAGAAATGAGGAGTGGACACATATGGTTCATCAAATTCGTGAAATCGGTATCAATGATATAGATCCATTTGTAAAATTATTAACTACTATCTATGATGAATCTGAATATTTAATATATAATCCTGGTGAATATGCGCCATCTAACAGTGATGCCGTTTCAAACTTGGAACATTATATAACGTCACCGTCCAACGCGATATATGTTGCCGAAAATAACGGAGAACTTGTTGGTTTTTCAATCGTAACAACTGAAAAGTTTGAACGTACACGTCATGAAGCACATTTTTCAATGGGTGTTATTAGACACTATCGCGAAAAAGGCCTTGGCCAATCACTTATTAATTCTATTGAAGCATGGTGTTTAAACCATAACATTCGCCGCATTGAAGTTTCTGTAGTCCCTGAAAACGAAACAGCGGTAGCTTTATTTAAAGCTGCTGGATATCAAATTGACGGCGAACTTCGAGATAAACTTTATATCGATGGGCGTTATTTCAATAAATATATAATGTCTAAGTTATTACTTTAGTCTACCTCAATGTTTATATATTAAACGTTTCACTATTCTTGTTTAAGTATAAATTAATAAATGGGAATGGAACAGCAATCCAATTTTGCTCATAACATTTCGTTATATGAGCCCACGACTAGAACTAAAAACAGCTTATAGTTTCCATTACAGGAGATCTATAAGCTGTTTTTTTGAAATCTTTTATATAACTGTATTACGTCTAGTTGATTTTACTATTTACTCATTAGTAAGGATTCAATTGAACACCCTCAGGATTTTTTGATTCGGGCTTCAATTCTCTCTCTACACCAGAAGCGCTTGTATTTCTACTTAAGAAACTCAATGTATCTTTCATATTTTGCTGTGACTCCGGTAATTGCATATGAAATTGGTATTGATGTCTCAAATTATGTGATCCATCATAAAACAATTTATCAACTGGAACATCTTTTTCTTTTAGTTTTTTATAAAAATCAATGTTTTGACTATAAAATGGATCTGCATCCCCTACCGATAAAAATGTTGGTGGATAATCTTTTGTCACTTGGTTTATCGTAGACATTTCACTGATATATTTAAATTGTTGTTCCCAATCTCTCTTGCCAGTGTAACTTTCCATAAAGAGCTGGATTCTAGGAAACTCTGTTTCTTTCACCGTTTTCATATCATAAAAGCCACCAAAAAAGATTGCTGCTTTTATTTGTTCCGGTTCAAACTGTTGGTTAAACTCCATATCTTCTCGTAATGATTCATTTGTTTGGATAGCTGTAAATTGACTGGATAATTGGGCGCCTGCTGAGTCACCACCGAAAACAACTTGATCAAAATCTATAGGCAACTCATGTTTATTCTGTTTGATAAACTGAACTGCACGATCAATTTGTTTTAACTGTGTTGGGTATTTATAGTCAGGTGCAAGTGCGTAATTAATATTCACTACGATATAACCTTGTTCAGCAAATTTTGATAATAACGGATTTTTATATTGTTTATCTCCTGCGATAAATCCTCCACCATGTAACCAAAAAATGACAGGCAATTTATTATCTTGATCTAATTCAGTAGGCGTTAAAATATCTAAGCGACTATTGGGTATCCCACTGCTATAAGTTATATTAGTAAATGCATTTACATTTTCATTATTAATTTGTACTTTTTCTTTAAATTCTTGCGCATTTTGTCGGTCATATTGTTGCTTAAGTAATATTGCAATCACAATTGCAACGACAACAAAAACAACAATAGCGATAATTGTCCATTTATGTTTTTTCTTCATGCTCGACCTTCCCTTTCGCATGCATTGTATCATAATTAATAAGTACGTAGTAGTATTTATTTGAACGATTAAAATAGACCAAACTGCTATCTTCTTTATTTTAAAAATCAAATTGAGCAACTACCGTTTATAATTATAAACTCACCTCTATATAGGTTAATATCATATTTTAAAACAATAAATGGCTGCTAGATATCCAATAGGATTCTAACAGCCATTTATTAAATCTAGGATTTATGTCCTAATTTTATTTATACTTTATTTCATCACGATTACGCTATGTGATCTTTATTTTGATTTTTTCTTGAATAGTATTTAATAAGTACTGCAATAACTACAACTAAGCCAATTACACCCATGATTGGATATAAGAAGTTAATTAAGTCTGCGAAACCTACGAAACTTAATGCATAAGCTACGAGCACCATTGCAACTATAAACACATGATAATTTTTACTATATGGTTCTGTAAATCTTGCAGCAAACGAATACATTAAACCAAGAATTGTATTGTACATAACTGCTAACATAATAATAGATAATACTAAACCAATCCAAGGATGGATTTCATTTGCTAACGTTAGTGTTGGAATAGAAGCATCTTTAATTGTCGTATACTCTGATTGTAATGCAAAGTTAATTAGCGCTAGTAATATTGTATATACAACACCACCAAATAATGCACCTGCACCAGATATTTTACGTTTGGACGCGTCTCCACCAATCGCAACAATTGTACTAAAACCAACTGCGAATGCTAACCCACCATAAATAATACCGTAAAAGATACCTTTCCAAATACTCGCCTCTGGAACTGTTTGGTTCACTTCTGCAAAGGAAATATTTCCATTAAATAAGTAAAATACTGCAATGATAACAACTAAAATAATTAAGAATGGCGTTACCATACCTAACGCACGTACGATTTTGTTAAAGTCCATTAATAATGTAATGTAGATAACAATCACCATAATTAATGCACCTAACCACGTTGGTATGCCAAAACTTTCTTCAAACGTTGATCCTGCACCTGCAATCATTGTGACTGAGATACCAAATAAGAAGAAGATAAGTAAATAGTCAATTATCTTACTAAATACACCACCGAATAAATAATCTAAAGTGGATTCATGATTTTGCGCATCGAATGCAGTACCAATCTTAGCAACTTGTCGACCTGCAAATCCTAATATCAATCCTGATATAATAACTCCTAGATACGACCAAAGCCCATAAGGAGTAAAGAATTGCATTACTTCTTGTCCCGTTGAAAAGCCAGCACCTACTACGATACCAACATAAGCGAAACCAATTTTTATAGCTTCTTTATTCAAGCCCATGTGATTTATAACCTCCTCTTAAGTTAACACATTGAGTTATTATAACGCACTGTCATTATTTTGCAACACGACAAATTTCAAATTCACACTATTAATTAATTTTTACACTAATCATCTAGTGAATTTACATACATTTAAAAATTCATTTTTATTTTTAAATATAAATATAAACTCTGTATTATCAAGCTCACAACAGGTTGAGGCTTTTATTCTCTGTAATTTTATACATTTATTATGCACTTGTTATCTCTACTTAAAAACTATAAATTTTTTAAATTTTTTATTGCTTTCAAGTTAACCATATATCACAATATTTAAATTGTCACTGTATTTCTATAATTTTAGTGAAATTTTATTATGTATATGCAACCTAACAATGCTTTTTAGATAAAATAAAATTAAAAACCGAAAATCTCAATTTTAAAAAGAGATTTTCGGTTAAATATGTTTTATTGCTAAGCATGTTAATTAATGTGCATTTTTATAGCGATTTAGTTCATTAAAGTCTACAACGACATTATCCATACGTTTAGCCGTTTCTTTAAGCACATTACGCGCAACACTATTAGACGGATCTAATTTTAGTATTTGTCGAGACACATCAAATGCTTTTTTATCAGAAATGACTGGTTCAGGAACTGCATGTAACAATAACATTTGTAACAGACTTTTTACTTCTTTACTGTCCGTAAGTTTTATGGATGATTCTGCATGATAATAAGCTGAATCCAATGCACCTTGTAATTCACTTAGTGGATAAACTAATAATAGAAAAGCTAAATCATGCATTTCTGCAGTTTCTTCTACTTTCATCATATCTAAAATACATGTGTAAAACATGACACTTTCTACTTCATGTGCACTTGAAATGTAAGCCTCTTCAAATTCCATAAAATCTGTCTGGGACATTAAACGTTTTACTGACTCGAATTCGCCGTTTAAGACATGCTTTTGTATTAAATCTTTCATGGCAATGTCCTCCTAGGTATCCAGATTTCTATAACAGTTAGGTTCTATTCTACCACAGACCATTTATATATTCATATAAAAATGAATCTTTTTGCCATATTAATTGAAGTCCTTATAATATATTAATTACCTAACCTTTACCAATAGTCTATCGACATAAATAAGTAAATTGTTTATCCGAAATTGCGTTTCAAATCTTCAACAATTTCTTCGATAGAACCACCTACTGATAATTTAACAGCGGCTGTAAAACTACCTTCAACAATCGGTGCATCGACTTTTTCTACTTGATATTTACCTTCATACATTTCAATAGCTAAATCTAAGTTCATTTCTGCAGAACCAATATCATAGAAACAAAGTGCATCATCGTCTAAATCATTAATCATTTCTTGTATATGATCGTAAGATGTTCCAATTTTACCTTCAACGCCACCCTGTATTAATATTGGAACATCTCCTGCCATTTGTTCCAATAATGCTTTTGTACCGTTTGCAATATCTTCACTATGACTCACAATTACAATTTTCGTCATAATTATTCATCTCCAATCAATGCGTTTAATATATAAACACTACTCTGTGCACCAGGGTCAATGTGACCTTTTGATTCTTCTTTAAAATATGATGCTCTGCCTTTTGTAGCAACGATATCTTTTGTTTCGTCTGCGTATGTTTGTAGCACATCTGCATTTAAAGTTTCACCTTGTTGTACCGCTTCGTTTGCGCGTTCTATGACGTCATACATTGTTTTCTCATTTAATTCAACTTTACCTCTTTGCTTAATTGCTTCAGAAAATGAATTCAATACTTCTTTTAAGTTTGTAGCATCTAACTCATCGCCAACAACTTGAGACATTTTCACAAAACTAAAACCATACAGTGGGCCTGAAGCACCACCGATATTAGACATCAATGTCATACCTGTAGATTTCAATAAATTTTGCATGGAACTATCATCTATTTTCTCTGGTAATGCTTTAAATCCTCTAACCATGTTCACTCCGTGGTCACCATCGCCTATAGCTCGATCTAATTCTGTTAATAGTGCTTCTTTTTCTTCAAACACTTCTACTAATTTAAGTAATCTTTCCTTTAATTCACTTACATTCATTTATGTTCCACTCCTTATCGTATCTATGACTTATTAATTATTAATTAAAGTAAGGACTTGCTGTAGGCTCAGTTAAAGCTGTTAACACTTCTTCTGTATATGGGACTAATGTTAAAGATAAGCCTTGCATATCTAATGCAGTCATATAATCTCCCACAAACCAATGTACAACATCAATATGCTTCTCTTGGAAATTTTCTGCTACATATTTTGCTGCTATATTAAGTTCAGATAATGGTGTTGCACCCATACCATTCACCATAACGATAAGTTTTTCTGAGCTTACTTCTTTCATTAAAGCTTTAATTAATCGCTCGACAATTTGATCTACAGTTTCCACTTTTTCTCTAGATAATCCTTTTTCTCCATGGATACCTACACCTATTTCCATTTCATCACTTTCAATATCAAATCCATATTGTCCAGTTGTTGGTACCATTGGCGCAGTTAAAGCCATGCCTAATGTTTTTACACTTGGTAAAAATTGATCTACTTTCTCTTTAATGTTAGTTAATGACTCACCCTGGTCTGCTAAATATCCAGCATATTTGTGTGCTAATACTGTACCAGCAACGCCTCTTCTTTTATCATCATCGCTTACTGCGATATCATCCTTAACAATCACTGTTGCTACTTGTATGTCTTCCATCTCTGCCATTTCTTGTGCCATTTCAAAATTCATAACATCACCAGCATAGTTTTTCACTACGAGTAATACACCATCTCCATTATCAACTGCTTTAATTGCACTTAGAATTTTATCAGGTGTTGGTGATGTGAACACTTCACCACAGACAGCAGCATCGAGCATCCCTTCTGCTACATAACCAGCATGTGCAGGTTCGTGACCACTTCCTCCACCAGAAACTAGAGCAACGCCTTGCTTTTTCTTTTCTTTTCTTACAACAACAGTATCTGCAATGACTTCAATTTCGTTATTCGTTATCGAAAGTCCGTCCAACATATCTGTTAAAAATTGTGTTTTATCTTTAATTAGTTTTTTCATAGAGATGACCTCCTAATTTGAATGTTCATTTATAGTATACCCTACACATGAATGCAAACGCTAACATATGAAAATTGATAATGATTTCTTTTGAAATAATTACTAAAAACATTTAAAAAAGAAGCTTAGACATGTACTTATGTCCAAACTCCTTTTTGTAATATTTATATTGATTTTGATTTATACATTAAATATAAGAAATAAGGTGCACCAATGATTGCGACGACGATACCAGCTGGGATACCAGAAGGTTGTAATATCACTTGCCCTACCGTATCTGCTAACACGAGTAAAAATGCACCTATTAATATTGAAATAGGTAGAAAGAGTTGGTGTCTTGGACCAACAATCGATTTAGCGATATGTGGTCCTAACAAGCCAATAAAGCCAATTGAACCCGCTACTGAAACAGCAGTAGAAGATAATATAACTGCAACGAGTAATAATACAATACGTTCTCTTCCAATTTTTACGCCTACACCTTGAGCTATGTGTTGATGTGTATTTAATAAATTTAAAACATTAGACTTAAATAATAAAAATGGAATTAATATGAGAACCCATGGTAAAAACGCAATTACAAATGCCCATTCATCACCCCAAATATTACCCGCGAGCCAAGATGCAATAAACTCTGATTGATCTTCATCAAATGTGGACATCAAAGTCATTGAACCACCACTTAATGCAGTAGCCATGCCTACCCCTACAAGTACCATACTTGAAGGGGTAATACCTTCACCTTTATTATAACTAAACGAGAAGATAATAAGTGCTGTTAAGATGCCACCAATCATGCTTATGATTGGTAGAACATAGACAAAGTTTCCAGCATCTACATTCCCTATAACCATAAACAGCGCTATAGCAAAACCACTACCTGCGTTAATGCCTAATATACCTGGCTCAGCTAACGGATTCTTGGTAACACTCTGGATAATCGCGCCACTCATAGCTAATGCCGCTCCAGCTAAAATCGTAATAATCATCCGTGGCATTCTAAATTCCATTAATATCAATGTATCGGTATATGCGCCTTGACCAAATAAGGTCTTAAAGAACGTACCTATCGACATTTTATACTCACCTGAAGTCATACTCCATGCACAAGCGAGAAGTACAAGTATAATCAGAATCACCATTGTTAACCATTGTTTATATCTCAGTTTCGGATCTATCATGAGAAGCGACCTCCTCTTTTAACTAAATACAAGAAGTAAGGTACACCTATAAAGGAAATAATAGCTCCAACTGGCGCTTCACCTAGCATACGGGCAACCGTATCAGCTACAAGCATCAACAAACCACCAACTACTGCTGTGAGTGGAATAACACGGGCGTAGTCTGTACCGACTATATATCTCACAATATGTGGTACCATCAAGCCAACAAATGCAATTTGTCCTACCATAGCAACAGCTACACCAGCCATTACCATAGATAAAATCAAAGTAATAGCACGTGTAAACGCCACATTTTGCCCTAAGCCTTTAGCCAATGTTTCACCTAAATTTAAAATCGTTAATTGTTTACTCATACTCACCATAATGATAAGCGCCACCAAAATAAAGGGTGCTGCCCACATCAACTGATTCCAAGTTGTTCCAGATACACCGCCAGCACTCCAAAATGTTAAACTTTGGTTCAATCTAAATAATAGCGCTACGCCTTGACTTAAGGCTGTTAGTAACGCACTAACTGCTGCTCCGGCCAATATAATTCTCATCGGGTTAAAACCATCGCTTCTTGATCTTCCTATCATTAAGACGAAAAAGCCACCTATGAGCGCACCAATAAAGCCTGCTAACATCAATATGATGAATGGTGCTGACGGATAAAATGCGAAGGTCAGTGCCAGCATAAATGAGGCACCAGCATTTAGTCCAATTAAACTTGGATCCGCTAGACCATTTTTAGTAACCCCTTGAATTACAGCGCCTGAAGTTGCTAAGGCAACCCCTACTAAGATTGCTCCGAGATCCCTTGGAATACGTATTTCACTTATAATATTATGTTGTTGGTTTTTAGGATTATAATTGAACACTGCCTCGAATATAGTAGATATATGGATTTTTGCATCCCCATATAGAATCGACACAATTAAAGCAACTATTAATAATATAAACACTATTATAAATGTAGTTGTAAAATTCAACTTGCCCTTTTTCTTTGTGGTCATAATTAGCCTCTAAACTTCCGAATAACTTTTTCTACATAAATCGTACGTCACTAGCATAGGTTTCCCTGTTCTTGGGTCTGTGCTAATTTCAACATCTATATTGAATACTTTTTCTAAAATTTCTTTAGTTAATACGTCTTCAGTCTCACCATTAGCAACAATATTTCCATTTTTCATAGTGATTAAATGGTCTGAAAATCGTACAGCTTGGTTAATATCATGTAAAACCATAACAATAGTACAACCTTGTTCTTTATTTAATTGCGTGATTAACTCTAAAATTTCTAATTGATGTGAAATATCTAAAAATGTCGTTGGTTCATCTAAAAAGATAATATCTGTACGTTGCGCCAATGCCATAGCTATCCATACTCTTTGACGTTGGCCTCCGCTTAAATCATTAATAGGACGTAGCCTAAATTCATATGTACCTGTAACTGACAACGCCCAATCGATTTCTTTTTTATCTTCTGCTGAAAGACGTCCAAATCCTTTTTGATGAGGGAAACGTCCATAGGATACTAATTCTCCCACTGTAAGGCCATCCGCAACTTCAGGAGATTGTGGTAAAATCGCAATTTTTTTGGCAATATCTTTGGTTGCTTGTGCGTGTAAGTTCCCACCATCTAATTTGATTTCGCCACTTTTAATAGGTAATAATCTCGATAACGCTTTCAATAATGTGGATTTGCCACAACCATTCGGCCCTATAATTGATGTGATTTTACCGTCAGGTATATGGACATCTAAGTTTTCAACAATTACATTCTCCCCATAACCAATAGTAACTTGTTCTCCTTCTAAGCGACTCATAAATTCCCTTCTTCCTATATAAATAAGCATAATGCACTATATATTTTTTTACATTTAATTTGTCTCAATTCATCGTATATATCATTAGTTCAATTTAATAAATGATAATCATTATCACAGATGACATTATATCATTTTTTATATATTATGACTATTAAATCTCATCCTTTTCAACCCATTTTTCGATGAATTTAACATACATTAAAAAGAGACAATATCCCTTTCGTAATCCCATATACCGTAATATAATAAATTCACTATTCAGCAGACAGCTAGCTAGATAATCTAACAAAACCCAGAAACTACAGGTTGAGGCTGTGCCCTCAGAAGGCGTACATAAAAAAACCACCATGAAGTCAGGAGACTTCATGGTGGTTAAAAAATCTTTATTTATATTTCAAGCACTTATATTTTAAAATAAGTTAATGTTCATCAATCAAGAAACCATTACCATAAACATCACGCACATCATGAATAACTAAAAAGGCTTCCTCGTCTATATTTCTTATCAAACGCTTCGCCTTGGTAACTTGCGTTTTAGTAATTACAACATAAAGTATATCTTTATCTTGTTTAGTGAAATAACCTCTACCATTTAGAATAGTCAGTCCACGCCCAACTTGTTCATCAATGACTTTTGCTATTTCGTCAGGATTGCTTGAAATAATAGTCATTGCTTTCTTCGTATTTAAACCTTCTATAACATATTCCATTACTTTAGTACCAATATATAATGAAATAACTGTTACTAGCGCGCTAGAAATTGGAATTACTGTTAGTGATATTGCTACTACAATTAAATCAAAGAATAGCAATGCATATGGTGTACTTATATCCAAATATTTATTAGCAATTCTTGCTAAAATCGTTGTTCCAGCTGTTGTACCACCAGCAAGTACAATAACGCCGATACCCAAACCAACGCATAGGCCACCAAATACTGCATTAACTAGTATATTTCCAGTTTCAATTTGCCAACTTGATGTTAATTCTAAAAATATTGATATTAATATTGTAGCTACAATCGTTAAATACATACTTCTTTTACTTAAAAATTTATAACCAATTGCAATAAGAACAGCATTAAATACAAAATTGGTAATACCAGGAGAGATATGAAAGGCATAGTATAGTACGATTGCTAAACCGGTCACTCCTCCTTCACCTAAATCAGCAGATATAATAAATGTATTTACCCCTGCCGAGAATGCAAATGATCCAAATAGGACTAATATTAAATCACGTACTGTTTTATTCACCTACACGACCCCCTTGTATTTGCTTCAATCAATTGAATGTTAGCAAAAAATGACCAATACCACAACATCCACCAGCATAAAAACACATAAAAATTATATTCAAAACGCAATTATAAAGAGAATTATCAAATGAAGTTTCTTCGATTTTTAAAAATTCTGAATTTTCGGTTTACTTTAGCGCATTCCTTTGCTATAATAAAATCTATCTTCTTATTGATAGCCAATAAGAAGCCATCTCCTTTGTGTTGTTTATAGTAACAAACAAAACAATTTTTGCTCGAGTATATTAATGGTACCTAGTCCTTACTATTAGTATATAATTAATTCATTTCCCGTAAAAGCCAAGTAATGATGAATGTGTCTCCTCACTTCATTTACTTGGCTTTATTTTTATGTGTAGTATCAAGTCATTAATTTTATTATTTAAAAATATCTGTGATTTAAGCTGACTTCTGCGGGGAAAGTGCTAGCCACAAACTACAGTCTAAGTCTGTGCTCACGAAAAGCGTGCATAAAAGAATGCCAACAAAGTTGGAGACTTTGTTGGCATTCTGAAACTATTTTTTAACTACAACTTCTTACCAAGCAAACAATCCTACAAATCCTGCAGTCATTAATGACACTAGAACACCTGCAAGTAATAACATTGGCACATATTGAGATACGAAGTCTGATGTTTTTTTATCAACAATACCTTTTAAAGTACCTATAATCATACCAATTGTTGAGAAGTTCGCGAATGATATCAAGAATGTCGTAATAACAGCACGTCTATGAGGCGAATAAGAATCTATTACATCTTTAATTTGACCCATTACTACAAACTCATTCGTTACAATTTTCTTCGCCATTTGTTGCGCTACAATCCATGCTTCATCCCACGGTAAACCAAGCAGTAGTGCGAATGGATACATGAATGCACCTAATATTTGATCTAAGCCAAAGCTTCCTTTAAGACCTGCCCAACCACCTATAATACCTGTAAGCAAGTTGATAAAGCGATCGATTAAATCAGAAAGTGCTACAAAACTGATGACAAATGCAACGATAATTAAAATTAATTTACCTGCATTTAATACTGAATCTCCCAAGAATGAGAAAAAGGGTTGACGCTCAATTTCATCATTGCGAATACTGTAAATAATATCTTCTTTTTCCTCTACAGATACAGGATTTAAAATTGAAGACACAATAATCGCATTAATAATATTTAATGGAATTGCCGTCAATACTAAATCGCCGGGCACCATAGTCACATATGCGCCTACAATCGCACCTGATATCGAACTCATTGACATCATTGCAATCGTTAGTACACGCGTTTCTTTCATTCGTTTTAATTGTTCATTAGATACTGCAAGTGCTTCAGTGTTACCTAAAAACATCATTTCAATCCCAAAGAATGATTCGAATTTAGGTTGGCGCGTAATTTTAGCTAAGACCCAGCCAATTGCACCAATCACTTTTGGTAATATATTGAAATACATCAAAATATCAAATAAAGGAACAACTAATAATATAGGAAATAACGCACTTACTGCCATATCCATTGCTCCAGGTTCTACCCAACTCGCAAAAGCGAAGCCAGTCCCTGCGTGCGCAGAATCAATTACCCAAGAAATTCCGTTTGCTAAACCTTGTACTGCTGTTTTTCCCCAAGTAAAAGACATAAAGAACCAAGCTAAGAATAAGTTTAAAACGACTAATATCCCAATCGACTTCCATTGGATATTTTTTTTGTTTCTAGAAAATAGTACAGCAAGTCCTAAGAAAACAAGTAATCCAATTATGTTGATCACTAAAAACATAATACACCCACCATTCCTTTTTAAATCAATGATAACAATGAACTTCTAAAAGTAACTTGTTGCTATGTATCGGAATAATTAAAGCAAACACATTATATGGTTGCCAAACTAGTTAATTGCACATTTATAACAATCTCTAATGTGTTTGCTTTTATATTGCTTATCCCTGTTTAGTTAATTCACTTATTTATAAATTTAAATATCTACTTTTTAAGTCATTGTTTCTTAATAATGCACAATAATTATAGCATGTATGGACTTTATATAAAATAACAATTTTATGGTTCGATTATCGTTACTAAAAACATAAATCCAAAAGAGAAATGTCCGTGTTTTCTTATGAAAGCGAATACATCAACATAGTTTTCGAACGTGTTTTTCACTTTTTACTATTTTGACAAATTTTGTGTGCGTACAAATTGTTGATACTTTTCGTGATTTGCCATTAATTCTTGATGACTTCCTTTACCTGTAACTTCGCCACCATCAATAAATATAATTTGTTCTGCTTTTTTAATCGTAGAAAGTCTATGAGCAATAACAACTGTTGTACGATTTTCCATTAGTTCTTCTAAGGCATCCTGAATTTTACGTTCACTTTCACTATCTAAATTGGCAGTAGCTTCATCCAGTAATAAAATGTCTGGATTTTTAACAAAGCTTCGTGCAATATCTATACGTTGACGCTGTCCACCAGATAATTTCAAGCCACGTTCGCCTACTATCGTATCGTAGCCATCATCAAATTGTTCAATAAACTCATGGCAATTGGCTAAGTGTGCAAAATGGATTAACTCATCCTCTGTCACTTCACGGTTAATACCATACAAAATATTATCTTTGATTGTACCGTTCATTAATGCGTTAGATTGCATAACGTAACCAATTTTCTCACGCCAATCTCCTAGCGAGATATCATAAATAGATTTACCACCATATGTAATGTGACCATCTTCAATTTCATACATACGTTCTATAATATTAAAGATTGTACTTTTACCTGACCCCGATGGCCCAACGAACGCCGTTACTTTGCTCGGTGGTATATCAAAAGAGACATTTGAAAGTATTGGTTTAACGCCATATTTAAAATCAACATTCGCAAATGTTAGGCTACCATCAATGATTTCGCTTCCTTGATTCGACTCCAAGGGTTCAGTAGGTTCTTCCATAATTTCATAAATACGACTACTAGCACCTACTGCTCTTTTATAATCTGTCACTAAAGTAGATAAATTAACGAGTGGCGCAGAAAGTTGAATAACATAGAAGATCATTGCAATTAATGTTCCGGCCGTAATCGCACCAGTAGAAATTCTAATCGCACCAAAACCTAAAATAATAGCTATCGTAAGTAACATAATCATTCCAGTTATAGGTTGGATGATAGCTGTAATTTTTGCTTGTTTTAAACCTAAAAAATAAATTTCTTTCAAATTTTTATGCGCATTATCCAATTCAAGCTTTTCAGTACTTGATATTTTAACTAAACGCATTTCTGTTAATACGCGGCCAAGCAAACCACTAAAGTTAGCAATTTCTGATTGCGTTTTTTTAGATATATTTTGCATAACCTTACCTAAAGGTATCATGATAAGAATAAATAATGGGATTGTGATAAAAGTTAATAATGTCATTTTCCAATCCATTATAAAAAGCATAATTAACGAACCTATAATTGTTAATAAGGAAGGTAATAAATTTGGCAATTTACGTGAGATAAATTCATTTATTACTTTTGTATCATCTGTTAAACGACTCATTAATTGACCACTTTCGTTTTGGTCAAAGAATGGCATTTTCAAATGAATAATGTGTCGCCATAAAACTGAGCGAATGGCATAAATAATCTTTTCACCAATCTTACTTAATAAATATAAACCTAAACCACTCAGTAACGCATTTATGATAAATATACCTATAAATGCGGCAATGAACATCCAGTTAATATCTTCAAAAGAAAATTCATCAACAAGTTTACCAGTGAAAAAAGGTACGGCTAGTCCTGTGATACTACCTAATGAAGAAATTGTTACAGCAATCACAATCAGCCCCACTGGCCAAGATAATTTTTTAAATAAGTAGAACAATGGATTCTCTTGCTTCATGTTTATTACCTCTTCTAAAATTATTTTGAAATTCAGTTACTATTTGATGAAAGTGAGCAGTTCACCATAATAGTAATACAGATGTAACATATACAACTCCACACAACAAGGTTTCATACAATCATTTCTCTATAGCACAACAAGGCTAAAAACCATTGTTATAACATTTTATTATTGACCTAAATGTGCTAAGATATTTCTATTGCACTAAAACTGAATATATTAAGAGGGAATGTAATTATGAGAAAGTTAATTCTGACAATCGTAACTGTACTCTTCGTTGGTACAATTATAACACCTTTTGCCGATGCAGAAACAGTAACACCTACTCAAGCGGCAAACCAATACGGTCAAAGTGTTTCCGAAGACTACCAGCCAGAAGGTGCAGTTAATGTTGCTCAAACAGGTCAAATTCTTTATCAGTATCAGATGAATAAAGATTGGTATCCTGCTTCAATGACCAAGCTGATGACAATGTACCTCACACTTGATGCAGTCAATAAGGGAAAGTTATCTTTAGATGATACTGTAAAAATTACAGAAGATCATTATCGAATGTCCACTTTACCAAAAATTAGCAACACGAAACTATACCCAGGTGAGACTTACACTATCAAAGAATTACTTCAAATAACAGTCTCAAACTCTAGTAATGCTGCTGCACTTATTTTAGCAAAAGAAGTTTCTGGTAATACTTCAGATTTTACGGACGCAATGAATGAAAAAGCAAAATCTCTAGGTATGAAAAACACTCATTTCGTTAACCCAACAGGCGCAGAAAATACTCTGTTAAAGGATTTTGCGCCAGAGAAATATAAAGATCAAGAGAGTTCTACATCAACAGCGAAAGATTTTGCTATTTTATCACAACGTGCAGTTCAAGACACACCAAAAATCTTACACTTTACAAAACAGCTTGCACCTACACAACACAGCGTTACTTATTACACCTTTAATCATTCACTTGAAGGTGCTGATATGAGTTTAGAAGGTACTGACGGTTTGAAAACCGGTTCAAGCGACATCGCAGATTACAATCACACGATTACAACCGAACGTGATGGTTTTAGAATTAATCAGGCTATCATGGGAGCTGGCAATTATAAGTCACTCGGTGGAGAGAAAGAACGCAATAAGATTGGGAACGCCTTAATGAATATGTCCTTTGATCAATATAAACGTGAAAAGATATTATCTAAAGGAGAACAAGAAATTAATGGCGATACGTATTATGTAGAAGAAGACCTTTATGATGTATTACCAAAAGAGTTTGATAAAAATGATTACAAACTCGTGGTAGAAGATGGCAAAATCCACGTTGATTATGATCGAGAATTTATTTCTGATAAATACGGTCCACCAACAGTAAGTGTGAAAAAACCACTCGTTCATAAAACAACTACAGTTGTAAAATCTTCATGGGATGACCATCCAATACTAACGTTATTGGGCACGGTCTTAATCATTGCTGCACTTGCAATTATTGTTTATCTCATTTTAGATCGATTTAGAAAAAAATCAAAACGTAAATAATTAAGTCTTGACCGTTGAATAGCACTGCTCCTATTCAATATATTTATCTTAAAACCACTGCCATTAAATTCGATTCAAAACGAATTGATATGACAGTGGTTTTTTTCATAATAAAAACCCAAGTCGTCTCAATTTTGTGTTTACACAAAAACGAGACGACTTGGGTTTGTTAACTTTAATATTCAGTTTTAAAATGATTACTTCGACATAAATTCAATGTCAAACTCACTTTATTTTTCTGTATCACCATAAAGTTCTTTTTTAATTTTAGTTGTTGAGATACCTTCTGTACGATTTAAGTAGATGACTTCACATTTCTCTTTCAAGAAATCAAATTCACCTTCCCAATCGTGACCCATAACGAATGTATCTATTTCATAACGGTCAACATCAATTTCTTTTTGACCCCAACCGCCTTCTGGAATAACTAGGTCAACGTAACGAATTGATTCTAACATCATCTTACGTTGTTCGTAATTGTAATATGATTTTTTATTTTTCACGCGATTGAACTCATCTGTTGATAATGCTACAACTAAATAATCGCCCATTTCTCTGGCTCTTCTCAATAATTCTATATGTCCGTAATGTAATAAATCATACGTACCATAAGTAATAACACGTTTCATAAGTATATGCTCCCTTTACAGAATATTAATTTAAAATTTACATTTTTAAAAATTATAGCATATTGCTCAAAAGTTTACGAATTTCGTCATTTTTTAGCGTTTCAAATAATGTTTTAATTTCATCTTTCCTCTTGATTTTACACGCTTTGGCAGTACTTCTACTTTAAAACGATAATAATTAGGTCTGCCAATTCCAACGCTTAAAAGTGTTTCTCTCCATTGTTGATAGAGTACTTTATTCCATTTTTTACCGCCTTGTTCAACTACTTTAATAATTCTAAACATAGCCTTACCAGAGTAATCTGTTTTTTGCATCGCTTTGATATATGTTGTTACAGTATCTAATAATTTTTTAGTGATTACATTATTTTTTTCGATATATGCTTGTAGTAGATAACTTACTATTAATTCGTCCATACGATAACTATAATATGTTCTTTCATACTTGGATAACAACATATCCATTACACGCGTTCTCACTTTTAAAGCATCTAACATGTATGATTCAAACTGTTCTGCACGTTGATTTGTAACGGATCCCTCTACTTCATTATATCCATATACAATGTTGGGCAATAATTGAATTTTTCTCGCCTTTTTATACGCTGTTATAATAAAACGATGTTCTTCGCAAAAAACAACATCTTCATCAAATCGTAAATCAGCAAATTGCGCGCTAAACATCTTCCCACCTGGACCAATTGACTGCATGATATCAGGACAGTGTGCTAAATCTACCTTTTCCAGCTTTTGAATCTCTTGATGCGTATATATTGGTTGCCACTCACCATGTTTGCCTTTAGCTATTTGACCTAAAACGATATCTACATCTTCTGCTTTTTGATAAAAATCTGCCATAAAATCAATTCTACTCGTTAAAAATTCATCATCAGCATCTAAAAACATAAATACGTCACCAGTCATTTGCGCAAGTCCTTTATTTCTACTTGCGGCTGCACCTTTATTCTCCTGGTTAATTAGCGTTATATTTGGGTATTCTTTTTGTAATTGCTCTAGAACTGTTTTACTCTCATCGGTAGAGCCATCATTGATACAGATAATTTCATAATTTTGTTTCGTATCTACCGATGCAATCGCTCTACGAATTGTACTTGCTGCATTATATACAGGAATAATTATTGATATTTTCATAGTTTCACCATTTCCTCAATATAGTGAATGACTTGCGTTAAACTATCTTTAGCATTGTACTCATGCCACGTTTCAAATAATGGTGACCATTCTATACTATTTTCTTGTAGTTTACGCACTAACTCATCTTCACTATAAGCTTTATATTGAACGGGTATATCATAATAAAATGAATTCAAACCGCGTTCCTTTTCATATTGTTGCTCATCGTATACATAAAACAATGTAGGTTTATCTAAAATACTTGCTTCAATTGCTAATGAACTATAATCACTTATAATCACATCTGCCATAATCATCAGAGATTGCAAGTTAATCGTTGTTTGATTATCGCTTGCTATAGAGGGATGTAGTTTACTTAATAAAGTATAGTTCGGCAAAGCACTTTCAAAATTCACTTTATCAATATTACGGTTAGATTGCTTATGTTCTCTATATGTCGGCACATATACCGCTACTTTTCCTTCTATACCATATTGTTTCTTAAGCTCTTGCTGTCTTTTTTCAACATTTAATAATGTATAAGGCACTAATCTTGGCAAGCCTGTTTTTAAAAACTGCTCATCCGCCGCTTCAAATGCGTCTTTAAAACAAGTGACCATAGGTTCTCCGCCCACTAAATACTTATCTGTAGCTTGATAAACCTTTTGATACTGATTAACCATTGGTTTATTCGATAAGTCTACATGGTGGTCTTGGAGTCCAAAATTTTTCAGTGCACCAGCAGCGTGCCATGTTTGGATCATAGTCTGATTCTTTTTTTTCTTGAAACCACCAAACATTAAATAATACGTATCTATTATAATCACCTTGGCTGTGCTTAATGCTTTAATATGTTGTAATACTTGTTTATTACCTGCAGTTAGAAATGTCACATTTTCAAATTGTTGCATATATTTTCTATTTTCTTCTTTACCTATTACTGTAATTTTATAGAATTTTCTATTTAGCGCTTCAACAATGGGCAATACATCTTCTGCAAATGTCATCATGACCACGATATGATTATTTTTCAGCTTTTTCTTACTATAAATCAAATTTAACAAGTTAATGATAAACATATAAAGCTTTTTGATTATCTGTCTCAAAAGTTCCACCGCCAATTTAAATTTCGACTACTATTGTTTACATTATATCTGTCTTACACTAAAAATTATAGAAAAATCCTTTAACAACTATTTCAGTCATTAAAGGATTCATGTCCACTCAAATAATATGAGTTAGTATTTTAAATTTCAACTTACATAAAGTCTGCAAATTGATCTCTATAACGCATATGCATAATAGAACCTACTACAAATAAGAAGATAATAATAAACATGTTATAAAGCGTCAATTCCCAATGCGTAATAAAGTACCATTCTTTATGTAGCACTGCAGAACGATATGCTTCTGCAAGATAATATATAGGATTTAATTTCATTACATCTTTTACAATGCCTTCTGGTGGCACAATCAAGATAGAAGATGCAAAGAACACCATTCTCATCAATGCTTGAATCGCTTGTTGGGTATCTTTCACAAGTACACCAAGCGTTGAAGTAAATAATGCAATTGCTGTTGTAAGAATTAGTGCAAATGGCACGTATAAAAACAGCTGCAACGTATAAATCGTAGGATAATAACCTGCTAACATACAAAGTAAAATAACTACAACAAGTAACGCAAGATGTCCATAGAATCTACTCATTACAATATACGATGGGATAATCGACAGTGGAAAATTCATTTTTGCCACTTGATTATATTTAGTCGCTATTGATTTTGTACCTTCTAATATACCTTGGTTAACAAAGAACCACATGCTAATACCTACGAGCAACCAATAAATAAATGGCACGCCATCTACAGGTCCATTATCTCTAATACCTAAACCAAACACGAACCAGTAAACCATAATCTGCATTGCAGGATTAATTAGTTCCCAAGCCGTGCCTAAATAGTTATTCGTATTAGTGATTTTCGTTTGGAACTGCGCCAATCTTTGAATAAGATAGAAATTTTTAAAATGCTCTCTAAAAACTACCCACACTGCATTCATTTAAATAAACCACACTTTCAATCGATTTACCTTATCACACTTCATTTGCGATGTTACACTTAAATTTAATATACGCTTTATTGTCTATCATAACAACTTTCATTTACTATCGTAAATCAGAATAGCTAAAAAGTGCTAAAAATGATATATTTTTGTATACTAAGTGATGAAACAACGTTAATGCAAAATGAGATATAAGCTATCGTAACTTTATATTTTTCATTAATTTATCTTTATAGTTGATTTTATAACGTAAGTTCAGTAGAATTTAACAACTGTATAAAACTTCACTACGTTAAATTGTACTCACTTACTTTACAATAGGTTTATAAATTTAACAACTAATATAATATATAATACAATAAGAGTAACTGTAAATAAGGAAGGTAAAATTATGAATGTATCGGTTGACATTAAAAATGTGACTAAAGAATATCGTATTTATCGTAATAACAAAGAACGCTTAAAGGATGTCCTTCTCCCTTTTCATGAGAATAAAACTTTTTATGCCTTAAATGACCTCTCTATAACGGCACACGAAGGTGATGTCATTGGCCTTGTTGGTATCAATGGTTCTGGAAAATCTACACTAAGCAATATGATTGGTGGTTCATTATCTCCTACGAGTGGCGGTATCAAACGTGAAGGCGATGTAAGCGTGATTGCTATTAATGCAGGGCTAAATGGCCAACTAACAGGGTTTGAAAACATCGAATTTAAAATGTTATGCATGGGCTTCACTAGAAAAGAAATCAAAAAATTAACTCCTGAAATCATTGAATTCAGTGAACTTGGAGAATTTATTTATCAACCAGTTAAAAAATATTCGAGTGGTATGCGTGCAAAATTAGGGTTTTCGATTAATATTACTACTAATCCAGATATTTTAGTCATCGATGAAGCGTTATCTGTTGGTGACCAAACGTTCGCTCAAAAATGTTTAGATAAAATATTCGAATATAAAAAACAAGGCAAAACTATTTTCTTTGTAAGTCATAATATGAAACAAGTCCGTGATTTCTGCACTAAGATTGCTTGGATTGAAGCAGGTAAACTTAAAGAATTCGGCGAATTAAACGATGTATTACCTGAATATGAAAAATTCTTGAATGATTTTAAAAAACGTTCTAAAGAAGATCAAAAGAAATTCAGAAGTGATTTAGATAATTCTAGGTTTGTAGTTAAATAACACAAGAATTACTACTGGTTTCATGTAAAAAAATAAAAGCGTAAATTGCAGTGAATTTAAACTGCAGTTTACGCTTTTTTACTTCTTGCGCGTTTCTTTAATTACTTTAAATATAAATCGAGGTATTGATTTCATTCTTCCTAAGCGTTTCCAATCTATAATCACACGGTAAACCCACTCTAAATTCAAGCGTCTAAATAATGCGGGCGCTCTTTTCTTCGTGCCACTAAACACTTCTATCGAGCCACCTACGCCCATCAATACTGTTTGAGTAAATGTATTCATGTGTCGTTCAATCCAGTGTTCTTGTCTAGGATATCCCATTCCCACAAAAACATAATCAGGATTAAATGAGGTGATTTGTCTTAATACCATTTCATCTGTTAAATCAAAAAAACCATGATGAAAGTCAAAGTGAATGTTTGGATATTTTTGTGCTAAATTTTGTTGTGCTTTGATAACAATTTCATTCTTTGCACCTAGTAAAAACACTTTTTGATGATTGGCATTAGCGATTTTCAAGCATTCTTCCATTAGTTCAATGCCAGGCACTCGTTCTTTCAAGGGGGTTCTAAGTAACTTAGAAGCTTTTACAACGCCTGTGCCGTCCGGGATGACATAATTCGCACTATTAATTAAATTACGGTATGTAACATTGTCCGTAGCGTAATCTACTATTTCTGGATTTGCAGTAACAATAAATAAATTTTCTGGACTATTGGATAAGAAAAAGTGTTTAACATTCTCTCGCATGTCCTCTAAAGTAGCATTATCAAAATATACTGATAAGACGTTTACTTTATTTAATTTGTTGCTTTCCGTCATGGTTGGTGATCTCCTAACTCAAAATACATCAAATGTAATTTAACGTTTAATTATTATTGTAATATTAACACATTACGCGATTTACAGAAATTTTAAAACTGTTCTTACTTTCATTCTTATAATATACATCAAAAGTCTAAATGCTTTCTTGTCTAAATTACTTTATACTATAGATTATGCTATGACAACCTTACTTCTTTAATAAATATGAGGTTGTTGAAATTTTAAATCGAGGTAATCATATGACAAAAATACATGAATTTTTCAGTTCAGCTATTCAACTCAATTTATATTGGGTTATGCTTATAGCTCTGCTTTATATAATTATTCATAATTATCGTAATAAACCGATAAACCGAATTTTAGATATATATTTAAATTACATCCCTGTATTAACACATGAATTTGGACACATTTTATTCAATAAAATAAGTGGTGGGAAAGCCAAAGATTTAGTTATCGTTGCATCTCCTACTGAACGTGTTGCTACGTCGCAACAAGGATTCGCTGTGACACAATCAAAAAGTCGCTTCGGTCAATCTATCACTACATTCGGTGGTTATATCATGCCACCACTCATGTTATTTTTAGGTTTTTTAGCTATTGAATTTCAATACCCCAGTTTATTTATAAGTGCGTACTTAATTATATTTATTTATTTTTTAATACTGACTTCAAGAAAGATACTGCCAATCTTCATGGTTATTTTACTTATTGCATTACTCTATTTTTTATTCCAAAGTGATAATCAATTAATGATGTTTTACATTGTAAGTCTTACATCTCACTTTATATTAGGTGTTTTATTAGGCGAAGTCTTGCAATCTTCAGTCACTATTTTTAAACTGACCTTCTCACAACAACCTGTGTCTTGGGATGGTAGTACTTTAAAAGAATTAACACATGTCCCTACTTTTATTTACAGCTTAATATGGATAGCGATTAATATCTTCACCATTTATCAATTATTTCATGGGTACTTTTTTACTTAATAACTTAGCTTGAGACTGGGACATATCACATGTCTCAGTCTTATTTTTATATTAGCAGGGGCTGACTGAATTGAAAATGCGCTTATTTCAAGCTTTAAAAAAACAAAAAAAGTGGTTGCTAAAAGCAATCCACTCCAGAAATATCATTTATTTTTCAGCGTAAATATGCGCTGCATTATCATAGCTTAAAATTGTCACGTTTTCGTCTTTTTGGACAATAATCACTTTATTTGTATCATCTTTATTAATGATTTTAATTTCCTCATCAATTAATATATCTTTGCTCGATAAATATATCAGTAATTCAGTACGATCACGAACACGTTTAATCGTTACCTTATCATCAGCCTCAAATGTAAGTAAATTCGTGGTATAAAGTTCTTTGTATTTACTATCACGTGGTATCACGCCGCCATGAGGACAAGTGATTGGATAATCTAATAATTTATCCAATCGTTCTACAAACAAATTGGATACTTTATGCTCTAAAACTTCTGCTTCTTGATGTACTTCTTCCCAATTATATTTCAATATTTTTATTAAAAACAATTCAATTAAACGATGACGCTTAATAATATCCAGCGTGTATGTTAAACCTTTATCTGAAAGCTGCACACCTTTGTATGGTTTTGTTTCAACATACCCAGTTTTTTCTAAACGGTGAACCATTTCACTGACTGAAGGTGGTTTGATGTTTAAATATTGGGATAGTGTCTTATTTGAAACAAAAAAATGATCACCATTGTGCGTTAAAATCGCCTTTAAATAGTCTTCTTTTTCTTCAGTTAGCATTATCTCACCTCTCAACTCATTCACTTCATTGTATCACGAATCGACTTGACACGCTAAATCTTCATGGTATATTATAAAATAAATTAGGTTAGCCTAAAAATATTATTAAGGAGGTCTAATATGTTAAAGGTAGAAAATCTAAATCTAACTTTAGGGAATAAACATGTCTTAGAAGATATTGATTTAAACATACCTATAAAAGGCGAGATTATTGGCATAATGGGACCAAATGGTGCTGGGAAATCATCTTTACTCAAATCTTTTATTGGGGAGTTTAAATCTACTGGGACTGCACGCTTAAACGATGATGATATACATACTTCATTAAAATCTATCACCTATATCCCACAAAAAGCACATATTGACTTAGATTTTCCAATTGATGTCGAACATGTTGTTATATCAGGCGCATACAAAGATATTGGTTGGATTAAATGGGTTACGTCAGAAACTAAAAAACGGTTAAATCAATTGATGAAAACCTTGGAATTAGAAAGTTTACGTCATCGTCAAATTTCACAATTAAGTGGTGGCCAATTACAACGTGTACTTGTCGCACGTGCGCTAATGACGGAAAGTACGCTTTATTTGTTAGATGAGCCCTTTGTTGGCATTGATTTCCATAGTGAACAAATCATTATGACACAACTACAAAAATTGAAAAGTGAAGGTAAATTACTCTTAATTGTCCATCACGATTTATCAAAAACTGAAGAGTATTTTGATCGTGTCATACTTCTAAACAAAACAATTCGTTATTTTGGTGACAGTAGTACTGCAATGCTACCAGAGAATTTGAATAATACATTTTTAAATTCAACCACAAAAAATGAAGCGACTTAAAACAACAGAAAGGAGATAAATTTATTATGGAATTCGTTCAACATTTACTCGATTATAAATTCTTAAGCAATGCCTTAATTATTTCAATCGTAGTTGGAATTGTATGTGGTACAGTTGGCTGTCTTATCGTCCTTAGAGGGCTTTCGTTAATGGGTGACGCGATGAGTCATGCTGTGTTACCTGGTGTAGCTCTATCTTTCTTATTCGGGATACCTATGTTTATCGGGGCACTCATTACAGGTATGATTGCCAGCATATTTATTGGCTTTATTACGAAAAATAGTAAAACCAAACCAGACGCTGCAATCGGTATCAGTTTTACAGCATTTTTAGCGATGGGTATTATTTTAATCAGTTTGATTAACAGTACCACTGACTTATACCACATATTATTTGGTAACTTGCTTGCTGTAACTCAATCAACATTTTGGTCAACAATTGTTGTTGGTGTGCTTGTTATGATATTAATCATACTATTTTACAGACCGTTAATGGTCTCAACATTTGACCCTGTATTTAGCCGAATGAGTGGTCTAAACACTACAATAACTCATTATTTTGTAATGCTGTTACTGTCTCTTGTAACTGTAGCCAGTATTCAAACTGTCGGTATTATTTTAGTTGTCGCGTTATTAATTACGCCAGCCTCAGCAGCATTCTTAATTGCCAAAAAATTACATACAATGATGATTATATCAAGTCTGTTTAGTACAATCAGTGCGATTGTTGGTCTCTACTTTAGCTATCTTTATAATTTACCAAGTGGCGCAACAATTGTATTATGCGCATTCTTGATTTACGTCGTTACTTTTATATTAAGTAAATTTCAAATTTTTAATAAGAGAGGACAAACTATATGAAAAAAATAATAGCAATTGCACTTGTTTTCATCCTTTTTTTAAGTGCATGTAGCAATGGGAGCAATGAAAAAAATGAGAAAAATGATTCAGCTTCAAACGATAAATTAAAAATTGTTACGACAAATTCAATATTATACGATATGGTCAAAAACACTGCCGGTGATAATGTTGAAATACATAGTATTGTACCAATTGGCCAAGACCCTCATGAATATGAAGTTAAGCCAAAAGACATCAAAGCATTAACTGATGCAGATATAATTTTTTATAACGGTTTAAACTTAGAAACAGGAAATGGTTGGTTTGAAAAAGCATTAAGTCAAGCCAATAAATCAACTAAAGATGATTCAGTAGTAAAACCTTCTGAAAATGTAAAACCACTGTATTTAGAAGGTGGCGAAGGTGACAAATCAAAACAAGATCCACATGCTTGGTTAAGTTTAGACAATGGTATTAAATATGTTGAAACAATCAAAGATACAATATTAAAACATGATAAAAAACATAATGACGAAATCAAAGCTCAAAGTGAAAAGTATCTTGGAGAACTGGAACAACTTAATGATGAAAGTCATGATAAATTCAATGATATTCCTAAAGAGCAACGCGCAATGATTACAAGTGAAGGTGCCTTCAAATATTTCTCTAAACAATATGACATTAAACCTGGCTATATTTGGGAAATTAACACTGAAAAGCAAGGTACACCTGAACAAATGAAACAAGCTGTTCAATTCGTAAAAGATAATAATTTGAAACATTTACTTGTTGAAACGAGCGTTGATAAGAAGAGTATGCAAAGTTTAAGTGAAGAAACGAAAAAAGACATCTTTGGCGAAGTATTTACTGATTCAATTGGTGAAAAAGGATCTAAAGGTGACTCTTATTACAATATGATGAAAGAAAATATCGAAACAGTACATGGTAGCATGGAATAAATCGATAGGCTATTTAACCTTTTATAGGTGAATAGCCCCATGTCGTTCGTTACCCTCCTTATAACGTACGGCATGGTGGTATTCAAGCCTTAAAATCATCTCCTTAGCTCCATCAATGGTAGATTCCTCCCCCATTGATGGAGCTTTTTTTTAGCGAAACTTCTTCCTAAAAGGAAGTTAGTTTCGCTTATGCATGCGCCATAGCGCAAGTATTCCTCTTAAAAATTCACTTTAGTGTTTAGGTGTTTTTATGCATGAGCTGTAGCTCAGGCGTTCCTTAATCTCCCTGTTAATATAGTGGCTCTTATGCATAAAGACTTACTTTCCAATTCATTGCGATTAGTAAGTCTTACGCATATGCTTTAGCATATGTGATCCACTACAACAGCTCAGGCGTTCCTTTAACCCTCTAAAAGGAAGTTAGTTTCGCTTATGTATTCCTTTTACAAATGTATTACTCAATCGTTTACCTCATTGACTTTATTCCAAATAATCTTTGAATGAGTAATATATTCACTAGAATTACAGGGTCTATTAATGATCTTCCATCATCAAAACTTTCACTATTTAATTTACATATATTATTACTGTTTAAAAATGGCATTAATTTGGGTCGACTCCTGCGAGAAAATCACTAGCCGAAGACTTCATGCTGAGGCTATTCCGCGGAATTTATGCACAAAAAAGTGCCAACAAAATCTTAGACTTTGTCGACACTCTAAAGTGACAGAATATATATTCTGTCACTTTTTTGCTATTTAAAATTTATTCATTAGTCCGTTAAACTATCTACAATAATCATTTCATCATAATTTATTGCTTCACGTATTTTCAAAGCAGTAACTTCACTTACCTCTTCGTCTTCGACAAGTTGATTTAACACACGGCGTTGCTCTTTAAGTGCCGTTAATTTAATTTTTGTTATTGAATTCTCGTTTTTTGCATTAAAGAAATTAGATGGTGTTAAGTTATCTATACGTATAAGATAACTATCACAAATCATTCCTACTTCTAACTTATTATCTTCAGTTGTTTCTTTACCTAAACGACTTACAACACGGTAATGTACTGTACGCACAACATTAGAGATTTCTCGCAAGTTGTCGATGATTGACAATGAAGTAGCTGCATTGGTTTTAACTTTACGTTTAATTCTTCGTTTTAAAATCAAAGCTCTAAATTCAACCTTTATACGTTGAAGTAAAGAAGCTTGCTTATAGACTTGCGTACGTTCAGAATAACGCATATAGTTTTCTAGAACGTTTGAAGTTATATCCCCATTTTCTACTAAACTATTTAACGTACTATTTTCAACAGCAAATGCAATATTTTGTAGTCTTTGAAGTTCTTTCGTATTTTCATCTTCATTTTCCACAGTTTTTAAAAATGCTAATTTCTCATGATAATCCTTGATTACATTACCATATTGAAAACTAGATTCTACAGATGACATTTGATTTAAACTATCAATGACTTTTTCTAATATTAAAACACGTGCCTGCTTGAAACTCATTCCTTTTTGTTTCGGCTTTTCAGCATTTGGTGTAACTAATGGTAAGATAAATTGCGCAACAATCAAACTAATAATTACCATTCCAGATGCTATAAAAAGTAAATCATCCCTAAAAACAAAAGAATGATGATCCGCTAACACATACGGTAAAGTTAAGGCGATTGCTAACGAAATTGTGCCATGAACGCCGCACACCGTCATAATAAACGCATACATGCCACGTTTTGGAGGTGCTTCTGTCGGTTTCTTATTATCTTCATTATAAGAAATCATCTTTTGGAATGGACTGACTGGTAAGTAAAAGTAAGGATATAGTATGAACACCCACAAAAATCTAAATAAATATATCGCAAGTGCAATTAAACAAGTAACGACAATTAAGAAGATTAAATTATGTGGTTCATTTTCTATAATTCTTCCTACTACTTCAGGTATTAAATATCCCAAAATAGAAAATACAAAACCATTTAATGCATAGCCTAATATATTCCAAGTATGGTTATAACTCATTTGCAATCTCGTACGTGCTTGTGCAATACGGTCACGTTCAAAACCATGTACTAAACCTGCAACTACAGCAGCGATGATTCCTGATGAATGAAACATTTCTGCCACTATATATGTCACAAACGGCGTAACAAGCTGTATAAATGTGAACATATTAATATTTTCAATACCACGTCTAGATAACGCCACTCTAAATCTTACTAAAGCTACCCCAATAAGAAGTCCAACAATAAAACCACCTATTGAAGAAATAAGAAATTGTTCAACAGCATGCGTCACTGAAAACGCACCTGTCACAAGTGCTGCTACAGCAATTTTAAAAGATATGATACCCGCAGCATCATTTAAAAGTGATTCACCCTCTAAAATTGTCATAGATCCTTTCGGTAGCACTTTTCCATTTGTAATAGCTTGAACTGCAACGGCATCTGTAGGACATAATATAGCAGCAAGCGCAAAAGCTGCAGCCATTGGTAATTCAGGCCAAATCCAATGAACAAAAAGCCCTACTACAATCACAGTAGTAATAACTAAACCTAATGCCATCATTAGCACCGGTTTAATATAGCGCCTTAAGTGGACACGCGAAACCTTAACCCCTTCTACAAAAAGTAATGGTGCAATTAATGCAACCATAAACAATTCTGAATCGAAATGAAGTTCAACGGGCACAGGTATCACATAAACCAACATACCGAGTATAATTTGAATGAAGGCTAAAGGCACTTTCGGTATAAAAATGTGCACAAGTGAGCTAACGATAACCAGTGCTAAAAAAATGAGTATCGTCTCAAATATTTGCAAGGTTTCACCTCTTTTCAACTTAATTATTTTCATAATTGTTGAGGTTGAAACAATAAATAATATCGTTTTTTAAATGAACATACTGTGTCTCAAACTCTTACACACTAATAACAAATAGTATAATCCCTATCACCTATTTGATTAATATTTTTTAAATTAACACAATTACAAATATATATTATTTTATCATTTTTTTACCCTTTGCTTAAACGTATTACACTTGAAAAGTTAAATTTTCTTTTTTATCTTCTAATATACAGTCTAATAAGCGATTAAATAGTGTTACATAATTTAATATTAAAATGACACTAAAATGCATATACAAAATGAGTATGATACATACGTACTCTAGATAATTAAAAAAATGATGAAAGCAGCTTATACCGATTATAAAAACAAAACACCAATCCATTAGAAAATAATAGATTGGTGTTTCAAAGTTGAGAATGAGCTATTTATGTCTCACCCTTATCATTTTAAGCATTTATATATTTTAGTAATCCTGGTCTTTTTCATACGCATTACGTCTACGTTCTTCACGATTTTCTGCACGTTTTTTCAACATATCAAATGTATTATTTTCTTTAGAACTCAACAATATATTTGTTTGTCTTGGCGCATCACTTTTACGATACATGTAAGCCCCTGTGCGATAGGCGGCACGTGATATTAAGTGACCTCCGACTGGTGACGTTAAATTAATAAACACCAATGCCAAAATAAGTCGCACGCTTAAATAACCTTGTGAAGAAATAAAATAAATAATAACGCCTACAAGCGTCAGTAATACTGAAAGTGTAGAACTTTTAGTCGATGCATGACTTCGTAAAAATACATCTTGAAATTTAATTAAACCTATTGCACTTATTAATGCGATAATACTTCCTAAAAACATCATAAATGCTGCTATTAAATTAACGATTTCGCTTGTTATTTGCATTGAAGACGTGCCCCCCTTCTATAAATCTAGAAATGGAAACGGTACTTACAAATGAAATGATAGCGATCAGTAGAATTGAATCAAGGAATGAGAATGTACCAAAGACGATGCTGAGCATACCTACCATAGACATAAGTATCGCACTTGCGGTATCAAAAGCAACTACCCTATCAGCAGTCGTTGGTCCTTTAATCAATCTAAATAAAGTTAATAATAATGCAATTCCAAACAAAATCAGTGCACTTGTAATGAAAAAATCAATAAGGGATTCTATCATTCTGCCACCTCCAATATGAGTCCTTCATATTGTCTAATACTTTTCAGCAATTTTTGCTTTTCTTTATCTGAGACATCAATTGCATGTATAAAGAACTTTTGTTTTTCTTTTGAAATTCTTATTACTGTTGAACCAGGCGTTATAATAATTAAAATTGTTAAAAAGCTAACTTCCCAATCACTACTTAATGTTGTTTCATAAGTTACTAAACCGGGGTTTAAATCCTTAGTTTTGAATAAAATGTAATTAATTGTAGTCATGCTAGATGTGACTAACTGGTATAAATAAACAGCTAAAAATTTAATTGTTACCCAAACTTTTTTCAGATAAAATTGCTGTCCGAAAAAGCGATGTAAAATATAGATAACTAATAAGCCTATAAGATAACCTGCGGAGAATGTTGATGCTTTAAAAGATTCTTCATCTTGAAAAAGCACCCATAAAAAAGCAATGACAATGTTAAGCAAGACTTGTTGCATTATTTATCCTCCTTCACTAAATGAGGGTTAACCATTTCTTCATATAGTCCATCATCCATATTTAAATGTGTCGCATTATCTGTCACTTTGAAAATCAATGGCGCCGCAAGTCCCATAGCTAGTATCACTGCTGTTAATATGCCAATGAGACCTTTACGATACGTAGGTATTTTTTTTAATGCTGTTTCTTCAGCTTTCTTCTCATTACCCAAATACATCGTGAAGAAGATTCTGAACAAGCTAAACATTGCAATTAAACTGGTAATTATCATTAAAGCTAAGCCAATATAATTACCGTTTTCTATAGCACCTTTAAAAATGAATACTTTACCAGGGAAACCACTAAATGGCGGCACGCCTCCGATTGCTAAGATCATAACTACAAAAGCTACGCCAAAGAATGGTTCTTGTTTGGCTAGACCATTTAGATTTCGATATTGTCTATATCCAGTAATATAGACTAAGCTACCAATAATAAAGAATAGCAATGTCTTAACGACAATGTCATTAGCTAAATAGAAAATAGCGCCATTAACACCAGCGTAGGTATTTGATCCTAATCCTAATATGATAAATCCAATTGAAAGTATAACTTGATATGCTGCAATCTTTTTAATATCACGATAAGCGAGTACGCCAAATGCTCCAATCAGCATTGTAATACAAGCTAAAAATACCAGTAATGGATGCGTGATGCCTTCATGACCATCAAAAATCAATGTAAAGAAGCGGATTAATGCATAAGCCCCTACTTTAGTCATTAATGCTGCAAACAGTGCTGCAAGTTCTGTATTTAAAACTGCATAGGCTTTAGGTAGCCACATAAAGAGCACTAATGCAGCTTTAGCACCAAACGCAATTAAAAAGACCATAGACACAATTGTTATAGCACTTTTGTCATTCATCTCATTCAATCGCTGTGCTACAAGGGCAAAGTTTAACGTACCTGTCAGTTTATAAAGCAAACCAATACCTAGAAGTAACAACCATGAACCAAGTATATTAAGTACCACATAAATAATTGCTGCACGTAATTGCTCGATGGACTGTCCTAATGTGATAAGTACGAAAGATGCCAATAACATAACTTCAAACATGACATATATATTGAATAAGTCAGCTGTTAAGAATGAACCTATAACACCTACAGTTAAGAATAAGATGAAACTTGGTAGATAATAGCGTATTGCTCTTTTCTCTGTTCTACCAAAACCATAAGCCATAATTAACGTAACAACAAAACTGGATGTAGTAACCATCAATAAACTTAATGAATCACCAACAAATTGAATACCAAAAGGTGCTTCCCATCCTCCAAAATCTAAGGCAATAGGTTTGTTATACATTACATGAATTAATAAGAACAATGAAATAACTGTTGTAACAGCCATCGTTCCAATTGAAAACATTCGAGACAATCTACTGTTTGTACGGATGAAGACAAGGACTAATGCACAAACTGCTGGAAGAAGTAACGGTAGGATTAATAAATTACTCATTAGCATCGTCGTCATCACCTCTCAATACATCGATTTCATCTTCTTTTGTTACACGATACGTTCTATATACAAGTACTAATAGAAAAGCTGTCATTGCAAAGCCAATTACAATCGCCGTTAAAACAATTGCCTGTAATAAAGGATCAACAAAGTTTTTACTACCTTCTCCAATCAAGGGTTCAACCATATTCTTGCCATATTGACCCATACTCATAATAATTAAATTGCCTGCATGCGTGTATATAGAAATACCTATAACGATTCTTATTAAATTAACTGATAATATCATATACGTTCCGATAAATATTAAGAAGCCAATAACCATTAATAATATAAGATTCATGAACGACCACCACTTATAGATAACATAACCGTTACGACGACACCTACAACAGATAATACAATACCTGCTTCAAATAACGTTACGGTCGTTAAATGTACTTCACCTAATAAAGGTAATTGTACATATGCATCAGTTTGGTAAAGGAACGGTTTACCAAAAAACATAGGTACAACTGCAGTAGCAAATGAAACTAATGAACCTATAATCATTAATATTCTAAAATCTAAAGGCAAAGCGACTAACACTTGTTTAACATCGAAGGCCAAGAACATTAAAATAAATGCTGAGCTAAATACAAGACCACCAATAAAGCCGCCACCTGGATTATTATGACCTGCCAAAAACAGATAAAATCCAAAAGTTAACAATATAAAAACGACAATCTTGGTTACCGTTCGTAATACAACATCATTCTCTTTCATCTTGACCCCTCCGTTCTTTAAAGTTAAGTAATGTATAAATTCCTAAACCAGCAATGATGAGCACCATACCTTCAAATAAAGTATCTAGTGCACGGAAGTCACCAAGAATGGAATTTACAATATTCTTTCCGCCTGCTAATTCGTATGCATCATGGTAAAACGTCGAAATTGTAGGCATCGAGTCACTTTGCTGTGCAATAAACACGAGCATGACTACAATCACTGCCATCAAGAGCGATACAATAATTTTGACCGCTTCACGTTTTTTGTGAACTTTTGTACGCGGTACGTTAGGTAGTCTTGAAAAACTAACAATAAATAATATTGTTGTAATTGTTTCTACAACTAATTGAGTTAATGCTAAATCTGGCGCTTTCATTAATATAAAGAATATCGTTACACAATAACCGATAATTCCGTTTAAAATAACCATTGTTAAACGTTGACGTATAAATGTTAACGCAATACCTAGTACAAATACGACAATTAATGTAATTACTTCTAACGGGCCAAATTCACTCACATGAATTTGTTGCACTTTTGGAAATCCTGCTTGAATAACTCCATATACCACAACCATTATAAAAATAAGTAAAGTTAATGTGATGTAATGATTTAAACGGTTATTCATTAAGCTACGAATTCCATATCCTGAATAGTGTTCAAATTGTTTATATGATCCTAAGTATAAATCTGTAATTGATTTCACTTTTATCTTATCAGCATATTTTTTCCAATCAATTTTAAATGCTGCTGTGAAACCTACAATCATTACAATAAAACTTAAAATCAACGGTAAATTAAATCCGTGCCACTGCGATACATGTGGCACTATTTTATCTACATTTTCTCCAATTGTGATACTTCGTAACGCTGGTAAAATTATATAATGTCCAAATATATTTGGAACAAAGAATATGACCGGTAACAAAATCATCATAATTGCAGAAGGTAGTGTGAACATAAATGGTTCGTGTGGATTTTTTATTGGTAAATCTGCTTTCTGATAATCTCCCCAGAAAACTTCCTTAATCATGTAAACTGCATAAATCAAAGTGAATATACTAGCTACAACACCTATCACTGCAATAATTATCGTAAGGAATATATTGAATTGGGGTAATTGGTGCGCGCTCACAAGTCCGTCAAAGAACATTTCCTTACTCAAGAAGCCATTTAAAAATGGAATACCTGCCATCGATAAGGCAGAAAGTAACATTATGATATGTGTAATAGGAAACACTTTTCTTAAACCTGATAAACGACGAATATCTCTTGTACCTGTTTCATGATCAATAATACCTACACCCATAAACAGTGCACCTTTAAATAAAGCATGATTCATTAAATGGAATAAAGCTGCGAACAGTATTAAACCATAAATTTTAGAAAGTTCACCTGTCGGATGTTGCGCAAATCCTCCACCAAGTCCTACCATTGATACAATCATACCTAGTTGACTAATAGTAGAATAAGCTAATATTGCTTTCATATCGACTTGGCGTGTCGCATTGACTGCACCAAAAATCATTGTGATTAGACCAACGAACGTAACACAATAAATATAGAAATCACTTAAACCTAATACAGGTGTGAATCTAAAGAGCAAGAATATACCTGCCTTAACCATTGTTGCCGAATGTAGATAGGCACTTACCGGTGTTGGCGCAGCCATCGCTTTCGGTAACCAGATGTGAAATGGAAATTGAGCTGACTTTGTAAATGCCCCTATTAAGATGAGAATAATAATAGGTATAAACAAGTCACTTTGGGCAATTTTATCACTCTGTGCAATAATTGAAGTTATTGAATTTGTGCCAGTTACAGTATAAATCATAATGAAGCCTGCTAGTAATGCCAAACCACCAAAAACTGTAATCATAAATGATTGTATGGCCCCAAATTGACTATCACCTTTATTGTACCAATAGGCGATAAGCAAGAACGAGGATACACTTGTTAACTCCCAAAACACATACATCAGAATCGTATTGTTAGCAGTAACGATACCTAGCATACTGAGCATAAATAGTAATAAATATACATAAAAACGTGGTAAATTATCATGTTCTTTAGATAGATATTGAGTTGCATAGTAAAATACGGCTAATCCAATGAGTGAAATTAATAAACTGAAGAATAAACTCAATCCATCTAATCTAAAATCAATATTGATATCTAAGAGTGTCAGCCATGGAATCTTAACCGTTACAAAATGTCCCGCCATCACTCGAGGTAATTGCCATAAAAAGTAAATCGAAGAAATAATCGGTGCAATTAAAGCAATTTGACCTGCAAATCGCTGCAATTTAGGACTGGTTAGCGTGAACAATACCGCTACCATGATTATAATCAACGCACCCAGTAAATATATTAAACTCATCATATCCCTCCCTTAATTATATTTTATAAGTTTAAAGCTATTGTTGTTTTAGTTGTCTTCGCAGAAATACCTATGAATTTCATCGTTTCAAAAGTTGTTTGATGACCTAAATATTTTTGAATAATAGAAATAGAAATACCAGATTGATAAGCATGATAAGCAAATGTCTTTCTCAACGTCGTCAAACCAATATGTAACATGCCTAACTCTTCAGCAGCAGCATGGATAATACGATATGCTTGTTGTCTTGACAAACCTTTTAAAGTTCTATTTGAGCGAAACAATAGCTCATCATTTTTAAGATCTTCTTCTGTAATAAAGATCATTAACTCATTCCTCAATGTGTCGGGTAATCTAATATGAATATTGGGAGCATGACCCTCTAGCCAATATTGTTTAATATCATCGTGTTCGTCTTTTACATCTACCACACTAAGATTTAGTAATTCAGAAAGTTTAACACCAGTATGTATTGCAAATTTGAATAATAAATAGTCTCGTTTCGACTTATTACTTAAGACTTCATACATAGACTTTATCTCTTTTATATCCCTTATAGGGTCCACTTGATTCATATATTCACCTCTTAACAAATTGAATGTTTCTTATTTAATGATATATGATATTTATGTCACATGGAAGTATTTAAACCGAATTTCTCAAAAAATTTTTGACCATTTTAACATGTTTATTCGATATATAGAGTGAAAGGAGGTTAAGCAAATGAATCAAATTAAACAGCTTGCAGTCACATTATCCCGTGTTTTGTACGATCAAGATGGAAAAGCTTTAAAGTTCAAGCGTCATTTCGCAAATTTAAATACAGAATCAACACCCGAACAAATAAAAAGCTTCAAATCTATTATTGAACAAATTACTGGAGAGCACTTTGACACTATAGAAGTTATTAAAACTGAAATAATTAATTAAGGAGGAGAATGACATGATGTCCCAAACATTAGAACTTATTTTCAATGATGCTGTGAATAAAACTATCAAATTGCAACTACCTAAGATTGAACATCCAGTAAATGAAAGTACAGTTAAAGATGGCATGAATAAATTAATCACGCTTGATATTTTGAGACCCAAAACAGGCATCCCCACAAAAGTATTTGGTGCCCAATTAATAGATAAGACAACCAACGTTCTATTTGAAAATTAGTTAATTCTCAATATAAAGCTATTGAGTTAAATGATTAACTAAAAAAGGCTTGAAACAATTGTTTCAGGCCTTCCTTTTATGCAGAAAATTGACTGTTTATACAGCACATTAGTTAACCACAATATTATTCAATTATACCATTAATTTCTAAAGGGTCTCAATCTAACCTTATCACCAAAAAATATCTTTTTCTTACCTAACTTCTTGCATATTGCATATTTATCATACACTTCAACAATTTGAGCTAAATTTTTATAAGATCTTCTTGGATTCAACACTTCTATAAATTGATTTTTCTTAATGCCATCATTACTTCCTGCTCCAACAAAAAAAGTTTCCTCATCTGTTAGTCGAATTATGGAAAGCTGTTTCAATATAATTAGTCACTCACTTCTTCAAAAGCTTTTATTATTATAAAGTTATTATTACTTCATAGTTGTTAATCTTATTTCCCAAAAACCATTAACATACGTATTCTATTATATTTTCTGTGTTGTGTACATCATAATAAACTAAAAAGCTAATATTCTTTTAAATAATTTAAACATAGGAAAAACATAACCTTTCCTATATAATGTAATTATCCTAATAGAAAGCGTGATTTAATGTTCCTTTTATATATTATTGGGATTATCGCAGGTATGGTTGTACCATTCCAAACTTCAATCAACTCTAGACTAAGTCTTTATACAAAGTCTTCATTCTATGCGTCAACAATCTCATTTGCTACAGGTACAATCTTTTTAATTTTAATCAATCTTATAACGAATCCTCATGTCTTTACTGCACAATTTTACAGTAACCAATCTTTTAGTTACATATGGTTTGTCGGTGGTATGCTTGGTGTCATTTTCCTAACTGGAAACTTACTCCTTTTACCTCGTTTAGGTGCATCCCTTACTGTAGTGCTTACTGTAGCTGGTCAAATCATTATGGGTGTAACAATCGACACATTTGGCTGGTTTGGAGCTGATAAAGAAGCCTTTACAGTATTTAAAGTACTGGGTATTATCTTTTTAATTTTCGGTATCATTCTAATGAATTATGTTCGTAGAAACCCAAAAGATAAAAATCAAAATAATTCAATTTATATTTGGTTAATCATTGGATTTATATTTGGTTTCTGTCCACCTATTCAAACTGCTATTAATAGCGCATTGGGTCAACAAATAAATTCCTCTGTAATGGCTTCACTGATTTCATTCACAGTAGGTACAATCGTATTATTTATTTTGACTTTAATTTTCAATAGAAGTCTTAAACTTACTACTTTCACACCTAAAGAAGGACGTCTTAAGCCTATTTACTTTATCGGTGGTATCTTAGGTGTGATATTTGTGACCACGAATATTATTTTAATGCCTCACCTTGGCGCTGCATTGACTACAATTATTGTTATGCTAGGTCAAATGTTAATGGGTATTATCATAGATCATTTCGGTTTGCTGGGTACATATAAAAATAAAATCACTAAGAGAAAAGTTTTCGGTATTATTGCCATAATGATTGGTATCATTTTATTGAGATTATTTTAAAAAATTGTTCTCTCGAGTCATTTACTTTTAACATTTAGTAAATGACTTCTTTTTTTATAACAAAACCCCTGCTTTTCGCTGTATAATCAAATCATCAATACATCAAGAGGTGACATCATTGAAGAAAATCCTTGTTTTATTTACTCTGTTGATAATACTTTGTAGTATCGGCGCCCTAAGTTTTTACTATTTCAAAATTAAAATAGCCACAAGTAAACCAGAACATCCTATTGATACTTTGAAAATAACCTATAATAAACCCTATACCTTTATAGGAAAGCAAGAACCTGCGCAACGATTTCCAGTTCATTATGAACCCCATAAAGGTTATATTAACGATTGGTTCGTTAAGTCACATGACAAAATAGAAAAAAACCAACCTCTATTTGAATATTACAATCCACGTATTGAGCAACAAATTAATAGTAAGCAAAAACACCTTGCACAGTTAAAGCAAAACAATAAATCTTCCACTCCCCTGATACAATCAGAAGTATTACGCCTACAAAATCAAATCTCACAACTCCAAGAACGACTTCGTATCAAAGTTTATGCTCCAGCGACTGGCATCGTCCATATTAATAAATCATGGCCTAATCAAACTAAATCTCCTGTAATGCAAATTTATGATCCTACTACAATAATCAAAGCTGAAATTGATGAATTCCTTATTGATAAGCTTCATTTAAAAGACAAAGTTTCTATTAAAGACAATAATCAACAAACATTTGACGGTGAAGTGAATTATATTTCTAATTTCCCAATAGATATAGACCCATCAACTAAAAATTCTAAATATTTAATTGAGATAAATTCAAATTCTACCGCTGTTTTAGGTAAGCACTTCAAAGTAGAAATACCTAATCACATCATTGAAATTCCCAAAACAGCAATACATGATAAGCAATTTGTTTTCATACAAAGAAATAAAAAATTTATAAAACGGGTTATTAAAACACAAAATTCGGGTAATAACAAAGATGTACTAATTCTTGAAGGTTTAAATCAAGGTGATGTCATAGCTAGAAATGCTGATACAGTGCTGTCCAAAAATTAGACGTACACGTTATAAAAAGTTATCATTTTAAAATCCATTGAGTTTATTTAGCCTTTTTATCATATGAAGGTAAATTGAAAAATAGAAAAATAAATTTTGATTAGCGTATTGGTATTTAAAGAATTGAATTAATAATAGAAATCATTAACGTAACGCTTAAACATGTTTTTGTTTACTTTCTATTTTTATTTAGTTATAATAAACTAAATAATAGTGGTTTTAATATATTTCACTTAAATATAATCGAGCCACAAATTATGACAAACACTTTGTATTTAACTTTGAATTAAGACAAATAATCATACAAAAAAATTATTAATATGTATATTTGATTGGGCATTTAGAATAGGGAGGAATTAGGATGGCTATCACCAAAATCAATGATTGCTTTGAATTATTAGCTATGGTCACATACGCTGACAAACTAAAAGGTATTATCAAAAAAGAATTTTCAGTAAGTTTCGAGGAGTTCGCTGTATTAACATACATTAGCGAGCATGAAAGTGAAGAATATTATTTAAAAGATATCATTAATCACTTGAATTACAAACAACCACAAGTTGTTAAAGCCGTTAAAAACTTATCTCAAGAAGACTATTTTGATAAGAAACGTAACGAACAAGATGAAAGAACTGTATTAATCTTAGTTAACACTAAGCAACGTAAAAAAATTAATGAATTATTAACTCGCGTTAATAATCGTATTAAAGAAGCTAACGACGAAAAAGAAGTTTAAGTTACTTTAAACTTCTACAATCAAGCAAGTTTCTATAGTATATTCAACTTATTTTTTAAAGGGATTTTCCAATATATTGGAAAATCCCTTTTTATATGTACTTGCCTTTTGCATGTTACCGACACATCTTCAAAATCTTCATTCCTTACAAATAATAAAAATACCGTTGATAAAGTCCTGAGACATATATCAACAGTATTTCATAAAGAAATAAAAGCATTGCAGTATCTATGCTATATAAAATAACAACGCGTATTTTAAAAAGACTTTGCAAGAAGCATTTATACTAAATCATTCTTTTGATATTTCAAAGTGCTAATAAAATCTAAATACACTTCCACAAAATGCTCGGGTTCTTCAATATGCGGCGCATGACCGGATTGGTTAAATTCTAAAATAGTTAAAGTTTGAAACGCATGATCGTATCTATTCGTTGATTCCCCCATAAATAAAGGATCATATTTCCCATTAACTAGCAAAGTTGGTACATTAACATGTTTAATCTCAATATCTTTATTAAAAACTGGAAATCCCATTAAAGCTCTTGTCGCAACAGCACTATCTTCGGCTGATTGTCTACTATAAATGAGCTGGTTTTGAAACCATTTTTTCGCTTTTTCCTGGTCTTTATACATATACGGTAATAGTAGAATAAGTGCTTCAGATTTATCAAAGCCTTCTATTTCGTCTTGATGTTCTATCATTAGTTTATTTAACCCGTGTACACTATCTATCAGATTAGATGCAATTAAAGTTAATGATGCCACCATTGATTCATATTTATTAGTAAAATTTTTAGCTATTAAGCCACCCATATCATGTCCAATTAAATGTGCTACTTCAACATCTAATTTTTTCATTAATATTTTTAAATCTTCAACATGATCTTCTAAATTAAAGGAGTTCGGCTTGGAAGATTTACCATGCCCTCTCACATCATAAACAATAACATCAAATTTATTTTTCAATGCATCTTTCAAGTTATATAAAGAAGCCATATTGCTATCTAGTCCATGTACTAATATAACAGGAAAACCTTGACCCTCACGGATATATGCTATCTCGTTATTACAACTTGTTTCGATTTTTATCATTATGGGCCACCTCCCTTTACAGAAGTAATATACCCTTATTTCATGTTTATTACGCTATTATTTTTGTTTTTGTCAGAATATATCGTTTATTAATTTATTATTTTTTTCTGTGCCAACTAATAAAAAACTCCCTTCAAGTTAACGAAGGATTTCAGTTAACGTCTTGAAGAGAGCTCTAAAAATATATTCATATATACTATTTTCACTTTAATTTCTAGATGAAATACGAATTGTGTAATAAATAATAACAATTAATAGCAAGAACCAAATAACGATGGATCCAATTTGAGCAATTTCAGGACTGCTAATCATAGCGTCTATTGTTTTTTGACAAAGCAGTAAACCAATACCAGTAAATTCTAATCTTCTAAAATAAAGACCTGCAATACTAAATATAATACCTACAAAAAAGACGGCTTGATGCCCATATACTGTCACTGCTACGATGCCTAAATTCATATTAAATGCGTGTGCAATAATGAGAATAAAGGACACCCCTGCCACTACTAATCCTATTATTCTTTCGACTTTATTACTATAAAGATAATTTTTCCAATCAATACGCAAATATATAAAAATCGAAATTGGTAAGATAATTAAACAATAAAAGATAGACAATCCTGTTGCTGCTTGGAATGGCACAAATTGTTTATCATATAAATACGATAATAATATAAAATTAAGTATAAAAAACACAATAGGATTTAATTGTAATGTAAATAAATTACGTTGTATCGTCAAAATCACTTCAGCAGGTGATTTTTTTCTATATTCAATATAATCTTCATCTTTTTCTTCAGATTTCTGAAAATCTTTTTTCAATTTCACTTTAATATCATCTATTAAATTTGGAGAAAGACCTTTATGAGTGAAGTAATCATTAATGTTTTCCACTAGTACTTTGTCGTTAACTCTCATGACAAGCTCCTTTAATAATATTTGAACTATAACTATTATAATTTAATTTATAATCTCATACTTACACTTATTTTAACAATAAAATAACCGACAAGTATATAGCTTTACACTTGCCGGTCAAATTATTCTTTTTAAATGCTACAAGTAATACTTATTCACCAATATCTATACGATAAAGTTTAATATTTTTATCACTTGGAGATGACGAGCTGAATTGATATGAAGCTTCATCATCTTGCACATAACCAAAATTACCAGTTACGTTATTATAATGCTCACGTGCGACCGCATCTTTGCTGACTTCATTTTTAACTTCATCATAAGCTGGGCCATCAGTATCATTATAACTCATAGAAACACGAGTAATTTCGCCTTCATTTTTCTTACCATCAGTAGTTACAATAAGTACACCATTCTCTTTTTTAAATTCATAATAATGTTCATTGTCATCAGGTCGATGAGAATAGACTGGCGTATTGTTATTTTTCAATACACTTTGAATAGACTCGCCTAGTGTTGCGCCTTCTAATGTTGTATCTCCTTCTTGCAATGCCTTAACATTTTGGATAGAGTTACCTGAAGCCGCATCCACACTACCTGCACCAATTCCAGAAAACGCTAACCCTGAAACTAAAACTGCCGCAAATATTTTTTTCATAAGCACTCTCTCCTTCTATTTATAAGTTATTTTGTGCTCATCAACAGTGTACTATAAATATTACGTAATTAACAGGGATGTTACAAAAAGATTACATATTCATATCATTTCGTAATATAAATACAAGCTATACTCTATTTTTGTTTTTTTCATTTGTTTTAATAAAATCCCTTACAACGTCGAGGAATTTTTCTTTTTGTTCTATAAACGGATATAAACCTGATTTTTCGAACACTTCAAACGAAACATCTCCAATATAGTCGCCCACTTCTTTAGCTTCTACAACGGTTGTTCTTTCGCCATGCTGACCAGCGATAATTAAAGTTGGTAAATGAATTTTCCCTAAATAATGCATAATATGATTATTGTTAAATGATTCCTTCACTGCCTGTAATTCAGCTTTCGTAGCAATTGCATTGGTATCGTCTACTTGTTTTAAAACCTTTTTAGCTGCGCGTTTTGAATAATATAAATGCTTGTCAAAAAACTTTTGTTGCGCTTCTTGTTCCCAATTACGTACTGTATCCGAATATTTGCGATACAAACGTTCTTCAGGTGTTATTTCGTTAAGTAGCGTTGGATTCACTAATGTCAGTGTCGTTGCCATCTCTGGATATTGAGCAACAAATGAGGCTGCAACTGAGCCGCCTAACTCATGACCAATTATTGCACATTCTGGAATATATAAATAATCTAATAACGCTTTAATATCTTCTGCATATGTTTTAAATTCAATAGCATTTGGTTTATCTGAATAACCATGACCTCTTAAATCAATAACCACAACTTGATGCGTTTTATTTAAGGCATTTTCAATCTCGTTGTATATAGATAAATTATCTAAGGCAGTGTGTATCATAACAATAGCATTGCCCTCACCACTTGTTCTGTAATTCAAAGCGACGCCATCTTTTGTTGTAAATAAATTCATTGATTATCTTCCTTTCTTCGCTATAGATAATATTGTTAATAATTCTTCAGTGCTCCTAATTGTAAAATCTATTTCTTCTGGTAATGGTTCTACTTCAACCTCATCATCTTCCTTAAACCAAACGCTGATCATTCCCATCGCTCTCGCAGGTGCAACATCATTCAATGGATCATCACCCACATAAATCGTTTCTTCTGGTTTTGTCCCTAGTTGGGATAACATATCTTCAAATATCTTAGGATGTGGTTTACGGTAGCCTACTGTTTCAGATGTAGACAAATAATTAATCGCATCTTCTACACCTAAAGTATGCATTCGGAATTGTTTGATTTTCGACTTTCCATTTGCGATTACACCCGTGAGATAGCCATTACTTGTTAGCTTTTCAAGTGTATAAAGTGTGTCGTAATAAGGAAATACATAACGATAAAAGTGCATTTCAAAATCATTAAATAGGTCTTTCCACGTTAAGCGATCAACATGAAAATCTTTAATAATTGCTTTGTATAATTCTGGTTTATCATGATCTTCATCATCATCTAATTCTATAAATTTTTTCTTGAAATCTGCAAGTTGTATACGTACTAAATAGTCATGAAATCTTTCATACTGTTCTTCAATAAATTTTTCGCGAGATTTTTTTCGATCTAACAGTGTACCTTCTAAATCAAAGACAACCGCTTTTACTTGTGTTAAGTCCATCATCATTACCTCTTTAATTCAAACTTTTACTTTAATTTATGCTTATCAGCATATATTCATCTATTTATACTTCACTATTCATACATACGTGGTTGTGTAATCATGATATAGAATAATACTGGAATACCCAGTAAAGCCAGTATGATACTTGCAGGTACTTGGAATGGTTCTAAAACAACACTGCCCAACCAATCTGAAAGCACCATAATTGTACCACCAATAATCATATTAAGTATCATTTGTTGTCCTAAATCATAATGTCCACTGTGTCGCCGTACAAGTTGTGGTATAACCATACCAATAAAGCCAATAACACCAACATAAGCAACGATTACTGCAGTTAAAATTGAAGCAATCAACAGCACGCTATATGTCATACTTTGAACATTTAAACCTAATGATTTGGCCCGTAAATCGCCAAGTTGTAATATTTTAATTTTAGAAATCATACTTAATAAAATAATAACACCAATGAGTAACACTGTGCCAATGTATACCACTTCGTTATATTCAGCTGAAGAGAATCCACCAAACATATAATTGACAATATTATTCATTTTATTTTGATTAAATATAATGAGTATATATAGAAAGGCGTTAAATAAAGCACCTATCATAATACCTGATAATATCAATGTTCTAATCGGATAACCTCTCGACATCGCCATCGTTAGAACAAGGACTAAAACCAATGTAATAATACTGAATGCAACTGAAAAGATCGGTAACCATATAAATGACATGCCTAAGACGACAGCCAAGCCTGACCCAAATGTTGCGCCACTCGCTAATCCTAATGTAAAACTATCCGCTAATGGATTATTCAATAATGTTTGAAACATATGGCCAGCAAGTGTCAAGCCAATACCTGCAAGCAAAGCTTGTAGTGTTCTTGGTATTCTAACTTGAAAGAGAATCGTTTGAGTCAATGCGTCACTGATGTCCCCAATACTCCATAATAAACTTAGCAATATGCTAGCAATGAGTACTGTTAGCCATATTATGATTGATTTATAGTACTTCATTTTTTTGCCACGCTTTCAATGAAATCTTTCAATTATTACAATACCATCTGTTTAGGCTTAACACTATACCTCTCCAAATAAATAGCTTGAATTTCATAAGCATCAGATTGTACGATTATATGGATAATGGGCGAATACCTATTATTTGTAAATGGCCTCTTTCAAAGCTTTTAGTCCATCATCAATACGTGGCCCAGGACGTGAAATTTGATCGCCATTCACAGCTTCAACTTGATTGTGTTGCACTGCTTTTATGTCACTGAATCCGCCACGATGGTTCAACGCTTTTTGGTATTCGGCTTTAGAGATACCCATTGTCGAAATCATAACATCTGGATTCTTCTTAATAATTGCTTCTTTACTTACTTTTTGCCAACCCTCTAAATTCGAAAAACTATTCGTTGCGTTTAATTGGTTCAACATATCATCAAAAAATGTGTGTTTACCTGCTGTATATATTTCTGGTTCGGAAGAGACTTCCATAAACACCTCTTGTGGTTTAGCATCTTCCGGTACCGATGCTTTCACTTCTTTAATATTTTGTTTCGTCTCTTTAATGAGTGCATTTGCCTCATCCTCTTTACCAGTCACCTTACCAATTTGATTAAAGGTGTTATACATTTCGGTAAGTGATTGTGCATCTTTCACATAGACTACTTTAACGCCACTCTCTTTAAGCATATTTAATATGTCACCACTTGTTGATTTCTGTGATTCATGCGCTAAAATTAAATCTGGTTTTGCTTTTAATAAGGATTCTTTATTTAATTTCATTGCATCAAACTGCTGCTTATCTTTAACTTCTTTCGGATAGTCATCCACAGTCGAGACACCCACGATATTATTTCCTAATCCTAATTCATACAATATCTCAGTATTACTAGGCATCAATGATATAATTCTGTCGTAAGAACGTTTGTCCGAATTTTGTGCTTTCTCTTTAGATTGCTCTTCGTTTGTCCCACAAGCTGCTAATAAAAATACTAAAACAATAAAAAGATAAAAAATTTTATGAAGTCTTTTCACGTCGTAATCTCCTAGATCATATTTTTCTTAATCATATCAAAATTTTGCTCAATTTTAATTATCAATGCTAATTTTTTTCTATAAATTCACATTTGAGTGTAAAACCAATAAAATGGTTGAGGCTGAGACATGTATTTATGTCCCAGCCTCGTCTAGTTAAGCGTTTGTGTCATATGTTATAAACAAATTCAATGGCATACAAATTTAATTTGAATTATCTTCTTTATTAACAAATATACGCATCGTTTGAATCAAATAGTGTTGGAAATCATCGTTACTATTTTTGTTAATATTTTTTATAAATCGTTCATCTTGCTCATACGTAAGTGCCATATATTCAATAAATTGAGTATTTTATTCTTTTCATTGATAGTGCCTTCAAAATATTGTTTTATTTCTTCTAATGTTAATTCTAACGCTCTTAAAAATAAAATATACTGCAGTTTCGTTATATTTTCCATGTTATATGACCTATAGCCTTGCTCATAAACTTGATTGGGTATTAACAGACCTATTTCATGGTAGTAATGCAATGTGCGCGTACTTACACCAGTAATATTTGCGATGTCTTTTGGACTAAATTGTTGTTTCAATTATCTCGCCTCCTATAACGCAGTATGTAGTATTACGTTACGTGAAGGTCAACCACTTGTTTCATTTTCAAAATAAGCATCTAAAAATGTATATTTTGAGTTTATTTTACCGTTAAAATAATTTTTGCCAAAATTATCGAGCAATGCGTGGAATTCGTTAGCATCTTGATTTGAAAAGTCATCTGGTAATTTAATATGTCGCTTTAATTGTTCATAGCTGTCAGTTTGCGTATATCCTAATTTTCGATATAGTCTTCTAGAATAACTGTCTGCTATAAACTCAACACCTCCAAAGATATATACGATGAGTACATCAGCTGTCTCACTACCAATGCCTTTAATTTCTAACAACGTCTTTCTCAAGTCTTGTTTATAACGATGATTAATCTCCTGATAATCAAAATCGTAGCGATCCAACCAAGTTAATAAAGAGAGAATGGTTTGTGCCTTATTTTTATAAAATCCACTCGATTTAATTAATACTTGTAACGTTTCTAACTTTAAATTCAAGATGTGATGTGGTTTTAGATGTGTTGCTTGCTTTAAAGATTCAATTGCATATGCTGCATTTCGCCAATTCGTATTCTGAACGAGAATCGCGCCCAACATAACTTCTATTTTTGATTCTGCCGGCCACCAGCCCTGAGGACCCATATGCTCATATAGTAGTTGATATAACGTTTTTGTATCCAACATCATATATCCACCTCTCTTCAATTTTAAGTTTTGTAATTGCTCGTAGTTCATTTATAAAAAAAGAGCGAGCAACGATTTGTTATTGGATAAGTTGTTACACTATCTGATCCATACAAATCGATTACTCACTCTCGTTAATCAAATCTTATCACTTTAGACTTTTACTTACATAGATTCTGGTGCATTAACACCGACTAAATCTAATGCATTATGCATTGTGATTTTGACTGCATTAATAAGCGCGATTAACGCTGTTGTCTTTTCAACATCATCTGTTAATACTTTTTCCGCATTATAGAATTTATGGAAGTGAGAAGCTAACTCTTGAATATAATTCGTAATTCTATGAGGTGCTCTTTGAACTGCTGAGCTTTCAATCATTGTTTCGAATTCGGCTACTTTTTTCAATAAATCGATTGCTTTTGCATTTGTGATATATGAATAATCCGCTTCTTTTGAAGGTTTAATGCCTCTTTCTTCAGCTTGTTTCAAAATCGAACAAATACGTGCATGTGCATACTGTGCATAATACACTGGATTATCTTGAGATTCTTGTTTCGCAAGTTCCATATCAAAGTCAAAATGTGTATCCGGACTACGCATTGTTAAGAAATAACGCGCAGCATCTACGCCAACTTCATCCATAATTTCACGTAACGTAATTGCATTACCTGTACGTTTACTCATTTTCACTTCTTGTCCATCTTGCATTAATCGAACCATTTGCATAATTTGGATTTCAAGGCGGTCATTTTCTACACCGAATGTTTCTAACGATGCTTTCAAACGATTGATATAACCGTGATGATCAGCGCCAAATAAGTTGATTAATACATCGTTGCCACGTTCGATTTTATCAAAATGATAAGCGATATCTGGCAAGAAGTACGTGTAGTTGCCGTCTTTCTTGATTAATACTCTATCTTTATCATCTTTGAAATCAGTCGTACGTAACCACGTTGCACCATCTTGTTCATACGTATAGCCAAGTTCTGTCATTTTATCTAACACTTTTTTAATTTCGCCTTTTTCGTATAAAGATGTTTCACTAAACCAACTGTCAAAGTGCGTATTGAAATCAGACAGGTCTGTTCTTAATTTTTCCATTTCATAATCGACACCGAGTTGTCTGAATGTTTTTATACGTTCGTCCTCTGAAAGGTCTTTTAACTCAGGTTGTTTATCAGCTAAATCTTTACCGATATTAATGATATCCTTACCGTGGTATCCACCCTCTGGCATTTCAAAAGAATCATCACCAAGCGCTTCAAAATAACGTGCTTCAATGGAGCGCGCCAAATTCGTAATCTGATTACCAGCATCGTTGATATAGTATTCTCTTGTTACTTGATAGCCTGCTGCTTCTAAGATATTTGACAATGTATCTCCAACTGCTGCATTACGCGCATGTCCAATATGTAGGTCACCTGTTGGATTTGCAGAAACATACTCTACTAAGATACTTTTACCATTAGCTTCTTCAGTATGGCCAAATTTGTCACCTTTATCCATTGCTTCAGAAATGATTGCAGTTAAGTACGAATTGTCTAAATAAAAATTAATAAATCCAGGTCCTGCGATAGCTACTTTTTCTACTTTAGCTTTTGTTGTATCTAAATTATCTACAATAGCTTGTGCGATTTCACGTGGATTACGTTTTGCTATTTTTGTTAAGACCATTGCAATATTTGTTGAATAGTCACCGTTACTTTTATCTTTAGGAATTTCTATTTTGATTTCTGGAATTTCAGTTGTATCAGCAAGTTGTGCTTGTTGAATACTGTTTTTAATTTCTTCAACCAACGTTTGTTTGACTTGATCAATTATGTTCATTATGGTGTCTCCTTATAAGTAATTTCATATTGATAAGATCCCATTTTCTCTTCATCTTGAATTAAATCATAATGTACTTTCAATTTGCCACCATCAGGCGTAACAAAATGTAAAATGGAATGTGTGCGTACTGTTAGTGGGATGCGTCCGCCACTAATTTCATATAAAGTAATCGTATCTTCACCTTCAACGAAATGAAGAATCATTTTAATTTCACCGTTGCGAATGATTTTGACACCTGATTCCTCAATTTTCACCGTCACATTTACAATAACATCATTAATTTCTTCTTGATATCGGATAAATTCAGCATTGCGTTTTTGCCAAGATCCTTGTGTCTTTTGCGAAAATTTCTCTTTATTATCAAATTGTTTAACAATTTGTTTCGTCTGGATATTAACATTGTTTTCCAATGTGCGTTTCACCCTAATCTTTAAAATAATACAAACAATTATAGCATACTTGAAATAGCAATACAGTTGCGAAAACAATTTTCAAAACGTTAATTTCATACTAATTGAAAATATGAAATTTCTTTTCACATGCCGAAGTCAGCAGTAATATAAAAACAACTGATTAGATTTTACATGCAACACTTACAATTCAGTTGCTTTTACATAATAAAAACAGCCAGAATTCAAACAATTCGGCTGTCTACTTTATCTAAAACCAAAATGTCTTAGATGTTACTTACATTAAATTTACTTAGTGTCTAATGCGTCATGCAAAGCTTGTTCAGAATTATTCCACATCTCAATGTCATGTGCTTTCAAAAAATCTTTTAAAACTTGTTTGTTTTCTTCACCGATGTGTTCAATTTCTATTTGACGTTTCATAGATTTATCCATCATGTTGACATGTTCAGGCATGCTTTTATATCCTCTACGAATACTTTTGTTCACCATTAAATAACAGCCTGTAACACCTGCATAGTAGGGGCCGTTTTCGCCTCGTTCAGTCGTAACCCAGCACAGCCAATACTCTTTAGCATCTTCACCTTCAACGACTTCTTTTTCTTTTATCCACTTAACACCTTTTTCGACACTTGCGCGCGCATGCATACCACCAATATCAATAAAGGCTTCCTTATTTTGAACATCGATAAAGACAGGCGCTACGTTATCTAAACTGATTGAACCGATATTCGTACCTTTATGTCCATCTAGTGGGTCATTCTTAATGATGTTAAATTTAAAACCTTTGCTTTCAGCCACTAGCAAACACCTCCCATAAAATAAGTTTCATAATTACTTGTAATATCTAAGCTCTATTTTAAAACCACAATACGCCTCATGTATACTTAAATGTTTTTTAAAAATTGTATTCAAAACGATCATTCAATTGCCAACACTTTACTAGTATTGGTTAATCGCTAATTTAATTCATTCAAAATACTGATAATCGCATTGCTTATATTTTCATCTTCAATTTCAGTAATAAACTCTTTAGGATAATATAATTTATAATCCTCTCTGTTTATACCAGTAATACTATGAATGATTAATGACTGACTACTAATTTCACGTATTTTACCATTACGGCGCAATAAATGAATAGGTTGTCTATCTGATCCTGGTCTATCATAATCGTATGGTAAATCCGAGAACGATTCGCTTACAAAATAATAATTTGGATCTATACCTGCTTGTATAAACAAATCGGTTAATTCTGTAATTGTAATAATCGAACCGTCAAACGGCATGTATTTAAATAAGTCGCGATTAATAAAACGACGAGATAAATCACTTAGAATCTCATCATCTTCTTTCACCCATGCTTTCAAATAATACAATACCACCGCTTCATCTAAATCTACGTATTGTTCAATTGTCATGGATTCTTCAAAGAACGGTATGAAATCTGTAGGATGCATCTTAAATGTATAGCCTTCCTCATATAACTGCTTCGCACGTTTCAAACAATTATTTAATAATACTTCCCCACCTCGACTTACTGGGTGGAAATAAATTTGCCAATACATTTGGTAACGGCTCATAATAAAGTTTTCTACTGCGTGCATACCACTTTCTTTAATAAGCACTTCATCTTTAGACGGGCGCATTAATCTTAAAATACGTTCCATATCAAACTGACCGTATGATACACCTGTAAAATAAGCATCACGTTGTAAATAATCCATTCTATCTGCATCAATTTGTGACGAGATCATAGAAATTACTAATTTATTCTCATGCGTTTTATTAATTACATCTGCAACCTGTTGTGGAAAATCATTTGAGACACGTTTCAATACTTCATTTACTTCAGTTGGTCCTGTAATAATCGCTTGTGTAAATGCTTCATGATCCGTGTTAAATATTTTTTCAAAACTATGTGAAAATGGCCCATGCCCTAAATCATGTAACAATGCAGCACATAATGCTAACGGTCTGTCATCATTATTCCACGCTTCTCGGCCATCAAATGAATCATCAATCAATCTCCGTACAATTTCATAAACACCGAGCGAATGCCCAAATCTACTATGTTCTGCCGTATGGAATGATAAATATAAAGTGCCTAATTGTTTAATACGACGTAAGCGTTGAAATTCTTTCGTCTTGATTAAATCCCAAACCACTTGATCTCTGACATGAATGTACCTATGAATCGGGTCTTTAAAAACTTTTTCTTCAGGTAACTTTTGTGTAGCATAAGTTGTAAATGTCAATGTAGTCCTCCTGTTCATACCCTATACTTTGCAGATTATTTTAATGGCTTACGTAACAACGCTAAGTCCATTGCTTCACCGTACATTACATGTGTGTATGAGCGTACTTTTTCAAAACCTTTTTGTTGATAGAATGTCATAGCCTCATCATTTTTATTATCTACTTCTAAATAAACTTCATTATAATCATCTTTAAAATAGCGAATGCCTTCAGACAATAGATTAGAACCATAACCATGATGTTGCCATGATGGACTCACATAATGTGCAGACAAGAATAATTCAGTGCCATAAATAAATATAGCGAAACCAATAATATTTTCGTCTTCTTCAACTACTAAAAACAATTGATCTTCTAAACGTTTAAGTAAATGTTGTTCATTATATGAAGCAGCCAATAATTCATTTACTGTCTTAGCTGCGTAAATATTTAAATACGTATTATACCACGCTTTTGTTGCTACATCTCTGATGCTGACAACATCTTCTGCAGTTGCTTTTCTTACTTTATGCATGTTGCTCTCCCCCTATTTAGATAGGTAATAATAGCTACATTATAACATAATTTTAGTATTCAAAATACTTTATCTATCTAGATTAAAAATAGTTTGAACAACATAAATCATTTGCTCAAACTATCTTTTATATATTTACTTTTCGCCTAATGTTTGTTGCCATTCTTGTGCACGTTTTAATGCATAAACGTCCTTTTCAATATCACCTGGCTTTTCAGCAGTACCAATAATATAACCTGATAACGTTGCACCAATAAATTCCAAGCTATACTTCACTTGAGTGATACATGGTTTTCCTTTAACTTTCGGGAAATCGCCACCAACGATGATTAATCTAAAATCTTTTTTTGCCATTTCTTCTTTAAAATTTTTATAATTGGGATCCATTAATGTTTCAGACCAATGATCGAAAAATGCTTTTACTGATGCCGATAAACTATACCAATATACCGGTGAAGCAATAATAATCGTTTCACTCGCTAATACTTTATCAATAATCTCTTTATAATCATCATTATATGATTCTATTACCTTATTATCATGTCTTACATCTCTAACTGGATTTAATTGATATTGTGTTAAATCTATCCATTCGTAGTCGTATCCTGCTATGGCCGCCTTAGTTAAATGAGCAGTATTCCCCTCTGGTCGACTGCCCCCGAATAAAACTGTGATCATAATAATCTCCTTCTACTACTAAATTAATAATATATCTGTTGAGCTTTATAATTATACATTTCATTATTTAGGTAAACTTAATTAATAATCCTACACTAAATAATGTCATTATTAAACAGATAAATGAAAATACATTAATAAATTAAAATATTTGCTCAAAAATAGTACTTTTCCAACATACTATTTATGTATATTTTTAGGTTTAAAGTTTATAAATATAAAAAGTAGATAAACGCTTCATGGTCCATCTACTGTAATATTATTATGCTATTGGAAATAATTGTTCTATTTTTTCGATTTCCTCGTTTGTTAATTTAAAATCAAGAGTTATTAAATTATCCACGACTTGGTTTGGTCGTTTGGCTCCTGGAATGATTACATCTAATGATGGTTTAGTAAGATAATACGCTAATACAACATGTACTACATCTACTCTATGATTATCAGCAATCACTCTGAGTTGATCTACTTTTTCTAAATTTTCTTGATATCTTTCACCTTGAAACTCTGGATTTTCAGCACGAAGATCATCAAACTTCGTGTTCTCTGTATATTTACCAGCTAAAAGACCTGATACTAATGGAAAATATGGAATAAATGTAATATCATTTTCTGAAGTATATTCTAAAATCGCTTCATTTTTACGATTCAATAAATTATATTCCATTTGAACGACATCCACGTAGCCATCTTTATTCGCTTCTTTCAATTGTTCTAAACTAAAGTTCGAAACACCAATGGCTTTGATTTTGCCTTCGTCTTTCAATTCTTTTAAAGCTGCAACGGCTTCATTTTTAGGTGTTGATTCATCTGGAAAATGAATATAATACAAATCAATATAGTCTAATTGTAGACGTTTTAAACTTTGTGCCACTTGTTCTTTTAAGAATTCTGGATCATTAGAGATTTGTACATTTCCGTCTTCATCAAAATAATGTGCACCTTTCGTAGCTATCGCAAATTCTTCTCTAGTAAATTCTTTCACTGTCTCGCCAACAAGTTCTTCTGAACGTTCAGGTCCATAGATAAACGCCGTATCTAATAAATTAATATCATTTCTAATCGCTGTACGTACAGTTTCTTTCCCTTGTTCTTCATCTAAATTATTATAAAAGTTATGACCCCCTACTGCGTTCGTTCCTAAAGCAATGGGTGATACTTTAACATCTGATTTACCTAATTGTACTTTTTCCACCAAACTTCTTCAGCTCCTTATATTAAATATGAATCACGTATTTTAAAATACGATTTCTATATTTATGCTCGTTAGCCTCGCAATGTTATTGAACAATCTTATGCACGTCTTAATAAATAGTTGTCTAAACATCGATGTGCAAATAACCATTAAAATTTAATTGTTTCACTAACTTCATAATTTGTATTTACCCTTTTTAGCTCATTTTATGAGTGGTTTCATAAAGAAATTGTATTTTTAAATCATTTCATTACTTTTATCAACAAATGAACTAAATATAATACTATCTTTATAAAATTTATCATGATAATTCTAATATATTAAATAAATTGCTCGGACCAAAACAACACGCATTTCCATAAAAAATTAAAAAAACAGCAGTGCAACTTAAATTCCTAAGTCTCACCACTGCCGATTCATTTTCAAATATTGTCACTATGAACACTACATCTATATGTTATTTCGCACTTTTTCGCTGTGCGAGTTTCTCTTTCAGTTTTCTATCTTGCTCTTCTTTACGGCGTTTACGCAGTTCATTACGCTGTCTCAAACGCTCTTCTTCTTCTGGATCTCTCGGTTTTTGTAACTGTTTCATTACTTTCTCCATGAGTTCTTCTTCTGTTAGTGCAGCGAGCGGACGGTTATTAACAAATGCAAATGTTTTTCGTCTACCTGGCCCACAATAGGACTGACAGCCAATCTCTATTTCAGCTTCAGGGTCTAATTTCGTCAGCTTTTTTTCTAATGATTTACAATCCACACCCTGACAATCATCACAAATCAGAAACTTGTTTTGCAACTACACCCTCACCTTTCTAGTAATATACAGACTCAAAAATTCAATACTGATTTAATATGTATATGTGCACGCATTCGCGATTTTTTTGTATTTACAACTCTAATTATTTTACTCTTTTTAGTGAAAATTTCAAGTTTTTAATTACACTGTTTTCCTATCATGACTTGATTCAAGTTGTCTTATAAATAAAAAGTGAACTTAGTATATGCTTTTATATTCGCATACTAAGCTCACTTCATAGACTTTTAAGTCCACCATAAATCTGGTGCAGGATTTTCTATATTGACTGATTTCAAATTATTTACTGCTTTAGTAAAGCCTTCTTCAATCGACATAATCGGATCTTCATGTTCGATACTTACGACATAATCATAGCCATTGATTCTCAATGCGCTAATGATTTCTCCCCATACTTGTGGGTTATGACCATAGCCTACAGTTCTAAACGTCCAAGCACGCGTTTGTACATTGCCATAAGGTTGCATATCCGTTAAACCATACATATTTACATTTTCTTGATCAATGTATGTGTCTTTAGCATGAAAATGATGAATGGCATTTTCACGACCTAAAATTTTAATTGCTGCAACTGGATCGATACCTTGCCACCACAAATGACTAGGATCTAAGTTAGCACCAATCGCATCATTTGTTGCTGCTCTTAATTTCAACAACGTATAAGGTGTATGTACTAAAAAGCCTGCATGTAGTTCAATCGCAATTTTGACACCTTGTTCTTTTGCGTATTGTGCTGCTTTTTTCCAATAAGGAATTAATTTTTCTTCCCATTGCCACTCTAATATTTCAGAATAGGCTGTCGGCCATGGCGTTACTGGCCAATTGGGATACTTTGCTGTTTCATCCGAGCCAGCTACGCCTGAAAAAGTATTAACCACTGGCACATTTAGTAATGCCGCTAATTTTATTGTTTTAAACAAAGTATCATGTGCATCTTGTGCATGATCTTGATTTGGTGAAATTGGATTATTGTGACAGCTAAAAGCACTAATACCTAAACCGCGTTGATGTATTTGCTCTAAATATTCAGCTCTTTTACTTTCATCTTCTAATAATTCATCTAAAGGGCAAAATTGATTACCTGGATTACCTCCAGTACCTAATTCAATCATGTCAACACCCGCATCGGCTACATAGTCCAACATTTCTTCAAAATTTTTATCTTGAAATAATACTGAGAACACACCAATTTTCATAAATTAAACCCTCCTCAAAATTTTAAAACATTACAATCGAATACTATGTCCTTCTGTGCTGCTTTGATATATTGCATCTATTAATATATTAATTTTTTGCGCTTGTTCAGGTTGCACGACTAACGCTTCATGGCCTAGACAACTGTTCACAAAATTAAGCGCTTGTCTCTGAGCTGCAATTTCTTCATCATGTGCCGCATCAGCTTGTTCTGTAAAAAATGTGCCAAACCTTGGTTGGTAAATTTCAAAAGGATATAAACTTAAGCCGCCGTCTACCCCTGAAATGCTTATATGCTTTGTATCTTCTTTAATATTTGCTGACCAAGAACATTCAAATTGCATCGTTGAATGGTCTTCAAAAGTAATAAAGCTCGTGACATGATCATCTACATCAAACGTTTCATGATCAAATTCTCCCCAATCATTGATTTGATTCGGCGTTTTACTTAGTCTGTTATATGTTTTGCCAATCACTTCAACGGGTTCGACATCTTTTAATAACCACAATGACAAATCTAACAAGTGGCATCCATAATCAATTAGGCTGCCGCCACCTTGCAATGTTTTATTCGTAAACACACCCCAACCTGGTACTTTTCGCCTACGTAAAGCTTGTACACGTGTGACGAGTGCATCTCCAACTACACCTTCATCCACCGCATTTTTTGCGGTAATTGCAGCATCCGTAAATCGATAGTGATAGCCTATTGCCAATAATTTGCCAGCACGCTTAGCAGCTTTAACCATCTGTTCGCTCTCTATTTGATTCATCGCCATTGGTTTCTCACAAAATACATGAACCCCTGCTTCTAAAGCAGCAATACTGATTTCTGCATGGAATTTATTCGGCGTACAAATAGCTACAGCATCAACCTTTTCAAACATAGCTTCATAACTTTCAAACACTTTACCAATTGTGAATCTATCCGCTACTGTTTCTGCTAGTGTTTGATTGACGTCTTGCACTGCCACAATTTCAGCAAGATGACTTAAATTTTGAAATGCTGGAATATGTCTACCTTGCGCAATACCGCCACAACCAATAATGCCGATTTTTAATTTTTCTACATTCTCCATAGTAACCAAACTCCCAACCCTATTTTTCTTTTATTTCCTCTAACGGTTGAGCATTGCCATACTGATGTTTCGGTGTATTGGTATTGCATGCCCATTTCACGCCATTTTTGATGACTTGTTGGATATTGGCATTATAATATGTCGGATAACTTTCATGGCCTGGTCTAAAATAGAATATTTTGCCATTACCTCTTTTAAAAGTCGCTCCGCTTCTAAAGACCTCTCCGCCTTCAAACCAGCTAATAAATACTGTTTCATCTGGTGCTGGGATATCAAAATGCTCTCCGTACATTTCTTCTTTCTCTAATTCAAAATATGAATCTAAGCCTTCAGTAATCGGATGTGTCGGATCAACTACCCATAATCGTTCTTTTTCATCTGCTTCTCTCCACTTAAGGTCACACGTAGTGCCCATTAAGTTTTTGAAAATTTTCGAGAAATGGCCAGAATGTAACACAACAAGACCCATGCCATCCAACACACGTTGTTTCACTTTTTCTACAATGATATCCTCGACTTCATCATGTGCTTTATGCCCCCACCAAACTAACACGTCTGTATTCGCTAATACATCGTCTGTCAGACCATGTTCGGGTTCGTCTAGTGTTGCCGTCTTAACTTGGTGTTCATGCTCTAGAAAAGACGCTAATGCTTTATGAATACCTTCAGGATAAACTTTTTTTACTTCAGCACTTTCTTGTTCATGACGAAATTCATTCCAAATTGTTATATTCAATAGTAAGCTCCCCTTTGATTAATGATTATTGAGATATACCGCTTTTCCTGTTTTTGCAGATTCATATATCGCTTCTAATATTTGAGTTACTACAAACGCTTCTTTAGGTTTTACGACTGGTTCAGTATCATGAATAATATTATCTATCCAAGCACGTGCTTCTTCTTCAGCTTCATCGATTTTTTCACTTTCATAAAAATCAACACCTGCATTATCTACTTCAATTTGAGACGTATATAAAGTGCCAAATGCTTCACCATGGAGGCGTAAACCATCCTTCATATCCGCACCACCATGCGTACCTGACAATGCACATTTTGCTTCGTCTACGTCTAAAGAATTGAGCGCCCAACTAGATTCTAAGATGATTGTTGCGCCATTACGCATCTTAATAAAACCAAACGCTGAGTCTTCAACAGTGAACTTATCTGGATCCCATGATCCCCATGCATTTGCTGCATTTTCTTGTTTCCCCAATTTATGAAAAGTAGATCCCATAACAGACTCTGGTTCGTAATTATCCATCATCCATAATGTTAAATCCAAAGCATGTGTACCAATATCAATTAATGGTCCGCCGCCTTGTTTCTCTTCATCTAGGAACACACCCCACGTAGGAACTGCACGACGTCGAATTGCTTGCGCTTTACTATAATAAATATCTCCTAAGTCTCCACGTTGCGTCACTTTTCGTAAATGTTGACTGTCAGCTCTAAATCTATTTTGGTAACCAATTGTTAATTTTTTATTATTTCGCTCCGCCGCCTCGATCATTTCACGGGCTTCGTCTGAAGTTTTAGCCATTGGTTTCTCGCACATTACATGTTTCCCAGCATTTAATGCTGCAACTGTTATCTCCTTATGTGTATTATTAGGTGTACACACGTGTATTACTTCTATAGATTTATCTTCGAGTAATTGCTTGTAATCTTCATATATTGTCGCGTTTTCTATACCGTAAGTTGTCGCTGCAGATTCAGCTTTAGCTACGTCTATATCGCAAAAAGCGACCATAGTTGCTTCTGGGATTTTTTCTAAACTTGGTAAATGCTTACCATTAGCTATGCCACCGCATCCAATTATTCCAATTTTCACATTCATAGACTCATCCCTTTATATTAAATTTATTCAGTCTTTAAAAGTAACCGCTTACAAAAAGTCGTATTAAATTTAAGCTTTATTACATTTAAAAGGTTAATACTTAATTTCATATTAAAATACAATGTTAAAAATACCAATAAATTTGACGTATTTAGATTTTATATATTAACATTAGAATATATTTTCAAATTCCGGAAAATTTTCCAATGAATAGGTGGAATCCACACATATGGTACTTGATCATCTTATAAATAAATACTTTGAGCAATTAACTGAAAATGATTTACATATCATCAATATCATACGTCAAAACATGGATGACATGTCAGCTATGAAAATCCATGATTTAAGTAAACTCACGCATACTTCCATCTCAACGATTCATAGGCTCGTTAAAAAGATGGGCTTTGAAGGCTATAGCAACTTTAAGTTTTACCTAAAAATGGAAAACAACGCGCAACCATCACATTTAGCAAGCACAGACCCGATTGTCGAAGATGTGCAAAGAACTGTAGAACACCTTCAAATGTTCGACTATAAACTTTTAAACCACTTATTAGAAGCTGCACCTTTCGTCTATATCTTCGGCACAGGCATGGCCCAACAAAATGTTGCCAGGGAAGCACAACGCCATATGCTTTCTATCTCTAAACGCTCTATTGTTGTTAATGATGAAAATGAATTGCGCTTAGCTATAGATCAAATGTCACCAGAAGATTTACTTTTCATCATTTCTTTATCGGGTGAAACTAAAAATTTAAAAGAACCTATTCAACTCATTAAATCACGTGAATTGCATTACGTCTCTATCACGACATTGCATGACAACTATATTGCCAAAAATGCCGCCTTCAATATTTATGTTAACAGTGCACCAATGCAATTTTTTAATAATACGAAACATTACAGTTTTACACCATATTATGTCGTTTTTGATTTTATCGCTAGAACATATCACAACTACAAAATTTCCAAACAATGATACAAATTATATGATGTAAAACAACGATACTGGTTTGTTTTACATCATATTTAATTTTATAGTCTTACGATTCGTGCTTAATAATTTGTTCTGCCGCTTCTCTCACTTGTGGAACCGAAAGTCCTACGATGACTTGTACGTTTTTCCCGCTTTTCACGAGTCCATGCGCACCACCCACTGTTTTAAAATAGCCATCTTCTTCTACTTTTTCAGGGTCTTTAACGGTCACACGTAATCTTGTTGCACAATTTGTTATATCAGCAATATTTTCCGTGCCACCTAAGCCTTCTAAATAAATTGCAGCTTTTGTTTCATATTCGTTTTTATCACTCGCTTTTTTGTGTTTATTTTCCTTATAATCACGTTTCGTATAGAGCTTAGCATCTATCTCATCATCTTTCTCTCTACCTGGCATAGGTATATCCATTTTTAGGATAATAAATCTGAATAGATAATAATAAATGAATATGAATATAATGCCTATAATAAATTGAGCGACGTAAGTTCCCCAATGCGAACCAAACAATGGAATCCAATTGGTTGCTGCGATTTCAATAAAGCCGCCGCCTAAATTACCTACAAGACCAAACCCATGCATAATGGTCACCATTGTTGCTCCGAGAATAGCGTGAATTAAAAATAGAAACGGCGCTATAAAGATAAACGTAAATTCTAGTGGCTCTGTGATACCTGCAAACACGGCTGTTAAAGTAGCAGCTAATAATAATGCCCCAACTTCTTTCTTTTTATGTGCTTTTGCCGTTGAATATATCGCAAGTGCTATACCAATCGAGCCGAACATTTTAATATTACCTTGTAATAAAAATCCACCACCTGGAAAAATTTCTTTTAGTGGTTTTGTTGTTTGTGAATACTCAGTTAAATGAGAAATCCAATACGATTTAATACCACCATCGACTACTGCCGGTCCATATTCAAACGGTGTGTAGATGAAATGATGTAATCCTGTCGGAATTAAAATACGTTCTAAAAAGTGGAAAAGCCATACGCCAACGTAACTTGATGAAGCTAAAAATACTTGTAACGAAGCAATCCATCCTTGAACAATAGGCCATCCCCAACTCGTTAAAAATGCTAATGGAATCATAGCAAAGAATGCTATCATGACAACAAACGGCGAACCTTGGAATATCCCTAAAGACTCTGGCAATTTCTTATCATAATATCGATTATGTAACCAAATCGCGATGCCTGAGATGATGAGTGCACCGATAATATTTGTATCTAAGGTTTTAATACCTGCGAGTTCAGTAATACCTGTGACTTCTCCCGCATCGCCCTTAAAGTCCACACCAAAAGCAGGCCCCCATGTCGTTAATATGCTATTTATAAAATAATTAAACATCATATAAGTTACTACCGAAGACATTACTGCATGGCCAGCTGACTTTTTAGCTAGTGATATAGGTAAGCCGATAACGAAAATAAGTTCTATATTTTCAAATACCGTCCACCCACCATTTTCAATTAATGACCATATTTGAAACCATAAACCATTAGGATCAGCCAGCTGACCCATAATCGCCTCGTTTTTAAACAGTGTAGCTATGCCAATAATAATCCCGAAAAATGGAAATAATAATACTGGAACAATCATTGCGCCACCAAATCTACGAATTGCATCTCCAAACTTACGTCCCAAATTCATAATAATCACCCTTCTATCACTGCATTATTGTAAGCGCTTTCTTAAGATGATCGTATGCTTTAATCTCAATGAGTTCAATAACATTCGTACATTTAGACAATTCATTTCTACAACTGAATTTATTTCCATTAAGAGGTAAATTTTCCATTGAGTTATTTAGATGTGTTCAGATTAACGACAACGTATTATGCGTTGCTTATCAGTGTCTTAGGTTTAGTTGCTACATCGTTTACTTTTATTCAATTTCAGCAAAATAAAAAACAGTAGTGAGTGGGACATATATTTATGCCTCAGCTTCATACTGTTCATTTTCATTATTGACCATGGTATATATTAAACTCCAAAGGTTTTACTTCATTTTCTAACCATTCATCGTAAATACGTTGCTTATTAATACCTTTATTGATTATCGTTATGCCACAATCTCCACCACCTGCGCCTGATGTTTTGGCAGCGCCGCCATATTTTTCAGCTACAGAACACAATACTTTTAAATGGGCAGTTTCAATATCAACTGTCGCTTCTTTATCCATAGATTGAATAATCTCACGGTTGATGCGAATCATTTGTTGCACCCCTTTAATATGATTCGTTTTAAAAGCATGTATCAACTTCTCAACACATAAATGAGAGCGTTCTAAAAATTTACCGTAAAAGGTAGGATCTGATTTCAAGCGTTTTACTTCACTCACTAAATGGTGTGATGAAGCTGGTGACCCAGTCCAACCTATAAGCACTTCCATATTTTCTGGTGGCTGTAATGGTTCGATATGAAGGCCAGGCCAGTTTTTATTCAATACATCATTGACTGACGTATCTTCAATTTGCTGTGATACCCATTCATGATCAAACGTACTATAAGCTAACCAGCCAGTATAAACACTGACAGCAATATCACCACAAGAACTTAAGCTTTGTAATTTCATATTTGCAATAACTGCAAGTTTGTAAATATATAAATTAGATAAATGCATACCATAAAATTCATTCAAAGCTTTAACAACTGATACCAAGACAGCTGCACTAGAACCTAAACCATATTTATGCCCATTTGTATCGTCTAAATTACTATCAATTGTTAAATTGAAATGTTTTAAAGGCATATTATTACTTCTTACAAATTGTTCAAAGATTTCAATTGCTGTGATGACATACTTCAATTGTTTCGCAGCATTTAAATCTGAAACTACAATTTTATCTTCACGTCTTTGAAATGTGACTGGTTCATGATGTAAGGTCTTAGAATGTATCGTACCCTGTGGTGCATTTGAATCTTCAATAGAAGCAGTTACAAATCGATCCACTGCGATTAATATTGATTTATACCCAGGTTCGACAACTGCGTATTCACCTGCAATGTATAGCTTCCCTGGTGCTTTAACTTGAATCATTTTATCTCTTCCTTACTCAATAATTTCTACGCCTGTACGTGTAATGTCGCTCGCAATGATTTGGTCTTCTTTAAACGATTTATGTAATGCATCAACAACCGCTTGTTTATTTTTCTTTTCTACTAAAATTTTAACATTTGGACCAGCATCCATCGTAAAGTAACAAGGATGACCCGCCTTACGACATTGGTCTACGATGTCCATCACTAAATAACTGTCGTCGACCATATAAGTGAACGGCGGTTGTGCACCTAAGTTTGTTGCATGCATGCGCAAACCGTTGGCTTCAATCACTTCACCTAATTGTTTAAAGTCTTTTTGATTTATTGCATGCTTAACTGACGCTATGTCCTCATCCACATGGTCTAACCAATATTGATAAAAACGTGATGTATCACGTGTAAGTGACATACCGGCACGACTTGAAACTTTTTTCGATTTATTATTAATGACAACAAATATCATTGCTAACTCGTCTTCCCAATTATCTGCTTCAACAGGAAAACTATATGATGTCTCATCATCATACCCTTTTTCCCATTCTACAAAACCGCCATAGATACTTCTAGAAGCAGATCCTGACCCTCTACGAGCCAATCTAGATAACGCTTTGCCTGTTAACCCTAAATTCAAAGCCGCATCACAAGCTGCTGCTAATGCCGCATAGGCACTTGCTGAAGATGCTAACCCTGCTGCTGTAGGGACATAATTATCACTCTCAATATATGCAAACATTGAGGTTTGACTTAATTCGCGGAACACATCCATAAAACGGTGTATCTTAGCTGCTTCTGCGTCATTTACTGCTTGGCCATTCAAAATAAGCGTATCTTTAGTATAGCTCTCATCAAATGTCACTTTAGTTTCAGTATAAAAGCGATCTAATGTAACCGACAAACTATTATTCATCGGAATAATATAAGTTTCATCAGCTTTACCCCAATATTTTATGAGTGCAATATTTGTATGTGCACGTGCTTTACCACTATTAACCAACGTCATTAACCTCCTAAATATTCAATCCATGTATGATGTGCACCTAAATTTTGCGCACTTTCAACAATTTTCTCAGCCACTTCTAAGGTTGAAGCAAGTACAATCATACTACCGCCGCGACCGCCACCAGTTAATTTTCCAGCAATAGCGCCTTGTTGTTTACTTGCCTCAAGTAATGTTTCAATTTTATCATGGCTTACCGTTAATGTACGTAAGCTTTCTTGACACAAATTAAAGATAGAGGCTAATTTTTCGAAGTTATGATGCTCTATAGAGTCACTTGCTTCGTGTACAAGTTGACCAATATGTTTCACATGTTCTAAGTACTCATTATCTTCTTTACATAAATTATGTACATCTTCTACTGCTTGTTTTGTAGAGCCGAGTACACCTGTGTCAATAACAATCATGTAACCATTCAATTCTAATGGCTTTAATGTCGTCACGTTACCTTGCTTAAACCACACTGGCTTATTCGATACAATCGTTTGTGTATCAATGCCACTTGGTTTACCGTGTGCAATACGTTCCGCCCAATTGGCTTCTTCTATCAACACCTCATCAGATAATGGTTTATTGAGGTAGTCGAAACTTGCACGCACAAAAGCAACCGCCATTGCAGCACTTGAGCCTAGCCCTCTAGATGGTGGTAAGTTTGTATCAATCGAAACTTTTATAGGTGTTTGGATTTCATATTTTTCTACAAAACGAGTTATTACTGCCTTTAAATGTTCAGGTGCATTAATTAACTCACCTTCATATACATCACTTTTAATACATGAAGAAAGAGGTTCTTTTATAGATTCTATTTTCGCTCTCACTTTCCCGGTCGTAAATGGAATCGCAATTGCTGGCTCGCCAAATGTAACAGCATGTTCACCAATTAATATTACTTTTCCATTTGCTTCCCCATATCCTTGTTGTGTCATATTCTCAATCACCTTTAGTATTTTCTTTAGTTTTATATTTTAAGTACGCTACACCTTACAGACCACACTGATTTTAGTCATTTCAGAACACCACAATGCATTCTGCTTAAATTTCCCAGGAAATTTCGTGTTCTAAGTCTCGTTGTTAGCGCATCTAATATGTCTTTTATTATTAATAATTTGAAAAGACTGCTCGTATTCTATATGAAAATACTCAACCTTAACTAATTTTACACACATTATTATACATTATCTCACAAATTTTATATTATGCCATACAACTCTAGACATAGATATTTGGTTTATTTTTAATTAAATAACAGAAAGTGTCTTCTCAAAAGTTAATACCTGCTACTAATTATAATCAATACTTTTCCATTATAAAACTCTATAGCCTTATATTCAAAAAGTTAACATGATTTTACGGAAATTTATTTAAATTAGTTAGTTTTAAACTACACTTTTCCTATATTACTTATTTACTTTCTATAATTCAACAATTAGAAAGATTTATGTCAATCTTTTTTATAGTAACTATAAAAAAGACCAGAGTCGTTACTTTAATAAAAAAGTATCGTTTCTGGTCTTAATAATTATTTACTCCATCGCTTGATTCATCTTAGCGTTACGTTCAATCATTTTTTCAAAGTAACCTTCATAGCGTTGCCATTCATCATCTGTTATAGGTTCCGTGTTTAATTGTCCACCTAAATCTTTAAGGGCGTATAACAATTTAAACATTACGTCTTGGACAGTGATTGTTTTACCTAATAGTGACTCTAACGACGCCATGCATTGTGGATCAATATTTGGATAAGTGAATTTTGTTTCTGAGTCCTTTAATGCGCGTTTATAAAAAGATTTCATCATATCAGCACGTTCACTGCCATCACCTTCTACACAAAGATACACTTGTACAGCAATGCCACCACGTACCCGTCTTTGGGAAATACCCGCAAATTTTCGCCCATTAATACTTAAATCAAATTTCCCTGGACAATACGATCGTTCAATTTCATGTGTTTCAATCTCTACATCTTCATCTTCAAACATTTTCGAAACCAATAAATACATCACTGTAAAAGCTTCATCTATTGTAATGTCATGTTTACCTTTAAAGAGAAGAGAAATATTGAGTATACCTTGGTCTAGGACTACACCCAAACCACCTGAATTTCTAACAATCGCATTATAGCCACGTTCTTCAGTAAGATAACGAATGCCGTCTTGTAAAAAAGGCAGGCGTGAATCATGTATACCTAAAATGACTGTATGTTGGTGTATCCAAGTACGTACCACATTACATGATAAATCTTTGCCAACACTTTCAGAAAATGTATCATCGAATGCAAATGATTGCATAGGCGCTAACCCAGAAGAATGGTCAATATAACGCCAATCTATATCATTAAAATATTTACTTGCTAAATCCATTATTGTAATGTTTGCGCAGCAGTAATGATTGATAAGTTATACACGTCTTCTGTTGAACAACCACGAGATAAATCATTCACTGGAGAATTCAGTCCTTGTAGTACTGGACCTACTGCATCAAAACCGCCTAAACGTTGTGCAATTTTGTATCCAATATTACCCGCTTCTAAACTTGGGAAGATAAATACATTAGCATTACCTTGTATTTTTGCGTCTGGTGCTTTTTTCTTAGCAACTTCTGGTACGATTGCTGCGTCAAATTGGAATTCACCATCTACAACAACATCTTCAATATTGTCAGTTTCAATTTTCTCTTGAGCTAAGTTCACTGCATTTGCTACTTTTTCAACATCGTCTGATTTTGCAGAGCCTTTTGTTGAAAAACTTAACATTGCTACACGCGGTGACATGTCAAAGCTTTTAGCAGTTTTTGCACTCTCTACTGCAATTTCAGCTAAGTCTTGTGCTTCAAGCGTTGGATTGATTGCGCAATCGCCGAAGATATATTGCTCTTCTCCTTTAATCATAAAGAAAACACCAGATGTTTTTGAAACACCAGGTTTCGTTTTAATAATTTGTAATGCTGGGCGAACTGTATCGCCTGTTGAATGTGCTGCACCGCTGACTAGTCCTTCAGCTTTACCAGTATAAACAAGCATTGTACCAAAGTAGTTTACATTTTTTAGCATTTCTTGTGCTTGTTCTTCAGTCGCTTTACCTTTACGGCGTTCAACGAAAGCAGTTACTAATTCTTGTTTCAATTCACTTGTTTCTGGATCGATAATTTCAATGTTAGTAATATCTAATCCTTTATCGTTAGCTAAAGCCTTCACATTAGCTTCATTACCCAATACTACTGGTGTAACATATTCCGTATTTTGTAATTGTGTTGCTGCTGTTAATACGCGTTCATCTTCACCCTCAGGTAATACGATTCTCACATTTTTTCCTGAAAGTTTTTCTTGTAATACATCTAATAAAGACATAGGGGGCCTCCTCGAAATTTCAATCTATTTATTTACACTATATAGTATACGTTATTTTTTTATAGAATTCCATGTCACCAATTTGTAATCATTTACTTATGTTTTAACACTGCCTTTATGGTAGAATTTTATAGTGAAGACATAGAAATTTTCACAAAGGAGCGATTTACAATGCCACAAGTACCAGAAACGTTAGACGGTTGGTATAGTTTACATTTATTATATGCTATTGATTGGACTACTTTACGTTTAGTTCCAGAGGAAGAACGTCAATCTCTCGTGGAAGAATTACAATCGTTTTTAGATAAGCACGAAGAAGCACGTACAAATAATGCAGGAGATCATGCATTTTACAATATTAATGGTCAAAAAGCAGACCTTCTTTTATGGGTATTACGTCCAGAAATGAAAGATTTAAATGCTTTTGAAAATGAATTTAATAAATTGAAAATTACAGATTTCTTAATTCCAACATATTCTTATGTTTCTATCATAGAATTAGGTAATTATCTTGCAGGAAAATCTGATGAAGATCCATATGAAAATCCTCATATTAAACCAAGATTATTCCCTGAATTACCTCGTACTGAATATATCTGTTTCTATCCAATGGATAAACGTCGTGGTGAAACGTATAACTGGTATATGTTACCACTTGAAGATAGAAAGAAACTTATGCATGATCATGGCATGATTGGTCGCCAATATGCAGGTAAAATCAAACAATTCATCACTGGATCTGTTGGTTTTGACGATCATGAATGGGGCGTTACACTTTTTGCAGAAGACCCACTTCAATTCAAAAAAATTGTTTATGAAATGAGATTTGATGAAACGACTGCACGCTACGGCGACTTTGGTAGTTTCTTTGTAGGTAATATCATCACAAAAGATGTCTTACAAGATCTATTTTCATTATAAAATACAATAAACGATTCTATTCATATTAATGGAAGCGTATAAGACTGTCGGCAAAGTATCCAACTTTGTCGGCATTTTTTTATGCATTTACATATTCCATAACTCGTTCTTACTCGCTCTGCTTTCAACATGGTGAAAGCTAGAGCGAGTTATGCAAGCGTAAGCTTGCGAACCAAGAACAAATAACATGTTGAAAGCAGAGCGAGTAAAAAGGCACACTTGCCGTTGAACAAGTGTGCCTGAGTCTGTGTAGTGTGTTTGGGAGAACTTTAATCACTACTTAATTTAATATTAACTGTTAAATATTGTCGCTACTCAATATTTGTCTGAAACAGCTAACTAATATTATTTTAGCCTATTTGCGAAATTTGAAACATATTTAAATTACTTAAATTGTATAAAATGTTATATTTTAAAATTTATAAAGCGCATAAGTTACTTTCTGATTCCTCTAACAATTTTTATGAGTAAAGTGTTACAATAAAAATTATTAACTCAATAACTTATTCCTATGCTATGAATACAAAAACATAGCTTTAGTTAAATACTTCATTATTGGTGATTAAATGACAATATACAATCAAACAGTTGAAAGTTATGATGAAAGAATGGCGAAAGATGTCATTTTGCTCGCAGGACGTATTCTGTTGGAATCTGGTGCAGAAGGTTCCAGAGTTGAAGATACAATGACTCGGATTGCAACTACGTTAGGTTATCCAGAAAGCAATAGTTTCGTAACTAATACAGTCATTAACTTCATGTTACATAACGAATCTTATCCTAGGATTTTCAGAATTAAAACGCGAGATACGAATCTTCATCGCATATCAAGAACAAATGGTATATCTAGGCGGCTTGCTTTAGGTGACATTTCACTTGAAGATGCCTTTCAAGAACTGCAAAAAATATATCATGAGCAAAGCATTAACCATGATCTAATATTCAAATTTATTGCTGCCGCTGTTATCGCAGCCAGTTTTTTATATCTTCAAGGTGGCATCTTAACAGATGTACTTACTGCTATTTTGGCTGGTTCCTTTGGCTTCATTGTTGTAGAAACGCTTCAACGAAAATTACACGCTCAATTCATTCCAGAATTTATGGGCGCAATTGTCATCGGTCTCATAACCGTTTCAGGACATCATTTAATACCCGGTGGTTCGATATCTACTATTATAATAGCTTCAGTAATGCCTATCGTTCCTGGTGTATTAATAACGAATGCCATTCAAGATTTATTCGCCGGTCACATGTTACTATTTACCACTAAATCACTAGAAGCCCTAGTGACTGCCTTTGGTATAGGCGCCGGTGTTGGTACTATACTCATTATTTTTTAGGAGCAATGTCTATGTTTTGGATTTTAAATTTAATATTTAGTTATACTGCTTCCCTTTTCTTTGGTGTGATATTTGATGTGCCAAAACGCCTATACAACACAGTTGGTATTGTAGGTGCATGTGGATGGATGTTTTATATTTTATTTTATGAAGGTTTTCATTTCCATACTATATATTCTAGTTTCTTTGGAAGTATTGCGTTAGGTATGCTAAGTCACATCATGGCTCGTTATAAAAAGGAACCCGTAATTATATTTATGGTTCCAGGTATTATCCCACTCGTACCTGGTGGTCTTGCATTCGATGCAACAAAAAGCTTGATTCTATTGGAATTTAGTAAAGCAATTAATACAATGTTAGAAGTGACTTTAATTGCTGGTGCTATCGCTTTAGGATTACTTTTTGCTGATCAAATATCGAAACTTATTGTCTCTGGTACGAAAATACGTAAAAAAAGAATTTAAAACGCATGATGCTAAATAAAAAACCTGAGAAAAATCATTATTACAAATGATTTTTCTCAGGCTTTTTTGTTACTCGCTATTTCTATAATCAAAGATCTAATAATAAAAGCCCTCCAATATAAACACTTTTAATGTGTCTGTATTGAAGGGCGTATATGCAATTATATAATCCAAATTTAAATGTTAGAATTATATAATTTTACATGTAAAAAACATGATTATTATTCATAAGAACAACTAGTTGTTCGCTTTATCTGATTTATTTTTATTAATTAAATCTACTATTTCATCTTCTGATTGATTTAAAATAAGTTTACTTAGTCTGTCATTATCCATATTTTTCAGTTTTGGATAACGTACAACAAAGAAAATTAAACCAATAATTAACCAACCGCCCAATGCGATATAAGATGGTGTTGAAAGTGCTGCTGGTGACCCAGGAACTAATAATAAGAGTAAGAACACAAATGAAACGATTGAACCTAATATCGCAAAAACTTTGTATACAGGTCCGTATGTGTTACTTGATTTATCAAAACTAAAGAGTCTCGCTGCTGATAAACATGTAATCAAATAAGCAATTGATACACCTGTTGAAGACATATCAACAATCCATGTTAATGCAGTACGTCCTAGCCACGGTGCAATTAATGTAACAGAAACTAAAAAGAAAATTGCAATATAAGGTGTCTTATATTTTTTATGCAATTTACTAAATACAGAAGGCATAATGCCTGAACGTCCCATTGAGAATAATAAACGGCTTGAACTCATCAAGAAACCATTTAAACCAGTGAATATCCCCATCATAATTGCAATTGCTAGCACTGCTAAACCAATATAACCAAAGGCTTCTTGTGTCACAGCACCTGTTAACCATAAATTACCATTTAAACTTGTTGATGAACTACTTAACCAACTTGTGTATAAAATCATTAATACATAAGTGAATGCTGCGGCAAGTAAACTATAAACGATTAATTTAAATGTTTTATTCGGCGCAAAATCAAATTCTTCTGCTGTTTGTGGAATATTATCAAATCCAACATATGCCCATGGCGCTACCGCCACAATCATAATAATGGATGTAAACCAACCTTCTTTTTCATTAGTTAACGGTTGTAAATTTTCAAAAGAGAAGTTATTCCCGAAGAATGAACCGAAAAATAGTAATAAGATTGTTATAACCATTGCTACACAGAAATAAAATTGTAGAGATCCTGAAACACTTGCACCTTTAATTGCTATAAACATAAAGACAATTAATAATAACGAAGCGATAAGAATCTCAGTTATATAAACATCCCATCCTGCAATAGTATATAACTTACCAGTTTCTAATATATCTGGTAGTAAGAACTTAATTAATAAACTAAATGCTGTTGCGTTTAAAGCTACAACACATATATATCCAAAAGTTAAAAACCAGGATGAGAAGAAACTGACGTACCTTCCAAATCCTAAAAAACTAAATGCAAATGCCCCACCTGAAACTGGAAAACGTTCAACTAAAGCACCATAACTTACTGCAATCAGTATCATTAATAATGCACCAATTACAATACCTATTGCTGCAGATATAGGGCCTGATTGACCAATCCAGTCGCCAGGTAGGATAAATGCGCCCCAACCTATACATGAACCATAGGCTATAGCCCATACAAATTTTTCAGATAAGTTTTGTTTTAAATCTCCTCTATCTATTTCCTTATCATTTTGACTCATAAATAAAATTCACCTCATGGACTGTATTATACCCACAAGATGAATTCTATAACAATTAAAAATTTATAATTTAAATGTTCCGATAATTAGCATTAACCAACCTACTAGGAATAAAACCCCACCGATTGGCGTAATTGCGCCAAGGATACGAATTTGAGTTAGTGCTAAAATGTATAATGAGCCACTGAAAAAGACGATACCGAAGAACATGAGCCAACCTGCCCAATTCACATTAATTGAAGTTGTACCACTAATAATACCAAGCGCGAGTAGGCCTAAACCATGATACATTTGGTAAGTCGTTGCTTTTTCCCATACTGATAAATATTTTGCCGATAGTTTATTTTCTAAGCCATGTGCACCAAATGCGCCAGTTCCTACTGCCATCATTGTGTTCAATGCACCTAATATAATAAATACTTTCATCATGCTATTTACTTCCCTTCTTAATTAAAAATCAAATATTGAATCTCCATTACCTATTTCATCATCAGTAACTAACTTGTTAGATTTAAGTGACGTGTCAGAAACGCTATTTTGTGACGCGGGTTGTGATGTTTTACCACCCATCGCTCGAATCTCTTCCGCAGATACACCTTGTTTTTTAGAAGCTGATTGCGGTTTTGAAGTACCATTATTTACTATAGTAGATGTTTGGAAGGACGAAGAAACATCATACGTATTATCTTTATAACTTTTATGCTGGCTTGTCGACCCTGTAACAAGTGAAGTCAACGTGTGAATAGCATAAATGTGCTTTTCAAATTCAGCATTATGATTTGCTTCGTCCGCTGCTACTAATTCTTGCTCAATTAAGTGTATGATCTTATCTTTTTCCATGTTTATGCCTCACCTTCACACCAATTTACTGGTGCTTTACCATTTTCTTGTAAATACGTATTTGCTTGAGAATATGATTTTGAACCAAAGAAACCACGATAAGCAGATAAAGGACTTGGATGTGGAGACTTAATGATATGATGTTTCGACGTATCTATCAATTTGATTTTTTGTTGTGCGGGTTTTCCCCATAAAATAAACACAACATTTTCTAATTGTTCAGATACAGTTTGAATCACTTCATCTGTGAAAAGTTCCCAGCCAATTTCTTTATGTGAATGTGCCTCTCCTTGGCGGACAGTCAGAACGGTATTCAATAACAAAACACCTTCACGCGCCCAATCTTGTAAATGTGGCGTTGTTCTTTCACAACCTATGTCATCTTTAAGTTCTTTATACATATTACGCAATGAAGGTGGAAACTTAGCATCTGGTTGTACTGAGAAAGCTAAGCCATGTGCTTGATTCGGTCCGTGATATGGATCTTGACCTAATATGACAACTTTCACTTGTTCAAATGGTGTTAAATCAAATGCTTGATAAACATTCTCTCTATCTGGATATACAATTTCTGTTGTATATTCTTTTTCTAAAAATTCGTGCATCGCACTAAAGTCATGTCGCGTAATAATTTCATGAAAAACATCTGACCATTCCATATTCCCTCTCACCTCAGTTAGTATTTTAACATATTAGAACTACTTTCACGCGCAAGAAATTGTGCGCGTGAATAAGTAGTTCTTATGCATGTAAAGTAGTACTTCTTGCATTAGCAAGACTAGCACTACTTATGCAAGTGCATCAGCACTTGTAAACCTTAAACCAGCTCAGGCGAACCATAATATTTGATCCTATATTAAAATGAAAACCGTTATAAATTTTTCCATCTAAAAACTAACGATATAACCCAACAATTTGGTTAGCAATATATTCAGAACTATGCTCTACTCCATCTTTAACCCACCATGTAATGATTCCAAGTAATGAAGAAGCAAGAATATCAGTAGATAATATCGCTTTTTCTGTATTTAATGATTGCTTTTCTCCATTAATAACAACAAACTCAACCAATATTAAATGTAACTTTTTTTTGAAATCTGTATTTGCAAAGAATATCGATAGAATTTTACGATTTTCATAAAAATAATCTAAAAATTCAACTAGCTTCTCTTTCTCTGTAGCATCATTTAACTGTAATATAGGAAGATTTTTTAATAATAAATCATCAAAAATATCGTAACCTATTTTTTTCAACAAATCATTGATGTCATAAAAATGTAAGTAGAACGTTGCCCGATTTAAATTAGCGTATTTAGCAACTTTTTGAACCGTTAGTTTTCTCACATCCGAATTTTCCATCAATAATTCTATTGCAGCATTTTTAAACATACTTTTAGAACGTGTTACCCGAGGATCTTCTTTTTTTCTATCATTCATTTTATTGCCCCTTATCTATTAAGTATACATTTTATTAACACAAATCAACCAATTGTCGTATAGTAGACTTATTTAAAATAATGTCGATAGACATGCCTACATAATATTGCTACCATTATACTTTATTGACACTGTGTTGATAAGTCAAATGATTATAAAGGAGCTTCATGTAATGGAAAATATAAATAAAAAAGTCATTTTGACTGTATTAGTAGCAGGATGTTTTTTGTCTACACTAAATCAAACACTTCTAAATGTGGCATTAAGTAACTTGATGGAAGTTTTTTCTGTATCAGCAACTACGGTACAGTGGATGTTCACAGGTTTTATGCTAGTTAATGGGATATTAGTACCTATTACCGCTTATTTAATGAAGCGATTTACTACTCGACAATTATTTATTAGTTCGATGTCATTTTTATTAATTGGTAGTATTCTTTGTGCAATAGCACCGACTTTTACTATTTTACTTATAGGTCGAATGATTCAGGCTGTAGGAGCAGGCATCGTCATGCCGTTACTAATGAGCGTTGTTATGTTCCTCTTCCCTCCAGAAAAACGAGGAACAATGATGGGCTATATTGGGTTCGCAATAATATTTGCTCCTGCAATAGCACCGACTTTATCAGGTTTTGTTATCGAGTATCTTTCATGGAGATGGTTATTTATAGGCTTAATTCCACTCTTTGTAATTATATTGTTATTATCGATTAAATATTTAGTTAACGTGACTGAAAAAGAAGAAAGTAAGTTAGATGTAACAAGTGTAATATTATCCACGATTGGATTTGGGCTTATTCTGTACGGCTTCAGTACTGCAGGCAATAGCGGCTGGAATGATAGTATTGTACTATCGTCTATAATTATAGGTCTTATAACTATCACGCTATTTTGTATGAGACAAATTAAATCTTCTGATCCATTGCTTAATCTAGATGTTTTCAAAAATAAGCTGTTTACAATTACTACTATTATTAATGTCATGATAACTATGATGATGTATGCAGATATGATTTTATTACCACTATACTTGCAAGATGGAAGAAGTTTTACAGCATTCGAAGCAGGGTTAGTGTTATTACCAGGTGCGATTATAAACGCCTTTCTATCTCCAGTTACAGGAAAAATATACGACAGATATGGGGCGAAATTTGTATTTGTAATTGGTCTTATTTTTATAATACCTTCTATGTGGGTTGTCACAGATTTAACTGAATCTACAACATTTACTTTCTTAATGATTAGAACTATTTTCTTAAGAATAGGGTTAAGCTTTATAACAATGCCATTAAATACTGCTAACCTAAACGCGTTATCTACAAAACTAGTTTCACATGGCACGGCAATTAATAATACGATTCGCCAACTTTCTGGGGCTGTTGGAACAGCTATCATAATTACAATATTCACAGCTCAAACTTCAGGTCATGCTGAAAATCTATCACAAGACTCACCCAATGCTAGTAATGCAACAATACAGTCCTTAGCGTCTGTTTTAGGCTCAAGTGATGCATATTACTTTATGACGATACTAGCTATAATTGCCTTACTTCTAGTTTTATTTGTTCCGTCTCAAAAAAAACTAGATAATCCAAACACTTAATTAATTAGACTTTTTAATAATAAATTATTTCAAGGCATTTTTATTCTCTATCTTTATGACTCGTGTCTCGTCATAAAGATAGAGTTTTTTTATTGTTAGCGCTCGACAAAGAAACACTTTAAATATTTTATAATTAACCCTATTTCACTTCATCAAAATAAAATTAATCTACATTATACAAAGTAGTTAAATATTGCTCGCTATTTAAAAGGTCATTATTTAGAATACTCGATAAACGTGGTATGATATGTACAAAAGAAATTTAGGAGTGAAGATTCATGGCATTGAAAAAAACATTAACGATTGCAGGTTCGGACACAAGCGCAGGCGCAGGTATGCAAGCAGATTTAAAAACATTTCAAGAGTTAGAGACATACGGCATTGTTGCTCTGACATCAATCGTTACAATGGATAAAGCGACGTGGTCTCATGACGTAACGCCAATTCCATTTGATGTATTTGAGAAACAATTAGAGACAGCAATCTCAATTCACCCAGATGCTGTGAAAACAGGTATGCTCGGCACACAAGAAATTATCAAACGTGCTGGCGAAGCTTATGAAGAATCTGGCGCCGATTACTTTGTTGTCGATCCAGTGATGGTCTGTAAAGGGGAAAACGAAGTATTAAACCCTGGCAATACTGATGCAATGATTGAGCATTTATTACCTAAAGCAACTGTCGTAACACCAAATTTATTTGAAGCGGGACAACTTGCAAATCTAGGTACTTTAAAATCAATAGATGATATGAAAAAAGCTGCTGAAATCATTCATAAACAAGGTGCGAAGCATGTCATTATTAAAGGTGGTAAAGCTTTAGATCAAGATAAATCTTATGACCTTTACTATGATGGTAAACAATTCTACCAATTAACTACGGATATGTTCCAACAAAGCTATAATCATGGTGCAGGTTGTACTTTTGCAGCAGCAACTACTGCGTATTTAGCAAACGGCAAAACACCAAGAGAAGCAGTTATTGCTGCCAAAGCTTTTGTTGCTTCTGCAATTAAAAATGGTTGGAAGATGAATGACTTTGTAGGTCCAGTTGACCACGGTGCATATAATCGTGTTGAACATATTGATGTTGACGTTACAGAAGTTTAAAAACAACACTATCAATAAAATAAACCAAGCAGAAATCCATTCAATTTCTGCTTGGTTTTTTTGTGTATTAAATATGCTTTATGATACAGTCACACTCGTTACATAGCCATCACTCATATGAAAGACAATATAACCTTCACCTACTACATACCCATACAAGCCATCGGAACTGCTTACTTTGTCCCCATGAAGCGGTGGTTGATATTCAAAGTTTTGTCCAAATTGTACTCTCATATCTTGTAAACTTACCGCATCTTCCGCTATCTCAAATTCTACTGAATTAGCTTTATTATCATTTACTTTTTCAAATTTTTGATCATAAATTACTTTGCTCTCAGAACCTGAATCATATTTACTATTCACTTTAATATCATTAAAAGTAACATTACCTGCTTTCAATCCATTATAAAATGCTTGGTCTAATACAAAATCTCCACCTTGAGCTGTGTAGCCTTGATAATCATAATAAGGTTGCGTCGTTTCTGCTTGTGCTTCACTTTGTGAAATGTCTTGGTTAGCAATGCTTAGGCCTACTGTAGTGCCAAATACGATACTACATGCTACAAAAGTCTTTGCAATTTTTTTCATACATTATCACTCCAAGCTTGAATTTTAAAACACGATACGCCTTAGTTACAATTTACACCAATTTTCAACAAAGTTCAATGCTAACCCTTTTACTTCATTCACTATTTTTATATCCTTTTCACCTTCCAAATTATATACGACATAAGACCGATACAAAGTTGATACTGAAGACTCATGTATTTTCCAAGGAAATCTATTAGTATATTAAGTGTAGAGAGAAAAGGAGGGAATCACAGCATGATTATCTACAAACAGGCTTTTGAAAATGGTAACCCAATATATGAAATTATCACTAAAACTTTCAAAACAATTTCTGTTAAATTTGATGAAAATTTCAGCATGAATGAATTATATAAGTTACTCTCTCTACTTGAAAGTGATGTTGATAATACGAAACTAACCTATTAATAACATTTACTTTACACCTAAGACTTTTCAAAATTTAGCTTTAAGAAGAATTCAGAAGAACATATATGCAATAAACTCCCCTTTAGAAATTAGAAGTTTAAAAAGAATAAAGGCAACATAAGTTGTCCCCTTATGTTGCCTTTGAATAACACAACCCTATAAACACTCACCCTATGAGCGGTACACAGTTAGACAAAGATTGTCCCCTTTGTTGTGCTTGGAGAGAATACTCGAAGCAGTGCTAACTAATGTACCGCTCTTTTTTATACATACAATAACTTAAATTCTTCACACACCATGAATTCTGTTTCATCAAAAGGAATACCTAATTCAGCATAATATGATTCGAAAAATTCGATATGTGCTTGACGCCAATATGCCAGCGACTTATCTCCTTCACCTTCAAGATATGCATGTTCTTCAGTAACATCATTAAATGGCGTTTGGTAAACACGTGTAGTTTCAATGATACATTGCGGATTTCCTTTTTCATTTAATACAACGCTGATATCACCGACTTGTGGTAACGCTTCTCCCTCTACTTTATAAGACGCTAATCCACTTGTCGTCGCAGTTTTCATGCCCTTTTTCACTAAATCAGCTAATTCATCTTCGTCGACACCAAAAGACCAAGCATCAAATTGCACACCTTTATATTCAGGAAATGCTTCGATAAAAGATCTCCAATATGTTTCTACTGTCATAGTTATCCTCCTAGTATACTTGTTACTTCACTTATTATTGTATCGTACTCTTTTAAATTAACACAAAAAAGTACTCGCCAATGCATTATATCCTCATCATTTGTATACACCTTGAACACCATAATCAATTCAACATTTATATTTTCACAATGAAAAGTTTTACATCATCACTTTGATTAGAAATAACCATTTTTTCGTTTGTTACAAGTTCAAAATTTAAAGATTCATTCATTTCAACTGATGCCACATATTTCACTTTGTACGCTACCCATGCTAATTTTTTATTCGTGAGTGCAAGTTGTACAATCAATTGACCTGGCACTATATTTTCATGCACTGGGTTTTGATCATTGATTAAACCTAAATATTCATTCACTTGTTCTGCTGTTATTTGTATCATGCTAAACCTGCTCCAAAAATGTTTGTTTAATAGTGATATAGTTTTCACTATTTTTATGTATTTCTAATTTAAAAGTGTATTTCATAAATGATTTTATTTTCTTCTTCTCAACAATACACATATACGCAAGATAGGTTTCATTCGTTTCAAGTGGTTTTGAATGGTTGATTTCTGTTTCTTTCAGCAAAATATTACGATTAGCATATTGTTGAAACAGCTGAAATTCTGGCCATAACTTAGCACAATATAAAGGAGGCACTTTGTTTAATGGACGTTGATTAAAGTATTGATTATAAGCTACGACTTCTTCTTCAATAAATATGATTTCTTGCTCTTCAAGTCCATCTTTCAAACAATAATGCATTGCCCATGCCGCCTCCTATTCCCATTGTAGCAATTGTTCTTTGATATTCATCCATGTAAAACAAGCGCGTCACTAAAGCTGCACCACTTGCGCCATAGGGATGACCTGTAGCGATCGCACCACCATAAACATTTAATTTCGCATCAGATAAGTCCAACATTTCTTGGCTTGCTAACACCTGTGATGCAAAGGCCTCATTCAATTCGACAGCATCAATTTCATCAATAGTATAGTTAATTTTTTCTAATAGTTTTTTCACTGCTGGTGCTGGGCCAATGCCTAATACATTCGGATCTACGCCTACAGTTAAGCCATCAGTAAATGCTAACCCGTTATTAAAACCACATGCTTTGGCAGTTTCTTTTTCCATAATCATTAATAACACTGCACCATCATTTTTCATACAACAATTTCCAGCAGTAACTGTACCTTCAGGTAAGAGCGGCTTCAAACGATTCAGCGTCCGTTCCGTTAACTTAGGTTTAATACTTTCATCTTGTTGAAATGTTTCACCCTTAACTTGAAATGGCATTATTTCTCGAGAAATGATTTGACGTTCATATGCAGCCATCGTTTTTTGATGGCTCATCCATGCATAATAATCTTGTGCCGTTCTTGAAATGTTGTAAGTTTGAGCCACATTTTCAGCCGCTTCAATCATTGAAGGATCCTGTCCCTCCGGAGCAAATGATGCGCGTTCAAAAAACGCTGGTAATTGCGTATCATAAACAGATTGAGGTCGTTTTATTTTCCAAGGCGAACGGCTCGTACTTTCTACACCGCCTGCCATATAAATCGTACCTGCGCCTGCTTGTATCATACGGCAAGCTTGTAATATCGCTTCTAAACCTGAGCCACACTGTCTATCGATAGTTACGCCCGGGATATGGTGATCTAGTTCAGCTTCGAGTAAGGACTTTCTCGCCAAATTACCTCCATTACCTACGACATTACCTAGAATAACGTCATCAATATCTGACATCACATGTGGCAATGTTTCTTTGAAATGTGTAAATAATGGTTTTATGAGGTGTTCTGGCTCTATATGTTTAAGCTTTCCTCCATATTTGCCAAATGCTGTACGTTTTGCCGCAACAATCACTGCTTCTTTCATCATTTAAACTCTCCTCCTAAATAACGTTCCTTCATTTGTCTTCGAGCTATTTTTCCACTTTGTGTATAGTACATTTTATCTATTTTAATTAATTTAGATGGTATTTGATATCTCGCCAAATGTGGTGACAAAAAACTTTTCAACGACTGATAAGACACATCCTGTGGGCCTGTATAAAGTAGTACTGCAATTTCCCCAAACTTCGAATGTGGTTCACTCACTATGCACACTTCATTAAAATATTCATAACCTTGGGCTACACTTTCAATTTCAGTTGGATAAACATTTCGACCACCAATAATCATGCGGTCACCGTGACGTCCGTGCAAATAGAGATATCCGTTATGATCAAGTGAAGCAAAATCACCAATTTCTAGCCATTTACTTCGTGAAATATCCTGATTTGCATAACCACTAAACACCATATTACTTTGAATATGTAACACACCTACGCCTTGTTCATCTTGATGTGCCAAGTGTATTTGCACATTTGGAAAAGGTAAACCAACAGAATGACATGGTGCTTCATTATTGTAGTTATAACTTATAAAGCTTGCTTCAGATGTTCCGAAGAACTCTATTAATATAGATTGTGGCATATTTTGTTGAACTTTATTTCTTGTTTCCGGAGGTAACTTATCACCTGTAGAAAAAATATAGCGCACTTGGTTTATTTTAAGGTTTTCAGCCAAACATGATGTTAACATTGTCGGTACTAAAAATATGGCAACTGTTTCAGGTGCTTTTTCAATCGTTTGTAATAACAATGGCGCATCAAATTGACGTTGCCCTATAAACGTTCTCCCACTAAATAGCGCATAGATACAAGCATATAAAGACAACGAATGAGACAAAGGACCAGGTGCAACGAGTATATTAACTGGCTCTTCTAAAAGCTTTTCGTTTTCTTTATAAGAATATAACCAAGATTTTTCATTGCGATAATAAGCTTTTGGTAAACCTGTCGTTCCTGAAGTAAAACCAACATGTAATAAATCATTACGCCACTTCAATTGATTTTCTTTAATGTGTTTATTTATTACTTCTTTTTCCTCATTAATTACATAAGAAATCCCGTAATGATTTAGTAATGTGTCTATCTGTCCTTGTGACCATTGAAAATCTAGTATGCATGGAATACAATGCCTCTTTAGCAATGCACAATAATAGATAATTGTTTCCATAGGGTTTTTCATAACGAGTGCTACAAATTGATGACTAGGAATATCAGTTAAATCTGCAACCACTAATTCGATATTTATCTTTAACTGTTTATAACTACACTTTAAATCATCAAATTGCAACGCAAGATGTTGTGGTCGTTTTTGTGCATGTTGCTCAATCTTTTCTAATATTTCCATTTTCCTGTCACCCTTTAAAATGTAAACTTCAATACAATACATGTTAACATTAATTATAGTCGTTTATCTTTACAGAATCACGGATAAATTTTACTTATGGGAATTTAGGACAACTTTATCCCAATTTTCTTTAAAATTCGATAATATTTTCAATTCAAAACCCATTTACCTACTTAAATTTCCAATAATAAATTACTCAAACCCAACAATAGAGAAATCTGCATACAAAAACCCCCCACTCCATTTTGTAGTGAGGGGGCCATCTATTTAATAGAACAACTTATTTATAATTTTTAAAGAAATCTAAAGTTAATGATTTTACTTTCGGTGAAAGTATGAGTACTGCGATAACGTTAGGTATAAGTACAATTGCAAGTGCTAAATCTAATAAATCCCATAGTTGTGTGGCTGCACCCAAAGCACCTACGACTAATGATAATACATAAACGACTTTCATAATCCAAGCACCTGTTAATCCAAATAAGAATTCTGCCATTCTAGAGCCATAAAAAATTACGACGATGACTGTTGAAAATACGAAAAACAACATCGATATCGATACACTCATACTGCCAAATTGTCCAAAAGCATCTTCAAATGCTCTGGCTGTGAGCGCTGCAGATTGTGATTTTGCATCTTCTGATTTCCAGACACCAGAAACAAGCACAACAAATGCAGTCGTACTACACACGACAAGCGTATCAACTACAATTTCACTAACACTCCAAAAAGCCTGACGTACAGGATGATCCGTTTTTGCAGCTGCATGGGCAATAGGTGACGTACCAAGACCTGCTTCATTAGAATATATTCCTCTAGCAAATCCCCAACGAATGGTAGTTGCAAGTGCTGCACCGAATGTTCCCCCTAATGCTGCACTAGGGTTAAAAGCTTGTTCAACCACAAGCGCAATGATATGGGGCACTTGCGTAATATTCATTATAATAATAGTAAATCCTAATAAACAATATAAACCGACCATAATTGGTACAATCTTCTCAGCAATAGATGCAATACGCTTAATACCACCAAACACAACTAATGCTGCAAGTATAGCTAAAACGACGCCAGTTACGCCCATATGTATATCGAATGTATCATGCACAGTACTTGCAGCCGAATGACCTTGTACCATAATACTTGGTATAAGCTCAAGCATCAGCGCAAAAGCAAAGACAGTAGAAAAAATGGCTCCTAATTTTTTGTTTTTAAAACCTTTCTTCATATAATATGTAGGTCCACCAACAAATTCGCCTTTTTTATTTTTTTCACGATAATGTACACCGAGTACGTTTTCGCTGAATTTTAAAGCCATTCCTAGAAAAGCTATTACTATCATCCAAAAGACAGCACCTGGACCACCCATCATAATTGCAGTAGGCACCCCAACAATATTCGCAGCGCCTATTGTAGATGAAAGTGCAGAGGTCAGTGCTTGCCTTGGTGTGATTGTGCCCTCACCTTTAGGCGTTTTATTGACTCTTCCAAATGTCTGTTTCATCATATAAAAGAAATGTCTAAACTGAATAAATTTCAAGTTTATTGTTAAATACAAACTTGCAACTAATAATAAAGTAACTAAAGGAAATCCCCAAAGCCAATCTGAAAAAGCAACGATTTTTTCCATTATATCTCCCCTTTAATAATGTATTAAAATCAAATTGTCATAGATTTACGTAAAAACAGTCTAAAGGTGACTAAACTATTTTTTTATAGTATCCCCTATTTGTTTTATTTCTAATCATTCGTTGCTATTTTAAAATACATTTATATGTTCTAATTAAGCTTCTTCTATGGTTTTTAAATTTATTATTATTAATATTAAAATAAATTGTAGTATCAAATTCTCATTACTATGCACTTTGTTATCAACCACCTGTTCAACATAGCTATGACAATGACGTTAAAGTTGAATTTGATTAACAATTGAACATCAGGGAAAAGGTAACATACAATAAATTTTTATCACGCATATTTATTGTGCATTTTTTTAAAACAACGAGTCAAAAACGATTTTAGTGCCTTGTAATTAATATATAAAAACATTAAACAGTTAGGATGATTAAAATGAAAAAACTTTTAACTATTAATATTTTAGCTTCACTTGCAATAATCGCTTTTATAACATGCAAACAATGTGTAGATATGACAAAAGAAAATAGTATGGAAGAGCATAATAGAGTTCATTTAGATTAATTTTAATATATAGAAATAAAAAAAGAGAGGAAACTAAAATTTAGTTTCCTCTCAGAGTGTCGACAAAGTCTCCGACTTTGTTGGCACTTTTTTGTGCACGCTTTCCGCGGGCACAGCCTCA
>NZ_LNNB01000007.1 GCF_001747895.1 Staphylococcus equorum | reverse complement strand
CCCAGATGGAAGTGTGGCAACGGGTACAGTCGATAGTCAAGGAAATTACATGATCGATTTACCATTAGATAAGCAATTGAATGGCAATGAAGAGTTGGTTATCACATCAACAGATGGATCAGGAAACGTATCACCAGAAACACGACTGACTGTTACTGATGTGACAGCGCCGGCAGCACCAACGGTGAATGAGGTTACAAGTGAAGGCACGCAAGTAAGTGGAACAGGTGAATTAAATTCAACAATTACAGTGAAGTTCCCAGATGGAAGTGTGGCAACAGGCACAGTAGATAATCAAGGCAACTACGTAATTGATATTCCAACAAACGTGGACTTAGTAGGTAATGAAGAATTGATAGTGACATCAACAGATGTTGTGGGCAATGTGTCAGAGGAAACAAGATTAACAGTTATAGATACAA
>NZ_LNNB01000006.1 GCF_001747895.1 Staphylococcus equorum | reverse complement strand
GTGCGCCCGACAGGGGTCGAACCTGTAACCTCTTGATTCGTAGTCAAGTACTCTATCCAGTTGAGCTACGGGCGCTATATTAAAAATGATAATGCCGAGAACCGGAATCGAACCGGTACGGTGATCTCTCACCGCAGGATTTTAAGTCCTGTGCGTCTGCCAGTTCCGCCACCCCGGCAAAAATAATGGAGCAGAAGACGGGATTCGAACCCGCGACCCCGACCTTGGCAAGGTCGTATTCTACCGCTGAACTACTTCTGCA
>NZ_LNNB01000005.1 GCF_001747895.1 Staphylococcus equorum | reverse complement strand
TTTATTCCAATTGCTTTATTGACGTTGAGCCTCGGAACCCTTAACAATCCCAAAACTTGTCGAATGGTCGGCTTAATAGCTCACGCTATGCCGACATTCGTCTGCAAGTTTAGTTAAGGGTTCTTCTCAACATCAATAAATTTTCTCGGCATAAATGCGTGTTCTTGTTACAATATATCTATGCCGTTTAGAGCGCTTATTAAGAGTAATTTTTATTCTACTTTGCAAAAATAAGCAAAAAAAAGCCAATCCATTTTATCTGGGTTGGCTTTTTATTTTTATATGCCTTTATTTGAATTTTAAAGGGGTATTTTGAAGAATTAAGAGTTATTTATATAGATTTATACCTAAAAGCTTATATACGTTCTTAAAACGCAAATATGAGCCAAATCAATATATTCTAATTTCACAAACAAAAATTTGAGCAAAACCAGTGACTATTTTTTAGACACTGCCCATTTACGCACAAAATTATTTTTCGCGTAAAAACTGGGTAACCATACTGGTTAATCCTATAGTTCCCGCAGGGGCAAAAAACATAAAAAAACGCTAGCTTTTAAGCTAACGTTTCAAATCTTTTAAGTAATAATTTTGTTTTTCAAAATTCCAAATTGCAATAATTGAATGTGTTTTTTCTTCTTCAGTTGATTCATCTTCGTTACTTGTATTAATTAAATTGCCATCTTCGGCATCATCTAAATTTAAAATTTTATGTTTTTGTTTAAGCAATCCACCATAACTCAACATACGTTTTCGATATAAACCTTTTTCTAAATCACTCACGATTTCTTGATTTCTTTCATCATCATCAGTTAAAAAATCAGATGACTTAACCGAATATTTTGAGGTCTCTTTGATTGCTATAGATTATTTGAATTACTGATTGAAGATATTATGCTGTTTCATGTTTTGACGTCGCATATAAAGTGCATGTGTTTCTTCGAATTCAGCTTTAATGGATTGCATTAAATACCCTTGCATCGATTCAACGGTTTCATTCTTTTGTAGCAGCATGGCTTTAAATCGTTTCAATAAACTTACAATTTCAAACTCAACATCTTCTAAACGGTAATAGGTATCATGTGCATTATTAAATGATTTCTTCCCTTTGAGTAATACACTTTTAATAATCCGAATTTCTCTAATTTCAAATTTACTTAAATAGTCTTGAAGTTGTTGTGGCAGTTCTTCGAGTACTTGGAATTTAAGTGCATCATTATTAAATTCGGTTTGTTGATGATTTGTATGATCCGAATGATTATTGTTTATTGGATTGTCGTATGTATCATTCATATCATTCATATCATTATTCTCAGTCTCTATATAGTCAGTATTATTTAAGTCAGTATTATTAGAGTCTAAGTTTTGGGATTCTGGGCTCCCATTGTTTGGGATTCTGGGCTCCCATTGTTTGGGACTCTGGACTCCCATTATTTGGGATTCCTTGCTATCACTTGATTCGTCATTGTTTGAAGTGCTATTTTGTATTTCTTTTTCAATATTTATATTTGTTTCAATTTCATGAAGGTATAGTTTGTTTGGTCGATTAAATCCAGTTTTAACTTGTTCCAATAAACCCACTTCTTGTAATTCTTTTTTAATTTTAGTTATTGTATTTTTACTTTTATCTAACACTTCTTGAAGATTTTCATTTGTGAAAATAAAATATATATCTCCATTTTGGTCTATCCAATTATTTTTAATAGATAAACTTACTCTATCATTAAGAATTGCATAGGTAACTTTTGCACTATCACTTAACTTTTTATATTTTTCATTGATAAATAATACTTTATGTAGCATATAGAAATTTTGACTGGCCTGATTTTTTATGTTTTTTCTAGACATAATAAAAACCCCTTTCCTATTCAAATTTTGGATAGAGGTAATAAAACATTACAAGAACACATAAATTTTTTGCTTGCACTTTGATGATATAGTTGTATATAATACAGATATCAAAATATTTATAAACGTGCTGCAACGTTTTATTACCAAACCCCGACTATTACCAGTAGTTGGGGTTTTTGTTGTATTAAGGTTATTATAGCACTTTGAATACGCTTATAAAAGGGAAAATGTAGGTCCGTCAAGGGTTGACAAAGGGTTTATAAACCCTTGACAACAACCATCAACCTTTTACAAACACTTGATAAAAGGGTTGATGATTGTATATTTTTGGTGTACCAATTACTTTATTATTAAGCATGATAAGCTTGTAATATGTTATAAAGGGTTTATAAACATTTTATAAAGGGTTGATGATATGAAAAGCGTGAAAATATTGAGTGAAGAATTAGGGGTTAGTAAGCAAACAATTTTCAATAACATTAAACGATTGAATATAGAGACAATAAAACAAGAAAACACTTCGTTTATTAAAGAAGATACCGATATAGAAAAAATCATTCAAAGAGTAAATGAGAATAAAAAGAAATATGGTTTTGAAAGTACTACTGAAGACAAACAAAAAAAAGAGTCAGATGATATTAATGTTGAATCCAAAAGTGATACTCAAATAGTAGAAATTCTTAAAAATCAGATTGATACTTTGAATGATCAAATTGAAAAACAAGAAAATCGTCATGAAACAACAATTGAATTCTACAGAAAAGAGTTGCAGGAAAGATCAAAATTACTTGAGAATCAGCAAGTATTGGCATTAGAGAGTAATAAGAAGATTCAAAAATTAGAGAATCAATTAGAGGAAGAAAGACAGCTTAATTATTCTTTTGATACATCTGTTAATGATAGACAAAACGTTAATTCGCAAGAAGCAACATTTACCGAAGAATCTAAAGATATTAATCAAGAACAAGAAGATGAACAGCCAACAGAAGTACAACATAAAGATGTAGCTGAAGAGAAAAAGGATGACAGTAAAAACGAAGAAGTATTAGCAAAAGATGATGAACCATCTGAAGAAATAGAAAGTGAGACTGAGGATAGGGGAGAACACCCCCCTAAAAAAGGGTTTTGGAGTCGTTTATTTGGTAACTAATTGTAATTAAAAAGGGCACGACAAGTTCATAAACTTGTCGTGCCTTTTTATGTGAATCGAACTTCTGATAATCATTAGTTATGTAAATATCACTAAAGTGATTATTTATGATACTTTCATTGGGTTATCGAGAAAAATCCAGGGAGAGTAAAACGGATTTGAAATATTAGTTTACTTTTTTAGTTATATTAAATGAGGATAATCATTGTTTTTTTAAAAGTATATTATTGTTGTAAACGTTAGATATGTAGGGGCCAATGGTTAACTCTGATGAGAAAGATTTAGAAATAAAGAAAACAAATCAAATGCTTTCTAAGAGGGGATCTAAAACGATTCATCTCAAAGTGGAAGGAGTTGCTGGTATCTACTGTATACTCATTTTATGAAGATGAGTAGGCACTTATTGTCAGTTTTGCAATTTACAATGGAAAGTGACATTCCAAGTTTGTTACAAAAACAAAATTAATAAATAATCGTTTTTGATGTTTGCTTTTTGTAGTATTAATTTTAATAGTCCATCTATGCTATTTGGGACATATTGTCTCTAATTTAAACTACAGCTATCCTATTTTCGTCTAAAACACACAACTTAATAACTGTAATTATCGTTCTTATATATACGTATGAAAATAACGGAAAATATATTAGACTGAAAAATTTGGTTTATGTATTTAATTTCAGTAATCATTATAGTTATGTTTGACAAACAAACACATTTAATGTAATTTTGCATATAGTAATCGATTACTATAATTATTTTTAGGGGTGAAACATGATAAAAGGGCAATGTATTCATCAACAAATATTAAAAGTACTGGCTAAAAGTGGGCATGGTAATAAAATATTGATCGCTGACGGTAATTATCCTATAATGACAAACGCTAATGAGAGTGCAGAAAAAATCTATTTAGGGTTTGCGCCTAACTTACCTTTGGTCACAGATGTGTTAAAATCTATATTAACTGTAATAAATATAGAGAAAATTGAAGTTATGGAATCAGAAGAAGGAAAAACGCCTGAAATTTTCAGTGAATTCAACAAAATAGTAGGAGATAAGTTACTCACAACTTATAGCCGGCAACAATTTTATGAGATGGCTAATGAAGAAGGTGTTACTTTAGTTATTAATACTGGAGATACAAGGACTTATTCGAATATTATGCTGACAGTAGGTGTTGTTTCATAATCATTTTATTAACAGTTGAAATATTATTAAGTGGTGATTATTAATGAATCAGAATAGTAAAGCACATAATGTAACAATGAAAGATATTGCATTATATACGGGGTTTTCTACAGCAACAGTTTCAAGAGTTCTCAATAATAATTATCCAGTAAGTTCTGAAACAAGGGATCAAATATTAAATGCTTTTGAGCAATTAAATTATGAGCCCAACTTAGTTGCTAAAAGTTTAAGATCAAAAAAATCCAATTTAGTAGCTATTATTGTAGCTGATATTGAAAATCCCTATTATATGACTATAGCAAAACAGATAGACAAATATCTATTTAATAAAGGCTATAATTTGATAACTTGTAGTACTGATGAGTCAATCGAAAAAGAAGAAGAAATTATCCGTATGTTGCTAAGTAAAAATATTGATGCCATCGCCATATCTCCTTGTGATAGTAAAAATACTAATTTAAAAGAGATACAAAATAGGAATATTCCTATTATTTTAATTGATAGAAAATTAGATGAGCATCAACAATTACCTTACATTGGTACTAATAACTTCAAAGAGTCTTACGAATTGACTAAAAAATTGATATTCAAAGGACATGAAAAGCTCGGTATAGTAACTGGAAGCCTAAATACGAGTACTGGTATTGAACGTTTAAATGGCTTCAAAGCGGCACTCTCTGAAAGCCGATTGACATTTCATGAAGAATGGATGTTTAATGGTCAGTTCAAAGAAGACACTACATTTGATATCATTGATGAACACTTGTATAACGACTTAGCATTACCAACTGGAATGATTATTTGCAACAATGTTATGACTAAAGGGGTACTTAGCGTATTTGATAAGTATCAAATTAATATACCACAAGATGTTTCAATTGTTTCTTACGGGTCTTTAGCTAATAATAATTTATTTAAAACTAAGGTTACTTCACTAGAACAAGATTTATTATCTATGGGAGAAGCAATAGCTATCAATATATTAAGTAAGTTAGAAAATCAGTCTAAGGAGCAAGTTGAGATAAAACGTAGTGAAATCATTGAAGGAAATTCAATTAAGCGACTAAAAAAGTAAATTAAATATAGTATTTAAGAGCTATATTTTTTTGCAATTAATGTAAGCGATTACAAATTATTATATCCATATAGTAATCGATTACTATATGGATATAACTATCCAAAACAAGCATAGTTAATTTTTTTGACTCTATAGTAATCGATTACTATAGATATAAACAAAGGAGGAAATTTTATGAGATCCATTAAAATGCTAGAAGAGGTATTTAATTCAGAAATAAATACAATCAATGATGTCAAAAATAGTATTAATAATAGCTACGAACAATGTGTCACAGAAATTTTAAATTGTAAGGGTCGCGTTATATTTCTTGGCGTTGGAAAGTCAGGGCATATTGGTAAAAAAATAGCTGCAACTTTTGCTAGTACTGGCACACCGTCATTTTTTGTTCATTCAACTGAAGCTATTCATGGTGATTTAGGAATGATATGCGAGGAAGACATTGTTTTTGCAATATCTAATAGTGGTGAAACAGAAGAGGTGTTAAACGTTTTATCATCTATAAATTCTATTGGTGCAAAAATATTTGCTATCACAAAGTCAAAGAGATCCACTTTAGGTAGAAATGCTTCTATTGTGATAGAAATTCCAATAAAAAAAGAAGCAGATAAGTATAATTTAGCTCCAACAAATAGTTCAACAGCGACTTTAGTAATAGGAGATGCAATTGCATTAACAGTCTCGCAAATGAAGGGCTTTTCAAAAAAATCTTTTGGAAAATATCACCCGGGTGGCGCCTTAGGCAGAGAATTACAAAAAGATGGAATTATAAAATAAAAAGGGGGTCTAATAATGAAAAAAATACTAGTAATAGGAAGCTTAATGACAGATTTTGTGTTTAGAACTTCAAAAATGCCAAGCACCGGCGAAACTTTTATTGGAGAACAATACGAAAAATATACTGGAGGTAAAGGAGCAAATCAAGCTGTAGCAGCTGCAAGACTAGGTGGAGAAGTAAGTATGATAGGAAAATTAGGAAATGATGAATTTGGAAAAGAACATATTGAAAGTTTAAAAAAAGAAAGAATAGCGCATCAATCTGTGCTGTTTGATGATACATCTAGAACAGGGGTAGGTAATGTAACCATTGATAATGAGGGGAACAATAAAATCATCGTTGTCCCAGGAGCAAATTTAGAATTAAAGACCACAGATATCATGAACCACAAAAAATTAATTAAAGATGCAGATATTATTGTGCTTCAGTTAGAAGTGCCAATGGATGTTGTTTATCAATGTATAGATATAGCTTATGATTACAATAAAACCATTATAGTAAATCCCGCACCTGCTCAAGTTTTTGATCAGAACATAGCAAAAAAAGTTGATTATTTTATACCAAACGAAGTTGAAAGTGGTTTATTGACTGGTAAAACGATTAATAATATCGAAGATGCAAAGGAAGCAGCTGATATTTTGATAAACACTGGTTATAAAAATGTCATTATTACACTGGGAGGTGATGGGGCTATTTTTGTAAATAAAAACCAATTCAAATACTTTAATTCAATTAAAGTTAGTCCTATAGACACAACAGCCGCAGGAGATTCTTTTATAGGGACTTTAGCATATGGCTTATCTAGGAACTGGAATATTGACCAAATTATTGAATCAGCGATTAAAGCATCTGGGTGTACGGTAACAAAGTTAGGCTCGCAGCCTTCATTACCTACATGGAGAGACATTGAAAATTTAAAAGAAATTGTAAAATAATTAGGGGTGTTTTAAATGTCGAAAGATACAGTAGAAACAAAACGTGATGGGTTTTTAAATAAAACGCCAGTACTGCAATATATTTTAGTAACTTTGCTATTTCCGCTATGGGGTGCAGCTGCTAGCTTAAATGATGTCTTAATTGCTCAATTTAAAACGATATTTGATTTAAGTAATTTTGCCTCAGCATTTGTCCAAAGTGCATTTTACGGAGGCTATTTCATATTTGCCTTGCCTGCAGCTTTATTAGTAAAAAAAACAAGTTATCGTTTGACGATTGTAACTGGATTGCTTATGTACATTATAGGCTGTTCACTGTTTTTCCCAGCCTCTCATATGGCAACTTATGGTATGTTTTTAATGGCTTTATTTATCATAGCTATAGGCTTAAGCTGTTTAGAAACGTCTGCGAATACTTATGTTTTGTTATTGGGACGCAAAGAAAAAGCCACACAAAGAATTAATTTGAGCCAGACTTTTTACCCTATTGGTGCAATGGCTGGCGCGATACTAGGTAAATATTTTATTTTCACTGAAGGGGACAGTTTAGAAAAACAAATGTCAGTCATGAATAATAAAGAAGCCACTCAATTCGGCCTTGAAATGTTACAACGGACGATGACGCCGTATATTATTTTAATCATTGTATTAGTAATTGTAACTATACTCTTCATGCTAATTAAATTCCCCAAATGTAAACCAGAAGAAGTAGAGGAATCATCTGATAGTAAAGTTGATTTTAAGGAAGCAATTTATCACTTATCGAAAAATAAAGGATTTAGAAAAGGCGTGTTAACTCAATTCATTTATATGGGGTTACAAACAACAGTATGGTCATTTACTTTGAGATTAGCTCTAGACGTAAACCCTCACATTAATGAAAGGTTTGCTACTAATTTTGTGATATTTAGCTTTGTTGCATTCTTTATAGGCAGGTTTATAGCTACTTCATTATTATCGAAATTTGATGCAAATAAAATATTGATGATCTATTCTTCTATAGGTGTCATCGTTTTACTATATGCATCTCTTATCCCCAATATTTCCGCAGTTTATGCAGCTGTTTTTGTAAGCGTTTTATTCGGACCTTGTTGGCCAACAATTTATGGTAAAACGATAGAAAAAGTTAACAATCCTAAATACATTGAATTTGGTGGCGCTATTCTTATAATGGCAATCATAGGTGGAGCCGTAATGCCAGCACTACAAGGATTAGTAGCTGATGTATTCGGATCTATGCAATTATCATTTATAGTACCAATGCTTTGTTTTTTATGTATTGCAATGTATTTTTATGGAGAAAGAAAAGGTAATATTGAATCTAAAAACTAAAAGTATTGCATTCGTAATCGTTGGAATTGTTTTACGTTCTATAAGTAATATAGATAATATGAAAATGATAAATCAATTAACATAAATACCGTCACTAGACTTATTAAAGATTATAATCGCCTTACCATGGTAAAAGACACCTAAGCTTTTAGGTGTCTTAGATATTTCAAAGTATAGTTTTATGACATTCGCTCAGTGATTTCTTTTTTAATAATGATTAGAGCTTGGTTATATTTTGAAGTAGTATTTGCTTGAGCGTTTATTATTAATAAATCAATTAAATCATCATTATTTGTTTGACTCACTTCTTCTTTAAACTGGTCAATATTTTCTATTAAAATTTTTTGATTTGGTTGCTGTTTGTCTATAATATAATATTGATCGGCTCCCAATCCACCCTCTTCAATCATTTTAGATATTCCACTAGAGCGCGTTTCATTTGTTTTGTTTATTTCTAAATCTTTTTTATCAGGTTTAACCATTAGTAAGCCTCCTATATTTCCATTATTTCCTTTAAGTGTAATAATACACTTAAAGGAAAGCAATAACTCTGCTCACTTAAAAAGTAAACCTAATATTTCAAGTTCATTGTACTTCTCTAGGCTATTCTTAATAACCTAATAAAGTATTCCAAATTTCAGTGAACTATATAGTTATTAAATTCCTTTAGTAAAGTGCGTTAAAACCTAATGATCGTATGAATGAGTTTTCTTTATTCGCTCTATCAATAGATTATTTATTTATAAATAGGCTCATAACTCCTTACAATAATTCATATAATAAGCAATAGAATTTAATTGTTTATTAAGATGAGCATCTAATTCTCTATTGGTTGTATTGTAATGCTTTCTAATACTATTAAGATCTTCCTCGTTTATTGTATTAGTAATCTTTTTAATTTCTTCAAGACTATAAATATTTTTCCGTAAGTAGGAAATAATAATAGTTTTACGCACCTCATTTTTGTCATAAAATCGATATCCACTTGATTGAGACCTTCTACTTTTAATAAGTTCTCTTTTTTCCCAATAACGGATGGTAGAAGATTGTAGATTGGCAAAATCAGCTAATTGTCCAATACGCATTTCTTTTTGCTTAATTGGATTTTGATGAAAAGTGAGAAGAAAATCTTTGTGTATTTTTAACGTTTCTTTTTTATTGGCTAATTTCTTTTGGGTATCTGCAATTAGCCAATGTGCTTCGGTAAATTTCTTCTCAATTGCTAAAGTCATTAATTTGTATGCAATTTTTATATCAAAGCCGTTTAAGAGTTGTCGAATTGTTCTAAAAGCCATTAGATGAATATCTTCATATCTTCTATGGTGGCCTTTTGTGTACGAAACTGGTGGAATTAACCCGAATTTTTCATATTTTTTCAAAGTTGTATTACTCACGTTAATATAACCAACCATTTCTTGCATAGTGTAAGACATATCATCACAACCTTTAAATTAAACTTTAAACTCCTTGTTCCGTTTATTGTAATATAAATTTGATACATAAGCTGTTAATTTCTTATAAACTAAAATGTTGCTTCAACCTGGTAAACTTAAAATGAGGTGGTAAAAATGGAGATAAAAATAAAAGATGCTCACGAGAAAAATTTAAAGCATATAAATTTAAACATTCCAAGAAATAAGCTGAGTGTTATTACTGGTTTATCAGGATCAGGTAAAACCACTTTATTAAAAGATGTTATTTATACTGAAGCACAAAGACAATATTTAGAAACTATGAATTATCAAGGTATTCCGAAACCTAAAGTAGAAGAAATAAAAAATTTATCACCAGCTATTTTGATTGACCAAGAAGATAAGAATGATAATCCACGTTCAACACTTGGGACACAAACAGATATTTATACAGATTTAAGGATGTTGTTTGAAAAACTACATCAACGTAATTGTCCTAATTGTCGATCGGAAATTTATTCTAGTGATTCTATAGAAGAAACAGAAAAAGTTAATGATAAGTTTAAAGTATATATGTATTGTCCCAATTGTAATTATAGAATGGAAAAGTTAACAAGATCACATTTTTCTTTTAATACTAAAGCAGGCGCTTGTACCACTTGTAAAGGCATAGGAAAGCAGTTAGTCATTAAAAGTAATCTATATCAAAAAGATAAAACAATTCTTAAAGGCGGGATAGTTATTTGGCCAAGTAATTATGCTGAGTATCAATTGAAATCTTTTAATGCGCTTTTAGATTATTTAGATATATCAGTCCCCCAGAATATAGTATTAGGAGAATTCACTGATGAACAATTTGATATATTAAAGTACGGTATTCATTCTGAACAAATCCCGACAGACCTAAAGAATCATTTGCCCTCAAAAGTAGCGGAAGGTAGATTTGAAGGTGTTGAAACAAAAGTATGGGAAAAAATTGCAGAAGAAAAAACGGTGCCTCAAAAATTTAAAAATTTTGTTCAAGAAGATATATGTTTAGATTGCAATGGGGAAAAATTAAACCGTTTGAGTAGATCAGTAACAGTTCAAGGCTTTAGACTACCAGAAATTGATGAATGGGATTTAAAACAAATTTTAAATTGGATACCAAAAATTAAAAAGAGTGATAATAAAATCACCTCTTTAGTTAGTAACTATATTCTTGATATTGAAACGAAAATAACTCGTCTCAACCAACTTGGGCTTAGCTATTTATCGTTAAATCGAGAATATGGAACACTTTCAGGAGGAGAAGCTCAAAGAATTAAATTAGCTGCAGTATTAGATTCTAAAATGACAGAATTAATTATAATTTTAGATGAACCTAGCATTGGTTTACATCCCTCAGATATAGAAGGTTTACTGTTAATGATTAATGCTATAAAAAAACGTAATAATACAGTTTTGATAATTGAACATGATGAAATATTGATTAAACAAGCAGACTATATTATTGAAATTGGTCCAGAATCTGGAGCGTTCGGAGGAGAAATCATTTCTTCTGGTACCTATAATGAATTACTAAATGATTCCAAATCATTGCTGTTTCAATCAAAACTTCCAAATTTTCAACAAACTAGTTATTTTCGTGATATAACGGATGATGCTGTAAAAATAAAAGACGCTAATAAGAATAATTTAAAAAAAGTAACACTCACTTTGCCAGCAAATTGTCTCACAGTGATAACTGGCGTTTCTGGTTCTGGTAAATCAAGTTTACTTTTTGATGAAATTGCAGCTAGTCAATTAAAAGATAATCAAGTAGTTCAATGGAAAAATAATTTTAAAGATATCATTGTAATTAATCAAAAAAGACCTACAAGAAATAAGAGATCAGTTATAGCTACTTATTTAGATATATTCAAAGAAATTAGAGTGTTGTTTGGTAAAAAAGCAAAAGAATTAAAATTACCATTTTCAGCTACTGATTTTTCTTTTAATTCTGGTCACGGAAGATGTTCTGAGTGCTTAGGTTTAGGTGTTATTGAAAGCAATAATTTATTTTTTGAGAACACAACACTAACTTGCCAAAGTTGTTTGGGTAAGCGATATAAAGAAGAAGTATTGAATGTGAAAATTACCAATCAATCTATATCAGATATATTAAATTTATCAATCAATGAAGCGATACAATTTTTTAAAAATCATAATTTAGATAGTACGCCCTTAACGCTGTTAAAAAAGACTAACTTAAACTATATTTCACTAGGTCAAGCAACAGATACTTTATCAGGTGGTGAAATGCAAAGATTAAGTCTTGCAAGTGTAATTTCAAAACAAAAGAGCAATAAATATGTATTTATTTTAGATGAGCCAACAATAGGTATGCATAAGATTGATATATACCACTTTATGGTGTTAATTCAACAGCTTGTAGAAGATGGGAACACATTCTTCTTTATTGAACATAATACAGATGTTATAAAACAGGCGGATTACGTCGTTGAATTGGGCCCTAATGGAGGGAATAAAGGAGGGGAAATTATGTTTAGTGGTAGTATCTCAGAATTTTTCCAGTCTAATACTATTTCTTCTAGATATTTAATTTGAAATTGTTATTAGCTGAGAGAAAAGGTATTTCTAATCTATTTTCCGTTTTCCGTTTTTTATACGTGTATATTAGGGACGATGATTATAGTTATTAAGTTGTGTATTTTAGACGAAAATAGCATGGATGGACTTTTAAAATTAATATTACAAAAGCAAATATCAAAAATGTTCATTTTTGACACAAATCCTCTCAATATAAAATTGAGGTGCCATTTTCTATTGCATAAAGTTTCTCTAATAAATTGCAAAAATCCTTCAGCTATAACTGAAGGATTTTTGTAGTTTATTTTAATATAATATCTCACTCGTAATTTTTTCTATAAAGTTAAAGAACTATAAAAAGAAAAGTGTAAAGAGCAATTTATGATTTCTCCTTATGTAAGCCTATATTTGTTAATATACTGACTATAAATAAAACTAAGAATAGTATGAATCCATATATTTCAGATATATTCAGATGTTCATGAGATAACAGTTTATTCATAATTAAAAACATCATATCTAATGAAAATATTAATAATAAGTGTACATAAATTGTTGTGAATCCTGTTTTGTTTGTTGTGTTTTTATCTGTTGATTTATAGTGATGAACATATATAACAAATAAACACGTAATAAAGGCGAAACATAATGCATATAAAATATTTAAACGGGTTAATTCAATATTTTGTATTAATAAAACTAGGCCTTCACCAAATAATAAAATCACTAATAAGCTTAATCGTTCAGTCAAATGGTTAAAGAATATAGGGTTACGATATGAAGTTTTATAAAAGAGTAGCGGAAAGACTGCTACGATAAAAATTCCTATAAAATACACCCTAAAATTAATCGGTGATGGCAACATTATAGATATTATAGAAAGAATAATTGTTAATAATAAACCAATCATATAAACTTTAACCAATTTCATATCTACTTTCGCATTGGTAAATTTATAATTAATGAAGTATTGTATAAAAATACTTAGATATACCAAGGCTGACATTAAAACAAATGGAAGAAATGTTTGTTGAAAATCGCTATTTATAGCTTTAGACAATATAACGATTAAATACATATCTATAAACACAAAGATGTATTGATACCATTTTTGATTGAAGAACCTATTAACTAAAAGTGTACGGTAAACCCATATAGAGAAAAAGACGAGAAAAAGCATGAAGCTTTTTCCTAGTTCTTCTAAAGACATTAAATTATGTGAAATGCCTTCTGCAGTCTGATTAATAGTAGATAAAATATAAACAAATATTAAATCGAAAAATAATTCTGTCATGCTGACTTCTCTTTTCTTCATTTTTCCACTCCTAAACCTGGTCTTTTAATTATTTAGGTAAAATTTCCTTCAGTTTATCTGTTTGATCATCTATAGCTTGTGGTCCATTACCAGTTAATAATTTTCTGGTTTTATCATATACAACAAGCGATTTTGTAAAGTTTTTTGTTGTTTTAACATTGAAATTATAGGAAATTAACTTTTTATCTACGTAATAGTGTAACCGCGTCTTTTTATTTTTTATTTTAGGGTACCCAGATATTAACATGAACAACTCACCTATTTTAGGTACTGTAGTTATATGGGCGCCTTCGTATAATGATTTGTCATAATTATACGGTTTACCTTTATCATCAATTCTGAGTCTAGCAGACGTTAAAGCAATGGGCGCATGACATATTAAAGAAGTGATGACTTTTTGTTCTGACAATTGATTTAACACTTCGCCTAATTCTGGGTTATCTAAGAAATCTACCATAGGCGCATGCCCTCCAGGTAGGTGCACGAATGATAAATTTTCAAAACTAAAATCATTGTTATTATCAGCATTGTTTTCCAATAATTCTTTTAAAGAATAAAATTTCTTTTCTTCTAAGTCATCCATTTTTCTAACAATCTGTTTTCTAAATTCTTTCGTCTCTTCATCTGTGTTACTCAAATTTTGCGATACAGGCAGTTTTCCAAGTAAATCGTATAAAGTGTTTAATTCCTTTTCTCTGCGGTCGACAAGTTTGGTATTCTTTTGACGATAATTAGTGGGATCTTTATAAAATTTTTCTTTCACAGACGCAATGCCTAGCTTTTCTCCAGCTTGCATACTTAAAGATTCCCCATTAATATCTAATGTCGGTTTTTCGCCATTTGGCGTAGCGAAAATAAATTCATAATCGTCTTTAAAAGTGTCCAATATTTTTCCCATTTCAACTAAAAAGAATCCTGTGTCTATTTTTTGTTTAGTGGGATTATTTAATGGTAGTTCATTTGCTGATGATATAATTATTAAAGCTTGTTTTTTCATAGTATACCTCGATTCTCTTATTCGTTTTCCAATAATTTGAATTTTTCTTCTAATACTTTAAGACCTTCATCTATAAGTCTTTTTTGTTCTATTAAATTTTTTTGATGTTCTAAAAATATGTCTTTTCGTTTCATTTTGGTAGAACTTCCTTGATGATACAATTCAGCAATTTCTTTTAACTTTGATACAGGCATATGTGTCTGACGCATACATTTTATAAATTCAATCCAATATAGGTCTTCTACTGAAAAATCTCTATAGCCATTCTTATTTCTGGTAACAAATGGAAAAAGCCCTGCTTTGTCATAGTATCGAATAGTATGTTCACTGATGCCTAAATTATCGGCTACTTGCTTTACTTGCATAATTTACCTCCTAAAAAAGGTGACTTTATAAAGTCACCTTTTTGGTCTATTTAATAAGTTGAACTAGTAAATCTTCATAGTCATTATGGATAATAGCTTCAAACCCAAATGTTGATACCATATCACTCTTTAATGACTCCACAGTGTTATAACCAATAAGTTCAGGATCATCTATTTTTAAACCAATTCGTTTAATGTCATTATGGAATAAATTATTTTGATGAGATAGCTCAATTATTTCTTCAGCTAAAGATTTAACGTAATTATTACTTGGCAAAGATACGTTCTTATCATCTATGACTTTTTCTTCCGTAATAATTTTTATATCAGTTTCATTTTCTTTAAATATTGCTAAAAAGTAATACATATCAAAATGACCTCCTTATTCTTTAAAGTTAACTAGCGTGTCGTATAACCGCCATTTGCAAATAATGTTTGTCCATTTATCCACCAACCATCTAAAGTTAAGAAAGTAATAATCGGCGCGATGTCTTCTATATTTGTAAGTTGATTATGAAGTGCTTGGGATTTATGGAATGCCACAGCATCTTCGCCTTCTTGAGGATAGAAGAAAGGTGTATCCATTGGTCCAGGAGCCACTGCATTAACTGAAATCCCTCTATCCATAAACTCTGATGATGCTGCGCGTGTATAATGCTCGACGGGAGCTTTTCCTCCAGCGTAAGTTGAATAAAATCCTGTATAAGCAGCAAGCAATGCAGTGGCTAGAGTGATGATTTTGCCATTATCATTCATAGCCTTTTCAGCATATTTAATAAAGAAATAAGCTGACTTTGCATTGATGTCTGCCATACTATCAAACTCTTCTTCAGTCGTTTCTGAAATAGGTTTTTTAAGTACTTTTCCTACTGTATTTATTGCAATATCAACTTTTCCAAACGTCTCTTCAGCATGTTGAAATAAAGCTTGGACATTACTAACCTTAGTTAAATCACCAGAAAATAATGTACCTTCTCCACCTAACTCTTCAACTTTTGAAAGTGTAGCTTTAGCATCATCTAAAGACTTTTCATCATGATAATGGATTACTAATTTAGCCCCATCTTTAGCGTAAGTAGTACTTAATAAGCCGCCAAGGTTCTTAGCACCACCAGCAATAACTACAACTTTGTCTTCTAAACTATTAAATTTACCCATATTATATAACCTCCTTTGAATATATTTCAATCATAAACCTTAGACCGCGATATCAAGCAAGTGTTTATCTGATGTTTTTTGGTATTGGTTTAATTGGAATGATAACGGGTTCAATAGCAACTTATTTTCTGAAAGATAATAAGAAGTCTAATATAAAAGGTCGTTTAAAAATAATAGGCAAAGATTAATTAAAATCATCAGAAATTAAACAACTAAAAGTTTAAGTATAAGAAAAATAATTTTTAGGTTGACCTAATTTATACTATAATATTCATTGATAAATTTAATGTTCAATGAGGAGATTTTTAAAGTGAAGAAAAGTTTAGAAGAAATAAATGGAAAAGTTTCTTTTGATAGCGAAGCAAATGGTATCAAGAAACTAATAATGTATCTAGGCCCTGGCCTTCTTGTTGCCGTAGGCTATATGGATCCAGGTAATTGGATTACTTCAATGGCAGGAGGAGCACAATTTGGATATACATTATTATTTATAATATTATTATCGAGCTTATCAGCCATGTTACTTCAAAGTATGTGCGCTCGTTTAGGTATTGCGAGTGGTATGGACTTAGCTCAAGTAACTAAACACATAAGTAATAAGCCGTTGTCGATAGCAGCTTGGATTGTTACAGAGTTAGCAATTATGGCTACAGATATTGCAGAGGTCATTGGTAGTGCGATAGCATTAAATCTACTTTTTGATATACCTTTAGTAGTGGGAGTAACTATTACTGTATTAGATGTTTTACTTTTACTAGTAATTATTAAATTTGGCTTTAGAAAGATTGAAGCTATCGTAGGTGTATTAATTTTTACAGTTCTTTTTATCTTTGTATTTGAAGTTTACTTTGCTTCTCCAGAATGGAGTGCTGTTTTAGGTGGCTTTATTCCAAGTACAGAAATAGCTACTAACAATGGTGTGTTATACATAGCTTTAGGTATCATTGGTGCGACAATCATGCCTCATAATTTGTATTTGCATTCTTCAATTGTTCAATCACGTAACTACATACGTGAAAGTAAAGCTAAGAAAAAAGAGGCTATTAAATACGCTATTATTGATTCACATATACAACTTTCAATTGCGTTTATTATTAATTGTTTGATTTTAATATTAGGTGCCGCTCTATTCTTTGGTAATGGTGAAGACTTAGGACGATTTTATGATTTATATAATGCTTTACGAGAATCGGATTTTGCAGGAGCTATAGGTGGTGCTGTTATGAGTACATTATTTGCCATAGCTTTGCTAGCTTCAGGGCAAAATTCAACCATTACGGGCACATTATCAGGACAAATTGTCATGGAAGGGTTTTTAAATATAAGAATTCCTCAATGGGCAAGAAGATTAGTCACTAGACTAATCGCTGTGGTTCCTGTATTCATCTGTTTATGGTTATATGGTTCAAGTACTTCTAAAATTGAGGATCTATTAATTTTCACACAAGTGTTTTTAAGTATTGCATTACCCTTTAGTATTATTCCTTTAACGTTAACAACCAATAACCCTAAAATAATGGGAAAAGAATTTACAAATAAAACATGGGTTAATATTATTGCTTGGATTTTAACAATCATATTAAGTATATTGAATATATATCTAATTATAGAAACATTTAATGAGTTTTTATAAAAATTCATTAAAATTAAAAAATTTGATGTTCGTCAGACTTTCATAAACAATCCTTATTAAGATGAAATTTGTTTTTGAAACGATTAAGAGGCACCTTGGTCAACCAATGGTGCCTCTTTGATATGAATTCTAATAATAACCATCTATGTAAGCGATACCAAGAATGTCATTTATTAAACCCTCAGTAAATTGTTAGTGAGCAGAGTTATTGTTATTTTAAATATGTATTATTACACTGTGTATGATGGACATATAGGGGGGATAGTAATGGTTAACTCTGATAAAAAAGAAATAGAAATAAGCAAAACAAATGAAACACGATCTAATGAAATATCGAAAATGATTGAAGAGGGTGGTTTGGGCGCTGACCAGTATTACACTATAGACAAGCAGCAACCCAATCAAAAAATTTTAATAGAAAATATTGATCAATTCAAAGACGAAATAAGTCAAAAAGATAACGACGATTTAATTGATCTATTAATACTAAATGCTCAGGAAAACATCAACTCAAAAGGTAACCATGCTTTGATTATTATAAAAAAAGAACTGCTTAGCCGAATGTAATAAAAAGGAGAAAAAATTTATGAAAGTAAAAGACCAACAACCCTATATCTTAGATAATGAGCTAGGCTCAAGAGAAGAAGTTGAAATAGACGAGCAAAGAATTAAAGAATTAGAAGAATATGATGAGCAAGAAGATAAAAATCCTAATAATAAAATTATTATTTTTACAACTATACTGATATTTATTTTAACCATAATTTTATCTGTTATTATACAGACGAATAAAAAATAGATAAAATCTTTAAAGTTAAAAACGTTCGTTATTAAGATAGAATTTGATTTTGAAACGATTAAGAGA
>NZ_LNNB01000004.1 GCF_001747895.1 Staphylococcus equorum | reverse complement strand
TCAAATCCTGATAAACCACAAAATGATGGGGGAAGTTCAACAGAAACACCTAAACCAGAACAACCGAGTGAAGGCGGAGGAGATAACAATACCACAGAACCCCCGAAGCCTAATAAACCACTGAGCCCCAACATACCATCTGGATCAAATCATCATAACCAGGGTAGTAAAAATAATACATCAGACAGTTCAGTGAATCATTCAAACTCAGGAAGTTCTCAAAATGAACACACATCTTCAAACTTATATAATGGTAAGAATCAAAATGCAAATAAGCAATATGCACAATCAAATGAAAATATAGCAGGCAGTAACAATAATGTTGTGACTTATGGAGATTTGAGAACAGAGAAAAAAAGTCAAAATTCAAATCAAGGTGACAGCAGATTAGTTAATAGATTTAATCAAATGTCTCCAGGTTCTTTTAAATACAATCCTTTTATTTTGAACCAAGTTAAACAGCTTAATAATAATGTTGATAGTGTATCTGACAAAGATATTACTTCTATTGTAAGACGTCAAAGTTTTTCAGATAATGCGTTTTTAAATGAGTTACAAAAGGGAACAAATTATTTTAAATTTCAATATTTTAATCCATTAAAATCAAGAGATTACTATAAAAATTTAGATAAGCAAGTTTTGGCATTGATTACTGGAGAAATAGGTTCTATGCCTGACTTAAAAACACCAGAAAACAAAAGTGTCGCATCTGGTAAATACGAATATCATTCAAGTAGTGATGAAGAATCGACGCGTACAAACGACAAGAAATCGAAAGACACAATTGATATTAAATTCGAACGGACATTATTTGCTTTAATCACTGCAATAACGATGATTTTTATAGGTGTAGTGGTAGGATATTTCGTTTATCGCAGAAACAAAAACGAAAATGAATAGCTTTTGACATTTAACGTGTCATAGACAAATAAAAAATGGAAGGACTCATGTAATAAACATTGAGTTCTTCCATTTATTTTATATAACTTAAAATTTAATTAAAACATAAAGTTAAATATAAATGATGCAGATTCTTGTAGTTCTTTTATTTTTTCAGGACCAAAGTAAATTTGTACAATAGCGACAAAGCCATTTTGCATTATGTGCACTAGAATAGGCACCCATAAACGTTTTGTATATACATATAATGCTGAGAAAATAAAGCCCATACCAAAATAGATGATAAAGAATGATGGATCTGCATGTGCAGCACTAAAGATAATTGAACTTACAATTCCGGCAATGAGAAATTTAAAAGTTTTATTACCTTTTAATATGTTGTATAACTCACCAAATATTACTTTTCTAAATACGAATTCTTCTAGTATAGGTCCTACAACTGAAATTAATATGATAAACATCGGGATTTCTTGTGCTATTTTCATCAATCTTTCCGTATTAGGACTAGATTGAGGTGCGCCGAATACATACATATTTATCATTCCTGCTATGACTTGATAAATCATAACAATCATATAACCTACGATTGCCCAAAGGATAACATATCTTTTCTTTTCTTTAGGTTGTAACTCTAGTTGTGTAGGATTGGCAATGAAAAAGTTTATTAGTATGATTAGGAAAGCAGCTATAATAAACAAAATTACCTGTGTATAAATATTAGCAAAGAGGATTTCTTTGCCACTTAAATTGTTAAATAAGCCAGCCATTTGTAAGAAAATCGGACCAAACTGTGCAAGGCCATAAATAACTAATGTCAAAATGGACACCCATATACGAGACATAATGAACCTCCAAAAATTAGAATATACTCTATTTTATCGTAAAATAGCTTTTCACACAAAATTTAGTGTAATGGTTTTAACTTGAAATATTGACCAACTTTGATTATTATAGAAAGTGTATTAGCACTCACAATGATTAAGTGCTAAAAATTTTAGTATTTTAAGGAGGAACAATCAATGTTAAAGCCATTAGGTAACCGAGTAATTATTCAAAAAACAGAACAAGAGCAAACAACTAAAAGTGGTATCGTTTTAACTGATAGCGCTAAAGAGAAATCAAATGAAGGTACGATAATTGCAGTAGGTGCAGGACGTATTTTAAAAGATGGTTCTCGAGTTGCTCCTGAAGTGAATGAAGGCGACAATGTTGTTTTCCAACAATTTGCTGGAACCGAAGTTAAGCGTGGAGACGACACATACTTAATCGTTAGCGAAGACGATATATTAGCAGTAATAGAAGAATAATCAAAATTAAAACTAAAAAATATACAAATAATACGAACATCATGGAGGTAAAGTAATATGGCGAAAGATTTAAAATTTTCCGAAGACGCACGTCAATCTATGTTGAGAGGTGTAGATAAATTAGCTAACGCCGTGAAAGTTACAATTGGACCAAAAGGGCGTAATGTTGTATTAGATAAAGAATATACATCACCATTAATCACAAATGACGGTGTTACGATTGCAAAAGAAATTGAATTAGAAGATCCATATGAAAATATGGGTGCGAAATTAGTACAAGAAGTTGCCAACAAAACGAATGAAATCGCAGGTGACGGAACAACTACAGCTACAGTATTAGCTCAAGCAATGATACAAGAAGGTTTGAAAAACGTAACAAGTGGTGCAAATCCTGTAGGTTTACGTCAAGGTATCGATAAAGCTGTAGACGTAGCTATTGACGCATTACAAGAAATTTCTCAAAACGTTGATAATAAAAATGAAATTGCGCAAGTTGGATCTATTTCAGCAGCTGATGAAGAAATTGGTAAATATATTTCAGAAGCTATGGAAAAAGTAGGTAACGACGGTGTAATTACAATTGAAGAATCAAGTGGTTTTAATACTGAACTTGAAGTCGTTGAAGGTATGCAATTTGATCGTGGTTACCAATCTCCATATATGGTAACTGATTCAGATAAAATGGTTGCAGAACTTGAAAAACCATACATTTTAATTACAGATAAAAAGATTTCATCTTTCCAAGATATTCTGCCATTATTAGAACAAGTTGTTCAATCTAACAGACCTATCCTAATCGTAGCAGATGATGTAGAAGGTGACGCATTAACAAATATCGTATTAAACCGTATGCGCGGTACATTTACTGCAGTTGCAGTTAAAGCACCTGGATTCGGAGATCGTCGTAAAGCGATGCTAGAAGATTTAGCTATCTTAACAGGCGCACAAGTGATTACTGATGACTTAGGCTTAGATTTAAAAGATGCAACAATTGACATGTTAGGTACTTCAAGCAAAGCAGAAATCACTAAAGATAATACAACAGTGGTTGATGGTAATGGAGACCAAAATAATATAGATGCACGTGTAAGCCAAATTAAATCTCAAATTGAAGAGACGGACTCTGAATTTGATAAAGAGAAATTACAAGAACGCTTAGCTAAATTAGCTGGAGGCGTAGCTGTAATTAAAGTTGGTGCTGCAAGTGAAACAGAATTAAAAGAACGTAAATTACGTATTGAAGATGCTTTGAACTCTACTAGAGCTGCTGTTGAAGAAGGTATTGTAGCCGGTGGTGGTACAGCATTCATGAATATTTATGACAAAGTTTCTAAAATTGAAGCTGAAGGCGATATTGCAACAGGCATCAATATTGTGTTAAAAGCATTAGAATCTCCAGTTCGTCAAATTGCAGAAAACGCTGGTTTAGAAGGTTCGATTATTGTTGAAAGACTTAAAAATGCTGATGTAGGTATTGGTTTCAATGCCGCTACAAATGAATGGGTGAATATGCTGGATGCTGGTATCGTAGATCCAACTAAAGTTACACGTTCAGCTTTACAACATGCAGCAAGTGTAGCAGCAATGTTCTTAACAACTGAAGCGGTTGTTGCGCATATTCCTGAAGAAAGCAGTAATGATGCACAAGCAGGTATGGGCGGCATGCCAGGTATGATGTAATAGATTATAAACTTTAAAATTAAAGTTTATAAAAGAGCGTATTTAAATAATACTTATAAGACGTCTTTCATTAAGTTACTTAACTTAGTGGAAGGCGTCTTTTTTATGATGAATGATCTATAGTTTGATATACATATCTATAGAGACTATATTGTAACCAGGGAGGAATTTATTATGTTAAAAGATATCAATGAAATTGTTGTCCCAGATAGTAAAATAATCCAAGAAGCACAAGAAGTAGTCCATGAATATGGTAATGAGTTAATATGGAACCATTCGAATAGAGTATATTTATTTGGCGAAGTTAAAGGCATGCAAGATCATTTGAAATATGATAAAGAGCTTTTATATATGTGTTCGCTCTTCCATGATTTAGGATTAACAAACCAATATAGTAGTGATGATCTGAGATTTGAAGTAGACGGCGCAAATGCAGTTCGCCAATTTTTAGATACACACAATTATAATGACCAAGATTTACAACTTGCTTGGGATTCAATTGCATTACATACGACGATAGGTGTGGCTGAGCATAAAGAGAATAATGTTGCATTATTATATCATGGTGTTGGTATGGATGTTATGAGTGACAATTGGGACCAGTATTCAGATGAAATTAGAAAAGCAATCGTAAATAAATTTCCTCGTGGTAATTTTAAAAAAGATGTATTAACAGCTTTTTATGAAGGCTTTAAACATAAACCTGAAACAACGTTTGGCAATATTAAATCTGATGTTGTGAAATATTTTGAGCCTGAATATCCTCAAAATAATTTTTGCTCTTGTGTCCTACGTTCAAAGTGGGATGATTAAAAGCACACGATACGTTAGTAATATATAATCATCAAATCCCAAAGTATAAAAATTGAATTTGAAAGCAATCTATAGCACTATTGAACATGTATAATTAAAAAAGTTATGGATATAAATGGATTAAGTGAGTAAAAACAACTTATTGAGGGTAGAGAAAGTAAGCATAAATATTATTCGCTACTTATAATTATTATTTATGTGAAGCTTTTTTAAGAAAGGGAGATTAACTATGACAAAAAAATCAGTGTACGATGTGATTGATACAGGTATTAATTATTTAATATCAGACTATGACAAATGGAACATTGAAAGTATATTAGATAATGAAAGTGAACTCTTCCCTAATACGTTACATTGGCAATATGGTCACGTGTTAACTATTTTTGAATCTGCATTATCTTTAAGTGAGCAAAATGAAGTAGATATTCAAAAATATACACGCTTATTTGGTTATGGATCTAATCCAGCTGATTGGGGCGACGAAGAAATCCCAAGTGTGGATGAAATTATCAAAAATTTAAAAACGTTGCCTGAACGTGCAAAAAAATTAACAGACCAACAATTAGAAGTTGAATTAACTGAAACAATTGCTGGTTGTAGTACGTTAGATGAGTTGTTAATTTTAAATGCAATTCATGTACCACTACATGCTGGTAAAATTGAAGAAATGGCACGTGTATTGAAACAGCAACGTTAATATAAATAAAAAGGATGAAATCACCATTACATGTGATTTCATCCTTTTTATTATTTAATTTAATTTTTTAGATCTTCAATTGCTTTAGCGATAGAATCAAATACATATGGAATGTCATCTTTTTCTACACAACTGAAAGCAATACGAATGTCTGTTGCATTAAGGGCAATGATGCCAATAGAGTATTTATTAATTAAGTGTTGGCGTAACTGTTCTGGGTCCACATCTTTAACTTGTAATGCCATAAAATAGCCTGAGTTAAAATCATAAGCCTGCCAGTATGATGCGTATTTTTCATCATATACAACAGATTTCGTTACTTCATATCTAGCTTGTAACGTGTCGATATTGTGTTGAATTTCCTTATCAAAAGTTTCGTGATTTTCGAGCACGTATTTAACTGCACTTTGCGAAGGTAATGGACCACTTGAAATGTTGCTTCGAATTAATCCTTTGATTTTAGCTTCTAATACTTGTTTTGTTGTATCGTTTCCGACACCGAAACTGATGTAACCTACACGTAATCCCCATGCAAAGAATTCTTTTGTTGCGCCATCTAAACGAATTGGTAATAAGTTGTCTAAATGTAAATTCGTTAATGCTGTGAATAATGACTGTGTATAAACATCTTCATAAAAGAGTCCGTAGTATGCATCATCAACTAAAGCAATGACGTTTGTGCCACGTTCTGCTAATGATTTTATTGCAGAGACAATAGTATGAACTTCATCTTTTGTTGGTGTATAACCAGTTGGGTTATTTGGATAATTTAATATTAAGATGATTTTATCTTTATTATAATTTTCTAGAGTATTAACTAAATTTTCTGTTGTAAAATGTCCAGCTTCGTCAAAAATATCATAGGTTTCAATTTCAGCACTATGTCTTGTACTATAAACGAGTTTATAGTTGCCCCAATTATGCGTTGGAAGTAAGAGTGTATCACCACTATCGACGAACATGTCACCGACTAATGATAAGCCATGTGTTAAAGCATTCGTAAGGATAGGTCTTGTCATGTCTTTTGCATCTAAATCTGGATTTTCTTTTAATGTTTTTTGTTGCCATAAATCACGAAGAGATTCTAAACCTTGTGGTGGGGCATAAGGGAAGATTTCATCGGGTTCTAAATGATCGAAGATATCATTTAAAGTATTTGCGTACATCTTGCTATCTTTATATGTTGCCATTCCTATCGTGGCATTATATTGTGTCGATTTTGCTTCCGCGGATTGGGATAATATACCTTTCGGGTAATACATTAATTTTCCTAGGTCGGAAAGCATGTCTGCAACTTCTGGATTTGATTTAGATAATTGTTCGTTTAAATCTAAAGCTAAAGGATTCATAGTTGGTCAACCTCTCTTTACTTTTTCAATGATAACCTTATATTATCTTGAAATAGCTTAAAATTAAAGTCTTGTGACTGTTTTAGACAGAAAATTTCAAAATTTAACTATTTATACGAACGTACGTTCTGTTTTATGTTAGAATACGGATAGGCCATCAAAAATCCTACATGGCACTTTTTTCTGTGGGAGGTGTAGTATGATAGCGTGGTGGCAAGAAATGATTGCAACTTTATTAACAGGTAGCTTACTTGTTGTATTCCGTGTTTGGTTAGAGAATAAATGGAAAGACAAATAGGTGGCCTTACACAAAAAACCCCAAGCCTGATGACGCAGACTTGGGGTTGTGTAGTATAATCCGTGGATACAATTACAATTTTATCATCATAGGTAATAGACTGCAAACAATATATTTAAATATAAATCATAAAAACAAATACATAAGTATCAAGAATTTTTTTAAATAAATTGCTTTTAGAAATTAATGCCAAAGTTTGGTACAATGATATTGTTTGAGGTGAAGAGAGTGAAACATTTAACCAAAATATTTGTCATAATGGCAATGATATTACTCGTTGTAGGCTATTATTTACAGGCCATAGGTCATGAAGATTCTGGTGTTAAATTATTAATTGCTGCAATTATGTTTATGATTTGCGCTTTTATTGATCGTAATAATAAGCGTAAGAAAAAAGATAAACAAAATAAGTAACATTGTTAGAACAAGCTATAAGTGAGATGAAGCGATATGCAAAATCTTACTTATAGCTTTTTTATGTTAACTCGTCCCTTTCAATGAGTAATTATATGGGTGTTTGAATAAATTTATACTTTACAAGTGTGTATACATTGTATATAGTGTGTATATACAGTTGTAAGGGAGGACGTCCATGAAAATACTTTTGAAAAATAGTGGTGAACAGCCAATCTATGAACAGATTAAGCAACAAATCAAAGAAAATATTTTAAAAGGATACGTTGCTCCTGGTGAACACTTACCTTCGATGAGGGAATTAGCACATGATTTGAGCGTTAGCGTTATAACTACAAAGCGCGCATATGAAGATTTAGAAAAAGATGGTTTTGTCTTTACTATTAGAGGTAAGGGTACATATGTGAAAGAGCAAGATAGTTCAATTTTAAAAGAAAAACAGTTCATGGTGATTGAAACAATGGCTAAATCAATAAGCAAAGAAGCAAAAACTATAGGCATGCCACTTTCAGAATTACAAGAAATCTTAGAAATGATTTTTGAGGAGGACGATGAATGAACGCAATCGAATTAAATGCTGTAAATTATCAGTATAAAGAATTCAAGTTAAATGATATTAGTTTTCGTGTTCCTCAAGGATTTATAACTGGATTTATTGGTGCAAATGGTGTAGGTAAAACGACCATTATTAGAATGATTATGGATTTAATTGAGCCTGATGGCGGAGATGTTTTAATCTTTAATCAAAAAATGAAAGCACGCCCTGAAGCTATTAAAAATAAAATTGGTTTCGTTTATTCCGAATTGTACCTCAATGATAAATGGAATATCCAAAAAATTGAACAGTATGTTTCACCATTTTATAGTACATGGGACCATCAGTTATTTACATATTATCTTGAAAAATTTGATTTACCTTATAAGCGGAAGATCAAAACATTCTCAACTGGTATGAAGATGAAGTTGTCTATTGCTATTGCTTTTAGTCATCATGCTGAATTATTTATTCTAGATGAGCCAACATCAGGATTAGATCCAATCGTTCGAAACGAAGTTTTGGATGTAATTCAAAAAGAACTCATTGATGAAAAGAAAACAGTATTTATTTCTACTCATATCATTTCTGATTTAGAAAAAATCGCTGATTACTTAGTGTATTTAAAAGATGGTGAAATTGTACTGAATCAATTTTTGGATGACATTTTGAATAGATTCAAAGTAGTTAAAGGTGACATGCAGCAATTGGATGAAGAATTAATTCAATTAACACACTATATAGAAGAAAACAAAACTGGATATATCGCACTTACAGAACATGCTAATATATTTAATGAAATTTTTGGAAACAAGGTTGCAATAACTAAGCCAACGATTGAAGATTTAATGGTTTACCTTGAAAAAGGAACCCAGAAAACTGAACAAAAAAATTATGAGACTTAACAACTGGGGGCATTAGATGAAAAATTTACTTATTAGAAATTTAAAATTACGTAAATGGACAATCGTAATATATGCAATCTTATTATTGTTTTCCCCACTGCAATTAATCATAATACCTAATAGTATTTTTACTAATGCGTTATATTCTGCAGTTGCGATGATATTACTTTTTGTTTCTATACTAGATTCTGGACATGTTTTTCGTTTTAATAGTAAGCTTGGGCACAGAATGGCTTATGACTTTTTTGGAAGTTTACCGGTTTCTAAAAAGTCATTATTGAATGCTAATTATTTAACAGTTATTATTTTTACATTAGTTGGGGCAGCAATATTATCTTTATATACAATGCCGAATTCTCATGTATCAACAAGTAATATTGATTTTAATATTTCAATGCCATTCTCATACATTGCAGTAAATTTCTTTGCAGTACCTATAGCTTTTAAAAAATATACAGAACAAAAATCTGATTACATTTCTTATATCATTTATTTACTTACGATGGTTATTTTAATACCTGTCATAATCGTGCTACTTGTAGTTGGAATATGTACATTATTTAATTATAGTCTGGGTATATTAAATTATTTTGAAACTATTTTTAACTATGGATTTTTAACTTTAAGTATTTTTTGCTTTGTAGCTAGCTACATCATTCAATATAAAAAATTAATTTAATAATAAAAGGAGGCGCATTTATGGAATTAAAAGATATAACAAAAACGTATGGCAATAACAATGTTTTAGATCATATTAATTTTGATTTTGGACAAAGCCAAATTGTAGGTTTAATTGGTAAAAATGGTGTCGGTAAAACAACATTAATGAAAGTCATGAACGGAAATATTATCAAATACAAAGGGGAGGTAAAGATAGGTAATAAAGACAATATCGGTTACCTTATTGAACATCCTAAATTGTATGATAATAAATCAGGTTTATATAATTTGAAATTATTTGCCAATGTATTAGGTAAGGGGTTTGATAAAAAATATGCAAACCAAATCATTGATGCCTTTGGTATGAGACCTTATGTGAAGAAAAAAGTTAAAAAGTATTCAATGGGAATGAAACAAAAGCTAGCTATTGCTGTTTCATTAATGAACAAGCCCAAGTACCTTATTTTAGATGAGCCAACAAATGGTATGGACCCTGACGGATCAATTGATGTATTGAAAACAATTCAATCACTTGTGCAAGAACTGGATATGAAAATTTTGATTTCTAGTCATAAACTTGAGGATATTGAATTAATTTGCGATAGAGCAGTATTTTTACGTGATGGTAATTTTGTTCAAGATGTTGATATGAAAGAAGGGGCACCAACGGATTCTACAGTTTTAATCATAGAACAAAATAATTTTAATAATGCTTTAGAATATTTAAATGAAAATTTCGATGTGATTCAATCTAAGAGAGAAAATGGAGAAATCATTATTAAAGCACAATCAAGTTATCAAAAAGTGCTTAAAGGTTTATCCAATATCGATATTTTCCCTGAATTTATTGAAACACGCAAGAGTTCTTTACGTGATACTTACTTCAATATTAATCAGAAAGGTGGCCAATAATGAATAGTTTACAACTCGTGAAATATGACATTTATAGCATTATTAGAAGCCCATTAACGTATTTAGCATTACTCTTAACAATACTTCCGTTAATTGGATTTACAGTTCTATTTGTTCAGCAATCTGATAAAATAGACGGCAATATGCTACTTTCTATTGGTAGTTGGTTCTTTTCTATCATGGGCTTACTATTTGTAATCAAGACAATCACCCGTGATATTTCACAAGGTACGATTCAATTATATATGAATAAAACATCAAGTCGTGTGGGTTATGTTATCGCAAAAGTGATTTCAATTATACTAATCGCCATAATTATTACAGCAATACTTGTTGGTTTTGTATTAATCGTAGAACAAATTGTTGATGGTAAAAATATAGAAGTTGATAAAATCTTTGAATTACTTTGGTTCTTCATTCTATTCCATTTATTCTTTGGATTATTATTATATTTATTTTCATTAGTTGTACCAAAAACAGCATTAATCTTTACTCTAGGTATATTCTTAATATTACTTGTTCCTTTTGCTGAACCATTTATACCTATGATTCCTAAATTTGGTGACAATATTCAAGATGCCTTGAAATATATTCCATTTAGTTACTTAACTTCTAAAACGACAACTGGTGATTACACATTCTCTAATTGGCAGTGGTTTATTACTTCAGCATCGATTGTAGTATTATTCGTAGTTAATATATTCTATGTATCTAAAAAAGATATTTAAAATAAAGATAACCGAAGATTGAGTCATAAAAAAAGAGACGTATGAATTAACGGTTATAACACCTTAATTCATACGTCTTTTATTAATTTATAATTAGTTTATCTAAAATTGAATCATAAACATATTTCCACATTTGTGAGTCTGTTTTAAAGCGATTAGAAATAATTGCATATGATTCAGACGATTTATCTTCAAATGTAGGATCATCTTTTGCAGGAAGTTTGGAACGCGTTTCCTCTACAAAATGTTGAACTTGTCTTGCACGAGGTCCCCAAACTGTTTGCTGTTCAAAATCATCATTTAAAAATACAAATATAGGTATAGATCTCGCAGTACCATTTGTTAAGTATTGATCGATTAAGTCAGTGTTTTCATCACGATGAAAGACACGAGCTTCTATATTTAATCTTTCACTAATATGTTTAAGAATAGGCACGTTCATCATAGCATCTCCACACCAGTCTTCAGTGATAACTAGAACTTTGCTATAGTTTGATGCTTTAATTTTTTCAAGACGACTATCATCCTCTGGTGCTGAGAATGAATGATATATTGATAGTAAATTCTCTTTGTTTTCAGTCATAGCTTCAATATATTGATCAAGCGGTTGACTGTTTTTGAAATAAGTTTCTAAACTTGTCATAATAGTTCCCCCTTTAATTGATTAGATATTATTATATCAATATTTTAATATGAAAGAAAATTATTAATACATATAAAAGTAATATGTTTTAAGATTTCTTCAGGGATGAAAGTGACAAATACCTATGCTATATTTAATAAGTAAAGTAGAGTGTGGTGACAACATTGAAAATGCATAAACTACATAAGCGACTTATATTTTTTGCGTGTATAACAATAGCTACTGTGACAGTATTTTTAGTTAATTATATAAAGCAAGAACACTCGACCGATTTATCAAAACTATCCATTGATCGTGTCAAAATAGGGTCTGAAATTAATATTAGTGAATACGTTGAAAAAGATGAAGTCATTTTAAAAAGACATCGTCTTTATTCAAAAAGAGAGCATCCTAATTTAATTTTCAAAGTGAATAAAAAGGATTCTCAACTTAAAGGTATAACCTTAACTGGCGATACTAGAGTGCAAACTAATTTTAATGGAACGATCAATAATAATGTTGGAGAAGTTACACAGACACTAGGAACACATTATAAACAAAAAAAGTTGCGCAAAGGCTTTAATGCTATAATATATAAAGATAAGAAAAATCAAATAAAGTTATTTATTATTTATAAACATGATAAAATAAAGAAAATTGAAATACACAAGATATAAAAATTAAAAATGACATTCCTATAGGGCATGTCATTTTTGATTTTACATATACGTTTTGCTTCGAAACTTAAGTTTGAATGGCGGTAGATATTTTGGATAAAATCACTTTTTTAAATGAATTAGAGCAAGAATTAGATAAATTACCAAGAAGTGAACGCGATAAAGTGATGTATGAATATGAGGAATATTTTTTTGATCAAGAAAGTGAAGGGAAAAATGAATATCAAATCATTGGAGCACTTGAATCTCCTAAAAAGATAGGCAAAGAGCTTATGGCGAGAAATGCGATTGTGTCTGCGGAGTTTCGTCCTAATATAAATACAATTGTGAGAGCAATTATGGCATCTCTGGGTATGGGAATATTATCATTAATCATTATTTTAATCCCTATGATATTTGTTGGCATTTTCATGTTTGTACTATTACTTGTTGCATTATTTTTCGCACTTAGTCCACTATTATTGATTATCAACGGCATAATTAATGATAATTTTAGTTTTGCCATAAGTAACTATTTATTTGCCATTTCGTATACAGGATTAGGTCTTTTATTATTTGTCATTATTGCAAAATTTGCTCAATTTGTTTATCGAGTGATTTTAAAATATTTACGTTGGAATATTAAAACAATTAAAGGAAGTGCAGTCGAATGAAGAAGTTATTTTTTAGCGGCTTAACATTATTTATCGTGTGCTTTCTTTTAGCTTGTGTCGCTTGGTTTGGATTTGAAAAACAAAACAACCAACTCAATTCTGTGAATAAAGAAGTTAATGATAAAGATATAGAAAATTTAAACCTAGATAGCCAAAATAGTAAGGTTCAGGTTAAGCAAGGTGACAAATTTTCAGTGACCTATAAAGGGAAAAAGAATATTGATATTACGAATAAAAACAAGACACTACATGTTCATGAGACTGATAATACAGAAGATCATTATGGATTGAATTTTAATCCGTTTAGACAGTTTGATGATGAGATGGTAGTGACTGTGCCAGATAAAAAACTAAATCATTTAGATGTATCTAGTAAGACGAATATTATAAATATTGATAGTATCAATGCAAAAGATGCACATATTTCAATGAAGGCTACTGGCGGAGCACGTGTGTTTTTAAGTGATGTAGTGTTAGACAAACTGTATTATAGAGGTGTGAGTTCACCGCTTGATATAAAGCACAGCCGAATTACTAATGCGAATATTAAAACGAAACAGGCGAGTATAACGAGTAAAAAATCATTAATTGAAAAGTCGGTGTTGTTAGCTGACCACGGCAAAATTGATTTGAGTCGAATGGATATTGCATCACATTTTAGAGCCTCTACACAATATGGTGATATTTTCATGTCATATGATGATGACCCTCAAGATACATTGCTAAAATTGAATCCATCTGATGGGACTTCTAAAGTTATCAACAACAATTTTAAAGATAATAAAGTAGGGGCAGGAAAGCATATTTTAGAGTTCTATACGGATCATGGGGACATTTATATAAATTAACTCTATGTTGACATGAATAGAGAAAGCCAGGAAGTACATTTAATTAAGTACTTTCTGGCTCTTTTTATAATATAAATGATTTAAAATGACAAATATTAATAAGTGGCAAAGGTTAAATCAGTGTCAAGATGCCCGTTAATTGAAGTAATATCTAATGATTCGCCATCGAGCCATTTGCCAAAGTCTATTACGGTAGGTGCTTTATTTTCGCCTAAAGTGATATGCGCTGTTAATGATTGAGGTTCATACATACTTGTATGAATGGTCCCAGACCAGCTTTTAAATAATTTACTATAAATTTCATATTCCGGATTATTGAATAAATTAAATGCGCTCATTTTATCTAGTGATGCGGGTGCTTTTTTAAGGAGTCGATTTAATCGTTCTTTAGATTCTTTTGTAAAATTTCTATTCTCATGTGTTAATAATTTGAAATGATTCGTACAAGTACGATCGTAACGCACATCAACGGAGCGAGGAGAAACTTCGATAATCGCATGATTCAAATGTTTGTCCATGACAATGTAGCTAAATGAGCTTCTATGCGGAAGTTCTTTTAGTAATTGTATGGCCTCAGGTACATCTTTACAATATTGTAATATAAGCCTGCCGACCATATAGCAGACGAAACCATCACCTGGGTGCTTTCTGTGCATGAAGTTGTAGCCCATGGATAGACCAGATTCATTCATACCATCCATTCTCCCGGTTACACGTGATGTAGGGCCTATTTGCGCTAATCCGCCATCAGTAGGTTGGAACAATAAGTAACGACCATCATAAGTTGCAGGGTGATAATCATAATTTCGCACCATATAGTCCTGGCCTAAAAAGACCGTACAGCCACTGTTCTTCAATGGTGTAAATCGATAGTGTGCAAAGTTAAGAATCATTTGTCGGGTAGGCAGATTAAGTACTTCTTGCATGCCTCTAATTTCTTCCCAAATTTGCGGAGCGTACGTTTGGAAAATGTCATATGTTTCTTTGATATGGATATCAAAGCGGGGCATACGTTTTTTCCATTCTTTCTCTCTGTTTTTGAGTAAGGGGGTTTGTTGCATCCACTGTGCTGTTTGTACACCTAAATCAAAGTGTGAACCTCGATGTGTTAAGATGTCTGATTTTACTGATTGCATAGTTTAAAACTCCTATTTATGTGTGTAATCTTACAAAAATGTAACTTCATTGTAACGCTCTGTTAATTGCATTACGTATGACCAATAGTTATGCTTGAGTTAACATCAAGGGACGATCAGATAGACAAATTCAATGAGGTGATTATTATGTCAAATTATTATGATGCTTTCAAAGATGCAGTCTCCACTTGGTGGGGTCAATAAGATGAGAATAACTAACATTGAATTGGCTAATATTTAACGATATTAGCCCTTTTTTTACTTATATTAATAATAAATATAACATCTATCTTTATTCTGATGAGAAGAAAATGTTAAAATAAATAAGACATATTGACTAAAATTTATTGATTTTGCATTACTCCAATAATATCATAAATCCACTTTTTAATATTTAGATTAAAGAAATGAAAAGTGGGTATATATTTATTGATGCTTTCAAGTATGCTATCATTATTGATAGATATGTTAATAATTTATTGAGGTGAATCAGAATGTGTAATTTTATTAAAGGTTTATTTAAATTTGTATTAGGTACAATTCTTACTGTGTCATTAGCAGCAGGTGTTGGTGCAGTAGTTTTCGCTTATATCTTTAAAAAAGACTTCGAAGATATTGAAAGTAAAACAAAAGAAATTGTTTCAGATATTGAAACGAATAATTAAGTTATTAATAGAACACTTTAGAGTGTTCCCATACTGTCGACAAAGCCTTTAGGCTTTCGTTGGCAGTATTTTTTTTTAGCCACCGTTCACCGAAGTTGTTACGGTGGCTTATGCAGTCGAGAAGACTGCGAACAGTAAATCCGTTCACCGAAGTTGTTACGGTGGCATATGCAGTCGAGAAGACTGCGAACAGTAAATCCGTTCACCGAAGTTGTTACGGTGGCTTATGCAGTCAAGAAGACTGCGAACAATAAATCCGTTCACCGAAGTTGTTACGGTGGCATATGCAGTCGAGAAGACTGCGAACAATAAATCCGTTCACCGAAGTTGTTACGGTGGCATATGCAGTCGAGAAGACTGCGAACAGTAAATCCGTTCAACGAAGTTGTTACGGTGGCTTATGCAGTCGAGAAGACTGCGAACAGTAAATCCGTTCACCGAAGTTGTTACGGTGGCTTATGCAGTCAAGAAGACTGCGAACAGTAAACTTGCGCCGCAAGTATAGAAAAGCAGTTAACTATTGTCTTGAGTTATTCTAGTTATATCAAATAATGAAAGTTGAATTGTTTCCTGTGTATGGATTGGGTAACCTTCTAAAAACATATGAGTCATATCTATATTTTTAATTTTTATATGAGTCGTTTCCAACCAACCTGCTTGATAGTATTCAATATAAATATAGGAGTCTGTATGTAACGCTTGATGAAGCTGTAAATTTAATTCATTTAATTGATCGTCGGATAATATAGGACGGTCAATTTTATTTTGATCTACTAAATATTGTTGAATTGTTTCGAATTGTTCTGGCAAAGTAGCAAATGGCGCCCATTTAACCATGCCACGACCTTGCGGGATATTGGCATTAAGAAATTCTCTTGGTATATTTCTATAGTCATTTTCATTTTGATACTTTTCCGGAATCATAAAATCACCTCAATACAATAATAGAACATATGTTCGTATTATTGCAAGAAGTTTTTCTTTTTTTAAATTAATAAAGCATGAAAAGTTTAATTGTACTTTGATAGAAAGTGGCAATAATCATTATATTGTCATTTAGTATAGATATTTATTAAAATGAAACTATAACAATATGGAGGGGTTTACATGACGACAACAGGTTATATTGGTACGTATACGAAAAAAGAGGGCAAAGGCGTTTATCGTTTTGAATTAGATGAACAAACTGGAAGCGTAACAGAAGTTGAAACAGGATATGAATTAGAAGCATCAACTTATGTAAATCAACATAATTCATTTTTATATGCTGTAACACGTGAAGGAGATAATTGCGGTGTTGCTAGTCTTAAAATAGAAGAAGATGGTAAACTCAGTTTAATTAATAAATGCCTCGCTTCTACAAAGGGTAGCGGCTGTTATGTAGATGTGTCGCCAGACGGAAAGTTTGTTTTTGAGTCTGTTTACGGTGCTGGGTTAGCGCGCTTATATGAAGCGAACCCTGAAACAGGTGAAATCATACGTTTAATTCAAGAGTTAGAGCACAATTATCCAACTGGACCACACGAAAGACAAGATCAGCCACATGTGCATTTTATCAGTACAACACCAGATGAAAAATATGTAGTTGCAATCGATTTAGGTACAGATAAAATAGTAACATACGAATTTAATAATCATGGTTTTAGTGAACATGCGGTGAGTGATTTTGAACCAGGGGACGGACCAAGACATATTGCTTTTCATGAAAATGGGAAGTTTGCTTATGTTGTCCATGAGTTATCAAATGTCGTAAGTACAGTAAAATATGAGGATGGAAAATTCACAGAAATCCAACGACATTCAACAATTCCTGAAAATTTTGAAGGTGATACAAAATTAGCAGCAGTAAGACAGTCACACGATCAAAAATTCTTATACATCACGAATAGAGGGCACGATAGTATTGCTATTTTTAAAGTAAGTGATGATGGTTCAACGATTTCATTTGTTGATATTGTATCAAGTGGTGGTGAATTCCCCCGTGATTTCAACATTACTGACTCAGATGATTTCTTAGTTTGTGCACACCAAGAAGGTGACTATACATTGACGGTTTTCAAACGTGATAAAATTACGGGAGAATTAGAAAAAGTTGATCATCACGAATCAGCACCAGAGGGCGTTTGTGTACAATTTTTAAAATAAAGACAACTGAAAAAAATTAAAAAATCACCTAGTATGGATAATACATTACCATACTAGGTGATTTTCTATTTGTTGAAAAATGTTTTGATGTATTTAAATTTCCCTTTGTATGGTGGGAATATGAGACTTGATTCAAGCCTTGTAGATTTAAACACATAAGATTTATCGTGACTAAACGTATCAAAACTATATTTACCATGATATTGTCCAATACCCGATGCACCGACACCACCAAAAGGTAAGTTTGGATTTGCGAGGTGCATCAACGTATCATTAATCGCACCGCCACCAAATGAAATTTCATGAAGTACACGTTCTGTTACATTTTCATCTTCGCTAAATAAATATAAGCTGAGTGGCTTAGGTTTAGTACGTATTAAATCAATCGCTTCATCAAAATCATCATACGGAATGATTGGTAAAATAGGGCCGAAAATCTCATCTTCCATTATTTTAGCATCGAAAGTAATACCATCTAAAATGGTTGGAGCGATGTATTTATCGTCTGCATCAGATTGACCACCAAATGCAATTTCTGTTTTATGAACATTTAATAAATGGTCTAAACGATCGAAATGTTTTTGATTAATGATACGACCGAAATCTGGGCTATCTTGTATAGATTTACCGTAAAATTCAGTGATTGTATTTTTGAGTGCCGCGATGAGTTGGCTTTTGACTTTTCGGTTAACTAAAATATAGTCTGGCGACACACAAGTTTGACCAGCGTTCGTAAATTTCCCGAAACAAATGCGTTCACTCGCTACTTTGATATTTGCTGACTCATCTACAATCGCAGGAGATTTACCTCCTAATTCTAAAGTAACGGGTGTTAAGTTTTCGCTAGCTGCACGATAGACAATACGTCCTACTTTTTCGCTGCCAGTGAAAAAGACATAATCAAAAGGTAAATGTATAAGTGATTGTGTAGTCTCTGCGTCGCCTTGGCATACACTAATATATTCAGTGTTGAATACATCTTCAATAATTTGTTGTACTATATCTGCAACGTGTGGTGTAAATTCTGACGGTTTAAGTATAGCTGTATTTCCCGCTGCTATTGCGCCAATTAATGGTTCAATAAGTAATTGGAAAGGATAATTAAAAGGTCCGATAATTAAGACAGTACCATAAGGCTCTTTCATGATATAACTTTTAGTAGGGAATAAGTAAAGGGGCGTGTTCACTTGTTTTCTTTTCGCCCAATTTTTAAGTTCTTTGCGTGCTGACTTAATGCTTTTTAAAGTGAATCCAATCTCGGTTGCATAAGCTTCCACTTTGTTTTTTCCTAAATCTTTTTGAAGTGCGTCGAGTAATTCATTTTCATGATTTTTAATACTTTTACCCAACAGTTTGAGTTGTTTTTTTCTAAACTTAAGATCTTTGGTTTCGTGAGTATTAAAATATTGTTTACTATTATGGAAAGTTTGCTCTATTGAATTCAATGATATTCCTCCTAGTATGAGATATCGCTATGCTTATGGAAATGGATAAAAAACTGGAACATATTTACTATGTTCCAGAATACTGAGCGGTTAGGTGTTTAGTTTCTTGTCCACTCAGTGTTTATCATATAATATTAAACGACTTCGTTTAAAGCTTCTGTAATTTGTGGTACAACTTGTTTTTTACGTGAAACTACACCAGGTAAGAATGCAGTATTGTTTTCAAGTTCAACATTGAAAGCTTTACCTACTTTGTCTGTTTCAGGTCCCACTACTAAAATTTTAGAATCACTATTAATGATGTCAGTCACGACTAATACAAATAAATCATATTTTTCATTTGCACTTGCTTCTAACATAGCTTTTGTTAATTCTTCTTGACGTGCAAAGACTTCATCAATATCCACAGTATTAACTTGTCCGATATGAGTTGAATAATCTCCCATGTTGAAAGATTTTGCATCCATAGATAAGATATCTGAAATTGATTTGTCTGTTGTAGAAGCACCTGCTTTTAACATATCTAAACCGTAAGATTCTAAGTCAACATTGGCGATCGCTTTCAATGCTTCTGCAGCTTGTACATCTTCTTCAGTACATGTAGGTGATTTGAATAATAAACTATCTGAGATAATTGCAGAAATCATTAAGCCAGCAATTTCAGGTTTAATTTCAAAGCCGCGTTCTTTATACATTTTGTATAAAATTGTTGCTGTACAGCCGACTGGTTCAGCACGGTAATATAAAGGCGCTGCAGTTTCAAAATTAGAAATTCTGTGGTGATCTACGACATGCTGAATTGTAGCGTCAGCAATTGAATCTGCGCTTTGTTGGAATTCATTATGGTCAACTAAAATAACATTTTGATCAGCTAGATTATCGTTAAGTAATTCTGGCGCTTCTACTTTGAAATGATCTAAAGCAAATTGCGTCTCAGGACCTATTTCGCCTAAACGGTAAGACGCAGCCTCCGAATTACCTGTTTGTTGTTCAAAATCTGCCATGATGATGGCAGATGCAATAGCATCTGTATCTGGATTTTTATGTCCGAAAATATAAGTTTTTGCCATATCTAAATTCTCCTTATTTATATAGTTAATATTATTTTATCATGAGTTTGCATAGTTATTCTACTTCAGCACCTAAGGAATTTTTAAAATGATCTAAAGCCCAATCATGGCCCGTTGGATTAAATGAAGCAACGCCTTTATGTGAAATACTAATGGAATAACCTAAATTATAGGCAGTAATCGCTGTATGTAATACACAAATATCGGTACATACACCAACAATTTCTAAATGTGTTACATTTCTTTCTCGTAGCAAAATATCTAACGAAGTACCACAAAAAGCATCATAACGTGTTTTATCTAAAAAATGTATGTGATCATTAAATAATATATTTTGATAGATATCATTTACTTTGCCGTAAAGTTCTCTCCCAGATGTTCCTAGAATATTGTGAGGAGGGAAGAGCTTGTTCTCAGGATGATAACTATTTTCTTCAAAATGTAAATCCATCATAAAGAAAATATTCTGTTGTTTTTTATTATATGCTTCAATTCTTTCCACAATATAATGTTCAATTTGTTGGCCTGGAATGCCACAAGTCATTTTTCCATTATCTGCAACAAAATCATTTGAATAATCCACTACAATAAGTGCACTTTTTTTCATAATTTGCGAACACTCCTAATATTAAAGATAATAAGTATTATATACTAAGTAGATAAATCAATAAAGCTACAACAAGCGCGTTTGAAAATCCTCAGTTAAGTTTATTATAAAGTATTGAGAAAGAGAGGGATTATCCTATGATGATTAATGCAAAGCAATTTGGATTAAAAGGTGAAAGTAAAAGCGCAGATACACGAGCAATGCAACGTGCATTGAATTATGCAAAAAAACATCCTTCGACAACGATATATGTACCTAAAGGTGAATTTCATATACGCAAGTCATTGGTTATTTATGAGTCTACAACATTATTGCTAGATGAAGGCGCAGTCCTTAAAAGATGTGGGAAAGATGCATTACTCAAAAATGGTAGAAGGTTTAAACCTTATTATGGTTATAACGGCAATAGCCATATTTATATTGCAGGAGGAACATTTGATATGAATGGCTATGCATTCCCATATAATAATACAGCAATGTGTATGGGACATGCCCAAGATATTCAAATCGTCGATGTGACCTTTAAAGACATTATAGGTGGCCATGGATTGGATGCATGTGGAGTTAATGGATTATATATAAATAATTGTAAATTTTTAGGATTCAATGATAGTGATGGAACAAGAACGTTTTCAGAAGCAATTCAGTTAGATATTCAAGTACCAGGTGCTTTCCCTAAATTTGGGACGACAGACGGAACGATTACAAAAAATGTAATAATAGAAAATTGTTATTTTGGCAATTCAGATACGCCTACGATGCAGTCATGGAACAGGGCGATTGGTTCTCATGCAAGTCGCTATAATCAATTTTATCAAAATATTCATATTCGTTTTAATACGTTTGAAGAGATAAAGCAATATGCACTAACACCTTTAAAATATAAAGATACGTATATTCATCATAATATTTTTAAAAACTGTGCTGGTGGTGTTCGTTTTTTAGCAGTTAAAGATGGTAAAAATGCAAAAGATTTAAAAGGGAAACAAAGATCAACTCAAGCTGGGAGTAATTTAAATATTTATCAAAATAAATTTATTGGAACGATGGAGAAATATGCAGTTCGGATTCAAAGTTATAATAATATAAAACATAAAAATATACTTATTGCTCAAAATGAATTTGATGAATGGCCACCCAAAATGTATTTAAAGGACACTAAGAATTTATTTTTATCTTATGGTGATAAAATTTAAAATATTGTTAAGTTTAATTAAACATGATTACAATGCTACGTTGACACCGTAAAGACTTTATATGTAAGCGGTTTAGCATTGATATTTCATTAGGATTATATTATGTTATAAACTAAGAAATGTTATGAATATTCAGAAAAGTAGCTTTAGAGGGGGACGAATGATTTGAACAAAGGGGATATGAGAAGGTCACATTATTTAATGTTTTTTTCTAATAAGAAAGAAAATAAGTCTTATAATACTAGTCAATTAATTGGTTTAATATTGGGGCCGCTATTATTTATTTTAACTTTACTATTTTTACAGCCTGAAGGTTTATCAAGTAAAGGTATATTTGTTTTAGCAACAACACTTTGGATTGCAACGTGGTGGATTACTGAAGCCATTCCGATTGCAGCAACAAGTTTATTACCATTAATATTGATGCCAATTGGGCATGTATTAAGCCCAGAAGAAGTTTCATCACAATATGGTAATGATATTATCTTTTTATTCTTAGGCGGCTTTATTTTAGCCATTGCCATGGAAAGATGGAATTTACATACCCGTGTTGCTTTAGTTATCATCAATACATTAGGCACAAGTACAGGAAAGATTTTACTAGGATTCATGATTTCGACTGCTTTTTTATCTATGTTTGTGTCGAACACAGCTGCTGTTATGATTATGATTCCGATTGGCTTAGCAATTATTAAAGAAGCAAGTGAATTGAAAAGTAAGGACATCAAAGATTCAAGTATCACTAAGTTTGAACAATCTATAGTTTTAGCAATTGGTTATGCCGGTACAATCGGTGGGCTTGGAACATTAATTGGGACGCCACCTTTAATTATATTAAAGGGACAATATCAATCTGCATTTGGTGAAGAAATTAGTTTTGCTAAATGGATGATTATTGGTGTGCCAACAGTTATTGTTTTATTATTATTAGTTTGGGCATACATACGATATATCGCATTTAGACATGATATGAAAGCATTACCAGGTGGTAAAGCGTTAATTAAAAGGAAATTACATGAATTAGGTAAGATGAAATACGAAGAGAAAATAGTTTTAATCGTGTTCTTGCTTGCCAGTTTCTTGTGGATAAGTAGAGAGTTTTTATTGAAAAATTGGACATACACTTCAGAAATAGAAGATGGAACCATAGCCATGATTATCGCAGTCTTACTATTTTTAATTCCTGCGAAAAACAAAGCACAACACAAACGAATTATAGATTGGGACGTGGCTAAAGATTTACCGTGGGGCGTATTAGTTCTCTTTGGTGGGGGGCTAGCGTTAGCGGAAGGGATATCATCAAGTGGTTTAGCAGAGTGGCTTGGCGAGCAATTGAAATTGATAGAAGGTGTAAGTCCTTTAATTATCGTTATAGTCATTACCGTATTTGTACTATTCTTAACTGAAATCACATCTAATACTGCGACTGCAACGATGATTTTACCAATTCTTGCAACGTTATCTGTTGCTGTAAACGTTCATCCATTATTACTGATGGTGCCTGCAGCTATGGCGGCAAACTGTGCATATATGCTTCCAGTAGGGACGCCACCGAATGCGATTGTATTTGGTACAGGACGTATTAGTATTAAAAGAATGGCATCAGTCGGCTTTTGGGTAAACATACTGAGTATTATAGTTATTGTACTCGTTGTTTACTTCCTAGTACCACCAGTATTAGGTATAGATGTAACTAAGCCATTGCCACTTAAATAATTATATAGATAAATAAAACCCTCCATTTCTAAATAATGAATGGAGGGTTTTTGGTTTGTCTAATTGATTTACGTAAAAATAAACTTAACTTAATTTATTGAATGAACCAATAATTGAAACTTGGAAGTCTAATGTGTTTAAAATTTTAATAACTTTGGCCAAGTCTTCATTGATTGGTGTGTCAGCTTGCACAAAAAAGTGATACATTCCAAGTTGTGTTTTTAAAGGTCTAGATTCAATCCAAGACAAGTTAATATTAAATAAAACAAAAGTATTTAATATGCTTGCTAATAAACCAGGCTTATCAAATTGAGGCGTGATGAGTAATAATGTATCGCTCGCATCTTCTACATCCTCGATACTACTCGGTTGGTTACTCACGACTAAAAAACGCGTTACATTATGTGGAAAGTCTTGTATGTTTTCCGCAATAGGTGAATAGCCGTATGCTTCGCCACTACCTAAAGGTGCAATGGCACCAACGTGATCAGTTATTTTTTCCAAACTTTTAATCGTACTGTCTACATAGTCATACGTGAAGCCTTGCTTTTGTATGTACTGGCTCGTTTGACTAATCGCAGGCGCAATAGAATAAACTTTTGAGATATCATTTACTGTAGCATCTTGAGAACCATACAACGCGAATTGAATGTCTAAATGAAGTTCACCTTGCGCAAAAATATTTTGTTGCGTTAATGCATCTGCGACAATATTAATCGTCCCTTCAATTGAATTCTCAATTGGTACTACGGCGATACTGTTATCATCGTTAGAAACAGATTGTACAACTTCGTACAGGTTAGATTTGGCTTCAAAATCCATTTCAGATTCTGATTTATATTGTTTTGCTGCTAAGTATGAAAATGTCCCTTTTGGGCCTAAATAATAAAGTTTCATGTGACGTTACCCCTTGTTCATATGTGTAAGGATAGAGTTTTAATGGAATGGACAACCCTTAGATGTTGATTGCTTATAAAAGAAATTAGGCTCTCGAATTTCATTCTTATAACCATGATGATAATTTGACACCAATGTTGGAGATAACGAAGGTGCTAACCATGACCATTTACCAGTAACATCTCTTCCTTCTTTTGTTTCCTTCTTTTCAAATCGTTCGAACTGCTTAGAAGCAGTCAAATGATCAACAATAGAGACGCCTTCATTTTTAAAGGAATGATATACTGCATCATTCAATTCGACAAGTGCACGATCTTTATTGAAAGAATTATTCTTAAGTGTATCAAATTCAAATGCATCTGCAACACTTTCTAGCAAATTATAACGATAGCTATCTGTAAAATTACGAACAGCAATCTCATTTACCATATACCAACCGTTGAATGGTGCTGTGGGATATGTAACGCCGCCAATTTTCAAATCCATACTTGATATGATAGGAACGGCATACCATTTTAAACCGAGTTGTTTTAACTTTGGATAGCGGTCATGGGCTATAGGAACTTCTTTAATTAATTCCGGATTATAAACATGATACTTTAAATTACCTTCAGGCATTTTATAAATTAAAGGTAAGACATCAAAGTGAGTATGATCTCCTTTCCATCCAAGATGTTCAGCAAGTTGCGTTATACTTCGTTCGGCAGGGTCACCGTGATCTGAATAACCGGCATATCTGATGAGTTGATTATTATAAATTTGGGGTGGTTGATGCTGTGAAAAGATAGTGATATAAGGCTTGATTTTCCCATTATTTGTTGCAGTTGTTATGTGATTTTCAATTGTAGCTATAAATTCATCTTCAGTTTGAATATCTCTTGCGTCTGCTACAGTTAATGAATTCCAGAAAAATCGACCAATACAACGATTCGAATTCCTCCAAGCCAATTTAGCACCATAAGTAAGTTCTTCAACTGTATGTTCATACGTGCCATTTGTTTGAATAGCAATTTCAATTTCTTTAATTCTATCTAATGTAGCATGTTCATCGTAACTTAATTCTTTATGCATTGTTTTAATAAATGATTTAGCTTCATTTAACATATAAACACCTCACTTAGTATTATAAGTGATTACAGTTAATTTATAATTATAAAACTACAAATGTCACTACTTTGTCGTTAGTAATGTCACACTTTTATCAAAATTTAAAATAATGAACATTAGCAATCTGAAAATGTTGCACGAATGCTATTAAATAGGATGGTATTTCAGGTGCTAACAACGTTTCTTTTATGCTAAACTAATAGAAAAGCTGATTGGAGAGATTTTTGTGTACCAATACGAAGACGATACATTAGTATTGCATAATGATTTATATCAAATAAATATGGCTGAAAGTTATTGGAATGATGGTATTCATGAACGATTAGCAGTCTTTGATTTGTATTTTAGAAATATGCCATTCGACAGTGGCTATGCGGTTTTTAATGGATTAAAGCGTGTGATTGAATATGTAAATCAATTTCATTTTTCAGAATCAGATATAGAATATTTAAAATCTATTGGCTATCAAGAGGATTTCTTGAGTTATTTAAAAGACTTGAAATTTACAGGTAATATTCGCTCAATGCATGAAGGTGAGCTTTGTTTTGGCAATGAACCATTAATGCGAGTAGAAGCACCGTTGATACAAGCTCAATTAATAGAAACGATGCTATTAAATATAGTGAATTTCCATACATTGATTACAACAAAGGCGAGTCGAATTAGACAAGTTGCTCTGGATGATATGTTAATGGAATTTGGTACACGCCGTGCGCAAGAAGCGGACGCAGCCTTATGGGGAGCTAGAGCCTCGTACATTGGTGGCTTCAATTCTACAAGTAATGTACGAGCAGGCAAGTTATTTGGCATTCCAGTATCTGGTACACACGCACATGCAATGGTACAAACTTATGGTGATGAATATATTGCTTTTAAAAAATACGCCGAGCGACATAAGGACTGTGTGTTTTTAGTAGATACATTCCATACGCTAAAATCTGGTGTTCCAACAGCAATTAAAGTTGCAAAAGAATTAGGAGACAAAATTAATTTTGTAGGTATTCGATTAGATTCAGGAGATATTGCTTACCTTTCTAAAGAAGCGCGACGCATGTTAGATGAAGCTGGATTTACAGATGCAAAAATTATTGCTTCAAATGATTTAGATGAACAGACAATCACTAGTTTGAAATCCCAAGGTGCAAGAGTTGATTCATGGGGTGTAGGTACTAAATTGATTACAGGCTATGATCAACCAGCACTTGGTGCAGTTTACAAACTCGTTGCTGTAGAAGATAGTACAGGCGCATATGTTGATCGTATTAAACTCTCAAATAATGCGGAAAAAGTAACGACGCCAGGCAAGAAAAAGGTATACCGTATCATTAATAAAAAAACGAACAAAGCTGAAGGGGACTACATTACATTGGATCATGAAGATCCATATGAAACGACGCCGCTTAAACTTTTCCATCCTGTCCATACCTACAAGATGAAATTTATAAAATCATTTATAGCGAAAGATTTACATCATGATATTTATAAAGATGGTAAATTAGTTTATGATTTACCAAGTGAACAAGAAGCACAAACTTATTTGAAAGAAAATCTTACCTATTTATGGGATGAAAACAAGCGTCATCTTAACCCACAAGAATATCCTGTAGATTTAAGCACAGCATGTTGGGAAAATAAACATAAACGTATATTTGAAGTCGCAGAACATGTGAAGGAGATGGAAGAAAATGAGTAATTTACAAGAAATCATTGTTAAAGAAATGAATGTCCAACCAATGATTGACAGTGAACAAGAAGCGCGTAGCATTATTCAATTTATTAAAGGTTATGTACAATCTCACTCTTTTATCCAATCTTTAGTGCTAGGTATTTCAGGTGGCCAAGATTCCACTTTAGCTGGTAAACTATGTCAAATTGCTGTTAATGAATTAAAAGAAGAAAAAATTCATTGCCAATTTATTGCTGTTAAATTACCATATGGTGAACAAAAGGATGCAGTCGAAGTTGAAGATGCTTTGAAGTTCATACAACCAGATGAAGTAGTAACGGTCAATATTAAATCAGCTGTAGATCAAAGTGTGCAGTCACTAAAAGATGCGGGCATTCTACTTACTGATTTTCAAAAGGGAAATGAAAAAGCACGTGAACGTATGAAAGCACAATTTTCAATTGCTGCAAACAAACAAGGTATAGTGATTGGTACAGATCATTCGGCTGAAAGTGTAACTGGTTTTTATACGAAATATGGTGATGGTGCTGCTGATATTGCACCGCTATTTGGTTTGAATAAACGCCAAGGTAGACAATTATTAAAGTATCTACAAGCGCCTAAGCATTTATATGAAAAAGTACCTACTGCAGATTTAGAAGAAGACAAACCACAGTTACCAGATGAAGAGGCATTAGGTGTGAGTTATGATCACATAGATGATTATTTAGAGGGAAAATCGGTACCAGATGATGCACAAGAAGTTATTGAACATCATTATGTTAGGAGTGTGCATAAAAGAGAACTAGCTTATACAAGACACACATGGCCCAAAAATTAACTGTTACAACAGAAAATTTTTAGTGACAAAATATAAACTTACTGATAGAATTACTTGAATTTAATGTAACAGAAAGGAAAATGGACATGTCAGTGATAACATCTACGCCATGGTTAATGGTTTTAGCCATTTTTATAATCAACGTTGCTTATGTAACGTGTCTAACGATGAGAACGATATTAACCCTTAAAGGTTATCGCTATGTAGCTGCAATCGTGAGCTTCTTGGAAGTCCTTGTATATGTTATTGGTTTAGGTATGGTAATGTCTAGTTTGGATCAAATCCAAAATGTGCTTGCATACGCCTTTGGTTTTTCAATAGGTATTATTGTAGGTATGAAGATTGAAGAAAAACTAGCACTTGGATATACAGTAGTCAATGTAACTTCATCTGCGTATGAGTTAGACTTACCAAGACAATTAAGAGATTTAGGGTATGGCGTGACACATAATACTGCATACGGCCGAGATGGCAAACGCTTGATTTTACAAATTCTTACACCGAGACGTTTTGAAGCTAAATTAATCGAGACGATTAAACAAATTGATGAAAAAGCATTTATGGTCGCATACGAACCGCGTACGATTCATGGTGGGTTCTGGGCGAAAGGTGTTAAAAGTAAAAAACTTAAACAATATGATACGGATGAAGTTGAAAGCATATGAAAAAACAACAAAAATTCAAAGTCGAAGAACACGAGTCAATTCAAGATTGTTTGGGTCGCATGCGTGAAGCTGGTTATACACCAGTTAAACGTTTTGAAAAGCCCGTTTACAAAGAAAATAAAGACGGCAGCGTAGAGGTGCTAAAACAAGAAATTGAGTTCGTAGGCAAATTACAAGAATGATAAGTATGGGAGTCTGATACATGTATTTATGTTTCAGGCTCTTTTTTAATACTTTGATTCTAAATAATTTCTATAGTAGGCTTAAAAGGCTTATACATTTCAAAGTAATTCTGGTAAACTAGTATTGAAAAGAACAAACACGAACTTTAAAGTGGAAATGAACTTAAATGTACATGTTTTGAGGTTTGTGAACTAAAACTTATGTAAGATAGGAGCTAATTTCAATGATTGAACGCTATTCTAGAGAAGAAATGTCTAATATTTGGACTGATCAAAATCGCTATGAAGCTTGGTTGGAAGTAGAGATACTTGCTTGTGAAGCTTGGAGTAAACTAGGTGATATACCTGAGGCAGACGTCAAAAAAATACGTGAAAACGCCAAGGTTGATGTTGAACGTGCACAGGAAATTGAACAAGAAACACGTCATGATGTAGTCGCATTTACAAGACAAGTTTCTGAAACACTTGGTGAAGAACGTAAGTGGGTTCATTATGGTTTAACTTCAACTGATGTAGTAGATACTGCGTTAAGTTATGTGATTAAACAGGCAAACGACATTATTGAAAAAGATTTAGAAAGATTTATTGAAGTATTAGCGAAAAAAGCAAAAGATTACAAATATACATTAATGATGGGTCGTACACATGGCGTGCATGCTGAGCCAACAACATTTGGCGTTAAAATGGCGCTTTGGTATACAGAAATGCAACGTAATTTAGAACGTTTTAAACGTGTAAGAGAAGAAATTGAAGTTGGAAAAATGAGTGGTGCAGTAGGTACTTTTGCTAACATACCACCTGAAATAGAAGCACATGTGTGTGAAAATTTAGGTCTAGATGCAGCTCCGGTATCAACGCAAACGCTACAACGTGATCGTCATGCTTATTATATTGCGACACTTGCGCTTATCGGTACTTCAATGGAGAAATTTGCCGTGGAAATACGTAATTTACAAAAAACTGAGACACGTGAAGTAGAAGAAGCATTTGCTAAAGGACAAAAAGGTTCATCAGCAATGCCACACAAACGTAACCCAATTGGTTCTGAAAATATTACAGGTATTGCACGTGTAATAAGAGGTTATGTAACAACAGCTTATGAAAATGTGCCATTATGGCATGAACGAGATATTTCTCATTCTTCAGCTGAACGTATTATGCTTCCAGATGTCACGATTGCATTAGATTACGGTTTGAATCGTTTTACAAATATTGTTGATAGACTGACAGTATTTGAAGATAATATGCTTGAAAATATTGATAAAACATTTGGTTTAATTTACTCACAACGTGTATTGTTAGCGTTAATTAATAAAGGTTTGGCACGTGAAGAAGCATATGATAAAGTACAACCTAAGGCTATGGAGTCGTGGGAAACTAAAACACCATTTAGAACTTTAATTGAACAAGACAGTTCAATTACAACATTATTATCTGAAGCAGACTTAGATGAATGTTTCGATCCAAAACACCATTTAAACCAAGTTGACACTATTTTTGAAAGAGCTGGTTTAGAATAACCAGGAATAATTGAATTTTTCAAGGGAAATCGTTACACTTTAATGTATTAGTACGTTAAACTGAGATTAAATTGAAAGATACAGGGGTTGTTTTGAATGCAAATAGAAAAATTAAGAGGAAAAGCATTAGATGAATTGTTCGATGCAGTTTTGACACTTGAAAATAGAGAAGAATGTTATGAATTCTTTGATGATTTATGTACTGTTAATGAAATACAGTCATTGTCACAACGATTACAAGTCGCAAAAATGATTAAACAAGGTTTCACTTATGCGACAATTGAACAAGAATCTGGTGCATCGACTGCAACAATTTCTCGTGTGAAAAGATCGTTGCAATGGGGTAATGATGCTTATACTATGATTCTAGACCGCATGAATATTGAAACGGCTGATTAGATGATTTTATATAAGAAGTAAGGTTAACACATTAATTTAATCCTAGCTGTCGATAGAGTATGATACTTTGTCGGCAGCTTCTTTATGTTTTGTAAAGTGATAGAATGGTAATTGAGACATATCAACTGCATCATTGTTATATGTATTTTGTGAAAATATTATTATATGTACACATGTTGGAGGGGAGATAATTGTGTTTAAGAAGTGGATAATTGTAATTGCGACTTTATTGTTTATCAGTATTGTCATACGAATGTCTTTTATAATAATTTCTAATCATCAACAACCTGTGCATTCAGATATCGTCGAACCTAAAAATGCATTACCTATTATTGTTGAAAGTCAAGGCGTGACGAAAGTGAATGGGCATGTCATTGTCAACAAAACATACCAATTACCGAAACATTATAAACCTGGCGAAAATAAAAAAGCCAGACGTAAATTAAATGAAATGCTAGATAAAGCTGAACAAAAAGAACTAGATTTAAACTATATTAGTGGCTATAGAAGTTATGAAGATCAACAAAAAGTAGTGAAATCATATATTGAAAATGATGGGGAAAAAGTTGCGAAACAATACACTGCTAAACCGGGTCATTCAGAACATCAAACAGGGTTAGCATTTGATGTAGGTACACAAAGACCACTTGAAGATTTCCACGACGATTTTGAACATACAAAAGAAGCGCACTGGTTAGCTCAAAACGCTTCTAAATATGGTTTTATTATTAGGTATCCTAAAGGGCAATCAAATCAAACAGGCTATGCATATGAGGCATGGCATTTGCGATATGTAGGATCTGAATTAGCTAAAATTATAGACAACCAAGATACAAACTTAGAAAGTTATTACCAGTTGAATTAAATCATTACCGTAAAAAGGAAACTAAATTGTAAAAATCATCTCAGAAATATTGGGGTGGTTTTTTTCGACATCATTTTAGAACTCACAGACTAAAAATGATATAATCATATGTATGTTTAAAAAAGGAGTAACATATCATGCATGACATTAAAAAGTGGAAACATATTTTTAAATTAGACCCTGCAAAGTTAATATCTGACGAAGAATTAGAGGCAATTTGTTTATCTAACACAGACGCAATTATCATAGGCGGAACAGATGATGTTACTGAAGATAATGTTTTTCATTTAAAGCAACGCTTAATGCAATATTCATTACCGATAGCATTGGAAATTTCAAATGTAGATAGCGTAATGCTTGGTTTTGACTTTTATTTCGTGCCTACAGTGTTAAACAGTTCAGATGTTAAATATCATAATGGCATGTTGTTAGATGCACTCAAGTCATTCGGACAAATAATTGATTTTGATGAAGTCATATTTGAAGGTTATGTCGTACTTAATCCTGATAGTAAAGTTGCGAAAGTGACGCAAGCAAATACAAACTTAACGGAGGAAGATATTGAAGCTTATGCATTAATGATTAATGATATGTACAAATTACCAGTTATGTATATAGAATATAGTGGTACATATGGAGAAGTAGAAATAGTAAAAACAGCAGCAGATCAATTAACAGATACACAACTATTTTATGGTGGTGGTATTAGTGATTATAACGAGGCAAAACAAATGGCTTCAATCGCAGACACTATTATAGTTGGAGACATTATATATAAAGATATAGAAAAAGCATTAAAAACAGTTGAGATAAAGGAGTCACATAAATGAACGCATTAGTTAATAAGATGAATGAGGAACAAAGCCAAGCAGTACGTACAACAGAGGGGCCATTACTTATAATGGCAGGTGCAGGTTCAGGCAAAACACGTGTCTTAACACATCGTATAGCTTACTTGCTTGATGAGAAAGACGTGTCTCCATATAACGTATTAGCCATCACATTTACAAATAAAGCTGCTAAAGAGATGAAAGCACGTGTTGAGACCCTAGTTGGGGAACAAGCTCAAGTGCTATGGATGTCTACATTCCACTCTATGTGTGTGAGAATCCTTCGAAGAGATGCAGATAGAATTGGCATAGAACGCAATTTTACAATTATTGATCCAACTGACCAAAAATCTGTGATTAAAGATGTATTAAAAAATGAAAATATTGATAGCAAAAAGTTTGAACCTAGAATGTTTATAGGCGCTATTAGTAATTTAAAAAACGAATTAAAAACGCCGGAAGATGCACAAAAAGAAGCAAATGATTATCATGCACAAATGGTTGCTACTGTTTATAAAGGTTATCAACGTCAACTATCAAGAAACGAAGCACTAGATTTTGATGATTTGATTATGGTTACAATACGTCTATTTGAACGTGTGCCAGAAGTATTAGATTATTATCAAAATAAATTTCAGTATATTCATGTGGATGAGTACCAAGATACGAATAAAGCGCAATATACATTAGTTAAACTCCTTGCAAATAAATTTAAAAACCTTTGCGTTGTAGGTGACTCAGATCAATCTATTTACGGATGGCGTGGCGCAGATATACAAAATATCCTTTCTTTTGAAGAAGATTATCCAGAAGCAAAAACGGTTTTCCTAGAGCAAAACTATCGTTCTACAAAAAATATTTTGAATGCGGCTAATGAAGTGATTAAAAATAATTCAGAGCGTAAACCAAAAGGGTTATGGACGGGCAATACAGACGGCGATAAAATCCATTATTATGAAGCAACAACTGAACGAGATGAAGCGGAATATGTTGTACGCGAAATTATGAAACATCAGCGTAATGGAAAGAAATATAAAGATATGGCTATTTTATATCGTACGAACGCACAGTCACGTGTACTTGAAGAAACGTTTATGAAATCAAACCTCCCTTATACAATGGTTGGCGGTCAAAAATTCTATGATAGAAAAGAAATTAAAGATTTATTAAGTTATGTACGTATCATTGCTAACAGTAATGATGATATTAGCTTGCGTCGTGTAATAAATATTCCAAAACGTGGTATTGGACCAACTTCTGTAGATAAAATTCAAGCTTATGCAATACAAAATGATTTGAGTATGTTTGATGCATTAGCTGAAGTAGACTTTATTGGATTATCTAAAAAAGTAACGCAAGAATGTATTAACTTTTATGATGTGATGCAAAACCTTATCAAACAACAAGAATTTCTTGAAATCACTGAAATTGTTGAAGAAGTGCTAGTTAAATCAGGTTATCGCGAGATGTTAGAACGTGAACAAACGTTAGAATCTAGAAGTAGACTTGAAAATATCGATGAGTTTATGTCTGTTCCAAAAGATTATGAAGAGAATACACCATTAGAAGAACAGTCATTAATTAACTTCTTAACGGATCTATCGTTAGTTGCAGACATAGATGAAGCACAAATTGAAGATGGTATCACATTGATGACAATGCACTCTGCTAAAGGTCTAGAATTTCCGATTGTATTTATCATGGGCATGGAAGAGTCTTTATTCCCACACATTAGAGCAATTAAGAGCGATGATGAACATGAAATGCAAGAAGAGCGACGTATTTGTTATGTAGCTATCACACGTGCTGAAGAAACATTATATTTAACACATGCGACATCAAGAATGTTATTTGGACGACCACAATCCAATATGGCTTCTAGATTTTTAAGAGAAATACCTGAAGATCTATTGGAAAATGAAACTAAATCTAAATCTAAAGCTAAAACACAAGGCAATAGCTTCCGTTCAGCAACAAAAGAACCAGCTAAAAGAGGTTATAGCCAACGTGCTACAGCTACTAAAAAAGCACAAGTGTCTTCCGATTGGAAAGTTGGAGACAAAGTTGTTCATAAATCATGGGGCGAAGGCATGGTTAGTAATGTAAAAGAAAAAAATGGTTCTGTAGAACTAGATATCATTTTTAAATCAGAAGGACCGAAACGCTTACTTGCACAATTTGCGCCAATTGAGAAAAAGGGGGAATAAAATGTGGCTGATTTACAATCACGCGTCGACGAATTGCATCAACGCTTAAATCGCTATAGTTATGAGTACTACGTTCAAGATAACCCATCAGTGCCAGACAGTGAATACGATAAATTGTTGCATGAGTTAATAGACATTGAAGAGACTCACCCAGAATATCGAACGTCTGATTCTCCAACAGTAAGAGTCGGCGGTTCTGCCCAATCAACTTTCGAGAAGGTAAGACATAATACCCCGATGCTCAGTTTAGGCAACGCGTTTAATGAAGAAGACTTAAGAAAATTCGATCAACGTATACGTGAACGTATCGGTGACGTAGAATACATGTGTGAATTGAAAATAGATGGCTTGGCAGTATCTTTGAAATATGAAAATGGCCGATTTGTACAAGGGTTAACACGTGGAGATGGTACTACAGGTGAGGATATTACGGAAAATTTAAAAACAATTCATGCGATTCCTTTGAAAATCAAGGAAGCTAGAACATTTGAAGTTCGTGGCGAAGCGTATATGCCTAGACAATCATTTTTTAATTTAAATGAAGCAAAAGCTAAGAATGATGAACAAGCGTTTGCGAATCCACGAAATGCTGCTGCAGGTTCACTTAGACAATTAGATTCAAAGCTTGCAGCTAAACGTAAACTAAGTGTTTTTCTTTATAGTGTTAATGACTTTACTCAATTTAATGCGAATACACAAAGTGAAGCATTAGATGAATTAGATGAGTTAGGCTTTAAAACGAACCAAGAACGTCAACGTGTACAAACAATTGATGATGTGATTGCATATATTGAACAGTGGACTGAAAAAAGAGAAGCATTACCTTATGATATTGATGGTATTGTAATTAAAGTGAATATGGTAGAGCACCAAGAGGAGCTTGGTTTCACTCAAAAATCACCACGTTGGGCGATTGCGTATAAATTCCCAGCAGAAGAAGTGATTACAGATTTATTAGATATTGAATTAAGTATAGGTAGAACAGGTGTAGTCACACCTACAGCTATTCTTGAACCAGTTAAAGTTGCTGGGACTACTGTTTCTCGCGCTTCTTTACATAACGAAGATTTGATTCACGACAAAGATATTAGAATTGGCGACAGTGTAGTAATTAAAAAAGCAGGGGATATTATACCTGAAGTCATTAAAAGTGTATTAGATAGACGTCCAGATAACGCGGAAGTTTATCATATGCCAACACATTGCCCAAGTTGTGAACATGAATTAGTACGCATAGAGGGCGAAGTTGCTTTACGCTGTATCAATCCTAAGTGCCAAGCACAACTTGTAGAAGGCATGATTCATTTTGTTTCTAGACAAGCAATGAATATCGACGGTTTAGGTACAAAAATCATTCAACAACTTTATGATAATGAAAAGATAAAAGACATTGCAGATATTTTCTACTTAACAAAAGAAGATTTGTTACCACTTGACCGCATGGGAGAGAAAAAAGTAGATAATTTAATCAATGCCATTGAAGTGTCTAAAAACAATTCGTTAGAACAGTTATTGTTTGGTTTAGGTATCAGACATCTTGGCGTAAAGGCAAGCCAAGTTATAGCTGAAAAATATGGCACAATGGATAAATTATTCGAAGTAACTGAAGAAGATTTTGTTGGTATTCATGACATCGGACACAAAGTAGCTCAATCTGTAGTTACGTATTTAGAAAATGAAGATATTCGTGCACTTATTAATAAATTAAAAGAAAAAAATGTTAATATGACATATAAAGGCATAAAGACAAGTGATTTGGAAGGCCATCCAGACTTTAAAGGCAAGACAATTGTACTTACTGGTAAGTTGTATCAAATGACTAGAAACGAAGCTTCAAAATGGTTAGAACTTCAAGGTGCAAAAGTTACGAGCAGTGTAACTAAAAGTACAGACTTAGTCATCGCTGGCGAGGATGCAGGCTCTAAATTAACAAAAGCTGAAAAATTTGGTACAGCAATATGGTCAGAAGAAGACTTTGTTCAGAAGCAAAATGAAATCGAGGGATAGAGGAGATAATGCATGAAACGGAAGGTTATACTATTCATCTCAGCAGTTTTTTTATTATCAGCATGTGGCAATGATGATGAGAAAAGCAAAGAACAATCTAATGAAAATGAACAACAACAGCAGCAACAAGATTCTGGTTCTGTAAAAGATATAGCAACAGATAAAAATGTATCAGGAAACAATTACAGAACAATATTACCATTTAAAGAAAGTAAAGCACGCGGTGTATTACAAGAAAACATGGCAAATAGTTATAACGGTGAAGATTTCGAGAGTGGTCTATTAGATTTAAGTAAAGAAGTCTTTCCAACTGAAGATTATTTATATCAAGATGGCCAATATCTAGATAAAGATACGATTAACGCATATTTAGGACCTAAATATACTAAAGATGAAATCGATGATATGGATGAAGACGAACGTAAAGAGAAAAAAGCAAATGAGAATTTAGGATTAAATCCATCTCATAATGGTGAAACTGATCCTGAGAAAATTGCAGAAAATTCACCAGCATATCTTTCTAATATTTTAGAACAAGATTTTTATAATAGTGGAGATACAAAAGGTAAAAAAATTAAAGGTATGACGATTGGTTTAGCGATGAACAGTACATATTATTACCAAAAGGAAAAAGATGGAGAGACCTATAGTAAGAAATTAGATGACAAAGAAATTAAAAAACAAGGTAAAAAAATGTCTGAAGAAATACTTACTAGACTACGTGAAAATAAAGAACTGAAAGATATTCCAATTCATTTTGCTGTTTATAAACAGTCCGGAGAAAACTCTATTATACCTGGTGAGTTTATCGCTGGTACAACAGTTGAAGGTGATAAAACACGTATTAATGAATGGAAAGATATTCAACAGAAAACTGCTTTATTACCATCTGGAGAAGCTGCAGAATTAGATGAAAGTTTAAACTCTGATTTCAAACAGTTTAATGATAATCTCCAAACATATTTTAATAATTTCACTCAAGCAGTAGGTACTGTTAAATTTGATAATAAAGAAGCTAAGCAATTATCTGTAGATGTACCAATTGATTATTATGGTAAAGCTGAAACCATAGGTATTACACAATATGTCACTGAACAAGCAAGAAAATATTTCGATGATATAGATGAGTATGAAATTCACATTAAAGATGGTAATAACCCTAAAGCACTAATTAGTAAAACAAAAGAAGATAAAGAACCGCAAGTTCATATTTATAAAAACAACAACTAATTTTTAGCCAGCCTTGTAAGGGTGGGAATACGAAATCAAATTTGAAATTTGATTTCTATCCCGCTCTTTTTTGTTTTAAAATTTTCCGATTTTGAAAGTGCATGCTTGCCTGGGGTATGGCTCGAGCCTGTAGTCTCTCGCTCACACTATTCCCCTAGGCGTCAGCCCTTTACAAAATCGGTTTATTACATAAATTTATACAAAAAACTTTAGTATAGCGAACTTACTTTAACATATTTTTAAAACGCGATAGCTTAGGTATTAGAATTATAATCTGACTCAATAGATAATATCATTGGAACTGTGATACTAGTCACTAACAATGAATGCTTAAAATTTGATTTCTATCCCGCTCTTTTTTGTTTTAAAATTTTTCAATTTTGAACGTGCATGCTTGTGTCTTTTCGAACATGAATGGTTATACAAGAGGATTCATAATAGCGTCGAGGTAAATGTTAAGTAATTTTATGACTTTACTCTATAGATACTAAGTGTTAAACGCTTACATTTTTTTGGAGTATATTCTATATTCATAGAAATAATAGAATTATTATACATATAAAAGTGATGAATACTTATCCACATCTTGAAAACCTAGCTATAAAAGGGTTGTGAAAACATATATTTTTTGGAAAAGTATAAAAATAAATCACTATAATTTACTGTTATTATCGAAAAGCTTAGATTTTTGGGCGGAATTTTGGTACAATTTTGTAATGAATGAGTAAAAAGGAGGCTTTTATTTAATGGCTAAAGTTACACGTGAAGAAGTAGAGCATATAGCAAATTTAGCTAGACTTGAAATTACTGAAGATGCAACTGCAGAGATGCAAGAAACATTAGAAAGTATTTTAAACTTTGCTAATCATATAGATACAGCAGATACAAGTGAAGTAGAACCAACATATCACGTATTAGATTTACAAAATGTATTACGTGAAGACAAAGCAGACGAGGGTATTCCTCAAGAGCTTGCATTAAAAAATGCTAAAGAGACGGAAGATGGACAATTTAAAGTCCCATCTATCATGAATGAGGAGGACGCTTAAGATGACCATCCGTTATGAATCTGTGGAAAATTTGATCAACTTAATAAAAAACAAAGAAATTAAGCCTTCACAAATTGTGAATGATATTTATGATGCAATCGAAGAAACTGATCCAACAATCAAATCGTTTCTTGCATTAGATAAAGAAAATGCAGTTAAACAAGCTCAGGAATTAGATGAATTACAAGCTAAAGACCAAATGGAAGGTAAACTTTTTGGTATTCCTATGGGTATTAAAGACAACATTATTACTGAAGGCGTTGAAACAACTTGCGCAAGTAAAATGTTAGAAGGATTTGTACCTATTTATGAATCAACAGTAATGAATAAATTACGAAATGAACAAGCAGTACTTATTGGTAAACTCAACTTAGATGAATTCGCTATGGGTGGTTCAACTGAAACTTCATACTTTAAAAAGACGGTTAACCCATTTGATCATACTGCAGTACCTGGAGGGTCATCAGGTGGTTCAGCAGCAGCTGTAGCAGCAGGTTTAGTTCCTTTCAGTTTAGGTACTGATACTGGTGGTTCAATTCGTCAACCAGCGGCTTACTGTGGCATCGTAGGCATGAAACCTACATATGGTCGCGTATCACGTTTTGGATTAGTTGCGTTTGCATCATCATTAGACCAAATCGGACCACTTACACGTAATGTTAAAGATAATGCCTTAGTATTAGAAACAATTACTGGTTTAGATGAAAATGACTCTACAAGTGCGCCAGTTGAAGATTCAGATTTCACTACTGATATCGGTAAAGATATTCAAGGTCTTAAAGTTGCGTTACCAACAGAATACCTTGGTGAAGGTGTATCAGAAGATGTTAAAGCTTCTGTTAAACAAGCTGTTGAAACACTAAAAGAATTAGGTGCAACAGTTGAAGAAGTATCATTACCAAACACTAAATATGGTATCCCTTCTTATTACGTTATTGCTTCATCAGAAGCTTCATCAAACTTATCTCGTTTTGATGGTATTAGATATGGTTACCATTCACCTGAAGCGAACTCATTAGAAGAATTATACAAAATGTCTAGAAGTGAAGGTTTTGGTGACGAAGTTAAACGTCGTATCTTCTTAGGTACTTTTGCATTGAGTTCTGGTTATTATGATGCATTTTATAAAAAATCACAAAAAGTAAGAACATTGATTAAAAATGATTTTGACCGCATATTTGAAAACTACGATGTTATTGTAGGACCAACGACACCAACACCAGCGTTTAACATAGGTGAAGAAATTGATGATCCGCTTACAATGTATGCGAATGATTTATTAACAACACCAGTAAACTTAGCTGGATTACCAGGTATTTCTGTTCCTTGTGGTAAATCAAACGGACGTCCAATTGGTTTACAATTTATTGGAAAACCATTTGATGAGAAGACGTTATATCGTGTCGCTTACCAATATGAAACAAAATTCAATTTTCATAATGAATACGAAAAATTATAAGGAGTGGAAATCATGCATTTTGAAACAGTTATTGGACTAGAAGTCCATGTTGAGTTAAAAACAGAATCTAAAATGTTCTCTGCATCACCAGCACATTTTGGAGCAAAACCTAACTCAAACACAAGCGTAATTGATCTTGCATATCCTGGTGTGTTACCAGTTGTAAATAGACGCGCTGTTGATTGGGCTATGAGAGCTTCAATGGCAATCAATATGGATATTGCAACAGAATCTAAATTTGACCGTAAAAACTATTTCTATCCAGATAATCCAAAAGCATATCAAATTTCACAATTTGATCAGCCTATTGGTGAAAATGGTTATATTGATATTGAAGTTGATGGTAAGACAAAACGTATCGGCATTACACGTCTTCACATGGAAGAAGATGCTGGTAAATCAACGCATAAAGATGGATACTCTTTAGTAGATTTAAACAGACAAGGTACACCATTGATTGAAATTGTTTCTGAACCAGACATTCGTTCACCAGAAGAAGCATATGCATACTTAGAAAAACTACGTTCTATTATTCAATATACTGGTGTTTCTGACTGTAAGATGGAAGAAGGCTCACTACGTTGTGACGCTAACATCTCATTACGTCCATATGGCCAAGAAGAGTTTGGTACAAAAGCAGAGTTGAAAAACTTAAACTCATTTAGTTTTGTACGTAAAGGTCTTGAATATGAAGAAAAACGTCAAGAAGAAGAACTATTAAATGGTGGAGAAATCCTACAGGAAACACGTAGATATGATGAGTCAACTGGTAAAACAATTTTAATGCGTGTTAAAGAAGGCTCTGATGACTACCGTTACTTCCCAGAACCAGACATCGTACCTTTATATGTGGATGAAGCTTGGAAAGAGCGTGTACGTCAAACAATCCCAGAATTACCAGATGAAAGAAAAGAAAAATATGTGAACAACTTCGGCTTACCTGCTTATGATGCGCATGTATTAACACTTACAAAAGAAATGTCTGATTTCTTTGAAAGTGCTATTGCTGAAGGTGCAGATGCTAAATTAACTTCTAACTGGTTAATGGGCGGCGTGAATGAGTATCTTAATAAAAACCAAATTGATTTATTAGATACAAAATTAACACCTGAAAACTTAGCTGGAATGATTAAATTAATTGAAGATGGCACAATGAGCAGTAAAATCGCTAAAAAAGTGTTCCCAGAACTCGCTGAAAATGGTGGGGATGCGAAACAAATTATGGAAGATAAAGGCCTAGTTCAAATTTCTGATGAAGCTACACTTTTAAAATTTGTAAACGAAGCGTTAGACAATAATGAACAATCAGTTGAAGATTACAAAAATGGTAAAGGTAAAGCTATGGGCTTCTTAGTTGGTCAAATTATGAAAGCTTCAAAAGGCCAAGCCAATCCTCAATTAGTAAATCAATTGTTAAAACAAGAATTAGATAAAAGATAATTAAAAATGCGTTGGATTTTAGTGTAATGTGATGATTAGATAACGCATTACAATAATAGATATAGCAGAACCTGTAGAACGTTTTTGTCTACAGGTTCTTTTACTATTTATACGATATTATATATATTCTGTAAAATTTGGCCTAAATACTTTTATCATTTATCTAAATCATATAATATAGACATTGAGTATAAGAAGTCGAGGGATAAAATATGAGAAAACGAGCTAGAATCATTTATAATCCAACATCTGGAAAAGAATTGTTTAAACGTACCTTGCCAGATGTTTTAATTAAATTAGAAAAAGCAGGGTTTGAGACAAGTGCATATGCAACTGAAAAGGTTGGAGACGCAACTTCAGAAGCAGAACGCAGTTTAGAACAAAACTATGATGTATTAATTGCTGCCGGTGGTGACGGTACGCTTAATGAAGTCATAAATGGTATTGCAGAGCAGCCGAACAGACCTAATATAGGCATTATACCTATGGGGACAGTAAATGATTTTGGACGTGCACTACATTTGCCAAATGACATTATGAGTGCAATTGATGTGATTATAGAAGGCCATACAACACGGGTTGATATAGGCAAGATGAATAGTCGTTATTTCATAAATTTAGCTGCCGGTGGTCAATTAACACAAGTTTCTTATGAGACGCCAAGTAAATTGAAATCCATCGTTGGACCGTTTGCCTATTATATAAAAGGTTTTGAAATGTTACCCCAAATGAAAGCTGTCGATATTCGTGTGGAATATGACAATGAAGTTTTTCAAGGGGAAGCATTATTGTTCTTATTAGGTTTAACGAATTCTATGGCTGGTTTTGAAAAATTAGTGCCAGATGCTAAGTTAGATGATGGTTATTTTACATTGATTATCGTTGAAAAAGCAAACCTTGCTGAATTAGGACATATAATGACCCTAGCTTCTAGAGGAGAACATACTAAGCATCCTAAGATACATTATAAGAAAGCCAAATCCATTAGCGTATCATCATTTGTAGATATGCAGTTAAACGTAGATGGTGAATATGGTGGTAAATTACCAGGCAATTTCTTGAATTTAAAACAACATATCGAAGTATTTACGCCAAGTGATATTAATAATGATGAAATAGTTGAACAATAAAAGTAGGTTTCGTATAATATTACAAAATCAATTTGAAGAACTTAAGTGTTTCAAGTTAAAATGAATAGTCGAAAAAATTAAAGATACAGAATAAACTGAGAGGTTAGGTAAAGACATCAAATATCCTAACCTCTTTTAGTGTGGGGTGAAGTCATGGATACAATTCAAAAAAATGAGGTTGTAGAAGGAAAAGTTATAGATTTAACACATGAAGGACATGGTGTTGTTAAATTAGATCGCTATCCTATATTTGTACCAAATGCATTGATTAATGAAACAATAGAATTCAAAGTGATCAAAGTTAAGAAAAATTTTGCAATAGGTAAGCTAATTGAAATTAAAAAAGAGAGTGAAGAACGTGTAGAACCACCATGTGTTTATTACCATAAATGTGGTGGCTGTCAGCTACAACATATGACTTATCAAGCGCAATTGAATATGAAAAAAGAGCAAGTTGTCAATTTGTTCCACCGTAAAGCAGATTTTAAGGACACAATTATTCACGATACGATTGGTATGGATAATCCTTGGTTTTATCGTAATAAATCTCAAGTCCCAGTTGGTAAGAACAATGAAAATAAAGTGATTACAGGATTCTATCGTCAAAGAAGTCATGACATTATAGATATGGATGAATGTTTAATACAAGACAATATGCATCAAGATGTGCTGAATCAACTCAAATTATGGTTCAATGAATTAAATATCAGTATATATAATGAACGTAAAAAACAAGGACTTATGCGTCATGTCGTAATTAGAACAGGACACCATTCTAGAGAACTGATGGTTGTATTTGTTACAAACGGCAAGAAATTTAAACAAAGTGATGTGCTTACAGAAAAATTAGTAGCAGCATTTCCAGAAATCGTGAGCGTCAAACATAACGTGAATGATACACATTCGAATGTCATTATGGGTGAAACGTCATATACGCTATATGGTAAAGATGAAATTCAAGATACACTTTCAGATGTAACATTCAAAATCAGTGATCAATCTTTTTATCAAATCAATTCTATTCAAACTGAAAAATTATATCAACGTGCAATTGAATATGCTGAACTTAAAGGTGAAGAAACAATACTAGATACTTATTGTGGTATAGGTACAATTGGATTATACATGGCACCGAAAGCGCAACATGTCTATGGTGTTGAAATTGTCCCAGAAGCGATTGCAGACGCAAAGCAAAATGCGACCTTAAACCAGTTCGAAAATACTACTTTTGTCTGTGGTAAAGCTGAAGAGGTTATTCTAAAATGGAAAGCACAAGGCATTAAACCAGATGTAGTAATGGTTGATCCACCTAGAAAAGGCTGTGACGAAACTTTCTTGGAAACACTTTTAGAATTGAACCCAAGAAAGATTGTCTATATTTCTTGCAATCCATCAACGCAACAACGTGATGCGCAACAATTAGCACAACAATATAAATTAACACAAATTACACCAGTAGATATGTTTCCACATACCACGCATGTTGAAACAGTAGCACAATTTGAAAGACGCTAAATTATAATATTTTATATTTAGGTAGCTTAACGTGAATATTGGATTTGTGTGAATTTAATTAATAAGTTGTTTACTAATTATTGCAAAATATTGCAGAACAAGTAAGTTTGTTAAAATTCAATTACAAGCAACTAACATACTTGAAAAGCCCATCATTAGTGGTTACAATCGTTGTATAGTCTAGGTAATAGCGATGACGATGACACGGAGGGTTGACACATGTTCAAGATTGATTTGTTCTCTAGCAAGAAAATGCTAGAAGGTTTTATACTTTTTCAATTTACAATAGTGATGGTTAGTATATTATTATCTTATAAATTTGCTTATTCATTTACACACATTATAGAACAAAATATTATATTAAATTTAGTATACGGTATATTAGGATTTGCAGTTGTTTATTTCTTACATGAATTTATTCATAATATAATGTTCCGTTTGTTGTCAAAAGGCAATAAACCTACTTTCCAGATCCGCCAAGGTTTAATTACTACCCATATGCCAAATGTATATTTTAAAAAATGGCAATACATCACTATCATGTTAGCTCCCTTAGTCGTTATTACAACAGTGTTGATTATATTATTCTCATTTTTTGCATATTCATCTATGATATTTATAGCGAGTCTTCATATTGGATATTGTGTAATGGACATGTATTTCTTAACAGGCGCATTTAATAATAAAGTGCAATATATTGAAGATACAGAAGAAGGTATAATATTTTATTCAGAGAGTCCAGTGACACAAATACAGGCTCAGACAGAAGTGAAATAAACATAATTGAATTTATAAATTTTAATCTGAGTTAGTTATTTACTTACAGAGAGATGTTGATGATTGTGTTCAGCAGTCGTTTGTTCTGATAAGAGATAACTGGCTCTTTTTTTGTTACTTGAGCAAATTATAAGAAAATACATATTTTAAAAGTTAAGATTAAACTAATATTAATCATTGTATCTAGACGATGAAGGAGGTGAGTGCATTGTCAGAAAGACGTATTATCCATATCGATATGGACTATTTTTTTGCGCAAGTAGAAATGAGAGATAATCCAAAGTTAAAAGGGAAGCCTGTGATTGTAGGTGGTAAAGCAAGCGGTAGGGGCGTAGTTTCAACAGCCTCATACGAAGCTAGAAAATATGGTGTACATTCTGCAATGCCCACTGCACAAGCACATAAGTTATGTCCAAATGGTTTTTATGTTACGCCAAGATTCGAAGCGTATAAAGCAGCTTCAGAAAAGATTATGAAGATATTTAAGAGTTATACTGATGTTGTAGAACCATTGTCATTAGATGAAGCTTATTTAGACATTACACATTTAGTTAGAGCAGATTTACCTGCATCAAGCATTGCTCAATATATACGTAAAGATATTTTTGAAGCAACACAACTGACTTCTTCTGCTGGTGTATCTTATAATAAATTTTTAGCTAAATTAGCGAGTGGAATGAATAAGCCGAATGGGTTAACAGTAATTGATTATCATAATGTACACGAGATATTAATGGGATTAGATATAGGCGATTTCCCTGGTGTAGGTAAAGCTTCCAAACAGAAAATGCATGATAACGCAATATACAATGGTAAAGATTTATACGAACAAAGTGAAAGAGAATTAATAAGACTTTTTGGTAAACGAGGACATGGGCTGTATAACAAAGCGAGGGGTATAGACTATAATCCTGTTAAATCAACAAGAATAAGGAAATCAGTTGGTACAGAGCGTACTTTTGCGACGGATATGAATGATGACGATCAAATATTACAAAAAATATGGGAATTAAGCCATAAAACAGCTGAACGTTTAGCTAAGTTACAAAAATCCGGTAAGACAGTTACAGTAAAAATAAAGACGCACAAATTTGAATCATTATCGAAACAGCGAAGCTTAAGAGATCCTGTCAGAGATGAAACGGATATTTATAATATAGCTTATACTTTATATACAGAATTAAAAGATCCAGATGTGCCCATTAGACTAGTAGGTGTAACGGTAGGTAATTTAGAAAAAGCATCTTATGAAAACATGACAATTTATGATTATATTTAAAAAAGTGAGTTCAAATTTGAAGCTAACTTCATTAATCTTTATCCTTTAAATCTTTGCCATAAATATTAAGCATACTATTTAAATCATCATAGTGTTTTAAAAGGCGAAATGTGATCATTGCACAAGCTTTCGCATCATTTAATGCATCATGATGACCATGAAAATCTAAATTGTAATATTGCATCATATAATTTAAGCCGTAGCGATGGTTCTGTATTGTTCTTCTTGATAGTTGTAATGAACAGAAGTATTTCATATTTGGCGTATCACTACCTATAGCTTTAATACTTTCATGCAGGACACTCATATCAAAAGCAGCATTATGTGCGACAACTGGTAGGTCGTCAATGAATTGCATCATAAAAGGGTATACTTTTTTAAACGTGGGAGCATCATAGACCTCATCTGGTTGTATACCATGTACAGCAATATTTTGTTGTGAAAAGTAATCGTTTGGATTAACTAATGTGTAAAATGATTCAGTGATTTGGTGATTAACAACTTTAACCATACCAACTGAACAGATACTTGTACGTTTACCATTAGCAGTTTCAAAATCAAGGGCAATAAATGCGTCAGAATTCATTAAGCAAGATTCCTTTCTCATGTGTGAATATGATATGACTTTATATAAATATGTGCTTAGAGTCAAGTTAACCAGACTTTAACAAGGCAAATTACAAGCGCATAATAAACATAAAAACTCATCCCAGATTTAAATTGGGATGAGTTTTTATTGAGACAATAAACTTAAGTTATAATATGAAGATTACTCTTCGTCAAATGAACGTGCAGCTAATTCTTTCTCGTATAGGTAAAGTGTATTGCTGTCATCACCGATACGTTTTAGGTAATCAAGGTGTGTTTCAAACATCGCTTCTTCTTCTACTTGTTCGTCTAAGAACCAATTCAAGAATGAAATAGTAGCATAATCTTTCGCTTGATTAGCTAAATCTGATAAATTATAAAATCTACGTGTAACATCTTGTTCTTGCGCTAAGCCATCTTGAAATGTTTCCAAGATACTTGAGAAATCTGATTTTGGGGCAGGAATCGTTGCAAATAAAGCGTGTTCTCCACGGTCATTGATATAATCATATATTTTTTTACCATGGAATCTTTCTTCTTTCGCTTGTTGAACATAGAAATTCGCAAAACCTTCGTATGATTCTTTGTCGCAAAAAGCGGCCATTGCCATATACGCATGTGCTGCAAAATATTCATGATTCATTTGTTCATTTAATGCATTTAACAATTCTTTGTTTAACATAAGTAATAGCCTCCATGTATGTTTTTTTTCAGTATAGCAAATCTATTCTCATTAGTAAATAATAATAATTATAATCTAGAAAAAAGACATGGTTATTTCAATTGAGAATTGTTTGGAATACAACTTAATCATGTTATAATATTTGAGTGAAGAGTGAAGGAGGAAGTACATGAGACATTGGACTGCAACCCACTTAGCAAAATTGGCTAAGCAAGCAAGTAAAGCTGCTGGGAAAAAGGGCACAGACTTGCCAGGTCAAGTTGCTAGAAAAGTGGATAAAAATATTTTAAGAAAATTAGCATCACAAGTTGATGAAATTGTCTTTATAAGTGGCACAAATGGGAAAACAACCACTTCAAATTTAATTGGCCATACATTAAAAGTAAATGATGTCGACATCATACATAATAATGAAGGTGCAAATATGGCTGCAGGTATTACTTCAGCATTTATTTTGCAAATTAAACAAAGTACAAAAATTGCAGTCATTGAAATTGATGAAGGCTCGATTCCAAGAGTACTCAATGAAGTAACACCAACAATGATGGTGGTTACTAATTTCTTCCGTGATCAGATGGACCGTTTTGGGGAAATAGATATTATGGTAAATAATATTGCAAATGCGATTAATAATAAAGGGATTAAGTTATTGTTAAATGCAGATGATCCATTTGTCAGTAGATTGAAGATAGCTAGTGATACAGTTGTATATTATGGGATGAAAGCACATGCACATGAATTTGAACAAAGTACAATGAACGAGAGTCGCTATTGTCCAAATTGCGGTCGTTTATTACATTATGATTATATTCAATATAATCAAATTGGGCATTATCATTGTGAATGTGGGTTTAAACGAGAGGATACTAAATACGAAGTGTCTGAATTTAATTTAAATCCATTCATTAATTTAAATGTAGGAACTGCTACTTTCAATATGAAAATCGCGGGAGACTTTAACGCTTATAATGCGATTGCAGCTTATACAGTGCTAAAAGAATTAGGACTCAATGATGAAGGTATAAAACGTGGATTTGAAACATATACGTCGAATAATGGACGTATGCAGTACTTTAAAAAAGACAGTAAAGAAGCAATGATTAACCTTGCCAAAAACCCTGCCGGAATGAATGCTAGCCTTTCTATAGGAGAACAACTAGAAGGTAGCAAAGTTTATGTCTTAGGATTGAATGATAATGCAGCTGATGGAAGAGATACTTCTTGGATTTATGATGCTGATTTTGAAAAATTAGTAAAACAACAAATCGAAGCAATTATTGTTACAGGGCTACGTGCAGAAGAATTGCAGTTAAGGTTAAAGTTAGCAGGTGTAGAAGCACCAATCATTTTAGAAAGAGACATATATAAAGCGACAGCAAAAACGATGGACTATAAGGAAAGCTTTACAGTAGCTATTCCTAACTATACTTCTCTAGCACCTATGTTAGAACAATTAAATCACTCTTTTGAGGAGGACAAAGCTAGATGAATGAATTGACTGTTTATCATTTTATGCCTGATAAATTAAATTTATACAGTGATATTGGGAATATTATCGCGTTGAAACAACGTGCAAAATTGCGTGATATTAAATTGAATGTTGTAGATATAAATGAAACAGAAGGCGTTACTTTTGATCAATGTGATATTTTCTTTATCGGTGGCGGTAGTGATAGGGAACAAGCACTAGCTACTAAAGAATTAAGCAAAATCAAAACGACATTAAAAGAAGTAATTGAAGACGGCATGCCTGGTTTGACAATTTGTGGTGGTTATCAATTTTTAGGAAGTAAATATATTACGCCAGATGGTACTGAACTTGAAGGACTTAATATTTTAGACTTCTATACTGAGTCACAGAAAGAGCGTCTAACTGGAGATATTGTTATCGAGAGTGACACGTTCGGTACAATCGTTGGTTTTGAAAATCATGGTGGTCGTACGTATCATCCATATGGCACTTTAGGTAATGTGACACATGGTTATGGTAATAATGATGAAGATGCTAAAGAAGGTATCCATTATAAAAACCTATTGGGGACTTATTTACATGGGCCTATTTTACCTAAGAATCATGAAGTGACTGATTACTTACTAGAAAAAGCATGTGAACGTAAAGGTATACCATTTACGCCTAAGCAGGTAAATAATACTGAAGAAGAAGCTGCCAAACAAGTAATCGTTAATCGTGCAACACAGAAACAGAAATAAGCTTAATAAAATAAAGTGGCTGTTAGAAATCCTATTGGAAATCTGACAGCCACTTCTTTTATTTTTGAAAATCTTTTGAATTTCAATGCGTATGACTTATCTACACAAAGTGTTACGCAAAACGATGGTCCAATATACGATAGATTAATAGAATTTCATAAATTAGGTGACTTTTTAATTGATTATCATCAAATTCGTCTAATCCTTTAACAGAAGTTTTCAATAATGAAGCAGATTGTTGTTGACGCTCAAAAGATCCAGTAGTGTATATGTCATTAATACTTTGAGCAATACTTAAGATGGCGATTTTTTCTTCATTCGTAAATTGGATATGCGTGCCTTTAGGTAAATAGACTAAGTTTGATAAATGCGTAATAAATAATCTATTTGTATGTGTACGTGTTGTTAATGATTTTAAACGTATCCATTCTGAATCGTGATGTTTGTGATAGCTCAGCTCATCCTTTTGATAAGAAAGCAATATCTCAACCTTTTGATTTAAATCTAACAATATATTTAATTGTTGGTAAGGCGCACCTTTAGTAAATTTGCCTAACAGTAACTGACGCATACGATGATGAAAGAGACCGTACATTTTAGACTCTACTTTATTTATTGAAGATTCAAGTTGGTCATAATATTTTGGTGGGAGTATAACAAAGTTGACTAAACCAGCCGTGACCAGACCAATAATTGCAGTTAATAGTCTTGAGAAAAAGTTGAAGAAATAAGCATCATGTATACCGGGTATCATAGCCATTGCTGTTAATGTAGCAACTGTGGTTCCGGCTTGAAGTTTTAACTTAGTACAAAATATTATTGTAAATGTAGCACTAAAAGCATAGGCAAAAGCAGATTCGTCGCCAAAAATAAATGTAAAAATAACTGCAAAGAGTGCGCCAATTACCGTAGCTGGAAGTCTACGATATCCTTTTTTTAATGATGCCTTTGCAGTGGGTTCAATTGTGACAATAGCAGTTAAAATTGCGAAAATAGGATTTAAATCTAATGCCAAACAAAAAAATGCAGTTAAAAAAGTAGCTAACCCAGTTTTAATCGTTCGTGCACCTATTAGTCCTTTATACCAATTGTTGCTCATAAAAAAACTCCTAGTCATGTTATGTATCAGAAGAGAATTAACACGAATTACAAAAGTAGCCATGTTATTCATATAATCAAAATGTTAAACTATACGTGTTCAAATATTCTAATTTATTATATCAAAAAAAGTCTGCTATAATAAGAAGGAATATAATTTACAAAAAGGAACGGGATAATATGATCGTAAAAACAGAAGAAGAATTAACAGCTTTAAAAGAAATTGGTTATATTTGTGCATTAATTAGAGATACCATGCAAGCAGAAACAAAGCCAGGTATCACAACAAAAGAGTTAGACGATATTGCAAAAGAATTATTTGAAAAACATGGTGCACTTTCTGCTCCAATCCATGATGAAAAATTTCCAGGACAAACGTGTATTAGTGTTAATGAAGAAGTAGCACATGGTATTCCAGGCAAACGTAAAATACGCGAAGGTGATTTAGTTAATATCGATGTTTCAGCTTTGAAGAATGGCTATTACGCTGATACAGGCATCTCATTTGTGGTTGGTGAAGCGGACAATCCATTGAAACAAAAAGTCTGTGATGTAGCGTTAGAAGCATTTGATGCGGCTATGACAAGAGTTAAAGTCGGTGGGAAGTTAAGTCAAATCGGTAAAGCAGTTCATGCTACTGCACGTAAAAATGATTTAACAGTTATTAAAAACTTAACAGGTCATGGCGTAGGACAATCACTTCATGAAGCACCAAGTCACGTGATGAACTATTATGACCCTAAAGATAAAACTTTGCTTAAAGAGGGTACAGTGATTGCAGTTGAACCATTTATTTCTTCAAAAGCAACATTTGTGACAGAAGGCAAAAATGAATGGGCATTTGAAACGAAAGATAAAAGTTTTGTTGCTCAAATTGAGCATACTGTCATCGTTACCAAAGATGGACCAGTGTTAACTACTAAAATAGATTAGATAGTGTTTCGGTCTAAAGTCCTAATATAAGATGGTTCCGGAGCCTATACCAATGGTTCCGGATATTTTTTATAATAGAGTTTAATCGATCATGAGGTGATTCTATGAATTATATTACGTCTTATTTAGAAAAGATGACAAAACACACATTTCGCACAAGCATAGTGGAGTACCAACGTTTTCTTGATAAAAAATTGAGAAGTGTTGAAATGTATATTAAATACTTAATTGAAAGAAAGGGTAATGTAGGCAGTTTAATTGATAGACTGACATTATCATTAGAAAATAAATATATTGATATGTTGGATAACGAGTACATTGATTGTGCCGAAGAAATAGAACATAAAGATATAGAGCAAATAAAATGTGAATTAAATGAAATGGAAGCAGACTACGCTCGTATTGAATCCGATTTATCACAACAAGCAACAGAGAGAGCTAATATTGAAACTGAGTGTGATCTAATCGAACGCATTAGTTTAGTCGCTTGAAGAAAGGTGGCGAAACATGACTCATAAATATATATCGACTGAGATGTTAATTGTTTTTACAACATTATTGATTATTGCCAATTTCTATTATATATTCTTTGAAAAAATTGGTTTCTTACTCGTGTTATTACTTGGCTGTATCCTAGCCTATGTAGGTTATTTGTATTTCCATAAAATACGGGGACTCTTATCATTTTGGATTGGTGCTTTGCTGATTGCATTCACTTTATTATCTAACAAATATACAATTATCATTTTATTTATCTTTTTAATAATGCTAATCATAAGATATATTATTTATAGATTTAAACCATTAAAAGTAGTCGCTACTGATGAAGCAATTGAGTCTCCAAACTTCATTAAACAAAAATGGTTTGGTGAGCAACGTACACCAGTATATGTATACAAATGGGAAGACTTACAAGTGCAACATGGCATAGGTGATATTCATATCGATATGTCTAAAGCTGCTAATATTAAAGAAAACAATACTGTAGTGATACGACATATTATAGGAAAAGTTCAAATTATCGTACCTTTAAATTATAATATTATTTTAAACTTTACTGCCTTGTATGGGAATGCTTATGTTAATGAAACTTCTTATAAAGTTGAAAATAATAACATTAAAATCGTGGAAGAGACGAAAGAAGAAAACTATGCTGTAAACATTTATGTTTCGACGCTAATTGGCGATATTGAGGTGATTTATAAATGAATCACTACATAAGAGCAATAGGTTCCATGTTGATATTAGTTTATAGTACATTTTTCGCTCTATTTTTTATCGATAAAGTATTTGTAAACATAGTGTATTTTCAAGGTATGTTTTATACACAAATTTTTGGAATACCAGTTTTATTATTTTTAAATTTATTAGTTATTTTTCTCTGTATTATTGTAGGATCGGTATTAGCATATAAAATAAATCAGCAAAACCACTGGTTACAAGACCAAATAGAACGTTCTATTGAAGGTCAAACAGTAGGTATTAATGACCAAAATATTGAATTATATAATGAAACAATTGAATTATATCAAACGTTAGTTCCATTAAATCAAGAAGTACACAAATTACGTATGAAAACGCAAAATCTAACAAATGAATCATATAATATAAATGATGTGAAAGTTAAAAAGATTATAGAAGATGAACGACAAAGACTTGCACGTGAGTTACACGATTCAGTAAGTCAGCAATTATTTGCAGCGAGCATGATGCTTTCAGCTATTAAAGAAACACAATTGGAAGCACCTTTAGATCAACAAATACCATTATTAGAAAAAATGGTACAAGATTCTCAGTTAGAAATGAGAGCCTTACTATTACATTTAAGACCTATTGGATTAAAAGACAAATCGTTAGGTGAAGGTATTAAGGATTTAGTCGTTGATTTAAAGAAAAAAGTACCTATGAAAGTTGTACATGATATTGAAGAATTTGAAGTACCTAAAGGTATTGAAGATCATTTGTTCAGAATTACACAAGAAGCCTTATCTAATACTTTGAGACATTCAAAAGGTACCAAAGTAACAATAGAATTGTTTAATATGGCAGATTACTTATTATTACGCATTCAAGACAATGGTAAAGGATTCACTGTTGATGATAAGGTAGAACAAAGTTATGGTTTAAAAAACATGCGAGAACGTGCGCTTGAAATTGGTGCGACGTTCCATATTGTTTCTTTGCCAGATTCGGGTACAAGAATTGAAGTAAAGGCACCATTAAATAAGGAGGATTCACATGACGATTAAAGTATTATTTGTTGATGATCATGAAATGGTTCGAATTGGAATTTCTAGTTACTTATCTACACAGCCAGATATTGATATTGTAGGGGAAGGTCAGTCAGGAAAAGATGCGATTGAAAAGGCTCATCAATTAAATCCTGATTTAATCTTAATGGACCTGCTTATGGACGATATGGATGGTGTCGATGCTACTGAGCAAATTAAAAAAGACTTACCTCATATTAAAGTTGTGATGTTAACAAGTTACATTGAAGATAATGAAGTATATCGTGCTTTAGATTCTGGTGTAGACAGCTATATTTTGAAAACAACTAGTGCTAGCGATATAGCCGAGGCGATTCGTAAAACATATAAAAATGAATCTGTATTTGAAGCTGAAGTGCTTGTGAAGATGAGAAATAGAATGAAACAACGTGCCGAATTATATGAAATGTTAACGGAACGAGAAATGGAAATTCTATTACTTATCGCAAAAGGTTACTCAAACCAAGAAATTGCGAGTGCATCACACATAACGATTAAAACAGTAAAAACACATGTAAGTAATATATTAAGTAAATTAGAAGTACAAGATAGAACACAAGCAGTTATTTATGCTTTCCAGCATAATTTAATACAATGATAAATTCTATTTTAAGTATTTCCAAAAGGCTAAAACCGAAACGTAGATGATAGACATTTACGTTTCGGTTTTAGCCTTTTTACGTGTTATAAAGCCATTCAATAGGATACCTTTAAATTGGGAAGTAAAAATAGCTGATAGATATCATGATTTAGATACCTATCAGCTATTTAGCTAAGTTTATATTAAATTATACTTTTTTGTTGTCTGAGTCTGAAATATTATGATTGGAATCAGAGTCAGTAGCATGTGTTGATTCATTTTCAGCATTAGTATCAGCTTCGCTTCTAGCATGAGTTGATTCATTTTCTTCAATCTCAGACATTGTACGTTCCTCTGGTGTTTTACCAGCGACTACTTTGCGTTGATGGATAATCGCATTGATTTCAGCTCCGATAATAATAATAAAGCCTGTAATGTATAACCATAGCATTAAAATAATGATACCAGCGATACTACCATATGTTTTAGAATAGTTAGCAAAGTTTGAAATGTATATACCAAATAAGAATGAGCCACCTAAAAATACAATCGTAGCGAATATTGCACCTGGTATTACTGATTTCATTTTAATTTTAACATTCGGCGCTAACGTATATAAAACCATAAACGCTATGAAAATAATGATTAATGGTAATACAACACGTACTAAATTAAAAATCCATTTGATTTGATCACCTAAACCAAGTGGGCCAAATAAAAGCGAACCGATTTGTTCTCCAAATGTAGGTAATATCAGCGCGATAGGTAAGACGATAATCATAGCAAGTGTAAATAACACACTGAATAATTTAGAAATAACAAAGTTTCTGCTATCTTCAACGTCATATGCGACATTGAAAGAGTTCATAATTGCAGTCATACCGTTTGATGCAGACCACAGTGCTAAAATCAAACCTACAGATAATATACTACCACTAGCGTTCCCCATAATATCACCAATGATTGATGATACTTGTCCTGCATAATCTGAAGGGACGTGCTCTTTAATCATATCTCTTATCGTTGACTGTTCAACACCTACGACAGGTACTATTGATAGTAAGAATAGGAGCATAGGGAAGAGTGACAACATGAAGTAATAAGATAATTGTGCAGATAAACCGGATGCATCATCTTTACCTATTCTATAAATGAGATAAGAGAAAAAATTAGGGTTTTTCGTATATTTTGCTGGCTTATTAATACGTGATACAAAGAATTCTTGATTGTCTTTCTTAGGTGATTTTGATTTGAATTCATTAGGTGTGATATAAGTACGATCACGCCCGATTTGTTCATCTTTTGTTTTCTTAGACTTCTTCTCTTCATTCTTTTTAGCTGAGTTTAGAAACTTTGAAGTTGTTTTCTCTTTTTTAGACATATCAAATCTCCTTATGTATTGATGTTTTCAGTATATTGTTTAATATACTTTAAAAGTTAAAGAAGGTAAATAACTGTTGATATTCTTTTTTTTAAATTGTTTTTAAGTTTTTAAAATATCGCACATTACAAGTTATATACAAAAGACAATACCTAAACATGTAATATTAGGTATTGCCTTAATTTAATTATTTAAACATGCGGTATCAAAAATACAATACTATAAACCAATTAATTGTTTAAACGTTTATTTTTACGTTCAACGAATGTATTTTTCGCGTCTTTTAAAGAACGTTCTAATTCTGGATTATTACGGCGAATTTCTTCTACCACATCTTTCCAATATAATACTTCGTCTTTTACGTTGTTGATAGCTGAAGGTTTTTGAGAACGATTGCCTTCTTTTCTATCTTTAATTGATTGTTTTAATGATTGGCGAGTTGATTTGTCTGCCAATGTTGCTGCGCCTCCAATTACGGCACCTAATAGAATTCCTGGAATTAATTTATTTTGCATGATGTTTTACCCCTCTCTTAGATTTGCATCTTTAACTATAAAATCAATTAAGTTATCACAAGATGATTGTACCATTTTATAAACACCTTCGAAATTATTTGTATAATAAGGATCAGGTACGTCAGTCTCATTCATATCACTAAAGTCTAATAGCTTATACAATTGTCCTTTAATGCTAGAATTGATCTGTTTAATATTCTCTACATTACTTTGATCCATTGCAATGATATAATCAAAGTCATCATCAGCTTTAAATAGTTCACTGATCATGTTATCAAACGGTATATCATTTTTAGTGAGAATATCTTGCGTGCCCTCATGAGGTGGTTGACCTAAGTTCCATTCACCTGTGCCTCTAGAGGTTACGTTTAAACCTGTTATCTTTCGATCTAGTAATCTTTGTCGCATTATAGCTTCTGCCATTGGCGAGCGACAAATATTGCCTAAACAAACGAATGCTACTGAAATCATGTGACTACCTCCAAATTATATAATGCTATTTCCCATTTTAAAGCTTTTTTAATCATTTCTAAAGCATTATTATGATAAAAGTTTTACAAGAAACGTAAATTTGATAAAATAAGTTGGTAAAAGGGGTGAACGAAGTGACAAATACTAACGAACAAATGATTTTAGAAATAAGAGAACGTTTAAATCTTGTAAATCAAAGCTTGATTGATCCAGATAAATATGAAGAAGCAGATAAGCAAGAAATAAGCGAAATTCACGAATATGTAACATCAAAAGCGTCATTTACACCAAGTGAAGCAGCTGCAATTGCAGACGCACTTGGGCAAATACGCAAATAAAAGGAGTGTATAAATATGACTCAATTACAAGAAAAATTAAAACAATACGCCGAACTTTTAGTTGGTGTAGGAATGAATGTTCAAGAAGGTCAGCCAGTATTTATTCGCTCAAGTGTTGATGCTATTGAATTAACGCATTACATAGTAGAAGCCGCATATAAACGAGGCGCTTCTGATGTTAAAGTTGACTACAGTGACGATCGACTTTCTCGCTTAAAATTCGAATATGAAACAGTAGAACATTTCGAAAGTAATGAAGTGAAAGATTATGAAGTTGCTAAGCGCATGGATTATGTAAATAGAGGTGCTGCAAATTTAGCACTTATAACACAAGATCCTGATTTATTAAATGGCATTGACCGTGATAAATTAGCTGCTTTCCAAAGACAGTATGCTACTGCATATAAAGGATATATGGAAGCAAGTCAGAAAAACCAATTTCCTTGGTGTGTGGCAGCCTATCCATCAAAAGCTTGGGCAAGCCGTGTCTATCCAGAACTATCTGAAGAAGATGCCTACAACACATTCATTGATGAAGTATTAGATATCGTTCGCGTAGATGGTAATGATCCAGTCGCTAATTGGAAGGCTCATGTTGCTAATCTAAGTAAACATGCAGATAAGTTACAAAGTAAAAATTATAAAGCACTTCACTATATTTCTGAAGGTACAGATTTAGAAATTGGTTTGCCAGAAGGTCATATATGGGAAGATGCAACAAGTTATGCAAGTGGAGGTCAAGCCTTTGTAGCTAATATTCCAACTGAAGAAGTGTTCACTGCACCTCATAGGTTGAAAGTAAATGGCTATGTAACGAATAAATTACCATTAAGCCATAACGGTAATATTATAGATGGTTTTACATTAACTTTTAAAGATGGAGAAGTCATTGATTATAAAGCTGAGAAAGGTGAAGAGGTCTTACGTGATTTATTAAATACAGACGAAGGTGCTAAGCGATTAGGTGAAGTAGCATTAGTACCTGATGATTCACCTATTTCTAACCGCAATACTATCTTTTATAATACATTGTTCGATGAAAATGCATCTTGTCACATTGCATTGGGCTCAGCTTACGGTTTTAATGTAGAGGGTGGTACAGAAATGACTACAGATGAAAAGTTAGCTCAAGGGTTAAATGATTCACTTATTCATGTTGACTTTATGATTGGTAGTAAAGATTTAACAATTTATGGCATCACACAAGAGGATGAAAAAGAACTCGTCTTCGAAAATGGTAACTGGTCAAAATAGAGAGAAATCTGTGAAAGTGTTCTGAAGTAGTATTCTATTTTTCAGAGCACTCACTTTTTGTCTAATAAAAGAAAAGGAAATGATTAAATTATGGACAGACCTAAACGTAAATCGATGTCTGAAGCACGAAGTATTAAAGAGAGACAAGTTTTTCCACAAGAAACGAATCATCTGCAGACAATGTTTGGCGGTATGTTGATGGCGAACATTGATGAAATTTCTGCTATAACAGCAACGAAACATAGTAATTCACAAGTAGTAACAGCTTCAACTGATTCGGTAGACTTTTTAAAACCAATTAAAACAGGAGCTGTCGTTTCTTATGAAGCTATGGTCTCATATGCTGGAAAATCTTCAATGGAAGTCTGCGTTCAAATTATTATAGAAGATGTACTTAAAAATGAAAGACATTTAGCAGCGCTAAGTTTTTTAACATTTGTAGCACTCGGTGAAGATGGTAAGCCAATAGAAGTACCTCAAGTTTACCCAGAATCACAGACAGAAAAATGGTTCTATGATACAGCACCTGCTCGAGTTAAAAGAAGGAAAGAGCGTAGAGAAGAAAGTAAAAGTACGATTGAGTTCTTATCAAACGTGCAACAATTAGGATAAAAAATGGAAGGTACATATCGGATTAATTACAATCGATATGTACCTTTCTTTTTTTATATAGATGATTTTAAAAATGTCAGTGATTTGCTCTTACTTCTAACTAGTTAATAAAGCATTAGCGAAAGACTACAAGACAAGGTTGTGACCGCGGAAAAGGTGCACAAAAAATATGCTGACAAAGTTATAAACTTTATTGACACTCTGAGACACTACACTTAACATTTTATTATAATATTATTCTGATACTACCAAAAGTTGTTAATTCCATGTTAGGATAATAATATCTTATAAAAAGGGAGTCTCATTGAAAATGAATGAAAATCAAACAATTGATCAAATAAAAGAAAGATTAGAAAAGTTTATTGACGATATAGACCAAGTTAATCCAAACGAAGTAAAAGTGGAAGATATTGATGAGTGGATTGGTTTATTAGATCAATTAGAAGAAAAAGTCAAAACTGTATCAAACACATCTGAATAAGCACAGATTGTCCATAAATTAGATTGAGCTATTGTATGTTTAACTTTTCTTGATTTCGTCTATATATAATGTAGAACGCAAATAGGAAAGGTGATTATACATGGCTAAAAAAGTAGCAATCATAGTAACAAATGAATTTGAAGATGTTGAATTAACAAGCCCACAAGAAGCAATAGAAGAAGCAGGGCATGAAACAGTAATTATTGGCGATACAGCGAATAGTGAAGTTGTTGGTAAACATGGTGCAAAAGCTACAGTAGAAGTTAGTATTGCAGATGCTAAGCCAGAGGGTTACGATGGATTATTAATTCCAGGCGGATTTTCTCCAGATCATCTACGTGGTGACCCAGAAGGCAGATATGGTACATTTGCTAAGTATTTCACAAAAAATGATGTTCCAACATTTGCAATTTGCCACGGACCTCAAATTTTAATAGATACTGATGATTTAAATAGACGTACTTTAACTGCAGTGTTAAATGTCCGCAAAGATTTATCTAACGCAGGCGCACAAGTTGTAGACGAATCAGTAGTTGTAGATAAAAATATAGTTACGAGTCGTACACCTGATGACTTAGATGATTTTAATAGAGAAATTGCAAATCAGTTAAAAGACTAATTGCAAATCATTAATGAACGCACGCTTTGGACATAAGTGTCCTTAATATATGACTGGAAAAACGTATGGTAATGATTATATCTTATAAGTTGAATTAAAGGTTCAACCTGGGAGATATAGTCTGATGCTATGGGTTTTTCCAGTTTTTTGTATTTTATAATGATAATTTTCGCGTTAGTATATATCTTATGGTCGTATAATGTTTAATAACTTAAACATATATGAAATATGCTTACAATGAAACTCTATGCGTAGCGTGACATACACCCTTGGACTGATATTTTCAATTTGGTGTAGATAAACATTTAAACTATTGATAAACTCACTTATAATGATATGAGAGCAACATAAAGGAGCTAGCGCATGAAAAGAAGCGATCGTTATAAGCAAACTAAAAAACAAACTAGTCAAAAAAACTCAAATATACCGCAGCATAATACCTATTTCCAACCGGTAAACAAACCACCAAAAAAGAAAAAAGGAAAAGGTTTGTTGATAAAGATATTAATACCTATCATCATTTTAATCGCTGCGTTTATAGCTACAATGTACGCATTTTCTTTAAGAGCAGATGTGGATGACTTGAGAAGTATTGAAGATAAAGAATCCTTCGTCTCTGTTTCAAATATGCCCGACTATACTAAGGGTGCATTTATAGCAATGGAAGACGAAAGATATTATAAACATAATGGATTTGATTTCAAAGGTACATCGCGTGCACTATTTTCAACAATAAGTGATAATAGCGTGCAAGGTGGGAGTACGATTACGCAACAAGTAGTGAAAAACTATTATTATGATAATGAACAATCACTAACAAGAAAAATCAAAGAATTATTTGTAGCACATCGCGCAGAAAAAACTTATGACAAAAATGAAATTTTAAGTTTTTATGTGAACAATATTTATTTTGGAAGTGACCAATATACTGTTGAGTCAGCAGCAAATCACTTTTTTGGCGTAACAACAGATAAAAACAATCCTAATTTACCTCAGATATCTGTATTACAAAGTGCAATTTTAGCCAGTAAGATTAATGCACCAAGCGTATACGATGTGAATAACATGTCGGATAATTATATCAATCGTGTAAAAATAGATTTAGAGAAAATGAAACAACAGGATTTTATTTCTAATGAACAGTATGAAAATGCAATCCAAGAACTCGGTGTGTAATAAGCTAAGAGAATGGAACATAAATAAAATGTTGTACACGAGCTGTAAGGTGTTTAAAAACACATGTTTCAAGCTTTTAAAGAACTACTTCGTCATTTAGGAAGATGAGTAGTTCTTATGCAAGAGTTTCAGCTCTTGTATTCCTTTTCTAGGGAGCCTTGTGGGAGCGGAATACGAAATCAAATTTTGATTTCTATCTCGCTCCTTTTTTGATGTTATAATTTAAATATACATACATGGATTAATAGCAATTTTAAATATGCTATACACTATAATTCCATTCATAATCAATATAAGTTATTCTTATAAGTGGAGTGAATAATATGCCTAAAATAACAAAGATAGAAGTGCAAAAAAAGAATAAAGAACGTTTTAATCTATATTTAGATGATGAATTTGAAATGGGTATCGATATTGATACCTTTGTCTATTTTAATTTAAAAAAAGATCAAATTGTTGAAGCTAAAGATATGGAAGAAATCCAAAGCTATGAACAATACAGGCAAGCAGTTAACGCAGCTATTCAATATATTTCATATAGAAAAAGAACTGACCATGAAGTAATTAAACATCTTACAAAAAAAGAAATTTCTGAGTCAGTCATTGCTAAAGTCATAGATTACTGTCATGAGCAAAAGCTTATAGATCATAATGATTATGCGAATAGCTTAAAAAACACCATGATTTTAACGACAGATAAAGGTCCTGGAATATATAAACAAAAATTACGAGAAGCTGGCATTGAACAATTAATTATTGATGAATATAGCCAGATTTATGAACAGGAGCAATCTATGGAGGATATATTAAAAGTTGCAAATAAAATTTTGAAACAGAAAAAGGGGCCATTAGTAAAAAGAAAAGAGAAATTGACACAATCATTAATGCAAAAAGGTTACTCTTTTGAGAAAATTAAAGAAGTAATGGACGAAATGGATTTTTCTCAACCTGAAGAAGAATTAGATGAGTTATTACAAAACGAATTAGAAAAAGCATATAATAAATATTCAAGAAAATTTTCAGGTAGAAAATTAATTAACAAAACAATAGAAGCACTTATGAGAAAAGGTTATAAATATGATAAAATTAAAGCTAAATTAGAAGAGAGTGGAATAGTAGATGGAACAGAAGAAATTGAGTGAAATGAGTGAAATTGAATTACGTCATGAGATACAAGGTTATAAAGAGAAAATGCGTAAAGCAGAAATGAATGGCATTTTTAATGAATATGACGTATATGCAAGTAAAGTAATTATTGCAGAAAGCTATCTTGTAGATAGAAATAAAGTAGAATTGGGTAAAATATATAAATTAAATGATGGCACAGAAAGCTATTTCAAAGTTGAACGGTTAAAAGGCGTTTTTGCGTGGGGCTTTAGAATTAAAAGTTCAGAACCTGAAGAGGGTTTACCGCTCGCATTATTAAAATTGTAGAAGGATGAAGATAGGATGGGTAGTTCAATTATATTAAAGTTACTAAATGTAACTCATTATTATAGAAATAAAAAATCATCTAAATGGTATTTACCATTTGGTTATGATGAAGAAGATATAGAATTGAATAATTTTAACCTCCATATCTATCAAGGTGAAGCTTTAGGAATAATAGGTGAAGCGGGTTCTTCTAAATCATTAATAGGGCGTTTATTAAGTGGTGAAATAAAACCCGACAAAGGAAAAGTCGTTAAGAAAAGAGACTTGTTTTTTGCTGATATTGAAGATAAATTATTGCAGCATACTTCTGTAAATGATTTTGTGGCTAATGCAATCATGTTGTTTCAATATAAGACTTCGGATCATAAAGTAGAGCAAATTATAAAATATGCGCACCTTGAAGATAAAGCGGATGTTAAAGTTAGCCGATTAACTGATTCACAATATGCACAATTATTATTCGCATTAGCAAGAACTTCAAAAGCAAGCATTATAATTTTTAATCATATTTTACAATACTTAGATGAATCTTTTATCGAAAAAGCAATTGGACTTACAGAAGAATACATAAACCAAAATTTAACAATTGTGATAATCGATGATGATGTTCAACGTATAGCTCAGACGAGTAATTACATTGCCTGGGTCTCTCACGGCCAACTTAGAATGGAAGGCTCTTTAAATCAAGTCTTACCAGTATTTAAAGACCATGAGAAAGATAGATTGTCGTTGGAAGATGAGCAAGAGAAGGCGAATTTTGATGTTGATTGGAAAAAAAGTAGAACAAGAACGCCGGAATTAACTTATAATTTCAAACGTATAGAAAGATATAATCATGTGAAACCACCTGTTGCATTCGTTAGATTTTGGACATGGCTTTCAGTATTTGTAGTGGGCTTATTATTTATGGCAATTTTAATGTTTAATAATGTCGGGAAGTTACAGATTGGACAAAATATTGATCAAGCCTCAATACAAAACCAACATAAAGATCCTTATGAAGAAATGTTAGGATACGGTATCGTATTAGATGAATCTATTACTGTGGAAGATATGGACAATGGAAATAAACAAAAAATAAATCAGTATGGCTTTGTAACTATTACCGCTGAAAATAATAAGTATTATAGAATTGACGTAGACAATAAGCATTATAAGGTTGCTAAAAATAAATTGCGTTTCTTTGAACCTGCAGGTTTATATGAAGCACATAGTTCTAAAGCATTAGCACCATACATGCATAATAACTATAATAATTTTTATGAATTTTTCAACAGTCATTTGCATAAAAAACATAGTACAGTAACAGAGGGACTTGTACCAGAAAATAATAAGGACAATCGTTTTGTAGTACCTATAGTACAACAACCTATCTCTATGATTTTTAATGACGAAAATAAACTCAAGGGCTTTACATTCCCTATTAAGAAGAAGGAAGAATTAAAAGATAAGTTTAATATTGAAAATAATTTCTGGATTACTAAATCTGGAGAGGGCTATTTCATGGCAGATTTAAAAAATAATAAATGGATATATATTGAATTGTAGGTGTAAAGAATGATTGATAGTATAATTAGTTTTTTTAAAAACATGCCATATCTTAGCAAACAAGCATATCATCGATTAAAATCACAATGGGTGTGGCTTGTTATACCATTTTTATCAAGCTTGGCATTGCTATTCTTATTAATGCTAATATTTAAAATAAATGGCACCGAAGAACTAATTCAAGCTCGTGCCTATTTTAGATTGGCAGGATTAACAACTTTTGCTTATATTTGGATTGCTGTTTATCGAAGTTATAAAACTTATAAAATTGATTACTTTACTAGTAAGTTATTTAACTTGAACCCAATATTTCAAAATGTTGTTATAGCAATCATTACGAGTATAACAATGTTTATAACTTTAATTATTATGATATATGCAACACCTGTTAATATTGAAAGTTCTATAACTTCTACGTTTTATTATGTAGTAATGTCGATGCTATTCATGATACTCGTATCAACAATATTAGGTCTTTCAGCTATTGTTCGTCGCAAAATTAACGGCATGTTTTACGTGATTTCATTAGTAATGTTTTTTATTGTTCCAATACTCTTTATACCAACAAGTAATACGTCACTGGTATCGCATATATTAATGTTAAATCCACTATATTACCTTATTGAAGGTATTTCACAATCTGTCGTGCTGGGTGCTTTAAGTTTAAATAATATACCATATCATTTATATTATATATTGTTTTTAGCAATACTTTGTGTAGTTATTTTTGCTAAATATCGAATAATGGCACACAGAAAATATTTATACGCAGTGCCGGATGAAACAATCGTTGCGCATTCAGATACAGATAAAGATGAAAATACGAATGAAGCAGATGACTTAAGCGAAAATAAATAAAGATTACTCACTATTAATTAAACTAAACGTAATAAAAGAACTGGAAAGGTTCGTTGATTGATAACGAACCTTTCCAGTTCTTATTGTATTTAGAGGTATTAAATTTTAAAAACGCGTTATTTTGCAAATAATTTTTTCTGTAATTTATCTTCGCTAAAGACCCAGCCGATATATGAATGGTCGATATTCATTTCATCGTCTAAATGGGCAATAGCTACAAAAGAATAATGTCCATTTTTTAAATAACGTAAATCAATTAATCTGATTTCGGTTGTTTCATCATCTAACTTTCTAGCTTCCCAACGATAAATAGTTGAGAAGTTAAGGAATGTTTTAATATTTTTATCACCCTCGACATATTGCATTAAATCATCACTTGGAAATGGATGACGTTTTGATTTGTCACTAAATACAATGTTTCTACCAAAACTACGTCCCACATAATCATGTTCTTCAGTTTGTATTGCAACACGCCATTGCATGAAGCGAATTGTTGGAGCAACAAATACTTTTACTGGATTATGTTCTTGTTGAATTTGTTTTAGAGCTTGTTCTTTAATCACAGCTTGCATTCTAAAGCGAATGATATAATATATTACAAGAATAGCGATAATTGGGAAAAACACAAGATATGGATGAATCCCAACTAACCAAAGCAGTATTCCAATACACCACAAGGCAAATATAATTGGATCAAACGTATTAATTACGCTGAGTTGTATCCATTTGTTAGTAATAGGCCTTAGCGCTTGTGTGCCATAAGAATTGAAAATATCTACAAATACATGTAGAAATACTGCAAGCTGTGCCCATAGCCAAACGTGTGTTATATCAACGTTTTTGAAAAATGTAAAAATTAATAAAGTAATTAATAAAGGCCATAATATCGTAAAGGGTATTGAATGTGTGATACCTCTATGATTTGATATATAGGTAGCGTTATCTTTTAATTTAAAAACAGTGTCGCCATCAGGTATTAAAGAGCCAACTACTAATGTGGTAGCTGTGGCTACAAATGATCCTGCCATTGCCGGGTCTTGAGTAGCTAATGCTGTTAATCCGATACCCATGACAATATGTGTGCCTGTATCCATAAGTATTCAACTCGTTTCATGTCAATAATATATATTCATTATAATCTAATATCATAAATAATAAAAATAACATACTGAAATTTATTTTGAAATTTTTAAGAATTACTAATAGAAAGAGATGTGTAAAATGTTTAATGAGTCAAAATTCAAGAATAATCTCGTTACATGGTTTGATGAACATCAACGTGAAATGCCTTGGAGAGAAACCTCTAATCCATATTATATATGGTTGAGTGAAGTGATGTTACAACAAACTCAAGTTAAAACAGTTATAGATTATTATCATAGATTCATCCATCGCTTTCCAACTATTTCTGAGTTAAGTCAAGCACATGAAGATGAAGTGCTCAAATATTGGGAAGGTTTAGGCTATTATAGTAGGGCACGTAATTTTCACACTGCAATAAAAGAAGTACATGAAAGTCACCACGGTGTCGTGCCAGACGAACCGGTGACATTTGGAAAACTAAAAGGCGTAGGTCCTTATACACAAGCAGCAGTTATGAGCATTGCTTTCGACAAACCCTTAGCAACTGTGGATGGGAACGTCTTTAGAGTATGGTCTCGACTAAACAATGATGAGAGAGATACGAAATTGCAATCAACACGTAAAGCATTTGAGAATGAATTACAACCATACGTTGAGCAAGATGCAGGTACATTTAACCAAGCAATGATGGAACTAGGTGCATTGATTTGTACACCGAAGTCCCCGTTGTGTTTATTCTGTCCGGTTCAAGAACATTGTGAAGCATTTGAAAAAGGTACAGTTCAATCATTACCTGTAAAAACAACAAAAATTAAAAAGAAACATATAAAACAGCATGTTTATCTACTTAAAAATGAAGATAATGCTTATTTAATTGAAAAACGTACACAAAAGTTATTAAATAATATGTGGGAATTTCCAATGTATGAAGCAGAGGAAGATAAGCATATTAACTCAGTATTGGGGACACAAGCGACATTTGATCAAGCGCCTGCATTTAAATTAAAACATCAATTTACACATATCACGTGGGATATTGAGGTATTTATGTCTCAAGAAAATGTGCATAAAGATGACATCACCTTACCAGAGAATATGGTGTGGATGCAGTTAACAGAAAAAGAAGACTTTAATTTTCCTGTAAGTATGACAAAAATATATAATTTCATAACTAAACATTGTTAGATTCGGTGTTGTATCTTGAGTTATGTTATAATTCTATATGTGAAATTAAGAAAAGGTGGTGTGGAGCATGGTAAAAGAATCCATACCTAAAGAAGGTCAGACAATTAAGATTCAAAGTTATAAACATGATGGTAATATTCATCGTGTTTGGTCTGAAACTACTATATTAAAAGGTACGGAAGATGTTGTTATTGGTGGGAATGATCATACGCTCGTCACAGAAAGTGATAGTCGTACATGGATTACGAGAGAGCCTGCAATTGTATATTTTCATTCTGAATATTGGTTTAACGTGATATGTATGTTTAGAGAAGATGGCGTTTATTATTATTGTAATTTATCTTCACCATTTGTTTGTGATGAAGAAGCTTTAAAATATATCGATTATGATTTAGATATTAAAGTATATCCAAACGGTAAATATCATTTACTAGACGAAGATGAATACGAGCAGCATATGAGACAAATGAATTATTCACCTGATATCGACGTTATTTTAAGAAGAAATGTAGATATTTTACAGCAATGGATTGAACAGAAGAAAGGTCCGTTTGCTCCAGACTTCATTAAAGTTTGGCGAGAACGATACAAAAAAGTTAGAAATTATTAAGCAGATTTAATGTTTTTAATTTAATTATCATTTATAGTGATATGAATGTGAACAATACAAACAAGAAAAAATAAGTTTGCTATAAAATATTCGTATTCGCAAATGAAATTGTCAAACAACTTTAGATAGCGCATAAATTAGCAGCCTAGTTGGACCATCAACATAGGCTGTTTCATTTGCAAATATAGTGTGGGGAGGAATCGTTTTATGATTCGCAGATATTTACAATTTGTTCGACCATATAAATGGCGAATCATTGCCACTATACTTGTAGGTATTCTAAAATTTGGTATTCCGATGCTGATTCCATTATTAATTAAATATGTCATCGATGATATTATCAATAATGGTGCTATAACAGTAGAAGAAAAGATCACAAAATTATTAGTTGCAATGGGTATAGCAGCGTTCATCTTTGTGATAGTAAGACCACCAATTGAGTTTTTAAGACAATATCTAGCACAGTGGACAAGTAACAAAATTTTATATGACATACGTAAAAAGCTTTATCATCATTTGCAAGCTTTGAGTTCAAGATTTTATGCGAATAACCAAGCAGGACAGGTTATTTCAAGGGTTATTAATGATGTTGAGCAAACTAAAGACTTTATATTAACTGGTTTAATGAATATATGGCTCGACTGTATAACTATTATTATTGCATTGACTATTATGTTCTTCTTAGATGTTAAGTTAACTTTAGCTGCAATTATTATATTCCCTGTATATATTTTAACTGTATATTTCTTCTTTGGTCGTTTGAGAAGTTTAACAAGAAAGAGATCACAAGCATTGGCAGAAGTACAAGGGTTCTTACATGAACGTGTACAAGGGATGTCAGTTATAAAAAGTTTTGCAATTGAAGATAATGAAGCAGGAAACTTTAATAAACATAACCAAAATTTCTTACAAAGAGCGTTTAATCATACGCGTTGGAATGCTTATTCATTCTCAGCAATTAATACGGTTACAGATATTGGACCTTTAATCGTTATTGGTACAGGTGCATTCTTAGCAATCAATGGATCGATAACAGTAGGTACTTTAGCTGCTTTCGTGGGCTATCTTGAACAACTATTTGGACCTCTACGTAGATTAGTTTCTTCATTTACGACATTGACACAAAGTTTTGCGTCAATGGACCGTGTATTCCAACTTTTAGATGAGGATTACGACATCAAAAATAAAAAAGGTGCATTGCCAATAGAAATAAAACAAGGACACATCGAATTAAATAATGTTAATTTTAGATATGATCAAAATGAAGCAAATATCCTTAAAGATATTAATTTAGAAATTAATCAAGGTGAGACTGTGGCATTTGTTGGTATGAGTGGTGGAGGAAAATCTACTTTAATCAATTTAATACCTAGGTTCTATGATGTTACCGAAGGCGAAATAAAAATTGATGGTACAAATATCAAGTCATATTTAACAGGTAGCTTGAGAAGACAAATTGGCTTAGTTCAACAAGATAATATATTATTCTCGGATACGATTAAAGAAAATATATTATTAGGTAAACCGGATGCTTCAGATGAAGAAGTTATTAACGCTGCTAAAATGGCCAATGCGCATGATTTTATAATGGAACTATCTAAAGGTTACGATACAGAAGTGGGCGAAAGAGGGGTTAAACTCTCTGGTGGACAAAAACAACGTGTTTCTATTGCCCGCATCTTCCTAAATAATCCACCAATTATTATATTAGATGAGGCGACGAGCGCGCTTGATTTAGAAAGTGAATCTATTATTCAAGATGCCTTGAGTGTATTAAGTGCAAATCGTACAACACTTATTGTTGCACATAGATTATCTACTATCACACATGCTGATAAAATTGTTGTTGTAGAAAATGGTGAAATTGTTGAAAGTGGTTCACATTCAGCATTATTAGCTAAAAAAGGTGCATACGAACATCTATATAGTATTCAAAATTTATAGTCAGTAAATATTTAAAAGCGCATTGGGTATTTTAACGTATACCGAGTGCGCTTTGATCTTAAACGATTAAGTTACTATTTTGATTACAACTATTATAAGAAATTTAAAAATACCCTTTGAGCAGATGAAAATTAAGCTCAAAGGGTATTTTATTTATAAATCGAAGTCTTCTTCTAGTATATCAATTTCATTATCATTTCGATGGTACGTGAAGAAACTAATACGCAGTCTATCTAAATGTTCTAAAATATAACGATATTCTTCGATTGCTGAAATAATTTGCATAATATTAGTATATGAGTACATTGATTGATAAGGATTTTGAATGATTTCTTTTTGAAATGCATCCATCAAATCTTTTTTCTGTGGGTTTGAAATCTGACTATCAAGTTGATCTACATCATACCGTGCCTTTTTTGAAAGACTGATGAAGATTTGTTCGTGATATGCAATCAATGTGTCAATCTCTAATTTAATCTGCAAAAGTAATTCGTTATTTAAATTATGAAGGTCATTTTGATAACGATTCATTTTTCTCAAAACTTCATACGCTCGCCGAGTACTACGGACTAATTCTTTAAAAAGAATTTTTTTCCTATTTTGTGCATACAGTTGCTTTTTAGTCCATGGTTTTTCTTCTGAATAATAACCCAAAGTTTCTTCGAGTTTATCAATACGGGTAACAATTAACCCTCTATCTTCTTTAATATGATGATACTCAGAGGTGTCATTTAAAACTAATTTAAACCATACAAAAATATCAGAACAGATATTTAATGAATTATAGTATATTTTAGATTCAAATTTAGGTGGTAGAAATAAAAGGTTTACTGCTGAAGAACTAAGCACACCAACCATAACAAGTATAAATCTATAAAAGGCAGAAACATAAAAGTTACCAGTATGTTGTCCCATAATAATTAAAGCAGTTATACTTGCTAGCGTAGCAACATGTTCCAATTTGAAACGAAACAGGATTGCAATTAATAAAATTACTGTAACACCCATGATTACAATATTATTTCCAAATATTGTAACCATCACTACTGCTAAAACAGCACCAACAAGGTTACCTATTGCTCGTTCCCCAATTGTTTTTATTGAACGAAAAACACTTGGTTGCATTGCAATGACAGCACTGACTGCAGCAATGGCTTTTAAACCAGCTTCATCAGGTAATAGAGAAGCGATAAACAAAGCAAGTATAATTGCGATACCTGTTTTGAGAATACGGGCTCCTAATTTCAAATGTACCGCTCCTTAATATATTTAATAAAATAATGTTTATACTTGTTATACAACGATTGGGTGTAAAATTCAAGTTTATACCATTTGACTAAATGCATAATCTACCGCTTTTAATGTTGCATCAATGTCTTCGTCTGTATGTTCAGTAGTTAAAAACCAAGCTTCAAATTTAGAAGGCGCAAGATTAATACCTTGGTTTAGCATTAATTTAAAGAATTTAGCAAATGCGTCTCCATCAGTATTTTCAGCCTGAGCATAATTTTCTACTGTTTCATCTGTAAAATATAATGTTAGGGCACCATATACTCTATTTACCGTAGCAGTAATATTATGTTTTTTAATTAATGAAAGCAAACCATCCTCTAAACGTTTACCTAATGCATCTAATTTTTCATAAACGCCATCTTGCTCTAATACTTCTAGAAGTGCAATGCCAGCTTTCATGGATAGTGGGTTGCCTGCCATAGTACCAGCTTGGTATGCAGGACCTAAAGGTGCTACTTGTTCCATAATATCTTGCTTTCCTCCATATCCCCCTATAGGTAAACCACCACCAACAATTTTACCGAAGGCTGTTAAATCAGGATATACATTATAAAGATCTTGTGCACCACCGTAATGGAAACGGAATGCTGTAATGACTTCATCATATATAACTAAGCTTCCATTATTATGGGTAAGTTCGTTTACTTGTTCTAAGAAACCAGGTTTAGGTTTAACCATGCCAAAATTACCGACAATAGGTTCTACTAATACGGCAGCAATATCTTCTCCCCAATAGTCAATAGCTTCCTTATAAGCACCAATATCGTTGAAAGGAACTGTGATGACTTCTTGAGCGACACTTTCAGGAACACCAGCAGAATCAGGTGAACCTAATTGAGAAGGCCCACTACCAGCAGCAACTAAAACTAAATCAGAGTGACCGTGATACTGACCAGCAAATTTGATGATTTTAGTTCTTTTAGTATAAGCACGGGCGACACGGATTGTAGTCATAACTGATTCTGTACCCGAATTAACAAACCTAATCTTTTCTAATGAAGGCATAGCTTCACGTAATTTTTTAGCAAATTCAATTTCTAGTTCTGTAGGCGTACCATATAATACACCTTGGGCAGCCTGTTCTTGAATTGCTTTAGTAATATGTGGATGTGCATGACCAGTAATAATAGGACCATAAGCTTGTAAATAATCAATGTACTTGTTTCCATCTACATCAAACAAATATGCGCCCTGACCAGAGCGCATCATAACTGGTGCGCCACCGCCAACTGCCTTATATGAGCGAGAAGGTGAATTGACTCCCCCTAGAATATACTCATTAGATAATTTTTGAAGTTTTTCACTTTCAGTAAATTTCATACATATCAACCTCTTTTAATTTAATAATTTCGTCTATTATCGTATCATAAAATTAAGAATAAAAAGGAATAGGGGGAGTTAAATGTTAAGAAAAGGCGATCAATTTCCATCATTTAAACTAGAAAATCAAAAAGGGAAGGTTATTTCTAATGAATCTATAAAAGGAAGTAAAGCTGTACTTTACTTTTATCCAAGAGATAATACACCTACATGTACTACTGAAGCATGTGATTTTAGAGATAATTTAGCAATTTTTAATGATTTAAATACCAAAGTGTATGGTATTAGTGGAGATACTAAAAAGAAACACGAAAATTTCAGCCAAAAACTAGATCTAAATTTTGACTTATTAGTGGACGAGAATTATGAGCTGTCAGAAAAAGTGGGTGTCTATCAATTGAAGAAATCATTTGGTAAAGAATCGATGGGTATCGTAAGAACTACATTTGTTATTGATGAAGATGGTATTATAATAGATGTAATTGAAAAAGTTAAAGTTAAAACACAAATGGATGAACTAAAAGGAATCTTGGGGTGAACATAGATGAAAGCTGTCAGTTTAAAAAGAATGGGAGATTTAGAATCTAAATTAATAGAAGCTTATCCTACTATCGATTTTGTATTTACAAAGGGTGTCTCTGAAATAGAAGAACAAGATAAAAAAGATTTAGATATAATATTCGGTTATGATGGTAAACTTAATCAATCGTTTTTAGAAAATTGTCCTAAACTTAAATGGATGGCATGGTATTCAACAGGTGTGAATAGTTTACCTTTAGATTATATTGATAAACAAAATATATTACTTACAAATGGTAAAGGTATACATGCAAAGCAAATGTCAGAATTTATTATAGCTTATATACTAGATGACTATAAAAAAATGAGAACTTCCTATATTAATCAACAAAATAGATATTATGATTCAAAACTTACGGGCTCAAGAGTGAGTGGGGAAACGATTCTATTTCTAGGTACAGGAAGTATCGCTCAATATACGGCTAATATTGCAAATGCAATGAACATGAAAATTATTGGTATCAATACAAATGGTCATTCAGTAGAGGGATTTAGTAAGACCTTCGCATTAAATGAACTTTCTAATGCTTTAACCGAAGCGGACATAATTGTTAACACACTACCTGAAACTGAGCAGACTATACATCTCATAACGAAAGCGCATTTTGAGTTAATGAATGAAACAGCATTGTTTATAAATGTAGGTAGAGGGACAATTGTTGAGGAGAGTGTGTTAATTGAAGCTTTAAAAGAAAAGCAAATTAGACACGCATATATAGACGTGTTCGAAAAAGAGCCTTTAAATCCAAGTAATGAACTATATTCATTAGAAAATATTACTATTACTGCTCATATCACAGGTAATGGCAAAGAAAATATGAGCGAGGTTACGGATATATTTATTAAAAATCTTAACCATTTTCTCAATAAGGAAGATTTAATTGAGAATGAAGTAGATCCTAAACAAGGCTATTAAAGACTTTTAAGTAATGAAGATTGACATTTCACACATCAAACAGTTATATTTATATTAAGTAATAATTATTCTTAAATAGAAAGATGGTGAGTGAAATGAGTGCAGAGATGGAAACAGTTGAACATCAACTAGAACATTCAATTGCGTCTTTAAGAAATAACGGTATTAGAATAACGCCTCAACGACAAGCAATATTGAAATTTTTAATTGCTTCAGAGACACATCCTACAGCCGATGAGATTTATCAAGCACTTTCACCTGATTTTCCAAATATAAGTGTTGCTACAATATATAATAATTTACGTGTCTTTAAAGATATTGGTATAGTAAAAGAATTACCATACGGAGATTCTTCGAGCCGTTTTGACTTCAGTACACATAATCATTATCACGTTATCTGTGATAATTGTGGAAAAATAGTGGATTTCCATTATCCACAACTTGATGAAGTAGAACAATTAGCGCAGCACGTAACAGACTTTAATGTAACGCATCACCGTATGGAAATATATGGGTTATGCAAAGACTGCCAAGATAAAAGAAACAGTCAATAGAAGAAAGAAATCATTATCTAATATCTTGTAATACTAATGATATAAGAAAAGGGAAAACTCATTTTTAAAACAAATGAGTTTTCCTTTTTTTTGTTCTTACTTCTTTATATTGAATAAGTTGAATGATACTAGAGTAGAAAAGTTGAGTGTATGCGATAGTGGCGGCATTTCTGATTGATAAGCATCCTAGTTCCTACTATATATAATAGAAAGTAAGACAACCTCATTAAGTTAAGAAATATGCCGATATATTTACACTAAACAAACGTTTAATACATAAAAACAATAAATAGACATCACAAAGGTAAAATTTAACTAAAAAGATTGCTGAAAATTATTGACGGTTGTGAATAAACTTGATATTATAAAAAAGTCGTCGAAACAAGACACGTAGCAAAACAACCGATTCAACGAAGTTTTTACAAAGTGTAAATTTGACACTTGTTAAATTAGTTGAAAGGATATACAATATTAAATGTTGAGTTAAAAAACGCAACAAACTTAATAAATAAAAAAAGAAATTTATTATTGACTTAACAAAAACTTAATGTTATAATTATTTCTTGTAACGCATTAACGCAGTAATGAACATTGAAAACTGAA
>NZ_LNNB01000003.1 GCF_001747895.1 Staphylococcus equorum | reverse complement strand
TCTCTTAATCGTTTCAAAATCTAATATCGTCTTAATAACGATCGTTTAACAAACTACGTATTTTCAAACAAAGTTTGCTTACTTTCATTCTTTTGACTATGATTACTTTGAATTTTTTTCTCTAACTGATCAGCTTCTTCTCTCGCTAATTTTGAATAATACTTATTCGAAAAGAACATTTGAACGATTAAAAATGCAGCATTAATGGTCCAATACAATCCCAAGGCGGAAGCTGATGTGATTGATATATACATGATAAATATTGGAGAAATGATTGACATCATATAACCCATAGAACGCTGCTCTTTTGGCATATTTTCAAGATTTATTAATGGTTGGACGATGTATAGGATGCCAGCGATTATAGTAATCCAAATATCAGGCTGTGTTAAATTAAACCAAAGAAAATCGGCATGATCGGTTAAACCACCACTTGAGGGCCATTTTAGTGAAACATATAGCCCAAATAAGACAGGCATTTGTATAAGTAAAGGTAAGCATTCTAGCATTGTCTTCATAGGGTTCATGCCATAAGTTTTATATTTTTCCATCATTTCTTGATTGGCAGCCATTTTTTCTTCTTGAGTGTTTGCATTTTTAATTTTTTCTTGTATTTTAGTCATTTCTGGTTTAACTATATCCATTTTTTTGCGCATGAAATGCCCATTTTTAGATTGTGCTAACATAAATGGCAACATGATGAGTCTAACAATCAATACGATTGCAATAATTGCTAAACCATAGTTATTATCAAATATTGAACCTAACCAATGTAAAAGGTTATCCATGGGTACTGCAAATGTATTATAGAAAAACCCATCTTTATTTTCTGATTTTGAATAATCACAACCGGATAAAGTAATTAATGACGTTAATAGTAATAGCATTATCTTTTTCTTTTGTATCAATTAGATTCATCCTTTTTGTTATAAATTCTAAGCAAATCTTTCTTTATATATTTAAAATTTTCTAAAGTATTAAAGTTCTCGTTTTCCGAAACTCGTGAATACATAACACTCAAAGTATTTTCGTAATTAGCTGGTAATCGTTCTCCTAGGGGTAGTGTATCTAACCATTCATCAATTTCATTAAAGAAATCATCTTTTTGATATACAAAATCACTGACTAAATAATCAAAGCATTTGCAGTAATTTTTTAAATAATCAATAGCACAACTATCAGACTTCTCGACGTAATATAAGGCAAATTGATAATAACAATTAATACTTAGATGTGGGTATAAGTAATCCACATTAAAAGCTTTATTTAAATGGTAAAGCTTTGATTCTAATGATTCTATCGAAACAGAATGTAAGTCACGTGAAAGCATCAAAGCAAAATCATGCATGAAAATCATTAAAGATTGATACATATCCGTTTGGATTACATTTTTAGCTTTTGAAATATTATCTTTTTGTAAATAAGCCATCGCTAATGTCGCATTTTCTCCGATTTTCAAATCAAAATCTGGTGTGTTTTCTATAACAGAAGAGTAATCACCTTCAAACATATATAGCAATGTTTTGTATCCTTGTGCATGTTTTTTCAAATGAATTGAGTCTGAATTATCCTCTGTAGTCTTAATAAGTTCATGTGTTAGTGAGGCTGTTTCCTTTAGTTGTAATTCGTTTTCGCAATATAAAATATTGTTTAATAAAATACCTAATAACGAATTTAGAAATTTAAATTCATTACAATGCGTAATATAATATTCTCTCACAGTAGCTAAATATTCAGGATAACTTGTGTAATTAATCATTTTAGATAGTGATATAGATATTTTTTTAATTTCTTCATCAGTCATTGTAGTACTATAATTGAGTAAATCATCAACTGAAATATTAAATACTTTTGCTAATTTAGGGAGCATTGTAATATCAGGATAAAGGGATCTATTTTCCCATTTTGAAATGGTCGTTTTCGTCGTATTAAGATATTCAGCTAATGCTTCCTGCGTCATTCCGCGTCTCAATCGTTCTTTTTTAATTGTCTTTGCTATTTGGATCATTCATAACACCTCTTGTATTTAATGATACTAGAAAAACCATAGAGGGTATATTTCCCATATGACAACTTACATAAACAAAGTTTCCTAATAAGAAACAACAATTAAAGGAACTCCCTATTGAATAAGGAGTCCCTTTTAATTATGGCTTCTGATAACCATGGATTATGTTAAGCAGATATTGATGAACTTATATTTACTATACTGTAAGATATCTAGAGTTTTAAGCATCAATATTGTGAGACATGTTATAAAAATTTTGTGAAGAAAAGTCATATGGTAATTAATTTAAAATTGATTTGACCATAATTCGTAATATTCACCTTTATTATCTATTAAAGATTCATGCTTTCCTTGTTCAATGATTTTACCATGCTTAAGTAAATAAATATTATCGGCATTTTTAACGTTATTCAATTTATGTGTAATTAATATAATAGTTTTATTTATACAATGATTTTCTATGTTGTTTAATATGTTTTTTTCAGTTGAGGCATCTAATGAACTAGTGGCTTCATCTAATAATAATATATCTGAGTCTTTAAGAATAGCTCTTGCTAATGCTATTCTTTGTAGTTGTCCACCTGATAAATTAGATCCACCATTGTGTAATTGAGTGTCTAATTTTAGTGGGAGGTCATTTATAAAATCGTATGCGCAAACTATTTTACATACTTTATATATTTCCTCCTCACTAATATTTCTATTTAATCCAATTTTTAAATTTTCTTTGATTGTAGCACCGAAAATAAAATTTTGCTGTGTGACATAACTAATCATATTTCTTAATGAAGTCTTAGGAATATATTTTATAGAAATATTATTTATTTTAATAACTCCTTCATAATCCGTGTGAAAATTATCTATTAATTTAGCAACAGTTGACTTACCAGATCCACTTTCACCAATAATGGCTATTTTATGCCCTTTTGGTACTATCATATTTATATTTTTTAAAGTCATTTCTTTGAAAGTATATTGAAAATTAAGATTATTTATTTCTAATTGACTATTAAACTTAGTGGCCAAATCTGATGTTTTGTTATCATTTCTTTGTTCATTTTCAGTTTTGATATCCATAATGTCTAAGTATCTTTGAGTGGCTACAAGAGCTGACTGTATCTGTGGCTGTAGGTTTATTAAACGTTCTATAGGATCAATGTAGTATATGACTAGGGCATTAAATGTTAAAAGTGCACCTAATGACAACTCATCTTTCATAATAAGTGAAGACCCGATCCATAGAATTACTATGGTTGCTACCATTTTCATAAAGGCATTAATAGTAAGTTGAATGTTTGTAAAAAAACTTAATTTATAAAGTCTTTTTATTAAATTTTCAAAATAATGAACACCTTTTGTAAAAACTTCATTTTCTGCTCCAAAACTTTTTATAACAGGATAACCAGAAAAGCTTTCAATAAGATATGCACTTAAAGTTGCATCTTGTTCCATTACGAGTCTATTATATTTTTTTAAACTTTTTCTGAATGATAAACCTATTATTAAATATAATGGTACAAGAACTAAAGTAATGTAGAACAATGTTGAACTTTGAGTAAATAAAATAGTTCCTCCAACTACAACCATTAATGTATCTACAATCAGTGTGATTGTAACTGAAGAAAGGGCTTCTCGTATGTGAGACAGATCAGAAAATCTCGATAAAATTTCACCACTTTTTCTTGTTTCATAAAACTTAACAGGTAAATGTAGAACATGATAATAATAGTCCTTCATAAAGTTTATATCAATTTTCAAACTTAAATTTAGAGAAGCTTGGTACCTAATTAAAGAAATAAATGAATTTATTAAATATAAAAAAAGGACTGCTATAGAAATTATATGTAAATTCCCTAAAATTCTCGAAGGTATAATAGTGTCAATAAGGTATTTAAAGTAAAAAGCTCCAATAATTCCTAATAAATTTATAATTATTGAGAGTATAAGAATATTCATGATAGCAAACTTATTGTTTTTTAATATTTTTCTAAATAATTGAGACTTCTTAGGAATACTATAGGATTGCTCAAAAGAAGGGTTATTTTTTACGAGCAATAGGATACCTGTCCATTTTTCTTCGAATTCAGAAAAATTGCACTTTCTTTTTCCTCTTGCTGGATCCAAAATATGTAATTTGTTGTTCTTCTTTTTTTCTATTATTATAAAATGCATAAAGCCTTCTTCATTTACTACATGTGCGATTACAGGTAAATCGTCATTTTCAATATCTTCTATTTTCTCTCCTCTGACCCCTGTTAATTCAATGCCTAAATGCCCTCCGGCCTTTATGAGACCATATAGTGATGTACCTTCTTTATCTGTTTTTGACCATTCTCTAATTCTTGAGAGCATCGGTTTCTTTCCGTAGTGTTGGGCTAGCATTGCTAAACAAGCTGGACCACAATCACTTTCATCATATTGATTAATAAATTTCATTTTATCCCCTCGCGCAATATTTTGTAAAATAACTATAATAGTAATGTTTTTTAGAGAATTATTTTTAGCATAATAAAGATTAATATGTTATATTATAAATATAAAATATTTTATATTTATAAAACTAGAGGTGAAAACATGAGGGATCAAAAGCCTTTATACAAATTATTTTCAATTATATCAGGGGTTTTATTGGCCTTAGGTATTGTATTTTTATTAATGAGCTACAAAGAATTTTCTACTTTCTTATGTGTGTTAGCTGTAACTGTTGCATTCATTCCTAATTTATTAAACAAAGAAAAAATTGGTTATGTCTGTGTAATCTTCGGATTAATTATCCTCGTTTTATCATTGTTTTATTAAAATGAGGATAATTAATTTACAAGCTAGTCACAATAAAGTTATGTACTATTTTAAAGGTATTAATCATATTCTTTGACTCTATAAAAAAAGGAAAATATTAGGTTTTACTAACTTTAAAAGCAGATGAAGTTCTTATAATAATAAGGATTTCGCTTGCTTTTTTTCTATATCAATTACTTTCATATTGTTCAAGTTGGTAATAGAAAAATTAAGAAAACAGTTTAATTTGCATAAAGGAAGCACAAAACAATATGTATTTATTGTTTTGTGCTAATAGTTATGTATCAACTAATTATTATAATCTCTTTCCTCCGCCTGTTTCTTTCATTGCATCTTTATATCCTTTTTTGATCTCGTCTTGATAATTATAAACAGCAACACCTGCTGAACCTATCGCTGCTACTATTGGCCATACGCCACCATTAGTTGAATGTAATTCATTTTCACTAAGTTTTCTAAAAGTCATAATAAATTCCTCCTAAATTAATAAGTATTACCCAATTTATACTTCATTTCCAGTTACTTTCTACCGTACATTGCTTTTCCTGTATCATCAGTTGCTTTTCCTTGGGCTACTAAACCTTTGGTTACCCATCCTGAAGCAGTATAGAAAGCATCTGCAAAAAAATCTTTTACTCCGCCATTAACTGATTTCAAAGTATTGGTATCTAATTTATTATAAGTCATTAAATTTGGCTCCTTTCTAAGATATAAGTTTTACGTTACCACAAAAGAAATTTGTTTTAAATGTAATTTTTTTGTAATAATATACTTTTATAAACAAAAAAATGTAAAATTAAATTTTTATGGATAATTTAAATGAAAAGTTCATTAAGATTTTTTAAATACTAAATATTAATAATAGCACTTGAAGAGTGAAATAATGAAAAACTTAAGGAAGACAGAAAATAATAAATAGGATTTCGCTTTAGCATTTAAATTAGAAAAACAATTTTATATAATTGTTGATGAACTTTTTTCTAAACAATCGTTATTAAGATATTATTTGAATTTGGAAAGTTTAATACACAAATCTTTAAAAGGACTTATAGCTTTTTAAAAAGTGCAGACGTCTGAAAGAATCATATTTATGAGAGACTACATACTCGAATCATATTCCTAGATAAGCATGAACATCTGAAATCGAAAATTGCATAATATAAAATAAGCACATCACTTTGCGTCCTGATTTTAGTCAGTAGAGTGATGTGCTTACTATTTTACCTTAGGAGTTATGTCTCAAATTTTTAAATCCGCACTTTACTTTTAAGGTTACTACTTATTATAGTTGTTATTTCAATCTATTGAGCAATTATCATTTATATCAAAGAAAGCTTTATATGAACCATCATTTGTATTATAAGGAATCATTGTAACACCATTACTATCTGGTTTAGATTCATCGTCCGTGTCGATAGGTGCATGTGCTTTTTTGAATGCTTCTTTAGATACTGTGTCTGGTTTTGTATTAAAACTAATTTGAATAATTTCATTATTATAGTTAAAGTCTACTGATGTATCATAAATGTTTTTAGTATGGTCATAATTTTTATAAGCTTTGGGATCTACTTTATAGCCGTTGATTGAAGCATTGTCATATTTTAATGCACGTAAAAATAATAATCTTGTGTAAACGAGGGATCATACGTAGTATAACCTTCGTGGTTATACCATGGTGCTTCAGCTTTTAAACTTGCACTACTTTCAGTGTTGGCACCACTAGCTCAACTTTCACCATGACCCCATTTTTGAACTTGTTCTGCTACTTGAGCCTCTGGATTCATCGTCGTTAAATATGCCGCTGAAGAAACTACGACAAGTGTTGATACTATTTTTAGATATTTGTTTTTCATAATTTAACCAACTTACTTTATTTAAATTTAATTTCTAAATTTTCACTTCACTAATTCGAATCAATACATTAATTTTCAATCCTTTTATTACATATAATCGGCAAATCTATCTCTAAAACGCATATGCAAAATGGACCCTAAGCTAAAGATTAGAAGACAAAGGAAGATATTATACAGTGCCAGTTCCCAATGCGTAATAAAATACCATTCATGGTGTAATATAGCTGCCCTATATCCTCCAGCTAGAAAGTATATCGGATTAAATTGCATGACTGTTCCAACTATTTGATTATTTGGTAAATAGAGTATAGAAGAGACGAAAAATATCATTCTCATTAAAGTTTGTAGAATTAAATGTATGTCTCTAATTAACATACTTAATGTTGAAGCTAATAGTGCTATAGCGTTGGTTAAAACTAACGCATAAAACAAGTATATAAATAATTGTAAAGTATATATAGATGGCTTGTATCCTCCAATGAAACAAACACCCATAATAATTACTAGTAGAAAAATATGACCATAGAACTTACTAAAAACGACATAACTAGGAATAATAGAAAGTGGGAAATTCATTTTAGCTACTTGATTAAATTTTGAAGTAATAGACTTACTACCTTCTAGAACACCTTCATTTACGAAAAACCACATACTGATCCCAACAATGAGCCAATATATAAATGGAACGCCCTCCATAACCTTATTGCTTCTTAGAGCTAAACCAAATACAAACCAAAAAACAGCAATTTGCATAGTAGGATTAATTAACTCCCACGCCATTCCTAGATAATTCTTTTTGTTAGAAATTCTTAATTGAAATTCCGCTAATCTTCTTATTAAATATAAATTTTTTAGTTGTTCTTTTAATACAAACCATATTGAATTCATTTGAACATATCACTCTTTCTAAATGTAACGATACTTTTGCAAAAAACCAAATAAATATCATATTCATATTTTGTTATTATATAATTTGTTAACATTGCTAAACTTTACAATAACTAAATAACAGACACAACTTTTTATTCAGATAAAACAAAGTTATTTTTAAAATGAGTAGTCTAATTCAGTCAGCCACTGCCAATATAAAAAAAGGCTGACACATGTGATATGTCCCAACCTTATTGTATTCTTATATAGAATTTCATCTTAATAACAATTTCTCTGGTATCTAGAAAGTATATGTATTAAACAATCAATTTTCACTTGTTCTTTGTGCACCCTTAGCAAACTCCTAAACCTTTCACATAATTCTTTTATGAGAAAGATGCGCCTAACAATGCAAAGCCTATATACACTACAAGATATGCAATTGTCCAAATAATAGCTGATTTTTTAGAAAAACGATTTGTAGCGAATAGCATAACGCCAAATACATATGCACCAATAAATGTTTGTAAATTAAATGCACCTAATACTTTGTTTCCTTTATCAAAAATATTAAGACTTGTAATAGAATAATTTGTTGGTGATAAGCCAGCGATCCACTGGATGAGTATGACAATTAAAGCAATAATTCCGGTAATCAATGTATAACTTAAAGTAGCAGAGAAAATTGATTTTCCACTTGCATCAGATTTCATGATCTTGGAAATCAGTAAAAAGATGACAAATGTAATACCAATACTAACAATAGCACCGAATATGCCAGCAATTGCACCACCGATTTGTCCGAACATTTTAGCTTGTTCTAATTCCGCTCCTGTCATACCTGCATCTTTATACAGTTCGTTATAGTCAATTGCAAGCGACCCAATAACAGCTGATAATGTCATGACTACAATTGCGAGAATTAATTTTAAAACCCATTTAGGCTTATTACGTAGTTCTGAAAAGTGTGAAACTAAGGGTAATTTTGATGTTTCCATATGAATTTTTCCTCCTGTATGTATAATGACCAAAGCATAACACTACACATAAAATATTAAAATAGTTTTATAGAAATTAAAAAAATAATAAGTATTTATAACACTTAAAGATATATAAAGTAAATAATAAGTGTTTATGACATTCAAATAGTAATAATCATTCAAAAATATGTTATTAGATATATTTTTAATTGTGTGGCTATGGTAGTCTTGTAAAGTGAATAAATATAAGGAGTGTTTATCAATTGAAGAAAAAGTGGATGTGGCTTATAGGGATAGTCGCGATAATTGGATTAGTCGTCGTGGCATTGGTTTTGAAACAGACCAACAGTAGTTCGGCGGAGAAAGATGGTTATGATACATATACAGTGGAGAAAGAAAGTCCACTCAATTTAGAGGGAAAAGCATCACCCAATTCAGTTAAAACATATAACAACAACAGTCAATTAGGGGCATATATCAGTACACAAGTTGATGATGGTCAATCAGTTAAACAAGGAGACCCGTTAATTAACTACGATATTAATAATAGTAAGCGTGAACAATTAGCAGATAAAGTAGATGAAGCGCAAAATGCTGTGAATAAAGATTATCAAAATATTAATCAAAGTCCTAACAACAATGATTTGCAAAAGCAATTATCACAAGATCAAAATGCATTAAGTGAAGCACAACAACAACTGAATTCACAGGATAAACAAGTCAATGACAGTGTCTATGCAGATTTTGATGGAAAAGTAGATATTAAAAATGAAGATAATGTAACAGATGGTGAAAAGATTCTTCAATTAGTATCCAATGAACCACAGATTAAGACGACAGTTTCTGAATTTGACCTGAATAAAATCAAAGAAGGCAATAAAGTAGATGTGAAAGTGACAAGCACGGGGGAAACGGGCGAAGGTAAAATACAAAAAATTTCAGAATTACCTAAGAGTTATGAAGAAAATTTAAATGAATCGGCTGCTGGTGGTGCTTCGGCTGTATCGGGTAGTGAGGATGGAGGTGACACGCCGCAAGCCTCGAACCCAGTTGAAGGTGATCCTAGCGGTGGAAATGATTCAGAATCATCCAAATATACTGTAGTTATTGACGATATAGATATCCCAGTACGTGCGGGTTATTCTATGGAAGTGAAAGCACCTTTAGATTCTATTAAATTGCCTAAATCAGTCCTTACAAAAGATAATAATGTTTTTGTGGTAAATGAGGAAGGAAAAGTTAAAAAACGAAATATTAAAACAGACGAAATCAACGGTGAAAATTTCGTGAAAGAAGGTCTGGAAAAAGGGGATAAACTCATTAAAAACCCTAAAAAAACAATGAATGATGGAGATAAAGTTGAGGTGTCATCATGATAGAACTTGTAGATATCAATCGACATTTCAAAAATGGGGATGAACAAAACCATATTTTGAAAGACATTAATATCAACATCAATGAAGGTGAATTCATTGCTATTATGGGTCCTTCAGGTTCTGGAAAAAGTACGTTAATTAACATTTTAGGATTTATTGATCGTGGTTATGAAGGTGATTACCTTTTTAATCGTAAAAATTATCAAGAAAGTTCAGATAACCAACTTGCAGATATAAGAAATAAAACAGTTGGCTTTGTCTTTCAAAACTTTAAATTAATTCAAAATAATACAATTTTAGAAAATGTCAGCATTCCGCTCGTTTATGCAGGGTTAGGCACTCAAGCGCGTAAATCACGTGTAACACGTACATTACATGATGTAGGTTTGTTTGATAAAGAAAATTTAGTTCCCAACAAATTGTCGGGGGGCCAACAACAACGTGTTGCTATCGCACGTGCCATTATCAATCAACCCAAGTTTATTATTGCTGATGAGCCTACGGGGGCACTTGATTCGAAAACGTCTAAAGATATTATTGAATTATTTATAAAATTGAATAAAGAACATAATACGACGATGATATTAGTCACGCATGATCGCAAAGTTGCAGATCAAGCAGATCGTATTATTCATATTCTTGATGGTCGTGTTCAACGAGAAGAGGTGGTTGGATGAAGAATTTGTCTAATATCATCGTTATTTCATTCAAATCTATTTTAAAAAATAAGCGACGTAATATTTTTACGATGATTGGTATTATTATTGGTATTGCAGCTGTTATTACAATTATGTCTTTAGGAAACGGTTTTAAAAAAACGGCTTCTGAAGAATTTGAAGATACGGGTGCTGGAAAAAATTCTGCAAATATTAATTTCATGAGTAATGATATGGAAGGCGCGAAAAAGAACCCTTTCAGCCAGCAAGACTTGAGTATTATAAAACAAGTTGACGGCGTAGCAGATGCTGAAATTAAAGAAACGGATGACCAAGGTTTTTCTGCAAGAATGACTAATGCGCAGAAAAAAGGCGATATCAGTATTGTGAAAAAAGAAGCTATGGATAGTCCTGAAAAGGGCCAAGGCTTTGATAAAGATGATAATGAATTACGGAAGAAAGTCGTAACCGTTGATGATAAAATTGCCAAAGATGTTTTTAATAAAGATGCCATTGGTAAAACATTATATATTGATGATCAAGGTTTTGAAGTCGTGGGTATTGCCAATGACGCGATGAATCCATCAGCTGTGAATATGCCTTCAAAAACATTTGATCAATATATGAGTGGTTTAAGTCAAGATTTTCCGTCATTAAAACTTTCATTGGAAGACGGAGCTGATAAAAAAGATACAGCAAATAAGGTCGTAGATGAATTAAATAAAAAAGGTTCTGGCATCAGTGACGGAAGCTATAGTTACAATGACACTGAAGAAATGATGAAAGGCATCAATCAAGTCTTTGATGCGATTACTTACTTTGTGGCAGCTGTCGCGGGTATCTCATTGTTTATTGCCGGAATTGGCGTAATGAATGTGATGTACATTTCTGTTTCAGAACGTACAGAGGAAATTGCGATTCGACGCGCATTTGGTGCGAAGTCCCGAGATATCGAAATACAATTCTTAGTGGAAAGTGTCGTGCTTTGTGTGATTGGTGGCATCATCGGCCTGATTATAGGTATCTTAATAGCGTCAGGCGTCGATGCGTTAACGCCAGAGTACATTAAGAGTGTTGTCAGTCTAGGTTCCGTTTTAACAGCAGTTGGTGTATCTATGTTAATCGGCATCGTATTCGGTTGGATTCCAGCCAGATCCGCAGCTAAGAAAGAATTGATTGATATTATAAAATAGAGCTCTACAGTTCTATTTACATGATAAACGCCCTTCAAAGTGACACTTAAAATGTGAAATCTTTGAAGGGCGTTTTTTAGTTTGAAAAATATAAATAAGTCGTAATTAAGTGATAGATATTGCTGATTGCGATTTTGAACATATTAAAAATAGTTTAAGTTAACTTTTCATGTAAGCTATTTTTAATATCAGCTTTATAAATCAATCTTAGTGCGATAACCATTAAAATTAATGCGATAATTCTTTTTGCATCAAAGTGAATGACCATGCCTTCAAATAAACCAAAATGGTCGATGATCATACCCATGGTTAGTTGTCCGATAACAGCAGAGATATTTGTTGCTATAACGCCTATTTTGGGAATTGCTACAATTGTTAAAAATAGATAACCAACACCAAACCAAACGGCACTCAATTGCCATTTAGGGGCACTAAAGAAATCTAAGAAGTTACCTTCTCCAAAAAACAAAGTAATAATGAATAAAATCATACCACCTGTTATAAATGTTAAAAATGCACTTTCTAACGTTCCTGCTTTTTTGCTAAAAGCCCCGTTTACTGATGATTGTGTACTTAAAGTGATACCAGCTATTAAAGCTATGACTACTAAAGCTACTTGCATTTTATACTCCTCCTAATAAATAAGTGTTAATGCAACTATCATTAGTATAATTGCCACTACTTTTTCAATTCTTAATGGTCGTTTTTCACTGCCTAGTATGCCGTAATGTTCTATTAATGCACTCATAATCATTTGGCCAACCACAACGCTTCCCATTGCTAGGCCAACACCTATCATAGGAATGATGAAGACTAAAACAGTTAAGTAAATAACACCTAATATGCCGCCAGTTAATTGCCATTTAGGTGCTTTAATTGCGTAAGATAGTTTGCCTTTGCCTAAAAACAATAATGCAATGCCTAATATGATTGTTCCTATGGCAAAATTGTATAAACTACTTTCTAATTCTCCAATAGAATCACCTAATACTGCATACATGGCACCTTCGATACTCAAAAATATACCTGCTACTATAGCAAGGATATAAAATATAAATTTATTCATGATTTACCTCTTTTCCTCATTTCGCGAATTATCGAATTATAATCAATAAAAAAAGACCTTTAAAGATCTTCTTTTATTAGATTGGCTAATTCATTAATACTTTCTTCGTTTCTTCTATAATAAGTCCATTGACCATGTCTTTCAGATTCTAATAGCCCTACTTGCTGCATCATTTTTAAATAATGCGAGACAGTAGAGGGGGACATATTGGCTTTTTCTTGTATATCTCCTACACATACGCCTCCTTTTTCTTTTAAATATTCACCTGTATAAATATGTCCAAAATGTTCACTAGGATGTTTCAGCCAAACTAAGATATCAACACGGGCATAGTTACTTAATACTTTAAAAGTTTCAACTAAATTTTTCATAACACACATACTATTCGAGAATATTCGAAATGTCAATACACAAATACTTTTCAATAGAAGAACAACAAAATTTTGAATGTTATTCTCACTAAAATGACTAATAGTCTAAGCATATATATTAAAAGAGACTTCCTTTCAAAAAGGGAGTCTCTTAATTGTTTCATTATCAAATTTACTTTTAATAACAAAGCATACGGATAGTTATTGTTAGCTATCTAAATAGCTTTTAACTTTTCATTAAAGTTTTTTATTTTTTCAGCTCTTAAATTTGTATAATATTCTATATCTTCTTCTCTAGTTTCTAAAGGAAATATGTTATAAATATCTTGATAAAATTCAATACTTGATTTATTACGTTGGCCTTCTAAAGATATTCTTGTACTATCAGGTTTAGTTGTTGATAATTCATAATTAGGTATCACACTATGATACACGTTTACTATTTTGCCATCTTTTATTAAATCTGATGTATTTATAAATTTAACCTCTATATGATGTTGATGTGATAATTCTCTAGTTAACATTGCCAGCATCACGTCACAAAACATGATGGTCATGACGCCTTTATTTTCAAATGTAGAGGTTACTTCTAGTTTTTCAATACAAAATTTTTCGGTTTCCCCAAAATGCTTGAACCTGGACTCGAATTCCTCATTTTCTTCACCATCACATCTACTAATCACACTTGTTGCAATGTAATCAAATGAAGTATTTTTCAAATAATAATAAGAACTTCCATAATCGATTAATCTATTGTATGTGAAGGCATTTGTTTCTTCATATTTATTTTTACAAATTATATTAAACGGATTGGTAATACTATCCTTTACAATCATACATTACGCTCCTTATAAAATTTTTGCTTATATAATAGATAGTCTTCACAACATCTATTATTAAACGTTGATTTAAAAACATAGAAAAACACCCCACATTAAAATGTGAAGTGCTAAAGCCGATATTTTTTTGAATAGAAATAATATTTCAAAGAAATAAAAATCACTTCTTTTTAATATAATTCTGATATTTTATATTCAATATCCGACTATATCAAAGTTCAACATTTAAAGAAACATAATTGATTCATTCGAATTTAATTATGAGTAGATTAAAATATTTTTATTGAAATAAAGTCTTCTCGTATCGACATTTTCTCCGACTTTGTTGGCGGTTTTTTATGTGTATTTTCTACTTGTACCGCCTCAGCTTGTAGTCTTCAACTAGTAATTCTCCTGCAAGAGTCGGTCAGACTAATGATACTTCTTTATAAAAAAATGCCTTATTCGTTTAAACAATTTTGGGTTTAATAAAACAAGTGAATATAATTTTAATTAAAAGTATTTATAATATTTATAAAAATGGTATTCTAAAGTAAAGAGGAGGCTATTATGAAAATCATAAAATACATATCATTAATAACATTAGCCTTGTTATTAGCTGCTTGCAGCAATGGAGAATCCGAAAACAAAAGTTCTGATCAAGAAGCGAAAGCAACAGAAATTCCAAAAAAGGTCTTTTCAAGTCAAAAAAGTGACGAGAAGATTAGTGAAGATGAAATGGGTTCAAGTATCAAAAAGTATTTAGACACATTTGATGCATTAGATGAAAATACTTCGGAAATTAGAGATAAAGATGAATTAAATGAAAAGACCAGGATAAATTAAATAAACTTACTAAGCTTACAAATAAAAATGATAAAAATTTTAAACAGTTTATAGAAAATAACCAGCTACCGAAGCAATACGAAAAAGGAAGTTTAAAAGTAAGTGATTATGTAACTTCAGTAAATGAATTAATGAATCAAATCAACGATAAAGTAGATGCAACAATGGATGATGCTAATACGGACCAAACAAAATTAAAAAATGTAGGCGAAATAAAAGAGATAAATGCTCAATATAAAAAGCAAGTTAATGGTAAGAAACAAAAAGAAGTAGAACAATTTCTGAACAAGCATGATATCCAAACTAAGGCTTTTGAATAAAAAGGATTGAGTTAGATTGACACAACGAAGAACAAAATATAAAGCAATTACTATTGCGTTGAATTTTGTCTGTATAGAGGTGATATTGTGAAGTGGTTTTTATTTTTAATCCAAACAATTTTGACAATTTTATTAGCTGTTTTTGCATATCAACAAATGAATCAAAATCACTTAGACACTTGGTTTTCTTTTTATCTGTTGTTTTTTATTCTCTTTTTATTTTGGAATAATCGTGATGAAAAACGTTGAATATATAGTTTAGATAAGATTTGTAAGAGTTAAGTGTTCTGATGTTAACGTCCATACTTCAATATCGTTTTATATTCAGAAAAGAAAAGGAAGTTTTAAGTGTGAAAAAGAGAGTTGTGAGTGGTCTGAAAGATGGCTTTTTCGTATTTATAGGTATTGCTGTAGTTGCTATATTTTTAAATGTTACGGGTTTGAATTTTGCGCATAATAGAGTTTGGAGTAGTTTAGGTAATTTGGAATTAATTAATATCTTTAAAGATAAAGAATTGAATGGATTGATTGTTTTAGGCTTTATACTAGGATTTATTGCTTTTATTTTAGGCTTTTCTTCTTTGGATAAGGTGGAAAAATCTAAAAAATTAAAAGACGAATAGAGAAATATACAACAGCTGAATATTGTAAAATGAGGAAAAGGAATTCGAATGAAATAATTATGTCATTTTAATTTTAAAGGAGATATAGGTATGAAAAAATTTATTAGCTGGATTCCATATATGGCAATTATATCTATTGGAATGTGTTATACATTAGGTTTTCCTTTTGGTATCGGACCTAGCATTGCAATAGGCGCAATGATTGGTATGACTGTTGATTTCGATAAAAAGAGAAAATTAATTTAATAACTTGGGTGTTCCATCTAAAGCACCTTACTTTACAGAATAAGCTACACTTTTCATAAAACACCTCCGTATAAGTTCATTTCCAAATGAATTTATATGGAGGTGTTTTTATTATTTTCTATTGTCTCAGTTAATACGTTTTTGTAACACTCATAAGCTTATGAAAATTTTCGTTTTATGAATTAAGACGCCCTTATATTACATGTTTTGTTCTTTTAAATTAATTAAATTATTTTTAAATAGTAGTTGCTAAAGTAATAAAAAATTATATAATTGATAATGAATATCAATATCAATTATATATGGGGGAACATAGATGAAAAAATTAACAGTACCATTTTTAATAGTATTGTTGCTACTGACTGCATGTAGCAATAATGATCATAATGAAAAGACGAAAGATGAAAAAAAGTATACTTTAGACTCTGGTAAAAAGATAAGTATACCCAAAAATCCCCAACGTATAGTTGTTGCAGCTGATACATACGCAGGAGGTATAAAGCAACTAGGCGGACATGTAGTTGGTGTGAACAAAGACATAAAGCAAAGTGATATATTAAATGAAAAATTCAAAAAGGTTAAAAAAATAAACGCTGAAAATGTAGAAGAAATAGCTGAACTAAAACCAGATCTTATTATTGCAGATACTGATGACAAAAACTTGAAGAAGTTCCAAAAAATCACAAAAACAATCCCGATGGAATATGGTAAAAGAAATTATTTAGATACTCAGCTTCAATTAGGAAAATTATTAGGAAAAGAAGAAAAAGCAAAGCAATGGGTGAATAATTGGAAGAAACAGACAGCTAAAGATGCTAATGAAATCAAAAAGCACATTGGCACTAATGCCACAGTTTCAATTTTTGATGACTTTAATAAAGAATATTATGCTTTCGGTAAAGATTGGGGTAGAGGAGGAGAAATTTTGTATCAGGCATTTAATTTAAAAATGCCAGAATCTTTAGAAAAGGTAGTGGAAAAAGATGGGTATAAAGCTTTATCATTAGAATCAATGCCTAAATACGCTGGAGATTATATTATTACAATGAGCGAGGGAAAATCCTCTCCAGAATTTGAAAAAACTAATGTTTGGAAGAATATTCCGGCAGTAAAACAAGGTCATGTATTTCACGTTAAAGCTGAAAACTATTGGTATAATGACCCATACTCATTAGAAGAAAATAGAAAAATACTAAAATCCAAATTGCTAAACAACTAAATTTAATCCTTTATAGTTTATTAATTAGAATATTTGAGATAAACAATCTTGTATCCTTTCATAATGCAAAATGATATTAGACACATCTCTGTTATTATAAAGTTTCTAACTTCAACTACTTTGAATTTGTCTCTCCAATTGGTTGGCATCTGTTGTCGCTAAATTAAAAAATATTTTTGAGGGTATTATATAAATAATAGGTATCTAAATACTTGCCACTAGGAGGTTAGTGTATATGTTTAAAAATATATTATTACCCTATGATTTTGAAAATGATTTTAGTGCAATTCCTGACCATTTAGCAAAAATGGTTGATACAGATTCAATTGTTACAGTTTATCATGTGGTTGAAGAAGCTAATTTTGCAACTAATTTAGAAAATTATATTGAACATAAGAGTGATATTATTAGAGAAACAGAAAGCGATCTTGCTCCATTTTTACATGAATTAGATGAAAAAAAGGTTCAATACAAAGTAGATATTGATTTTGGACCTGTTAAAGATACAATCTTAGACAAAATTACTTCTGGCGATACAGATAAAGGTGAATACGATTTAGTAATTATGAGTAATCATAGAGTGAGTTTGAATATTAAACACGTTTTAGGAGATGTTACGCATAAGATTGCTAAAAGGAGTTCTGTCCCAGTATTAATTGTTAAATAAAGATAAAAAGTATAGAAATTCTATTGAACTAACCATCATGTCTAATATTTTTAATATATACTGACCTGAAAAGTACTACAATCTTATAATGATATATTCCCTTCAAGGTGTCCGCTGAAAAAGTGTGGATTTTGAAGGGATTTTTAATTCACTCATATCTGCCCGCCATTATCCCGTTTGTTTATTAATTTACTATGTAAAATAAAAAATTTTTGCATAATTTTCAATAATGATGGTATATTACATGTAAGGGCTTACATTTATATAAAGGGGAGAGATTATTCAAGGGGAAAATGATAGATAAAATAGCCGGATTAAACAAAGATAGGAGTCGCAAGTATGAAAATTATTCCGTTTTCAGATTTGAAAGACATCATTAATGAAGGTGATGTGATAGCCCTAGCAGCATTATCAACGGCTAACTTACCAGCTGAGATTCTCAAAACATTAGTCGATCAATATGATGAGCATCAAACACCTAAAGCCTTCACCTTTATGTTGGCAAACGATATTAGTGATTATCGTGGTGACAGTTATGATTTAGATTCTTTTGTATCAAGGGGTATGATCAAACGATTAATCACAAGTATTATTACTGGTTCACCTAAGACAATCAATGCAATGCGCAATAATGATATTGAAGCCTATTACGTGCCTCAAGGTGTAATTACGACACATTATCGTAGTCAAACACCTGCTTCACCAGGGACAATTACTAAGATTGGGCTGAATACTAATGTCGATCCTAGATATTCTGGTGGCAAAGTAAATACACGTACGACAGAGGATTTAGTATCTTTAATTGAAATCAACGGAGAAACATATTTAAATTATGATTTTCCAGAAATTGATGTCGCATTGTTACGAGGTACATATGCCGATACAGAAGGTAATATTTATATGACGCATGAAGCACACCTTGGAGAGGGTTACAGTGTTGCAGCAGCTACACATAAGAATAAAGGTAAAGTGATTGTGCAAGTGAAAGCAGTCATCCAAAGTGGGCGTTTCAATCCGAGTGATGTATTTATTCCGGGTAAACTTGTAGATTATGTTGTAGTTAATAGTAACCCAAAATATCATAGACAGGTTGTCCAAACACAATATGACCCAGCACTTTCAGGACATTATCAGATTACTGAGATGCGAGAGCCATATATAGCATTAGGTAGCCGTAAAGTGATTTTGAGACGTGCAGCTCAATTTTTACTTGAGGGAGACGTAATCAGTATTGGTTTTGGCATTAATAATGAATTGTCGAATGTTTTAGAAGAGGAGCAAGCCAATCATTTAGTTCAAACGAATATAGATACAGGCGTTTTTGGTGGATTGATTAGTAGTGGTAATTACTTTGGTATGAACTATAATCTCAGTGCACGTATCAGACATGAGTTAACATGGGATTTTATCTATAACGGTGGTATAGATGTTGCATTTCTAAGCTTTGCTGAAGTTGACCAATATGGCAATGTTAATGTGTCTAAGTTTGGAGACAAAATGAATGGTTGTGGCGGTTTTATTGATATTAGCCAATCAGTTAAAAAAATTGTTTTTTCAGCTTCAATGGTTGTTGGGGGTCAACTAAATTTCGCTAATGGTGAAGCTCAAGTGGAAACCCAAGGTAAGTCACCTAAATTTGTAAAACAAGTGGGCAACATAGATTTTAATGTTGAAAATGCACAAAAATTAGCACAGGAAGTTTATTTTGTTACCGAACGCGCAGTATTTGAACTAACGGACAAAGGTATTAAATTAATTGAAATTGCACCTGGCTTAGATTTAGAACGAGATATTTTAGCAAATATGGAGTTTCAACCAATCATTTCTGAAGAGATTAAGGTAATACAGAGTGATATTTATCAAAACACATGGGGAGGTCTGTCTCAGGTAATTAAGTCGGAAGATCGTATTTAAATTAAGGGGGAGAAAAATATGAATTACGACTGGATTAAAACGAGAGCAGTATTTGATGAGGAAAAGCCAGCAGTTATCGATCCATTTAAAGGTACTGAATGGACTTATCAAGATTTAAATAAACGTGCAGAGAATTTAGCAAACCATTTACAAGATCAAGGTATAGAACGTGGGGACGTCGTTGGTATTTTTTCACCAAACGATGTAGCTATTCTAGATTTACTATTCGCTACATTCAAGATAGGTGCAGTATATTTACCGATGAATTGGCGTTTAAAACCACAGGAAATTGAAAGTGTGATCCAAGATTCTGATGTGAAATTAATTTTTTATTCACAAAAGCATTTATCAAGTTTAGAAGGCATTGCAGACGGACTCATTCATATGGATGTTGATTCCGAGCAATATGATGATATGGTGAATCCTAACAATCACCGTCCATTCAAAACGTTAAATGTAGAAAAAGATGATTTAGCAGCGTTAATGTACACGAGTGGTACCACAGGATTACCTAAGGGCGTTATGTTTACGTATGAAACTTTCGTCAGTAATCCAATAAACACGGCACTCACTTATAAAATAAATTCTACGTATAAGACCATTGTTTCAACACCCATGTTTCATGTATTAGGTTTTAATGATTTGACGTTACCATTGTTAATGGCAGGCGGCACATTGATTATACAACGTTACTTCAATGGTGAAGCATTGAATGATCTCATGGCACATTACAAGCCTGATTATTTAATACAGATACCAACGATGTACTATGCAATGTTAGTTGCAGAGAATTTTGACCTTAAAAACTTCGATAACATTGAATTCTTACTTCAAGGTGGGTCAGCACCGCTACCAGCTGTGCAAAAGAAATTTAACAGCATGGGCTTATCTATCATTAATGGTTACGGTTTAACGGAAGCACCACTTACAATGGTTAACACGCCAGAAAATGGTGCTGAAAAACCTGGTAGTATTGGACAACCCGTCATGTTCGTAGATTACCGTATTTTAAATGATGAATTTGAAGATATACAAACTGGAGAAATTGGTGAATTAGCTGTAAGAGGTAATAATGTCACACCGGGTTATTGGAAGAAGCCTGAAGAAACAGCGAAAAACTTCAAAGATGGATATTTCTTAACAGGAGATTTAGCAAAAATAGATGAAGACGGTGATATCTATATTGTTGATAGACGTAAAGAAATGATTATCACTGGTGGTGAAAATGTGTTGCCTTCAGAAGTAGAAGCGGTCTTAGCAACACATCCTTTAGTAGCACAAGGTGTGGTAGTGAGCTATGAAAGTCCCAAATATGGAGAATCTGTCTCAGCAGCAGTGGTATTGACTGAAGATGATCCAGACTTTGAACAAAAACTGGACGCGCACATGAGAGAAAACATAGCTGGATATAAAATTCCGAGAATGTATTTAAAATTAACAAATATTCCGCTGAACTCAACTTCAAAACCAGATAAGTTAGAGTTACAGAAGAAGATGAATAGTAAAGCTGACAAAGCACGTCAACAAGATGATGAATTAGCTTAAATAACTTATGCTTTTATAAATATTTTAAAATAGTAACTATAAAATTTTTTGACAATCTTTGTAAGCGTTAACATTAAAGTGGAGGTTTTAATTATGCCAACAAAAGAAGAAGTAATCAAAGCATTATATCCAGAGGATATTTTAAGTATTGCGAAAGATTTAACTGAAGGAGAAGTTAAATTATTAAAACAGCTTAATGATATGTTAGAAGAAAAGTACCGCGACTCTATTAATGAACATTGGATAAACGCGACACAGCCCGAAGACTACTTTGATGAATTAGGAAAGTTAGATTATTTCAACAATCCATTATTATATGAAGGACGTGAAGGTGAACATACGCCAAGTCAGATGTTCCAATTCTTCATGTCATATACAATAGCTAAATTTGATGTATCTTTAGCGACACTGCTAGGTGTACATCAAGGCTTAGGTCATAATTCGTTTTGGTTTGGTGGTAGTAAGGAGCAACAAGCTTATTATTTACCAAAATTACAGTCACACGAATTACGTACGTGTTTTGCTTTAACAGAACCAGAACATGGCTCTGATGTCGCAGGTGGTTTAGAAACAACTGCTAAAAGAGAAGGCGATGAGTGGATTATTAATGGTACGAAAAAATGGATCGGTGGAGCGAATGTCGCTGATGTGATACCACTGTATGCAGTGGACGTGGATACTGGAAAACCTAAAGGGTTTATTATCGAACCAGACCAAGAAGGCGTGGAAATCGATCTTATTGAAAATAAAATCGCATTACGTATCATACCGAATGCTAATATTCGTTTGAAAAATGTGGTCGTTAAAGAAGAACAAAGGCTGCAAAATATTAATAGCTTTAAAGATATTGCGAAAGTATTATATTCTACTCGTGCAGGCGTGGCGTATATGGCAACAGGAGCGATGGCAGGTGCATTAAAAGCTACGACAGACTACGTAACGCAACGTAAACAGTTTGGTAAAGAAATTAGTAAGTTCCAATTAATTCAAGAGAAATTAGCCATGATGCAAGGCAATCTTGCGCAAGCAATGGCGACATGTGCGCAACTTGCACGCATGCAAGCGAAAGGTGAATATGATGAAGTGGCAACTTCAACAGCTAAGATGATGAATGCATTAAGATTAAGAGAAACAGTAGCAATGGGCCGTGGCGTACATGGTGGTAACGGTATTTTAGCTGGAGAGTATGACATTGCAAGATTCTTTGCAGATGCTGAAGCGGTTTACACATATGAAGGTACACATGAAGTCAATGCGCTCGTAATTGGCAGAGCAATCACAGGAGACTCAGCATTTATTTAATATAAAGCATGAACGATTGAAACTATAGAAAAAACAATTTGGAGGTTTTAGTATGACGATTAGAAAAGCAACTGTGTTAGGTGCAGGTACGATGGGTAGTCAAATCGCTGCGCTCCTTGTCAACGCAGGTTTAAAAGTAAAATTATTAGACATTGTGATTGATGAGCATGAACCTAATAAAATTTCCAAAAAAGCATATGAAATCATAACAAATCCAAAGCGCCCACAGCTATTTGATTTAGCCTTTGCCTCAAATTTATCTTATGGCAACTTTAATGAAGATTTGGTTGAGCAAGATGATGCGGACATTTATATTGAAGCAGTAAAAGAAGAAGTAGATATTAAGCATCAAGTTTGGGATAAAGTAAAAAAAGTAGCAAAAGCTGACGCTATATTTGCAACGAATACATCAGGAATTCCAATTGAATCGATTGCAGATGTATTTGAAGAAAAAGATAAAGCACGATTTTTCGGAATGCATTTCTTTAATCCACCACGCATTATGAAGTTAGTCGAAGTGATTCCAAATGAAAAAACGTCTGAAGCAGTAGTGGAACGCGTACAAGCATTTGCAGAAGACGTATTAGGTAAAGGTGTCATCGTTGCAAATGATGTCCCAGGGTTTGTGGCAAACCGCGTTGGTACACAAACGATGAATGACATTATGTACAGAGCAGAAAACCAAGACTTTTCTATTACAGAAGTGGATGCTTTGACTGGGCGTAGTATTGGACGACCAAAAATGGGAACGTATGGTTTATCAGATTTAGTTGGTCTTGATATTGCTATGACAGTAATTAAAGGCATGCAAAACGTACCAGATGAACAACCATTTTTCCACGATGTAAAACTTTCGGAAAAATTAGCAGCAAAAGGTGCATTAGGTAATAAAACGAAACAAGGGTTTTATAAAAAAGTAGATAAAAAACGTTTCGTCTTTGATTCAGAACAAAATGATTATGTGCCACCGCAACCACCACAATTAGAGATTTTAGGTAAGTTTAGTAAAGACTTGGCTTCTAACTTAGACGTTATCTTTAATGCACAAGATGATGCCGGCGTATTTTTATGGGAAACATTGAGAAATAACTTCTATTATTCAGCGATTAATGTACCTAAAGCGGCAACAGATTTTAAAGATATTGATCGCGCCTTAGTATGGGGCTTTAACTGGAAACAAGGGCCATTCCAATTGTGGGACTTAATGGGCTTCGAACGTGTGAAGTCACGCATGAAAGAAGAATTAGGATCACTTCCAGATTGGATAGAGCAACGCAATGAAGCATTCTATAGTGAAGGTGAATCGATTGAACGTGTTACACCAGTAGCAGAGTATATTGACCAAGAGATTTGGGAAAGAGCAGATTCTAACTTATCAGTAGCGCATAAAGATCAATTGCTATTAAAATTACAAAGTAAAAACAATGTGATTACTGGCGGATTCCTTGATGATTTATTAGAATCTATTAACAAATTAGAAGATGAAGACTACAGTAGCATGATCATCTATGCAGGCGGCAACAACTTTAGTGTCGGTGCGAATTTGTATCAAATGAAAAAAGCACACGAAGAAAATAAAGTGGTCTCTGAAGTAGGTGACATGGTCGGAAAACTACATTATATTTTCACTAGACTGAAACATGCGTTGAAACCAGTTGTTACTGCAGTTCAAGGCAGAGCGTTAGGTGGCGGTTGTGAACTTGTACTTCATTCACCATTTGTGGTTGCTGCAAGTGAATCTTATATTGGTCTTGTCGAGACAGGCGTAGGGTTACTACCAGCTGGTGGTGGACTCGCAGAATTAACGGATAGAGTATTGCGCACAAATCATAAAAATAATGATAAACAAGATTCAATTACTAAAATATTAATGCAAGTTGGTTTTGCAAAAGTCTCAACAAATGCATATGAAGCAGTGAAATATGGTTATTTAAGAGAGACAGATACTGTAATTTTGAATACTGAAAGACGTGTCGAAGTTGCATTAAATAGAGCACGTTACGAATCAGAAACAAATTACGTACCTACACCAAAATCACAATACATTGCTTTAGGCAAAGACTTTAAGGCATTAGCTGAAGGTCAGTTAGATGCACAACGTATGGGTAACTTTATCAGTGACTACGATTATGAAATTACGTTAAAAGTGGCAGAAGTTTTAGCAGGCGGTGACATTCCTCGTAACACATACGTGAATCAAAGATATTTACAGACACTTGAAAAAGAAAGATTTTTAGAACTTTTACAAAATAAAAAAACGTATGACAGAATTTCACACATGTTAGAAAAAGGAAAACCACTACGCAATTAATAATTGAGAGTAAAAAGAAAGGGTGAACTTTAATGCGAGATGCATATATTGTAGCTTATGGACGTTCAGCAGCTGGTAAGGCAAAGAATGGAGAGATGGCTCACGAAAGACCAGATGAAGTGGCAGCAAAAGTATTAAAAGGTGTATTAGAAAGAGTTGGAGGTTCATTTGATCCTAGCATGGTAGAAGACGTTATCGTCGGTAATTCGTTCCCAGAAGGTTTGCAAGGACAGAACATTGCAAGAACGATTGCATTACTTGCAGGCATGCCAAACGAAGTACCAGGACAAACGGTCAACCGTTACTGTTCATCAGGACTTCAAACAATTGCACATGCAGCAAACCAGATTAACGCGAATCAAGCAGACATCCTTGTAGCAGGCGGTATTGAATTAATGAGTGCAGTACCAATGGGTGGTAATGAACCAACGAATAACCCAATTCTACAGGACGAAGATTCAGGTGTTTCTTATCCAATGGGACTGACTGCAGAAATGGTAGCAGAAACTTATAATGTATCTAGAGAAGATCAGGATGCATATGCAGTACAGAGTCATCAACGTGCTACAAGAGCACAACAAGAAGGTAAATTTGATGACGAAATTATACCGATTGAAGTGAATAAAGTCACTTATGATCAAAATGGTCCAGTCGTTTCGAAAGAAGTATTTAAAGACGATGAATTAATCAGACCAGATACAAATAAGGAAACTTTAGCTAAATTACCTACAGTGTTTAAGGCTGACGGTACAGTGACCGCAGGCTCCTCGGCCCCCTTAACAGATGGTTCAGGGTTTGTCGTGGTCATGTCTGGTGAAAAAGTGAAAGAATTAGGCGTGAAACCAATTGCACGCTTCGTTGGCTTTAAAGCCGTGGGCGTAGATCCTAAATTAATGGGTATTGGTCCAGCTTATGCAATTCCAGAAGCATTGAAATTAGCAAACTTGGATGTTAAAGATATTGATTTAGTTGAGTTAAACGAAGCATTTGCATCTCAAACGTTAGCCTCTATTAGAGAAACAGGTTTAGATATTGAGAAAACGAATGTTAACGGCGGTGCAATTTCGCTAGGGCATCCGCTTGGCGCAACAGGCGCGATGTTAGTAGGAAGATTACTTTCTGAAATGAAGAAACAGCCAGATACGAAATACGGCATGGTTACGATGTGTATTGGCGTTGGAATGGGCGCTGCTGGTATTTTTGAATATGTAAGATAACCGTAGTTTGAATATGTAATAAATAACCCCTTAAGCGTAAGATAAATGCTTAAGGGGTTTTGATATGAATTAAATCATTGTTCTGTGCTTAGTTATACTTGATACATACTAATAAACGTCTCGTTGATAACGTTGATTTTTAATTAAATCTCTTAAATAGTCTTCTGCACTATCTTGACTGTAATTACCATGTTTAATCAGTACATTCACTAATGCTTGATGGACACCTGAAGCCATCTCATCTTTATTTCCACATAGATAAATCGTAGCGCCCGCTGTCATCCATTTATAAAATTCAGCACTATTATCTTCAATACGATGTTGGACATAAATTTTAGTTTCAGTATCTCTTGAAAAAGCTAAATCTAATTTACTGAGTACACCGTCACTCAGCCAGCCCTCTAGATCACTCTGATAAAGGAAGTCTGTATCATAATTTTGGTTGCCAAAAATAAGCCATTGTGAGCCTTTAAGATCTAAATGTGCACGTTCTTGTAGATAGGCTCTGTAAGGTGCAATGCCTGTGCCAGCACCAATCATAATGACAGGTGTTGTTTCTTCATAAGGAAATTTGAAGTTTGGATTCTTTTTAAGATAAACAGGTATATGATCACCAGGTTGTATACGTTCAGCAAGTTGAACGGAACAAACGCCTAGACGTTCACGGCGATGTGCTTCATATTTCACGACACGTACTGTGATTTGTACACGATTTGGATTAACGTTGTTACTGCTTGCGATTGAATATTCTCTAGGTGGTAACTTTCTTAATAATTGCGGTAACATTTTTGGTTGAAGTGATACGGGTGAAAAGTCTTTAATCAAATCGATGACATCTCGACCATAAATATAATCTTGAATCCAATCACTATTTTGAACATTTGCATTTAACATTGGGTTACTGAATAATTCAGCGGCACTGCTCATTAATGCAGGTGTTATTTTTGAAATTTCAAAGTGATGTGTCAATGCATCTTTTAATGTTAGTTGCTGTTCATCTTTATCAACATAAACAAGTGTTTCAGCGTCCCAGCCTAAAGTATCGATAAAGTGTTCAACAAGGGCAGGATCATTTTCAGGGATCACTACTAAACTATCTCCAGGCTCATATGATTCGTTATAACCCCCAAGAGACAATTCAAGATGTCTGACTTCGCGTGTTGCATTGGCTTCAGTCAGTACATTATTTTGTATCACTTCAGCTTGAAATGGGTTTGATTTGGAATACTGACCATGAGGTTCTTCAATTGTGACTTCGTCGTCTATCACATCATTTGAATCTGTGTTTGGCGAAACGTTGGTCAATAGCTCTAGCATATCTGCGATCCATTGTTCTGCTACTTCTTCAAAATCAAAATCACAATCTACCCTTTCAGCTAATCGATGGCCATCAAGTTTACCAAAGATTTCATCAAAGTCTCTTCCTGCCTGACAAAAATCGGGGTAGCTTTCATCTCCTAATGCGAGTACAGAGAAGTTTAATCCATCTAATTGTGGGGCTTTATCACTGTGCATAAACTCATGGAAATCTATCGCATTGATTGGGGGCTCACCCACGCCTTGTGTAGAGCATATGATAAACAAGTAATCTATATTTGTCAGTTCATCTAGCGGAAAATCATCCATCTCCGACAAATGAACATTTAAATTGTGTTCCTTTAATTTTGCTTCAAATTGCTCGGCAACTTCTTCAGCATTACCTGTTTCAGTGCCAAATAGAATATTTACTTCTAAAGGTTCAGCCGTCGTTGTTGATTCAGGTATTGAATCAGCAGTTGCTCCTGATGACGTCGTATGATCATCTTGTTCTTCAGGATTTACCAAATAACTACCCAACCACTGTTGCTGGCTTGAAGATAATGTTGGCAGAAGTTGATTTATAAGTTCCAATTGTTCTCTATTAAAAGGGGTATTGTTTTCATTAAGTTGCAAATCATTCACCTCGTTTTTTTATTGTATGAGGTTTGCGTAAACATCATGTCCTTAAATCATAACATCATTGAATTACTTTATTAATTAATTGAAATAGGATTAATGTTTTTGATTCTCTGAAATGATTTGGTTTATTTCATTTACATCTCTTTGCGCTCTCCTACTTTCAATAAACCAAATAATAAAGTAAATCATTGTATATATGAGAATAAATACGATGATGACCGAGATTCGGAGTGGAAACCAACCTGCTAATATGCCTAAAGGAAACATGACTATCAACATGACACTAAAGTGAATCACCGTCTTTTTAAAAATTGAGAGGCGGGTATGTGAAAATATTAGTTCACCAAAACTAAATGTGACACCGATGAATGCCCAAATTAGAACGGATATCAGCATAATCTGTAACTCAGTGAAGTGTTCATAGTAAAATCGTCCCATCGTCGATATTGGAGAAACGGGCATAAATTGCGTATGTGAAAAAATAAAAGAAAATAATAACGAAATCATTGTACCTATGGAAACGCCTATAGTTGCCCCATGTATTATCCTTTTCATAGTTTTAAAGCCTCCTTTATTATAGATAAGTATCTTCTGGAAGAATATGTGAAGTCATCATTTGAAAAGCGAATTTCTATAGTTCCATTTTTATTGAGTTTCAAATGGTCGATATAATCGATATTGATGATTTCTGATTTAGATATTTGTAGGAAGTTTGAACTTAATTGTTTTTTGATGGTATATAGTCTTTCGTTCAGCGTAAATTGTTGATTCGATGTATATATAGTTAGTATTTTATTTTCCATCCTGAAACATATAATATCTCGCTGTTTTATAAAGTGAATTTCATCATTATATTTCCCAGTAAATGTTTTTCGGTTGGATAATTGTTTGATGTATTGCACGATATCCGGCAAATTTTCTGCATTTTCGTTAGCTTGTATGATAACTTCATCTTCTGATAATTCATTGTTGTATTTAACTCTCACCTTCATATGCAACGCCTCCTGTTAAGTTAAGTAAAACAAATATGAGCATTAAATACTATATAGTTTAATTAAGTGGTCAGTATTGCTAACTAAGTGGTGACAAATGCACATTAAGCGGATGAACTTTAAAGGTGCACATATAAATACCCCCAAATCATTTTTGGTAGGCAATGATTTGGGGGTATAATTTATATGTTTTAAAAGGAGATGTTGAGATATCAGAAGGGCTCAATTTCTTAATATCTTTGTACATTATAATAGCTAGGCTTTTAAGTTTGGGGTGCTCGTGTATATCTAATGATATTTTAAAGATTTAGCCATTAGGGTGTAATAGCGAATGCGCGTACAGGAAATCCTGGCGCGTCTTTAGGTTTAGGGCTAATCGTGTAAATAATGGCGCCTCGTGTGGGTAGTTGATCTAAATTCGTCAACAATTCAACTTGAAATGTATCTTGTGCTAGGACGTAACGTTCACCAACAATATCACCATTTTTGGCTACATCTATCGAAGCATCTGTATCAAATGTTTCGTGACCAATGGCTTTGACTTGTCGTTCTTCGAGTAAGTATTTTAAAGCATCGAGGCCCCAACCAGGTAAATGAAGGTCGCCATTGCTGTCTTTATTCTCGAACTGTTCGATGTCTGGCCAACGTTTCGACCAATCACTGCGTAAAGCGACAAATGTACCAGGTTCTATTGTTCCATGCGTTGCTTCCCATTGTTTGATATGTGTGCGAGTTAAGATAAAATCTGCATGCGCTGCTACTTCTTGTGAAAAATCTAAAACTACAAGTGGTAGAGCGAGTTCTTTTAAATCTAATTCATGTAAATAGCGTGTGTTTTCCACAAAATGAATAGGTGCATCGATATGTGTGCCGTACTGACTTACTATATTCCAATTTTGAACATAAAAGCCATCGTCTGCTACGTTAAACAGGGTAGAAACTTTAGCGCGTTCAAATTCGCTAAAACATGGAATGGTTTCATCAAATGTGTGGGTCAAATCGACCCACTTTGATGATTTTAATTGCTCTAATTGTTCCCATAATGGATAACTCATGTGTATCACCACCATTTTTAATCGTTATACTGTTGCTGTGTTTGTTGATTTTCGTAACTTATCAACGGCATTTACTAAGACACTTAATGCTTCTTTTACTTCATCTTCTTTACGTGTCTTCAAGCCGCAATCTGGATTGACCCAGAATAGCGAACGGTCAATTTCTTGTAAGGCACGGTGGATTGCTTCTGTAACTTCTGATTCAGTCGGAATACGTGGACTATGAATATCATATACCCCTAAACCAATACCTAAATCGTAAGTAATATCTTCGAAGTCTTTAATCAAGTCACCATGGCTACGAGATGTTTCAATAGAAATCACGTCTGCATCTAAGTCGTAGATTGCATGTATGATTTGTCCAAATTGCGAATAGCACATATGCGTATGAATTTGCGTTTCATCAGCCACGGAAGATGTTGCAAGTTTAAAAGAATGTACAGATTTGTTTAAATAGTCTTCGTGATATTCTGAACGAAGCGGTAAACCTTCTCTTAAAGCAGGTTCGTCTACTTGAATAATTTGAATGCCTTCATTTTCAAGTGCCAATACTTCTTCATTAATAGCGAGTGCAATTTGATCTTGTACTTCTTCACGCGGTAAGTCTACGCGTTCAAATGACCAGTTCAGAATTGTGACAGGTCCAGTGAGCATACCTTTTACAGGCTTGTCTGTTAAACTTTGTGCATATAGCGTTTCTTTCACTGTAAGAGGTTCAGCCCATTTCACATCGCCATAAATGATAGGTGGTTTCACCGCACGCGATCCGTATGATTGTACCCAGCCGAATTTAGTTACTAAGAAACCTTGTAGTTTTTCACCAAAGAATTCAACCATATCATTACGTTCAAATTCACCATGGACTAAGACGTCTAAACCAATATCTTCTTGAATTTTAATCCAACGTGAAATCTCATTTTTTAAGAATGATTGGTAATCTTCATCTGAGATGCGGTCATTTTTCCAATTTGCACGGTATTTACGTACTTCTTGAGATTGTGGAAATGAACCGATTGTTGTCGTTGGTAAATCTGGTAAATTAAGACGTTTGTCTTGTGCTTGTTTACGTACTTTAAAAGCAGATTGTCTTGAAGTGCGCACGCTATCAAAATCATATTCAAGATTTTTAAATGATTGGTTTTGGAAACGATTATAGCGTGCTTTTAATTCATCATATTTTTCAGCATCATTGTCATTAAATAGGCGTCTCAAAGCATCTAATTCGTCTAATTTTTCAGTAGCGAAGCTTAAACCCTCGGCAATTGAATCTTCAAGTGTTTCATCATCTAATGATACAGGAACGTGTAATAGCGACGCTGATGGTTGAATAACAAGGTCATTTGTGTAATTTTGTAAAGTGTCGATGAGTTCTTTTTTAGCTTCAATGTCGGCAGCCCAAACATTACGGCCATCGATAATACCTGCATAAAGTGTTTTGTTTTTATCAAAATCGCCAGCTTTAATTTGTTCAAGGTTAAAGTTATGGTCATGAACGAAATCTAGGCCGAGCCCTTTAACTGGTAGGCTGTTTAAAAACTTTAAATTAACGCGTTCGAAATAAGTTTGTATCACGATATGATTTTCTAAACCAGCATCAGCGAAATACGCATATGCTGCTTGTGTAATACTTTCATAATCTGCACTATCATCTGTCACTAATGCAGGTTCGTCGATTTGAATATATTCAGCCCCAGCATCTTTTAATGATTGTAGAACTTCTTTATATAAAGGTAGTAGTGTGTTTACTTTTTCTTCGAAAGATTGGTCGCCGCCTTTAGATAATTTAACAAATGTAATTGGACCTACAATGACTGGATGTGCATTTACGTTTAAAGATTTTGCATAGTTAAAGCGTTCTAATAATACATTGTGATTAAGTTTCGGTTCTGCATGATCCCATTCTGGAACGATATAGTGATAGTTTGTGTTGAACCATTTGATTAGGGCACTTGCAACATGTTCTTTATTACCTCTAGCAATATCGAATAATAAATCATCATCTATGTCTCTACCTTGGAAACGTTCAGGAATAATATTGAAGAGTAAAGACGTATCAAGAATATGATCATAAAGTGAAAAATCACCGACAGGAATACTTGATAAATTGTAATTTTTTTGTAGTAATAAATTTTCTTTATGCAAATCTGTTAATTGCTGGTGTAATGTATCTAAATCTAATTTTTTAGACCAGTAACCTTCGATTGCTTTTTTCCACTCTCTTTTTCTACCTAATCTTGGAAAACCTAAGTTTGATGTTTTAATAGTCATAATATTGCCTCCTGTTTAGTTGAAGTAATTGATTTTGAATAAGCTGCAAGTTCTAATGTGTAATCTACTTTTTGGAATGGTGTAATTAAATACAAGCCATTAAAATATTCATGTACTGTGTCAATCAGTTCTTTGGATAGTTTCAAGCTTAATTCTTTTGTTTTTGTTTTATCATCTTTAACGGCTTCAAATTGTTCTAACACTTCTTCTGATAATTTAATGCCAGGTACTTCGTTGTGTAAAAATATTGCGTTATTATAACTTGTCACTGGCATAACCCCGATAAAGAAGGGAACATCTAAATGTTTGGTTGCTTCATAGACTTCTTTAATTTTTTCAGTGCTATAAACCGGTTGTGTAATAAAGTAATGCGTACCGCTTTCTAATTTTTTCTCTAAGCGTTTTACTGCACCGTCTAATTTTCTTACATTTGGATCAAAGGCACCTGCGATGTTGAAGTTTGTCTTTGTCTTCAGCGCATCACCATCTGTGTTGATACCTTGGTTGAAACGTAATGCAATTTCGGTTAAACCTTTGGAGTTTACATCGTATACATTCGTGGCACCTGGTAAGTTGCCTATCTTAGAAGGGTCACCTGTAATAGTTAATATTTCATTGATGTCTAGTAGTGATAACCCTAATAAGTGTGATTGCAATCCGATAAGGTTGCGATCGCGACAAGTGATGTGCACTAATGGTTCGATATCGTATTGTTGTTTAATAATGCTTGCTGCAGCGACATTACTAATTCTTACGGTTGCTAAAGAATTGTCTGCTAATGTGACCGCATCGATATGGGCATCATCAAGTTTTTTGATATTTCTGAAAAATGTGTCTGTGTCTAAGTGCTTCGGTGTATCTAATTCAACTATAATCGTCGGTCGTTGCTTTACCTTTGATGTTAGGCTCTGAGATTGTGTTTTTTTAGATGAAGTACTTGTATATTTTGTGATCGGTATGACATTTTTATCTGCTACGGGTTTTAAATTAGCTATGGATGATTTAATGAACTGAATATGCTCAGGTGTTGTACCACAACAACCGCCAATGACGCGAACGCCTTCGTTAATAAGTTTCTGTGCTACATTACCAAAATACTCGGCGTTATCGCTGTATTTGAATTGGCTATTTTCGATATCAAGCAAACTTGCGTTCGGATAGCACGATAAGTATGCGCCTTCTGGTAATTCAATATGTGAGAATGACTGTTGCATATGGTGGGGGCCATGATGACAATTCAATCCCACAATATCAGCGCCACTTGCTGCTACTTGTTGTAATGCGATATTAATCTCTGTACCATCTCTTAAATAATTTGTATTCAAAGCAGTGAGTTGTGCAATAATCGGTATATCGTGTTTACGTTTTGTCGCTTTTATAATATTTGTAAGTTCTTCTAAATCGTAATAAGTTTCAAAGAGTAAACCATCTACGCCAGATTCTACTAAAGTATCCACTTGAATTTCTGTATGATATTGAATCGCAGATAGACCTAAATCTTCTTGTTTAACACCTCTAAATCCTCCAACAGTACCTAATATGAATGTGTCATCTTTTGCAGCTTCTTTTGCGATTTTTACAGCAGATTGATGAATTTCTTTCACTTTATGTTCTAAGCCAAAGTCTTTTAACTTTTCAAAATTTGCGCCATACGTATTGGTCTGTATAATATCAGCGCCAGCTTCAATATAAGAACGATGGATATGTGCTACTTTCTCAGGATGTGTTAAGTTGTAAGCTTCGGGACAAGTATCTAGGCCTTCAGAGTAAAGAATTGTGCCGATAGCGCCGTCAGCTACTAATATGTTGTTCTTCAGTTTGTCGATGAGTTGACTCATTGAAAGCCTCCTTAATTGCGTAATTTAAATCTGAAATTAATTCATCTGCAGATTCTAAACCAACACTTAATCTAAATAATCCAAATGTAATGTTACGTTCTTCGCGTACTTCTTTAGGTACTGCTGCGTGTGACATTGTAGCTGGGTGCGAAAGGATTGTTTCTACGCCACCTAAACTTACAGATACGAGTGGTAATGATAATGCGTCTACAAATGCTTGTGCTTTGGTTTCGTCTTTCAATCTAAATCCTAATACTGCACCGCCATGACGTGCTTGTGATAAATGTAAGTCGTCATTTCCCGGGTAATATACTTCAGCAATTTCATCGCGCTGAGCTAAGAATTCATAAAGTTGTTGCGCATTTTCCACAGATTGATTGAATCTCACTGGCAACGTTTTTAAATGTTTGGCTAAAGTCCAGCTATCGTGGGCGGATAATGCTGTGCCTGTGCCATTTTGTAATAAATAAAGTGCATCTGCTACGTTTTGATTATTGGTAATCGCTACACCGGCAATAATGTCGCTATGACCACTTAAGAACTTCGTTGCACTATGAACAACGATATCTGCACCAAGTGCTAATGGTGATTGACCAAGTGGTGTCATAAATGTGTTATCCACTGCGAGTAAGAGTTGATGTTGCTTGGCGATGTGCGCTACACCTTTAATATCTGTAATTTTGAATAATGGATTAGATGGTGTTTCCACATAAATTAGTTTTGTGTTGTCTTGTATCGCATCTTCTATCTCATTTAAGTTTGTCGTATCTACTGTTGAAAATTGAATGTTAAAACGTGTTAATATCTGTTCAGTTAGTCTGAATGTGCCACCATAAACATCATCAGGTAGGACAACGTGATCACCAGCATTTAACGTAAGCAATACTGCTGAAATTGCGGCGATACCTGAAGCATAAGCAAATGCATGACTACCACCTTCTAGTTTGGCTAATTTTTCTTCTAATAATGCTCTATTAGGATTACCACTTCGTGCGTAGTCGTATTTTGCATTACCACCTAACACTTTTTGATGAAACGTAGAAGAATCATATAAAGGAGGGTTCGCCGAATCATAATCAGTACCTCTATGTGCATCGAATATTACTTCTGTCTCTTTTGATAAACTCATGAAATCACTCCTTGGTTAGATTTTTGTAATGCTTGTATGATATCTTTCTCAATATCTTCATAATTTTCAATTCCGATAGATAGTCTAAGTAAATGTTCATCAATGCCGCGTTTGTCTTTTTCCTCATCTGGCATATCTACATGGGTTTGGGTATATGGAAATGTTATGAATGTTTCAGTACCGCCGAGACTTTCGGCGAATAAACAAACTTTTAAATGTTCTAAGAATTTATCAGCTTTATAAGCTTTGTTTAAACGTAAGCTCAACATGCCAGTGCGTCCGCTATAAAGTACTTTATCAATTGCGTCTAAGTTACTACATCGTTCTGCGAGTAGTTTAGCGTTATATTCTGAACGATCCATTCTGATGTGTAGTGTTTTTAAACCACGTTGTAGTAAATAACTATCGAAAGGTGATAGTGTAGCACCAATCATATTGTGTAACTGTGCTAATTGTTCTGCTAGCGCATCGTCATTCACTGTAACAACACCAGCAAGTACATCGTTATGACCACCTATATATTTTGTAGCAGAATGTAAGACGATGTCTGCACCATCCTCGAGTGGCGTTGAAAGATAAGGTGTTAAAAATGTATTATCTATAATTGTTAGTAAATTGAATTTTTTACTTAAGATATAGTACGGATCAATATCAACATCTATCATTTGTGGATTAGAAATTGGTTCTATAAATAGTGCTTTTGTATTTTCAGTAATACTTTGTTCTACTTCTTCATAATTAAGGAAGTCTACATATTTGAAATGAATACCATACTGTTGCTCGTAAAAATCAAAAAGTCTAAATGTGCCACCATATAAATCGAAAGATACTAATATTTCGTCACCAGTTTTGAATAAGTTACAAATAAGTTGAATGGCTGACATACCACTTGAAGTTGCAAATGAAGCAGTACCTCGTTCTAGTTTTGCAAAAGCTTCCTCAAATGCTGAACGAGTTGGATTTTTCGTTCTTGTATAGTCGTAACCAGTTGATTCGCCTAAGTGAGGGTGTTGGTATGCTGTTGATAAATATATTGGATTTGCAACTGCGCCTGTATGATCTTGTGACAAAGCAATTTGTGCCAGTTCAGTATTTTTCATAATAGATAACCTCCTTTTAAAAATAAAAAAAGCTTCCGTCCTTTACACCCGAATAATCGGATATAAAGGACGAAAGCTTAGCTCGCGGTACCACCTTTGTTTGTTACTCTATCACTAAAGTAACCTTATCCAGTACGCCAAATTGTTGAATAGGCAACAGAGACTGAATAGTGACATCGTATCTTCGTTGAAATTAAAAAACTCATCTTATATGAATAAAATGAGTATTAACGAAATATACGACGCGTGGATTTAATCCAGTACGCCATTTAACAAAATGTTAATACTGTATCGCTATAACGGGCGATCCCGTTGACACCTCATATTGGTATCAACACTCAAAGGCCATTTTCAAACTTTCTTTCCGTGTCTTCTTTCAGCGAACAAAGACTCTCTGTGTCAGCAGTGTAAGTTTTACTTTCCCTATTACTGTGTTTCGTATGTGCAATTCGTATTTGATATACCTTAGATTACACACCAAAATACTTTTTGTCAACAACTTATCTGAAAATTTAGATTAAACAAATTATTTTCCATGTATATTTACTGTCATGAGAGTGATGATATACTGTGAATATATTAAATACGTAAAGAGATATTGGATGAGGAAAGTAGGTGTATGATAATCGAAAATTCAAAAGATCATAGATTACAATTAGAAGAAGATGCTCAAATTCAACAAGTTAAAGTAACGACTATTAAAGCGAACCCTTATCAACCACGTAAAACATTTGATGAGGAACGTTTAAATGACTTAGCAAAATCGATTAAACTTCACGGTATTTTACAACCTATCGTATTAAGAAAGACTATTACGGGTTATCACATTGTAGTAGGTGAACGACGTTACCGAGCGGCAAAAATAGCAGGGTTAACAGAAGTGCCCGCAATTGTTAAAGCACTAACTGATGAAGATATGATGGAACTTGCCATTATTGAGAATTTACAACGCGAAGATCTCAATGTCATTGAAGAAGCAGAAAGCTATCGTCAATTAATGGATGATTTAAAGCTAACCCAACAAGAAGTTGCAGAGCGTTTAAGTAAATCTAGACCTTATATTGCGAACATGCTACGCTTACTACAATTACCTAAAGACGTATCGAATATGATAAGAGAAGGTACACTATCTGGTGCGCATGGACGTACCTTATTAATTGTAAAAGATGTACAAAAAATGCGTCAAATCGCCAAGCAAGTCTCCCGGGAGTCTTGGAGTGTTCGTTATTTAGAGCAATACGTAAATGAGAATTATAATGAAAAAAATACAAAGACGAAAACACAGAAAGCAGCTTCAAAACCTAAGTTTATTCAACAACAAGAAAGACAACTTAAAGAACAATATGGTTCAACCGTTTCTATTTCTACACATAATAAAAAAGGAAACATCACTTTTGAATTTAAATCAGAAGCTGAATTTAAAAGATTAATCCATCAATTAAATGAGAAATATAATAATGATTAACTTACTTCATATGTGAGGAATAAAACACTGTAATTTTAGACTGATTTGCCTAGGACACTGACTCAGCTTGCAGTCTTTGGCTCGTGCTGGTTCCTCATGCGACTCGTCAACATTTTGATAAATGTTAAATATAGCATCACTAAAAAAGGACATGTTGAATTTTGAGTTCAACATGCCCTTTTTTATATCAATGTTTCGTATTGTAGTGCGCGCTTTCCGTGGATATGGTTTGAGACTGTGGTATTGAGATGGATGCCATTCTCATAAGGAGTCTTTCAAACAATACACATCATCCATAGGGCGCTGCTATTTTTTATAGACTAATTTACCGTTACAAATCGTTGCTTCAATTAAGTTGTTATCGAGTGTTACATCTTCCTCGAGAGGATTACGATTCAGTATGACAAAGTCTGCAACATGTCCAACTTTAATTGTACCTTCGTAGTCTTCTGTATGATTTAAACGCGCTGCATCTGCAGTCATCTTTTTATATGCGGAGCTGCGAGATAAACGTTGGTGGGCACCAAGTATCTCACCGTTTTTAGTTTTTCTTTCAACAGCAATCTGAATAGATTCTAAAGGAGAAATTGGTGTCACTGGCGCATCCGTATGCAAAGTAAACACCATGTTTTCATCTTCTGCCCATTTAACTGGGTCTAAATTTTGCGCTTTATCGCTGCCTAAAAAGACATCACGGTGTAAGTCACCAAAATAATACACATGATTAATAAAGAAAGAACCTCCAATATCATGCGCTGCCATTTCTTTAATATCTGAACGCGTTACTGTTTGTAAATGTTCAACTCTATTGCGCAAAGCGTTTGTTTTATACGCTGCTGTATCCTTATAAGCTTCTATCACAGTTTGGGCTGCATAATCACCATTTGCGTGGGTAATAATATTAAAGCCTAATTGCTGAAAATGTTTGAATTTTTCTGTCATCACATCTTGTGACATTAAAGGTTCAGGTGGTGTTGCGCCATCTAAGTAAGTACCTCTTATAGAAGCAGTTTGTAATTGAATAGATCCGTCATTAAAGAATTTTACGCCGCCTAAATGACTCATACGATCACTTTGCTGTTGAAAAGTACGATCAAGTGTTTCGGCATGGACGTCTTTAAATTCAGGATGTTTTTCCAATAATTCATGCGTAATCACCCAGCGTGTGCGGATACGTTGAGGTGCGTTTAAAAATGTTAATATGCCTTCATAGTCTGTGTAGCCATTACCGCCGATGAGTAAATCAGACGTATTCGTTATACCATTTTTTACATAATCATCAATTGCTAAATTCATACTATAAGCGAAACTATCTGCTGTAGATTTAGGTAGTGCTGCTCTTAATTTAACAGTAGCTGGCAATTCAATAAGCACACCGTTGACATAGCCTTCTGAATCTCGTTGGTAATAACCACCTTCTGGATTATCGTCTGTTAGGTTAACACCCATAACTTCAAGTGCCTTGGTATTTACAGTAGCCATATGACCAGAGTAATGCATAATCGCAATTGCAGTATCCTGAGAAATTTGGTCTAAGTCAAAGCGATTAGGATGACGTTGTTCGGTTAAAGCTTTTTCATTATAACCGTAACCTATCAACCAACCGCTGTTAGTTAAGCTATGCTTATTGTCATTAAATTTATTAATTAAGTCTGTGATGTTTAGAATGTCAGAAGCAGCACAATCTACCATTAATTTTGTTGAACCATAGCCTGTCGGATGACTGTGCGTATCTATAAAACCAGGTGTAATCCATTGTTGTTCCAAGTCTAGCGCACTGTCATCTTCTACGATATCTTCTTGTGGCACAATGTCAGAGATGACACCGTCATTTAATATTAGCGTGCCTAAAAATGGTTCATTATCTTCCATATCCAAAATCATTGCATTTACTATTTTTGAAAATTTCAAAGTAAAGCCTCCTACTTGTCTTTTGTATCCATTACATATACTAATCTTGAAAAAAAGTAAATTCAATTGATAACATATTTTAAAGGAGAATTTATTAGTTTAAAATATAAGTTTTTGAGTAGTATAAGTTTTAAATTCATGTTATGCGCATTTGTTTATTTTTAAAAAACGGAAAATAATTACAAATTTATGAATATAGAATGTGAATGTTGTGTGAAATAAGTTTCAATTTATTGTAAGTAATTGAAGTTCGTATAATAATGGATATATACAAAATATTAGGAGGGCCAATATGTTAACTCAAGAAGAGATACAAACAATTAAAGAAACAGTGCCATTACTAAAAGATAAAGGACAAACGATTACATCAATTTTTTATAAGAGACTCTTTGAACAACATCCAGAATTAAAAAATGTATTTAATCAAACTAACCAAAAAAGAGGATTACAATCTTCAGCACTTGCAATGGCTGTATTAGCAGCAGCTGAAAACATCGAAGATTTGTCACCGATTGTTCCAGCGATTATGCCTGTTGTATACAAACACTGTGCATTACAAGTTAAACCCGAACATTACCCAATTGTTGGTGAAAATTTAATATGGGCGATTGAAGAAGTGACTGGTCTTGAAGATGAAGATCCAATTATCCAAACATGGATTAAAGCTTATGGAGAAATTGCTGATGCGTTTATCGGTTTAGAAAAAGAAGTTTACAGCAATATGGCTTGGGATGGTTTCAAACCATTTGAAGTTACTGAAATCACTGAAGAAACTGAGATTATTAAAGCATTTACAATTCAATCAGAGGATATTGATTTAAGTCAATTTGTTCCTGGTCAATATATTACTGTAGATATTACGAGTGAAAAACTACCTTACCAAGCTAAGAGACATTACTCTATCGTTGATGGTGGTAAAGACTTCTTAACATTTGGAGTTAGAAAAGATGTTACTGAAGCGCATGAAGGTGAAGTATCAACAATTCTACACGATGAAGTGTCAGTTGGAGATACGTTAAGCTTATCTGCGCCAGTAGGTGGTTTTGCTTTAGCGAATAAAGAAAATAAACAATTATTCTTAGGTTCAGGTGTGGGCGTTACGCCACTTGTCTCTATGTATAAAGAAGCGGTCGACGCAGGTTTAGAGTCAACATTCTTACAATCAACATCTAATGCGCAAAATGTCGCTTTTGAAAACAAATTAAACGATATTTCTGATCGCGCTTCATTTGCACGTTTTGACACACATTTCCGTGATGAAGACGGCTTTATTGAAGTAGCACAACTACAACAATATGTAGATAATGAAACAGAAATTTATATTTGTGGTGGCGATTCATTCTTAAAAGCAATGATTTCTGAATTACAAACAATTGGCGTGCCAATGGATAATATTCATTTCGAAACATTTATTCCAAGACTTAGTTTTTCAGCATAATTATTAGATAAAATTGAATTTATTTTATGAACTAGCGCCAATGACATTTAATTGTTATTGGCGTTTTTGTCATTTGATTAAAAATAAATTATGATCTTATAAAAATTAAAATAAGAAAAATATTTTTAAAAAATAAGAAATGTTGATGTAACGTGTTTTACAACGTTGTTAATGAAAATTACATTATTATAATTATTATTTAAAAATAATTATCAAAAACATTTTGAACACGCTATGTTAAGCGCTTACATTTCACGAAATTATACTGTTTTTAATAGAAACTATAGTTTAAAAGTACGCTTGACATAAAAAATTACAATGAGTAAAGTATGTATCATAATTATTTTCGAATAATTCTAAAGACTAAAAATGATATGAATTTTAAACACAGCACATTAAAGAAAAGGGGATGAACCCATTAATGTCAGAGGAAAAAATAACATATGAGCACTTTAAAACCGACGCTTTTAGTGACTTAGATATTTCAGATGAAACTAAAGGTGCACGTCAGGTTATCGCATGGGCATATGAAACGTATGGTGATTCGATTGTTTATGCATGTAGCTTTGGTGCGGAAGGCATGATTTTAATTGATTTGATTTATAGTGTTAGAAAAAATGCTGAAATCGTATTTTTAGATACAGATCTTCATTTTCAACAAACCTATGATTTAATCGATAGAGTCAAAACGCGTTATCCAGAACTGAATATCAAGCTTAAAAAGCCAGAATTAACACTAGATGAACAGTCAGAGCAATTCAATTCTGCACTTTGGAAAAATGATCCTAATCAATGTTGTTACATACGTAAAATTAAGCCACTGGAAGAAGTGCTATCAGGTGCTACAGCTTGGGTTTCAGGATTGCGTAGAGAACAATCGCCAAGTCGTCAATTTACAAATTATGTAAACAAAGATGAAAGATTTAAATCAGTAAAAGTGTGCCCGCTTATTCATTGGACCTGGGATGATGTATGGCATTATATTAAAAAACATGATTTACATTATAACGAACTACATGATTTTAATTTTCCGAGTATTGGCTGCATACCTTGTACATCAGCAGTTTCAACTTCCGGAGACTCAAGGGAAGGTAGATGGAGTAATTCTAACAAGACAGAATGTGGTCTTCATACTACTGAAAAACCATAATTTAGATTAAGATTCTTTTTTTACTATTAATCCTTAGTATACACATCGGATATGTATAGAATGAAAGCATAATTTATTCAATAAATATATTATGAGCAAGATATAGAGCTGTTTTTCAGACATGAGCTTAGGACATGAATATATATCTCAAACTCAATTATTAAATTGGCAATAGCTGACTGAATTGAAAATATGCTTATGCAGGAGCTTCAGCCCTTGTATTTCATTTTCTAGTCATCCTTGCCGGTCTGGGCTCATACAACGAAATCTTATTAGAAAAATTAGATTTCTGTCCCACTCCCATAAAAACAAAAAAGAGGTGAACTTGCGGTGAATTTATCTGTATCAAATAGTCCATTTAATGAGCATCAAGCAGACCAACTCAATCAGGTTGTTAGCATTTTAACCACAGAACAAAAAGTTTGGTTGAGTGGTTATCTTTCAGCATATCAAAACACTTTAGTCAGTGATGCTGAAGCCCCACAGCAAGTAGCAGAATATGTATTAAATAGTGAGTCAGAAGACAATGTTGATAGAAATATAACAATACTTTATGGCTCAGAAACTGGTAATGCGCAAAGTTTAGCAGAAATTTTTGCAGATCGATTAGTAGAACATAACTACACTGTGAAACTGACTGCAATGGACGAGTTTAAACCTAAAGACTTGAAAAAAGTAGAAGATTTATTTGTGATTTCAGCTACGCATGGTGAAGGCGATCCACCAGATAATGCACTTACATTTCATGAATTTTTACATGGCAGAAAAGCGCCTAAATTAGAAGGTGTACGTTATTCAGTACTTGCCCTTGGAGATGAATCATATGAGTTCTTTTGCCAAACAGGGAAAGACTTTGATGCTAGATTTTTAGAATTAGGCGGCGAACGTTTAGTAGCGAGACGTGATTGTGATTTAGATTTTGATGAGCAAGCGGAAGCCTGGATGAATGAAAATATTCAACAACTCAACCAATCATCGAGTCATAAAGAATCAGTAATACTAGCAGAAACAGCACAGGCTACAAAAGAAAAGCGTTATTCCAAGTCGAATCCATATGAAGCAGAAGTATTGGAAAACATTAATTTGAATGGCCGAGGATCTAACAAGGAAGTAAGGCATATTGAGTTTTTACTAGATGACTATGGTGAGACATATGAACCAGGTGATTGCTTAGTCGTAGTGCCACAAAATAATCCGAATATTGTGGCATTACTTATTGAAACTTTAGGTTGGCATGCTCAAGACGAAATTGCTATTAATTCGAATGGTGACAAGCTCACGCTCGAAGAAGCATTACGAGATCATTTTGAAATTACTAAATTAACAAAGAACTTAGTGCTAAAAGCCTCAACGTTATTTGAAAATACGACATTAACCGAGCAAGTAGAGGATACGTTATGGATACAAAGTTACATAGAAGGTCGAGATTTAATCGATTTATTAACAGATTTTCCACCGAGTCAATTTAATTCACAGTCATTACATCAATTGTTAAGAAAGTTACCACCGCGAGAGTATTCTATCGCAAGTAGTTTTCAAGCAAATCCAGATGAAGTGCATATTACAGTCGGTGCAGTAAGGTATGAGGCTCACGAACGTGAACGTGATGGTGTTTGTTCCGTACAATTAGCCGAACGCTTACAACCCGGAGATAGTATACCAATTTATTTGAAGAAGAATCCTAATTTTAAATTTCCATTTAACGAAGAAATACCTGTAATAATGATTGGCCCAGGTACCGGAGTTGCACCATTTAGATCATATCTTCAAGAGCGAGAGGAACTTGGATTAACTGGTAATACATGGCTGTTTTTCGGAGAACAGTACTTTACTACAGATTTTTTATATCAAACAGAATGGCAAACTTGGTTAAAAGATGATGTATTAAGCAAATTAGATGTAGCATTTTCACGCGATTCAGAAGAAAAAATTTATGTGCAACATCGTATTGCTGAACAAAGTGCAACATTTTACGAATGGATAATGAATGGCGCTGCATTATATATATGTGGTGATGAAAAACAAATGGCTAAAGATGTGCATGAAACGATTCGCTACGTATTAGAACAAGAAGGCGGCATGTCTGAAACAGATGCCGAAGCGTATCTTACACAAATGAAAAAAGAAAAACGTTATCAAAGAGATGTTTATTAAAAGAGAGGTAGGGATGATGTATGGCTGAAACGAATGTGAGTTTTTCTGACAAACTCGATGAATTAGAACGTATCAAAGAGCATAGTAATTATCTCCGTGGCACGATTGTTGAAGGTTTAGCAGATAGAATTACTGGTTCGATTACAGAAGATGATACAAAACTTTTAAAGTTTCATGGCAGTTATATGCAGGACGACCGAGATATTAGAGATGAACGTCGTAAGCAAAAATTAGAACCGGCATACAGTTTCATGATCAGAGTACGTGCGCCAGGCGGTGCTTCAACGGCTGAACAGTGGATTGCGATGGACGATATTGCGAATACTTATGCCAATGGAACAATCAAACTTACGACAAGACAAGCATTTCAATTTCATGGCATTTTAAAGAAAAATTTAAAAAGTTCTATGCAAAGTATAAATCAGGCATTACTAGATTCTTTAGCAGCTTGTGGTGATGTGAATCGTAATGTGATGTGTAATCCGAATCCTTATCAGTCTCATGTACATGGAGAAATTAATCAAATTGCGAATGATATTAGTCGACACTTGTCACCGAAGACGCAAGCCTATCATGAAATTTGGTTAGATGGTGAGAAAGTATTAGACACGAGTGATGCAGAACCTGAGCCAATGTACGGTAAAACGTATCTTCCACGTAAATTCAAGATTGGTATTGCAGTACCACCTTCAAATGATATCGATGTTTATTCACAAGATGTTGGTTTGATTGCCATTATAGAACAAGACGAACTCGTCGGTTTCAATGTAACAATTGGTGGTGGCATGGGAATGAAACATGGCAATACAGCTACCTATCCTCAAGTAGGTCGGCTGATTGGCTATTTTCCTAAAGCAGAAGTTGTGGACGTTTGTGAAAAAATATTAACGATTCAACGAGACCATGGTAATCGTGAAGACCGTACGAACGCACGTTTTAAATATACAGTAGATCGCAAAGGCGTAGAGTGGGTTAAAAATGAATTAAACGCACGTCTTGGATGGCAATTAGAAAGTGAGCGACCATATCATTTTGACCATAATGGAGATCGCTATGGTTGGACAGAAGGCAGCGGTAAGTGGCACTTCACGCTATTTATACAAAATGGTCGGGTCAAAGATACGGATGACTATAAATTAAAAACAGCGTTAAGAGAAATTGCTCAAATTCATAAAGGTGATTTTAGACTAACTCCTAACCAAAATTTAGTTATTGCGCATGTTTCTGACAGTGATAAGCCAAAGATAGAAAAAATCATCTCAGAATATAGTCTAACAGATGGCGAACATTATACAGGATTAAGACGAAATTCTATGGCATGTGTTGCTTTTCCGACTTGTGGTTTAGCGATGGCTGAATCCGAACGTTATTTACCATCACTTATTGGAAAAATCGAAGAATTATTAGATGAAGCAGGATTAAACGACGAAGAAATTACGATTCGAATGACAGGTTGCCCTAACGGATGTGCCAGACCTGCATTAGCAGAAATTGCATTTATAGGTAAGGGCCCAGGAAAATATAACATGTACTTGGGTGGCGGCTTTACAGGCGATCGATTAAATAAAATTTTCAAAGAAAATATAGCAGAAGCTGAGATTTTAGAAAGCTTGAGACCTATATTAATCCAATATGCGAAAGAAAGAAACGAGGGTGAACATTTTGGTGATTTCGTCATACGTGCAGGCATCGTAGCCGAGGTTAAGGACGGTCAAGTATTTCATAGCTAATAAATTGAGAAGGTGGTGTCAAGATGGGCAAAGTATTTTTAGTAGGCGCGGGTCCAGGCGATCCTGATTTAATCACAGTAAAGGGATTAAAAGCGATTCAACAAGCAGACATCATTTTATATGATCGACTAGTAAACAAAAAGTTATTAAGTCATGCATCGCCGCAAGCGAAGTTTATGTATTGTGGGAAAGACCCTTATCGTCATTCTTTATCACAAGAAGATACGAATAAGTTGTTAGTGAATTTTGCGAAAAAAGGTCAAACCATTACAAGATTAAAAGGTGGAGATCCTTTTATTTTTGGAAGAGGTGGAGAAGAAGCAGAAATTTTAGCAGAACATCAAATTCCATTTGAAATTGTGCCAGGTATTACATCAGGTATCGCAGCACCTGCATATGCAGGTATCCCCGTTACACATAGAGATTATAGTTCATCTGTTGCCTTTGTTACAGGTGTGATTAATAAGAATATAGATAAAGATTCGTATTGGAAACATCTTGCTCTCGGTCCAGAAACACTGTGCATTTATATGGGTGTCAAAAAATTACCAGAAATTAGTGAACTATTGATTAAACATGGACGTCCCATTGATACACCGGTTGCTTTGGTTCAGCTTGGTACATCAGAGAATCAAAAGACAGTGGTTGGTAACTTGATGAACATTGTGGAAGTTGCCAAAGATATTGAAAACCCAGCAATGATTGTCGTAGGCGAAGTGGTCAAATTAAGAGAACATATCAGTTGGTTTGAAGCGGGACAATCAGAAGCGTCACTTGCGAATTTAACATATCAATAGAGGGAGGTCTTAGTATGCGAGGCGTCTTATATGTCAGCCACGGTAGTAGAGTAGATGAAGCTGTTACAGAAGCTGTGAACTTTATTGAATTAGTTAAAAATCAAATCGATGTGCCATTACAAGAAACATGCTTTTTAGAATTAACACAGCCTAACTTGTCACAAGGCTTTCAGCGATTAGTCAATAAAGGAGCAACTGAAATTTCTGTGATACCCGTACTTTTACTAAGCGCAGGACATTATTTCAAAGATATACCGACAGAAATTCAACGAAATCAGCAAATGTACCCACATGTCAAAGTTTCTTATGGAAAACCATTAGGGGTACAACGCCGGTTAACTGAAATACTACATCAAAGAATTGAAGAAACACATATGACACCTAATATGGATGCGAAAGTATTGATCGTGGGCAGGGGGAGTTATAATCCTCAAACACAAAATGACCTCTCGACAATCAAAGCGCAGTTACAAGATAAAAATATTCATTTAGACATCGAAGTGTGTTATTTGGCTGCGTGTGGGCCTTCATTTGAAGAAGCGCTTCAAGATGCAGTCAATAAAGCACATTCACAAATATTTGTAGTTCCATATTTGTGGTTTACAGGTATTTTAGAACGTCACATAGCAACAACTATAGATGACTATCAAGTAGAGCATGGCATTGTACTGTGTGACCGACTTGGCAACCATAGTCATTTACAAATTGCATTAAAAGAACGTGTAGAAGCAACATTTGAAACTGTAAACCAGTAACAGTCTTAAGTACTCAAGATAGTAAGGAGTGACATAATGCCATTGATTCCACTCATGATTGATATTTCAAATAAGAAAGTCTTTGTAATTGGCGGGGGTAAAGTTGCAGAACGAAGAGTGAATACTTTAGTCAATTATGCCAAAGACATTCATGTGATTAGCCCCACTATTACTGAAAATTTGAAAGATATGGTTCAACACTCAGCAATAAAATGGAGTGAAAAATTATTTGAAATTAACGATATCCAGCAGGCAGATTTCATTGTTGTAGCGACAAATAGCGCATCTACAAATCAATGTGTATTGCAACATAAACCAAGTCACGCAATGATAAATATGGCTGGAGCATCGACCTCAGGTGATGTGGTATTTCCAAGCATATTACGACGTGGCAAGTTGACATTAAGTATTTCTACAAACGGTGCAAGCCCAGCGCTTACAGCACAAATTCTCGCTGAATTTCAACAACAGTTTACGAGTCGTTATGAAGTGTATGTAAATTTCTTATATGAATGTAGACAACGCGTTAAACGGAGTTCGTTATCTTCATTAGAAAAGCAAAGATTTTTGAAATCAATTTTAGCAGATTGTTATTTGGAAAAAGATAACCAAAGAGATGTGGTTAAATGGCTTGATTCACTGAATTAAACACAATTCGGAAGGAGTATGACACATGTATAAGTTATTTATCTTCGCACTTGCAGGATTTCTCGCACAATTGATAGATGGTTCCCTTGGTATGGGATTCGGTGCATCTTCTTCCTCAATATTATTAACTTTCGGTATAGCGCCAGCAATCGCATCTGCAACGATTCATTTTGCTGAAGTTGCAACAACTGCTGCTTCTGGCACAGCACACTGGAAGTTTGAAAATGTGCACAAGCCGACAATGATTAAATTAGCAATTCCAGGCGCAATTACAGCATTTATTGGAGCGGCGTTTTTAAGTCATATACATAGTAATTTAATTAAGCCTTTTATTGCTGTGTTTTTATTAACTATGGGTTTTTACATTTTATACCAATTTTTATTTAAAAAAGACAACCAAGTACAAAAAGATGCAAGTAAAATAGGGCGTTACGCTATGATTCCACAAGGCGCAATTGCAGGTTTCCTTGATTCAATTGGTGGCGGGGGCTGGGGGCCAGTCAACACACCATTGTTATTAGCTCAAAAAAAGTTAGAGCCAAGATATGCAATTGGTACCGTGTCTGCGAGTGAATTTTTCGTGGCACTCTCAGCATCAATTAGCTTTATTATCTTTTTAGGTTGGAGTCAGATTAATTTAGGTTTAGTGGTTTCATTGAGTATTGGAGGGTTGATTGCAGCACCTTTCGCAGCTTGGCTTGTTAAAATTTTACCGGTGAATATCTTAGCGGTTTGCGTAAGTGGTTTGATTATCTTTACTAATAGTAGTTCTTTAATCAGCGTTTTTGACCCAACACCAGTAATATCCATAACAATTAAAGTATCGCTTATTGTCATTTGGATTATTTTAATTACTTATGCGTTATATCAAAATAAAAAATTATCATTTTCAATTTCTAAAAATAAAGCAAACACGAATGAACTAGATTAAAACATAAAGGAAGTGTATAAGTATGACATTAACAACAGAATCAATTGCAAATACGATTGAAGCACATGGTGGGAAACTCATTAACAGAGAAGTGAGTGACTTACTAAAAAAGGAATTATTGGCCGAGTCGAAATCATTATCTACTATTACACTGAATCCATGGAGTTTGTCAGATTTAGAGCTTATTGGTATTGGTGGGTTCAGTCCGTTAACAGGATTTATGAATGAAGCAGACTATACAAATGTAGTAGAAGACTTACATTTAAGTAATGGCTTAGTGTGGAGTATTCCCATCACTTTACCTGTAACTGAAGATAAAGCAAAGCAACTAGAGATAGGAACACGTGTCGCATTATATGGTGAAGACGAGCATTTATATGGCGTACTTGAATTAGAGGAAAAATATACGTACGACAAAGAGAAAGAAGCGCAACGTGTATATGGTACTACAGACATTGACCACCCTGGCGTGAAGAAAGTATATGAAAAAGGGAATGTCTATCTTGCTGGACCAATCTATTTACTAGATCGACCAAAGCATGACGATTTTGTAGATTATCATTTAGATCCGGCTGAAACGCGACAATTATTTAATGACTTGAATTGGAAGACAGTTGTAGGATTCCAAACAAGAAATCCAGTACATAGAGCACACGAGTACATACAAAAAGCAGCTTTAGAATCTGTTGATGGACTATTATTGAATCCATTAGTTGGAGAGACAAAATCTGACGATATTCCAGCTGCTGTACGCATGGAGAGTTATGAAGTCATTCTTAATAATTATTACCCGGAAAATAAAGCACGCTTAGTCATTTATCCTGCGGCAATGCGCTATGCTGGTCCACGAGAGGCAATATTACATGCGACAGTAAGAAAAAATTATGGCTGTACACATTTTATTGTTGGACGCGATCATGCTGGTGTAGGTAACTACTATGGTACTTATGAAGCACAAGAGCTTATTTCTAAATATGAAGCAGAGTTAGGAATACAAATTTTGAAATTCGAACATGCGTTTTACTGCAAAACTTGTGAAAATATGGCGACTGCAAAAACATGTCCACATGACGCTTCCTCACATTTACATTTGAGTGGTACAAAAGTTCGTGAAAAGCTTAAAAATGGAGAATCACTACCTAAGGCATTTTCAAGACCAGAAGTAGCAGAAGTATTGATTAAAGGCTTGCAAGAGCAATAATTTAAAGGAGTGAAGTGAATGAACACATCTCAACATATTACATGGCATGAATCCGAAGTTAAAAAAGAAGAAAGACAACGCCGTAACGACCACAAAAGTGTATTGATTTGGTTTACTGGATTATCAGGGTCTGGTAAATCGACGGTGTCTGTTGCGTTAGAAAAAGCATTGTTTCAACGCCAGATACATACGTATAGATTAGATGGAGATAATGTCAGACATGGACTTAACAATAATCTTGGGTTTAGTCCAGAAGACCGTACAGAAAATATTAGACGGATTGGCGAAGTAGGAAAGTTAATGGTAGATGCAGGGTTAATCACTGTTTCTGCATTTATTTCACCTTATCAAGCGGATCGTGACACGGTACGTAGCTTATTACAAAAGGACGAATTTATAGAAGTGCATACATTATGCAGTCTCGAGGAATGTGAAGCGAGAGATCCTAAGGGGTTGTATCAGAAAGCTAGAAGTGGAGAAATTGCTGGATTTACAGGTATCAGTGCACCTTATGAAACACCAGAAACACCAGAAATAGTCATAGATACAGAAAAAGATAGTATCGAGCAATCTGTAAATAAAATTATTAACTATTTGAAGCTGTATCAATATATTTAGATAGATGAGTTAAATCTTGTGGTGTGTTGATTTAAGTATTTAATAAAGATAAAACACGAAAGGGGAATATGGATGGAAATCTTAAATATAATTGCTTATAGTTTGCTTATTATATTGATCTTAGTAGTGTTTTGTGGTGTTTTCCTAGTAAATAAAGGACAAGATAGAAGTTATTTTATGCTAGAGTTCAAAGTGATTGTACTTATATTGTTCACGTGCTTTATAGGCTTAGGTATAACATTAACAATTTTGGGTTATTTTGGAAAACTATAATAAATTAAAGGGCATGATTTTTAATTGATTAGCATCTGTCTTTAATGTAGAGGGTTTTATGGTCATGTTAAAATAATCATGTTATAGTATATGAATTAATTTCTAATAAAATCTTTCTTTGTGTCTACAGCAAAATATAATTATAGTGACATATTGGAAGTAAGGAAGGTTTCGGACATGAATAAAACCATACAAGATATATCTAAAATAGAACTTCATTGTCATCTCGATGGTTCTACAAGTATAGCGTTAATCAAGCAACTTGCTTATGAACAAAATATAGTTTTAAAAGAATCCCATTTGCTCGTAAGTGAAAATTGTGAAAGTCTGGATGAATATTTGCAGTGTTTTGATGAAATATTAAAAGTGTTGCAGACCAAAGATAGCCTCAAAAGAGCTGTCTTAGATGTTGCGCAACAAGCGAGTAAAGATAATATAAAGTATATAGAAATTCGCTTTGCACCGTTATTGCATACTGAACACGACTTGTCGTTAGCAGACGTATTGGAAGCAGTCGAAGCGGGCGTCCAACTTGCAACAGAAACGATGGATATCAAAATTAATTTATTGGTTTGTGCAATGAGACAGCATGAAGCTACAGTGAATGAAGCGCTTTTCGATTATCTTGAGCAGAGAGATAGTGAAGTGGTGCGTGGGATTGATTTTGCAGGTCCGGAAGCAGCATTTCCACCGGAAGATATTCGTACCACAATTCAATACGGTTTAGATAAAGGGTTTAATCTCACTTTACACGCTGGTGAATGTGGATGTATGCATAATGTTATGGAGTCTATTAAATTAGGCGCAAAACGTGTGGGTCATGGTGTTGCCATTAATGAAAATGAAGCTGCGTTACAAGAAATAAAGCGAAACAATGTGATGTTAGAAATGTGTCCGAAAAGTAATGTTCAAACGAAAGCGATAAAAGATTTAACAGAATTAAACATACCTTATTTGCTAGAGCAGGATATACCTTTTATTATTAACACGGATAATCGTACGGTCACTCAAACTTCACTAAATGAAGAGTATGCGTTATTAATGAAACATCAATTGATTTCAGTCGAACAGATTGAATTTATCAACTTAAGAGCAATCGAATATGCCTTTTTGTCAGATATTGAAAAAGAAAATTTAAAAGCAGTGATGCAATCATAAAAAAACGAACTTCCAATAGTTGGAAGTGCTCTTAAAGTCTCTGACTTTATTGGCAGTTTTTGTGCATGCTTTCCGCGGGCACAGCCTCAGCCTGTAGTCTTCGACTAGTGCTTTCCCCGCAGGAGTCAGCCCAAATCACTGCCATTTTCTAAAACGAAGATATAACTGAATTAACAAAAAGAGAACTTCCGTTTCTAATAAGTGTTAAATAAAGAAATGAATCAACAAAGATGGTCTACGTTCTGAGAGAACTTCCAATAGCTGGAAGTTCTCTTTTTTGTATAACAAATTATGAACGGCCAGATGCAATAAATAAACTCGCATCTTTATTCATAAATATATTTTCACCTTCATAAAATGTGTGTGATTGGACATGTGTTAAACCTAATTCAGTAAATAGTTGCTGGATATCCGTTTGTTCAAAGCCATTATAGACTTTTGGATGATATACATTTTCATTCTTATTAAAATCAACAAGAACGAGCAGACCACCAGGATTTAATTTCGCACGTAACGCTGTTAATAATGCTTTGTAATCACCGCTGTGAAGTAGTACTAATGAAAGGAAAACTACATCATAGGTAGCGTTAATCTGTGTTTCATCCGAAAGAATGTCACCTACATATGCGTGAATATTTGTTTTGCCTAGTTCAGCAATTTTGCTTTCAAACACCTTGATCATTTGAGGTGCAGCATCCATCATTGTGACTTCGTCAAAATGACGCTCTATATTTAATGTTACTAGACCAGTGCCGCCACCATAATCTAATAGTGACTGATATGAAGTGTTTTTGAATACCTTATTCACTTCGGCTGCAATTGTATCGGCAAGATGTATTCTACTCGGGCCATCGTACTTTTGAGCAATTTGATCAAAACGGTCTTTATTCAAGTTAAAACTCCTTTGTTGAGTGAAATTATTATAAAAAAATCATTCATTTATATAATGGTTATTATAGACATGTTAAGTCGTTAATAGAGTTTATCACAAGATGAAAAGTAGCACAATGTATATTATTTAAAACAGTATATTTAATAATATGAAAATACATGTGTTCAAATAAGTATTAGGTGAGCCTAAAGTATGATTGAGGACATGTTAAAAATATGTTTTACTGGAGTCTATCAGTCATAATGAGGTGAAGTCATGAAGCGATTTTTAACACTGGCGTGCAGGCGTTTAGAAGGTTTGGATTTTAGTATGATTCTCTGTTTTATCATACTTGGTATTATAGGTGTAATGATGGTTTACAGTGCGAGTATGGTATCTGCATCTAAAGGCGCATTAACAGGCGGTGTGCCTATCGAAAGTAATTATTTTATGAAAAGACAATTGCTCTTTTTGGTATTGGGTGTAGTTATTATTATATTTATTGGTAGTTTCGTTAACATTAACGCTTTTAAAGAGAACAATGTACAGAAAATGATGGTGTTAGGTACATTGTTGCTATTGCTAATTACTGTGTTAATTGGTAAGGAAATCAACGGTTCCAAAAACTGGATTAATTTAGGTTTGTTTAGTATTCAATCTTCAGAATTTTTAAAGCTAACCTCAATTTTTTACCTTTCCTATGTGATTAACCAACGTGTATCGAGTCGAAGGGATTATCAGTTGAAACATCTCATTCCACCACTAGGCATCATCGGGATAAGTTTATTACTTGTCTTAATGCAAGGGGACTTGGGCGGTACTTTATTAACAGTAGCGATTATTGCTTGCATACTGATTTATTCAGATTTAAAAAATAAGGTAAAAATTCAAATCATGGCAATCGCAGTGATTCCAATTGTATTTTATAGTATTTATACATTGATTTTTGATGCTAAAAACCTTTACAGATTAAGACGTATTCAAGTCATGCTCGACCCATTTAAATACGAAAAAGATGATGGGTATCAACTTACGAGTGCTTTAACAGCAATTGGAAATGGCGGATTTACTGGCAAAGGTCTAGGTAATGGTATTGCTAAATTAGGGTATTTACCAGAACCACATACTGATTTTATTTTCACGGTTATTTCAGAGGAATTAGGTTTACTGGGCGTATTATTTATATTACTGATTTATGGCTTTATATTAGTTAAAGGACTTATATATGCAAATAAAACCACAAATCAATTTTATAAATTAATTTGCGTCGGTGTCGTAAGTTATTTATTTATGCAAGTGTTCATTAATTTAGCAGGAGTCTCTGGCATCATTCCTTTAACGGGGGTAACATTGCCGCTATTAAGCTATGGTGGATCATCTATATTGAGCATAAGCATTGCCTATGGAACGCTATTAGCAGTAGCTAGAAGAATTAATAATGAAAGGAAATTAAACTAAGTGAGAGACTATTTGAAAATGATTTTAATAAGTTTGTGCTTATTGATACTCATGATATGTATACATATAGATTTAACTGATCCATTAGATAATTTTATTTATCAATGGTTACATGGAACGATTAACTCTAATAGTGTCGTTGTATATCTTGAAATAATTTCTAATATATTTGAGCCGTTGCACTGTTTAATCATGATATTGATGATTTTAACACTCGTATTTTTTTATAATCAATTTAAGTTTTGGTGGTATGGATTTTGGTGTTTCAGTGTTTTGTTGATAGGTACATTTTTTAAATATATTATTCAACGACCAAGACCTGATATCAGTATAGATGGCTATAGTTTTCCAAGTATGCACGTGTTAAGTGTCTGTCTACTGGTGAGTCTCATATTATTGTTGAAAAATAATCAATGGCTAACGCTCATATGCGTATTATTGATCATTTCGATTATCGTTTCTAGAATATATCTACGTGCACACTTTTTTACAGATACAATAGGTAGCATACTCATTATAGGGATTATGCTTCAAGCTTTGAAATTGGGTAATGCAACTTCAACTACAACTAAAAATGATAGGTGACATTACTAGCCATGTGTAAAAACACCTCTTTATCAGGTTGTCGACAACGACTTCTACTTTGTTAGCAGTTCTTTTGTGCACGCTTTCCGCGGACACAGTCTCAGCTTGTAGTCTTCGGTTAGTGCTTTATTAACGAGTTAGAAGTCGACTCAAATCACTGCTATTTTTAATTTAATAAATTTGCAATAACAATGAACAAATCAAAACAAAATTTAAAGGCTTGTCTCCTACAAAAATTAGGAAACAAGCCTTTAAAATTATATGCTAAAGCAAAGTACAGCTTTTAAAATTCAGTACATATTCAGGTGTTTTGATATATTGTGACTAGCATGATTTGAAATTTATTCTTCCATTACTTTGTTTATAATTTCTGTTGCATTTAAATTTAATATATTACTTGGTGTGACTTGGTCAATGTTACGATTGAACATCGTTTTTAATTTTTCTACTTCTTCTTTTTCACCAGCTAAATAGAGTTGGTGCCAGCCTTTCTTCTTAGCATTTTTCTCAATAGTAGCGACTAAACTTTTGAACCAACGCTCTTGATTAGCTTTCACACGTTCTTTATATTCATCTCTTTGCGCGCCACCTTGAGTTAAATCATCGCCTTGTGGTCCGGAATGTTCTCTCCAATCATTAGTATCTAAATCTAGAGTGTAATAATCTTCGTCTACAATTGTACCAATTTCAGTTTCAATCACACGTGCTTTGTCTTGTTGTAAAACTAAAATACCAGTGTAAGGATAGCTTTGTTGTAATGATTTGAGCTGATCTAATTTGGGTTTTGTGTCCCATTTAAATTCTGTTTTTATAGAAATGTTAACGTGTTTTTCGAACCTTAATGACTCGTCGGCAGTCATAAATAAAATAAGACCTCTTTTTAAATTAGGTTCAGCGCCTTGTATTTCAGTTTCTACTTTATTGATAATATCTTTTGCTTGGTTTTTTTCTTCGTGATTGTCACTGCTTTTTGTTTTGTCTGATAAGTCTTTCAAGGCATTTTTTAATTCAATTTTCCACTTTGTTCCTTGTTCGGGACTGGTATCTAAATAAATTGAGAATACTTTTTGATTTTGTGACTTACCATCGAATTGTTCCAAGTTATTAATTTCTTCTTGTAAAAGCATTATATATCACCCTTCATAATTCTTACATACTATATATTTTGCCTTTTTTATAGAAGTTAAACTTTAGATATATTATCAGATCGTATTAGTAAATAAATATAAAATCTTAATAATAATTTTTTACAACAATAAAAGTTAATTTTTAGATTTTAAAAGTGTTTAAAAGCGTTTTCAAAGGGAAAATTAACTATAATATTGGAAAAAGATAACTTGAATTGAAAATTCACACGAATAAAGGGGGAGTATGTATGGCTACGCTACTATTTCTTGTAACGATACTTTTCATATTAGTCATTTACTTACTTGTTAAGCTAAAGTATACAAAGGATTTTAAAGCTTCAAAAGATAAGCGTCACAGAGAAAGACGAATTGAAGAATTTGTACAAAGTGCCTATAAGATAGATAACTTAGAAGCAATACATCAAGGGCGTGCGCATCTCGAACTCATTTATAAACGTAAGACAGTAGATGTAAGAAAAGATCAAGTTAATTTTGTTGAAGATGAAGCGCAAGAAAAGGTTGAAACGCAATTTGAAATGACAGATGACATGGTCAGAGATGAATTGTTCGATTTAATGTTAGAGGATACTTATTTTTATATAACTGAAAATCGATATAACAGTTTAATGATTAAGACAAAAAATTAATATATTAATAAGTTGAAGTATTGGAAAGGGAGGATTCTTATGGCACCGGTTGTAAAACCTTATACAAATGACGCGGCTTTAGTAGCGGATGTGAAGGCTTTAAAAGATCGAGGTATTGGTAGCCAAGATATATACGTGCTATCAGATGATAAAGATCGAACTGCAGAGGTCACTGAAAATATAAAAGTTACAGCAGTTGATTACAATAAAGTTGATATAGATGAAGATTTTGATTCGAAAGCTGAAGAATTAAGAGAAAAGCTTAGCATATTAGGTGTGCCTTCTAGTGATGCAGATCATTGTGAGGCAGAAATGAAAGAAGGCAATATCATTTTAATTGTTACTGATTTTAGAGTTAAAGGACTGTTATAAATCATGTAAAGGGTGGTGTGTATGACCCTACTTAAAATTCATAATTTAACAAAACGCTTTGGTAAATTCTATGCTTTAGATGGTGTGGATTTAGAACTCAATGAGGGTGAAGTTTATGGGTTTATTGGACCAAACGGGGCTGGGAAATCAACGACAATCAAAGCAATATTAGGTATGTTGAAACCAACGCAAGGTACTATTGAAATTTTTGACAAAAATGCGCTGAAAGATGCAGTAGCCGTGCATAAAGATCTTGCTTTTGTGCCTGGCGATGTCAATTTTTGGCCAAATTTAACTGGTGGAGAAATTATTGATTTCTTTCTTAGTCTTCATCCTAAAGCAAATTACGATAGAAAAAATGAATTAATTAAACGCTTTGAATTAGATACTACTAAAAAATGTAGTGCTTATTCTACAGGAAATCGTCAGAAAGTAGCGTTAATTACTGCGTTTAGTATTGATGCAAAATTATATATCTTAGATGAACCTACTTCTGGTCTTGATCCTCTAATGGAAGAGGTTTTTCAAGAATGTATAAGAGACATTAAAAATAATAACAAAAGTGTATTACTCTCAAGTCATATTTTAAGTGAAGTAGAAAAATTGTGCGATCGCGTAGGTATTATCCGTAAAGGGAAGATGATAACTTCTGGGACTTTAGATGAGATGCGCCATCTTACACGCATGCAATTCACCGTAGAAAGTGGACAGCAATTAGGCGCGTTAACACAAGTGACAGGTGTGCATAATGTGAGGCAAGAAGACAACACATATTATTTTGAAGTTGATTCAGATAAAATTTCTGCTGTCATTGAATATCTAAGCCGCTTTGAAATTAAAAAATTAGAATCTACGCCACCAACACTAGAAGCAATATTTAAACGATATTATGAAACCACAGATGAAGTAGGTGAATGATATGAAGCAATCATTTTACCAAACCTCAAAGTTATTTTATTTTTATGTAAAAAGAAATAGTAAAAAAATGATTTTATGGGTGGTTTTATTAACTGCTTTAACGTTAATGATTCCACCTGCTTTTGAGTCGATGTACCCGAGTCAATCTAAGATGAGTCCTATCATCGAGATGTCAAAAAATCCTGCGATGCAAGCGATGCTTGGTCCGGCTGATTTTGATGATGTAAATATTGGCGTGCTTTTTACGCATGAAATGACTTTATTCACAGCAATAATGGTAGCAATTATGAATATTTTAATAGTATCTCGAGACACACGAGGCGATGAAGAAGACGGTAGAATAATCATTTTAACTGCATTGCCAATTGGTAAACAAGCACCTTTGATGGGGCATCTAATTCAGACTTTATTACTTAATGTCAGCCTAATCATATTACTCACTTTAGGGCTAGCGTCGTTAAACGTTGAGGGTATAGATTTAGTAGGTGCATTTTTATATAGTTCAGCTTTAGGTGTATTTGGTATGATGTTTGCTGCGTTGCCCATGTTCGTTGCCCAATTTGTATCATCTAGTAGTGAGACGACTGGTGTGAGTATCGCTTTATTGCTCATTATGTATTTGATTAGAGCGTTTGGAGATGTAGCCAATGAGACGCTATCTATGTTTTCACCGATGGGCTGGTTGTCTAGAACGTATGCATTTTCAGAAGATCATTGGTGGCCGGTGTGGTGCATTTTAGGCCTTACAGTTATCATTGCTATATTTGCCTTTGTGTTAAATGGTTTGCGTGATATCGATGCTAAATTATTACCACAGAAAAAAGGGAGCCAACATGCGAAGTGGTACATGAAGTCTCCACTAGGTTTACAAATCAGATTACAAAAAATGAGTTTTATATATTTTGCTATTGGATTATTTATACTTGGATTATCATATGGCTCTATTTTTGGAAATTTAGACGACTTTTTTAAAGATAATCCATTATTACTGTCTATGTTAGAAAATCCAAATGGAGATTACGTCAAACAATTTTTACCGCAATTAATGTTGGTGATGGCAATAATCAGTACGGTGCCTACGCTGTTAGGTTTATTTAAAATAAAGAAAGCGATAGATAGAGGGTACGCGATGCTTGTATTAGCCAATCCGCTTTCGCGTATCAAGTACTTACTGAGTTTTCTAATTATCAGTGTGGTGAATGCGGTAGTGATGATTTTTGTCGCAGGACTCGGTTTGTATGTTGGCCAATTCTATTCAATGGATACACCACTCGACTTTAACATGGTCATTCAATCGGCTATTGTCTATATACCAGCCATACTGAGTTTTGTTGGTATAGGAACTGTCGTAATTGGATGGGGCATAAAGTTAACGACTTTAGTCTATGCTTATCTCGCTTATACTTTTTTAGTGAATTATTTAGGTACTTTACTGAATGTGAAAGATTGGATGAAAGATATCACACCATTTGAGCATATACCAAGTTTGCCTATAGATGATTTTACAAGTGGGCCGATAATCAGCCTTATGCTTATTTTTATTATACTATGTGTCATAGGTGCGGTCGGATTTAACGAAAAAGATATATAATGACTATAATAAAAATGATTTTGTATAATGATGAATCGTGATGTGAATTGAATATAATCACTAAAAAGAGTTGCCAAATTGTTGGCAGCTCTTTTTTTGCCATATTAAATACTATTTCACACTCGCTTGCCAAGGGTATAGCCACGGTCTTCAGATGTTCAACTCGTGTTAAATTGTTTGGTGTGAGGCAGGCCTTTATTATGTACACTACCAATATATAAAATATAGATTATTGCAAGAAAGTGAAGTGTTATTTTACTATTTAATAGTAATAAAAATAATGAAAACGCATAATTCATTATCACTTATAAGTATGTATTATCAATTCAAATGATATATTAAATATTTAAATATAGACTTTAATCATTTTTACGTTATAATAGATTATAATAATTACAAATAGATAATTATTGTAAAGAAGAGCAAGTTAGTGGAGGTGCACTTAACATGAAACGTGTAGCATTATTATGTATGTCTTATGGTACGCCATATAAGGAAGAAGATATTTTACCTTACTATACGCATATCAGACATGGACACGAACCAAGCCATGAAGCATACATAGATTTGAAAGATAGATATGAATATATTGGTGGCGTATCACCTTTAGCAACAACGACTGAAAAACAAGCTGAAACATTATGTCATACACTTAACTCAATGACGAGTGACATAAGCTATGAATTATATATAGGTTTGAAACATATACATCCATTTATTGAAGATGCGATAGATGACATTAGTGCGGCAGGCATAGACGAAATCGTCAGCGTAGTTTTAACGCCGCATTATTCTTCATTTTCAGTAGAAATGTATAACCAGCGCGCATCTCAATATGCAAATGAGAAAAATATTAAAGTAACGACATTGGATCAATTTTATAAAGAAGAGAAATTCATTCAGTATTGGGTTGATTCAGTAAATACACAATTGAATTTAATACCTGAGGAAGCGCATCAAAAAACAGCAATTATCGTTTCGGCGCATAGTCTTCCAGAAAAAATATTGGAACATAATGATCCTTATCCAAGTCAACTTGAAGAAACAGCACAGTTAATCCAATCACGAATTGGACATAACCATGTTTTTAACGGTTGGCAATCTGAAGGTAACACTGGGGAACCTTGGATTGGACCAGATGTGCAAGATTTGACTCAAACATTACATGAACAATATGATTATCAAAACTTTATATACGTTCCATTAGGTTTTACATGTGAACACTTAGAAGTCTTATATGATAACGATTATGAATGTAAAAAAGTTTGCGATGATTTAGGTTGTAATTATTATAGAGCTGAAATGCCTGGCTCAAATCAACTGTTTATTGAAAGCATTGCAAATGCAGTCATCAATAATTATAAAGAAAAGAATCACTTAACTGCGGTAAATTAAAGGAGATAATATAATGAGTAAAAAACTAACAGGATTATTTGGTGCACCAGTAGGAGATAGAGAAAATAGTATGACGGCAGGCCCTAGAGGTCCGCTTTTAATGCAAGATATATATTTCTTAGAACAAATGGCACACTTCGATAGAGAAGTTATTCCGGAACGTCGTATGCATGCAAAAGGATCTGGTGCGTTTGGTACATTTAAAGTAACAAATGATATTACACAGTACACTTGTGCAAGTATTTTTTCTGAAGTTGGCAAAGAAACAGAAATGTTCGCTCGCTTTTCAACAGTAGCAGGTGAACGTGGTGCAGCTGATGCAGAACGTGATATTCGTGGGTTTGCATTGAAATTTTATACAGACGAAGGTAACTGGGATCTAGTTGGTAACAATACACCAGTATTCTTCTTCAGAGACCCTAAATTATTCGCAAGTTTAAACCATGTTGTTAAACGTAATCCAAAAACAAACATGAGAGACCCTCAAGCAAACTGGGATTTCTGGACATTATTACCAGAAGCGTTACATCAAATTACGATAGTGATGTCAGATCGTGGTATTCCTAAAGGTTTCAGAAATATGCATGGCTTTGGTTCTCACACATACTCTATGTACAATGATAAAGGTGAGCGTGTTTGGGTTAAATTCCACCACAGAACACAACAAGGTATAGAAAACTATTCACCTGAAGAAGCAGCACAAGTTATAGCAAATGACAGAGAGTCTTCTCAAAGAGATTTATTTGGAAACATTGAAGAAGGTAACTTCCCTAAATGGAAAATGTACATCCAAGTAATGACTGAAGAACAAGCACGCAATCATAAAGATAATCCATTTGATTTAACAAAAGTTTGGTATAAAGACGAATACCCATTAATCGAAGTAGGAGAGTTTGAATTAAATAGAAACCCTGAAAACTATTTCCAAGATGTTGAACAAGCAGCATTTGCACCAACAAACATCGTTCCAGGTCTAGACTTTTCACCAGATAAAATGTTACAAGGGCGTCTATTCTCATATGGCGATACACAAAGATATCGTTTAGGTGTAAACCATTGGCAGATTCCTGTTAACCAACCTAAAGGTGTAGGTGTAGAAAATATCTGTCCATTTAGTAGAGATGGACAAATGCGTATTTTAGATGATAACCAAGGTTCAAAAACACACTACTATCCAAATAGTAACGGTGCGCTTGAAGACCAACCGCAACACAAAAAACCAGGCTTAGACATTCAAGGCCAAGCGTTCGAATATGATTATCGTGAAGATGATGATAATTACTTTGAACAACCAGGTGAATTGTTCCGTAGAATGTCACCTGATAAACAACAAATATTATTTAATAATACGGCTAATGAAATGGGCCCAGTTACTGACCCACTAAAACACCGTCATATTAGACATTGTTATAAAGCGGATCCAGCTTACGGTCAAGGTGTAGCAGATGCTTTAGGTATTGATATTAATACTGTAGACTTAGAAGTTGCAGACTAATTGAAAAGGTAGGTAATCGAATGATATTAGATAATATTAATCCAGAAGATTTATTTCCAACTGAGAAACAAGGGCCTTCCGTTTTAGGAAATATGGAATACCCTGTTCAAGGAGAAATAAAAGTATACGAAGCGGCTTATGTCGCAACAAATGAACGTCTTATATTAAATGTTGATATGGGCGGCCAGTTTTACTATAGAAACATTAGATATGACGAAATTGAAAATATCGAATTAGACGGTAATGTATTAACGATGCGCTTTAGCATTGGCACATTTTCTTTAACAGATTTAAATAAAGAAGATGCTGAAAACTTTGTCGCTTACGTAGAACCTAAAAAAATATAATTAGTAATTTGATTTCAATAGATAGTATGAATTATTATAAACCCCCTTCACAACCATTTAAATGGTATTGCGAAGGGGGTTTTGTTGTTTGAAATATTTGGTTTGCTTAAGTTGTTTATAACGCAGTAAGACCGCCATCGATGACGAATTCAGAACCTGTAGAGTAACTGGCGTCATCTGAAGCTAAAAAGATGACCATATTAGATACTTCTTCAGTCAGAGCTACACGACGCATTGGAATGGTCTTCGCGAATTGTTCGACTGCTTCTTTAACACCTTCTTGTTCAATCATAGGTGTCTGAATTACACCGGGATGTACTGAATTCACACGTATATTATAGGGTGAAAGATCTCTTGAAGCAGCCTTAGTCATGCCGCGAACTGCAAATTTCGTATCTGTGTAGCCAATTGCACCACCAACAAGTCCATTCATAGAAGATATGTTTATAATTGAACCGTGCTGTTGCGCTTTCATAGTTGAAGCAACTGATTTCATACCTAAAAATACAGACACTTGATTGATGTTTACAATTTTCATATAACTTTCTAAACTGAGTTCTTCTATAGGCGTGTTATAAGTAATGCCAGCATTATTTACTAAGACGTCTATTTTGTCCCATTTTTTGATTACTGTATCTACTACATTTTGCCAATCTGCTTCATTAGAAACATCATGTTTAATAAAAAGTGCATTTTCCCCAAGTTCTTGTGCAACTTCTTGACCGAGTGTTTCATTGATGTCAGTAATCACAACTTTTGCACCTTCATGCAATACTTTTTCAGCGTGCATTTTCCCCATACCTTGTGCTGCGCCAGTAATAATTACAACTTTATTGTCTAATCTTTTCATAATTTAACTTCCTCCCATGATCAATTCACTATTATTATATAATTTAACAGTAAATACATTAAAAGTTAACTGTTTAGCATTAAGTATTTTACTGCTAAACTAATTTTGTATATACTATTATTATATCAACGTATTTAAGGAGGCATATCATGGAAAAGAATAACTTTTTCGAACTGATTCATAATGCTGAGTTATTTAATGACGCGACAATGACACTTTTTATGAAACAATTTAATATGAATGTTAATATTTCACAAATTATTGCCTTATCTAAACTTAAAGAGCATGGTGCGCAGAAGCCATCCGCGCTTGCGCAGTCGCTTGGTTATACTTCAGGTGCAATTACCGGTTTAACAAACAGACTCGTTAAAGAAGGCTACGTAGTAAGGGCACATCAAGAAGAGGATAGACGTTCCATTTTAATTACGATTACTGCAAAAGGACTGGATTTATTAGAAGAAGCTCAAAAACAAGGTCAAAAAATGAGAAATGAAATTTATTCAGTATTAAATGATGAAGAAGTGACGGAATTACTTAACATTCAGAAAAAACTTTATAGTCATGTCAAACAATTGAATAAATAAGATTTTATACGTACAAAAGAAAGAGCGAAAATATTCTAATATTAAAAAATGAAAAGGTGATTTTAATGACTAGATTAGATGGTAAAGTAGCAATTGTGACTGGTGGCGCAGGAGGTATTGGCTCTGGAATTGTGAAGGCATATGTTAAAGAAAATGCGAAAGTGGTTATCGCTGATATCGCTGAAGAAAAAGGGGGATTATTGAGTGAAACACTAAACAGTCAGGGTTATGAAACGTTATTTATTAAGACAGACTTAACAGATAAAGATTCATTGCAAGCATGTGTAGATACTACGCTAGAAAACTATGGAAAAATTGATATATTAGTTAATAATGCACACGCATCTCGCATGAAGTCTTTTTTAGATATTACAGAAGAAGATTTGAACTTATCATTGAATACTGGATTTTATGCGACATTTTATTTATGCCAAATGGTTATACCTTATTTGAAAGAAACAAAAGGTAATATTATAAACTTTGGTTCGGGCGCCGCTGTAAAAGGGGATAAGCATCAAGGTGCATATGTTGTAGCCAAAGAGGCGATACGTGGTATTACACGTGTAATAGCTAATGAATTTGGCGAATTTGGCATTAATGCTAATATCATATCTCCAATCGCTTATTCTGAAGGCGTTGATCAATGGCGTAAAGATAACCCTGAATATTATGAAAAGGTGGTCCAAGGCATTCCATTGCAAAAATTTGGAGATGTTGAAAAAGATATTGGTCCAGTAGCAGTATTTTTAGGGAGTGAAGACGCGCAATATATCACGGGACAAACGGTTATGGTAGATGGCGGTAGTATTAAATTATACTGATGATGTTACAAGCATAACGAAGTACTTGTGTATCAATTGAGATGAAATAGAATAATTTATTAACAAGAGCGTTTTAACGTTTGATAAGTGCCGTGAGTTCGCCTTCAAATACTTTAACATCTTCATGATTAAATGTTGTCATTAATACCGTAAGTAAACCTTGGTCTCTTTTACCAGCCTTTTTATCAATAACTTTTATCACAGTATGTAATTCATCATCCGGAAATACTGGTTTGATAAATTTAATATTATTCATATGTGTACCTGCAATGACATCTTCTCCGTATTTGCCTGTTTCAATCCATAGTTTAAAAGAAATGGCTAGTGTCTGGATACCGGAAGCGATGACACCATTAAATCTGCCTTGTTGTGCTTTTTCTTTATCTAGGTGCATATATTGTGGATCAAATTCACTAGCAAAATCCGTAATTGCTTCTTCGCTTATTTTATATGGCTTAGTCGTAAATGTTTCGCCAATGTGAAATTCATCTAGTTTCATGATTGTATTCTCCTTTAATGTGTTAAATGATTCATATTTCTATTGTACTGAGTAATATGAAAAATTAAAATTTATTGAAATGAAGTTTAGCTGTTTTTTCAACTAACTAATATATAATTGTATCAATTATGGCGGAAGATTCGTACCATCATGTCACTGGTTCTATTTGTTATAAGACAATTGAAAGCAACAGATTCATTTTTGGAGCTAAAAGGGTTTTTAAATGGTATATTTACACTAGTTGATGCAATTCATATACGTATCATCATAGTCGTTATTAGTTTAATTCTATCTTATTGGATTAAAAAACCAATAAAATTAAGAAATCATTTGAATAAAGGGGCTGAATATTATGAAATTAAAAGATAAAGTAGCGATTGTCACAGGTGCAGCATCTGGCATGGGTAAAGCAATTGCCGAATTATATGCTAAAGAAGGCGCTAAAGTTATTGTAGCTGATCTTAATTTAGAAAAAGCAGAAGCAGTGTCAAAAGAAATTAATGAAAATAATGGCGTTGCTCAAGCCATTGAGGTAAACATAGTTGAGCAAGAAGATATCGATAATATGATTGATACAACCATAGAATCCTATGGTACTTTAGATATACTAGTCAATAATGCGGGTGTTATGGATGGTTTTGAACCTGTGGGAGATATTTTGGATGAACGTTGGGATTTAATATTTGATATTAATACTAAAGGTGCAATGAGAGCAATGCGCAAGGCGATACCAATATTCTTGGAAAAAGGAAAAGGTATTATAATCAATACGACTTCTACAGGAGGATTAAATGGTGCACATGCGGGCGCTATTTATAGTGCTTCTAAACATGCACTCGTAGGACTTACCAAAAACACTGGATTTATGTATGCTAAAAAAGGTATACGTTGTAATGGAATTGCGCCAGGAGCAATTGAAACAAATATATCTGATTCAATGAAAAATATTAACCATTTTGGAGCTGAACGTACAAAAATTGCACAAAGTGCGATACCTAAAACAGGGCAAGCAGAGGAAATTGCTAAAGTAGCATTATTTTTAGCTTCTGATGATTCGAGTTTTATCAATGGGACAATCGTCACAGCAGATGGTGGATGGACCGCAGCATTCTAGAATAAATATGCATAGCATTATCATCATTATTTCTTGGGAAATATAAAACAACTGTAACTAAAAAAATGATGGCTTCTACGTGAAATAAAGTAGAAGCCATCATTTTTGTATAAACTAAGTGATTGTCATTAATATTATGGTTTTATTTCTTATTTATAAAAATTTATTCATAAGCTAAGTATGGAAAAAAGCCTTCAAGAAATTTTTCTGTAGCTGGCATGAAATATGAGCCAAAATGATAATCCGGATCTAGCGTTGTAATAATCCAATGACCATATTGCTTGGATTTTTGTTCGTACATTACAGCACCGCCATTTTTTGAGGCAATTAATATTTCAGCATCTTCTGGTGGCCAAAACACACCATGTTGATGCCACGTGCAATCATTTAGCGTAAGGTAACGTGCGAATAATGAATGATTCGGTGCGGATAAAAGCAAACCACTATCAGCATTCTCTTCTAACCACCACCAAAAATTAGTAGGTCTAAATTCCCAGTTTTGATTTGGTAACCAGTCGTGGGGTTGTGGTCCAAATGCGACAACAGTGCCTCCAGATTGTGCGAAATCATGAATTTTGTCGACACTTTTTAATAATAAGGGCTGGTTTAGCTGTGAAGGCACGATTAATATATCAAGCTGACTAATGTCTGTTTCTAAAAAACCTGGATGGTAAATTAATTGGTCTATAAATTGATGAAACTTAGGTTCATGAAATGTACGATAATGTGACTCATTTCCAGAGTATATAACACCTATTTTATTCATTAATTTTTCCTCCTTGTAATGATATTATTTCTTGTTTTAACCAAGTTATAAATTGACCAGAAATATAATCGGTTGTTTTATTTTGCGCTTTGTATCCTAAAAGTGAACGGCCCGCGTGCATAAAGAGTGTCCCTTCTGTTGATATTCTATCTACGTAGGTTACAACATGTCCGTTTTGAAAGGTTAGGTGTATTTCATGTTCAGGTTGCGTTTGGTAATGGCCTCTTGCAAAGAAACCAGCTACCCCTTTATTAAATGTCATATCGTCAGTTTTGACATTGGCATATATAGAAGAGTCATGCTTTGGAGTTAGCGAATAATCACTGAAATGATGAATGTGCTCAGGCATAAACAAAGCAGTTTTCGGCAAACAAGGTTTAAATAAGTGTCCAAAAAAGACAATGATTTTTTTAGTGTTCAAATAATCGTTTATCAAACCTTTATGACGATACAAATATTCTTGATCTACAAAATTAGGAATGATAATTGCGTCAAATTTAAAAATGTCTAATTTATGAAATTCGTATTGAGGTATATACTCTACAATGATTTCTTTGTCTATATCACTTTCTTTGTTAATGCCAAATGCATGCTCAGGGTCGATGTGACCGATTAAATAAGTCATTAAAAACATCCTTTTATAATTAATTTGTTTTTTGAAATAACATTTTGATGATAATTAATTTTTAAATTTAAATTCAATTTCAAAGTTTTAATTGAAATTGAGAATCATTATCGGTAAAATGGTTTATATATTATAAAATACGCATAAATATAAAATTTAGCAAGGGAAGTAGAAAAATGAATGAAATCGCATATTTAGCAATAGACATCCAATTTTCGAGACTTACAGAATTAGATCGTCAAAGAGGACTCGTGTTTTTAAATGTATATGACTTACCAAACACCAATTTAAATACATTTGATGGCGTGATTATTTCAAACCATATCGATGAACCTTATCTATTGGCACAAGACGACATATTAAATGACTATATCAACCAAGGTGGAGTGATTTTCACATTAGTGGAGAAATCTTTACCTTGGTTGAATTGTGTATCGACTTGGAAAAGGTCTCCCATTCCATTAAAAGATCGAGCGTTAGAAATGAAAGCAACCGATAATGGGCTTTTTGAAAATATTAAAGTAAAAGATTTGGAATATAGACGAGGTGTGCGTGGTTTCTTTTCAAGAGGTTATTTTGAAACGGTTCCAGAGCAAGCAAAAGTATTAATTACGGATCAAGAACAACAACCTATTGTTTATGTAGATCGAACACATAAAGGCACGATATATGCAGGTGCAGGCACTGATATGTACCGTATCTATACACATGAAGACAACACTTCAAATCAAGTAGGGCTACAGATGTTGAATGCTATACGCACAGAAGCATCGAACATTAGGGGGGAATATCAACATTGAATATTGCTTTGATTGTTAATGGGACACCATACCAAAATAGATTTTTAGAAGAACAGGAATTTAAGTATTTATATAATGACGTAATACATATTAGAACATTAAGTTCATACGACTTAAGTTGCTATGACACGATTTTATTATCGTGTCGCTTAGATATTCAATTATTGAAACAACATAGACAATTATTTTTAAAATTTTTAAAACTAGGTAAGCGGCTAGTGATTTTTGGAGAAGTATTGGATCAGTGGTTTCCTCACGTACATTGGGAAGATTCTGAAGTGAATTTCAGTTGGTGGGTCCGACCCAACGGTGACCTACCGTTAAATCCTGATTATCAAACGCATAGTCTATATGAATACTTAAAAGTGGATGATATGAAGTGGCATTATCACGGCACGTTCGATCCACCAAATGGTGCGAAATCATTATTAAATACACCAGATGGACGGTCGATTTTTTATATTGATGATGTCAATTTCAATGGCGAGTTAATCGTAACTTCGTTAGACCCAATGTTTCATATTGGACTTGGATTTATTAATCAAGCTAAGCCATTTTTACATGGTTTAGGACAATGGCTAAGAACAGGAGATAATCAATGAAGAAAAAATATAGTGTCCTAGCTGGGATTGTATTATCAGCTACATTACTTACAGCATGTAATTCAAATACGACAGCTACGAATTCAGAAGATAAAGAAGTAACGAAAGAAGAAAAAATAGTGAAAGATCAAACAAATCGAGAAGTGAAAATTAAAAAAGATCCAGACAGTATTGTAGTAGGAGGCATCTTGCCATATTTTTCTACTTGGTTTGTAGGGACGAACTCTACGAAAGAAATTAAAGGAATACATCCTAACGCGTATAACGCTGCAGAAAATTCTATACTTTCTAAAATATCACCTGATATAAAAAAAGCGTCTACAGAGTTTGTGAAAAATGGCGATGTGAATATAGAAGAACTATCTAAAATAAACCCAGATGTCTACTTTGAAAATGCTACTGAAGAGAAAACCTTAGATAAAGTTGCAGAGAGTGGCATACCAACCATGGGACTAGAAACAATCAAGGTTGAAGACGCTGATCCTTTAGCTACATTTAATAGCTGGTTAAAAGTTACTTCAGATGTTAAAGGTGGCAAGACGAGCGATAGAACTGAGAAATTTATGAAAGAGGGAGAAAAATCTCAAAAAATGATTGATGATGGCCTAAAAGACACGAAAAAATCAGACAAACCCAAAGTTCTATTCTTACATCAACATACAGACAACTCTATTGTTGTTGGTGGCGGTAATTTCTTTAGTGAAAAATGGACAGAAGCAACTGGTGGTATCGATGTTGTTGGCGATGATGGTGTCGATGGTCAAAAAGAAGTTAATATGGAGCAAATTTATAAATGGAATCCAGATAAAATCTATATTACAAACTTCACTGAGACCCAACCTAATGATTTATTGAAAAACAAAGTGTCTGGTCAAGATTGGAGTCAGGTAAAAGCAGTTAAAGACAAAGCGGTCTATAAGGTGCCTTTAGGTATCTATCGTTGGTTCCCACCAAACGGAGATGCACCGTTAATGCTTAAATGGATGGCACAACATAATCACCCAGATAAATTCAACTATGATATGAAAGATGAAATCAAATCATATTACCAAGATTTTTACGACTATAAATTATCAGACGAAGATGTTGAGTCTATTTTACATCCTTCATCTGATGCTGCGAAGTATTAAGGAGTTAACTAATGAAGAAATCAAAAATATTATTATTAATTGTTTTACCACTTGTGGTAGCAATTATTTCACTCGGAGTAGGAAGAGTTTTTATAGATCCTATTACGATTATTAAAATTTTAACATCACAAATTATTCCTATAGAAGAAACATGGGCACCAGTACAAGAAACGGTAGTGATGAATGTTCGTTTTCCAAGAATATTATTAGCCCTATTAATAGGGGGTGGATTATCTATTTCTGGTGCGAGTTTTCAAGGCATGTTTGGCAACCCTTTAGTTTCGCCAGACATACTGGGTGTTTCAGCAGGAGCTGGATTTGGAGCATCTCTAGGTATATTGTTTTTTGGTAACACTTTTGGGGCACAAATATTAGCTTTAGCATTTGGACTATTGGCGATACTGTTCACATTTTTTGTAGCAGGAAATCAAAAAAATTCTCCAATCTTTATGTTTGTGCTCGCAGGTGTCATTACATCAGCATTGTTTAATGCACTTATTTCATTAATGAAGTTCGTAGCTGATCCAGAAGAGAAATTACCCGCAATCACGTATTGGTTAATGGGAAGTCTAGGAACAGCAACTTATAAAGATTTATATGTTGCGGCACCGATTATCATCATAGGCGTGCTCATATTGTATACACTAAGATGGAGACTTAATTTACTCACATTACCAGAAGATGAAGCTAAGTCTATGGGTATTCCTGTTGTAGCTTTAAAATGGGCAATCATTGCAGGTGCAACGATTATCACAGCAGCTACGGTTGCGGTAGCGGGTATCGTAGGATGGGTTGGTTTAATCATCCCACATATTGCACGTATGTTTGTAGGTAACAATAATCAATATGTGTTACCTGTATCACTTGCTATCGGTAGTACATATTTGTTAATCATTGATAACTTGGCTAGAAGTTTAACAGCTACTGAAATTCCATTATCTATCTTAACTGCAATTATTGGCGCACCATTTTTTGCATACTTATTACGCCGTATGGGAGGTTCGTGGTAATGCACTTAGAAGTAAAAGAAGGCAACTTTCATTATAAAAACAAACCTTATTTATATAAAGAAGATGTGAATTTTAAATTGGCTCCTGGCGAGGTCTTATCGATTTTAGGGCCTAATGGTGCTGGAAAAACAACATTGTTAAAATGTGTTATTGGGTTGCTAGATTGGACGGATGGCGAAACGTTTATCGATGATGTCCCGTTAAATGACCTGAAGAAAAAGGAATTGTGGAAAAAGATTGGTTATGTGCCTCAAGCTCAAAAAATGACTTTTGGTTACACGCTCTTAGAACTTGTGATCATGGGAAGAGCGCCATTTATCAGTACTTTAGCACAACCTTCAAAAAAGGATGAAGCGGCTGCAATTGAAGCGCTGGAAACAGTGGGTGTTAGCCATTTGGCCAATCAGTCATGTAACGAGGTCAGTGGCGGAGAATTACAATTAGCACTCATCGCAAGAACACTTGTATCGGGCCCTGAATTATTAATACTGGATGAACCAGAATCTCATTTAGATATTCAAAAACAAATTACGATTTTAAAAACGATACGTAAGCTGTCAAAAGAACAGGGGATATCATGCATTATTAATACGCATTATCCAAACCATGCGTTTTATCTTTCAGATAATGTGATTATTACTGGAAAAGAAAAAGGTATCGTTTTTGGAGAAACAACTGAAGTAATGACCGAACAAAGAATGAAACAATTCTTCGATGTTGATTTGAAGAAACTGTATTATGAAGATGAAGAACTACAACTTGAAACGATGGTTCCTAAAGATTTAGGAATCCAAAAAAACAAGATTTAAGAACAGAAATAATCATAACAATTTGGTATACAAAACGCCCTATTCTAAAGTTATAGAATAGGGCGTTTTTGTTATTAACTCGGTTTGGGTATATCGACAAAATCTTGTTGTGCTAATGATACTGTTTCCCCTTGTTGATGCATTTTTTCAATATGGAACTCTCCCCAATAACAAAGTGAAGAAAGTAAATCTCCTAGTGTTTGACCATAATTTGATAATTCGTATTCAACTTTAGGGGGGATTTGATCATATACGATACGGTTGATAATACCGTCTTTTTCTAGTTCGCGTAATTGCTGTGTTAACATTTTTTGAGTAATCGTTGGAATGGCACGTTTTAATGCAGATGTACGCATCAACCCGTTGTTTTGTAAATGACATAAGATGACAGGTTTCCATTTTCCACCGATGACATCAATGGTTGCTTCGACGCCGATATTATAAGATTTGCTCATTTAATTACCTCCTGATAGGTACTCAAAGGTACCTATAGTACTTTAAAGTGCGTACTTCCGCTTTTGATATGTGTAGTTTATATTAACACATACATAAAACAAGAAGGAGTCAAAAAACATTATGAGAAAAAACAAATTCGCTATATTAGCGTTAGCAATGTCTGCCTTTGCAATTGGAATGACTGAATTTATTAGTGTAGGTCTCTTACCACTCATTAAAGATGATTTTGATACTACGATTTCATTAGCAGGATTAACTGTATCTTTGTACGCTGTGGGGGTAACAATAGGAGCGCCTTTACTAACACCAATGACAAATAAAATAAAATGGAAGCATTTACTATTAGTCATTATGCTTATTTTCATTATTGCGAATTCACTTGCTGCCTTTGCGACCACGTTTAGTATGTTGTTAGCTATGCGTGTACTATCGGCATTGATGCACGGCGTGTTTATGTCTATCGCTACAGCAATCGCAAGTGATTTGGTAACGCCTGATAAGCGTGCAAGCGCGATTGCGATGATGTTTACAGGTTTAACCGTTGCTACAATTACAGGCGTACCATTAGGAACATGGATTGGTCAGCACTTTGGTTGGGAAGCATCGTTTATTACAATTGCTATGATTGGATTGATTAGTTTAATCATTAATATATTAGCAGTACCAAGTAATTTGGAAGAATATGCTCAGGCATCGATAAAGGAACAATTAAAAGTGTTTAAAAACAAATCATTAATGATGGTTTATTTGATTACTGCACTCGGTTACGGCGGCACTTTTGTAGTCTACACATACTTGACTAGTATTCTTACAGATATTTTGAATTATAGCGACGAAGCGGTGGTGATACTGCTAGTGATGTATGGTGTAATGGTTGCTATTGGCAATACACTTGGTGGGAAACTGACAAACAATAAGCCAACAAAAGTACTTATATGGATATTCTTAATTCAAGCGATAGTTTTATTACTTCTAGGCTTAACTGTGACACATTATTTCTTAGGTACCATAGCCATACTTCTGATGGGTTTGTTCGCATTTATGAATGTTCCGGGACTGCAATTGATTGTGGTACTTTTTGCAGAACGAAAAAATAAGGCAACGACTAACTTTGCTTCTAGTTTAAACATTGCTGCTTTCAATATCGGTATCACATTGGGAGCAGTCATCGGAGGATATGTGCTCAATCATTTTTCACTTGCAATGACACCATATTTTGGTTTCGCTATGGTGATGATCGCTAGTATTATGATGTATATCGTTTATAAAAATGAGACAGAAGCACAAGTAGGTATACTATAAAAATATCGTAATGAAACGAATCAATGTCACTTCATTAAATAATTAAAAATGTAATATTCCATAAAATAGTAATTTATTTTTGTATTAATCTTCTTTAAGATTTAAACTTTTAAAATGGTTAAATTATTTACAAACAAATTGAAAGAAGTGAATCTTTATGAATACAAAAGAGATATTATTTAAAAAGTTAGAAGATAAGGAATCTGAAATGATTCAGCATCGTCGTTATTTACATCAACATCCAGAGTTGTCATTTCAAGAGGATGCTACAGCACAATATATTAAAGATTTTTACAAAGGTAAAGATGTGACAGTTACGCAACCTGTTCTAGGTAGTAACGCAATTATTGTAGAAATCAAAGGGCAACAACCTGGCAAAACAATAGGATTACGCGCTGATTTTGATGCATTGCCGATACAAGAAGAGATAGATGTACCCTTTAAGTCAACAAATGAAGGGGTAATGCATGCGTGTGGCCATGATGCACATACCGCGTATTTGTTAGGACTAGCAGACGCATTAATTGAAATGAAAGAGGAACTTTCAGGTACAGTTAAAATTATTCATCAACATGCTGAAGAAATGCCTCCAGGTGGTGCACAACAAGTGATGGAATCAGGTGCATTAAATGATCTAGATGAAATATATGGTATCCATGTAGTACCCGTCGCTGGTACAGAAGTGATTGGATATAATAAGGGCAATGCTTTCGCTGGCAGTTCTACATTTACTTTAACGATTAATGGTTTAGGTGGTCATGCTGCGAGTCCTCATAAAACACACGATGCTTTGATTGCAGGAACCAATTTTGTAAACACCCTCCAAACAATAGTGTCTAGACGTATCGATCCTTCGGAAATGGGCGTGATTACTGTTGGCGCGTTTGATGCACCTGGTGGAGCCAATGTTATACAAGACAAAGTAACAATCAAGGGAACAGCGCGTTATCTTAACGATGACTTAGAGCAATTTATGTATGAAGAGATTGAGAAAGTCGCAAAAAGCGTAGCCGTTGGTTTTGATATTACGTATGATTTAGATTACCAATTTGGTTATCCTGTGCTGTACAATCATCCCGAACAAACAGAACAAGTAGTAGATATTCTAACAGCAAGTAAGGGTGACTATTTTGAACATCTTGTAGAAATACCGTCAGTTTCAGGTTCTGAAGATTTTGCCTATTATTTAAAAGAAATACCAGGTTCTTTTTTCATCGTTGGCTGTAAACCAGAAGATATTGAAGCACCATATATGAATCATCATCCTAAGTTTGAAGTGAATGAAGATGCATTATTAGTTGCAGCAAAAGCAGTGGGTGAAATTGCAATTAACAGACTTTCTGCTACAGATTAATCTTTAAAAATATAAAAAGTAATGTGAAAATCCAATTATACCTTTGAAGTCAATTGAGACAATTGGTATTATAGAGTAGTTGGTAAGTAGAGATATTGATTAATTTCATTAATCAAAAATATATGTCGATTGATACGTCTACAACCTGAATTTCAATAAGGAGACGATCAAAATATGTATTTAGAACCAAGGTTACCTCAAAATGGTAGGGAAGCTATGTTATTTGTTGCCATTATTTCTATTATTTCAGTAAACACGATAGGTCCATTAGTTATGGGATTCCAGTTTGGTTTTAGTTTAGATAACTATCTTATGACTTTAACAAAACTACCATTTATATGGATAGCTGTTGTTATACTTGTAATCTTTGTTGCTAATCCACTCGTAGGAAAACTCGTAGCAAAATTTGCTAGCAAAGATGATAGTTTTAATGCTCAAATTTTATTCAATATTTTATTTAATGTAACTATTTTATCCATATTATTAACAATCATTGGTACATGGATTGGAACTGGAACAGTAAATTTAGAGGTTTTTGAAACATTCTTTTATAATTGGCCTCGTAACTTTTTTATTGCATTTTGGATTGAACTACTCATAGCTCAACCGATAGCGAGATTTGCAATGAAAACACTACACGCTAAAAAAGCGAGCAGTTAACAAAGCAGATATATCAACCGAAGTTAATAGATTAAAACATAAAAAACACTTTCGAAAACATTCATACTTAAATGAATGTAACGAAAGTGTTTTTGTTTATACTAATGAACTTTTTCATTAGATGATTAATTACAATGTTCTGCGAGATGGTTTTGTTTCATCTGTAAGTTTTGCTGATAACAATAGTGCGATGACTGATATACCAGTAGCAACCATAAATGTTACGTTCACACCATGAATCATACCTTCCATACCTTCACTAGGGATGGCTGAAACAGACATTAATGTAATAAATAATGCTGTACCGATTGCGCCGGCCATTTGTCTAAATGTATTGTTCATGGCAGTACCATGAGCAATGAGGCTGTTCGGTAATTGGTTAATCGCTAGTGTTGTCATAGGCATCATAACCATTGCAAGTGATACCATACGCACTGCGTTAGCCGTGGCAAGGTAATTAAAGCTTGTATGCGCTGTAAGCATTGTAAATGGTATTGTTGAAGCAACTAAGACAAGCAAGCCAATACGAGCGAGCCATTTGCCGCCATATTTATCAAATAAACGACCTGTAATAGGGTTCATAATACCCATAACAATTGCACCTGGTAATAATACTAAACCAGATTCTAATGCAGAGAAACCTAGCATATTTTGCATATACAACGGTAAGATAATATTTGATGCGATTAGTACACCAAATACGAACATACTTAATGCTGTACCTAAAGTGTAAATACGATAACTAAACACTCTAAATTCAAGCATAGGTTCTTTGAGTTTCAACTGGCGACGAATGAATATAACCAATGAAACGATACCAACGATAAGTGGTAAGATAAATTGTACGCTGCCCCATCCTGCTTCTCCAACAGAACTGAAACCATATAAGAGTCCACCAAAACCTAGTGTAGATAGAATGACTGATGCGATATCTAGTTTTGGATTTGAAGTTTCTGTAACGTTTTTCAATAGGAAAATTGAAGCAACGATGATAACAACTGCGATTGGGAATACGACGTAGAAGACACTTCTCCATGAGAGATGCTCTACTAAAACGCCTGATAACGTAGGTCCAATTGCTGGTGCGAATGCGATGACTAATCCGAATAAGCCCATTGCCGTACCACGTTTTTCTACAGGGAAAAGTAAGAATAAGATTGTTTGCATTAATGGCATCATAATACCTGCACCTGCTGCTTGTAAGACACGTCCGATTAATAACATTGAAAAATCTAGTCCGACAGCACAGATTAAGGTACCTACTGCAAAAATGCTCATGGCGGTTAAGAATAACTGCCTTGATGTATAACGTTGAATTAAAAATGCTGTAATAGGTATCATAATACCGTTTACTAACATAAATATAGATTGTAACCACTGTACCGTACTTTCAGATACTTGTAGGTCATTCATAATTGGGGGTAAAGCTGTACCAAGTAACGTTTGGTTTAAAATTGTAATAAAGGCCCCTGATAATAATACGATAAATAAGGGGATTCTTTTTTCTACATGGAATGCTCCTGTTTCAGTCAATAGACTCACTTCTTTCATAAAAATTGCACATCTAAACAGTTTAACACTAAGCTCATTTTCAATCTAGTGATTAAGCTTAAAAATAAATAATATATCCAATAATTGATGAACAGGGACCATTTCTCAATCTGTTTAATTATTTTTGAAATGGTGCGTATAATTTTCGTAGTGATTTACACATTTATAATGCTACGTATGAAATACTACACTTTTATTATAGCGAATGTCAAAATAAACTCTAGTTATATGAAGGGAAATTTAAATGAAAATGAAAAACTCAGAGTTAACATAAATTATTTAGCTCACTTTTAGAACTTGATAAAGTACTTGGTAGAGCTGTTTTTTAAGAATTAACAAGTATGTAAAAAAATGATATTGCAGATATATTTTAATTATTCTGAATTTAAAATATATCTATATATGGGTCACTTTTGCTATAATAAATAAATGGATAAATCATTTAAGCCATAATCGTATCTATTTACATGTAATAAGTTTAAAATTGTCATTAAATTATTGGAAAGTATTTGGATAAGTAATCAGTAATCTATACATTTAAAGTACAATTGTACAGATTATAGATGTTCGAATAAAAGGAGAGTAAATAATGAATAAACAAGATTTAATCGCTCCAGAAACTTATAACATAGTGAGCGAAATCGAAAAATTTACAGCAGATCAATCTAAAAAAGCTGTAATATTTGAAAATGAAACAGGAGAAAATAGAGAAATTACATATACCAACCTTATCAAAAATGCGAATAAAGTGGGTAATATGTTTTTAAAATATGGTTTAAAAAAAGGTGACAAAGTTCTCATCATGATGCCACGTTGCATTGAAACATATGAGATTTATCTTGCTGCCTTAAAATTAGGTATCATTATTATTCCTAGTTCTGAAATGTTACGTACGAAAGACTTACAATACAGAATCACGCATGGTGAAGTAAAAGGAATTGTAGTTATTTCAGATGCGCTTGATGAGTTTAAAGCAGTCAAAGAATACGACACACTAACTAAGTTTATTGTTGGCGGTCAAGAAGATGGTTGGATGTCAGTTGAAGATGAAAAAGCAAATTCAACGGATCAATTAGACATTGTTGAAACTTCTCGTGAAGATATTGCTTTATTATCTTATACGTCTGGCACAACTGGTAATCCTAAAGCTGTTGTCCATTCACATGGTTGGGGCTATGCACATATGCAGATGGCACCGAAACATTGGTTGAGTATTAAAGAAGACGATGTTGTTTGGGCAACTGCTGCACCAGGTTGGCAAAAATGGGTATGGAGCCCGTTATTATCAATTATGGGATCAGGTGCAACTGCCTTTGTATATAATGGAAGATTTGATGCGGAAAAATATTTACAATTATTACAAGATAATAAAATTAATGCGCTTTGTTGTACACCGACTGAGTATCGCTTGATGGCAAAACTTTCTAATTTAACAGATTATAATTTGGAACATTTGCATAGTGCAGTGTCTGCAGGCGAACCATTAAATAGAGAAGTCGTTGAAAAATTCCAAGAAAACTTTGATCTTACAGTAAGAGATGGTTATGGCCAAACAGAAAGTACATTGTTGATTGGATTTTTAAAAGATACAGAGAGCCGTCCTGGTTCAATGGGTAAAGCAATCCCTGGTAGTCATGTAACTGTCATTAATGATGATGGCGAACTATCTGAAGTAGGCGAAGTAGGTAATATCGCAGTGCCGTTAGACTTACCTGCATTGTTCAAAGGTTATTATAAAGACCCAGAACGCACAGCAGAACCACAAAATGGTGACTACTTTATGACGGGTGATTTAGCTAAAATAGACGAAGATGGTTATTTCTGGTTTGAAGGTCGTAAAGATGACATCATTATTAGTTCTGGCTATACAATAGGGCCGTTCGAAGTTGAAGATTCACTTACGAAACATCCTTACGTAAAAGAATGTGCTGTTGTTGCGAGCCCACATGAAATTAGAGGGAACATCGTTAAAGCATTTATTATTTTACAAGATGACGTAACTGGTAATGAAGACACAATCAAAGAATTACAAAACTACGTCAAACACGATGTTGCGCCGTATAAATATCCAAGAGCCATCGAGTTTGTCGAAGACTTACCTAAGACCAACTCAGGTAAAATTAGACGTATCGAATTAAGAGACGCTGAAAAAAAGAAACAATCATAATTGATTAATCTTAAAAATGCTTAGTACACAAAAAACCTGTCAATATCATTGAGTAATTTTGATGATATTGACGGGTTTATTTTTTTATTAAAAAAGTGTTTAATGTGTATTATTTATATAGAACATAGGTGATTCTATTAGAATTCTCGCAATAGTTTCTGAGTTTTATAATGAAAAAAGAGATTATAGAATATCAATCGAGAGTAATAGGAATGCAAAATACGGTTATATTTTAAAAAGTCTAAAATGATAATTTAATTTAGCGTGATTTTAGCTCGTCACTTGTCATCCATTTATGATTTTTCACCATCTTGTCATTTTCAGTTGATTTATAATCAACTACATAAACAGTTGTCTTATTTACATCATCTATTTTTGCTTCTGCGCCCTTCATACCAGGCATGTGGTCAGCTTCTAATTTAACTGTATCACCTTTCTTAAATCCATTTTCAGGGGCATCGGCAACTTCTTCATTAACAACCCATTTATGATTACTTACCTTTTCATCCCCATTTGTAGGCATATAACTTACGACATAAGCATAAGTCTCATAAGCACCCTTTACAGTAGCTTCCGCATTTTTCATACCTGGCATGTGTCCTGTTGTAATAGTGACTGTATCACCTTGTTTAAATTTACTATCATTTGTATGCTTCATATCATCTGGTACTTTACTTTCACTTTTGTGTTCTGTATGTTCTTCTTGTTTTTGATCTTTGGTGTCTTTATCTTCTTCGCTTTCATTTGAACAAGCTGATAATACTAATCCTGCTGTTAATATAATAAATCCTAATTTTTTATACATATTTTAAAACTCCAATCTGTTATTTCAACTTTAACGTGAAAGCGTTAATTGCTACGATGACCGTACTTAAGGACATGAGTACTGCACCTACAGCAGGCGATAATATTAAACCTATAAAAGCTAATATGCCGGCTGCGAGAGGGACAGCTACAACGTTATATCCTGCACCCCACCATAAATTTTGAATTGTTTTTCTCATAGTGTTTTTAGAAAGTGTCAAGAATTTGATAATATCGTATGGATTACTTTTAACAAGTATGACATCACCTGATTCGACTGCTACATCTGTCCCAGCGCCTATCGCCATGCCAATATCTGCTCTTATAAGACTGGGCGCATCATTGATCCCATCACCGACCATCATAATTTTACTACCTTTGCTTTGATATGTTTTAATTATACTTTCTTTATCTTCGGGCATTAATTGTGCATGTACATCATTAATGCCTAATTCTTTAGCAACGGTTTCTGCAACTTCTTTATTATCGCCAGTAAGCATCACTGGTGTAATGTTTCTTGATAATAAGTCTGATACCATTTGCCTTGAGCTTTCTTTAATTTTATCGCCTTGTGCAATCATGCCAATAACTTGTTGGTTATGAATTAAATAACTAATAGAGTTACCTTGTTGAGCAAGATGAGTAAATTGTTCTTTATTGTACTTAAGATTGTTATTATCGAGATAAGAAGCGTTCGTTATTTTGAGTATCTTATTATCAACTGTGCCTTCTAATCCTACACCAGGTAAATTATTAACTTTTTTAGGATTAGCATAAGAGATGTTTTTACCTTTAGTAAAATCAACAATTCCAGTAGCAAGTGGATGATTAGAACTACTTTCTAATGAAGCAAATAGACTCAATATGATCTCATCATGGAATTCATCCGTAAAACTTTCATAGTGATTAACTGTAAAATCACCTTCAGTGAGTGTTCCTGTTTTATCCATCATAACGTAATCAATATGTTGGGCAATTTCTACAGATTCTCTGTTTTTTATGATTAAGCCATTATGTGCACCTATAGAAGTAGAGCGTGCTGTAACTAATGGAATTGCCAAGCCCAATGCGTGAGGACAAGCAATAACTAATACGGTAACAAGTCTTTCAAGTGCGAAGTCGATATCATTTTGAATAAGCATCCATACAATAAATGAAATCAGTCCAATACTTACTGCAAAATAAAATAAGTAACCAGCGACTTTATCTGAGAGGAGTTCAGCTTTTGATTTATCATTTTGCGCTTGATTAACAAGTCCCATAACTTGGGAGAGATAGCCATTTGCACCAGTGGCTGTAACTTTAACTTGTATTGTTCCTGAACCATTGATAGAACCGCCAATAACGTCATCATTATACTTTTTAGCAACTTTCTTTGATTCACCAGTAACTAATGATTCATCAATTGATGTCTCACCCTGAGTAATTGTGCCATCTGTAGGTATGCTTTCCCCAGCTTTAACTTCAACAATATCATCAATATTGATGTTATCAATTTTTACTTCATGACGTTGATCATTATCTGTAATTTTAACTGCGGTATTAGGTAAAAGTTCTGCCATTTTTTTCAATGCATTACCTGCATTACCTACTGCGTTCATTTCAATCCAATGGCCTAATAACATGATTAAAATTAAAGTCGCTAATTCCCAGAAAAAATCCATTGTATGTGTTGAGGAATCACTAAAATTATTCATGTAAAATGCATATAAACTATAAAAATATGCGACTGAAATGCCTAAAGCAACGAGTGTCATCATTCCAGGTTTTTTAGTTGAAATTTCATCTTTAGCACCTGCTAAAAAAGGCATGCCTCCGTAAAAGAATAAAATTGTGGCAAGAATTAATACAATCCAATCTGAACCGGTAAATGAAAATTGAAATGGCAATGTGACACCCATCATTGGGGATAAAATAATAATAGGTATCGCAAAAATTAAAGAAATAAAGAATTTATTTTTAAAATTACCGTGATGATGCGCATGTTCATTATGACTAGCATGCTTCTCATCTTCATGATGCTCATAGCCATCATGAAGATGGTGTTTATCATTATGTTCCATAATAAAACCTCCTATATTTATAGAATTAGTAATAAGATGATTTTAGTATAACACATACCCTGAGGGGGTATAAATGTTTCGACTTTTAATAAAGAATCTGGTAAAAAATATAATGAAGATGTTTATTTATATTGACTGTTACTCAGGGTAATAGTTTATTAAATAAAGTAGGAGGTGAAAAATATGTCTATATATTCAACAGGAGAGTTAGCTGCCCTTTTTTCTATTACAACTAGAACCATTCAATATTATGATAAAAAAGGAATACTCAAACCATCCTATGTTAAGGATAATAACTACAGAGTTTATACAGAAAAAGAAGTTAAAAAACTACAAATCGTCATAGCTTTAAGAAATATGCAATTCAATTTAAAAGATATTAATAAGCTAATTAATAGTGATGAAGATTTGAGGTCAATATATTTATTATTAGATCAAAAGATAGAGGGTGATGAACAACGCATAAAAGAAGATCAGCAAAGACTTAATAACTTGAAACGTTTTAAAAGTATGATTTCTGAAACATCTAACTCACCGATACAAAAATTATTAGACATAGAAGATGTTATGAATAAAAATGAAAATATTAGTAAGTTATATCGAAAACTATTTTTGGTGGGTGGATTAGGGACATTAGTCCAGTTAATAGGTATATCAATAAGTTTTGCTATAAAAAGTTATTTACCATTTGTAATATCTTTTGTTTTAGCTATTATTTGTGCGATTACAATAACAAATAAATACTTTAATTCAGTATTATACATGTGCCCGAATTGCCATTTTAAATTCAAACCTAAAAAATTACAATGGATGTTAGCTGCGCATACATCGAAGACTAGAAAATTAAAATGTCCAAACTGTAACGAAAAATATCATTGTATAGAAACATTAAAAGAGGTTGAAAAATTCTCTTAATTAATGGAAAAGCGTGAGCAGAAAACATTTATTTTCTGTTCACGCTTTAAATATAGCGAAAATTACTTCTGCAAAATGATTTTCAATAAACAGTAATATACTTTAATTGATAATTATTATCATTTGAAGTATATTATATAAATAGATTTAATTGTAAATGATGAGGAGAATATATAAATGCAGATATATTGGACTAAAATAAATAAGATTATTAATGAGACGTCTGAAATTAAAACGTATTTACTTGATCGCCCAGAGGATTTTACTTGGGAAGAGGGCTCTCACACGCACATGGGATTAAAAGGTTTTAATGAAGGCGAAAAACCAAATAAAAGCTTAGTTCGCCATATGTCGATTTCTACTGTTCCTAACGAGAATATAATTGGAATTACTACAAGAATAAGAAAACAATGTTCTGAATTTAAAAATATTTTAAATAAGTTAGAAGTTGGACAAGAAGTAGCGCTTTTTAAAACACATTCAAATATTCCACTAAAAAGAGAAAGTAAAAATGTGTATTTACTATCTTCGGGTGTTGGCTTAGCGACATATAGACCAATAGTGCTTAAATATTTAGAGAACGCTGAAAATGTTAATAAAATACATTCTATAAATGTTGATTCATCTAAAGAATTCTTATTTACAGATATATTTAAATCTGTACCAGATAAAAAATTCACATCACAATTTGTGGATAGCAGAGCATCATATTATGAGCAATTAGAAAATATTTCAACGGATAAAAATGCTTTATTTTATATAGTAGGTAGCGATGAATTCGTAACTCAAAATATTGAAAAATTATTTGAGTTAGGTATGAAAACATCACAAATTGTAATTGATAAGCGTGAGAAACAACGCTCGGAATTCCTAACAATATAAATGCTTAAATTGCTATAAAATTAAAATATTGTAATGCCTCAAGCCAAAGGTCTGTTATATATTTTTGAATATATTCAAAAATCTTTTCTTTATATTTCAAAGTAATTTTCAACAATATTTTATAGATATTGTTTTAATATTTTATTTTGGTATAGTTGAAGGTCAGTATAAACTATATTTAATAAAATTAAATAATTAAGGAATGATTTGAATCAATTTATCAGAATTAAATGTTGAACTATTTAGGGTGTTTAACGAATTAAGTAAACAACTGGTGTTTTTAAATCCAGTAATGATTTTTTTAGCTAAATACATGGAGTATTTTTTAATTTTAAGTATTATCATATATTGGTTTACTCGAAAACAACAAAATAGAATGATGGTCATTAGTGCAATCATTGCTTTTGTAGTCGCAGAGTTATTAGGAGATATTATAGGGAAAGTATATTCAAATAACCAACCATTTGCAGAATTATCAAATGTTAGTCAACTTATTGGACATGAAATAGATAATTCATTTCCAAGTGATCATGCACTACAATATTTTGCTATATGTATCATGTTTCTGCTTTTCAAAAAAAACTTAAGGTATTTTTGGCTAGTATTAGCTTTTCTTGTAGGGATTTCAAGGATTTGGGTTGGTGTACATTATCCAGGAGACATATTGGCAGGCGCAATTTTAGGTACATTTTCGGCAGTAGTTTCTTTCTGGATCGTTCCTCATATAAGGCTAACTAAAAAACTTTTAGAAATATATGAAAGAGGAGAAACGTTCATATTATCGAAAATATCAAAATAAAGCGTATAGATGAATAACAAGGCATGATAATATATAAAATTTCTGAAGTTAAGAAAATAAATTAAAACATACTAAAATAGCAGTGAAGAAATCTATAATGATAGAGGCCCTCACTGCTATTTTATATGAGTAGATTATCCAGTATCTTAAATTTCAAATTGCTTTATACTGCTATATCTCCATTACTATCCGACTTTTTAAAAACAGTTAAAATCGCTTCTACGATACCAATGATTTCAGGAATACCAGTCCAACAAAATACAAAATATAATATCCCTAATTTTCTTTTGTTTGAATAAAATTTATGGACGCCTAATCCACCTAGAAAGAAGGCTAATAGCATATAAATTATTTTGTTAACTTTCATTAAACCATCTCCTGAACCTTTTATAGGCACTATACAATATAAATGGTGGTATACATAATGTTTTGACTATTTAGACTTGAATAACAAATATATCTAATATAATAAGTGGCTTAAATTTTTAAAAGTCATTAAAAACTTTAACATTAAAAATATTTTAATATGTTACCATAATACTAATAATATAATATTTTTAATAATTTCCATGTATTAGTAAAGTTTTTTATAATGATATATCGTGAACCTATATAGAATGGAGCAAATAGATGAAGTTATATTTAATAAATGTAAGTGACTTAAACTATGATGCTATACAAAATCGGTTTTTAAATCATATCAGATGTGACAAGCAGAATAGAATTCATAACTTACATGCTGAAAATGATAAGGTGCTTACTTTGATCAGTGAATTGTTATTATATTATGCGCTGATCAAAGATTATGGTTTTTCTCTAGAAGGACTCATTTTTGAGGAAAATGAGTATGGCAAGCCATATTTACTAAAATCACAGAACGTACATTTTAATTTATCTCATTCAAATGAATGGGCGGCTTGCTATATCTCTGATTCGCCAGTAGGCGTCGATATAGAGCAAATAGATGATATAGATAAGAAACTGTTTTGTGATATTACACATGCTAATGAACGCGCTATGATGAGCAATAACAAAGAGAATTTCTTTTCTTTTTGGTGTTTAAAAGAAAGTTATACCAAATTTATAGGAAAAGGCTTATCTTTTGATATTAAACAATTATCTTTTGATTTTAACATCAAACACAATATTGAGTTGGTATATAATAACGAAATAATTACAAACCATTTTTTATTATTAGATGTAATAGAAAATTATAAATTAGCTGTTTGTTGTGAAAATATAGTTACACCTAAAATTGAGTTTGTAACGTATAAAAATATAGAAAAACACTTATAAAATAATCGTGGGAGAGCTGTTTTGGAATAATTTTACAATCATTTACTATAAGTTAATAATAATTTATGATTTAATAAAAAAATTACAAAATATTTACAATTTATAACCTTTTATAACTTTTATTATTATAATAATAAGAGTTATAAAAGGTTATTTTTTTAAAAAAATATGTTAATCTTAAGATATAAAAAAAGGGGGTTTAATTATGGAAACAAGTACTTTATCAGATGCACAGACCGAAATTATTCAGTTACAAGAATATTATGAAAATAATAGCATTAATAATATACCGGGGATTATTTATATTAAACCTGAAGTTAAAATAGAAAAAATAGAAAAGGCATTAAATAATCTAATAAAAACACATGAGAGCTATAGAATTAAAATGAAAAAAGTGAAAGGTGAATATAAACAATATATTACTGAACACAAAGATAGAAATTTTGATTTTATTGACTTTATGAATAATCAAGTAGGGTATGATGAATGGATTAATGAACAGGCACGTAAAAACCTATTTTTTGAAAATAAGGACTTATTTGACTTTAAAATAATGAGGTTACCTACTGGGAAAACCGGAATACTTTTGCTGGAACATCATGTTATTTCAGATGCGTGGAGTGTGACAGTAGCTATCAATACAATATGTAAATATTTAATTGATGGAACTAATAACAAGCAAATAGAGTCTACATATTTTAATTACATCAAAGAAGAATTAGAATATAAAAATTCTAAAAGGTTTGAAAAAGATAAAAATTTCTGGTTAAAAAAGGTTGAAAATTTAGAAGATAATGAATTATTCGAAAATAATAGTGAAAATAATGGTCTGAGTAATAGAAAAAGTTATAGTTTCTCTGATATAGAAACCCATAGAATACACGACTTTTGTGAAAAAAATAATATAAGTATTAATAATTTATTCTCTTCCATTATGATTATTATAAAATATAAAAAAACAGCATCGAAAAAAATTTCAGTCGGGTCAGTAATGCATAATAGAAATAAAAAAGCAGAAAAAGGGCTTACTGGCGTGTTTTCAAGGGCATTGCCAATTATAATTGATGTCTCTAGTGATTATTCTATATTTGATTTATTAACCCAAACAAAATATGAAAGTTTCAATATACTAAAACATAGAAAATATCCGTATAGAAATATAGTAGAAGATAGTGGCGGGCAAAAAGGACTATTAGACTGTTTGATTTCCTATCAAAACACTCAACACAATTATGAAATTATAAAAAATGGTTATTCAGATGAATGGATAGAAAATGGCTCAAATAACGCACCATTAACTGTAAATATTAGTAATAGGAATAGAGAAGATACTTTAATTGTAGATTATGATTATCAAAGTGCTGTTGTGAATGAGAAAGAAATTATAGACCTGCATAAGATAATATTAAAAGTCATAGAAGAAATAATAGAAAATCCAAATAAAAAGATTAAAAATATAGAGTTATTGGATGAAAACGAAAAACATACCATTTTAAACGACTTTAATGACACAGAGGTGAGTTTAAATAATACGGAAACGTTTGTTGAACGTTTTGAAAAGCAAGTGAAAAAAACGCCTTATCAAACAGCGATTACGTATGAAGGCAAACGTTTAAGCTATAATGAGTTAAATATCCGTGCGAATCAGCTTGCTTATCAATTAAGAGATGAAGGTGTGAAAGCTGACAGTCTAGTTGGTTTAATTATGGATCGACAACTTGAAACGATTATTAGTATTTATGGAATTTTAAAAGCAGGTGGCGCTTATGTTCCAATTGATCCTAATTACCCAATTGACCGTATTAATTATATTTTAGAAGATAGTCAACCGAAGGTTTTACTAACAGATCGAGTATTAGATGAATCTATAAAATATGAAAATAAAGTAATTGATTTAACTAAAGAGACAAAATCAGAAACATTTCCAACCTCTAATTTAAAACAAATTTCAGATAAGTCTAACTTAATGTATGTGATTTATACTTCAGGTACAACTGGAAAACCGAAGGGCGTTATGGCACATAGTGAAGGCGTTATGAACCGTTTGAACTGGGTGATAAATAAATATAATATTGATGGCGACGATACAATATTATTTAAAACGCCTTATACTTTCGACGTTTCAGTTTGGGAAATATTTGGCTGGGCTATGGCTGGTAGTCAAATTGTTTTACTACCATCTGGAGAAGAAGGCAACCCTGAAAATATAACTGCATTATTAGAAGATTACGCGGTAACGATGGTTCACTTCGTGCCTTCGATGCTAAATATGTTCGTCAATTTTATTAAATCTACGAACAACTCACAGTCCATTTCGAAATTAAAATATGTTTTAGCTAGTGGCGAAGCATTGAAACCTGAACAAGCTAATGACTTTAATCATTTTATCGGGAATAAAAACAATACTGCCTTACTAAATCTATATGGTCCTACTGAGACAACCGTTGACGTAACAAGTTTTGACTGTGAAAACCATAAGACATATGACTCAATTCCAATCGGTAAACCAATCTCAAATATTCAAGCTTATATTTTAAATGAAGATAATAATATAATGGGTATCGGCGTGCCTGGCGAACTCTGTATTGCGGGCGTGGGTGTCACAGCAGGTTATTTAAACCGTCCTGAATTAACACAAGAGAAATTTATTGATAACCCGTTTGGGAAAGGTAAATTATATCGTACGGGAGATTTAGCAAAATGGAATGCCGACGGCAATATTAGTTATATAGGTCGTATAGATGAACAAGTTAAAATACGTGGTTATCGTATTGAATTGGGCGAAATTGAAAGTGTTTTAAGACAACAGGCTCATATCATTGATGTAGCGGTTGTTGCGACAACGATGGTTGAAAATGAATTATCTATTTGTGCGTATTTAGTATCAGATGACGCACTTGATTTTGGATCTCTAAAAACATCTTTAGGTCAAAAGTTACCAGATTATATGATACCTGCACATATGACACAACTTGATAAACTGCCAGTAACTTCAAATGGAAAGCTGAATAAAAAAGCTTTACCAAAAATTAAAGTTGAAAGTAAAGTATATGTAGCGCCGACAAACGACATGGAAAGCGCTGTGGCGAAAGCATTTGAAGCAGTATTACATGTGAATCAAGTTAGTATCCATGATAATTTCTTCGAAATGGGAGGGCACTCACTTAAAGCCATTAGTGTAATCAATGAAATTGAACATTGTATTGGGATCAGATTACCATTAAAAATTATCTTTGAGAAACCAACGGTTGCTCAATTAGCTGAGTTTATAAAAAATAGTAAAGACCATAAGAATATTCAAGATATTCCACAAGCTGAAGATAAACCCTCTTATTATGTATCTTCACAACAGAAGAGATTATATGTTTTAAATGAAATGACGGAGGGGCAAACGGCTTACAATATGCCGGGAATACTTGAAATTAAAGGTGACGTAGATATTGAACGTGTACGTTATGCTTTCCAGAGTTTAATTAACCATCATGAAATTTTAAGGACACATTTTGAAGTGTTTGAAGGAGAACCTGTTCAAATTATCAAAGATAGTGTATCTATTAATATAGACTATGAAGAGAAAATGGATATTAATTATGATAATCTCTTAAGTGAATTTGTAAGTCCATTTGACTTAGCACAGGCGCCTCTATTAAGAGTAAAAGTAGTGAAGTATGACGAACAAAAATATCTTTTATTATTTGATATGCACCATATCATTTCTGATGGTTTATCTATCAATATTATTATTAAAGATTTTTCGAGATTGTATCAAAGCGAAACATTAGAAGCATTGAAAATACATTATAAAGACTATAGTGAGTGGATGCGTGAACGTGATTTAAATCAACAACGTGCATTTTGGTTATCACAATTTGAAGAGGAAGCACCTGTTTTAGATTTACCTTATGATTATACTAGACTTAAACAGCAAAGTTTTAAAGGTAGAACAACGTCAATGCACATGCCTAATGAAACTAAGAACGCGATTAGTCAGCTTGCGCAAAAAACTGGTAGTACGGATTACATGATTTTATCGGCATCATTTATGGTATTACTTCATAAATATAGTAGACAAGAAGATATAGTTATTGGTAGTCCAGTCTCCGGAAGAACACATAAACATACCGAAGGTATATTAGGTATGTTTGTTAACACACTGGCAATGAGAGGTTATCCAGAACGAAATAAAACGTTTGAACAATTATTGTCAGAAGTAAAGAACCTTTCTATAAAAGCTTTTGATAATCAAGAATATCCACTAGAAGATTTAGTAGAAGAAGTAGTAGAAAGACGTGATTTAACTCGTAATCCTTTATTCGATGTATTATTCACGTTACAAAATAATGATAATCAAGCATTTGAAATTAATGATTGGTCTGTTGAAGTTAAAGAAGCATCACATACAAATGCGAAATTTGATTTGAGTATGACAATTGAAGAAGATGAAGGATATAAAGTTTCATTAGAATATGCAAGTGAGTTATTTAGTAAAGCGACGATAGAGCGCATGTTGAAACACTTTATGGAAGTTTTAGTTGAAATTACAAAGGATTCCTCTCAAAAACTGAGTGAGATTGAGATGATAACTGAAGAAGAAAATGCAGTTATTTTTGATGACTTTAATGATACAGAGGTGAGTTTAAATAAT
>NZ_LNNB01000002.1 GCF_001747895.1 Staphylococcus equorum | reverse complement strand
CAATAAAGCAATTGGAATAAATCAATTAGGTTTAGTAATCTAAAAATAAAAGGGGTTTTTAATTTTGAAAAAAGCTTTATTTCTTTTACTAGATGAATTTGCAGATTGGGAAGGAGCATATTTATCTTCAATTTTAAATCAAGATGATAATTGGTCTGTAAGTACTATTTCTGTTGAAGAAAATGTATCTTCTTTAGGTGGTTTTTCTGTTTTGGTAGATTATATTATTGGCGATGAACCTAAAGATTATGATCTGTTAGTTATGATTGGAGGTAATTCTTGGGATAATGATTCTGAGAACCTTTTAAAATTTGTTGAGGAAGCATTTAATAAAAATATAGTAATTGGTGCTATATGTGGAGCAGTTGATTATTTAGCTAGAAATGGTTTTTTAAACAAATATAAACATACTGGTAATTCGGTTTATATTTGGCAAAATTATAAAAAATATAAACCTGAGAATGAGTTTTTAGAAAAGCAAAGTGTTGTTGATAATATGCTTATAACAGCAAATGGTACAGCATCATTTGAATTTACTGAATCAATTTTAAGAGAGATTGATTTTGATTCTGATAAAAGTATTGAAAAGACAATATTTATGAATAGGTTTGGTTTTTATAAATATTGTGAAAAATACGGAAATCCATATTTATAAAGTTGGGTGTATTTGGGTTTTTAGAAACTCGTTTACACTCGTTTCAAAAAACAAAAAAGGAAGGCTAAAATGAGAGTAGAAGTTAAAGATTATCAACCAAATTGGCAAGAAAATTTTAATAACGAAGCAAAAAAATTAAAAACTATTTTTAACGACGAAATAATTCATATTCATCACATAGGCAGTACATCAATCCAAGGATTAAAAGCAAAACCCATAATAGATATCATGGTAGTAGTGAAAAATATAGAAAAAGTTGATGAATTTAATAAAAAATTGAATGACCTCGGATACGAAAATTTAGGGGAAAATGGTATTCCTAGAAGAAGATTTTTTAGAAAAGGAAAAATAAAAAGAACTCACCACTTACATGTATTTGACTATAAAAATAAAACAGAAATAGAACGTCATTTAGCATTTAAAGAATATCTAAAATCTCATAAAGAAATCGCGAAAGAGTATGGGGAATTAAAAAATAAATTAGCCAAGAATTATCCTGAAGATATAAAATCCTATGTAAATGGCAAAGATAAATACGTGAAAAAAATAGAGAAAAGAGCAATAGATTGGTATAGACAATAAAGCAACGTTGAATTTAGGTAAATAAGTTATATATAAAATCTGTGAGGTATGTCTCTAAAAATGCTGCGAGTATGTATAAAGGTAAAGCGATTAGAAAATATATTTTAAGTAAATTGCTGAAAGCTAACTTAAATGAAAAGTTTTGTTTTTTAGTTTTTCTAAAAAGATTACTTATTTTTCTAATGATTGTTTTATTTAATTTATATAAACCACTGATAACAAAGCACATTGCAAATATTTCGATTATTGTATGTGGTGCTGAAGATAAAACCATGGTGAGGCCTTTATTTAAATCAAAATTGATTGCAAAACCAAATACTATTCCGGTAATTATTGTTGTAGATAATAAATTTAAAAAGTATAAAAATGGGATTGGAATTAAAGAAAGTATCAGCATTTGAAACGGCACTTTAAAACCGTTGTTTAGAATGTATTGCCAAACCTTTATTAAACCATTTGTTTTAGAAATGGTTCCGTGTTGTCCGTCTGTCATATTTTTAAGAGTTTCGAGTGATGGGCTAAAAATAATTGCTAGAATTAAAGTGATTAAGAAAATGGTTGTTGTGAATATGAATATTTTTATGGTTCTTTTAGCATAATTTGGATCTTGGATATTAAACATAAGGGACCTCTTTTTTGTTTGTTTTTGGAACGAGTGAAACGAGTTTCTTCTTGTCTTGATACTATATAGAAATAACTCAAAGATATTAAATGTCATATTATTGTTGATATGACAGTGTGTTTCTTTATACGCGAAAGAAATAAATAAAAACCCCCACTTTACTCTGGAAAGTAGCGGGGGATTCCATATAGCGAACCATACTTCACTTGTTACTTATAAAATAACATAATGAATAGCTAATTATAAATACTTTACGTTATATTTTATCTTTCAAATAGTCTTAAAAGACTTAAACAACACAATAAAATTAAAACAAAGAGTAGATAAGGGACGATATAAGCGATGTACCATAAGTAGCCCCATGCTGATTGTGTATGTGTAATCGTATGATGCAAGGCACTATACATGCTATCAATACCTAAAACGTGTCCAATCGGACCGGTCACAATGGAAACTAAGGCCATTAATAAAATAACGAAGTATAGGGCGCCTATACCATGTGTCATACTTTTAATACTCGATTTAAACGTGCTATTCAACTTTTGATTTTCTTTTAAACTGTTGTTCAATGCTTCATGCTGTTCTCGGTTAGCCATTCGAATCCCTTTGAGGTCTTCATACATCTCGTATTTTTCTTGTCTAAACGCCTTTGCGACATCCTCAGTTATATGTTTGGTATCAATTTTAGATAACATTTGATTGGAAATTTTAATCACTTTGGTTTCTGTTTTATCTAAGTAGTTTTTAAAGTTCGAGGTCGAAGCCTTTAGTTCGCTTACTAATTGTTGGTTCTGATTCGATCTGTTTTGCTCTTGCTGCTCGAGCTCGATCATCCTGTTCCCGAGCTTCGCGTTCTGCTCTTTCAGTTCGTTCACGACGTTTTCGTTCATTGAAGAGGGTTTGGGTTGATTGGTCGAAAGCTGACCAGTTAAGCGTTGTTCTAGGTTGTCTATGCGGTGATTGATCTTTTGGAGTTCGTTCAGGAGTTGTTGATTTTGATTCGTATTTTCTTCTTCTACGTTGTTTCTCGGCTTCAAAGCCATGTGAAATGCCTCCTTTGTCATAAAAATCTCCTAGTTTGCTGCCACGTACTTTTTTATCTGCTTCTATATGTCTATAAGTGATGGTTTTATCCGTCACACGTTCAACAATGATGCCTTTCGGACGTAATTGTTCTTGAAAACTTTCCATATCTGTCGCTTGTGTTTCATCAACGGCTAATCGGATATCATTTTTCCATGATAATTTCCCTTTATCTATGAGATTTTGTTCAGCTTGGGTGTAGCGCATCTCTGCTTGGTTGTTGGGGATGGATAAACCATGATGTCGGCATACCACATCATTTGCTTGTCTGACGTCTTTAAGTGCTTGTTTATTATTATTGAATTTTTTCCCTGTTTCTAAGTTGATGGCATTAATCACGATATGATTATGTACATGATCGGTATCACTATGCGTATAAATCGCCACTTGATGATCAGGCGCTATTTTTTCGGCTAGTTCTAAACCGAGTGCATTACACTTTTCAGGGGTCACTTCTCCTGGTTTGAATGACTGGATAATCACATGACCTTGGTTGCCGTCTGTTTTACCGTAAACTTCGCGAGAAGCTTTAAACGCACTTTTCGCATAATCGATGTCGCAATTTAAACCACTTTTTTCCTCAGCGCGTTTTTCTGCATAGTTAAGGGCTCGTGATGTTGATTTCGTAGCACTTATTTTAGTTGTTGCCATATATGATTCAACTCCTCACGCATGATGGCGATATCTTGTTGCATTTGTTCCATATTTGCGCGTTCGCCATACGTATTTAAAGCTTTCGCGATTTGGTTTAAGTTGCTACCCAACTTACCCATATCTTTGGCCATCGATTGGCGCGTGACTTTGTCTAATTTGGGCGCCACTAATCGAGCCCCTTGTGCTTTGTTTTTAACAAACAAAGGCACACTCATATTCAAAGTTTCAGCCGAAGCCTGTAACTTTGAATATTCGGATTCGCTCACACGAAAACTAATTTGTTTCGGTGCCTTGCGGTCGGGGATTTGGTTTTTCCCGACAGCTTCGTTACCTTCAATCATTGTTTTACGTTCGCTCATAATCCCACCTCGCTTTCTAACGAAAGACACGTTGTTCCGTTGATTGTATTATAACATAATACAATCTTTCTCACATCGTTTCAGAGGTTTGGCAAGCATTGGGAATGCTAGCCACTTTGTGCCTAGATACCCTGCTTGTTGGTGGATGAATCCCCCAAGCCCCCTGTGATTTTTTCTGTGAAAAAATAGCAAATACTCATGAGTATTTGCTTAGTCCAATGCGCAAAAATGTGCGCATTAAATATGAGTAATTACTAATTATATAAACGGTATTTATATTTAGTAATTATTCATCAAATATCCCCTCATATGTTAAAATAATAACTAAGCAATCACTCAATTAAAATAGCATCTATTTTTTGAGTGTTTACTTAGTTATGGGGGGATACCAATGACAGATCAAAATCATAAAAAAGCTAAAACAATCAATATCAATTTAACTGAAGACGAGTATGAAAAAGTAAAGCAACTTGCAGAAATAAGAAATTTAAATCCAACGGCATATACACGACTTACTGCGTTAGGTAATCGGATTAAACCGACGGTTGTATATCCTGCCGATGAGCGCATTGATGCACTTGAAAAAGAAAACGAAGATCTTAAAATGAAACTTATGGCAGGTTATGGTCAATATGAAGTTTCAAAAGAAGATTTTGAGAACTTAGAAGAACAATATTATCGATATGCGGGTTATGTAAATACATTTAAAGACTTTTTACAGTACGTGCAAAACGATGCGGAATATATCAATTTAAATGGTTATAAGAATGATGAAAAGTTAAAAGAAGAGATTAGGGATGCTATAAAGTCATTATTAGAAGATTAAAATGGGGAACGCTATGACAGTTACTTTTTTGGTATTGCTATGTCAACAGTAAACTGGACAATCTTCATGTGGTACTTAGCTTAAAATGAATAGGTGATTGATAATTTAAAGAACCATGAATTCTATGATGATTATACCAATTTATATAATCACAGAATTTTAATTCAAGTTCAAATAATGTTCTAAAATGATTTTGATAAATAAATTCTGTTTTTACAGCTTTAAACGTTGCTTCTGCTATCGTATTGTCATAAGGACAACCTTTTAAACTTAATGATCGTTCTATACTAAAATCTGTCAAAGCATCTTCGATGCATTGATTATCAAATTCTTTTCCAAATTCAGTATGAAGCATTGTTACATTATTTAACCTGTAATTAATCGTTGATAAAATACTTAAAACAAGGCTAGAGTTTTTCTTTTTTCCTGTACTCATTCCAATGATTTCTTTATTAAATAGATCGATAAATAAGCATATATAATGCCACTTTTGACCGACTTTTACATCAGTCAAATCACTTACAATGACTTCCATTTCCTGATTTGTCATAACCATTTATCCAAAGCAGAAGGTGTTAAATCATATTCTCGAATAATATCTTTTCTTGATTTTCCATGCTTGAATAGTTGGCCATTTGAAATTTGAATTCAGGAGCTTCTTAATTTTAGACTAACCTGCCTCATAAAAGTTGTTTAGTTAAGTGTAGCTGATCCATTGATTATTTTGTATGATAAAAAAGAAACACTCAACTCCGTTAGTTAAGTGTTCTAATTTTATAAAAAAGAAGCGTTAATTTTATTATTGAAAAGTTTAAAATATAACACTATTTAAAACTAATCAGTAATTCTTTTGCTCCCCTAGTATATATTCCCTCTTCTACTAAATTATTGTCTTTTAATTTAATGTCCTTTAATCTATCTAATATAATGTTTGTGACCAATTCTAATTGGATAATCGATAAAGCTGCACCTACACATGTATGTACTCCTGATCCGAATGAAAGGTTTTGTGAATGAGAAGTAAATGGTTTATTTTTATCTAATCTTCTATTTATATTGAATTCGTTTGGATTACTAAATGCTTCTTCGTCACGATTAGCTGATCCTATCATACAAATAACTACATCATCTTTATAAAGAATTACTCCATTTAATTTAGTGTCTTCTCTGACCTGTCTTGGTATTAATTGCACAGGTGAATTGAATCTTAATGTCTCTTGTATGGCATCTTTAACTAATGTTCTGTCTTCAATTACTGCTTTAAATTGACTCGGATGATTTGATAAATTATAGAATAAATATGATAAGGTCTTATCCACTGGCTCTGTTGCAGCCAATAGTATATTTAATGTTAATGCTAATATTTCAGAATCACTAATCTTATTTTCGTCATTTCCATATTGGTGTAACAGCGAAATTAAGTCATCATCTTCTGAATTATGTCTCTCTTTAATAAGAGGCATCAAATATTCTTCAAGCTTATCACTACAATATAAAGAATGTTTCATTTCTTCATCAGATAGATTAAATGAAGTGATAAATTTAGCTATACCATTGTGCCATTCTCTTATTTTTTCTGAATCATCTATATTTATACCTAAAAGATCCATAGAGCTTTGTACAGCAAATACTTTACCAAAATCATTTACTATATCTAATTCTTTTTGATTGTTTATGTTTTGATCGATTATATTATTTGTTCTTTTCTTAATAATTGGTATGAGCTTTTCTAAATACTTCCCTGTCATTCCCTTTAATATTGCTGATTTTTTTCCTCTGTGCTCATGTCCTTTCATTTGAGCGAGTACTCTATCTTTCATAACTGGTTCTGCTCTTGTAGCTAATGTCTGTGTTGTAAATAATTCGTTATTCTTTAATATATATTTTACATCTTCATATCTACTAATTAGATAAGCATCTACTTCTTCATCATAATGAATTGGTGATTGTTCCCTCAATGCCTCAAAAGTTGGTATTGGATTAGTTTCATACTCACTACTAAATACACTATTATTTTTTATTTCCATAATTATTATTCTCCCATTTCATTTAAAATTACATACCCTTGATTTTGATCAATTGATAAGTCAAAATGACCGTTTTGTATTTGTTCCCCTAAATCCCAATTGTCGTGATATGCTAATATTGTTTTTCTCACATTAAATATTGAGTTTGATTTCAAGAAAAAAGGAAGTTCAGCTAGTACATATTGTGATGCATGTTCTAAATCTGAGCGTGTGATATTTTCAACTGAGATCCCCATGTTTTTCGCCTTGCTTTCTAATGCTTGTTTTGACATTTTCAAACAATTATTTTTGAAATCTAAATCATTTAAATAGTTATTACAAACCTGTTCAAAAACCTCTTGATAATTTTCATCATTCTGAAAATCTGAAAATGTATATATTTCACATGCATAATTTCCAACTGACATCAAAGCTTCTTCGCAAAATCTTTTCTGTCTATTAAGCTCTTTACGAACTTTACGTTTAGCTTTTACCTCTGGTGTTCCTAAACACTCTAAAATATTAGTAGATTCTTTTCCCGCTAACAGTATAGTCATATTACTAAAATTATCATTTGCCCACTTTATAACTTTATTTATGTAGTCTCGATTATACTTACTTGTAAAAGGACTGATACCTATAGTTATATGTTCCCCGCTCGTATAAATTGCTTCGCAATTACTTGTTAAAAACTTTACTTCAAATTCTTTAATAACAGAGTCCAAAATTTCCCCTCCCAAAAGTTAACCTGTTAATTGTTAACCTAAAAATAATTAATCAGTTAACAATTAACAGGTTAACAAAGCTTTTTATTTTTATCAATGTTATTATTAACTAGTTGACAAAAAGGGGAAATTATTATTCAATATTGTTAACCGGTTAACAAAAATAAAAAAGGAGTTTTCACCTTGAGTAAAAAATATGAAGTTATCAAATCTCTTGAAAAATTTATAGTTGAAAGAGAAAACAGTAATAAAAAAAGAATTTATAAGAAAAGTGAGAATAAGATTGATTTGTCTTTAACACAATTCCATATAATAGAAATAATAGATAAAAAAGAAAAAGTGAATAATAAATTATTAGTACAGGATTTAAAAATCTCTGCGCCTGCCATTTCAAAATCTATGCGTAAGTTATTAGATCTTAACCTAGTCGAAGAAACGTATCTTGAAGAAAACAGAAAAGAGAAATACTACAAACTAACTTCTACAGGAGCAGTGTTTGCAAATGTCCACGAAGAATTACATAATCGTGCGACCAATAAATACAATGAAATATTAAATGATTTTGAAGAAGAAGAATTAGAAGTAGTTATAAAGTTTTTAAATAAAGTAACAAAAAGTCTTAAAGAGGATTAAAGGAGAGATACCATGTTAAACAATGACAAAGTAAAACGTACAATGCTTATTGTATTCGGGTTTATGGCGTTTTTTGCTTCTTTAATACAAAATATATATACACCTATCATTCCCCAATTGCAAAGTGACTTTAATGTCTCTTTGCTATGGGTTAACTTCACTGTAGGTGGATTTATTTTTATAGTAGCAATAATGCAAATTATTCTAGGAAAGTATATTGATTCGAAAAATCTAAAAAATATGTTACTAATAGCAATTGGTATTACATTATTAGGAAGTATAGTTTGTGCTATCACAAACACATTTATTATTTTCGCAATATTCCGTCTTTTTCAAGCTATAGGATGTGGAATGATTCCATTAATAGTTATTACATTACTTGCAGATGTTTCATCTAACGATAATCGATCATCCATAATGGCTAATTATCAAATAATGCTATCTTGTGCACCAGCCTTAGCACCTATACTTGGTGGATTAATAGGTAATGATTATGGTTATAAAGGGATTTTCTTGGTATTAACGACTGTCTCAATTATTTTACTCATAGTTTTAACATTTATAGAAGTTCCTGAGGTAAATAGATATAAGAAATCGAAATCTTCCGTAAAATATATGACTTTCTTTAAATCGAAATCTTATAATATTATGATCTCTTTTGGCTTTTTAATTTTCTTCACCTATTTTGCATTAATAGTATACTTACCTATTCTATTAACAAGAATATATGATATATCAACTGCTTTAATAGGTTTTATATTTTTACCAATTACCGTTAGCATTATATTAGGTAGCTTAACTTATAAGAAATTAGCTAAAAATGTTTCTAATTCTGTTGTATTCAAATTAACTATAATTACATTCCCAATTTTATTAATACTATTTAGTATTCTAAACCAAACTAATATTTATATATTATCAATTAATATATTCTTAATTGGACTAATTGTAGGTATAATACCTGCTCTTATATCTACAAATTTATCATCTGAATTTCCTGATAAAAAAGGAGCCGCTTTAGGCGCATTTAACTTTATTAGATATATAGGTATGGCGTTAGGCTCTATAGCAGTAGGCCTATTTAATATAAATAATGTATCCATACTCTTTATTGTCATATCAATACTTTTACTAATATTGACAATCATATATTTTCTATCAATTAGACAGCATAAGGTAATAATTAATAAAGCATATAATAGTTGAACAATTATTTTATTGTTACTTAAATTCTTTTATTATAAGAAAAATAAGGACAATACTAAATTAGGAATGAAAAGTATGAAGACTTATATAAAGAAAATAAAACACCCAAGAGTTATGTGAGATTTCTGATCAGTTAGCAATAGATCGTTTCTGGACACTCTTTCTTTATAGCCCAAAATCTATGTATATCGTTATATAATATGCTCAAATACCCAACATAAAGTCAATGTTCATAAAAATGATTTATATATCTATAGTGTATAATGTTTGGCTGTGGTAGGTTACGTGATATCTATTTTATAAGTGTACATATTAATTGGCCGGAGTATACAATCTATAAGCTTACTGTATACAAATTTTGGTTAACAAATCAGCCACGTAGAAACAATTGTGAAAGATAAGATGTAAGAATTGATGTATAGAATAAAGATTTTAATAAAGGTAGTTTAATTTCTATTTAACATAGTTCAACTTATCGGAAGTAGATATGCTTCAAAAGATACAGATGGTATAATAGTGGAGTCGCCTATCTCTCAGGCGTCAAGTTGACGTAGAGAGGAGGTGCATACGCGATGTCTGAAATCTTTGTAAACATCATGACCACAGCAGCAAGTGGTTGTCTCGTTGCGCTATTTGCGCATTGGCTACGCAAGCGTAATGACGAATAGGCGACTAGCCACACCAAAAAATCCCCTTACTACGGCCATAGTAAGGGGATTTGGTGCATACATGCCTGATAATCTTTGTTAATTGCATTATAACATCATAGTATAGAGGAATGCAAAGTGAGAAATTTACAATGACAATACATACATTAAAATAGGTAATGTTATGATGCATAGTATCGAAGACATAACCACATATTGAGAAGTTTCAGGCCCCTTATCAGAATATATCGTTGCTAAGGATGTATTGGTAGCCCCGGCAGGCATCCCTGCAGAAAGTACCATCACACCTAAAATAACTTTATCTGTTATAAACGTATTTAAAATTACAAATACAAGCCCAGGTATCACGATAAGACGTACAAAACAAAAAATATAGATATTTTTGGAGACCATAAATTTCTTAATATTGATTAACCCAAACAAAGCACCTGTAATAATCATAGATAAAGGAGCAGTCATACTCCCCAATTCATCCAGTGCAGTAGTTAATGTTTTAGGTAATGAAACATCTAATATCAATAGTAAGATGCCTAAAAAAGAAGCTAAAAGTGCAGGGCTTAATAGTGATGGGCCTATAGATTTAAAGTTAACATCATTTTTATATAATCTTATACCTAATGTAAATAAAAATAAATTAGATATTGTATTGTAAATGACAAGTATAAATAAGCCTTTTTCATCATATAGTGTACCTATAATAGGAATCCCTATAAATAGTATATTTGAGTATGTGCAACAACCAATCCATACCTTTTTCAGTGCTAGTTCCATGTGCGTGAAGGAAACAAGCAATTTAGAAAGAAGAAAGGGAAAAGCTACTAAGAATAAGCTGATACAAATGATTATAACAAAGAAATTCAAATTATAAGCAGCTATATTAACGTTAAAGCTAGTTAATATAGCTGCTGGTAATACAATATTAGTTAATAAATTCGATAAACTGCTCATATGTTTTTTATGAATCCAATTTTTTCTGCTACATAGAAAACCAATGACGAGGAATATTAATAGTATTAAACATTGATCTATAACTGTAGTTATCATACTAATGAATCTCCTAACCTACTCATAACGAATATAGGTTACGGTTGTATTTAAATATTCTTCAAAACCATTCACACCATCTGCACCACCAAGTCCTGATTGACGCCATCCTGCATGATAACCAACAATAGCTTCTTCGGCTTCACAGTTAACATAAACTTCGCCGAATTTTAGTCTTTCACTTGCTAACATCGCTTCTTTTAGATTTTCTGTAAAAATATAAGAAGAAAGGCCATAATCAGAATTGTTTGCTTCATCTAATATTTCTTCAAAGTTTTCAAAACTTACGATTGGAAGTACAGGGCCAAAAATTTCTTCTTTCATAACTATAGAATCTTTGGAAAGGTTGGTTAAAATTGTTGGTTCGTAGAAAAATCCTTTTCTATCTAAGATGTGTCCACCTAATTCTATCGTGGCACCTTCAGCTACTGCAATTTGTACTTTTTCGTTTATTGAGTCTAATTGTTTGTGATTAATAATAGGACCCATTGTCGTATCTTTATCATAGGGATCTCCAGGCTGAACTTTATTCATTTTGTCTTTAACGAGTGTTATAAATTCATCAAAGATATCTTTTGCTACATAGATACGTTCCGGGCATGTACATACTTGGCCGCTGTTATTAATTCTTGCTTGTACAATATAACTAGCTGCTTTTTCAATATCGGCATTCTTTGTAACAATCGCAGGCGCTTTACCGCCAAGTTCCAAGTTCACGCCTTTTACATTATTTGCTGCACTTGCCATAACTGATTTACCGGCACCAGTACTACCTGTAATTGAGATGAGCTCAATGTCTTCACTTTGTGATAATAAGTTACCAACTTCTGAACCTGTTCCTGTTATGATTTGGACTAAACCATTTGGAATGTGAGTCTTTTGGATATATTCAGCAATTTTAAACGCGCCAAATGGTGTCTCCTCACTTGGTTTTATAACAATAGAACAACCAGTAACTAAAGCTGGAATAAGTTTTCGCATTAAAACAAAAATAGGTGCATTCCAAGGAATGATACCAGCAGTATTACCTACAGGTTTTTTAGTTAATATAATTGTCTCGTTTTCTACTTCACTTTGTAAAACTTCTCCATTATTTTTTCTAGCTAAACTACACATGTAATTAATATACTCAATAGATTTCTCTATTTCACCTATGGCTGCATATAGTGGTTTACCTTGTTCTTCAACATAAATTTCAGCCAATTCATTCTTATTTTTTTCTAATTGCTCAGCTAAATCTTGAACAATTTTAGCTCTTTTTACAATATTAACCTGTTCCCATTTCAATTGTGCCTCTTTAGCACCATTGATTGCTTTTTTAGTATCATTTTCATTTGCTAAAGTAACTGTATTGATTATTTCCTCTGTAACTGGGTTAATAACTTCTAATTGATTTGTAGAATTACTTTCTACAAATTGACCATTTATAAATAATTTATTCATATAATGACCTCCTTTTGTTATAATATAATCTTTACGTAACATTTAGTAAATACAGAGTGCAAATTGATATACTGATTAATTTAACAGTATAAATTGTGAAAGGGTTGAATAAATTGATAGAATTTAAAAATCAAAGTTTTAATTGCGAAAAAGAACTTGCATTAAATATTATTGGTGGGAAATGGAAACTTATGATTGTATGGGAGTTATTACGAGAAGAACCATTACGCTTAAACCAAATTGAAAAAGCTATTCCAAACGCACATCAACGTGTATTAATCAATCAGCTAAAAGAATTGGAAAAAGATGGACTTATTACACGTACCATTTATCCAGTTATGCCACCTAAAGTAGATTATAGACTAACTGAATTAGGAAAATCTCTAAAACCATTAGTAGAAGAATTATATAACTGGGGCATTTATTTATATAATCATGGAGAAAAGAGGGATAAACAATGAGAGATATGAATATAAGAGAGGATGTAAAACAAAGGCTAGAAAATGGAGATTATAGTTGTTCAAAAGAATATACACTTTCAATTATCAGTGGAAAATGGAAAATAGTTATTTTATACCATTTAGGACATGAAGGTGCTTATCATTTCAATGAGTTAATGCGTTTATTACCTAAGATTACACATCGTATATTGACTAAGCAGTTGAGAGAATTGGAGGAAGATGGAGTTATTTATAGGTATAATGAAACAATAAACCACCGCCAATATACCTTTTATGCTTTGACTTCAATAGGTGAAAGCTTAATGTTTATTATCGATACAATGTATGATTGGGGAGAGCGTCGAATAGAAGAGTTAAAATTAACACCTAAATATAATATTTCAGAAAAACAGGAATAGCGCACAAAATTGTGCGTTATTTATTTTATACTCTAGTAACTGTAAAATTATGTATATAAACAAGATAAAGGAGAGATATTATGGCGAATATAGCTGTATTGGTTACTGATCAATTTGAGGATATTGAATTAACTAGTCCTGAGGAAGCTTTGAAAAATGAAGGGCATACTTTAACAATTATCAGTGAGGATAACAAACAAATTATAACAGGTAAGCATGGTACGGAATATAAAGTTGATCAAAGTATTGAAGACGCGATTCCTTCAGAATTTGACGGCATACTGTTACCTGGAGGATTTTCTCCAGATTTATTACGTTCTGATGAAAAAGGTAAATTCGGTTTATTTACTAAACACTTTTTAGAAGAAGACAAACCTTCTTTTGCTATCTGTCATGGTCCGCAGCTACTAATAGATACTGATTTAATTAAAGGAAAAGAACTTACAAGTTTTATTTCAGTTAGAAAGGATTTAGAAAATGCGGGGGCAAAAATTTTAGAACAGCCAGTAGTAATTGATGGAAATTTAATTACTAGTAGAACGCCAGATGATCTCGATAAATTTAATAATGCAATTTTAAATGCATTGAAATAGTAATGGTACTTGTTATTCTTAATAATAAGTTTAGGATAGTAGAAGGACTGTTACCAGTGATTGTTTGTAACAATATACACGCATAAGAAAGAAGAAGCATAACATATGTTATGCTTCTTCTTTCTTATGCGTGTATATATTAGTTAATAAACTAGCTATAAATAGAATCAAGAATAGTATAAAACCATACATATTTCAAATATATTTAAGTATTCGTGGGATAATAATTTATCCATTATCAGAAAAAACATATCTAAGGTTAGTTTATTTGAAAGTAACTTTTAAAAGGCATACTATTAAATTAACTAAAACAAGGAGGTTTTATCAATGAAAGCAGCAGTTTGGTATGGTCAAAAGGATGTACGAGTTGAAGATCGAAAATCTAAAGAGTTACAAGATAATGAGGTTAAAGTTAAAGTGTCTTGGGCTGGCATTTGTGGCACAGATTTACATGAATACTTAGAAGGCCCTATATTTATTTCAACAGACAAACCAGACCCGTTCCTTGGCCAAAAAGCACCTGTTACATTAGGCCACGAATTTGCAGGCGTAGTAGATGATATTGGCTCTAAGGTTACAAAATTTAATAAAGGCGATCGTGTTGTCATTAATCCTACAGTTTCAAATCGTGAAAAAGAAGAAAATATTGATCTTTATGATGGTTATTCATTTATAGGCTTAGGTTCTGATGGCGGATTTGCAGAATTTACAAACGCCCCAGAAGAGAATGTTTATAAATTACCATATAATGTTTCTGATAAAGAAGGTGCCCTTGTAGAACCGACGGCTGTTGCAGTTCAAGCAATTAAAGAAGGCGAAGTTCTATTTGGTGATACTGTTGCTATTTTTGGTGCAGGACCAATCGGTTTATTAACAACTATAGCAGCTAAAGCAGCTGGTGCTAGCAAAATATTTGTTTTCGATTTATCGGAAGAGCGACTTAATAAAGCTAAAGTAGTAGGTGCTACTCATACGATAAACTCTGGTGAATCAAACCCAAGTGATATTATTAGTAAATACACTGATAATGGCGTTGATGTAGCATTTGAGGTAGCTGGTGTAGCGCCAACACTTAAATCTGCAATAGATGTTACTAAAGCAAGAGGTATTGTTGTTATAGTTTCTATATTCGGCCATCCTATTGAATGGAATCCAATGCAATTAACGAATACAGGTGTAAAACTTACTTCGACGATTGCTTATACACCTACTACATTTCAACAAACAATAGACTTAATTAACGAAGGTAATTTAAAAGTAAAAGACGTCGTTACTGATGAAATTGAGTTAAATGATATTGTAGAGTCAGGATTTGAACAACTTGTAAACGATAAATCACAAGCAAAAATTCTCGTTAAATTATAATATAGGTTATAAAAACTAATGAAAGGAGAGTCTTCAAATTAGAGATTCTCCTTTCATTAGTTTTCTTCCTGTGATTATTTGTTTTTACTACTTCATTTTTATTATTCTATATACAGTAGAACGACTCACTCCTGTTTGTTTAGCAATCTCTTCACCCGTAAGTTTTTGTTCATCGTATAAGAATTTAATCTCTCTTTTCTTATGATCAGGTAATGAAGGTCTTCCGCCTTTTCGCCCTCTTGCTCGTGCTGCTTCTAAACCTTTCTTCGTACGTTCACTTAATAAGTTAGCTTCAAGTTCCGCAAATGCACTCATCATTGTAAAGAACATCTTGCCCATCGCATCTTTAGTCGATACATTCATATCTATAATATGTAAATCAATGCTGTTTTCATCTAACTACTGTGATAACTCAATTAATTGTTTTGTTGTACGTCCAAGACGATCTAGTTTATATATAACTAGTATATCTCCTTCACGTAAATAATCTAAACACTTATCAAGTTCTGTTCTTTTGATTTTAAGACCACTCGCTTTCTCTCTAAAGATACGTTCACAACCATATTCTTCAAGTGTATCAATCTGTCCATTAAGACTTTGATCTTGTGTTGATACGCGTGCATAACCAATTTTAGCCATTTGAATATCACCTCTTTTAATCGTTTTATGGGTACTTATTAACGAAATCTAATTCTCGATGCAAATAAACGCGTCTCTCATCGTCTAAAAACTCATTATTTTTGACATTTATGATACATTGATTATAACACAAGTTTATAGACTCGAATATCTAAGAAAAACCTCTTAATATTAAGTTAAGAGGTTTTGTGCCAAAAACGAATCCTGTTGATGATTAATACAAAACATAACTCCACCACTTTTTGTTAAAGGCGATAGAATTATCTTAAAATTCACTTTAAATCTTTGCTTATCATTTTATCTAATTCTTTTTGTTCTTCCTTTTTATTATCTTTTTGAGCACTACTCCACTGACCTAATAAGAATAATAAACCTATTACACCAAAAATAAGAGTTCCCCCAATATTTAATCCTAATTTACCCGTTGTATATAAAAATACTAATGCTACTATAAATAATACAGGTACAATTCCACCTATTATCTTATTTCCTGTCTTAGATAAAAAATACTGTATAGCAAATAATACGGCATATAAAATAGCTGGTGCAAATGTTAATAAATTACTCAAATTCACTCAATCTCCTTTTCATGACTATATATTTCTAATAATTGTTTAGCGTCATTCAAATCTAATTTTTCCTCGATAGCCAGCTTTTTTACATAATTAACTAATGAACTCTCTTCATTGTCTTTTGCAGATTCTATTCTTTCTATCACACTATTTAATCTATTTCGAACAGTTGGATATGACACTTCATAATATTTAGCTAGTGCTTTTAGTGATCCAGAATTAACAACAAAATTTTTAACAAATTCAAAATCTTCTTTTTCTAAGTTCACCATCCATTTAGGAATATCATTGTTTTTCAATATATTCACTCCTTGAATATAAATTACCATATAATTGAACATTATTCAAATATACTTTAACATTATTAAACTTTTTCTCAACTTATATTACTTAACCTTCATTATTATTAAATAACTTTCTAAAAAATATGCTCGATTAGCATAACTAATGTTTATCAGAAACCATGTTAAAAGAGACTTCTTATTTCAATAAGGAGTCTTTTAATAGTTTTATAATCAAATTTTGTCTTAATAAAGAAAATATGTGCACATTTATTTCTTTATTGCTTTAACTAATATAAATGGAGGAAACTGTTTTAACGTATTAATACGAACTTCATCATAATATTTAAATACTTCTTCTGATTGTCCAAGGTCCTTAACACATTCAATTTCAAAGCCACTATTTATTAAACTATTGAAAATAGTTTCAATAGTATGATGGTATTTGAAAACGTCTTTTCCTATCCAGTTAGCAGAACGAATAGATTCATCAAAGTAACGTTCCATTCGCAAATAAATTCCATTTTCATCTTCTTTTTTAACTTCTGAATCCATAGTAGCTGTTTGGATTGGGTGCTCCATAGTAAATACAAGGGTTCCTTCACTTTTTAGTAATTGGTATAATTTTTGACAACATTTTTCAAAGTCTTCTATGTAATGAAATACTAGTGAAGACACTATGACATCAAAGGTTTCATCTATATTAAGTGTCATAAAATCCTCATGGTATAATGTCACAGGTTTATATTTAAATTTCTTACGACTTTCATCTATCATGTTTTTTGATTGTTCGATACCTGTTATATGGTTTGGATTATACGTTAACATGTAGGTTATAAGATTTCCCATTCCACACCCAACATCAAGTATTTTCGTTCCAAATAAGTCAGGCATTAAGCGTTTAATTTCAGGCATTTCCACTACCTCATTATAACTTAAATGGCTATTCCTCTTATTCTTATATCCTTCAAAAAATGCTGAGTCATCATAAATATTATTCATAAAATATCCCCCTTTTTATTTTTGAAAGGAATAAGAAGATAAATATATTAATGAGATTACATAATATTTATCCTCTACTACCTTTAATTCTGTATACAGTTTGTCTGGTAATATCTACTTCTTTAGCAATTTTACTAATTGAAACGCCTTGTTCTAGCATTTCTATAACGCGATGATAGACTAAACGTTTTTGAGGATCTTTGGCGTTTGGTGAATAAAGTACAGGTCTGCCTTTATAGACGCCTTTTTCTTTCGCTACCTTAATTCCTTGTGCTTGCCTACGCTTGCTTTCATTTCTTTCTTGCTCTGAAATCATTGCTAAAATTTGAATGATTAAATCCTTCATGAATTTATCTAATAATGGATTACCAATTGCTTCATTCATCATGGGCAAGCTTGTAATCATTAATTGGACTTCTTTTTCTTTTAAATAGTTAACTGTTTGAATAATTTCATCATAATTTCTACCTAATCGGTCGATGGATTCTACAACTAAACGATCTCCCATGCGTACAAAACTTAATACTTCTTGAAAAACAAGTCTATTTTCAATCGATTTGCCCGATTGTTTTTCTGTGAATATTCTTTCAGCACCAAATGCTTCTAAATTTTCAATTTGTCTATCTAAATTCTGATCAATGGTTGAAACTCTTGCATAACCAACTATCAAATTTTTCACCCTTTCTCACACACCCTAATCATACAATTAGAAACTGCATTTTACAAGCCCATTCAAGTGTTTGGTTAGGGTAGGCTCTAAAAATACACTTTTGTTTTGATTCAAATGCTTTAATATCTAAAATACTATTATATTAGACGCTACATTTTCCTATTGACATATAATTTAAAAGCCATAGTTGCAGAATCTCTTAAAAAGTAGTTACGGGAAAACTTAATACTTATTTTTGAGAAATGACAGATTATTTATAAAAGATAGTAATCCAATAAGTTGTACTTTATTTGATATCTTGAAGCTACTTGACTCTAAAAAACCAATATATTTTAGGTCAACCTAAAATTATTTGTCAACACATAAAAATTATGTGACAATTGTAAACATAATTTTAAGAAAGGATTAAGATAATGTTAAAGGCAATTAAAAAAATTAAAATGCGTATTAAACATTTAGATTTAAGTATTCTATTTATTTTTGTAATATTAAGCGCTATAGGTGTAATAATGATTTACAGTGCCAGCATGGTTTCAGCTTCAAAAGGAGCTTTAACTGGTGGCGTACCAATAGAAGCTAATTTCTTTATGAAAAGACAGTATCTTTTTTCCGTTCTGGGTTTTATCTTAATGCTATTTATTAGTATGTATTTTAATATTAATGCATTAAAAAGTATTAGCGTCCAAAAGTTTATGGTTATAGGCACGATAGCACTACTGTTACTAACACTTTTAATTGGTAAAGAAGTTAATGGTTCGAGGAATTGGATTAACCTAGGATTATTTAGTGTGCAGTCATCAGAATTCTTAAAATTAGTAGCTATTTTTTATCTTGCTTTTATTATAGATAAACGCTTAACAAACAAGCGAGATTATAAATTAAAAAATTTAGTTCCGCCACTAGGAATTTTAGGCGTAGGTTTAGTACTTGTATTAATGCAAGGAGATTTAGGAGGAATGTTATTAACTGTTGCAATTATTGCTTCAATTTTAATGTATTCTGATATTAAAAATAAAATAAAAGTTCAAATTTTAGCTATTACATCAATACCAACAGTATTATACATAATTTATACTTTAGTTTTTGATTCTAAAAATCTATATAGGATGAAACGTATAAAAGTGGTTTTAGATCCTTTTAAATATGAAAATGATGATGGTTATCAACTTACTAATGCGCTGGTATCAATCAGTAACGGAGGTATTTTTGGCCGTGGATTAGGAAACGGAATTTTAAAATTAGGTTATTTACCTGAACCGCATACGGATTTTATATTCACAGTTATTTCTGAAGAGTTGGGACTCATAGGTGTGATATTCATATTAATTATGTATGGTTTTATAATATTTAAAGGTTTTACATATGCTAATAAAACCAACAATCATTTCTACAAACTTATTTGTGTGGGTGTAGTGAGTTACTTATTTATGCAAGTATTTATAAACTTAGGTGGTGTATCAGGATTGATACCATTAACAGGCGTAACATTGCCGTTATTAAGTTATGGAGGATCATCTATGATAAGCATTAGTATCGCTTTAGGCATTATGCTAGCGGTTATAAGAGAAATTAAGAAAGAAGAGCGATATAAATGAATAAAATTTATTTCTCCACATTATTATATTCAAGTCTCGTTCTACTTATGTTATCGATTATCAATGGTTTTATGTTCAAAATAGATTATTATGTACACCAGTTTTTAAATCAATATCTACCTAGCGGTACGGTTGTACAAACGCTACATTTTATATCTAATGTTTTTTCTCCATTTAATTGCTTATTATTAGTATTGTTTCTTCTAACTATTCTGTTTTTTAAAAACAAAGATCAATTTTTATTATACGGATTTTGGAGTTTCAGTGTTTTTTTAATTGGGACAATTATGAAATATACAATTGGGCGTTCAAGACCTTCCTTAGAATTTGATGGCTATAGTTTTCCAAGTATGCATGTGTTAAGTGTAAGTCTATTAGTAACTTTGCTTATTTTAATTACAAAAAATAAATGGACAAAAATCGTTGGAATCGTCTTAATTATTACGATGATGATATCGAGAGTTTATGTTAACGCACATTATTTTTCTGACACGATAGGCAGTCTAATTGTATTAACAATTATGTTATTAAGTTTGAGACTAGCCGAAGAGAAGGAGTTACATTATGAAACTAACGAAAAAAGGTAAAATCGTAATTACTATACTTATTCTTTTAATTATTGTCATCGGTTTTTTCACGTATAAATTAATCCATTTAAATCAATCTATACATGATTCACAGAAGTCAGGTGAAGAATCGAAAGCAGCCCATGCGAAAATAAAATCTAAAAAACCAATTTCTATTGCGATTTTCGGGGTGGATTCAGATATTGAACGTGCAGAAGAAAATATGGGTCAACGAACAGATACTTTATTAATTGCATCTATTAACCCTGAAAAGAAAAAAACAAAACTTATTTCAATCCCTAGAGATATGAGTAGTGAGATTCCGGGCGTTGCCGGCAATGAGAAAATTGCTCATGCATATGCATATGGTGGCCCGAAAACAGCAATGAACACACTTAGACAAAACCTTGATGTGCCTATAGATGCTTATATCACCGTTGATATGGATGGATTTGAAAAAATGATTGATATCTTTGACGGCGTGACTGTAACGAGCAATGCTACTTTCAGTTATAATGGATCAAGTTTTAAAGAAGGAGAAAAAGTAAAGCTTGACGGAGAAAATGCATTAAATTATGTAAGGAGTCGCAAAGAAGACGGTGCTGGCGGAGATGAAGGGCGTGCCGAAAGGCAACGCCAAGTTATTGATACACTAGCTAAATCTGCTAGTGAGTCTTCAAGTATATTTAAATTAAACAAAATACTCAAAATAAGTGAAAATAATGTTACAACTAATCTTAATGTAGGAGATTTAAAATCATTATATTCAAATTATAAAGACGCTACACAATCAATGGAAAAAATGTCAATTGACGGAGAAAATTTAGTAGAGTCGGACGGTATTTGGTATTTTGAACCAAACGAAACAGATAAAATAAATAAAATAGCCGAATATAAAAATAATTTAAAATAACAATAAGTCCTTATTTAATGGAAGGTGTGGAACTATAGCTATTATAGTATTGATTATAATAGGATCAATATCCTCCAACATTGGCTCGTTAATTGGAGTTGGTGGAGGTATAATTATTGTACCAAAGCCTGTTTTTATACGTGCAAATTCCGACATACTTACAGGTATTACAATACAAACAACCATTGGCATTTCCTCTTTAGCACTGGTTTTCATTGGTTTATTTTCACTTCTAGTTTAGCGAGTTCTATCGGTCATACTATTCAAGAACATGTATTTTGGGACTATAGTGTTGTATTAATTATTGCTAGTTACATAGGGACAAAATTTGGTGTGAGAATTAATCGTAATATTGATTCAGCAAAATTATCTAATTTACTCAAATTCGTCTTAATACTTATGAGTATTTATTTAATCTTTAAAGAACTCAATGAGCTATAATTTAACTTTACCTATATATATGAAATATAGATCTATTTTCAATTCGTTTTAAGTCTTTTGTAGAAACAATGAAAAATTCTAAAATTAGCGTGACTAAATGGTAATAAACTAACTCAACGTTTCACTTTAATAACTATTCATCTTAATATTGTAATTAATATTAAAACTATTAAACATTTAAATTAATTTTAATATGTAGAAATAAAAAGAGAGAGGAAACTTAAATTTAGTTTCCTCTCTCTTTTTACTTTTATTAACACTTATATTTGGTTATTCCAAATTTGCATGGTTTTGTTGCATTGCTTCTTCATCAACTTTTAACTCAGTCATTAAGTCTAAAACAATACTATCTAAAAACACTTGTGATGCTTGTTCAAATAGGCTACCTAGTGGTTGTACTGAACCTTCAGCATCATATTTCGTCCCTGCCGGTAATTCAATAACTGCATTTGCAAGTTCACCTATCACTGAAGCCGGGTTTGTCGATAATAATACAACTTCTGCACCTACAGCTTTAGCTTTATCTGCTAATAACCTTAAATGCTCTGTCGAACCTGACCCAGAGATAATAACAAACAAATCATTTTCAGTAATAGACGGCGTCGTAGACTCACCCACAACATGCGCATATTTGCCTAATTGATTTAAACGCATTGCAAAACTATTTGCTACAAAGCCAGAGCGACCTTTACCTGCAACAAATATTTGATTCGCTTCAACCACTTGTGTTAAAAACGTTTTTGCTTCACTATCTTTAACGTGTGATAGTGTATGGTCTAATTCATCTAATATTAAGCGATATTTTGTAATTTCAGTCATATTATCTGCCTTCAATCGCATCTCTACATTGTTTAGCAGCTTCAACTGGATCGTCTGCGTTAGCAATACCGCCACCAACTACAACCAAGTCTGGTTCTTCTGCTACAACTTCTTTAATTGTATCTGGTTTAATACCACCAATAACAGCTACTTTAGAATTAGAAATAACTGATTTAACTTTACGCAAACTTTCTAAAGGTGATTGACCTTCAGCTTGTAAGTCATAACCAGTATGCACAGCGATATAGTCTGCGCCTAAATCGTCTAATTCTTTAGCACGTTTTTCTAAATCTTGTACTGCAATCATATCTACTAACAGTTCTTTACCACTTTTATGTGCTTCTTCAACTGCTGCTTTAATTGATGCATCTTCAGCAACACCTAAAATTGTTATTACGTCTGCACCAAATTTAACTGCTTGGCTTACTTCATAGTCTGCAGCATCCATAATTTTTAAGTCTGCAAGTACTTTTACGCCTTCTATATTATCATTTAAATGTTGAACCGCTGGTAAACCTTCATTAATAACGATTGGTGTACCAATTTCTACGATATCTACATAATCTTTAACTTTATTCGCAAGTTCTGTAGCTTCCTCTTTATTTAATAAATCAATTGCGAGTTGTAATTCCATAAGTTATTACCTCCTAAGTATTGTATCGCCAGTATGATACAATGTCATAATTAATACAATACTGACATATTTGTCACTAAGGAGTAGTCTATGTTAATAGAATATAATAATAAATTGTTTTACACTTCTAAAGATTTAGCTTTATCGGTAATTGGCGGTAGATGGAAAATCCCTATTATTTACCACTTATTACAATCAGAAGTACTTAGGTTAAGTGAGTTACAAAAAAAATTACCAGATATTAACCAAAGAATGCTGATTAGACAATTAAAAGAACTTGAAAAAGATATGATAATTACAAGAACTGTGTACCCAATAGTCCCTCCGAAAGTTGAATATCGTTTAACTGGTATTGGCTTGTCTCTCGAGAACGTAGTCTATGGTATTTGCGAATGGGGAGATGAATATCTAAAATTACTTAAAAGTTAAAATATATAACTACCAGAATTTCACACAACTCTCATTAAAACATGAGTTCCCGGAGTTTAAGTCTAACGTTCTCTATAATACTAAAAAATCCAGTATTTCTTCAGTTATAAATTATCTTTTTAACCTATAATAAATAAAAGAAACTTCTTTTAAAAAAGAAATTTCTTAGTCGTTTTCAAATCAAATCTTTTAGTAATAACGAACATTAATTAATCGTTTCAAAATCAAAATGGGTCTCAAAAATGAAGTGTTTTTGAACTAATATTACTAGCTTTATCTAATAATATTAGTTTGATATAGTCAGAGATTAGGTCTTTTGTTAAAGAGAACTTTTAGTTCCCTTCCTTTCCAATAACTCCTGTGCCTTTTTAGGGACGTTATCAGCATCTACCTCTTCATAGGTAATCACTTCATCTTCCTTGTAATAAACTTTTAAATAAGACTCTTTTTCAACTTGGTTTTCAGCTGTAAAAGAGAGTCTTTTTAACTCTCCATTTTCATCAAAACCCGTCATATTATATTTATATCTGGAATAACCTGATTCTTTATATTTCTCACCATCATCAACAATTTTTACATAATATTTAGTTGAACCAATTGTTTGCAATGTCTGTGGCGAACACGCAGTTAATAAGCATATGGCAAATCCTACACTTACAACAAGTAATTTTTTCATAAAAACAATCCTCTCTAATTAACTATAATTCAATTATAATAAAGAAAATAAAAAAGCAACATCGATTTTCCTTACAAAAACCTTTCAAAATTGACACTTTATTAGATAATGATATTAAGGAGTCCCTTACGAACAACACTAAATTCTTAAAGTGGTAATTTAATAAAAACTCTATTTTCTAATGAATTGACCTGTTCGTATTATAAGATTAACCAGTCATTTCTGCTTAGTCTATTTTTAATAGGTTTTATGGATAAGGTAGCCAAGGTTGGACGGCTTGGCCTATGAGACATCAATATCGTCGGCAATCCTCTCCAACTCCTAATTATAGAAACTCTTTTGAGGGTGGCTGGTAATTAGATATCGTACAACGCTACTTTATTAGTATTTCATACTATTAGTCTTTTTAAGTTGAAAGAGAGAAGGAAGCTCTATGCTATTTCAATTATTAATAGATTTTAAGATTGAAAATATATCTATATATATTTATAAAATAGACCTTTTTGAAAAAAGACAATTAATCATTTCAAAATCAAATTCTTTCTTAATAATGATTGTTATACTATTTAATTCTTTAACTAAAGTTCTTAAAATCATCTTTAAAATATAAGAGTCTTAAACTATTTATAATTACAAGAATCGTGCTGCCTTCATGTCCTATAACACCAAGAGGTAAATTAATTAATTGAAGAATATTGGTGAAAATCAATATTACTATAATGCTTAATGAAAAAATAATATTTTCTTTAACAATTTTTTTTAACTTTAATGATAGGCTTATTGAAAAAGGGATTTGAATTAAATCATTTTGCATAAGAATTGCGTCTGAAGTTTCCATTGAAATATCTGTACCATTTCCCATTGAAAATCCGACATCGGCAATTGCAAGAGCTGGCGCATCATTAATCCCATCTCCAACCACAGCTATAGTTTCATATTCATTTTTAATTTTTTTTGCAATTTCCGCTTTTTCTTGAGGAAGTTTATTTGCATAAACTTCTTTAATTCCAATAGTTCTTGCAATTTCATTTGCTGTTTGAAAATTATCCCCTGTAACCATAATTGTGTGTATATTCATTTTATTCAACTTAGAAATAGCATCTATAGTATCATCTTTAATTTGATCTGATAGTGAAAAATAAGCTTCTAACTTATTATCTTTAGAGACATAGACTTGTGTTGAAACTGGGGGAATGCTATTTATTTTTTGTTGTATATCTAAATCCAATACCCTGTTTGTGACAAATTCCAATTTACCAATGCGCCATTCATGATTATTATAATAAACTTGTAATCCTTTTCCTGTGATATTATGTACATAATCAAGAGGTATTATGTCAACGTCATTTAAATGTTTTACAAGTGCTTGAGCTATAGGGTGTGTTGCTTCGTTTTCTGCTGATTTTAATATTTTTTTTAATTCTTTTTGTTCGACATTAGACATATAAAATGATTCCTGAACAGTAGGCTGTCCTATTGTTAGTGTTCCTGTTTTATCAAATATTATTGCTTTAACTTGATTGAGTACATCTATTGCATTTCCGCTTTTAAATAGCATATTTCGTCTTGTAGCACGACTGATTGCAGATAATGTTGCGGGAGTAGCGCTTGCAATAAGTGCACATGGCGATGCAACAGTCAATAAAACCATGCCCCTATAAAAAGCTTGTTCCCAACTCCAATTCAATATAAATGGAGTCAATAAGATAAATAATGGCACACCAAGAAGTATTATTTTGACATAAATACTTTCTATATTTTCTATAAAACTTGCAGTATGTGAAGGAGAAGACTGAGCTTCATCGACAAGTCGAATTATTTTTGAAAACAATGTATTATCGATATTTTTTGTAACTTGCATCTCAAAAGTTTCACCTTCGTTGAGCGTCCCTCCGATTAAATTTTCCTTGTTCTTTTTTTCAATAGAAATAGATTCTCCAGTTATAGCCGATTCATTAATGACCGCATATTCAGAAGTTAATTCACCATCTATAGGAATAGTTTCTCCCTTTGGCACTTGAACAAACATACCTACTTCCAACTCTTGTGTGGAAATAATATCAATTGTTCCATCTGTACTTATGTGTCTAGCGAGATCTGGTGTGATTTTTAAAAGTTCAGTTATTGTATTTTTTGTTTTTTCTTCAGCCATCTTTTCCATTGTTTCAGCTAAGGAGAATATAAATATCAACAAAGCTGCTTCCATCCAATAACCAATTACTGACGCACCAATTGCAGCTAAAATCATTAGTAAATCAACATTAAAATGTTTGTCTTTAATTAATTCATTCAACCCTTCTTTTGCACTTAAGAATCCTCCAATGATAAAAGCTAATAAATAAATTTTGATAGAATAAGTAAATAAATCTAATGAGTTTAAAATAATTCCTACTAAAATTAAAAATGCACATATTATAGTATTGATTAGTGCAGCATGTTGTTTATACTTTCTAAGCATATAAAGCCTCCTAACAAATTATAATTACTATAAATAACAATGTAATATAGATTATAATTATTACAATCTATATTACCATAGCAAATCCTTTTAATCTAATTTAAACACTGTTATAGAAGTATAATCATTCTCATTTGCGCGTTGAAATTATTGGTAATATTATACTGTTTTGTAAACTTTTAAATATGATTTTTTAATAAATGATAAAAAGCAGAACTATTGTCTATAAAGACAATAGTTCTGCTTTTTAAAATTTTTATTTTTCTAAACCATTGGTTAAAACATCTAAATTATATTCTAGATATTTTAGATAAGTATCAGCTCCCCCCCTTTTTTTACTAATTTCATCTGAGTAAATTGGTTTTTTATAAATAGAAACTCCACTTTCTTTAGATACAGTTTCCATTGGACGCTTATCTACGTTGGATTCAACAAACAAGCTAGCTGGTTTATTTTTATCAATAAATTTTACTAAACTTTTAATTTGTTCAGGAGAACCATTCTCATCTGTGTCTATTGCCCATATATAACCTTCTTTTAAATCATAACTATCAGCTAAATATTGGAAAGCTTGTTCACTAGCTACGAAAACACGATCTTCCTTAGGTATATCACCTAGTTGTTTTTTATAATCATCTTCAATGTTATGTAAATTCTTTAAATATTCTTTTTCATTTTCTTTGTAATAGTCTTTATTTTTTGGATTTCTTTCAGATAAAGATTCAGTAATATTTTTGACCATTTGTTCCCCTACATTTGGATCAATAAATGCATGTGGGTTAATTTCTTTATTACCATCTTCGTCTTTAATATATTTAGGTTTAATGCCGTCAGAAGTTTTTATTGCATTTTTTCTGGGAAAATCTGAAGCGTCTAGTGCTTTAAATAGCCACCCTTGACTACCGCCTTCTAAATTGAGTCCATTATAAAAAACTAAGTCTGCACTAGAGATGTGCTTAACATCATCTGGTTTAGGATCATAATCGTGAGGATCAGTGCCCGTTGGCACTAAATTTTCAACTTCTACATGTTCTCCTCCAATTTCTTTAACTATATCTTCAATCATAGAAAAACTTGTAACAACTTTAATTTTGTCTTTATCTACTGATTCTAGATTTTTGTCAGAGTCATCGCCCTTATCTCCGTTACTACAAGCTGCTAATAAAATTGAAAGTGTGATGGTAAATAAAAAGAGTATCGCTTTTTTCATTATAAAAATCCTCCTAAATTAATGTTTAATGGCTCTCCACAATACCCCAGTTCTAGGCGCTAAAAAGAATGTAATAGCAAATATTGCCGTAATAACTAATACAATCACAACACCTGAAGGTAAATTAAAAGTGAAGCTAAAGAATAATCCAATAATAGATGAAATAGCTCCTATAAACGCTGATACAAGAATCATAGTCGATAATCTTTTCGTGAGTAAATAGGCTGTTGAAGCTGGCGTAATAAGTAAAGAAACAACTAATATGACACCTACGGTTTGTAATGAAGCAACAGTTACTAATGTTAATAAAACCATAATCGTATAGTGTATAAATTTTGTTGGTAAACCTGATGCTGCAGCCATTGTTGGATCAAATGTAGATAATAAAAACTCTTTATAGAAAACAATAACAATAATCAAGACAATGGCAGCAACTATAAATGTTAATGTTCGATCTTGTTCTTTAACTGTTAATACGTTACCAAATAAAATTTCCGTTAAATCTATGGAAGATTGAGCTTTAGTAACCAGTAAAACGCCTAAAGCTAGAAATGCAGAAAACACAATACCTATCGCTGAATCACTTTTTATTTTACTATTTTGATTGACAAAACCTATACTTAAAGCAGCCATAATACCAAATAATACCGCCCCATAAAAAAAGTTAATTCCCATCATATAAGAAATAGCTACTCCAGGTAAAACTGCGTGTGAAATAGCATCTCCCATGAGAGCTAAGCTTCTTAATACTATGAAACAACCAATAACTCCGCAGATAATTCCGATTACAACTGAAGTAACAAGCGCTCTTTGAAGAAAATTAAATTGAAATAATTCATTTATAAATTGACTAATCATTTTTATCCCTGCTTTCTGAAGGAATAAAAATATCTGTACCAAAAGCTTTTTTTAAATTTTCTGCTGTAAATACATTTTCAATGGATCCAAATTCAATTAAATGTTTGTTTATAAGAATAATACTATTGAAGTATTTACTTATTTTAGACAAGTCATGATGAACAATTAAGATTGTTTTTCCAGATTGAGCTAATTCTTTTAATAAATCAATAATGATATTTTCACTTGTAATATCAACACCAACAAAAGGCTCATCGAGTAATATTAAGTCAGTTTCTTGTACTAAAGTTCTAGCAATTAGAACACGTTGGAATTGCCCCCCAGATAGCTCCCCTATTTGTCGATTTTCATATCCCAACATATCAACTTTGTTAAGTGCTTTCACTGCCATTTCTTTTTCTTTTTTTCCAGGTAACTGCCATGGTTTTAATTTAGGATAAATACCTAAAATGACACAATCTAAAACTTTGATAGGAAAAGTTGTATCTATATTACTCTTTTGTTCGACATATGAAATATTTTTAAGTTGTTTATGTATTGGTTGATCATTTAAAAATGCTTGTCCTTTATGCGATATTAAGTTAATCATCGCCTTAATCAAAGTTGACTTACCAGCTCCGTTTGGTCCAATAATTCCAACAATTTGCCCCTCTATAATTTGTAAAGAAACATCTTTTAAAGCTTGTGTTTGATTATCATATATTACTGACAAATTTTTCACTTCTAACAATATATTCCCTTCTTCCTTCAACTTCTCCAGTGATATATTTAGGTTACCCTAAAAATAAAGTTTAGTCAAATGAACATTTGGTGGTTTATCTAGCTATTTCTACTTTTAAGAATCACTACTATAGGTAGAATTATGATTACTAATGTGCAAAGGAATTATTTAATAGTTGTATTCGAATTAGGGAGAGAAATTGAGTTAGTGTCTAATAAGATGTTGTTTGAAATTAGGTACATCTGAAGTAAACAAATAAGTGGAATTGATAGAAAATAATGTTTTCGACAATTTATTCAGCGTTTGTCTAAACATTTAAAAACAAGTTTAAAAGGATGATTAACTATGAAATATTTTAATTAAAATATTGTAAACAACAACGATTATTTTCTCGTATTTCAACAAAAGAAATTCTAATAATAAAAAGCACTGATTTAATTAGAGATTAAATCAGTGCTTTTTTATTACAATCTTTAAATTCTTTCAAAAACACATAAAAGAATGTTTGATATAGCTTTCCTGCAAAACGTTATTAATTAGGAGAAAAGTATTAAAGTAACTCATCCAAAGTTCTTTAATACAATAAATATTAAATATGTTTTGATTACCATATCCTAAATATAATGTTAGGCTCACCTAAAGTCAAATTAAAAGAATCCCTCTGGTTATTTGATTGAAGCGTTAAAATCAAATTTATTAATACAATCCTTTTAGTTCATTACTTGTATCAATAAATATATTTTTAACTTGTTGATAATTACTTAAGGCTTCTTTATATGTTTCTCGGCCAATACCTGATTTTTTATAACCACCAAACGGCGCGCCTTCTGGTACTTGGTTATATGTGTTAATCCAAATGCGACCTGTTTTTACAGCTTTCGCAATATTCAACGCACGTGTAATATCTTGAGAGAATACGCCTCCTGCTAAACCATACTCAGAATCATTAGCAATTTTAATTGCTTCTTCGTCATCTTTTACTTTTATAATTGTTAAAACAGGACCAAAAATTTCTTCTTGAGCTAATTTATCAGCGTTATCTTTAACAGCGATTAATGTTGGTTCTAGGAAGTAACCACTATCTAAACCATCGTTAGTAATACGTTTACCCCCTGTAAGAATTTCAGCATTAGATTGTTCTGCATAAGTGATATAAGATTGGATTTTTTCCATCTGTTCTTGGCTTGTTTGACTACCCATTTGTGTGTTTTCATCCAATGGATCGCCTACTTTAATATTTGAAAAGGCTTCTTTTAGACGTGAAATTAATTTATCATATATACCTTCCTGAACGAGCAGACGAGATCCAGCACTACAAACTTCACCTTGGTTAAATAAAATCCCAAGTTGTATACCTTCGACAGCTAAATCTAAGTTAGCATCATCTAAGATAATATTGGCACTTTTACCGCCAAGTTCTAAAGTAGCTGGTACAATACGTTTTGCTCCGGCTTCAGCAACTTGATAGCCCACATTTGTTGAACCTGTAAACGAAAGTTTGTTAACACCTTCATTATTAAAAATAGCATTGCCTGATTCTGAACCTTTACCTGTTACTACATTGACTACACCTTTAGGTAAAATTTCTTGGAAAATTTTAGCAACTTCCAATAAACTTAAGGGTGTTGAGGAAGAAGGTTGAATAACAATTGTATTACCTGCTGCAATTGCTGGTGCTATCTTCCAAGATGCTAATAACATCGGGAAGTTCCAAGCTACAACTGCTCCTACGACGCCAATTGGTTCATGGCGAACGATGCTCATTGTATCTTTATCTATATCATTGACTGAACCTTCATGTGTTTCGATAACGCTTGCAAAATAATTAAAATGTCTTGCAGCATATGGTATATCAATGCCTGAGGTTTCACGAATAGGTTTACCATTATTTAATGTTTCGATTGTTGCAATTTTCTCTTTGTTTTCCATCATTTTATTACTAATTTGTCTTAATAAATTAGCACGTTCTGTTTTAGATGTTAAACTCCATGACTCAAATGCCTCTTGAGCTGCTGATACAGCTGTATCTACATCTTTTTCATTGGCTTTGGTAATATGTGATAATGTTTCTCCTGTCGCCGGATTTTTAACTTCTAGCGTTTCATTACTATGCCCTTTCACAAATTCTCCGTTTATAAACAAACCATAATTCTCATCCAAATAATTTTTAATATCTACTGTCATTTGAATCTCTCCTTTGTTTTAAAACTTCTTGTGGCTTACTTATCCTATTGTTACTTTAGTATAACTTATATGGTAATACTTATTAAATTTTTCAACTGTTAGCTATTTTGATTTGAAAAAGCTTGAGCAAATTTATTTATTCCATGCATCTGTTTATCGATTTATGAAACGGTCTTTCGAGTAATAAATAGTCGGTTTCAATATAAAACTAACTAAACAAATTTTATAATTTATATATTATGTTAGAAAATAAAATTATATTTTTACAATATGAAAAGTAATTTTAATATGATTACTATTAATAAACGATGAATTTTTATTTTTCAAACATCTAAGTTAAAGTGGATACTTTAATTTAGTGGAATTAATTTACTCTAGTAGTACTTTTTTAAAAATGTCTTTTCAAAATTCATGAGCTGATACATAAATTTTTCAAAATCTTCTCTAACAAAACAACTTAACAAAAGTAATTTTATTTCTTTTGTTAAGTTGTTTTTTATTTTTTTTAATAAGCATTCTCCATTATGCGTCAAACTCACTAATTTAGTACGTTTATCATTCGAATAAACTCGTTGCACATAACCTTTGCATTCTAGCTTCTTAACACGTTTTGATGCAGCTGTCTTATAAATACGTTGCTTATTTGCTAAGTCGTTAATCGATACTTTTTCATTATGCTGAATAAAATACATTGTTTCTATTTGTTCATAAGATAAGTAACGACCTGGTTCCAATTCTTTAACCATGTTAGTAATTGCTTTATTAATATTCGCTGTAGCATCATAGAATTGGTTAATTATTATTTCTAAGTTCCCCTCTTTATGATCCATATTAACCTTCCTTACTAAACTATCGTTTTTCAACCATCATTGATTTTTTAAAAATTAAATATTACTTATTATAAGCATAATAACTTTATTCCATTACATCACTTTCTTCAGCTTTTTCAGTTGCTTTTCTCATCAATGGATCAGTAATTGGTTTAAAGATAACACCAATTAATAAAAATCCTATACCAAATAATGAAAGTATCACTAATTTTTTAGTTAAAATTTCAGGTACAGGTCCTCCAACTGCTTCTCTTAAAGCATCTATTGAATAAGAGAAAGGTAAATAAGGGTGAATGACTTGGAAGAACTCTGGTGTAACTTGGATAGGGAAGGTTCCTCCACCACCTGCTATTTGTAGTACAAGGAAGATGATTGCAATTGCTTTCCCTGGATTTCCTAACAATGACACTAAAGTATATACAATTGAAATAAATACAAGTGATGAGAATACTGATATAGCAATAAACCATACAACAGATTCAACTTGCGCTTTCAGTATCACTATATCTCCAATTGATACGACGAGTGCTTGGATAATACCCAACGTGTAGAACAACCCACTCTTTCCTAGATAAATTTCTCTTGTCGTTAGATGTGGCTCTAATGATTTATGTTTATTATCTGTCGTTAATAAACTTACCAGTAATAAAGCTCCTACCCATATTGCTAATGCTGTGTAAAATGGTGTGCTTGCTGAACCGTAGTCTTTCACAGGAAATATGTCTTTTTGATCTATATTAATTGGATTTGCGATTACATTAGCTTGTTTTTTCAAATCATTTTTCAATAGGTCTACCATTTTATCCACTGCATCGTCGTCTTCAATCTCATCAAATAGTTTGTTCGCTTTAGCCAGATCTTTTTCAACATCTGGTAATTGATTACGTGCAAAATCTGCCAAATTGTGTAAGCTTTCTTTTGCACGTGGTTGATTTGTATCTAAAATATCTACCAAATTATCATAGCGATTAAACAGTGTAGGTATTGTATTGTTCACAGTTGCTGTTGTATCAGATAACTGTTGTTCTAAACCTGGCAAGTCATTTTCAATAAATGATGCTGCGTTAGAAACACTTTGTTTAAATTGTGGATAATAATTTTGAGCAATAGACATTGCATCCATATATCTTTGCTCAATGACTGGTAGTGCACTTTGAATCGTCTCAATTCTATCCTTACCAGTAGTTAAAATACTTTCTCCTGAATTTATAACTTGATCAATTGTGTTTAATTTCGATTGAACAGTTGATAGTTTTATATCGCCGTCATCTAATAATGACATCACATCATTAGATACATCTAATAATTTTTGGTTTAGTTCTGACTTAATATAGTTTCTTAAATCATCTAAGCTACTATTCACGCCTGGAATTTCTTTAAGTAATTCTACTGCTTCTTCTTTACCAGAACTTCCATTCGAAAGTGCTTCACTAAGTTGATTTTGTGTCTTAATTAAATTATTAATTCTATTATTTGCTGATTCTAACTCCTTAATCTCATCAGAAAGATCTACCTTTTCTCTATCTTCAAGCTCTGATAATATATCTATAAATTTTTGATTGGACTTACTTGTTACTTCAAGTCTAGATTTAATATTATCTAAAGTTTCTTTGAAATCTTTTGGCTTATCTGTAGATATAATACCGTAAGTGACATTTTTTAGCGCATTAATATCTTCTTGACTACTTTCCGCTTGTTTGTCGGTATAATTGGATAAAGATAATAATGATTTTGATAGTGAAGATTCCATTGCGCTTACATCTTCACTACTTATTGCTGTTCCATTTTGATTATTCCCAGCATTGTCGCTATTACCATTACTTATTTGCGAAGTTTTAATATTTGAATAACTATCTGACCCTTTAGAGCTTTGCTGCTCAGTTTCAACATTTTCTTGTAATCGATTATTAGCATTTTTATTTGCTTCTTGTGCATTATCAACGACTTCTTGATAGCCTTCGACACGCTGTTGCACTGCAGGTAAATATCCTTGCGCTTCATTCAGGTCTTGTAACCCTGCGTCAACCCCTGCGCTTGCAAGGTCGACACCACGATTAATTTTTGGAAAAGCTTCTGGTACATCATTAGATGCAACATTCAAGGCATTTTCAATATTTGGCATGTAGTCATTTAATGCCAATATCAATTTAGCTCGCTCATTTAATGTCGGAATGGCCGCATTAACTTGGTTTAATTTATCTGCAGCATCTATAACCTCATCTTTATGATTTCCTAACGCTCTAAATTCATCAGCATAATTGTCAATTTCATCCTGATTTTCATCTAAATATATTATTTTATCAGCGAAATCATTAATTTTGGGTATAGAATCATTAGCTTTAGATACTGCATCTTCAATTTTATTTATGGTTGGAATTTCTTCCTCAAGTTTCACGCCAAGTCGATTTGCTTCATCTAATAATGCTTTTGTTACTGTCTCATTAAATTGTTCATTTGCTTTTTGAACAATGGCACTCGTCCCTGCATTTGTCATTTTAGGCGCAATCGCATTAAGTTTTTGATTCACTTTGTATTCTACGTCTGCTTGCTGTGGGTTTTTTCGAAGTGTGCCGGTAATTTGGTGTGTAAACTTCTCTGGTATGTAAATGGCCGCGTAATAATCGCCCATCTTCAAATCATGATCGGCTTTTTTTCGACTTACAAATTGCCAATCAAAGTTATCATCTTTCTTTAGTTTATTGGTAATTTTATTGCCCACGTTCACATTTTTATCTTTAACTGTATCTCCCTTATCCTCATTTACAACAGCCACTTTAATATTTTTAGTATTACCGTATGGATCCCATGTCGCTTCTAAGTTAAACCAAGCATAAAAAGAAGGAAGAAGTGCTAAACCTCCTAAAATCACTAAAACAGCAGGCGTCTTAGCAATCTTTTTCAAATCCATTATAAATAATTTTATTGCATTCTTCATTCATACACCTCTAAAACTATATCTATTGATTTTTCTTACATAAATTTAAAATTACTATTTGTTAATTTCATATAAGTTGATATACTGAATACATTAATGAGATCTATCTATTTTATGGTTGATAGGTATCAACTAAATATAAGTCTGTTTACAGTGTACCAAGACAAACCATAGTTTGTACATAGCAAAGTAATATATTTTAGAAAAGAGGTATTTTCATGAAGCAACAAAAATTATTAGTCTGTTTGCTTTCAACTTCTTTACTTATTCCATCATTTTCTATCAACGATGTTAGTGCCGAATCTTTAGAAAAAAGTGCCACAACTTCTGAATCAAATGACGTGTATAAGGAAGAAGATGAGGAGCAAGCTAAGCAATCACATTCATCAAAAAATGGAAATGATGAAAAGAATAAGTCTAGTGATGAAAAGGAAAATAGTGAACGCAAGAGTAAGTTAAATAGTACAAAAGATGAAAGGACTACAGAAGATATTAATAATAAAAGACATAAAACTTCTGATAATGAATCATTCAACGAAAAAATACCGAGTTCATTTGAAAATTCATTTAATGATTCATCGTCTTATGATAGTTTGAATGTTTTCAAGCCAGAACCTTTTAAGAGTGACAATGATGGGCTATCTGAATTATTAAATCAACTGTTCTCTAACAATAAAATAAAACAAACTTCTACTATAGAGAATAACGATGTACAAAACGAGGAGAATGACAGTCAAAATGATGATACATCTATAGATCAAATAAATCCAAATACGACATATTCGGATGATAGTGACGAATCAAATACTAACAATTTAGAAAAAAATAGTGATAAGGGTTCAGATAAGGGTTCACTACAAGATGACATTGATGATGTACAGTCATCTGAGAAGTCAGAGAACGATGATATAGATAATAAGACTGAATCAAACAAACTTCCAGTTGATAAAAATCAAAAAAAAGATGATGGTGAGTCAAAACAATCCTCCCAACAAGATCGATCTTATGAAGAAGCAAATAATGATGCTGATGATCTAGACAACAAAGATAATGACACACCTGCTACTGAAAACGATAATGCCAATAGGGATAACGAAAATGCTGATAAATCAGATACAAAATCTGACGATAAAGTATTAGATGCAATTTTAGACGAGTATAGTGAAGATGCTAAAAATAATAAAAAACAATATGATGCTAAAAAAGATGATTTATCAAATGGAAATAGTAAAAGTAAGGAAAATAATTCTGAGAAACAGGCATCGAATACAAATGCTAACCCTCAATTACCTTCTGAATCACAATTAGCTAAAAAAGAAAAGCCAGCTCAATCATTTGAAAACGACATAAACCAATCAAACATCAGATCTACTGCAACTTTCCAACAATTGCCAAATTTAGCGGATGATAATAACAATTCTAACGATATAACAATTACTGAAAGTAAAAATACACGAGATTTTATTAAAACAGTTGCACAAGACGCTCACGACATAGGTCAAGATGAAGATATTTATGCATCTGTTATGATTGCCCAAGCCATATTAGAATCTGACTCAGGCACTAGCGATCTTGCTAGTTCACCCCATTTCAATTTATTTGGAATAAAAGGAGCTTATGAAGGTCAGTCGGCTACATTTAATACACTCGAAGATAATGGCAACCATACGTTCCAAATTTCAGCAAACTTCCGCAGCTATCCAAGCAAAAAAGAATCATTGGAAGATTATGCCAATTTAATCAAACACGGCATCGATGGTAATCAGGACATTTATAAACCAACATGGAAAAGTGAAGCTTATAGTTACCGTTCAGCAACAATGCATTTGGCTACTACATACGCGACTGATTCACAATACGCGGACAAATTAAATAGTATTATCAACCACTATGACTTAACACAGTTTGATAATAAAAAAATGCCTGATTTAGATAACTACAAAGCGAACAACGATGATTATGATTCAGCTTTCAAACCATTTTCAGAAACAACAAATGACTCTCCTTATCCTCATGGGCAATGTACATGGTATGTTTATAATCGCATGGCACAGTTCGACAAATATGTGAGTGGTGATTTAGGCGACGCACGAAACTGGAATAATCGAGCAGAAAGAAAAGATTATGCTGTTTCTTCAACACCAAAATCTCACACTGCCGTTGTATTTGAGGCAGGTCAACAAGGAGCAGACCAGATCTACGGTCATGTAGCTTTTGTAGAAAAAGTTAACGATGATGGTTCTATCGTTATATCAGAATCAAACATTAAAGGACTTGGTATCGTTTCTTATAGAACAATTGATGCAGATGCTGCAACTGAATTGAGTTACATTACAGGTAATAACTAGTAAATTTAAATATTCCCTTTATTTTATTTATTAAAGTGTTTAATTTAACTTTTAATCATTCAAAATACAAATGCTCCATTCAAAGTTCCACTTACTAGTGTTCACTTTGAATGGAGCATTTTAAATATACTATATGAATTAACTCGTACTAAATACGTTATAATTTAATATTTACAATTTTTCGATTTATTTCGTTTGGTGAACCATATTAATCCACCACCTATAATGAAAAGTAGAATCCCTAATGGAATCGTTGATTTTTTTACTACTGTTCCTGTATCAGGTAAAGAAAAATCACCATTATTGTCAAATAAACCACTTAAAAAGCTACCCGAGGAATCACCTAGAGATAAAGCACGACCAGGCGAAGGATTAGATATATCCTTAATTCCATCTAATATACTATTTCTATTGAATAAATCGTCAAATAGACTTGGTGTACCAAGTAATTTTGAATTTCCACTTAATTTTCGCATCTGTTCATCTCTGTCTAACAAACTCCCATCAAATTTATTTGATAAACTTGGCGTATATTTTAATGGTTCAAACAAACCATGCATATCATCTTTAAATTTACTTATATCTTTATCAGCCTTTAATAAATCATTCAACTCATTATTAATTCCCGATTTCATTAGATTTAATAAGTTATGCTTAGAATCTTCTTTTTTGGCAATAACGTCAGCAAGCGCTTTAGCTTTAGCATCATTTAATTTCGTAGCTAGCATTGTTTCTAAAGCTTTACGTTTATCATGAGATTGGTCCAATATATTTTCTAAAATATCATCGCTTGTAACATTGTCCCCAAAATGATGTTTGATTAAAGCTACAATTTGTTCGTTACTCGGATTTTTACGCATTATTTCACCAACGATTTTTGATGTATCTATATGATCAAATTTAGTTAATAGTATCGTTTTAATAAGTTCTTGCTTATCAGATGTTTTATCAAACATAGATTTTAAAATATCATCACTCGTAGTAGTAGATAAGTTATCTAACTCACTAACAACTTGACTCGCGATTTGTTGATCTGTTTTACCTTTTGTATCTATACGTTCTAAAATAGATTGTGCACTCTTTTCATCAAAAGTACCACTAACAATATCTTTTACAGCTTGTTCTTTATTATTTACAGATTGTAAATGATTTAATACAACGTCATTTTGTTTCTTTAGACTTTGTTGCGTTTTTTCTATTTCTTTTTTCAATTTTTCTTTGTTTTTAGCAGATATTGAGTCTCGTTCAGAAAGCTTTGAATCCAATATCTTTAAATTATTTTCTTTATTTTCGACATAATAATCTAAATTATCTTTTATTTTTGAATGGTTTGTCGTAACTTTATCGATGTCTTTTTTAATTTCGTCTGATTGTTGCATTTGATTACTCTCAGTATTAGATGTATCTTTAAATGCTAAACCGTCTTGGTTGTTTTCTTTAACAGCGCTTTTGTCATTTTCTGAAGTCGTATTTTTATTTTCTTCACTATCATTCATATCTGCTATATCTTTACTTTCTTCATTTAGTTTACCCCTATCAACTAAATTGGAAAAATTAACACTATCATCAAACAAATGAGCTGTATCTTGCTTTGTATCTCTTTGATTTAAATTAGCATCAAACGTATTATCTTGCAGACCTTCTTGATCGAACAATTCATTACTATCTTGTTCTTCAATATGGTTAGACTTTTCTTTAACAGAAGAAGCTATATTTTTTTGACCATCTAACTCACTTTTTACACTTTCCTTATCTTCAGATACTTCCTTTTTGTCATTTTCAATTAAATGACTCTGCACTTTATTCTGTTCAATGATTTTATTATCAACCTTTTTTGCTTTCTTCAATATTGCTTCAACTTCTTCTGTACTTTTAGCTTTTATAATTTCTTTAATAGAAGCATCTTTATGACTATCTTTAATGTTTTTTAGTTTATCAATTTTCTCTTTACCTTCTTGAATGCGTTTTTCTAGCGTATTTTCACTATTCGAATGTGTCTCAATATTTAAATCAGCCTTATCTTTTGCTTCTACTGATGGCGTTGAAGTCACACTATATCCCATTAAAGAAGTGCTAATAATAAGGGCCACACTAGAAAATTTAAATTGATGATTTAATCTGGTTTTGTTATTTAAATTATTATACCTTACCTTTTTCATTAAATTCACCTTTCTTCTAATTATTCTTCCTCATTATATAGGTTATATAACTTTATTCAAATAGCAATATTGAAATACTATCTCATTTAAAAAAATAAATATTATGTCCAAATTTATTGATAAATTAACTTAAATTTAAAATGAAAATGATTTTCACTATTGATTTATTAACATAACCGATGATTATCAGAAGTTGTCACTATATAAAAAAGGCACTAAAAGGTTATAACCTTTTAGTGCCTTTTTTATATTAGCTACCAAATAAACGACTCCAAAACCCCTTTTTAGGTACTTCCTCTTCCCTATCACCAGGCTCACTCTTGATTTCTTCAGATGATTTATCATTTTTTGGTAATTCATCTTCTTTTATACTTTCAACCTTTTTATCTTCAGGTATATCTGTATGTTCCACTTCTGTTTCTGATGGCTGATTTTCTTTTTGTTGTTGGTTGATATTTGGAGATTCTTCAGTAAAAGTTGCTTCTTGCGCATTAACGTTTTGTCTATCATTAGTCGTTGTATCAAAAGAATAATTAAGCTGTCGTTCTTCTTCTAATTGATGTTCTAGCTTTTGAATTTTTTTATTACTTTCCAAAGCTAAAATTTGTTGATTCTCCAACAGTTTATTTAATGTATTAACATTGCTATTTTGTTGGTCTAGTTGTTTAGTTAGATTCTCAATATATTTTTCATCATTTTTAGCTCTAGTTTCAAAGATTTCTATTTGCTTTTCTAATTCATTTGCTTTTGTTTTTAATGTCTCAGAACTATTTGAATTATTATATATATGCTTTTCAACTTCTGCAGTATTTTCATCAAACATTTCTTTTTTTACGGATTCTTTATTTTGCGTTGTACTTTCTTTCTTAGTAATTTTTTCTATAATTTTCAAACAATCATTATCATTAATATAATTAATTCCATTTTCTTTTTCAAAAGATATATTTAAGCTTTTAGCATTATTAACAATAGTTTGTTTAGTTACATCCAATTCATCAGCAACCATTTTAATAGTTTTCATAACATCCACCTTTAGGTGCCTAATTTAGTACCTAAATTTTACCACCTAACAAATATTTTTTCATCTTTTACCACCTAAATTTACCACCTATTTTAGTACCTAAATGCCTAATTAGCCACCTATTGGGTATTTTTAGTGCCTAATTAGGCACTAAATTAATAAATTCTATTATTTTGAGGTTATAAAGCGCTTCTGACTATACTTAAAACGCTTTATATACAACCTTAAAAGTGTTAATATTACTTTATGAATATTAAAAGAGTCGATGCTATTGGCGTAGCATCGACTCTCGGTAATAAAACGATTCGCATTCGTTTGTTTATATATTTTTTTGATACTTGTATTATATATATCTAATCATCTAAGTGCAAGCACAAAACATATAGCTTACGTAAAAATTGTTTTATTACCTCAATCCAAAAAAAGTGGAAATGAGGTTTTTATTATGCCCAATTTTGAGAAATACAATTTATCACAAGTAAAAACTGAAAGGTTTTATCAACTCCCTAAATATTTATTTGAAGATACATATTTTAAGAAAATGTCAGCAGAAGCCAAAATTATGTATGCATTATTAAAAGATCGTTTTGAATTATCCATCCAAAATGAATGGGTAGATAAAAATAATAACATTTACTTTATTTTCAGTAATAAACATTTGTGCGAATACTTAGGTTATGCAGAACAAAAAATCATAAAATTGAAAAAAGAGTTAGTAAATTTTAATTTACTAACTCAAGAACGTGTTGGCCTTAATAAACCCAATAGATTGTATCTATTAAAACCCAATTATGATATTGAAGGCAGTCGTACCAAGGAACTTCCAAATTCACAGTTCCAGAACAATGAATTTGGAAGTTCTAGAACTATGAATTTAAGTGGTCAAGAACTTCCAAATTCACAGTCTAATGATACTGACTTAAGTAATACTGATTATATAGAGACTGAGAATAATGATACGTATGATGTGAATGATACATACAACAATCCAATAAACAATAATCATTCGGATCATACAAATCATCAACAAACCGAATTTAATAATGATGCGCTTAAGTTCCAAGTACTCGAAGAATTGCCACAACAACTTCAAGACTATTTAAGTAAATTTGAAATTAGAGAAATTCGGATTATTAAAAGTGTATTACTCAAAGGTAAGAAATCATTTAATAATGCACATGATACCTATTACCGTTTAGAAGATGTTGAGTTTGAAATTGTCAGTGTGTTGAAACGTTTTAAAGCGATGCTGCTACAAAAGAATGAAACCGTTGAAGCTATGCAAGGTTATTTAATGCAATCCATTAAAGCTGAATTCGAAGAAACACATGCACTTTATATGCGACGTCAAAACATGACACAACATAATATCTTTAATCAATAGTTCAAATGGTTTTATAGCAATCAAGGAGACCTCGAAATATTCGGTTAAGTCATCAGATTATTTAACTGGAGATAGCGAAAAAGATTCAGAGATTGTTAATGATTTAGAAAAAGGATTATATCGAAAACGTATGTTGAGTTATGGTGGATTGCTTAAACAAAAACATAAAATTTTAAATTTAGACGATGCCGAAGATGGCAATTTGATTAATACAAGTGATGAAGATAAAACAACAGACGAAGAAGAAAAAGCACATTCAATTACTGCAATTTGGAATTTTGAAAAACAAAATTATTACTTAAAAAATCAGGAGTTTTTAATATGTTGAGTCCATTTATCATTGGATTTATACCAATATTAGTTTTAGTAGCTATTGCAAAGATTGGTCAAATTATAAAACAAAAACAAAAACGTTAGCCTTTAAGCTAGCGTTTTTTTATGCTTTTTTGCCCCTGCGGGAACTATAGCGTTCAACCGGCATGGTTGCCCAGTTTTTACCGCAAAAAATAATTTTGTGCGTAACTGGGCAGTGTTTATTTTTTTCTTGCCCATTTTGCTAACTTTTAAGTTTGCATATAGATGGGCAGTGTCTAAAAAAATTAGTCACTGGTTTTGCTCAAATTTTAGTTGGTGTAATTAAAATATATTTATTTGGCTCACATTTGCGTTTTAAGAGCTTATATACGTTTTTAGGTATAAAACTATATGATTTACCCCTAAATCTTTAAAATACCCCCTTAAAATTCAAAATAAAGGCATTTAAAATTTAAATAGTTCTTGTGATAAAGTTTGCTAAAAAGGAGTGGTTTTATGACTGTTATGTGGTTATCGATTATAGGTATGTGGTTTTGTATTGGAATGGCATTTTTTACTATCAAGGTTATTAAAAATAAAAAGTAGAGCACGCATTTATGCCGAGAAAA
>NZ_LNNB01000001.1 GCF_001747895.1 Staphylococcus equorum | reverse complement strand
TAAAGAAGCTAAAGACAAGTCAGATGTTAAATATAGTGAAGTACCTGAAGTTGAAGGTCAAGAAACTCAAAAAGCGCAAGATAAAGTGAATAGCAAATCGTTAGAACCAATCGTTATTGGTGACGGTGAGAAAATTACAAAACAATCGGTAACTGCAAATAAAAAAGTATTACCAAACAGTAAAGTCTTGTTACTCACTGATGGCGATATAACAATGCCAGAT